>CP054184.1:915000-3315000 GCA_015709715.1 Nitrospira sp.
TGTCATGCTCGCGTTCCTGATGAATGGCGAGAAACTCCCGAAGGAGCATGGGTTTCCTCTGCGCCTGCTGGTTCCCGGCCTGTATGGGATCAAGAATGTGAAATGGATTGTGGAGATCGAGGCCTACGCCGGTGACTATAAAGGCTACTGGCAACGCAAAGGCTGGACGGATGACGGCACGATCAAGATTTTTTCCCGCATCGACTCCCCAGGACACTATCAAACCTTACGCGGCCCCGAGCAACGGTTTCGCGGCATCGCGTTTGGTGGGCCCAATTCGATCAGCCGTGTCGAGATCAGTTTTGATGCGGCGAGAACATGGGACTCGTGCGAAATCGAAACGCCGATGTCACCCTACTCATGGGTCATTTGGAACTATTCCTGGCGTCCGCCGAAACGAGGGAAATATCAGGTCGCAGTCCGTGCGATCGACACTAAAGGTCAACTGCAGATTTCCGAACTGATCCGTCCGCAGCCGGCAGGAGCCAGCGGACTCCATACGATCATCGCGGACGTGGACACTATCGAGTCAGCGCAAAGCTAAGCGTTTGCGGTCACTGCCCGCCGCTTCCACTTCGCGCTGTTGCAACGGTGGTGGTAAACAACTCGACCATGGCACGCACACCCTTCCGCACGGCTTCCAACACCTCGTCCTTCGGCCCATATCCCAGAATGGCTTGATTCCAAAGACTCCCCGGCGTTTTCTGTGCGGTATAGGCACCTGCGCTGCAATCCACATGGTAAGCCGCGATATACTGCTCGCCCACGGTCCAGACTTCGCAAGTAAAGAATCCCAGCTGATTGAGTCGTTCCGTCGCTTCCGGGGAGGGGCCCGTTGAACCTTCAAGCGCAATCCCTGGCAATTTATTCAGGAGAGTCGCCCTGGTCACGTCGGTTAGTTCAGCGCCGCTGATACCGAGTTTCTCTGCTGTTCCCTGCGTCTGCACTTCCACCGACACGAACTTCTTGATCTGTCGCAGATCAGCCAAGGCCGCAGGATCAAGGTTGGCCGCCAGTGCGGAAACCGCCGATCCACAGATATACAGCAACCACGCCAACACCACCGCTTCTCGCGCCAATCTCATGAGCTATCCCCCAATCATCATCGGTCGTCCACCTCAACCAAGCTACGCCCACCTATAGTCGCTTCATATACCTCAGGGCGATCATCGAGGTCCAGTTCGGGCGAAGATCGGCAGAACGCCCCTAACCGTTCTTCAGTAGCGAACTGCACCTACCTGCGCCGCATACTCCTGAAATATGAGGCGAGCCTCCTCCGCCAGCAATTGGACCTCCGGAACCGTCCGATCTTGAGGGGCACGGCCCAACTGGCGATAGAACTGGTCGTCGTCAAAGCCGATCGCAGCCGCATCCTTCACGCTATTCCCGTAATAGATCCGGTCGAGGCGCGCCCAGTAAATGGCACCCAAACACATCGGACAGGGCTGAGCACTCGTATAGATGTCGCAGCCCTTGAGGTTAAAATGCTTCAGCGTTTGGGTCGCCGCGCGAATCGCCACGATTTCGCCGTGGGCAGTCGGGTCGTTCGTGGCAACTACGCGGTTCCATCCTTCGCCCACGATCATACGGTCTTTCACAATCACAGCACCGAATGGGCCGCCATCCCCTGACTCCATGCCTCGACGGCTCAGCTCGATCGCCCGCCGCATGAAGCCTTCAGCTATATCTCGGTCGAGCCGCTCTCCCGTCGGCACCGCCGAGGCAGTTCGAGTCTCTCCGAGCCGCCAGACACTCTCCATCGCCAACAGTACAACAGCCGCGAGTTCCCGCATCATCCTACGACGGCCGATGTCAGGACCACGGCTGACTCGCCCGTTCCTCGGTGTGCCGCCCCTTGCCGGAATCATGTTCGTACCCTCCTGCCGGATTCGCGCTGCGGTCCGGACTGGCCGGCCTGAACAATCCCGGTGACCTCCTCCCTGGTCAACTCACGCCATTGTCCTGGCAAAAGCCCCCCCAAGGCGATCGGACCGATGGCGACCCTCACCAGCCGTAGCGTCGGATGCCCCACGGCAGCGGTCATACGCCGCACTTGCCGATTCCTTCCTTCGTACAACGTGAGCTGGAGCCAGGCGGTCGGAACGTGTTTTCGAAACCGGATCGAGACCGGTCGATCAGGTAACCGTGGCTCCGCCGTCAATACATGCGCTTGCGCAGGCCTCGTCCGTCTGCCGTTCAGCAGGACTCCCTGGCGCAGATGCTCCAATGCCCTGTCATCCGGGATCCGCTCGACTTGAGCCCAATAGACCTTTGGAAGGTAATGCCGAGGATCGGTAATCGCGCGAGCCAATGCGCCGTCGGATGTCAGCAAGAGCAGACCTTCGCTGTCCCGGTCCAGCCGCCCGGCGGCATACACGCCCCGGACACGGATGAACTCGGCCAGGGTCGTGCGTCCATCGGAATCGGTAAAACAGGGCAACACGTCGTAGGGCTTGTTGAAGGCAAGGGTCCGGCTCGCTGATCGCATCATAGTGACTGCGCCCTCCTCACGCGCGGTGACGATGAGTGACCGTGGCACAGAAGCGGTGAACCCGGTGGCTGTGTGAATGGATCCGCCGATGATTGAAAGACTCGGCCCTGCACACTCGTGTTGTCAGTCGAGGCGTCTGAAGCGGGCCGCGTACTCTTCAAGGGGAACCGGAGTGGTAAAGAAGGCCGATTTACTCTTGGACCGGATACGCATCCACACCAGCAACGTGCCATCCTTCTCTACTGTCAGCTCCTGCGCAATGTCGGAAATGTTCCGCAGCGGTTCTGGAACCTCGCCGCCCTCGAACCGAGTGCGTCGGATTGAAATGTGGTTGCGGCTGCAGGTCACTCGATCCTCCGGCTGCAGATCCAATTGATGGGCGGCAATCGCCCCTCCATGCCGGTTGACAAGTTCCAACGTATCGTCCTGAAGCACCTCGACCCGTGCGGCATCCTGCACGAGCTCCGCCGGCGCCGAAACTCCTAACATTGCATTGAGGGTCAGGCGATTGCTCCGGTCGCGGTAAAAATCCATCGTGCCCGGTAAGGGCTCCCCCTGCAATTCGTAGATCCCACCGAGTTTCGGACATTCGGGTGCTGCTAGGCTCGGTTTCAGATTCGCGCTGGGCGGTAAGCCCACCGTCGTAGCCTGGCATCCGGCCAAAGAGAGGGCCAAACTCAGGCCGCTAAAGACCAGCGAGGGCAGATACAAGCGGGAGACACGAGACTGAGGCGTGGACATGGGCGAAGTGTAACGAACCATCCTCTCGCCTGTCCAGCCTGCCAATGCCGATGGGAGCAGCCGTGCCCCTCAGCCGATGGCCAAGCGGCGCTGCTTGACTTGGCCTCGCGCATCCATCAGCCTGATCCTACGGAAGGCACCTCATCTCGCACGGAGGAGATCGGTCATGCGATGGGAAGGCCAACGGCAGAGCGGGAACATCGAAGATCGACGAGGGTGGGGACCGGCAAGGGCTGGAACGGGCATTGGGTTGGGTGGGCTCGTTCTGGTGCTCGCCATCAGCGCGCTGACCGGCACCAATCCACTGACGCTTCTCAACCTGCTGAGCGGCGTACAGAACATGACCGTCTCCACCGATAGCGACCAGCGCGGACCGACCGGGCCACCAGGGGACAAGCTCGGAGCCTTCGCGTCGGTTGTTCTCGCGGACACGGAGGACACCTGGCGGGCACTGCTCCCGAAGGTAGGACGCCCCTATGGCGATCCGCAGATGGTGCTATTCACCGGTGCGGTTCGATCCGCTTGCGGCACGGCCTCATCCGCTGTCGGCCCGTTTTATTGCCCGGGCGACCGCAAGGTCTATTTGGACCTTTCTTTTTTCCAAGAACTGGAACAGCGGCTTGGTGCTCCGGGTGACTTTGCTCAGGCCTATGTGATCGCCCATGAGATCGGTCACCACGTCCAAAACCTGCTCGGCATCGCAGAGAAAGTCCACCGCCTCCAACAACGGAGTTCCATCGTCGAGCGCAACGCCCTCTCTGTGCAGATGGAACTACAAGCCGACTGTTTCGCCGGAGTCTGGGGCTACCATGCACGTCAGGATCGGAACCTCATCGAGCCTGGCGACTTCGAAGAAGGGCTGCGCGCCGCAGCCGCGATCGGCGACGACCGGCTCCAGAAGCTGGGGCAGGGCTACGTGCAGCCAGAAAGTTGGACCCATGGCTCGTCCGAACAACGCATGACCTGGCTGCGACGGGGTCTGCAATCCGGCGATCCCGCTGTCTGCGACACCTTTGCCGACAACTAAAATCCGATGCCGATTCCTTCGCCGCTTCTGATCCCCCCACCGCCGCCGATCCCGAACCCGCCGAACACACCCCAGTAGGGTCCCGGGATGCGCTGCTCATCGAGCTGATTCGGCTCCCAGCGATGCAGATGTATGACTTCCAGGGTGGGGTAACGGTAGTCCGCCTCATCCAACTTGTCGACGGCCGCACCTGTCACCTCACCGACGATCGTGACCCTGGTACCGTCGGTGACCGTGGCCGGATCGAGAAACTCTCGCTGCCAGGCAAAGAACCGCCCCCGCGACGCTGTGCGTTGTGCCGTAGGCGCGTCGCCTTCATCCAAGGGCAACTGCAAGACCTCAAACTGCGTCCCACCCTGAAGGGCTTTCGTCTTCAACACCTCGCCACCCCACACCACCACCTTGCCTCGATAGGCGTCGGGCGACTCCCATACCGTCGGGAAGGTGCCGGTTCGATCGATCTGTGGTTGAAGCGCGTCGGGAACGACGGAGGTGGTGGCGCAGCCGGACATGACGACCGGCAGCAACAGGAGCAAGGACAAGAAGAACGCCATATCGGGCAGTATAGCCGACGGCAAGATCGGATACCATGACCGCGGAAGCTTGGAGTCTGGATCGCCCATAGGCACGTTCCATCCGACCGCACCTCTGGATTATACTGTCGAATCGACGAATCCCTACGAAAGGACCGACGTGCGTATGAGTTGTTCAACAGTCGCGCAACCAGCCGCAATGATCCGCTGCTCCCTTGCTCTCCTTGCCGGTCTCAATCTAATGTCAGGCCCGTGGGCTACGGATGTAGCGGCCCTCGATGCTGCCGCCCTCGAACGCGCCAAACAGGCCACCATCGGCGTCCTGGAAGACACTCAGGATCAACGAACCCCCGACAAGCCCGGCAGGATCCTCGTGCGTGGCACCGGGTTTCACCTGCGTGACGGATACATCGTCACGGCCCGCCACGCTGCGGAGAAAAACGATCCCACCACCGGCAGCGTCATTCCGAAACAGATTCGGATCCTGACGACCGATCTCCACGAATTACCGGCCGATCTAGTCGGAGACAGCGCCTTCATGGATGTGGTGGTCTACCGCGTCGCCGAGGCCCATCGCGCGAAGGTGGCGGTCGGCACGGCTTTCGCGGCCGGTGACGTCCAACCAGGCCAGGAAGTCTTTACCGTCGGGTATCCCATGGGCTGGGGCCCGACGATGTCGTTCGGCCACCTCGGCAACACCAGCACGTTCCTGCAAACGGTCGACACAAGACTCCTTCAAGCCGACGTCGCCGCCTGCAGCGGCAACTCTGGCGGCGGGCTCTACAATGAGCGCGGTGAAGTGGTCGGCATCATGCATGCGATCATTCAAACCGAACGGGATGACTCCACCGCCCGCTGCAGCCGAATGGCCTTTGCGATTCCCGCACTGCTGGCTGAACGGATCGTGAACGCGGCGCTGGAAGGGAAACCCTTGACCTTCTCCAAGATGGGCATTCAAATGGCGGCCGTACGGGACGGCACGAAGTGGCGCATGGCAGTCAAGGATGTATCGGAACCGGCCAAGTCGGCGGGGATTCAGAAGCATGATGTCATCATCGCAGTGGATGACACCGAGATCGACGACGCGGCCCATCTGAAGAATTATCTCATTGAGCGCACGAGTCCCGGCCAACAGGTCCGCGTCAAGGTCCGTCGTCTCGATGCCGCCCTCACCTTCACCGTCACGCTGGGCGGAGGGTAGGCTCTCAGTTCCTACGCAGGCAGGGCCTGGTACCAGCCGCTCGCCTGCACCAGTTGGAGCGGCACGTCGAAGAGTGCGCTCAGCCGCTGCTGTGTCAAGACGTGAGCCTTGTCACCGTCGGCCATGATACGCCCGGCCTTCAGCAGGATCACCCGCGAAACCTCGGGCGGAATCTCGTGCATGTGGTGGGTGACCAAGATGATGGTCTTGCCCTGCGCGATCAACCGCCTCAAGAGCGCCAGGTAATGGAAGCAGGCTTGGAGATCGAGTCCGCTGGTGGGCTCATCAAAGACCAGCACTCCCGGGTCATGCACGAGGGCCCGCGCCAGCAGGACCCTGCGCTGCTCACCCGTAGACATCTCACCGAACGATCGTGCCTTTAGATTCCCGGCACCCAATTCATCCAGCAACCGCCCGGCCCGCAGCAGATGGGATTCGCTGAACTCCTGGTACCGATAGGTCCCGATACTAGCATAGAACCCGGAGAGCACGACATCCAGCCCCCGCACATGGTCCATGTAGCGATGTTGGAGATCATGCGACACCACACCGAGCCGCTTGCGCAGGTCCCACACGTTCCATCGGTCTTCCCCGAACACGCGGAGGGAGGGGGTCTCTTTGGGAACCGGGTGCAGTTCACCGGCGATCAGTTTGAGGATCGTCGACTTGCCGGCTCCGTTCGGACCGAGGATGACGGTCTGCTGCTTCTCCTCCAACACCAGCGACAACCCATCGAACACCAGCGCATCCCCACGATATACGGCGGCCTGGTTGAGTTCGAGGATCGTCATGGACCGAAGGGAAGCCGGGTCACCGCATTGAGCCGGGAATTTTGGGAGTCGACGTGGACACATCGGCGTTTTGCGCCCGATGCAGCAGCGCATGGTCCATCAGGACGAGGGCCATCATGGCTTCAGCGATCGGCGTGGCCCTGATCCCGACGCAGGGATCATGGCGGCCGCTGGTTTCGACCGTCGTGGGACGGCCCTCCTTATCAATCGACCGGCGTGGAATACGAATGCTCGAGGTGGGCTTGATGCCGATCGTGACGACCACATCCTGGCCCGTAGAAATGCCACCGAGGATCCCGCCGGCATGGTTCGTGATGAACCCCTCCGGCGTCAGTTCGTCGCCGTGTTCAGAGCCGCGCTGAGCCACCGAGGCAAAACCCGCGCCGATCTCCACCGCCTTCACGGCGTTGATGCTCATCATGGCTCCCGCGAGATCCGCGTCCAATTTCGCATAGACCGGCGCCCCCCACCCCACCGGGACCCCTTCAGCCACGGTCGTGACCTTGGCCCCCACGGAATCGCCGGCCTTTCTCAGCTCATCCATAAAGGATTCGAGCCGGCCCACCACCTCGGCGTCGGCGGCAAAGAAGGGGTTCCTCCCGACGGCGTCCCAACTCCGAAACGGTACGTCAATCGGCCCCAGTTGGCTAAGGTATCCGCGGATGAGAACGCCATGCCTCTCTTGCAACCACTTCTTCGCAATCGCGGCGGCCGCTACCCGCACCGCCGTTTCCCGCGCCGAGGCCCTCCCACCTCCCCGATGGTCGCGGATGCCGTATTTCTGCCAGTAGGTATAATCGGCATGGCCGGGCCGGAAGGTGTCGATGAGATTGCCGTAGTCGCGGCTACGCTGGTCTTCGTTACGGATCAACAGGGCGATCGGCGTACCGGTGGTCCGGCCTTCGAAAACCCCTGCAAGGATTTCGACCGTATCGGATTCTTGCCGTTGCGTGACGTGGCGGGAAGTGCCGGGTTTGCGCCGATCGAGATCCTGCTGGATATCCGCCGCACTAAGGGCGAGACCAGGCGGGCACCCATCAACCACGCCACCGATCGCCGGGCCGTGACTCTCGCCGAACGAGGTCACGGTAAAGAGCCTACCGAAGGTGTTGCCGGCCACGCGCGATGGACTCCCTATTCCACGAGGTCGAGCTTGATGCGCAGTTCCTTCAATTGGTCTGACGCCACGCTGGAGGGCGCCTCGGTCAACGGACATTGCGCCCGCTGCGTCTTGGGGAAGGCGATCACGTCGCGGATGGAATCGGCTCCGCCCAACAACATGATCAATCGGTCGAGGCCGAACGCGATCCCGCCATGGGGCGGGGCGCCATACTCCAACGCTTCCAGCAGGAAGCCGAACTTGGCCTGCGCCTGCTCCTTGCCGATCCCCAGCAGATCCAGAATACGCAGCTGAATCTCGCTCCGGTGGTTGCGGATGCTCCCGCCGCCGATTTCGCTCCCGTTCAGCACGAGGTCGTAGGCCTTCGCCCGTGCCCTCAATGGGTCCGTATCGAGGAACGGCAGGTCTTCGTCCATGGGGGCGGCAAAAGGATTGTGCATGAAGACGTAGCGCTTCTCCTCCGGAGAATAATCCAGCAAGGGAAACTCCGTCACCCACAGGGGCTTCCAGGCCTGTTTGTCGATCAGATTCAATTCCTCGCCCAGAAGCAGCCTGATCCGGCCCAACACATCGTGCACGATCGCCGGCTTGTCTGCGCCGAACAGGACCAAGTCGCCCGGTTTCGCCTCTGGCAGCGCGGCCGCGAAGGCCTTGGCGTCGAGGAACTTGGCGATCACCGACTCCAGTTGGCCTTCCGGCGTGAGCTTCAACCAGGCCAGCCCTTTGGCGCCGAAACTCTTGGCGGTCTCGCCCAGCGCATCAATGCGGCTCCGCGCAATGGAAGCCCCGCCGGTCACGATCAACGCCTTGACGAGCCCTCCCTTGGTAGCGGCGTCCTTGAACACCTTGAACTCGCTCGCAGCGGCAAAGGCCGTCACGTCATACAGCGGCATGCCGAACCGGAGGTCAGGCTTATCGGACCCATAACGCCCCATCGCCTCCGCGTAGGTCATGCGAGGGAACGGCGTGGGTAGCTCCACCCCCCCGGCCTGCGTGAACACCGAAACGATCATCCGCTCCATCAAGGCCATGACCTGTTCGCGGTCGACGAAGGACATTTCCAGATCGATCTGGGTAAATTCCGGCTGGCGATCGTTGCGTAGGTCCTCATCCCGGAAGCAGCGGGCAATCTGGTAGTAGCGGTCGACCCCACTGACCATCAGCACCTGTTTGAAGAGCTGCGGCGACTGGGGCAACGCGAAGAACATTCCTGGATTCACCCGGCTGGGCACCAGGTAATCTCTCGCCCCTTCCGGTGTGCTCTTCGTGAGGACCGGTGTTTCCACCTCCAAGAACTGCTCGGCATTCAGAAACGCCCGCACGGCCTGCATGATGCCGTGGCGCAGGCCCAGCAGCCGTTGCATCTTCGGGCGCCGTAGATCGAGGTACCGGTATTTCAGACGCAGGGCTTCGGTGATCTCGAGGTCGTCCTCGATCATGAAGGGTGGCGTCTTGGCCTCGTTCAGCAGATCAAGGGTGTCGACGAAAATTTCGATTTCCCCCGTCGACAGGTTTGGATTGCGCGATTCCTCAGGGCGCGCCATGACCTGTCCGCTGATCGACAGCACGCATTCGCTCCGCAACGTTTGTGCCGCCTGATGGACCGCCGCATTCCGCTCGGCGTTGAAGACAATCTGCGTCAACCCAGTCCGGTCGCGCAGATCGATGAACAACACCGCCCCGTGATCGCGGCGTCGCTGTACCCACCCGTTCAATACGACCTGCTGGCCGACGTTGGCCTTGGTCAATTCTCCGCATCGATGCGTCCTGATCTTCATGGTCGTCTCCGCGTTCCCTCTCTGGCCCGTCCGCCGGTCGTACGTCGTCCTCGGCTGGCATCCGTCACCCCGCTCCGCTTCGAGCGCAGGCCCGCTGGACCGACTGTCCTCGTCCGTCTCCCAGGGGCCGGCTGCCCCGACGCTTTCGGCCCCCGCCCGGTCCGCGCCGGTTTTGGCGGTCGAGGAGGGGCCGGCTGCTGAGGGGCCGTCCAGGGAACAGGTTTTCCGGATGCATCCAATCCCGGTCGTTCAACTCTCGTGATGCGGTCCTCGACCAGCTCGCGTAGACGGTTGGCCTCACGGTCGGTGAGGAAGCGATAGGCCCCTGGCGCCAAGTCGCCTAAGAGAAGAGGCCCCATGCGGATGCGCGTCAACTTGATCACCGAACTGCCGACCGCTTCGATCATGCGTTTGACTTGGTGCTTGCGTCCCTCATGAATGGTGACCTCCAGCCAGGAGTTACTTTCCGCCTTGCTGACCTTGACCACTTTGGCCGGCGCCGTGTAGCCGTCCTCAAGTTTGACGCCGCGTTCCAGCGCGTCGATCTTGGCATCGTCGAGGACGCCTTTCACCTTGATCAAGTAGGTCTTGGGCACGTGGTACCGCGGATGAAGCAGCGCCTGAGCCAGGTCTCCATGATTAGTCAGCAGCATCAGTCCTTCGCTGTCGAAGTCCAATCGGCCGACCGGAAACACCCGCACCGTCACGCCGTGCAGGTAGTCCTTCACCGTGGGCCTTCCCTCGGGATCATCCAGCGTCGACATGACGTTCTTGGGTTTGTTGAGGATCAGGTAGACATACGGCTGCGCCGCGCGCAGGTGCTTCCCATCCACTTTCACGTGGTCGCGCTCGGGATCGACCTTCGTCCCCAGCTCACGGACAACCTGCCCGTTGATCGTGACCCGTCCGGCGATAATCAGCTCTTCCGCCTTACGCCGCGACGCGATTCCGGTTCCCGCGATGAGTTTTTGCAATCGGACGTTCATCGTCTCTTCGTTGCGATCCCTCTTCCCGTCACACCCTACTCCCACTCAATGGTTGAAGGCGGTTTCGAGCTGATGTCGTATACGACGCGGTTCACGCCCTTCACTTCGTTGATGATGCGGTTGGACATGCGACCCAGCACATCCGCGGGAATCTTGGCCCAATCGGCGGTCATCCCGTCAAGGCTGGTCACGGCGCGAATCGCCACCACATGTTCGTAGGTCCGTTGGTCGCCCATGACCCCCACGGTGCGGATCGGGAGCAGCACCGCAAAGGCCTGCCAGATCTCGCGGTACAATCCCGCGCTCCGAATCTCTTGATCGACGATGGATTCCGCCGCCCGGAGAATGGCAAGCCGGTCTTTCGTGACCGCGCCCAGGATACGAATGGCCAGTCCCGGCCCCGGGAAGGGTTGTCGCCAAATGATGGCATCGGGCAACCCAAGCTCCTGCCCCAACACCCGCACTTCGTCCTTGAACAATTCCCGCAAGGGCTCGACCAGCTTCAGCTTCATCTTGGTCGGCAACCCACCGACATTATGATGTGTTTTGATCGTTGCCGAAGGTCCCTTGAAACTCACGCTTTCGATCACGTCGGGATACAGCGTGCCCTGGACCAAATACTTGATGCCGGTAAGGCCTTTCGCCTCTGCCTCGAACAGCTTGATGAACAGCCGACCGATGATCTTGCGTTTGCGCTCTGGATCCGTGACATTCTTGAGCGCGGCCAAGAACTGCGCTGACCCGTTCACGACCCGCAGGTTGAGATGCTCGTGCGCGGCAAAGGTCTTCTCCACCTGTTCCCGTTCGCCGCTCCGCAAGACGCCATTGTCGACGAACACACAGGTCAGTTGGTCACCGATCGCGCGATGAGTCAACGCCGCGGCCACAGACGAGTCCACCCCACCGCTCAAGGCGCACAGGACCCGATCCTTCCCAACCTGTTGGCGGATCTGTTCCACCGCCGTGTCGACATAGGACCGCATGGTCCAAGTCGGCTTGCAGCCGCAAATGCCATAGACGAAGTTCTTGAGGATCGCGGCACCTTCAGGGGTATGTGCGACTTCGGGATGGAACTGCAGGCAATAGACCCGCTGTTTGGCGTCGTGCCGCTTCATGGCGGCCACCGGTGAGTTGTCCGTGTGGGCGATCGACCGGAAACCCGGCGGCATGCGCTCAATGCGAT
Source organism: Nitrospira sp. (assembly GCA_015709715.1). Taxonomy (NCBI): domain Bacteria; kingdom Pseudomonadati; phylum Nitrospirota; class Nitrospiria; order Nitrospirales; family Nitrospiraceae; genus Nitrospira; species Nitrospira sp. The sequence goes on from CP054184.1 coordinate 926,852, forward strand.
CGCCGTGCGACATCCACACGACCGTCGAGCCGCGAGTCCCGATCCCCTTGAACAAATCAGACCGATCATCCAGCGTCAGGTCGGCACGGCCGAATTCCCGGTGCGGCGCCTTTCCGACCTCTCCCCCCTCAAGATGCGTCACGAGCTGCATTCCGTAACAGATACCGAGAATGGGAATACCCTGCTCGAACAGCTGCTTTGGCACCGACGGGGCCTTCTTGGCATACACACTGGAGGGCCCGCCCGACAACACAATCCCCTTGGGGCGATAGGCCAAGATGGTGGCGAGCGACACCGTGCAGGGCAGGATCTGTGAATAGACCTGCACTTCGCGGATGCGCCGTGCGATCAATTGGGTATATTGCGAGCCGAAATCCAGAACGAGGATTCTGTCGTGCCAAAGTTCCATGAGATCGTATCTCGTCAGGCGTGGGTGATCGTTCGTCTCGTGAGGGGATTTACCGTGCGAGAAACGCTTCGCGAGGAACGCATCACGCGGGATTATTCCCAATCGGTGCGATAATTGGGCGCTTCCTTGGTGATGATCACGTCGTGCACGTGCCCTTCGCGCAGCCCGGCCAACGTTTGTCGAATGAAGGTTGCTTTCTGCTGCAGATCGGGAATGGTCTTACAGCCGCAATACCCCATGCCCGACTTGACGCCCCCGACCAACTGGTAAAGATGGGGGGCCAGCGGGCCCTTGTAGGGAACACGGCCTTCAATCCCCTCCGGCACCAATTTCTTGGCCGGCCGGCCGCCCTGCCCGTAACGGTCGCCGCCTCCCCGCTCCATGGCGCCGATCGAGCCCATCCCGCGATAGACCTTGTAGGTCCGTGCCTGATAGAGCACGGTTTCGCCGGGAGATTCCTCCGTCCCCGCCAACAAGCTCCCCAGCATGACCGAGGACGCACCAGCTGCGAGGGCTTTGGTGATGTCCCCGGAGTACTTGATGCCGCCGTCCGCGATCACGGGCACGCCCGTGCCGGCCAGCACCTTGGCGCAGTCTGCAATGGCAGTCAATTGAGGCATGCCCGCACCGGACACGATACGCGTGGTGCAGATCGAACCGGGCCCGACTCCCACCTTCACAGCATCTACGCCTGCCTTGACCAAATCTTTTGCCGCCTGCGCGGTGGCAATGTTGCCGGCGACGACATCGAGTCTGGGATGCGCCTTCTTGACCAGCTTGACGGTCTCCAAGACCGCCTGCGAATGCCCATGCGCGGTATCGACCACGACCAGATCCACCCCGGCCTTGACCAACAAGGCCACCCGTTCAGGGGTCTCGGGACCGACGCCCAAGGCGGCGCCGACCCGTAACCGACCGTGGGAATCCTTGCAGGCATTCGGATACTTGATCCGCTTCTCGATGTCCTTGATCGTGATCAGCCCCTTCAGCTCGAACTGCTTGTTCACGACCGGCAACTTTTCAATCCGGTGTTCGTGCAAAATTTCCCGGGCCTTTTCCAGGCTGGTGCCCTCCGGCGCCGTGATGAGTTTGTCGCGGCGCATGACCTGAGACACCTTCATGTCCATCCTGGTTTCGAATCGCAAATCGCGATTGGTCAAGATGCCCACCAACTTGCTGCCCTTGGTGACGGGAATACCGGAAATCCGATACCGAGCCATCAACTCGTGGGCATCACGAATGGTCTGATCCGGCGAAATCGTGATGGGATCGAGGATCATCCCGCTTTCGGATTTTTTGACCTTGTCGATTTCGGCCGCCTGGTCGGCAGGAGAGAGCACACGATGGACGATGCCGATGCCGCCCTCCTGGGCCATGGCGATCGCCAATCGAGCTTCGGTCACAGTGTCCATAGCCGCGCTGACGATGGGAATGTTCAGGACGATGTTCCGAGATACGCGCGTCCTCGTGTCGACCTCGCTCGGAAGCACATGCGACTTGGCCGGCACGAGCACGACATCGTCATACGTCAAGCCGACCCGGACCTCCTTTTCCAACATCGCTCCCTACCCCCTCCCGGGCTTCCTGCCCGCTGCCTGCTAGACCTTCGTGGATTTCTCGACCTGTCCCAGTTCCGCGACCGCTTCCGCCTCTTCCTGGAGCCGCTCGCTCCCCTCTTCGGCGGGCATGAACTGCTGCACCCTGGTGTTGCCGCTGTCGACGGCAAAGACGCTGCCCCTTGCATCCACCGCAATCCCGTAAGGGAAATTGAACTGCCCCTGCGCGGCGCCGAACCCTCCCCACTGCGCGATGAAGTTGCCCTCGCGATCGAACTTTTCGATGCGATGGTTGCCGGTATCGGTCACATACACGTCTCCCTGGCCATCGACCGCAATGCCCCACGGTGACCGCAACTGGCCAGCCTCTTGGGCCTGCGGGCTGCTCGCATGCCCAGCTTCCGAGCTGCCTCCCCACTTGGTCAGCAACTGCGGCAAGACGTTTGTGCTCGTATCGAATTTCTGAATGCGATGGTTGCCCATATCGACGACATAGACCGTACCATCGCTCTGATCGACGGCCACGCCGCGCGGGAAGTAGAATTGGCCGTCACCATTGCCGAAGCTCCCCCAGGCCATGATGAATTCGCCCTGCATATCGAACTTTTGCACCCGGAAATTGGCGCTATCGACGACATAGACGTACCCGCGCACCCGGTCGATCGCGATCCCCCACGGCGCGTTGAACTGTCCCTCTCCGTTGCCGCGCGAACCGAACTTCATGAGATAGCCGCCCAACTTGCCGTCGAACTTCTGAACCCGGTGGTTGTTCGTGTCCACCACGTAGACGTCGCCTTTGGCGTCGCAGGCGATGCCGGTCGGGTTATGGAAGTTGGAGTTGGCCGACCCGAAGCTCCCCCAGAGGATAATGAAATTCCCGTTGGGATCGAACTTCTGAATGCGGTTGTTGCCGTTGTCGACGACGAAGATGGACCCCTGCTGATCGATCGCCAACCCGTAGATCGGCGCCATGAATTCGCCGCCGTGCAGGAGGGATGCGCCGCGTCCCGGTTTACCCCACTTCGACACGCAGAGGTAGCCCGACGTATTGACCAGAATGGAAGCGCTGGCCGGCGTAGAAATATTGTTGCCGGCATCCTTGAACCACACGATGACGGTCTTCTGGCCGTCGCCCGGCGAGAGGATGAAGGGAATGGTCGCCCCGAACTTAATCGCGGGTTCGACCTCGACCCACCCCGGTGTCCCGGCCATCGGCGTCATGGGATTTTCGGAAATGTAGTACGCTGCGACTCCGGTATCGAGGTCGGTGGCGGAAATCGTGACTACGACTTCCGGCGAGTTCGTCATGAAGGCGCCGTGATTGACGACCGCATAGGGATTTTGCGGCGCCGTGATGTCGATCAAGACCGGCGTCGCCGACACCTCTTCGGAGAGGGCACTTTCCGTCTCATCCTCATACACCGCAGTCAAAACGTAGTGATAAGCTTGGTCGTTGGTGAGGCCGGTGTGGTTGTAGGGACTAGCGACCCCTTCGATTTTCGTGCCTCCTTCCTTGGTCACATTCGGCGACGTGTGGAAGTACAGGTTGTATGACACCGCCCCCGGCACGTCCATCCAGCTCAGGAAGGTTTCCGTGTCCCCTGCCTTCACCGCCAAGTTGCGCGGAGCCGGATGGTCACCGGCCGCCTGAGCTCGCTCATGCTCGGCCTTGCCCCGATTCAGCTCTTCTTCGGTCGGGATGTACTTAATGACGCGATGGTTGCCGCTATCGACGACATACACCGCGCCCTCTTTGTCGACCGCGACCCCAGACGGAAAGTTCAGTTGGCCCTCGGTTTTGCCGCGATTACCCCAGGCGCACAGGAAGGTACCATTGCCGTCGAACTTTTGGATACGATGGTTGCCCTGATCCACGACATACACATTCCCGACGGCGTCGCACGTCACACCCCAGGGGGCCTTGAATTGGCCCGGTCCGCTGCCCTCTCGCCCCCACTTGGTTAGGAAGCTTCCACGCGTATCGAACTTCTGGATCCGGTTGTTGCCTTCATCGGCCACGAAGATGTTGCCCACGAAGTCCACCGCCACGCCGCGCGGAAAGAAGAATGCGCCGTCGAAACTCCCGTCCCGCCCCCACTTCAACAGCGGCGTGCCGTCGCCCTTAAACTTTTGAATGCGGGCGTTGTTGGTATCGGTCACGTAGATGTTGCCGTCCTGGTCGGTCGTGACGCCCCACGGCGCGTCGAACTTGTTCATGTCGGCGCCGCGCCAGGCGAATCCGAATTTGCCCCAGGTCTTCATGGGATTCCCGTCGCCGTCCACCCGTTGCACGCGATTGTTACCGGTATCTGCGACATAGACATGCCCGTCGGCATTCGTGGTAAGGCCTCGCGGATAGTAATAGCTGCCTTCCGCACTGCTGGCTTCTCCGCCCCAGCGGCCCAGGAACTTCCCGTCCTTATCGAATTTCTGAATCGAATGGTTGTCCGTATCGGCGACATACATGTTGCCGTCCTTGTCCAGCGCGATCCCGGTGGGGGAACTGAACTCACCCTCCTCTACCCCTTCCTGGCCGATGATCTTCGCGATGAGATAGGGCGACGGAATCGCCATCACTTCTTGCGATTCGGGACTTTCACCCTTCTGCGTGACCACCGTGACGACATAGTGATAGCAGGTCCCGTTCGCCAGATCGTCGTGTATGAACGGCGACTGCGCGCCTTCGATGCAGGTTCCCTTCTCCTTGGTTACACCGATGACGGTCTTGAAATCGTCGACGCTGGCGATCGGTCGGGTGAGCTCGGAAAACTTGATCTGCACACCCTTCGTAGTCATGAAATAGAGGTTGTAATACATCGCGTCCGGCACCGGGTCCCACGTGATCATGACCCGACCGTTGCCCGGCGTTGCGGCCACTCCGGTCGGCGCGGGGGGCAGGTCTTCCTCTTCGGCGACCGAGTCCCCGGCACCCCATTCGCTCTGACTTCCATCCACCGTGAGATGATGCCGGTCAAACCGAAACATTTCGTCGAGCAGCCAAGCCTTGATCATGGTGTTCCTCGTGATACGGGATTGGTGGAGATTTGCGGATGTTTCAACAACTTAGAATGGGGGAGTCTAACAAAGCGAAAAGAAGAGAGTCAAGGTGAGGTCAACTCGATTTGTCGTCGGTCTTGGCCCCCCTCTTCATCCCTCCAAAGCCGGATGGACGCATTTCCAACGGATCGCATAGGCTCGGCACTCTCACGTATGGAACAGCGTGACTTCGCTCAGTACAATGATCAATTGGAGGTGCATTATGTGGCTCCCAAGACTGGCGCTCGCTACCCTGATGGCAGGTTTCACCTTCAGTTCCGTTGCGCAGGCGAACGACTCGCCCTCCGTGGAAATGTGGGAATGTCCCGGTCCAGACGGCACGACCCTCTATACTAATAAAGAGCGACCGGGCTGTCAGCCCAAGGTACTTCGAGCCCTGTCCATCGCACCTGCCCTGCCAGACTTGCCCAATACCCCGACACCCGGCCATCCCTCCTTCCAGCCGAGCCCACGAGGGCGAGATTTTGCTTACGATACCCCCATCGGCGCCTTGCGGAATTTGACACAGGTCCCGGACTCGGGACGAGACTGGTTTGCGGGGAACTTGATCGGGGGCTCGGTCCAGGCCGAGGTCTGCAGCATGTACGGGGAATGGATTCAGCTGAACCAGAAAAACCGTGGCGGGTTCTTCTTCGGAACCGACCCCTCGTACGGCGGGGACCCCACGGCTAGATATCGGAATGCCCCAAGCTACTCGTTTTACGACAACGCCCGGTACGTGGCGCTCTCGCGGATCTTTGGGGCGGGATTTATTCCTATCGGCTGCTACTGAGGACGGCGTGCTGGGGCGGGTGACTGGTCGAAGGATCGGAGCGTGGTTTCGTTACGATTCTTCTTGGATGTCCGCCACCACAAGAGCCTCCTCAGCGCCGGCCTCCCCCACGGTCTCTGCCGGAATCTCGGTCGGCGCACCGTTGGACGTCTCGAAATGAGCATCCGATGCGCCGTTTGTGCGCCCGCCTTCCTCCTGGACGGCCAGGGGCGATGGCTCGACAGCGCCGCCGATCGCCACCGACTCCTCGATCGGCAGCATCGCCTGTTCGGCCTCGCCTAATTCCTTGAATTCCCTCAACGGCGGCAATTGGGACAGGTCGCGCAACCCAAAATGTTCAAGGAAAAATTTCGTGGTGCCGTACATGATCGGGCGTCCTGGTTCCTCCTTCCGACCGACGATGCGCACCAGCTTACGCTCCAACAACGTACGGATCACCCCCGACGTTTCGACTCCGCGAATCTGCTCCACCTCGGCACGGACGATCGGCTGTTTATAGGCAATGATCGCCAGGGACTCCAGTGCGGAACGAGACAACTTTGAGGGAGCCTTGGTTTTCTCCAGGCGCTTGAGCCACGGCGCAAATTCTCCTTTGGTGACCAGCCTATAGCCCCCTGCCACCTCGACCAGCTGGAGTCCTCGTCCTTCTTGCTCATAATCTCGGCTCAACTCGGCCAGCGTCCGTTCGACATCCTGCCGGGTGACCGCTCCAAGCAGAGACACGAACTTCGCGGTCGGAATCGGTTCAGTCGTGACGAATAGCAGGGCTTCGAGAATGCCTTTCAATGCGCGTACGTCGGACAACACTGAGTCGGAGGCTGTAGACGCCTCTCCGGGGGCGGAAGCGTCCTCAAGGATCACCGTTCCGCTGGCCTCCTCAGCAGCTGCAGTCACGGACTCGGCCACCACTTTGGCCTCGGCAGACTCCTCCATCGCCCCCTCGATGCCGACAGTCATAGGTTCTTCCATTCAGAGTCCTCCACCACATCTCCTTCAGTGACGGCCGAAAACGCTCGCGACACGAGAATGTTCCCAAAGGTTTCAGCTTGAAAGACCCGCACGACCTTGATGCGAATCAGTTCCAGGAGCGCCAAGAATGTCACGATCACCACCAATCGATGGCTGGACACCTCGAACAGGGCCGTAAAGGGCATGGACTCCTTCGCTTCCAAGGCCTCGATAATGGCGCTCATGCGGGTCCGCACCGTGAGATTGTCGGGAATGATTTCGATGAGGGGTTTGCCGGGGTGTCTGGCCAACACCGCCTGCAGCGCGTCGACCAGATCGAAGAGCGACACTTCGTCGAGCAGACTCTCATCCTTCTTGAGATCGGTCGGCGGCCCAGACTCACGCGGGAAGACATCGCGCCACAAGCGTTCCTTGTAATCCAACTGCGAGGCCGCTTCCTTGAACTGCTTGTATTCGAGCAGTCGACGGACCAATTCCTCTCGTGGATCAGGCCCCTCCTCTTCGTCCACCGTCGCTTCTTCCACCGGTAACAACATACGAGATTTGATGTGCAACAGGGTCGCGGCCATGACCAAAAACTCCCCCGCCACCGCCAGATTCAGCTCCTTCATCACTGAGAGGTAATCCAGATACTGCCGGGCGATCAGCGCGATGGGGATATCGTAGATGTTGATTTCGTTTTTCTTGATGAGGTGCAGCAGCAGATCGAGCGGACCTTCGAAATTCTCGATCTTGACTTGGTAGGGCAGTTCCGTCTGGTCCATCAGGTCCAGGTGCTTTCCTAGATAAATTTCGGATCTTATACCAACTTATGGGGTGACGGGCAAGGTCAAAACCATATGTTGTGGTGAGGCAAGTCGTTATCGCGATTTCAGAAGGTAGAGCAGCAGACCCAGGGCGGCCAGAAACAAGGAGACCGTCACGGCTTGCGACGAGGCGGTGCCATTCGATGAGCCGGGCATCGCCGCCGTGGGGCGAATGGTGCGGGTGAGGAGCGGCGGGCGAGCGAACCAAGCGCCGGCAAGGTCGTCGTTATCCAGGAAGAGCGCATCCGAAAAATCCGCCTGGCCGCCGAAACGCGCCTCGGCAAACGTTACCGGCCGGTGAAAGCGAGCAAACAAGAAAAACGCTTCGCGATCGAATCGTGCCCCTGAAAAGTCGCACTTGCCCCGACATTCCGCCCCCGAGAATCCCGTTCCCATGTGGAACGTGGCTCGAGCAAAACTTGCATCCTGCGTGAACACGACCTCCAGAAACTCGCTCAATCCGTTGAAGCTGGCGCCTCGAAAGACGGCGGGGGCCCCGAACTGGGAACGGTGAAACCGAACGTGAGGACCGAATTTCGTGCCGGAAAAGATGGCGCCCTGGGTGAATTGATCCTGCACAAAAAAACTTTCCTGGTCGAACGTGGCCCCCGACCCATCCACCACCCCGAGGAACACCGTTCGTGACAGGTCCAGCGCACCGTTGAAGTGGGTGTCGGTCAATACGACCGGACCCGTCACCAACAAGAAGCCCTGCTTGAGGCGATTGAGGATATGCCCCTTCACCGACACATGCTTCAGCGCGAACGGACCACGGATGACATGGACCTCCTGCCCCTCCAGCCCTTCCAAGAGCCGTTGATCTTCCGTCGTCAAATCCTTGAGCGACCCCGCCTTTTGCGACGGCAGTTCATCCAAAAACAGGTCTCCCTGAATCACCGCCCCGGCGAGATCGATCCCCTTGCCGGAGGCCAGTGCGTGCAGCAACTCCTGCGCCGACACAGCTTGAGCCTCGCGCTCCGCCTGGGTGCAGGTCTGACTCAAATGCACGGTAAAGGTCGCGGACCCTGCCGACCCCTTCTCGACCCGGCATTCCGCAGATGCCCTCCCCGCGTCCGCCACAATGAGTAGCAGGATGCCCCAGGCGATGACGGAAACAATTCTCACGGAGACTTTACTCCACAAGGTCGTTTGTTAGACTTGCCCCATGCGAGCCGGAAACCGAGCAACCTGGAACGGTCGAGGCCTTCGCCATGCCGGCGCCCTTGCGCTCTGCATCACCCTGCTCCAAGCGGGACCGCCAAGTGCCGCAATGGACACCGTCGTCGAACTTCCCATCCTCGCCGCAATCCAGTCGAACAATCAGGGCGTGTTCGAAGTGTTGCTCTTACGATGGGATCACTCGCCGACCCCCTCGCCCATCGTGCTTCAATGGCAAGGCGGCAACATCCAGCTGGGTCAGGCCAACTTCAGCTCCATGGTCCAGGCATTCCGTTATGCGCTCGAGCAGAGCGAGGCGGTCGAGCTAACGGGAACAGTCACGGCCACCGGTATCACCTACATTCCCATCAACAGTGACGGGCCAAGCGCCGGCGCCGTCATGACTATCGGGTTTGCGGCGCTGCTGAAGGGAGATCAGCTCTTGCGCGGCATCGCCCTGACCGGCACAGTCACCGGGGACGGCGATATCGGTCCGGTCGGCGGCATTCCCGACAAGGTACGCGCCGCCGCCAGGGAAGGATACCGTACCATTTTGATTCCAAGCGGCCAACGATATGGTCCACATTGGAACCTCGACCGACTGGCCATGGATCTCAATGTCGAGATCGAGGAGGTCGGGACGATCGCTGAGGCCTACCACCTGATGACCGGCGAATCCCTCCGCTAGCCACCCGCATTCGATCGAAAGCCCGGTCAGCCCTCGCCGTTCAACCCCTCGACGAGTGCTCGGTACTCGTCCTCCGCCAGCCGATGCATGCCGAGACTGAGCCGCCGCGTCAACTCAGCCTGTTCTTGAATGCCCAAGGTGTTTTGCAGCAGCTGATGCGCGCGTAGCGCGTGCCTCGGCCAACGTCGCACCGGCGTCACCCGCACAAACCCAAAGCGGGCTTCGGTCCTGAACTCATCCTTCAGTAAGTCGTCCAGCGCGTGAAAGGGCTGAACCGGCGACACGATCGCGAACTCAGCGCAAATCCCCTCCTTCAGCACGTACACCAACCCTCGGGAATCCAGCGTGATGAACTTTTGCAGGTTGTCCCGTATCAGAGCCGTACAGAGCCCCCAAATCCCGGCGCCAAGCTGTAACTCCGCACTTTCTTGGGAGCTTCGTTCGCGCAGAGCGCCGGCGATAAAGAGAAAATGGCTCATGAGATCTAGGAAGAAGGGAATTCAGCGGTAGGGGGAGGTGGCGCGGTCAGACTGCCCACAGCAGTACATCGGCAGGAATTGACGTGTCAGCCCACGAAGGCGCAAACCGCCGCTGATGTCGCACGGCATCTCCCTCACGATCCGGAGACTCTGCCGCCCCACTCTCTCAGTTGTTTCGAAACTCGTCGGTATCGTCGAGCAGATCCTCAGACTTTTCCAGATAATCGACGTCGTCATCTTCGCTGTCGAGATCGAGTTCTTCATCGAGTTCGTCCTCGATTTCCTCTTCCATCTCGTCTGACATCTCATCCAGGTCCTCGGCCAACTCGTCTTCCTCATCCAATTCCACCGCGCGCGGCTCCACCTCGACCTTGGGCGGCTTGGAAACTTCGGCCAAAGCAGGTTTCGCCGACTTCTGTTCTGGAGCGGCGGCGACCGGTGCAGCGGCGGCCTTCTCCTTCACCTTCGCTGCGGGCTTCGGCTGCATTGACGACTTGGCAGGCTTCGCCGCCGGTTTCGGCTTGGACGCACGTGTGGGTTTGGCGGTTGCCCGTTTCTTGGCTGCGGGCTTGGCAATCTTCTTTGCGGGCTTCTTCGCCGCAACCTTCTTGGCCTTGGCTGGTTTACGAGCCGAGGATTTCTTGGTCGCCGCGGCCTTCTTGGGTTTCGCAGCCTTTTTCACGGCTTTGGGGACCCGCGCTGCCTTAGCAGGAGCGCTCTTTTTTTTCACGCGTGTCTTCGCCATTCCACGTCCTCCTCATCAGGTCTTCAACTTGGCACGTCGGTGGTAAAGCGGCCTCCATCTAGCATGAACCGGCGGGTCGATGCAACCGTATGGGGCCGCACCCGATCACAGCGGGAAGGAGTCGTCCGCGAATCCTTCCGCCCGCCCCCTGTCTCTATGTATAATGAATCCATTATTCACACATGTGGTGAAGGCTCCATGACTCGTTATGCGCTCTCGTTTCTCATTGCGACAGGCGCCTTGGCCGCCTGGCCGACTCACGCGACTCCACCCACCGCCCAGGTGAGCATGGATAGCGGATCTCCTTACTATGTGCCTGCTTCCGTGACGGTCACCGCCGGGGCGGCCATTCGGTTCGACAATCCGACTCCCACTCATCACACCGTGACCCACGACGGGTGCTTCGAGGAGGGAGGCCGATGCGCCTTCGATTCGGGCGCAGTGGAACCGGACGGGAGCTTTACTATTCCCAACCTGCCGCCGGGCCGGTACCCTTACCAATGTCGCATCCACCCGATCATGCGCGGTATCATCATCGTGACCGACTCCCCTATGTTGCCCTCGCAAACCTAACACCGCCCGGTCCGAGGTTCTTGCAGGTCGCGGCTGCCGTCGTGTAGGCTGCGGCTTCCATCATGGATCGCCGAGATCGATGAAAGCCGCCGCAGCCGTCCAAGAACCTCTCAGCTTGAGTGGTGATGTCCTTCGCCTGCTCGCTTGGCGCATTCCCGATCTGGTCGCCTACCAACATGGGTACGACGAATGGTGGCTGGCCCCTCTCGACGACGATGTTCCGTTGGTGCGCCTCAATCGGACCGGCATCGAGATGCTGACCTCCATGAACGGTCACATTACGGTCGGTGCGCTCCTTGAAAAGTACGGCAGCCGCGTCTGCGGTCCGGACGGCCAGCCTGGCTCCTGGCACTTGGCGCGATGGTCCACCCCGAACTATTCGCTCTGTTATTTCGGCACCGAGCCGCCCGGCGGCCATCGCCACAAAGCCAAGTGGGATCTCCTCCTGCAGCAGATTCGCGAAGGCTGGTCGGGACAACAAAACTTCGAAGGGGAAGAACATCTCGAGGATTTTCATATCCACGAGTTGAAGGAAAGCGACCTGGAAGACGGCCACTTCGACCTGATCGAAACGACGGTCTCACACCTTTTCCGGGAACCTTGTGAGGCCCTCGGCGGCACGACGTACGGTCGCCTCCTCATGCGTCAACTGCGGCGCTTGGGCTGGTTCAAGCCTAAGCCGAAGGTCATTCTCGAAATCGGCGGAGGCCTCGGCTATGTCGCCCGGGAGTTGGGGCAAGAGCTGCTGCCGTTCGAGCGGCAAGGTATTCATTACGTCTCCCTAGACGTCACCCGTCCGTTCCTGCGGCTCCAAACCAAGCGGGCCTCAAGCGCCGGCTGGACCTGTACCGGCACCCATGCCAACGGCGAATGCCTGCCCTTCAAGGACAATTCCGTCGACCTCATCATCGACAACGAGAACATGGCGGACATGACGCCGGTGAAGCTCACCCGAGAGGAACTCACCGACGGGCGCGGGGAGACGGCCCAACATCAGGAAGCACTGGACTGGATCAGGCGACTTCGGCTCCCCCTGGAAGCCGACCTCCCCGAGGAGGTCATCTTTAACTTGGGACCGATCCGATTTGCCGCCGAAGTGTGGCGCGTGCTCAAGCCAGGCGGGCGGGCGTTTCTGACGGAATTCGGCATTGAGGAAGGCTGGCCGGCTGCCGTCAAACTGCCCCACCACACCGAATACGAAGTGCAGTACAGCCACCTCCGACAAGCCGTCCGCTGGCTCGGCTTTCAGGAACGGTATCTGCCGCTGCCGCAGTTCCTGCAAATCAAGCCTGACACGAAGGTCCTCTGCACGGGCGCAGCCTATACGATTCAGCGTTTTTGCCAGGGGCTGGGGCGAGATTTTGCCGTACGAGCCTACACGGAAAGCGAGCTGAACAAGGCCCTGGGCGACATGCTTCCCAAACTACAGGGCTGCCACTACCACGACATTGCCGATCCCGCTTGGTTCGGACTCGTCGACTTCAAGGTACTCCTGCTGGAAAAGCCGGGCGGCACCCCCCAACCCACCTATACCGAGCAGAAAAGCGGGCTTCGTTGGTACTCGCAACGGTAAGAAGCGTTGCTCCATCTAGGGAGACTGCAAACGCATACTCAAGCCCACGCATCGCCCTCGGATCTGCCTGGCTGCTGCAAGACAGACTGACACCGTAAGCTCCCCCGTCAAGGAGACAGTGGCAAAGGAGAACTTTTGGCTTCTGACGTTGACCCCATTCCGAGACAGCTCTTAAGGAGAGCAGACGACTTTTTCGGTGTCCTGTTCTTCCTGACGTTGCCTGACGAACTCGCTTGGCGTCAGGTGCCCAAGTGAGCTGTGGGGACGGCGGGTATTATAGTCCACGCGCCAGGCTTCGATGATCGCCTGGGCCTCAGCCAGCGAGGCGAACTGATGTACATTCAAACACTCATCCCGCAGCCGTCCGTTGAATGATTCAATGAAGGCATTTTCGACGGGTTTCCCCGGTCGAATGAAGTCGAGCTGCACGCCCCGTCGATACGCCCACTCCTCGAGCGCACGGGACTGGAATTCCGTCCCATGATCGACCGTGATGGAGCGAGGCCGCTGGCCCTCTCCCAGGACGCGATCCAGTACCTGACTCACCAGCGCTCCAGACATCCGAAATCCGGCCTCTAGGACAGGACTAGAGCGACTCCAGTTATCAACGACGGTCAGAATCCGATAGGGCCGACCTTCACTCAAGGTATCATGCACGAAATCCATACTCCACCGTTCCGACGGGCCGACCGGCACGGGAGCTGGCCCACGATGCAGGGCGATATGCTTTCGTCGGCGCACCCGCATGCGCAACTGGAGCCCCTCTAAGCGATACCAGCGCCGGACCCGCTTCCGGTTGACCGCCCAACCTTCCCGCCGCAGTAAGACCCAGATGCGCAGATAGCCAAACCGAGGCCGCGCATGCGCCAGATCGCGAATGCGCAGCCGCAGGGCGGTCTGATCCTTGGCCTGACTCTTCCGATACCACGACGCGCGACCAAACTGCGCCAACCGACAGGCCCGCGCACAGCTCACCTGAAACGTCCCGTGAAACCACTGGGCGAGCTCCCGACGGCGCGCGGGCCTTAGACTTTTTTTCGCAACGCCTCCGACAGCATGTGCTTATCCAGCGAGAGATCGGCCACCAGTCGTTTGAGCCGGGCATTCTCCTCTTCCACCTGCCGCAGTCGGCGCAGTTCACTCACGCCGAGATGCGCATACTTCTTTTTCCAGGCGTAGAAGGTTTGCTCGGCGATGCCGAGCTGTCGACAGACATCCCCGATGGGGGTGCCACTCTCGGCTTGCCGGATGGCATAGACGATTTGCTCTTCCGAGAATCGTGACCGCTTCATCGATCCACTCCTTTCGTCGAGGACCGCCGAAGCCGCCATTCTACTCTCGTTTTAGATTGCCGTCGTTTTTGGGGGAGACGTCAACACAAGACTAATCCTAACTCCGTCAATTCAATAGTGCGACACAGGTTATCGGCTATCTGTTTGTCGTTGGCAAGACCCTGCCGTGGCATAACCGATGGCCCTGAACTTGACGCATCACGCAGAGCGACAAGAGGGAGGCGACAACACCACGCACACACGATCAAGTAGATTTACATCCTAAGGACGATGCTCGGTGATATGCGTAGTAGAAAATCAACAAGGTCGTCCGCTGCTCTCTAAACGAAAAAAGACCCTCTGAAATCTCTCCCAACTTTCATTTGATATTTTATAGGAAAAGGTCTCCTTGTCTCTTCGGCACTCAATTGAGAAATCTTCCTCGATTTTTTTCACAATGGCCAAAGCAGTCTTTCGTGCATATTGGATTGGAGCTGTTTCCTTGAGTGGATGGGAAAATCGTCGCCCATCTTCCGGTCGACGATTTTCCGAACGTGGAAATTTTGTATGTATTTTGTCATTTCTTGGAACCGGATATCGCGCTTCGATGTAGGCTGCCTTTAGGATCCGAATCAATTCATCTTCAGAATAAGGCTCGAACTTCTTATTCTGGCCATGCCCTCGGTCCTGCTTTGGCGGAGCTATCGGTAGGACGCCTCTCGATCGAAGACAACTCAGCAACTTTTCCAGGTCATGCCCTAAATCTTTGGCTATTTTGTTAATTCTCTTAGAACGGCGATCCTCCGGCAAGTGTTCCCAAACTGATGCTGAACGGGCAAGAATATATGCTTTACAGATCTTTTCCAGACCTTGATAGCAAAAAAATGTGCTGTATTCAGGCCACTTCCTTGCCGATTCAAATTCAATACTAATGTAAAAATCCTTTATCCCAGAAGTAATCCAATTTTGGATCACTTGGGTCTTGTTCGTGCGGCTCGACTTCATTCGCTCCGCCAAATCGATCAACACTCCCTCCCGCAAGCCCAAATCACTCACCAAAACCTTCGCCGTTCCCAACGTCTCCATCACCGTCCTGAGAATGATCGCGCCGGCGACGATGACCTCTTCTCGACCACGCTCCAAGCCTGGAAGCCCCTGCCGTTGAGCCTTGGAGCGGCTCAGAAGCTGCTGCTCCAACCCGGTCACTGTTTCCAGCGTGAGAATGTAGTTGTGAATCCTGGCCGGCTCATAGGTCGGTAGCTGCTGCGCCATAGCGGCCAGCGCGGTAATCGTGCCGGCTGTGCCGACAAAGGTGAGCCCCTCCCGCCTCGGTATATCCGCCAGGGCCGCGGCTGTCTCACTCCGCACCCAGTCCCTCGCCTGCGCCACTTCGTCACCAGTCGGCGGGTCGTGATGCAGCAGCCGTTCGCTCAACCGCACGACCCCGACGTCGATTGAGCGCACCAGTGGAGAGTGGGCCGGCCGATCCAGGATGAATTCCGTGCTTCCCCCGCCGATGTCGAGGGCCAACATGTCGTTCACACCAGGGGGCAGGCCCGATCGGATGCCCAACAAGGTCCGGCGCGCTTCCTCTTCACCGGAGATGATTTCAACGTCAAACCCCACTTCTTGCCGGACGAACCCGAGGAACTCCTCCCGGTTATAGGCATCGCGCACCGCACTGGTCGCGACCACGGCGGTCGCCGAGACGTGGTGTTCGTTGATCGCGTGCCGCCATTCCTGCAAGGTCGCGATCACCCGTTGCATGGCGTCTGGCCGGATGACTCGATTCCGGTCGACACCTTGGCCCAAATGCAGGATGCGACGGTCGGAGCGAAGCTCACGCAGGCCACCCGATGGCTGCCGCTCCGCGATCAGCAGACGACAGGTCAACGTGCCGATATCGATTCCCGCCAGGATGAGCGGCGCCGAACTAGAACCGACGGTCATGACGGGCTCCTCATGGTCCATCGATTGCGATGTCATTCATTTCCAACAGGAGCTTCGTGCGTTCCTCCTGCAGCGCCTTCACTTGAGCCAACAGGCGGACGACTTCCCCATCCGTCAGAATGCGGTCCAGTGAATCGCCGCGTTCGTGCAGTTCGATAGTTCGCTCGCCGATATCGGCATGCAGGTCATCCAATTGTTGATCGAGCTTGCGCAGTTCCAACCGGTACCGGAGCAACTCGCCTTCTTCCATCGCACGCGTGGCGACCTGAGCCGTGCCCTGGCGCACAGTCACCCACCCAGCACGCAAATCGTGACTCAATCGTTGGAAAAGTCCCATCACTGACCCTCCACGTGAATGGACCGGTTTATGACGGTCAACTTACCTCGCCCAAGGCCAGTTTGCCTTGCCAGCGCCGCAACATCGCCGCCTTCAAGGCCTGATGCTGCGGGGATGCCAACATGGGATCCTGCGCCACCAGCGCCTTGGCTTCCCGCCTGACTTGCTCCAAGAGGTCGACGTCCCGGACGAGATTCGCCGCATGGAATTCCGGCAGTCCCCACTGTCGCAAGCCCCAGAACTCGCCGGGCCCGCGGATCTTGAGATCTTCCTCCGCAATCACAAACCCGTCGTTCGACGAAACCAAGGCCTGGAGGCGTTGTTGGGCATTGGAGAGAGTCTGTTCCGGTGCCCCGTGACGCGCCAGTCTGGATCGCCCCTCGCGCGGCAGGTAACTCGCCATCAGCAGACAGAGGGATTGGTGCGCACCCCGCCCCACACGCCCGCGCAACTGATGCAATTGCGCCAGCCCGAAGCGTTCGGCATGCTCGATCACCATGACGGTCGCATTGGGCACATCGACGCCTACTTCAATCACGGTGGTGGCGACAAGAATCTGAATGGTGCCCGCCTTGAAGGCCGCCATGGTCTGTTCCTTCTCGGCGGCCGAGAGTCGTCCATGCAGCAACCCGACGCGTGCCTGGGGAAAGATCTCGCGTTGGAGTTGTTCAGCCCCCTGGATCGCCGCTTTGAGATCGACCTTCTCCGATTCCTCGACCAGCGGATACACGATATAGGCCTGGCGACCGGCCTGCAGTTCATCGCCGACCGACTGCCAGGCCTTGCGACGCTGCCCCTCGCTATAGAGCATCGTTCGGACCGGTTTGCGGCCCGGCGGCAATATGTCGATGACCGACACCTCAAGATCGCCATACACGGTCATCGCCAAGGTGCGGGGAATCGGTGTCGCCGTCATCACGAGCACATCCGAACGATAGCCCTTGTCGAGCAGGGTTTTCCTCTGAAGCACTCCGAACTTGTGTTGCTCATCTACGATGGCCAACGCAAGATTGGCAAAGGTGACATCCTTTTGAATCAAGGCATGGGTTCCGATCGCAACCTGAGCTTCGCCGTTCGCCAATCGCTTCAGCATCTCCTTCCGATCCTTTGCCTTGCCGCCGCCCTTCAGCAACACCACCGTCAGTCCCAGGGCCTCAAGCGTCGATTTGAGATTCAGGTAATGCTGTTCGGCCAGAATTTCAGTGGGGGCCATCAGGGCCGTTTGGTAGCCTGCCCCACAGGCCAGCACCAACGCATGAAGCGCCACGACCGTCTTGCCCGACCCGACATCCCCCTGCACCAGACGGTTCATGGGCCGGGACGATGCCATGTCGGCCTGAATTTCACGGAACACCCGTTCCTGCGCCGAGGTCAGTTTGAACGGCAGCAGCCGGGCCAGACCGGTCAGGTGCGGCGGGTGCGGGTTGATGTGAAACGGTTTCCGCTCTTCGTGGATGTTCCGTTGGCGCCAAGCCATGGCCGTTTGTAAGAGGAACAACTCTTCAAAGGCGAGCCGGCGATGGGCCGGCGAGAGGCCGCGATTGAGCACGTCAAGATCAGATTGTGCCGACGGATAGTGAACCTGCCGCAGTGCCTCTCCGATTGGCAGCAAGCGATGCCGGGCTCGTAGGGCAATCGGCAGCACCTCTTCCGCATCGGTCTCATGCTCGGCCAGCAACCCATGGACCAGCACACGCATCTGACGTGAGGTCCAGCCCTTCGTCTCATGATAGATCGGGACAATCCTCCCGACGTGGAGCAACTCATCGTCTTCGCCAAGTAGTTCGAATTGGGTCGCCTCCAGCCGCAGATCCATCCACCCACGTCGGCCGGCCGCCACACGACCGGTCATCATCACCCGCAGGCCCTCGACCAAGACGTCCGACAGATAAGGCTGATTAAAAAAAACGGCGTGCGCCACACCGGTCTGATCTTGCACGTCCACTTCGAGAATCGATAACCGGCGAAACCGTGCACGCGTCAATTGAGTATGCACAATGATTCCACAGATGGTCTGGGTCGCGCCCGGGACGAGCTTCCCCACAGGAGTCACCACTGATCGATCGTCGTACCGCCAAGGTAGCGTCCAGAGCGCCTGTTCGACGGTACGAATGCCCAACCGATCCAGCAGGCTGCTGCGTTTCGGGCCGACCCCCTTGACAAACTGAATCGGTACAGCCCAGAGAGGCTGCTGGGAAGGGGACCGACGGGCCTGAGGGGCTGATTGCCCCCCTAGCTGTACGCTGTAGGAGCGATGGGGCTCCTCCACGCTCCCTTGCAACCGCCGAAGCAGGACGAGGGCCTGGGCCAGCCGATCCTGCTGTTCAACCGGAGTCAGCGCCGTATGAAAATCCACAAAAAGATTCCGAAGCACCAGGAGGTCATTTTCGACCGCACGCGGATAGACCCGCTCACTCAAGGCGCCGATGACCTGCTCCGAGACAAACCGGTCGAGGTGTTTGACGGTCGCCAGATGGGCACCGGCATCACGGCAGGCGAATTCGAGGGGTCTGGCGACACGCTGAAGGAAGGCCTGGAAGGGATCGGGCCCATCAGGTCGTGACATGCTGGGCTCGGATCGTACCACAGCCCTCCCTGCCGCTCAACGAGAGGGGCCGGGCGGGAACCTCGCGTTTCGACGCCCCGTCGGTGTCTGGCTTTTCTGACTTTCCTTGGCGCTCGTTCTGCTCAATGCTAGAGTGATTTTGCGTAGGACGGACAGAAGGAGCACTATGTATCGACGCAACATCAAACACATCCTGGTACCGCTGGCGGTCGTGATCGGCCTGTTCATCTTCTACCAAGTGAAGGTGAAACCGACGTATTTTCAGGACCCCGCGCCCCTCCCGCCGCACATCGTCGCCGAGGAAAACCCGTCCAACGCCTCCACTCCGGTGGCCTCTCCACAGAATACGTCCGAGATAGAACGGAAACGCCCTCGCACAATCGATCCCGTGAGTATTCCGGTTCCCAGACATCTTGAACTGCTGAGCGCCATTCACGAGGAACTTGAAAAACATAACGTCGTACTGGCAGAAACAAAACTGACGGACCTGCCCTCCTCGATTCTCACGGAGTCCGCAACCAGGCGGCACGTCGCAATTCTATGGAACAACCTCGGGATCTTGCAGGAAAAAACCGGCGGGACCGAAGTGTCCGTGAAGGCATTCAAGAAGGCGGTCTCGCTTGATCCGCAAAATCCCGTCGCCCACCTCAATCTGGCCAATGCGTATTGGGGCCTCCGCGACCCGGCGCTGACGGAAGAGTTCTTGCGGAAGGTGATGACCCTGGCCCCGGACGAGCCGTTCCCTCACCTGGCTTTGGCCGACTTGCTGCAAGAGAAGGATCAACTCACTGAAGCAGGCAAGCAACTGGCGCAGGCGCAGGCACGCATCAAGAAAGATCCCGCCTTGCAGTCCTACCTGAAAGCGGTCACCGCGAAGGTCCACCGCGCAGAAAAGGCGGAAGAGCACTTCTCAACGCGCAGCAGCGTGCACTTCACGGTGAAATACGACGGGACAGCCGATCCGACGACGTGGACCACCGTCTTGGACATTCTCGAAGAGGCCTATCGAGACATCGGGCAGAAGTTTCAATTCCACCCGTCCCATCCGATCATGGTCGTGCTGCACACCAAAGATCGGTTTCAGCAGGCCTCGGGAAGCCCCGCGTGGGCCGACGGCCTTTTTGATCCTGTGCTGGGACGGATTCAAATTCCCACCCAGGGCGCCGCCACGGATCATGCTTGGCTGACCCGCGTGTTGCGCCATGAGTTTGTCCACGCCCTCGTGCATGAACAATTGGGAGGAGCTGGCGAGCCGATCCCCACCTGGCTGAATGAAGGGCTGGCCATGCAGCTGGCGGGAGACCACTGGCAAGACATCACGGGCACGGTCCCAGCCGAACGGAGTTTGATTCCGTTAACCGCTTTGGAGGGAAGTTGGGAAACGCTCCCTGCCGAGCACGTCGGCATGGCCTACTACGAGGCCAATGCGGCCACCCACTACTTAATCGAACGATATGGCATGCATAAGGTGCACGAGGTGCTTGCCCACCTGAAGGCGCGACAAACTATCGCCGCCGCCATGCAAGACCGACTGTTGGTATCGTATGACCACTTTCAGCAGCAATGGGCCGACAGTCTGGCAAACACCCTTGTCCAACCACGGTCATAACCCCTAGCGCCACCGTACAAAATACGCGTCACGACGCGGCTGTCCGAACCCGTTCCAGAGAGGAATGGCGTGAGGATGGGCCTCCTGCTCTGTCACAGTCGGTGGATCCCCAATCCCCTCCAACTGATCGAACGAATCCTGCCACAGCAACGCCCCGGACATGGTGTCGTAGGCCTGTACAACCAACTCAAACACAGGTGCCGGCGAAGCATCGACCAGACTAGGCGATGCCGATCCAAGCGACGACTGGTCCCACCGAACCGGCTTTCCGTTTCCAGGAGCAAAGCGGTCCTGCCACAGGAGGTTCCCGCTTACGGGATTGAGGGCCCGAACGGAATACAACGTCTGCAGCGTGTTCTGGCTCCGATCCGCAACGGAGGCGGCTGATGGCGTAGTGGGTCGAAGGACGACATCCGCCCCCATCGCGCCCCCATCGCCAGGTTTCAAGAGGTTCAATTGTCCTTCCCAGAGAAAGCGACCGGTCTCGGCGTCGTACACGCGCAATAGAAACATGCGGTTTCCCTTGGAGTCCGTCCCGATCCCGCCGGCAAAGATGCGCCCTCTATTTCCATCCGTTATGGCTGCCCCCTCTTCCTTCACATTTACATCGAAGGAATCTTCCGACAGAATGGTTCCCTTCCGCGCCTCATACGTTCTCACCGTCAGTAGCGAGGAATCGGCGACCTGAAAGCCAAAACCTGCGGCGACGACCTCTGCATGCTCGCCAGATGGTTTGGCCGCAGCCGACACCTCCCTGGGCAAAGGCTCGGCTCCGTCCACCGACGAGCCACCCATCCAATAGCCCAGAAGCATGAATCCGAGAAGTAACCGCAATCTGTGCGGTTCGGCCCCTTGACCGACCTCCCGCGCTCTTGCCAGCCCTTTCGACCCGGAAGCCCCCCCTGTCATGCGTGGAAATGTATAGGACAACACATCCGCCTCCTTATGTGAGGAGCGGATTGTCACTCGATGTCTTGCTGACGGTAAATCACCCGGCGGAGCACCCTTTCCCCTCCTATGCGGGAGAGGAAATGCCGGACGGTAAGGCGCCTTGCAGGCGATGAGGGTGGTCGCTATAGTACACCCCATGGTCTCCACCACCCCTCTGGTTCTGCTACTTTGCGCTATCGTTGCCACAGAGGGGGGACTGCGCTTGGTCGGCTCGCTGCCCTCTCAATCCTCCACGCAGCAGAGTGTGCTTCTGGGGTTTCTCTTTGGCCTTCCGTTGCTCCTGGTGGCGGGACTGCTGACGAATCGACGGCGATGGATCGGCATGGCCACGGTCATGTATAGCACGGTCGCGCTGGCACTGAACCTTGCCACCATCGTTCAGGAAGCTGGGCGGCCTTCGCCTGCACCGTTGGTCTTGGGCCTGACCCTGTTGAGCAGCGTACTGAATTTTCTCGTCATGGTCTTCGGCGGGCGCTTCGTTCTCGCGGACGGATCGGACGCGAGGCCGCTACAATCCCCCCCTCCCAATCCCCGGTTCCCCTCTTGAGGACGATCGGACGGACTTTTACATACCCGGCCTTTCGCAACCATGCGGCAGTCTCACGGAACGGATAGGTATTGCCCCGCTCGGTGAACAGCAGCATGCTCACCGCGAACAAACTGGCCTCTTCGGAGTGCAGGTCTTCGCGCCCATGTAAAAAGGCGTCTTGAATGATCAGCGTTCCCCCGGGGGCCAACGCGTTCAGCACGCGGTGGAAGAGCGCCAGATTTTCTTCCGGCGAGTAGATGTGCAGCACGTTGGAATACCACACCACGTCGAACCGACCGGGAATCGGCTCCGACATGAAATCGAGCGGGAGGTACATAAGGCGCTTCCGCGCCGGATGATTCGCTGCAATATCCTTTGCGACCTCCAAGGCCGCGGCCCGATCACAGAGCGTCGCCGAGAGGCGAGGATGCCGTTCCATGAACGCCAACGCATAAGTTCCCGGGCCGCCGCCCAGATCCAGGATGCTACGAGCCCGCCCCAAGTCCAGCTGCCGAGCAACCCTCGCGGCCACCTCCAGCGACCGATGATGCATGGCCCAGGAAAACTGCCTGCGATAGTCCGGAGTCTCCTGCTCATCCCGATCCACGGGATGCCCGCTGCGCACCGCCTCAGTCAACCGAGACCAGTCCTGCCACTGGCTTTTCAGCAGGTCGAGATACGCTCCCCGGTAGGCTTGATGGCGGGCATTTAACACGGTCGCGGCAAAGCGGCTTGCACGGTACAGCTTCCCGCGCTTCCGCAACAAGCCACAGACTGCCAGGTTGCGGCAAAGAATATCCAATCCGCGCTCGCTGACTTTAAGTTTGTAGGCGAGCGCCGCGATCGGCCAGGCCTTAGTCCCCATGGCCGTAAACAGGTCCAATTCCAGCGCCGTCAGCATGACCCGGGGAAGCCGATAGGCAGCTACCAGATCGCGGAAGGTTTCGATCGAATTGATCGTATGCGGCATGGAGCGTGGAAGTCTCGACGCGACTCGGTCAGGAACGACTCACGAAAAGATTACGGCACCAGCGAACGGTCGTCAGCAGCTCGTCGAGCCGGTGAAAATCACAGAGTTTGAGAAACGTAATGGCGACATACTCGTCATTCATCTCCACCTGTTCAGTAAACCCAGCCTTGAGCAGCATCGGACGCATCTTAGATACAGCGGGGCCCAGAAAATACTTCGCTTGTTTCGCTACCTCATCGGTTCCCAAATCCTCTGTCGTTCCATCGCACATGAGACTTTTCACATCATCCATGGCCACGCCGTGTTGACAGAGTATGTGCCCGTCCGGTCGCACCTCCAGTAGCCAGCCGTCGTCAGAGAGATCCACAGCCACGGCTCCGCCGGGCTCCAATTCGTAGAATTGAGGAACTGCCGCTTGGAGACGAGATCGAACTTCATTCCATGAGACCAGCGCAGCACCGCTCATGAGTGGGACTCCCGATGTCGAGGCATCGTTCCTTCGGCGGCTACACGCGCCCGAAGTGTCTCCAGACGCCTGGTGTTTTCCTCCAATTTGGGGAGACCGTATTTTCGATCCATACGGACCACCTGTTCCAGCAGGTTT
Source organism: Nitrospira sp. (assembly GCA_015709715.1). Taxonomy (NCBI): domain Bacteria; kingdom Pseudomonadati; phylum Nitrospirota; class Nitrospiria; order Nitrospirales; family Nitrospiraceae; genus Nitrospira; species Nitrospira sp. The sequence continues at coordinate 950,424 of CP054184.1, forward strand.
ACCGCGGTCTGCAGTTGGCCGAGGTCCTCATAACACTGAGCCAGCACGTAACGGGCTCCTCCGGCACGCAACTCGTCCCGGTGACGCTCCGCGATGGACTGGCTGGTGTGGCAGCAGGCGATGGCATCTTCATATCGTTTTTGAATGGCAAAGGTCCGCCCCATCATTCGCCAGGCATCGGCCACGCCACCTTGGTTGTTCAGACGTCGCATCAACACGAGCGATTGTTCATAATGCCGGATGGCCTCGTCAAACTGTCCGGTCTCCCGCGCCACTAGGCCAAGATCCGAAAAGAGCACCGCCTTCCCCAGCTCATCATGGACTCGGGTCATGATGTCGAGCGCCTCAAGATAATAGGCCCGTGCGCGTTCCCATTCGCCGGCATCGGCACGAAGGTTCCCGAGGTTCGCTAAAGTCGTGCCGATCCCCTTTTCATCCCCCAACACCTTCTGGATTTCGAGCACTTCTTGATAATAGATTTGAGCTGACTCGCGCCGCCCGCTGACGGCACAAATGTTACCGAGATTTCCCAACGTGGCACTGAGGGCTCGCTGGTCGCCGGTCAGACGGTCACATTCCAAAGCCTTGGCATAGCAGGCATAGGCCTCCGTGTAGAGGCCGCGGGCAAAGTGTTCATTGCCCTGCCGGTTGAGCTCTTCAGAGAGCCCGTTTCGAAGTGCCATGATTCGCCTACGCCTGAAGAGTTTGGGCCAGTGCGTTTTTGGCCCCACCGACGATACTCGCCCCATCGCCTACCAGAATCGAGTCGAAGGTATATTTCAATAGTCGCCGGAGCCCTTCTCTGGCTTGACCGACATCCAGATATTTCTCCGGCGGCAAGAGGGTCAATGAGCCAACCGGATTGCCGATCACGGCGTCCCCGACGATGAGCACACCTTTTCCCTGCTGGATATAGAACGCCGATTCACCGGGAGACTTTTGATCCTTCAATTGGACGACCCAGATACCGCCCGGCAGCAATTCCCCATCCACGAATGTCTTCGTCGGCGTGACTTCCATCTGCGGCGCGTCAGCCGCCGGAACGTACAACTGGCAGCGAAACTCGGGCTGGTAGGCGGCTGCCTCGCGCACATGGTCCCGATTGGTGACAAGAATGTAATCGACCGGTCCCTGCCGCTGAATGAAGACTCTGGCTTCGGTGGTCATGGGCGGAGGGTCCACCAGAATCTTGTGTTCGCCGACATGAAGGAACAGGCCGTTGAAGTCGAGTTTCTTCTCCTCTGAATACCAAGACCACTGCCAGATTCCTGGAAGGACCGCCTTCATCTCGTCCGCTCCCGGCATTCCATCACAACCCCGCAACCGCATCCTGCACGATCTTCGTCACCTTCGTGCGGATACCGGAGTCGGCCGGAAGGTCGATGATATCGTCCTCGGAAACCGTCATGAACTTGCGGTTGGGTCCCTTGGTCAAAGAGATGAGGAACATGCTGTTCGTCGGCTTGGTAGGAATGACCACCTCCACCGCACCGTTAATCCCCTTGACCACCTCAAGAAACGCCTGTTTCCCCTCTTCCCACTCGTCCATGCGTCCTCACTTCGCGATTACATCGCCCCCGCACCTTGAGCAGGTGTCGAGGCCAACAATTTGTCCACCTCTTGGATAATGACCTCTGCACCGGCCAATTCCATATTCCCGACACGTTGCCATCGGATCACCCCCTGCTGATCAATGACATAGACGTTGGGAATGAACTTGCCGCCGCCATAGAGTTTGTCGGTGGTCTTATTCGGATCCAGCAGGTACGGATAGGTCACTTTGACCGGAAAGGCGCTCAAAAACTCGCCCACATCCCGCTTCGAATTGCCGGATGAGTTCACTCCGACCACGGCGACGTTTTTCCCGCTCAAGGCCTCGTGCACTTTCTGCAGGTTGGTACCTTGCACCATGCAGGGATCGCAAATGTGGAACAAGCCCAACACCACAACTTTGCCCTTGAGACTCTCGAGGGCAAGCGGATCACCCGTCACCGACGTGAGAGAAAAAGCTGGAGCCTTTTCGCCGACCTTGAAAAATCCTGCCGCCAAGACAACTTCTGCGACCCAGAGGGGAGTCAAGAGTATGGCCGCAACGATCAGCAGTCGCTTCATGAGTGCCTCCCTTTCCGCATCCGGATTGGCCTCTGCCTGCAAACACCCGTGGAGCAGCCGGCCCATCTTTGCCGCTCCGCTCGACACCAACAGTAAGGCATCCTAGCACGCGAATTTTTTCGGGAGCAACCGTCTTGGCTCGACGACTGATAGGATTTGGATGCGAAACAGCCCGGCGCAGGAAATCGACGTTTATGCGGAACGCTGCAACCACCGCACGATCACCCGACGCATCCGTGCCGAAGGCAAACACTTGACAGCCAACCAGTGGAACGGCCTGAGCCACACCGCCAACTGCCGCAGGGCCGGCTGCGATACGAACCACGGTAACGGTCGTCGAATCACCGCGGCCTCACTGCGGCAGAGCGAGATCCCGAACTTCCACCGTTCCCACCACGAATCCTTCAGCAGGAAATGCAGCCCCTCCACATTCTGTTCGTCAATGCCGGAGGCGGGAAATTTGAGCAACTGCTTCGGCATATGGCGGAGCAAGCCGGGAATGGTCCGGTCTGTTTCAATCGCATCGAGCACGGCTCGCGGCAAGACGATGTCGAAGAGCGACTTCGCCAAGGCCAGTCCCAGCAAAACCATGCGCCGGCACCGCCATTCCTTTGCTAGGAACAGCAGCCGACTCCAATCCAAGGTTTGACGACGAGTGACCAGTTCCGCCACGTCGCACGCCCACTTCAGCTGCTCCCACCCGTGTTTTGCGCCGTGCACACAGAGGAGCAACAATAATTCTTCAGGACAAAGTCCCGGCACCGATTTGGTTGGCAGATCGACGGCTCTCACACGAGCCCATAGCTGGCTTCGATCCAATCGAAACTCAAAGCGAGGCCCGGCCATGGTCCACTGTAGATCGACCGCGATAATGCCGTTACGCTTCTGAAAGAAATGGTAGGGCTCATCGGAGGATTCGTCGTAGTGCCCGTTCCGACTCGTCAGTTGATAGCCCTGAGACCACAAGACCTGTCGAGCCTGAGACACCGAGGTCTGATCGACGATCAAATCCAAGTCGGCGCACTCCCGCAACGCAAGGTCTCCATAGGCGAACTGGGCCAAGGTGACTCCCTTGAACGGAATGGTCCGGACCCCTTTCGCCGCCATGGCCTCGACCACGGACGCCAATTCCTTGGCCAACAGTGAGTTCAACAGAGCATTGGCTTGAATATGACGTCGGAAGAGTTCATGGACGGTCGCGGGGACCGCAGCAGGACAGATCGCGACCAGATTACGATATACTAGGGGTGCTACTCCGTGAGCCCTGGCCAACCGCCAAATCAGATCCCACTCCACGCCGTCATCGACCAGGTCCGCCACTTCGACACGGATAAAGTCGTTGATCCTCGTTCGGGCGCACAGCACGAGCAAACGCCCTTCCGCGTGCAAATGAGCGAGCCCCGTCGATGGCACAAGCCGCTTTGGCATCGCTCCTCTCCGGCTCGACCGTTTCCAGCCTGTCGTCGTGGGTGTCACCCCTTGCCCCATGTCAGATCTCTCCCTTGCCTGTCCGTTCGAGTAATGGCGTCACCAGCCATGGTAGTTCCAACACATCACGGCCGAAATGCAGCCGGTACGCATCCGCCTGTTCGACGAGGCGCGTCAACGCCTGAAATTCCCTGCGAGCGATATCCGCGTCATACACCAGCAGCGCGTGCGGAAGTATGAGTTGCAGCGCCTGTTTCTTGGACAAGGGCTCCAGGCAACTGTGAGCGGAATCCACAACTTCGGGGAATAGGATCACGGCAGGAAGGCAGGGATCGCCCAACGGTGCCGGATAGAGATCCTGAACACGGAAGTATCGTTTGGGGATCCCGGGCCGGAGAATGGATGTGGGAGCCTGCTGCAATTCAGGAAAGAAGGCGACGGTTTGGTCGGTCACATTGACCTTGAGCGGAAAAGGCAGCAGTTCGACTTGTCCGCCGGACAATCGAAAAAACGGATGATCGTCCGAGAGATACCGGTATCCCCCTCGAAGCAAGGAGAGGAACGAAGTCGTTTTGCCACGGCCGCTGAATCCCGGAATCAGCACTCCCCGACCATTCTTTTCGAGAGCAGTGGCATGGAAGGTATACAGACCGCGCCGCTTGAGCAGTTCCGTCACGCCGAAGTGCACGAAACTCGCACGGATGTCGGCGGTCATGTCATCCGGTCGAACAACGTAGCCCTGCACGTGCCGCTTCGCTCCGTCGATCACAACCATGCCTTCTTCGTGAAAATCAGCCAGGATCAAGCCACGCGCTTCGTACACATCGCAACGCCAGGTCATCCGACGTCCCGTACCCACCGTCAGCCCTGAGCTTCCAAATAGTCGACGGGCATCGGCAGGCAGGCGCATTGGAATGTCGGCAGGGCAGGCGGCTGCCTCAAACTGCATCGTCATCGGCACGTCGCAGAAAGCTGTACACCTGAAAGCATAGAGGAGATCCTCAACCGCGTTCGCCACGGATGGGGACTCGGTCAGGAAGCGGATCTCTACGCCGTGAATAGAAAAGAGCAGTTCATGTGCGGCGATCGTCATTGCCATCGCAACCGTTCCCTTCGGGTTGCTGGTCGGCCATCGTCGCCGACCAGCCCTGACCCTTTGCTCGTGCCGATTACGAAAACTGTTCGTTCTGGACGCGAGAGATGGCAATGGCCGTCACATCACGCAACAACTCATGTGCCACTAACTCCGGCTTGACATACTGCTGCTTTGGCTGCTCTTCCATGCTGATTCACCTCCTTTCAATGTGAAGTAATCCTTCCTCCTCCAAGTGCCGCATCAGCTCCATGAGGTCGCGATGCGCCTGGTCCGCAGGCACATCGAACTCACGGCATACCGACTCCAGAATCTCCGCCAGCGAACGGTCTCCTTGGCACTGATTCCAAATCAGGGCTCCCACTGGATTCAGTGTGTAATAGCGACCGGTGCTCAGATTCAGCACGACGCTCTCCCAGTCCAGCATGGTGCTATGCACATCCTGTCTCTGCTTGGGAACAAGCAGGGAGAGAGACATGAGATCTTCCTTCGAGACTTGGACCGCGTGAGACATGCAGGCCTCCTGATTGGACAGAGTAACGATGAAGTCGTCCGCCGCCATGGAGCGGAAAGGTACCGTCACAGCTCAGCATTCTCTATTCCCACTGCGTCTGGACGACGCCCTCTTTTGAGGGAAACCATTGGGAGGGGATGTGAGGCAGGAACTCAGCTCCAGCGCCCTGCCAGAATTTTCCGCCGTTCGAAACTACGCAGAGACAGGCGGGTGTTCGTGGGATGGACTCGAAGTAGGCGGACAGGCGACGGTAACGGTGAATGATTGCCAATACGGCGAGGGCTCGAGAAAGGCTCCGCCGTTGAGCATGAGCCAGGCATGACCTTCCAAACGCTGATGAAGTTTCATAACGCCGCAGCAGAATTGAACCGGTAAGCCGCGTCGACGTGCGAACCAATAAAGTGCCAACGTACGTGGGAAGCAATTGCCTTTGGGATTGTAGGGGAACAGCGTCAACCAGCGGTCGACGTAGTACACGATTTTGTCCAGGGGAGCCGGCCTGCCCGCCCCCTCCGCAGGTCGACAGGTCAACCAGCGCAACAGGCGCGGCAGTGACACCAGCCGGAGGCTCAACCTGATGACGACCAACGTGATCCCGGTGCCAAAGATCAGCCGATACCGATCAACCACAGACATGCGGGTCAGTGTAACAAGGCATGGAGAGAAGTCCAGACGATCTCAGCTTCGGGTAGCCACGAACGCGAGCAGTGGGGGTCAACGAGAGGGTTCGAACAGTCCTAATTGTAATTCTTCGGCGCGGGTAAAGGAGATGGGGTAGCGTTCGGTGAAGCACGCATTACAGTACTGTTCCGGCCCTCCCGGCGAAGCCTTCAACATGCCTTCCAAGCTGAGATAGCCTAAACTGTCGGCCGTGATGTATTTCCGAATTTCTTCCGTCGTATGGCTCGACGCGATCAGCTCCTTCTTCGTAGGCGTATCGATGCCATAGAAACAAGGCGAGAGAATGGGCGGCGAGCTGATCCGCATATGCACTTCCTTCGCCCCGGCGTGACGCAACATCTTCACGATCTTACGGCTGGTCGTCCCTCGCACCAGCGAGTCGTCTACAACCACGACGCGCTTGCCTTGCAGAACCTCGGGCACGGCATTCAACTTTACCTTCACGCCGAAGTGGCGGATGGACTGCTCAGGCTCAATGAAGGTGCGCCCCACGTAGTGGTTGCGGATCAGCCCCGTTTCAAACGGTACGCCGGCTCCTTCCGAATAGCCCAAGGCCGCAGGCACACCGGAATCAGGCACCGGAATGACGATATCAGCCGGCACCCATGATTCCTCCGCCAATTGACGGCCGAAAGCCTTACGGGTAGCGTACACCGTGCTACCTCCGAAAATCCGACTGTCCGGTCTCGCGAAGTAGACGTACTCAAATACACACATGGCGGGAGTCGTCGCTCCGAACGGCTTGTAACTTTTCACCCCGTTATGATCCAGCACGATCAATTCACCCGGCTCGATTTCACGCACATACTCCGCATCCAACAAGTCAAAGGCACAACTCTCCGATGCGACGATCCACGCATCTCGAAGCCGGCCCAAACAGAGCGGTCGAAAACCGTGCGGGTCACGGGCCGCCACGATGCCGTGGTCGGTCATCAGCACGACGGAAAAGGCCCCACGGACCTGCGACAAGGCATCAATGACTCGATCCAGCAACGTATCCGCCCGAGAATGGGCGATAAGGTGGATGATGACTTCGGTGTCGGAGGTCGATTGAAAGATCGCCCCATAGGCTTCCAGCTCGCTTCGGAGCATGGTGGCATTAATCAAGTTGCCGTTGTGCGCGACGGCCAGATTTCCGAACGCGAAATTGACGCTCAGGGGTTGCACGTTCTTCAGACCAGCCCCGCCGGCCGTCGAGTAGCGGTTGTGGCCGATTGCCATCGTTCCCGGCAACCTCGCCAATGCCTGCTGCGAAAAGATGTCCGCCACCAACCCCTGGCCCTTCTCGATGTAAAAATGCTCACCGTCGTTCGAAACGATGCCGGAGGCTTCCTGTCCGCGATGTTGGAGCGCATAGAGCCCCAGATACGCAAGATTGGACGCTTCTTTATGGCCGTAAATGCCGAAGACGGCGCACTCGTCGTGAAATTTATCCGATGAGAGGAGCGGCAGTTCTTTCGCCATACCGAAATCTATTCCTGTTCCAACGCCCGGGGAATCGCCTTAGACCACTTCTCGTGCAACCGCGCGACGTCGAGGTCGACGATGCACCCGGCCGTGCGCTGATCGCCCGCGACTCGTATCACCAAGCGGTCGCCTCCCACCATTCCGATCCGTGCAGCGGGCACCCCGGCTTCCTGAGCCAGACGAAGCACACGGTCTTCCGCCTCGGCCTTGACGGAAAGCAGCACGCGCGATTGGCTCTCTCCAAAGAGCACGGCATCCCGACGAAGGCCGTTGAGGGCTAATTCTACCACAGCCCCCAGCCGCCGATCCGAACCCGAGATGCAGCATTCCGCCAACGCCACTGCCAATCCGCCGTCAGAACAGTCGTGCGCCGACTGGACCAGCCCCTCCCGTATGAGGTGAATCGTGCAAGCCTGCACGGCCCGCTCCGCTTCCAAATTCAGAAAGGGAGGAGAGCCCTGCTCGCGATGGTGCAGCACTTTCAGATATTCGGTTCCGCCGAGATCTTCGCGGGTCCTCCCCAGCAGAAGAATCACATTTCCATCCTGCTTAAACCACTGGGTGGCTGTACGATCGGCATGTTCGATCAAGCCGACCATCCCGATCATCGGCGTGGGATATATCGACAACTCATTCGTCTCGTTGTACAGACTGACATTGCCGCTCACGATGGGGACCTGCAGCGCTTCGCAGGCATCCTTCAGTCCCTCGATCGCCAGAACAAACTGCCACATCACCTCCGGCCGCTGCGGATTCCCGAAATTGAGACAGTCGGTCGCCCCGATCGGTTCCGCTCCCGAACAAGCCAAATTACGCGCGCATTCCGCAATCGCGATCTTGGCCCCTTCGTAGGGATTCAGCAAGCAATAGCGTCCGTTGCAATCCACCGACAGCGCCAGCGCCTTGTCCGTTCCCTTGATGCGCAACACCGCCGCGTCCGATCCCGGCCTCACCACCGTGTTCGTGCGCACCATGTGATCGTATTGCTCGTAGACCCAGCGTTTGCTCGCAATCGTGGGGGATTCCAGCAACGCCAGCAGCGCCGCGTCCGCATCCTTCACATCAGGCAGCGCGTCGTAATTCAACGACTGCAGCATCTCCTGATACGCCGGCGGCGCACTCGGACGGTCATACCGTGGGGCTTCATCGGCCAGAGCCTTGGCCGGCACTTCGGCCACTACCCGCCCATTCTCCTTCAACACGACCTTGCCCGTCTCGGTCACCCGCCCGATCACCGCCACATCCAAATCCCACTTCCGGCAGATGCGCAGGACTTCCTCTTCCCTACCGGCCTTGGCCACCATCAGCATGCGCTCCTGCGATTCGGACAGCATGATCTCATAGGGTGTCATGCCCGGTTCCCGCCTCGGCACATGGGCCAGTTCCAACTCAACACCGGTCCCTTCGCGCGAGGCCATTTCACAGGCAGAACTGGTCAAGCCCGCCGCGCCCATGTCTTGAATGCCGACCAGCACATCCCCCGACATCAACTCCAAACAGGCCTCGAGCAGCAGCTTCTCCGTGAACGGATCGCCCACCTGGACGGTCGGCCGCTTCTGCATGGCCTGTTCATCGAACGAGTCCGACGCCATGGTGGCTCCATGGATTCCGTCACGCCCCGTTTTGGATCCGACATAGATGACCGGATTCCCGACGCCCGCCGCCTTGCCGAGAAAAATCTTGTCCGCCGATGCGATACCCACGCAAAACACATTCACCAAAGGATTCAATGCATAAATGTCGTTGAAGACGATCTCCCCGCCCACCGTGGGTACACCCATGCAATTGCCGTAACCGGCAATGCCGGCTACCACCCCCTTGAGGAGATGACGCGTATGCGCCTGGTCCAGGCTGCCGAACCGTAACGAATTCAGCAGCGCGATCGGTCTCGCGCCCATCGTAAAGATGTCGCGCAGAATCCCGCCCACCCCCGTCGCTGCCCCCTGATAGGGCTCGATGAACGAGGGATGGTTGTGCGACTCCATCTTGAACACGGCACAGAGGCCGTCCCCGATATCTACAGCCCCGGCGTTTTCACCCGGCCCCTGCACGACGCGCGGTCCGGTCGTGGGCAGTTTCTTCAGATGAATACGCGAACTCTTGTACGAGCAGTGCTCGCTCCACATGGCCGAGAACATGCCGAGTTCCGTCCAGTTCGGCTCGCGCCCCAGAATCTCCAGGATTTTCTTATACTCGTCCTCGCTCAGCTTGTGCTGCTCAAGGACGGCTTTGGTGATGACCGGTGCATTCATAGCGATTCATTCTCGAAGGTCAGAAAGGTCAGAAATGGTCCGCCAGGGTGAGCTGCGGCGCCGAACCTTTCAGGCTGTCCAGCATCGACAAGAAAATGAGGCGGCCGTCTTCGTTGCCCAAGAGCGCCTCCGCGCTCCGTTCCGGATGCGGCATCATGCCCAACACGTTACCGTCGGCGTTCATGATCCCGGCGATGTTGTCCATGGAGCCGTTCGGGTTGACTTCAGGCGTCACCGCACCTTCGGGCGTGCAGTAGCGAAAAATCACCTGTGCGTTCGCCTTGATGCCGGCGAGCGTGACCGGATCGGTGAAGTAGTTGCCGTCGGCGTGGGCGATGGGGATGCGCAGAACTTGGCCCGACTCGCAACGGCTCGTAAAGCGCGTGGCGGCATTTTCCACCTTCACGCACACGTCTTTGCAGATGAAATTCAGCGACCGGTTGCGCAGCATCACGCCGGGCAGCAGGCCGGCTTCCAACAAAATCTGGCACCCGTTGCAAATACCGATGACCAACCCGCCCTTGGCCGCAAACTCCTTCACGCCCGCCATCACGGGAGAAAAGCGTGCGATCGCGCCGGTGCGCAAGTAGTCGCCGTAGGAGAAGCCTCCCGGTAACACCACCGCATGGATGTCGGCCGGCAAGAGGTCCTTGTGCCAGACCATCTCCACGTCTTGCCCCAGCACGTCCTGGAAGATGTACCGGCAGTCATGATCACAGTTGCTCCCGGGAAACACCACCACGCCGATCTTCATTTCACTCACCCTCGCGTCTCCACCGTACTCACTGCAGCTCGTACCGATAATCCTCGATCACCGTGTTCGCCAGGAGTTTCTCGCACATCTGCTTCACCTGCGCATCAGCCTTGGCGCGATCCGACTCGTTCACGTCCACTTCCATGTATTTGCCCACCCGCACGTTCGTCGCGTTCTTGAAACCCAGAGAGTCCAACGCGTGCTCAATCGCTTTTCCCTGCGGGTCCAAAATACCTTGCTTCAACGTCACATGAATCTTGGCCTTCATTGTGCCTTCCCCGCTTCCCGCTGCTCTTTGGTAACCCGCTTCACATATTTCCGAATCTGAAAAATCACCCACACCGTGCCCAGCCCCGCAAGGGCCAGCAGCACGAAGGCCCACCGCCAGGGGGACTCCTTGAGATGGTAGGCCATCAAAGCCACCGTCGCGGCCCATACCAGAATCGCCGCCACCAGGCCGTAGTTCAGGAACAACTGCAGCAACCGATTCATCGCCTCTGCCCTACTCACAGACCCGCTTCAGCACCTCCTGATACGCCTCCTCCACCTTGCCCAAGTCCTTGCGGAATCGATCCTTGTCCATCGATTCCTGCGTCGCCTGGTCCCAGAACCGGCAGGTATCGGGCGAAATTTCGTCTGCCAGGATCAGGCGGTTGTGAAACACTCCGAACTCCAGTTTGAAATCGACGAGAACCATGCGCCGCTCCTTGAAAAAGGGCTGCAGTACCTCGTTGACCTTGCGGCCCAACTCGCGCATTTCCCGCAGCACGGCCGGCGTCGCCACGTTCAGCAAACGCAGGTGATCGTCGTTCACTAAGGGATCACCGAGCGCATCGTCCTTGTAATAAAACTCGATGATCGGCGGGATGATGGCGGCCCCTTCCTTGAGGCCCAACCGTTTGGCCAAACTCCCCGCGACGACGTTCCGCACGACCACCTCGACCGGTACGATCGTCACCTTCTTGGTGAGCATCTCGCGGTCGCTGACGCGCTCGAGGAAATGTGTCTCGATTCCCCGGTCCTCCAGGAGTCGAAACAACCGCTCCGACACCTTGTTGTTGACCACGCCTTTGTCGGCGATCGTCCCGCGCTTCTGCGCGTTGAACGCCGTAGCGTCGTCTTTGAAGTAGTGCAACACCTGGTCGGGCCGATCGGTCGCAAAAATTTTCTTGGCCTTGCCCTCGTAGATCATCGTCCCCTTCGATTCGCCAGCCATCACCGTCCTCCGCTATCGTGCGAACGATTCGAGAATGTCATCCAGCGGGCTGAGGGTTCCCAACAGTGTGGGGTGCCCGATTCGGCGCACGTGCCGGTATTCCTTTACCTGCTCCAGGGCCCGCATCAAACGCTGGAACTCCTCCAACCGGTCCGTTTCGAAATAGGTAATGAAGTCGAAATCGTCCAGGCCGGTCGAGTGGTAGAGTTTCCGCTTCACGACGGGCGTATAGGCCAATGCGGCCTGCGTGTGCTCTTGGATGAGCGCCTGACGCGCCGTTTGATCCAGCGCCCACCAGTCGGCATCCTTACGGATGGGAATGACGATCACATAGGGCCTCGCCCCCACCTCGGCCTGCCCCTTCAACGCTGCCTTCAGCTCGTCGGAAAACTCCGACGCATAGGCGGCTGGCTTCGTGACCCCTTGCAGATAGGTCGCGGCTTCCAGATAACGCCCGAACCTGGTTCCCAAGAGCGACACCAAGAACTGCTGGTTATCCGAGAGGGACCGGGCATGCAGCCGGAACATGAAGTCCGCGTGGTCCGAGAGCCCGCGCAGCAAGTAGGTCTCAACCACGATTTTGCTCGAAAACTGCTCGATCAGCCCCTTCACCTCCGACACGGCAATGACCCGCGCCTCCCCCGTGAGGTTCCACCACTCATGCTTCATCTGAAACGCGGCAAAGGTTGCGTAAACGCCGGGATCCGACAACAGCTTTTCCCGTTCGGCGGAACCAGCCGCCTGCGCCGTCCCTCCCATCAGCAGCCCCGTCAGCAATGCCACAGCACATACCCACCGTAGGATCATGCCCGCCTCCTGCGCTTCCGAGCGGATCGAGCGGCACCCGAACTGAACACGCGTCGAAATACCTGGTCGAGATGTCGCAGATAGTAGGTGGGATCGAAGCAGGCGGCGATCTCCTTGGCGGTCAGGTGGGTGATAATGAAGGGGTCGCGACTCACCAGTTCTTGAAACCCGACGCCGCCCTTCCAGGCCGTCATGGCGTTGCGCTGCACCGCCTCGTACGATTCCTTCCGCTGAGCCCCTTTCTCGATCAAGGCCAACAGCAGCCGTTGCGAATAGACCAACCCGCCGGTCAATTCCAAATTCCGCTTCATGCGGTCGGGATAGACGATGAGGTGTTTCACCAGGTCGGTCACCCGAGCCAACATGTAATCGATCAGGATCGTGCTGTCCGGCATGATGACCCGTTCCACCGACGAATGGCTGATGTCTCGTTCATGCCAGAGCGCCACGTTTTCCATCGCCGTCAGGCTGTTCGCGCGCACCAGACGGGCCAACCCGCAGAGGTTTTCGGAGGCGATGGGATTCCGCTTGTGCGGCATCGCCGACGATCCCTTTTGTCCCTCGGCGAAGTATTCTTCCGCCTCCAGCACTTCCGTCCGCTGGAGATGTCGGATCTCCGTCGCGATCTTTTCAATGCTGGCGGCCAACAGGGCCAAGGCAGCCACGTAGGCGGCATGGCGGTCGCGCTGCACCACTTGATTGGATACCGGATCGGACGTGAGCCCCATCTGGGCACAGACGTACTCTTCGATTTCCGGCCCCTGGTGTGCAAAGGTGCCCATCGCGCCCGACAGTTTGCCCACGGCAATGTCCTGCCGTACCGCCTGCAATCTGGTCCGGTGGCGACAAGCTTCTTCGTACCAAATGGCCAACTTGAAGCCGAACGACACCGGCTCCCCGTGAATGCCGTGCGACCGCCCGACCATGACGGTCCGCCGATGTTCGTAGGCCCGTTTCTTGAGCACGGCGATCAACTCGTCGAGGTCTTCGAGAATCAGATCGAGGGCTTCCGTCATCTGCACCGCGAGCGAGGTGTCGACAATGTCCGACGAGGTCAACCCCATGTGCAGGAACCGATGTTCCGGGCCCACCGAATCCATGAGCGATTCCAGAAAGGCGATCACGTCGTGTTTGGTGACCTTCTCGATCTCGGCAATGCGCGCCACGTCGATCCTGGCCTTCTTCCGAATCCTGGCGCTCGTGCCGCGCGGGACCTGGCCGTCGCGCTCGAACGCGGCACAGGCCTGCAGTTCGACCTCGAGCCAAATCTCATACTTGTGTTTGAGCTCCCAAATGGCGCTCATCTTGGGTCTGGTATACCGATCAATCATGGCGGTCTCTGTTGTTCGCCTCTCGTGAATCGTCGTTCGTGCGCGCGCCGACGTTACGCAGCCGGACGGCAGTGTTACGCCCCTTGCGACACCTCGTTGCTGTCGGCTCCCACCACCGGCAGTTCGGGGAAAGCCCGTTTCCGCTCCAAGCGGTTGTCCGAACTCAGCACTTTGTCCAGGATGCCGTTGACAAACTTGGAGGCTTCCTCGTCGCCGAAACTCTTGGCCAATTCGATGGCCTCGTTCAGGGTCACTTTGGCCGGCACTTCCGGCACGTAGAGTAATTCGAAGCAGCCCAGCCGCAGGATATTGCGGTCGATGATCGGCATCCGGCTGACCTTCCAATTGGTCGCATGCCGCCCGATCAACGCATCCAGGTCCTGCCTATGCGTGAGCACGCCGGCCACCAACCGATCCGCAAAGGCACGCAGCTCCTCCGACAAGGGATACTGCACCCAGAAGTCTTCCAACCAGGCCCCGGCCTGGCCGTGGATGTCGTACTGAAAGAGGACCTGTACCGCCCGTTCACGGGCCTGGTGTCGAGAGGCCATAGGATGTCGCCGGTCAGCGCGCGCGCCTCGTCGCGTTCTTCGAGGGTCGCTGCGAAGAAGCAGGCTTTCGAAGAAGTTTCATGAGATTCGCCATTTCGATCGCCGTGCGAGCGGCATCGGCGCCTCGATTGAGCTTACCGGGATCCGCCCGCTCGGTTGCCTGCGCCACCGTATCCGTGGTCAGGACGCCGAACACCACCGGCACGTCCGTCTCCAGCGACGCTTGAAGGATGCCCCGGCTGACTTCAGTACTGATGTACTCGAAATGGGGCGTGTCGCCGCGAATGACCGCTCCCAAGCAGATCACGGCATCCACTCGACCAGACCGGGCCAGTTGGCGGGCGACCAAGGGAATTTCAAAGGCGCCTGGGACCCGGACCACCTCGATGGCGCCCTCCACCACCCCTGCCTGCTTCAGCACCGCCACACAGGCAGTGAGCAGACGTCCCGTCACAAACGTATTGAATTTACTCGCAACGATGCCGAAGGCCAGCCCCGTCGCGTCATGGGATCCTGTACGGATTTTCATCGCACCGTGTGATGGCTCGCCCGTCTCATCCCGCTGCCTGGGAGAAGAAGGCGCGATCATACCTGGAATGGGCCTCAAATGGCTATACGTTTCGGGGCGATGATCGGTGGCAAAACCGCGGACGCCGGCCGCTACACTTTTTTCAGGATGTGGCCGAGCTTGGCTTTCTTCGTGCGGAGATAGCGTTCGTTATGGGCACGGGGGGCAATCTCGATCGGGACACGCTCGACGACTTTGAGTCCGTAGCCTTCGATGCCGACGATCTTGCGTGGGTTGTTGGTAATCAGACGAATGTGATGCAGCCCCAGCTGCACGAGGATTTGAGCCCCGACCCCGTAATCGCGCAGATCGGCCTTGAAGCCCAACTGCAGATTCGCTTCGACGGTGTCGCTGCCGTGGTCCTGGAGACCGTACGCCTTGATCTTGTTGAGCAGCCCGATGCCGCGGCCCTCTTGATTCAAGTAGAGCAGGACGCCGCGCCCGTCCTTTTGAATAATCTCCATGGCTCGATGCAATTGGTCGCGGCAATCACAGCGCAGTGAGCCCAACGCGTCGGCCGTCAGGCAGCCGGAGTGGACGCGAACCAGGGTCGGGTTTTCATCCACCTGTCCCTTGACCAGCGCAATGTGGGTCGCACCGTCGATCTCGCTCTGGAAGGCGACGGCCTCGAACTCCCCAAACGACGTGGGCAAGGCGGCGCTCGCCGCCCTGGTCACGAAGGTTTCCCGATGCATGCGGTATTCGATCAGAGCCTTGATCGTCACCATTTTCAGCTTGTGTCGTTTGGCAAACTTGGTCAATTCCGGCACCCGGGCCATCGTGCCGTCTTCGTTCATGATTTCGCAGATCACCCCCGCCGGATAGAGCCCTGCCAACCGCGCCAGGTCCACCGACCCTTCGGTCTGACCCGCTCGACGCAGTACGCCTCCCACCTGGGCCTTCAAGGGAAAGATGTGGCCGGGACGCGCCAGGTCCGCCGGCACCGACTGAGGATCGATGGCCACATGGATGGTCGTCGCCCGGTCGGCGGCGGAAATACCGGTCGTGATCCCCTTCCTGGCATCGATAGAGACGGTGAAGGCCGTGCCGAAGGTCGCGGTGTTTTCCACCGCTTGTGGCGGCAGCTGCAGTTGTTCCACCCGCTCCGGCGTCAGCGCCAGACAAATCAGCCCGCGCGCATGCTTAGCCATGAAATTGACGGCCTGCGGCGTCACCTTGCCGGCCGCCATGACCAGGTCGCCTTCGTTTTCGCGATCCTCGTCGTCGACCAGGATGATGAACTTGCCCTTTTTGATGTCCTTGATTGCGTCTTCGATGGGATCAAACAGTTTCGCCATGGTGCCTCAGCTAACCCTTTTCGCCCCGCGCCTGTCAATGGGGAACACCTCGGCATCTGCCTCCTGGCCGAGCATCCGTGCCTGACACCGTAAGGCCGAGCAGACCGTCAGGGCCGCAGCCACGCTCACCAGGGCCAGCCCCGCAAAGCCGATGGCATAGGTGCCCGCGCTGCCGCGCAACAGACCGAACCAGAGGGGCAGGATGAATCCGCCGATCCCCCCGGCGGCCCCCACCAATCCCGAAGCCAGACCGATATCCCGGGGAAACCACTCCGAGACGATCTGGAAAACCACCCCGTTGCCGAATCCCAACAGCGCCACGGTTCCGACGAGCAACCCGACGGCCCAGCCCAGTGGCGGCAGAAACCCTGTGAGGGTGTTCAACAAAGCAAGCCCGAGAAAGACTCCCGCCAGCAGGCGCAGCCCACCATAACGGTCGGCCCACCGTCCACCGAACGGCCGGATCACGCTGCCGATCAACCCGCAGAGCGCAGCCACCGTCCCGCCAAAGACAGCCTCACTCCCATACTGGTCGTGCAACAACACCGGCAGGAAACTCGTCAGCCCGACGAATCCACCGAACGTGATGCCGTAGACCAGGCAGAGCCAATACACCGACGGCTGCCGAATCAAGTCCCACGCGGCTTGCCACCAAACTCCGCCCACCGCCGCCTCTCTTGGCCGCTCTTCCCGCACCGCCAGGGCAAACAGGATGAAGGTCAGGCAGAGCGGAATCAGCATCAGGCCGCAGGCGCCCTGCCAGCCGAGGGTCCCCGCCCAGCGGGGGGTCAGCCAAAAGACCAGCACGGTCCCGATATTTCCCGAAGCCACCAGTCCCAACACCAAACCTTGGTGAGCGGGAGGATAGGCCTTGCTCGCCACTGGCAAGGCCACGGCGAAACTCGCTCCGCCCGCGCCCAGCAATGAGCCAATCGCCAGCAGCTCGGAATAACTGCCGCTACCTGTGGTGGCCCAGATCACCGCGAGGGCTTGGAGCCCCAGCACGGCCAGGCCGGTTACTTTCGTGCCGTACCAGTCGCAACTCCAGCCCGCCACAATACGCAGAAGGGCGCCGCTCAGCAACGGAAGCGCGATCAACAACCCCTGCTGACCCGCCGTCAGCCGCAGCGCGTCGCCGATCGGTACGGCCAACGCACCGAATAGCAACCAAACCATAAAGCTCACGGTCAGGTGCAACCAGGCTCCCACCAACGTCGGAACATGTCCTGTCCGCAGGGCCGATTTCACCACGACAGGGGCTCTCCTACTCCTTGCATCACAGGACCCGTCGCACCTTGCGACAGCAGCCCGTGCAGGCTCCACGCACTATACGAGGCACCATTTCGCCGACGCAAGGACTCCTCACATCTGTTATAGTCTCCATTCGTACCAACCGATTCCCGATGGCATGAGCGACCGCAAACACATCGACGAAGCCGACGAAGAACTCACCGAAGACCACGTCGAGGCCGAACTCCTGGAGCCCACGGACGATGAAGTCACGGAGGAGCACGAAGCGGCGGACCGGGAACAACAGAAGGACGCGGAGGAGCCTCCCCTCTCCACGTCGCTGGTACCCGTCACCACCCTGCAACAGTACCTGACCGAAATCCGTCGATATCCCTACCTCTCCAAGGAAGAGGAGTTGCTCCTCTTCGAGGAATACCAGAAACGAGGCAGCCGCGAAGCCGCCGTGAAGCTGATCCTGGCCAACCTGCGGGTGTCGGTCTCGATCGCGTCCGAGTACCTCCATACCGGCGCCGACCACATGGATTTGATCCAGGAAGGCAATGTCGGGCTGCTACAGGCCATTAAGAAATTCGACCCGACGAAAAACGTCCGTTTTTACGCCTATGCCGCCTGGTGGGCACGCGCCTACATCCTGCGCTACCTGCTGAACACCTATCGCCTTATCAAGGTCGGCACCACGCAAGACCAACGAAAGCTCTTCTACAACCTCAAGAAGGAGAAGGCCAAACTCGAACGGGAAGGCTTCGCGCCTGACAGCAAACTGCTGGCCGACCGCTTGAACGTGCGCGAACGCGACGTCATCGAGATGGATCAGCGCCTGGGCAATTGGGAACTGTCGCTCGACCAGCCCATCGGCCCGGAGCAGGACGGCACCTTGATGGATGTCCTGCCGGCCCATGAACAGCCCGCCGACGAACAACTGGCCGACACGCAACTCAAGGCCCTGTTCCGGCGGAAACTGGCGGAGTTCATCACCACCCTCGACGAGCGGGAAGAAGATATTCTCCGCAACCGCATCCTGTCGGAAACGCCGCTCACACTCGAAGACATGGGCGCGAAGTACGGCATTACCAAGGAGCGCACGAGACAGCTGGAGGCGCGGATCATTAAACGGTTGCGCGACTTCATCAAGAAGGACGTGAAGGACTTTGACCGCCTTCGCATGTAGGGCAAGCTGTCGCTTCCTGGCTTTTGTTCTGAGCCTTCTTGCCCTCACGACCGCCGCTCACGCCGCTTCTCCCATCACGCGGGAAAATGCCAGGCCCGGCACGGCCGAATGGGTCCTGACCGACCCTGCCGACCACGAGGTCGAGGGCTACGCATCGGCCACCAGCATCCAACGGGGCGATATCCTCCGTCTCTTCGTCAGCAGCACGGACCCCAGGGTCTGGCTCACCATCTACCGTATGGGCTGGTATGGGGGGACCGGTGCGCGGCTGGTCCAAGGCGGCATCGTGATCCCCGGTGCAAGGCAACCGGTGCCCTCGCCCGATCCGGTCACCGGACTCATTGAATGCGACTGGCAGGAGTCCTACCGCCTGTCCACCAGCAGCAAGGACCAGCTGGAATGGCTGAGCGGCGTCTATCTCATCAAGTTGACCGCTCAGCCCAGCGGCAAGCAGAGCTACATCATCTTCGTCGTGCGTGAGGACAATCGAACATCCGACTTTCTGTTCCAATCCAGCGTCACCACCTTCCAGGCCTACAACAACTGGGGCGGGAAATCGACCTACCCCTCCAACAGTGTCGGCGAACGTTGGGCCAGAAAGGTCTCCTTCAACCGGCCCTATGCCATGAGCCAGCATCCCCGCGGCGTCAGCGGCACGGGCGCCGGAGAATTCTTGACCGCTCTCTCCATCCACCCCACCCGCACGATTTCCCCCGCTGGCTGGGAATACAACATGGTTCGCTGGCTGGAGCGTGAGGGCTACGACGTGACTTACAGCACGAATCTCGACACCCATCGCCAGCCGGATTTCTGGAAGGGCCACAAGGCCTGGCTCTCGGTGGGCCACGACGAATACTGGTCGCTGGAGATGCGGCGACACGTGGAGGACGCCCGCGACCATGGGGTGGGGCTCGGCTTTTTCTCGGCCAACACCTGCTACTGGCAAATCAGGCTGGAACCCAGTGTCCTCACCGGCGAACCGGACCGTACGATGGTGAGTTACAAGGAGGTCGCGCCGACGGAGGATCCTTTCGCCCTGGATGCCGACCCGACGAACGACCACCTCATCACCGTCCAATGGCGCGACCCTCCGGTCAATCGTCCGGAACAGGCGCTGGTGGGTGTCATGTTCGAAACGGTGCCGGTGGAGGGCGACATCCTCATCACCCTGCCTTCTCACGCGCTGTTTCGCGGCATAGACCTATCGCCGGACCGTCGCCTACATGGCCTGCTGGGCTACGAGATCGACCGAGCCTTTCCGAACGGCCCGCCAGGACTGACCATCCTGGCCCATTCCCCCTATCACAAGGACGGGCAGGAGGTGTTTGGCGACATGACGCTGTATCACACGGCTGGGGGTACGCCGGTCTTCGCCGCCGGAACCATCCAATGGAGCTGGGGACTCGACGACTACAACGCGCCCCAGTTACGGACGGCCCGGGCCAGCGAGCCGGTGCGGCAGATCACTCGGAATGTTCTGGCATTGCTGGCAGACCGGTGAATCCCAAACAGATATAAGCAAATACGTCTTGTATAATCAAAGAGTTACGCATTGACTGCCAAGTTGAACCGGAACTAAATATTTTTATGCCACCCATCCTATTGACTTGCCACACTTTGGCACTATCTTTCCCAACGAGTTTTCTGCAAGGTACACGTCAGAGCTGAGTTTCCAGCTTTCACACACTGTACATCAGGGCCTAGACGCTCATCACTAGTAAGGAGGGAATGGGTATGGCTACGGAAGCGAAGGACAAGAAGTCAACGGCTGCGAAGAACTTCCAACCGCTCGGTGACCGGTTGTTCGTCACCTACACCGAGGAAATGGAACGGACCTCGGGCGGCATTTACGTGCCGGACTCCGCCAAGGAGAAGCCGCAACGGGGCATCGTGCAGGCCATCGGAAAGAAGGTCGAAAACATCAAGGTCGGCGACCAGGTCTTGTTCGACAAATATTCCGGCAGCAAGCTCCGCATCGACGACGAAGAGTGCCTCATTCTGAAAGAAGAAGACATTCTGGGCATCTTCACCCACTGAACCTACCTGAACCAACCGACGAGCAGACGATCAGATTAGCTTAATGGAGGAAGACTATGGCAAAGCAACTGTTGTATAGCGAAGCGGCGCGGGCATCCATCCTGAAGGGGGTGAATCAGCTCGCCGATGCCGTGAAGGCGACGCTCGGCCCGAAGGGTCGTAATGCAATTCTCGACAAGAAGTTCGGCGCCCCGACCATCACCAAAGACGGTGTGACCGTGGCGAAGGAAGTCGAGCTGAAGAACCCGTACGAGAACATGGGCGCTCAGCTGGTGCGCGAAGTCGCCAGCAAGACCAGCGATACGGCCGGTGACGGCACCACGACCGCGACCGTGCTGGCTCAGGCCATCTACCGGGAAGGCGTGAAGAACATCACCGCCGGCGCGAACCCGATGGAAGTGAAGCGCGGCATCGATCGGGCGGTGGAAGCCGTCATCGCCGAACTCAAGAAGCTCAGTAAGCCCTGCCAGACCAAGACCGAGATTTCTCAGGTCGGCACCATCTCCGCGAACAACGACAAGACCATCGGCGACTTGATCGCCGAGGCCATGGAGAAGGTCGGTAAGGACGGCGTCATCACGGTCGAGGAAGCCAAGTCGATGACGACCTCGCTGGACGTGGTCGAGGGCATGCAATTCGATCGGGGCTACATCTCCCCCTACTTCGTGACCAACGCGGAACGGATGGAAGCCGTCATGGACGAGCCGCTCATCCTCATCAATGAGAAGAAAGTCAGCAGCATGAAGGACCTGTTGCCGGTCCTCGAGCAGGTCGCCAAGATGGGCAAGCCGCTCGTCATCATCGCGGAAGAAGTCGAAGGCGAAGCGCTGGCCACCTTGGTGGTCAACAAGCTCCGCGGCACCTTGAACGTGTCGGCGGTGAAGGCGCCGGGCTTCGGCGACCGCCGCAAGGCCATGTTGGAAGACATCGCGATCCTCACCGGCGGCCAGGTCATCTCCGAAGATCTCGGCCTGAAGCTGGAGAATGTGAAGCTCACCGACTTGGGCCGCGCGAAACGCGTCACGATCGACAAAGACAACACCACGATCGTGGAGGGTCATGGTGATCCGAAGAAAATCGAAGGCCGCGTGAAGCAGATCAAGGCCCAGATCGAAGAGACCACCTCGGACTACGATCGGGAGAAGCTGCAGGAGCGGTTGGCGAAGATCGTGGGCGGCGTGGCCGTCATCAACGTCGGCGCCGCGACCGAGACGGAAATGAAGGAAAAGAAGGCACGCGTGGAAGACGCGTTGCACGCGACCAAAGCCGCCGTCGAAGAGGGCATCGTCCCGGGCGGAGGCACGGCCTACCTGCGCTGCCTGAAGGGCTTGGATTCGATCAAGGACCTCCCGGCCGAGCAGAAAGTCGGCGTGGACATCGTGCGACGGGCGCTCGAAGAGCCGATCCGGCAGATCGCAGCCAATGCGGGTGCCGAAGGCTCCGTCGTGGTCGGACGGGTCCGCGAGGACAAGAACCAGAACGCGGGCTACAACGCCGCGACGGATGAGTACGTGGACATGATCAAGTTGGGCATCATCGACCCGACGAAGGTATCGCGCTGCGCCTTGCAGAACGCCGCCAGCGTCGCCGGCTTGATGCTGACCACCGAGGTCATGATCACGGAATTGCCGGAAGAGAAGAAAGAAGCCGCCGGCCATGCGGGTCATAACCACGGCATGGAAGGTATGTACTAAGGTTTCCGTTTCTTCTTCGCTGTCGAAGACCGGTCCGGCGGTGGCCCCGCCGGACCGGTCCCTTTTTTGGCGCTGGACAAGTTGCGGTCGAGGTGGCCCTCGGCCGCAACCAACATTGCTGCGAACAGAGGCGACGACTCCGGGTGGTAGAAGAGCGACCGGAACAGTTCATTCACCGTCGCCGTGTGCCGAGCCCGATCCTTCAGAAACTGAGCCAAGGCTGACGCCCGCGACTCCAGCCCATACCCCATCCTGATCGCGCAACGTTCAAGTTCCTCGTCGCTGTCCGGCAGGGCATGCGTCTGCAAGTCGTGCATCATCTGGAGCTTGTGCTCCACATCCCGCAGAAACCAGTAGGCTTCAGTCAACCGCACCTGATCGTCTTCGTTGACGAAACGGTGCCGCCACATCCGCTCAAGCGCACCGACCGTCCGCCGATCCAAGATGCCGGGGACGATCCGCCCCGCCAGGACCTGAATCGTCTGCACCAGAAACTCAATCTCGCGAATGCCCCCGATGCCGAGTTTCACGTTACGATGCTGATGGCCGCGCCCCGCGATCTTCTCGTCGATCATCTCCTTCACCGAGCGGACTTCACGGACGACTGCCAGGGCCCGGTCTTTGGTCAAGTTCGCTGCATCAGGCTGAAAGATGAACCGTTCCGCCATGCGCACGAACGACTCCCCAACCGCCCGCGATCCGGCGATCGGCCAGGCCTTGAGCAACGCGAGCCGCTCCCACACCTGTCCTCGCTGGGCATAGTAACGTTCATAGGCCTCGATCGATCGCGCCAGTTGCCCTACGCTCCCCTCAGCGCGCAGCCGTAGATCAACCCGAAAGACGGCCCCTTCCCTGGTCTGTTCTGCCAGAGCCTTGGTGAGGGAACGAGCGAGCATCTCGAAGTACTCTTCATTGGACAACCCATCGCTGGGTGACGAACGGCCGCGCTTCCCCTTCCTCGTTTCGCCGTCGGCGGAGGCGTAGACATAAATGAGATCGACGTCCGAGCTGTAGTTCAGTTCGTGCGCACCGAGTTTCCCCATCCCGATGACGGCAAACTCCGTTTCCACCCATTGACCGTTGGCCTGACGATGCATCGGCGTGCCGTGCACCGACCGCAGATCGCGATCGATCAGCTCATAGGCGGCATGGATGAGGACGGAGGCCAGGTCGGACAAGGCGCCGGTGGTTTCTTTCACCGTGGCGAGACGAAACAGGTCGCGCACACCGATCCGGAGCATTTCCCGCCGACGCACCCGCCGCAGTACATCCAATTTCAACTCGGTGGCCGTGAGCGTTTCAAGGTTGTGCCGCAGGGCCGCCGCCATCCCCGCCTTGGTCGGCGCCACTGTCAACACCTCTTCTTCCGCCAACCAATAGACCAACATCGGGTCGCGGATGAGGACGAACGCCAGCGAATCGCTGTTTCCGAAGATGGTGCAGAGCAGCCCCAACATCTTCGGGGAGGACTGGAGATACCGTAGCAGCGAGGCCCGGTTCCCGCCTCCGCTGAACAATCGCTCCCAGTGGTTCAACGCCTGGTCCGGATCGGCGGTCCGCGCCACCTCCGCCAGGAGATTCGGTAAAATGGTCGCGAGCAGCTTGCGCGTGTGGGGCTCGCCGGCCATGCTCTGAATGTTGGCATCGGCCTCAGCCGGCTTGGTGATGCCATAGGGCGTAAGGATGGCAGAGACCTGCGCAGGATCCAGGCCGGCGGCGACGAGCAAGGGAGTGGGATCGGGTCTGGGACGACCTTCCATGGCGCCGCATTATACTGGCGCAATTCTTCCGGTACAACGAACGTGGCTTCGGGTATACTCGCAGCCCATGCTGTCCGCGAACGTCGATCGCGAACGGATTCTCGCCGCACTCACGCCGCTCTGTCGCGGCGTGGACGCCGATATCTTGCATGACTTCGTCGCGCGGATGGATGCGGACTATTTCACCGCCTTTCCCCTAAAACTCCTCGCCGAGCACCTCGCGCTGGCGGCACTGCTCACGCCCGACCATCCTTGCGAAGTCCGGTTCGCGAAACTGGATGCCGGGCGCTGGACCATCACGATCGTCGCCTACGATTATTTCTCGGAATTCGCGACCATCTGCGGGCTGCTCTCCGCTTTCGGCCTCAACATCGAAGAAGGGCGCATCTTCACTTCGGCGGAACGCGAGCAGCCTCGCAGCAGCCGGGTACTCGATCCCTATCCGATCCGCATGAAACCGCAGGGGCGCCCCGGCCTCACGCGCAAAAAGATCGTGGACGTGTTCACCGTCAGTCCCATCGAGGGCCAGACGTTCACCGGCACGGAACAAAAACGTCTCGCCGGCCACCTCTCGCGCATGATCATATTGCTGGACGAAGGGCAATTCGACGAAGCCCGGCAGCAGGTCAACCGCCAACTGGTCGAGCACCTCGGCAAACGCCGCAGTTCCTTCAGCGGCCTGCTCCACACCGTCCAGATCACCTTCGACAACAGCCAGTCACCGACGGACACGATCGTGGACATCCGGTCCGACGACACGCCGGCGTTTCTCTACGCCTTCGCCAACGCGCTCGCGATGCGCAACGTCTACATCAGCAAGGCGCAGTTCGCGATCGAAGACGGCAAGCTCCATGACCGCTTCTACATCCGGAACCGCTTCGGGCAAAAACTGCTCGACCCCGGAGACCTCGAACAGCTGCGCCTCACCGCCGTGCTCATCAAGCAGTTCACCCATGCCCTCACCTGGGCGCCCGATCCGGCCAAAGCCTTGGAGGCCTTCGACCAATTTCTCGACCTCGTCCTCGAAGGCTCGCGCCAGGCAGGGCGCAAACAAGCCTGGGCCTTCGTGAAGGACAAGAAAACGTTTCCGATCCTGGCCCGGCTGCTGGGAGCCAGTGATTTCTTGTGGGAGGACTTTCTCCGGCGGCAACACATCAACCTGCTGCCGTTGCTGAAGGACTACCGAGACGCGCCGCTCATCAAGCCCCAGACCACCTTACGCAAGGAATTGAACCGCGTCATCGCCAAGGCCAAAACCGACGAGGCGCGCAAGGAGGCGCTCAATCGCTTCAAGGATCAGGAGCTGTTCCGCATCGACATGAAACACATCGTGGAGCCGGACACGAGTCTGCCCGACTTTTCACTGGCCATCTCGGAACTGGCCGAAGTGATCGTGGAGCGCAGCCTCGTCGACTGTCAGGAGAAGCTGACCAAACGCTACGGCGCGCCGCGTTTGGCCAGCAAGAAACCCTGCCCTATTGCAATCCTGGGCGCAGGCAAATTCGGCGGCAAGGAGATGGGCTACGCCTCCGACATCGAAGTAATCTTCGTCTATGGCGGACCGGGGCGGACCAGCGGCAAGGAGGTTATCGAGAACAGCGAATACTTCGAGCGGCTCGCGCAGGAATTTCTGCAATGGATCGAAGCCAAGCAGGAAGGTATTTTTCACATCGACGTTCGGCTACGACCCCACGGCGGCAAGGGATCGCTCGCCAACGCCTTCGATGAGGTCTGCAAGTATTACAGCGTCGACGGGCAGGCGGCTCCCTTCGAGCGGCAAGCGCTCATCAAGCTGCGTCATATTGCGGGGGACGCCGCGCTCGGCAAGAAGGTCGAGGCCCATCGCGACAGCTACGTGTATAGCAGAGAACCTTGGGACCTGACCGTGGCCCTCGACCTGCGGCGGCAACAGGTGAAGCAACTCGTCGAGCCGGGGCAGATCAATCTCAAACACAGCCACGGCGGCATCGTCACGCTGGAATATGCCATTCAATACCTGCAGGTGATGCACGGACACCGCCACCCGAGCCTGCGCACGCCCAACACGCTCCGGGCCTTGGCCGCCCTCATTGACGTGGGACTCATCCCCCGCGCGACCGGCGAGAACCTGCGCAAATCCTACCTCTTCATCCGCATGCTGATCGACGGCCTGCGCATGGTGCGCGGCAACACCAAGGACCTCGTCCTCCCGCCGCCCGACTCAGACGAGTTCATCTTCCTCGCCCGCCGCGTCGGCTACCAGACCGAAGATTGGCAGACTGGCGCAAGGCACCTGCAGACGGATATCGAAGAACACATGAAGCAAAATAGACAGTTCTTCGAAAAGATGTTCGGAAAACTGTGATGGGAACAGGCTCCCTCCCTGGGAAGAACGGCATGCCGTGAGCCGAATAGGCGCCGCATTCGGCGAGGGGGCTTCTCTGTAGACTTCTTGAAGAAATAAAGAAGCTGGAAGTCCTGGCAGGAAACGAGGCCACGGGGTCGCAGGGAGAAGCGTGCTAGTTATGAGGGAAATGGTCAAAGTCCGCTTACCGGAGCTGGTGACCGCCCAACAGTTTCTACTCCACGCAGGCCGTACAGGCCTTAGGGCAAGTTGTATCGAGCCCGCCCGCCTGACCGCTGGTGGCCGGCAGGCCGTTCAGCATCTCCAACAGCTGGAGATACGATCCCGGCGCGCGCGTCCAGAACAGGTAAACCGGTCACGGCCGAACGCGAAGAGCTCTTGGATCGTCGATGCCAGCTGCGCGAGGGCCTGTTCGATGACGGTAAAGTCGTAGCGGCCTCCTCTGGCTCAAGATCCGGCCATTCCACGCGAAGCTGCAGGCCACGCAGCGCGAATGGCCGGGATGCCACTTCACCGCGTTCGGATCGGGAGAGGAATCCGATGCGTCGGCCGCTGGAAATCCATTTCACCAGGACAAGAGCAGGCCAACGAGCAGCACGGCTATGGCGCCTCTCGTACGTCCAACTCAGATTTCCTTCTCGCATGAATCGGACGCTCGCTGAAGCGTAGCGTCGATGTGAGGCTCAAAGGTCCCTCGATCAGGCTACAGTTCCAGAATCCGCTGATAGGCCCGCAACAAATCCCCCACCGACAGCACGCCGATGATCGTGCCGTCTTCCGTGACAGGCAAGTGACGGATGCCCTCCTTCTTCATCAAGCGCAAGGCTTCCTTGATCGGTTCACTATCCTCGATGGTAACGATCGACTTGCTCATGCAAGCCAGGACGGTGGTGCTGTTGGGATCCAACCCCTTGGCAACGGCCTTCCGGCTCAGGTCGGTGTCGGTGATGATGCCGATGTAGCGGGACCCATCATCGACCAGCAGCGACCCGATGCGCCACTTCTGCAGTAGTCGCCCTGCCTCTTTGATCAACGCGCCCTTGTGAACACTGCGCACATCTTTCGACATGAACTCAGCCACGGTGCGACCGTCGATGCGCTCCCCGACCGTCCGTCGCCAATCACGCCCCACGCGCGCGGCCCGCTTCAATTCGAGCTGCGCAAGACAACTCTCCAGCACCTGCTTCCGCTGGTGAAGGCTCTCCCGATCGGTGCTATGCATCCCCGCCTCTTGCGCTTCCTCCGGCAAGAGTCCCGTCTCCCCCAGCTTGGCATAGTGATAGGCTTCCAGT
This sequence comes from Nitrospira sp., assembly GCA_015709715.1. Lineage (NCBI taxonomy): Bacteria > Pseudomonadati > Nitrospirota > Nitrospiria > Nitrospirales > Nitrospiraceae > Nitrospira > Nitrospira sp. The sequence goes on from CP054184.1 coordinate 978,042, forward strand.
TCCTCCGATGCCGCCCCGAACGTGTCGCTCAGCACCTCTTCCGCTCGGTCATCGAAGCCATCCAGCGACGCGGTCGCCTTGCGCCGTGACAAGAACGGTTGAAACGCCGACAACGTGGTACGCACCTGTTCGATATGTCGATCGAGAAGCTCGACCGATTCTTGCCCGACCTTCCCCCTCTTGGCCATGCTACCTCCTTGGTGAGAAGCAGGAGGATATCGCAACTCCGACACCGTCTCAAGCCTATACGCTTACAGAGAAGAGGGTTGCGGCGTGAGGCTGGCCGGCGCCGCAGCTGTCTCACTCCCAGGAGCCGAAGCCTTACTCGCCTTGGGCGCCGCCTTGCCGCGCACACGGTGCATTTTTTCCCGCGTGTGGTAGGGCATGAGCATCTCCAGCACGAACGGCAACCGGTCGCAGGGTACGTCTTCCATGATCTTGATCGCGGCCTTCGGATCGGGCCCGGAACGCCCCCCGACGAAGACATCGACCGCATCCACCACCTTGCCCCCCACCTTCGCCTTCTTTCCCAATAACCCCACATCGGCTACGAGATGGTTCCCGCAACCTGCAGGGCAGCCCGACCAATGGACGGTGATCGGCTTGAGCCCCTCCCCAAGCCTCCGCTCCAACGCGCGCGCTGTCTCGACGGCGCGGCTCTTGGTCTCGATGACGGCCAGGTCACAATAGTCGCTGCCCACACAACTGACGAGCCCCTTATACAGCGGCGAGGGGTTATAGGCGAATTGTTTGACCAGGGGCTCCTCGGCCAATTCGCCCACGAGCCGGTCGCTGACATGGGGAATGACGAAGGCTTGCCCCGGCGACAGCCGCACCTCGCCCGTGCCATATCGTTCAGCTAAGGCGGCAATGCCGAGCAAGTCGTTCGCCTTCACGCGACCGACCAGAATCTTGAGGCCGATGTAGTTCAGCCCCCGTTGTTTTTGCCGGAAGATTCCGATGTGGTCACGTTCCGCCGCGCCGCGCGCATCGATGCCGGCCGTGGGTAAATTTCGGCCGACACGGATCTCCACTTCATGACGCAGCCGCGCGTCCCCCCACGCCTCCACGAGAAAGGCCAGCCTCGCTTGCGTGCGGTTCTCCCGCGGTCCATGGTCACGATAGATGTGGAGGAGGGCCCGGCAGACCTCGAAGGCTTCAGCCGGGTTGACGAACATGTCCAATGGGCTCGCGATGCGATAGCCGCCGGATCCCAGCTTGCCGCCGACCAGTACATTGTAGCCATAACACTTGTCGTGGCCCAAGTCGTGGTAGGCCGGCACCAGGGCGATATCTTGCGTCTCCGTGTGGAGGCAATTGTCCGGGCAGCCGGTGACGGCGATGTTGCACTTGCGCGGCAAGTTCGTATAGGCAGGATTGCTCAATACCTCGCGATTGATGGCGCGCACGATGTCCGTGCCGTCCAACAGCTCGTTGGGGTTCAATCCGGCCACCGGACAGGTCATGACGTTGCGGACCGAATCCATGCCGGTTTGCAACGAGGTGAGGCCCGCCTCGGCCAGTTTGGCGAACACCACCGGCACGTGCTCGATCGTCAAGTGCCGCACTTGCACCTGTTGCCTGGTGGTCACATCCACAAGTCCGTTCCCATAGGTCGAGGCAATCTCCGCCAACGCACGAAGCTGGGCGCCGTTTCCTTGGCCGCCCGGTAGACGCACCCGAAGCATGAAATGGCCTGGTGTCGGATTGCGCAGAAACAGGCCATACCATTTGAGCCGCTGGACGTCGGCCTCGGAAATCGATTCCCACCCGGCCTTCGCGAAGTGAGCAATCCTCTCCCCCACCGCCAATCCATCATGCTCATTCTTGATCGCCTCGATCTTGTTCATCACGATCCTCCGTTTGAACTGCCACCGCGTTTCCCTTGCATCTCCTTGTCGTAGAATTCCAACATCTGGGCAATTTCCTCCTTGCTCAGGCCCTTCTCCACCCATCGGTGAGTTTCCCGCGCCAACAGCTCCTTCGCGACTTGCGGCGACAGTTCGCGCACCTTCGGCAGAAACTTCATGTAGAAGTGCTTGGCGACTTCATAGAATCCCTGCCAGTGCACGTAGTCCGGCGCCATCTTCGACAACCCGTGTCGCGCCCGCCTCCCTTCATGGTGCCAGAGTTCATAAAACACCCACTCGATTTCTTCATCGAACGGGGTCGGCGTGATCTTGCCCAGCTCTTTGAGCCGATCCATCGCCTCCTTGGCCGGCTTGCCGAACTTCTCGTTATAGAGGGCCACGCCGCCGTCCATCTGAGTAAAGAACCGCTCCACGATTTCGTTGCTGTGACAGGAGGAGCACACCTGCGTCATGGCTTTGCGTCGGTCCTGGTAATGCTCGAGTCTGGTCGAAACGACCGGGCGTAGCGTCCAACTGATGCGATCGCCGACGTCGTGTGTCACCTCCTGCGTTCCCGTCGCGCTCATGTGACAGGTGGCGCAGGTGGGAAACAGATAATCCTTGCCAGGGTGCCATTTGTCGGACGGTTCGGCCAGCTTCATCTTGTCCTTGTTGGCGGTGAACATGACGCCGTGTTTGCTTTCCATGTAGGCCTCGATCTGAGGGTGATCGGGCCCCATGTGACAGCGTCCGCAACTTTCCGGCTGCCGTGCCTGCGCAATCGAAAAACTGTGCCTCCCATGGCAGGCCGCACAGGTGCCCTTCGAACCGTCCGGATTCACTCGGCCGATCCCGCTATTCGGCCAGGTGGAAGGGTGCAATTTGCCGTTTTCCATGACCTTGACCACGCTCCCGTGACAGCCGGCGCAGCCGGTCGTCCCCACTTCCGGACCCTCGACCACATTGCCCAGAAAGTTGTCCAGCGACCCGATGAATTGCGCCGCCTTCGCATGGTGAGACTTGTCGAACTGCTGCGCTTCCTTATCATGGCACCGCATGCAGTCCTTCGGTGTCACCAGCGTGGACACCAGAAACCCCTCATGACCGTAGGCATCCGCATCGCCTTTCTCGGCGCGGTGACATTCCACGCAGCCGATCCCTTTCGTGGCATGACGGCTGGTTTTCCAGTCGTTGATTCCTCCGACTCCCACATCCTTCGCGACATGACAATCGATGCACTTCTTATTCTCGGCCGAGACAAACGGTCTGACGCCCCCGCCGCGCCGCTCCTCCACCTGCACGTACCCGACGCCGGTGAGCGCGAGAAACAACACCAGGCAGAGGCCGCCGATCATATAGCGGGTAAAGTTCTTCTTGCTGTTATCCGCGGACGCTGGCTCGGTCTGGGGGTGTATCTCATGGTTGATTGGTTCGTCCATTGGTCTGTCCTTCCCTTTCCCACAGTCCTGTCATCACATCTGCATATTCAGATATATCAAGAACACAACCGCCCCCACGACGATCGTTCCGACAATCGCATTGACGATTTCCATCTGCCATCCTCGTTCCGAGAGCGCTCGATCAATGAAGGGATACAACACAAAGACACCTGCCCCGCCAAGGAGGCTCCACAAGGCGACTGGCCCCGGCAACAGGGAAATCCACATGTAGGGCGCCGAGAAATACCAGGGTGGCGAAACATCGGATGCCACTTCCTGTGGATTAGCCGGCGGCCCCAGCATCGGAGGGAAGATCATGACCAGGTCTACGATCAATACCAGCAACCCCACGGCGATGGCTCCCATTTTGAGCGTGTGCTCAGGATAAAACGGGTGAAAGTGCCGGCTCCCTTCCACGTTCGTGAACCCCATGAGACGCACGATGACGACGTGGCCGAGCACCAACCCTCCGAGCAGCACCGGCAGCAGCTTGGTATGAAGATCGTAGAGCCTGAGCAGAGTCATACCGGACACCTCCTCACCACCTCGCAACAGGTACAACAAGGGAGTCCCGACCACGGGAAGCATCCCGATCATATTGGTCACCACCGTCATGCCCCAGTAGGACACGTTGTCGAAGACCAGCGAATAGCCGGTGAAGCCCATGCCGAAGGTGACGAACAGCACCAGCGACCCGCTTACCCATTTCAATTCCCCCGGCGACCGATAGGCTCGCGTAAGGAACACCCGAATCACATGAAAGAGCAGGAACAGAATCATGAGATCCACGGACGTCTTGTGTAAGCCGCGCACGAACCAGCCGAGGTAGATCTCGTTGGTAATCTGGCCGACGCTTTCGTAGGCCTTCTCGGGAGACGGCACATAATAGAACGTCAGCAACAGACCGGTTCCGACCAGAATCCCGAACAGTGTCAGCGGGATGGCACCCAGCGTGTACGGCCACCACTCCAGGTGTTCCGGCAGATCTTTCTGAATGTAGTCGATCCAGTTCTTCTCTTTTCCGGCCGGCTGACTCTCCGCCGCCCCTGTACCCATCGAGGTCATGTGTGGCATCCTTCCGGTGGAGCGATGACTGTGGGTGCGCATCTCCGATCGCAATTCAACGTTCACACTCAAAATTCAACGACGAACCCATCCCTCCGTTGCTATGTGCTCTGAATGCTCACATAGAGCTGTTCCCCGCGCTTGACCAGGTCCAAGCGATCCAACGGTCTGGGCGGAGGCCCGGAGATATTCTTTCCCGTCTTATCGAAAGTCCCCTGGTGACAGGGGCAAATGAACTGCTGGCGCTCTCGATTCCAGGAGACGAGACATCCCAGATCGGTGCAGCGTCGGGAGAACGCGGCCACGCCTTCCTCCGTCTTGAGCACCAGGATCTTTTGCCCGCCAAGATCCATCGAGACCGCCTCTCCCATCGGAATCCGCGATTCGGTCCCAATCAACACTGCTTCCGTCTGTCGCGTTGTGCGATACGGCACGAGGAACTGTAGGAACCGTAGCCCCAAGAGCCCCATCCCAAACACAAGCCCAAACCCCATGACGGCTTGACTAAGAAACCTTCGCCGACCGATATCATCGTGAATGATCGCCATGGTTAACCTGTATATCCTTTCTCTCCATGCTCATAGAGATCCAAGCCCAGCACTTCCCCCTCCTGAGCCACGCGAGACGGCAACATCGACATGAGTAGCCGCAGCAATAGCCATGTCCCTGCTCCGGCTAACGCCCAGGCCGCGCCGACCGCTAGGGCTTGGACGGCAAACTGGTACGGGTAGCCGTAGAACAGACCGTCGCTTCCGCTCGGGTTCACGTCTGTCGACGCAAACAACCCCGTTGCGATCATCCCCCAGGTCCCTCCGACCCCATGCATGCCGAAGACGTCCAACGAGTCGTCATAGCCCAGGATGAGTTTGACGTAGTTCACGACCATGTAACACAACCCTCCGGCTCCGATCCCGATGACCAGCGCCGAGAGAGGTCCGACATAGCCGGCCGCCGGCGTGATCGCCACCAGCCCCGCGACAGCCCCGCTCACGGATCCTAGGGCGGTCGGTTTGTCCCGTTGAAGCCACTCCACCGCCGTCCAGGCAGCCGCTGCCGCGGCCGCCGACAGTTGAATGGTCACGAACGCCCCTGCGACGGTTGACATTGAGGCCGAAACGGCGGCGCCGGTGAATCCAAACCAACCCACCCAGATGAGTCCCGCTCCGCAGAACGAGAAGGGCAAGTGGTTCGGCATCATCTCGATCCGGCCGTACCCCCGGCGCGGACCCAGCACAATCGCCATCACGAGGGCACTGCCCCCCGCGCTAACGTGAATGACGGCGCCCCCCGAAAAATCCAACACGCCCAGGCTTGCCAACCACCCGTTTCCCCAGAACCAATGGGACAGAGGGAGATACACGACCAACACCCAACAGGCCCCGAACACCAGAAAGAAGGAGAAGCGGACCCGTTCCACAATCGCTCCCGCAACCAAGGCCAATGCGATCGAGGCCATCACACCGCGATAGGCCGACCATAACAGGCTGCCATCGCTTGCCTGTCCGATCGGATTCGCGTTTCCGAGGTGGAAGAGGGCTTGATCTCCAAGAAACACCCATTCGAGAGAGACGATGGCCAGCACAGCGAAAGGCAGCCCCATCGTGTTCATGACGTTCTTTTTCCTCACCATGCCGCCGTAGAACAACGCGATGCCCGGCACGATCAATAGCAGGAGCGTCGTGGACATCAGTAGCCACAGGACGTGGTCGGCCGATGTCATGGCTCCTGCCTTTCCATCAACGACACCCGATATTCGCGAGGAGCGATCATCTCTAGGCTCACTTGCTGCGACCGGCTCAGATGATCAACCGCCATCAGCACCTGCGCCCACCCCAAATCGGGCACTGCGCAGAGACTATCGAGCGTCTGGGGGCCTCGCTCGCGCAACAATTCCAGAAGCCGGCTGTGGCTCAGAGACACGTCCGCTGTTTCTTCTTGCAGCATGTTCATGGCCTCCTCCCTTATGAATAGGCTCGCTCGTTATGTTGACTGATATCCAATCCCATCTGCTCTTCCTCGGGAGTCACACGTAATCCGACCGATTTATCCACGAGGGCGAGAATGGCCCAGGTTCCTATCGCGGAAAACAATGCAACCACGACGACCGTCAACACCTGTGCCTCGAAAAACCAGACATTTCCCCGCAGCAGTCCGTCGACGCCATCGGAATTCACCGCCGTAGATGCCAGCATACCGCTCAATAGAATCCCCACCACACCGGCAACCCCGTGAATGCCGACCACATCCAGCGAATCGTCGTACCCAAGACGCCCCTTGTTCATGATGGCCATGTACGACAGCCCGCCCGCAATAAGTCCCATCACGCAGGCGGACAACGGACCGACATACCCCGCTCCCGGCGTCACCATGGCCAAACCGGCGACCGCCCCGCTGGCGATCCCCAGGACTGTCGGCTTGCCGCGATGCCACCATTCAACCGTCATCCAACTGAGCGCCCCGGTCACGGCGGCCACGTGCGTGGCCACGAACGCGATGATGGCTGTCTGATTCGCTCCAAGAGCACTGCCCGCGTTGAATCCGAACCACCCGAACCAGAGTAATCCCGTTCCAAGCAACACCATCGGCAGATTGTGCGGCGCCATATAATCCGTTCCATATCCGTGCCGGGCCCCGAGCACGAAGGCGCACACAAGGGCGCTCATGCCCGAGCTCAGGTGCACCACCGCTCCGCCCGCAAAGTCCAAGGCCCCCAGACCGGCCAACCACCCTCCCCCCCAAAGCCAATGGGCGACGGGACAGTAGACGACGAGAGACCAGAGAGCCGAGAACATCAGCACCGCGCTGAACTTCATCCGCTCGGCGAAGGCGCCGGTGATCAACGCGGGTGTGATTGCCGCGAACATCAGCTGGAACACCATAAAAGCCTGATGAGGGATCGTCGGACCGTAGGTCGGATGGGGCATCAAACCCACTCCGCTCAAGCCCATCCAGTCCACACTGCCGATAAGTCCCTTGATGTCGGGACCGAATGCCAGACTGTAACCGACGAGCACCCAGAGCAAACTGACCACGCAGAGAATCGCGAAGCTCTGCATGGCAGTGCCCAGGACATTCTTGCTGCGCACCAACCCGCCGTAGAACAGGGCCAAGCCGGGCACGGTCATCGCCAAGACCAATACCGAAGAAATCAGCACCCATGCCGTATCCGGCCCGCTGACCGACAGCGACTGGCCCACCGATGATTCCGCATGAGCCCAGGCCGGCAGGATCACGCCTGTCGCCAGGGCCGATGCGGCCAGCCTCCGTCCTGCTCCGAAAGGGTTCTTCTTGTGCCGGTCCGTCATAAGAACAGTGGGCATCTCATCCTCCACAAACACAAATGGCGTCCGCGATTCCCTATGAAACGCGCCGGACGCCATTGTCCGATTCACAGGTATGGGAGCAATCGACCTGGACGCCGTTGTCCCGGTCTCTTCGCCGAATACCCCTTCAGAATGTCTTGTACTCCAGCCACTTGCCGTTCAGCGTGATCTTGCAGCGGGTCTCGCCCTGGCTGCCGGTTACTTTCTCCATGTCGATGGTGAAGTCGATCGCGCTCATGATGCCGTCGCCGAACAGTTCATTGGCCATCTCCCGCAGTGCGTCGCCGTACACGCCGATCACCTCCAGCAGCCGATACTTGAAGGGATCGACGGTAATCGGAAAGTCCGCGCGCACGGGAAAGCGACTCAACGCAGCGATCTGCTCCTTGTCCAAATCCAGCAGGCTTCCGACCTTCAACGCCTCGTCGGGAGAGAGGCGATGGTTGCCGTTCAACGCCGCCGCCACAAAGGTCGGGCTCTTCCCGACCGACTCGGCGACCTGCGCGATGGTGATTTTCCTGTTCGTCCGTTGCGCCTTGATTGCCTCGCACATTGCGTCCTTTTCCATCGTGACCTCCTGTGAAAGATGCGCGCTCGGGTCAAAAAAAACGTCCTCATCCCGATGACGGGAAGAGGACGTCGATGTCCCTGGTTACAAGGCTCCCAGTGCCTTGTCTGATGTCGGTGCCGACGACCACGTCGGCTGCAAATAAAAAGGCGTCCGCCACTCCCGAAAGAATGACGGACGCCTTTGTCCGTGTACCCGTTGTGGTGCGGAGTTCAGATCAGGCGCCGTTGCCTGGGCTCATCCGCAGGGACTACCTATACCATCCTCTCCGTTCGGCCGTCAAGCGCCCGCAACGAAGAAGGCGGCTGCTACACGTCGTAATACAGAAAGAACTCGTACGGATGCGGCCGCAGACGCATCGTATCGACTTCCTTGGCGCGCTTATACCCGATCCAGGCCTCGATCAAATCCTCACTGAACACCCCGCCCTTGAGCAGGAATTGATAATCCTTCTCCAAGTGGCTGAGGGCCTCGTCCAAGCTGCCCGGCATGGTCCGAATCTTGGCCGCTTCCTTGGCCTCGAGATCGTAGAGGTCCTTCTCTGCTGGCTCGCCCGGATTAATCTTGTTTTCGATGCCGTCCAAACCCGCCATGAGCATGGCGGAGAAGGCCAAGTAGGGATTGGCCGCAGGGTCCGGGAATCGGACTTCGATGCGCTTCGCCTTGGGGCTCGGTGAGTACATCGGAATGCGGATGCCCGCCGACCGGTTACGGCTGGAATAGGCCAGCAACACCGGCGCTTCGAAGCCCGGCGTCAACCGCTTGTATGAATTGGTCGAGGGGTTGGTAAAGGCTGCCAACGCCGGAGCATGTTTCAAGATGCCGCCGATGTAATGCAGGCAGAGCTGCGACACGCCGGCGTATTCCTTCCCCGCGAACAGCGGCTTGCCGTCCTTCCAGATGCTCTGGTGGGTATGCATGCCGGACCCGTTGTCGCCGAAGATCGGCTTCGGCATGAAGGTCACGGTCTTGCCATGGCGCCGTGCCACGTTCTTGACGATGTACTTGAACATCATCATCTTGTCCGCCGTGCGCACGAGGCTGTCGAACCGAATGTCGATTTCCGCCTGGCCTGCCGTCGCCACTTCATGGTGATGCTTTTCAGTGGCGATGCCCGCCTTTTCCATTTCGAGGACCATCTCGGTCCGGATGTCCTGCTGCGTGTCGGTCGGTGCCACCGGGAAGTAGCCTTCCTTGTGACGGATCTTGCCGCCCAGGTTGACGCCCTCTTGCCCCATGTTCCACACGCCCTCGTCGGAATCGATGTAGTAGTAGGCACTGTGGTTCGTCTGATCATAACGGGCATGGTCGAAGATGAAGAATTCCGCTTCCGGCCCCCAATAGGAGGTATCGCCAATTTTCGTGCTCTGCAGATACTTCTCTGCTTTCTGCGCGATATACCGCGGATCGCGGTCGTACATCTCACGGGTGATCGGGTCGACGACGTTGCCGATGAGGCTCAGCGTCGGTACGGAACAAAAGGGATCCATACAGGCGGTGGCGGGGTCCGGAATCAGCAGCATGTCGCTGTTGTTGATCGCCCTCCAGCCGCGGATCGACGAGCCGTCGAGGCCGGAGCCGTCCTTGAACAACCCTTCCGTCAGTTCACTGACGGGAACGGTGAAATGCTGCCAGGTCCCGATCAGGTCGACAAACTTCAAATCCACGACCTGGACCTTATTCTTCTTGGCCATCTCTAAGACTTCGCGAACGTTCATCCCCCTCCTCCTTTCAACCCCCCATGAAATGACTGTCTGCGCCCTAAACCCTATGCTGCATCCACAGTGAGAAACGCTTCGATCTTGCCGAGAATCCCCGCGCGCACCGCTTCCAGACGAACCGGATCGTCGATCTTCGTGCCGCCCTCCGCAGTCACATAAAACACGTCTGCCACCTGGTCCAATCTGGTGGAAATACGCGAGGCGTGAACCGACAACCCCAGCTGGAAGATAGCGTTGGTGATGACGAAGAGCAACCCCTGCCGGTCCTCCGCGAATACATCCAAGATGGTGAAGCGGTCGGACGTTTCATTGTCGATCCGCACCTCCGCAGGCTGCCGATGGACCGGGAGTGATCGGCCCATATTGAGCCTGGATCCGCGTCGCATCACCGACTCGATCGACTGGCGCCCCGTCAAGACCTCCGTAATCGTGTCGGCAATCGACTCTCGCCGTTCGGCGGGCGGAGCCCCCTGATAATCCGGATCGGTCACCTGGAAGGTATCGACCGCCACGCCATCCTGTCGCGTCACGATCTGCGCGTCGAGAATCTGCAACCCGCTCGCCGCCATGACCCCGGCGATCTTGGAGAACAGCCCGGGAATTAGGTCGTCATGCGCCACCACGGCGTATTCGCACGTACCCAGGTCGGCATGAAATTCCGTGTCAATCACCACCCCCCCCGGCTGGAGACGACGAATCGCGGTCAGATGGGCGGCGATGCGCCGCGGCGCGGTGCCAGAGAGGTAGCGTGGAGGAAACTGTTCCAACTCCCCACGAATCCACCTGTCGTCCTCCGGCAAGTCCGTCACCGCTTCCCGTTGGTGCATCACCTCGGTAGCAACCCTGGCCAGGCGTTCCGGCCCATCGGCCCTGTCTCGTTCGCCGGACACCTCCTGCATGGCGCGGCCGTACAGCTCCACGAGCAACGATTCCTTCCACTTGGTCAACACATCCGGGCCAACGGCGGCAATGTCGGCAGCGGTCAAGGCCAAGAGCTTGCGCAAGACTTCCGGCGTACCCACCTCACGGACAAACGGCCGCAACACCTTCTCGTCGTACGGGTCGCGCCGAAAGGCCGTATGGGCCATGAGCAGATGCCGATGTACGAGAAACATCAACGTCGCGCGCTCGCGCTCATCGAAACCGAGGCGCGCCGCCGTCTCTTCCGCCAGTCGCTTGCCGACTTCGCTATGGTCTTCCTCATGTCCCTTTCCCAAATCATGCAATAGCACGGCGAGATGGAGGAGGTCCTTTCGCTTGATCTCCCGATAGACTTCGCCCAGCGCGCCCTGATGCTCCGCTAATGCCTCGGCCTTGCCGACAGCCAGCAGGCTATGCTCATCGACCGTGTACTTGTGGTACTGGTTGAACTGCATGAGGCCCCGTACGCGTGAGAACGCGGGCACCAACTTTTCCAACAGGTGGGCGCGATGCATCGCCTCCAAGGTCCGCGCCGTGCCCGGTCCCGCCAGGATCGACATGAACGTGCGGCCGACTTCCGGCGTATGGAATCGTTCGGGCGACAGCGTTTCCGCATGGCGATGGATGTCTTCCAGCAACGAGGGATCGATGTTCAAATTGCGCGACCGAGCCAGGTCGAACAAAGTCACCAAGGCTGCCGGTTGGGCCAACACCTGCGCACGCGATTCCTTCGGCACGGTCAAGGCTTCATCCTCGACGAGAAAGTGCCGATCAATCTTCGTCGCCGGCCTCCACCGGCTCAAACGCTGCCACACAGAACGACGGCGACAACGATCGACGAACCGCATCGACGCGACGTGCAGCCCCATCGTATGCCGATAGTATTGCTGCATGAACTGCTCGACGGCGAGCAGATGGGGCCGATCGGTGAAGCCCCAATGCTGCGCTAACCACACCTGATCGTCGAACGTCAGAATCTCCTGCGCCATTCCCGCCCGAACATGGAGGCAGGCGCGCACGCGCAAGAGAAACTCCCTCGCGTCCTTGATCGTGTGATAGTCCACCGGAGACAGGATGCCACGGTCGGAGAGTTCGCGAATCGTCGGTGCGTGATAACGTGCAGCCCCGATCCATTGGAGGAGATGCAGATCGCGCAGTCCTCCCTTGCTTTTTTTGACGTTGGGCTCCAACAGATACACGGTCTCGCCGAACTTCTGATACTCCCGCTGCCGTTCCGTAACTTTCTGCTCCAAATAGGCGTCGAACCCGGTGGAGACGACCTTGTGAGCGTAGCGGGCATGGAACTGCTGGAACAGCTCGGCGCTCCCGGCGAGGAACCGCGCCTCCATCATGGAGGTACGCACGGTCAGATCGGCCAACCCCAATTCCACGCAATCCTGAATCGTCCGTACGCTGTGCCCGACTTGAAATCCGCTGTCCCACAGGGGATGGAGCACCTGCTTCACCAGGTCGGGCATCGCCTTGGCCGCGTCCGGATGGAACAGGAACATGAGATCGATGTCCGAATGGGGCGCCAATTCCCGGCGCCCATAGCCCCCCAGCGCGACCAGGCAACAATGGTGAAACCCGACCGTCGTGAGGCCTTCACCGCCGGCTCGCGCCGCGGTGCGATACCGTCCGATGATCAACCCGTCGACAAGGTCGGTGGTGGCGTTCACCACTTCATCGCCGGAGGCTCCAGCCAACAAGCGCTGCTGAATCGCCTGCCGCTGTTCGGCAAGAAGGTCGGCCGGCAGCAACGCTCCCGCTTCATGCAACAAGGGCGACCCCGCATCCAACGCGTGCGACATGGTTACAGGGCGCTTTCTCCTGTTTCGCCGGTCCGAATCCGAACGGCCGACGTCAGGTCGCGCACGAAAATTTTGCCATCCCCGATGCTGCCGGTCTTTGCCGCCCGGGTGATCGTTTCCAGGACACGCTGAACCTGCCCGTCGTTGACCGCCACTTCGATTTTCACTTTCGGCACGAATTCGATGGTGTACTCTTGGCCGCGGTAGGTTTCCTTATGCCCCTTCTGACGGCCGAATCCCTTGACCTCCGTGACGGTCATACCCTGGATGCCGATCTCCAATAGGGCATCCTTCACCTCGTCAAGCTTGAAGGGTTTGACGATGGCTTCGATTAGTTTCATCCTTGCCTCCTAGGCTCGCCGCCCGCACGCAGCCGATGGCGTGGTTCACGAATAGGCCCGTTCGTTATGCTGACTCAAATCGAGGCCGGTGGCTTCTTCCTCCGAGGACACTCGGAGCCCCGTCAGAGAATCGACCAGTTTGAGGATGGCGAAGGTGCCGATGACCGTGAAGGCCGCCGTAACCAACGCGACAAGGAGTTGGACGCCCAGGAAACCGGGATTCCCGAACAACAACCCGTCGGCTCCGCTTGGGTTGACGGCCTTATCCGCAAAAAGCCCGGTGGCCACGATCCCGATCACCCCCCCGACCCCGTGGATCCCCACGACGTCAAGCGAGTCATCATAGCCGAATCGCCCCTTCCAAACAATCGCGCCATAACAGGCCAGGCCGGCGACCGCACCGATCAGAATGCCGAACAAGGGGCTGATGTAGCCGGCTGCCGCCGTCACCGTCGCCAGCCCTGCCACGGCGCCGCTCGCGACGCCCAACACGGTCGGCTTCCCACGGTGAGCCCACTCGGCTCCGCACCAAGCCATCGCCCCGGTGGCCGCGGCCACATGGGTGGCGATAATAGCCGACACCGCCACGCTATTGGCCCCCAACGCGCTTCCACCATTGAAACCGAACCAGCCGAACCAGAGGAACCCTGTCCCAAGCAGCGTCATCGGCAAATTGTGCGGTGCCATGTAGTCGGTACCGTATCCCCGCCGCTGCCCCAGCACGAGGGCACAGACCAGTGCCGCAGCTCCGGAGCTGATGTGAATCACCGCGCCCCCGGCAAAATCCAACGCACCCAGCTTAGCCAGCCAACCGCCGCCCCATATCCAATGGGCCAGCGGCACGTAGACCAGCAGGGACCACAGGGCCGCAAACAGCACCACTGAGGTGAAGCGCTTACGCTCCGCGAAGGCGCCGGTAATCAAGGCGGGTGAGATGGCCGCGAACATCAATTGAAACAACATAAAGGCCTGGTGCGGAATAGTTGGGGCATAAACCGGATGCGGTTCGGCCCCGACGCCCCTGAGCCCGATCCAGTCCAACCCGCCGATCATACCGCCCTGATCGGGACCGAAGGCCAGACTGTACCCCACCAAGATCCAGAGGACACTCACGACGCTGAGAATGATCATGCTCTGCATGATCGTCCCCAGGACGTTCTTGCTCCTGACCAACCCCCCGTAAAACAGCGCCAAGCCCGGCACGAGCATCGCCAGCACGAACGCCGAGGATATCAACACCCACGCCGTATCTCCCGTATCGACCTTGAGCGGTGCACTCTGTGCATAGGCCTGCGCCGCCCCGAAGGCCGAGCCCATCAAGAGTCCCACTGTCACGCCCGCGACCACCGTTCCCCGTTGCGCCGGTACGTTCACTCTGTTCCTCCTTCAGCGACACCGTTGACCGACAGGCCTCCCCCTTCAGCAGACGAAGGAGGAGGCGGCGGCAAGACTCTAGAACGTCTTCGTAAATTTCAACTTATAGAAATCTTGATTGTCTGTCAGGTCTTTTCCGGCCGTGAACCGGAAGGCCATGCCGCCCGGCAGTTTCATCTCCACATAGGGACCGATCCAGCGGTAGTAGTCTTGAGCGGCACCGGGTGCGCTGCTGTCGCGAGTGGTCAGCAAATGTTCGTAATGCACGCCGCCGGACCACAGGCTGTTCAGCCTGACTCCACCGCTCACCCAGTAGTGCAGGAAGTCCCAGGTGCCCCGACCACCGGCTTGGCTGGCCCCCAAGCAGTTGGTATCGACCAGGCCCGAACAGCCGACCGCGCCGCCGCCTCCGCTGCCCCCCTCGCTCCGAATGGCTTTGTAGTAGCCTAGGTAGAACTCGCCCTCGAACCGGTTGTCGATATAATTCGCGATGATGTTGGGCACGAATCCTTCGAAGGCCGTCGTGCGCTCATTGACGCTGCCGCCGCCGTTCGGGAAGAAGCCGCCGCGCGAGGAAAGCAGGCTGCCATGCACGAAGCCGATCATCGGCGTTACGGACAATCGCTTCTCCAGAAAGGTGAGATTCAGCCCCATATCGGTTTCGAGCCATGGGGCATTGTCATGGACGCCCACGCCGTTGATCATCGTCCAATAGGTGAAATTGAACGCCAACGCAATGTCGTCGGTGAGCCCGTACGTCCCATAAATGGATGGATTGAACCCGAAGAAACTGTCGGCCTGCATCGCCATGGTGACGGATACGGGATGTTTGGTCGTATCCATCAGGTCGTCCGTCGTCCCGGCCCGCGATTCACCCACCGCGCCGCCCCATCCGCTTACCATCACCGCCAGCCCCACTACCCACACCCGTACCCGTTGCCCGACCATCATATCCATGGCGCCTCCAAGAGATTGCGTAAAGGTGACTCCGCTCGAGGCTTTCGTCCCGACGGATCTGCCTGCCCTGTCTCTCTGGCGCCATTGCCAGCCCTGATGACCGACGCCGTTGTCGGCCGTTGCCCATTCGACTATCGATACCCATTCGTAATTGGCATACGCCGATCCTTCCCAAACGCCCGATAGGTAATCTTGATACCCAACGGGGCTTGGCGTCGCTTGTATTCGCTCCGATCGACCATCGCGATCACTCGCGCGACCGTCGCTTGATCGAACCCCATCGCCACGATGTCCTCCGGGCCACGATCTTCCTCCACGTAAGCCTTCAGAATGGGATCCAGCACTGCGTAAGGCGGGAGGCTGTCTTCATCCTTTTGATCCGGGCGCAATTCCGCCGTGGGCGCCCGTTCCAGAATGCGTTTCGGAATCACCGGGATCGCTCCCTGCGCGTTCCGTCGGTGCGACAGCTCGTAGACCATGGTCTTCGGCACATCCTTGATCACCGCAAACCCGCCGGCCATGTCGCCATACAGCGTCGCATACCCAACGCTCATCTCGCTCTTGTTGCCGGTCGTCAGGACCAAGTGGCCGAACTTGTTGGAATAGGCCATGAGAAGGTTGCCCCGGATGCGGGCCTGCAAATTCTCCTCCGTCGCGTCTGGCCGATGGCCCTTGAAGGACTTGGCTAACGTGCGCAGATAACTCTTGAAGGTCGAGGTAATCGAGAGAGTGTCGACTTGGATATGGAGACGCCGGCCCAGGTCGGCCACATCCTCCCGACTGGCCCGCGAGGTATAGGGCGACGGCATAAACACGCCCAACACGTTGTCCGCCCCGAGAGCATCCACGGCGATGGCCGCCGTCAGCGCGGAATCCACTCCGCCGCTCAAACCGATGACGACTCGCTTGAACCCATTCTTGCGCACATAATCCTGCACGCCCAAGACCAGCGCACGGTAGGCTTCATCCACGCGGTCCAGGTGAGACTCCAAGGCCGGAACGATGATGGAACGCGATTTCCTGGCCGGCAGTCGCAACTCGATGCGATCGATCAACGATGCCACGCGAGGCGGCAGGCTCCGTTTGCGACCGGCCGCTAAGCGAGCACGCCCCACGGCGGCGACATCCAAGTCCGCGATGAGCAGATCCTCCTGAAAGGCCTTCCCTCGGGCCAGGATGGCGCCACTGTGGTCCACAATCAAGCTTCCCCCGTCGAAGACCAACTCATCCTGTCCGCCGACCGTATTGGTATAGGTCACGATCACGCGATTGTCCCGCGCTCGCGTGGCCAACATCTGTTCCCGAATCACCCCCTTGCCCATATGAAAGGGCGAGGCATTGATGTTGATGATGACCTCGGCACCGGCCGCCGCCTGCAGCCTCGTCGGGCCCTCCGGAAACCAGATGTCTTCGCAGATGTTCACGCCGATCGTCGTGCCGTTCAGCACCAACAAGGGGAGTCGTTGCCCCGGACGAAAATAGCGACTTTCGTCGAACACGCCGTAATTGGGCAGGTGCCGCTTGCCGTAGCTCGCGGCGATCCGGCGCTCGCAGAGGACGGCGGCGGCATTGTACAAATCATGGCGCCCGGTGGTTTGCAGCGAGGTTGGATGCTCTCCACCCGAGGCCGTAACCGTTTCCCGGCCTACGTATCCGACGATCACCGCCACCCCTCTGGCTTCGGCGGCAACAGCTTGCAAAGCCCGCGCGGTGTCATCGATAAAGCGCGGCTTGAAGAGCAGGTCTTCAGGAGGATAGCCGGTGATGGCGAGTTCAGGAAATGCCACGAGGTCGGCCTGCGCTTGGCGGGCTTGGCGAATCCAGGTCACGATGCGGCGAACATTCCCCGAGAGGTCTCCGACCGTCGGATTCATTTGAGCCATGGCAATTCTACAAACGCGCATCGAGACTCCCACCACTGCGTATACCAACCATCCTACTGGTCCTAGCGAGCAAAAAAAAACGCCCTCAGACCCATCACCTTGGATCGGAGGACGTCGTTGTCCGTTCGATGACTAGTCGGAGACTCCATTGTCCCCGAAAAACGACCGCATGTATACCACTGGCCCGAACCAGCTGTCAATCAGATCCTCTCCCCGGCAGATCCTTTCTCTGGCGCCCGACGCAACTGCCGTTCGATGCAGGGCTATGGTAGAATCCCGCTCTCATGTGGCCGAAGTTCACATTGCCCATAGTTCTCACCTCTCTGGTCATCAGCGCCTGCAGCGCTCTATCAACCATGCCCCCTATCGGACAGGGTCCGCTGGGAACTGTGGCGCTGGAACGCGTGTCTATCCGAGGCACGACTGCCAGGTATAGCACCCCCCAAGCTTTTCACGCGTCCCATCCGGCCACCATTTCACCTTCCGTTACAGCCCGGCTGTTGACAGGCCTGACGATTTCAGGTCTTGACGGGCCACATCGAACTACGGGACCAGACACCTTTCCCTTATTCTCGCAAGAGGAAGTGGAGTTCCTCGCCCCGCTCGTCTCGGCCGCTTTTCATCAGGCACAGCCCGATCAGCGCATCACCTTTATGGTGAAAGACGATGGGATGACAACACAAGGCTATCTCTTCGCATATCACACGACGATCCAAGTCGCTCTTGTCCACTACCGAACCGCCCCCACAGCGAACAGCCGCTCTCGGCAGCCAACCCTCTCGTTCACTCCAGGCGAGGCGCTCGTCCGGCTCGATCCTCCAGAACCTTGGATGGTGACTGAACCGGAATGGCCTCGTGTGGCGATCGCGGTCGAGGCCTTACATCGGCGTGCCCCGTCTCCCGCGCCTATGACGGAGCCGACACCGGCGAAAATCTCGCATGAAGGGGAGCAACAACGCCTTCAACAGGAACTACAGGCGACCAAGGACTTGGTCGTCAAACAGGCGGAGGAGTTACAACAGTTGAAAGAGGAGCTCGACACTTTACGTCGGCAGAGATCTGAAAAGCCTTCTGCCCCACCCAAGACCACACCAAAAGCAGGGCAACGCAAGCCAGCAGCTACACCGACACCTTGACCCACCGGTAAGGATGAGATTGGAGCGTATGAGCCCGCGGATCAGGAACCCGTTCGCTTTTTATCCGCTCGCTCTTCGATTTCTCCTGCCAAGAGAATGGCCTCGGCAATTTCCCGCATCGATTTACGAAGGTCCATACTCTGCCGCTGAATCAATTTGAATGCCTCGTCTTCCGAGAGCCGCTTGGACCGCATCAGATAACCCTTAGCGCGGTCCAGGAGTTTGCGCACCTGCAGTGCCTCCTGCATCTCAAACGACTTCTCCAGCAGCGTCGTGTGTTCAATGGAGATGGCGGCTTGATTGGCAATCGCCTGCATCAATTTCACATCCTCCGTGGTGAACGTGCGAGGTTTGGAGGTGTAGGTATTGATGACTCCGATCGCCTTTTCACGGACCAGCATCGGGACGCACAACAAGGAACAGAGCCCTTCTTTGGCCGCCATGTCAGGATAGACATACGTACTTTCCGTGGTGACATCCGGCACGATGATTGGCCGACGCTCCTGGACTGCGCGTCCGCTGATGCTCTGACCGATCTTCACATTGGGCTTACGTCGATATTGTTCACTCAGACTTTGTGTCGCTGCAATGCGCAGTTCGCCTGTCGCCTGATCGAGGAGAATGATGGAGCAGATTTTGGACCCCATCATTTGGGCGGTCATCGTCACGATCAGCTGCAACACGTCTTCGATCAGCCGGTTGGAAGAAACCGTTTCCGATACCTGTGACAAGGTCTCGAGTTGAAGCGCTTTGCGAGTCATTTGATCGTACAGCCGGGCGTTCTCGATGGCCCCTCCGACCTGGGTCGCAATCGTGGACAACAACGCCAATTCGTCGGGACGGTATCGTCGCGGTCGTTTGTGCTGAGCATTGATGACTCCGACGACTTCCTGCTTGGTCGTGATGGGAACGGAGACGAACGCCTGATACCGGTCTTCCGGCAGGTTATGGAAAAACTTGAATCGGGGGTCGTCGCTGGCGCTATTCGGGATAACGACTCGCGTTCTTTCGCGGGCTACCCAGCCGGTAATTCCTTCTCCCCATCCGATCGTAATGCGGCCGATCAACTTGGGATGGGGATTCTTTGAAGCTCGTAGAATGAGTTCATCGCGGTTGTCAGATAGTAAGTAGAGCAGACAGGCATCAGCCTTAGTCACCTCCACTACCATATCGACGATGTGACGCAGGACGGCTTCCAGATCGAGCGTATTGCTGATCGACTCGCTGATGCGATGCAAGACATCGACTTCTCGCGTTTTCTCGCGAAGGGCTTGCTCCAATTGAGATACCGTCCGTTTCGCCGTCATGAAGGCTCCTACCGGCCTGGCCCTTGAAGTTGATTCGCCAACTTTCTCCGCTGTGGCGCTCGCTTCCCGTCGAACCAGGCACGCACGCGCTGCTTCTCTAGCGGCACGACTTGTACCGTTCCGATTTGCGTCGGCACCACGCAATAGACCGTTCCGGACGAGACCTTCTTATCTTGCCGCATGGCCGTCCATAATGCACCGAACGTCATCGGCGGCATCTGAACCGGCAACCCCGCCTTGGCGACGAGGGCCTGCAAGCGAGTGACTACTTCTTCGCTGCAGTAACCGAGATGCCTGGCCAAATCTGCCTCGCAGACCATTCCAATCGCCACCGCTTCCCCGTGGATCAGTCCACGATACCCGCCGATGGCTTCCAACGCATGCCCGATCGTATGTCCAAAGTTCAGGATCCTTCGTCGATCGGCTTCACGCTCGTCGGCTGCCACGACCTCTGCCTTAATTTCGCAGGAGCGTTTCACGATCCGCGTTATCGCCTGCTCGTCGAGTGCAAGAATCGCTTCCATGTTGTGTTCAAGATACCGAAAGAAAGGCTCATCGGCGATCACTCCATACTTAATCACCTCGGCTAAGCCGGCAATCTTTTCCCGGATCGGCAAGGTCTCCAGCGTGACAGGATCAATCAGCACGGCACGAGGCTGGTTGAATGCACCGATCAAATTCTTGCCCTTGGCGTGATCCACTCCGGTCTTCCCTCCGACACTTGAATCGACTTGGGCCACCAGGCTGGTGGGCACCTGGACAAAGGGGATTCCGCGTTGGTAGATCGCCGCAGAAAATCCGGTTATATCTCCGATGACGCCGCCACCCAGCGCCAGTAATGTCGAAGCACGTTCGAACTTTTCAGCAACGAGCACATCCATGATCGTGGCAATCGTACGAAGCGTCTTCGTTCGCTCCCCTGGAGGCAAGACGATCGGAATAACGTGATACCCGGCTGCCTTCAATACCCGGCGAGCCAGTTGCAGGTAGTGCTTCGCGAGATTTCGATCGGTCACAATGCCGATCTTCCCGCTGCAGCCAACTCGTTGGAGTTCCGTCCCGAGGGCGCGAAGCAGATAACGCTGGATGATGATCGGATAACTCCGTTCGCCTAATTCGACAGGGATGGTTTCCTGCGGCACCTCACGCACACGTGTTCTCATATACAGCTCTCCAAGAACCTCCACATCTCTTGCCGCGGCGAGGCACCTGAGAGCCGACCGGACGGACAGCCCCCTCACGGCGCTTTCGTAGCGACTCCGGCACCGGCCTTCGACCCATCAGCAACACGCCAGGCTTAGACTGTCCGTAAAGCAGCTACGGGAAGGAGCGATAAGATGACACCGTCGAGAGGAGGGTTTCAGCGGGCTTCGCCCCCACCACCATGCCATGGCATGACCAATGGGAGCGATTATTAGCGTGTGGTGCAAGAACCTGTCAAGTTGCCGATCGCACGATTGTCGGCGTCAGGAAGATCAGCAGCTCTTGCTTGGAGACGTTTTCGGTCTTGTTCTTGAACAGCCACCCTAGGACCGGAATCCGCGAGAGGTATGGAATACCGGCTACATTGTTGGATTGGGTGTCTACGAAGACGCCGCCGATTACCATGGTTTCACCGTCACGCACGAGCACCTGCGTCGTGGCTTCCCGGCGGTCGATGCTCGGACCGGCCGGATTGCTCCGGGCGCCAACCGCATTCCTCGTCGCACGCACCTTCATTAAGATCTGCTTGCCGATCTCCTTCGGGTCACGCGAGGTGATTTGCGGGGTTACATTCAACTCAAGGTTGGCGTCCACGAAGGTGGTCTGAGTACCTTGCAGAGAGGTCGTTTGAAATGGGATCGATTCGCCTTGCGCAATCTTGGCGTCACGCTTATCCAATGTCGTGATCTTGGGCGCTGCAATCACCTTCGTCAACCCGAGCAACTCGCCGGCAGACAGCCGCACGTCCAACATGGCCCCGTCGGTTTTGCCGATTGAAAAACCCGCTCCGGGCACGGATGGCAGCCCTGGGTTAGCCGGAAGATTGATGAGGAAATCGGATACCTGCGCTCCAAACGATCCTGTCGTGCCGGTTTTGAAAGCCGACGTTCCACTCGCACTTCCCAACTGGTTGACGTTCTGAATCCCCCACTGCACACCCAGCGAGCGGGTGTAGGTGGTATCGGCCTGAACGATTCGAGCTTCGATTTGAACCTGCGGGACCTCAAGGTCTACACCGTCCAACAGCTGCCGCAACACATCCAGCTTCGTTTCCGTATCACTGATGATCAAGGCATTGCTCGCTTGACTCACCGTCATTGTTCCGCGGGGGCTCAAATTCTGACGGAGCGAGGTCAATACTTCCTGTGCATTCAAGTTGCGAACATAGAAAACACGCGTGACAATTGGCTCTGCCTTTGCCTTTGAATCTTTAGCCCGCGCCTCTTCATCTTGCTGTTTGGCGATGTTCTGCAACGTATCAACCCAGACGATGTTTCCCTGACGAATCATGCCCAGCGCGTTCATCTTCAGCAACATGTCTAGCGCCTGATCCCAGGGCACACTGGCCAGCTTCATGGTCACTTTGCTCTTGACCCCTTCACCGACAACGATGTTGAAGCCGCTGACCTCGGCGATCAGACGCAATACATTGCTGATATCAGCCTGTTGAAAATCGAGCGAAATACGTCGGCCGACAAACCGTGATGAGCCACCGACGACTTCAGTGTCAGGTTTGGGTTCATCCTTCTGAAACGACTCCGTCGTTAATTGCACCGGCCTGACCAACGTCAGTGCTTTGGAAGCCTTCCGAGTCAGTAATGCCCGGCGGGGAGTGGATTGCACCGTTTCATCCTCTCCTTGCCTCGGTTGCAGCCAGATGACCACCCCACGGTCTCCAGATTCAATGGTGTGCTCAACGGCTTGCGTCAAATCGAAGGCGAGTCGAATCTTCTCAGGGTAATATCCGAAACGAACACGTTCGAGTAAGGAATGCCCCACGGGTAGCACAGACTGTCGGTTATCGGAATGGATGTGCGGGATATCAAGAGCCATTCGATTCGGCCCAATCATCTTCACTACAGGCGACAATCGCCCGTTGCCGGTAACTATCACTGCCACGCGATCACCCTCCGGCTTTGTCTCGACCTTCGTCAGAATAGTCGCGTGGGGAGTACCAGCCGGCTGCTCCGCCACTCGCCCCTGAGCATCGGAACGACTATCCGACAACATCTCGCTCGGACTAGCTTGCTCAGGCATCCCTTGAGACTGCTCGACCGAGGCCGCCTGAACATATCCAGTCAACCCCAACACTCCAGCCATGACGGTCGCACTCACCAGCGGGTGAACACCGATCTGTGTCTGTTTCATTCTGTGCCCTCTTTCGGATGCAGAAGCTTCACATATTCCCGCTCCTGCTTGTTCCCATACACATCCATGAACCGTTCTTGCACTATGATGCCCCGCTCAGTGATCGAACTGACGACGCCGTTGTTTGGACCAATACGTGTCCCTCTCCGAATGCTATAACCTTTCCCGTCAGGAGTCTGAACCATGGCCGTATAGCCATAGTTTCCCCAGATCACGGCGATGAGGCTGAGTTCCGTAAGCCCGACCCGCTGCAACGGAGGGAGGGTAGCATCCGCCTCCGTTTGCTGCCCAAGTTGATAAAGCGGCAAAAAGGGATCGCGACGACCGGAAGGATCGTACGATGCACCGAGGAACTCCGAAGCGAGGGAATTTTCCGATTCGTGTATTGCCGACTCAAGCTTCGAGATGCTCCCTTCTCCCGGCGAGATCGTCTTTCGCTCTTGAGGCAAGGGGGCAACCTTGAGAGTATCAGCAGGCCGCAGTGAGGCAATTTGCCGGAGATGAGGCAGGCTCTTTGACTCGGCCGGCTGAACGACAACCCCGCCGATCAACAACGCCATAGCACAGACGACCGCCGTCTTCATCATTCGGCGGCGCCTCACTGACATGCTGTCGATTCGATTCATCAGATTGCGCATGGTTCAGTCCTCGTTGTCACTTGGTCTTCCCGGGAACCGGTACCGAAGTCATCTTCTTCTCCTGCGGAGCGGCATAGGCCACCAGATCGAACACCGTCTGCGTCACGACGCGCCCCTGATCGACCCGCGGGGTCCCGATCCGAACATCCTGGACTGTGACAATCCGTGACAGCTTGCTGATCCGATCGAAGAAAATCGCGGCAGTGTGATACCCTCCCGCCACTTCCACATTGACCGGCATTCGCACGAAGAGCTTGGATGGATCTTCTGCCTGCATACCCGGCTTCCACAAGCGCACATCCAACCCAAGCCGAAGGCCAAGATCTGAGACTTGCTTCAACAGCATCACTGCTTCTTCTTCCGGCGGCAAGCGCTCCTTCTTGGCAGCCAATTCGATTTCCAATTGTTTGTTTGCTGCCATCAATTCGTCCAAGTGCTTGACCTTGATAGTGAGGTTCTGAATCTCCGTATCAAGCTGCGCGACCTGACGCTGGACCGTTGCCAACTCGGCTGATTTCGGATCAACCACGTAGAAGTAGAATCCGACCAGAATTGCCGCCACGAGCAATCCGAGCAACGCGACCTTTTGGCCCATCGGAATGCTGCGTAGCCCTTCGAGACTGATCGCATTCAGACTCATATTACCCCTTCATCGAGAGATCAAGCTTGAACTGATACGTATTCACCTTATTGTCTTGCCCAGCTCGACTTTCCATCAGTTTGATCGTGTCAAACTGATCGGTCCGCCGCAGATTATTGACGAACTCCACGACATCGTCGTTCGTCATCGCTCGTCCCTCTAGTTCGACGCTATTGCCCTTGAGGTTCAATCGAACCAACCATACTTTAAGCGGATTCAGGCTTTGGCTCACATGATCCAGCACCTTAACCGGACCTGTTCGGCTTTTTTCCAACTGATCGATAATCCGATTCTTATCTTCCAACTGTTTTTTTCGTTGTTCGAAATCCTGAACCGCCTTCACCTGTTCCTTAAGTTGCGCCACCTGCCGATCTTTGCCTTGCTTCTCCGTCTGCTTGGCAAGAATCTCTTCCTCGAGTGATGCGGCATACCACCAACACCCCACCAGTGTGACCGCCAAGACCAGAATGCCGATCAGCGCTTCAACACGAACATCCCATTGAGGCTTGGCTTTTCTCGCCCGCGGCCCGGTCGCAAGGAGATTGATTCTGATCATCGATCACCTACCGTTCGAAGCGCGAGTCCAACCCCGACCGCCGCGATCGGCCCCATTTCCGCCAGAAAGTCCTGATCCACCTGGCACTGGGAGATATCCACCTCACTGAATGGGTTGGCGATCTCCACCTCGACATGCATGCGGTCACGAAGCTGTTGACTCAAGCCCTTAATCTTCGCGCCTCCGCCGCACAGAAGAACGCGGGTAATCTCACCATCTGAGGAGGTCGTCTTGAAATAGTCGATCGTGCGCGCAATCTCAGAGGCTACCTCCGCATTGACACTTTCCATGACCGCCGACAATGGGTCCCCGCTCTCCGGCTCTCCCCGCTTCAATTGTTCGGCCTCTTCAAAGGACACACCCAACTCTCGCTGCACCGCCTCGGAATATCGATTGCCCCCTAATGGGATATCGCGAGTGAAGAGCGACACGCCCCCTTTCACAATGTTGACGTTCATGACGCTTGCCCCGATGTTCACCAATGTCGCGATGTCCTCATCCGATCCAGGAGCTGTTGCGCCGTACATATTCTCGATCGCAAAGGCGTCTACGTCCATCACCACGGGAAGCAATCCCGCGGCCTTGACCAGTTCCGTCAACTCGTTGATCTTGTCCTTCTTGGCCGCCACCAGCACAATAGACATTTCACCCTGCTCTTCGGGATTTTCAGAGGGTGGCAGAACGTAGAAATCGAGGTTCACCTCGTTGATGTCGAAGGGAATATACTGCTCTGCCGCCAACCGTACCTGACTATCGAGTTCTTCGTCAGGCATTGGCGGCAGACTGATCTTCTTGATAATGACTGCATGGCCAGAGATGGAGATCGCAACCTGTTTCAGTTTGATATTATTCTCGGTCAGCAACTCTTTGATGGCGGTCACCACCCGCCCTTCATCCATGACCGTACCGTCAACGATGACTTCCGGCTCAAGCTCTTTGACCGCAAACTTTTGCAATGTGTATCGCCCCCGATGTTCTTTCATTTGAACCAGTTTGATGCTGCTCGACCCGATATCGAGGCCCAAGAGTTGCCGTTGTGAGGAAAACACGGACAGAAGGTCAAGGTCCGCAAAATGTTTCAATGAAGCCAGCATGCTCGTCTCCTCTACGCGACCTCAGCTCTCCCTTGCATGACCTGCTTGATCTGCTCGACGTTTTCCGCGGTGTAGAGCCGCCAGTTCCGCCAATCCCGAGGCGGCCCGGAGATGAGCCCCTCCCGCTCCCAGCGAAATAACGTGGCGCGCGAGATATCGAACATCTCGCAGACCTCGTTTGTCTTGTACAACTTCCGTTTCGGCATTTCGCTGATTTTCTTCACTCCGTGCCTCAAATGCCGCCATTCATCGCGCCAAATTTGCACACACAGGTAAGTATAGTTGGTATAGTCCGACTGTCAAGAAAGCGGACTGCGGGGAGGGGATGCAAACGAGGTGCGAAACGGCGCGTGGAGTCTAGGTTTTCTTGATATCTCGGTGAGCCACGGAGACCTCGTATCCCAGCGTGGAGAGCTTCTCCTGCAGGCGCATCGCCATGGTTACGGACCGATGACGTCCGCCGGTGCAACCGATGCCGATACTGAGATAACTTCGTTGATCCCGCTCGAACAGAGGGATCAAAAAGACGAGCAATCCTTGCAGGTGCTCCAAGAACCGAGAGGCCGTGGGATCTGCACACACATACTGTTGAACTCGCGGATCTTCTCCGGTGAGTGGTTTGAGGTCCGGGATAAAAAACGGATTGCGAATGAACCGCACGTCAAAGAGCAGATCAATGTCGTACGGAACTCCAAACTTGTACCCGAAGGTCACCAATGAGATGGTCATGCGACGGGTAGCAGAATCTTGGCGGAACTGTCTCGCCAGAAGTTCGCGCAACTCATGAACCGTAATGTCAGAGGTATCGATCACCCGGTCGGCATGCCCGCGTAATCCGCTGAGCCGTTCACGCTCGAACCGGACGCCTTCCAGGACAGGCATGTGGGGCAGTAACGGATGCGGTCGTCGGCTTTCCGAAAACCGGCGGACTAACACTTCCTCTCGCGCCTCGAGAAACACAAGTTGGAGCGCATGCCCTTGCGTTTTAAGTTCCTCCAGCACCTTGGCTAAATCGCCGAAGAACACTCGTTCACGGATATCGATGCCGAGAGCCACATTTTTGATTTCGCCTTCTTGTTGATCACACAATTCGACGAACGTCGGCAACAAGGCCGGTGGAAGATTATCAACGCAAAAGTACCCTGCATCCTCGAAGGCTTTTAGAGCATGGCTCTTCCCGGATCCGGAAAGGCCACTGATGATGACCAGGTTAAGTGCGGCCATGAGAAGCGCGTGGACGCTCTCGCGAAGGATCAATAAGGGATACCGTGCCGTCCGGTAGTCGCTGCAAAACCTGTATGTCGCCGGAAGCGGCATTCTCAAACATCAGCACCCCAGTTGAAGTTGATGCGAGAGACTCCAGTGCCTCGGCGAACGTGAGAATCTCTAGGGCCGGACGGACTACACGCACATCCTTCTGCTCAACGAGTGGGATCGATGACGCCACGACACTCGCGCGCAAGCGATTGCCGAATTTGTGGTTGGCCCGTCGTTCCTTCATTTTCCGTAGTTGGGCGCCGAGCTTATCCATCACCTGATCGATAGAGGCGTACATCTCTTGGGTCGCGGACTTGGCTTGTAATCGTCGCCCCTGGACCACCCCCACCGCCTCGGCCACATGGTGGAGTTTTTCCACATGCAGCAAAATCTGCAACGTTCCCAGCTTCACGCCGTAACGCTCCAGCCGTTCCATGCGGCTTTCGACGTATTGCCGCAAGGCAGGAGTGATTGCCACATGGCGTCCCGTAATCATCAATCGCATGTCATCCTCGTGTCTCGGCTCCGTTCATATCATGACTGCTCAAAGTCACGACGTTGATGACTCTATCGTGCACCCTGAGGGCCCTAAAAGAATCGCTTGCGCTGTGTGGCCGAAGGAATATTGTCCTCGGCTCGATACTTCGCCACTGTGCGGCGGGCGATCAGGACATGTTGCGTGCGAAGTCTCGCGGCAATCTCTTCGTCCTTCAATGGCTTGCGGGCGTCTTCCTCCGCGACCATTTTTCGGATCATTTCTCGCACCGTCACAGACGACAGCATATCCGACGGCTGATCAACGCGCTGTAGTCCGGCATTGAAGAAAAATTTCAACTCCAGCATGCCCTGCGGACAATACATATACTTATTGGCGGTGACTCGACTGATGGTGGATTCGTGCATGCCGATATCTTCCGCCACCTGCTTGAGGACCAGCGGCTTCAAATGCTGTATGCCGTGCTCGAAGAATCCTTCCTGGAATTTGACGATGCTCGACACCACCTTCACGATCGTCTTATTCCGCTGTTCGATGCTCCGAATCACCCATTGAGCTGCACGTAACTTGTCGTCCAAATAGGCTTTCGTTTCGGCCGCTCCCGACTGACCCGAAGCCATCATTTGTTTGTAATAGGGACTGATTCGCATCCTCGGCAGTCCATCGTCGTTGAGCAGCACTTGCCACTCTCCTTCATTCTTGACGACAAAGACGTCCGGAACGATCGCATAGTTCTGAGTATTGGAGAAGGGGCGTCCCGGCTTCGGCTCCAACCCCTCGATAAGGCGCGTGGCCTGGAAGACCTCTTCCATCGAGATATTCAGGGCTTTGGCGATCCGGCTATACTGTTTCTTCTCCAAGTCCTTCAGATGGTTTAGGACGATCGCCTCAAGCACTGCCCCCTTGAGCCCGCCAGGGCGGGCACCAAGGGAATTCATATGGCTCCGTCCGAGAAAACCAAGTTGCAGGAGCAGGCATTCCGAAAGATCGCGAGCCGCCACGCCGGTAGGATCGAAGCCTTGAACGTCTTTCAAAACAGATTCCGCCTCGGCAAGGGTGTAATCCGTTCCTGAGACCAGCTCCTCCAGGGTCATCCGAAGGTACCCGTCATCGTCCAAATTCCCGATAATCAGACGGCCGATTGCCTTTTCCCGATCGGTGAGCCCGGATAAGGACAATTGCCAGACGAGGTGGTCCTCCAAGGAAGCCGACTTGGCGACCGTTTGTTCATACGAAGGGAATTCGTCCTTCGAAGAGGTGCTATACTCCGCTTCTCCGCGGCGCAGGTCGGTATCGAAATAGTCCTCCCAGCTAGAAGCCGAAAACTCCTCGACATTTTCTCCAGTCTCGGCCGGTTTGTCGTCTGGTTCACCGCCCGAATCCCCCGACGTGGTACCCGCGATTTCTTGTGCGTCCCGGTCGGGAGACGCGGCCTCCTCAGACTCCTCCATTTCAGTGATCACTTCATCCAGCAATGGGTTCTCCATCAGGTGCTGTTGCAAACTCTGCTGAAGCTCCATCCGAGACAATTGCAGCAGCTTGATCGCCTGCTGCAATTGCGGCGTCATGATGAGTTTTTGGCTGAGTTTCAGGTCCAGTCGCAGCTTCATCGGATACTCACTTCCTGCCCCATTACAAGCGGAACCCCTCGCCAAGGTAGACCGCTCGGGCCATCTCGCTCTTCTCGATCACGCTCGGAGGGCCAGCCTCCAAGATCGAGCCCTCGTTGATAATATAGGCGCGATCCGTGATGGACAGCGTTTCTCGCACGTTGTGATCCGTGATGAGCACCCCGATGTTCCGCTGTTTGAGGCGAATAATGATCTGCTGAATATCGGCCACCGCAATGGGATCGATCCCGGCAAAGGGTTCGTCCAGCAGCATGAAGGAGGGGTTGGTGGCCAAGGCGCGTGTGATCTCCAGCCGACGTCGCTCTCCACCGGACAATGCGTAAGCCTTGCTTTTACGAATGTGCACCAGATCAAGCTCCTTCAGCAACGCCTCCACTCGCCCCGCCCGCTCCATTTTCGAGAAACCTAGCATCTCCAAAATCGCAAGAATATTGTGCTCAACAGAGAGTCGGCGAAAAACCGATGATTCTTGCGGCAAATATCCGATTCCTCGCCGCGCACGCTGATACATGGGCAATTCGGTGATAGTCTCACCGCTCAGCGTGATTTGTCCTTCATCGGGCTGACACAATCCGACCATCATGTCGAAAATGGTCGTTTTACCGGCTCCGTTCGGGCCCAGCAACCCGACAACTTCACCCGCCCGCACATCCAGGGAAACCCCTTTGACCACTTTGCGATTGCGAAAACTCTTCACCAACCCGGCCGCCGCCAGACATTCCTTGGCCCCCGATGGAGCACTACAGGTCGAAGCCTGTGACGACACATCCGGCGAGAGTAATGTCATCGTTTTCCACCGCCTTCGCCCTCGATCGTCACCTGCGAATTTCCCTCGACCAGACTGCGATCTTCGTCAAGATACATCGTGATGCGCTTGCCGGACACACGCGTCCCCTTTTGCCAGGCCACAGGATCACCCGTCAGAACGATCTTCTTTTCGTCCTCGTAATATACGGCAGTCTGACAGGTCGCATGGCCGTCTTCCTTTTCGATTTTCACACGGCCGGTCGCCTCCACCATCCGAATGCTGCGATCGGAAACTGACGGGGCGGCATCCCGACCTTGCCCCGGTCCAGCAGTGCCCCCAGAGTTCTTCTTCGAGACTTTCTTAGAATCGCCAGACTTATCGCCGGAAGGCCCGTCGTGACTGGCATAAAACGATACCACCATATGGTCTGAATATACTACCAACGGCCCTCGGGTTAACACGACCGAACCGTCGAAGATAGCCTTATTCTCGTGATTGCTGACGGTCATTGTCTGAGACGTGATGGTTGTAGGAACCTTGTCCGTATCCGCGGGTTTTTTCTTTTCTGTTTCCGCCGCAAGCCCTGCAACATCACCCATCGACCATCCGAGATTAAGAAGGAGGCACAACATCCACCCGCACGTCGTCCAAAACCTGAAACTCCTCCTTGTCCATTTTTCCGAGCAATCCTTTCCCGGTAACCTGTAACCCGTGTCCATGAATCGTGACATGGTCCGTTGTGTGAATTTCATGCCGTTCGTCCGTCCAGGCAAGGTGATTGGTCTGAATCGTATAACCGCTTTGGGTTTCGACGACTATTGGGAGTAGTCGATTAGAAAGCTGAAAGTTCTTGGTTTGCGTATCGAGCGTGCCCTCATCACCCGACAGCGTCAGTTCTTTGCCTTGTGCACCATAAAGCGTAATCTGCACATTGTTGAGCAAGGCGCGATTCTCCTTTTCAAACAAACGCGCCTGTTCTGCCTGCACCTTCCATTGGACGATGTCGCCCTTGGTCTGCGTAAACGTGAAGTCCTGAATTCTTGCATCCGCCGCCTCAGCCCCCACCTCAGCGATGGAACGGGATGAAGAGCCAGGATTGGATCGTGTGAGCAGGAGATAGCCGAGGAAAGCAGCGAAGATCAGACTGAGAGTGAGAAGACTTCGTCGAATCCACCGTTCCCACATGACCACAGTTTGCCAATTTTCGAAGATGCTTCAATGGTATCCGATGGCATGATAGTAGCATCCCATCCAAACCAAGTAAACCGACTGGAAAAGAAATGAGTGAAGTGCAGGGCAGAGATCACAGGGAGGAAGATGCAAGGAAGGCCACGAAAATGCCACGACGATAGGCGTATCGTCGTGGCATTTTGATTCATCCTTCGGCAGAGGTCGAACCCTTTTCTGGAGCCTCTTTGGTCTCAGCCGTGGGAGCATTGGGAGTTGTCGCCGCTACGGGTTTGGCTTGCCTGGCCACCAGTTCAATGGCAACCATCTCGGCTCCATCACCAATTCGGCGACGGGTCCGAATGATCCTGGTATATCCGCCCGAGCGGTCACGAAAGCGTCCGGCCACATCGCTAAACAGTTTTGAGACAACATCCTTGCTACGCAAGAAACTGAGAGCGCGGCGGCGGGCCGAGAGACTGCCGTCTTTTCCAAGAGACACCATCCGATCGGTAAACCCTCTGATCTCTTTTGCCTTGGCTTCCGTCGTCTCGATTCGCTCCTGTTCCAGTAAGGAGGTCACCAGACTCCGGAACAGAGCCCAACGGTGTTTGGTTTGACGCCCAAGCTGTCGACCCTTCTTTTTATGGCGCACGGTAGCCTGTTCCTTTCTTACTCTGAACGCACGCCTGCGTCGCCGGACGGCAAGGCGTCGACCTTCATTCCGAGACTCAATCCCATTTCCGTCAGGATTTCTTTGATCTCGTTGAGCGACTTCTTTCCGAAATTCTTCGTCTTCAGCATTTCCGCCTCGGTCTTCTGCACCAGATCGGCAATCGTCTTGATATTGGCGTTCTTCAAGCAATTCGCTGCGCGGACCGAGAGCTCCAACTCATTCACGCTTCTGTAGAGATTCTTATTGACCTCGGACGAAAGATCTTCAGTGCCGACGGACGGCTTGGCATCCGAACGCTCCTCCGGATTGATGAAGATGTCTAAGTGTTCTCGCAGAATGCTGGCAGCGTTGGACAACGCGTCTCGCGGAGAAATCGTTCCATCGGTCCAGATTTCAAGAGTCAACTTGTCGTAGTCGGTCATCCGGCCGACGCGCGCATTCTCAACATGAAAATTCACTCGCTTGATCGGCGAAAAAATAGAATCGACGGCAATGACGCCGATGGGAAGCCCCTCTTCCTTGTTCCGCTCAGCAGGCACATACCCACGCCCATGCTTGATCGTCATCTCCATATCCAAGATGGCGTCCTTGTCCAGCGTGGCGATATGCAAATCAGGCGTCAGAATCGCCACATCGCCGTCGTGGATGATGTCGGATCCTTTTGCTTCTCCCGGGCCCTTTTTCTTCAGACGAATCGTCTTGGGCTTATCGCCCTGTAATGCCAACCGAAGGCTCTTTACGTTGAGAATAATCGAGGTGACATCTTCGGTTACACCTGGAATCGTGGAGAATTCATGCAGTACGCCTTCGATCTTGACGGTCGTCACGGACGCCCCGGTCAGGGAAGACAACAAGACGCGACGTAGGGAATTACCGACGGTGGTGCCAAATCCTCGTTCAAACGCCTCTGTCGTAAATCTGCCAAATGTCGGGGATAGAGTGTCCTTGTCGACTTCCACCCGCATGGGGATTTGAAAGTCTTTCATCGCTTTAATCATGACTCCCCCTTCAGTAACTCGTGTGAGCCCATCTATCGTTCAGCCGCGATCGGGAGAGACCAACACTCCCCAGCCCGGTCCGATTAGCGCGAATACAATTCCACGACCATTTGTTCGTTCACCGGGAGGACAATGTGCTCCTTCGTCGGAAGCGATCGAATGGTCCCTTTATAAGCGGTCTTGTCCAGTTCCAGCCACTCCGGAATCCCACGGCCATCCACAGCGGCCAGCGCCCCCTGGATCGGCATGATTTCCCGGCTCTTTTGACGCACTTCTATGGAATCACCGGCTTTCACCAAGGCCCCGGGTGCCTTGACCTTTCTGCCGTTCAACATCATATGACCGTGGTTGACCAACTGCCGCGCCTCCTTCCGAGAGGCTCCAAATCCCAGCCGGTACACCACATTGTCCAACCGGCATTCCAAGAGCCGCAGCAGCGTCTCGCCCGTGACGCCAGTTTGGCGTTCTGCGCGCTCAAAAATCCCTCGGAACTGCCGCTCCTGCAAGCCATAGATTCTTTTGAGTTTCTGCTTCTCGCGCAACTGCAGGCTGTAATCCGACGTCCGCTGGCGAGCCTGACCGTGCTGTCCGGGAGGATAACTCCGGCGCTCAATGGCGCACTTCTCGGTCATGCAACGAGATCCCTTCAAGAAGAGCTTCTCGCCTTCTCTTCGACACAACCGACAGACAGGTCCACTGTATTTTGCCACGCTACTACCCCTCCTCTACCTCAACGAATCCAATACGACTCAATCGGCAACTACGAAGTTTGACGAATCCCTGACTGCGGTTAGACACGGCGCCGCTTCGGCGGGCGACAGCCGTTGTGGGGAATCGGCGTCACATCACGGATCAGGTTGATCCGCAACCCCGCACTCTGCAGAGACCGAATGGCCGACTCACGCCCAGCACCGGGACCGTTGACGTACACGTCGATCTGGCGCATACCGTTTTCCATCGCTTTGCGCGCCGCCGCCTCGCCAGCCCGTTGCGCCGCGAATGGAGTGCTTTTCCGGGACCCCTTGAATCCCTGGTTTCCCGCGCTGGCCCATACCACCGTGTTGCCGCTCATGTCCGTGATGGTCACGATCGTATTATTGAACGACGCCTGGACGTGGGCCACGCCGCTCTGAACGATCTTGCGCTCTTTCTTCTTTCCCTTCTTCACACTCATAATCTCTCCCTCAGCACCTTACGGCTGGTCGCGCCCGATATTCGTTACGCTCCAGTGGGCTTCTTAGGTTTACTTCCCACGCCAGCACGTCTCCCTTTGCGTGTCCGTGCATTCGTCCGCGTCCGCTGTCCGCGAACCGGTAATCCCCTGCGATGACGGAGCCCGCGAAACGTGCCGGTGTCCACCAATCGCTTGATGTTCATCGATACTTCTTTTCGCAAATCTCCTTCCACCCGGTAGTCACGCTCGATTACCTCGCGAATTTTGACGATGGCGTCTTCGCTGACATCCTTGACCCGGACCGAACCGTCAACGCCGGCCTTCTCCAAGATCGCTCTAGCAGCGGCACGGCCTATCCCGTACACATACGTCAACCCAATATCGAGCCGCTTTTCCCTCGGCAAATCTACGCCTGAAATACGCGCCATAATGTCCCTCTCAATCGCTCCTACGCGGTGGCTGGCTGTTGAACTCCGCCTCGACTTTTAGCTTCAAACAAAGCACGCTCATGCTACAGGCAGCCGCCCAATGATTATCCTTGCCGCTGTTTATGCCGAGGATTGGCACAGAGTACCCGAACGACCCCACGCCTCCGCACGATTTTGCATTTCGCACAAATCGGTTTTACAGAAGACTTAACCTTCATGACGATTCCATTTCTCCACTACTTGAAACGATAGGTGATTCGCCCTCTCGTCAAATCATACGGCGAGAGTTCCACAGTCACCTTATCGCCGGGAAGGATCCGGATGAAATGCATCCGCATCTTACCCGAAATGTGAGCCAAAATTTTATGCCCATTTTCCAATTCGACTCGAAACATGGCATTGGGCAGCGTTTCCGCCACCGTCCCGGTCACTTCTATGACATCTTCCTTGGGCACCTAGCGGTCTGCCTTCCCTCGTTAATGCGACAACTGCGAAAGGATACGGGCTGGTCCTGATGGTTGAATGGCGATCGTGTGCTCAAAATGAGCCGACCAACATCCGTCTTGTGTCACGGCCGTCCATCGATCTTCCAAGATCCTAATTGCGCTCGTCCCCATATTCACCATGGGTTCAATCGCCAACACCATGCCGACTTGCAGACGCGGCCCCTGCCCCGGACTGCCATAATTCGGAACCTGCGGCTCTTCATGGAGTTGGCGACCGATCCCGTGCCCAACAAACTCCGTGACCACCGAAAATCCTGCCTTCTCAACATGCGCTTGGATCGCATGCGACACATCGGACAGCCGGTTACCGACTACAGCCTTGGCAATTCCTTGGTACATCGCTTCTTCCGTCACTTGGATAAGACGCAAGGCTTCTTGACTCGCAGTGCCGACGGGAACTGTGACGGCAGAATCCCCATAAAACCCTGACACTATGGCGCCTAAATCCAACCCGATAATATCGCCCTCTTTTAAGCGCCGTTTCGATGGAATGCCGTGCACAACCTGTTCATTGACCGACGCACACAGGGTCTTCGGATAGTTGCGGTATCCCTTAAAAGCCGGGATAGCGCCACGTTTGCGAATACCTTCCTCCGCCATACGATCAAGGTCGTCGGTGGTCATCCCAGGAGCTACCTGCCCCCGTAACAGCTCGAGTACTTCAGCCACTACGCGAGAGGCCTCCGCCATCAACGCCACTTCATCCGGCGTTTTGAAGACAATCATTTTGACTGAATTCCGCTTAAGACCTGCGTCAAGCGACTATAGACGTCTCCCATCACACCCGATCCGTCAAGATCGGTCAGGACCTGCCGACCCTGATAATAGGCAATCAAGGGAGCCGTCTGCTCGTCATAGACCTTTAAGCGGGCCTCAATCGTCTCTGGCTTGTCATCGCTACGCTGGATCAACTCGGCGCCGCATCGATCACAGATTCCACTCGTGCGGGGCGGGGCGAAATCCACGTGAAAGACACTTTGACACTTCCCGCAACTCCGTCTTCCGCTGAGGCGCTTCACGATATCGTGCCTGGAGACGCGGAAGTTGATGACTCGATCCAACCCCAGGGATCGCCGTTCAAGGATTCGTCCCAATTCTTCCGCCTGCTGAACCGTGCGAGGAAAACCGTCCAGAATGAACCCCTGGCTACAGCGTGAATCGTCAAGTTTTGCTTCCACCATGCCAATCACTACGGCATCGGGAACTAACTTGCCGGCATCCATGTACTTCTTGGCTTCGAGCCCCAGAGGCGTGCTATTTCTGACTGACTCCCTTAACAAATCACCGGTGGAAATTTTCGGCCACCCGTATTGAGCGGTCACCCGATCGGCTTGCGTTCCCTTCCCGACTCCTGGAGCACCTAGAAAAATGAGACGCATCTATACTTCCTTACGAGGTTCGACCTCGAAGTTTCCCCTTCTGCAAGAACCCATCATAGTTGCGATTCAGTAGGTGCGATTCAATCTGCTGAGCCGTATCCAGCCCTACACCGATGACGATGAGCAGGGACGTTCCTCCGAAATAAAACGGCATATTCAGCTTGTAGATCAAAAACTCCGGGATTACGCAAACAATGGCCAAGTAAATGGCCCCGGCAAAAGTGATCTTTGTGAGCACGGAATAAATGTAGTCCGACGTCCGCTGCCCTGGCCGGATACCGGGCACAAAGCCGCCGTACTTCTTGAGGTTGTCAGCCATGTCCACCGGATTCATAACGACTGCGGTGTAAAAGAAACAGAAAAAGATGATCAGCCCCACGTACATCAACGTGTAGAGTAACGAGCCTGGCGCGAGCTGCGCTCCTATGGCCTTGATCCACGGGGTTTCAAAAAATCCGGCGATAGTCGCGGGGAAGGCGATGATCGAGGACGCAAAGATCGGTGGAATCACGCCCGCCGTGTTGATCTTGAGCGGAATATGCGTGCTTTGCCCTCCATACACCCTTCGACCGATCACCCGCTTGGCATATTGCACCGGTACCTTGCGTCGCCCGCTTTCAAGGAAGACGATGGCAGCCACCACGGCAAACATGACGAGTGTCAACGCGGCCAAGAGCGGAAAACTCAGTTGTCCGACCTTGTAAAGATCAAAGGTCTGCGCGACCGCAGCCGGCAGACGTGCGACAATACCTGCAAAAATGATCAAGGAAATGCCGTTGCCGATCCCGCGCTCGGTGATCTGCTCACCGAGCCACATCAGGAAGCCGGTCCCTGCACAAAGGGTAATCACTGTCATGAACCGGAATCCCCATCCAGGATTCATGACGAACGCCCCCTGATTCATTTGTTCAAGCCCGACCGCGATTCCAAACCCCTGAATCAGTGCGATGACAATCGTGCCGAAACGGGTATACTGAATGATCTTTTTGCGCCCTCGCTCACCTTCTTTCGCCAACTTCGACAGGTGCGGAATCACGACCGTCAGTAGTTGGAGGATGATCGACGCGCTGATGTACGGCATAATGCCCAGCGCGAAAATCGTGAGTCGAGAGAGTGAGCCCCCCGAGAAAATATCCAAGAACCCGAGGAGGGCTCCCCCTTGTTTCTGAAGAAAGTCAGACAGGGCCTCGCCGTTGATACCCGGGGTTGGGATGTGCGCGCCCACACGATACACGACCAACATGCCCAACGTAAACAATACGCGGGTGCGCAACTCGGGGATCTTAAAAATGTTCTGAAAACTGGTGAGGAGACGCTCAAACACTGGGAATGACCTCGGCCCTCCCTCCAGCTGCCTGAATCTTTGCCTCCGCCGACTTGCTGAACTTGTGGGCCTGGATCACCAGCGGCTTATTCAGCTCGCCCTGAGCCAGGATCTTGATCAGCTGTCCTTTGCGTCGCACAAGGCCTTCATTCATCAAGAGTTGAGGCGTAATTGCTTCTGTCGTCTCCAAT
The DNA here is from genome assembly GCA_015709715.1 of Nitrospira sp. Classification (NCBI taxonomy): domain Bacteria; kingdom Pseudomonadati; phylum Nitrospirota; class Nitrospiria; order Nitrospirales; family Nitrospiraceae; genus Nitrospira; species Nitrospira sp. Next base: position 1,015,992 of record CP054184.1, read on the forward strand.
GCCGCCAGGCTTTTAAGATTCACGATCGCATATTCGGTACGGAATGGATTGGAGAATCCGTACTTGGGAACCCGGCGAATCAACGGCATTTGGCCGCCTTCAAACCCAGGCTGCTTCCCACCGCCCGATCGGGCCTTTAAACCCTTGTGCCCCTTCGTCGCCGTCTTTCCATGGCCTGACCCAGGCCCACGGCCGATACGCTTCCGTCGTTTGGTCGCTCCCTCAGAGGGAGCCAGTTCATGTAACTTCATTGCGGACTCACTTCTAATAGGTAACCCACCTTCGCGATCATACCCTTCACTTGGTCAGTGGCCGGCCTGGATACGGTAGCATTCAATTTGCGTAATCCAAGTCCACGCAACACTAATCTGTGCTTATAAGGGGTTCCAATTGGGCTTCGTTTGAGCGTGATACGCAGGGCTGGCTGAGCCGCACCTGCCTTCTTTTCGGTCGTCATTAGATTCACACCTGCGCTTCGACACCGACAGCTCGACGTAACCGCATCATCTCTTGCGGATCACGAAGCTGCTGGAGTCCTTGAATGGTCGCCCGAACAGCATTGAAGGGATTGCCTCGCCCCAATGTCTTGGCGATGATATTATGTGCTCCTACCAACTCCACCACCGCGCGAACCGCGCCACCGGCGATAATACCGGTGCCGTCCGCGGCTGGCTTCAGAAGAACATGTTCTGCACCAAACAATCCATGTACTTCATGAGGAATCGTTCCGTCTTTGATTGGAACCCGGACTAGGTGTTTTTTGGCTTGTTCGACGGCTTTTGAGATAGCAACCGGAACTTCGGCAGCCTTCCCCTTTCCGACCCCGACATACCCCTGTCCGTCACCAACAACGACGAGCGCGCAAAAGTTAAAGCGTTTTCCGCCCTTCACCACTTTGGCGACACGATTAATGAATACCACCTTGTCTTTAAGGCTTAACTCTTCGGGATTGACTCGCACAACGTCACACTCCTTTAAACCGTCCTGTGGGGTAGAACGACCGGCTTAACTTGACAACTCCTCAGTTCAAACGCCCTAAAACTCCAAACCGCCTTCGCGCGAAGCTTCTGCCAACGCCCTAACCCGTCCATGGTACAAGCGGCCACCACGATCAAATACCACCTTGGAGACCTTGGCAACCCTTGCCCGCTCCGCAAGTAACTTACCTACTGCTTTGGCGCCCTCAATGCTCCCGGTAGACTTGAGTGAGGTTCGCAACGTCTTATCCATCGTTGAGGCGGCGGCGAGGGTACAGCCTCGGAGGTCATCGATGATTTGCGCATAAATGTGAGCACGACTTCTAAAGACAGAGAGGCGAGGACGTTCCGTGGTTCCGACGACAGACTTCCGAACTCTCAATTTTCGACGCTGCAACTTCCTATTTTTTTCAACGATATTCATGGCTCTCTCTACTTACCTGTCTTGCCTTCCTTCTTACGTAGCGCTTCGCCTGCGTATCGAATCCCTTTTTGTTTATAGACATCGGGTGGCTTGATAGCACGAATGTTCGCGGCAACCTGCCCAACCAGTCGCTTGTCTATCCCCTTGATGGAGATCAATGTTTGTTTATCGACCTTCACATCAATGCCCACTGGCACCGCATAGATTACCGGGTTGATATACCCGACATTGAAACTCATCTCACGACCCTGCATTTGAGCCTTGTATCCGACCCCGGTGATCTCGAGAGACTTCTCATACCCCTTCGTAACCCCGTAAATCATATTACTGAGCTCGGCACGAACTAGTCCGTGCAACGCCCTCGTTTGCCTGGCGTCTCCGTTTCTATCGACGACCAACTGGCCGTCTTTGACCTGAACAGACAATCCTTCCGCCAATCGCCAGTCAAGCTTGCCCATCGGCCCTTTAACCGAAACCAGTGGACCTGCCACTTTGACATCGACTCCGCTGGGAACTGCGATTGGTTTTTTTCCTATCCTCGACATACGAACCCCGTTGCCTTCCTGCCGGTTTCAACCTAGTAAGAGCATCCCTATCCCGCTTACCATACCGAACACAGCACTTCACCGCCAAGGCCAGAGCGCTTGGACTCGCTATCGGTCATGACGCCTTTCGATGTCGAGATGATCGCCACGCCGATGCCATTGCGAACCTTCGGTACGTCATCACGTCCAATATACACTCGACGACCAGGCTTACTGATTCGCCTCATTCCGGTGATCATCGGTCGATTTTGCTCCACATAACGAAGCTGAACGGAAAACATCGGATGACCATCTTCCTGAATTTCCCCATAACCTTCGATAAAACCTTCTCGACCGAGGATATTCAGGATCTGGCCCTTGAGTTTTGATGCGGGGATCTTGACGACATCATGGCGTCGTCGACCGGCATTTCCAATTCGCACAAGCAAGTCAGCAATCGGATCAGTAATCATGCAATCCTCTTCATCAACAAGGCTTCGGCAACCTGGCACTTACCAGCTGGATTTCCGCACTCCGGGGATCTCACCCTTGAGACTCAAAAACCGAAAACAGATGCGACACATGCGAAACCGGCGCAAGTACCCTCGCACACGACCACAGAGTCCACAGCGATGATAATCGCGGCAAGCAAACTTTGACTTTGCAGCGGCCTTATTTTTCAACGCTAATCTCGCCACTCACTCCCCCTTGTCATTCATGACTGATTGTGGCCGCTCCAGGCTACGCGCGGAACGGCATACCCAGATGCTTCAACAGGGCCTTGCCCTCATCATTGGTTTGAGCGGTCGTAACGATGGTGATGTCCATCCCATGAATTGAGGCTACGCTGTCGTATTCAATCTCCGGAAAGATCAACTGCTCTTTCAGGCCAAGGGTATAGTTACCTCGCCCGTCGAAGGCCTTGGGAGAGACACCTCGAAAGTCACGAATGCGCGGGAGAGCCAAGGTCACCAACCGATCCAGAAATTCCCACATGCGACGGCTCCGAAGCGTAACCTTCGCCCCAATGGGCATCCCCTGTCGCAACTTGAATCCTGCGATTGCCTTCTTTGCCCTCGTGGTAACCGCCTTCTGCCCGCTGATGATGCCCAACTCGTTGACGGCGCTCTCCAGCAACTTGACGTTCTGAATTGCCTCCCCCATGCCCACGTTGAGCACAATTCGGTCGAGCCGCGGGACCTGCATCGGGTTGCGATACCCAAATTCCTTCATCAAGGCAGGCACCACCTGTTGCCGATAAGTATCCCTCAGGCGTGGCGCGAACTGGCTTTCTCCGCTCGTTTCCTGGGACACCTCAGGCGCTGCAACTTCCTTCTTAGAAGAAGGACGCGGAACAGACCCCTTACCGCCCTTACCTTTCTCTACTTTTGCCATGAACGTTTTTCCTGTTCGAACTATTCAACGGTTTCTTTTGATTTTTTGCTTAACCGACTGCGCCGCCCATCCTCCTGCCGCGTGATACCCAGTCGAGTCGGCTTCTTTGTGACCGGACACAGGAACATCACATTGGAAATGGCCAAGGGAGCCTCGCGTTCGATAATGCCGCCCTGTCGGTTACTTTGATTTGGTTTGGTGTGGCGCTTGATCATGTTCAGCTTCTCGACGACGATCTTGCCGCCGATGGTATCGACGGACAGGACCTTGCCGGATTTCCCCCGCTCTCGACCAGTCACAACGACCACCGTGTCGCCTTTGCGAATTTTCGTCTTGATTCGTGCCATCCCTACGAAAACCTTTCCATCTCGAACTACAACACTTCCGGTGCCAACGAGATGATCTTCATGAATTTCTTCCAACGCAACTCGCGGGCAACCGGCCCGAAGATACGAGTCCCCACCGGTTCTCCCTGCGCATTGATCAAGACGCAGGCATTACGGTCGAACTTAATGTACGATCCATCATCCCTTCGGACTTCCTTCGTGGTGCGGACAATGACTGCGCGACTGACATCCCCTTTTTTGACACCAGCCTGCGGGATTGCCTCTTTGACCGCAACCACCACGATATCGCCCAGAGAGCCGTACCGACGACGGGTGCCGCCTAGCACATGGAAACACATCACCTGCTTCGCGCCGGAGTTATCGGCGACATCCATGTATGTATAGTTCTGAATCATCCCCTGCCCTACTCGCTCATGCCCAAGGCGAAAGCCCCCAGGCGCTGCAATGTTATCTACTTTTCTGGTTGCCCCTTCACCATCACGCGAACGACCCGCCAATGCTTATCCTTACTGATCGGACGGGTCTCGATGAGCTGAACCCGATCCCCGATTTTGCACACGTTGCCCTCGTCATGAGCCTTCAGCTTGGTCAGCCGACGAAGCACCTTCTTGTAGATGGGGTGGATCACCGAACGCTCGACGGCAACGACGACGGTCTTGTTCATTTTGTTGCTGACGACATTGCCGTACCACTCACGGCGCGGTTGCTGAGCATCATTCATGTGTATCTTCTCTCTTATTTGACACCGGCTGCGCCGATCAGACCTTCGGCAGATTTTCGTTGACGGATGACGGTCTTGATCCGAGCGATGTCTCGCTTCGTGTTACGAATCTGCATCGGATTCTCAAGCCGACCCGTGCCGAGCTGAAATCTGAAATTGAACAGTTCTTGCCTCAACTGCTTTTCCTTTTCGCTCAGCTCGTCGACCGTAAGGCCACTTAACTCTTTCACATCCATAAAATCACCACCGTCAACCTAACTGCAGGTTACTGAATTTCTCCACGCACCACGAATCTGGTCGCGATGGGAAGCTTGTACGCGGCGAGACGCAAGGCCTCTTTCGCCACATCTGGAGCGACCCCGCTCATCTCATACATAATGCGTCCCGGCTTGACGACCGCCACCCAATACTCAGGGTTTCCCTTCCCCTTACCCATTCGAGTTTCGGCCGGCTTTTTGGTGATGGGCTTGTCTGGGAAAATCCTCGTCCACACCTGGCCGCCGCGCTTCACAAAACGGGTAATCGCAATCCGAGCCGCCTCGATTTGCCGACTGGTGACCCAGCCCGGCTCAAGGGCCTTCAAACCAAATTCGCCGAGAGTAATGGCGCCGCCACGGTAGGCCTTCCCCCGCATTCGGCCCTTCTGCATTTTTCTAAATTTGACTTTCTTTGGCGCTAACACAGCCCACCTTCTCCTTAATCGAGTTGCTTTAACCGAGTCTCCCGAGGGCCGACTCAGGCTTCAATTGCAGGGCAGGGAGAAGCTCGCCCTTGTAGATCCATGTCTTGACACCGATCTGCCCCATCGTGGTGTGGGCTTCAGCGAACCCGTAATCCACTTCCGCCCGGAGCGTGTGAAGAGGAACACGACCTTCGCGGTACCATTCTGTCCGTGCAATTTCAGCACCACCCAGACGACCGGCCACCATGATCTTGATCCCTTGGGCCCCGAGGCGAAGCGCAGACTGCACACTCCGCTTCATGGCTCGACGGAAAGCTACGCGCTTTTCCAACTGAGTCGCAACATTCTCGCTGACAAGCTGCGCATCCAACTCCGGCTTCTTGATTTCCTTGACCGTGATGTAGGCCTGACCAGAATATTCCTTTTCCAAGGCGGCCTTCAGCTTATCGACCTCCGCCCCTTTTCGTCCGATAATGATACCCGGGCGAGCGGTATGGATGATCACGCGAGTTTGGTCTCCGGAACGCTCAATCTCCACCTTCGCCACGCCTGCGTGATAGAGCTTCGCCTTCACCATTTTGCGAATCTTGATGTCCTGGTGAAGCAACTTGGCGTAATCCTTATCGGCATACCAACGCGAACTCCAGGTGTAGTTGTATCCGACGCGATACCCAATTGGATGTGTCTTTTGACCCATTGAAAATGAACCTCAATATAAATGTGCAGACATTACTTACCGGCACCAGCGGACGGCACAGCCACTGCGATGGTGATATGGCTGGTACGTTTCTGAATCGAATTGGCACGCCCCATGGACCTTGCGCGGAATCGCTTATAAATCGGGCCGCAATTCACGATGGCCTGCGACACCCACATGTCCTCGCTATCCCCCAGTTCTTTTTGCTCCGCATTCGCCACCGCCGATCTGAGTAGCTTCTCTACCACTCTTGCCGCATGCCTGGGCGTAAGCCTGAGCATGGCAAGGGCCCGAGGAACCTGCTGGCCACGGATCATATCGACGACCACGCGAGCTTTCCTCGGAGTAACACGAACGAATCTCAAATTTGCCTTAGCTTCTGCCATATCTCACCTTTTCGGAACCGGTCGGCCCCGCTCAAACAGATACCTTACTTAAGGGCAACCGCTTTCTCGGTCTTTGCCTGACCATGCCCCTTAAAGAACCTGGTGGGTGCAAACTCCCCCAACTTGTGGCCGACCATATTTTCAGTGACGAAGACCGGAATAAATTTCTTCCCGTTATGCACCGCAAATGTGTGGCCGATCATGTCGGGCACCACAGTCGATCGTCGCGACCAGGTCTTGATAAGCTTCCGATCCTTGGATTGATTCATCTGCTCGACCTTCCTGAGAAGATGATCATCCACAAATGGGCCCTTTGATACTGAACGAGGCATAGTCCGCTCCTACTTCTTCCTGCGCGCGATAATGAATTTGTCGGTGGCTTTATTCTTCCTGGTCTTATATCCCTTGGTAGGCGTACCCCAAGGCGACACAGGATGAGGATTCCCTTGCCCGGACTTTCCCTCACCACCACCATGCGGGTGATCAACAGGGTTCATTACGACGCCGCGAACATGCGGGCGCTTCCCTTTCCAACGTGACCGGCCGGCCTTCCCCACGACAATATTCTCATGATCCACATTACCGACCTGACCAACCGTGGCCCGGCACGATGCCAAAACCTTGCGCATCTCCCCGGACTTCAGACGAATCTGCACATATACCCCGTCTCGCCCCATTACCTGCGCAAACCCGCCGGCGCTACGAATCAACTGCCCCCCCTTACCAGGCCGCAATTCAATGTTATGAATTGTCGTACCTAGCGGAATGTTGGCCAAGGGCAATGCATTGCCCGGTCGAACTTCCGCTTCCGGCCCTGCCTCGACAAGGTCGTTTACAGCCAATCCCACAGGAGCGAGGATATATCGCTTTTCGCCGTCCCGGTAATACAGCAAAGCAATGCGCGAGGAGCGATTCGGATCATACTCGATCGCCGCAACCTTGGCAGGAATCCCGACCTTATCGCGCAAAAAATCGATCTGTCGGTAGAGACGCTTATGCCCCCCTCCACGGAATCGAATCGTCTGGCGTCCATCATTATTTCTGCCGCCCGTACGGAGATGAAAATCGGTGAGCGCCTTCTCCGGTCGCTTTTTCGTCAGCTTCTCATCCTTGAGTGCGGTCATACCACGTCGCCCAGGAGAGGTTGCCTTATACGCTTTCAATGCCATAACTGATTTACCTACTTGAAGATGAGCAAACCATTAACCTAGACGCTTTCGTACAATTCCAGCTTCTCACCCGGCTTCAAGGTCACGAAGGCCTTCTTCCAATCCGAACGCCTTCCCACGAAACGTCCCAAGCGCTTGACCTTGCCCTGCGTGTTCACCACGTTGACACGGGCGACTTTTACCTTGAGCAGCGTCTCCACCGCCTGGCGGATCTGAATTTTGTTGGCATTCGGATGCACCAAAAACCCAACCGTATTGCCCTGCTCACGGAGTGCCGTAATCTTTTCCGTCAGCAACGGCTGGATAAGCACCTGATGGAGGTCACCTTTCATGACCAAACCTCCCGGACACGATCCATTTCGCGTTGCGGAATAACCAATGAGTCGCAGCGCAATACATCATACACATTCAATTCCTCTGGCCTGACCAAGGTCACCTTGGAGAGATTCTTTCCAGCCTGCACAACATCCATCCGCCCCTCCCCGACAACCAGCAATACCGAGCCAGCCAGGCCCAACTGGGCCAATGCCTGAGAAAGCAATTTAGTCTTGGGCTGCGCGAGGGTGAGATCGGAAACCACAATGACATTTCCCTCAGCCAATTTTACAGAAAGAGCACTCTGCAGAGCGGCGCGGTACTTCTTTCTTGGCATCACGAACGCGTAACTGCGAGGTTTCGGGCCAAATACCGTCCCGCCGTGCCTCCAGACCGGAGAACGCAACGAACCAGCGCGCGCACGGCCCGTATGCTTCTGCTTCCATGGCTTCTTACCAGAGCCACTGACCTCGCCACGACGCAACGTGGATGCCGTTCCTTGGCGCCCACAGGCACGCTGCATGACGACTGCCTCATGGACAAGCGCAACACGCGACTCACATCCAAACACTTCGTTGGGCAACTCGATCGTGCCTACTTTGTTCTTTTTGGCATCAACAACATCAACTTTCGGCATAGCTTAACTCTTCTTCGATTTTCGGACGAGGAGCAGGCCGTTCGCGCCACCAGGCACCGCACCGCGGACGAATAACAGGTTTTCTTCAGGACGCGCGTCAACCACCTTCAGTCGCTGGACAGTGACTCGCTCGGATCCCATATGACCAGGAAGAGTCTTGTTCTTCCACACCCTGGAGGGATAAGAGCTGCTTCCAATGGAACCAGGCGCTCGATGAAACATGGAACCGTGCGATTCTGGACCGCCGGAGTAATTATGACGCCGCACCACCCCCTGAAACCCCTTCCCCTTGGAGACGCCGACTACATCGACCCAGTCACCTTTCTTAAAAATATCGACCTTGATGGTCTGACCGACGGACACTTCGCCGGCCCTCGGAAATTCCCGCAGCCACCGACTGGCAGGGGCTTGCTGCTTCTTCAAATGACCGAGTTCGGCCTTTGATAGCTTACGATCCTTCACCTCTCCAAATGAGAGCTGAACGGCCTCATACCCGTCACGCTCCTTGGTCTTAATCGCCACCACTCGACAAGGACCAGCCTCGATGACCGTCACCGGCTCAAGAACGGTCTCGTCGTACATTTGGGTCATCCCCAACTTTTTTCCCAACAATCCGTTTGTCATCGTCGTCCTATCAGCCCCTCGGTGCTTAACCTTAGCATCAGAGCTTGATTTCCACATCCACACCCGCCGCCAAGTTCAACTTCATCAAGGAGTCCATGGTCTCCGGCGTCGGCTCCATAATATCCAGCAAGCGCTTATGCGTTCGGATTTCGAACTGTTCACGGGACTTTTTATCGACATGGGTTGAGCGCTGAACCGTGAAACGCTCTATCTTTGTCGGCAGCGGAATTGGCCCCACGACTCTAGCCCCGCTCCGTCGAACGGTATCCACAATCTCAACCACCGACTGATCAAGTACGCGGTAGTCAAACCCCCGCAGCCTGATGCGAATCCTTTGATCGACTTTCACGCTCCACTCCTCACAAGCCGGCCCTGCGCCAGCCTAACTACGCTAAGATTTCCGTGACGACGCCGGAGCCGACGGTCTTGCCGCCTTCGCGGACCGCAAACCGCAACCCCTGATCCATCGCGATCGGACTGATCAACTCCCCCGTCACCGTCACATTATCCCCCGGCATCACCATCTCCACCCCCGGATTCAACGTCACCACCCCCGTCACGTCCGTCGTCCGGAAATAGAACTGCGGCCGGTACCCGTTGAAAAACGGCGTATGCCGCCCCCCCTCTTCCTTCGTCAAGACATAGATCTCCGCCTTGAACTTCGTGTGCGGCGTGATGCTCTTCGGCTTCGCCAACACCATGCCCCGCTCCACATCCTCTTTCTTCGTCCCCCGGAGCAGCACCCCGATGTTGTCGCCCGCCTGCCCCTCATCCAGCACCTTGCGGAACATTTCCACGCCCGTCACCACCGTGGTCTGCGTCGGCCGCAACCCCACAATCTCGATTTCGTCGCCCACCTTCACGATGCCCCGCTCGCACCGTCCCGTCACCACCGTGCCCCGCCCGCTGATCGTGAACACGTCTTCGATCGGCATCAAAAACGGCTTGTCGATGGCCCGCGTCGGCGTCGGAATGTAGGTGTCGATGGCCTCCAGCAACTTCAGGATCGACGGCACCCCCAGCGGCCCCTGATCCCCCTCCATCGCCTTCAACGCCGAGCCCTGAATGATGGGAATCTTCTCCCCCGGGAATTCATACTTCGTCAGCAGCTCCCGCACTTCCAATTCCACCAGGTCCAGCAACTCCTTGTCGTCAACCTTGTCCGCCTTGTTCAAGAACACCACAATGTACGGCACCCCTACCTGCCGAGCCAGCAGGATATGCTCCCGCGTCTGCGGCATCGGACCATCTGCGGCACTCACCACCAAAATCGCCCCGTCCATCTGCGCGGCGCCCGTAATCATGTTCTTCACATAGTCCGCGTGCCCCGGGCAGTCGACGTGCGCGTAGTGCCGGTTGTCCGTCTCGTACTCCACGTGGCTGATCGCAATCGTCATGATCTTCGTCGCGTCGCGCCGCCCCTGGCTCTCGCTCGCCTTCGCCACTTCGTCGTAGCTCACGAACTTCGCCATCCCCCGCTCCGAGCAGATCTTGGTCAGCGCACTCGTCAGCGTCGTCTTCCCATGGTCCACATGCCCAATCGTCCCAATGTTCACGTGGGGCTTCCGTCGCTCAAATTTCGCCTTCGCCATCCCCGATCCTCCCCTGATTCACACAACCTACGCCTTATTCACCACGATGCTTAGCCGTGATCGCGTCCGCAATCTGCCTTGGCACCTGATCATATCGATCAAATTCCATACTGTAGGTAGCCCGTCCCTGTGTTCGTGAACGCAAGTCCGTGGCATATCCAAACATTTCCATCAACGGCACAGTGGCATCGATGGCCTGCGCCCCGGCCCGCACCTTCATCCCCTGAACCTTCCCACGCCGACCATTAAGATTGCCGATGACATCCCCCATAAACTCTTGAGGAACGAGCACTTCGACCTTCATGATCGGCTCAAGCAGGACAGGATCCGCCTTTTTGCAAGCATCGGCAAAACCCATGGACGCTGCTATCTTGAACGCCATTTCATTGGAGTCCACATCATGATAGGAACCATCGATGACCGTCACCCGAACATCACGCAGCGGGAAGCCAGCGACTACCCCAGTCTCCATCCGCTCCTTCACGCCTTTTTCAATAGCAGGGATATACTCCTTAGGGATGGCGCCGCCAACGACCTTATTGACAAACTCCAACCCCTTACCAGATTCCGAAGGCTCGACCGTCAAAACAACGTGACCATACTGCCCTCGACCGCCCGTCTGCTTGATGTACTTCGACTCGGCTTCTGCCTTGCGACGAATAGTCTCCCTAAAGGCGACCTCCGGCTTCCCAACGTTGGCCTCAACCTTAAACTCCCGCAATAGGCGATCAACGATGATCTCAAGATGGAGCTCGCCCATGCCGGCGATAATGGTCTCGGCCGTTTCCTCATCTGTACGTACACGGAAAGACGGATCTTCCTGCGCCAGCTTCTGCAAGGCGAAGCCCATTTTTTCCTGATCCTGCTTCGTCTTCGGCTCGATCGCCATCGCAATGACTGGCTCAGGAAACTTCATCACTTCCAAAAGAACGGACTGCTTCTCATCGGCCAGCGTGTCACCAGTGGTAGCACTCTTCAACCCCACGGCGGCCGCAATATCACCCGCGTACACAATCTCAATTTCTTCTCGCTTATTCGCGTGCATCTTAAGAAGGCGGCCGATTCGATCCTTCGTCCCCTTCGTGACATTCAAAACCGCGGTCCCGGTCTTCAAGGTCCCGGAATAAACCCGGAAGAACGTCAGCTGACCCGCGAAGGGGTCCGTCATGATCTTAAATGCCAACGCTGAGAAGGGCTCAGAATCAGACGGCTCGCGCTTCACTTCCTTCCCACTATTGGGATCGACCCCAACGACGGCGGGAATATCCACCGGCGAAGGCAAATAATCGACCACTGCATCCAACAACTGCTGCACGCCCTTATTCTTAAAGGCCGAGCCACAGAGAACCGGCGTCACCCTCATGGCAATCGTGGCAGCCCGAATGGCGCGACGAACCTCTTCCTCGGTCAAAGACTGACCATTCAGATACTTCTCCATCACCTGATCGTCGTACTCGGCCACGGCCTCCAACATCTTTTCGCGATATTCATTGGCCTTATCGACAAGGTCAGCAGGAATTTCATCCACCTTGTACTTCGCACCCAATGTTTCGTCGTCGTAGAAAAATCCCTTCATCCTAACCAAATCAACAGATCCACGAAACTCGGCCTCTCGACCAATTGGGATCTGGATAGGCACAGGATTGGCTCCCAAACGGTCGATAATGGACTGGACGCTGGCATAAAAATCGGCACCAATCCGATCCATCTTATTCATGAAGGCAATACGTGGAACCTGATACTTATCAGCTTGCCGCCAAACCGTCTCCGACTGGGGCTCAACACCCTGCACCGAATCGAAAGCGGCAACCGCGCCATCAAGAACCCTGAGCGAACGCTCGACCTCGATGGTGAAATCGACGTGACCAGGCGTATCAATGATATTGATACGGTGATCGCGCCAAAAGCAGGTTGTCGCCGCGGCCGTGATCGTAATCCCTCGCTCGCGCTCCTGCTCCATCCAGTCCATGGTGGCTGCGCCCTCATGAACTTCACCCAACTTGTGCGTCATTCCCGTATAAAAGAGAATGCGCTCGGTGGTCGTCGTCTTTCCGGCATCGATGTGGGCCATAATGCCGATATTTCGAGTCCGCTCTAATGGTGTCTGCCTAGCCACAAATCCCCCAGAAAAACAAATGCGCCACCATCGAAGCCGCAAACCATCAGCCACGACGAACCACTACCGTCGCAGCCCGGCCCGACAGCAGCACGAAACCAAATTACCAACGATAATGAGCGAAGGCCTTATTCGCCTCGGCCATCCGGTGCACATCCTCCCGCTTCTTCACGGAAGCACCGGTATTATTGGAAGCGTCCAACAACTCTGCCGCCAACCGCTCCTGCATGCTCTTCCCGCCGCGCGATCGGGAAAAATCAGTGATCCACCGAAGCGCAAGCGAGACACGGCGAGACGGACGAATCTCAACCGGAACCTGATATGAGGCCCCGCCAACTCGGCGAGACTTCACCTCCACGACCGGCTTCACATTGTCGATGGCCGAACGGAAGATCTTCATCGGATCCCCACCGTTCGTCTTCTGCTGGATCAGATCAAAGGCACCATAACAGACGCGCTCCGCCGTACTTTTCTTGCCGCCAGCCATAAGCACATTCAAGAATTTCCCGACAAGCTTATCGCGATACTTTGAATCCGGCTGCGCTTCCCGGTGACCAAAAAATTGTCCGCGTGGCATCGTTATCCTATAGCGTAATGACTGTTGAGGTTCCGCAAGAACACAACCAAGTAACCAACCCTATTTCGGACGCTTCGCCCCATACTTGGACCGAGCCTGCTTTCGATCCGCCACACCGACCGCATCGAGAGAGCCTCGCACGATGTGATAACGCACACCAGGCAAGTCCTTGACCCTCCCCCCGCGCACCAGGACGATCGAATGCTCCTGAAGGTTGTGGCCAACACCAGGAATATACGTGGTGACCTCCATCCCATTGGTTAAGCGAACACGAGCGACCTTTCGAAGGGCCGAATTGGGCTTCTTTGGGGTGGTGGTATACACACGTAAGCACACACCACGTTTTTGAGGGCAGCGCTTCAGTGCCGGACTTTTCGTCTTGGACTTCATGAGCGTCCGGCCTTTACGGACAAGCTGATTAATCGTTGGCATTCACAGTACTCTTTCTTGAAAAAGCAACGAATTATTAAGATTTGTTCCTGAGCGAAGCCGTCGGATTATAGGGATGTATGCCATCCCTGTCAAGACCGTTCTTCGCCTCATTCGACTTTTTCGCGTTCGATTTCTCCTGCCACAGCGGTCTGTTGGGCAACGGCAACCGATTGAGCCTGCCCTCCCGTTACCTCAGCTTCAGCCTTGGCACTGGCCACGAACGTTTCTCGATATTCGTCAAATCCGCTTCCGGCAGGGATAAGTCGACCGACGATGACATTCTCCTTCAGGCCGAGCAAATTATCCTCACGACCGTTGATCGCCGCCTCAGTCAACACTCGGGTCGTCTCCTGGAAGGAGGCAGCGGAGATGAAGCTGTCGGTAGTCAGCGCAGCCTTGGTGATACCAAGCAATACCGGCTTACCCAATGCCGGCTTCCCATCCGCTTCCAGCACACGCTGATTCTCCAGATCGAAGAGGGACTTGCTCACCTGACTACCAGGCAAGAACGAGGTATCACCAGGGTCTTCAATCCGAACCTTCCGGAGCATCTGCCGCACGATGATTTCGATGTGCTTATCGTTGATCGAAACACCCTGCAAGCGATAGACGTCTTGCACTTCATCCACGAGATACTTCTGCAATTCTTTCGGCCCGAGAACGTCCAGGATGTCGTGGGGATTGGCCGATCCGTCCATCAAAGGCTCACCGGCCCGCACCCAATCTCCTTCATGGACGTTGACGTGCTTGCCCTTCGGAATGAAGTACTCCTTCACGTCACCCACCTTGTTGTCGACCATGACCTTCCGCATGCCCTTCACGAAGCCACCGTAGGACACTTCGCCGTCGATTTCGCTGATGACGGCTTGCTCCTTTGGTTTGCGCGCCTCGAATAATTCCGCGACACGCGGCAGACCGCCCGTGATGTCCTTGGTCTTGGTGGTTTCGCGCGGAATCTTGGCCAGCACGTCACCGGGATGAACCGTGGCGCCCTTTTCAACGAAGATGTGGGCGCCGACCGGCAAAAGGTATCGGGCAACGGGCGCTCCCGCCCCTGAGACCTTGGCGGTTTTTCCGCTTTCATCTTTGATTGACACGCGTGGACGAAGGGCCGCTCCACTCTGTTCGATGATGACCTTGCGTGACAATCCGGTCACCTCGTCGAACTCTTCCTTCATCGTGACGCCCTCGATGATGTCGCCGTAGGCAACTTTCCCGCCGGTTTCCGTCAGGATGGTGAGCGAGTAAGGATCCCATTCGACCAGCTTTTGGCCGACTTCAATACGATCGCCATCCTTCACCTTGATCTTGGCGCCGTACACGACGGGATACTTTTCGCGTTCACGGCCGCTGTCGTCCACGATCGCAATCTTGGCGTTGCGATTCATGACGACCCACTCGCCTTCCTTGTTGCGCACCGCAATGCCTGCGTTGTGCACATCGGCGTTCTTCTTCGCGTCGAAGCTCATGTACTTCATATGGCCGACGTGCTTGGATTCCAAGACGGTTTGCTCGACCACCTTACTCGCCGTACCGCCGATGTGGAAGGTACGCATCGTCAACTGCGTACCAGGCTCACCGATAGATTGCGCTGCAATCACGCCCACCGGCTCCCCCTTTTCCACGAGTCGGCCCCGTGACAAATCTCGCCCATAACACAACCGGCAAACCCCACGCTGCGACTGGCAGGTCAGCACCGAGCGAATCTTCACTCGATCGACACCGGCCTCCACAACCGCCTTGGCTTGCTCTTCATCGATTTCCTCATTGAAGGACACGATGATTTCGCCGGTCACAGGATCACGAATGTCCTCGCCCGCAAGCCGTCCCAAGAGACGCTCCTCGAGCGGTTGGATGATCTCGCCGCCTTCGAGCAAGGCGCTCACGATAATGCCATCCGTCGTGCCGCAGTCTTCCTCGCTGACGATAACGTCCTGCGCGATGTCAACCAACCGCCGCGTCAGGTAGCCGGAGTTGGCCGTCTTCAAGGCCGTATCCGCCAAGCCCTTGCGCGCGCCGTGGGTCGAAATGAAGTATTGCAAGACCGTGAGGCCCTCTCGGAAATTGGCAGTAATGGGCGTTTCGATGATTTCCCCGGACGGCTTCGCCATCAGACCACGCATACCACCCAGCTGTCGAATCTGTTGCGAGCTACCTCGCGCACCGGAGTCGGCCATCATGAAGATAGGGTTGAATGCTTCAGCCTTGGCCGGATCACCGCCGGCGCCCAATTCCTTCATCATCTCGTTCGCCACCTGCTCGGTGACGTGGGCCCAAATGTCGATCACCTTGTTGTACCGCTCGCCGTTGGTGATCAATCCCTCGGCATACTGCTTTTCGATTTCATTGACCTCGCGCTGCGCCTTGACGATGAGGTCTTCCTTGCGTGACGGTATATGCATGTTATCGATACAGATCGACATGCCCGCCTTGGTCGCATAGTGGAAGCCGAGACTCTTGATCTTGTCGAGGAACACGACCGTCTCGCGATGGCCGGCTTGGCGATAGACCGCATCGATGAGCTTGGTCATCTCCTTCTTGGTCATCAGCTTGTTCGCATCGGCGAACGGCATCATCGGAGGCAAGATTTCAGCCAAAATGACACGCCCTGCGGTCGTCTGGACCATGGAGCCGTTACAACGGACCTTGATCCTCGCATGTTCGTCCAGAGCTCCGGCATCATAGGCGATCCGCGCCTCTTCCGGCGAACCGAACATTTTTCCCTCACCCTTCGCGCCGACCCGCTCCTTGGTAAGCCAGTAACAGCCCAACACCATGTCCTGCGACGGCACGGCAATCGGCTTACCATTGGCAGGCGACAGGATGTTGTTGATCGACATCATGAGCACGCGCGCCTCGATCTGCGCCTCCACCGACAGGGGCACATGGACGGCCATTTGGTCGCCGTCAAAGTCGGCGTTGAATGCCGCGCACACGAGCGGGTGCAGCCGGATGGCCTTGCCCTCGACCAGCACTGGATCGAAGGCTTGGATGCCCAACCGGTGCAGAGTCGGCGCACGATTCAGCAGAACGGGATGCTCACGAATCACTTCGTCCAGCACATCCCAGACTTCCGGCCGCTCCTTCTCCACCAGGCGCTTGGCGCTCTTGATGGTCGTGGCGGCTCCGCGCTCTTCGAGCTTGTGGAAGATAAACGGCTTGAACAGTTCCAGCGCCATCTTCTTCGGCAAACCGCATTGATGCAGGCGGAGTTCGGGACCAACCACGATGACCGTACGGCCTGAATAGTCGACTCGCTTCCCGAGGAGATTCTGCCGGAAGCGTCCCTGTTTTCCCTTCAGCATGTCGCTCAAGGATTTCAGCGGTCGCTTGTTTGGCCCGCGGATGGCCCGCCCGCGCCGACCGTTGTCGAAGAGCGCATCGACCGCTTCCTGAAGCATCCGCATTTCGTTGCGAATGATCACCCCCGGCGCCTTCAGTTCGATCAAACGCTTCAACCGATTGTTGCGGTTGATGACGCGGCGGTACAGATCGTTCAAGTCCGACGTGGCAAAGCGCCCCCCATCCAGGGGCACCAACGGACGCAGCTCAGGGGGCAATACCGGGATGACGTCCATAATCATCCATTCCGGCTTGTTTCCGGAACGGCGGAACGCCTCGAGGACCTTGAGTCGCTTGGCGTACTTCTTCTTCAACGCGGCCGAGGCCGAGGCCTTCGCCTTGACATGCAACTCATCCCACTGCGCATTGATATCGACCTTGCGGAGCAATTCGCGAATCGCCTCGGCTCCGATGCCGACCTTGAATGCACCGCTTCCGTACTCCGACTGCAACGAGCGCAATTTTTCTTCCGATACGAGTTCTTGCTCGCTCATACTGGTAGATCCCGGATCCACCATGACATAACTCTCGAAGTACAGAATCTTTTCGAGCTGCTTGAGACTCATGTCCAGCAACGTACCGATTCGGCTGGGCACCCCCTTGAGGAACCAGATGTGGGCAACCGGAGCCGCCAGCTCGATATGGCCCATCCGCTCGCGGCGTACCTTCGACTGAATGACTTCCACGCCGCATTTGTCGCACACGATGCCCCGATGCTTCATGCGCTTGTACTTGCCGCAATTACATTCCCAGTCCTTGATCGGCCCGAAAATTTTGGCGCAAAACAGCCCATCTTTTTCGGGCTTGAAGGAACGATAGTTGATGGTCTCCGGCTTCTTGACTTCGCCGTACGACCACGACCGGATTTTCTCGGGCGACGCGATGCGAATCCGCATCGAGTCGAACGACACCGAGTCACGCGGCTTTTCGAACAATGTGTATACGCCTTCCAAGGTTGATCCCTCCTTAACGGTCGCCTGACCGCAGTTCTGAGTTATGAGCGCTGTGCGATTCGGTCCTCAACACTCAGCCCTAGAATCAGTCCTTCGATTTCACCAATTCGACATCAAGCCCAAGGCTCTGCAGTTCCTTGACCAACACGTTGAACGACTCCGGCAAACCCGGTTCGAGAAACGGTTCGCCCTTTACGACCGCCTCATACATGCGCGAACGACCAGGCACGTCATCCGACTTCACAGTCAGGAACTCTTGCAAGGTGGAGGCAGCTCCGTAGGCTTGAAGCGCCCACACTTCCATTTCTCCCAACCGCTGGCCGCCGAACTGTGCTTTACCGCCCAGCGGTTGCTGGGTCACCAACGAGTAGGGGCCGATCGATCGCGCGTGAATCTTATCATCCACCAAGTGATGCAGCTTGAGCACATACATATATCCGACCGTCACCGGGCTGCTGAACGGCTCTCCCGTCTTGCCATCCATCAACACCGTCTGGCCGCTGGGAGAAATCTTGGCCTTCTTCAGCAAGTCTTTGATTTCTTTTTCCGATGCCCCGTCGAACACCGGGCTGGCCACTTTGATGCCCAATGCGCGGGCCGCCCAGCCAAGGTGTGTTTCGAGAATCTGCCCCACGTTCATACGAGACGGAACGCCCAACGGATTGAGCACAATTTCCACCGGGGTCCCATCCGGCAAGTAGGGCATGTCCTCCTCGGGTAGGACTCGAGAGACGACACCCTTGTTGCCATGACGACCGGCCATCTTATCGCCGACCTGGATCTTCCGCTTCATCGCGATATAGACCTTGACCAGCTTGATCACGCCGGGCGGCAATTCATCACCTCGCTTGAGGCGGCCCACTTTTTCGTCGTAGAGGGTCTGCAGGATTTCGATTTGCTCTTTGGCGCGCCGCTCGACATCCTCCAGCTCCTTCTGCTCGTCGGGATCGCTGAGAATGATATGCCGCACCATGTCGTCCGGCAGGCGCTTCAAGATTTCTGCAGTAAGTTTGCCTTTCTTCTTCAGAATCACGTCGCCGGTTTCAGGATCCATCAGGTCGCGACCGACGACTTTGCCCAGCAAGAGCTTCCGAACCTTCTTGGTCTTTTCGTCTTCAATGATGCGCAGCTCTTCCTGGTGGTCGCGCTGCAGCTTCATATGATCTTCACTCTCGATGCTTTTCGATCGCTCGTCCTTATCCAACCCCTTACGCGAGAAGATCTTCACGTCGACCACGATACCCTCGACGCCGGGAGGCACCGTCAACGAAGTATCCTTCACATCGCCGGCCTTTTCGCCGAAGATCGCGCGCAGGAGCTTCTCTTCCGGCGTCAGCTGCGTTTCGCCCTTCGGCGTCACCTTACCGACCAGAATATCGCCCGGCTTCACCTCCGCGCCGATGCGGATGATGCCGCTCTCGTCCAGATCGCGAAGGGCCTCTTCGCCGACGTTGGGAATGTCACGCGTGATATCTTCCTTGCCCAACTTGGTATCGCGCGCCTCGACCTCGAATTCCTCGATGTGGATCGAAGTGAACGCATCCTCTCGGACCAGCTTCTCACTCAAAAGAATGGCGTCCTCGAAGTTGTAGCCGCCCCACGGCATAAACGCGACCAACACGTTCTTACCGAGCGCGAGTTCGCCGTGATCGATCGCCGGACCGTCGGCCAATACCTGTCCCTTCTTGACCGGCTCTCCGATCCGGACAACCGGCGTCTGGGTAATACAGGTATTCTGATTCGACCGCTGGAACTTGATCATTTCATAAACATCAAGCCCCGAATCGTTTCTCTTCCGCCCATCCTTCGCGTCGACGCGCACCACAATGCGCGTCGCATCGACACTTTCGACCACACCTTCTCGCTTCGCCTGCACCACATACCCCGAGTCGCGCGCGACTACTGCCTCCATGCCGGTTCCGACCAGAGGGGCCTCTGCTTTCAACAGAGGAACGGCCTGCCGCTGCATGTTGGATCCCATCAACGCCCGGTTGGCATCGTCGTGCTCCAGGAAGGGGACCAATGCCGTCGCCACACTGACGACCTGCTTGGGCGACACGTCCATATATTCGACCTTGTCAGGCGTGGCCGTAATAAAATCGCCGCCCCACCGGGCCGAGACCGTTTCCGAGACCAGGCGGCCGGCTGAATCCACCTTTGAGTTGGCCTGGGCGATCACATACTTGTCCCCCTCGATCGCGGAGAGGTATTCAAGCTCATCGCCCACCTTGCCCTTCACGACCTTCCGATAGGGTGCCTCGATGAATCCGAATTCATTGATACGCGCATAAGTGGCCAGCGAGGTGATCAAGCCGATGTTCGGCCCTTCCGGTGTTTCGATCGGACAAATACGGCTGTAGTGCGACGGGTGGACGTCGCGCACTTCGAATCCCGCCCGCTCACGCGTCAAACCACCCGGCCCGAGCGCCGACAGGCGCCGCTTATGGGTAATTTCAGCCAGCGGATTGGTCTGGTCCATGAACTGCGACAACTGACTGCTGCTGAAAAACTCTTTGACCGCCGCCACCACAGGCTTGGCATTGATCAAGTCGTGCGGCAACACCGTTTCCATATCCAGGAGATTCATCCGCTCCTTAATGCTGCGCTCCATCCGTACGAGGCCGAGGCGGAACTGGTTCTCCAAGAGTTCGCCCACCGACCGGACGCGACGGTTGCCCAAATGGTCGATGTCATCGATTTCACCGCGCCCGATCTTCAGATTGACCAGGTACCGCACCACCTCCACGATGTCTTGTGCCGTGAGCGTCCGCTGTTCGAGCGAAAGATCAAGTCCCAGCTTTTTGTTCAGCTTCAGTCGTCCCACCGGCGACAGGTCGTAGCGCTTGGGGCTCAGAAACAGATTATCGAACAGCGCGCGGGCCGTCTCGACGGAAGGCGTTTCCCCCGGGCGGAGACGGCGATAAATCTCGACCATCGCCTCTTCCTTTGACCCCGTCCGCTCCATATCGAGCGTATCGAGAATCACCGGTGTAGCGCTCGTGGTGTCCAGGTAGATGACCTTGAACTCTTCGATATCGCTTTCGAGAATTTTTTCCAGGACCTCTTCCGTCAGTCGCTGATTTTTCTCGGCGAGCGTCTGCTTTTTGCCAGTATCCACCAACTCCGTCAGCACCGCACGACCGACCAGTTCCGCCGGAGCAACAGGAATCTCTTTGATCCCGGCAGCCTTCAGTTTGGCAATCACGACCTTGGTCAGCTTGCCCCCTTCTCGCACCAGCGGATCCTTACCGCCCTTCTCCGTGACTTCGGTCGAGCACTTCAACCCGTGATGGATTTCCGGATCGAGCTTTCGGAACAACTTGCCCCTGGACACCCGAATCTCTTCGACCGGGTAATACATCCGCAAGAGGTCGTCGGTGCTGTACCCGAAGGCCTTGAGGAGAATCGTAGCCGGCATCTTGCGACGCCGGTCGATCCGGACATACAAGATGTCCCGTGCGTCGAACTCGAAATCGAGCCACGATCCGCGATAAGGAATGATCCGCGCCGAGTAGAGCACTTTCCCGCTCGCGTGGGTTCTCCCCTTGTCATGGGTGAACGAGGCGCCGGGTGAGCGATGCAACTGACTCACCACGACTCGCTCGGTTCCGTTGATGAGGAATGTCCCGCGCTCGGTCATGAGAGGAAGCTCACCGACATAGACTTCCTGCTCGCGCACGTCCAAGACCTTCTTCTTCGGACCCTTGTCCTCCTTGTCGAAGACAATGAGGCGAACCCGCAGCTTCAGCGGAACGGCGAACGTCATGCCCTGCTCGAGACACTCCCGCTCATCGTACTTCGGAGTCCCCAGCGAATAACTGGAGAACTCCAACGCCGCCGTATTGTTGTAGTCCGTTATGGGAAAGACACTGGCCAATGCCGCCTGCAACCCTTGATCCTTTCGGCGATCCGGCTCGACTTCCATCTGAAGGAACTCTTCGTAGGACCGTTTCTGGATTTCAATAAGATCGGGAATGTCGATACTCGTACGGATGCGAGAAAAGTCCTTACGTTCGACAAACTCCGAAAGAGTCGATTCCGACATTCGTTAGTCCTCCAAGCTCATAAAAGGGATGGACACGCGGCCCATCCCATCGAACGACCCCACACACGGCAGACGACGGACGGACTACTTGACCTCGACCTTGGCTCCGCTCTCTTCGAGCTTTTTCTTCATGGTATCGGCCTCTTCCTTGGCCACGCCGGTCTTCACGGGCTTCGGAGCCCCCTCGACCAAATCCTTGGCTTCCTTCAAACCGAGGCTGGTGAGCTCGCGGACTACCTTGATGACCTGGATTTTCTTGTCGGCCGGGGCGCTGACCAAGACTACGTCGAACGAGGTCTTCTCTTCCGCCGGAGCCGCCGCCGCGCCGCCGCCCGCCGGAGCCGCCACCGCCACCGGCGCCGCTGCGGTCACGCCGAACCGCGTTTCCAACCCCTTGACCAACTCAGCCAATTCCAACACGCTCATGCCCTCGATCGCCTTGATCAATTCTTCCTGCGACAATTTGGTTCCTGCTGCTGACATGTCCCCCTCCCCTTTCTTTTTATCCTGAATGGCTGCAATGACTCGCACGAACTTGCTCAGTAGGCCGCTCAACGCATATACGACGCCGCGAATCGGGCCCTGCATGGCCGACAGCAACATCGCGATGAGCACTTCTTTTTTGGGCAGCTGGGCGACCGCCGCAAGGTCCTCGGCCTTGACCAACTTGCCCTCCAACACTCCAACCGTGACCTTGATTTTCTCCGAGCGCTTTTCGGCCTGGATGAAATCCTGCAGGATTTTGGCCGGACTGACGGGGTCATCATATCCGATGATCAGTCCTATCGGTCCCTTGAAGTGGTCCTTTGCATCGGCAAGGATCGTCCCCCCCGACGCCCGGACGGCCAACGTATTCTTGACCACGCAATACTCGGCCTTCGCACCGCGCAACTGACGACGCAATTCCGTCATCTGGTTTACGGGCAGGCCGGCGCACTCCGTCAAAATCGCCAAGCGGGCGCGACCGAACTTTTCCGCCAACTCCGCGATCGCTGTTGCCTTTTCTTCTTTCTTCATACTTTCCCCCTACTGAGAACGGCCCGTTCTCACCCACCCAACTTCGACAAGGCCACGGGATCCAACTTCACGCCGGGCCCCATAGTGCTCGACATCGTCACGCTTTTCAGATAACGCCCCTTGCAGGACGATGGCTTGGCCCTGATGACGGACTCCAAGACGGCCTGGGCATTGTCACAGAGCTTTTGAGCTTCGAACGATACCTTGCCGACGGCAACCTGCACGATCCCGGCCTTCTCGACCTTGAACTCCACTCGTCCCTTGCGGATCTCGTTGACCGCCTTGCCCACCTCAAACGTCACCGTCCCCGTCTTCGGATTCGGCATAAGCCCCCGGGGCCCAAGCACCTTGCCCAACTTACCGACCGAGGCCATGAGATCGGGAGTCGCGATGGCACAATCGAACTCCATCCATCCCCCCTTGATCTTCTCCATCAAGTCGTCACCCCCGACGAAATCGGCGCCGGCTTGCTTGGCTTCCTGCTCTTTTTCGCCCTTGGCGAAGACCAGAACGCGCAATTGCTTACCGGTTCCATGGGGTAAGGCCGTGGTCCCACGCACCATTTGGTCCGAACGCTTCGGATCAATGCCCAACCGAATGGCTAGATCCACGGATTCATCGTATTTCGCGTAGGCTGCCTGCTTGACGACCTCGACGGCCTCCTGCAGTCCATACAGCCTGGGCTCAACCTTCGCTTGAGCCGCGGTCATCTTCTTTCCCATACTGCTACTCCTTCACATCCGACGGATGTTGACTCTACCGAGACTCACTGGACGGCAATGCCCATGCTGCGCGCGGTTCCCTGAATGATCTTGATCGCTCCTTCGAGATCGGCCGCATTGAGGTCAGACATCTTCTTCTGCGCGATCTCACGAATCTGAGCTTGACTGACTTTCCCGACCTTATCCTTGTGTGGGATTCCAGACCCCTTAATGATTCCCGCGGCCTTCTTGAGGAGATCCGACGCCGGCGGCGTCTTCATGATGAAGGTGAAGCTCCGGTCTTTGTACACGGTGATAATGACCGGAATGATGCTGTCGCCCTCTTTCTGCGTTTTCGCGTTGAATTGCTTGCAGAACTCCATGATGTTCACGCCATGTTGTCCCAGCGAAGGGCCGACCGGCGGCGCAGGATTGGCTTTCCCTGCCGGGATTTGCAACTTGATCTGTGCGGACACTTCCTTAGCCATGAATTACTCCCTGAAGACTGCGGACTGAGCACGAGGACTGAGAGCGGCTCTCAGTCCACCCTCTCGAATCCAGTGATCTCAAATACGTTCGACCTGCAAGAAGCCAAGTTCGACCGGCGTCGAGCGGCCAAAGATGCTGACGAATACCTTGACACGGCTGTGGTCGGCATCTACCTCATCGACCGCGCCGTTGAACCCCAAGAACGGCCCGTCTACGATCCTCACGTTGTCACCCTTGATGAACCGGACCTGTTCGCGCGGTCCCGCTGCTCCGGCATCCACCTGCTTCAACAACGACTCGATTTCTTCCTGCGACAACGGTGTCGGCTGTGCGCCTCCGCCCACGAACCCTGTCACCTTGGGCGTTTCCTTGATCAGTTGGAGCGTCTCGTCGGCGAGTGGGGACTCCAATTCGACCAGGACATAGCCCGGAAAAAACTTTCGCCGCGACGTACGACGCTTCCCATCCTTGATTTCGATGACGTCTTCCGTGGGAACCAACACCTGCCCCAATTGCTCGGTCAGGCCCATCTGGTTCGCACGCTCCATGAGGCTGGCCTTCACGCGCCCTTCAAACCCTGCATAGGTATGGATGACGTACCAGTTCTTATTGCTCATCGTCTCCTCTCAGCTGAACATCCAGCACCGTATCGTCCGGGTCATGCCGAACTTGTCCAGCCGCACCGCGCACTTAAATCACCTTGCGCATCAGCCAGCCGAGGACGGAGTCCATCAGCGATAGATACAAGGACATAAGGACACAAAACACGATCACCACCGTCGTGGCGCCGATTGTTTCCGCCCTCGTCGGGAACGAAACCTTCTTCAGTTCGCCGCGCACACCGTCAAAAAATTCTCGAATCGAAGCGCTCAGTCGCTGAAACACGATATCTCTCCTTCACACACTCGCACTGGCCGCCAAAGCCCTCTCGCCCAATCGATCGCGGGACGGCTTGGCAGGGGCACTAGGATTTGAACCTAGACTCTCGGTTTTGGAGACCGATGTGCTGCCATTGACACCATGCCCCTCCGCATCGATCCGGGCACGCCGGACCCGACGCACCGGCACCTCACAAGGCGAAGCGCTACTTCACCTCTTTGTGGGCACTGTGCTTCCGACAAAACTTACAGAACTTGTTCCGCTCCAGCCGGTCCGGATCGTTCTTCTTGTTCTTGCGGGTCGTATAGTTCCGCTGCTTACAGACCGTGCAGGCCAAATCGATGATATCTCGCATGTCCCATTCAGCAAGGCGCGATCCGCTCGACGCCTCGCGCCTCCTACTACGCTAAGATTTCCGTGACGACGCCGGAGCCGACGGTCTTGCCGCCTTCGCGGACCGCAAACCGCAACCCCTGATCCATCGCGATCGGACTGATCAACTCCCCCGTCACCGTCACATTATCCCCCGGCATCACCATCTCCACCCCCGGATTCAACGTCACCACCCCCGTCACGTCCGTCGTCCGGAAATAGAACTGCGGCCGGTACCCGTTGAAAAACGGCGTATGCCGCCCCCCCTCTTCCTTCGTCAAGACATAGATCTCCGCCTTGAACTTCGTGTGCGGCGTGATGCTCTTCGGCTTCGCCAACACCATGCCCCGCTCCACATCCTCTTTCTTCGTCCCCCGGAGCAGCACCCCGATGTTGTCGCCCGCCTGCCCCTCATCCAGCACCTTGCGGAACATTTCCACGCCCGTCACCACCGTGGTCTGCGTCGGCCGCAACCCCACAATCTCGATTTCGTCGCCCACCTTCACGATGCCCCGCTCGCACCGTCCCGTCACCACCGTGCCCCGCCCGCTGATCGTGAACACGTCTTCGATCGGCATCAAAAACGGCTTGTCGATGGCCCGCGTCGGCGTCGGAATGTAGGTGTCGATGGCCTCCAGCAACTTCAGGATCGACGGCACCCCCAGCGGCCCCTGATCCCCCTCCATCGCCTTCAACGCCGAGCCCTGAATGATGGGAATCTTCTCCCCCGGGAATTCATACTTCGTCAGCAGCTCCCGCACTTCCAATTCCACCAGGTCCAGCAACTCCTTGTCGTCAACCTTGTCCGCCTTGTTCAAGAACACCACAATGTACGGCACCCCTACCTGCCGAGCCAGCAGGATATGCTCCCGCGTCTGCGGCATCGGACCATCTGCGGCACTCACCACCAAAATCGCCCCGTCCATCTGCGCGGCGCCCGTAATCATGTTCTTCACATAGTCCGCGTGCCCCGGGCAGTCGACGTGCGCGTAGTGCCGGTTGTCCGTCTCGTACTCCACGTGGCTGATCGCAATCGTCATGATCTTCGTCGCGTCGCGCCGCCCCTGGCTCTCGCTCGCCTTCGCCACTTCGTCGTAGCTCACGAACTTCGCCATCCCCCGCTCCGAGCAGATCTTGGTCAGCGCACTCGTCAGCGTCGTCTTCCCATGGTCCACATGCCCAATCGTCCCAATGTTCACGTGGGGCTTCCGTCGCTCAAATTTCGCCTTCGCCATGATTCACTCCTTTTCTAAAACACTGAAGGTAGTACCCCGTCGCGCTCAAGCATCCAGCGCTCCTGGTCGAGCTAGCTCTATATATGGAGCCCACGACGCGGATTGAACGCGTGACCTCGTCCTTACCAAGGACGTGCTCTGCCAACTGAGCTACGTGGGCCCTCAACACGTATGGCCATGGCACTTCCCGATCGCCATGACATCGGAGAATATCAGCGTTAGACCGAGCAGGCCTGGTTTGGAGCGGGCGATGGGATTTGAACCCACGACAGCCAGCTTGGAAGGCTGGAACTCTACCACTGAGCTACGCCCGCCCACGGCCCCCCAACAGATCCCTTCCTGTCACGGCCTACTCAACAGTGCGCCGTTTCGAGCCAACCAGACCCAGCGGATAACACACTCAACTCCACTCGCTTGCTCCGCACCCGCGTTAGGCGCCGAAGCTGAACCGGCTCGATATGGTGGGCAGGCAAGGATTCGAACCTTGGAAGACATAAGCCAGCAGATTTACAGTCTGCCCCCTTTGGCCACTTGGGTACCTGCCCCTCCGGCACCCGGCTCCATATACAATTTTTCAACGCACGTACGTTCAAACCAGACAAACCACTCGCTGGAGCAGCCCCATCTCCCCTCTGCGGAGAATGAAAGTAAGCCCCACCACGCACAGCTCCCCAGCGAAACGACAGGGCTGGAATGCTGAAGAAATGAGGATTGGTTTGGCTTTGAAAGCAGCCGATTTTATTTGTGACGCGTTCTATTGTCAAGGGGGTATGTTCTATGCAGGAACAAATCAGGGAGTGGGTGGAATTTGGCAGGTACCCTGAGTACTGACGCTCAACCTTGGCCGCTTCAGCACTGCCTCGGCCTGGCGGATCAATTCAACCGGACTCCCCAGCACCTCTTTCATCAGGGTCGTCAACTCCTGGGCGGAAAGCCGAAACTCCGGCGCGAGGAATCGCTTACGCGCCATGGCCTGCTCGCTGGGATCTTCAGGTTCATAATAGCCCTTCAGATCCGCCTCCCCGTCCGCTTTTTCGAGGCGGGCCAACCAACCGGACGGGCTGAACGGTTGCGCCGCCCCCTTCGCAGGCTTCCCCACCTCCAACTGCGTCCAGACCGCCCAGCCGATGAAGATGGCCCAGGTTTCGTTCAGCACCTCCCACGACTCCGTTTCGCTGAGGAATCGTTCCTCCTTCTGATCTTTCTTTTGCAGCAGCGGAGTGATCAGCACATGTTGATACCGACAACGTTGTTGTTCCCGCGCAAACGCCAGTAAGCCCGGTCCGTTGGCAGACTGCGTCTGTTCAAGAAAATCCATATAGGCATGGAACAGCTCGTGATACAGCGTCTCCAGCTCTTTGTGTGTCAACCGTTTCAGAGGCCGCAACGTACCCCCCGCCGCATTCAACGACAACGAACGATTGAGGACCATTCGATGCTCCGCGGGATGATACTCGGCGGCGTAGGCATGCAAATCCTCAAACTCAAACCGAACGAATTGTGCGGGAATCTGCTCAAGAAATTTGGTCGGCAGTTGCAACGCCTTGGCCTCAGCAATCAAGGTCGTCCATAGCCTGGAGGAATCGGGGTGCGGCCCACCGGACTCCGCTCCAGCCGATCCCACAAAAACCAGCCCTACCCACAGCACAAGGGCCCATAGACCAAGCAGACGGGAAAGACGGTTACGACAGGAAGACATCTGGAGCATGGTGCTGGAAACTCGCGGAAGGCCGATGGACAACTACAGCGTCGGCGAGCACTCGTCAATACGAATCTCGATCACGTCCCCATTCATACGCCCCCCCCTCCTCGACCAGAGCCAAGGTCTCGAAGAGCTGTGGAGAGACATGATCAAGAAAACGCGAGGGTTTGGATAATAACATCCCGGAACTCTTATCATACACATTGATTGGATAGATGAGGAAGAGGTGCCGCTTGGCTCGAGTGACTGCGACGTAGAGGAGTCGCCGCTCCTCTTCCAATTCCTCATCCGTGTTGAATGAGAACACGGACGGAAACTTTCCATCCACCACCCAGATCAGGAAGACACATTGCCATTCCAGCCCCTTGGCGGAATGGATGGTGGAAATGACCACCTGTTCATCGTCCGATCCCAGCGGATCCACGCCGACCGCGCTGCCCTCCGGAGGGGAGAGGGCCAAATCCGCCAACAGCTCGGTCAGGCTAGGATAACTTTCAGCAACGGTGTGCAGGTGGTCGAGATCGCGAATACGTTTGGGATAGTCGTCATGCTGATCCTTCAGGATCGGCAGATAGTACTCGTAGATCCGATTCACCTGTTCCGTCGGGCTGAGATCATCCGAGGCGGCAAACCCTTCCAAGACCAAGGCCAAATCCTTCAGTCCCTTTCCCGCCCGTCCACGGCTCTCCCGCAACACTCGATAGGGATCGGCGGTCCGCACGATCGTCGAAACGAGATCCTGAGCCTTCTTCGGTCCCACCCCTTCCACCAGCATTAACACCCGATGCCAACTCACCGCATCCTGAGGATTGAGGACCACCCGCAGATGGGCAAGCACATCTTTGACGTGGGCAGCCTCGATAAATTTAATTCCTCCCCGCTTCACAAAAGGTATACCGCACCGAGACAGCTCGATTTCCAAATCGAAGGCGTGAAAGCTCGATCGAACCAGCACGGCGATCTCATTGAGCGGGACCCCTTCCTCACGCAACTCCAAAATCTTTTGCGCCACGAAGCGCGATTGGGCGTTTTCCCCGGCTGCTTCAACCAAGGCCGGAAGCGGACCATCCAACTTGCGGGTAAACAGACGTTTCGAGTACTTCTCCGGCGCTTCCTGAATGATCTCGTTGGCCACACTGAGAATCGGTTGCGTGCTGCGGTAGTTCTCTTCGAGCTTGTAAATTTTGGCGCCGGGAAACCAGGTGGGAAATTCCATGATGTTTCGGAACGTGGCCCCCCGGAAGGCATAAATGGACTGAGAATCGTCGCCCACGACCATGACGTTCTCGTGGGTCGCGGCCAACTTGCGAATCAGCTCGGCCTGCAACCGATTGGTGTCCTGATATTCATCCACCAAAATATGCCGAAACTGCTGAGACACCGCCCATCTGGTCGCCTCGTCCTTGTCCAACACGTCCCGCAACAGCACCAAGAGATCATCATAATCCAGCAACTGCCGCTGCCGCTTGGTAGCCCGATACGCCTGCTGCAGCTTCGCCAAGTCGTTCAGATGGTCCGCAAAGTGGGCAAACTCTTCGAGCACGATGTCTTCCAACGACCGCAGGGTGTTCTCGCACTTGCTGAAGACCTCCGCGATGGTGCCCTTGCGGGGAAACCGCTTGTCCTTTTCATTGAGTTCCATCTGGGCACGCAACAGGGCGATGAGGTCTTCGGCATCCCCGCGGTCCATAATTGTGAAGCCAGGTTCGATGCCCAACACCCGCCCGTAACGCCTGAGCAGCAGATTGGCGATGGAGTGGAAGGTTCCGCCGCAGACTCGTTGACTCCGCGCCCCGATCAGTTGCCCCGCGCGCTCCAGCATCTCCTCCGCCGCTTTCCGCGTGAAGGTCAGCAGCAAGATCCGTGCGGGGTCGACACCGGAATCGATCAAGTAGGCTACTCGGTGGACGAGCGTCCGCGTTTTCCCGCTGCCGGCTCCGGCAATGACCAGCGCGGGCCCTTCTCCGGCCGTCACCGCCGCATACTGCTGGGGATTCAGCGTGCCGGCATAGTCCAGCGACAGCTTCGGGGGGGCGGTCGGTTCGGAGGCACGTTTCAGAATGTATGGTTTGACGTCTCGATTCATGACGGCAGCGATTCGTAGCCGTGAGGCCCGCACAGCGGACGCGCTGTATAACATACCACCTGATGCCTTGCAACGAACAGGAGCGGCCGGTCACCGTTCGTCGCCCCTGCGGAATGGCGCAACACTTGGCCCCTGAAAGTGAGTTGTATATAATGCCGCTCACCTAGAGGAGGGTTATGACGGCAGAGCAAGACATTTTGGCACAACAAAGGCAGACGGTTGCAGAGCTCATGCTCGCGGTGGCGGGCGAGTCGGTCTCCGTCATTAAACGCGCGGCGCCGGAACAGGCGCTGAAGCTGAAGCGTCAGGAAGAGTGGGGGATCTACCTCGAATTCCTCCGCGTGATGTTCAACCTGGTCGATCGCGTGTCTGCCCTCCATGTTCCCCTCAAGGAACAGCCCCAGTTCATGGACCAGTTGACCGATGCCGTCATCGACCAGCTCAAGAAAGTCCTTGAGCCGGCCTTTGGCGCCGGGGAGGACCAGACGGAAATCGTCCTCACCATCGGCATGGCTGTCTCCGAAAGCCGCCAAACCTACGAACGCTACAGATTTCTGGTGACCGAAGATAGCGCCGGGCGAAACGATCTGTACCGGGATTTCAGCGAACGAATTGCCCGCGCGCTTGGGGTGCCCGGCAACCCCCAAGTCACCGCCGCCGCCACGCTCTGCATCAGCGCGGTCATCCCGGCCCTCTGCGGGATTTTCGAAGGCCAGGCTCCTCCTGGGACGGCGGAAGCCGCGGCTCAGACGGCAGCACCCCGTGGCGCCACAGGTACCGATATCAAGCTGGTGAGTGTCATGTCGAGCATCAAGGGCGAAGAAGTCGAAACGCGCTGGGGGCTCCACCCGCGCTTCCGTCAGGACTTGACCCAGGAGGAGGCGAAACAACTCACGGCGACCATGAACCGCGTCGCCAAAATCCTCGGTGAACGATACGCCACTGTCGCCTTTTCAGACCAGTGGGCCTCCTGGCACAAAGCCGGGCACGCCTGACGCAGCATTCGGAAAGAACGACCCGACGGTCCTCTTCCGCAGCCACTGACCACACTCCACGGAGGCGACGTGCAAGCACCCGATCAGCAACCCCAACCAGGGCCGGACAACGTACCGCAGAATCTGCATCGTTTGGGCGAGCTGGCCCATAATCTCTGGTGGAGTTGGAACGCCGCCGCCAGGCAATTGTTCGAGTCCATCGATCCGACCTTGTGGTTTCTCACCCATCACAACCCGGTGCAGTTATTGTCCGGCGTCAAGCCCGAACGACTGATGGCCCTGGCCAGTGATCCGCACTTCGTCCGCCAATACTCAGCCGTCCTGCGTACCTTCGACGAGTACATGAGCGACAAAAAAACCTGGGCGGCGACGGAATTTCCGGCACTCCAGAGCGCTCCCATCGCGTATTTTTCGGCCGAGTTTGGACTGCACATTTCGATCCCGATCTACAGCGGAGGACTTGGGATCCTCGCCGGAGACCATTGCAAAGAGGCCAGCGACCTCGGCATTCCCCTCATCGGCATCGGATTCATGTATCCGCAAGGCTACTTCAAGCAACGCATCACGCCGGAAGGTTGGCAGGAAGCGACCTATGCGCCGTTCAACCGCCATGATTCGCCCATCCATCAGGCGCTGACGCCGATCGGGATTCCCTGCTCGCTCAAGGTTGAGATCGGCCACCGTCAGGTGACGGTGCTCGTCTGGCAAGTCCGCGCCGGTCGCATGTCGCTGTACTTGATCGATACCGACGTGCCGGAGAATACGCCCGAAGATCGCGCACTCTCCGCGCGGCTCTATGGCGGCGACCAGGAAACGCGTCTCTGCCAAGAGTTTCTGTTGGGCATCGGTGGAGTGCGGGTGCTGCGAGCGATGGGGAAAAATCCTGCCGTCTGGCACTGCAATGAAGGACACTCCGCCTTCCTGACAGTCGAACGGATCCGAGAACTGGTCACGGCAGGCCACAGTCACGCAGAAGCCAGCGACCTGGTCAGACAGAGCACCGTGTTCACGACCCATACGCCGGTTCCCGCCGGCCACGATATCTTCCCGTTTCACCTCATGGATCGTTACTTCTCCAATTATTGGGGCCAACTCGGGTTATCGCGGGAGGAGTTCTTGCGACTCGGAGAAACTCCGGAAAGCAAAGGCCACGGGTTCAACATGACGGCCCTGGCCATGCGGTTATCGGCTCACCTCAATGGAGTCAGCCGGGAACATGGACGAGTGTCCAGGAAGATGTGGCAGCACCTGTGGCCCGGTTTAGCCGAAGACCTGATCCCGATCCGCAGCCTGACCAACGGAATCCATGCCCCGACGTGGATTTCTCCGGAAGCCAACTCCTTATATGCGAAATACCTTAGCCCCAACTGGGCCGAGCGAATTGACGATCATGCGATTTGGCAGCGGATCTCCGACGTGCCGGACGCCGACCTCTGGGAAGTCAGACAGACGACCCGGCGAAAGCTCATGCGGTTCATCCGCGAACGGGCGAGGGACGGCTGGATCCGAGGACACCTCCAGCCCATGCAGGCCATCGCGCGCGGCACGCTGCTGGATCCGGAGGCCCTCACGATCGGATTCGCCAGACGATTCGCCACCTATAAACGGGCGACACTGTTGTTCCGCGACCTCGAACGGCTGAAGCAATTACTGCACAATCGGTGGCGACCGGTCCAAATTGTGTTCGCAGGAAAGGCGCATCCGGCCGACGAGCCGGGTCGATACTTCATCCATGAAGTGCTCAGCTTCTGTAACGACCATAAGCTGGGCGGCCACATCGCTTTCCTCGAAGACTATGACATGCATATGGCGAAATACCTCGTGCAGGGCGTCGATGTGTGGCTCAACACGCCGAGGGCGCCGCTCGAAGCCAGCGGCACCAGTGGTCAGAAGGCTGCCCTCAACGGTGTGATCAATCTCAGCGTCTTGGATGGCTGGTGGCAGGAAGGCTATAACGGCGCCAATGGCTGGGGCATTCAGCCGTTGCCGGATGGGACGGATGCCCACGCTCAGGATCACCATGACGCCGAGCAACTGTTCCGTTTACTGGAACAGGAGGTCGTGCCGCTCTTCTACCAACGTGATCTTGACGGCACCCCACGCGGCTGGCTCCAGATCGTAAAAGAAAGCATCAAGACCATTGCCCCTCGGTTCTGTACCAGACGGATGGTCAAGGAATACATGGAGCAGATGTATGCACCGGCCACCGCACGTACTCCGTCGAAATGGTAGCGTGATCCGTTTGGTTCTGTCGCGTCGGCATGGTGCGCTCCTCTCTTGGGCTTTGGGCATCGTCCTCGGTCTTCACGGAGGGCTTGCCGCCTCCTCGGTCTCCGCGGCCTCCTCACCGCCCAAACCCGCCCTCACAGCCACGGCACGGCAGGCTGCGGCATTCTACAAGTCCGGCGAATACGACCGCGTGCTGCAGCTGCTGCAAAGCGTGGCTCCGGGACAAGAGCCGGATCGCGAGATGATTCGGTATGCGCTGCTGAGCCAGGTGAAACTCGGCAAACCGGAAGAGGCTTTCAAGCTCTACCTCAGGCTAATCCCCGCCGGCCAACCGGATGATCCAGCCTTGTTGCGTGATGTGGCCCGGAGCTTCATTCTCAGCCGCGTCCGCGACTCCCAGGAGCACGTTCGTATCGCAGCCTACACTGCCTTGGCGGAGATCGGTGACAAGGACACCTTACCGCTCTTGGAGGATGGGCTACTGGATTCTTCGGCGCTGGTCCGTGCCCGCTCCGCCGAGGCCATCGGCCGAAGCGGGATGGCCGGACATTCCTCAGCTCTCAAGCGAACCCTTCGCGACGAGGCTCCGGGGGTTCGGATAGCGGCCATCAACGCGCTCAGTGATGCCAAGGTCTCTGGCATTACCGAGCAACTGACGGAAATCGCACGGATAGACGAGGGGCCGGAATCTATTTTTGCATTGGCAGGCCTGTACAAGTTGGGCCGAACAGACGTGCTGATCGACATTTCGAATGCAGCGACCCTCCCTGACCCGGAAGTCCGCATGGCCGCCATCGGGATCCTGGGTCGGCTACGCCGGCCTGGCAGCCTCTCCATTCTGAGTCAAGCTGTGTATGATCCCCACCCTGCCGTCAGGGCCTTCGCAGCTGGTGCATTGGGTGAGTACGGAAGTCCGGAGGGCGTCGCTCCTCTGACCCATTCACTGGGCGACGACAACCCGCGTGTCCGCAGTGTAGCCCTCACCAGCCTTGGCCGTCTGGCCCTGCCTGAAACTCGAAGCGTCATTCAACCGCTCTTGCGTGATCCCGACGAGCAGGTCCGGGTCAGCGCTATCGAAGCCATGCTGCGATTGGGGGACGCCACAGCCGTCCTGAATGCTGCCGACCTCGCTCGCCATCCCGATCCCTCCGTGCGCGGAGGAACCGCACAGGCGTTAGCGGTCGCAACAGCCCCCAAGGCCCTTACCGTGTTGGAAAGTCTGCTGAAAGATCAACAACCGCTCCCCCGCCTCATGGCCGCCCGCGCCCTTGGGAAGTCTCCTCTCAGCACCGTGATCTCTCCTCTCAAGCTCGGCCTGCAGGATTCTGACGCTGCCATTCGAATCGCCTCTGCCGGAAGCCTCCTCCAAGCACTGGCAAGGACGGGTAAATCGGGAAGCAGCCGTTAAGGCTTGTCTCGATACCCAAACTGCTTAAGGGGTCTGCGTAGGGAGAGAGAACCTATGACGTTCCTACGCCCAGGCTGAGAATTTCGCCTGGGCGCAAGAGATTTGCGGAGCAGGTCGAGGGACTACACGGTAGCTGGCTGTTTCTTCCATTTGGCGAGGATACGCTCAACGCGCATCTTCACCACGAGGTCGTTGTCTTTGAGCAGCGGCTTGATGGCCTCGCGGCCACGTTCATCGCCGATGGCCTCCAGCGCAGCGGCAGCCGTCAATCGGATAAACCAGTCCTTGTTCTGCAGCATTTCGATCAAGGGATCGATCGCTTCCGGAGACTTGATGCGGCCCAAGGCAATAACAGCCTGTTTGCGCACCAATTCTTCTTTATCCTTCAACGCTTTGATCAATCCAGGGAGAGCCGGTTCACCCAAGTTGACCAGCGCATCGGTCGCATCCTCCATGAATTCATCGTTCCGCAGTTGCTGTAAGAGCGGCTCCAACACTCGCTCATCGCGGATCTTCCCAAGTGCGGTAATCGCAGCCTTCCGCACATCCCAATCGCGCAGCAACTTCAGCAGGACTTCAACGGCCGGCGATCCGATCTGCCCGAGCCCTTCTACAGCCACTTCACGGACCTGCCAATCTCCATCAC
Source organism: Nitrospira sp. (assembly GCA_015709715.1). Classification (NCBI taxonomy): domain Bacteria; kingdom Pseudomonadati; phylum Nitrospirota; class Nitrospiria; order Nitrospirales; family Nitrospiraceae; genus Nitrospira; species Nitrospira sp. The sequence goes on from CP054184.1 coordinate 1,051,706, forward strand.
GTAGCGCGTTGGCAAGGGGCTCCACACAGCGTTCATCACCCATTTCCCCGAGCGTAATCGCCGCTTCGCGTCTCACCACCCAGTCGGGATCCTGCAGAAGATCGATCTGGATATCGATCTCGTCCTTGACCTGTTCTTCTTCCAGCGCGACATCCTGAACGGCCTCCGTAAGGTCTTGAGCCGCACCTTCCGTGTCGGACGACGCGATGAGCTGATCTGAAACTTGGTCGGTCAAGGCCTCGTCGGTGTCTTCCATATTCTGACCGGCAAGGGCCGGGGCCTGAGGCCGTTCTTCATTGCGACCAGATTGTTCCATTGTGATGTCCCTCATGTGACAGGAGGTGGAAAATGTTACCCGGCAGCCTCGGTTTTCCCTTCAGCCTTCCCCGCCGCCTGCTTGGCACGTAACGCCATAGACCGTCGCTTACGCTGGACCCGTTTCAAACGTTTACGCAGAGACCGGACGGCAGTGCTGTCGGCGGATTTGCCTTCCCCGGTTCCCAGCCCGGTGAGTTTTTTCTTCAGTCGAGTTTCGTCCGTTTCAGCGGTTGGTTTCTTAGCCATCCAGCCCTTCCCCCCAGCGTTAAGTGGCAACAGTTGAACAACGGCGCAGCACCTACGGGCGTCGCCTGAGATCGGGCAGTCTAATCAACTGCAACAGGGAGTGTCAACTGAGCGAAGGAGCAGTCGCCTGATTACGCCACGACGAGTACCGGAACGGTATTATGAGCAGTATGGTCTGCGGCCAACATGCTGCCGATTCGTCGCTCCCGTCGAACGTAAATGGCTTCTTGCGGCAACATGCGCATGGGAAGCGCTGGACCCTGCAGATCGCCGCCAGGCCGACCAGATTGAACGACCTGACGTTCGTTCATGTTCAACAAGACACCCGCCACCACTGGAAGTGTCTGCGGGGGCAACGGCATGACCGGACGATGGTCCGCTACCACCTCGACTTGGACGGACGCTATGCCTGCATCCACCATCCCCAGTTCTCGAGCGGCGGCGTGAGAGAGATCTAACATGCGACCCGCGACATAGGGGCCTCGATCATTGATTCGAACTTGCACGGACTTTCCGTTGTGGACGTTCATGACACGGATCATGGTGCCAAGTGGTAACTTGCGGTGGGCAGCAGTGTAGGCGGTCATATCAAATAGCTCACCGTTGGCCGCGAGTTTTCCGTGAAACTCTTTTCCGTACCATGAAGCCACGCCGCGGTCCTTGATGCCCAAGTCCAACGAAAAGTCTCCTTTGGGAACCGAGGAACAGGCACTCAGGAGGAGAAGACCGGTCAATGGAACAACCGTACCGGCCAGTTTGCGTCGAGACCACTTCTGAAAGGTCTTTTCCATCTTCATAGAAGTACCTCACATGAAAGTCTGAGCAACACAAGGCCTCAGCCTACGAGGGAATCTCCTCGGCGACAATCCCGCCCGAGTGGTGGCGTCCCCCCTACAAATGGACGAGGGGGAGCCTTACCGAAGTTGAATCGTGCGGTCCTCGAACTTGGTCTTCATGACAAACCGCTCGAAGTTCTTCTCCAAGACCTCTGAGAGAATGGCCTCGCCATCTTGCGGATCAAACCAAAACACATTCTCGTAAGCTCCCGAGTGCGCATCAGTCCGTGACAGAGAGCTCTCGTCCTCACGATTGCTGGCTTGAATCACCAACTTGCTTTTGGCCTCAACGTCGGTCAAAAGGAATCCCTTCTTCGCATCGACGGCCAACTCCAAGATCTTCCCCGTGAGCACGATGTCGGGGCCGCCCTCACTCGAAGGAGGAACTGTTTTCGCGTACTGCGCCTGCCACCCCTTCCGCTTGAGATAGGCCGCAAACACCTGAGCTGTTTCTTCACCTGCATTTCCACTTGAGACATTAAAGGGCGTCTCTCCGCCCCACATCGAAGTCCGGCTGCCGATCCTGGTCCGATCGGCCCTTCCATCCTCAAACGGGATGACAACAACCTTGGGTCCCGTCATTGCCCTGACAGGCTGGGCAGGCACACTAGACTCGGCGGACGGCTTGGGGGTCAGATTCATTGGAATGACATCGTTTTTCCCGGAGCAGCCCAAGAGCAGCAACAACCCTATTGCCGTCGTCGCAGACAGCCCACACGATCCATGCTGTCGAATCATAAAAACTCCTTACCTCCTAATAGGCCACAGACCTGAACGTTACAGATTGAATGTGATTTAATGGCGATGCAGCACGATCGAACGAACAACCAAGCCGTCGCGCGTCTTGCTGTACTTCAAGGTCACGTCATCCCCCGGGCGAAGGCGATCGAGCCCGATGCGCTTTTTCCCCAGCAGAATGGTCGAACCTTGCTTGAGTACTGCGCCGACCACGATCTCTTCGGATGAGCCGCTGACGCTACGCACCATGATGACGGGGGGATCTTCGGACGGGCTCACGGAAGCTACGGTACCTCTGATCTCGTGGATCTGACTTCCTGCCGCATAGACCGAGCTCAGCAAGCTTCCCAATCCGGCCACAAGCACACAGAGGATCGCGCCGATCACCAACAGGCCCAGCAGATTTGTCCGTGACTGACTCATGCGCACCAGGTACCGATGCCATCCGAACGTGCCCGACTCGCACCACACCCAGAGAAAAGTCGCGAAACTTTAGCAGTTACGCATCACAGTGTAAAGCCAAACAGTCGAGACCCTGCCCATCGAAACAGGCCGCGTCCGTCTCTTGACTGCATACCAGGCTGCCGGTAATATCCGATTCGGTTTGCCACACCACGTGCCGAATCAACGAACAGCAGGACTCAGCCGCAGGCAGCCGTCCACCTCGACTGCATGATCGACGTTCGCAATATCACGAAGCGGTACGGGCACCTCACCGCCATCGACCGCGTGACGTTTCGGGTCGACAAGGGCGAAGTCTTGGCCTTTCTCGGCCCGAACGGCGCCGGCAAGACCACGACCATGCGGATTCTCACCTGCTTCATGCCCGCCACCGAAGGCACGGCAGAGGTTGCGGGGTTCAATTGCGCCGACCAGCCCGACGAAGTCAAGAAGCGAATCGGCTATCTACCCGAAACCCCGCCGGTCTATCAGGAACTCACGGTCTCGGAATACCTCTCGTTCGTCGGAAAGTTGCGCGGGCTGAGCGGAGAGAAACTGACGCAGGGCATGGATCGCGTGATTGAACGCCTGTCCCTGGGATCGGTTCGAGGACGACTCATTGCGAATCTCTCTCGTGGGTATCGCCAGCGTGTCGGCCTCGCCCAAGCTTTGATTCACGATCCGCCGGTCTTAATCCTCGACGAGCCCACGGTGGGCCTGGATCCGAAGCAAATCATCGAAATCAGAGAATTGATCAAGAGTTTAGCCGGCTCGCACTCCGTCATCTTGAGTACCCACATCCTGCCGGAAGCCACCGCAGTCTGCCAGCGCGTCGTGATCATCCACGGAGGCCGGATCGTCGCAGAGGACACGCCGGAGCAGTTGTCGGCACGCCTGCGCCGTTCCGAAAAGATCAGCGTCACCCTCAAAACCCCTCCGGCAAACGTCCTGGAGCGGCTCCGAGAGGTGGAGGGGGTAGAACACGTGTTGACGACCACGGACAACGGCACCTTTCTCATCGAATGCGCGTTGGGCAAGGACATTCGAGAAGAAATCGCACGATTCGCAGTTGGACAGCAATGGGGCCTACTGGAGATGAAACTGGTCTCAATGACCTTGGAGGACGTGTTCCTACGACTGACCCAACATGAAGAGGGGCTGCCCCAGCCGGGTGGGGTCGGCGACAAGGAGTCGCACTGAGACCATGACACCGGTTGAAGTCATCATAGCGAAGGAGTTGCGCTCCTACTTTGTCTCCCCCGTCGTATATGTCGTAGGCGGGGTCTTTCTGCTGACTTTCGGGTTTTTGGCCTACCTGTATATCGTATTCACCGGGGCCCAGGCCATCCAGTTGATGCAGATGCAAGGGGGAACGGCTCAGATCAATCTGAACGACCTGGTCTTCCGCAACCTTTTTGCCAGCATGCGCTTCGTGTTGTTGCTGATCCTTCCGATCCTGACCATGCGTCTGCTCGCCGAAGAACGGAAACTCCGCACCTTTGAATTTCTGATGACCGCCCCGGTGCGAACCATAGAAATCGTCGTGGGGAAGTTCACGAGCGTCTACCTGGTCTTTCTCGGGATGCTGCTGGTCACAACCCTGGTGCCCCTGACGCTGGCCCTCTTCAGCGACTTCGACTGGTATCCCGTCTTGACCGGATACCTGGGCCTGGCCCTGTTGGGGAGCCTATTCCTTTCGGTCGGCCTCTTTGCTTCCTCCATCACCGAAAACCAGATCGTCGCGGCCTTCACCAGCTTTGGATTGCTGCTGATGTGTTGGCTCTTGGCGGGACTGGGCGCATTACTGGGAGATACCCTGGCTGGAAACGTGGTGTCGTACCTGTCGTTCATGGAGCACTATGACCACTTGGTGCGGGGTTTGGTGGACACCAAGGACTTGGTCTATTACGTCAGCGGAACCGCACTCATGTTGTTCCTGGCCCATCGGATTGTGGATTCGTCGAGATGGAAATGACGCCTACGCGTTTGCCCATCGGTGTCATCGCGGTCGGGTTGGCCACTGCGGGGATCATCGCCTACTCGCTGGCTCCCGATGCCCTCTGGTTGGTGACGGTCTTGGAAGGGTCCGCCCTGGCCTGCTTGATCTGGCTCTTCGTTACCCAGTTCGAGCGGCTCAAAAAGTTTTCCGCGCAGCGCTCCACCCGCATGGGTGCGAACAGCGCCATAATGGTCCTGCTGTTCATCGCCATTCTCGCCATCGTCAATTTCTTAGCTGCACGTCATTCGATCCGGTGGGATTTCTCAGAGAACCAGAACTACACCCTGGCACCGGAAACCTATCGCGTCCTCCGTAATCTGCCCCGGGACATCAATATCACGGTGTTTACCAGAGAAAAGGATCCTGGCTACCAGGCCTATAAGGAACGCCTCGACAGCTACCGGCAATTCAGTCCGAAACTCACAGTACAGTTCATCGACCCTGAGCGGCAGCCGAAGGTGGCGCAAAATTACGGCATCATGCGGACCGATGTCGCCATCTTCGAAAGCGGCCCCCAGTCCGTCCGCATCAGTTCTCCCGCGGAGGTCGAAATTACCGGGGCCCTCCTCCGCGTCTCGCGAGACAGCCGAAAGCGCCTGGTCTTCCTGGAAGGTCACGGCGAACGCAACCTGGAGGACAAAGATCGTGGCGGACTGGCCCTCACCAAGGATGTCTTGCAAAAGCAAGGCTATGATATCGGCAGCCTATCCTTGCTTCAGGAAACCGCTGTACCCGACAACACCGATGTGCTCATCATCGCGGGGCCGCGCCGGCCGGTGACGAAAGACGAGCAGGCCAGGATTCAATCCTACGTCGCCAAAGGCGGGCATGTCATGGTGTTGGTCGACCCGGAGACTCAAGCAGACCTCGACGACCTGCTCGCCGGATGGGGGCTGGAACTGGGACAGGGAGTGCTCGTCGACCTCCAGGACCGACTGGCGCAGGGCGACCTGACCGCTCTACTCGTGCGGACCTTCACCGAGCATGAAATTACCCATGAACTGACCTCCGCGGTCTTATTTCCGCTCGCGCGTCACCTGACGTTCCACGAGGACAAGGGCAAGGACTGGGATTATGTCCCCCTCGCGCGAACTTCCCCCCGAAGTTGGGCCGAAACTGAGATGAAGGGGAAAGTCGTCAGTTTTGACGAAAAAGAGGACGTGCAAGGCCCCCTCGCCCTGGCGGTCGCACTCACCCCGAAACAGACTCCGGAAGAAGGCAAGCCCCGCCCGGCGGTGGTCGTGGTCGGCAACTCCTCCTTCGCCAGCAACGGCTTCATAAACTTCCCCGGCAACAGCGACTTCTTTCAGCGGGCGATCGGCTGGCTGTCGGAAGAACGTGACCTGATCTCGCTGACTCCCAAGGACCCGGCGCTCCGCCCCTTCGTCCCCAACCCCTTGCAGGAACGTATCCTCCTTTACGTGCAAGTGATCTTTCTGCCGGCCATGACCGTCCTCGGCGGACTCTTGGTCTGGCGGCGACGGCGCCGGCTGTAATCCATGACGCGCTATTGGCCCACGCTACTGATGGCGGGTGTATTCGCGGGGCTCGGCCTGTACCTCTATTTCATCGAACTGCCCGAGCAGCGGACCGAAGAACACACCGCCGCCGAAGCCACGCGCATCGTGCCCTTCAACGAGGCGGAGATGACTTCGCTCATCGTCAAGAGCCAGGGTGGAGAGGTGACCCTGTCTCAGGCCCCAGGACAACCTTGGAGCATCACGGCCCCGATCCGTAGCGATGCCGACCAGCGCCAAGTCCAGGCCCTACTCCGCGCACTGGTGACCGGCAAGGTATCGCGCCTCGTCGAAACGCGCCCCGCCTCCCTCGTGCCATTCGGATTGGACCATCCTTCCACCGTCGTCACCATCGACACGGGCACGAAACAGGAGACGCTTTCGATCGGCGATGCCGGGCCATTGTCCTCCACCCTCTATGTCCTGCGAGGATCGGATCAGGCCGTGCTCCTGACCGACCTGGCGCCCAAGGACTTCTTGAACAAGACGCTCCTGTCGTTCCGACGCAAAGAACTCTTGCAGTTCAGCACCAACGACGCGGAGCGGCTCCGCCTCACCTACCCGACCACCGAAATCGTGCTCTACGCTGTAGACGAGAAGCCGAAAAAAAAGTGGAAGATTCGGTACCCGATCGAAGCCGAAGGCGACCGCACCGAGGTGCAGGCCCTGTTGTTTCGTCTGGAGGACCTGAAGGCGCTGGCCATCGTTGATCCCGGCCCCGAACGGGATGCGCTTCTGCCGCTCCTGGTGAAACCCAAGGTCAAGGTCGCCCTGCAGGCCGCCGGCCCCGAACAGACCGTGCGGCTCTTTCAGCCGGACCCGGCCAGCGGCGAGGCCTACGCCCAAACCACGCCCGACGGCCCGATCTTCAAGGTCAGCCCTTCCGCCATCAAGGACCTGACGAAGGACCTGTTCGCGCTGCAAGACAAGCGGCTCCTGGGTGCGGAGATCAACGACATCGCCCTGCTCTCGATCAAGACGCGGGATGAGCAATACGTGCTGGTACGCGACCAAAACGAATGGGTACTCGAAGATCGGCCGACGACCACATTGCGCCAGGATGTGGCTGACCTGCTCGTGAGTCGGATCGTCAACCTGCCGGCGGAGGAACGGGTGCTCAAGCAGGCCGGTCCCCTGGCGCCCTACGGCCTCACCGCACCGGTCGCGGAATTCGTCGCCACAGGGAAAGACGGCCGCACCGTCGGACGCCTCGCGCTGGGCAGCCAGGTCGGCGGACTCGTGTACGCCATCGGCCAGCGCATTCCCGGCATCTTTCAGGCCCGCCCCGATCTCCTGACCCAAATTCCCTCGCGACCGACCCTCCTGGGGCAGTCCCACGAGCAGGAGACCACACGGTAAACAGACGCACGGAGGTGTTTCCAGTCGAGGGAGGTTTGTGCTACTGTGTGCGCGCTATTGCCCTTGGATAAAGTGATAAAGGAGGATCCTTCAATGAGGTACTTGCAGTCTCACAGTGCACTCGTCTTGTCCTTATCGCTGCTCATCCTCAGCGCCTGCGCCACGCAAGAAGGCACTACCAGCGGTTCGTCTGCCGCCGGCTCCTCGATGAGAGCTGCCACACAGACCGACCCACTGCAAGCCTGCCTGGCCCGCATTCCATCGGGTGGCACAGCCGGCACACGCCAGTTGGCGGAAGAAGCCTGTCAACGCGATGAAGCGCTCCGTCAGACGATCGCCGGCACCGCCGCCGTCAAGAGCGGGAATCGCGCCGCCGCCGGTGCCGCCGGTGACACGTTGGAAGCCTGCCTGGCCCGAATCCCTACGGATGCGTCCGCCGGACAGAAGATGCTGGCAGAGGAAAGCTGCAAGCGCGATCAGGCGAACCAACGGTAACCTGCCGCTCCTCCCCGTTGTTGCGCCTTCCGCCTCGGCAGCCGTCGAAGGCGGGAGGCGCGTATCCCCTCAGGAGGATTCCACCTCGACGCTCCACCAACCGCTGACCAGGGCAAGGAGCAACAGGGTGAAGGAGATGCCGACGACCGCGCTCGCAGCCCCCCACGACTCCGCCACCCACCCGAACACCGTCATCCCTGCCATCGAGGTAGTTGTCGCAATAGCCGTGTACAGCGCCATGACCCGCCCCACCAGAGTCGGTGGAGCCACTTCCTGCACCATTCCCCAGGCAATCGGCGTCCAGCCTCCGAAACCGGCGCCGACGCAGGTGACCAACAGGGCAGCAATGCGAAATTCCTGAACCCAGACCAACATCAGCGCCGACGCGCCGCTCAACAAGGCAAACAGCACGACGGTCGAGAGCCGCCGCCGAAGACTCCAGCCGCTCAACCGAATCAAGCCCAGCGAGGTCAGGCAGAGTCCCACCCCCAGCCACGACCAGAGATACCCCACCTCGACCGGACCGAGCTCGAGGAGATTCCGTCCGAACACCGGAAACAATGTGGTGAAGGCGCCCGCGGCAAAGGTATAGAGCGCCGCCAAGAGCACCAACCACAACAGCCGACGTTCGCCGGCAAGGATGTACCACAATCCCTCCCACAGGGCATGAAGAACCTGCCGCACTCCGCCTTCCTCGCCCTTGCCTGCGCGCCCCTCGCTCAACCGGATCGGCAACAGCAGCAACGCGGACAGGAGATAGGTCCCTGCATTCATGCAGAGCACGTCCTGCGACCCGGAAAAGGCGATGCCGAGCCCGCTCAAGGCCGGCCCGATGATGATGCCGAGACTGGTCGTCCCTTGGAGCAAGGCGTTGGCCGCCGTGTACTGAGACCGCCGCACCATGAACGGCACCGACGACGACAGTGTCGGAACGAACAGCGCCGTCGCCACGCCGTACAGAAAAGTCAGCGCATAGAGGGCATCGACCGTAAACTGCGCGACGGAGATCCAGCAGGGGATCAGGCCGATTAAGAGCCCACGGGCCAAGTCGCTGCCGATCAGGATGGCCTTCTTGGGAAGGCGATCGACCATCACTCCGATGAACGGCCCCAGCAGGATAGGAGGCAACGTTTGTAAGAGCCCGATCACGGTGGTTTTGAGTGGTGACCCGGTCACGGCGTATACAAACCAGAGCAGGGCGAGCTTGCTCACTCCATCGGCCACCTGGGAGAGCACCTGACTCCACCAGAGGAGTTGAAAGTCGCGCGTCAGCAGCCACCGATGGGGGTGCCCCGCAGCGTCCGCAGACCGCTCCGTCACGGCTGTCACCAGGCTGTTTGACGGGTGCGGGATGGTCCGATCCTCCTGCATGGAGAGCACCGAGTCGAGGACCGGAGTCGAACGGTTATCGAGTCCGCCCTCACGGTACCGCGATCGGGCTCTGGGTGCATCTCGCGCAATACACGGCGACCGCAGCGGTCATCAACAAGACCACCCCGAGCCCCATCAGGCTCGCCGCCGGCCCCAAAGACTCCGCCACCCAGCCGAAGCCCGTCATCCCCGCCATGGCGGAGGCCATCGAGCCGACGCTGAAGGTCGTGAGCACTCGACCGATCAGCGGTTCCGGAGTCACTTCTTGCAACAGAGCCCACACGATCGGATTCAGGACGGCCGTACTTCCGCCGACGATGATCACGACGGCCGCGGCAATCAACGGTTGTTCGAGGAGACTGAGACTGCCCACCGCGATGCCGCCCACCGTCATGCCCCGAACCACGATGCGCAACCGACCCTGCATGTCGTTCTGTTGTTTCCACGCGAGCCACGTCGAAGCCACCAACATCCCCACGCCCAGCGCGCTCCACAACCAGCCTAATTGCACCGGCCCCACTTGGAGAAACTCCTTGGCATACACCGGCAGGATAAACACAAAGGCGCTGACGCCCAGGTTGTACAGCGAGGAAATGACGACCAGCGTGAAGACCATGGATCGTCGGCCGAACACGAAACGGAATCCCTGCTTCAGGTCACCCCAGAGCGAATGGGCCGACGTCGAAGAGCCCACCGCCTGTGTCACGAAGTGAATGGGCATCAGGCACAACGCTGAGATCAAGAAGGTACCCGAGTTGATGAACAGCGCACGCTCCGATCCGATCAGTGCGATGAGCAGACCGCTGATCGCCGGACCGAATAACATTCCCAAATTGCCGGTACCTTGAATGAGGGCGTTGGCCGCAGTCAGTTCGGACGGGCGGACCAGCAAGGGCACGGCGGACACCAAGGCCGGTCCGAACACGGTCGAGACGATCGAAGTGACGAAAATGAGGAGGTACAGCCGCTCGATCGACAGCGCGTCCACGGCGTACAGTGCCGGAATCAGAAAAGTCAGGCCGGCCCGAATCACGTCCACCCACACCATTACCTGCTTCTTGGGCCACCGGTCGAGATAGACACCGATCACCGGACCGAACAACAACGGAGGGATCGTCTGCAACAATCCCACCATGGTCATCTTCATGGCAGACCCCGTTAACTCATACACGAACCAGAGGAGGGCCACCTTATTCAGGCCCTCGCCGATTTGCGAGGTCACCTGTCCCCACCACAACAATCCGAAGTCTCTGGTTCTGATGAGGCGCCAGCCTCTGTTGTTCGGCTCCGTCGATGAGTCTTGTGCCATGACGATTCCTCCCCGGTCATGACTGTGGGTGCGGGCTGTGTACCCCGCACATACTGCTGTTGTGCCCACCTTAACCAACCGTACGACGAGGAAAAGCTGGGGAAGCCCCTGGAGGTCCGGCATCACGAACCCTCGGCGGAGGCCGAACTCGATGAGGAAGGCCCATGACTAGGGCCTTACCTAGTGCAAGAGAGGCGCCGGGCTGCATAGGGTGATACTCATCAACAGTCGCGGACATCGAGAGTCGCCGATGGGTCGCACGTATTCACTCCGGGCCGCAAGACAAGAAGGAGGTCGAGAGATGTACAACCAGGATTCGTCTAATTGGTCCGCCTTTATCGCAGGAGCCTTCATCGGCGCAGGAATCGCCTTGCTCTTGGCGCCGCAATCGGGACCGGAACTTCGGTCCACCCTTCGGGACTATGCCGCTCGGGCCAAGGATGAACTCGACGAAGCCACGGAACAAGGGCGCGCCGCCTGGGACCGCGCCGTCGAGCGGGGACAAGAATATGTGGAAGGCGGCAAACAGACCTTGCGCAAGGCAGGCCAGGCCGCACGCGAGTTTGTGGACGAGACCGTGCAAAGCGCAGAAAAGACCGTGGAAGAAGCCTCCTCGCGCCGAGGGTAAGCGCTATCTCAAACCGATGCTCGACAACTAGAGAAGGAGAACCATCCCATGATGACCCGCATGACTCACATAATGTTCGGCTTGGCCCTCGTGACGCTCGTCGGCTGCCAATCCACCACCGGCAAGACGGCCGGGCAAACCATCGACGATGCCTCCATCACAGCCGCGGTCCATTCCAAGCTGGCTTCGGACCGTCTGTCGAACTTCACCCGCATCGACGTCGACACAGAACGGGGTGTTGTCACGCTCAACGGGGTCGTGGGGACCGCCGAGCAGAAGATGCGCGTGGCCGAACTGACGCGCGAGGTGAACGGCGTCCGGACAATCAACAACAACCTTCAAATCCAACCCCAGTAACGAGCCCCGTAGACTGTGCGACCGTTCCGACGGAAAGAAGGAGGCATGTCATGAAGCATCGTCGCACCCTCGTGGTTCCAGTCCTCACCGCCGTCTTTCTGACGGGGGTGGCCTGCAGCCATACCATTCCCAAGAGTTCCTCTCAACCGGTGCCGCCGCCCATTACGAGCGCAGTTCCCTCCTTCACTGCGATGGCGAAGGAGGACGCACCGGCCCCGGTGTCGCACGTGCCGGTTCAGGTCAAGACGGATCTGACGCCCATTCAAACGGCAATCCGCCAAGCCGTGCCGGATCGTCTTACGGAGACAGGGCATCCTTTGGAACAGGAGTTCCGGTGGACGTTCGTTAGGACCGGCGAGCCTCACGTACACATCCAAGACGGCCTAGTTGCGATCCATGCGGAGTACAAGGGCGACATCGAGGCGCGTGGGAGTTCCCGCGCCTGCCGATTGGATCCCGTCTATGCGACGCTGGACGCCACCGGAACACTCCTACTCGTGCAAAGCCGCGAGACGCTCTCCTTTGCGTTCGACCTCACTCATGCGGCAGTCGGTACGAAACCGGAGAGCGATGCACGTTGCAATATGTTCAACCGGTCTATCAATGAGCAGTTGCCGGAGTTGTTCAGCCTGACGCAGGTCAAAACCGCCATGGTGGACGCTGTGCATCCGGAGGCCTTCGGCATTCCGTTCCAACGCATCTGGAACAACCTAGAAGGCCCCTTGTCGATTCCCGTGGCCTCCTTGAACACGCGCGCCTGCCTGTACGGCAATCCGCGGGAAATGCTCGTGAGCCAACAGAAGGGAACCGTACAGGAGACGGTGATTGTCGGCACCGCCAAACAGATGCCGTTGGTCACCTATGAGGCGGCCTGTTCGGAAGCGGCTCCCACCGTGGCGCTCGTGAGCTCCGGTCCGGCCTCCACGGAGAAGAAGCCGTACGTGATCCTCGCCAAGATTCCGCTCTCCTATCAACAGGTATCGCACCAGCTCCAGGGCAAACTGTTCCATCAGACGATCTTCTTGGACTCGGCAACCTCCGATGCCGCCGTCATCGAGCGGGTCTCCGCCGCCGATGCCAACGGACGGGTCCTGCTCACGGTCGAGACGGCCGGAGACCTCAAGGGCACCATCTACTACTGGGGCACCCCACGATTGGATGATACCGGGAAGACCCTCACGATCCCCGATTTGCAGATGGCGAATGAATCTCGAACCGCCATCGATTCCATTCGCGTCGGATATTGGCAGGCCGTGGACCGCGAACTGCAGCCCAAACTCCGGCAGGCAATCGCCATAGACCTGTCCAACCAAGTGGATCGGTTGAAGCAGACCGTCACCGGAAGCCACCGGTCCGGGGACCTCACCATGGATATTCTGGTCACCAGGCAGCAGCCGGATCAGGTGTGGTCCTCCACGCAAGGTATCACCGTGTCCATCTTGCTGGAAGGCACGGCTAACGCCACGGGTCAGATGACGCTCGAAGGCCAACCGCCCCGGGCCATGCTGCGGGGTGAGAGTCGCTGACGCTCAGCGGCCGGGTCGAGGGTGTCGAATCCACCCTGGCCCGGCCCGAGCCCTGTCCGTCCGTCCATCAGGGCCCTACCCAGTATGCGCCCCGTCGCTTCCCTGCTACGTTCAGTATCGAGATCCCGCCGGGCTCGAAGGAAGATGAGAGGGAGGCGATCCATGGCGAACGCACAATCCATTTCAAAGGCCCATGAAACGGTCCGCATCTTGCGCAACGACCATCGTCAGATTTTAGCGCTGTTCCACCTGTACCTCGCGGCGCCCGCAGATTCCCGGCAAGCCACCGTGGACCACATTCTCGAACTGATCGAGGAGCACTTCCACAGGGAAGAATCGCTTCTGGCCGACGGATCGCGACCGCGCAACGATCAAGAGCGGAAACTCCTGGGACAGGTGCTCATGGAACACGAAGAACTGCGGGCCATGGTCGACGAACTCCGGCGATCGGAGGCGGACGACGACCAGGCATTGGACGAATTTTTTGAAGACACGATGCGGGCGGCGCGCGCGCACTTCATCACGGAGGAGCGGGATCTCTTCCCACACCTCGAAACGCTGGCCGTCTAGCGCGCACCATGGAGTTCTTCACTTCAACGCCCCTGGTAAAAGGGAGAAGGAGCCTCACCCCATGCGGAGCACCCCCATACGATTCGCAGTGGTCGGCCTTGGACATATTGCCCAGGTTGCGGTCCTGCCCGCATTCGCCCATGCCAAGTCCAACGCACGCCTCGCTGCGCTCGTCTCGGACGACGCGGTCAAACGTCGCGTACTCGGCAAGAGCTACGGCACCCCACACACCTATGCCTATCGCGAGTACGACGCCTGCTTGCGCAGCGGCGAGATCGACGCCGTGTATATCGCCCTGCCCAACAATCTGCACCGCGACTTCGCCCTAAGGGCCGCAAGGGCCGGCATCCATATCCTTTGTGAAAAGCCCTTGGCAGTGACCGCCGCCGATTGCCGCGCGATGGCGCGGGCCGCCGACCGTCACGGCGTCAAGCTCATGGTGGCCTATCGACTCCACTTCGAGACCTGCAACCTGCGCACGATCGCCCTGGCCCAGTCCGGGCAGCTGGGAGACCTGCGTCTGTTTCACTCGGTCTTTACGCAGCAAGTGCGTCCAGGCGATATCCGCTTGAAGCATCAGCTCGGCGGAGGCCCGCTCTACGACATCGGGATCTATTGCATCAACGCCGCGCGGTATCTGTTCCGCGACGAACCGATCGAGGTGTCGGCCTTTCTGGGCAAGGGCGACCGCCGATTCCAAACGGTGGAAGAATCGGCATCCGTCCTCATGCGTTTTCCGCAAGATCGATTGGCCACCTTCAGCTGCAGCTTCGGCGCGACGGACGAAACCATGTACGAGATCATCGGCACGAAGGGTCGCGTCCGCGTGGAGCCGGCCTACGAATATGTCGGAGGGTTGAACGCCGCCATCACGATCGAGGGGACGACGAAGCGTCAGACCTTCCAAGCCGGGGATCAATTCGCGCCGCAACTGATCCACTTTGCCTCCTGCATTCGGCAGAACCGCGAACCGGAACCGAACGGCCTGGAAGGGCTGATCGACGTGCAGATCATCGAAGCGCTGCACCGATCGGCCCTTCAAAGGCAGCCGATCACACTCCGCCTCCCGACCAAACGGATCAGGCCGGACATTCGGTTGGCTATGCATTATCCGCCGGTGCCGAAACCCAAGGAGGTCCACACGAAGTCCCCTACGCTCTAGCAGAGGCGGGGATGCGGCGGAAACGGACTAGGGCTTTGCCCAGTTCAGCAATCTCGGAGCCGCCGATAGGCTCTGACTGTAGAAACGGCGCGGTGAACCCTCTACTACGGATGAGAAGGAGAGCAGAATGGATCAGGAGACGGACATGGATAAGACGATGCGGCAAGCCGGTGACACGATCGCAGACGTAGCAGAGAAGACGACCGCCGGTGTCGGCGGGGTCGTGCAGGACCTTGAGATCCTCATCCGTCGGTATCCGTGGCAGGCACTATTGCTCGGCCTCGGATGCGGGTATGTCTTGTCCCGCATTCGATCGAACTAGGAAGGATGCGACATGGAGAATCCCCATCCGATATCCGTTGCCGCATTGCTTCAAGGCCTCGTCGAAGACGTGCGGTTGCTGATCCAGCAGACCCTGCGGCTGGCCCGCCATGAAATGCAGCTGGAGTGGCACAAGGTCACTGCCATCATCATTCGTGCCGGTGTCGGCATCACCCTGGCGTTCATGGCGAGCGTCCTCCTTCTCCTCATGGTCGTCCATCTGCTGCACGACCCGCTGGGCCTTCCGTTCTGGGCGAGTTATGGAATCGTAGGACTCCTCTGCGCACTCGTCGCGGGCCTACTCTTGGCCGGCGTCGTTTCACTGGGCGCCACGCTTCGCTTGTGGCCGTTCCGCACTTTTCACTCCATAAAGGAAGATGCCCGATGGATCAAAGAACAGGTGCTCTCGACCAAGATCTAAAAGACATTCTGCACACGCGGATGGCAATCGCAGACAAACTGGATGCGTTGGAGCAACGTGTCCTTCATCACGCGGAGGACGCCACGATGCAGCTGACCCAGGTGCTCGATCGAACAACGAAGAGCGTCAACAAGCTGGTGGATAAGACCAAAGCCGTCATCGACCCGGTGCATCGCATCCATGAACATCCTTGGTTGATGGTGGGCGGAGCCCTGTGCGCCGGGTTTGCCCTCGGCCTGCTCGACCAGGGATCGAGACCGCGTCGGCAAGGCGTCTATCCCTACTATCCGCCTGGAGTGAAGGGATCCAGGGTCATGCCGGGACCGGCAGCGCGTCCCAAGCGGCCCCAAGAGGCCGATGGAGTCTACGAGTTCTATCCCAGCGAGTCCCAGCCTCGTCCCCGGCAAGCCCCCCCGCGAAGCACGACGCTGTGGGACTCGCTTTCCCGAGAGTTTCAGCAGGAAACCGAAGAGGCGAAGCTGATGGTACTGGAAGTCGGACGCGCTCTGTTCACGGAATTGACCCGACGGATGGTGCCGGAAATCGCCCGTTCTCTCGGTGTGACGCTTCCGCCGACCTCCTCGTACAGGTCTCCGCAAGAGAAGCGGCGGTCTCCGGAAAAGGCCGAGGAGGGCCAGGTCACGGCCTCCTGATTCACGATGCACGAGCGCTTGGGAATCGATCAAGATCTGCCGTTTCAATATCGAGCCTGGCGCTATCAGCGCATGGCGTGGGCCGCGCTCGCCCTGACATTGGCCGGTGCGCTGCTCGGACTGTTCGGGCAGGGTCCCCTGGCCGATGCCTCGGTCCGCAGCGCGGACGGGCAGGTCACACTGGACTATGAACGTTTCACCCGCTACGACCGAACGACTTGGCTGATCGTCTCCCTGCCCCGTTCCGATCACAGAACCGACTCGATCCAGATCCTGTTCGACAAGGACTACGCGCAGGCCGTCACGCTGCGTTTCCCCTTGCCCAACCCCGTAGACACGGCTTGGACGGCGGAGGGGTTACGGTATGAGTTCACCCGGCCGGAAGGCGGCGGGATCGTGCGACTGTTGCTTTCGATCCAGGCCGTCGGCCCGGTTACCGGCCGTATCCGGGCAGGACAGGGAGAGTGGCTGCCTTTCACGCAATTCATCTACCCATAGGCGCGACGATGGATGCAGTGCTCCGTGGCGCAACGATGTACCTGTTCCTCTTGGTGGTGTTCCGTCTGGCCGGACGCCGGACGCTGGCGCAAACCACCGTCTTCGATTTGGCCCTCCTGTTGATCATCAGCGAGGCCACGCAAAACGCCATGCTGGGACAGGACTATTCGGTCACACACGGCATCCTGGTCATTCTGACCTTGGTGGGTCTCGACATTCTCTTATCGTTGCTCAAACAGCGGGCGCCCTTTCTGGCCCGCTGGATCGACGGCAAACCCCTCGTGCTGATCGACGAGGGCCGGCCCCTCGGGGATCTGATGCGACGCGCACGCGTCGACCTCGAGGATATCCTCCGCGCCGGGAGGGAACAGGGGGTCGAAGGACTGCACCGCATCCGGTACGCCGTGCTCGAAACCAGCGGAACCATTTCCATCATTCCGCGCAACGCCGACGAAGAGCTGGAGGGACGGCCCATACCTCCGAGTCGGGACTGGAGTTGACACGTGGCCGCTTCACTTACGAGCCCATCGCCCCGTTGGAACCCTTGGAAGCTCGGAGGCCTCCCCTGGAAAACCTTCTTCCTCCAATTGTGGCAAGAAAGCCAGAAGGACGAGATCCTCGGCCGCGCCGCGCAGCTGGCCTATTATTTTCTGCTCGCCCTGTTTCCGGCACTGCTGTTCCTGACGGCCTTCATGGGCCTCTTTCCGCTCACGGAGACCTTGCCGGAATTGATGCAATACCTCCGCACCGTGCTGCCCGCCGACGCGCTCTCCCTGTTGGAGCGATATCTGGAGAACGTGGTCCAGGGCAGCGGCGGCGACATCCTGTCACTCGGACTGTTGGGCACGCTCTGGGCCTCGTCGAGCGGCGTGACCGCCATCATGGAAGCCTTGAACGTCGTCTACGGTGCCGAGGAAACGCGCCCCTATTGGAAGGTTCGCCTCATCGCCATCCTGTTGACCGTCGGACTGGCAGGCTTCATCATTCTATCGATCACCCTGATTCTGTACGGCGCGCGGATCGGCGAATGGATCGCGGACATCGTCGGTTTGGGCTGGTTGTTCCTGCTCACCTGGAACGTGTTGCAGTGGCCCGTGGCCGTTCTCCTGATGTTGTTTGCCCTCGCAATCATCTATTATGTGTGTCCGAACGTGGAGCATGACTGGCGCTGGGTGACTCCGGGGTCCGTTTGCGCGGTGTCCTTGTGGTTACTGGTCTCGCTGGGTTTCAAGGCCTACGTTGAACACTTCGGCAACTACAATGCGGCCTACGGATCGATCGCCGGCGTCATCGTGCTCATGTTGTGGCTGTACCTCACGGGCGTGGTGATGTTGCTGGGGGGAGAAATCAACGAGCAGATCGAACAGGCCGCCGCAGCGCTCCGTCGGGGCAAACAGGTGTCGAGGCCCAATTCGGCCGGAGAACCTGCGCAGTTCCAGAAAGGGGAAGAGACGACCGCATGAAGCCCGACTATCCCGACCTCCTCACGGAACAACGGATTCCCCCGCAACCCGCACAACCTCCTGCCTCCTCACCGGCCGATCGGCACCTTTGGCAGATCACGCCGATACGGGATTTGCTGTGGGGCGGCGGATTTCTCTTTGTGCTCTGGTTCGGGTATTACCTGCGAGGGGTCTTCACGCCGGTCCTAATCGCCCTGTTGCTGGCTTACCTGTTCAACCCGCTGATCCGGCGGGCCGAGGCACAGTGGCATGTCCCCAGACCCGCGACCATCGCCATCATCCTCTTTCTCTCGGCGGTCCTGACCGTGGGTCTGATCACATGGCTGGGTCCGCTGCTGGCGGAACAGGTTCAATCCTTTGCTGAGCGCGTGCCGCGCTACATCCAGAGCATCGCTCAGCGGTACCACGTGCGGCTGGGTGACTTCTCGGAACACTTGTCGACGATCGCCACCAGCCTTCGCGAGGACCCCCTTTCGATCTTGCGACCGGTCTTCTCGGGCACGGGCCAGGCGTTCGGCGTGTTGGGAACAGTGATCGGCACCACCGCCGACGTCGTGATTGCCTTCGTCCTGATTCCCATCTACTTCTTTTTCTTCGCCTGGCGGTTCGACCGCTCCCTGGACCAGCTCAAGCGGTACATTCCGGCCGGCTACCGCGCCCGCGTGCGCCATATCATGATACGGATGGACCATGCCGTGAGCGGGTTCTTTCGCGGCCGCCTGACGATCGCGCTCGGTTCAGCGGTGCTCTATTCTCTCGGCTGGGCGCTCACCGGCATTCGGTATTGGTTTTTGCTGGGTCTGATCACCGGCATCCTGACCATCATCCCCTACGCCTCGTTGATCGGCTGGCCCCTGGCCGTGCTGTTGAAATATCTGGACGTGTTGTCGTCCGAGAGTGCCGTGTTCGACCTGATGACCATCGTGGTGTGGCCGTCCCTGGCCTACCTCCTGGTCCAGTTCATCGAAAGCTGGTTGCTGACGCCCTGGGTGCAAAGCCAGTCGATGGACATGAGCGCCGTCACCGTGCTCATCGTGGTGTTCGTCGGCGGCGCCTTGGGCGGATTCTACGGCCTGCTGCTCGCCATCCCCATCGCGGCCTGCCTCAAGATCCTGGGCGAAGAACTGGTCCTCCCGCACCTGGCCCGTCGGGCTGCGGCATCCCCGTCGCCCGACAGCCGACGAAAGGAGCCGCTATGACGACCGTTGCAGACTTGTTGATCGATCGACTGATCGACTGGGGCGTGGACACGATCTTCAGCCTGCCGGGCGACGGCATCAACGGCATTTACGAAGCCCTGCGCACGCGCCAAGACCGGATCAAACTGGTCTTGGTCCGACACGAAGAATCGGCGGCGCTCGCGGCCTGCGGGTATGCCAAATTCACGCGACGGCTGGGCGTCTGCCTGGCGACCTCCGGTCCCGGCGGCATCCATCTCCTGAACGGCTTGTACGACGCCAAGTGCGATGGCCAGCCGGTCCTGGCGATCACCGGCCATACGTTCCACGACCTCATCGGCACGCATTACCAGCAGGACGTGAATCTCGACAAACTGTTCAGCGATGTCGCCGCCTACAGCGAACGGGTCATGGGACCGGCCCATGTCGGCAACGTGGTCGATGAAGCCATCAAGACGGCCATCTCGCGCCGCACCGTCGCCCACCTGACCATCCCCAAGGACGTACAGGACTGGTCGGCCGACACGCAGGGCTCCAAGGCCAATGTCCCCGGCCATAGCGGCGATCTGTATAGCGATCCCCTCCCCTTGCCCTCTCAAGCACTCTTGGAGAAAGCGGCCGCCTTACTGAACGACGGCACGAAGATCGCGATCCTGGCGGGCCGCGGGTGCCTCGGAGCCAGGGCGGAGATTCTGGAGCTCGCCGACAAGCTGGGCGCGCCCATCGTCAAACCGCTGTTGGGCAAGGGCGTTGTGCCGGACGACCATCCCTTGACCACGGGAGGCATCGGCCTGCTCGGCACCGCACCATCCCAGGAGGTCTTGGAAACCTGCGATGCACTCCTCATCGCTGGGAGTAGTTTCCCCTATCTGGAGTTTTATCCCAAGCCCGGCCAGGCTAGGGCCGTCCAGATTGATCTGGACGCAAGCCGGATCGGCCTGCGGTACCCGATCGAGGTGGGGTTGGTCGGGCAGTGCTGGGATGTCCTACGCGCCCTGCTGCCGCTTATCCGACAGCAGCTCGATCGTCGTTTCTTGGAACAGGCTCAGGCCAGAACGGTCGAATGGAATGATTTGCTGGAAGCACGAGGGACCCGCGCCGACGTTCCGCTGAAGCCTCAGGTGGTCGTGCGGGCCGTGAATGAATTCCTGGCGGACGATGCGATCATCTGCTGCGATACCGGCACCGTGACGACTTGGGTCGCCCGCCACATCCGGGTGAAAGGCAACATGGAGTTTTCCGCCTCCGGTACCCTCGCCACCATGGCGAACGGGCTCCCCTACAGCCTCGGTGCCGGGATCGCCTTTCCGGGCCGACAGGTCGTCTGCATCGCGGGAGACGGCGGTTTCTCCATGTTGATGAGTGAGCTGGCCACGCTCGTCAAATATGCCCTGCCCGTGAAGATCATCGTGTTGAAGAACAACCTGCTCGGCATGATCAAGTGGGAACAGCTGGCCTTCGAGGGCAATCCGCAATACGGCGTCGACCTGCAGCCGATCGACTTCGCCGCCTGCGCTCGCTCCTGCGGCGCGACCGGATTGCACGTGGAGGATCCTGCCGACGTGCGGGATGTCTTACGACAGGCCTTCGCCCTGCCTGGACCGGTCGTGGTCGAAGCCGTGGTCGACCCCTCCGAGGCCCCGCTCCCAGGCAAGATTACGATGGAACAGGCCTGGCAGTTCACGAAAGCCATGGCACGCGGCCAAGACGACCGTTGGGAACTGGTCAAAAACTTGGTCGTAAATAGGATCCGTGAAGTGGTGTAACCAGGCAGCGGAGAATCAAAGCAAGGAGGAACGGCACATGGACGCAATGGGTCGCACGAGATGGGCCATCGCGGAAGGTTATATTCCGCGCGAGAGTCACGGACCGGCACCGCACATGACGAGTCACGAGACCGTCTGCCTGCTCAATACCGGGCAGGAGGACGCCCACGTCCGGATCACGATCTACTTCGCCGATCGCGAACCCGTCGGTCCCTATCGAGTGACCGTGCCCGCCCGCAGAACCGCACATGTGCGCTTCAACGATCTCACCGACCCGGCCCCCATTCCCGTCGACACGGACTATGCGAGCGTCATCGAGTCGACCGTTCCGATCGTGGTGCAGCACACCCGTTTGGATTCACGACAGGCCGAAAACGCGCTCTTCAGCACCATAGCCTTTCCGCTCTCCTAACACCGGCTGCCCCGGTCGGTCGAGGTCAGGCAGCCTGAACGATTTCTTCTTCCAGTTCGACCCTATGCGCCGGCAGACTGCGATTCTGCAAAATGACTTCATCGACGAGATCGCCGCATTGAATGCACCGTTGCGCCCAGAACCAATAACCTCCCAGGCTTTCGCCGATGTCCATGCAACGTTCGTGGACCATCAACCCGCCGCAACGGGTGCAGCTCTGGACGTCATGGCTCCGGCTTCCGCCGCTGCTCCGTGGAACGCTGGTGATCGTGGCTTGCATGGCCTGCTCCTTTCGGATTTCTCGGTCGAGTGAGTTCGACCGGTCATGCTCACTGATACCAGGACCACTTTCGTCGGAATACTAGCGCAGCCCCCAGGGGCCGGAGAAATGCACCCTAGGATTGGCAGGCCGCGTTCTACCGTCTCAGTTTGGCGAGCATCGAGCGGGTGATCGTCTGTCGCTGGGAAAAGTACTCACGCCACGGATCCTCGGCGAGTTGCCGGAGCCGTTGCGGCAAGTCGACCACCGTAAAATGGTCGGAACGGAGGCCTGGCGACAATTCGTCCCAGGCCAATGGCACGGAGACCGGCGCGCCGCGCCGGGCGCGGGTCGAATAGGCCGCCACCGCCGTGGCGCCCTCCGCATTACGCAGGTAGTCGATGAAAATTTTCCCCCCGCGCTTCTGTTTCGACATCGTGGCGATGAACCGTTCGGGAATCGTGCCCACCAGGTGCTCGGCCACGGCCTTGGAAAACGCCTTCACCTCGTCCCAGCCCTGCGTGCGGCGGATCGGCACCACGACGTGAAGCCCCTTGCCGCCGGTGGTCTTGACGAACGAGCGCAGGTCCAGCTCCTGGAGCAACGTTCGGAGCAGTTGCGCCGCTTCCACCACCATCGGCCAGGGCACATCCGGAGCGGGATCGAGATCGAGCACGAAACGATCAGGCCTCTCCAGCCGGTCACGCCTCGCGCCCCACGTGTGCAATTCCAACACGCCGAGTTGCACGAGGCCGATCAAGGCCGGCAGCGAATCTGCCACCATGTAGGAGGCCGATGACTCCTTGGTCGGAATCTCCACGCGGCCGATCACGTCCGGAATCCGGTCCGTCGCATGTTTCTGATAAAAACATTCCTGTTCATACCCCTCCGGACAACGGACCAAGCTCAGGGGCCGCCCCTGAAGATGCGGCAAGATCCACTCGCTCACCGTCTCGTAATATCGCGCAAGGGCTTCCTTGGTGAGTTGCTGTTCGGGATAGAGCATTCGCTGCGGGTGGCTGAGGGTCACGCCCTCGATCACCAGATTCTCGGACGAGTCGGTCTCCAGGCCACGAGCCTTGCGTCCTGACTTGGTCGCCGATGGGTACTTGCTTGCCTGGTTCGCAGGCACCTGTTCCCGCCGCACGGTGGAAGCCGGCTTGTCATCGCGCAGCCCTTGAAAGGATGCCTGACGGAGCTGTCCGTCCTTCGTCCATTCCGCGAAGGCCACCTCCGCCACCAGGCTGGGCTCGACCCAATGGATCTTGGCTCGATCCGCAGTCGCCGGTACCGCCTTGAATGGTGAGGACCGGCGCTGTATGGCGCGCAGCCGCCGATGAAGTTCCTGCAGCGACCGAGCCGAGAAGCCGGTGCCCGTTCGACCGGCATACCGGAGCTGCCCCCGGTCGTCGTACCATCCCAGCAACAGTGCTCCGAAGCCTGCTCGCATCCCGGAGGGCTCGGTGAAACCACCGATGACGAACTCCTGGCGTTGCTGACACTTGACCTTCACCCAGGCGTGCGACCTGCCCTCCAGGTAGGGCGCGTCAGCCCGCTTGGCCATGACGCCCTCCAAACCCAGACGGCAGGCCTCCGCAAAGACCTTGTCGCCTCGCCCGGGAATATGGTCGCTGTACCGGATAAGCCCTGCGCCGTCCTCCCCTTCGAGCAACGCAGCCAGACAACGCTTTCGCTCTACCAATGCGGCCGGACGAAGGTCGTACCCATCGAGGTACAGCAGATCGAAGAGGTAGTAGGCGAGATTGGCGGCACCGCCCGACTCAAAGGCATTCTGAAGCGCTTGAAAACTCACTCGGCCGTCCGGCAGCAGCGCCACCACTTCGCCGTCCAACCAGGCGCTCTCCACAGGCAAGGCTGCGAGGGTCTCGGCCATCGGGCGCAATTTGGCCGTCCATTCGATGCCGTTCCTCGTCCACAGCGTGGCCTTTCCGTCGCGGATTCGACAGAGGATGCGGTAGCCGTCGTATTTCAGTTCATGAATCCACGCATCCCCCTCCGGCACGCGGTCCACGAGGGTGGCCAATTGAGGAGCCATCCGGGACTCCTGCCGAGCCTTGCGCGCGTCCTTCGGCGGCGTGGTTCCCGACAACCGGGCCGGACGCGCGCGGACCGATTTTCGACTGGACCTCCCTGCCTGCCACACGTTGCGGCGCCCGGCGGCGATCTCCTCCAGAGTCCGTCCGCTCGCCACACTTTTCGTCAGGATGCGCGTCACCTCAGCCTCTGCGCCCTTGCGTGCGGCTTCATCACGCTCCTTGATGAGAAGCCAGTTTTCTTTCCCGGCTTCCTGCTTCCCGCCCATGCGGACGAGCGTCCAAACCCCGGATAACTTGTCGCCCTGCAGGGTAAACTTCAGTCGCCCGCGCCGGAGGCCTTCACGTGCATCTTCCAGGGGAACCCAGTGGCCCCAATCCCAGAGCAAGACCGTTCCTCCGCCATACTGTCCGGCAGGGATGAGGCCCTCGAACTGGGCATAGTCGAGCGGATGGTCTTCAACGTGGACGGCCAGGCGCTTCTGCGTCGGATCCAGGCTTGGTCCCTTGGGGATCGCCCAACTTTTTAAAGTCCCATCCAACTCCAGGCGAAAGTCGTAGTGCAGACGGCTCGCCGCATGCTGCTGGATAACGTACAGTCCCGCACCCTCGCCGGAACCAGGCCGACCGCGAGGCTCCGGTGTGTTGTTGAAATTGCGCTTGCGCCAATAGGGTTTGAGGCTCATGACCTCCTCGTCACCTGCCTAACGGAGCCGTCGTCGAGCCACGGCGGCCTTCAAGGCACGGGCATTTTGCACGGCATAGGCAGCCTGATCATTGTCGAAATAACAGTAGACCGCGAGACCGGCCTTGCTCCACTGCCTGATCCTGCCGGCCCAAGCGGCCAGCGCCGCCGGTGCATAGGAGCCCTGATACTTTTCTCCCGGTCCATGCAGCCGCAGGTAAACGTGGTCGGCCGTGACGGGAGCTGGAGAACGCAGCCCGCCCAACTCAAAAATACAGAACGACACCCGATGCCGCTCCAGCAGACCGTAGACTTCCGACGTGTGCCAACTCGGATCGCGACATTCGATGCTGTACCGGCGGCCTCGGGGAAGCACGGCGAGAAACTGCCGCAAGCGCTCCACGTTGCAGTGCCAGCGAGGCGGCAGCTGAAAGAGAATCGGACCGAGTTTCCGGCCTAAGCCGCCGGCGGCCTCCAGCAACCGCTCGACCGCTTCGGCGGGCTCCTGCAGTTTCTTCCAATGGGTCAGGTAGCGGCTGGCCTTCACGGCAAAACAAAATCCCGGGGGACTTTGCCGCTTCCAGGCTTCGAACGTCGCCCGTGCCGGCAGCCGATAAAAACTGTTGTTGATCTCTACGCTGTCGAACTCACGGGCGTAATACTCCAGCAGGTCGGACGAGGGAAGCTGCGGCGGATAGTAGGGGCCGCGCCAGTGGTCATAATGCCATCCCGAGGTGCCGATCCGGACTTGCACAGGCTGACCCATCACACAACGGCCTTGCCTCGTCATGAACGGGACGCCGGCGTCCCGCGTGTCTTCTGCCATACTCGCAGCACTTCGGCCACGCTCCAGGCCTGGGCGATACAACCTCGTGGATGGTAGGGTGGCTCGGCATCGAAAATCTCGCTGATCGTGCCGATTCCGGCTTCAGACAGGTGCGCCTGAAAGCCCTCCAGCAACGACCGCGTCTTGGCGGGATCGGGCGAGACCTTCAGCCAGGCGTCGATGAACGGCCCGATCAGCCAGGCCCAGACCGTTCCTTGGTGGTAGGCGGCGTCCCGCGCGCGCAGGTCGCCGAAGTACTTCGATTTGTAGTCGGGATGTTCCCGCGAGAGACTCCGCAAGCCCACCGGCGTGAGAAGTTTCTGGGCAACCTGCTCCACCACTCCACGCCAACGCGTTTCGCCCAGCACCGGATGGGGCAAGGCGATCGACAGCAGTTGATTGGGGCGAAAGGCCGGATCGTCGCCCTGTTCGCCGTCGACCACATCGTACAGGTAGCCGCCCGCTCCATACCAAAATCGCTCGTTGAACGATTGCTGCGCCTGTTCCGCCAGCTCGGCCCACTCGGAAGGCGGCCGGCCGGTGAGCGGTTCCCACTCGGCCATACAGCGGAGCGCGTTGTACCAGAGGGCTTGGATCTCGACCGGTTTTCCCCGTCGAGGCGTCACGACCCAGCCGTCCACCTTCGCATCCATCCATGTCAGTTGGTAGCCGTCGGCGGAAGCTCGAAGCAGACCGTCGCGCCGATCTACGCCGATCCCGAAGCGGGTCCCTCTGACGTGGTGGTTGAGAATCGATCGCAGAACCGGCTGCAAAGATATGAGCGTGTCATGGTCGCCCGTCACGCGGTAGTACCGATCGACGGCATGGAAGTACCACAGCGTCGCATCCGCCGTATGGTAAAGCCCCTCCCGCTCCCCCTCGGGGAACAGATTGGGCAGCAACCCATCCTTCACATAGGTCGCGAAGGTCCTGAGGATCGACCGCGCTTCCCGGTGGCGCCCCGTGCAGAGCGTGAGGCCTTCCAGGCTGATCATCGTATCGCGTCCCCAGTCGGTAAACCAATGATACCCGGCAATGACGGTGCGAGCCTCGTCGCCCGAGGCCCTGGCCAGCGCCTGCTCCTCCACCCGTGAACCGGGCTCGACGATGAATTGATCCGCCGCCAGCGCCAGACGCTCCTCCATCTCATCGGCTCTGGCCTCACGAAGCGGGGCCAGCAAGGTGTTCAAGCGCTGGGCCTCCGCATCGACGATGGTTTCCGGGCCGAAGTGGAGGAACTCCCACGGTTCCGTACTGGCGACGAACGCGATGGATCGTTCCGTCGTCAGGTCGGCGAAAAAATAGCCGGGGCTGGCCACATCTTCAAGATGTTCGGAGCCGCGATCCCGGTCGACCCGGTAACAGACGGAATGGCTGATTCGCGCGTCCGCGACGAAGAGGCCGCAGCCAGGCCGTAGGCACAGTTTCAAGGTCGGGGCTCCATCGCAAAGCTCGATCTCGTAACGTCCCTCCACCACGGTCAGAGGAAAGGGCGGTTGTTTGGCTTCCTTGAGCGGGGCATCCAACATGCGGAAAGTCACAAACGGCCGTACCTGCATCCGAATGGGGTCCCCTTCCAGCAGGCGATATTCCACGTAGAGCGAATTGTGTCCGTGGGGCATAAGGACGCGTTTTTCCAAGCGGCGCCCGGCAAACGCACAACGCCACAATGGCGTCTGCCCTTCACGCACGAATGTTTCGAGCACCGTCGGGAGGTCGCTGTCCGCCCGCCCGTCTTCGAACTCCACCCCGCTGAGATAATAGGTTTCGCCGGCGACGACCGCCTCTTCGTCCAGCCGCGGAATCATGACCGTGCGGCCCCAGGGCGAGGGCAGGTCCGGCACGAAGAGGCCATGGTAGCGCCTCGTCGGAGCACAGAGCAGTGTCGACGAAGCATAGCCACCGAGCCCGTTCGTCACCAGCCATTCCCGCGTGAGGAGCCCCTCTTCATCGTGCAATCGATTACGCGGGATGATCATGGTCACAGGCTGTTTGGGAGCCGTCACGGCCATGGGTCGTCATCCCTCTCTCGAATCAGGCGACGATTGAACCGGTTCGGCCGCATACAGCACGGCCGATTCGGCTGGGAGCCGCCACCCCTCTTCGCTCAAGGGGCCGACGACACCAGGCCCTCCATATCGGGGCTCATCGCTGGACCAGCGCAGGTACCATGAGCGTCCCACCGGCGGGGCCAGCAGGGGCTCGGGGGCCGGTCGATAGTCGTAATCGGCTCCAAGATTCAGGAGCAAGAGCCTGTCATCCCCCGCCGGCCCGAAGTACCTTACGATGAAGGCATCAGGTCCGATGACTGCTCCATCGATCAGCTCGCGCGCCTGCTGGGTGATGACGGGATCCTCGCGCCGCAGCCGCAGAAGATCACGATGCAAGTCGTACCAGATCCGGTGGCGCTCCCGCTCCGACAGATCCAGCTTCGACCGCTCGAACACACGCGGATCGCAGGGATCGGGAATGGTCGCTTGGGCCCCGCTCGACGCCGCGCTCCGAAACTGCGCCAAGAACGCCTTCCTGCCTCGATGAATGGCTTGCGCCAACTCGCCGGGCGGAAAATCGGCGAAGAAGAGAAAGGGCGAGGAGGCGCCGAACTCCTGCCCCATGAACAGGAGCGGCGTCTGCGGCGAGAGGAGCAACAATGCCGTCAAGACGCGGACGAGGCCGGGACTCGTTTTCTCATGGAGTCGGTCCCCGTGCAGCTGATTGGCCACCTGGTCATGGTTTTGGAGGAAAAATACGAATCCGGCTGCCGGTTCGTTTCCCACGACCGTGCCCCGAGGCTTGCCCTGCCAGTGGTACCGCTGCCCTTGGAAGAGAAACGACCGTTTCATGCAGGAGAGCAATTCCTGCGCGGTGCCCCGGTAGTCGGCGTAATACCCTTCGCGGCGGCCGGTCGCCGCGACTCGCGCCGTATGGTGGAAGTCCTCGCACCACACACCGTCCAGTCCCCACCCGCCCTGCTCGATCGGCTGGATGGTATGGACCCACTGCGCCTCGCACTCGGCGACCAAGATGACCGACCTGGCTCCCGCCGCCTGCCTTGCGGCCTTGGACAGGTCGGCCAACACATGCCGTGGACTGGCATCGTGCAGCGCATGCACGGCATCCAGCCGCAACCCGTCGAGATGAAATTCGTCCACCCAATAACAGGCGTTCTGGATGAAGAAGTCGCGCACGCCGGACGACCCCGGCCCATCGAAGTTGATGGCTTGGCCCCATTCGTTCGGATAGCGATCGGTGAAGTATCGGTCGGTGAACGCCGACAAGTAGTTCCCGTCAGGGCCCAGATGGTTGTAGACCACGTCCAGGATGACGCCGAGCCCCAGCCGATGCGCCGCGTCCACGAACCGCTTGAGCGCCTCCGCATCCCCGTAGACGTGAGCAGGGGCATAGAGTCCGACGCCGTCATACCCCCAGTTCCATCGGCCCGGAAATTCGCCCACTGGCATCACTTCGACGACGGTGATGCCGAGGTCCTTCAAGACGTTGAGTTGCGCGACGGCGGCATCGAAGGTGCCTTCCGGCGTAAAGGTGCCCACATGGAGTTCGTAGATCACCTGCCCTCGCATGGTCACGCCCTGCCAGCCCTCGTCCTGCCAGCGGTAGGCCCCTGGATCGACGATCAGCGATGGACCATGGGGACCGGTCGGTTGGAAGCGGGAACAGGGATCGGGATAGGCCTCGCCACCATCGAGGCGATACCGGTAGGTCATACCGGCCCTCGCCCCCTGGACCCTCCCGGACCAATAACCCTGTTGATCACGTTTCAACGGATAGCCACTCCGCCCCTCCTCCAACAGGACTTCGACCAGGGTCCGTTCAGGCGCCCAACAACGAAACCGCACGGCATCGCGCTCCACGGTGGCCCCGAGCGTTACTCCTCGCTGACGCTGCGCCGCGGCGGTTCCCGCCCCCCCTGTTTCCGTCATGATATCCATGCGACCTCCGCCTCTCGGCTCAGTTCCCGCCCTGTCCCTATCCATCGTTTATGCGCTTTTTCGACGGAGCTGTCGATCCTGGGAGGCAGAAGCCCGCTTCGTTTTCCCGGCGTGCCGGACGCTTTGTTTCAGGAGCGCCATGAGATCGACAACCTTGCCCTTGCTCGACTTGGAAGCCAGGCCCCCAGCGGACGGCCTCGTCACCACTGCGGTGCGGCCCGCCTTGATGCGCTTGTTGATCAGGCGCATGAGGTCGTCGTGATAGGTGTCTTTGTAGCGCTCCGGCCTCCACGACTCCGACATGTCCTCGACAAGCCTGGTCGCCATATCCACCTCGCGGGCCGTCACGCCCCCGCCCTTCACCCTCTTGGCGGGAAGATCCAGATCCTTGACCGGCCTGATTTCATGCGCATAGCGCAACGTATTCAACAGCAGCACCCCCTCCCAGGGGATCAGCGCGGCAAGAGACTGTCTAGTCCGGATCACCACCGTCGCGATCGCAACCTTGCCGGTCTTCTTCAGCGTTTCCCGCAGCAAGGCATAACCTTTCTCGCCGCGCTTGTCCGGCACCAGGTAATAGGGCGTCTCGAAGGAAGCGGGCGCGATGTCCCCTGCCTTGATGAAACTCACAATGTCGACCGTCTGCGTGGCCTCGACATTCGCCCGACGAAAGTCCTCGTCGGTCAGGACCACATACCGATCCTTGTCATACTCGTAGCCCTTGACGATCTGGTCCCACCCCACCTCCTTCCCGGTGGTCTTGTTGTACCGCTTGAATCCCACCGGTTTCATATCGCGCCGATCCAAGAGGGTGAGGTCAAACCTGTTGTGGTCTTCCGCCGAGTACAGCAGGACGGGGATGTTGACCAGGCCGAAGCTGATCGATCCTCGCCAGAGAGGCCGTTCCATGGCTCATTCTCCTCCTGAGAAGTACCGTCACCTTAGCACGCGACCAGACACTCACAACTCGGACAATCCCTAGCTGGCAACAACGCCGGCCCACGTTACCCTCACATTCTCAACCACCCTCAGCTCACGACAGAAGGAGCCTCCTATGGACATGGACAAGGGGTCAAGCGCAAGCCGTTCCCTATGGATGTCGACGCCCATGCCGACCTGGCCGCCTCTCGGCACCGGCCTGCATACCGACGTGTGCATCGTCGGAGCCGGCATCGCGGGCTTAACCACGGCCTACTGCCTCCTGCGCGAAAGACGGCGAGTGGTCGTCCTGGATGACGGCCCCCCCGGTGGCGGCATGACCGAACGAACGACAGCACACCTGTCGAACATGCCCGAGAAGGGGTTTGTCGAACTCGAGCGCCTGCACGGACGCTCGGGTGCGCGCCGCGCCGTCGAGAGTCATCGGGCGGCGATCGATCGTATTGAGGCGATTTGCCGGCAAGAACAGATCGCTTGCGATTTTTTGCGACTACACGGGTACCTCTTCGCGGGGAAGGGACAGGGCCTGGAGGTCTTGGACGAGGAACGGGAGGCTGCTCGGCGCGCAGGACTCATGGCGGTCGAGCGGCTTCCCCAGGCGCCGAAGGCCGCGGCTTCGTTGGGGCCCTGCCTCCGTATTCCCAACCAAGCCCAATTCCACCCTATGAAGTACCTGGCGGGCTTGGTCGAGGCGGTCCGACGAGACGGAGGACGGCTGGTCAAGGGGCATGTCACCCGAGTGACGGACGGAGTCCAGCCCCAGATCGAAACCCGCGAGGGCTGCTTCGTGACGGCGGATGCGGTGGTTGTCGCCACCAACACACCGATCAACAACCTGGTGAGCATCCATACGAAACAGGCACCCTACACCAGCTATGTCGTCGGGGCCCGAATTCCGGCCGAGGCCGTCGAGGCCGCGCTGTACTGGGATACCCTCGATCCCTACCATTACGTGCGGCTGCACCGCTCGTCGAACGACGGCGCTCCCCTCCTCATCGTCGGCGGAGAAGACCACAAGACCGGGCAAGCCGACGACAGCGAACAGCGGTATGCCAGGCTGGAGGCCTGGGGGCGCGAACATTTCCCCATGATGGGAACGGTCGAGTATCGGTGGTCCGGTCAGGTGATGGAATCGATCGATGGGCTGGGCTTTATCGGCCGGAATCCGAGCGATTCCGGAAGCGTGTACATCGCCACGGGTGATTGCGGCATGGGCATGACGCATGGCACGATCGCCGGCATGCTGATCACCGACCTCGTGGTGGGCCGCCCCTCCCCTTGGGCCTCGCTGTACAATCCGGCTCGTCGAACGGCAGTGGCTGTCGGCGAATACGTCCAGGAATCGCTGAACATGGCCGCCCAATATGCAGATTGGGTGACCGGCGGCGACGTCCCCCATGAAAAAGAGATTCCGCCGGAGAGCGGCGCGGTGCTGCGAAGGGGATTGTCCAAGCTCGCCGTCTATCGAGACGCACAAGGCGCCCTGCACCGTTGTTCCGCCGTCTGCCCGCATCTCAGTTGCATCGTGGCCTGGAACCACAGCGAAAAGACCTGGGATTGCCCTTGCCACGGATCGCACTTCGATCGATTCGGCACCGTCATCAATGGTCCCGCACACGAGAATTTGGAACCGGTCAAAGAGGAGTAAGTCGACAAGGCCCGCTAACCTTGCGCAGCCGACGCAGAACGCCGATTACCTCCGCCACTCGCAGGGCATCGGCACTGAATTGCTGCTCGGCCAGCCTGGTCGGCATTTGCGCCTGCCGAATCTGCGTCGTGGCTATCTGACGCCCTCGCTGCGTCATCGGCGGAATGCAACGATGGCCGGAATCTTTCTCGGCTCATTCGGAACCTCGAATCTTCACGGCCCGATCACGGAGGACGACCATGAAGCAACGGCGCTCGATTTCCATCTGCTGCGTCTGCAATGCAGTGTGGGAAGACCGATCGGCGCAAGGCACCCCGTTTGAATCGTGGAACACTTTGACTGGGTATCTCCAGGCTCACCGGCTTAGCAGCGGCGACTACCACCTGACGGACAGCTACTGCCCAACCTGCTCGGCGCAGGTCTCGAAACTGAGCCGCCGGCGCTTACCCGTCACCGCGTCGATCAGCTCGTCGCTGTAACGGGCGAGCGACGTGCCTCCTGGGAGGCTCCCGTCCATCGGTCCGCCCGCAGCCGAAGCTCAGCCTTCACGGGTAAGTGGTCGGAGGCGACACGACTCGCCTCGCTCCGGTGGGCTTCCACGCCGAGTAGGGCCGTCGGAGGCGCAACCCAAATTCGATCCAGCGCCAGCAGAGGCCAGCGCGCCGGAAAGGTCGGGGGCGCAGGGGGCACGCCGAACACGGCATAGAGGGCTCGTAGCACCCGCCCCCACATGTGCCACTCGTTCAAGTCGCCCATCAGCACTGTCAGTTCTCGCCGATCCACCGCCAGCAGTTCCAGCAGACGCTTGGCCTGCAGGGGGCGTTCGTGAGGCCACAACCCCAGGTGCGTACTCACGACATGGATCGAACGGCCGCGGTATCGCACATCCACATCCAATGCTCCGCGCGGTTCGTGCCATCCGACGGAGAGGTCCCAATGGCGGACCTGCTCGACCGGAAAACGAGAGAGCAGCGCATTGCCATATTCCCGCCCGTCGCGCAACCAAACCGGCCCCTCCACCCCCGCCATGTTCAGTTTCCCGGCCAGCCAGGGCAGAATCGTAGCGGTCTCGGTTCCCGGCAGATCGACCTCCTGCAGGGCCACGATGTCCGCCGCCATCTCCTCGAGCACGCGGAGAATCCGTTCCGGCTCATACCGCCCGTCCCTGCCGATTCCCCGATGGATGTTGTACGAGGCCACGCGCAGGCACAGGTCCTTCTTGTCGGTTGGCCTCACGAGTCCATCACCCCTCTCGATGCCTGGAAAGGAGCCTTCGGCAGAGGTACCAGGCGCCGACCCAGGCCGTGCACAGAATCCCGGCCAACAGCGCGAAGGCCAGGGGGCTCGGGTCGCGCAGAGCGTCCGCCAGTCGGTCCACGAAGACGGAGGTCATGACAAGCCCGGGTCCCATGCCTACGGCTGTCCCCAGGAGGAAGTCTCGCAACGAGAGACTTGTCGAACCGGCAACCAGGTTCACCATGGAAAAGGGAGCCACCGGCAGGATACGGACCATGAGCACTGCCCAAAATCCATACCGCGCAAGCCGGCGGCTCAGGTGCGCCACATGTCGACCGGCCAAGCGCTGCACCTGATAGCGCCCCAGGACTCGACCGACCGTAAATAACGTCGTCGCGCTCACCAAGGCTCCCGCCAAGGCCGAGGGAACTCCGAGCCAAGGTCCGAAAGCCAACATGGTGACCACGATCATCACCGTGATGGGAACCGCCAACAACCCACCCAACAGATACCCGCTCATCAGGGTCAGAAACCCGGTCGGCCCATGGCCGAGGGTCTGCAACTGCGCGACACCGGCTTCGACATCGATCCACTCACCCAGCGGTGTCCATCGCCAGAGGAGCGCCAAGAGCGCCACCAGAGCCAGCAGGGAATAACCCGCAATCAGGCGACGGCCGAGTTGCCTCCGACCGCCTTGATGCACGACGGTGTCCAACAGGTCATCGGCAGCGATCGGGCGCTCCGGATCGACCAGCAACGGCTCGGGAATCGAGGAGGACGACGCGCCCTTCTCGAACCCGACCTCCTCCAAGCTGCGCTCCCCACCACGCAGGGCATCGATGGCCTGCACGAGAGAACCTCGCCGGCGCGCCTCTTCCGCCACCCGCTCCGGTTCCACGCCCAGATGTTCACCCAAGAGGCGATGGCGCAATCCTGCAATGGCATCCCGCACATGCGCCTGCCCCTGCGCCTCGAGTCCCAGGTTGCATTCGGTGTCCAACCCCATCGACCGGTTCGACAAATTCGCGGACCCCAGACACAACACCTCGTCATCGGCAATCAACAGCTTGCTGTGGACGGCCACACATTCGACTCCCTGCGTGCCGGGCACCGTCGGCGCATAGACACGAAACCGGCCATAGTGATCCGCCAGCACGAGGTCATGGAGGAGCCTGGCCCGCAGAGTGTCCATCGTCTGTTGCTCCAGCCACCCGTCGCTATTGTGCCGCAGCACCAACACCACGTCGGGTCCGTCCTGTTCCGCAAGCCGAGCGGCCAAGGCGCGCCCGATGGCATTGGCGGTGAAATATTGCGACTCGATGTACAGCGAGCGATGCGCGCCCCTGATCGCCTCCAGAAAGGCCCGCTCGACTTCCCGCACCTCCGCTTGCCCGGCGAAGGCCGGTTGCGTCCGCATGATGCCCACCTGACAGTCCACCACGTCCGCCGGCACGTCCGCCGGCCACACATCGCGCAGGGGTCTTGGCGCAGGCCGAGGGAGACGACGCCCTGTCGCGTTCCACCAACGCTGCCGGGCCAGGTCGCCGAGCGCCGCGGCGACCTGGCCGGACACCAGCATCTGCACATCGTGAAAGGGGGCATAGGGCCGGCCGTCGGCATCGACCCGGCGCGCATCCTGCTTGGCGTGAGCCGACGTGTCCCAGCGGGACTTGCTCAAATCCAGCCCGCCGGCGAACGCCACCGTGTCGTCGACCACCACGATCTTTTGGTGGTGCGATGCGCCCAGAGGATGCTGTCCATCCACCTGATACGAGAGTCTGCGGTGCCTGCGCCACCCCGTATGGGCCGTAGGCATCCACTCCCGCTCCAAGGCGTAGATCATGGCGAAATCCCAATTCAGCACATACACACGCAGGCGCCGCTTACGCCGCAAGAGCGCCGTGAGAAATTCACCGAGTTTCGTCGGAAGTCCCTGGGCCGCTCCCGCTCCCCGCACCAGCTCAATCTGGGTGTCGAGGTCCCAGCCCACGATGAGGATGGAATGGGTGGCTTGCAGCGCCGCGTCACGGAAGGCCTTGAAGTACGCTTCCCCATCGATGAGGAAGGCCGCCTGCTCCGCTGGTTCGATACGCCAACAGGTGCGTCCGCAGGTCAGGATGCGGGAGGACGAGGCGGTGGATTCAGAAGCCATCAATTCCATTGGTCGCCACCTTACACGAGCGCTGGGTCCGGCCTGAGCTAGTCATCCCCCTAGTCGAGGCCTGTAACGACGAGCGGTTTTCCTAGTAGGCGCTCAAGGCAAGGGCGGGTAGAGTGATCTCATTCATGTTCACAGACTCAGCGAAGGAGGCGATCATGGCGTCCGTCACCCATTCACTTGAGCAACACACCATCGACTGCATCCATGCCTGTACGGAGTGCGCACGCCTATGTAATACATGCGCGGACGACATGGTCGGCATGCCGCATGAAGGCACGGACGACCTGATGGTTCGCTGTATCAGGCTCTGTCGCGACTGTGCGGACATCTGCCTCTTGTCCGCCCAATGGATGGGACGGAAGTCCGCATTCGCCCTCCGAATCTGCGCGCTCTGCGCGGAGATCTGCGAACTCTGCGCCGGGCTGTGCGAACAACATGCTCCGCACCATGCTCTGTGCGGGGACTGTGCGAAGGAATGTCGTCGCTGCGCCGCGCTCTGCCACCAGATGGTGGCGGAGACAGTGCCGCCGGCGTCGACAGGCAATGCGTGAGTGACGGATGGAGGAGCCCACACCATGCCACACCCCTACATCGGGACATTCATGATGGTCTGGTTGCTGCTCAGCGGAATGCCGGCCGCCGGTGCTGACGTACCGACACCGGTGCCTCAGCCTGGACCAGGTCCCACGGTCCCGCCAAGGCCTTCGGATCCCATCCCCATTCCCCCCACGACACCACCTGCACCACAGGTGAGTTTCTCCTCGTAGGTCCTGGGCTAGGGGTTTCACTAGTGGGGGTTGGATCGGCTATGATGGTACAACTCTCGCCGTCCTCACGATCCGCCGACCTGGGAGCCGAGCTCTGCGTCACCAGCCCGCATTGGCCATCAGACACCCGTGGGCCACCCGATGAATTCACACGACCTGCTGCGCTGGTTGGCCGGAAGCGAGATGGGCGGACGCATTCGAACCCTTGACTGGGCGAAGACCCCCCTCGGCCCCATCGAACAGTGGCCTGCGGCCCTGGTGTCTACACTGGGCGTCTGTGTCACAGCGCGCTTCCCCATGGCCATTTATTGGGGGCGCGATCGCTGGCTGCTTTATAACGATGCCTGGCGGCCTATTCTTGGAGACAAGCATCCCTGGGCATTGGGCCGTCCCGCCCACCAAGTATGGCCGGAGCTTTGGGAAACTATTCATCCCCTCTTTGAAGCCGTGCAGACGCAGGCACAAGGCACCTGGCGCAGCGATGAATTGTTACCGATGCAACGGTTCGGATATACCGAAGAATGTTATTTCGATTACAGCTTCAATCCGATACGAGGTCAGGACGGCACCGTCGAAGGCATCTTGAACATCGTGCAAGAAACTACCTATCGCGTCTTGAACGAGCGCCGGACGCACCTGCTCCGTGAACTGGCCTCTCAGTCGGGATCCGCTCAAGACGACGATCATGCCTGCGCCCTGACCCTCCGAGTCCTTGCCACAGATCCGGCCGACATTCCTTTTGCCTTGCTGTACCGCCTCGATCGGAATCGCAAGCAGGCCGTATTAGCAGGCAGCGTCGGCCTGGAAGAAAGCAGCCCGGCCAGACAACAAGCCCTGTCCCTCTCCCAGGAGGGGCTTGCCGGCGGGTGGCCGCTCGACGCCGCGGTCCGCCAGGGACGCGCACTGATCGTGGACGATCTGGCCGACCGGTTCGGCCGACTTCCCGGCGGCACATGGCCTGAACCGACGCGGCAGGCGCTCATCCTTCCCATCACACAATCAGGCGATGAAACAGGTGATGTATGGTTGGTCGCGGGCGTCAGCCCACGCCGACCGTTGGATGCGGACTATCAGCATTTCATCGGTATGGTGGCCTCTCAGATCGGCCTCACCCTCGCCCACGCCTGCGCTTATGGCGAGGAGCGGCGGCGAGCCGAGGCGTTGGCTGAACTCGACCGCGCCAAGACCGCCTTCTTCAGCAATGTCAGCCACGAGTTTCGCACCCCGCTCACCCTCATGCTCGGTCCCCTCGAAGAGGAACTTCGTGAACGGCCACAGACCACCCGCCTGGAGGTCGCCCATCGAAACAGCCTGCGCCTCCTGAAGCTCGTCAATACGCTCCTGGACTTCTCGCGCATCGAGGCCGGGCGTACGGAGGCGCAGTACCAACCGACCGACCTTGCCGCATTCAGCGCAGACCTGGCCAGCGGATTTCGTTCCGCCATCGAACGAGCCGGCCTGCGCTTCATCATCGACTGTCCTCCCCTGCCCCAACCGGTCTCTGTCGATCGCAGCATGTGGGAAAAGATCGTGCTCAACCTCTTGAGTAACGCCTTCAAACATACATTCCACGGCGAGATCGAGCTGTCCATGCGGCACGGCGCGGAAGGCGCGACACTCGTAGTCCGTGATACTGGAGTGGGCATTCCGGCAGACGCGCTGCCACGCCTATTCGAGCGGTTCTATCGCGTGCACAACCGGCAGAGCCGAACCCATGAGGGCAGCGGGATCGGGTTGGCGCTGGTCCGGGAGGTCGTGCAACTGCACGGCGGGACGGTGCGGGTTGAGAGCCGCCTCGACGAAGGCAGCACCTTCTGTGTCACGCTGCCTTGGGGTAAGGACCATCTCCAGCCCGAACAAATCGGACCGGGCCTCCCTGCCGTCTCCCCGACAACGGCGGCGGCTCCCTACCTCGAAGAGGCGCTGCGCTGGCTACCCGACTCTCAGGAAGATCAAGACCTTCCGCAGGCGCAGGACGCACCCGCCGATCCCACAGCCGCCCGTGCCCGTGTGCTGGTCGCCGACGATAACGCGGACATGCGCCATTACATCCTGCGATTGTTGCGTGAGCGGTATGACGTCGTGGCGGTCGCGGATGGCCTCGCGGCCCTGGCCG
The DNA here is from genome assembly GCA_015709715.1 of Nitrospira sp. NCBI lineage: Bacteria > Pseudomonadati > Nitrospirota > Nitrospiria > Nitrospirales > Nitrospiraceae > Nitrospira > Nitrospira sp. The sequence continues at coordinate 1,089,931 of CP054184.1, forward strand.
AAATTCGCCGCCGCCCCCCGGATCTGGTCCTGAGCGACATCATGATGCCACAGCTTGACGGCGCAGGTTTGGTCAGAACCCTGCGTGCAGATCCTGCGCTCCAAACCATTCCGATCATTTTGCTCTCCGCTCGCGCGGGCGAAGAATCTCGCGTGGAGGGACTGGAGCAGGGCGCGGATGACTACCTCGTCAAACCGTTCGGTGCGCGCGACTTGCTTGCGCGCGTCGCCACCCACCTCAACCTGGCCCGCATCCGGCGGGATGCAGAAGCGGCGATGCTCCGCACCAAGACGTTCTTGGAACGGATCACCGCCTCCACGCCGGACGTGCTGTTCGTCTTCGACCTGCAGGAGGGGAGCCCCGTTTACGTCAACCGCAGCCTGGACACCGTCCTCGGCTACAGCCTGGCCCAACTCCATGCCATGCCCGGTGATCCCTTGTCCTGCTTGGTCCATCCGGAAGACCTGCCCGCGGTCAGAGAGTGGTTGGACGGATTTCAGTCCGCGCCGGACGATGAGGTACGGGAGCATGTTCACCAAGTCCGGCACTCCGACGGCACCTATCGCCGCTTCTTGGTGCGAGCCACGGTGTTCGAACGAACCGGCGACGGGCGTGCCAAGCAGATCATCGGCAGCGCCAGGGATGTGACGGATCAACAGCGGGCCGAGGAGGCTCTCCGCCGAAGCGAAGCGCGCTTTCGGGCGATCGTGAGCCAAGCGACCGCCGCCGTGGCCCAGACCGATCTGACGGGGCGATTCCTGTTCGTCAACCGGCGCTTCTGCAACCTGCTGGGCTACAGCGAATCCGAGCTGCTCGGCATGAGGATGCAGGAGGTCACCGATCCAGAAGATCTCCCTCACAACCTCGAACTGTTCCATCGGCTCGTGAACGGCGGACCGGATTTCATCCTCGAAAAGCGCTACCGCCGCAAGGACGGCACCGCGGTGTGGGCGAGCGTGAGCGTCGGCGGGGTTCGGGAGGGCAACGCACTCCGTTATATTTTGGCCGTCGGATTCGACATCAGCGTCCGCAAGCGGCAAGAGACACAACTCCTCGCCATCAATCGACGGCAACAGTGGCTCTATGAGTTGGCCGACGCTCTCAACCGCGCAGAGCCGCCGGCGCGACTCTACGAGCGGGCGTTGCAGGCGATGGTCGACGCGGTCCAAGCCGACCGGGCCGCGATCCTGCTCTTCGATGACGACGGCACCATGCGTTTCAAAGCCTCCCAAGGGTTATCCGATGAGTACCGGCGGGCCGTTGAAGGCCATTCTCCTTGGACGAGGGACCATCGGGATCCGCCGCCCCTGTTCATCGATGATCTCGAGACCTCCGACCTCGAACCCGAATTGCGAGCGACCATCCGGCGTGAGGGCGTCCGGGCTTTAGCCTTCATCCCCCTGACCTACAGCGAACAATTACTCGGAAAATTCATGCTCTACTTCGACCGTCCGCATCGGATGACCGACGAGGACATCGCCTGGAGCCAGGCCCTAGCCACCACGCTGGCGCTGGGCATCGCGCGGGCCAAGGCCGATGAGATCCTGCGCGCCCGGGAGGAACGACTCCGATTGGCCATGGAGGCGGGAAGGATGGGTGCGTGGGATCTCAACCTCCACACCGGCGAGACCACCTGGGACGCCAAACAATATGAACTCTTCGGGAGGCCGGTGGACCGCCCGCTACGCCGCGCGGAGGAGTTCTACGATGCCCTCCACCCGGACGACCGGGCCCAGGTACAAGAGGCGGCACAGCGCGCGCATCGGTCCGGCCTGTTCTCCGCGGAATTTCGTATCGTGACTCCGGACGGCGGCATACGTTGGTTGTCCGGGCAGGGTGCGACGGTCACCGATGAGCAGGGCCGCCCGGTGCGTATGGTCGGCATCAACTACGACATCACCGAGCGCAAGCGGGTGGAGGAAGATCTTCAGCGCTCAGCCGCCGAACTTGAGTGCCGCGTGGCGGAGCGGACGATCGAACTGACCGAGTCGCGCGAACAGCTGCGCGCCTTGGCCAGAGAACTCAACCTTGCAGGGCAACGGGAGCGCCAACACCTCGCGGCGGAATTACACGACTACCTGGCACAACTCCTGGCGTTGAGCCGCATCCGGCTGGCTCAAGCCATGCAGCATTCGGTGTCTCCCGTCCTGGGCCGAACCTTGAGCGAGTTGCAGGAGGTCATCGATCAGGCCTTGACCTATACCAGAACCTTGGTGGCGCAGCTCAGCCCGCCGATCCTGAAGGAATTCGGACTGCCGATGGCCTTGCGCTGGCTGGCCGAACAGATGGTTCAACGTGATCTCCGAGTGTCGCTGGACCTGGGGCCGGAGCATCTCCCCCTGCCGGAAGATCAGGCCATGCTGCTGTTCCAGTCGGTCCGTGAACTCCTCATGAACGTGGTCAAACATGCCGCCGCGAAGGAGGCCGCCATCACCGTGCGGGTGAACCAGGGATGGCTCTCCATTACGGTGACGGATCGTGGCGTCGGCTTCGCCCATGTGGACAAGGCTGCGCTGCGCGAAGAGGGACACGTGCCGGGGTTCGGCCTGTTCAGCATCCGGGAACGAATGCTCGCCCTGGGAGGGCGGTTCGAATTGCGTTCGGTCCTAGGCCACGGCACCGAAGCGACGTTGATCGCTCCGCTGGCGTCCTCAACCGACCAGGGGAGCAGCCGACCGGCCGCTGCCGGCCTGCGCACGATCCCGGCGTCCACCGATGCGTCCGCAAATCAGCCACTCGAGGGCAGCCATCCGCTCGAAAAAACGCCGAAGACCCGCGTGCTGATCGCGGATGACCATGCGATGGTCCGGCAAGGGCTCTGCGGGCTCCTCGCAGGCTACGCGGACATCGAGGTGGTGGCTGAAGCAGCGACCGGCAAGGAAGCGGTGACGCTGGCGCAGCAGTGGCTGCCCGACGTCGTCTTGATGGACGTGAACATGCCGAGCATGGACGGCATCGAAGCCACCAGGCAGATCAAGAAATCCCAGCCCGCTACGATCGTGATCGGCCTCTCCGTCCAAGACGCCGCCCATGTGGGCGCGGTCATGCGCGAAGCCGGCGCCGTCGCCTTCCTCAACAAGGAAGCTGCCGTCGAAGACCTCTATCAAACCATTCAAACCGCCCGAAACGGATTATTGAGCGCCCGATGACACGATTCCATCAAAAGCCGAACCCGATCCTTTCCATCGCCCTCGTCCTATCCATCGCGGCGGTGTTTGTATCCGAGTTCTACACGAAGCTCGGCATCACCGTCTGGGTGGTGTATCTCATTCCCTTGGTCCTGTCGTATCTCACCTGGAACCCGCTCGTCCCCGTCGCCGTGGGTAGCATCGCCTCGCTTCTCATCCTAATCGGCCTGGTGATCAGCCCGGTCGGCATCGATCCCTCCCTGTCCTTGATCAACCGAGGCATGGGGGCCGGCACGGCCCTGGCGTTGGCGGCCTTCGGCCACCAATTCATCCGTGGTCGACTGGCCGTGCGCAAGGAGGAATGGGTACGGATGGGGCAGACCAAACTCAGCGAACGCATGATGGGAGATCAGAGCCTCCGGACCCTCGGCGAAAACATCCTGCAGGGCCTGGCCGAGTATGTAGGGGCACAGGGCGGGGCGATCTTCATCGACGACGGGTTCGGATTCCACCGCACGGCCACCTTCGGCGTGCCGGAAGGCGCCGCTCTGCCGGAACGATTCCAAGTCGGAGACGGGTTGTTGGGCCACGCCCTTCAACAGAAGCAGACGATCGTCGTACAGGACCTGCCGGACGGATATTTCACGATCGGCTCCGCCCTCGGACGCAGCGCTCCGCGGCACTTGCTCATCACGCCGCTCGGGGCGGACGGCGTGATCAACACGGTGTTGGAACTGGGGTTTTTCCATCGCGTACACGACTCGGATAAGGAATTGCTCGGCCGCTTGGCAGAGTCGATCGCCACGGCGGTCCGGGGGGCTCGCTACCGCAACCGCCTGCAGGAGCTCCTCGAAGAGACGCAACGTCAAGCGGAAGAGCTGCAGGTTCAGAGCGAAGAACTGCGGGTGGCGAACGAGGAACTCGAGGAACAAAGCCGAGCCCTGAAGGAATCCCATGGCCGACTCGAACAACAGCAGGCCGAATTGGAACAGACGAATTCCCAATTGGAGGAGCAGGCTCAGCTGCTGGAGGGGCAAAAAGACGAATTAAGCAACGCCGCGGCGATTTCGGAAGCGCAAAAGCGGCAGTTGGAACGGGTGAGTCGGTACAAGTCCGAATTCCTCGCCAACATGTCCCACGAGATGCGGACGCCGCTGAACTCGACCCTCATCTTGGCCAAGCTCCTCGCCGACAACCCGCAGGGCAATCTGACGCCGGAACAAGTCAAATCGGCCGCCACGATCGAATCGGCCGGCCATGATCTGCTGACGTTGATCGACGATGTGCTGGACTTGGCCAAGGTGGAGGCAGGCCGCATCGACCTGACTCCCGGCCAGGTGTCGCTGCAACGCTTGATCGACAGCCTGCACGCCCTCTTTCAGCCCTTGGCGACCCAAAAGGGATTGCAGCTCCAGATGCGGCGCGCGCCCGGAACTCCGGAGTCCATCGAAACCGACTGGCAGCGGCTCGAACAGGTGTTGAAAAATTTGCTATCCAACGCCATCAAGTTCACCGAAGCCGGCCGGGTCTCGCTCGACATTGCCCACCTGCCGGACGGACGTCTGGCCTTCGCCGTGGAGGACACGGGCATCGGTATCTCGCCCGATCAGCACGACCTCATCTTCGAGCCGTTCTGTCAAGGCGACGGCACCACCAACCGCAAATACGGTGGCACCGGTCTGGGCCTGTCGATTTCACGCGAGTTCGTTCGCCTCTTGGGCGGCGACATTCATCTTGCCAGCACGCCGGGACAGGGCAGTACGTTCACGATCCACCTCCCGCAAAGGATTCCCTCGTCCCCTCCGTTGCGGTCGGCCCCCATGGCTTCGTCCCCGCTCCCTTGCGAGCCCCCCGCCCCCATGCTCGCGTCTCCTTCGGGCGCTCCGCGCGTGAACGGCAACGCCCTGCGGACCGACGACGATCGGGAACGGCTCGACGACCATCGCCGCGTGATCCTGATCGTAGAGGACGACGAGGCCTTCTCTCGCATCCTTGCGGACCTGGCCCACGAGATGAACTTCAATGTGCTCATCGGTAACACAGCCGGCGAGGCCCTGGCGTTGGCCAGACAGTACCTTCCGAGCGCGGTGGTCCTCGACATCGGACTGCCTGACCACTCCGGCCTCTCCGTCATCGACCGCCTGAAGACCGACGTGCGCACCAGACATATCCCCGTTCACGTGATCTCCGGCCACGACCATGCCAAAACCGCCCTCTCGCTGGGTGCCGTCGGCTATATGCTCAAGCCGGTGAAACGCGAGCAGCTCGTGGAAGCCTTCCGCCAGTTCGAAACGCGCCTCACGGATAAACCCCGGCGGGTGCTCATCGTAGAGGACGATCCTGCGCAGCGCGACAGTCTCCATCTGTTGATCGGGTCGGACGACGTCGAGACCGTCGGAGCGGCAAGCGCCGCCGAGTGTCTGTCGCAACTTGCCGAACGCACCTTCGACTGCATGGTGCTCGACCTCACGCTGCCGGATGCCTCCGGCTTTTCTTTGCTGGAAACCATCAGCCGCGAGGAACACCTCGCCTTCCCGCCGGTCATTGTCTACACGGGCCGCGACCTCTCGGCCGATGAGGAACAACGGCTTCGCAAATATTCGCATTCCGTGATCATCAAGGGCGCCAAATCTCCCGAGCGCCTGCTCGACGAAGTCACCCTGTTTCTCCACCAGGTCGTCACCGCCCTGCCGCCTGAACAGCAGCGCATGTTGGAAAAGGCCCGCAACCGCAATGCCGTCCTGGAGGGCCGCCGCATCCTGATCGTGGAGGACGACGTGCGGAATATCTTCGCCTTGAGTGCGGTCTTGGAACCCCATGGAGCCAAGATCGACATCGCGCGGAATGGCCGCGAATGTTTGGCACTGTTGGAGTCTTCCATGCAGAGCGAGGATCGACGCATCGATGTGGTGCTGATGGACATCATGATGCCCGAGATGGACGGGCTGGCGGCCATGCGCGCCATCCGCGAGAGGCCAGAATGGCGGAAGTTACCCATCATCGCCCTCACCGCCAAGGCGATGAAGGACGATCAGGAACAGGCCCTCTCGGCCGGGGCCAACGACTATATGGCCAAGCCGCTCGATGTCGATCAATTGCTTTCGCTGGTGCGCGTATGGATGCCGCGATGACGCCCGACGCGCCGACGAAAACCGAAGACATCGAACTGCGGTTATTCCTGGATGCGATGTATTCGCAATATCACTACGACTTTCGCGGATACTCCAAGGCGTCGCTCAAGCGCCGGCTGCTGCTCGCCTGCCAACGGATGGGCTGCTCGACCCTCTCCGCGCTCCAAGAGCGGCTGCTCCACGACCGGGCGGTGCTTCCGCAACTTCTCAATTACCTGACCGTGCAGGTGAGCGACATGTTCCGCGACCCGGCCTATTTCCGCACCATCCGCGAACAGGTCATTCCCCACCTCAGGACCTATCCCTCTCTCAAGGTCTGGGTGGCCGGCTGCAGCACCGGCGAAGAATTGTATTCCTTCGCCATCCTGTTCCGGGAGGAAGGACTGGAAGGCAAGACCATGTTCTACGCCACCGACATCAACGGCGCGGCCCTCGCCAAGGCGGAAGCCGGCGTGTACGACCTGCAGCGCCTCGCCCTCTTTACCAAGAACCATCGTCTGTCCGGCGGGAACGGCTCCCTATCCGCCCATTACAGCGCGGCGTACGGAGCCGCTCGGTTCGACAAGAGCCTGCGCCGGCGGACGGTCTTTTCCGACCATAGTTTGGCGTCGGATTCCGTCTTCGCCGAAGTACACTTGATCTCCTGCCGCAACGTGCTGATCTATTTCGATCGTCCGCTGCAGGACCGCGCGGTGGGGCTGTTCAAGGATGCGCTGGTGCGCAAGGGGTTCCTCGGGGTGGGCGCCAGGGAAAGCCTGCGCTTCAATGCGCACGCGAAACATTTCAGCGAATTTCTCCCCGCCGAGCGGGTCTACCAAAAACAGGGCGACACATGAACGCGCTCAGCGTCGATCTGTCCCTGCACCATATCGAAGCCGTGGTGATCGGCGCGTCGGCGGGCGCCATTGCGTCGCTCTCGCAACTGCTTCCACCTTTGGGGCCCGATTATCCCCTGGCGATTTTAGTGACGGTGCATGTGCCCCCTGATCAGCCCAACACGATTCCGGCCCTGTTGCAGACCAAATGCCGCCTCACCGTCAAGGAAGCGGAAGACAAGGAACCCATCCTGCCCGGCACCGTGTACTTCGCTCCACCGGACTACCATCTGCTGGTCGAGACGGATCGGCGCCTCTCGCTGTCGAACGAAGAACCGGTGAACTTTTCGCGCCCCTCGATCGATGTGTTGTTCGAATCGGCAGCGGACGTCTACGGGAGGACTCTTTTGGCCCTCATCTTGACCGGGGCCAACCACGACGGAGCGCAAGGGGCCTGCGCGGTCAGCGAAGCGGGCGGCACCGTCCTCGTGCAGACGCCGGATTCGGCCACGGCACGCATGATGCCGGCATCCACCCTGGCCGCCTGCCGAAATGCCAGGGCCTTGAGCCTCGAGGACCTCACCGAAGTATTGGCCTCGCGCGGCCGAAGGGAGTCGTGATGCCGTCCGGTCACGCGAAATTCCTCCTCGTCGACGACCACGAGGCCAACCTCGTGGCGCTCAGCGCAGTATTGTCCCACGACGGCGTAGAGATGTTGCGGGCCCGGTCCGGCCGCGAAGCCTTGGAGCTACTGCTCCGCCACGACATCGCGCTCGCCGTCATCGACGTGCAGATGCCGATCATGGACGGATTCGAGCTGGCGGAGCTGATGCGGGGCTCGCGACGGACGCAGCATGTCCCCATCATTTTCCTGACGGCGGGACCACAGGACAATCTACACCGGTTCCGGGGCTACCAAGCCGGAGGCGTCGATTTTCTTTACAAACCGATCGAGCCGAATGTGCTGCGCAGCAAGGCTGCCATTTTCCTCGACCTCTATCAGCAGCGGGAGGAACTGGCCCGGCAACGGGACAAATTCCTGACCCTCGCCGAGGAAAAGGCGCGGCTGTTGCGGGAACGCGACGAGGCCGACCGTCGTCTGCGCGAAAGCGAATCGCGCTTCCGAACCTTGGCCGACAGCGCGCCGGTCATCATTTGGATGAACGGACCGGAGGGCTGTGAATTCGTCAATCAATCCTGTTTGGACTTCCTAGGCATCAACCGCCTGGAGGACGTCAATCGGTGCGACTGGACCGAGTACGTCCACCCCGACGACCAGGCCCACGCCGCCGCACGCTACCGCCAGGCCGTCGCCGATCACACGCGCTTCGAAGCCTCCTTCCGCTGCCGACGACGGGACGGCACCTATCGATGGTTGCGCAGCGTCGGGATGCCTATGCTGTCCGAGGCCGGCGACCTGCATGGCTATCTGGGCGCGAGCTTCGACGTGACCGAGAACAAGGAAGCGGAGGAACGTCTTCAGCGATGGAGCGTGGACTTGGAGCGGGCCGTCAACCAGAAGACCGGCGAGCTGCGCCGATCGCAAGAGCAGTTGCGTGCGCTCGCGAACGAACTGAACCTGACCGAGCAACGCGAACGCAAACGCCTCGCCACGGAGTTGCACGATTACCTCGCCCAACTCCTGGTCGTCGTGCGCATGAAGTTGCGCCAGACCGTGCCGCTGATCACCGGAGCGCGTGTCTCGGACCTCTTGAAAGAAGCCGACCAGGCCCTCACCCAATCCCTCGAATACACCCGCTCCTTGGTGGCCGAACTCACGCCGCCGACCTTGAAGGAATTCGGCCTGCTGGATGCCATGACCTGGCTGGCCGCCCAGATGCAGCGCCATGGCCTCACCGTCACGGTCCAGCAAGATACCGACGAGCCGGCGATTCCCGAAGATCAAGCCGTGCTGCTGTTCCAGTCCGTGCGCGAGCTGTTGTTCAACGTGCTCAAACACGCCAGGGCGAAGGAGGCGACCATTACCGTCGCCCTGACGGACGACGACAAGCTGCAGGTGGTGGTATCGGACAACGGCTGCGGGTTTGTCCCACATCCTCAAGACCGAGGAGCCGCCCCCGCTCAGTTCGGCCTCTTCAGCATTCAGGAACGGATGGCGGCGATGGGTGGACGGCTGGACATCGAGTCCGCCTTAGGAGGCGGCACCCGCGCCATCTTGACCACCCCCTATTGGCCGATCCCGGCCAAGACGGATGAGGAAGCTGCGATAACCAGGCCGGCGGTTGTCGATCCCGTGGCGCCGCAGGCTGCGGCGACGGACCAGGCTTCTGCTCCGCGCGGGCGCTCGACCATCGGCATTCTGCTGGTGGATGATCACGCCATGGTCCGGCAGGGACTCCGCAGCATGTTGGAAAACTACAGCGACGTGGCGGTCGTGGGCGAGGCCTCGGACGGCAACGAGGCCATCCTATCGGTCGAACGGCTCCGGCCGACCGTCGTGGTGATGGACATCAACATGCCGAACACCAACGGGATTGATGCCACGGCGGAAATCAAGTCACGCCACCCTCACATCACGGTGATCGGCCTCTCCGTGCAGAATACGGGAGAGGCGCGCGAGGCCATGCTCCATGCGGGAGCCACGGCGCTGCTGTCGAAGGAAGCCGCGGTGGACGAGCTGTACGAGGCGATCCGACAGGCCCTGACGGACGAGCAGCCCCGTTGCGGCGCCACGCCGTGATCGGGGGTCGGCGTTCAGCCCCCTATCGTTATCCCTAGTTGGCGAATACGACCCAAACCGATTAGGATCTCCTCCGCACATGCAGACCAACGACGATCCATCGGGCGTCCTACCATCCGCTCTTCCGCCGGCGACCGACTTCATGTTGGCGCGCCTGGCCGCGATCGTGGAGTCGTCCGAGGACGCGATCATTTCCAAAGATCTGAACGGCGTCATCACGAGTTGGAACCAAGGCGCGCAACGACTATTCGGCTACACCGACCAGGAAATGATCGGGCAGCCGGTGCAGCGCCTGATCCCGGAGGATCGGTTCGACGAAGAACCCCGGATTCTCCAGCGGATCCGCATGGGCCAACGTATCGATCACTATGAAACGCTCCGGCGACGGAAAGACGGATCGCTCGTCCATATCTCGCTGACGGTCTCCCCGATCAAGGATCGCACCGGGCGCATCGTGGGAGCCTCGAAGATCGCCCGAGACATCACCCGCCTGAAACAGGCGGAGCAACAGCTGCAGGAGTCGGCCGTCGAGCTGGAACGGCGCATCGCCGAACGGACACAGGAACTGCTCGCGTCCCGAGAGCGATTGCGGGCCCTGGCTTCCGAACTGACCCTGACCGAGCAACGTGAGCGACGACGGCTGGCTACCGAACTGCATGACTATCTGGCCCAGCTGGTGGTCGCGAGCCGATTGCGGCTGTCGCAGATCATTCCTCGCATCGCAGATCCGGAGGTGTCGGCCAGCGTCTCCCAAGTGGACAGCATGCTGGACCAGGCCCTCACCTATACCCGATCCCTCGTTGCCGAGCTCAGCCCGCACACGCTCTATCAATTCGGTTTGGCCAAATCCCTCCAATGGCTTGGAGAACAGATGCAGCAGCATGGCCTGCTGGTCTCGGTCAAAATCGGCCCGACCCCCTTCACCTTGGCCGACGACCAAGCCGTGTTGCTGTTCCAGTCGGTGCGCGAGCTCCTCTTCAATATCATCAAGCATGCCAAGACCGATCGGGCCACCCTCACGGTCAACGTGGACGAGGACCAGGAGTTGCGGATCTGCGTGGAGGACGAGGGCGTCGGCTTCGACATGGCAGCGATCACCCGCTCGACCGACACTCGCGGAAAATTCGGGCTGCTCAGCATTCGCGAACGAATGGGACTCTTGGGAGGCGAATGCGAAGTCTCGTCGACGATCGGCGGGGGAACCCTGGCGATCCTACGTCTTCCGCTTTCCCACAGACCGCAGGACGAACCCCTGGGTCCACAACCGGCCGTCGCTGTCCCCTCCGGGATGCCGGCCAAGGACCCGGCGAAGACCGTCAAGGTCCTGCTCGTCGACGACCATGCCATGGTCCGCCAGGGGCTCCGCAGCATCTTGGACAGTTATGCCGACCTGACGGTGGTGGGGGAAGCCGCCGATGGGCAGGATGCCGTCGTCATGGCGCGTTCCCTCAACCCTGACGTGGTGGTCATGGATGTGAACCTTCCCCTCATCGACGGCATCGAGGCCACCCGGCTGTTGCACCGAGACCACCGTTCCATCGCCGTCATCGGCATTTCGGTCCGCAACGACCCTCAGGTCAAGCTGGCGATGACCGAAGCCGGAGCCGTGGACTTTCTCCCGAAGGAATCCGCCGCCGTTCAACTCTACGACATCATTCTGCGACATTGCCCTATTAAGTTGTGATCTCAGTCAACTCTGAGAAACTAGGGGAATCCCCAGTGTGCATTCAGCGCGCGCGTCGTTATCATATTCTGTGCACGTATCGCCTATAGCCGGTCGACGCCTCCCCCCGAAACTACGTTCCAGCCCTGAGCGCCTGGCAGTCCCGAGCGGCGCGGGCTGTCTTCGGCGGGGCTTGTCTCTCCGCAAGAATTCGCATCGTCCCTGCGAGAGGGTGATCGGTCGTTCATGATCCCGGCACATCTCACATTGCAGCGGGTCGCGGGTTTTGCCGCACTGGCGGCCATTGCCGTTCCCTTGCTCATTCTCCTGTCGTGGGCCTACGAGGCCTCCTGGCTCACGGCGGTACATCCCTCCTTCGGCACCATCAAACCGATCACCCTGCTGTCAATCCTCTTGTGCGGCTTCTCCCTGTGGCTCTTGTCGGACGAGGGAGCCGTGACCGTCACCGGTCGTCGAGCGGCCCAGGCCGGCGCCGGCCTGGCTTGCCTGCTGGCCGGCCTCACCTTGGCCGAGTATCTGTTTGCGGTGGATGTGGGCATCGATCTCTGGTTCCTGGAAGGCCGGGACATCGACTCCTCCGCGCATCCCGGGCGCATGGCCCCTTCGACCGCGATTGTCTCCCTCTTGCTCGGCCTCGCGCTCCTGAGCCTGGATCATCCCTTGAGCAACGGTCACTATCCCTCCCAATATGCCGCCCTGCTCGGAGGGACCATCGGCGGGATCGCGCTTGTTGGATACCTCTACGGGGTCCGGTCGCTCTACAAGGTGGGAAGCTTCGCCACGATCTCGATGTATAGTGCGACGCTGATGTTCCTGATTGGCCTCGGCATTCTGGCATCACGGCCGATGCGGGGGTTCATGGCCACTTTGATGAGCGAGGATTTGGGCGGTGTGATGTTGCGGCAGGTCTTGCCGTTCGCTGTCTTCCTGCCGATCCTCGCCGGATGGATTCGTATCACCGCTCAACGATCCGGGTATTACGAGTTCAACTTCGGTGTCGCCTTGGCCGTCGCGGCCGTGATGCTCATTATGCTCACGCTGCTCTGGTTCCTCGCCGCTCACCTGAACCGCACGGACGGTCAGAAAAAACACATCCTGCAGATCCTCCAACAACGGGAAGCACGCCATCGATTGGCCTTGAAGGCCGGCCGCATGGGCACCTTTCATCAGGATCTCGATCAGCAGACCCTGATGTTCTCTCCCGAGCTGGAAGCAATGTTCGGCCTGTTACCCATGAGTTTCGGCAGCACCTTCGCCGCCTTTCTCGCGCTGGTTCACTCCGAGGACAAACAGCGCGTGGAACGTACCGTCGAGGAGGCTATCCGCAACCGGAGTGCCTATGAGTTCGAATGCCGTGTCCATCGCGCGTTGCCGCCGAGCGAGGCCTGGATCGCAGTCGCTGCGCAAGTGCTTCCCGATACGAGCGGCTCCCCTCGACAGATCACCGGCGTCATGTTCGACGTCACGGAGCGCAAGCGATCCGAAACTGCACTGCGGGAAAGCGAAGAACGGTTCCGCCACCTCTTCGAGCAGGCGTCCGACGGGATCGTGATGGCCGACATGACCGGACAGTATCTGGACGTGAACAGCCGCGCCTGCCACATGCTCGGCTATTCCCGAGACGAGCTTCTCTCAATGAAGATCGCCGACCTCTTCGCCCCGCACGAGCAGTCTCGATTGAGCGAGATCCTGATGGAACTGCTGGAGGGACAGCGGCACTCCGGTGAATGGCGTTTGCAACGGAAGGACGGTACGGCCATATCCGTCGAAATGAGCGCCAAGCTCCAACCGGATGGACGGTGGCACGCCATCCTTCGGGACATTACGGAGCGGAAGCGTGCGGAAGCCGGATTACGGGAAAGTGAAGCCCACTTTCGCATGCTGGCCGACGCCACGCCCGTGCTGGTCTGGATGGCGGGCGCCGACCGCCTGCGCACCTGGCTGAATCGATCGTGGATCGAATATACGGGGCGCGATCTGGAGGACGAACTGGGCGACGGCTGGGCCGAGGGCATTCACCCCGACGATCGAGCGACGGCCCTGGCCCGTTATCGAAGTCACTTCGGCCGACTGGAGCCGTTCGAACTCGAGTATCGCCTGCGTCGCCATGACGGTCGTTACGGTTGGATTCTGGATCGAGCCGTGCCCTTGACCACCGCAGACGGATCGATCACCGGCTACCTGGGGGCAGCCCTCGATATCACGGACCGGAAACATGCCGAGGAGCAGCTCCAACAGTGGACGGGGGAACTGGAGCAGCGCGTGCATGAGCGTACCGAAGCCCTCGTGAGGTCGCAGGCCCGGCTGCGCGCGCTCGCCTTGGACTTGAGCGCCACGGAGCAACAGGAACGACGCCGGCTGGCCACGGAGTTGCACGACTACCTGGCCCAACTGCTCGTCGTCGCCCGCATGAAGTTGGGCCAAGCCAAACCGCAGGCCCGTGAACCGAAACTGCAGCAGCTCTTGAACGATGCGGACGACGTGCTCACGCAATCCCTGAACTACACGCGCTCTCTCGTGGCGGAGTTGAGCCCGCAAGTGCTGTACCAATTCGGGTTGCCCGCGGCGCTCAAGTGGCTCGCCGGGCAGATGAAAACCCATGGTCTCGCGGTGACCGTGACCACCGCGCTCGACCGATTACCTCTCGAAGAAGACCATGCGGTCATCATGTATCAAAGCGTGCGCGAGTTGCTGTTCAACGTCGTCAAACATGCCGGCACGGATGAAGCGTCCATCGTGCTGTCGCGTAGCGTGGACGATCTGATCGTCGTCACCGTATCGGATCGAGGCCGCGGATTCGATCCGGCCTCCATGACGGAAGCCGACCGCACCAGCCCGGGCCGCTTCGGTCTCTTCAACGTTCAGGAACGAATCGAGGCCGTAGGGGGACGGCTCGCCCTGGATTCTCACGAGGGCCGGGGAACGAGCATTACCTTGATGGTTCCCTTGAGCCACGCCCAGGACTCCGCCCGGGAGATGGGTTCGTCCCGTCCCACACAGCCGGATTCCCTGCCGAACCCGCCTTCGCAACGCCTGCGCGTACTACTCGTCGACGACCATGCGATGGTGCGGCAGGGGCTTCGGAGCGTGTTAGAAAATTATCAGGACTTGGAAGTCGTCGGAGAAGCCGGTGATGGCGAAACCGCCGTCAGCCTGGCCGCCTCGCTGAAACCGGACGTCGTGGTGATGGACATCAACATGCCTCGCGTGGACGGCATCGAAGCCACGAGGCGCATCCTGTCTTCCGATCACACCGTCGTCGTGATCGGCCTCTCGGTCCAAAACGAGCACCATGTGGAAGAAGCCATGCTCGCCGCGGGGGCGGCGGTCTTTGTCACCAAAGAACGCGCCGCCGTGCAGTTATACGAAGCCATCGTAAGTACGGTTCGCGCCAGGACCTGACGGATTCCACCTAAGCGACAGGCGGTCGCCGCCCCATGACCATGCCGACCACGGCCAGAATCAGGAAAATCACAAAGAGCACGTAGGCGATATGGGTGGCGGTTCCAGCCACTCCGGAGACGCCCAACACACCGGCAATCAGTCCGATAACGAGGAAGGTCACTGCCCAGCTCAACATGATGGCACCTCATTCAAAAGGGTGAAGGATCCCGCTGCACTCGCGCTTCATGTCCTGACAATCCCGAACAGCCACAGGAGAAACACGATTCCCGCAGGCACGCCCAGCAACCACAACCCGATCAATCTCCACATGGTGACCTCCTGCGTGTCGCTCCAGACTTAGAACCACAGATGGACGCCCATCCCGATCCACTCCACTCGCTTCGTGAACAGCTGCCCGTCCGGGGTGGGGCCTGCGTAGTACTCCGCCAGCACCTGCAGTTTTCGATCACCAATCCTGGCATTCTCGAACTGTAGCCCCCCCATCAGGGATTGGCCGACCTCCCAGTTGGTTCGCGCGTTAGTTTGGAAGTCGGCATAGGCGACAGGTCGCACCTTGCCTCCCCAGAACAACCAGGGGCTTTTTATCTCCACTCCGCCCTGGGTCGTTGCTCGGCCCAACGTGCTCGGTTCCTTTCGTACGATCACACCGGCACCGCCGTAGAGGCGGAGCCACGCCGTCAGGTCGTAAGAGAGCTTCAGATCCAACTCTTCGTAACTCAGATTGATGCGCTCGACCTGCGGGTTGTTCAACAAAAACTCATCCCCCAGATGAGAACTTTGATGCCGAATGCGGACGAACCCCGAGAATCGATCCGCGCGATAGCTCGTCACCAGACCGACGGTGTAATCGGCATTGATCAGGTCGATGGAGCGGCGCTCCATATCAAAGACTCCAAACACACCGGCTTGAATGCCCAGTTCCCACTGCCCCCCAAAGGGAGCGGCATTCCGATACACAGCGAACGATTCCCCGAACGCGCTGGCAAATTTGTTGCCGGATGACAGCCAGTGGTATGCGGCGCCGAAGTGGGGCCATCGCTGGTCCGCATGCAGCGGCTCCACCAGGAGGCCGCGGGGCAAGAACTTCGAGTGTGAATCCGGTGTCGCAGCCCGTACCACCCCGGGCGCGACGCCTGCCGCCGGTTCAGGGACGGTGACAATATCGGCTTGGATCACGCCGGGAATGGCCTTGAGCGAGGTCACGATTTTCTCAGGGTCTTCTGCCCCCAAGCGAGTGGCGTAGACCACCACCCTTCCCTCTTCGACATGCACGACCGCGCCGGATAGATGAAATTCATGCTCGAGCATGGCGGCGGCGTAGCCCGCGATGTACTCATCCGAGCCTACAGCCGCCCCCGCGGGGCTCGCGGCAGACAGCCCCCACATCAGCAGGGCTGCGGCCCACCACGTCCATAGTCGACACCCCGAGCCTCCCATGCAGGATCTGCCAATTTCTCGCTCCACATCCCTCCACCTCACCGATCGGTCCGATCGAGTTAAAAGTGGAAGTTGAGACCGACCGTGACCATGTGGCCATTGTCCTGGAACTTCTTGTCGACGATGTTCCGGTCTCGTGACTCGATTTTCTCAAGCCAAATATACCGATAGGTGCTGTCGATGGAGACATGCTTGCTGAGGAAGAACTGCAAGCCGCCGCCGGCGTGGGCGCCGAAGCGGTTCTGGGTATCGTCAAAGCCGCCCGGTCCCTTGACGGTGGTGTAATACCACCCGCCGCCTCCCAGCAGAAACGGCGCCAATCTGGTCGTGCCAAGCGGGTAAATCAAGGCCGACACCTGCACGGGATACGTGTGGACGCGGGTGTCACCGATGTCGTTGCGGCGATAATCGACGGAACCCTCGAAGGCAAAATACCGCGAAGGATGCAGGCGGACTTGCCCGCCACCGAACCACCGGCTCGACCCGTCCTTGGGATCGACATAGGTCGCGCGACCACCGATCGACAGCAAGCCGATCTCCACCTGTTCGAACAAACCCTTATCTTCAGCCGCCGCCACGGTCGAAGGCGCCGACAGGCCCCATACCGTCAAGGCGGTTCCCACTACTGCCGTCAATACCGGAACGGGCCATCGTTTCATCGCAGAACTCCTCTTCTGATCGTCGGTGGACTCACCCCATTGCTTCTTCAATTTACCCTTACACTACTTTCACTTGCCCGTTGCCTGGCGTGCCGACCCATCACGAGTCGGCACGCCCAGTTTCTTTAGCGGTCGATCTTGGTCTGTCCGCTCTGCGCGTCGACATAGACCTTCTGCGTCTTGTTGTTGACGTCGACGATCTCGACCTCGTAGACGGTCCGGCCGTCTTCCTTGCCGATTTCCGCCTCCACAGCCTTGCCCGGCACGGCAGTCAAGGCATGACGGACCGCCTCCTCCAAGGTCACGGTCGCCGTGGCCGCCAGCTGTTTGTTCGTTTCGAACAGAGCCCAGGCGGGGCTTGCAATCACACCCGACAACAATGCAATGGCGAGTAACTTCTTCATCGGTGAAACCTCCTTCTCTTCACAAGATGTGACGCGTACGGGTGTTCTGGTCAGCGTGCGCGCTGGGCTTGAGCCTGCTCCGTTCCCGGACGCCCTTGCCGGGCATACCAGTCGTCGGCCCACCGCACGACTTCGTCCTTTTTATCGCCGTACCGCTCCTGCACGCGGCCCACGAACTTGTCGTAGTTGCCTTCGATTTGCATAAGATCGTCGTCTGTGAGCTTGCCCCACTGCTTTTTGACTTCGCCCTTGAACTGCACCCACTTGCCTTTGAATTGATCGGAATTCATTGCGGTCCTCCTTGATGGTGTAATGATGCGGCGGCGGAGGCCGGCGAGCTTGCCGCCGATCCCCCGGCCCGCCGCTGTTGGGCGGTTTGGTTCAGCACCCGATGGGCCGGAGTGCGAAAGGCGAGCCCGTTCTTGCCGCCGCGATAGAGGATGACCGTCTGCTCGCCTCGCTCATCAGCGACGGTGACGATCACGCGGCCTTTGACCCCAGGTGCCCGCTTCATCTCTCCTACCTCCCATCCGTGTTACAGGTTTCTTATACCCCCTTCCCCGCCGCTCCAGGACTGGATATACCCCTAGTCCTGTTCGGAGAGCCCCAGGTGGTACTTACCTTGGCATACGTACGTACGAATCGGTTTCGCCGATCGGATGCAAGAGCCTCACAGAGAGGTGAGACCTTGAGCGAAAGAAGGGGATGGGCGGATCTGAATGATACTACTTATGCCGAGCCGGTCGGCTCATGGCACAGGATGGCCAATGTTCTGGCCTCGATCGTATAGGGTTCGCCGCCTTTGTAGGAGGCCTGTTTGCGGCGCGGCTGCGCGGTGTCCAACACAAGGTCCCAATGGGCTCCCTCTGCATAGGCAGGCAGGAGAAATGGAACCGACTCATGGTGCGCATTGAGCAAGAGGAGAAAGGTGCCGTCGACGATCGGATTGCCTCGAGTATCCTTTTCTTCGATGGCGTCGCCGGCCAAGACGATGCCGATGGAGCGGAGATGGCCTTGGTCCCAATCCGCTTCATCCATCTCCTGACCGTCCGTGCGCAGCCAGGCGATGTCTTTGATGCCGGAACCGTGGATTTCCCGTCCTTGAAAGAACCGGCGGCGACGAAACACCGGATGCTCCTGCCGCAACGCGATGAGCCGTTTGACGAATGCCAGCAAGGCCTTGTCGCCCTTACCGAGTTCCCAATCGTGCCAGCTCAATTCATTGTCTTGGCAGTAGGCATTGTTGTTCCCCGACTGGGTGCGGCCGATTTCATCACCGCCGCACAACATGGGCACCCCTTGCGAGAGCAGGAGGGTCGCCAGCATGTTCCGCTTCTGCCGCTGCCGCAGCTCGTTGACGGCGCGATCGTCGGTAGGTCCCTCCGCGCCGCAGTTCCAGCTCAGGTTGTCGTTGTGTCCGTCCTGGTTGTTTTCGCCGTTGGCTTCGTTGTGTTTCTCGTTGTAGGACACCAAATCGTGGAGACTAAAGCCGTCATGGGCGGTAATGAAATTGATGCTGGCGAACGGCCGCCGCCCGCTCATGGCATACAAATCGCTGCTGCCGGACAGGCGATAGGCCAATTCGGCGACCTGCCCGCCGTCGCCCTTCCAATAACGGCGGATCGTGTCGCGATACTTGCCGTTCCATTCGGCCCAGCCGACCGGAAAGTTGCCGACTTGATAACCCCCTGCGCCGAGGTCCCAAGGCTCCGCGATGAGCTTGACCTGCGAGAGGACCGGATCTTGATGGATGATGTCGAAGAAGGCGCTCAGTCGGTCCACCTCATGCAGTTCCCTCGCGAGCGTGGAGGCGAGATCGAAGCGGAACCCGTCCACATGCATATCCAACACCCAGTAACGCAGGCTGTCCATGATGAGCTGCAAGGCTCGCGGATGGCGGACGTTCAGGCTGTTGCCGCAACCGGTGTAGTCCATATAGTAACGCGGATCGTCTCCGACCAGCCGGTAATAGGCGGCGTTGTCGATGCCTCGGAACGACAGCGTCGGACCGAGGTGGTTGCCCTCCGCCGTATGGTTGTAGACCACGTCGAGAATGACCTCGATGCCGGCGCTGTGCAGGGTCTTAACCATGGTCTTGAATTCCCGCACGTGCCGTCCCCGTACCGGCGACGAGGCATACCGCATATCGGGCGCAAAGAAGCCGATCGTGTTGTACCCCCAGTAGTTCGTCAGGCCTTGATCCGTGAGGTGTTTGTCCTGCACGGCATGGTGCACCGGCAACAGTTCGACCGCCGTCACGCCCAGGCCTTGCAGGTATTCGATGACCGCCGGCGTGGAGAGTCCCGCATAGGTTCCCCGTAGGTGCGCCGGCACGTCCGGATGGCGCGCCGTGAAGCCCTTCACATGCACTTCATAGATGATTGTTTTCGACCAGGGCGTCCGGAGCAGATGGTCCCCGCCCCAACTGAACGCCTGATCCACCACCACGCACTTCGGCATCTCGTCGGCGTTGTCACGATCATCCCGCACTAAATCACCGCCCGGGTCACCGAG
Organism: Nitrospira sp.; assembly: GCA_015709715.1. Lineage (NCBI taxonomy): Bacteria > Pseudomonadati > Nitrospirota > Nitrospiria > Nitrospirales > Nitrospiraceae > Nitrospira > Nitrospira sp. Next base: position 1,109,809 of record CP054184.1, read on the forward strand.
GCAGTACCCGAACATGCGATCGGAGAGCCGAATGGTATCGGCGATGGACTTCGCGTAGGGATCGAGTAGGAGTTTGGCCTTGTTGAACCGATGGCCGGCCTGTGGTTCATAGGGTCCATCGACCCGGAACCCATAATGGAGGCCGGGGCGCCCCTCCGGCAGGTAGACGTGCCATGTCTGATTGGTCTGCTCCTCCAGTCGAATCCGATGGGATTCCTTCGAGGCATCAGGCCCATCGAACAGGCAAAGATCCACCGACGTGGCATTTTCGGAGAAGAGGGCGAAATTCACCCCTTCGCCGTCCCACGTGGCTCCCAGCGGATAGGGTCGGCCCGGCCATACCTTCATCGTACTTCCTTTCGGTTACGTCTTGCTGCAGTCCATCGCCGACCGATCGTCTGTGCCTATTTCAGCAGGCTGACCAAGTCCTCGGCATGTTCCTCCTCCTTGGCAAGGATCTCCTCCATCAACCGCCGCGTCGTGGGGTCGTCGTTGCCGACGAAGGCGATCATGTCGCGGTAACTTTCAATGGCAATCCGCTCGGCCACCAAATCTTCCTTGATCATGTCCTCGAGTCCGTTCCCCTCCACATATTCGGAATGGCTGCGATCCGCCAGACCCGTGGGCGAGAGGTCCGGCTCTCCTCCCAATTGGACGATCCGCTCCGCCAACTGATCGGCATGCGCCTGTTCTTCTCCGGCGTGGGTAAGGAATTCCGCCTTCACGCTTTCCGCATTCATCCCTTCCGCCATGAAGTAATGACGCCGATATCGCAAGACGCAGACGATCTCCGTCGCCAAGGCCTCGTTCAATAACTTGATCACGGTCTCCCGGTCTGCCTTGTAGTCGGCCGTGTAGGCCCCATCCTCGATATGTTGACGAGCACGCTCTCTGATGGCTTGCACATCTTTGACGAATGACGACTGGCCCTGTGCGGTTTTCATCATGATTCCTTTCCAGACAGGTGAGTGGTTCGCCGTCCTGGGAGGCGACAGTTTACGCCCGGCAATCCGATCGGAGATGGGGCCAAGCAGATATCCAATTCCACCCCTTTCGCTTTTGGTCACCGGTTGTGTTGGCTTCACCTTAGGCGAGGGGGTGCTGAGAACGCGCTAGGTAGGCCCCTAGGCCGGCTGCACAAGCTCCCTAGTAGAATGGATTATGGCGAGGCTGCATAAATGGAAAGCACGCCCACGAGGCGGTGGCGCCGATCCTGGACCGGCAGCCAATCCAGATGCGAGGCGCGCATCAGCGCGATGGCCTCCGCGAGCAGATCGTCTTGGTAGCAGGACGGGATAGGGCTCCTCATGAACCGTTCGATCGCCGTTTCCGGCGGGGCTTCCCTGATGCGATGGCTCAGCCCCATGTCCCGCTCCGTGAGCATCCCGGACAATCGCGCTCCGTCGTAGACGACCAGCACCGGCACGTCGAGCTTGTTCATCAAGCCGGCGGCGTCTTTCAGGCTGGTGCCGGGCGAGGCGATCGTCACCCTCGTGCTCATCGCCTCCCTGACTTGCTTCGCCTCGCCCGGCAACAACCCCAATTCTTCCTCTTTGGTCGATTCGAGATAGAGGCCTGCCACGCGCCGTGGTGTCGCGGTCCGAGGAGGGATGTCCGCACCCTGTTGCTTCCGGTGATCGCTCATGCTGTTTCCTCCGCAAATGTCACACCACCTGCGGCCGGTTTTCATGCACGACGAGACGGAGACGGCCGTACTGCAGGGGACGCTCCGGATTCCGCGTGTAGTGGCCCTTATCTTCTCCGATGGAGATCATGCTCAAGGGCAACGTCAGCTGCTGCTTATAGTGGGGAAACGCCGTCTCCAGCAGAACGGTGACCGTCTGGCCGTCACATTCGATGACCTCTGCGTTGAGCCCCCGCTCGTCTCGAAAATCAACCGTCACACGTTCTTCCGGATCGATCCACGGGCGAATGCGCGCAGCCTTATTGGGAACGTCCATAGAAGCCTCCTCACCGTCGACGAATCATGGATGTCTTCATAGACACCCGCGTCTTTGTCTTCATCATGCCACCGGATCGTCCCGTCGCCCACCGGCGATCCCCCTCATGGCCCGATCGACGCCTCCTCCCGGCGTCAGCGATACGCCAACAGGGAGGACGACCCGACCTGCAGCCGCTCCTCCACGGAATTCCATGCCACATTGCCGAAGAAGGCCTCGATGTAGTCCTTTCGTTCGTTGGGTTTGTAATCCAACAGATAGGCATGTTCCCACACGTCCATGACCAGCACCGGCAGGAACCCGGCTACGTTGCCATGTTCATGCAGACTCACCCAGTGGTTGGACACCATCCCGCTTGATGGATCGACATTGCAGATCGCCCAGCCCACGCCTCGCATCATTCCGACGCTGCTGAAATCGGCCTTCCAACGTTCAAAGTTTCCGAACGTCCGCTCGATGGCTTGGCCGAATGACGATCCCGCAGCCGGCCGCTCCCCGCCATTGCGCGAAAGATTGCCGAAATAATATTCATGCAGCACCATGCCGTTGTACTCGAACCCCAGCCGCCTGGTGAGTTCGGAATAGGCCGGCATCTCTTCTTGATCCACCTTGCCGTCCCGCCTCAGCTCCGTCAATTGCGCGCGCAGCGAATTGGCCGCCTTCACATACCCTTCATACAGGCCAAAATGCAGGCGGAGACTCTCATCGGAAATGCCGGATAATCCGAACAGGTCGTATGACTTCACGCGAAATACGTCGGGCGATTTCATGGCTCCTCCTTCCTCGATCTTGGTCGCATCCTCGACCTGGTCAAACGCTATCACGCCCTTTCCTCAGACCCAACTAGGTGATGCCCTGGCGAGGCTCTCAGGGAGTTTCCTAGGCACGCAGAGGCGGCGACCATGTTATGCAGAAGGAAGAAGACGGTTTCTGCCGGGGGATACGGATGTATTGGATGGGCGGAACTGGTATGCTGATATGACTGCTGCTCACAGAGGAGGAATGCGTACGTGGCTAAGGCGCGCCTGGTCCTTGCCGACGATCACAGTATCGTCCTGGAAGCCTATAAACAGTTGTTGGAACCGGAATATGACGTGGTGGGCACAGCCTCCAACGGCCAAGAATTGTTGGAGATCGCGCCGGCCCTGTCGCCTGACGTGATCCTGCTCGACATTTCCATGCCGACCATGAACGGATTGGACGTGACGCGGCAACTCCGAACCGCGGTCCCCCATGCCAAGCTCATCTTCGTCACGATGATGAGCGAGCCGTTCTACATCTCCCAGGCGTTCGACATGGGGGCGTCGGGGTATGTGCTCAAGCAGTCCGCCTCGACCGAGCTGCTGTCGGCGCTCGCCGCTGCCTTGAAGAATCAACGCTACATCTCGCCGCAGCTGTCGTTGGAAGTGCAGGATGCGATTGAGACACCGTGGGTAAAACCGGAAGGATTCTCCTCTAAGCTCACGCCGCGCCAGCAGGAGGTGTTACAGCTCCTGACGAAGGGGTGCTCGACGAAGGAGATCGCCTCGACGCTCAACGTCTCGACGAAGGCCGTGGAATTTCACAAGGGCAACATCACCCGCCGCTTAGGCATTCGCACGACGGCCGAACTGACCCGGTTCGCCCTCTCCCAAGGCCTCACGACTCTCGACGAACAACACCCGTGAGGGTCACACCTGCGGCCCCGGCACGGTCGGTTGCTGCGGCATGGCAATCAGGCCGAGCGCGATGGCGTGTTTGGTGAGTTCAGCGGTGCTGTGCACGCCCAGTTGTTTCATGATGCGGGTTTTGTGAAATTCGACCGTTTTGATCGACACGTTCAGGGTCGACGCAATCTCCTTAGTCGACTGGCCTTCGGCGATCAGCTGCAGCACTTCCCGCTGGCGCGCGCTCAAACGATCGTCTCCTCTCATGGATCGAGACGCTCCCGCCTCGGACGGATTGAGCGCCTGCTCGACCAGATTTTCCGCCACGCTGGGAGAGACGTACAACCGCCCCTTCAACACTTCTTTGATGGCGAAGACCAGCTCTTCCGCCACCGATTGCTTCAGAATGTACCCGGAGACTCCCGCCCGGAACGCCTCCGTGACGAAATGCTGTTCGCCGTGCATGGTCAGGATGAGCAGTTTGACCTGCGGCATGGATTTCTTGATCTGACGGCAGGCGTCGAGACCGTTGAGCAGCGGCAGCGCGATATCCACCAACGCGATATCGGGTTGTTCCTTTTCGACAGCTCGAACGAGGGCGCGCCCGTCCGCCACCCGACCGCACAGCTGAAACTCCGGCTCGAGCAGCTTTTGGACACCCTCGGCGACAAGCGTATGGTCATCGGCGATGAGAACTCGTGGTTTCATGGCTGTGCTCCGGGCTAAGGGGAGAGGCTCAGTAGGAAATCGATACGAAATCCTACCACTGTCCTTGTACGATAGCGAGGGGACGTCTCCCGTTACAGTTCTTTGGACCAAAAAAAGATAAGGCCATGTCCGCCTTTGGTCGGCGGCGCCCCGCCTGGGTCTCGGTAGATACCGAAGTTATACGTGTAGTTCAACTCGATCTGGGATTTCCACGGCGCCCCGGTGATGAGGCCGCCGCCCAGGGCCGGCAGCGAATCCGTCACATATTTGATGGCTCCCTCGGTGGTGAAGCGCGGACGTTCCACCAATCCCCACGTCGCTTCCAGGTAGGGGTAGAGAAAAAACAGGGCCTCGTAGCGATATTGCAGATTGGCCACGGCGTACCGGCGAGGAAACAGCTCGTTGAAGGCGACGCCATGGATCATGGGCATCGACACGGCCTCCCATTCATACCCGGTCGGGCGTCCGGGCAATCGGAAGGCGGAGAAGCGGTCCAGATCCTTGCCGATCCCTCCATGCAGGCTGCTGATGAGGCGATGTTTGTCGCTCTCGATAAACGGCAGACCGCTCGCCACCAGCGCATAGGCCGTCGCTTGCAGGTAGGTTCGCTCCTTGGTCGCATCCTGTCGATCGAACGGGGCGCCTCCCCACTGGTCCCATTTGGCGCGGTGCCCGTGGAGGAAATCGCCTCCCAGCGTGAACCCTTCATGCGGCAGTTCCATCAAGTTGCGTTTCAAGGCATCCGCCCGCACGCGAAGATGGATCCGGCCTTCATAGGTATCTTTGGGAACGATATAACCCGGCGCGGTCGAACCGGTGCCCTTGAACCAGCGGTACCCCGGTTCGTAGGTGAGAAACACGTTGACCGCGCTGTCTTGCTTGAACGGATGCACCGGCAGCCGGTACCCGACGCCGGCCCCGGCGAAGGCGTAACTCCACTCCAGTTCCGATTCTTTGATCCGTTGCCCCTGAACGTATTCCGAGCGCCCCATGGGGAGGATGAAATTGTCCCACGTGAAGATCAGCGACCAATTGGGGTAGTCGCGCAGGCCAATGGTGTAGTCGACGTCGTTCACCACGCCCGAAAAGGTCCCGCGCAAGCGGCGGTTATCGTCGTCCCAATTCCGCCACACATAGAGCGCCCCGAAGGGCAACACTTCCATTTGACTGGGCCCATTAGGAATCGCCTGGATGCCGAAACTCATGGCCGTGACATTGCGCCGATCGCGCGGCGGCACGTTGACTTCTTCGCCCAAAATCGTCGTGTGGTGAGGCTCTCCCGCCAGAGGCGTCGGCTCTTCCGCCCGCGCCAGGGGCGTCGGGCCGGAGCACCATCCCACAAACACACCCACCAGCACCCATGACCAGAGCCCCCATCTGCCGTGACGCCACCCGTTCCCTCCGTCGCAGTCGATCATGACGGCTTCACAATCCCTTCTCCCTCGTTGATTGCTGTATCTGTGCCTTAGGGTGTCCTCTTATAAGACAGGCCTGGCCGGTCAACCTCCTAGGCAAACCCCTAGACGAGGGTCCAGAGTTCACGAGTGGTCACGAGTGGTGGCGTGGGCGAAAGGACGTACGGCTATCTCAGAGATGATGCAGGAGACGGGTCAGGGGATAGGAGACGGGAGTCGATCCAATGAGGGCTCCAGCGGAACCAATCGAGCCGCGTCATACCCCATCGCGACCGCTTCGAGGGCCCGACCATACCTGTTCTCCGTCCCATTCCCGCGGACGGCGAGGCGTTGCCCCTCTCGGAAGGAATTGCGCAGGGTGGGGCTTGCATCGGGAGGCAGACGAACCTGCGTGCCATCGGACAACAGCAGGCCCTGAACGATCCCTTTGAGAGGATGGAACAGCAGAACCCGGACCGAACCGTTCGCCGTGAGTTCTCGAACGGACAGTTCCTGCTCCTGCGGGCGCATCGGCAGGTCGAGCCGCAGAGGTACGGCAAACGTCGTGCCGCGGGACAGGTTTTCGATCAGGTCCGGTTGCACCACCGGCGGCGCCTGGTGGCGCCGTCCCCGGACTCGCACGCGGTCCCCCGGTCGGAGCGCATGCAGAAGTTGCGCGGCCGCCCGCGACGTCACGGGCAACTGAGTGCCGTCGACTAAGAGAAGTCCTTCCACTTCCCCGCGCGGGTCGAGCAGATACCGCTCAATCACTCCTTCGACCAGCGGATCCTGCGCGAGAATCTCGAAGGATGCTCCGGCCTCCGGTCGGACGAGTGGCTCAAGGGCCTCCGCAACCGCCGGTTCCCAGGGTCCGGCCCACAGGCTACCGAAGCAGACAGCGAGGCCAATCCATCGCGTGATCTCCATCCTATCCACCTCCGTCGCAGGCTCTCCTCAGACGCTTCGATTTACTGTACTCGGCGGATCGACACAACACAACCGCATCCGCCTCGCCGGATCGCACCTTGTCTCATCCACGCAAGCCTTGTATGCTCACCCCATACGCAGATTCACTTGTCGCATGAAGGGAGATCCCATGAAGAAGACGCCCCGCGCGACCGCTTCCACAGGCAAACCGGCCCGCAAGCCCTCCAAGAGCGGCGCCAAGGTGGGCTCGACGGTCCACGTCATCAAGCGCAAACAACGGGCTGCCGCCGCACCTTCGGAAAAGCAGACGAAGGCAGGAAAGACCAAGGGGCGCCGGACGGGAAAGAACAGCCAGGCAAAGAGAGTCGGCGAAGCCGTGGGCACCATTCTCGGGAAGGTGATCGGAACAGTCGAACAAGCGGTCGCGACCGTGGTGCCGTCGAAGAATTTAAAAGGCCACCGCTAGGGAGAGGCCTAGTCCACACAGCGGAATGCGAGGGGTATGGTGAATCATGAGCGATTGAACCTTCAACAGGGGGAATCATGTCATGGTGACCAGGTCCTGCATCACCCTCGTGGCGACGGTGTTATGGTGCGTGTCACCCGCTACGCTCACGACCGCCGAAACCGGGACGCCTGCGCCGCCGAACGAATCAACGCCGCCCCAGCAGCAGCCAGGCCTGTTGCCCCCTGCGCCCCCGCCGAAGCTCGACCCCGGCATTCTCAAACAGCCGGACCACTTGCCGCCTCCCAACCCTGAGGCGGTGGTGCCGCCCCCCGTGGTGGATCCTGAAATGGCCGTCGATCCGGAGAAGTCTCTGCGTGGCGGCTCCCCCCCTCCTACGCCACCCCCACCCCCTCCACTTTCACCTCGGTAGGAATAGCGCAGACTCGTAAAAACCGCATGACAAGACTCGTAGGACTTTCTAGAATGGCATTCGGTAAGCACCGATCGCCATGGGGAACAATGAGCGTTCGTAGCCGACTCATTTCCGGGCTCGCCCGGCCCTTCAAGTTCACCGCGCGCAAAGTCCTGGGCGACACCCTTTACCAGCAAGTCCGAGTGTCACTCCTCGGAGAACTCAACGGCCTGGGGTTGGATTGGCGCTGGGGTCATTCGTTACGGCGCGTCCACCCCGTTCGACGTGACTTCGGTTGGCAAGCCGGCCAACCGATCGACCGATACTATACGGAAGAACACTTCTTCCCCGCCCACCGCGCCGACATCCGCGGGAGCGTGTTAGAGATCGGCGACAATCGCTACACGATGCAATTCGGCGACGACCGCGTCACCCGCTCCGAAGTCCTCCATCTCCACGCCGGCTCGCCCGGCTCGACGATCCACGGCGACCTGACGCAGGCGCCGCACATTCCATCCGATAGCTTCGACTGCCTCATTCTCACCTTCACGCTGCAGTTCATTTACGACGTGCGGGCGGCGCTCCGCACGGTGGCGCGTATCCTGAAACCCGACGGAGTGGCGCTGGTAGTGGTCCCGGGCATCAGCCAAATTGCACGTTATGACATGGACACCTGGGGCGAGTATTGGCGCTTCACGTCGCTGTCCGCCCGCCTCCTGTTCGAAGAAGTGTTTCGCCCTGAAGACGTCACCGTGTCCACATATGGCAATGTGTTATCCGCCACCGCGAGTCTGCAAGGGTTGATCAGCACGGAACTCCGCCGCGAAGAACTCGACTCTTACGATCGAGACTATCAGGTCCTGATCGGTATCCGAGCCGTCAAGCGATAGTCGCTTCCTCGATACCCCGCTCCCACCTTCAGGGATCGCAAAAGGGCCTGCTAGGGAGTCGCCTAGTACGGCAACCGCCCCTCGGCCATTTAAGATCGCACTGCCCGACACTGCATCATCTACAGCAGAAGGGCCATACATACTCTCAATATCCATCATTTCATCCATCGTACGGTCGTAACAAAGGAGTCATCATGAGGATTGCGCAAATCGCACCACTCTGGGAGGCGGTTCCTCCGACCCTCTATGGGGGAACCGAGCGGGTCGTTTCGTTCATCACCGAAGAACTCGTTCGGCAGGGTCATGACGTCACGCTGTTCGCGAGCGGCGATTCGGCCACCTCCGCCCGCTTGATCTCGACCTGTCCCGAAGCCCTGCGGCTCACTCGCGGTATTGCCAACTACGACGCGCCGCTGGTCACGATGCTGGAACGAGCATTCGCTGCGACGGAGGAATTCGATCTCATCCATTCCCATCTGGAATTCCTGCCCTTCCCGCTCGCGCGCCGCTGTCGTCTGCCCGTGCTCACCACCCTCCATGCGAGGCTGGATCAGCCGGAATTGCTGCCCGTGTTCCGCAAATTCGCGGACCTGCCGTTGGTCTCCGTTTCCGACGCCCAGCGAGAACCGATGCTCTGGGCCAATTGGCACAAGACCATTCACCCCGGATTGCCAGCCACGCTGTATCGGCCCCACTTCGAACCCGGAAAGTACTTGGTCTTTCTCGGTCGTATTGCCCCTGAAAAGGGGTTGGAGCAGGCCATTGCCGTCGCGCAACGAGTGGGCATGCCGCTCCGAATCGGCGCCCGTATCGATCCGGCCCCTATGGACTATTATCGAGCGGTGATCGAACCGCTGCTCGATAACCCCTTGATCGAATTCGTGGGCGAAGTGACGGATGCGGAAAAAGACGACTTTCTCGGCGACGCCTATGCACTCATCGCGCCGTATGAACGGCCTGAGCCGTTCGGGCTGGTGTTCATCGAATCGCTTGCTTGCGGCACGCCGATTATCGCCTATCGACGCGGATCAGTACCGGAGGTGGTCGAACAGGGAACAACCGGGTTCTTGTGCCACAGTCTGGACCAGATGGCCCAAGCGATCGATTTGATTCCGCTGCTTGATCGCACGGATTGCCGCCGATCCTTTGAGCGGCGCTTCACGGTCGAACGGATGGTGCAAGAATATGTAGGACCTTGAGGTCTAACTCCAAGTGCAACACTGCCAGCCCGAATGGGCTACGGTGTTGCCATGCACACGAGAGCGTACACACACCTGAGTGCTGAAGAGCGTGAGACGTTGAGTCTGGGGCTGACCCATGGCCATTCGCTCCGAACAATGGCGCGGATCTTGGGACGAGCCCCGAGCACCGTGAGCCGCGAGGTAGCCCGGAACACCACACGCGGCTGTCCCTATCGGGCCTGTACAGCGCAGCGCCACGCAGGCATCCGAGCGCATCACCCACGGCGGCTTCGAAAACTCCTCGACCCGTGGTTGTGGCAGTACGTCCAGCGGCATCTGGCGGCAGGGTGCTCGCCCGAGCAGATTGCTGGACGCCTCCGCCGCATGTATCCTGACGACATGAGGAAGCGGCTGTCTGCCGAAACCATCTATGCGGGCCTGTACGTGCTGCCACGTGGCGCCTTGCGGACCGAATTGTTGGCGGCCCTGCGTCAGGCACGCAAGACGCGTCGGCCGCGCGCACGGGGGGCCGACCGCCGCGGCCAGATTCCCAACATGACCCCGATTGCCGCACGCCCTGCTGAAGTGGCGACCCGGACGGTGCCCGGACACTGGGAAGGCGACTTGCTCAAAGGTGCTCGCAATAGATCGGCCGTTGGCACCCTGGTTGAGCGGACTACTCGCCTGGTCTTGTTGGCGAAAATGGAGGGCACCGATGCCGAGAGGGCCTATCGCGGGTTCTCCAAGAAGCTTCGGCACGTGCCAGCCGCGCTGCGCTCCACCCTGACCTATGATCGGGGCAAAGAGATGGCCGCTCACGAACGGTTGGCGAAGCGTCTGACGATCCGTATCTTTTTTGCCGATCCCCATTGCCCCTGGCAACGGGGAACCAACGAGAATACGAACGGACTCCTGCGTCAGTATTTGCCGAAGGGCACCGATCTGTCGCGCTATACCCAACGGGAATTGAACGCCATCGCCTATCGGCTGAACACCCGCCCACGGAAATGTCTCCACTTTGCCACGCCCCTGGAGGTCTATGCGCAGCTGCGCCATCATTCACCCGTTGCACTTGGAACTTGAAACCGCCGACTCTATCGGCAACTCACGGGGCAGACGGACGAGCCCCCTCTCCTCCGACCGCAGCCTTCTGTAGATGCGTCAGCCCTCAGTTCTGCCAGCGTCCCCATGGGCTAAAAGGAACAGGGCAGGCGCCCCATCGGACGCCTGCCCTCTCGTTACCGAACCGCTCCTCGCTTAGCGCTTACTGCTTGGCTGTCCCCCTTCGAAGCCAGGCGCTTGTCCGGACGGCAGACCGCTCGTGCCACTAGGGCCTCCCCCTCCGACACTCTCCTCACCCATCGAGCCGGTCGCTCCTCCGCTGTGCTGTCCCGGCACGCCAGGGTTACCGGGAGCCGTGGGGGCGGAACGCACCTGGTTGATCCGGTCCATATACTCCTGCAGATCAGGTGATTGATCCTTGCTGCTATTCATGCGCACTGCGTTTTGATACTCCTCCTTCTTCAAAGTTAGCTGCAGCTTGTCGTTCTTGGTCTGGAATTGGCTCCAGCGAAGCGGAATCGGCCGTTTAGATTCATCCGGCACGAAGACGGCATATTCGATCTCACCGGTCTTCGTATCCTTCAGCAGTTCCTTGATCTTGCCGATCGCTTCACCTTGACTGCTGTGCACCGTGGCATTTTTATACTTATGGTCTCTGGCCTCTACCAACTTTCCCTGTCGAACTGGGGTGTCGGCATAATTCTCAGGCACCCCTTCCTGGCCGCCGGTCAGGTCTGTCCGGTTATCGGCCTTGGTGCTCTCTTTCGGAGTGCTGGTGCCGGCCCCCTTACCCATCGTCGAATCCGGCGTACCTCCTTCCATGGATCCCTGGCTGAAGGCCGGAGAGCCGGCCGCGAGCAAGAAAGCGATGGTTCCTGCGTAGATGGCGATATTCCGTTTCATATCGACGCTCCTTTTCTTTGGTCGGATGAGATGACGTGCCTTGCGCAGCCGTGCTCACCAATAGGGTTTGTAGCCGTAATAGGTATGCAGCCGTTCTCCCCAGGACGTGTCGGCCATGTCCGGCCAATGGTCCTTGTCGAACCCTTCGGCCTGTTCGAGACGCTCGCGAGGCACATTGAGAATGAAAAAATCTCCGCCGGCCGAAATCGTAAGGGCTTCCCAGGGCAAGGCAAACAACTTGTCGCCCAACCCAAGAAATCCCCCGAAAGACAAGACCGCATAAGCAATCCGTCCCCGCTCAAGATCGATCATGAGAGAATGGATTTCTCCGAGATCCTCACCGGCCTGATTCTGTACCGGTGTCCCTTCGATGGTGGAAGCGGAGAGTAGTCGTCGACCTGTATGCAGCGCCATTGCAAACCTCCTCTGGTGTGAATGGGACAAAGCCCTGTCGGTTTGGCTCTCTCTTCGAGGCGTTGTTCACGACCTCGTAGATTATTCTTATCGCCGCTTCCTCATGAGCGACAGCTAGGAATGCCCCTAGAAACGTTGGGGGGGGAGAATTCAGCGAAGGCGGGATGCCGAGCGCATCACGATTCGCGCATCAGCAGAGCTGCCGGACAAGGGCTCAGCAACGGCCCGACAGGCAAGGCCTGTCGCTCACCCTGCGTCACCGTTTCAAATTGTTCGCCGGTAAAGAGATGGCGATAACGTGACCGCTCGCGCCAGGAGGGCACGGTGACCCAGGTGTCGGTCCAGAGGTGTCGGTCGGCCAATTCCTGCTCGCGCTCCGCAGTGAGCGTGGCCATGAGCCGCGGAACGATCGCCACCACGGCCTCATCGTGGTGCAGTCGGGCGAAGGCACAGAGATGCGCGTGGGCTCGCCCTTCCCCGGTCAGCGGCACATAGTCTCCATCCAAGTAGAGGGCGGCATGGGCGCGGCGGTGGCGCAAGGCCTCCTGCAGCACATAAAACTTGATCCGGCCATCCGGCCAGGCGGCCATGAGTCGATGCACCAGGTCGAGGCGGCCTCCATCGGCCCGACGGACCTCCCGATCGAGGTCTGCAGCGAGTCGGCTCCTGAGATCATAGTCCACCGGTCGCCGATTATCGGGATCCACCAGATTGAGATCCCATAACTCGGTGCCCTGGTAACAGTCTGCCACGCCGGGAGCCGCAACCCGCAACAACACCTGGGCCAACCCGTTCACCATGCCATACCGCGCGACGACGGCCTGCAGAGGAAGGAAGTCATCGAGAAACTGGTTGGGCCCCTTGCGTGCCAAGATGCCTCGGATAAAGCCACGCAGGGCCTGTTCGTAACCTTCCTGGGGATTGATCCAACTGCTGTGGACCTTGGCTTCCCGAACGGCCTTGACCATGTACGCTTCGATTCGCTCTTGAAAGGACCGGTGCTGCGCCTCCTCCATCGGACCGAGCGGCCACGCCCCCACCAGCGTCTGATAGAGGAGATACTCATCGTTGCGATCCGGCGCTGGTACTCCCTCGATGGCGGTGCGATGCCGTTTATTCAATTTGGCCCAGCGTAGCGTCGCCGATCGCCAACGGTCCGGCAGCTCCGAGAGCACGTTGATTCTGGCCCGCACATCCTCCCCGCGCTTCGTATCGTGGGTAGAGGTGGTCAGCATGGAATGGGGCCAGCCCGCTTGCCGTTCCCGCACCGTTTTGTGAAACCCCTCCACCGAGGTGCCGAACCGGGTCGATTCCCCTCCCACCTCGTTTAAGGAGACCAGCCGGTTATAGAGGTAGCACGCGGTGTCTTCCATCCCCTTCGCCATGACCGGGCCGGTGGTCTGTTGAAATTTTGTGACAAACCGGATTTGCTCCTCCCTCGCCATGCCGGCCGAATGGTCCAGCGTTCCCCATAAGAGATCGCGGACGAAATCAAACACATGACTGCTCAACGCCGGGTTGCGCCGTTTCGCGCGCGCCACCGCCATTCCGATGTACGCATGATCACGATCCGACAGCGTGTCTCGGTCCGCCGTCACATAGGTCCGATACACCGGGAAACAGGCGATGATTTCCCGGATGGCGTGGGTCAAACTATTGAGCGTGAAGTCCCGGTAGTGCCGATCGCGCTCGGAGAGCCCGTTCAGTTGATGGCCGAGCACATTGAGTTCGCTCGACATCGACACTCGCATAATGAGCTTCTTGCATTGATATACCAGCTCCTCGAAGGGCAGATGCGGCCCCGCAAACCTGGTGTAGAGCGCCTCCATCGCCCGCTCCTGGTCGCTGCGCACAAAGAGCCCGTTGACCATGTTCAAGAAGTCATACCCGGTCGTTCCTGCCACCGACCAGGTGTGGGGTAACTGCTCGCCCTTGCCGAGAATCTTCTCCACGACGATGAACAAGGACGCCGCATCCTGGCCGTCGCGCGATAGATTCCGAGCCGCCCACACCTGTAATTGGCGCAGGTAATGTTCGGGATCGTAGAGCCCGTCCACATGGTCGATCCGCAGGCCTGTTACCACCCCTGCCTTGAGCAACCGAAACACGAGTCGATGGGATTCGTCGAAGACGGCTGGTAGCTCCGTCCGTATCGCAGCCAGCTCGTTGACATCGAAGAAGCGCCGGTAATTGATCTCTTCGGATGCCACGCGCCACGAGGCCAGGCGATAGCTCTGCTGGTTCAACAGCCCGTCGAGGCGATCGAAACTCGCCGACTCGCCCTTCATGCCGTTGTAGGCTTCCACATTGGCCATGACCTGCTCGCGCACATCGCTGCTGTCTTTCATCAACGACGCCAAGCGCCGCCGAATGATGGCTTGTTCACGGTACCGTTCAGCGACCACTTCCGGTACACGTTCATGGCGAGGAGGCACATTGCGCAATGCGGTGAGGATGCTCCGGAGTTCCTGTATGGCGCCATGCTCTTCGCCCAAGCGCGCTGCCAGTTCCGAAAGTCCAAGGGACAGAATACCGACCCACGACGTGGCCGCCACCGGCAGGCGGTGGTGATAGTAGGTCAGCACGAACCCCTGGTTCTCATAGACCAGGCGGATGTCCTGATTCTCCAACACCGTCCCATATTGCTCGCCGAGGATCGGGAGCAGCACCTTATCTTCCAGCTCCCGCTTCAGCGGATGCCAATCGATGTCGAAGAACGGGGCGTATCGCGCGCCAGGACCCTGTTCCAAGACATCCCACCACCAGCGATTGTCGGCGGCGGCGATGCCCATATGGTTGGGAACCACGTCGAGCACGAGTCCCATCCCATGTTCCCGCAGAGCCGCCGTGAAGGCTTCGAAATCCTCTTCGGACCCGAGTTCCGGATTGAGGACCGTCGGATCGATCACGTCGTACCCGTGCAGGCTCCCGGGGACCGCCTTGAGGAACGAGGAAGCATAACAGTCCGTGATCCCCACCCCATGCAGATACGGCACGATGCGCGCCGCATCCCGAAAGGTGAACACATGATTGAACTGGAGTCGATAGGTGGAGAGCGGAATCCGCGGCATGGTCATCAACCTCGACGCTCCTCAGTGGGAGATCCGAGGGGCCGACGGCTCGTTGCGCGAGGAGCGTTTGGGGAACACCGTGATCCCTGAGGCGGTCCAAGGCACTGTGCTGTCCATACCGCTGTCTTGGTGGCCCCAGTCTGCGCCGGCGGGAATTTCGTTCTCTCGGTCGATGATGACGCGGCGCAGTCGTGTCTTCGCGCCAATGTAAGCGTGGTCGAAGATGACGGAGTCCTCGATCTGAGCCCCGGCGTCGATGCGGACATGGCGGCCGATGATACTGCGCCGGACGTCCGCCTCGATGATCCGGCTGCCCTCGCCGATGACGGCATGGTCCAGGTATGAGTTGACGACGCCGGCCGGCGGACCGCTCGAATGGGCCGTGCGGATCGGCCAATGGGGATTGCGCAGGTCGTTCACCGGCATGTCACCGAGCAAATCCATATTCGCCTGCCAGTAAGCCGGAATGGTCCCCACATCGCGCCAGTAGCCCGGCTCTTCGTAATAGGCGAGGCCCGGGATCTCGTTGTCTTGAAAATTGTAAGCCATTACGCGCTCACGATGAAGCAGGCGAGGAAGGATATCCTTCCCAAAATCATGCGCTCGTTCTTCGCTCGCATTTTCCTCCAACGCTCTGAGCAGGACGTCGGTGTTGAACAGATAGTTGCCCATGGACGACAGGGCTCGGTCCGGTCGGCCCGGCATGGGCTTCGGGAAGGCAGGCTTCTCGTCGAACCCCACGATGCGGCTGTTGCGGTCGACGTCGACGATGCCGAAGCCCCGCGCCTCCGGGAGCGGGACGGGCAGCGTCGCGACGGAGAGATCCGCCTCGCGTTCCAGATGGAAGCGGATCATTTGACGGATATCCATGCGATAAATGTGGTCCGCGCCGAACACCGCCACGAGGTCCGGCGCGAAATCCCGGATCAAATTCATGTTCTGATACACCGCATCGGCCGTGCCCTGGTACCAGCCGTCGCGCAGGTTCATCTGGGGCGGAACCACGGTGACGAACTGTCGGTCGCCGTCGCCGATCCGCCAGGCTCGGCGCAGGTGCTCGATCAACGACTGCGAGCGGTATTGCACCATCACATGCATGGCGGTAATGCCCGAGTTGTAGAAATTGCTGAGCACGAAGTCGACGATTCGATAGGTCCCTCCGAACGGGACCGCCGGTTTACTGCGGACCTCGGTCAAGGGCATCAATCGTTCCCCCTTTCCTCCCGCCAGAATCAACGCCAACACCTTCGGCTCGCTGGCTCGCCCCTCTCGACTCATGCCACGCTCCGCTTCTCCTTGCCGGACTGCGCTACAAGGCTCGCATGAAGGCCGCCAAGGCCGCCTTCTCCTCCGCATTCAACTTGAGGCCTCCGACGACGTTGAAAAACTCCACGGTATCTTCTAAGGTGGGCAATCTCCCGTCATGGAGGTAAGGCGGCGAATCCTTGATGCCCCGCAGGACAAACGTCTTGATGGGCCCGTCCGCCTTTGCGCCGAAGCGCTCCAGAAACAGGTCGTGCATCATGTGGTCCGTATAAGCCGGCGGCTGATGACAGACGGCGCAACGCGCCTTGCCGAAGAAAAGATCCTCTCCGGCGATTTCCTGTTTGTCGGCGCGGGACCGATCCAGTCGTCCCGTCATCGGGTCCAATTTGGGTGCCGGCGGGAAGTCGATCATGTTTTGTATCTGCGCCATGTGCGTCACTTGAAGACGATCGATGATGTTCATGCCCTTCTTGGCCGCGCGGATATGGTCGCCGTTAAAGTAGGCCGTGCGTTGCTCGAACTCCGTGAAATCTTCCACGGACCGCAGGCTCCGCTTCGACCCATGAATCTGCTGGTTGAACAGGCCCCTCAGACTCACCGTGTCGAGGCGCAACCGATCACGTTGCGGCCGCGTGTCCGGATTCAGATGAAACTGCCCGGTCGTATGGAAATTGACATGACAATCCAGGCAAGCCACGCCCAGGCTCGGTTTCGCCGACTTACGGTCCGGCGTCAAGTTGAACTCTTCCTGCGGGAACTGCGTCACCAGCATCCGCAACCCATCCAACTGCACCGGCGTAACCAATCCACGGAACAGCCGGTCGAAATTTTCCGCGCTCAGGACTTCGCCTTGTGAGACATCGCCCAATTCGGGATGCGTGGTGAGGAAAATGGGAGGCGGGAATTCCGGCAGGAAACACTCCGGCAGATCGAAGTCCACGTCAAATCGTTCGAGACGAGGAAACTGCTCGATCTGTTGCTTGGGAAACACCATGCCCCCCACCTCATGCTTCACATGGGGCAATCGCGTGAATCCTTGAGGAAAGGCCTGCTGTGTGCGAATTTCTTCTGCGTTCATCTGCGCCAACTTTTCCCACGTCAAACCATCCTTCAACAGTACGGTTGGCCCGATGGGTTGTGGTTTGCCTTTGGTCATCGTCACGGATGAATTGCCTTTGCAATCCAACTTGTATCGCTCTTTGAGCAGCGCAGCCTGCTTGGCCATCACTCCCGGCTTGTCCTTTACGTCTTTGGCCTTCGCTTCCTCTGCCAACTGGGTGGCCGATTGCCCCGGAGGACCGCCGAACAAGTCATACGAGAAGTCCACACCGTCAAATCCTTTTTTTTGGGTTTCTTCGATGGCAGCGCTACCCGTGCGCTCTTTGTCATGTCCCGGCTTGGCCTGCACCACTTGGTGCCCACCGCCGAATAAGAGGGCGGCTACGTACGCCCCGCCGATTCCACTGAGCAGGATCCATACCTGTCTGGGTCTGTTCACGGAGCACCTCGCTGTGAATCATTACATGGGGAAGCGTCTCGACCTCTTCCCTGTAGGGGTACGCTACAGAGTTGACAAAAGGCTGCCCACTAGGCATATCCCTGGCAAATTCATTCACGGGAGGCAGTCACATGACCGAGTTCAGCGATCGGGATCTAACAGAGCGCACGGTGCAGTATCCCAGCGAGGGGGTGACGGTGAAGGCCTATGTCGTGATGCCTCGCTCGGAGACGCCGCGAGCCGCGACCGGCAATCATCGTCATACAGGAATGGTGGGGGTTGAGCGAGCAGATCAAGGCTGTGGCTCGGCGCTATGCGCGTGAAGGGTATGTCGCCGTCGCCCCCGACCTCTATTCCCGCCTGGGGCACAAGCTGACAGCGGATCCCAACGAAGCCAGCAAGCTGATGAACCTGTTGAAGCAAGAGGACGGTTTAAAAGATTTGAACGCCACCGTCGCGTACCTGAAGACCATGCCGGAAGTGGAGGCGACCCGCATCGGCGTCACCGGCTTCTGCATGGGCGGGTCCTATGCGCTGATGCTGCCCTGTGTGAATCCCTCGATCAAAGCGGCGGTCCCCTTTTACGGATGGATCCCCGACCCGGATACCCCGTTGCAAAGGCTGGCCTGTCCCGTCCTCTATTTTTACGGCGAGAACGATGCCTTCATTCCCAAATCGGAGCCCCACCGGTTGACCCAAGCCCTGAAGAAATACAACAAGCCTGGCGAGGTGAAAACCTATCCTGGTGCCGGACATGCGTTTTTCAGGGATGGCGACCCCAGCACCTACAGACCGGCGGAGGCGCAGGATGCGTGGAACCGGACGCTGGTGTTCCTCCGGCAGCATCTCTCATAGGTGGAGCGAGGCTCCCACGGAGAAAAACGGAACCCCGGCTATCGAGTGCGACAGCCGTTAGAACGAGAGGGCGGCCCGCTCGTCTTGATCCTTCATCGCCGCCGCAAAACGTTTCATGCGTTCGACCAACGCCTTTTCTTCCGGGTCCAGCTTGTCTTCGCTCTTGAGGGGGAGCAGGACCGCATAGGGGACCGATTTGACCACAGCGGCAAAAATCTTGTGCGCCGCGTCGGCGCTGATCCCGCCTTCCTTCGTTTCCAACATTTCCAGGAAACGGTTCATTCCCTTTCGTTTCCCGTTGTACTCTCCCTTCACGGCCGCCTCACTGACCGTCTCCAATTGCTTGAAGTAGGGCTCAAAGTTCCCGCTCTTAGACAGGTTTTTTTGTTCCATCACAACCAACGCGATTTTGTCGATCCAAGGCGGCGCGACCCAGGCGCTCACGTCGAGGGGGGCAAGACAAAGAGCCGTCAATGCCGGGATGAGCATCATCAACGCCACATGTTTGAGGGGTTGTGTCATGATGAACTCCTTTCAGTTTGAAGGTTTGCCGCGCCGGTTGACTGCTGTCTGGTGGCACTCATGCAGGAGCAACAGGGGTGCCAGCGGAAGACTGCGCCGGAATCCATAAAAAAGTCCTCCGTGTCGGAGAAGAAAGCCGAATGTTGCATTGAATCGCACCGAGTGCTGTGTGCGGGACCGCTCGGTTCTACCTAGGTAGACTGCACGGAATCGCTGGTCTGATGCTCAACCGGCAGGTGACCGGACGGCCGTGATGATTTCTCACGGTCAGCGGCATTCGGCGCTTGGGGAATCGGGGCAGGCGTGGACGGCACCGACGATCTCGCAGCACTATCAGGATGAACCCAGGCTAATGGGGCCCTCCAACGGCATCGTTTGCGCGGCATGGTCCCAGAATCGTCATCAGCACCACGGCGCGGCGCGCCTCGCGAAGGGTCAGCGGTCGAAAGCTGCGTGACGGCGCCGTCGGCACAGAGAGTACCGGCGCATGCCGTAGGCCTTGCGGAACTGGCGTCGCCTTCTCGACAGGGATGATCCGCCGCCGAACCTCCACGGTCGGACTCCTCGTCTCAGGCCGCTCGCGCTCTTGTTCCTGCAGCATGCGTCTCAGCACGGGCACCACGAAGTTGATCAGCAGCACCAGCAGGACCAGCAATGCGATTAGAGCCTGTTCGATGGTCATGGCCGTTCCTCCCTCTTCGGACCAGCTGACGGCGGCTCCTCAGTCCCGGCGATCGCCTCCCGCATCGTCGTATCCGCCTGCACGTTCTTCATCCGGTAGTAGTCCATGATGCCCAGGTTCCCTTGCCGGAACGCCTCGGCCATGGCCTTCGGTACCTCCGCTTCGGCCTCCACCACCCTGGCACGCATCTCCTGCTCCAGCGCCACGGCCATGGCGCGGCGCTGCTCCGCTCTGGCTTGCGCAATCTGCTTGTCGGCGTTGGCCTGATCGATCTGGAGTTTCGCCCCGATGTTCTCGCCGACGTCCACGTCTGCGATATCGATCGACAAGATTTCGAACGCGGTACCCGCGTCGAGGCCTTTGCTGAGCACGTGCTTGGAAATGTGATCAGGGTTTTCCAGCACATCTTTGTGCGTCACGGCCGAGCCGATTGTGCTCACGATGCCTTCCCCCACCCGCGCGAGCACGGTTTCTTCGCCCGCCCCACCGACGAGCCGATCGAGATTCGTGCGCACGGTCACCCGGCAGATCGCATGGAGCTGAATGCCGTCCTTGGCCACCGCCGCAATGCGCGGCGTTTCAATCACCTTGGGGAGCACCGACATCTTCACCGCCCCGAGCACGTCGCGCCCCGCCAAATCGATCGCGGCCGCACGCTTGAAGGGCATCGGAATGTTCGCCTTGTCGGCGGAGATCATCGCATTGACGACGTTCACGACGTTGCCGCCGGCCAGGTAGTGGGCTTCCAAGTCGTTTAATGGAATGTTCAGCCCGGCCTTCACGGCGCTGATCTGCGCGGTGACGACGGTGCCGGGCGGGACGCGCCGCAGTCGCATGCCGATCAGGGTCAGGAGCCCGACGTAGGCGCCGGAGGCCCACGCAGCCACCCACAGGCGGAGCGGAATCAGATACAGCAACAGGGCGCTCCCGGCAAACACGAGGATCAGGGTTGCCAGGATTCCCACGAGACCGGTTTCCACTCCGTTCATGACTCGCTCCTTTCGCGGTCCTGCTCAATGCGCCGGACGACGATGCGGTTGCCCTCCACCCGCAGCACCTCGATCGGGTCTCCGGGTTCGATGTATTCGCCGTCGGCGACCACATCCACGCGTTCGTGGTCGAAATGGGCGATTCCGGCTGGTCGCAACGTCGAGGCGGCCACTCCCCGTTTCCCGAGCCAACGCCGGTCCGCTTCGGGCGCAGAGGCATATCCCGCTTCAGCCTGCAGCCCGGTCTCCAGCACCAGCCTTCGGCCGAACGGCAGGCGCGGCACGGCTCGCAGCAGAGCGAGCGCCGCCACAATGGCCAGGAGCAGGGCCCCCAACACCTGCCCGAGCGCAGCCAGCACGACCTCCCACGTCGCACCGGTTCCTACCAAGCTCAATCCCAGCCCTCCGAGCAGGGCAGCAATCCCGAGGGCCCCGAGGATCCCGAACCCGGGTGTGACAAACATCTCGATTGCCAGGAGCAGGAGCCCCCCGGCGATCAGCAACAGTTCTTCCCAGCCCGCAAGCTGAACCAGCCAGTGCCCCCACAGAAACAGCGCCAGACAGACCACGCCGAAACCGCCGGGCACGCCAAAGCCGGGCGTTTGGATCTCCACGATCAGTCCCAGCACGCCCAGCGCCATGAGGAGCGAACTCACGATCGGATGCGTCAGGACGCGCACGAGTGATTCGGCCCAGGTCTCCGACATCCGACGGACTTCGACGTCCGGAAGATTCAAGGCCGTCAGCAGCGCATCCAGCGTCTCGGCGCGCACATCCGCCAGCTTGTGCTGCAACGCTTCGTCGGTCGTCAGCGTCAGGAGTTTCCCTTTCTCGATCACGCCAGGGATCTCCACATCCGCATCCACCATCGCTTCCGCCAGCAACGGCGGGCGCTTGCGGCTCTCGGCCGTCGCGCGGAACTCTTTCCGCATGTACGAGACCGTCTTTTCCTCGACCGGTTGCGCCGGCCCGCCCGGCAGGCCGATCTGGACCGGCGTGGCCGCGCCGATCGTCCCGCCACCGGCCATGACAATCGTCTCGGCCGCCAGACAGATCAGCGCGCCGGCCGAAATCGCCCGCCGATTGACAAACGCGACGGTCTTGACCTTGGCCCGTAGCAGGGCGTCGCGGATCAGCACCGCCGCATCCACACGCCCGCCGAACGTATCGATGTCAAGAACGACCGCTGCCGCATGAGCCTGCGTCGCTTCCGTCAGCACTCGTTCGATAAAGGGGGCAAGCCCCAGATCGATGACGCCTTCGACCGGGATCACATAGACCACGGGCCGCGCGGTCTCGGCAGAAGATACCCCCGCGAGAAATAGAACGAGGAATACCAGGATGCCACCCGTGATTCCCAGGAGAGCTCTGTCTTCTCTCGCGATCATAAATAAGGCGTGGACGGCGAGTGAGCCGGATTATTCGGCACACACCTCGCTGAAGGAACGCCGATGGAGTTTATCGATCATGCGCTTGGTCGCGACTCGCAAGCGGTCAAAGGTGTTGCCACCGCTTGTCTTGCTCGAGTTTCCCGAACAAGTCGTTGAGGGCCGCGCGGACCGCTCGGTTGATTGGCTCCCGATCATCTTCCTGACCGCCCCGGCTCACCGCGCCGACCGCTTGCCCTGTGCCGACATAGTCGAGCAGGACCCTGCCGGAGTGAGGGTCCCGCAGCGCACCATCGACCTTCGCCACATAGATATGATTGAACGTAAAGGACGTGCTGGGGTCAACGTAGATGAATACCCGCAGCGTCATTGACAGATCGGCGGGCCCCTCCTTTACGACCTGCCGAAACGTGCGGCGCCCGAGAACGTACTCCCGGATGGCCTCTTCCCATTGAGGCTGTGCTCGCTCGGCAGAGGGAACCTTTGCGATGACATGGTTCTGCAGGCTGGGGTCCGCGATCATGGTCGCGCCAGATTGAACCAGATACGCTCCCACCTCGGCGAGCTGGACTCGCGCTGAATAGGGAACCGGCTGGTTCGTCGGCACGACGAGAATCGGCTCCAGCACGAGATGATTGCACCCACTCAGTGCCCACCCAACGACGAGGGTGAGAAGTCGGCATCCGAGGGGGCGACGCGTAGGCCCATGCGTTCGACACATGCGTTCCATCTTGCACCTCCGCGACAACAGATGTCTCTTCACGCCCGTTTCCGATCAGCGCGATAGCGATTCCTATCTCGGGTGATCGGGACCAGGACTGACAAGCAGTGGAACATTGAGCGTTTCGGGCACAATGATCATTTTCGCATTGGGGCTTTCATATAACTTGAACCGCAGATAGTCCGGAGTCAGCGTCTTGGTGATGATTTCCTGCGCTTGAGACTGTCCCGTGGCCCGAATCCTGAGGCTGTCGGCTTCGCCGTCCGCGCGGATCTTCAACGAATCGCCCTCACCTTTCGCTTGAATCCGCGCAATCTCGGCATTCCGCTGTGCGATGACCACCTCGAACTCCTTCTGTTCCTTCTCCTGCTCCTTCGCCTGCTTCTGTTCGATGGCCTTCAACACCATTTGGGAAAATTCCATTTCCGAGAGCGCCACGCTATAGACGTCCAGATGGCGCCCCTTCAGCGCTTCGACCACGACGGCCTCGATCTTGTTCCCGATTTCGCTGCTGCGTTCCGGGAGGGTGACCATCGTGTAGTTGGCCACGACGCCGCGCACGGCCGACAAAAATTGCGGGCGCACCAACTGCTTGTACCAGTCCGGCCCTACTTCCTGGGCCAGAAAATAGATTTCGTCCGCGATCGGGCGCATCGTGATCGCGGCGTACACCGTGACCGGCAGGTCGTCCGCAGTCAGTGCGTCTACCTTTTCCGTAAAACTCTGCCATCTCGCCTCGTACACGAGGACATCGTTCCACGGCGCCCGCCAGTAGAACCCATCCTTGAGCGATTCCTTCATCAGCCCGGCGGTGAGGGGACGCCAGCGCAGTCCCCGCTTCCCCGGATCAACTGCCCGGCCACAGCTCTGAAGAACCATCAGTAACGGGATCAGTAAGAGAAGTGCGCGAACTGGCAGAGAGTGTGTCATAACATCCTCCTGTCTGTATCGCGTGCGCAACGCTGAGGCTCTGAAGCTCAATGAGCTACTGGGCGCGTGGGCCGTTACCTGGTTCCGGCCACGGCCGCATGATCCTCGGCCACGCGATCGAGTTCCAGCGCGGTCTGTTCATAGTAACGTGCCAACAGCCGTGCCCCTGAAACCAAGTCCGAGTCAGGCCCGAAGAGCTCCTCGTAGCGAACGGCTGCGGTGGCTTGTGCAGCAGCTTTCTCGCGCATCGCGAAGGCCCGATGCCGGTAGTAGTCGGCAATAGCCCGCTGATCGTGCGACGGATCATACGACCCCATATCGATCGGTGCGTGTGAAGCGCAACCGACGATCTCCAGCAGGCACACCAGGAGCAGGCTCCGGGCCACCTGCCCCCGGACGCGTTTCCGGCGACAGTCTCGCGATGCCTTCAACGACGCGTCGCGGAATGTCACGATTTCGCCTCCCTCCCTAGCCCACTCGCCGGTTCCCACGCCTGGTCCTCCTCCACTGCTATGACGAGCCGTCTGAAGATATCGGGAGACGCATGCGCCACCCGGCTCCAATTCGAAATCATGGGGACGCCGAGCGGATCGACAAGGAACGTGTCAGTGGCCAGTTTGATGCCCGTCAGGAACGCTTCAACCGCCTTCCGCTCCTGGTGCCGGTCGAAATGCAGGCTGTTGATGGCGGCATCATCCTCATAGCGGCGAATGGCTTCTTGGGCAGACTGCAGATAGGTGGCACGCAACGTCTTTAAGACCGCCTCCGACAACACCACCCCTTGGCTGGCCAGGTTCCGGAAGAGGGATTTCGCGATATCCACGGTCATTTTCAACAGACCGGCCTCGGGGTTGTCGGCGGACAGCGCCTGATGCTTGTGCTCGTAAGCATCGGCGAGATCGACCTGGCAAATTCGCCGCAGTGCACAGTTGCGAAAGACTTCGGCCAACACCCCGATTTCCAACCCCCAGTCTCCCGGGATCCGATTGATCCACGCCAACTCGCATACCATGGCAAACTCTCCAGCCAGGGGATACCGGAAGCTGTCCAAGAACGTCAGGAGCGGCTGAGGGCCCACCAGTTCCCCCAGGCTGCGGATCAGCGGCGTCATGAACAGCCTGGTCACACGCCCGTGAAGACGATCCGTCACGCGGCTATAGTAGCCCTTGCTGAACTCATAGCCGAGATTGGGGTTGGCGACGGGATAACAGAGCCGTGCGAGATACTCGCGCTGGTAGCTCACGATATCGGCATCGTGTAGCGCGATGACGTTGCTGCGCCCGCGCGCCAGAACGTACCCGAAGGCCAGCCAACAGGACTGGCCTTTCCCGGGAAGCCCCACATCGATACCCAGGCTCGTGAGGTCTCGCAAAGTCTCCTGCATGCGCGGGCCATCCACCCACACGAGCCGCACATGTTGAGGCAGGCATTTGAAATAGTCCTTCGCCCGGCGAAACTCGAGCGCCGAGGCCCGGCCAAGCGCCACCACGATCTCGTTGAGGTAGCCGATCCGCCCAAGCTGCTGGACGATTCCGCCAAGGGCTGGCCCCTCTAACTCGGAATAGAGCGCCGGCAGCACCAACGCGATGGGGTTGATCTGAGCATGACGCGTCAACTCAGCTTCAAGTTGGTCGACGTTCGGCCGGCCGAGCCGATGGAGCACCGTCACGACGCCGTTTTGCAGAAAATCCGACAACGCGAACCTCCTTCCTCTTTGCCAACTGGTGGACCGGGTCGCCGCCGCGCCTCCCTCTTCCTCCATCCGACCTGTCGCCAACACGACGATCCCGTCGGCCCGCTCGATCACGTGTTCCGCAACTTCGAAACGGCTTTGCGTGCCACAATCCCCCTCCACAACTTTCGAATGACCTAGAGACAACCACCGGTCTCAGCTAGGAGTCGAGAAGACCCTCACCGGCACACCAGAACCGAGTGTGTTGTGCCGATTCCTCGGTTGCCTCAAACGGCATTGGCGGCACCACACCTACAGCCGTAACACGGACCTCGCGCGGCAGGGGCAAACGCAGCAGACACTCAACGGCCGCCCGCGCCATAGGCGACCCGTCGATCCCGACCATCACGCGAGCCGACACATCGATCGAGTTCTTCACGGCAAGGACCGAACAGGGCGCGTGCATCGCCACCCGGCGCGACACGCTGCCTGTCAGGAAATGCACAACGTCCGGCACCCCATGCGCGCCGCGCGAAGGATGATGTCTCCCACCGGACGGCCACGGAGGACGTCGTAGCGGACCTGCTTCCAGCCGGATGAGACAACCTTCCGTTTCAGGCGGTCGAAGAGCGCCTCGCTCCGCTCTTCTCCGAGTTCCAGCGCCTCGATCCCCTTGGTCGGAAACGGGATGCCGTACGCGACAACCTTCAGAAGGATGAGACGGGACTCGCGAAGCGAACAAAAACCTTGGAGAGCTGTCACCGCCCATTGCGCATGCGGCGAGTCGTCAACGGCACAGAGAACGTCCATGCAAGCGCTCACAAATGATGAAGATCATGCGATACTCCACACAGTTGCATTGCAAGTGCCAGCAGGCGATTACGCTCACAACCCTGGTAAGGATGCAGAAGAACAGCCAGTTCGAGTCGAGGAATTCGGGAGCGGAATGATGGGCCATTTCAAGCGGTGGGGAATTATGGACTTCGAACAGGCTTCTGCTGTGGCCTAATGCCCCTGAGGACGTTTCTGCAGTGGCATTGTCAAAGAGACGCGCGAGTATCTCTCGCGGGTGCTTGACGGGAGTTTTCGACACTCGCTCATAGTGCAGCCCGTGAGGCCGCCTCTTCTTGCCGACGGTTCGAGACATCTACTGTCCGGCCCCCCTGATGCCCCGCGTGGAACATCGAGCGCAGCCGCATGGCGGAGGGATGGTCGGCAAACACCAAGAGCGAATCCCCCGCCTCCAGCACGGTGCCGCCGTCCGGAACGAAGGAGCGGCCCTGTCTGGCGATCAGCAACACATACCCCGATTTGGGCAAGCCGAGATCCACGAGGCGCTTGCCGATCGCTGTCGACGAGGCCGGCACACTGACTTCCATAAGGCCGCTCTTCAGGCTCGTCGGCGCATCCCACACCGGTGACGCCTCCAGACGAGGCTGCCAGGGCTCATCCACCCCCAGCCACCGCGCCACCAACGGAATCGAGGTGCCCTGCAGCAGGACTGAGGTCAGGACGATGAAGAACACCAGATTGAAGATGAAGCCGGCCTGCGGCACCCCGGCGAGCAACGGGAACGTGGCAAGAATGATCGGCACGGCGCCCCGCAGGCCGACCCAGGCCACCATCGTCTTTTCCTGGAAGGTCAGCTTCGTGAACACCAGCGTCACGAAGACGGCAACGGGCCGGGCGACGACCATGAGGAACAGCGCCAGCAACAGGCCCGACCCCGCGATCGGCACGAGCTGCGTCGGGAACACTTGCAAGCCGAGCGTGAGGAACATGGCAATTTGCATCAGCCAGGCCAAGCCGTCGTGGAACCGCACGAGGCTCCGCTTATGGATGAATTCGCTGTTGCCCATCATGAGACCGGCCACATACACGGCGAGAAATCCGTTGCCGCCCAGCCATGCGCTTCCGCTGTAGGTGAGGAGCACCAGCGACAGGGTCAGTACCGAATAGAGTCCGTCGTATTCGAGGCGCAGGCGGTTGACCGACAACACCATCAGCTTCCCCGCGCCGTACCCGATGACTGCCCCGAGAGTCATCTGCCGCACGAACATCGGGATCAGCTCCAGAGGCGAATGGGAGGCGCCCGTGATCAGCGTGATCAGTCCCAGCGTCAGGAACACTGCCATCGGATCGTTGCTACCGGACTCCAGCTCGAGCAGCGGCTTCAGGGGGCTGCGCAGGCTGACGTAGCGCGACCGCATCACGGCAAAGACTGCCGCGGCATCCGTGGAGGAAACGATGGCGCCGATCAGCGGCCCTTCCACCCAGGACATGTCTAGCACCGCAATGGCGAACCAGCCGACGAGCGCGGCGGTCAAGGCGACGCCGAGCGTGGACAGCGCGATGCCGGGCCCCAGCACGGGCTTCACCTGCGACCAGATCGTGTCCATCCCGCCCGCGAACAAAATAAACGTCAGCGCCACGACGCCCAGCGATTGCGCCAGCCAGGGGTTGTCGAAATGGATGCCCCCGGGCCCGTCGGATCCTGCGAGCATCCCAATGACCAGAAACAGCAGCAGCGCGGGCACCCCAATACGACCGGACGCTTTGCTGGCGATGACGCTGAGCAGCAAAAGGCCGGAGGCACCGAGCAATAGATATTCGATCGTTACGGCCATGCGTGCTTGTCCTGGCGACTCCTGGGTGAGAGTGTGAGGACCGACCAGCCAGCCCGGCTCAGCAGGTCCTCCGCCACGCTGCCGAGCGCGCTTCTCCGCCCCCGTGTACTGTCAACCGGTCCGCAGCCTCAGCGGACATTTTTTTTCCTGCCTTTCATCAGCACGATCACACCCACGATGCCGATGATCACGGCAAGCACGCCCAGTATGGCCAGAGAATCCATCATCGTTCTCCTTCGGCGAGGGCGTCACCGCCCGTTCATCCACGGAAGCTCCGCCTCTGCTCCGAATGCAGCCCGTCCCTCTCGCATCAGGCCGTGATCCGCACTGCACTCATGAGTCGCCCTCACTGCGCGCCCAGGCCCAGGGCGACCGTGGTCGGGATCAGTCGGTCCTGCCGAGGTAGCAAGAGGCTCCGAACGGTCCACACAGGACAGGACGCGCGACGCAAGACCGCCTCCGCGACGCTGCCCGTCATCAGGTGAGGCAGGCCTCGTCTGCCGTGCGTCCCCATCACAATCACATCACAGGGACCTGCTTGCGCATCCGCGAGGATCGAATCGGCGAGGAGCCCTCCGCTGACTGTGGTCCGCACCGCCAGCCCTTGCTGAGCGAGCGCGTTATGCACATCGGCCAGCCGGGACTCCGCATCCGCCCGTGCCCGCTCGTACTCCGGCGCTGCACCGAGTCCCAATTCCAAATCAAAGAAGACCGCTGCGTTGATCTGCTGGCTGGGGATGCCAAACCTCTGGCGCAACGTCGCCACCGCGCCAGCCGAGGCGAGGCGCCGGACCAACCGCTCCATTGGCTCTTCCGCCTCTTTCCGGCGCTGCTCGAAGAATCGACCGGCCGCGGCTTCCTCCGAATCCATGTCCGGCGGGATCTCCACGGCGTGCAGGATGTCAAGCGGCGCGGAGCAGGCTTCGGCAAGGAAGGCGGCGTACTCCAGCGCCCGGTCCGCGCAGACGGAAAAGTCCGTCGCGGCAAGGATGTGGGTGATTGGCTTCGGCTTCATCGGTTCTCCTGTGGCGCCGGCTTGCCCGGCATGCGTTCGATGTTGCCCACTCCCTCCGGCCGGCCGCCGGCCTCGGTGGTCGTAGGCGGTACCGTCAGCCGGTCTACCTCGACCTTGACTGCATCAGCAATGAAGATACCGTGAGAGCCTACAAGTCAACCCCCAATGTTGCAGCGCCTTGCGTGAAGATTAAGGCCCCGAGCAGCTTAGTGAGAGGGGAATTGGGACACAGAGGGGGCCTTAGCGGTGTCCGTTCTCTCCTCTGCTCTGCTCGCCTCGCTCCTCGAACAGGTGATGGCCTTGATCTTCGGCCTGCCGGCGGTTTACTCGGAATCGCTGGCTGCGAGACGACGAGGAACGATGGCTGCTGGCGACCTGTCCGACTTGGCTCCGCGACTTCGTTGGGTGAAACCCTGCCCCCCAGTGGCCGCACGTCGATCTGAATCAGGCATGATCTGCGGCACACGTTCGCAACGCGGCCGTGCCAGGAGGGCGTTGCTCCCTACACGGTCCAACGCTGCATGCACCATTGCACGGAGTCGCTGCGGTGGGGCATCGCGGCGCTCAATCGGCACGGGACCTGGCGGCTGTCACGGTTTTGTCACGGTGAGCCACATTCGGCGCTTGAGAGATCTGAAGCTGTCGTGTAAGGTACCGAAAAACCTTTCAATGCCCCCGTAGCTCAGTTGGATAGAGCAGCGGTTTCCTAAACCTTCCTACTTATTCTTACAACTTCTTGTCAAATCAACAGAACCCCGCTTCAGTAGCGGAGTTGCGTCGCTTTGACGAGCTAGTGGAGCTTGGGCCTATTAGGGGCTAATTAGACTGTTTTTGTCGTAGAACTAACACGCCCCTAACATTTAGGCTATTTCTCTGGCAGGGCTTGATGAGGAACTCTCAGAAGTCGTGCGAGAGGTATCGAAAAAAGGGCGGCGCTTATAGCTGAGGCGCACCCAACAGTCAACAAAATGTGTTGACAAGAAAAGCGCACTCCCATAAAAAGAGGAGACCCCCTGAAGCTGTAACTTCAGAGGGCCTCCCGGTCCTAGGCTCTACTTTCTCTTGCGTCGGTTCTTCAGGCGAAATGCCTTCAGACCGTAATGAGAAGCGTAGATCCGCCTACCGTTCCTGGTTGTGATATACGCGACGTACACGTATTCACCAGGCTCCTCAGGCTTCTGCTTTTCCATAGGCCAGTCCTCCTTTCCGGGGAGCAATCAAACACCCCCCTCGCATGGGGTGAATTGATTCTCTGGTGGAGGCTTGCCTACCGGAAACGCCGCCTAGGACATTATTCCACTAATGTTTTCGCCTCATAAAGTCAACTGGAAAACAGTGAGGTCTACATGATCCTAGTGCAGACCCTTAAGGAGTTGACTGAGCCCTATCAAGATATGAACCACCTTCTTGAGAGCAGAAAGGATGGCATTAGTAGTACTTAACGCCTTCTCAGTTCTGCTGATTGGGACTGACTTCCTTCCCGCTCCGGCTTCCTTGTTTAGAATACATTGTGCTCCCCCTCTTATGGCCTGGGTAATCTTGATGAACATGGGAGCACCCCTTTAGTTAGTGTGAGCGTTCGCTCTTCTCAGAGCAGTGAATCATCTCCACCAGGCCGACGAGGTATAAGTAGCACAACGCGGCTATATGTGTACCAACTTGGGGCGAAGCGGTCAAGGTAAGTGGTCGGGGCCTGAGAATGGGGTAGCTGCTCTAGGTGAGAATGTGCAGTCAGCGCATGAGGATCAAAGCACAAGCATACTTACTAACGAACAGGTTGAGACCCTTGAACAGATCTCCAGTGGGAACGCCTTACGGTCTTTGATGATCTCACACGTTCCGCCAGTTACCAACCAGCGCTCGTCTTGGATATCCTTCCATGACTTGTCCATCTCGCTCTGCGTAGGGGTAAGGACAAAGGGGGTGCTTGCTAGGCGGCTTTGGGATTGAGGGGCGGCCTCTCTGAACAACTTGTGATCGATCATGCACAGGAGAAGCACCGTAGGTTTCATAGTTTTGAGGGAATACCACAGCCCAGAAATGCTAGTAACGTAGGGCGCAATAAAAAGCGGGAATAATCAGAAGAAAAAATATCTGAGGGTATTGCTATGGGAGCATCTCACCGTTTCCCCCCATGGCCTCCCCTGCTGGGAAACTTAAGAAGGTAGGGGGTAGGGCGAGCGCAACAGAAACCTCCTAACATTCTCTCTCCCTCCTAGCGTGCTCTACCTCCTCCTCTGATTGAAACACCAAGGCCCCCACCACGCACAGAAAGGCGGTTGGTAAGGGCCTTGTGCCTCTGTCGATTTCCTAGGGGCCTTAGGCAGGCCAGTACGACCCCACACTTCCCAGCTGGAACCGCAAGAAAGAAGTCTCAAGAAGAAGGAAACGCCCTTCTGACGCTCCCCATTGAAAGAGCCGACCGCCTACGTAGAGCGCCCCACGCTCTTGCTGATACCACACAAACGGCTTCCCCTTCAGCTTCCCTTCCTGCCATGTTTGAAAGTGGAAGAGGAACGGGACATTGAGGCGAATTGACATACAGACCCCCTTTAGTTGATTGGTGAATTCCCAATGAACGTGCCACATCAATCATACAGTACCAACAACTCTATGTCTACGTGTTATCAACTAGTGCATGTG
Organism: Nitrospira sp.; assembly: GCA_015709715.1. NCBI lineage: Bacteria > Pseudomonadati > Nitrospirota > Nitrospiria > Nitrospirales > Nitrospiraceae > Nitrospira > Nitrospira sp. The sequence goes on from CP054184.1 coordinate 1,141,634, forward strand.
ATCCACTCTTAGCGCTTTCGTTGACTCTTGGCTGTATCCGTCCTCTCTGCCAAAACCGCCTAGGCTATCCGAGTAAGCCTCATTCTCCCTCTTGTTCTGTTCATCAAACGGTGATATGATGTATGTACACCGACTGAACAACAGGAGGATTGAACATGCACACCGATCACCCCACCACTTCACCAGCTAGGAAACCGGCCTTGGCCTATCTGCGAGTCTCGACAGCAGACCAGGGCAGAAGCGGGAACGGCCTGGAGGCTCAGGAAGAAGCCATTCGGCGCTTTGTTGAACTGGAAGGTTTTGAGATTGTGCGATGGGTGCGGGAGGTCGAAACGGGGAAGGGTGCCGATGCCCTCAGCCGTCGCCCACAATTGGCTGGTGCGCTGAAGGAGGCCAAGAAGCGCAAGGCCCCTGTCCTGGTGTCAAAGCTGGATAGGCTTTCAAGGGATGTGGCCTTTATTTCCGGCCTAATGTCTGAAGGCGTTCCATTCATTGTTACTGAACTAGGCGCGGATGTTGACCCGTTTGTACTGCATCTCTTTGCAGCGTTGAGCGAGAAGGAAAGGAAACTCATTTCCAGCAGGACCAGGGAAGCTCTTCAGGCACTCAAGCGGAGGGGCGTGAAACTTGGAAACCCTAGCCACAAAGGGCTTGTTGCAGCCTCACGAAAGGCCGCTGAAACACGGCAGGCTATGTCAGACCACTTTGCCGCTTCAGTCATTCCCATCATTCGCGGGTATCAACAAGCAGGGCTGACACTTCGCAAGATTGCTGAGGAACTCAACAAGAGGAACGAACGGACCATGAGGGATGGTGAATGGCATGCTTCGACAGTGGCGAATGCCCTTAAGAGGGCCTCTTAAGTTCGCGTTAAGGGCTGCTTCTAACAGGAACCATCTATTGATATGGTCCACCTTAGTACAAATGGGTCTGACCTAAGCTGACCCCGAATGATTTCAAGCGCTTAGTAATACCAGTGACCTCAGTACCGCTGCCGTCAGCCACGATTCCCCACCAACAGCGACTTGATACCATGCATCTATTGAAGGAATTGATATCCCCCACCTATTGATAGATCAATTCTTTGCAATCGCGTTCACGCCCTCTGTTGACCACAAAAACCAGGAGACCCGCCTATGAATACCGCTGATATGTGCCCGCTTGCGCGGCGACTTCCTCGCCAAACCGCCTTGAAGTCTCATAACATCCGCTTAGACCGCACAGCTGAATGTCTTCTTACGGAGATCAAAGACCGCCTGAGGGGAAAAAAGGAGCACGATATTCCGTCTTCCTCAGTAATCTTTCGACATGCGTTGACTCGGTACGGGCGGTATTGCCTCAACCTCACCGAATCGGCACTAACCCAGGAGCGAAAGGAGGTAACCAGAGGAACCTACTTACCCCACAAAAGACAGCATCATGAAACGGCCTAGGAAGCCCTAGGAGCGACGATCTCCCGTAGCCTTACCCGTTTCACCCCCCTCAATTTTCACAAAATCACACCCCAGCAAAATCAATGCGTTAGCGTTTGAGAACATCGAATGCGACGCAAAGTCAGGAGCATCTCACCATGTCGGTGATCCGTATTTCCACAAGATGGGCGCAATGCCCTATGCAGACTCCTATCAAAGCAACGCCGAGAATGAATTGGAATGACAACATCGCCGAGTTTATCTCTACTACTCGCCTCGCAACCACACGACCAAAAGAGCCTAAGGTTTCAGATGTCGTAGTAGCTGGGCCATGTACGGAAGTCCCCTGGTGGTGGGGACATGGAAGGGGTGAATGATGAAGGGCCACATCTTGTTAAAAGACATTGCACACGCGATCAAAGCGCGACGATTCAAGACGCCAAAAGCAGTGGCCCAAAGACTAGGGACTACGGAGAGATTCGTACGCTGCAAGCTCAGGATGGTACTTGCCTACTTGCAGCTGATTGAGTGGAATCTGTGGTCTCAGTGCTTCCCTGGCCCCCCTTCTAGAAAGAGCGCTGCACAGTCAACGAAGCGTCAGGCAAACGGTGAACAGCATATTCAACACCTCAAGGAGACACATGACAAAGGTTACAACCCCATTCAATCCCAATGACGACAATAAGTACATAAGCGATAAGGACAGCTTTGATTCCCAAGAAGATATGCTTTTACATATGAGCGATCCGCGCTACCAACACGAACAAGGGTATCGGGATGCAGTGGCGAAAATGATAGCGAATAGCGATGCAGGCCTTCTGGGTCTTACTCCACCACGCATCGGAGACGAAGGCTCAGATGATGTGGAGATAGTAAATGACTGGGTCAAGCAGACCTTTGGAAACCCTCTCTATAAAACCTCAGCAATCTATCGCCGTCAGGTCGCTGAAGCTGTCGCAAGTCAGGACTACGACCATTTGATAGAGGGCCGGATTAACCATAGAGGTGGCTGTACGCGTGTGAGTATTCCGTCTACGGACGAAACGGGACCAAACGCACCTCAACGAACACCCCAAAGCAATCCCCAAGAGTAAACAACGCATCCGGCCAGGCCCCCTCTCCCGCCTCTTTCTCTAGCCCAATCAATCAGTAGCTGCGGCGAACATTGCGCGGATAACTATGCGGCAGAGGTGGGGGGTGTGACTTGGAGGGCTCTTGTCTCGGGGTTCTGTGGTGGTGGGATGATCCCCATTACTTAAGGAACCCCAGACAAGGGCCTTTTTATTTATAGAGATGAAACAACTTCAGCAGGGTCTCTCTATACCGCCTACAGCCGTCATGAGCTACGAGCAAGGACGAAATTAAGAATGAACACTACTCGGTGGTACGCAGCTTTCCAAGAGTTTCAGGGTAAGAAGATTGCTCCCCTATCCCCTGAAGAAGCAGCCTTACGAAGGTTGCCCATACACGATGTGCGCACAGTGGAAGCCCTCTTTCAACCTCGACAGCTAGAGGAGGGAACAGCGCAAAGCGGGCAGCATCTAGAAGAGCTGAAACGGGCCTTACAGGCCAGAAGCCGCCTTGACCCCATCACGGTGTTTAAGATCGGTGGGGAGTGGGTGTGCATTGATGGGCACCATAGGCTAGAGGCCTATAGACAAGCTGGCCGAAAGCGACTCACGCACATACCTGTCAAAATCTTCATTGGGTCTCTAGAGGAGGCCCTGTGCTTTTCCATTGCGGCCAATGCCCCCGACAAGCTCAACCTCTCACGTGCCGACAAGTACGAAGCCGCTTGGCGTTTGGTACTGCTAGGTCGTTTTTCTGCATCACAAATCAGCCGGACTTCTACAGTCTCAGAGCGCACAGTACACAACATGCGGAACAATCTACAGCGGTTGAGACATGAATACCCAGCCCTGAAGGGGGAAGAATGGACGTGGCAGAACGTGAAAGAGGTGTTCAGAGGTGTGGGTAGTGAGTATGGCGAACATTGGGAGGAAACGAAGGCTAAAGAAATCGCCAATGAATTAGCAAGGCGTTTCCATGGGGTGCCAGCAAAGAGGCCCAGAGTATTTGCAAAGGCTCTGTATCAGTATGACCCTCTGACCGCTCAGGCAATCTGCCAAGAGTTAACGGTTTTGTGCCGCAACCACCAAAATACTGCAGAGGAGAACCCTGATTTCTAAGTACTGCAACCCATAGGGGGGTGCATTTGCACCTCCCGCCTCACCCCTGCCAAATCATTTAAAGCGTTGTTTTACCAACATTCTTGCATCATTTTTCGGCCCAATCGAGCGTAACAATTTTCACGCTGATTTCAGGCCCCTTTCGTCTCTCAAGGAGCATAGCTTATGGTTCATGCACAAACACACGGAGAACGCCTCTTGACCGTTGCCGAAGCAGCGGCCTATCTTGGCCTCGCTAAACTCACCATCTACGATTGGGTTAGCCAGAGAAAGATTCGACACGTAAAAGTCGGCAGATTGACACGATTCAAACAACAAGACCTAGATAGCTGGGTAGCCGCCCACACCATCATGCCTATACCGCACGCCTCAAACTCTTGAGTGGGGTACTTTGATCCATGGGACTTACCAAACGCAAAGACAGCTACTATGTGGAGTTTCCCGTTTTGGATGATGGAAAGGTATTGAAATTGGCGCGCGGCATCAAAGGCGCAAAGCTGAAGCGATGGAAGGTTGGCTGTCTCAACAAGGGCGTTGCCCGCAACATGGAAGCAAAAATCAGAACCGATCTTCTGTTAGGAAAGATGGAAAGCCAGGAAGCTAAGCCCATTCTCTTCGGCGAGTGGGCCAAGACCTATCTAGCATTGGAAGAGGTTTCACGCTTAAGAAGTTACCAGGATCGAGTCGAAATTATGGAGCGACAACTTGTACCGTTCTTTGGGAAGCGGCTATTGACCCAGATCAAGCCAGAAGACGTGCGGGCATTCCGCGCCCAGCGTAAGCGCAGGGACGGAAAACCGGCTAGCCTTCAGACTGTGAACAATGACCATATTGTGTTGAAACACTGCCTCAATGTGGCAGCAAAACGCGGCCTCTTGGTCAGTAATCCCGCCGCTCTCGTGCCTCTACCCAATCCGCACAATGAGCGAGATCGCGTACTGAACGATGAAGAGTGGCAAAACCTTTTTCAAGCTGCTAAGCCCCATCTTCGGCCCATCCTCCTCGTTGCCTATCACCTAGGACAACGGCTGGGGGAAATCGTTCAGCTGACGTGGGATCGTGTGGATTTGAAAAGAGGGTTCATTACCTTGCGGGGAATGGACACGAAGACCAAGAAGCCGCGCCAGGTGCCGATGACTCCCGATGTGCGGACTACCCTACAGCAGCTAGCGCGGTTGAGAAGCCTTGCAACAAAGCATGTGTTCTTGTACAAGGGAAAGCCGATCAAGCGTATCAGTCGGGCTTTTAGAACTGCGATGGAAGGCGCAAAGGTGGAAAACTTCCGCTTCCATGATCTCCGACACTGCGCGGCAACCAATCTCAGACGCGCTGGGATAGACACAGCAACGGCTATGAATATCGTGGGGCACCAATCAGAGAAGATGTGGAAGCGGTATAATGCCATTCAAGAAGCCGACCTGGTGAAAGCTGCGCAAACCCTTCACAGTTACTTGCAGACTGCGGAGCTTAACACCTCTTTAACACCACGGACTGAAACGAAAACGGGTTAACCAACTAACCCATTGAAAAATAGGATCGCCCCCGTAGCTCAGTTGGATAGAGCAGCGGTTTCCTAAACCGCGGGTCGCACGTTCAATTCGTGTCGGGGGCACCAATTTTTCAACAGGTTAGCGAAACCTGCTCTGGTCGAATCCCCGCTTGTGCTAAATTTGTGCTAAACGGCCTTCCCGCATCGAAAATCGCCACCCCATCCCGCAAACTTTCCGGATAATGGTGCGCATACCGCTGCGTCATCATCGGCGACTTATGCCCCAGAATCCGTTGGACCTTGTACAAGTCCACACCCGCCTGCACCATGCGAGTCGCACAGGTATGGCGCAGATCATGGAACCGGAAATCCGACACCTGGCCATGCTTCAGCGCCAATCGGAAACTTCGGCGTAGGTTGGGAGCATCCAACGGTGTGTGAGCTGCGCTCGTAAACACTAAATCCGAATCCATACGCCGACCACGGGCTTTGTTCTGAAGCGCCTGCACGAGCGTGTGACTGAGTGGAATCGTCCTCCGCTCCCCGTTCTTCGATTTAAACACCGTAGCGGTTCGTCGATTAAGGTCCACACCGGCCCATGTGAGATTCAGAATTTCCCCACATCGCATACCAGTATGGAGCGCGAACACAATCACTTCCTGTAGCCACGGCGCTGAAGCCGCAAGGAGACGTCGTTCCTCCTCACACGTCAGCCATCGATCCCTCGTATTGTTCTCCCGTTCCATGGACACCCGGCACACCGGATTGTCCTTGGTCCATTCCCATTCGCGACACGCCAAATTGAAGGCCTTCTTCAGGAGCGCCAATTCGCGATTGATCGTGGCCGGTGTAACCCCATCCGCATACCGTTTGTTCTTAAAGGCTACGATCGTTTTGGGTGTCACTTGTTCCAACTTGGGATTGCCAAAATGCGCGGTCAGATTCGTGACCATGTTCACATAGCGCCGGTAGCCCGACCGTCGGCTGGCATGCTCGCGCAAATACCGATCCATCAACTCTCGAAATGTCCTGGCTTCCTCTTTGGGCTTGTCAAAGTACTTTCCTTCCACAATCTGCACCCTGACTTTACTGAGGATAGCTTCGGCCAACTTTTTGTCCGAGGTTTCGGTCGATCGGCGCACTTGCTGCCCTTGAAACGTAAATGACATCCACCAGATATTGTTCCGTTTAACGAGCCCCATGCTGCTCCTCCTTCGTGCGTGGGCTCGGTGTGATGGTTTCCCCGCCGCGAGTATAGACCTCGGATTTGGCCGCTTCAATGAGCTGGTCCACGTCGCGGGTGTCGTCATGAGTCGGCCCTGGGAAGGGCTTTCCAGGACTGGCCTCAAAACTGTTTAGCCAGGCCTCAATCGCCTCAGGTTCAAACCTGACGAGGCCATGAATGCGACGGCACGGAATCTTATTTTTGGAAACCCAGAGATAGAGTGTGGATTCTTTGATGTTGAGCCAAGCCGAAAGTTCTTTGACGGTAAGCATGTGCAGATACACCGGGGGAGTCTGCCGACACCCCCAGTCCCCCTAACATGGGCTGCCCGCGTGACCGCCGGCAGACCGGTGAAACCGAGTGGGTTGCTTGAGCAAATTGCGGTGTCGGTCTTTCCACCGAGCAATGCCCCTGACAATTTCGTTCAGTAGCCATTCTTCCCCTCCAGGGGTGGCACAAATGACCGCCAACATCGGCGTCAGGGTGTCACTCACCCATCGTTTCACGTTCTGCAGGGTCTGCACCTGCTGCTCCTGGGCTAATCGCCCCTTCTGAAATCCCTCCGTCAAGAGGGCGTACCACTCCAAGACTGGAGCCCGGTACCGTTCTTCATCCTCGGCATCCTTCGGGATCTGCCGGAAATCCACATACGATCTCAGTAAGCCGACCACCAACTCCTTCCAGTCGGCTTCGTCTAACGTGGCCAATGCTCGGGCACACTGTTCCGCCCGATCCTTCTTGAGCTCTAATTCCCACCGTGTCCCGTAGTCCTGCCAGTTCTCCTGGCCTTTGCTCTGGAGTTCCAATCGTTTGTCATAAATCCGCAACAGGGTCTGACTCTGTGGACTCCCGAAGTACATCGTCTCGCCAGTCGTGGCCCCTGTCCCGTGCGTCAGGTTCGAGACGATATGCCGGACCTGAGCCGCACGTGTGACACATTGGCCTATCGATACTGCTTCACGAATTGTCGCTACCGGCACCGTACCTGCTCGGTCATCCAAAGCACAGTCAATGCGTGTGACATGCCCCTGTTGGTCATGCACCCACTGCAGGAGCCCTCGGATTTGATCCAGTGTCAGGGCGGACGCCAGGCCGCCCGACAGATCCACATGGATTTCATTCGGACGCCGAGGGGCATTGGTGCCCAGTTTGCCGACCCCGCGCAGACCGTCCACCCTCATCCACGACAAGGGATAGCCTCGGAAGCCGCCTTTGGCTTTACCCCAATCACCACCGAGGACCTTCATGGTCTCTTGCGGATTGCTGGCCAGGACCGTAAACGCCAGCCAATCAATCGTCAGGGTGAAGCCAGAATCCATGGAACCTATCGAACTCCTGTACGGAGCGCTGTAGGTAGCGCCCCCGTGTTACCAAGACGGGGGCCATTCCGCTCCGCCCCGCAGCCTGTCGGCATGCGGCGCGGACCGGCTTTGCCTCCCACAGACGGACGACAGTGTTGCTGTGTGACGCGCTCCAACTCGGACATCGTTTCCTCTGTTTGGCCCTGTTTCCGTTCGTCTCACCCTATGCCAATCACCAGACCGAAGCAAAGGCCCCGGAAGGGGTCAGTAAGGGTCACGAGGGGACAGGAGAGGACAGATTTTCGAACAGATGAGACACGAAAGGAAGTAGGCATAAGGAGGCGTATGTGGGCTTTACTGCGCTGGTGGCGGCAATTGTGTGCATGGTCCTGAGCCGGAACATGCAGCAATCAAAAATCGACTGGTTTTGGGGCCGTGCGCGAAAAAAATTTCGGAGGGCATTGCCGTCGTTCTGGGAAAGGATCAAAGGAGAGGGAAGCCGTGAATTCAGCTCATCGTAAGGAAGCAGGATCGCTTGGTTAGGCTGACCGTTTCCAGCTTTCGACGATGAGGCCAGGAATGCGCTGGAAGTGCGCGAGGTTGTTCGTAATCAAAGGACGCTGCGCGTCCAAGGCGGTAGCGGCAATGAGCAGGTCTGCATCGGGCAACAAGGCCCCCTGTCGATGGAGATCGCCGTATAACGTCGCCGCACGCTCGACGACTTGGTCAGTGATCGGGAGAATGAGACTGGCTTGGCAGAGCAACGTGAAAGCCGCCTCTTGAGTCCGTGCCTGTTTCGCCTTCAGTCCCCGCAGGAGTTCGTAGCGCGTGATGATCGAGAAGGCCAGCCGCTGGTGCTCCCCCAGATAGTTCCGTACCCGCTGCACGACGAGGGGATGTTGTTTGAGAAGTTCGGAGAGAATATCGGTATCAAGGAGGACAGCCGGTTGCGGCATCAGGCAGCCGGCTCACGGAAGAAGTGTTGCCGATCTAACGCGATGGACTCGACCTGCGTGATCTCGTCGGCGCTCAGCCCTTGATAGACCAGCGCCGCACGCCGCAGAATTTCGTCCGCACCGAGCGCAAGGTCGGTGTCGACGGTGACCTGCACTTCGGCGTCATCAGCCAACGCAAGAGGTTCCAACGGCTGTAACACTCCGTCATGATAGCGGGCCTTGATTGTTTGTCGCATCGGAAAACCCTCCCCCTGCATTCGCCCATTGGCGGCAGTGCATCGGTAGATGCCTATTCTACTCAAACGGCGTCCAAATCTCACCACTTGTCGCAAGAACGCCCATTAGCCTGCAAAATGAGTTGGGCCGTCGCTGGCCCTGACTGACGGTCTCAGGGAAGGGAGGCACTCCAAATCCTGTGCTAAATTTGTGCTAAATAGTTTCAAGAAAGGATTCAATTTCTTGCACCAACTGACGGGACAGAATCTCCTCGAAGCGTTAGAAGCACCAAGAGTCCCCCAAATGTTCTTTCTCGATTTCTAATTCCAGCAAGTCAAATGAACGCCATGAATTACAAAGGTGCATCCCCGATTTATTGGAAGGCCTTTTTGATCCTTTTGACGATAGGCAGTCTTTTTAACATTGGAGGCTGTGTTGCGATTGGCCATGGCACATACAGCTGGCCAACTTTTGTTGGAGGTAGCGATGATGATGATGATGGGAAAAAGTATCCCATTCTCAATCTGCCAGGAATAGCGATTCAAGTAGTTGCTCACAATGGTGATTCATTCGGCTTGGTCGGACCTGTGGTCCCTTTCATTCCCATTTGGGAGCACACTGGTGGTTCTCCATTTTGGATAGGCGTCCATCTTAACCCGGAGGTTAAGGAATTCGTTTTCGATCCATTTCAGGTCGGTCTAGAGCTGGAGGGAGGGCAACTATTGCTTCCTGAAAGATTCACCGGACCATTCATGGCCACAGAAGACGATCCTACGATGTTTTGCTCCGGAATTTTTAATCCTGAATTTCACAAAAGCGAGCACGCCACTTTTTTCGTGATCGGCGAGATGTGCTTTGGGATTGCGTTCAACATCATCGCTCCAAAACCAGATGCCAAGTTTTCTGTGCTAATTGACGGTCTTGAGCAGAAAGAACGGTCTGTGAGTGTCCCGAAAATTACATTTGGCAAGAAGGAGCGAGGAGGCTGGTCCGTTTGCCTCAACGGCTCAATTTGCACAGAGCATTGGACAATGAGATGAAAGCCATTTGAGCAGTAGCAGCCTGAAAATTCGATTCGCATGCTGTGCTAAATTTGTGCTAAAAATTTTCAAAACCCACCTATACTCCTCGAATCCATCGAATCAATGGAAAGCGTCCAAGCACCTGTTTTCGCAGTTAAAATTGGGGAAACCATTGATACACCGAGCGTTTCAAAAACTGCCCAGGCCTGTTTCCTAAACCGCGGGTCGCACGTTCAATTCGTGTCGGGGGCACCAACTCCCCAATCTGTTCGCAGCTATTCCTTCTGTGCAGGAGTGGCCAGCCTGCGTCCAGCAGAGCCTCTCCTCATCTGATCTTCCAGCATGGTCAGCCGCCGTTCAAGGCGTTCGATGATGGTCAACAACTGCCGGTGGGACTGGCTGACGCTGTCTGGGGTGGGTTCGGTGGCGACGCTTTCCCTGTTCGAAAGCGTAGATTGTGTTGAGACCTTCGATTGTTCCAATTCCGCAATACGGCGCTGCAACTCCGCAATGACCTTCGCGGCATCCTGTCCAAACGCCTCCTGTTGGGCCGAACGTGTCACCTCTTCGACCCGTCTCTTCAGATCGGGGTGTGACGCCAGAAACGCCGGATAGTCGATCTCCAAGCTTCGTTCAGCATACCCGAACAATTCGCCTCGACGGGTTTGGTGTTGATGAGCCGGATCATCGAGGAAGATGGCAAAGTCCTGCTCACCGACGCTCTCCTCTTCACCCTATAGCCCTTAGGCCTTCCGGCTCAGCGCAAATTGTTCAGGCTGCACAGTTCTTTCCCCGTCCTTTCACCGAAGCTAGGAGGGCCGACGAAGCCCTCACCGCTTCCAACTGGTGAATCAACAGGTTAGCGCCGCCGTTTCCATCGCCCCAGCAGGTACTGGGCTTGCACTACCTGCCGTCCATAACAAAGGAGTGGCTGCCATGATTGAAGTACCTCTGATCCTTATAGCCTATGCGGTTGTGCCGTTCATTGCCATCCAGTTGATGGTGCAAGTTGACCGCCCGCATTCAAACGCGGATCAAAACGCATTTCCTCAGGTTGAAATCCTGTAAGCCGGCAGCGGCCGCCTTCTTCCCCTCACGTCTCCCGCTCCGGCCTCCATCACGAGACCAAGGTGATGTCCATCGGGCGTCTTACTGGGCTGCCTCTCTGGGCAGCCTCTCTGGAAGCTGCAGACGCGCTAGAAGGCTTCCTGTATAATGCAACCGTCCGATAGGCTGTGACGGTTCACGATATTCATCTCCGTAGTCTTTGACAACCTCTATGCAGCACATGCGCACGCAATCGATGACTTGGACGAAGGCCTTCTCCATCATCTTTCTCTGTATGGTCTTTACAACAGGCTGCCGAGGCTATGCCTTCACAGAGACGCCCATTACGGACGGCTTTCATGCGAAGCTTCCTGCTCCCTATACACGCGCGGTGGTGTGGGGTGGACGACCCGATACGGTCCAAAGTGTCAGCACTTGGCTCTTGAAGCGGGGTGTCTTGGTCGTGGACCAAACCAAGGTCCTGCAGGCGGCTGCCGATCAGAAGGTGAGTCTGTCGGGTTACCAATACATTGAAACCGACGTCTTGCGTATGGCGAAGTCGGTCGGGGCACGATTGGTCGTATTCACTAACGCCGATGTAGGTTCCTGGGAAGCCGTCAATTGGAGTTCGGGCCTGCCGCACGGGCAACGTGTCTATTCAGCGACAATTGCTCTTCGGGCCGTCGACGTCAATACCGGTGAGATCGAATGGAGCGGCAAGGCGCAGTCCACCGAACGATTCGGCAATCTGGAAGAAGGCATCGGTCTTCTGGCCTGTCACGCGTTGGCCACATCCTGGGGCCTGCGCAATCCCGGGTCGGTTGCCCCGGAAAGTGTCTGTCCGCCCGGCTCCGGCGTTATGGTGGTGCAAGGGGGCGCCACGAAATCCCAGTCTCCTGCCACCGGGCAAGCCAATCCGAACGCCACCCACCCCACAAACTACTGATCCACTCTCCGATCCGTATCTCCTCGCTCAAACTCACTCTTTTCTCGATTTCGCCGATCCGCGCGATATACTGATGAAGGTACGTAGATCATTCTCGACTATCGTCGCCCATCGGATCGATCCATGCGTTCTCCCTTGGCAGCAGTAATCGTGTGCCTCACGGTCTCCGCCGCGATGGCTTCGATGCCGGCCGACACCCGCCCCTTCTGGACGGAGCAGGCCCTCTTCCATTTCGGCGATGATGTGTTTTTTACCGGCCGGGCATCCTGCGCCCCCAGCGTGGAAGACGGACGGCAACGTGCGTTTGTGGCCGCCGTTCAAGAAATCAAAAACTTCACCCGTGCGCAGGAAATCAGTGGTTTCCCGCTGACCACCCAGATGATCTTCGAGGATCCTCATCCGTCGGATTGTGCGGCAGGTTCAGTGACGGTCTGGCGCCTGGTGCGCGCCCCCCAGGCAGCCTTAGAGTCTCTGGCAAAACGGTCCGGCCCTCGTCGACAAGAAGACCTTTCGCCGATCGTCGCGCAGATCCGCGCCATTCGAAACCTCACGCCCAGGATCGGCATGCTGCGAGACGAAGTCTGGCATCGTTATGGCCTCCCCCGCTCCATTTTGGCTTATCCCGACCGCGGCGAACTCGTGTGGGACTACTCGCAATTCGGACTGACCGTCGTCTTCAACCAAGAAGACGTCCTGACGCGCTGGCGTCTGCATGGCCCCAATCCACGCTCCAGCGACGACAAGGCAACTGACGCACAGGAGAAGGTCCACGGCGAGCAGACCTTGCCGACCATCGACCTCACCGCACGATTGCAACAACTTGAGGAGCAATTAGACCTCGATCGCCAACATCAAGCGCAGCGCTATTGCGCCCTCCGCTTTGCGAACGTACCGGACCAATATCGCCCTAAAGAAGGCAGTTGCGAGCAACGGGAATATGAACGGTTGAAAACGACCCCTCGCCCATACTAGCGCCCCTATCGAAGCCCGGGGCGGTCACGCCCTCAAAACCGCACGGAGGAATGCCATGGCCCCGACACCTGAGAAACCCACCACCATTCTCCTTGTCGACGACGATCCGACCACGCTCCTGCTCTGCGCAAAACCCTTGCAGCAGGCCGGATATCATGTACTGCAGGCGCCGGGAAGTGCCGAAGGCCTTAAGCTGTATGCCCAACATCCCTCGCCGATCCACCTGGTACTGGCAGATATTTTTCTCCCCCCACCGGGCTTCCAGCTCTCACGCGACAAGAACCCTTATCCCCGTGTGAACGGCCAGGAGATGGTTGAGCGCCTGCTGGATGGAAAACGTGAGGTGCGCATCGTTCTCATGTCCAGCACCCCGGCCCTCACGCTGATCGATCGCGGACTCATGCGCAGCGGTTTCTCCTTTCTGAAAAAGCCGTTTAGCAGCGAAGCCCTGCTGACGGCCGTACGAGAGGTGTTGGCCGGTCCACCCACCGCCGTTGCGGCCCCAAAGAAGGCGCCATCCGGAGGCGGAGAGGTTGAGTGGGTGGGATAAGTCCATCACCGGCACCCGGTTCAAACAGAGGGTAATAACCATGGCCCGAGCCAAATCCGCCGAGCAGTCACGTCAGCGAGTGAAACCGACCCTGGTGGAGGAGCTGTCGCGCGGGATCGACAAACTGCGTGAGCTGAGCACCCAAATCGACGATCTCAGCCGCGATGGGTTTCCTTACGGCGATGCAGTTCGTAGCCGGACGGAGTTATCCCTTCGAGAAACCATTCGGCGGCTGTTCGGCGAAAAATCGCCCGAATATCAAGCCCACAGACAACATGTGCTGCGCGTGGGAACACAGGCGGAGTCGAGCGAAAGCCTCGCGCTGTTGAAGGAATTGATCGGCCGACTGGAGCGGCAAAAAGCCGAACTCCTGGGCCTGACGCCTGACGTTGCGCCCTTGCCTCCTGCGTCCCCCCGGCTGACAGTCGCCACAGCCACGTCGGACGCTCCGCTTTCGACAGCCAACACGCCGACGGCGGAAACACAATCCTCCTCTCCACCCCGCTCATCCGATCTTCATTCCAATCTCGACACACCGCAACCCGCGCAGACGGACAAACCGGCTCCGTCACCAGCCCCCCCATCGTCCAACGCAGCACCACCTGCGCCCCAACCTCCTGCCGCGCCTGAACCCCTTGCGACAAGGGACACGCCTTCCCTTTCCGTCATGCCGCCCACGACCACACCTGCGGCTCCACCTGCTTCCACCTGTGAAGCAGCCACGCGCGCATCTGCACCCATTGCCCAAGACCTCAGCACACCTCCTTCCCTTGAGGGTTCGGCTACAACGCCCTCGGTCGCAACCGTCGTCGCCACTCAGCCGCAGTCAACGGCGGCTGCAGAAACCACCGAAAGTCCCTCACGGATTTCCCCTCCCCCCTCAACACCTCTCGCATCCCCACCTCCCATTACTCCTGCTGGAGAACCGCCTGACTCCACACTCGAACTGCTTCGAAAAACCTGCGGACGCTTCCATTTGATTGCACGGCAACTGCGCTTGCGAGGTGAATACCGCCCCACGTTAGAGATCAATGACGAATACGACCTTCAAGATCTCTTTTACGCCCTGCTCCGATTGCAGTTCGACGAAGTCGGCACGGAAGAGTGGAGTCCGCCCTACGCCAACGGTACGCAACGGACCACGTTTTTGTTGGATTGGGGGCAAACGGCCGTGGTCGTGAAACAAACACGTTCGGGGTTGAGCACGAAGGAACTCGTGGAACAGGTCAAGGCTGATACCGCTCAATATGCCGCTCGGCCCAACGGTCGGACGCTCGTCTGCTTCATCTACGATCCTGAAGGACGTGTCGGTAATCCGCGTGGACTGGAGGCGGACCTCACGAAGACCACCGATCGATTCACGGTGGAAGTCATCGTGGCCCCTAAATAAGCGATTCTGTTGACAGGCCTCGAACCAATCCGCTAGGTTGCTGAAGCTTACGGGAGATTTCATCCATGTCCGATCGAGCCTATGTCCTGATCAATGTTCATCCCGGACGAACGGTCGATGTCGTCAAAGCGCTCGGCGCGATCAAAGAGATCAAGCAGATCGATCCCTGCTGGGGCAAACCCGATATTTTTACCATCGTCGAGATTCCCCATCAGGATGCGTTGACTCAATTGGTGATCGACAAGATCCACGCGATCCCGGGCGTCGAACACACGGACACGCATATGGTGTATCGCCTCCAAGAAGGGAAACCCAAGTGAGACCGATCGCCTCTACCGGTCTGGCTCTCCTGGCCGTCTCCTGGATCACAGCCTGCGCCGGGGCTCCCGCTCATTCCGAACCGGACCTCATGGAAGTCACGCTCCCGGTTCCGGCTGAGCGCGTATCAACCGCCGTGGTCGATGTTTTGACGGAGGGAGGCTATCGGGTCGAGCGGGACGACGCCGGCAATATCACCACCGGGATGCGGCGTGAAATTCGGAGCCCCTGGAACGGGCTGTTGCGTTGGCGCTTCGGGGTCGGCAAGAACCGCGTGGAGGCGAGAGTGATTCCGCAAGATGAGGCGAACACTCGGTTACGACTTCAGGTCTTTCACCGCGGGAAAGACGGACTCTTCGATTCCTGGGAAGAGGCGGAAACGCCCCTCCCGCAAAGCGCCGAGAACGAAATCCGCTTGATCAAGAAGTCCCTTCGGCTGCTGTAGCCGTTCTCACTTCTCCTCGGCCTCCTCCCCCAGATCCAGTCCAAACCGTTCCGCCATCCGATAGAGGGTCCGCCGATCGATGCCCAAGATTTTCGCCGCCTTGACCTTGTTGCCCTTGGTCTCTTTGAGCACCCGCGCCAGATGGCGCTTTTCCACTTCATCCAACGTCAGGAGCACGTTCTGATCGGTGCCGACAAGGGAATCCTGCGAGACCGTCGTGGAGGCTGATTCGTTGCGAACGGCCTCAGGCAAGTCTTCCGGCAGCAACAACGGGCCGTGGCTCAGCGACACCGCCCGCTCAACCGCGTTTTCCAACTCTCGCACATTGCCCGGCCACCGATATCGCTTCAACAGCGCCATCGTTTCCGGCAGGAACCCTTTCACATGAAGCGATTGTTTGGCGTACTTCTGTAAGAAATGCTGGGCCAGCATGGGAATGTCCTCACGGCGCTCCGCCAAGGACGGCAACACGATACGCACGACATTGAGGCGATAATAGAGGTCGTCGCGAAACTTTCCCTCTTTCACCAGCGTGGCCAAATCCCGGTTGGTGGCGGCGATGATACGGACATCGACCTTGACCGACGCGGTACTGCCCACCCGACGAACCTCCTGCTCCTGCATGACTCGGAGCAGCTTCACTTGAAGCGAGGGTCCGAGATCGCCGATTTCATCCAGGAATAGGGTTCCCCCGTTGGCCGCCTCGAACAGACCGGCTTTCGACCCGACTGCGCCCGTAAACGCGCCCTTCTCATACCCGAACATTTCCGACTCCAACAGATGGTCTGGTAAGGCTCCGCAATTGACCGGGATGAAAGGTTTGTCGCGGCGAAGGCTGTTCGAGTGGACGGCCCGCGCAATCAACTCCTTGCCCGTGCCACTTTCTCCTTCAATGAGGACCGTACTTCGCCCTTCGGACACGCGGGCCACCAGCTTATAGACCTCCAGCATCGCCGGACTGCTGCCCACCAGCTGCGACCAGGGCTCACGCGAACGGGCCTCGTCGCGATAGCGCGCGTTCTCCCGCACCAGACGAGCATGGTCGAGACTGCGTTGCACGACGAGGCGGATTTCTTCTTTCTTGAACGGTTTGGCCAGATAGTCGTAGGCACCCTGCTTGATGGCCGCGATGGCACCTTCCAACGATCCGAACGCGGTCAGCAGAACGATGGCAGTATCGGGACTGAATCGTTTGAATTCCTTGAGCAGCATCAGACCATCACCCTGCTCCATCCGGAGATCCGTCAACACCAGATCGGGCGCCACCTGCCGACCTCGCTCCACCGCCGCCTGGCCGCCGGAAAAGGCTTCGACCTCATACCCTTCCTTGACCAGCGCCTCCACGAGCAACGTCCGCGCAGCCTCGTCGTCATCAACCACGAATATTTTCGCCCGATTTATCGGCCTCATGCTCCTCGGTTGCTTCGCCGTTCGTCCGCAGGCCTGGTAGGGCCACCGTCACGGTCGTTCCCTTCCCGATGTCGCTCTCCAACGTCAATCGTCCGCCGTGGGCGGTCACGGCCTCTCGACTCAAGAACAGCCCCAACCCGCTGCCTTGCCCCACCGCCTTCGTCGTGAAGAACGGCTGCATGGCTCGCTCGACATCCTCCGGCGGCATGCCGCAGCCGGTGTCGTGCACCGTTACGGTGACCATCAACTCGATATCGGAGCGCCCGGTACAGGCCGCCTGTTCGGTCTCCTCCGCGGAGGCCTGCCGGGTCGCCAAAACCACGGTCACCACCCCACCGGCCGACGTCGCCGCCAAGGCATTCGCCAGCAGATTGACCAGCACTTGGTGAATTTTTTCAGGATCAGCCCACACAAGCGCCGCCGGCGCTTCCTGCTCGCGATGCAGGTCCACTCCTTTGGCCTGATAGGCGGCTTCCATCAACGCCACCACCGGCTCGATCAACCGCTCGACGGGGTACCAGGTCGGCTCAGGCTTCCGTTGCCTGGTCGACGACAACAGATCCTGAATGATACGCACCACCCGATTCAACTGTTCGTTGATGATGCCGATTCGCCGCTTCATCTCCGGCGTGACTCCCGGCTCCTCCGCCAAGGCCTCCACGTGCCAGGCAATCGAATGCAACGGCGTCCCCACCTCGTGGGCCACGGAAGCCACCAGCTGTCCCACGGCCGCCAGCCGTTCGGAGCGCGCCAGCTTGTCTTTGACCTCCACGAGCTGGGTATTGGCACGGAGCAAATGCTCGGTCTGCGTGGCCAACGCCGCTCTCGCCGCCTCCTCCCTCGCCTTGCGCTCTTCCCACGTCATTCCGATATAGGCCACCCCGGCCAGGACACAGACGACCAAGGTCCGGTTGACCACGACGGTCGTGAAGCGTTCCTTTTTCTTCCCCGGCTGAAACAGCCCCATGAAGGTCACGACAATGCAGAGAGCCAAGGTCACGAACATCAGCGGCCGACTCCGGACGGTCGCCACCATGAGAATCGGCAGGACGAACCCGAACGCTCCCACCACATTCAATGGGAACATCCATTCCATGACGGCGATGAGAAGGAAGAGGGCGGCGGCGAAGGCAAGAACGAGATGGTTGCGGCTCTTCATCGCATTCCCGCGGCCGGCTCGCACCGCAGCCTAGGACCCGGCGGCCGGAGGGCGAAGGGTCCGCAACGCCGCCGCGAGTGCGTGCACCCGTTCATCTTGTTGCAGGTCCTCCAGCGACAGCGACAACTTCCTGGACCAGTTCGGATAGGCGTCCAGCGTACCGGGCAGGTTCATTTGTGTCACTTCCCCGATCATGTCGTCAAGGTTGGCCATCACAATCCAGGCAGGCGATGACGCCAGGTAAGCGTGGATGGCTTGGGCCAGATCGGCCGTCATAACCGGGACCGCTTCAGGACGATCAGCCGTACCCGGGGGCAGTTGCCCGGCCTGCCGCAGCGCGGCAAGAATATGGGCCTTGTCGCCTGTTCGTTCCTCAAAGGCCCGCCGCACGGACGTCTCGTCGGAATAGAGGCCCAAACCGGCCCGAAGTCTGATGTCCTCCCCCGTCCAATACCCGGCAAGGGTGGGGAGATCGTGGGTGGTAACGACCGCCAACGATTGCGTGGGATAGTCGGAAGGCGGCTTACAGGCTCCATCCCACTGGCGCTCGAAATAAAAGACGCGATAGGACAGGATCTTGTACCGCGCCAATTGCTCGCGCACGTAATCGGGAACGGTACCGAGATCTTCCCCGATGACCAGCGTCCCGGCACGTACGCTCTCCAGCGCAAGAATCTTCAACAGGTCCTCTGCCGGATAGTACACATAGGCACCGGCTGCTGCGCTCATTCCACGGGGCACCCAAAATAGCCGGAACAGCATCATCACATGGTCGATCCGAATCGCCCCGCCTTGGCGAAATGTTTTTCGAATCAACTCGATGAACGGACGGTAGCCCGCCGCCTTCAGCCGCAACGGATGGAACGGCGCGAATCCCCAATTTTGACCTTGCGGAGCAAACGCATCCGGCGGAGCGCCGCAATCTGCCTCCAACGCCAAGACCTCTTGCAACATCCAGGCTTCGGCGCCATTACGGTCGCTCCCAAGCGCCAAATCAGGGTAGAGGCCCACGGCCATGTCGGCTTTCGCGGCCTTGGCCTTCGCCTGCCCCAGCTGCTCGGCCGCAACCCACTGCACGTACTGCACAAACCGAATGCGGTCGCGATGCCGTCGGTAATAGTCGTCCGACGCCGGTCCGTTGGGACGGCGATACTCAGCCTGCCACGACGGCCACAGCGCGGGCGCAGGATCGAGACGACTCCGCTCTTCTTCCAACACGTGAAACAGCGCAAACTGCTTCAGCGGTTCTCCCTCATCCCGAATAAAGGCTTCCAGCAACCGCCCACGCTCGCTCGAAGGTCTCCAGATGCCGTCGACCTCAGCGTAATTGTCTTGCAGGAATTGCCGATAGGCGCAGTGGAGGAGCCGGCGCTTTACTTGCACCACCGTTTCCGCATCCACGCGATCGGAACGGCGCGCACGTTCCACCGCCTCTTGGACCTCCGGGCTCTTCCGTAACGCTTGCGCCTCGTCCGACCGGAGATATTCCGGCAACTGCTCCAGATCGATGTACAGATCATTCAAGAATAGGCGACTGTTCGGGGAATAGGGACTGAGATGATGCGGCCGGGTGTTCTTGAGGGCGTGGAGGGGGTTGAGCCCGATAATGCCGGCTCCCAGGTCGCGACCGGCCCATTCCACAAGGCGCGAGAGATCGCCGAAGTCACCCACCCCCCAATTGGTTTGAGAGCGCAGAGCATACAACTGTACCGCGAGGCCCCAGACTCGCCCGCCGCGTTGCAGCGACTCAGGCACATAGCATTGCGTGGGAGCCACCACCAGGCGAAGGGCGCCCGTGATTCCTACTCGATGACCGGTCGTAACGACCGCCAAGTCGTAGTACCCGAGCCCCAACTTCTCACGGAGCGGCAACTCCAGCCGCACCATACGTCGTCCATCGACCTCGCGGACTTCCCGAATCGGCAGATGGGGACCGACCTCGTCCCGATGTACAACAGTGCCCTGCTCGTCCACGATACTCCAGGCCACGACCACCCTCTGCTCTTCCTCGACCTCCACCGGAACGCGGAGTGACCAGGAGACCGCTTGATACCCCTCGTGGAGCAGCAGAATGGGATCGCAGGGTTGTTGCCAAGCGGCATCATCCAAGGCACGCAGGGAGGCGACCAGGCCATCGCGCGACCCCGCGCGAAATCCCATCGCCGAGAGGATTGCCCGTGCGGTTTCGTCACCGGTGACGTGATGGGTGCCGGCGATGTCGTGATAATCAGGAGCGATTCCAACCCGAGACGCGAGGAGGCGGAGGAGTTCTGGCTCTGTGCCGTCATACATACGTAGCGTTCGAGTGTGAGTGAAGACCACCATCAAGTCAAGGCATCCTGGGGTTTCTCACAGAATTGCGGTAAAATTCCGGCGCAACGGGCGTAGCTATCGCCTGCCTCATGGCTTCGTGGAGTCACTGGTGCCTCAGACCTCTCTGTTTTCGCTGCTCGAACCGGAACGGCCTCCCGACAACCGGACACTTGTGCGGTTCGGGACCAGCTCTTGGGCTTACGAAGGGTGGCGCGATCAGATTTACCGCCGCGCCTATACCGCCAGCCGATTCTCCAAAGACAGCCTCGCTGAATACGCCGCCTATCCGCCGGGGCAGCCTCCGTTGTTCCGAACCGTCGGCATTGATCACACCTTCTATCGACCGGCCACCGCCGCGCAACTCGCGCATTACGGCACGCAGGTACCGGCCCACTTTCGGTTTTGCTCAAAGGTGTGGGAAGAGTTGACCATCCCCACGTACGCCGCCCTTCCTCGCTATGGGGCCAAAGGCGGAAAATCCAATCCCCATTTCTTGGACGAGGCGCTCTTTCGCGACCTGGTGCTGACGCCCTTCGTCGAATCCTTACCCGATCGCATCGGCCCCTTCATTTTCGAGTTCCAGCAGTCGGGGTTGGAAGCAGCCCGCTTTCTTGACGCCCTGGATCGATTTCTGGGCGGACTCCCTTCGGGCTACCCCTATGCAGTGGAAGTCCGAAACCCCGCAGTGCTCGGGCATCGCTATCGCGACACCCTTCGCGCGCATAGGGTGGCCCATACCTACAACCACTGGACAGGCATGCCACCGCTCCTCACGCAGCACAACCTGCTGGGGCAGGCTTTCACCGCTCCCTTTCTCGTCATGCGGCTCCTCACACCGCTGGGACTCCCTTATGCGATGGCGGTGGAACGGTACGCGCCGTATAATCGCATCGTCCTGCCGCAACCCCAAATGCGCCGTGAAGCGGCAGACCTCATCCACCGGGCCTCATCCGAAGAGGTCGAATCCTTCGTGCTCGTGAACAACCGGGCGGAGGGCAATTCTCCCCTAACGATTCAAGCCATCCTCGAACAATTGGCCCAATTGCCCGCCTGAGCCTGTTTGTTCGCACCCGACGCGCGTGGTAGCATAGATCATCCCGATACCGCCGACGAAACCGTCTCTGTGCCCCTCCAAGCGGTGAGGAAAGGGAGGAATGCTCCATGATCCCGCGACTTGCCATACCTGGAAGCAGCCTGTTGCTGCTGGTGACCGCTCACGCCTTCGTCTTCGCAGCCCCGCACATGACCGTCGGAAACAACGGCCCTACCGAAATCAGCGGTGACTACCGCTACGCCTACCATGAGCCTGAGACGGCAGCGGAAGCCCGAGAAACGGCTTGCACCGAAGCGCTCTTTCAAGCGCTGAGCCGCCACCCCACCGTCCGTGAACAGACAGCGCCGATCGTCGACTCACGCCTAATCCGCAGCGTCATCCAGACCCTTGCCAAACAGCACGTCCACGATCAGCGCATCGTGCAGCAAAGTGAACAGGGGCGTACCATCTACTGCAAGGTCAGCGGGCGCTTTGACGTCGACGACGTCCAACGGGTCCTCCTCGCGCACACGACCGGGAGCGGCGAACAGGCTCTGGACCAAAACCGGGCACTAAGGATCATCAGTGCGCGTGAAGCCCCGGATGGGACGGTCGTCGTGGTCTACCAAGCCCTCAAACGACTCGATTGGTTGGGAACGGCGTATCAGGGCAGCTTGCGGGAAGCAGCCGACGTGATGGTGGACTTTTACGATGAGCAGGGCACATTGCTCCGCAGCACGCGGCATCCGGCGAGGAAAACGCCCGGCGGGGAAGACATCATGAACCCAGGAGAAATCGCCACGCTGAAAATCGCGAAGCCGCTTAACGCGAAGACCTACCGCGTGTGGCTCGTGAAGTAACCGAGCACCCCGGAAGGGGCCGACAGATGCCGGCCTCTTCTACGGTCTCTATCTCGACAGTCTCTCTCCAGCCTCATCGATCGGTGGCAAGCGGAGGCATATTGATGCCCACCCGTTCCAGCCCCATGATCACGGTCAAGGCGGACGGCGAATGCTGCACGATTTCCTTCTGCACTTCGATGCGCCGCAGATCCACGAATTCCGGCGCGGTCAGCCCCAGTGATTCCCGATAGGCCCGATCGGCGATACCCCGCTGCCGCTCTGCCTTTTCCCTCGCCTCTTCCGCCTTCTGAAACTCGACCATCGTGATCTTGCGCTGTTCTTGCACGATGGTCTGAGTCGTCTGTTCGACGACGCCCTTCGGCGGCAGTATGCTGCCGACGACCACCCGATTGAGGCGGATAGGCAGATTCTGTTTCTCGATGAGTTTATTTTGAACCTCTCGGGCGATGGCATCCTGCAGCTTGGTTCTGGTCGTTGGGTCGGTCGTCAATTGGAAGAGGGGATACTTCTGCACCTCTTCGCGAACGAAGGTTCGAAAGGCCTCCTTCACGTTGTTCTGGTACCAATTGGAGCCGTATCGGCTGATCAACTCCGGTGAGCGGCCTTCGATCACATTCGCGATGAGAAAGGCATCGAACGAGACGGGGGCGTTTTCGGCCGAGATGATGTCAAAATGCTCCGAATACTGCACCGGTCGGATGTCCACTTCCTGCACCTTCGTGGTCGGTGCGATCCAGACCCGGCCGGTTTTCGCCGGCACCTCGTCGACGCCGCCATGACCGAAAAAGAACGGTTGGACGATCAAGACTCCCTCATGCCCGGCCTCAATGGCCGCACAGCCTGAGGTCAACAGCCAGGTAGCCGCCGCTAGGCCCCTCACCACACACCAGGTTCCCTGTCTCATAGGTTCCTCCTGTGATTAGCTGGGGCCAACGAGCGCGGCGCCACCCGAGGCAAGCGTTCCGACGGGCCCGTCGGTCCACGCCTGTACCTTACGAACCGCAGAGGCGGGTTGTCAAACAACAGGTAGAGGGGGCTCCGGAAATTCGGACAGTGTGATCAGTGGTAGCCTGGCTTCAGCAAAGCCACCGCGAGGTGGCGACACAAAGGAGCGAGGTAATGAAGAGGACGAGACGGAACCACGGAGCGACCTTTAAGGCCCAGGTGGCCTTGGCCGCAGTCAAAGGTGACAAGACGGTGGCCGAGTTGGCCGAGCAGTTCAGGGTCCATCCCACCCAGATCACCGAATGGAAGCAACAGCTGCTGGCTCGGGCGGCGGATGTGTTTGGCGGCTCAAAACCGCCGTCGGAGGCGCCGGATCTCAAGACCCTGCATGCCAAGATCGGGCAACTGACCCTCGAGAATGATTTTTTAGAAGGCGCGCTCACCAAGGCGGGCTTGCTGAGCGCAAAGCGATGAGTGATCGCACCCATCCATTACCGATCGGGCGACAATGCCAGGTGCTGCAGCTGGCCCGGTCGACCGCGTACTACCAATCGAAGCCTGTCTCCGCCGCGACGCTGGCACTCATGCGCCGGATCGACGAGCTCCATCTGCAGTATCCGTTTGCTGGCGCTCGCATGCTGCGGGATTTGTTACGGCAGGAGGGCCATGCCATTGGGAGACGACAGGTCGCGACGCTGATGCGACGGATGGGCATCGCGGCGATCTATCGGAAGCCGAGGACCAGCCAGCGGCATCCTGCCCATCGGATTTATCCCTATCTGCTGCGTCAGCTGACGATCACGCGGCCGAATCATGTGTGGGCGTCTGATATCACGTACATTCCGATGCGGCGTGGCTTCGTGTATTTATGCGCGATTCTCGATTGGGCCAGTCGCCGGGTGTTGGCGTGGCGGCTGTCCAACACGTTGACCACAGACTTCTGCGTGGAGGCGGTACGGGAGGCAGTCACCCGGTATGGCACACCCGAGATCTTCAACACGGATCAAGGCTGCCAGTTCACCAGCCAGGAATTCACCGGGTTTCTCAAAGACCAGGGTATCCAGATCAGTATGGATGGGACGGGACGGTGGCGGGACAATGTGTTTGTCGAACGGCTGTGGCGGAGCCTCAAATACGAAGAGGTCTATCTGCACGCGTACGAGACCGTCCGAGACGCCCAGGACGGGATGGTACGGTATCTGACCTTCTATAATCAGCTCAGGCCGCATCGCGCGCTTGACGGACGCACGCCCGATCGCGTGTACTGGGAGAGCGTGCCTGCACGGCCTACGGCCGCGTAGGCGTACACCGCCCGGCACCACTTAGGAACTGAAAGATTCTGTCCAAAGAAGCGGAGCCATCTCAGGTGGGACGTACAACTACGGACGATCGGGAGGAGGATGGAAGCAAGTCTCTCCGGTTAGAAGATACCGGCCTCGCGCTGCAGCCAGCGCACATACTTAATGATGTGGTCGACGTCATCCGCCGTCACGGCATCGATCTTCGGCATGTTCCCAAACTCCCAATGATGGGCGCGTACGCCATTGGCGGCTGCCCGTTGGAAAGCGACGTCGGCATGATGATTGGGCTCATAAATCTTATGCACGAGGGGAGGACCCTGCTTGCTACCGGTCCCGCGCGGACCATGACAAGCCGCGCAATTGGCATTGAACTTGGCCTCTCCGACTTGGACGTCCGCGGGCGCTGCGCCGGCGGACGGTTTGGTCGTTTGGGGATCCGTCGCGCTGGACTCGCAGGCAGCCAGCCCCGCCACAAGCATCCCCACGCCCAGGCCCAGGAGCCAGGGTGTCGATCGCATTCGTTTCATTGAGGTCTCTCCGGCGGAACCGAGGAGCCGCCTTTCGGCGCCTGTTGGAGTTGTTCGCGCAACAGCTCTGTCGTTCGACTCAAGGTCAACCGCCGATACAGTCTCGCGGCGATCGGCACTACGATCACCAACGCGATCGTCAAGTACATGAAAAACTCTTCCGGCGACATACGAACCATCCTCTCCCGTCTCGTTCGGTTTAGGGTACCGCATAGGGAACCGGATCCACAACTCCCAGCCGACGAAACGCCTCCCGGCGAATCAGGCAACTGTCGCAACGACCACAAGCCACACCCGTTTCGCCGGGATCATAACAACTGTGCGTCAACTCAAATGGGATCCTCAGATCCAACCCTCGCCGGATAATGTCCGCCTTCGATTGCATCAAGAGCGGCGCCCGCACGTCGATCGTTCGACCGGCAACCCCCATTCTAGTGCCGAGGCGAGCGACCGTTTCGAACGCATGGATAAATTCAGGGCGGCAATCGGGGTAGCCGGAATAGTCGAGGACATTGGCGCCGAAGTAAATCGCCTGGGCCTCCAGCGTCTCGGCATAGGCCAAGGCAAGGGAGAGGAAGATAGTGTTCCGGGCCGGTACGTAGGTCACCGGGATGGTAGTCGACCGCTCCTCGTCCGAACGGTCCTTCGGTACATCCAGGTCCGCCGTCAACGCCGACCCGCCGAACGCCCTCAGGTTCACCTCGACCACGATATGGCCGGCTGCGCCCAAGGCGTGAGCCACGGCCTTGGCCCGATCCAGTTCGATGCGGTGGCGCTGACCATAGGCAACGGTCAGGCAGTGGATGGCGTAGCCCTCTTGCTTGGCAACCGCTGCCGTCACGGTGGAATCCAATCCCCCGCTCAGCAGCACCACCGCATTGGATCGCGTCAGCGTCATCGGAACAGGAGGGTGATGGGCCACGAGGATCAGGGCAGGGACACACTGCGCCGTGTTTCGGATGCGGGCACAGGAGATCGACCGAGCAGAAAAGACGCCGCGCGCTTAATCGCGATCTTCTTCCTTTTCGATCTTTTCCAGCAACTCAAGTCGAGACTGGCATTCCACGCACAACTTGGCGAACGGCACGGCTTCCAAGCGCTTCTCGCTCACTTCCACACCGCATTCGGCGCAGATTCCGTACGTACCTTCGTTCAAGCGCGTCAAGGCCTCGTCGATCGCTTGGCGCTTCCGGTTACGCATTTCCATCAGAGAAATACCGAGTTCGCGCTCCAGATCCATGAGGGCCTGATCCCCCACATCCCTGGCTGATTCCAACCGCCGCTGTTGGTCTTCCGTGAGGGACTGTCCCAGGTTGCCCTCGATCTCGCGGATGATTTCCTGGCGCTTGCCGAGCAGCATCCGCTGCAAGGATTCGCGTCGTTGCTGACGCTCTTCTCGCTCCTTGGGGGTTTCCTTGGTCGTGAGGGCCGCCACCACTCGCGCGGCTACACTGTCTTCGTCTTTTTCTGCCATAGATGGTTCCGTCACCGGACGCTCTTTTGAAGAAGCAGGCTTCTCAGAAGCGGCGGCCTTTGGTTTCGTCGTTGATGATTTCTTCTTCGCGTGAACTTTCGTCGCCATAGAGTCTCATAACCTTTCGTGATGAGTGCAAGGCGAAAAAGTTCGGCAGGTATACCACGCTACACATCGTTTGACAAGTACTTAACTCCCCAAGATCTTGGGGTTTACGGATACACGATCATGGAGTGCACGTCGAAGCCGGCCAACCGATCCCTTCCATTCAGGTCTTTGAGTTCGACGAGAAAATCGAGCCCTGCGATCTCCCCCCCCAATTGACCGATCAGATCGACGGTCGCCGCCGCCGTTCCCCCAGTAGCCAGCAGATCGTCCACGATGAGCACGCGCTCCCCCTTCGTCACCGCATCACGATGGATAGACAACACGCTCGAGCCGTACTCCAGATTGTATTTCACTTCGAAAATGTCGGCCGGGAGTTTCCCCGGCTTCCGCACGGGCACAAACCCAGCCCCCAGACGAGCGGCCAGCGTCCCGCCCATGATGAAGCCGCGGGATTCGATGCCCACTACCTTATCAATGCGGCGCCCTTCGTACCGTGCAGTCAATTCGTCGGCGATCGCGCGGAAGGCCTGGGCGTTCTTGAGGAGCGTCGTGATGTCGTAGAACAGGATGCCGGGCTTAGGAAAGTCGGGAACTTCGCGGATGAGGGCTTTGTAGTTCATGAGGATGACCGGCGCAGGACGTTCTCATAGGAGATCCGCCCTCTTCATAGTTTTCCGTTCGATGGTGCCCCGGAGCCGAACCAGCGCCGCAGTTTCGATCTGTCGCACCCGCTCACGCGTCAGCCCCATCTCTTGGCCGATCTCTTCTAACGTCCGCGCCTCGGCGCCGTCAAGCCCAAACCGCGCCATGATCACCCTCCGTTCCTTTTCCGGCAACTCCTTGACCCAGGACATCAGCTCCGCCCGCCGCAGAACGCCTTCCGCCGTATCGGCCGGTGAGAGGCACAGGGGATCTTCGATGATGTCGCGCAGAAAGGTATCTTGGTGGTCGCTGATCGGGCTGTCCAGGGAGCAGGTCGTCCGAACCAACTGTTTGAGGTCGGCAACATCCGCCTCGCTGACTTTCAACTTGGCGGCCACTTCGTCGATTCGCGGTTCCCGGCCAAGTTCATGCACCAGCTGTTCGACCTTGGTCAAGTACCGATTCAGCCGCTCCACCACATGCACCGGCAGCCGAACCAACTTCCCCTGATTGATGATGGCTCGTTCGATATATTGCCGGATCCACCAAGACGCATAGGTGCTGAAGCGGAACCCCCGTTTGTAATTGAATTTCTCCACGGCCTTGATCAGGCCCAAATTGCCCTCTTCGACGATGTCGGCGAACGGAAAGCCCCGGTTCATGTACCGCTTCCCGATGCTGATCACGAGCCGCAGGTTGGCCTCGATCATCTCTTGACGAGCCACCTCGTCTCCGGCCATAACGCGCTTGCCTAACGATTGTTCCTGCTTAAAATTGAGCAACGTCGAGCGGCGCACCTCGCGCAAGTAACTCTTGATGGTGTCGAGACCTTCGGACCGTTCCGACTCCTCCGTCCGCGCTTCGGCTTCGGATCCCTCGGACTCAGGACTTGCGGCCGCCGACGCCTCCTCTTCATCCTCGTCGCGCACGACGCGCAGCCGACGCGCCGGAGTTGAAGGAGCCATCTCACCGTCTTGCCGAACTGTTGCCCGTCGCGCCATAGTGCTCCCTACTACCAAATCGCAAAGTCGATATAACGTCCGGTGGCCTGACTCCACTCCACCTGTACCTGGACGACTCGCGCGCCCACCGGCCCCTTTTTGAGGTCCGTGATCAAGTCTTCGAGCAAAGTCTTCTTGCCTTCCACGACTAACGCCACCTGGCCGCTGTCTAAATTTTCAACCCCGCCGGTCAGGCCACGAGAGATCGCCATGCGACGCGTAAACGCACGGTACCCTACGCCCTGCACATGACCGCTGACCAGGATTTTTGCGCGTACCTGTTCGGCCGGCTCGACCATAATCTTCCGTCCCTCCGCCTGGCAAGTGGATACGGAGACCGAGGTCTGCGCACCACACGGGATATTCTCATAGCTATCGGAGAGCGTCACGCGATTTACACCTTCAGGCGGCTCATTCGCCGCTGATATGCCATATCGGCAGGTGCAGAAAAAAAGATGAGCAGGAACAACCTTGGAAGGAGCCGACAAAACCGTCGGATATGGAGTGGTCGGGGCGAGAGGATTTGAACCTCCGACCCCTGCGTCCCGAACGCAGTGCGCTACCGGGCTGCGCTACGCCCCGACCGAGTGGAACCGAAATGAAGTGCGGATTGTCTTACAACAGGGGGGTAAAACGCAAGCCGTGCGCCTCGGCCACTCCCTGACACGTCACCTGACCGTTGAAGACGTTCACGCCTTTGGCCAAGCCAGGGTCTGAGCGAATCGCTCGCTCCACCCCGTCGGACGCCAGGCGGACTATATAGGGCAATGTCGCGTTGGTCAAGGCCAAGGTCGAGGTATGCGGCACAATGCCGGGCATGTTCGTCACACAATAGTGCAGCACCCCGTCGACACGATAGACCGGATCCGAGTGGGTCGTGGGTCGCGTGGTCTCGCAACAGCCGCCTTGATCGACCGCCACGTCGACGATGACGGATCCAGGCTTCATCCGGGCGACCAGCCCTCGCGACACGATTTTCGGAGCACGCGCCCCCGGCACCAGCACCGCCCCGATCACGAGGTCGGCCTCGAGGACCGCCTGTTCAATGGCAGACTCCGTGGCCGCGCAGGTGGCGATGCGCCCACCGTACAAATCATCCAACAACCGCAAACGCTCGATATCCAGATTGATGACCGTCACCCTCGCGCCCACCCCCACGGCAATTCTTACGGCCGATGTCCCGACGACGCCGGCTCCCAACACGACCACGTGGCCAGGCTGGACTCCGGGCACCCCAGCCAGTAACACCCCTCGTCCTCCTTGCGCCATTCCCAGGTAATGGGCACCGACCTGCACCGACAGACGTCCCGCGATTTCGCTCATGGGCCGCAACATGGGCAGACTCCGGTCGCGCGCCTCCACCGTTTCGCCTCCACCGTTTCATAGGCAATGGCGGTCACATGAGACGCCATCAAGCTCTTCGTCAACTCCGGCAGGGAAGCCAAATGCAAATAGGTGAACAAGATCTGGCCGGCTCGCAGAAGGCCGCACTCGCTCGCTTGCGGTTCCTTTACTTTGACGATGAGTTCGGCTCGACGAAACACCTCGTCTTTCGAAAGGCCGGCCTCGGCGCCTGCTTGCCGGTACTCCTCATCCGAAAAACCGCTCCCCTGGCCCGCCGATGCCTCGACCAGGACCTGATGCCTCGCTTGCCGCAACACTCGCACGCCAGCCGGCGTCAGGGCGACCCGATGCTCTTGATCCTTGACCTCTTTTGGCACCCCGATAAGCATCCTCGCCTCCTTCCCACACCTCGATGGACTTATGGGTTCATTATACATGGAACAGCCTCAGCGCTTGGCGCCCGTCGGCCACCTTGCGACGGCAAAGATCAGTGCGGTAAGATCCGCCCTCCATCGATCACCCTGTCGGAGAGGAGCACTGCACGCATGGATGCCGGATCCTGCAACGCTTGTCATGCCACGGGCACGCCCCTGATGAAACTGTCGTTGGGCAAGGACTTTTTCGGTCGCACCTATGATCGGCTGTCGCCCGCGTCGGATCAGAGCCCGAAGTGGTATTGTGCCCCCTGCTCGATGATGAAGCATCTCCAGCGAGACTTCCGCGATATCCGCGCCGAGTTCGACAAGCTGAGCGCAGGCCAGGCCTCGGCATTATCGGAGCCGGAAGCGAAGCAACGGGCTCAGCTTCGCCTGCAGGAAATCGCCGCCATCGCGCACGCACAAGCCGCGGCATCTCCGCTCCTCAACTCAACGGATGTTGCGCAGTTGCTCGTGCAGTTCCAGGCCCGGACTTGACTGCCAACGCCTCCGACGATCCGTACGGGACAGGTTGCATGACGGGCTATCGACGACACATTTTCATCTGTACCAATAAACGAGAGCCGGACGATCCTCGGGGCAGCTGCTCGAAACTCGGTTCCGAGTCTCTCCATGCCTGCTTCAAACAGGAAGCGAAGCGTCTGAACCTGAAAGGGCTCGTTCGCGCCAACAAGGCCGGCTGCCTGGACTATTGTGCTCAAGGGCCTACGGTCGTGGTGTATCCGGAGGGCATCTGGTATCGCGTCACATCAGAGGCGGATGTGAAGGAAATCATGGATCGCCACATTCTGCAGGGTCAGGTCGTTCAGCGGCTGCTGCTGCCGGACCAATCTCCACCGCCGCTGCTTTCCCCGCTGAAGGCCTGAATCAATCACCCCGTCCTATCGTGTGAGGTTTTCATGCCGGCCGACGACAAATGGAAGGCCAACATGGCAAAGGTGGCTCACATGAAGGCCTTCCCGGGACTGCTCACCCAATGGCACGAGCTAGCGGGGAAAACGCTCGCCACCGTGACGCCGCTTAAAGGCAAGGCCGGGTCCTCGCTCTTAATCTGCACCGACGGCTCCTTTGTCGTGGCACCCCCTCTGACGGTTGAGCCCCATCTCCTCGGTGAGGCCCTGCACACCGGCCGCCTGCAGTTGGAAGCACGACACTCCGCGGCCTACCTGCAGTACGATCGACTGATCGAGCAAGACAAGGCGGCGCAACGGTCGGCGCGCTTGGAGAACATCCTCGGCGCGATTCGCAATAATATGGAACAGATCCCGGAACTGAAGGACCGACTCAAGGAATTGGTCAAGGAGTGGAGGTGAGCAGTCTGCCGCCGAAAAACATGTTCGAGATCTTCTCGCAAGGTCTCTTCGAAGGAGTCAAACCCATGATGCTCATTCGTGATCACCTCGTTCGCCATCCCGATCGGTGTACCCACCAGGCCATTTGTATGCCCGTCTGTCCGACCAGCGCCTGGCTATCGACACCACCCTATAAGTTCGACCCCTCACGCTGCCTCGAGAGCTGTCGTCTCTGCTTGGATGCCTGCCCGTCGCAGGCGATCTACGCCGTATTCAAGAAGGGAGACAAGTTACTGGAGCCGCAGAAGAAGCCGTAACCGGTGGGCCGTCCCCTGCTCGCAATTTACCAAACCCGTGGTGCGTCACCGCTTGGTCGAGCGGTGCTATGCTTGAACGCCGGCAGAAGAATTATCACGCTCAAGAGTACCAATCCAAGCGCCAGCCCAACCGCCCCTCCGTACAGACCGAACGCTGCGGCCCACCCCACATTGTAGATACCAGCAACGCCAAGCCCCCATCGGCGACCGCGCCACAGCCCGACCGCCGCAAGTGCGGCACCGCCGGACTGCAGAGATACCGTCACGGCGCCCAAGAGCAAGTGCTTCACGCCGATCATGTAGGGATTCACCAACAGACCCAGAACGGCAGCCAATGCGAGGACCAGGTCGAGAGCAAACCAGGCGGCCACCGCTCCATACCCTATCCCGAGGCCACGCATCAGCCTGCGGGCAGCAGTCGTATTCATCAGCTGTCGCCCTCATGATCGTCCGATTCGACCGGTACTGCGATCAGACGATCTGTTTCCGCAAGCGGGCCCAATAGGCCGTCCCCGCATACCCGCACGCGCCGGTCAGGGTGGTCAACGCCATGACGCGATACACCACAGTGCGCGGAGCCTTGACGTTCACAGTGGGATCGAGCAGGTCTGGTGCGGACGCGACCCGTTGCAACGTTTCGCCGGCCAGCAGGATCGGCCACATACAAGCCAGTCGTTGACGGATTTCGAATCGCGGAATGGCCATCGTGTACACCCAGCCCTGATCGAGATGTTCCATGGCCGCCTTGATCAATCGAAGCAGGATCGGCCTCAACTTCGGCAGACTCTCACCGTGCAACAGGTCGGCCGGCTTCAGCCCAACCTCATCGAGCAACTGTTCCGGCACATAACAGCGACCATGCTGGAGATCACGTGCGATGTCCTTGACGATGTTGGTCAATTGGAGGCCCTTTCCGAACCGGACTCCGATCGCCGCCATCCGTTCGACATCCCATCGCACCATGGCCGGACAGTGCGCACACACCATCCTGGTCCAGAATTCCCCCACGCACCCCGCCACGTAATAGGTGTATTGGTCCAGTTCGTTCATGGTCGTAAGGGCAGTGAGTTTCTGCGTCGATTCGGCATGAAACCGCGTGAGATCCATCACCATGCCGTTTGGCAAGACGCTCATGAGCCAACGGATCCGCGCCTGGTCGGCCGTCTCGAATTCATCGAACACCTGCAAACAGTCGGGCAATCGCTGCAGAAGCACGCGCTCCGCGGAATCGGCCTGGTGAGGCAAGAGCGCCGTTCGGAGATCCTGCACATCCGTCCGCTCGACTCCGCCGAGGAATTGCTGTTGGAACCGCCGCAGATACTCGAGCCGCTGCTCGCGGCTGATCAGATCCGTATCGGCGATGGTGTCCGCGGCCCGTGCAAACAAATAGGCCAGTCCCATTTGATCGCGCACGGTCGCCGGCAGCACGTTGAGGGTCAGGTAAAACGACCGGGAGACTTGCTTGAGGATGCCGTGAAGCAGTTCGTGTCTGACAGCGTGGCTAGTCGTGGCAGGCCCTTTTCTTACCGGACTTCCAGCACCCCTTCCATGCCCTTGTCGCGATGACTCGGCAGGAACAACAACCGTTTGTCGCAGAAAAAAGGATACGTGCCCGGTTTCGTGGGGGTGAATTGGACGGTCACCGTCCGTCCGGCTGAGACATCGCGCTCGATCGACAGACCAGCGTCCTTCTCCATCAACACAAAATTGTGTGGGGTCAAGGTGGTGATACTGGTCAAAATCAATTCGACCGGCTTTCCCGCCTGCACGATCAGATGGTGTGGGGTATACGAATAGCTGTCCAACACCACGGTGGCACGCTGCATCCCGTCCATCTGGTCCATGGGCACCAAGAGAGGAGGGACCTGTGGGGCTGCGTCACTCCCCCAAGCCCCGATTGGATTGGACAATGCCCACAAGATAAGCACGGCCGCGCAACCAATTCGCCGATATCCGACAGGGATTCCCATGAAGGAGTATCTAACAGAAGCAGGAAGAAGCGGTCAACGGCTGCCCGGAACGACCAAGGCCCATCTTGACCCTCTCTGAAATGATATTATCTCTGGAAACCGAGAAGGTTTGCGTCCGGGATTCGGTATAATGCATCCAAGGTCCGCGACCGAACTGTCATCCAGAAAAGCGTCGACAGAAAGCGGATCCTCAAGGAGGAAGCGATATGAAGTGGTTGAAGGGTATCGGCTTGTTATTGATTTCGAACATTCTTATCTATCTGACCCTGTCGTTTACGGTCAGTATCCTGGTCAACGCCGTCCTGCCGGCCTTCGGCATCGACGTGCGGGGAGCCTTCAACCAGGAACTGCTGGTGTGGTCGTTGGTGATCGGATTCGGCGGCGCGTTCATCAGCCTGCTGTTCTCGAAACAGATGGCGCGTGCGATGTTGAATTGCACCCAAATCACCCACCCGCGCACCCATGCCGAACAGGTGATCTATGGTTCGGTGCGCGAGATCGCCGAGCGGCTCCACATTGCGATGCCGGAAGTCTGGATCTATGAATCTCCGGATCCCAATGCGTTTGCAACAGGGCCCAGCAAGAACAACGCTATGGTGGCGGTTTCCACCGGCCTCTTGGCCAACCTTCGCGAAGACGAAGTCAAGGCGGTGTTGGCTCACGAGATGGGACATGTCTTCAACGGCGATATGTTCTCCACTACGGTCCTCGCCGGGTTGATGAACACCTTCGTGCATTACATCAGCAACTTTGTGTACCACATCGTGGCGCAACCTCAAGGAGACCGGGAGGAAGGCCAGAGCGGAAGTCCGATTCTCGGTTTCGTCGTCTACATCTTCCTCCAAGTGATTCTGTCCGTCCTGGCCATGCTGGTGGTCAGTTGGCATTCTCGGAGGCGTGAGTATGCGGCGGATGCCTTTTCCGCAAAGGTGTACGGCAAAGAGTCGATGATCAATGCCTTGCAGGCGATCAATCGGTGGGTCAACCGCGCTCAGTTCGAGTACTCCACTCAGGATGCGTTGGCCACGATGAAAATTTCGGGCAACACCTCGGCTTTCATGCACCTGCTTGCGACCCATCCTCCGATCGAGGACCGCGTCGCGGCGCTACAGCGCCTATAACCAAGGAGTCTTTCCATGCCGTGTTCAAGACCGACTTGTGGATGGCAGGTCATCGTACTGGGGTTGGTCTTAGGGATTGGGCTCGGCGCTCTTCTGGGCGCCGAGCAGAGCGGTGCCGCAGAACAAGGAGCAATTCGCATGGCAGCCAAAACGCCGACCATCTATGACTTCACGCTGAGCGATATCGACGGGAAGCCCGTCTCGCTGAGCCAATTCAAGGGCAAGGTGTTGATGCTGGTGAACACCGCCAGCTTTTGCGGCAACACGCCGCAGTACGCGGATCTCGAGAAAATGTACGAAACCTACAAGGATCAGGGCTTTGAGATTCTGGCCTTTCCTGCCAACAACTTCGGGCAGCAGGAACCGGGCACGAACGAAGAGATCAAGGGGTTCTGCCTGACCAAGTACAGCGTGGCCTTTCCCCTCTTCAGCAAGATCAGCGTGAAGGGCAGCGACAAACATCCGCTGTACCGCTACCTCACAGAACAGAGTCCCTTCCCTGGCGAAGTCGAGTGGAATTTTCAGAAGTATTTGGTCGACCGCTCGGGCAACGTCGTGGCCCGGTATCACCACGGCACCAAACCCCTCGCGCAGCAGGTGGTGAAGGACGTGGAGCGGTTCATCGCCGTGCAGTAACCGGCGTTATGTCTTTTTTACGAAGCTGATGTGATCGCGATACTCCTGGATGGCCGCCCCCAATGCGGCCTTTCCCAGGGGAATGTTGGCCTCCAGGGCATCTTCCACCGCGTGGTCATCGATCACGACATCATATCGATCTTGCAGGTTGGTCCGAACCGGAACGCCGTCTTGAAACGTTCGCGGCATATAAATCTCTGTCCAGACTTCCTTCTCGACCAGGCATACGTCGCAAAAACGCTCATATAATAGGGTCAGTTTTTCCTGATCGGTTTCTTTCATCGCCCTACTCCCATATCCAGGTTCCATCTTTAAGCGGCTGTCCGGCCCGAAGGCGAACAAGCAGACGCTCCGCATGCATCTGCGGAGTCGCAGCAAAGTAGACCAACAGGAACGACCTTTTCAACGTGCAGAAGCGTCCGGCGCAGGGGCGGGCGCGGTTGCAGCCGGCTGATCGGCTACGGTAAATCGCATCGTGCCGACCTGGTTCACCGCATGAAACGGCTGTTGTCCTAGAGAGGTGATGTAGATCTTGACGAGGTAGTTGCCCAGCGGCCATTGGTCCGCCGGCTTCTTCAATTCCAAAAACCCGTACCGCTCGTGCCCCGGAACTTCCAAACTATCGCGCACAACGACCCGATCCGACGTCTTGCCGTCGGCGCCGACCGGAAAGACCTGGGCGCCAAACTGTGCTGGGTCTTCTAACGGCGCCACCTCAAAGACGATATAGACGGCCGGTGTATCCGGCGTGAATACAGTCGTTCCAGGAGCAACAGGCTTGAGGCGAGGATCCTGGGTATACCAGCCTTTTCGGCCGAAGGTGTCCCATTCCACTTCATACCCACGGGCCATCCTGATCCAGGTGAACAGTGATTGTGGGACTCCTTTCTGTTGCACGTCCATGGAAGGGGTCTCGGTGGGCTCGAACTCGGTGGTGGCCTGCTCTTTCGGCACCAAGAGATCACGCCCTTCTCCGGTGCTCGGAACTAACCCCAGCCCCGTCACAAGGCACAGCACCGCCCCCATGCGAGGCCACTTCCACCTCTTTGTAAGGTGGGCTATCGGCTGCCACACTGCCTTGGCAATGAGGATATGCATGTGTTTATGGTACCGACTGTCAAGAAAGGGGTCAACGGGTGCGGTCCCCGGAAAACAACCGAGTCTGTTTCAACCGACGGCCTGGTATAATTTTCGAACCAGTGTGAGTGCATGAATGCTTCGGGTGCGCCTCTCCAGTCAAACACCGCCCTCCCGCCCCTCTCATCGGCTGCGGCACTTGCGCCGGACGAAGACCAGACCTTTCCCGACCTCATGAGTCGTCGATACGGGGTTCGTGATGCGGCATTTCAAGCTGTGGCCCAGGGTGGGGGAGAGCACTATTTCTCCGCCTTCGCCTTGTACCTACATGCGACACCTCTGCATATCGGCATCCTGGCGGCCCTGCCGCAATTCGTTGGAGTCATCGCACAGCTGGCATCCGTCAAACTCGTCCAGCATTTCGGCCACCCTCACCGGCTCCTCCTTACCGGAGGCTGGGCACAAACTCTCTGCTGGGTACCGTTGCTGGCGCTCCCGTTCCTCTTCCCGCAGATCGGCCCCTGGCTCCTCGTCGGCTGTGCCATGCTGTATTTTGCCTTCGGGCACGGGACCGCTCCTGTCTGGCACAGTCTGCTGGCCGGGCTCGTCGAGCCGGAGGACCGAGGCAGTTATTTCGCCAAACGGGCTCGCATGACGGCCCTGGCAAGTTTTGTCGCCCTCGGAGTAGCGGGCAGCATCTTGACGCTCGGACAGAGTTGGGAGATCGCCTGGCTGGGATTCGTGGTCGTCTTCCTTGGGTCCGCCGCGGCCCGGCTCGCTGCCCTGCGCTGCCAGATGCGCATTTCAACATCGGGTTTGGTGCAAGGACTCGAGGCCCCGAAAGGCTTCCGGCATTTTCTCTTTCAGACTGCCACCCTGAACTTCCGAAATTTTCTCCTGTTCTCAGGATCCATGCACTTTGCGGTGCTGTTGTCGGGCCCCTTCTTTGTGGTCTACTTGCTCCGAGATCTGCACTGGACCTACCTCCACTATGCGGGGTGGATGGCAAGCAGCCTCCTCGCACAATTCCTGACCCTGACTCCGTGGGGGCAATTCGGCGATCGGTACGGCAACAAACTGCTGCTCACCATGACCAGCCTGGCCGTCCCATTGCTCCCCTTGGGCTACGTACTCAGCGAGAACTACCTGTTTCTCCTAGGATGGAATTTCGGCGGCGGGGTGATCTGGGCCGGGCTCTCGCTCGGACTGCAGAACTATGTCCTTGATTCAGTCCGCCCCGAGGAACGCACAAGAGGCATCGCGCTGACCAATGCGATGAACGCGGTGGGATGGGGTCTGGGTGCCTTGACCGGAAGCTGGCTGGCCACGGTGATGCCGGCCACCCTCGCGATTGGATCGTGGGAATTGGCGCCGGCCTCCAACCTGCCCCTGCTCTTCGCATTGTCAGGAATCTTACGCCTGACCATTAGCGTGAGTTTACTGCACCGTTTCACCGAACCCAGAGCCGTAGGGCGCCCGCCCCACCAGCAACTCTTCCGAGAACTGCCGATCATCAAACCGCTTGCGGCACGACTGGATTGGCGGAGTCCTCGCGTGGCTCAATAGAACCGGCTGGCCGCGCTACATGCCGGACGGTTTGTGCTCCCCCTCTTCTTGCTTTAGTCTGTCGAAGGCACGATCCGCATTCCCCTTGACCTGATCGGACGACGGTTGAGCCATTGGTTTCGGCCGCTCTTCGGCGCAACTCGTCGTCAACAGTCCTACCACAAGCAAACCGTCCAGCATCATCGCCAATCGCACGCCGCCCGTCATCCCCTCTCTCCGGTTGCCCATCATGCTCCTCCTTGGCTCACGATCATGCCTTGGGTCTCGATGCGTCATTATGGGGAACTCTCCGGAGACTCTCAACCCGTCGCCCCCCTCATTGACTGCCTAGAACAAAGGCGATATTCTCCGGCATTGCTCTTTCTGGAAAGGAACACGATGTCGCTACGTGACCGTCTGAGCGAGGATCTGAAATCGGCGATGAAGTCCAGAGACCAGCTGCGCATGGACGTGATCCGCATGATCAAGGCCGCCGTGCTGAATAAGGAAGTCGAGCTGAAGCAAGATCTTGACGATGCCGGCATGAGCCGGATCATGACCACGCTTATCAAGCAGAGACAGGAAGC
Source organism: Nitrospira sp. (assembly GCA_015709715.1). Classification (NCBI taxonomy): domain Bacteria; kingdom Pseudomonadati; phylum Nitrospirota; class Nitrospiria; order Nitrospirales; family Nitrospiraceae; genus Nitrospira; species Nitrospira sp. The sequence goes on from CP054184.1 coordinate 1,180,214, forward strand.
AGCCGAGCAATACGAGAAGGGCCAACGACCTGACTTGGCCTCCAAGGAACGACAGGAAATCACCATCATCCAAAGCTACCTCCCGGCCCCCGTCGCAACTGAGGATCTCGCTCGAGTCGTCGCCGCCGTCATTACGGAAACCGGTGCCTCATCCCTCAAAGACATGGGACCGGTGATGAAGACGGTCCTGGCTCGTCTGGCCGGCCAGTCTGTCGACGGGAAAATCGTCAGCGACCTCGTCAAGGCGGCACTCAACCGGTAAGCCCCGCTGTCCCACTTAATCTTCCCTGCCATTTCACCGATAACGTGTCACCGGACCTCGGGCGTCTACGCCGCGTAAGTCCCATGAAGGGCGGTCCTCTCCGGGCCCCATACGGTATTCCGGCAGGAGGTTCCTGATGAGCATTCTGATCGTGGACGACTCACCGGATCAGCAGATCTTGCTGAGCGCCATCCTCAAAAAAGCCGGACACCGGGACGTAGTGGTCGCGGACTCAGCCGCGATCGCCTATGGCCACCTCGGCCTATCCGGCCACGCGACCGCTCCATCGACGGCGCCCATCGACCTGATCTTGATGGATTGCCTGATGCCCGGCACCGACGGCGTGGCCGCGACCCACCATATCAAGAGCCTCGAACACCTGCGTGATATCCCGATCATCGTCGTCACGGCCAAGACCGATCTGGACAACCTCCAGGCTGCCTTTACGGCCGGCGCCATGGACTTCATCACCAAACCGGTCAACAGCGTAGAGCTGCTCGCCCGTGTGAAATCGGCGCTGACCCTCAAACAGGAAATGGACTGCCGCAAGAGCCGCGAGCAGGAACTCCGCCGCAGCAATGAAGAACTCCAACGAGCCCTCCGCGAAGTGAAGGTGCTCAAAGGACTGGTCCCGATCTGCGCCTCGTGCAAAAAAATCCGGAACGATCAAGGCTTCTGGCAACAGTTGGAAGAGTATATTCAACAACATTCGGAGGCGGAGTTCAGTCACGGCCTCTGCACCCCCTGCATCAAAAAGCTTTACCCTGGCGTTTATACGGCCTAGCTGCTAGCATCCCCCCTACGACACATTCTCACGGAGGCCCCCTGCCATGGGTATCTTGATCGTCGATGATTCGGCGGACGATCGCCTGCTGATCCAATCCATTCTCGCGAATGCCGGCTACGAGGAGACGTTCGTAGCGGAATCCGCCGCAGCGGCGTTTCGCCTGTTGGGACTCGATGGCGGCCGCCAGATGACCAGCCGGATCGACCTGATCCTGATGGACATCCTCATGCCCTCGACCAGCGGCATTGAGGCCTGCCGGCAGATCAAGGCAGTCGAGCGGTATCGTGACGTGCCGATCATCATGGTAACGGTCAAGACCGATCCGGTCGATCTACAACTTGCCTTCGCGGCGGGCGCCGTCGATTATGTCGCCAAGCCCTTGAGCAAAATCGATCTCCTGACACGCGTCCGTTGCGTCCTGCGTCTGGTCCATGAAATCGAACGCCGCCGGGCACGCGAACAGGAATTGCTTGAAGTGATGCGCCAATTGCAGGAAGCCAATCAAATGCTGCTGCGGCTCTCGTGTCTCGACGGCTTGACCGGGATCACCAACCGACGGCAGTTCGACGACTTCCTGGATCAGGAATGGCGGCGCGCGGCGCGTGAATCGACGCCATTGTCCTTGATCATGCTCGATATCGATTACTTCAAAACCTATAACGACAGCCACGGCCACCAGGCTGGAGATGAGTGTCTGCGGCAGGTCGCGCATCTCATTTCCAGCCACGTGAACCGGCCAGGCGACTTGGTCGCGCGGTATGGCGGCGACGAGTTCGTGATCGTGCTGCCCGGCACGACGGTGGAAGGCGCCGGACAGGTAGCTGACACACTCAGGCGAAAGGTGGGCGAAGCGGAGATCACGTATTCCAAAGGAGATACCCTCACGATCAGCCTTGGATTCGCAAGCACGGTCCCCAGCCGGGTAGCGTCACCGACCGATCTCATTCGAGCGGCGGACCAGGCGCTGTATCAAGCCAAGCAAGAAGGGCGCAATCGGATCAAGCAAGCCGGCGTCCTTTCACTCGTCCATCACACCGACAAGGACTGAGGCACACGCGTTTGCAAGACCCGCATGCGCCGTAGACGATTGAACTCTACATGGCCAAATCAACGGCGCGCTCCCGGCAGGCCTCCCTCCCCGCTTCAAAACAACGGTCGACTCACCCTCCCTCAGCTTCCACCAGGCTCAAACAAGAGCAACTCGCCCGCGCTCGAGCGGAACGAGCGCTGCGGCGCGTCTCCCGTGAGTTAGAGCGTCGCGTAGCAGAGCTGCAGCGCGCAAAAGAGGCGGCCGAAGTCGCCAACCGCGCCAAGAGCGAATTCCTCGCGAGCATGAGCCATGAAATCCGCACCCCCATGAATGCCATCATCGGAATGGCCGACCTGTTGTGGGAAACCAGCCTGACGCCGGAACAGCGCAAGTATCTGCGGATTTTCCGCCGGGCCGGCACAAGCCTGCTGACCCTTATCAATGACATCCTGGATCTCTCGAAGGTCGAATCCGGTCGGTTGGACCTCGACCGCATTGAATTCGACCTCGCCGAATTGATCGACAAGGCTCTGGAGATGCTCGCGCTGCGGGCCGATGAGAAGAGCCTCGAACTGGTCTGCCATCTCTCGCAACAGGTACCCTGCCGGCTGATCGGTGACCCGAACCGCCTGTACCAGATTTTGCTCAACCTGCTCGGCAACGCGATCAAATTCACGGACAAGGGCTCGGTCGTGATGACCGTCACCAACGATCCGGACCACCAGGCCCCAGGCACCATTCGCTTCTCCGTCCAAGACACCGGTATCGGCATCCCCCCGGATAAGCTCACAATGATCTTTGAAACCTTCACGCAAGCTGATGGAGCCATCGCCCGCCGATACGGCGGAACCGAATTGGGGTTAGCGATCTCGCAACACCTGGCCAGGCTCATGAAGGGGCGGATCTGGGCCGAAAGTAGGGTTGGTGAGGGCAGCACCTTTCATTGTGTCGTTCGGCTGGACGTTCAGCCCCCCCACATGGACACAGCCGTAGCCGATACGATCGATCTGACGGGACTCTGCTGCCTCGTCGTGGATGATTACCCCACCAACCGGCTGATCCTCCGAGAGATGCTCTATGACTGGGGTGCGTCCGTGATCGAGGCTGAAAGCGGAGAACAGGCGCTGGAGCAGCTAGAAGGGGCACGGACTGCCCAGGCCCCGTTCAATCTCCTGCTGCTGGATTGTCGGATGCCGGGGCTCAGCGGTTTCGACGTGATCGAACGGATTCGTGCCGATGCAACCCTCCACGATCTCACCATCATCGTGCTGACGTCGGACCGGTGGGCCGACGACATTGCCAGAACCTATGATCTGGGACTAGGGGGTTACCTCGTCAAACCGATTCGACGCTCGGATCTCCGGCAAACCATCGGCATCGCCCTGGGACGCAACAGGCTGACCACACCGACACCGGCCGTGAACACCAGCCAGGTCCCCGCTCCCACAGTTCCTCTGCGGATTCTGTTGGTCGAGGATTCGCAAGACAACCAGGTCTTGATCCAGTCCTACTTGAAGCAGACGCCCCATCGACTGGAGCTCGCAGACGATGGCCACATCGGCGTGGCAAAATTCCAGAACGGCCACTACGATGTGATCCTCATGGACATGCAGATGCCCGTCATGGACGGATTGACGGCCACCAAGACCATCCGTCGATGGGAACGCGCACAGGGTCTTCCTCCCGTCCGCATCATCGCACTGACCGCCTTGGCGCTCAAAGAAGAGACCGCTCGCATCCTCCGGGCAGGCTGCGATGCCCATATGACCAAACCGGTCACGAAAGCCACGTTGCTGGAGACCCTCGCTGCGCAGGAAAGGATGCGGCCACGATGAACAACGGCCCGACCGAGCAGAACGAGGGAACGTCTATCGTACGGATCGACCCGGACCTGCAGGCCATCGTGCCGGGCTTTCTCGACAACCGGCGGCGGGACGTGGTCACGATCGAGCACTGTCTCAGGACGAAAGATCTCGAGACGATCCGCCTACTGGGCCACCGCATGAAAGGTGACGGCGGCGGCTATGGCTTCCCGCTCATCAGCGCCATCGGCCACCGGCTGGAACAGGCCGCTCTGAGGCAGGACCTCGTCGCGCTTGAAGCCACTCTGGCCCGGCTGCGGGATTTCCTTGCCCACGTCACCGTGATCTACGGGGCATAACCCCTCAACCGACTCCGTTCCAGAGTCTCACCCCTCGGAGAAATCGGCGAGTCAGGCTGTCAACGGGTGATGAATGTCTGGTTCGAACGGACTGACTATGAGCAGGAAAGAAAAAGAGTTTTATGCAGATTGAACTTTGGTGGAGGGCAGGGGAGTCGAACCCCCGACCCCTACGTTGCGAACGTAGTGCTCTCCCAACTGAGCTAGCCCCCCACGATATGTAGGCTGCGGACGGTTGTTACGAGGAAGGAGAAGGCGAGCGCCGTCTGATTAACCGCAGGCAAACCTGGGCGCAAGTGCACAGGTGTTCATTTCTGCGGAGGAGACGGGGAGAAAGGCCGACGCTCGCCCTCGCATCACTCAGGCGGCATTATACACAACACGCGCCCAGGTCTCCATACGAAGTTATGAATTTCCATAGGCCTTACGTCGGATAACGAAAACCGGTGGTTGCTTCTCCGATCCCGGCGACCGTGACCCGCCGCCCCTCCACTTTCAACCTACCCTCCGCGTAGAGCTGGATTGCGCGAGGGTACACCTGGTGCTCTTGCTCCAAGATTCGAGCTGCCAGACGATCCGGCGTATCCCCTTCCAAAACCGGCACGGCCGCCTGGATGATAATGGGGCCTTCATCGACCCCTTCGGTCACGAAGTGCACGGTGCAGCCTGCGATCTTGCAGCCATGTTCGATGGCCTTCTTCTGCACGTCGAGGCCCGGGAACGACGGCAACAACGACGGGTGGATGTTCATCATTCGGTTTTCGTAGGTCTTCACCAACACCCCGGTGACGATCTTCATGTAACCGGCCAGGAGCACGAGGTCCACTTCATATTTCTGCAGGATCTCCAGCACCGCCCGGTCATAGGCTTCGCGGCTGTCCGGACGTCCTGCGAAGGGCTTCGGGTCAAGCCACAGGGCCGTCACCCCATGCTTCCGAGCTCGTTCCAGACCGGCTGCATCCTGTTTGTTACTGAGCACGACGGCGATCTCCGCCGAGAGCGTGCCCCCCTCGATAGCATCGATGATGGCCTGGAGATTGGAGCCGCGCCCCGACAGCAGTACCGCAAGACGCAGCAGACGCGGCGACTCAGCCGACATAGTCCACTACCCCCTCTTCGGCCGCCTGGGTCACGATCTCTCCCATCCGATAGGCCCGATCGCCCAATTCAATCGCCTTCGCCATCACCTGGTCAGCATGTTCAGGCGCTACGACGAGAACCAAGCCGATGCCCATGTTGAACACCCGAGCCATTTCCTCCGCCGACACTCCACCCCGCTCTTGGATCAGGTGAAAGACAGGTAACACCGGCCACGCACCACGCTGAATCCGTGCTCCGCAATGCGGCGGGAACACCCGCGGCAGATTCTCCGTAATACCGCCGCCGGTGATGTGGGCAATGCCTTTGATGGGATAGGCCTCCGCCAGCGCCAAAATTTGCTTCGCGTAAATCCGCGTGGGGGTCAGGAGCGTGTCGCCCAAGGTTCCGCCCAGCTCCGGCACCTGGCTGTCGACCGTCAATCCGCTTTTTTCGAACAACACCTTCCGCACCAAGGAGAAACCGTTACTGTGGACACCCGTCGACGCGAGCCCGATGACGGCATCACCCGGCACGATGCCGCGCCCATCGATCATCTTGGAACGATCGACCACCCCGACGGCAAACCCGGCCAAATCGTATTCGCCGGCGGCATAAAACGACGGCATCTCCGCCGTCTCCCCGCCGATCAACGCGCAACCGGCCTGGCGGCAGCCTTCCGCAATGCCGCGCACGACGGCTTCGGCCGTCCCAAGCGACAGTTTCCCGGTCGCAAAGTAGTCGAGGAAAAACAGCGGCTCAGCGCCGCTGACCGCAATGTCGTTGACGCACATCGCAACCAAGTCAATGCCGACCGTGTCGTGCTTGTCCATGAGGAAGGCGATTTTCAGTTTGGTGCCGACGCCGTCGGTCCCTGAGACGAGGACCGGATCGCGATAGCGGTCGGCTTGAAACCGAAACAACCCTCCGAACCCGCCGAGATCGGTCAGGACTTCAGGACGGAAGGTGGCCCGCACATGTGGCTTGATACGTTCGACGAAGGCATCGCCGGCATCGATGTCGACCCCGGCCTCGCGATAGGTGGTCATAGGCGCCGCATCTTAGCGAGCCGACGGAGGGTGGGTCAATAAGAGTCTCACCGGCTTACTCAGCTTTCCGGACGCATCTCGACATCCAGCAGCTTGATTTTCCGATGGAGGTGACTGCGCTCGATTTTGAGGTCTTCCGCCGTGCGGGAAATGTTCCAATGGTGCTCGCGGAGTTTGCGGGCGATGAATTCCTTTTCAAAGGCATTACGAGCATCTCGCAAGGACTCATACGACCGCGTGAGTAACGAACTGGCGGGCTGGCCGCCGGAAACCGCCTGCGCCGCCGAGGGAGGACGGACCTGGAGCGCCAGCGACGCATGCGAGGCCTCGATCACGGGACCCGGCACCATGATCATGAGCCGTTCGATCAGGTTACGCAGTTCTCGAATGTTGCCCGGCCACTCATACTGCATAAACACATCCATGGCGTCCGGGGAGACCTGCTTGAGCTTGAGGCCCTGTTCCTCCGCATGGAGACGCAGGAAATGCTTCACCAACAGGGGAATGTCTTCGCGGCGATCTCGCAGGGTCGGCACCACGATCGGCACGACGTTCAGCCGGTAGAACAGGTCTTCCCGAAAGGTGCCCTTCTCGATTTCCTTCAGCAGGTCTTTATTGGAGGCCGCCAACACGCGCACATCGACCTTGCTCAGCTTCGTCCCTCCGACCCGCGTGAATTGCTGCTCTTGCAGGGCGCGCAACACCTTGGCCTGCGTACTCAGGCTCATATCGGCGATTTCATCGAGGAAGAGCGTCCCACCGTCGGCCTGTTCGAATTGACCGCGCTTCATCGAGGTGGCTCCGCTGAAGGCCCCTCGCTCATGCCCGAAGAGTTCGCTTTCGATCAAGGTTTCGGGAATTGCGGCACAGTTCACCGCCACGAACGGTCGCGTCGCCCTGGGGCTTTGTAGATGAATGGCTCGGGCCACCAGCTCTTTCCCGGTGCCGTTTTCGCCGCCGATCAAGACTCGACTGTTGGTCGGCCCCGCCGTCGCAATGATCTGTTTCAACTGCTGCATGGCCGGCGAGTTCCCCACCAGTTCGAATTTTCCCTCCACCTTGGTCCGAAGCCGACGATTCTCCTGCTCCAGCCGATGCTGATCTAGGGCATGTTTGACGCGGAGAGTCACATTCTCAAGCGACAGCGGCTTCTCGATATAGTCATAGGCGCCGAGCTTGATGGCCTTCACCGCGGTTTCGATAGACCCGTGCCCGGACATCATCATGACCTGCGTCTGCGGCACCAACTCGCGCAACCGTCGGAGCGTTTCCAGCCCATCCATTTCAGGCATCCAAATATCGAGCATCATCAACTCGGGGGGATTCGCTGCACAGAGCTTGAGCGCTTCGATGCCGCTCTTGGCCACGGTCACCTCATACCCTTCATCCTCCAGAATACTGCTCAAGGAATTCAGGATGGAGACTTCGTCGTCGACAATGAGAATAGAAGCAGCCATGTCTTCTCCATACTCCGTTCAGACCGGCAATTCGAAGGTAAACGACGCGCCCTTGGGCTGGTGATTTCCGGCATGGATCTGGCCGTCATGATCGGTCACGATGCGCCGCACGATCGCTAAACCCAACCCCGTACCCGTCTTCTTGCGGGAGAAGTAGGGAACGAACAGCCGCTCCTGATCCTCCGGCGCGATTCCCGTCCCCTCATCCGCCACCGTCACGACTGCCCGGCGCTGTTTCGTGTCGTACCGGGTGGTGATCCACAGACGCCCCTTGTGGTTCATCGCATGGATCCCGTTGTCGCACAGGTTCACCAGCGCGCGCTTGATCTGCTCCCGATCGAAGTTGAAGGCGGGTAGATCGGGATCGAGTTCCACGACGCAGTCGATCTCGCGATGGGCGCTCTGGTACAGGGCGACCACTTCCTTCACGACCTCATCCAGCGAGTTCAGCGTCATGTGGGGAGCCGGCATGCGGGCGAACTTTGAAAATTCGTCCAGCATCTGCTTCAGACTGCCGACTTCGTTGACGATCACCTGGGTGGATTCGTCGCAGATCCGGTCGAAGTCGGGGGCCTTGTCCTGAAATTTTTTTCGCAACCGCTGGGCCGAGAGCTGGATCGGCGTGAGCGGGTTCTTGATCTCATGGGCGATCCGTTGCGCCACCTCCCGCCAGGCCGCGGCTTTCTGGGCCTTGATCAGTTCAGACAGGTCTTCAAAAATCAACACGAAGCCCAAATCCTTGTTGGCTTCGTCCTTCATGCGCGAACAATGGACGCCGATCGTCAGGAACCTGCCCTGCAAGTCCAATTGGCCTTCGAGGGCGAGGTTGTCCCGATTGTCGGCCTGCATACGATCGTAGACGGATTGAAACAGTTCCAGCTTATACTCTTTGAAGACCTCGTTGGCCGGCCGTCCCCGAAAACGATCGGCCCAGAGGCCGAGGATGCGCTCCGCTGAAGGGTTGAAGGTGGTGATGATGCCCTGCCGGTCGATCGACAACAAACCCGCTGCGATCGTATCGACCACGGTTTCGATGTAGGCCCGGCGACGATCCAATTCCATGTTGGACTGCCGTAACGACACGTTGGCCTCTTCCACCTTGGATTTGCTGCTCTGCAGATCGGCGGTCATGCGGTTGAAGGATTCGACCAATGTTCCGATTTCATCCGTCGCCTTGACCTCGATGCGCACCGATAGGTCCCCCTGGGCAATGGCCTCCGTCGCCTCCGCGAGACGGTGAATGGGCACGGTAATGCCGCGCGCCACATAAAAACCGAACCAGGTGGCGCTGAAGAGGATCATGACGGTGATCACGGCGACCAGCAGGTAGGCGCCCGCCTTGATGGGATTCTTCATCGCCTTCATTTGCTTGTACTCGGCATACTGGCGGCCGATACTTTCCATCTTGCCGAGCAAGGATTCCGGCACGTAGGCATCCACCACCACGACGCCGTCGATCTCGCCGCGCCGGATGCTGGATGCGATCGGCACGCCCGCCCGGACCAACCGCCCGGTCTGCGCCTCCTGCACGGAGGTGAGTTCCTGCTTGCCGTTGATGACCTGCAGCACCAATTGGCCGATCGGCAGATCGAGCACCGAAACAGGCACTTCTGGATCCAACGCCTTTGTCAAGGTTTCCATCTTCGCGGAAAAGACCTCGATACCGGCCGTGGCATATTCCGCCCGTTTCCGGGTGATGGCGGCCACCAGGAGATCGCGCTGCTCCGGCGCCAACAGCTCCTCGCGAAAAATCTCGTGGCTGATGGCTCGCGCGCTGTTGATCGCCAGGGACACATGCCCGGCATGGTGCAGCCGGGCCACCTCGTAGGAGTCCTTCATCACATGTTCGATTTGGTCGTTGAACCAGACATCGACCGCCTTGTTGACCAACCCGCTGGCCACCAACGCCAGCAAGACGGTGGGGATGAGCGAAAAGCCGATGAAGGCGGCCACGAGCTTGGCACGAAACCCGGACCCGACAAGCCGATGGCGACGTTCGAAATAAGCCTTGATGAGGTTGCGCGAGAGCAGGAGGGTGAGGACCACGAAGCCGATCAGGTCGAGATTGACCAGCAGGAGGACGAAGGCATAGCCGGTGCTGGGGAGAAATGAATCGGACTCTTCGCCAAGCGGAATGGCTGTTTGAGCGTAATAGACGGTCAGGGCGAGGCAGGGCAGCAGGAGAATCAGGACGATCCAGACCGGCCGGACATGGCGTTTGCGCCGCTCGCTTTCGGCCGTCGCCGTTGCGGCCCCCTGCTTCTCGCGCACCACATCGGGCGGGACCAGCTTGGTCATGTCCATGGAATCCGGCACCGGCGCCCCCAGACTCGTATCGTGGCTCGTGAATCCTGCACCACTATAACCAATTCTTTGGAGAGTCTCAAAAGACGGATCGGGATGGTACGGGGGACAGGGGCTCGATGCGCGACAAGTCGTCGGCGAACGCAGGGAAGCTAGGGAGTGCGCAACGTCGACTTGCCCGAGGTGAGGGAGACGAATTTCATACGCAAGGCGTACAACATGTCGGTGATGACCGTCTGCTCATCCGCCGTGAGGTTCCCGCGCGTCTTCTCCTCCAACATGGACAGGATGTCGATCATTTCCTTGGCCTGCGGAAGGTTCAATGGCATCGCCGCTTGCTGGGGATCCAGCTGCTCCCCCATGAGCATGAGGGCCGAACTGCCCATGGAGATGACGAAGGAGGAAAAATTGACCGGCAGATGGCCGGCTGCGGCACCGGCATCGTGCCGTTCGTGAGCCTGTGGAGAGGAGGCGGGAGGAGGCTCGGGTTGCGGCGGCGTGGCCTCTTCACTCCGTCCCCGACGGTCACGAACGACGAATCCCTGTTCCTTCTCGTCACCCATGAAAGCGCCTCCATTGCTCAACTGGTAAAGCGGCCCGTACCCTACCATAGGGCCTAACCCTACGCAAGACAGGATGCCCGTTGAAGGTGTCCGCGAACTCAGCTAGAGTGCACCCTACCAGCCTGAAGGAATCATCGATGTCCGAACGGTTCGACCGAGTCGTCTCCATCATGGCCGCGTTGCGCGCTCCCGGAGGCTGCCCCTGGGATCGCAAGCAAACGCACGAATCGCTCAAACCCTATCTCATCGAAGAAACCTACGAGGCGCTCGACACGATCGACCGTCACGACTTCGCCAAGCTCAAGGAAGAATTGGGCGATGTCTTGCTGCAAGTCCTGTTTCACAGCCAGATCGGGTCTGAAGAGGGCACCTTCACCATCGACGACGTCCTCCAGCATTTGAGCGACAAATTGGTACGCCGCCATCCGCATGTGTTCGGGGAAGGAGCCGTCGGTCAGCCGGCGCTCAACGCCGATCAAGTCGTTCACCGCTGGGAAGACATCAAACGGGCCGAACGCCAAGATGCAGGTAAGCCGCAGTCCGTCCTGCACGACATTCCCCAGGCCCTCCCGGCCTTGCTACGGGCCTACCAGACTCAGGTCCGTGCCGCCCGCGCCGGCTTCGATTGGCCGGATAGCCCCCAGGGCCTGGCTGCGGTGCTCTCCAAAGTGGAGGAAGAGATTGCCGAACTGCGGGAGGCGGTGCATGAGACGGACACATCCACACAGCCGACGCCCCAGACCAGCGCGGAGCTGGGCGATCTTCTCTTTTCATTGGTGAACGTGGCTCGACATCTGAAGGTGAACCCCGAAGAGGCGCTTCGACAAGCGACGAACCGTTTCAGCAGCCGGTTTCGCCACATTGAAACCCAAGCGGAGCGGAACGGTCGCACCGTCGACGCACTCACGCCGGAGGAGATGGACCACTGGTGGGAAGAGGCCAAACGCCTTGAGCACAATGTTCAGCGGGAACTCCCGTCGCCCCACCCTGCGGCGGCGAGACAGGCAGAAACAGAGTCATGAGCGACGAGAATCCCTACCAAGAAGGCAAGCGGGCCGGCCTCCACCCCATGCTGGTGCTCTTCGGCGTCATTCTGGTGATGTGGCTGGTGATCAACTTGGCGGTGCCCAGCGGCAAACAGAAACAGGCGGCGGGCCCGGAAATTTCCCAGATCCCGATGGAGGATCCCGACGCCGCGCCGGTCATGTACAAGGCATCCGTCACCTTGACGGAGTTCAATGCGATCGGCATTCTCGTCCCCGCGCAGGTCACGACGAGCCAAGTCGTGAACCTGCTGAACCAATTCAAGCAGGCACGGCTGAATCAAACCCTACCCGGCCTGTTACCAGCGACCAGCCCCGGCCATAAACTCGGCGACCAGGCCGTGGGCGACCTCTACATCTTCTCCGATCCGAAGTATGCGACGGAGGAAGTCGTTCGCACCCTCGCGCGGGGAGCCCATGCCCCGGGTGACCTCTACCCCCAGGCCATTCCCTTCGAAGAGGCGATGGAACATGTACGCGGCCACTACCGCATCGACCTCAACGACACCAGCAACCCCGATACCGGCTCGGTCGGCTTCGCAGACGATTCGGGGGTCCACAGCCGTCAATACCGTCGTATTTTCTGACCTTCCCGGCCCCTACTATTCTGTTCAATTCTGAACCTACTATCCCCAGGCTCCATTTGGCCCTAAAGAATGACCCTAGGTGTTTCCCGATTCCACAATATATAGTGGATTATTTTCCATGACCCCCAATGCCTAAAACTTGTGCAGGCCGCTGAACAACCTTTCTCTGCAAGGCGGAAAGCCGCCATGCCTGAGTTGTTCACACATTTATCCACAGATTCTGTGCGTGGAGGAAGGGACTCAGAGGGCGAGCCCGACCGTCGCCGCGATCTCAGCGCGCAGGGTATCACGCTCCGCTTCGACCCAGGCTTCCAATTGCGGAAAGTATTGCGCAAGGGGTCCCGTAAAAGGCGGCAACAATACATCGCCGCGTTCCTGGAGAAACCCTTCGGCCTCGGCAATACGAAGCTTTTGATCACCGATCTTCCTGGAAAGCAATTTGTTGAGCAGCAGCTGCTGACCCGGGCTACCCGTCACATTGCCCACCAGCTTGGCTTTGACATAGTCCAATTCCTCGGCGAGTGCGATCTTCACCCGGACCGCATGCGTCGCCGCCCAGGTCGCCCGTTGAATGGAATAGTCATAGGACAGGACCGGCTCCCGAGGCTCGCGAAAGGGACCGGTCACGGTTGAAATGACGAGTTGATTGTTCATCATGAGTCGCTTCCTTTTCTTCGCTGTGCCGACAGGCACGCAGTCAGTACAGAGTTTCCAGATAGCGGAGCATCCGCGTCGCGGTCTCTGTCCCGTCACGGATACAGTCCGGAATCCCCACACCGCGATAAGCCGCGCCGGTCACCGCCAGTCCGCCGAATCGTGACAGGGCCGTCTCCAGTTGGGTCAGCCGATCGAGGTGGCCGATCGTGTATTGCGGCATGGCACGGTGCCACCGATTCACCTCGACATAGTGTGGGGAGGCCTGCAACCCTACGATGGAAGCCAGGTCGTCGCGCACGCAACGAATCAGGGCCTCGTCGTCGCGCTGTAAAATGGCCTCTCGTCCCACCCCACCGAGATAGCAACGCACCGACACCTCACTGAGCGGCGCACGATGCGGCCATTTCAGCGAGGTCCAGGTCGCCGCGATCAAATCCCGGCCTTCGATGCGCGGCACCACGAAACCGAAGCCCTCCAACCGGTCGCCGACCGCCTTGCCGTCATAGACCAACGAAATGGTTGCCGTCGAGGCATAGGGAATCATGTCCATCAAGCCGGCAGCCAAGGGCGTGAGCGGTCGGATCAACTCGGCGCTGATATAAGCCGGCGTTGCCAATACCAAGGCGTCCGCCGCGAGCGCAGTCCCGTCGCCGCAGATCACATCGTACTTCCAGCGCCCAGCGTGAGTCGATCGCACCCGCAAGGCCTCCGCTTGCACACCGGCCTTCAGCACACCACCCACCTGCCCGATCCTGGCAGCCAGGGCCTCCACCAAGTCGGCCAGCCCGTTTTTCAGCGTGACGAACATGGTATGCTGCGGGCCCTCGCCGGACGCCTGCTGCCCCCTGGCGCGCCGGGCCGCCATCATCCCCCGAATCACGCTGCCGTATGCCTGCTCCAACTCGTAAAATCGCGGAAAGGTTGCCCGCAGGCTCATCTGCTCGGCATCGCCTGCATAGATCCCCGCCATGAGCGGTTCCATGACTCGCTCGCAGGCATGGCGTCCGAACCGTCGGCGGAAAAAGGCCGCCAGCGACTCATCCTCGACCGCTCGGCGAGGCGGAATCAAGATATCGCACCCCATACGCGCGAGGTCGAGCCAGGACAACAAACCGCTGCGAAAGAATGGGCCGAGTTGGCTCGGCGTAAACGTCACCAGCCCTTCCGGCAACTCGTGCAACTGCCCACCCCACAGAACGCTGGCTTTCTTGGAAACCGGGTTGGTGTTGATCAGCTGATCGGCCAGCCCCAGCCGACGACAGAGGTCCATGGCCCAGGGTTTCTGGGAGAGGAAGGAGTCCGGCCCCGCTTCCATAACCAATTGCGCGACCCGGTGGGTCACGATTTTTCCACCCCACACTGGCGCCGCATCCAACAGCGTACAGGTCACGGGCAGATTCGCGGTCGCCGCCTGCTCCACAAGCGCGAGGGCCATGGAGAGTCCTGAGATTCCGCCACCGACGATGACGACTGACTTTGGGGTACGCGCCACAGGTGGTGCCGCTACTGGACCAGGGAGGACTCGTGAGCCTCCACCACCGACGCCAGGATGTCGATCAGCGGAGCCGAGGCATTCAACATGGGAATGCGCTCCAGATGCAGGCCCTTGTCGCGGGCCAGTTGCTTCAACTCGATGTCGATATCGAAGAGGGTTTCCACATGGTCACAAATGAACCCGATGGGGGCAATGAGCACATCACGCTGCCCCTCCCGCGCCAACTCATCGACCATCCCTTCCACCGCCGGCCCCAGCCACGGTTCGCCGGAGCGGCCCTGACTCTGGTAAGCAAAACGCGTCGGCTGATTGCCCAGTTCCCGGGTGACCGCCTGTACGGTTCCCGCCACCTCCTGTGGATAGGGGTCCCCCATCGCCACCACGCGTTCCGGCAGGCTATGCGCCGTGAACAGGACGGGGACCGTCGCTCGCACGTCTTCCGGAAATTGCGCCAGCACGCGGCGGATGTTCTCAACGATCGCCGCGATCAGCAAGGGGTGCCGATGCCAACTGGTGACATAACTCACGGGAAGCACACTCCCGAGCTCGACCCGCGCGTCCTCCACTTTTTTCATATAGGCGCCGATGCTGAGCGAGGAATATTGCGGAGCCATGCAGAGGCCGATGACGCGGTCCGGTTCGTCTTTGAGCAAGGCGGCATAGGCTTCTCTGATGTAAGGGTGCCAATGCCGTAAACCGACATAACAGCGATACCGCGTCCCACCCAGGCTATTCAGTCGGTCTTCCAGCGCCGCGGCCACCGTCCGGGTGATGTCGAGGACCGGCGATTTGCCGCCGGTAGCGCGATACCGCGCCCGAATCTCCTCCACCAATTCAGGCGGTGTAGGTCGTCCGCTTCGAACGTCCTTGAGGTAGGGTTCGACATTATCCAAGCAGTCCGGCCCCCCCATGGCCATGAGCAACAGAGCCACCGATTCTTGGGATCCAGCCATCCGACCCATCGTCATCGTCACTCTTTAACGCGCGCTGAGCTTGTGGACGAGATCGATGGCGGCAGCCACATGCTCGACCGGGGTACTGGGAAGAATGCCGTGGCCCAAGTTGAAGATATGCCCCGGGCGACCGGCAGCCCGACGGAGAATCTCCCTCACCCGCCGCTCGATTTCAGGAATCGGCCCGAACAGTGCGACCGGATCGAGATTCCCCTGCACGGCCCGGTCATGCCCTATGATGGCCCAGGCCTCGTCGAGGTGCACGCGCCAATCGACGCCGATCACGTCCCCCCCGGCTTCCCGCATCGCCTTCAGGATCGCCGTCGTACCGGTCCCGAAGTGAATGAGCGGCACCCCCTCGTGTTTCAGCCCGTCGAAAATCAGCTGCACGTGCGGCATGACATATTCGGCATAGTCGCCTGCGGAGAGACAACCTACCCAGCTATCGAATACCTGCACGGCTTGGGCCCCCGCCTTGATCTGGCGCCGTAAGTAGCCGGTGATGACGCGTGCGAACGTGTCCATCAACCGGTGCCACGCGGTCGGATCGACATACATCATCTGTTTCGTCCGAATGTAATTGCGGGAGCTTCCGCCTTCGATGGCGTAACTGGCTAGGGTGAAGGGCGCGCCGGCAAAGCCAATCAGCGGAACACGACCGGCCAAGGTGCGTCGAGTCAGACTGATCGCATCCATCACATACTGCAGGTCCTCGTCGCCGAGCATCCTGAGCCGCTCCACCGCCGCCCTGTCTCGGACGGGATTGTGGATCACCGGCCCCTCGCCTTCGGCAAACTCCAGCGACAACCCCATCGGTTCAAGCGGCAGCAAGATGTCGGCGAAAATAATCGCAGCATCAAGGGCGAACCGGTCGATAGGCTGGAGCGTGACCTCCGCCGCCAACTCCGGAGTCTTGCACAACTCCAGAATCGAATGTTTCTCGCGCAACCGCCGATACTCGACCATGTATCGGCCGGCCTGGCGCATGAACCACACGGGGGTGCAATCGACCGGCTCGCGCCGGCATGCTTTGAGAAATCGATCGTTCATAGTGGGGCGCATTGTAGTGGGGCAGTCTGAATGGAGTCAAACCATCGTCGGCACATCTGCGAGAATCACCCCCTTCCCTCCCTCTGCGCTCGTTTCGTAGGCAGGACTGCCGGCGAACGAAAAAATCTCAGGACATTTTCCCCGCGAAGTGTGTATAATCTTATCTCGTGTCGTCCACCCTGAGTCCTCTCGATCAGCCAACGGCACAACGACTGTCTGACAAGCATTCAGCGGCCTTCTCCGTCTGCCCGTCACGAGCGCCGCGATGAGACCGTAACGTCAGTGGGACCACGGCGCGACACCCTGTAGCTCCTCGTCGATTCCCACCCATGCAAATCTGGAGGTGGCATGAGTAGTGACCTGCATCCGCTCACCCTACCCGAAACCGGTGAGCTTTCAAATCCTGTCGGTGAGGTCTCGAAACCCGAAGTCCCGACAAAGGGTACGGCTCCCTGGATTTCCGTCATGCGCTGGTTCGACTCGTGGGCAGGCCTCGAAGAGGCCCGTACCGATGCCCCGGCGACCGTCGACTGGGTCAGGGCCATCCCGCTCATCACAGTGCACCTCATCTGCCTGGGTGTGTTCATCGTCGGCTGGAGTTGGACGGCGGTCGGGGTCGCCGCAGCGTTCTACTTCGTCCGCATGTTCGCCATCACCGGCTGGTACCATCGCTATTTCTCGCACCGCACCTTCAAGACCTCGCGGGCCTGCCAGTTCGCCTTCGCGTTACTCGGCGCCTCCTGTGCACAGCGCGGTCCGCTGTGGTGGGCGGGGCACCATCGTCACCATCACATCTACTCGGACAAGCCGGAGGACGTACACTCCGTCCGCCAAGGCGGCTTCCTCTGGGCCCATATCGGCTGGATCACGTCGGAGAAGTTTTTCCCGCCGCGACTCAAGAGCATCGGCGACTTCGCAAAGTTCCCGGAGCTGCGATTCCTGGACCGGTTCGACACCCTCGTCCCGATCATCTGTGGGTTCGGCATGTTCGGCCTCGGCAAGCTGTTGGAAACCTATGCGCCCGGCCTGGGCACCAACGGACCGCAAATGCTCATCTGGGGCTTCTTCGTCTCGACCGTCGCGCTGCTGCATGGAACCTGTACCATCAACTCCCTGTCCCATGTCTATGGCACCCAACGGTACAAGACCGGCGACGACAGCAAGAACAACTTCATCCTGGCCCTTATCACGTTGGGCGAGGGCTGGCACAACAATCACCACTACTATGCGGCGTCGACCCGTCAGGGGTTCTACTGGTGGGAGATCGATATTACCTACTACATGCTGCGGGCGATGCAGGCGGTCGGGTTGATCTGGGATGTCCGAGACGTGCCGGTGCACGTACGGGAAGGCAAGAACAAAATTCGCTAAGCGTGATGGAACGGGCGGGCGCTTCACGCCCGCCCGTCGCTCGCACTCACCCCCACTCTGCTGCGTCGTCTCTCCGCTCCGTCCGACCATAGCGCGACGCTAACCGCGCCCGAATGTCCCGACTGATCGGATCCAGTGTCGCCGCTTCTTCCGCCGTCACGATCCATGCATCCTCCGACGCCAACTCGATACGGTAGTGCTGCTTTCTGATCGAGAACCATTCGATGTAGGGATGCGGCACCAGGTTCGGATGCGGATCGAATGAAATGAGACTCACATCGCCGATCTGCGGAATCTCGACCTCACTCAGGACGTGGCCGGCCAGGTCTTCATCGGCAAACCGGCTGTTCGTGAAACGAATCATCGTGCCAGCGATTTCCCCACGACAGTTGCCGACGAGATAGAATTCGACAGGGCCCAACACCGCAAACGTCATACGTCCCACCACAGTGCCTTCTTCCCGGTTATCGAGGAACCCCTCCTGCACCCATCGTCCATTGCCGAATTTCTGAGCCACCTCATCCTCCCTTAGCGCGTCACGGCTCAGGCTCGCTCTTTGCCCAGGATCCGAACAAGACCCCTCCCAGGATCATCGCGCTGCCGAACCAGCCCTGCACATCCAACGATTCACCCAGAAAATACCAGGCCAACCAGGCGGCGATCGCCGGCTCCGCGGCAAACAGCAAGGCCACCTGCTGAGCCGGCAGAAGCCGCTGCACCCACATCTGCACGGCGAAGGCCCCCGTCGCCAGCAACCCCGTGACTGACAACCCGACCAACAGGGCCCGCGTCGGCTCGAAGGCCGCACGCGACGGTACTTCCCACCACATAGCCGCAAAGAGCGCGACTGTCATGAACAGCAATTGCCACAGGAACAGGGATACTGAATCGGCCACCCGCGTATACCGCTCCAAGCAGGCGATGTGGGCGGCGAACGTCGCCGCGCTTCCCAAGGTCAATAGGTCACCGAGGTTGGCGGATGCCGTCGGCCGGACCAAAATCCAGAGGCCGACCATCGCGATAGCGTTGGCCAGCCACGTCCGCGCGCTCAGTCGCCGCAGATAGAGCGGCACGAACACGACGTACAGCACCGTGATGAAGGCGGAATTGGAAGCCGTGGTCCACTTCAGCCCGACCGTTTGGAGGACATACCCGAGAAAGAGCCACCCGGTCGCGATCAAGCTGGTGCGGAGCGTGAGGGCGTCCAGCACCAGACGACGCCGCACGCCCCACAGCACCAACGAAACGGCAGTAAGTCCCAGTAGAAATCGCAGGAAGAGAAAGGCGAGCGGAGGGATTTGTTCAAGGGCGGCCTTCGTCGCTGGAAACGTGGCCCCCCACACGACGGTGGTGAGGAGCAGCGCAAGTTGAGGCATGGTCGAACAGGATTCGGTCAGTGTGGCACGGCCAGCGACCGTTCCGGCATCACCGTCGGCGCAGGGCGTTGATCACCGCCTACGGTTTGCAGAGCACGCACTTTCGCTGGTCGGTGGTGCCGGCCTGTTCCATCGCCGCCAAGGCCCGTTCCTTGTCGGGGTAATCGAACCATCCGCCCTCCCAAAAATCGCTGCTCGACACGATGGAGGGCACTTCCGCGCAGCGATCTCGATGGAGCGTCACTCGATCGATCCCCCGTGCGATATGAATCCAATAGCTCATGATTCCTGTCCCGTTCCCCGTTGCACCCTTTCGTGGGCACCCTACCACGCGGCGCGACGAAAGGGCAATGCACGCACGCGCCGACGCCTGCGGCAGTCCCGCAATAATCACCGTTCAGTTGTGGGATGAAATCAGAGAATTGCGCTAAGGCAGGAGCTGCCACTCATCCTTCTCGATCACGGTCTTGACACCGGTCTCGAGCTTCTTGACATCGTCCTTGTCGAACAGGCGCATATACCGCTCGATGCGATCCGGGTCATCGATGCGCTCTTCTTGCATGATCCCGCCGGAAGCCTTGTACCGCCGAATTAACATTGGCATCTCAATCCATCCTCCAATTGTGACTCGCGTTTCCACGCCAAGATTCGGTACAATAGTGCAAAGTCACTCGCAGGGTCAAGCGCTTCCACCGTAGAAGTCCTGGGTCTTTCAAGGAGTCGGCCATGCCGGTTTACGAATATCGCTGCGACCATTGTTCACACCAGTTCGAGGCCACTCAATCCATGCATGCGCGGCCGGAGGACACGGTCTGCCCGCAGTGTACCGGCATGGGCGCGACACGTATGCTCTCGTCCTTTGCCTCCCAGGTCAAAGGTTCTCACAAGACCGGGTACGAGGAACAGAAGGCCTACAGCATGTTGAACGAGCGCATGCATCGGTTTTCCAAGCTGCCGCCGGCCATGGGGAAACGGGTGCCCGTGACGCCTGAGATGATGTCGGGAGCCGATGCGGCTCCCCCCCCCGGAAACAACGAATCGTGATCACCGCCGGCACGGATCCCGGACGGTGAGCCCATTCACTCACCCTTCCACGCAGGGACCTGAACCGACGCGGCGAAGGAGCGACAGGGAGTCTCGTCGAGCATGGATAGTCGAATCAGCCTGTATGTCGGTCTGCTGCTGTTATGCCTGGTGAACGGACCGGCCTGGGCTGAAGTCGCAGGCTCGTTGGTGATTGCCGGCAACGGTCCCGAGCAGACGGTGATTGAGTCCCTCGCCCGCGCATTTGAAAAGGCCAACCCCCGGGCCTATGTCGATATCCTGTGGGACGACAACTCCAAGCCAGTCGAGATGGTCAAGGGCAAACAGGCCCAGATTGCCGTGACCGGCACCCCGGAAGAGGGCCTGCGCGCCTTGCAAATCGGATGGGACGGCATCGCCATCATGGTGCACCGCTCGAACTTCACCAAGGAAGTCACCTCGCAGGAAGTCGGCGAATTGTTCTCCGGCAAATTCAAGTTTTGGGCGGACTTGGGCGGGCCTGACACAAAAATCCTCCTGATCGACCGGCCGCGGAATCAAAACAACCGCGACGCCTTCGAGCAGCAACTAGGCATCACCGGCAAGATTCCGGAAGGCACAAAGGTCATCCCGAAAGACGAGAAGGTCATCAAAACCATCGCCGGGACCCTTCCGCCCCTCTCCGCCGTGGCCTATCTGTCGCTCGGTCAGGCCTTGGAAGCCGTCGCCTCCGGCGTGCCGGTTCGCCTCTTGCCCGTCGATAAGGCGGAGCCGGAAACCCCGACCGTGAAAGACGGACGGTATCCGCTCCGGCGACCGGTGCTGCTCCTCTCGAGCATGGAGCCGAACCAGTTGGTCGAAGCATTTGCACAGTTTGCGCTGACGGACGAGGGCCAGAAGATCATCGGCGAATCCTATACTCCGCTCCCAAAGCCATCATCTCCATAAAAGGAGGCATTCATGCGCGCCATTCTTACGGCGGTCCTTGGCACCGCAATGCTTAGTGGAAGCATCCTGTCACTTTCCATCTTGGCCCATGCCCAGGAAGGGGCAATGGTCGAGGGAGCCGGATTTACCATGTTCGGCACCGAATCGATCAAGGGCTCGGACGCGTCCAAATTGGAGAAGGATCCGGTTTGCGACCGCACGAAACGCCCCTCGATCGCCAAGGTGGAGCCGGATGAGGCGAAGCCCGGCGAGAAGGTCACGATCAAAGGGGAAAATTTCGGCACCAAGGAATGTTTCCACGGCGTCACCTTCAGCGCCGCCTCCAGGGAAAAGATCGACTATCAGTTCGTGAACGACAGCACCATCGAAGCGGTGGTGCCGGAAGCTAAGGCCGGCATGTCCTTCATCATTGTCGTGGCGGGCGGAGGTAGCGCCCAGTCCAAACCCCTCCTCATTAAGGAAAAATAGGGCCGTTCCGGCAGGAGGCCGCGGCCTTCTGCCGGGTTCCACCAGCCTGCGGTTTTCCCCTTCCCTCGTCTCGACAACTCTCTTGATCCTGTGCTAGGTTACGCGATCTTTTTGGAGGCGAATCAGAGGTGAGCTACGGCTCCGCCCCTCGCTCGATCCCGTCATGTTCCGGAAGATTCTCGTTGCCAATCGTGGCGAAATCGCCATGCGCATCATTCGCGGGTGTCGCGAACTCAACATCGCGACGGCGGCGATCTATTCCGAAGCGGACTCCTCCGGCATCTACGTCAAGAAGGCCGATGAGTCCTACCTCGTAGGGCCCGGCCCCGTCAAAGGCTTCCTTGACGGGAAGCAGATCGTGGAGATCGCCAAGCGCATCGGCGCGGACGCGATTCATCCCGGCTACGGCTTCCTGTCGGAAAACGCCAAATTCGCCCAGCTCTGCCAAGCGTCTGGCATCACCTTTATCGGACCGTCCCCTGAGGCCATCAACCTCATGGGCAGCAAGGTCAAGGCGCGCGAGATCGCTCGGCAGGCCGGCGTTCCGATCGTGCCCGGCACCGAAGGCGGCATCACGGATATCGAGGAAGCCCTCGCCTTTGCGCACCAGACCAATTACCCGGTCATGATCAAGGCCAGCGCCGGCGGGGGAGGCCGCGGGCTCCGCGTCGTGCGATCCGATCAAGAATTGCGCGACAACATGGCGGTGGCCTCGCGCGAGGCGCAGGCAGCCTTCGGCGACGGCAGCGTCTTTCTCGAAAAATACATCGAGCGCCCCCATCACATCGAGTTCCAAATTCTAGGCGACAAACACGGCAACATCATCCATCTGGGTGAGCGCGATTGCTCCATCCAACGACGCCATCAAAAATTGATCGAAATCGCCCCCTCACTGGTCCTGACGCCAAAACTCCGGGCTGAGATGGGTGAAGCGGCCATCGCCATCGCCAAGGCCGTTCAATACGACAATGCCGGCACGGTCGAGTTCCTGCTGGACCACGAAGGCCAGTTCTACTTCATCGAAATGAACCCTCGGCTGCAAGTCGAGCATACGGTCACCGAGCAGATCACGGCCATCGACATCGTGCGCAATCAAATTTCCATCGCAGCCGGCAAGCCCCTGGAAATTCGCCAGAAGGATGTCACCTTGCAGGGCCATGCCATCCAATGCCGGATCAACGCCGAGGATCCCCGGAACAATTTCATGCCCTGCACCGGCACCGTGACGGCCTATCTGTCACCCGGCGGCATCGGCGTTCGGATCGACGGGGCGGTTTACCGCGATTACACGATTCCTCCCTATTACGACGCGCTGCTGGCAAAATTGACCGTTCGCGGGCGCACCTGGGAGGAAACCGTCAGCCGCATGCGCCGTTCGTTGGAAGAATACGTCCTGCGCGGCGTGAAGACGACGATTCCGTTCATGAAGAACATCATGGTGGAACAGGATTTTCAGGCCGGCCGATTCGACACGTCCTACTTGGACACCCATCCGGACCTGTATCAATACGAAGAATCCGAGGAGCCCGAGGACCTGGTGCTGGCGATCTCCGCTGCGATCGCCGCCTACGAAGGGCTCTAGGCTCCGACTGCCGGACAGCAACCCCTCAACCCTCAGACAGAAGCGGATCCGCCGCCAGAGGCCGTCAGTATGGCAACGAAGAAGACGAAGAAAGTCGCCCCCAAGAAAACGCAATCCAAAAAAACTCCCGCGTCCGGTTCACGAGCGGCCGCGCGTCCCGTCGTAAAGGCACAGACGGCCGCGTCCGAGCTGCACCTGAAACCGGCACCGGGCAAGAAACTCCTGCTGACGGAAGTGGCGTTGCGCGATGGGCACCAATGCCTCCTCGCCACCCGCATGCGCACCGAGGACATGCTGCCGATTGCGCAGAAGCTCGACAGCGTCGGCTTCTGGTCGCTGGAAGTCTGGGGCGGCGCCACCTTCGACACCTGCCTCCGCTTCTTGAAAGAAGATCCCTGGGAGCGACTCCGCGCCCTGCGCCAGGCCATGCCGAATACGAAGCTCCAGATGCTGTTGCGTGGTCAAAACCTCGTCGGCTACCGACATTACGCCGACGACGTGCTGGACAAGTTCATCGAACGATCGGCGGCCAACGGCATCGATGTCTTTCGCATTTTCGACGCGCTCAACGACGTACGCAACCTGGAGCGCGCCATCCGTGAGGTGAAGGCCTGTGAGAAACATGTGGAGGCCGCCATCTCCTACACCACCAGTCCCGTCCACCATCTGGATGGGTTCGTCAAGATGGGGAAACGGCTGGAGGACCTCGGCACCGACACCATCTGTATCAAGGATATGGCCGGCCTGTTGGCTCCGATGGACGCCTACCTACTGGTCAAGAAGTTGAAAGCGGCCGTGCGCGTTCCGATCCATCTCCATTCGCACTACACCTCGGGCATGGGAACCATGTCCGCGCTGATGGCAGTCATGGGCGGCGTGGACATGCTCGATACCTCCATCTCCCCCCTCGCAGGCGGCGCCTCGCATCCTCCGACGGAGTCGATCATCTCGGCCCTCCGGGGGACCCCGTACGACACGCAGCTCGACCTGCGCGACCTGCAACCCATCGCCGAACACTTCCGCAACGTTCGACGGAAATACCGGCAGTTCGAAAGCGACTTCACCGGCGTGGATGCAGAAATCCTCACGTCGCAGATTCCCGGCGGCATGTTGTCAAACCTGGCGGCTCAGTTGGCCGAACAGAATGCACTCGACCGCATGAAAGAGGTGATGGACGAAATTCCCCGCGTCCGCAAAGACATGGGATACCCTCCGCTGGTCACGCCGACCAGCCAAATCGTCGGCACCCAGGCGACGCTGAACGTGCTGACCGGCGAGCAGGGCGAGCGCTACAAAGTCATCACCACCGAAACGAAGAATTACTTCCTGGGCCTCTACGGTCGCGCACCAGGACCGGTCGACAAGGAAATCATGGCGCGGGCCATCGGAGATGAGGAACCGGTCAAGGGCCGGCCGGCCGATCGGTTGGAGCCGGAGTTCGAGAAACTTCGGCAGGAAATGCCGGAAACGGCGCGGACGCCCGAGGATCAGTTGTCGTTCGCCCTCTTCCCGGCCATCGCGAGGGATTTCTTCGAGGCGCGGGAGCGCGGCGAACTGCAACCTGAGCCATTGGAACCGACCGACACCAAAGGACCGGCAGTCGCGCACGACCTCCGACTCGCACCGGCCGAGTTCAACATCACAGTGCACGGCGAAACCTACCATGTGGTGGTCTCCGGCTCAGGCCGCAAGACCGATGGTCGGAAACCCTACTACATCCGCGTAAACGACCGGCTGCAGGAAGTGTCGTTGGAGCCACTCCAAGAAGTGCTCACCGGAGTGCCGGAAACGCCTGAACCAGGGAGCACGGCCAAACCCAAACGTCCACGGCCGACGAAGCCGGGCGACGTGGCGCCGCCCATGCCCGGCCGTGTCGTAAAGGTGCTCATTTCCGAGGGCAGCCAGGTCAAAACCGGCGATCCGCTCCTGATCATCGAAGCGATGAAGATGGAAAGTCAGGTGCCCGCCCCGATGGACGGACGAGTGACCGCCATCCTGGTCGCGGAAGGCGACAACGTTAAGACCGACGAAACCGTCATTCAACTGGAGTAACCGGTGCGGCTCGCGGTGCCGCTTGCTCGTCTCTCGGGCACCATCCTCGGCTGCCTGCTCATCTGGTGCCTCACAGGGATCCTGATGACCGGCTGTGCAGCAGCTCCCGATATCCCCCCCTGGTTCGACGCCATCCACCGTCTACCGGTTAAGACCGCCACGGTCGGCGGCCACCGCCTTGCCTACCTCGATCACGGCGATGGCCCCCCGCTCATACTCCTGCACGGATACGGCGGGTCCATGTGGCAATGGGAATACCAGCAGGGCCCGCTGGCCGAACGATTCCGCATCATCACCCCAGACCTGCTCGGATCGGGCTTTTCAGACAAGCCTGAGCTGGACTATCGCCCCGATGTCCTGATCGAGTCCGTCCGTGGACTGATGGATGCCCTCGGCCTTCGACAGGCTACGCTGATCGGCAACTCGATGGGCGGCGGCGTCGCCATCGGCATGGCCCTCACGCATCCCGAGCATGTCGACCGGCTGATCCTGATCGACGGTCTACCCGACCGTGTGCGCGAACGCCTCTCCAGCCCGCTGATGAAGCGGGCCGTGAACACACGTATGCCCCTATGGCTCGCTCGTCTGGGCACCACCCTGTTCGGCAGCCGCACGGTGGATGCCGTGCTGAAGGAAATCGTCTACAACCAGAACTTGCTGACGCAAACCGTCCTGGACCGATCCAACCGAAATCGGCAACGGGGTAACGTCCTCGGCCCGCTGTTTTCACTGCGGGACCAACTGCCCCTGTGGGAGAACCAGTTCGCTCGGCGGCTCGGCGACATCCGACAGCCGACCCTCGTCCTCTGGGGCGAACAGGACCGATTGTTCCCACCGCAGGTGGGACGCGATCTGCAGGCGGCCATCCCGAATGCCCGGTTCGTCCTCATTCCCAACGCCGGGCACATCCCACAATGGGAACAACCGCAGGCGGTCAATCGAGAGATCACCGAATTCCTGCAACCTTGACAGAGTATCCGCTCGGCCATAGAGTGACAGAGCGGCTCAGTACCTTTTCTCATCCTGATAGAGAGGCCCCATGATGTCGACGACCATTCCTTCATTTCGTATTGCGATACAGGCGGGTCTTGTGATGGTGCTCACCCTCGGGCTCAGCGCTTGCGGCAACGTTCCGCTTCCCGGCCACCGAGACTTTTCCTACAAAGAGTTGCCGGTCGCCGACGGGAGCGCCAAGGCCGGCGAAGGCCACAATATCCTGTTCCAGGGTAAGCCGTTGATGCTCTCCGGCATGGGCGTCCAGGTCGGAGACCAGGTACGAGACGTGAAACTGGTCCAGACCGACCTCTCCCTGCTCAACATCAACGAAACCAAGGGCAAGGGCAAGGTCCGTATCATCAGCGTCGTCCCGTCCCTCGACACCAAGGTCTGCGAGCAGCAGACCCATTATCTCAGCGAAAAGAACAAGGGCCTCGACCGCATGGTGGAACTCATCACCGTCAGCATCGACACCCCCTTCGCCCAAAAGCGATTTGCGGAGGAGGCCAAGATCGGCAACGTGACGTTCCTCTCGGATTTTCGCGGAGCCGATTTCGGCAAGGCCCATGGGCTCTTGCTCAAGGATCTGCACATCCTCAGTCGGGCCATTCTGGTGGTGGACAAGGACAACAAGGTCCGGTATCTCCAAATCACCCCGGAGTTGGGGCAACTGCCTGACATGGAGGAAGCCTTTCGGTTTGCGCGCTCGCTGGTGACGGCGAGCTGAGGCGGCATGGCGCACTTCGATCTCCTGGTCATCGGTACGGGTCCTGCCGGTCAGAAGGCCGCCATCCAAGCGGCCAAGCTGGGCAAGCGAGTCGGCATCGTCGAACGGAAACAGGTCGTCGGCGGCGTCTGCACCAATACCGGCACCATTCCCAGCAAATCCCTCCGCGAAGCCGTACTCTACCTCTCCGGCTTCCACCAACGCGGCCTGTACGGCGCCAGCTATCGCGTCAAGCAGGACATCACGATGGAAGACCTCACCTTCCGGGCCAACCACGTGATCCGCCGAGAAATCGAAATCATTCAGAATCAAATGGCTCGCAACAACGTCGAGATGTTTTTCGGCGAAGCGAGCTTCGTGGATCCACACCGGCTCCGCATCACCATGCCGGACGACCGCGTCGAACACACGGCTGACTTCATCGTCGTCGCCTGCGGCACCATCCCCGCCCGTCCCGACCACATCGTGTTCGACGACCGCACGATCATCGACACCGACGGCATGCTCGGGCTCACGCAGTTGCCCAAGTCCATCACGATCATCGGCGGCGGCGTGATCGGAACGGAATATGCCTCCATCCTCGCCACCATGGGGATCCACGTCACCCTCATCGAACGCCGGCCTCGCCTGCTGGAGTTCGTCGACCAGGAGATCATCGAAGCGCTGCAATACCACATGCGCGGCATCGGCGTGACCCTGCGATTCAACGAAGAGGTGGTGTCGGTTGAAACCCAACCGTCAGGACAGGTCATCGTACGGCTGAAGAGCGGAAAGGAGATCGGCGCCACAACCGTGCTCTACTCGGTCGGTCGAATCGGGGCCAGCGCCACGCTCAACCTCGAAGCCGTGGGGTTGACGGCGGATGCCCGCGGACGGCTGGGCGTCAACGAGCACTATCAAACCGCCGTGCCGCATATTTACGCGGCGGGCGACATTATTGGCTTTCCTGCGTTGGCCTCCACCTCCATGCAGCAGGGTCGCCACGCCGCCTGCCATGCGTTCGGCATACCCTTTTCGACACAATCGGAATTGATGCCCTACGGTATTTATTCCATCCCGGAAATCTCCATGGTGGGTCGGAACGAGGATGAGTTGACTAAGAACGGCATCCCCTATGCCGTCGGCATCGCTCGGTATCGCGAAATCGCACGCGGCCAACTCATCGGCGACGAGATCGGCATGCTGAAACTGCTGTTCCATAACAAAACGCGGGAGTTGCTCGGCGTCCACGCCATCGGCGACGGCGCGACCGAACTCATTCACATCGGCCAGACCGTCATGGCCTACCACGGCCAGATCGATTACTTCGTGGACACCGTCTTCAACTATCCCACCCTCGCGGAATGTTATCGCGTGGCCGCGCTGGACGGCATCAATCAACTGCCGCGTCCCTGGGCGCCGAGGGCGTGACGCGTCGCACGCATGAAGGAGGACAGGCATGTCGTTTTCGAATCATCTTCGAAAGTTGGCTCAACCCGTGTGGGACGCCCAGCTGACGCACCCCTTCGTCGTGGCCTTGGGGAAGGGCACCCTGCCCGAACGCAAATTCCGCTACTACATTCTGCAAGACGCTCGTTTCCTCGGTGACCTCGCCAAGGTCTTCGCTGCCGGGGCATTGCGCGCACCGGACTCCGAATCGGCCCTCCGTTTCGCCAAGCTGGCCGAAGAAACCATTACCGTCGAACGCAGCCTGCACGAAAATTACGGCAAGCGCTGGAACCTGTCCGCCCAGGCCATGCTCAACGAGCCGATGGCCCCCACCAACTACGCTTACACCCGCCACATGCTCGCCGTGGCCCAAGGGGGCACCGCCACCGAAATCGCGGTGGTCGCCCTGCCCTGTGCCTGGATCTATTGCGTGGTCGGCAAACACCTGCTCCAAGACGGTCCACCCTCGACCAAACATCCCTACCGCGCCTGGCTGCTACTCTACGCTTCTCCGGAATTCGAAGCCGTGCAGGAATGGATGCGCGCCAAGGTGGACGCCTGGGCCCGCGTGGCGGGCTATGAGGAAAAGAAAAGGATGGAACAGGCCTTCATCGTCAGCTCGAAATACGAGTGGATGTTTTGGGAGATGGCCTGGAATGAGGAGAAGTGGCCGGTGTAAGGGGCAAGAAAACAGGTGGCAGGCCTGCCCCCTTGCTCGCGCAACGCGCGGCCTCGGAAGGCCCTCGTTGAACGCGGGTAGTATGGTTCCTCCCTGCTCACAGCAATCTATCTATAGCCCATCACGCAGGAAGTGGGAACACTTAACTCGCTTTCGGATAGCGGTACGGTTCCTCGTAGGGTTCGGGCTCCTGTTCAGGCGCCGACTCGTCCATCATCGTCGTAATTTCGTCCTCCTCCACCACCGTCGCCCAAACTGCGATCACGAGTACGAGAATTGTTAAGCCGAGAAGAAAGAAAACAGGCATGGTGACCTCCTGTGTTCCTGGTGGTCCTCCTTTCATGCTAGTCCCGGTGGAGACTCGCCGACTACCCGGTAGATCCCTAGGTGGAGCCTGGCCATTTCCATGACCGACCGTGCCTCATCAGCCACCGTCCTGACGCCACGTGAAGTCGGCCTGCATCTCGGCGGCTTACTGCTGGTGATGGGACTCCTGGCGCTCTGGTACTGGCTTTCGACCGGTGCGCGCGCCGTCCCAAGCCTCATTGAAATGCTCGGCGATGACGATCCGTCGACAAGGGTGGCGGCGGCAGAGCAACTGGGCCACATCGGCCAGGCAGCCCAGGCCGCTGCGCCGGCGCTGTCGGCTCAAGCCACCAGAGACGTGAACCAACATGCCAACACGACGGCGGCCGCCGCCCTGAAGTCCATCGACCTAACCACGGCGCGACACGTCATGACTCATTTCAGTTCCAGGTTGCAGGATCAGGATGCTCAGCAGCGCCGGACCGCCGCGGCAGTGCTCGGCAGCCTCGGGCCGGTCGCACAGCCGGCCGTACCCGCCCTGTTGACGGCGGCGCACGATCCCGATGACCTTGTTCGGCGGAACGCGCTGGCGGCCCTCGGAAGCATCGGCATTCCCGCCCCTCTCATCACGGCGGCCTTAGTGGAAGGCCTGCACGATGCCTCCTCCATCGTGCGGCATGGAGCCGTCTCCCAGTTTGCCTTTATGGTTCCGGTGCCGGAGGAGGCAGCATCCGCTCTGACGGCAGTGCTCACTAGCGGCGATCCCACATTAGCGACCCTTGCCGGTCGAGCCATCGAACGGTCCAAACAGGACCCCTCTCCAGCGCGAGCCCTCGCCATGATGATTCAGTATCGAACGGCGCGCGAGTACGCGCTGCACCAGCTCGCGCAACTCGGCCCGGCGGCCCATGAGGCCCTCTCGGCCGTGCTTCCGTTGCTTGAGGACGACCAGCCGTTCATTCGATACCTGGCAGCCCAGACGATCCATGCAATGGGACCTGCCGCGCAGTCCGCCACCACCGTTCTGCAGCGGCATCGCGAAGACCGTGACCCAGTGGTGCAGGCGAGCATCGCAGAGGCCTTGGCGGCGATCGATCCGTCACCAACCTCTCCAGGACAGGCAGCACAGGGACTCAGCCGATGACCACCACGCCCCCAATTTCACCCTGGCTGGCCCGTCTGACCCGTACAGGCTTTTGGGCTGCCGTGCTCGGCGGACTTCTTCTCCCCTGGGGCATCATGCTAGGTGTGGACTATCTGGTGCGCGGGGTACCCTGGCTTCAGTCCTGGTACACCTTCACGCTGCACCTGTTCGCACCGGGCTACAATCTGTTTCTAGTCGGCCTGCTGACGGCCGTCCCCTTTATCGCACTCGCCCTGACGATCCTGTTGCACCTGGGCAAGGCCCCGATTGTACCGGCGCATATTCCTCGACAACGGGCCTATGGGATCGCCTGTGCGAGCGTGGTTATGGTGGCCCTAGCCACCTGGACCCATATCGAAGTCCTCGTCCATCCGGATGCGCAGGGGGCCCTGGCGTATTTCTTCCTCCCCGTCTGGCTCCTGTGTGCCCTCCCGGTCGGCTATGCGTTGGGGCGACTGGCCGCACGATGGCTGGTGCCAGGGAGCGCTGAGTGACCTCCGTCACCGCTGCCCAGGCCCAGGCTGGACAGCATCGGCGACGTGGGTATAATGTGACGCTGATGCGTCTCGCCAAGAGCCCGTACCAATGACACGCCTGTTCTGGTTGATCGCACTCCTGTCCTACTGCGACGTATCCGCCTGGGCCGCCTCCAAGTATGAGGACAGCCTCAAGGAGTTGGCGGAAGGAGTGGCGGCCGAAGCCATCAAACTCAAGAAAGATCGCCTCGCGGTGCTGGATTTCGTCGATGAGAAGGGTGCGGTCACGCCGATCGGCCGGTTTTTGGCGGAGGAATTGGCAACGCATTTGCTCGTCGCCGGAGAGTTGAAGATCGTCGACCATAACCTCCTGCTCGCGACCATGCACAAACACGCGCTGACCGCATTGGAGGCATCGCAGGCCAAGGCGGCCAAGAAAGTGGCCAAGGCGCTGCGTGCCGATCTGTTTGTCACCGGCAGTTACCGCGAGTTGCCCGAGGGGATGCAAGTGACCACCAAGCTGATCGGGCCCTATACCGTAGCCCCAGTCGGGGCGGCCAGAGCCACCGTCCCCAAGGCTGGCCCGCTGTCGGCCCTCCTGAAGCAGGCGGCCCAACCGCCGGATCCCGCCACGCAGCCGAAACCGATCATTCCCACGATTCCGGTGTTGCGGGCGAGCAAAAACGAGATCTATTCGATCAACATCATCGACATCACCCAGCGGGACGGTTCCATCGCACTCGATCTGGTATTTGAAAACCGCTCCGCTCGTCCTGTAAAAATCCTCTGTCAGCTTCAAGACACCTATTTGCAGGACGAACAGGGGACACAGTGGATGCTGGACGTTGCCCATCAACGTGAAGGACTCTGTACCAGAGGGATGGAAATCCTCCCTCGGCAGCAACAGCGCGCGAACTTGGTCTTTCCCATGCAAGACAAATCCGTCCAGGGGACCGTCTCGCTGCATTATCGGGAAGCCTCACCTCGGCAGGACCGCATCCTCACCTTGGACGGCCTGACCGTCACAGTCGCGCCTGCCTCAGAACCGGAGCCGACGGCCACGCAGGACCCCACGCCCCCCGCACCCTAAATTCATCGCTTCGGAACCATTTGCACAGGGAACAGCCAATGATCAAACAAGTCTTGACGATAGCGGGCTCAGATTCGGGCGGCGGAGCAGGGATTCAAGCCGACATCAAGGCCCTGTCGGCCAACGGCGTGTACGCCATGTCCGTGATCACAGCTCTCACGGCTCAAAACACGGAAGAAGTGATTGATGTCTTCGAAGTTCCTCCCGCGAGTGTGGCGGCGCAGCTGGATGCGATTTTCGATGATTTTGACGTGGCGGCGGTCAAAACTGGAATGTTGTCGTCGGCCGAGATCATTCGCACGGTGGTACGGCTGCTCAAACCGCAGCAGGTCACCAACCTCGTGGTAGACCCGGTGATGGTCGCCAAGGGCGGGCAGGCCCTGCTGAAGCCCGAGGCCGTCGATGTCATGAAGAAGGACCTGTTCCCACTGGCCCTGCTGGTCACACCGAATATCCACGAGGCCCAGCAGCTCTCCGGTATCGAAATTACGTCCCTGGCCGACGCCCGACGTGCCGCCAAAGTGATTCATCAATTCGGCTGCGCCCATGTGCTCATCAAGGGCGGGCACTTACCGACCGATCGCGCCACCGACCTCCTCTATGACGGCCGCTTCTTCAATGTCTTCAAGGGGGAGTTCATCGACACCCCGCATACCCATGGCACCGGCTGCACCTACGCGTCGGCGATTGCAGCCCATCTGGCGCGCGGGAAGACCATAGCCGATGCGGTCCAAACCGCCAAGACGTACCTGACCGAGGCCATCAGACATAGTCTGGCCATCGGACATGGGAAAGGACCAACCAACCATTTCTTTTTTCTGAATCAGGGTTAGTCGCCTATGGCTCGCATCCTTGGATCACCGCTTTCACTTCTTCTGGCCGGATGGATCTGGCTGCTCTTATCGACCTTACTGGGCTGGGCCACCTTTCTCGGCATCGTGCGCGGGGCTCCGCTGCCCTATGGGTTTCGCCTGTTGCACGTGCACGGCGCGCTGGTCGGGGGTCTGCTGCAGCTGCTCCTGGGGTTGGCTCTGACGGTGGTCGAGTTGTCCGGCCCCGATTCGAAACGACCCAAACAACCCGGACTGTTCCTGGGCTTGAACCTCGCCGTCCTGGCCTTGGCCGTCGGGACGTGGCTGCGCCAACCGAACCTGACCCTGCCGGCCGGCCTCGGGCTTCTATTCCTGTTCGCACCCGTCACCCGGCGGTTGTTTCTCGCCCTCGCCACACGTCCGGACCGTACTCCACTGGTCACCTTCTTTTTCGGATTTGCATGTGCGGGCCTGTTCGGCAGTCTGGTCTTAGGAGAATTGCTCGCCGGGGGCTGGGTTCCCATTGAACATGGCAGACTCCGTTTAGGTCATATCCATGGGAGCTTGCTGATCTTTTTCACACTCGCGGTCGTCGGCTCCCTGCAATTGGCGCTGCCCGCCTTATTGCATCAGCCGCTCTACAGTGCGCGCCTGGGCCAGGTGGCACTCCTCCTCTTACCGGCTTGTGTGGCAGGACTGCTCACGGGGTTTCTGCTGTCCTCCATCCCCATCCAGCTGGTGGCCGGCGGCTTTCTCGTGGCCACCTTGGCCCTCTATGCGGCGAACCTGTTCCTCACCTGGAAACAAGCCGGTCAGCCGGGCTCGGCCGGAAGTGATCACCTCATGACGGCAGTCTTCTTCCTCCTCCTTTTCACGATCCTGGGCATCGCCGTGGGGATCAATTCGCTGTGGACGCCACCGGCCATGCCCTATGGCACACTCCATCTGGTCGCCTATACGCACAGCGGATTCTTGGGCCTGTTCGTCCAAGCGATGGTCGGTGCGCTCTCTTATGCCTTGCCCGCCCTGCTGGCCGCGCAGCGGGTAGTTAGCCACAAGAAGCGGTCGGTCTACCACGAACGCCTGGCTCACACCATGGATCGCTGGCGGGCCGTGCAGGTCGCCGGCCTGAGCTTCGGCACTTTGGGGTTGGTGCTGGTGGCGTCGGTCATTTGGAATGTCCCTCTCTCATCGCCCTGGGTTCAAAGCCTCACCTGGATCAGCTTGAGCCTGTTATTGGGCCACATAACGTTGGTCACGATGAAAATCGTCCAGGTGGTGGGAACCTATCCGACGAGCGAACGAGACCACAAGGGTGCCTGACGATGGAACAGCTCCTTTCATTTCAAGACCGGCTCGGCCACCGCATCGCCGCGGTGCTCGCCACACCGGATCGACCGACGGATCGCGTCGCCCTGCTCTGCCATGGATTTCTGTCCCATAAGAATAGCAGCAGCAATCTCGCCCTCACTCAGCGTCTCACGAGCCGCGGGGTTGCAACGTTTCGATTCGACTGTTTCGGTCACGGGGACAGCGAAGGCCCCTTCGCGAAACTGACCACCACGACAGGAGTCGGGCAAACAGGCTCCGCGTTGGACTATCTGGTCAACCGCGGGTACCGGCGGCTGGCCCTCGTCGGCTCCAGTTTCGGCGGCCTTCTATCGATTCTCGCGACCGCCGAATGGATGACCAGACATCGCTCGCAGCCGGACTCTGTTCCTCCGCTCGCCTGCCTTGCGCTGAAGTGTCCGGTCGTCGATTTCGGCGAAGAACTGCTGCTGGAGTTGGGCGAGCAGGGGCTTCAGCAATGGAAAGCCACCAACAGCATTCCCGACCTCCATGGAGGCCCCCGGCGTATTCCGCTCGACTTTGCCTTTTATGAAGACTGCCTGCAACGCATCGCCTATGAACCGGCCCGCACCATCACCACGCCGACCCTGATCGCCCAAGGGGACGCGGATGAATATGTCCCGCTCCATCAAAGCCGTCGACTCCTCGATGCCCTCGCGGGCATCAAACGATTGGAGATCTTGCCCGGTGCCGATCATCGGTTTACACGAGAGACCGACTTCGAACGCATGTTGACCCTGCTGACCGACTGGGTCATTCACCATTCCTCCTCCTAACCGCAGGGTTCTTCCTGCACCCCGCGCCCCAAGTTGTGCACTCAGTGCCAGAATGAACGCAGCCGGCTATCCCTGATGAGTTGAAATAGCCGTCTCACGCGGGTTTCTGTCGCTCATTGCTCACATGCGATCTGGCATACCGGTTGCTCTCCTCCTTGCCTGCGTTTTTTCTGGAGGAAGTACCATGAAAACTCCTACAAGCTTGTTCATGTTCAGCATTGCTGGTTGTATCAGTATCACGCTGACGCCGATCGGCATGGTCTCTTCTGCCCATGCCGCTGATGCCACAACCACCAGTCTGAGCCTGTTGCAACAGCCGGCGCTCGCCGATGCCGTGGCCAAAGCCACCGCCGCCGGCACCACCGCCGTCCTTCCGACTCCGGCTGCTTTGGCCCTTGTGGCGCAAAAGGGTCAGACCGCCGTTGGAACCATCACCCTGCACAAGGGCGGCACCGACCGGCACACCTACTACCTCAGTACCAATCAATCCTGGGTCTGGATGAATCCGCCCTACGGCAGCACCCAGACCATCACGACCGAAGTCGATCAATTGGTCATCACGGCCCAGACGGCCAACCTTCCCATCGGGACCCATAGTGCCGTCGTCTACGTCGTCGACTCCGGACCGAACAACTTTACGAACATGCTGCGCGTCCCGGTCACCCTGACGGTCACCGCCGCCCAGCAGGCCACAGCGCCGCCCCCGCCGCCGGCTTCGCCGCCCCCTGCGCCCGTGACTCCGCCCCCGGCTCCCGTGGTTCCCCAGCCGACCCCGGTGGCCGTGACACCCCCGCCGCCGACCCCGGTGGCCCCGCCGCCGGCACCTCCGATCACTTCGACGGGAATTGCGTCAAACCCGATGGCCTTGGCCTTGACGGCCCCCAAAGGCCAAACCGCCATGGGCACTCTGACATTACGCAAGGGCGGAACGGCGCAGCATTCCTATTACTTGAGCACCAATCAATCCTGGGTCTGGATGAATCCGCCCTACGGCAGCACCCAGACCATCACGACCGAAGTCGATCAATTGGTCATCACGGCCCAGACGGCCAACCTTCCCATCGGGACCCATAGTGCCGTCGTCTATATCGTTGAATCGGGGCCGAACAACTTTTCAAACATGCTGCGCGTCCCGGTCACCCTGACGGTCACCGCCGCCCAGCAGGCCGCAGCGCCGCCCCCGCCGCCGGCTTCACCGCCTCCTGCGCCCGTGACTCCGCCCCCGGCTCCCGTGGTTCCCCAGCCGACCCCGGTGGCCGTGACACCCCCGCCGCCGACCCCGGTGGCCCCGCCACCGGCACCGCCGGCACCTCAACCCAGCGTGTCGTCGCCGATCCAGGCCACCCCGACCGCGCTCGCCCTGACCAGCGCCAAAAATGTCGGGACCATCTCGCTGAAGAAGTCCGGGACGGCTCAGCATTCCTACCTGATCAGCGCCAGCCAGTCATGGATTTGGATGAATCCCCCCTATGGCAGCACCCAAACCATCACAACCGAAACGGACAGCATCACCGTCACGGCCTATACGGCAAGCCTTCCGGCTGGGACCCATTCCGGTGTCATCTACATCGTGGAATCGGGGCCGAACGGATTCACCAACACCCTGCGCATCCCTGTCACCGTCACGGTAAGCTCCACTCAGACAGCGGATAACAACCCGACGGCACCCAGCCAACCAACGGCTACGACTCCCCCGCCGCCACCGCCAAGCCCAACGGCGCCTCCTCCGGTCGCCAACGCCCCGGGGACGACGACTCCGCGGACAGCTACGGCCACGGTGAGTTGGAACGCCAACAGCGAGCAGGACTTGGCCGGGTATCGTGTCTATGTCGGGACACGATCCGGCAGCTATAACTTCGCCGGTCCCTTCGAAGTCACAAAGGGGACGAGCTTCACGGTGCCGAACCTGCCGGTAGGGACGACCTACTTCTTCGCCGTCTCGGCATTCGACAAATCGGGTAATGAAAGCGCGAAATCCGTCGAGGTCAGTAAGAGCCTGTTCTAAGCCGCAACCTGCGACGGGATGATCGAGAGGCCGTAAGCCGGTGCGCCCCTGGCGCCGGCTTACGGTAAAGCGGACGGAGAGACCGACCTCGCACAGCGAAACCCCGTATAACTGTTCCGAGTGTCCGGTGGAAGTTTAAACCGGCCATAGGTGAGCAAGTACTTCGGCAGATCCGACCACGACCCGCCACGCAAGACCCGAAAGGATCCCGCCTCCGGCCCGGTTGGATTGTTGGAAGGGCTGACTTCATAGTAGTTCACGCCATACCAGTCCGCCACCCATTCGGCGACATTCCCCGCCATGTGCGAGAGCCCATAGGGGCTGAGCCCTTCGGCGAGTCGCTGCACCGAGACCAACACCTGGTTGTAGCTGAACCTGGCGCCGAGCCCAAAATTGGCCAGCTCCGCCGTCGGCATACGGTTCCCCCAGGGAAACAGGCGGCCATCGGTCCCGCGCGCAGCCTTCTCCCACTCCGCTTCCGTCGGGAGACGAGCCCCGCGCCAACGGCAGTATGCCTCCGCATCAAACCAGGTCACACCGACCACCGGGCGATCTCCATGCGTAGCAAGATCCACCTCCTGCCATTGCCAAGGGGCCGGACGTCTCTCTGCCGACAGGAATGTCGCATAGTGCGCCGTCGTTACTTCATCACGATCGATGGCGTACCGGTCCAGCCAGACTCGATGCTGCGGTCGTTCATCCTCCAACGATTCCGTTCCGCTGCTTCCCATCAGAAATTCCCCCTCTGGAACCATGACCATAGGAGTGTCCCGGCGGAGCAGCACCTCGGGGGTTCCGTGCGGTTTCCGAAGTTGCCCCAGCTGTGCATGCACGGGCTCGTTTGTCGAGGGCCAACGCAGAGGGAGCAGCAGGAACAGGCCGACCAACAGCATCGCGCGTTTGGCGATCACGGGATGATGCCACCCACGACCCAATGTCGGTCATCCGGCACGTCGATGAGCAGCCGGGACAGGTTCATGTGCGCCAACTGGCCGGCGACTTCATCTTCGGTAAACGCGGCCAGCAGCGAGTGGTAAAAATCGCGCTGCAGGATGGGGTCTTCATCGGCGGTATATTGCTGGACGATGGCCCGAGCCGCCTCGGGGGATTCCGGACGTAACAGATCCATGACCAGGATACAGGCTCCGGGTTTGGCCAATTGCCTGAGACGCACCCAGAACTGCAACGGATTCGGAAGGTGATGGAGCAGGCTGTTGGAGAGGAGCACATCCGCCGCCTCCGGCAGCTGCAAAGTTTGGAGCCGCTCGCAACAGAGCGCGATACGATGGGTCAAACCTGCCTCCGCCACCGCTCTCGCCGCGAGGTCCAGCATGGGCCGGCTGGCATCCACCGCCGTCACCCGCGCGTCGGGAAAGGCGCGGGCAAAGCGTATCGGAATGTCGGCCGGCCCACAGCCCAAGTCCACGGCATGGCCGCCGCTCCAGTCTGGAAAGTATTCTCGAAACCGGTTGACAAACCCTTGATTCTCTTCCGCGAAATCGGCCTGGGCGTAGGCGCGGGCCTGGTCCGCATCATCCATCAATTCCGCTTCAAGTTCTCGCTTCATCTCCGGCCTCACCATCATGTCGCCTATTCACGCGTACCCGGTCACCAGTCTGAACCACTCTTTCGGTCGACACCCGCGCATAAAGCCGACTCCAGCCCGGATACCCTTCCTGTGCTATGCGAGCATACATTCCGTCGCGAAACCATCGGGCATTCAACGGCACGGTCCCGCCCTCCATGGTATTTTCGATTTCGCTGCCGATCATCCCGGAGCCCGTCGACCGTAATCACCGCAGAGGCCACGGCCTGCTTCGGCACGCCTCCGTTCGAGATGCTGGTTTGATACAGGTAGGGAATCGGCGACTGAGTCGACCCGGCCCTCAAGAGCAGAATCCCCCTTCGCAGCCTTCCATGGCAACCGCTTCCAGCGCGACCCATCCGTCCCGCTCGCGAGCCCCTTTGACGTACACGCCGAAAGCCGCGTAAGCGGATTCGATCTCGTTGCGCTGCTCACTCAGCAACCCGGACAGCAGGAGCCTCGCCCCCCCGGTCGCCAAGCCGCACAATGGCCCGCGGCAATCCAACAGGGTTTGGCGATCCAAGTTGGCCAAAACGAGCGTGGGTTCGAGCGCCGAAGCGGCGGCGTCCGACCCTACATCGCCCACCGACAGCGTGAGCCGTCCGTCGAACCCGTTGACCTCGGCATACTCACGCGCACAGTCGATCGCCGTCGGATCATTGTCCACGCCCACCGCCTGCGCCGCCCCTAGACGCAGAGCCACCATCGCCAAGATCCCGCTGCCGGTTCCCATATCCAAAACGCGATCGTGGGGCCTGACTACCTCCTGCAGCCAGGCAATCAGCAGCTGCGTCGTCGCATGGTGCCCAGTCCCGAAGGCCTGTTTGGGATCGATGGTCAAGGTCACGTCATCATCTTGAGGCAGCACGGATTTCCAGCTCGGTCTGATGACCACACGCCCGATCCTGACCGGCTCCACCAGCCGCGCCCATTGCTCGTTCCAATCCCGGTCTGCCAGTCGTCCGATGCGGATGGCCTTCTCCGCATGATCATGCCCCAGCTGCGCCAACGCCTGTCGGAGCCGCATCCACGTCTCCGGCCCGCAGGATGCCGCTGGCCAATAGAGATGGACAACCTCGCCCTCTTGCCAGGCCCCGGTGACGGCCGGGTCATTCAACAGGCCGAGCACTTCTCCGGCATCCATCGACGTCCGCACGTCGACTTGCACCCACTCGGTTTCGGACACTGTCTCGCCTCGCTTGGTGGTTGACCTCATCTCAGACTCCCAGTATCGTCAGCGGTACCATGTCCAGCCTCGACCACACACGCACCCGCGCGCGGGAGAACAGCTTGCAACGAGTCGTCCGCCGCGCGGAGCGAATGGAACTCCGGGGCCGCCGCACCAGCGAACGGTTCACCTTTTGGCGTCTCACGATCGTTGCCGTCGGCCTGTTCCTGCCGATCCTGCTCCACAAACTGGGCTGGACCGTCACCGGCAACGCCATGCTGGGGTTCTTCTTCTCTGGGTTCCTCGTTGTGGCCTGGTATCATAACAGGCTCGAAGAACGCTTGCATCGGTTAGGGCGCTGGATGGCGCTGAAGCGCACACACCTCGCGCGTATGCAACTGGCCTGGTCCGCCATTCCCCTTCCGGTCTCGGTGCCGGATCGACATGGTTATGCCCGAGACCTCGATTTGGCCGGCCCCCATTCCCTTCTCCATTTGATCGACCAAACCATCTCGTCCCAGGGCCGCGAACGGCTGGCCTCATGGCTGTTCGACCAGCCTTCGACCGTTGCCGGATGGACTGCACGCCGGCAGCTCATCCGCGACCTCACCCCTCTCATCCTATTGCGGGATCGATTGTCGGTGGAAGCCCAAACGATCGATGAAGCCGATATCGACGGGCGCCGTTTGCTTTCCATTCTCAAGACCGAAGTGGGCCATCCCAGCTTGCTGCCGCTCTTGCTGACTGAAGCCACGTTGGCCCTTGCGACGGCGGGGTTGCTGCTTGCCGATCTCCTGTTCGGCATCGGTGACTACTGGTTGCTGTCGTTCATTCTGTACGCCATCGTATTTCTGAGCGTCCGGGGTCGTTCCGAGGAAATATTCGACCACGCG
Source organism: Nitrospira sp. (assembly GCA_015709715.1). Classification (NCBI taxonomy): domain Bacteria; kingdom Pseudomonadati; phylum Nitrospirota; class Nitrospiria; order Nitrospirales; family Nitrospiraceae; genus Nitrospira; species Nitrospira sp. The sequence goes on from CP054184.1 coordinate 1,220,944, forward strand.
CAGGCTCTTCATCGGCAACTGGAGCGGCTCAGCGCCGTGCTGGGGTCTCTTGAACGGCGCGCGTGGCGACCGGCTTCGCGATTGGCCGAACTCTGTGCGCCGCTGGTCCAACAACGGACCAGCCCCTCGCGCTCGCTGAAGCAGGCGGCTTCGATCATGAACCGACTGAGCGCGCGCGCCCATCCCCTGGTGCACTATCTCATCAACGCCGTCGGCCCCTGGGACCTGTACCACACCTATCGGCTCCATCAATTACAAGACCGTATCGCCGCCGTCGCGCCCCTGTGGTTCGAAACGCTGGCCGAATTGGACGCCGCCGCCTCGTTGGCCGCCTTTGCTTGGCTCCATCCTGACTATCCTTGGCCCACCCTGCACGGCCCTGAAGCCGCAGCCAACGGCGATGCACCGATGTTAAAGGCTCAAGGGCTGGCCCATCCCCTCATCCCCTCCGGGGTGCGTGTCGCGAACGACCTGCACCTCCAGGGCCGCGGGCGGATTCTCTTGGTGACGGGCTCCAACATGTCCGGCAAGAGCACCTTTCTCCGCACCATCGGCATCAACACCTGTCTGGCGCAGACCGGCGCGCCGGTCTGCGCCCGCGACTTCCATTGGTCGTTGGTCCGCCTCGGCAGCTGCATCCGCGTGGACGATTCTCTGGATGGCGGCTTGTCGTTCTTTTACGCCGAGGTGAAGCGACTCAAGACCATCTTGAACAGCGCGCAAGACCGGCAGGGCCCGCCCGTGCTGTGGCTGATCGACGAGGTCTTCAAGGGGACGAACAACCGCGAGCGGCTCATCGGGGGACGCGCCCTCATCACCGCGCTGGCTGGAAGCAACGGCTTCGGTCTGGTCACCACGCATGACTTGGAGTTGGCCGAACTGGATCAGCGGCTCGCGACAGTGACCAACGTGCACTTCCAAGAGACCATCGCCGAACAGACCCTGCAATTCGACTACCGCCTCCGTCCTGGCCCTTGCCCCACGACGAATGCTCTGCGCATCATGGCGTTGGAAGGCCTGCCGGTCGAATCCCCTGCTCCGCCGACGCCGCGCAACAGGTGAGGAAACATTGCATCGTTTCGTCTCTTTCGGCAGACTGAGGCGTCGTCCCCTCTAACCCGGGAGTCGCCCATCGAGCCGCATTTCGCATCTCCACCGAACACCCGATTTCCGCTCCGCGGGCTCTTGATTGCGCAGTTCTGCGGGGCCTTCAACGACAACGCATGGAAGTTCATGGTCGCGCTGCTGGGCATTCGCGCCGTCGCCTCCCAGCTGGCTCCCGGACCGGAACTCGAGACCGCTTCGCAGGCCCAAACCACACTCGCGATGGTGGTCTTCACCTTACCGCTCATCCTGACTTCTCTCATCGCCGGCCTGTTCGCCGACCGCCTCAGCAAACGCACCGTCATCCTCACGATGAAGGTGATGGAGGTGCTCCTCATGGTCGGAGCCACCTTCGCCCTGTTGACCCACCCGACTGGAGGATTCTGGGCGCTCGCGGTCCTCGCCGGCATGGGCGTGCACAGCGCCATCTTCAGCCCGGCCAAGTACGGCATCCTCCCGGAGTTGCTTCCCCACGAACGGCTGGCGCAGGGGAACAGTGTCCTCGAGCTCTGGACGTTCCTGGCGATCCTCACTGGCACGACGGCCGGCGGGTTTCTGCTGGCTGGAGCCGGGGACCGGCCCTGGATCGCGCCTGCTGTGCTGGGGCTGCTGGCCACGGTCGGACTGGCGGCAGCGTTGTCGATCCCGACGGTTCCTCCCGCCCGCGCGGCCGGTGGCCTCTTCGATACCTTGCGAGGCGCCTGGTCGTCGTTACGTGCGGATCGTCTGCTGCGACTGGCCATCATCGGGGCCGTCTTCTTCTGGACCATCGCCAGTCTCGTCGTGCAAAACGTGCTGGTCTATGCGAAGGCCGTGCTCGGCCTCTCCGACGCCCTGGCCACCGTTCCCTCCGCCCTGATCTCCGTCGGGATCGGTCTGGGTGCCCTGGTGGTCGGTCGCCTCTCGCGCGCGAGGGTGGAATACGGCTTGGTCCCCCTGGGAGCCGCCGGGGTGGCGTTCTTCCTGCTGGTGCTCGGATGGTGGCGGCCGCCCTTCAGCGGCACGCTCGCGGTGATGATCCTGCTGGGCATGGCCAGCGCATTGATCTTCATCCCGATCAATGCCCTCGTCCAATGGCTGGCTCCGCACGACCGGCGCGGCTCGGTCATCGCTCTGGAGAATATCTGTGTGTTCACGGGCATTCTCCTGGGCTCGTTGAGCGGCGGCATGCTGGCCCACGCCGGTCTCTCCACCAGCGGCATCTTCCTGGCTACGGCTTTCGGCACGACGGTCGGCACCTTCTGGGCGCTCTGGCTCATGCCGGAAACCTTCCTTCGGCTCGTGTTGGTACTGTTCACCAATACGCTTTATCGCCTGCGCATCATCGGACACGAACACGTCCCGATGACGGGCGGTGCGCTCCTGGTCCCCAACCACATTTCCTTTATCGACGGTTTTCTGCTGATCGCCAGTCTGGACCGCCCCATCCGGTTCATCGTCGACGCCCAGTACGTCGAGCATCCCTTCTTCAAACCCTTCATGCGGGCCCTGCAGGTTATTCCGATCTCGTCGCATGGCGGCCCGCGCGTTATCCTCAAGGCCCTGCGCGAAGCGGGGAACGCGTTGGATGCGGGGGAACTGGTCTGCATCTTCCCCGAAGGCCAAATCACCCGCACCGGCAATCTGTTGCCCTTTCGCCGCGGCTTCGAGCGGATCGTCAAGGGACGGACCGTACCGATCGTCCCGGTTCACCTGGACCGTGTCTGGGGCAGCATCTTCAGCTTTGTGGGCGGCCGCTTCTTGACCAAATGGCCGGAGCGGATTCCCTACCCCGTCACCGTGTCGTTCGGTACGCCGATTCCCGCCGAGACGCCGGCCCACGAACTTCGCCGCCTCGTGCTGGAACTCGGCGAAAGGGCCTGGCACGTGCGGAAGCCGGACCGGCGTCCCTTGCACCGCGCGTTCATCCACAGTATGCGCCGACACCCCTTCCGTCTGGTGATGGCCGATGCCACGAAGCCACGCGTGACCTGCCTGCAGGCCTTGATCGGTGCCATCGCCCTCGCGCGTGTCTTGAAAACCCATTGGGAGAACCAGGCGAACGTCGGCTTGCTGCTGCCTCCCACGGTGGCAGGCGGATTGGTCAACGTCGCCGCGACGCTGGCGGGCCGGACCAGCGTGAACCTCAACTACACCGTCGGGAAGGCCGGCTTGGAATCGGCGGTCCGGCAGGCGCAACTCCAAACGATCGTCACCAGTCGCAAATTCGTCGAGAAGGCCAAGCTGGACCTCCCCGAGGGCCCCACAATGCTCTGGTTGGAAGACCTCGCCGCCACCATCGGCGGGCCGCAGAAGGCCCTGGCCGCGCTGCTCACCCTATTGGCGCCGGTTCGTCTGATCGAATCGGCTTGCGGGCAACAGCGCCGCGTGACGATGGATGACCTCGCCACCATCATTTTCAGCAGCGGCAGCACCGGGGAGCCGAAGGGCGTCATGCTGTCGCACTACAGTCTCGACGCGAATGTGCAGGGGGTCTCACAGGTGTTGCCGCTCGACGCGCAAGACCGCATTCTCGGCATCCTGCCGCTGTTTCATTCCTTCGGCTACCTGGTGTTTTGGTATGTAGTGCTGAACGGCGCCGCCATCGTGTTCCATCCGTCGCCGCTCGACGTGGCGGCCATCGGCGAACTCTGCGCCACCCATCGCCTCACGTTCCTCGTCAGCACGCCGACGTTCCTGCAACTCTACCAACGCCGCTGCACGCCGGAGCAATTCAGCACGCTGCGTGTGGTGCTCACCGGGGCAGAGAAACTCCCGCTCCGCCTCAGTCAATCCTTCGAGGATCGTTTCGGCATCAGGCCCATCGAAGGGTACGGCGTCACGGAATGCGCCCCGGTCATCGCGGTCAACTGTCCCGACTTCCGCGCCTCCGGCTTCTACCAGCCGGCTTCCCGCCGAGGAACCGTGGGGCGGCCGCTGCCGGGCGTCTCCGTCCGCATCGTCGATCCCGACAGCTTCGCCGTCCTGCCGCCCGGCACAGCCGGCATGTTGCTCGTGAAGGGGCCGAACGTCATGGATGGGTATCTGGGCCGCGCAGATCTCACGGCACAGGCCATCCACGACGGCTGGTACATTACCGGCGACATTGCAATGCTCGACGAAGACGGCTTCCTCACCATCACTGATCGCCTCTCGCGGTTCTCGAAGATCGGCGGCGAGATGGTCCCGCACCGACGCGTGGAAGAGGCCCTTCAACATGCCTCGGGCGAGGAGTTGCAGATCTGTGCCGTGACGGGCGTACCCGACGAGAGAAAAGGGGAGCAGCTGGCCGTGCTCCATACCCTTTCCGACGAAGTGATTCCGCACCTCCTAGCCAAGGCGGCCGCTGACGGACTGCCCAATCTCTTCCTCCCCGCACGCAGCCACTGCATCAAGGTGGAGGCGCTGCCGGTGCTGGGCACGGGCAAACTCGATTTGCGAGCGCTGAAACGTATCGCAATGGAACGGTTGGGGCTCACGCCATGAGGAGCCTATGATCGGTGACGCCCCGTCGCCCGCTCCGCTGATCGACTGCCACGTACACCTGGCGGCCCTGCCGGAAGGCGACAACGGGTGCTTCATTTCGCCGAAGCTCCTGAACAGTCCGCTCTTTCGATTTCTCCTGTGGAAACACGACCTCTCGCCGGCCCATCCCCGTGAAGCCAACCTGACCTACGTCGAACACCTGGTCGCCGAGCTGCGGGCCTCCCGCCATGTGCAGAAGGCCGTCCTCCTCGGCATGGACGGTTTCTACGACCAGGCCGGCCTGCTCAATCGGCAACAGACCGAGTTTCTCATCAGCAACGAGTATGTCTTCAAAACCGTGCAGGCCCATCCCGACCTGTTTCTCGCCGGCCCCTCCATCAACCCACAACGGGAGGATGCCGTCGACGAGGTCCATCGTTGCGCCGACGCCGGCGGGGTGCTCGTCAAGGTCTTGCCCAATGCCCAACACTTCAATCCCGCCGACGCGAAATATACGCCCTTCTATCGCGCGCTGGCCGAACGGCGATTACCGCTCCTGAGCCATGTCGGGTTTGAGTTCAGCTTGATCGGGAAGGATCAATCGGTCGGTGAGCCGGATCGCCTCCGTACCGCCCTCGACGAAGGCGTCACGGTGATCGCCGCCCATGCCTGCAGCTACGGCCTCATGCTCTATGAAAAGTTTCTCCCCACCTTTCAAGATCTCGCGCGCCGCTACCCCAACTTCTACGCGGATATCTCAGCCCTGACCCTGCCCAACCGGATGCGCATGTTGCTCTACCTACGCCGCCACCCCGAACTGCAGGCGCGGCTCCTGTTCGGCACCGACTACCCCCTCTCGGTCCTGCACCTGGCAGCTTGGGGCCGCGTGGGGATTCGCGCATTGACCAAGATGATCCGCACCAAGAACCGGTTCGACCGCCAAGTCGAAGTCTGCCGCGGGCTCGGTGTGAGGTTTCAGTCTCTGGGTGAGGTGGTAAGACTGCCGTAAAACTGGGCTCTCCCCCAGGCTGAATCCCTGTTCGACTATGGTATAGTTCGCGCGTACGTTACCCGCTCACTCCGAAAGGAGCTTCACCATGGCCAGGCCTCCGCGTCGCACCATTGTCATCCTGAGTGGATTCTCCGGCTTCCTGCTGCTCTCGGCCTGCACCCTCAAGGGCACGACGCAGCAAATCACCGATACGACCGGCAATATCACGGCGTCCACATCCGGACGCACTTGGTGGAACGAAGACGGTCTGTTGAAGCAAGAGCACAAGATCGCCGCCTTCACGACCTACAACGCGCAGAACCTGGAACAGGATGCCGCCCGCGGACAGGGAGAGTATCTCGCCTCGCTCGACAGCCTCATGGGGAGACCCGCCGATCCCGCACTCGGACGGCTGGCCCAAGACTCGTTCACGCAGTGGAGCCGGTCTGGCAGCGCCTCGACCGACGACCTCGTCCGTCGGGTGCAGGCCGCGCGCCACTAGCCGCAACAGAACCACAGAGGAGTCCAGGCTCGACATGACCGCCGCCGACCAGGCCGCAACAATCCAGCGTATCTTTCATCCCACGGATTTTTCCGAGGACAGCCACGTTGCGTTTGCCCATGCGCTGAAACTCGCGTTGATTCACCGCGCCGAGTTGACGATCATGCACGTCGATCCGACGGTCGCGCCGGAGGGGTTCGAAGACTTTCCGCGCGTCCGTCCGACGCTGACGCAGTGGGGCGTGCTGCCGGAAAACAGCTCGAAAGCCGACGTGGCAAATCTGGGGCTCGGCATCAGAAAGATTCGCGCGCTGGCGGCCGATGCCAAACAGGCCATCGTTCACCACCTCACCGCTTCGCCGACCGACCTCATGGTGCTGGCCACTCACCAGCACGAAGGATTCGCCCGCTGGCTGCACCATCCGGTGGCGGAACCGGTCTCACGCGAAATGCAGGTGGCCACGCTGTTCGTCCCCTCCCACGTCGGAGGGTTTGTCGACCGGGCGACAGGCAAGACCTCCCTCCACCGCATGCTGCTGCCCATCTCCACCGATCCGCCTTCACAGCCGGCGGTCGATGCGGCCGGCAAGCTGGCCACACAGCTGGGGACGCCACCGATCACGTTGACGCTGGTCCATGCCGGAGAAGAAGACATCGATGGGCTGCACCTGCCGCAGAACGATAGCTGGACCTGGACTCAACTGTTCGGCAAGGGAGACCCGGTCGAGTGGATCCTGGCCGCGGGAGCGGAGTTTGACGTGGACGTGATCGTGATGGTGACGAAGGGGCAGGACAGCGTGTTGGACCTGTTGCGTGGCAGCACGACCGAACGGATCTTGCGGGGAGCGCGCGCTCCGGTGTTGGCCATTCCGGCTCCGCAGGTCTGACGCGACGCTCGTCCGTCTACGATTCCAACCGATCGAGCCTAGCCACCTTCGCCTCCTGGCGGACCGTCCCCTCCCGCCCGATCAGCGTGCGCAGGACCACGCCGTCTTGATAGACGAGAAAGTTCGTCGGCACCGCCGGCACGCGCGGCCCCGGCAGGATCACGCCAGCCAGATTCAGCGGATCGGCGGCGGACAACTTGATCTCCTGTTGCGCCCCGACTCCGCCCCGTTTCTTCAGCGCGCGAAGCGATTCGAGCGCCTCCGGGAGCGCAAACTGCTCGCCCGTAAAACCGCTGACGAACCGACCTCCCCTCACCTCGCCCGTAAGTTCGAGCCGTCGGTAACAGACCAACAGATCGCGCCAGGAGGACAGGATCGACTCGCGCGCCAGCAGGTCGCGAAAAACCACGCCGTACCGTTGTAGGAGGCGGCGGGCCAGCACCTCCGTGGCGGCCCGTGCTGCCTCCGGCGCATCACGCCCCGTGCGTAACAGCGACCATCGCCCTCCGACATGCCGCGGGCGGCGGCTCCGATCGCGCCCTTCGGCACGGCGCCGCTTGGGGTCGATCAGCGAGCGCAGGTTGTCGAATCCATCGGCAGTCACCAGACCGGCCGCCACCAATTCCCAGACTCCATCTTCCACTTCGGCGGGCAGCAGCCGCGTGCTGTGGAGCAATTCGCTGAAGAAGCTGGCCCCGCGCTCCTGGAGACAACGGCGAACGGCCTGCGCCGTCGGGCTCAGCCGAGCAGCCAGGTCCAACCGCTCCATGCCGTCTCCGGCGGCAACCAGAAACACCGGCGCATCCTCGCGAGCAAAGAGGCTGACCGGCGCCACCCTCGTCGGGATGACCCGCCGCCCTGAAATGGGACTCAATTCCTGCACCAATCGCGGATGGGGCGTCAATCGCCCCCACATCACCGCGCCGCCCAGACAAAGCCGATCCAACCATTCCGGTTCATACTTCGACAGGCGTAACCGAAGGATCTGCGATTCCCAAGCTGACGCGGCCGCCTCGAACCCTCCGAGTTGCTTTACCACTTCCAACAACCCCGCCTCGCCATGCAAACGCGAACCAGGCGCGACATGCTGCCATTGGAAGAGAAAACGCATGAATTCCGCCGCGGAAACCGGTTCGATTTCCTTTCGCAACCGCCCGATGGTCAACCGATGGATTCTGGCCAGCACGCGCCGGTGGCACCACTCGGGCGATCCCCCTTCGGCCTGCCCGGGCTTGAACCGGCCTCGCAGCACATGGCCCTGAGCCTCCAGCCGCAAGAAGGCTCCCTCCACATCGTCTTGGGACAGGTGCAGGACACGAGACAATTCCAGCGCCGTCGTCGGACCGATGCTCTCCATCCAACCTAACACCACCCGGTCGAGTACCTCCTCTCGCTCCAATGTCGCTGGGGAAGGCGGCGATCCCCGTCCGGATTCCAGCCTGGCATCGGGAAACAACAGGCCGGCATACGAGGCCGATTCAGCCGCCAACCATCCCAGGCGCTGTTTGTCACGCCATAATGTGACCACCCGGCCGGCAGCCGCAAGTTCCGGCACCCAGTGCTCCCCCTCAGGCACACGCGCGCAGGGCAACCACCCCAACGACAACAGCGCATCGTGGAATTCCTCGGCGTCCCGCACCACCGGCCAGGATTCCTCGACCACCTGATCGATCGCCGATTGATCCAATGCCCCCATCTGCCCGGCCAACTCCGGCGGCAAGGTGCGTCGCATCTCCACCGCGCGCGCCCGTCGCTCTTCCAACGGCGCGTCATCGAGAAAGGCATAGGGGTTGGCGTTCAGAATCTCATGACAGAAAGCCGAGGGCATCGGCGTATCGACGGCCAGGCAGGTGATCGCGCCCGATTCGATCCGTTCGAGCACCGCCGCGAGCCCGTCCAGATCCATCGCTTCGGTCAGGCAATCTCGGATGGTCTCTTGCGCGAGCGGATGGTCGGGAATCTGCCTCACGGTCCGCTCACCCTGAAAATTGTCCTGGCAGGCGATGGCGTCGGGAAAGACGGCGGACAGGAGATCCTCCGCCCGCATCCGTTGGATCTGCGGCGGCACCCGTTTGCCGCTCACGAACCGCAGCAATGCCAAGGCCCGCGTGGCATTCCACCGCCACCGGGTCATGAACATCGGCGCCTGGAGCACAGCCTGGGTCAAGACCTCGCGCAGGGTCTTGGGATTCAGGAACGCAAAGACCGTGTCGAGGGGGAAGCTGTGTTTTTCGCCCAAGGAGAGCACGATACCTTCGTCGGTCGCCGCCGCCTGCAGTTCGAAATCGAAGGTCACGCAGAAGCGTTTGCGCAGGGCCAGGCCCCAGGCGCGATTCACCCGCCCGCCGAATGGGGCATGGAGGACCAGTTGCATACCGCCGCTCTCATCGAAAAACCGCTCCGCCACGATGGTCTGCTGGGTCGGCACGGCGCCGAGGACGCTCTTGCCCGCCAGAATGTATTCCACGGCCTGCTGCGCGCCGCGCTGGTCCAGGCCGCATTCCTGCATGAGCCAATGGACCGGCAAGGCGGAAGGGGCTTGACTCGTCTGGGCGACAACCAGCCGGTGGTCAATGTCCGCCCTGAGGCGAGCCACCTCGCTGGAAAGATCCGCCGTTCGCGCCGGTGCCTCGCCCCGCCAAAAGGGAATGGTCGGCGGCGCGCCCTGCGCATCCTCCACTCGCATTTTCCCGCTCTCGACCCCGCGGATCCGCCAGGAGGTATTGCCGAGCAGGATGATGTCGCCCGCCAAGCTCTCGACGGCAAAGTCTTCATCGACCGACCCCACCACGGTTCCCTCCGGCTCGGCAATGACGGCATAGTTGGCCGTGTCGGGAATCGCCCCGCCGGACGTGATGGCGGTGAGCCGAGCCCCGCGGCGCCCGCGGATACGACGGTTGATGCGGTCATGGTGAAGAAACGCACGGCTGCGGCCGCGGCTGGTCGCGAAACCTTCGGCCAACATGGTGAGCACCGCGTCGAAGGCGTGGCGCGTGAGGGACCGGTAAGGCATCGCTCGACGACAGAGGTTGAACAGCTCGTCTTCGTCCCAGGGTTGGGTGGCGGCCGCCGCGACGATCTGTTGAGCCAACACGTCCAACGGAGCCGGCGGCACCTCGATCCGATCCAATACCCCGGCCCGGATGGCTCGGATCAAGGCCGCACATTCCAGCAGCTCATCCCGCGTCGTGACGAACAGGCGCCCCTTCGGCACGGCGTGGATCCAATGGCCCGCCCGTCCGATCCGCTGCAGCCCGGTGGCGATCGAGCGGGGGGAGCCGATCTGACAGACCAGATCGACCGTCCCCACGTCGATGCCCAGTTCCAGCGACGCCGTAGCGACCACCACTCGAAGCGCCCCCTTCTTCAGCCGGTCTTCCGCCGAGAGGCGGATCTCCCGCGAGAGACTGCCATGGTGCGCCGCCACCACGCCTTCCCCCAGGTGGCGCAGCCGCTCTTCTAAATAATGGGAGACCCGCTCCGCCAAGCGGCGCGTGTTCACGAACACCAGCGTGGACCGATGGCCCTCGACGAGCGCGGCCAAGCGGTCGTAGACATCGCTCCAGATCGCATTCGTCGCCACGGCGCCGAGTTCGTCCTTCGGCACTTCGACCGCCACGTCCATGTCGCGTCGATGCCCCACGTCGATGATCGCCCCCCCTTGCGGCGTAACCGGAAGGGGGCGCGGCTCGCTCTCCGCCGAAGACGGCGACCGTTCGCCCACCAGAAATTGCGCCACCAGGCCGATCGGCCGTTGCGTGGCTGAAAGCCCAATACGCTGTACCGGCGCCACGGTCAGCGCCGCCACCCGTTCCAAAGACAGGGCCAGGTGGGCCCCGCGCTTATTGGGAGCGACGGCATGGATTTCGTCCACGATGACTGTCCGTACCGTCTTGAGCATGGCGCGGCTCTTGTCGGCCGTGAGGAGGATGAAGAGCGACTCCGGCGTGGTGATCAGGATATGCGGTGGACGTCGCAACATCTGCTGCCGCTCCGCCATTGGCGTATCCCCGGTGCGCACCATGACCCGCAACTCGGGCATCAACAACCCGGCCGCGAGGGCCGCCTGTCCGATTTCATTGAGCGGCTGCTGCAGATTTTTTTGGACGTCGTTGCTGAGGGCCTTCAGCGGGGACACGTAGAGGATATGCGTCTCGTCCCGCAGCTCACGGGCCACCGCCTGGCGGAACAGGCGATCGATGCAGGCGAGAAAAGCCGCAAGGGTCTTCCCTGAACCGGTCGGCGCGGCCAGCAAGACCTCTCGCCCCGATTGGATGACGGGCCAGGCTTGCAGCTGCACCTCGGTCGCACGAACGAATCGCCGTGTGAACCAGTCGACGATGAGGGGATGGAATGGGAGCGCGGACATCGTGGCTCATCGTAGCACAGGCGATGAGGGCCGCGTGGCGCTCAATGACCGTAGGCTTTGAGGATGTCGTACGACACCTGGCACTCGCTGCAATAGTTGCTCGCAAACCGGACCTTGGATGCGGGCACGACGTGTTGCGCTAGGTAACTGGGCAAGTCCACCCATCGCCCTATACCGCTCGCTGAGGCTCCGTCGTCGCGAACCCGCCGGCACAATCCACACATCGGTACGACCCGCACCATCGTCAGTCTCCTCTTGCGCGAAGCCCCCCTCGAGAAGCCTGTTATTGCCCCCGTTCACGCTGAATCTGGTCCCACAGAGATTCCGGACAACAGACCCGCTCCCCGCCCAATACACGGCCGAGATAATGGCCTAGATCCACCGTGAGTTGCTTCACGAGGTACCCTTTGGCACCCACGTCGAAGGCCGCATGGGCATAGGCGAAATCTTCATGGGAGGTAAAGAACACCACCTTGCAGTCCGGCCGGGCCTCCTGCAATCGGCGGGCGATCGCCAAGCCATCGAGAAAGGAGAGAGAAAAGTCCAGCACGACCAGGTCCGGAGCCTGTTCCTTCGCGACAGCCACCAGCCCTTCCCCATCGGTCAGTGCCCCAACCACGTCGAATTGGGACTCCAGGAGAATCTCCCAAAAGGCCAACATGGCCTTGGACGAGTCACCGACCAACACACGGGGAACGGGCATGAATCCTTCCTCTTGTCCTACGCGTTAGCGCTTAGAATGGGCGCCGTATGGTAGGCAAGTGAAGGATAAACCACACGCGTACATTTTACAGCCAAAACAGGAAAACTTTACCAGCTCAAAGACTAGCAAGATGACGGCCGACCAGGAGGTCAGACCTCCGCCTGCCGGATCAGGTCTGACCGGTCAGGCCCTGCGCCAGCGCGTACTTCACCAACTCAACGGTGGTATGAAGATTCAGCTGCTCCATGATCTGGCCCTTGTGAAACTCCACAGTTCGCGGGGAAATCTTCAGCCTCGCCGCAATGTCCTTGACGGTGTGGCCTTCGGCCAGGAGCTGTAACACCTCACGCTGACGAGTGGTCAGTTCGGGTCCTGTAGGAGTGGCGCCTTCGATGCCCCGCAGCATGCCTTCCACCACTTCCTTCGTCACCAGGGGAGTGACATAGAAATTACCGCTTTGCACGGCCCGTAACGCCTGCCCCAACTCTTCCCCCACGCAACGCTTGAGTAAGTAGGCCGAGGCGCCGGCTTCAAAGGCCGCCCGGACGTAGGCCGGGTCGGCATGCATCGTAATGAAGAGGATCTTCACCTGAGGATATTTCACCTTGAGGACACGGGCGGCATCGATCCCGTTGAGCACCGGCATCGAGATGTCGAGGGTCACGATATCGGGCTTCAATTGCGGCACCGCTTCGAGCAACGAACGGCCGTCTCCCACGGTTCCTACCAACTCGCATTCATCGTCCAGCAAGCGGCGAAACCCTTCCAACACCAGCGTGTGATCATCGGCCAGCAGCACACGGGGGCGGGTCATGTCGCCACCCGCATCAAAGGAACATGCATGGTCACCGTCGTCCCCTTTCCTTGCGCGGACGCTACCTCACAGGAGCCCTGTACGGCCAGCAGCCGTTCGCGCATGTTCAACAATCCCAACCCGCCCTCGGCCTGCTCGACGACGGCAGGATCGAACCCCTTGCCGTCGTCCCGCACGACCAGAACGAGACCGTCATCTTCAATCGTGACCTCCACCTCAACCCTGGTCGCCCTGGCATGGCGCGCGATGTTGGACAGACATTCCTGCGCCACGCGGTAGAGCGCCGTCTCCGCGGTCTTGTCGAGCGGCTGATCCAACGGTTGATGGACGAATAACGCCTTGACGCCGGTACGACTGGAAAAATCGTCCAAGAGGCGCTGCAGCGCAGCCTTGAGGCCCAGGTCATCGAGAATGGAGGGATGAAACCGATAGGCCATGTACCGCACGTCGTCCGACAACGCCTCGACGCTTCTCAGCACCGACCGGACGCCCTCCTGCGTCTCCATGGAGAGCGGCGCGACCTGACGTTCGATCGCTTGCAGATCCATCATGAGCAAGGCCAGCCGCTGATTGACATCGTCGTGCAGGTCCCGCGCGATCCGCCGCCGTTCCTCCTCCTGCGCCGTCAAGATCCGCCCGGTCAAGGTATGCAATTGCTCCTCGCTGCGTTTCAGCGCTTGACGACTGGCATCCAGATCCGCGGTCCGTTCTTCCACCCGCTGCTCAAGCCGCTCGTTGACCTCTTTCAGTAGGCCTTCGCTCCGACGATGTTGATAAACAAAAGCCACCGGTGCCCAAATACCGAACAGGCTGAACAGGTGGTTGCCCCACTCAAACCACATGGGAACTCCCTGCACGCGCGGGCTGAAGGGCACGACGACGAGTGTGAGGGCTGAACAGGCGCTCGCCGTGAGAACCGGCAACCACCGGTACCGGGTGAGGGCGGACAACAACACCACCACGCTGTAGAGGATGCCGTTCGCGACGCCGAGGGGCATGAACAGGTCCAGCGCGAAGAACCCCGCAGCCAAGAAGCCTGCGACCGCTATCACGAATGCCTGCCGCCCGGAGAGCGGTGTCTCAGCCGATGCCGCATACTCCCTGCCTGCCTCGCTCCCCTGTCGATCGAGAGACGCCATTGGGCCGCGATTCTAGCATGGGGCTCTCGCCGGAGACCAGAACCGGCAGCGCGTGGGGATCCGCAAACCACAACCGATTCAGGTATGATGCCCGATCATGGCGTCTCACCCCCTCATCATCCTCGGGTTCGGCTATACGGCACAGTGGATCTATCGCTTCGCTCTGGAACAATCCCTGACAGTCTTCGCAACCAGCCGCCTGCCTGACCTGCACCTCTCTCAAGTCGAGCCGACGGCACGTCTGCGGTTCGATTTGTCGGATGAGGCGACTTGGGGAAATCTCCCTCTGGAGGCCGATTGGATTTGGACCTTCCCGGCCGCCCCGCTGAAACTGGTACAGGCCTTTGCCCGACATTGCTGCCATCCCTCGCAGCGCCTCGTGGTCCTTGGCAGCACGTCTGCCTACGACCTCGACCGTGACCGCACAGCCTGGCCTCCTCCCTGGCTCGATGAAACTGCGCCCATCAACCGGACATTGCCTCGGGTGCAAGGGGAAGAGTATCTCCGGAACGAACATGGCGCGACCATCCTGCGCGTCGCGGGCATCTACGGACCGGGGCGCAATCCTGTGGACTGGATCGAGCAGGGACGCGTCGGCCCGACGAAGAAATTCGTCAACCTGATCCATGTCGAAGACCTGGCCAAGCTATCTCTGCTGAGCCTGCGCGAAGGTCTGCAGGGAGACACCTACAATGTCAGTGATGGGCAGCCTCGTCAGTGGTCGGACATCTGCGCAGAGGTGGCGCGCCGATGGCGGATCGTCAGCCCGCGTGACCGCCGGGAGGACGAAGCCGGCAAACGGATCAGCCACGAGAAGGTCCTGGCCCGCTTCCGCTATCGGCTGCAATATCCCGACCTGCTCGCAGCGTTAGAGGGGCTGCAACGGTCGTCCGTCTCCGTTCGAGAGCCGGTGCCCCGACACATTCCGACCCACACCGGCTGATGCCGCCATGGCCGACAATCGTCGTGAAAGCGCGACACCCGCCACCCGTTGACCTTCCGCCGTCCAGTGGGTGTCGTCCGGGATGTAGGTCAAGACGCCCGCCGCGGCAGCCTCCCGAAGCCCCGGCGTCAGATCCAGGAATTCGATCTCCGGCGAAACCTGCCGCACCATGGCGCGCAACTCATCCGGCAGGTCGTTCAGCGGCCACTGCTGCATTTCGGGAGTGAGAGGAGAAAAATTAGGCAGGTCACGATGCACTCGGTAGCTGACCGGAGCAAACGTCACCACGAACCGGATCCCCTTTTCTCGGCAGAGTTGATAGGCCTCGGCGAGAATGGCCCGCAACCGATTGAGGCGGAGACGATCCGTGGGTTTGAGCGGAGCAGGCTTCTCCCAGAAAAACAATTCGGTCGGCTGACCTTGTACCGGCTGAAAGGACCCGCGGTACCGCTCGTACGTCCGGTGCGGCACGCACCCACGCACGACGGTCCTCGACAGCAGCAGGAGATTGCGCGTCAACGAACGCATCCAATAGTTCTCATGCGCGACCCAGCCCTCCCCCGGAAGAAGGTCCGCAGCCTCCTCGTCCTCCTCCGGAGCCAACTGCAGCAGGTCGTTGCCCTCGAAATAGACCCATACAATGGTGTGCGGCTGCATCGGTAACGCATAACGTTTCAGCACGATCAATTCCTGCTCCGGCCCATACCCGCTCATCCCCAGGTTTGCAATGGGGCGCTGAAGATCCTGCTCCAGCCTGGTCGTCAGGAGGGCCGATGTCGGCAGCATGGGGGACTCGACATACGAATCCCCGATGACCACCACATCGGCACGGTCAAGATCCTCCTCGTTGCGAAACCCGCGGTGGTCGTAACGCAGATCGAACGCTTGCGACGGATGGGGCGGAAGGCAGAGCGCCTCGCCGATGTTGCCGCGCACGAACAACCCCTCCTCGCGATAGTGCGGTTGGCGGCGGTACGTCAGCTCAGGATCGCGAATGAAACCCGGCCGCTCGAACCAAGCGCGCCCCGTCGTCCCCAAGAGGGCTTGATAGTCGACCAGCCCCATCACACCCCCTAGCTCGGCGACAGCCAGCATGGTCACCCCCACGCCGGTCATCAAGACGAAACGGCCCCTGATCTCCTGACGCGGCAGATCCGACAATAACGCATACAGGCCCCAGGCCAGCAAATAGCCGCCGACCACGTTATCGAGGAGGTGCCCAAGGCTGGTGATGCCAGTCCACCAGAGCAGCAGATAACCGGCGGCGAAGATGGCCGCCGTGACGATCGCCGCCTTGTCTTTCATCACGATCTTACTCACGATGTGTCCAGTAATACTGGACAAGCGAGGTGATGTCAATCGACCTGCTTGCGCCCCAGCATCGTGGCTCCTTGAGACTCTGTTCCCAAAATGGTACATAGGCATCGGAGGCCCTCATGCCGAAGAAGGTCGCCAAATCGGCCGCGCAGTCCCACGACCGACAGGGAATCCATGTCGGGGTCATCCTCCGACGGCTCCGGAAAAGCCGGCAGCTGTCGGTGCGCACATTGGCCGACAAATGCGGCTTCTCTCCGAGCTTTATTTCGCAGGTGGAACTCCGACAAGCCTCTCCGTCCATCGCGTCGACCGAACGGATCGCCGCGGCCCTCGGTGTCACCCTGGGAGAGTTTTTTCAGACCGCCACCCCGTCATTGCCGGACGTGATTCGAGCGGACGCCAGGCCGGTCGTCCAGAGCGAGTGGTCTCGGGCGAAGATCGAGGCCCTCGGTCCGATCAGCGACAGCAGTCAACTCGAACCGATGATGATTACGTTGCAGCCCGGGGGAGCCAGCGGGTCACGCCCCTACAGCCGGGAGGCGGAACAGTTGGCGGTCATGATTCAAGGGAGCCTCGAATTGACCTGCGAGGATCAGGTGCATGCATTGAAACGGGGAGACGCCGCGCACATTCCCGCCGGGAGCCGTCATTGCTGGCGCAACCGTCACCGAACCCCTGCCCAAATTCTCATCGTCACCGTGCGACCACGCCGTTAAGGCTCAGGGTCGCAACAGGGTCAACAGGCTGAGACAGACGAGCAGGTTGTTGACGGCATGCCCCAGGATGCCCGGCCAGAGGCTTCCGGTCCGTTCATAAGCCCAGGCCCAAACCAGCCCGCTCCACAGCACACTGAGGAACCCGATCAGGCCATAGCCGTGGGCCACGGCGAACAACAGCGCGCTCATGGCAGCGGCGGACCACCAGACAAAGCGGCGGCGCAGGACGGCGAACAAGAGTCCGCGAAAGGCCAGTTCTTCGAACAGCGGGGCAAACAGCACGTATTCCGACAGACTGACGAGCAACGTCGAGGGCGCGCCCCAGGCCAGATCGGCATCGAACCATTCCGTCCAATGACCGACCAGCTGGAACGGTTCAGCGATCCTCCCCAGCACCCACTCCCCGACCAACCCAGCGGCGGCCACGACCATCAGCACGAGTCCTACGTGAGGCAGCCGGCGGGCCTGGAGTCGGAGACCCAATCCGGAGGCGAAGGTTTGACGTTGAGGCCGAAACAGGTGGACATAGGCCAACGCCAGCAAGGGCAGGTTCGATAGCGGAACGGCCAACACCCGTAGCGAAGCGATATCCCCGGCAGTGAAGAGAACGGTCAAGGTGATGAGCGCCCCGATGGCGCCGCCGCGCAGCAAGACGGCCATTCCAAGCCCACCGGCCCAGAGCGGCGGGAGGGTGGCCGCCCCCACGCGAAAACGGTCCGCCGGCCTCCCCCGTCGCAGCCACTGGAGAAAGAGGCCCAGGCCCGTCACCATCAAGCCCACCTCAGCCCAGGCCAACAGCCGCGAGCGAGTGACCAACCTCGCCACCCGTTTCTGCGCCGCTCCCTCGATGGTCGCAAGTAACGGCCCATCCCCGGCGCGCTGGGCGAGCCGGCCGGCGAGCCGAGCGTAGAACCATCCCGAGATGGGCCATTCCGCCATGTGTGCCTGGAGTTCCAGCGCCGTCGATCGCCCCCCCGGCCCACCCCAATAGGCCGCTTCCAGACATTGCGCGAACAACCTGTAGGGATCTCCCTGTCTCTGCCATCGGCCGGCCTTCAATCGGACCTCCTGTAGAGAGCCAGACTCCGCTTCCAAAACCGCCAAGTGGAGGTCGACGAAGGGATCGGGGGACTCGTCCGCCAGTTCGCGATACCATTCGATGGCCTGCTCGCGGTCGTGGGCCCCGCTGCCCATCACGAGCGCATACAATCCCTGCTCCCAGGGAGGAAGGGCCTTGATCCCCGCCTCCACCTCCATGAGCCGACCGACCATCAGTTGGAGTGCCCGCTCGGCCTGCGGGACTCGATCGAGCCGCGGAATCGTGACCGACAGCCAGGCCAACAGGGCCAGTGAGGCACAGAGAATGGCTCCTGACAGCCACGTCACGCCCCTGTAAAATCCTGGATCGTAGGGATACGGAGGTGGTGGGGTACCGACAGAGGAGGGCGGGGTGACCGCAGCCTCGACAGGCGACAGGGTCGGCGTCTTAGTTTCCATGGAACGTTCGGGCCCTCACGAGCGCTGGAGTATACCATCGGCATACCGGCGGCGAAATTGCGCTCCGTCACGCACGGCCGCAATCCGGCCACAGCAGACCCATGGCTGAAACCCCGGTTGTTTCGCTATACTACGGCTCCCGAACGAGGCCCGTGACGTTCGCCACTGATGATGACTCCCGGCACCCATTACGAAGATTTCACGCCCCCGTCGCGCCTCCTGCTGGGCCCTGGCCCGAGCCTGGTACACCAGCGTGTCCTGACCGCCCTGTCTCAACCGCTGATCGGCCATTTGGATCCCCTGTTCCTGAAGATGATGAACGAGGTTCAGACGCTGCTCCGCGACACATTTCGCACCAAGAATGAGTTCACCGTCGCCCTGTCAGGCACGGGCTCGTCCGGAATGGAGGCGGTCGTCGCCAACCTGATCGAACCGGGTGATCGCGCGCTGGTCGGGCTGAACGGCCTATTCGGTTCCCGCTTGGCCGCCATGGTCGAACGGGCCGGCGGCACACCTGTGCCCATCGAAGCCCCGTGGGGGACGCCCATTTCCGTCGACCGTCTGGCAGAACACCTCAGTCGTTCGGCGCCCGTGAAGGCGGTCTTGCTCGTCCATGCCGAAACCTCCACCGGTGCCTGGCAGCCTCTCGATGGGGTGGCGGCCCTCTGTCGCAGCCACGACGCGTTGCTGATCGTCGATGCGGTGACCTCGCTCGGCGGGGTGCCGGTCGAAGTGGATGCCTGGGGGGTCGATGCCTGCTACAGCGGCACGCAGAAGTGCCTGAGCTGTCCTCCCGGCTTGGCTCCGCTCACACTCAGTCCGCGCGCGGTCGCGGCGCTCCGTGCCCGGCGCACTCCCTGCCGGAGTTGGTATCTGGATCTCTCTTTGATCGCCGACTATTGGGCCGACGAGCGGCGCACCTATCACCATACCGCGCCTATATCGATGCTCTACGCACTCCGTGAGGCGTTACGGATCGTGCATGAGGAGGGACTTCCGAAACGGTTTGCTCGTCACCAACAGGCGAGCCATGCCTTGCTGGCAGGCCTGGAGACCTTGGGGCTCCACCCCCTTCCCCCGGCCGACCATCGACTCCCCATGCTCAATTGCGTGACGCTGCCCGATCACGTCGAGGATGCGGTCGTACGAACCCAGCTGCTCACGGACTACGGCATTGAAATCGGCGGAGGCTTGGGGCCCCTGCGCGGGCGGGTCTGGCGAATCGGGCTCATGGGCGAATCGTGCCGGCAAGCCCATGTGTTGACCCTGTTGCGCGCACTGGAAGAGATTTTCGTAGGCCGCGGATGGCTGTCCCGTCCAGGCCAAGCCGTGCAGGCAGCCCTTAACATTTACAGTCGTTCCTAGAGGTCGGCGAGGAGGCAGGTATGAGTCGAGGCGGTTTATGGATCGTGGCAGCGGGAGTGGCCGGCTTTTGCGCTGCCGTCACCTATTGGGTCATTGCGCTGGCCCTGGCCGAATCACGCAAAGCGGATATGGTGTCTCCGGAACGCGTCACGACCTTCATCCATGCCGTGTTGGAGGCCAACCGGGCCAACTACACTCAGAACGTCGTCGACAAGTTACATGACCAAGGCGTGGTGGAGGCCTTGGAGCATTGGAAAGAGGAGAAGGGGCTGCCGCTCCCAGCCCAGTTTTTGTTGGAGTCCGGCCGCTTAGTCGCACAGAAGGGGATGAAGCTGAGCTTCCGTCTGGCCAGCCTCACCCCCATCTACGTCTGGAACGGACCGAACAGCGAATTCGAGCGGCGCGGGCTTGAAGCAGTCATGAATGCCCCGGGAAAACCCTTCACGGGGTTTTTTCAACAGGCCGGCGTGCGTTATTTCCAGGGGATCTATGCCGACCGCGCGGTTTCCGAAAGTTGCGTCTCTTGTCACAACGGCCACGTCAACAGCCCTCGGCGCGACTATAAGCTGAACGACATCATGGGGGGCGTGATTATCACTATACCCATCAGCGAGGCGCCATGACGATCGCCATTCGCCGGCTCCGGATTCTTGACGGCCTCGGTCACCGCCTCGAACGAGGGACCCTGGTGATCGAGGGATCGCATCTTGTCGCGGTCGGACCGGACCGGGAGGTGCGTCTGCCACGCGGAACGACACGGATCGACGGCGGCGGACTCACCGTCCTGCCGGGGCTCATCGATTGCCATGTGCATTTTTGCCTGGGAGCGGAAGCGGATGTCGTCGCCGCAGTGGAACGCGAATCCTCGGCTCTTACCCTGCTCAAGGCTGCCGACCTGGCGCGCCGGACGCTGCAGGCAGGCTTCACGACAGTCCGGGACGTCGGGTTTCGCGACCACGCGGTCTTCGCGCTCAAACAGGCCATCGGCTCCGGCATGACTCCGGGCCCCAGGATCCTGGCCGCCGGCTTGGCGATCTGCATGCCTGGCGGGCATGCTCGATTCATCGGCCGGGAGGCCGCCGGGATCGAGGCCGTTCGTGCTGCGGTGCAGGATCAGCTGGCCGCAGGGGCCGAGGTCATCAAGCTGATCGCTTCAGGGGGGGTACTGACGCCGGGCACGTCCCCCGATGAGGCCCAAATGACCGTCGAGGAACTGACGGCGGCCGTGGAAATCGCCGTGGCCCATGGACGCCACGTGGCAGCCCACGCCCATGGGGCGAGCGGAATGAAGAATGCCCTCCGCGCCGGGGTCCATTCCATCGAACATGCGACCCTCATGGACGACGAGGCCGCAGCCTTGATGATGCAACGCGGGGTCTTCATGGTCCCCACCCTGTCCGCTTTGGCCACGACCGCGGCCTGTCCGGCCGGTTGCGGCATTCCGGACAGCGCCCGCGCCAAGGCCAAGAACATGGTTCGCCGGCACGAGAAGAGTTTTCGCGCCGCCGCCTCGCGAGGAGTGCCCATCGCCCTTGGCACGGACGCGGGGACGCCCTTCAATTACCATGGAGACAACGCCCAGGAACTGGAACGCATGGTCGCGTTGAGCATGACGCCCATGGAGGCGATCACGGCTGCGACCTCGGCAGCCGCTCGACTACTGAGGCTGGACCGGGAAATCGGAACCATTGCGGCGGGCATGCAGGCGGATCTACTGTTCGTCGAGGGAAACCCGCTCAGGCAGATCGGCTTGTTGAGGAGGAAAGACCGCATCGCGGGCGTGATGCAGCAAGGGACGTTCGTGTTTGGTCCGCTGGCAGCCGCCGCGCCTTATCGACGTTCGTAGAGGAGCTCGGCCGCCGCCGTAAACCCCTTCAACCGTCCTTTGCGGAAGGCTTCGTCGAGCCGTCCCCGGAGCGTCCGCAGGCCGCCTTCATCACCGCGCGCCACCACCGACTGCGCCGCCATCATCTGCAGAGCCACTTCGAGCAACCGCTGCTTGCGCTGCTCCATCTCGGGCGTCACGAACTCCTCGATGATTTCCGAGGCTCGCTCCTCGATGATCGGGACCTTGAAAGAATCGTAGCCCTGCTGCGCCACCGTCCGCTCCCGAATCACCGCCAACTCAGCCCTGATCCGCGGCAACATCGTCATCAGGACGGCGAAGACTTCTTTCCGCCCCTCGTCGAACAGCTTCTTCTCCATTTCATCGAGGATGGCGGCCGGATCGACCGTCTCGCTCCGCGGCTCGTCTCCCCAATGCAAGCGGTCGTAGGTGCGTCGACGTTCCGGATCGCCGAGCACCTCATAGGCGGAGTTGATCTCGCGGATCTTGTCTTGAGCCTTCTGATCGTCGGGGTTCCGATCCGGGTGGTGCTGGAACACCAGCTTGCGGTAGGCTTTTTTGATCTCATCGTCGGAGACGTCGCGGGACAGGCCGAGGACGCGGTAGTAATCGACTCGCGGCATAGTGGCGGCGACTATACCACGTCCGCCGACGGCCCTTCACCTTGACATGAATGCCGCCGCGCCGTAGCCTGGCGCGGCATGGTGAGGCCAGATGGGAGGAGCAACGCATGACGTGGACGGCAGGCATCACCCGCTACCAATGGCTGGTGTTGTTTGTCGCCTGGCTCGGTTGGGTGTTCGATGCCATGGACGCCACGATCTACGCCATCGTCCTTCATCCGGCGCTACAAGACCTCTTGCAAGCGGGCGCGACCGGCAGCCCGGTCAGCGACGAACAGATCGGGTGGTACGGCGGCATCGTCTTTTCGATCTTCCTGGTGGGCTGGGCAATCGGCGGAATCGGATTCGGCCTCGCGGCCGATTACTTCGGCCGGACCACCACTCTGGTCGCCACGATCTTGATGTACGCCGTCTTCACCGGGATGGCGGCGTTGTCCCAGGAGTGGTGGCACCTCGCGCTCTCCCGATTCTTGACCGCCCTCGGCATCGGCGGCGAATGGGCGGCAGGTGCGGCCATCGTGGCCGAAACCTGGCCTGAGGACGCCCGAGCGAAGGCCGCCGGCATTCTGCAATCGGCCTGGGGCGGAGGCTTTTTCCTCGCCGCCGCCCTCAATTTGTGGATGAAGGACTCCGGCTGGCGGGCCTTGTTTCTCGTCGGCGTGCTCCCGGCCTTCGTCGCCCTCTTCGTCCGTTGGTGGGTAAAGGAGCCGGATCGCTGGATCCAAGCTCATGACCGTGAGTCGCGTTCAGCCCAGACGGCCTTCAGGCACCTGAAAGAATTGTTTCAGCCTGCGCTCCGACGGGGCACCCTGGTCGGCTCGACCCTCGCCTTCGTCGCGGTGTTCGGTTTGTGGGGAGCGACCAACTGGGCCCCCACCTTGGTCCGTGCCATGCCCGACCTCCAAGGACAGGACCGGGCCGAGATGACCACGAGCGTGAGTTATGCCATCATGGCGCTGAATCTTGGAGCCATGGCCGGGTATCTGGGATTCGGTCCGCTGGCAGAGCGGCTCGGCCGGCGTCTCGTGTTCGCCCTGATGTGTGTGGGCAGCCTGGTCATGTTGCCGGCCACCTATTTTGTGCCGCACAGTTTTCCGGAAGTGCTGCTGCTCCTCCCGGTCCTGGGATTTTTCAACAACGGCATCTTCAGCGGTTTTCCGATTTATCTCCCTGAACTATACCCGACACGGCTGCGGGCGACCGGCGCGGGCTTCTGTTTCAACGTCGGACGGGTCCTGGCGTCGGCCGCTCCCTTCGTGACCGGCTGGCTCGTCACCACACTGGGCTCCTTCAACCGGGCCGCCGGCACGATCGCCTTGATCTACGTACTGGGGTTGCTCGTGCTGCCCTTCGCGCCGGAGACCAGAGGTAAACCGTTGCCGGAGTGAGCTGCGGCAACCCCGAACCCGAGCACCATGACCGATTCGCCGCCTGACGATCTGCCCCGCTTTCTGCCGCTCGGTGACCAGGCCCTCACGGTCGAATTCGGCCGGACCCTCGACCGTCGCACGAATGAGCTGGTCCTGGCCTTCGTTGCCGCAGCGGAAAAGGCGTGTCTCCCCGGTGTCATCGAAATCGTGCCGACCGCTCGTTCCGCGACCCTCTACTTCAATCCGCTTGTGGCCGATGTGGACCGTCTGCAGGAATACCTTCGCCGGTTGGTCGAGCAGTCTCAGGCCCGTCCACGGCGATCACCCCGCCGTCACACTATTCCCGTGTGGTACGGCGATGAGGCTGGACCGGACCTGCTCGACCTGGCGCAATCCGTCGACCTGACAGCCGACGCCGTCATCGCCTTGCACGCCTCGGTGACCTATCGAGTCTTCATGTTGGGCTTCAGCCCTGGATTTCCCTATTTGGGCAGGGTCCCGGACCGCATCGCCGTTCCTCGACTGGCGACGCCTCGCACCCGCGTCGAAGCCGGCTCCGTGGGCATTGCCGGCCCTCAAACGGGGATCTATCCGCAAAGCAGCCCGGGCGGCTGGCGCATCATCGGCCGCACACCGGTTCGGCTCTTTGCGCTGGACAGGCCTCACCCCTTTCTCTTGGCCCCAGGAGATCGGGTCCGCTTCGTACCCATCGGGAAGGAGGAGTTCACCAGCCTGAACGGTCCCACGCCATGACGACGCACCGAACCATCGATGTGAATTGTGACTTGGGAGAGGGGCGCACGCCGGGCGAGCGACACCTGGAAACGCAGCTCATGGATATCGTCACCTCAGTGAACGTGGCCTGCGGAGTCCATGCGGGGTCGGCAGCGGTGATGCGGCAAACCGTACGGCTGGCCCATGCGCGCGGCCTGGCGATCGGAGCCCATCCGGGATTGGCGGACCGCGAACACAAAGGCCGGCGGGAACAGGCGCTTTCTCCCGACTTCGCACGCGAACTGGTCGCCGCGCAGGTGAGCGATCTCTTGGCCATTTGTCGCACGGAGGGGGCTCGACTCACCCACGTCAAACCACACGGCGCCCTGTACAACATGGCCGCCGGAGATCCTGCGCTCGCCGACGCAGTGGCCGCGGGCATCGCCCAGATCGGCCCGCAGCTGGTCTTGATCGGCTTGGCAGGGTCCCAACTGTTACGGGCAGGACGAGCTGCGGGAGTGACGGTAGCAGCCGAAGGGTTCGCCGATCGAGCCTACCGACCGGATGGGCAGCTCGTTGCACGGCACCTTGCCGGCGCCCTGATCGAGGAGGAAACGGCGGTCGTCTCCCGCGCCCGCTCTCTCATCCTCCATGGGACCATCCAGGCGATCGACGGCTCGTTGTTGCAGATGCACATCGACACGCTCTGTCTACACAGTGACACCGCCGGCGCCGTCAGACTGGCCTTCGCCCTGCGCAAGATGCTGAAACAGGAAGGCATCACGGTACAGCGACTCCCCCATGCCGGCTAACAACCCCATCATCCACGTCCTACGCCCGGGCCTGTTGACCACGGTCCAAGACCTTGGCCGATTCGGCTACCAACGGTTCGGCGTGTCGGTGAGCGGCGCGATGGACCGTTGGGCCCTGGCCGTGGGCAATCGGCTGGTCGGCAACCCCGATCACACCGCAGGCCTGGAAATCACCCTGCAAGGCCCGGAGCTGCTCTTCGAGCAGACGCTCGCCATCGCCATCACCGGAGCAGATCTCTCTCCCACCTGCGACGGCCATCCCCTCCCCCTGTGGACCCGGCTCACCCTGCCGGCTGGAAGCCGCCTGCAATTTGGGCGGCGGCGTCACGGCGCGCGCGCGTACCTGACGGTGAGAGGCGGCATTGAAAGTCCGCTCATGTTGGGCAGCCGGTCGACCCATCTGCGGAGTGGTCTCGGCGGTCCGGCCGGCCGCGCCCTACAGAAATGGGACCGGCTGATGGTGGGGAAGGCAGGAAAGCGACTCGGTTCACTCGAAGGGCAATCGCTGCCGGACTTCCTTCGCCCGTCGTACTCCACCGCCCCGACCCTGCGGGTCATCCCAGGCCCGCAGGCTGAGTGTTTTCCGCCGGAAACCTTTCGGTTGCTGGCCGAGCAGCCCTATCGAATCACCGCTGACTCCGATCGCATGGGGTATCGCTTGCAGGGACAGGCCTTGCCCCCTCGCGACCCCACGGATATCGTCTCCGACGCGGTCACCTGTGGGGCGATCCAGGTTCCGGCCGATCAGCAACCGATTTTGCTCATGGCGGACTGCCAACCGACCGGCGGATACGCAAAGCTGGCCACGCTGGCCGGCATCGACCGCTCGCTCGCCGCACAAGTCCTTCCCGGCGATCATCTCTCCTTTGTTGTCATCCGGGCCCACGAAGCCATCGTCCTTGCGCGCGCGGCCCATGCGAAGCTGGACCGACTGCTTCCCGCTCACAACACACCGGGCGGCCTCGCATGGTTCTAAGTGAGAAAGCGACAGGTTTGAGGCCAAGTCCTTGACATGGTCGCGAAGAGACTTATGATGAAACCATGAGCACAACAAGCGCCCCACGACAGATGACCTACGATGAAAAAAAGGCGGCCGAAGCCGCCTTCACGGGCCGTCCGTTCAACCCGCAATGGTCGGATGCGGCCCGACTTGTCTATGATGGCATTGTCGCTGCGATGGACAGGCAGGCTCGAGTCGCCGATCATACGAACGACTTCGAGCCGGTAGGACCAGCGGCGTAACCGGGCCGGTTGCAGTCAGTTCCCCGAAGAGGGCGGATCTTCCGTCGGAGGCCCTTCTGCCCGGCCTCTGAAAGAAGCGCCCTCATCCCCCTCTGCCCTTCGTCTTCCGCTCAGCGAGGAACCGCTTGACCCAGTTGCGTTCCTCCTCCTCATTCGAGACCTCGCCATCCAGCTTCGCATCGGTCAGTCGAGCCAGGATGGTCCGATACTCCGGTCCCGGCTTGAGTCCCAAAACCTTCAACTCCTTGCCTCCGAGCGTGGGCTTCACCAGGCGATAGGCCGTGAGATAGGACGCGATCCGACGCCTGGCCCATTCCGCCTTATTCTTCCCCATCAAGAACAGAAGGGTTTCATCGGACAATCCCTCCAGCAATCGAACCGTGCCCGATGGACGAAGCGGGGCGCGCCGGTTCAGCTGCCGACTGATCTGTTGAGTGGAAAACCGCGCCGAAGTAAGAGCCGCTCGCTCTCCTTCCGTAAAGGGGAACCGCTCCAAGACCTCCCGCACCGCCTGATCGGGCAACATTTCGACCAACGCCATCGCATAGACCAGCCACCGGTCGATCGGCCGATCCAGACAGGAAAACCGGTGCCAGTCCAACGCCGATTCAATGTCGGCGAGGCGGCGATCCAAGCGGCCGGACCATTCGAGTTTCGGATGGACGAATCGGAGCAATTCCAAGTCCGCAAGGCGGCGAACCGCATGTCGCGGCGTCCGTTCCGAAAAGAGCAGACGCAGCTCGTCCAAGAGCCGCTGTCCGGACAGTCGATGGAACAACTCCATTTTCACCGCGCCTTTGATCAACGCGAGCGTTTCCTTGCTCAGGTGAAATCCGAAGCGCAGTTCGAATCGAATCGCCCGAAAGACTCGCGTGGGATCCTCGACAAAACTCAAACTGTGCAGGACACGGATGATGCGTTCCTTCAAATCACGCTGGCCGCCGTAGAAGTCGATGAGCTGGCCGAATGCTTTCGGGTTGAGGCGCATCGCCAACGTGTTGATCGTAAAATCACGACGGTACAGGTCTTTCTTGATGGAACTTTGCTCGACCGTCGGCAAGGCCGTCGGGTACTCGTAATACTCCGTGCGGGCGGTCGCAATATCGAGCTTGAAGCGGTCCGGGAATACCACCACTGCCGTGCCGAACCGCTCGTGCACCCGCACGCGACCGTTGCGTTCCGTCGCCAGGGCACGGGCGAAAGCAATGCCGTCACCTTCCACCACCAAATCGATGTCGAGATTGTCGATCCCCAGCAAGAGGTCGCGCACGAACCCGCCCACCGCATAGGCTGTGCAGCCGAGGCGGTCGGCCAATTCCCCGGCCTCCTGCAGCAGATGCAACACGTGGTGCGGGATCCGTTCCCGCAACAATCCGGCCACATCGCGCCGCCGCACACCGCTCAGCGACTCGAGGGCCATCAGCGACTTGGGTTTGCTGCGCGCGGAGGCAAGCACATCCTCGTGCAGACTCCGGAGTAAATCGGTCCGCGTAATCACTCCGACCGCCTTCCCACCCGACAACACGGGAACGAATCGTTGGTTGAATTCGATCATGCGACCTTCGATTTCGTGGAAGGGCGTGTCCGGCTGGGCGCAATACTGATCGCCCCGCGCGAGGTCTTCGAGCCGTTGTTCCCCTAGGCGATGGAACAGCGCCTTCTGGACGATCTCGCGCGAGATGAGGCCGGCATATCGATCCTTGGCGTCGAGGACCGGCAAGACGTTGACACCATACTTGGTCATTCGCCGTTCCGCCTCGACCACCGACGCGTCCACGGAAATCGAAATCACCGGCTTCGTCATCACATCGGCCGCCACCATCGTGGGACGATAGCGTTGCGTGAGCAGCGCCGTCAGTTGCTGCTGCACCTCGACCAACGTCCGTCCCTTGATACTCGCCGCGGCAGCCGCGGCATGTCCGCCCCCGCCGAATTCCCGCGCAATCCAGGCGACGTCGATTTCCGGACGCCGACTCCGTCCGATGACCTGCACCTTATCGTCCATCGCAATGGCGACGATGACGGCGTCCAACCCTTGCAATTCCGCGAGCCGTTGCGCCGCTTCCGCCAGATCTCCTTGGTATCGATCATAGGCGCTGATCGCGACCAGAATTTTCCTTCCTTCCAGGTAATAGATTTCCCCCGACTGCAGCAAATCATTCAGGAGAGCGATTAGATCAGGATCCAAAGGGTGACGGAGGGTTTCCGCCACGACCGTGAGGTCGGCTCCGGCTCGCAGGACAAACGCTGCGGCCTCAAGATCGCGCGGCGTCGTCGAGGGGTAAGCCAGCGACCCCGTTTCTTCGTAGAGTCCAAGCGCCAGCACCGTGGCCTCGAAGGAGGTCAGGGCCACCTGATCCGCTTTCAGCCGTTCGACGAGGATGGTCGTGGTCGCACCGACGGCCTGGAGCTGCCGATGCACCGTCCCTCGCCACAGCGAGGATGTCGAGCCATCGCTCTCGTCCGTCCCGTGGTGGTCGTAGATGATGACTTCCAGGTCCACTCGTGACGCCAGCTCGCGAAAGGGCCCGAGCCGTTCCGGTTCCTGCACATCCACCAGAATCAGCCGTCGGATCTGATCCGGGGCCACGTCCCTGAGCTTGGTCATGCCCAGGTCGTGGCTGGCGAGAAAGTGTCGCACCGCTTCCTGCGCGCCGCCGGGCAACACCAATAACGCGCCTGGATACAGCTTGCGCGCGCCGACCATGGAGGCAAGGCCGTCGAAATCTGCATTCAGGTGGGTCGTGATGACGTCCATGCCGCATTCTAACAGCATTGTCCGGACGATTCAGGGCGGCTGCCGAGCGATTCTGCCGTCTACACAACCATGCCGCCTCCCGGTCCCGGAAGACGGCATGTGATGGCTGGTGTTGGCCGGACCAGATGTTATCGCTGCTGCCGGTCGTGCTTTTGTCGGGCAATGTGGCGTGATGCCCGATCTTGCGCATGGTTGAGTTTCGTCCGCTCCCGTCTCGTCATGACGCCGTCCGACTTGGCTCGATCCTCCATTCGATTGATGTGCTCCTGCTGAGCATTCAGACGCCTGGCTTCGCGTTCGTTCAACTGTCCGCCGGCAATTCCCTGGTCGATGCGCTGCTCTTGATTGGCCTGCCGCTGATCGATGCCGGGCGTATTTGCTTGCGCGAATACCGATGAGGCAAGACACATCGACAACCCAACGACTCCCCAGATCACCTGCTTCATACATCCTCCTGTGGGTGGGTGGAAGGCACGACCGTTGTTGGCTTTCACAACGTACAGGGGAGGATGGTGGTTGACAACGAAACGGCAGGTTTCGGACGCCTCTCTCGTCAACTCGACTAGGGGGCTGGTTTCGCTGCCTGCAGAAAGACGATGTCGCCGTAATAGGCCACGGCCCGCTCCTGCGTGTTGTCCGTGTCCGTCATAATGGCGATACCGTTGATGGCCGGAGGATCTTCTCCGAATGCCAGCCGGTAGTCTTCATACACGTTGCGTTCTTCTTCGACCCATGCTCCGACTTTCGTGCTGCCGCTTTCGACCACGATCATCTTCGCGAAGTCGGTAAAGGCATTGTCCACCAGCGTACCCACGGGACTCTTTCCATCCCAAATGTAGTTGAGCGCCGCGATGGGAATGGCGCCGAATAGGGCTTGCCCGGCCAGATACTTCAGTTTCTTTCCCAGACTAACCCGATCAGGCTCATAGGCAAACGTCACATAGAGTCTGGCAGGATAATCGTCCCCGGCTTTCCGCCGCACATCACCCTTCTCCAGCACGTTGCCGACCCGCCACCGCCACCGCAGGATCGGATAGGCGCGCGGATCGATCGTCACTTCCCTGATCAACCCTGAAGCAGACGACTCGCTGACCGCCTTGACCACCGAAATGCCGTCATCCTTGACCAGCGAATAAACCGTGTGCCGTGCGATCTTGTTGAAAGTGAGCGGCTTCCACCCATCCGGCACCACCGTGCCTGCACCGGCAGCGGAAAAGCGTCCCACTTCCAGCACAGTCGGCTCTTCCGCCGACGCGACAGATGCGCTGACCAGGCAGAAGCAGAGCGACCGCAGCAGAAGGTTCATCGTTTGTCAGCGCCTCATCCACGCAAACAGCTTGATCAGGCGAGCCTTCGTCTGCGGCGTGAAATGTGCTTTTCGCCAGAGATTCACGACCTTTTTGTTCACGTCCGCCTGTGTGGGATAGGGGTGGATGGTAGCCGCAATCGTCTTGACCCCGACCCCGGCCTTCATCAACACCGAAAATTCGTTAATAAGGTCTCCCGCATGCGCGGCGACGATCGTCGCGCCGAGAATCTTGTCGGTGCCCTTTTGAATGTGGATCCGCGCGAAGCCATCCTCTTGACCGTCCAAAATGGCGCGGTCTACTTCGCCAAGCTGATACGTATAGGTCTCCACTTCCAGCCCCTGCCGCTTCGCATCCGCCTCATACAGACCCACGTGCGCAACTTCCGGACTCGTGTAGGTACACCAGGGCATGATCAAGGAATCGGCCGACGCATAACCCAGTCCCAGCGGGTGGGGAAACAGCGCATTTTGGATCACGATCTGCGCCATGGCATCCGCGGCATGGGTGAATTTAAAGCGCGAGCAGACATCCCCTGCGGCATAAATCGTGGGATTCGTAGTCTGTAATCGACTGTTGACCGTCACGCCGGCGCCATCGAACTCGACCCCGACCGTATCCAGTCCCAGTCCTTCAACGTTTGGCCTGCGGCCCACCCCGACGAAAATGTTGTCCACCGTCACATCATAGCGTTGATCGTGTGACTCCAGCCTAAGTCTTGTACCTGCGCCCCCCTTCTCAACCGTGAGGCCCTTGCCGCAACACAGGATCCGAACGCCGTCCCGCGCCAAGACTTGCTGAACGACCTCGGCCGCATCCCGATCCTCATTGGGCATGATGCCGTGCATCGCTTCAACCAGGGTGACCTGGCTGCCGAAGCGCGCAAAGGCCTGGGCCAATTCGCACCCGATCGGGCCGGCCCCGATGATGCCGATGCGCGAAGGCAATTCGGTGAGCGAAAAGACCGTGTCATTGGTCAGATATCCGGTCTGGTGCAGGCCTGGTATGTCAGGGACGGACGCACGCGCCCCTGTGCAGATCGCCGCCTTCGTAAAAGACAGTACCCGATTTCCCGAAGGTCCCTCCACTTGAACGGTCCGTTCGCCGCTGAACCGTGCGTTGCCGAAATACACATCCACCCCGAGCGAGCGATATCGATGTGCCGAATCGGTATGGCTGATCCTGGCGCGTATTTGCCGCATGCGAGCCATGGCCGCGCCGAAGTCATACCGCACACCTGCTGGCACGTGAACCCCGAAATGAGCCGCATCCCGCACCGCAGCCCAGGCGTTGGCCGCTCGAATGAGCCCCTTGGACGGCACGCAACCGACGTTCAAACAGTCTCCGCCCATCAGGTGCCGTTCGATGAGCGCGACCTTAGCGCCGAGACCGGCCGCCACCACCGCCGTCACCAGCCCGGCGGTTCCGGCTCCGATCACGACGATGTTGTAGCGCTCGTTCGGCTCAGGGTTCTGCCAATCGGGGGGATGAACGTTCTCCTCCAGCTTGCGGTTGTGCTCGTCGTTCGGGAGCAGACGTGACTCAGGTTCTCGATTCATGGCAGGCATCACTTTCTAGGTCAGCGTGCTCACACCGAAGGCCTGACATACTGCTTGTAGAGTACCGGAACCAACGCCAGCGCCCCCAACAACGTGAACGCCGTCAAGACATTCGGGGAGGCAATTTCCCGCAACGAGTTGATGGTGCCTAGTTGGCGCCCCGCGTAGGCGAACACGAAACTTCCAGGGATGATTCCCAAAGAAGTGGCCGCCATGTAGGTGCCAATGGAAACGCGTGTCAGTCCCGACACCATATTCACGAGGAAAAAGGGAAATAGGGGAATCAACCGTAAGGTCATCAAGTAGTTAAACGCATTTTTGGCGAACCCCTCTTGAATGGGCGCCAGTCGGACGCCGAATTTACGCTCGACCCAATCTCGCAACAGATAGCGGGCTGCAAGAAACGCGAGCGTCGCCCCGAGCGTCGCCCCGACATTCACATAGAGCGTTCCCAGCAGACTGCCGAATAGAAACCCTCCCGCCAGCGTCATGATCGTCCCGCCGGGAAGGGACAAGCCGACGACGGCGCAATAGGCCACCACAAACAACGCGACCGCGCCCACATAATTCGCCTCCGTAAAGGCGAGCAGGCGATCCCGGTTGGCCTTCAGTCCCTCCAGCGACAGGTACTGGCCGAGATCCAGGTACAAGAACGCGGCGATACCGAGTGCCACTGCGCCGGCCAACACAAATTTGCCAAATCCATGACGCTTCAACCCATCATGCTTCACAGTGGCGGGAGATTCGAGGGTCGTAGCCATGGCGCGTGCGCGTATCATGGTGACTCCTTGTCCCTCTGTCAATCCAGGCCGTTCACACCGGCCGGGGACTGGATGGAACAGACGAGAGCCCGGAGACGAGGCTCAAGGAGGAATGTCGTCCCGCCGAAAGTTCTATTGCCGTGACGGCCCCAATGGAAGTATTGTCGGACTTCTCAACCACCGATCGAATGGCTGGGTGCTTCCATGACGACCACTCCGAACCAGCGACATCCCGTACCGCCCGGCGAGGCAAAGAGGCTTCCTGTGTGGATGCGCCCCTGCCCACATTGTTTCTCGATCCTTCGGAAAGAATCGCCCGAAGAAACATGGCGTTGCGGCTGCGGCTGGCAAATTGATTGAAGTGCTAGAATAAGGCGTAGGGGGGTGAGATAATGGGACCTCTCTCGGTGCACGATATGAAAGGCGGATTTTTTCTCATTGCCAGTTTCCTCCTCCTGGCGACGATCTGCGCGGTGGCCGCATTAGGCACGTTGATGCGTCCCCAGCGTTGGTGTGAACGCGAGACCAGGCTGCACGTCTGATCGCGCCACACAACGCTCCCGGGAAGGCCGTGACGATGAGGCGAGCCTCCACCGCCGGACGTCCCGCGCACTTCCACGGTTCCTCTCCGTTCTCATGCGCTCTCACCTGTGTCGCCCCACAGCCGGATGGACTTTCCCTGTTGCGGCAGGACCTTGTCATCGAAGGGGCTCTTCGCCTACTCTGTCGTATCGGAGGTCCGCGATGGAACGAAACGACCGTCTCGTGAGAAGCAAGGAAAACCGGGCGAAAGCTCGACGTGGTGGCGAGGAGCGTGAAGTGTTCTATGAGGGAGACTGCCGCCTCCCTCCAGGACAACACCTCGTTGAAAACTGGCCCGTCCTGGACCTTGGCTACAAACCGGATATTTCCCTCTCCGACTGGACGCTGACGATCAGCGGCGCGGTCGCCAATCCTATCATCTGGGCTTGGGCTGACTTTCTGGCCCAGCCGCAATTCCGGGATACGTCGGACTTCCACTGCGTCACATCCTGGAGCCGTTATGACAACGAATGGGAAGGTGTCAGTTTCAAGCAGGTCATGGAGGTCGTCAGGCCCCACCCGGTCGCCCGATTCGTGCTCTTCAAGTCCTATGACGACTACACCACTAACCTTCCGCTAGAGGCTTGTGACGACGACGACGTGTTGCTGACATACAAATGGAACGGCAAGCCTCTCACTAGGGACCACGGGGGGCCGGTGCGCATGATCGTCCCCAAACGGTATGCGTGGAAAGGTGCCAAGTGGATTAAAGAGATCACTTTCGCCGAGCGGGATGAAAAAGGCTTTTGGGAAGTACGAGGCTATTCCAACAGCGCCCTCCCCTGGGACAACGATCGCTATGGATGATCAGGTGTCCGCGTGACCCCTCGCGGTGACGCCCACAGGGTCCGACAGGTCGACATCTGGCCGTTGGATGTCCCCATCACAGATCCCTTCGCCGTGGCGACGGGAACGCGGTCGATGGCCGAGAACGTCATCGTCCGGATCACCTTACGAGACGGCACCCAGGGATTCGGGGAAGCCGCGCCGTTTCCCGAAGTCGGAGACGAGAACCGTGATTCCTGTCTCACGGCCATTCGGAAAGTAGCCCCGTTGCTGCTCGGCGAACCGGTCGCTTCCTTTCAGCGCCTGTCAGACCGGTTCCGCGAACAGACCCTCGCCCATCCTGCCGCCCGTTGCGCACTAGAGACGGCCCTCCTCGACGCTCATTGCCGCTCACACGGGATTCCTCTCTGGGAACTCTGGGGCGGGGCCGATGTCCGGCCTCGGGAAACCGACATCACGATTCCCATCTGCAGCCTGGAGAAGACCCTGCACCTCGCGCGAGGCTGGTATGCGAAGGGTTTCCGCCTGCTGAAGATGAAGGTCGGGCAGGACGTGGATCAAGATATCCGGCGGCTGGAAGCCGTGCACCAAGCCCTCCCCGGCCTCGCGTTCATCGGCGATGGGAATCAAGGGTTCTCTCGGGAAGAATGTCTGTCGTTCGTCGCTGGCGTGAAACAATTCGGCGGGCGCCTCGTCCTCCTGGAACAACCGGTCGTACGCGACGACCTTGAAGGCTTGCACGCAATCCGGCACCTGACGGGAATTCCCGTGGCCGCCGACGAGTCCGTGCGCTCGCTTGCCGAGGCCCAACGTGTGGCGGACGCCCAGGCAGCCGACTATATCAACATCAAAATCATGAAAACCGGGGTTTTGGAGGCCTGCCGTATCGCCCGATTCTCCCGATCCGTCGGGTTGCAACTCATGGTGGGGGGCATGGTCGAAACCCGTCTGGCCATGGCCTGCTCCTTCAGCTTGGTCCTCGGTCTGGGTGGATTCGATGTCCTCGACCTAGACACACCACTGCTCCTCTCCATGGATCCGGTGGTCGGAGGGTACCGCTATCAAGGGCCCACCCTTCAGCCCTGGCACGACCCAGGGCTGGGAATGCAGCTCTTCCCTCCCGAACCTTGCATTACCATCACCTCATGAACTGACTCGTTCTGCCTCATCGGTCGCTGCACGTTTCCGAAAATCTTTTGCCGTTTCCCTCCTTTTCTGAAAAATTGATCTCAAACAGGTTGGCTCCACTTGTGAGGGATTCCATGAAATCGATGCCCCCATCACCGCGTCCCGCGACCATGTGTGCACGCACCATTCGCCGGGCAACCATCGGATGCCTGGTCGGCGGCACCGCATTGATCCTCAGTGCATGTGTCTCTCAGCACACCTACAGCCAAGTCAAACAACAGGCGAACGCGCAGGCTGACGAGCTGACGGAGGCGCAAACGGCGATTCAGGAGCTTGAGCGCGAACGGGACCGCCTCCATGCGACCAACCGGCGAGAGGAGTTGGCGCTGGCGAAGCTCAAACAGGAAATCAAGGAAGTCCAGGTTTCGTACGAGGACATCCACAAGGCCAATCAAGCCAAGCTGGAAACCCTACGGCTCAACATCGCAAACCTGAGAGCCCGATACCAGACGATGCTGAGGGAAATCAACCAGACCAAGCAGCTCGAGCGCCGCCTGGAAGCCGTGACAGCCCGCTACGAGCAAGAAATGGCCAAACAGCCTGCCGCGCAGGCAGTCATCCCGACTTCCGGGACAGAGGGACACCAGGATCTCGACCTGGTTGCCGTCATCACGCCACAACCGTCGCAGATACAGCTCTCAACCTCCGCCGCCGGCTCAACCAGTCAAGCCGGAGAGGCGGCCGAAGCTCCGGGGAATTCCTCGCCAGGGCCAGCCCTGGCACCTCAACTCCAGCCTCCGACAGCCTCCGCTACCTCGCCGGCAACCGCAGCCGCGAAACCGCCGCTCGCCGCGGCCGGACCCAAGCCGGTATCCCCTGCAGCAGCCCACGCTCCGGCGCAGGAAGAATCGTGGTTCTCCAACTTCACCGGTTGGCTCACCTCACTGCTCGATTGGCTCTGGGTCTGAGAGAAGATCGTTCCCTCTCGTAAGTCTCGCGGTTTCCTCCTGGCTCTCCAGGCAGTCAAGAGGGAACCACCGACCTACCCCTGCCCCTCCCCCTCGCACTTCTTGCAGTTCAAATAGGTACCGAGAAAGGATCGCCGCCCCTCCTCCGTCAACACCCACGGACGACTCGTCATCGGCGGCTGATGGCGCACGTGTTGACCGTGACCACATTGAAGATCGGCCACCCAATGGCCCTCGTCATCCTGATGATAGCCCACAATGGCTTGTTGCATGACGGCCCCTTGCCTTCTGAAATGATCGTCGAAGCCCGTGCCGAAGCATGGACAGGCTGTGCAGACCATGCTTGAACATTGACACTCGGCGGTTTTCCGGCCTCCCGAGGACTATGTTACACTCCGACCCCACGAGAGCGTAACATGTTCGGCAGGAGGACGAGAATGGCGAAGGCGGACTATCGAATCGGGATTGTCGGCGTGGGCCGAATGGGGGCCAACATGGCTCGGCGACTCCACGACCTCCATTACAACGTCGTGGCTCTTTACGACGTGCTGGCACAGCAGGCGACCACGTTGGCAGAGGAGCTCGGCTGCGAGGCGGTTCCGACGCCGGCGCGCGTGGTAGAACTCGCCAACACGGTCCTCACCGTCGTTTCCGACGACAGGGCGATGCAGAACATCTATGCACCAGCACAACCGGACAGCCTGTTGCTCCACGCCGGCAATCGACTATTCATCAACTGCGCGACCTTGTCTCCCACCCTCCACCTCGAGGTCCAGCGTCTCGTGGAACAACAGGGAGGGCAAAGCCTCGAAACCTGCATGGCCGGCAGCGTCACCCAAGCCCGCCAAGGCACGTTGTACCTGATGTGCGGCGGGCGGGCAGATGTCTTCGAACGGGCCCAGCCGCTGCTGCAGGACCTCAGCGCCCAACTACGGTATATCGGACCAGCCGGGGAAGCGGCCAAGGTGAAGGCCCTCGTCAATATGGTCATGAACGCCAATACCGCCGCCCTCGCTGAGGGGCTGGGCCTGGGATCGGCGCTGGGATTGGACCTGACGATGCTGCGCGAAGTGTTTTCGCAAACCGGCGCCAACTCCCGGGTGCTTGAGACCGACGGCGAGGACATGCAGAGCCGAAGTCATGACTGCTATTTCTCCGCCGCCCATGCGGCCAAAGACTCCGGGATCGCCCTGTCCCTGGCGCATGAGGTCGGATTGGAGCTCCCCCTCGCCAAGGCCGCCTATCACCAATACGCGCGGCTGGTGAGCCTCGGAAAGGGGGAATTGGACAAATCCGCCGTGGCCGAGCTGACGTTCAAGGAACGACTCAGCGGATAGACCAGGCATCGAAGGCGCTCCTCAGCGTATATCGAAGGGCCGCTCTGCGCGAGCGGAAGCCGGCAGATACCGCCATCGCTTTTCATGATCGACATCGAACGAGCCCAAGAACGTCGCGCCTGGCTCCAACGATCGAAACTCCACCAAGCGAATCACGCAGGCTTCGGACTCGATCACCCTCGCATCGTACTGGCCAAGCACGAGCAGACTACCGGAGGGATGGTGATAGAGATTCCTCCTCCCGACATACCCGGTATCGGGAAACAGTTCCACCGTGGCCGGACAGCCGGATGGTCGTTCGATGTGAAGGATCAGCCGAAAGCGGGCAAGAAAGGGATGGGTGGCCAGACGGGTGACAGTCAGCCGATAGCCGGCCGCGGGCAGATCGACCACGGCGGGCTCGGGCTTGTCACTATTGCAGCCCGTAAGGAGTAGAGCCAGACCGATCACCAGCCGCCCCGGCTCCCTCACCCCCCTCACTTGGCGCCGGGAACCTTCGAAGCGGCGCCGATCGCGTCAAGTCCGGCTTCGGCGCACGCATCGTCCAGATGCGCACCCGGCGCACCTCCCACTCCGATCGCGCCGACCGTTTCACCGGCAATTTCGATCGGCAAGCCGCCGCCGACCATCAAGATGCTCTCGTTCATCTCGCGCAAGGCCTGTAAGGCCGGTTGTTTGGCGATCATCTCCGCCAGATCCGTGGTCGGGCGGCGGAGACTGGCAGCGGTGTAGGCTTTCTTTCGACTACTGTCGACCGTATGCGGGCCGGCTCCGTCCGCGCGCAGCATAGCGCGCAGCACCCCGGCGCGATCGACCACAGATGCGCTCACGCGGTATCCATCCTTCTTGCAAAAGTCGACGGCCGCCTGCGCGGCCTTGCCGGCTAACACCACAGGGAGCACGGATTCCTTCGGCAAATCCTCAGCCGCGCCTGCCACGCCTTGCGCCACGCCGGCCATCAACAAGAACCCGACTCCCATCTGAATGCCCTTGTGCATCACATCCTCCCTTGCGTGAAACGATTGTGAATAGTGCCCACGCCCCGTTCGATGCATGGCAAACGGCGAGCCTACGGCGACAGGAGTGTTCTGTCAATGCTTGACCCGGAGATTTGCAACCAGGCAGTTTGGGCAGAGAGCAAGACGAAACAAGAGCGAGGGTGAGAAACGCGCCGAGATGATGTGGGTTAGTACGTGGAAATCGGATGAATGGCGGGGCTCATTGGACCGGGACGTTGCAGCTCTTCGATCCACACCTTGGCCTGGGCGACGTAGAATGTGTAGTCCGTCTCCGGGTACCCAGCTACGACGGAATACAGGAGTTGCTCCGCCTCTTGTTCGCGCCCGGCAATGACGCTGGTGCGCGCCGCCTGCAGGGTACAGGAGGCAGCCATGGCCTTGGGATCCACAGTGGTTCGAACCGGCTGGCGCATCACGAACCGATCGAGCGACTTCAGTAGATCGGAAGAAGGGTTGAGGGAAACATCAGCCGACTGCCGTAACTGCTTGGCGGCAGAGAGGACCGTCTCGACATCCGGACTGGTCTGACAGTGCCGATAGAGTTCCCACAAGGACATGACGGAAGCCGAGCGTGTTCCGACCCCCTTCTCGGCTGGTGCGAGCACCTGGCATCCCGCCATAAGGAGCGCACAGGCTACCACGCCCGCCTTCCATGGCATCAGGCGAATGATCATGCCTATCCTTACCCAAACGCTTC
Organism: Nitrospira sp.; assembly: GCA_015709715.1. Lineage (NCBI taxonomy): Bacteria > Pseudomonadati > Nitrospirota > Nitrospiria > Nitrospirales > Nitrospiraceae > Nitrospira > Nitrospira sp. The sequence goes on from CP054184.1 coordinate 1,260,243, forward strand.
CGCCACTGTCAAGATTCCGAACCGGCGATCAGAGGAAAATCTCGACCGGAGTCGTCATTGCTTAGCGCGCGATATCTTCGATGAGTGCGCGCAACGGTTCTGCCACCGACCAGGCCTGTGCGAAACAACCGCGAGGGAGATGAGGGGCTTGGCCATCGAAGATTTCCGATACCTGGCCGATGCAAGCTTCGTCCAGATGCGCCTCCAAGCCCGCGAGAAATTCGCGCGCCTCCCGCCGCGCCGCCGGCTCGCCGCCATGCTTCCTGACCCAGGCCGTCACGAAGGGACCCAGCAGAAACGGCCAGACCGTTCCTTGATGGTACGCTCCGTCCCGTTCCGCGACGGTTCCCACATAGACGGGACAGAACCGAATATCCTCCGGCGCAAGCGTACGAAGCCCCACCGGGGTCAGGAGGCGTTCCTTTAAGACTTGCAACACCTGCAGCGCCTGTGAGCCGGGCACCAACTCATCATCCAGCGCCAGGGCGTAGACCTGGTTCGGGCGGAGCGAGGCATCGTCACCGGTCGGTCCATCCACGACATCAAACAGGTATCGCCCCGCCGGATACCAGAAGCGCGCACGGAACGACTCGACCGCTCGCCGGCGATCTTGTCGACAGCGCTCCGCATAGGCCGGCTCACCGCACTGGTCCGCCCACGACGCCGCAATGGCCAGGGCTCGCACCCACAGAGCCTGAACCTCGACCGGCTTTCCGTGCCTCGGCGTCACGACCCACTCGCCCACCTTGACATCCATCCACGTCAATTGGACGCCGTCGATGCCGCCGGTCACCAGCCCATCGTCATCGACGCGAATACCGTATCGAGTTCCGCACCGATACCCCTCGACAATCTGCTTGATCGCAGGCCAAGCCACCTTGCGAATCCCGTCGAAGTCACGACTGTAGTGCAGGTACCGATCCACCGCATGGACGAACCAGAGCGACGCATCGATGCTGTTATAGTCCGGCGCGCCGCCCTCCGTGAACCGATTCGGCACCATGCCCTGCGACAGCTCCGACGCGAAGGCCTCGATAACCTGCCGAGCAATGTCATATCGCCCCGTAACCAGGCAGAGGCCCGGCAAGGCAATGCACGCATCGCGCCCCCAATCGGCAAACCAGGGATATCCCGCCATCACGGTATGCCCCGTCCCACGCCGGCTTAGGAACGCTTCCGTCGCTTCCCACAATCTCCGCACCAGGGGATCTTCCGTCGGTCTGGAACGGGCGCGGCCTTCCCGACGACGACCCTCTGCGGTCAAGCTCAGAGCGACATCCACCGCAGCATTCGCCTCGGTCGTCAACACCAGCTCAGCCGATTTTCCAAGTCCGAGCGTAAATTGCCATTCACCCGGCGACCACCAATCCTCGACATGATCGAGTCCCCGCTCCCGCTCGATCGGATACTCCACCTGGCGATACCAATAGGGCTCGTGACGATACGTACCGTTGTGGAGGGCTTGCACGGCCGGCAGGGTTCGATAGGGCTGCCAGGTCACCCGCCCTTCGCTCATTTCGGCCGCCGGGCGCAGGTGGACGTTTTCCTGGTGCAAGGCGTGAAAATCGCGGCCTGAGAGCATCGGCCGCACGCGCAGCACGATCGCAGCCGTGGACGGCGCGTCCAGACTCCATCGCACGATGACCAGATCCCGTCCCGGAAGACAACAGATCTCGCGCCGCAGAGTGATCCCCGCGACGTGATACCGCCAGGTCGGCCAGGGAACGGGCGAAAACGCGTCACAATACCGAAACCCTTCCGGATCAACGGCGCCGCGATACAGATTCGTCGAGAGGGCTATGGACTGTCCGTCCAGATCGACCCGTTCTTCAAGGTGATTCACCAAGACCACGCGATCGAGCGGCGGATTCCTGGCCACCAACAGCAGGGCGTGGTACCTCCGGCTGTTCGCCCCGGCGACGGTCCCGCTGGCGTACCCACCCAGCCCGTTGGTCTCCAACCATTCGAGACTCACGGCACGATCGAGGTCTTGGCAGGTTCTGGTGTCGACCGTCACGGTCATTCCCCCGACTGTTGAATGAGCTTGGCGACGAGTCCCGTCCAGCCGGTTTGATGCGAGGCTCCGATGCCCGCCCCGTTGTCGCCATGGAAATATTCGTAAAACAGAATCACGTCTCGCCAATGCGGATCGCGTTGGAACCGCTCCGTTCCGCCGTAGACCGGCCGCCGCCCGTCCGGTCCGCGAAGAAAGATGTGCGTCAGGCGACGCGACAGTTCTGCGGCCACTTGCGCGAGATTCAGCTTGCGCCCCGAACCGGTCGGATATTCGACGAGGAAAGCATCCCCCAGAAAATAGTGGAACTTCTGCAGGGACTCGATGAGGAGATAGTTCACGGGAAACCACACGGGCCCGCGCCAATTGGAATTGCCGCCGAACAGCCCGTTCGTCGATTCCGCCGGCTGGTACTCGACGCGATGGTGAAACCCCATCGCCGAAAAGACATAGGGATGGTCGTGGTGGTGGCGGGACAGAGCCCGCACGCCATAGGGCGACAGGAACTCCTGCTCGTTCAGCAGGTAGTGCAGCACGCGCATCAGCCGATGGCGGTTGACAAGCGATAGGAAGCGGCGCACCTCGCCGTCCTGCGACTGGGTCTCGATATGTTGACCGAAATCCTGACGGTTCTCGATGAACCATTGCATCCGATGCTTGAACCGCGGCAGCCGGTCGATCAATTCGGAGTTGAGGGTCTCCACCGCAAAGAGCGGAATGAGCCCGACCATCGATCGAAGTTTCATGGGAAACGTTTTGCCATCCGGCAGGTGCAACACATCGTAAAAGAATCCGTCTTCTTTGTTCCAGAGTTCGATCTTCTCGCCGCCGATATTGTTCATCGCCCGACAGATGTAGACGAAATGCTCGAAGAACTTGCTCGCGACATCTTCGTAGGCGCGATCCTCACGCGCCAATTCCAGCGCAATCGTCAACATGTTGAGACAGTACATCCCCATCCAACTGGTGGCATCCGACTGTTCGATGTGGCCTCCGGTCGGAAGCGGTTTGCTCCGATCGAACACGCCGATATTGTCCAGCCCTAAAAATCCGCCTTGGAAGATATTCTTCCCCTCGGCATCCTTACGGTTCACCCACCAGGTGAAGTTGAGCAGGAGCTTGTGGAACACCCGTTCCAGAAAGATACGATCTCCCACGCCCTTCCGCTTCTTTTCGATTTTGTAGACCCGCCACGTCGCCCAGGCATGCACCGGCGGGTTCACGTCTCCCAACGCCCATTCATAGGCGGGAATTTGGCCGTTGGGATGCATGTACCACTCCCGCAACATCAGGACGAGCTGATCCTTGGCAAATCGGGAATCGACCAGCGCAAGGGGCAGGCAATGAAAGGCCAGATCCCAAGCCGCATACCAGGGATACTCCCATTTATCCGGCATGGAAATGACGTCGGCGTTATAGAGATGCATCCACTCGCTGTTTCGGCCACGTAGGCGTTCCGGCGGCGGCTCCGGTCCGGCCGGGTCCCCCTTAAGCCAGCGATCGACTTCATAGTGATAAAACTGTTTGGTCCAGAGCAACCCGGCAAAGGCCTGGCGCTGCACCAGTCGCGCGTCATCCGAGACATTCGGAGCAGCGAGGCCCGCATAAAATTCATCCGCCTCGCGCATACGGCTCGCAAAGACTTCTTCGAAGGGCCCGAGATCCGGCGCCGCCTCGCCGGTTTCGTTGGTGAACCGTAGTCGAAGCGTCACCGCCTGGCCTGGTTCCACCATCAGCCGATAGAGGGCTGCCGCCTTCGATCCGACCTGCTCGGGATTGACCGCGCGCTGGTCGCCATGGACGATATAGTCGTTGATGCCGTCCTTCACATACGAAGCCCCGTCGGCATCGCCGTAGAGGCGGCGAGTGTTCGTCTCGTTTTCGGTAAATAACAACGGCGGAGCCCCATCGCACAACAGCCGCCGCCGGCCGTAATAGTCATGATCGAACTCGACGGTGCTGACGGAGGCGGTAGACGGCCCCTGTCGCATTCGCGGGCGTCGGACATCCAGCCCCCAGGACCAGGTGTTGCGAAACCAGAGTGTCGGGAGCACCGTCAAATCGGCTGGGTCCGGACCACGGTTAGCGATCGTGATCCGCCAGAGCAGGTCTTCCGGCGTCGCCTTGGCATATTCCACGAACACATCGAAATATCGGTCCCCCTCGAACACCCCCGTGTCGAGCAGTTCGAACTCCGAATCGGTCCGACCGCGCCGTTGATTTTCCGCGACCAACCGACTGTAGGGAAATGCCGCTTGAGGATATTTGTAGAGACACTTCATGTAGGAATGCGTCGGCGTGGAGTCGAGGTAGAAATAGTACTCCTTGACATCCTCCCCATGATTGCCTTCATTGCCGGTCAGACCGAACAGCCGTTCCTTCAGGATGGGGTCGCGTCCATTCCAAAGCGCTAACGCCAGACAGATGAATTGATGGCGATCGCAGAGGCCGGCCAATCCATCCTCGTTCCATCGATAGGCCTTGGATCGAGCATGGTCGTGCGGCACGGCCTCCCACGCTGTCCCGAAGGGGCTGTAGTCTTCACGAACCGTTCCCCAGGCCCGTTCGCTGAGATAGGGCCCCCACCGCTTCCAGTGTCGCTTGCGTTGGTCATCCTCGGCCAGCCGCCGTTGCTCGGCCGGCTGGTCCATCTGTGCCTCGTCCTTCGTTTCTCCCGACATCACGCAGGGCCCTCTCATGCCAAGATGCATCGTCCGAGCATGCGCAGCATGCTCCGGGCACGGGAAAGATGCAACTGCAATCCCCGTCGGAAGCTGGAGGTCGGTAGAGTCTATTCGGTCAGAGGACGGTCACGAGGACCGGGAGTATTGAGGGGCTACGGGAGGGAAGTGGAGAGCCGTGGCCTAGGACCACACGACGCTCTCCTGATTCATCAGGTAGTCGATGACTTCGATGCTGTCACGCAACTGGAGTTGGGCTCGCTCGGACATCGGCAGGATCGCGCCGACGAGCTTGCCCGATTCCACCTCGGACAGGTTGGGAATTCCGTCATTGCTTCGCTTTTCGAGTTCGGATCGATAACTGGCCACTTGGTGCCTCCAATCTCTTGTCGGCTGCGTTAAAGCAATTCTTAAGCCAGGACGAGTATCCGTGAGATCCTGCGTAGGGAAAAGCATAGCACAGGCCTCGTAGGGAACTGGGAAAGCGAGGTAACCGCTCAATTTGTGACTGGTTTCACGAGATCGCTAGTGGGATTCCGCGAGGGGCGGAAGGGCGCCGAGATAGGAAAACCCGCCGATCTTCACTAGCGTCGTGTCAGGACGCAGTCGAAAGTCGTCGCGGGCAACGTCAACGAACCGTGGATCCACCGTCAAATCGGAATCGGGCTTGAGTTCGGGGGCCGCTTGGTGCGGCGTTCCGGGACGGAGATAGTCGGATTCCTTGTTCTGCATCGCATTGTAGGACAGGGTCACCCGGCTTGCGGGCCCCACCACGAAACCGTAGGTGTTGTAACTGACGATGTTTCCCGAAGCCTCGTTTTGAGAGGTCCCCAGGAAGGCGGCGCCGCCGCCGTTCTTCACGAGGGTATTGCCGACCAAGACCGCCCGGGACAGGTCGTTCACGATCACGGCCTCGAAGAGGCTCCGCGTGATGACATTGCGTTCCAATCGCACGGCAGACTTTCCCGCTATGCTGACCCCATGGTCGTTGTCGTGGATCAGATTTCCCCGCAACAGGGCCTGCGAATTCGCGAATTGTACCCCCGTAGTCTCGCTGCCGCCGATGACACAATCTTCGATGCGCACCTCCTCGACCTGTTGGGTGAACAACATGCCCTTCACCCGCACATGATGGAGAAAGATCCCGCGCCCATTGAAGATCCCCATGGCATGACCACCGTGCTCGTTGATGGTCATCCCGGCAATCTCGACGTCGGTGGCGCCGTAAGGCCACTTGCCGACATGAAAGACCCCCACGCGTTCGCGCCCCACGATCGTGACCTGATCCATTCCGGCCCCGATCAGTCGAATCTGTTCCTTGCTATGGATGGTCACGTCCTCGGCATAGGCACCGGGCTTGACGAGAATCGTGTCGCCCTTCTTCGCAGCATCCACCGCCTCCTGAATGGATCGATACTGCCCTGACCCGTCCAAGGCGACCACCAACTCTCGCGACTCCGCCGGAAGCGCAGTCTCCGCCCACAGGGCGGCTGGTCCGGCCAGGCCGATGGCAAGGCAGAAGGCGACGAGTGTGAGGAGGCTTCGCATGATGCTGATGGTCATACAGCCGGATGCGGCGAGAAGTCAATCAGCCGAGATTGCGGCCTCCTGTGCTCCATGGTATCGTCGCGCCCCATGATCCTCGTGGGCCTCACCGGCGGCGTCGCAACGGGCAAGAGCACTGTGGCCAAGATGTTTGCACGCTGCGGGGCCCGGACCATTGATGCGGACGCCTTGGCACGGCTCGTCGTGGAACCGGGCAAACCGGCTTGGCGCGCCATCCTCGCCGCCTTCGGCCGGCAAGTGCTCAACGACGATCGCACGCTCGACCGCGCAGCCCTCGGCGAGATCGTGTTTCGTAACCGAGTCAAACTGCGCCGTCTGGAACGCATCATTCACCCCCGCGTCGCCCGCGCGCAGGCGCAGCTCACCGCCGCCATCGCACGCGCGACCCCCAATGCGGTCATCGTGTACGAAGTCCCGCTCCTGTTCGAAGCAGGCGTCGACCGACGAGTCGACCGCACCGTCGTCGTCACGGCGGACCGCGAGACTCAGATCGTCCGACTCAAGCGCCGCAACGGCTTTACGCGCGCGGAAGCCCTGCGCCGGATCAGAAGCCAACTGCCGATGCGGCAGAAGATTGCCGCCGCCGACTATGTGTTGGACGGCACCACGCCTCGTTCCCGCCTATTTACGCAAGTGAAACGGCTGTATCGCGAATTGCAGCGGCTCGCGTGATCGCCGCTTTTCCCTCGCGGCTGCGGTGTGTTAGCATCCGCCCATGCGACAGGTCGTCATCATCGGGTCCGGCCCGGCCGGACTCACCGCCGCCATCTACAGTGCCCGGGCCAATCTGTCCCCTCTGCTCATCGAGGGCTGGCAGTCCGGCGGCCAATTGACGACCACGACCGAGGTCGAGAATTATCCCGGTTTCTCCAAGGGCATCATGGGTCCCGAGCTGATGAAGGAGATGCGGGCCCAGGCTGAGCGGTTCGGCACGGAGTTCTTGACGGGCGATGTGTCGCGAGTCGACCTCTCGCAACGCCCATTCCATTTGGTCGTGGACGAGGAACAGCGGATCGACACCGAGACCTTGATCGTCGCCACCGGGGCCTCGGCCATTCGCTTGGGACTGCCGAATGAGTCCCGCTTGACCGGGTATGGGGTCTCCACCTGTGCCACCTGCGACGGATATTTCTTTCGTAACAAGGACGTCGTGGTCGTCGGCGGCGGCGACAGCGCCTTGGAGGAAGCGCTCTTCCTCACTAAGTTCGCCAGGACCGTGACGGTGGTTCATCGGCGCGATAAGTTACGGGCCTCCAAAATCATGCAAGAGCGGGCCATGGGCCATGAGAAGATCACCTTCGCATGGAACTCGGTGGTCGAAGACATTCTCGGCCAGGATCATGTCACCGGGGTCCGCCTGAAGAACGTGGTCACCGGCGCCTCGTCCGACCTCGCCGGTTCCGCCCTCTTCGTTGCCATCGGCCACCGTCCCAATACCGACCTCTTCAAGGACCAGCTCGACATGGACGAGAAGGGCTACCTGCGAACCATAGCAGGAACCGCCACGAGCCGTCCGGGCGTCTTTGCCGCAGGCGACGTTCAGGACAGAACATACCGCCAGGCCATCACGGCGGCGGGCACGGGCTGCATGGCGGCGATCGATGCCGAGCGGTTCCTGGAATCACTGCCGCATCACGGCTAAATCCTCCTGAGGATGCTCAAACCGATCGTCCGACAGGCCGGATAACATCATGTATTGCGCGATCGTCCACTACCACGAACTGGCCCTCAAGGGGCGCAACCGTGACTTTTTCGAGCAACGGCTGGTCCGCAATCTGCGCTTGGCCCTTCGAGATCTGACGCTCCGACAGATCCAAGCCATGCAAGGCCGCATCCGCATCACGATTCCCAAGGACGTCGATCCAGCTCAGGTCGCCGATCGGTTACGCAGAGTCTGCGGCCTGTCGAACTTCCTCCTGACGGAATCAGTCCCACTCGATTTGGCCTCTCCGAACCTCACCCCGCTGAAGGAGGCGGCGGTCAGGCAACTGGCCCAGGAGACGTTTCAGTCGTTTCGAGTCACGGCCAAACGAGCCGACAAACGCCTTCCCCTGACCTCGATGGACGTTGAACGCGAGATCGGCGCCCACGTCTGCGCGGTAACGGGAAAACCCGTCAAACTCAAACAGCCGGACCTCACCCTGCATGTCGAACTGTTGACCAGGGAGGCGCACGTCGGCGCCCGAAAGATCAACGGACCAGGCGGCATGCCGGTGGGAACGAGCGGGAAGGTCGCCTGCCTGATTTCAGGCGGAATCGATTCACCGGTTGCGGCCTACCGGATGATCAAGCGGGGCTGCAAGGCCGTCTTCGTCCACTTTTCGGGCCGCCCGTTGGTCAGCCGCGCGTCGGAGGAGAAGGTGCAGGAACTGGTGCAATTGCTGACGACCTATCAGTACCATGCGCGCCTCTTCGTAGTGCCGTTCGGCGAAATCCAACGCGAGATCGTCGCCCAGGCGCCCTCCCCGTTTCGCGTCGTGCTCTATCGGCGGCTCATGGTGCGGATTACGGAAGAGCTGGCCAGGCGGGAAGGCTGTTGGGCCCTGGTCACCGGTGACAGCCTCGGCCAGGTCGCCTCGCAGACCTCGGAAAACCTGTCCGTCATCGAGGCCGCCGCGGAATTGCCGATCTTGCGGCCCCTCATCGGCATGGACAAAATCGAAATCACCGAGCAAGCCCAGCAGCTCGGCACCTTCACCACGTCGATCGAACCGGATCAGGATTGCTGCAAACTCTTCGTGCCGCTCCACCCCAGCACCAGGACCAGGCTGGATGATGTGTTGCGCATCGAACGAGGATTGGAGATCGGTACGTTGGTCAAGCAGGGGATCGAGCGGGCAGAGCAGTCCGAGTTCACTTTTCCTGCATGAGGCGGTCCAACGCCCGTTGCCGCACCAGGCGAAAATGGGCGTTCAGCTCGCGCTCCATCGCGACGGCGACCACCCAATCGGGCACGATGGTCTGGACCTCGACGAGCAACTCGAAATCGGCCCTCGTCTGGGTTCCATCGCCGGCCCCCTCCAACTTCCACTTCCGATGGTAGCGCTTGAAATCGCCGCCCTTCAGGTCCGTCACCAGCCCACCCCCGGGCAGGGGGTGCGACTCGCACAGCAATCGATGCTCGCCCGGCAACAGCGCATGGGAGATGTAGAGGTCGGTGAGCACTCGCCCGTCTTTTTCTTCCAGGTGGGCCAACCGCATCTGGGTCTCGAAGAGCTCAGGCCACTTGCGGTACTCCGCCAGGATGGAATGGATGACCGCGGGACTCCCCGGGAAAAGGAGGGTGGCCTTGGCTCGAACGCCGCCCTGAGGATCAGGCTGCACCACGAGCGCCCTGAGCAAATGCTCAGACCCGATTTCTCCGGCCAAGGCCGAACCGCCCGACAACGACAGGGCCGCAGCCAGGCCGAGGCAGAGAACTGTATGGACAGAAACCAGACGCCACATGGGAAATGGGTACGTATCCGTCACGCGAGTGGACCCTTAAATTATACTGATCACGGCGCCCTAGTGCGAGGCTGGAAATCAGCCGACGCGCCGGACTGCCGGGACGGGAACGATCGCGCGGCGCGCCCCATCACGCCGGTTCGCGACCGTCGGTGGGACTGTGTTACCATGCCCGACCACCGGAGGAGAGCCGATCCATGCACCGATTTCAACTGAGGCGAGTTCCCGTTCTGCTGATCACCGCCCTGATCGCTTGCACCATTCCCGCGCTTGCCTTGGCGCAAGCCCCGACCGATTCGTCCGCCACCACGGAACAGTCCTGTAGCTTCGGTATGGCCAAGGGTGAGCCCACCCAGCGCTGCCTCGTGCCGATCCCTGACGGCTGCGTAATCGCAAAATTCCCGGGAACCAACAAGCCTTGGACGACCGTATCGAAAGCGGGCCGCACGTACTGCAAATTCGACGAGAAGGCCACGGACTGGAAAACGCGGATCACCGGCCAATGCGGCAAATGCGATTCTCCCCACTGCACCGGACAATTCATGGTGCGCTTCGACTGCTCCAAACCATAATGGCCGCAGACGCCCTGACGGAACACATCAAACAGGCGGCCCTCGACCTCGGGTTCTCCGTCGTCGGCATCAGCACCTTCCTCTCCGGCCATTCAACGCAAGACTCTGCGCCAAACCGGGAACTCCTTCCGGACCAGCTGGGCGCTCGCCTGCGTGAATGGCTTCGACGCGGATACCAGGCCACCATGGCCTGGATGGCCAGGGATCCCGACCGTCGGACGAATCCCAGCCATGTGCTGCCGGGCTGCCGTTCGATCATCTCCGTCGGCATGAACTACTACACGGCCCGCCAGGCCGACGAACGTCCGGGAAACGGACGCATCGCGCGGTACGCCTGGGGCAGGGACTATCACCGTATCCTGGGCGACCGGTTGGATCGGTTCGTCGAACACATCGACCGACTCGCCCCGGGAAGCCGTCATCGCGCCTACGTGGATACCGGCCCGGTGATGGAAAAGGCCTGGGCTCAGCAAGCGGGCTTGGGCTGGATCGGGAAACACTCGAACCTCGTCTCGCCTCGATTCGGGTCGTGGCTTCTCCTCGGTGAAATCCTCACGACGCTGGAACTCACGCCGGATGAGCCCGGCACGGACCTCTGCGGCACCTGCACCCTCTGTATCCAAGCCTGCCCCACCGGGGCGATCACGGAACCCTATGTCGTGGATGCGGGCCGCTGCATTTCTTACCTCACAATCGAATTGCGCGGGAGCGATCCCCCCTTGCCGGACGACCTCCGTCGTGGCATCGGCAACAAAATTTTCGGCTGCGACGACTGCCTGGATGTCTGCCCCTATAACCTTCAAGCAGACCCGACGCAGGAACCCGGCTTTCAACCCAGCCCCTTGACTGCCGCCCCGTCGCTGGAAGCCCTGGCGCAGTTGGACGAACCGGCCTTCGCCGCCGCGTTTAGAGAAAGCCCCATCCGCCGAGCCAAGCACATCGGGTTTCAACGGAACCTGGCTTGGGCCATGGCCAATCAACAGCGGCGATCCGAGTCCGTCGCCTCCGACGACAGGCCCTGACCACCCCACTGTTCCTCTCGCGGGGTTAGTGATAGGCTACGGACCACGGCACCATGCAGGCACCCACCCTTCTGATCGTCGAAGATGAAGAACGGATGCGTCGGCTGTTCGAGCTGGTGCTGAAGCCGGCCGGCTACAACCTCCTCTTCGCCTCATCCGGCGGCGAAGCGATTCACCTCATTCAAGAGCAGGGCACCATCGACCTGATCATCACGGACCTCCAACTCGGCGGATTGTCCGGCATGGATGTGTTGGAGGCGGCACGCCAACACCTGCCGGACGTGCCGGTCCTCATCGTCACCGGCTATGGGACCGTGAAGTCGGCGGTCGAGGCCATGCAGAAGGGCGCCTACGACTACATCTCCAAACCAGTGGATAACGATGAGCTGAAGATCCTCATCGCACGGGCGCTCCAAGTCCGCCGCCTCTCCCGCGACAACCGGACCCTGCGGGCCGGCCTGCAGGAACAGTTCGGGTTCGACCGCATCGTCGGCGTCTCCAAAGAAATGGAACTCGTCAAACGCCTGGCCCAGGAGGTCGCGCAGACCGATGCGACCGTCCTCATCACCGGCGAAAGCGGTACGGGCAAGGACCTGCTCGCGCGCGCCATTCATCTCGCCGGCCCGCGCGCCCAAGGGCCGATGGTGGCGGTCAACTGCGCCGGGATTCCCGAACACCTGATGGAATCGGAACTGTTCGGGTACGAAAAGGGCGCCTTCACCGACGCGAAGAAATCCAAGCCGGGCCGTTTTCAACTCGCCGACCACGGGACGCTCTTCCTAGATGAAATCGGAGAAATGAGTCTGACGGCACAGGCCAAACTCCTCCGTGTGCTGGAACAGCATGTCGTGGAGCCGCTCGGAGCCGTGCGAAGCCAGGCCGTGAACATCCGGGTCATTGCCGCCACCAACCAGGAACTGCCGGAACTCATCAAGGCTGGGCGATTCCGCCTGGATCTCTACTATCGGCTAAACGTGTACCAGCTCAGAATCCCCGCCTTGCGGGAACGGCCGGAGGACATCGAGCCGATCCTGACCCAATTCCTGGAGCGGGCCCGAAAGGAACGCGGCTGCCGCATCAAGGGGGTCACGCCGGAGGCACTCACCCGGCTGAAACAGTATCCCTGGCCCGGCAACGTCCGCGAACTCCACAATGTCGTGGAATGGCTGACCATCACCTGCAAAGAGGGATCGGTGACGATGGACCACCTGCCGGTCTCGTTGAACAAGCCCCAGCCTTATCAGGCCGCTCAGACGGCCGAACCGCCCTCTCTACTCGCGCTGGGCCTGTCGGTGGAAGAGGTCGAGAAGGCCATGTTGGTCGAGGCCCTGGAAAAAACGGGCGGGAACATCTCTGAAGCCAGCCGCCTGCTGAAGATCACCCGCAACACGCTGCGCTACCGCATGGCGAAGTACAACCTTTCACAGCCCTAGGCTGATGCGCCGGATAGGACGAACCGGAGGGCTCCAACGAAAATTTCTCCTCGCGCTGCTGATCGTCGGCCTCATCCCCGGCATCGTCGCGCTGGTCGCCACCTACCGATCCAGTACCGCCAGTCTCAAACAGGCGATCGGCGAGGGCTTTCAGGAAATCGCGCGCTCGACCGCCATCCGCCTTGCCTCGGCGGTGGATACGGAAATCGACCGCGTCGTCCGCTTGGCGCTGGCCCCGCTGCCGGTGCAACGATCGGTCATGCTGGCCGACCAGCGGACCGCCCCACTCCCAGAGGCCGCCGAGAGCGTTCGTTATCTCCGTGAATGGGCCCGGGAATCGAAGCACCTCCTACGGGTGACCCTCACCGATCGCCTGGGCCGAGTTGTAGCCTCGACAGACCCACACCTCACCCCAAACCAGGCCTCCCAGACTTGGTGGCAGGAAACCATGCAGGCATCACGGGGGCAGGCCTTCGTCGGCACCCTTGCCTTCGATGCCGACGCGAACGACATGGTCTTCGAGGTCGCCGTGCCCATCCTTGCGGACGCCCAGGAGAATCCCATCGGCGCGATCGGTCTGGTCGTCAGGCGCACCCTCCTCACCGAGATGATCCTGCCGATCCACATCGGCGACAGCGGTCACGGCATGTTGCTCGACACACAAGGCACCCCCTTGATCTGCCCGGTCCTCCCCCCGACCGCCCACTTGATTCCGCCGGCCTTGATGAACCGCCTCACCACTGACCGTCCGTCGTGGTTGGTCGCAGAGGACGACGGGCATGGAGGCCACCAGGCCATCGTGGGCGCCGCCCCGGTGCAGTTCACTCACCAGCTGACTGCCGGCAGCCTCGGCGGCGGACGCTGGTTCGCGTTCATCAGGCAGGCGCCGGAGGAAACCTATGCGCCGGTCTATTCGCTGCTGCTCACCGTGGGCCTGATCGGATTCGGGCTGGTGGTCGGCCTGTCCGCGTTAGGGTTCGTGGTCAGCGCCCGCATCGTCAAGCCGATCACCGCCCTCCAGCGCGAGGCGGAAACGCTCCGACAGACCCTGACCCTGCCGGCTCCCTCGGACGAACCGCGGGGCCACGGCCTCCCCACATTAGCAATGGAGTTTCGCACCGGAGACGAGCTGGAAGATCTGGCGGAAAGTTTCATCGCCATGCGGCAGAGGCTAGAAGCGAATCTGGAGACGATCAAAACTCAGCAGCACGAACTCATCCGCCAGGAGAAGCTGGCCTCCGTCGGACAACTCTTGGCTGCCTTGGCCCACGATCTCAGAAATCCCCTCGGCATCATCCGCAGCAGCGCCCAGGTGGTGCTCGATAGGCCGCAGGAGGAGGCCATTCGTCAGGAAATGGTGCGCTACATCATCGATGAAGTCGACAAGCTCTCCCAACGGCTGCACGACTTCCTGCGTTATGCCAGGCAAAAGCCGCCCGACCTGCGACTGTGCCGGCCCGACGAAGTGATGCGCGACGCGTTACGCCAGTGGGACGCGCTGGGTGGCCATGGGCGGATCACGGTGGAACGCCGGTTCGAGAGGTCCCTCCCGTCGATTCAAGTCGATCCCGAACAGATCAAAGAAGCCGTGGTCAATCTCCTGATCAATGCAGGGGAGGCGATGCCGGATGGGGGCACGCTGACCATCACGACGGGCCTGGTCGAAGGCGGTATGGTCGAGCTGCAGGTGGCGGACAACGGAGGCGGGATCGCGCCCGAGCACCTGACCCGCATTTTCGAGCCCTTCTTCACGACGAAGGACTACGGCACGGGACTAGGGCTGACGAACGTGAAGCGATTGGTCGAAGACAACGGGGGGACCTTGGAGATCACCAGCACCCTAGGTCAGGGAACGGCCTGCAGGCTTCGCTTTCGCCCCGCCGCTGCCCAAACCCCCGCTTGAGGAGATTACACTCGCTTGGTCATGCGGGCGAATCGCTCCTGCAGCACCAGCCCGGTGGCGGCCAGGCGTTTGTTGCGAATCGTCTCTCGCACGGCCTCGATCCGCGCCGAAAAGTTGGGATGGGTCTTGAAGAAGGCTTGGTCGTCGCCCTTGAGATCCCGCAGGCGAGATAACAGGCCGATGTACGCCTCCGCGTCATACCCGACCCTGGTCGCGAAGACCTCTCCGACCCGATCGGCATCTGTCTCCTTGTCCTGGTCCAGGCCCTCATCGAGGAGTTTCTTGACTGCGCCGTCGATCACGCCCTTGAACGCGGCGGGATTATTCGTCGCATAGGCCAGCCCCGCTTCGGTGACGCCGGCGAGTCGTTTGCTGCGCTGGATCACATCGAGAATGTGTTTCTCGCTCACGTGGGCAATCTCATGGCCCAAAACCGCGGCGAGTTCCGCTTCATCACGAATCTGGCGCAGGAGCCCCCGCGTCACGAAGATATACCCGGCCGGCGCAGCGAACGCGTTGATCGAATCATGGTTGAGAATGGCGACCCGATAGGGGATGTCGGGCCGGTCCGACGTGTTGGCCACCGCCCTCGCTACGAGGTTGACGTACCGGACCAGTTCCGGTTGGTCGACCACGCCGCCGTACCGCGCGACCACCTGCAGTGCCATTGCCTGCCCGATGGACGACTCCTCTTCATACCCGATCGGCAGGAGACTCCCGACGACGTTGCCCGCCCCGTGGATGACCCCGGCCAGCCGCGGATTGCCTGATTGGCGCGCGACATCTTCCGCTGCACGCTGCACCTCCGCGCAACTGCCGAGCGTGACGGCCAGGACGAGCAGCCCTGCCAGCAGACTCCTGTCACTTCGCATATTCACCGAGCCCTCCCTCCCGCATGAAGTCTTCAACCTCTTGGTCCGACAGGTGATAGGCCGTCATCCGGTCCACGGCTTCCCGATCCTTGGCGGAAATCCCGGCTCGATCCGCATAACTCTCCGAGGCCTTATCCAGCCCCCGCACGCCGGCGGAAGCGGTCGTCTGCGACGCCTCCCCGCCCCTCATGCTCTGACCGAGCTTGGCCAAGGTGTCGCTCTTGCCGGCGGGTTTCACGGCCCCGGTCTTGTTGGCGAAGATCCAACCACGTGTGCCTGACGAGGTCTTCACGTCCAGCCAGGTCCCGTCGCGTCCGACGACCTCCAAAGCCTCGCCGAACTTCACCGTGCCCACGACCGCATCCAGAGAGGTTTTTCCTGCCCGGAGTTGCACGGTCTTGGCCTGCACATAGACCGTTTCCGCGAAGGCCTCGGGACCCCACAGGAATAGGCCGATTCCTAAGACCACCCCCAACCAGCGCAGCGACCGTCCTCTGTTCACCATGGCCTCCCGTTGCCCTTCACTTCGATGTCAGTTCGTAGACCCCGTCCCAATCTGAAGGCGGGGGTGTCTCCCGGTAATGGGTCGCCCGTTCCAGATAAACTCGCGACGGCCCATCCGCCTCGTCAAGAGCGAGAGCCTCGGCAAACCTGGCGCAAGCAGTCGAGAACTCGCGTGCCTTGTAGACCGCCAACCCCTGCCGGTAGAACTCGACGACGCGAGCCCTGTGCTGATCCAACTGCCCCTTCCTCGCAAGCAGTTCGAACACCACCACCGGCTCGTGCTTGCCCTTCACTCGTAACAGATCGATCTCGCGCACTTCAACGTCGTTCTTGGCCAGTTCCGCCGTCCGTTGCCCGATGAGGATCCGGACCCCATAAAACTTGCCCGCCCCTTCCAGACGAGATGCCAAATTCACGGCATCGCCGGTCACGGTATATTCCATCCGCTCCTGGGAGCCCATGTTGCCGACGATGCAGGGTCCGGAATTGATGCCGATGCGGGCGGCGATCGCCGGAAGCCCCTCCTGTGCCCACTGCTCTCGCAGACGAGTCAGTTCGGCCTGGCAATCGAGTGCCGCAAAACAGGCCAGCGAGGCATGGCGCGGGTCCGTCAAGGGCGCGCCGAAGAGGGCCATGATGCCGTCGCCTAGGTACTTGTTCACGTTTCCGCGATGGCCGTTCTTGATGATGGTCGTCATCGCCGAAAGGTAGCGATTGAGCAGCGCCACGAGCTCTTCGGGCGACAGCTGCTCAGAGATGGTGGTGAAGCCCACGATGTCGGAGAAGAAGATCGAGATCTCCTTCTGTTCACCGCCGAGCTTGATGGCCTCGGGATGGCGCATGATCTCTTCCACCACCTCGGCGGACATGTACTTGTCGAAGGCGGCGCGCATAAGCCGACGTTGCCTCCCCTCGGTGACATATTCCACCGTCGCCGCCGCGCCGAACGTGACCGCCAAGGCCACTTCGGGAAATACCAGATCCAGCCAGCGTCCATGGCCGGCGAACGCATGGACGGCCAGGCCATAATAGGCCAGGGCCAGCGCCAGCGTGACGCCGAATTTCACCGGATAGGACCGCGGCAGCATGAAGGCTCCGGCGGAGGTGACACAGAGGACGAGCAACGTGAGGAACGAGAACCACGCAGGGGCCGAACTGAGCGCCCGGCCATGCAGCAGATTGTCCAGGGCCGCCATATGGATCAACACGCCGGGCGTGGCGGACGAGAAGGGCGTCACGCGCAGGTCGTACAGACCGGCCGCCGTGCCCGCGATGAAGATCACCTTATCCTTGAACAGGGTCGGATCGAGCGACGGTCGTTCACCCCGCTGCTGTTGTGCAAAGGCCTGGAGGACCCGGCCGACCGAATACTTCCCCACGTGATAGGTCTGCTCTAAAGGGCCGTGCCAGTCGAGCAGCATCGTGCCGTCCGGCTCCAGCGGGACGCTCCGCGGGCCGATCTGCAGGCGGTCCTCTTCAAGCACCACTTGCTCCGTGCCCAGCAGATGCCGCGCGACCGCCAAGGACAAATGCGGCATCGCCTTGCCGTTCACCAACCCCAACAGGGGAATGCGCCTGGTCGGACCGTCCGCATCGGCGGAGAGGTTGATCACCCCTAAGCCGCGGGCCTGTTGCGCCAGAAGGGGAATCGGCGTCTTCACCCCTGCCTCATGGGGAACGGCCGCCCCCTCTCGGTCTCCCCTCCTCGCGACCGGCACTGTCACCCGGCTCAGCAGATCCGGCGGCAGAGAAGACGGCTCCGCTTGAAAGAGCATCGGCAGGAAGACGTTGCCGGCGGCCGCGAGGTCATCGGCGAAACTGTGGTCGTATTCCTCGGCATTCTCGTCGGGTTCGAAGAACATCACGTCGAACACCACGGCCTTGGCGCCGGCTTCTTTCAGGTACCGCACGACGAAGCCGTGCCGATCGCGAGGCCAGGGCCATCGTCCGAAGGCTTCGAGACTCGACTCATCGATGGCCAGCAACAGGAGGCTGGAATCCGCCTTGGCAGGATCGGCGTACCGCCGCACGAGATGGTCCAACGCCTTGTGTTCCGCCACTTCGAGCCACCGCGTCAGGCGCAGCCCGCCCATCAGGACGAAGACCGCCACCCCCACCGCGAGGGCCGACAGGATTTTCTTGTTGCGAGGGGAGAGGGCCATTCGGGCCGTATGGTACTGGAGAAGAGCAAGGAGAAAAAGGGGGAGCCTGGGACCTGTCTGGTTACGGTCCGTCCGTGGCGCAGCGGAACCCGAGCGTCGGCCCCCAGTAAGTCATTTCATCCCAACCGCGGTGACTCACCCGGAGTTCGAGCGGACGCTCCATCCAACTGCCGCCTCGTAACACGCGGAAACTCCCACGTAGGGGCCCCTGGGGATCGCGCGAGGGCGAGGTGCGGTAAAAGTCTTCCGCATACCAGTCCTTCACCCATTCGGACACCAGCCCGACCATCCCGGCGGCGCCGTAGGGTGAGATGGCCGTCGAGGCGGGCTGGGCGGCCCCGTTGGCCACTATTTTCGGCTCGGCCAATTTGACCCGATGCATCTGGATGACCTCGTCGCTGTTCCCCCAGGGATACCGTCGCCCATCCGTGCCGCGTGCAGCCTTCTCCCATTCCGCCTCGGTGGGCAGTCGTTTGCCCACCCACTGGCAGTACGTCCAGGCCTGAGTCCAAGTGACGTTGGTGACAGGATGGTAGCCCAGCTGCGGATCGTCGAATGCATCACGCACTTTCGGTGGCTGGCAGCCCCCCTTGTCCACACAATGACGATACTCGCCGTTCGTGAGGCCATGGGCATCGATCCAAAAGGCGCTCAGAAACAGGCGGTGCAGCGGGCGGGCATCGGGAGGGCCCTCCTCCGACCCCATCAGGAACTCGCCCGCGGGAATCAGGACCATGCCGGCCGGGATAGTCGCACCTTGCTCTTGCAGCCGTGCCAGTTCCGCCTGTTGCGCTGCCTGCAGTTGGGCAGTCACTCGCGCGATCGCCTCCTCGGTTTGGACGGGCTGGGACTCCGGTGGGCGCGTCGGCAAGACCGGCGCGTGGGTCACGGTCGGCAGGCCACTGCGTGGGCTCTCTTGCGACGGCGGGGGCGGGGGCGCGACCGCCCCTTCCGACATCCGCACCGTTTCGATGCGCACGGAAACCCGCGCCAACTCGGTGACCAAGTCCGAGGAATCGCGTCGCTTGCGCTTAGCGCGTCCGATGGAGGAAAAATCGAAGTCCGGAATGTTGGCCAACAGCGGCGTGGCGTAACTGATCGGCACCGCGAAGGCCATTCCCTCGGGGACGATCCCCGACGGATGGGTAAATTTCGTGGTCAGGATCCCCACCACCTCCCCTCGCCGGTTGAACAGCGGGCCCCCACTGTTGCCGGGATTCACCGCCGCATCCACCTGGAACACCCGCTGCACCCCCTTCGTGCGCACGGCGGCGACATGGCCGCGCGTGACGGTGATCTCGCGCAACCCGAACTGGAAGCCGACCGCAATCACGTCCTGGTCCAGCTTGACCCCGCCGGCATACCCCAGCAGCGCTTCCGAGAGGCCCACCGTCTCCACTTTCAAGAGGGCAAGATCATGTTCCACATCGACGCTCACCACCAAGGCCGGTGCGCGAAACTCGCCGGATGTGACGACGGTGATCCGTTTCGCGTGGGCGATGACATGGTGCGCCGTCAGGACATACCCGTCATGGTGGACGATCACGCCGCTTCCGGCCGGTTTCTCGGCGTGGAAGGGTTGGCGTTCCGTGGCTCCGACCGCTCCGGCGGTCGCGCAGAGAAGCGTCACCAGCAACAAGACGACGGTCATGGCACCACCGGTAAGACCACACTGATCGCCCCAGCATTCTGCCCCAATACCAGGCCTTCACGAGGATAGCCTGTACGATCGCGCTCGCCTTTCGGCTGTCCGTGGCAATCCAGACAATGCCTGGTCGCATAGAGCGGGAACATCAACCGTAGCGCCGCGCCGGCGGCGGCGATCTCGCTGATCACCTGTTCCCGTGGGTAGGCCGCATCGGCAAAGGCCTCCAAGGCCACCTGTTCGTACGCATCAGGACGATTGGCAGGATTTCGCGGAACCAGCGCCGTCTGTTTCAGCCGTACCCCGGTCTTGGCCGTGAACCGGGCCGCCACCCGCTCCCCGAATACCGCGGGGATGAATCCCTTATAACCGGCCCCGCTCCGATTGAGGTTCGCCTGGGCGTCTTCGACGACCTGCTTGCTCACGGCGACCAGTTCCTTGAGCAAACGCCGGCTTCGGGGCGAGAGGGTGCCGGTCTCGACCTCACGCAGATCAACCCCGCTACGGCCCCGGAACATGTCGATCAATTGGCGCTCGAACACGTCCGACGTGAACCCCTTGTCACCCTTGGCGGGATCGTCCAAGAGGGTCTGATTGTCGTTCACGACCGCCCGGCCGGAATCGAGCAAAATCGCCAGCAGCCGGGCCGTCCGTTCCAACTCTAGGATGGTTTGAAAAGGGAGCGATGCGCGAGAAGCGGGCGGGGGATCGGTCGCTCGGGTCGGGAGCACCACGAGCAATCCCATTCCCGCGGCAAGACCAGCTAGCATCCACGGTAGAGCACGTCGCATGGGCCGCCCCCACTGCGTCGGCCTTAGGCCCCGGCGCCGCGCGCCGCGTCGTCCTTCGACGTGCACGGCGCGCCCGGGAAAATGGTAGGACGCCCCTCCGGTGAAGTCAAGCGCTCGACAGCCGTTACCGATGGGACTGGATGTCGATCATCACATTGTCCCCATCCAACTCCAGCGTGACCGGCATGCCTTCTTGAAAGACCGACAACTTGCTCCCCGCCAAGGCATCGATCTCGAACCGCTCCGGTCCATCCGGTGTCGAAATGAGGATTTCTCCCCAGAACGGATCGGCATAGGCGATGCACCCGGCCACGACCTTATGGTGCTCAAACTGCTCGCCCCCAGGCTTGGCCGCATCCAGCAGTACGTTGCCGGAATCGACCAGCAGCCAGACCGCATCACCGATATGGGCATCATGCAGACCGACCCGATCGGCCTTGTTCGGGCTGATCGTACGAGGCTGCAAGCCATAAGGTGTTTTCACGAACAGGACGCCGCTTTCGATCTTCGTGATGTGGCCGCTGAGCGCCGACCGCGTCCCGATCATGGGATTGTCGGAAAAGTCCGCCCACGCCGCAGACAGGGGCCACAGCAATCCCAGCGTCCCCACGAGCATACATGCATTCCACTTCATGGTCACCTCCTTGCGCGCCGATCTCGGCAAGACCTGCCGGCCGCTCAATACCCCGCCTCGCTCCCTGCCCCTGTGGCCGGAGGCACGTTGATGCCGTACTCTTGGATCGGCGTGACCATCAAGGCGAAGTTGAACAGTTCATCGGCCGCGACATCATGGATGCCCTGGTCCCGCGTGCGGAGCATGCGAAACCACGCGCCCATCTCTTTCTTGACCGTCTTATTGTCTCCTCGTCCCAGCGCGGCCCTGACCGTGTCGAGCCGCTGACTATAGGCGTCCCAATGGGCGCCGGGATAATTGGTTTTGTAGAAATTAAGAGAACTATCA
This sequence comes from Nitrospira sp., assembly GCA_015709715.1. NCBI lineage: Bacteria > Pseudomonadati > Nitrospirota > Nitrospiria > Nitrospirales > Nitrospiraceae > Nitrospira > Nitrospira sp. The sequence goes on from CP054184.1 coordinate 1,281,816, forward strand.
ATCTCATCGACCCACGTCGCCTGCGCCGATGAGAGCCCGGCCGAGAAGCCGAGCGCGAGGCAGAGACCGAAACCCGCAACCCAATATCTAGCGAACCCTGTGTGCCTTGTCATGATGCGCCTCCTTGACGGCGGACCGACCGGCGCGGGCTCAGAAGGACATCGCTGACTGGCGGTCCGACTCCCGAGCGTTCTCCGCATCCGTCGCATCCGGCGTCTTCAACAGCATGGTGCCATCCGAAGATGAGCCGGTACCCGATTCCGGCGCCATCATCGGACGATCGAGCCCCTTCTCAAGATCAGCGATCGCCGGTTCGTTGGTGGTCACGCCGCCCTCAGGAATCGCCCCCATGGGGGTATCCGGCAAGCCGATCAACTGATCCGGATGAATCACTTGAGCCTCCGCGAGCGACCCCATGGCCACCGCCACGACGAATGCGCCGGCCAACACAACCATCAATCCTTTCTTCACATCGTTGTACATGACTGCCTCCTCTTCTCGAGGTGGTCCGCGTTACCACGTTCCTGCGCAGGAACGATTCACCGTACCGGAGAAAGTCGGATGGGACCATTGCCTGCCGGGTGGATTTTGACTCACCCCTTCGGGTGAGGAAGAAGGGAAGGCACGCGAGGGGTCAACCGTGTCCCAGGTAAGTGAGCACGGCCTCGACGCGCCCGCTCACGTTCAACTTTTGATAGATGTGGTGCAGGTGGGTTTTCACCGTGTCGAGCGACACGCAGAGCTGATCGGCAATGTCTTTGTTGCTGCGACCGGCCGCCGCACAGGCCAGAATTTCCTGTTCTCGATCGGTCAACAGCACCAGAGCGCTCGCGCCCGGCGCCTCCTGCCGGCCGGCCAGCGCCACGGCCTTCTTGGCAAACCCGTCCGGCATGAAGGCCGATCGGACCGGCTCACCCCTGTGGGTCGCGCGGATGATGCGGAGAAATTCCTGATGGTCGGCGTCCTTCAAGATGTAGCCGCAGGCTCTCGCCTGCACGGCCGCCACGATGCGCGCATCGTCGTCATGCACCGACAACATCAGCACCTTGCTCTCCGGCACACAACTGCCGATCAACTTGGTCGCGGTGATGCCGTCCAGCCGTGGCATGTCGACGTCCATCAGCACAATGTTCGGACGATGCGCCACCGCCAGGTCGAAGGCCTGTCGGCCGTCCATCGCCTCGGCCACGACGCTCAGATCCCGTTCGCGCTCCAAGAGCAGGCGCAAACTCTGCCGAAACAGCCGCTGGTCTTCGGCAATCAGGATCGTGATAGGCATGGCTGCTCCTGGGTCACCGGCAGTGTCACTGTAAAGATCGCTCCACCCTCTGGGCGGTTACTCGCCCGGATGAGCCCACCGTGGGCCTCGACCACCAAACGGCAGAAATGCAGGCCGAGACCTCGTCCGATGCGATAGTCCTGTCCATCCTTCTTCCGGAAGAACAGTTCGAACAGATGCGACAAGTCCTCGGGAGCGATCCCCGGCCCATCGTCTTCCACGGAGAACGTCACCATCGAGGCGCGACCGCCCTCATGGTCGAGCCCGCCGACTCCGGAAGGGGCATTCTGTCGGAGCGTGATCGTGATCGTGCCCTGGGGAGGCGAGTACTTCAACGCGTTGTGGATCACATTGATCAACACCCGCTGCAGCCTGCGCCCGTCGCCCACGATGCGCACCTCTTCCGCAGGCATCTGAACGGAGAACCGCACTTGTTGCGCCTCGGCCTCGGGGCGGAACAGATGGGTCACGTCTTTGAGCACGCGACTCAGGGAGACGGAGGACGTGCTGAGCGGCAGGCCGGCATAACTTTCCTGGTACACGTCCAACATGTCGTTGATCATCCCTAGCAGCAGATCGGTGGTGAACCGCAAATCCTCCAGGCAACGTCGGGGCAGGTCCTGGGCCATCTCGGGTCGGCCTCCGAGCCACTCCAAGGTTTTCTTGATCCCCGCCAATGGATTCCGGATGTCATGGGCGAACATCGAGGCGAACTGGCTCAACGACGCCAAGCGTTCGGATCGCACCAGCTGGCGCTCGAGCTGCTGCTGCTCCGTGAGATCGCTGAGCTGCACCATGATCGAATCGATACGGCCGGCCTTCATCAGCGGCACGACGTCCACTTCCATCGTCAACTCACCGGCAGGCGTCGGCACCCGCATGGTACCGGCCGGCACCTCGTCACCCGTCTTGCGGACCCGTTCCAGCGCTGCCGACAGGCGAAGCCGATCGGGATCGGTCACCAGCTCGGTGAGCGGATGCTCCATCACAGCCGCCCGAGGCTGCCCCAGCGTCAGTTCGCCTCGGCGGTTCATATCGCGAATGTGTCCGTGAGGGTCGAGGAGGATCTTCGTATCGACCGAGTGATTCCACAAGAGACGATACAGTTCTTCGGAGGCGGCCAAATCCACATTGGCCTGCTCCAACCGACGGACATACTGTGCCTCGGCCTGGGACGCAAACGCGAGCCGTCGGGCCAAATCGTCGAAGCTCGCGGCCAACGCGTCGATCTCCACGATTCCCGATGGCGAGGTACCTGCGTCGACGGGGAGCGAGGAGGGCGTTCGCCCGGCTCCCAGCGAATCCATGCGCCTGATCAGCGCCGTGACCGGCCGAACGATACGCCTGGCGAGTCCCCAGCGAAGCCAGGCAATGAAGCCGATCGTTCCGATCCAGAACAGCGTCAGTTTCTCAACCAGCCCGCGAAGCGGGGCAAAGGTTTCCTCCGGATCCTGTTGCATCAAGACGTACCACGCCTGGGCCTGGGCCACGGACTTGGGCAAGGTGATAGGGGCCACTCCGATGATGCCTTCCCCTCCTCCGTGAGAATCCTCGCGCACGGGCAGCCAGCGTGGTCCTGCCGACGCGCCCTTCTGCATGGTTATCGCCGGAACCGCTTGGTGTCGCGTGGGTGGGAGGAGCGAACAGGCCAGCACCCTGCCCTCCTCGTCCACCACCATCATGTGACCGGTTTGCCCGATGCGGGTCGAGAGGATGGAGGAGAGGATGCGGTCCGTGCCGATGATGACCTTCAAGGCGCCCCTGACTGGTTCACCCGGCCTGCCGATCGGAACGGCAACCTCCCAATGCCCATGGCCCTCTCCATCGATCGTGAGGGGACCGGCCCAGGCCCGGGCCTCGGCGAAGAGGATCGGCCACCACGGCTGGTGCCGATAATGGTTGCGCGTCTGCTCGGTATCTTGGCCGCCGACAAGTTGTCCGTCCGCCCGCACGAGGGCGAACGAGTGAAAGTAGGGGTGGCGACCGTCTCGCCACTGCTCGAAGGGCAAGAACCCTTGAGTCCGTCCTATGCCCGCAAGCGACGCATGCAGCTCGGGCAGGACGCTAAAGCGCTCGATCCACTCAACTTCCTTCCCGAGCCACAGGGAGGTTTTTTCCGCGCTTTGCCTAGCCAGTTCCTGAAAGGTCAGCCCCACGCTGGATCGCAGCGACTGGGTCGCATGCCAATAGGCCGCCGCAAGACCGATCGTGCCGGAGACGATTCCGACGGAGAGGATGGAAAAGGTAAGTACCCGGGGAAGGCTGACCCGCTGACTCATGACGGCACCGCCGTGGAAGGAACAGCGAGGCGTTACCTCAGTAGCATACAAAGAAATGGGGGAAGGAACCTAGGGGGTGATCCGAAGCCACATTCGATGGCGCTCCGCCGAGCAATGCAACATATCGTTGTGGCGCGGATGGATCAGTGCAATATTTGGCCGAGCGCATCAGAAAACAGCCTGGCGGCCGTTCATCGCAGCTCCACCACGGTGACTCCGTCACCGCCTTCGGTTCGGTCACCGGACCGGAAGGTCACGATGTACGGCGAGGTCTTCAAGTACTCGCGCAAGGCGGCCTTCAGCCGTCCCGTCCCGTGGCCATGGATGATGCGCACCAGAGGGCATCCTGCCAAGACGGCCCGGTCCAACCCAGCCACGACGACATCCAACGCATCGTCAGCCGGCAGCCCCCGCACATCGAACGATTCCTGCGGCTCGTCGGACGAGAGGGCCTGGCCACGCCGGGACGGGGCCGCCCCACCCGTGCCCGACGCCTGACGGACGGTGGTCGGCCGCTGTGCCAAGCCCGACAGGCTCGCCACATTGGCCAGGATCTCCCCCTCGCCGACCTTCACACGCACGCGTTTTTTTCCTTGTGGGCTTTCCAGCAGACTGCCCGTCACGCCTAACCCCATGACCTCCACTGCATCTCCCACGGTCAACTCGGACAGCGGCACGGGGGACTCTTCCGTACCCGCGTCGCGCCGAACTTCTTGCTCCAACTCGGTTAGCCGAGCCTTGGTTTCCTTGGCTTTTAGCAACTTCTGTTCGCGCTTCAGCTCGTCGATGGTGGCCTGCACGGTCGCCCGCGCGCGCTGAAACTCCTGCGAGAGCTTTTTCTTGAGCCCCTGCCGCTCGTCCCGTTCCGACTCCTGCAGGAGAGCCAGGCGCTCCTTCGCTTCGCGCTCCGCCTGTTTTGCCGCTTGCCTGGCCGCTGCCGCTGCGGCCAGGTCTTCATGTAGTCGCCGTTGCTTGTCCTGCAAGTCGTTCAGCAGCGTCTCCAAGACGCGACTATCTCCCTGGAGGCGCGCGCGGGCATCCTGCAACAGTGCCTGGTCCATCCCGAGCCGTCCGGCGATTTCGATGGCCGCCGATCCGCCCGGCTGGCCGGAAATCAGCCGGTAGGTCGGCGCCAAACTGTCCAAATTGAACTCCACGCTGGCATTGGCGAATCCGGGCTGTTCCTGCGCCAGCCCCTTCAAGAGGCTGTAGTGGGTCGTGGCTACCACCTTCACCCCTGCGGCGGCGAGGCGACACAAGAGAGCGCTGGCCAAGGCTGCCCCTTCCGCCGGATCGGTCGAGGTGACCGGTTCGTCGAGGAGCACTAGGGCCCGGCTCGGAGGCTCGCCCTCGGTGCCAGGTGCGACGGCGGTTCCTCCGGACACCTCTGCCAACAGCTGCACCATTTGCGTGATGTGGGCCGAGAAACTGGACAGGTCCCGCGACAGGTCCTGGGCATCCCCGATGTCGGCATAGACCGAGGGAAAGATCGCCATCTCGGAATCCGCCGCGCAGGGCAAGTGCAGCCCGCATCGCGCCATAAGGGCGAACAATCCCAACAGCTTCAACACCACGGTTTTGCCGCCGGTGTTGGGACCAGAGATGATCAGCACGCGCACCGTCTCGTCGAGGACCACATCATTGGGAACGACCTGTTCCTTGGTCAAGGCCAGCAGCGGATGCCGCGCCTGCTTGAGGACAACCCGCCCCTCGTCGTTGAGGCGAGACGCCGTGGCGTTCAGGTGATGCCCCAGGGCCGCTTTGGCGGCGATGGCATCCAGACGACCCAGCAGGGTCACGCAGTCAGTCAGACCTTCCTCGTGCGGGGCGACCAAGGCGGACAGTTCGCGCAGGATCCTCCGAACCTCCCGTTCGACATCCAAGTCCACCACCTTGATGGAGTTGTTCAACTCGACGAGTTCGCGAGGTTCCACAAACACGGTCGCACCGCTGGAGGACACATCGTGCACGATGCCGGGGACCTTGCCCTGCATCTCAGCCTTGATCGGGACCACGTACCGCCCTTCGCGCTGCGCAAAATATCGTTCCTGCAGCACTTCCTCGTAGCGCCGGGAGTGCAGGATTTGGTCGAGCCGGTGGCGCATGTGCTGTTTGAGTTCATTGGCCCGCTGCAGGAATCGGTGCAGCTCGGGGCTCGCCGACTCCCGCATCGATCCGTCCGGATCGATGGCCGCATGGAGCGCAGTCCTGAGCGCGCGATACTGTCCGGCCGGACCGAATCCGTCGACCAGGGCACCGATGGCAGGCGCATCGGCCTGGTGGCGCAACAGATAACGCTGCACCTCGTCCATCAGATCCAGCACCAGGCCGATGTCACGCAGTTCCAGAACCTCTAGGCAGGCTCCCTTCGCTGCCCGATGCACCAGCCCGATCACGTTGGGAAACCTCAGGGCGGGAAACGGATCGAGTCCGGCACGCAACCGCACCATGTCGGAGGTTTCTTGCCCTCGGGCGACCGCCTCGCCCAGGCTCTGCTCCAACAGCAGGGTTCGGCAATGCTCCATCCCGACCGTCGAATGTGCATGGGAGGCCAAGAGGTCGAGAAGCTTGCCCCATTCCAGCAGCTTCGCCGCTTCCCGTTGCAGTGATTCAGATTGCATGCAAGCCTGACTCTACCCGACCGTTTGGCGCGCAAACAAGCGGCCCTCAGCGCCCGGAACTACCCCACCATTCAGCCACCGTACGCGCCGCGGCCTTCTTTTTGTGTGCTTGACACGCCGAGAGACGGTCAGTACTATCGCCGCAGATTTGCTCTGTTCAACCCGTTCATTTTTGAGGATTTCGCCCCATGACCACACGTATCGGCATCAATGGATTCGGACGCATCGGTCGGAACGTGCTTCGTGCTTCCCTGGGAGATCCCAGCCTCGAATTTGTCGCCATCAACGACCTCACCGATGCCAAAACACTCGCCTATTTGCTGAAGTACGATTCGGTCCATGGGACGCTGCAGGCCACCGTCGAGGCCAAGGACGATCAATTGATCATCGATGGCCGCGCCATCAAAGTCTTGGCCGTCAAGGATCCGAAAGAACTTCCCTGGAAGGCCTTGGGGGTCGACATCGTCGTAGAATCGACCGGTCGCTTCACCGATCGAGAAGGCGCGGGAAAACACCTCTCGGCCGGCGCCAAGACCGTGATCATTTCAGCTCCGGCGAAAGATCCGGACGCGACAGTGGTCTTGGGGGTGAACGAACAGGTGTATGACGCCAAGACCCATCACATCGTCTCCAACGCCTCGTGCACCACTAATTGCTTGGCCCCGGTGGCCAAGGTGCTCCTGGAGAATTTCGGCATCAAGCACGGGGTGATGACCACGATCCATTCGTATACCAACGACCAGCAGCTCCTCGACCTTCCTCACAAGGACCTTCGCCGTGCACGCGCCGCCGGCATGTCCATGATCCCGACGAGCACCGGCGCTGCCAAGGCACTGCATTTGGTGATTCCTCAACTGAAGGGGAAGCTGGACGGGTTGGCAATTCGTGTTCCGACCCCGAACGTCTCGTTGGTCGACCTCACGGTAGAAACCGAGAAAGATTGCGATGTCGTGGGCGTGAATGCCGCGTTCAGGAAGGCTGCCGAAGGCCCCATGAAGGATATTCTGGCCTATTCGGAAGCCCCTATCGTTTCCATCGACCAGAAGGGGGACCCCCACTCGGCCACGGTGGATGCCCCCTTGACCGCCGTCATCGACAAGCGTCTCGTGAAAGTGACCGCCTGGTATGACAATGAGTGGGGCTACTCCTGCCGCGTACGGGACTTGATCAAATTCATCGTCGCCAAGACATCGTAACCCACCCCGCCACGCACGCCGCTAGGCACTGGGGGCGCAGCGGTGTGCCTGGATCATCACCATTGTAGAGGATCTGCCATGAACCTTCGAAAGCAAATCATCGAGGATGTTCAGCTTCGCGGCAAGCGCGTCATCATCCGTGCCGACTACAACGTCCCGCTCGATGATTCGTTGCAGATCACGGATGACACCAGGATCCGCTCGACCTTGCCGACGATCAATCGCGCCGTCGATGAAGGGGCGCGGGTGATACTCTGTTCGCATCTCGGCAGGCCCAAGGGAAAATTCGACCCCAAGTACAGCTTGGCACCGGTCGCGAAACGGTTGCAGCGGCTCCTAGGCAAGGAAGTGATCTTTGCGCCGGATTGCATCGGTTCGGTCGTAGAAAGCCTGGTGGCAAGGATGAAACCCGGCGATGTGATGTTGCTGGAGAACCTCCGTTTCCATGCGGAGGAAGAAAAGAACGACGACGCGTTTTCCAAAGCGCTTGCCTCCCTCGCCGACGTGTACATCAATGACGCCTTCGGAGCGGCGCACCGCGCCCATGCGTCGACGGTCGGCATCACGAAGTTCATTCCCGAGGCGGCTGCCGGTTATCTGTTGCGGAAAGAGATCGAATACCTTGAGGGCGCCGTCGAAAACCCGGTTCGCCCCTTCGTCGCGATTCTCGGCGGCGCCAAAGTCTCAGGCAAAATCGGGGTCATCGAGAATCTCGGGAAAAAGGTCGACAAGGTCATCATCGGCGGCGGCATGGCCTTCACCTTTCTGAAGGCGATGGGGCTCGAAATCGGTCTGTCGCTCGTGGAAAACGACATGCTCGATTTTGCCAAGGGCGTCCAGGATCACGCCTTCTCCAGCGGAGTGAAGTTTTACCTGCCCGTCGACTGTGTCGTCGCAGCCGGTCGGGAGCCTGGAGCCGAGACGAAGATCGTCCCCGTACAGGAGATTCCGAAAGGTTGGTACGGGTTGGACATCGGCCCCGCATCGGTCAAATTGTTCTCCGAGGCGGTCCAGGACGCTAAAACCATTCTGTGGAACGGGCCGATGGGCATGTTTGAAGTCGATGCGTTTGCCAGGGGAACACTGGCCATGGCCCACGCAGTCGCGAATGCCTATGCCTTGACCATCGTCGGCGGAGGAGAAACCGCCCTCGCCGTGCACCGCGCCGGGGAATCAGAAAGCATCTCCTTCATTTCGACCGGCGGCGGAGCGGCGTTGGAATTGTTGGAAGGCAAGACGCTCCCCGGTCTCGCAGCCCTCCCCAATCGCCAGCCCTAACCGAACTATCGGAGCCCGTCCAGCCGATCCGAGGATTTGTGAGAACACGTTTCATCGTCGGTAATTGGAAGATGCATAAGACCGCCTCCGAGGCGAAGGTCTTTATCGGCCAACTGGCCCAAGCGATTCCCCCCTTGGGCAACCTGCAAATCGGGCTCGCGCCGCCGTTCACGGCTCTTCAGGCCGTTCGTGAGGCCTTGGGGAGTTCGCCGCAATTTCTGCTCGGCGCACAGAATCTTCATTGGGAAGACAAGGGCGCTTTTACGGGAGAGGTTTCGGGAGCGATGCTCGCCGATCTCGATTGCCGATTCGTTCTCATCGGTCATTCTGAGCGGCGTCAATACTTCGGAGAGTCGGACGGCTGGATCAACAAAAAGGTTCTCGCCGCGCTCCGGCACGGCATCATGCCGATTCTCTGTGTGGGTGAAACACTCCAGGAGCGCGATTCCGGCCAGACCGATGCGATCATCCAGCGGCAACTTCGAGCCGCACTGAACGGTGTCGAGGACAGCGCCGTTGCCTCCCTCACGATTGCATACGAACCGGTGTGGGCTATTGGCACGGGCCGCGCCGCCTCCCCGGACCAAGCCGCTCCCGTCCATCGCCTCATTCGGCGCACACTCAACGACCTGAGTCGCTCGAACGCGGGAGAACGGGTCCGGGTTCTCTACGGTGGCAGCGTCACCCCCGACAATATCGCCGAGTTTCTTGCTTCGGAAGAAATCGATGGCGGGTTAGTCGGCGGGGCTTGTCTGGACCCTGTCCGATTTGCTACACTCCTGACCGTCGCTCTCGGGTATAAGCCCACTGCGAACTGAATCAAACACCATGTACACATTACTCGTCATCGTTCATGTCATCGTGTGTTTGCTGATGATCGGAGCCATTCTGCTACAGTCCGGCAAGGGCGCTGAAATCGGCGCCGCCTTCGGCGGCTCGAGCCAGACGGTGTTTGGCAGCCGGGGTCCGGCCAACTTCCTGAGCAAGTTCACGGTCATCACAGCTTTCGTGTTCATGTTTACCTCCCTTACCTTGGCCATCCTCGCGAAAGACCGTACTTTTTCTTCTACGGTCATCGACCTCAATAAGAAGCCCGCGGAAACGGCTCCCGCCCCCACTACCTCCGGGGATGCCGCTAAACCGTCACCTGGGGAATCCCACCCCGGCGGAGAAGGCTCGCACTAGGTTCGCCTCCCCACATTCAGCTCACGGTGATATCCAGGGCTTGGCCTGATGGATTTGTCTATGGGTTGAGGGGAAACACTCGGCTGGAATAATCAGCGTAATCGGGAAAGTTGCGGCCTGTTAGACGGAAGTCAGCCAATGACGGTGGGTGGCATCTTCCCCGTGAACGATCGCAAAAAAATCCTTTTGAAGAGCCTGTGTGATAGGTCCAGGCTTTCCGTTTCCGATCCGTCGACGATCAATTTCGGTCACAGGGGTCAGTTCCGCGGCTGTTCCGGTCACAAACACTTCGTCCGCCACATACATTTCGTCCCGGGTAAACCGCTCTTCAACGACCGGAATATTGCGCTCCTTCGCCAGCTGCAAAATCGAGTTTCGAGTAATCCCTTCCAGGATCGAGGTCAGCGGAGTGGTCTTCAACATACCGCGCCGAACGATAAACACGTTTTCCCCGGTCCCCTCGGCTACGTATCCTTCAGGGTCCAACATGATGGCCTCGTCGTACCCGTCAGCCTTCACCTCACGCTTGGCCAGAATCGAATTGACATAGTAGCCGGAGATTTTCCCTCGGGTCATCGAGACGTTAACATGGTGGCGTGTGAAGGAAGACACCCTCGCGCGAATGCCCTTGGAGAGGGCCTCGTCTCCCAAATAAGTGCCCCATTTCCATGCGGCAATGCTCACCTTGATGGGATTCTCCCCAGGATAAAGCCCCATCGCACCGTATCCGATATACACGAGAGGCCTGATATAGCAGGCCTCCAGACGATTCACTCGCACCGTTTCGACGATGGCCTCGGTGATCTGCTTGCGATCATAAGGCATCTCCATCAAGCCGATATGCGCGGACTCAAAGAGGCGATCCACATGTTCGGGAAGCCGGAAAATAGCGGATCCGTTCTTCCCCTTGTAGCATCGGATCCCCTCAAACGCCGCGAGGCCGTAATGGAGCGAGTGAGTGAGCACATGGACCTGCGCATCGGCCCACGCGACAAACTGTCCGTCCATCCATATTTTTTCACTGGTTTGCAACATGCGCGGGATAATAGCAGCGCCCTACAACGACCGTCAAGGCAGCGGCGCGCACGGACCTACGCACCCCGAGCCTTGACACTCTCTTCGCGGCTATGATACAGACTCACGTTCTGCTGACGAGGAGAAAGAGACACATGTACGCTATTATCGAGACCGGTGGAAAACAGTATCGGGTGGAAGCGGGGACGGTGTTGCAGGTAGAGTCGCTTCCCGGTGAAGTCGGACATACCGTACAGATCGACAAGGTACGGTTGCTCAATGGTGAAAACGGATTGGTCGTCGGCCATCCGCTCGTCGCCGGTGCCAGCATCACCGCGGAGATCATCCGCCAGGGGCGGACACGATCCATCACCATCTTCAAAAAGAAACGTCGCAAAAATTATCGCCGCACCAGAGGCCACCGGCAAGGGTTCACGCAGCTGCGGGTCACTGAAATCGCCGCGAAGTAACGGCGCAAAGGAGAATTCGCCATGGCAACAAACAAAGGCGGCGGATCCACTAGGAACGGCCGCGACAGTAACCCACAATACCTTGGCGTCAAGGCCTACGGCGGAGAGACTGTCAAGGCAGGCTCTATCATCGTCCGGCAGCGCGGCACCAAGTTCTTTCCCGGTTTTAATGTGGGATTGGGACGCGATCACACGCTGTTTGCCTGCGTGAACGGCGTCGTGAAATTCGAAGGCGGACGTGGTCGCCAAAAAGTGAGCGTCTACCCCTCGACAACCAAGTCCTGACCTGCCCTCGGCAGACCTCGTCGCCATCACGGGCTTGTCCCCCTCCTTTCCCTAACCTCCCCAAGGATCGGCGGATAGGATATACTGCTGCGTCCAAGGCACCCTGCCGGCAGGGTGAGGGTTTGCATGTCTACATTCGTCGACCAGGCACATATCTTCGTCAAAGGCGGTCAAGGCGGCAATGGCGTCTGTAGCTTTCGTCGGGAGAAGTACGTCCCACGTGGGGGCCCTGACGGTGGAGACGGCGGTAATGGCGGGCGGGTGATTGCGAAAGCCACAACCCGCCTCAGCACCCTGCTTGACCTGAGGTACCAGAAACACTACACCGCTGAAAACGGCCAACCAGGCGGCGGCAGCCGCTGCCATGGCCGAACGGGCGACGATGTGGTCATTCTCGTGCCGGTTGGGACCATGATCTTCGACGACGACACGCAGGAACTTCTCGCCGACCTGACCAGCGACGGTGAAACCTGCGTCATCGCACAAGGGGGTCTCGGTGGACGAGGCAATTCCCACTTTGCCACTTCCACAAACCGCGTGCCGATCCATTTTGAACCGGGCACTCCCGGCGAGGAACGGTCGCTTCGGCTCGAACTGAAATTGCTGGCCGACGTCGGACTGGTCGGGTATCCCAATGCCGGCAAGTCGACCCTGATCGCAGCTGTGTCGTCGGCGCGGCCCAAGATCGCCGATTATCCCTTCACCACCTTGACGCCCAATCTGGCGGTCGTGCGATGGAACGAGGAGCAGAGCTTCGTCATTGCAGATATTCCAGGCATCATCGAGGGAGCGCATGAAGGCAAGGGCTTGGGCTTTCAGTTTCTTCGCCATGTCGAACGCACCAGCCTGTTGGTGCATGTCATCGACATTTCCGAATGGACTCCTGACGATCCGGTAACCAGTTTGGACATCATGCGGCATGAACTCACCGCCTACAATGACACTCTCGCCGCCAGACCGTTTGCCGTCGTGGGAACGAAACTCGACATCGCCGGCACAGGCGAACGACTGAAACGATTGCGGGCGCATTGTCGGCGTCGCGCGATCCCCTTTTTCTCCATTTCGGCTGCTACCCGAGAGGGACTCGACAAATTTGTTCAGTACCTGGGCCAGCAAGTGGAGCGCCTGCGGAACACCCCGTGCGAGACGAACTCCTAAGGCAAGCCAGACGCATTGTCATCAAGATCGGGAGCAGCCTGGTCGCCTCGCGCGAACAGGGGCTCAGCGCGGAACGCATCGAGCGCTTGGCCGGTGAGATCGCCGAGGTACGGGCTCAAGGCCGGGAAGTATTGGTCGTCTCATCCGGCGCGGTCGTCTCAGGTATCAAGAAGCTCGCGCTTCGTGAATATCCCAAGAGTTTGCCGATCAAACAGGCCGCCGCCGCCGTCGGACAGAGCCACCTGATGTGGGCGTATGAGAAGGCCTTCGAGCGGTTGCATCTCGGCGTCGCCCAAATCCTGCTCACCCATGGAGACTTGGCCGATCGGCGGCGATTCCTCAACGCCCGGCACACCCTCACCACCCTGATCAAGTTCGGCGTCGTTCCCATCATCAACGAAAACGACACCGTGGCCGTGGAGGAAATCCGAGTGGGAGATAACGATACCCTGGCGGCCCAAGTGGCGCATTTAGTCGATGCCGATTTGCTCGTCATCCTCTCGGACGTCGACGGCCTGTTCACCGCCGATCCCAGAAAAGACCCGACCGCCACGTTGATTCCGCTGATTCCGGAGATCACCCCGGAGATCGAGCAGCGGGCCGGTCTGTCCTCAACCTTCGAAGGGACCGGCGGAATGGCCACAAAGGTGCGGGCAGCGAAGAAGGTCGGTGAATATGGCGTCGCGACGCTCATCTTGAACGGCACACAGCCGCGCCTATTCCCGAAGGTGTTCGCCGGTGAGCCAGGCGGGAGCCTGTTCGTGGCCCGCGAACGACGGATGAACAGCCGCAAACATTGGATCGCCTTTACCCTCCGGCCACGGGGTCAGGTTCAACTCGACCGGGGCGCAGTGGAAGCATTGTCCCGGAAGGGCAAAAGCCTCCTGGCGTCGGGCATCAGGGATATCGTGGGACAGTTTGAGGCAGGAGATCCCGTCACCTGCCTGACGCCGGACGGGAAGGAATTCGCCAAGGGCCTGGTCAATTTTTCGTCGGCCATCCTCGCCCGCATTAAGGGGCTCAAAACTGCGGACATTCAGAAAATCCCGGGCCTCCAAGAATACGAAGAGGTCATTCATCGGGATAACCTGGTTGTGCTCTAACGCCGTCTGACACACATGCGTCTGGGACTCTTGGGCGGTAGCTTCAATCCAATCCATTGGTGTCACCTTTCCATTGCGCAAGCCACCCGAGAGGTGCTCGACCTGGACCAGATCCTCTTCATCCCCGCCGGTGCCCCCCCGCACAAGCAACCCGGTTCTCTTGCCCCCGCCGCCCACCGGTACGAAATGGTCCGTTTGGCCATTCAGGACGTTCCCCATTTTGGACTGAGTGATCTCGAAATCCGGCGCGAAGGCAAATCCTACTCGATCGATACCATTCGAGCCATCCAGCGCCACTATGGAGCCGATACCGCGCTGTTTTTCATCATCGGACTCGATGCCTTCTTGGATCTGCCCTCGTGGAAAGAAGCTCAGACGCTGCTCGAAACCTGTCACTTTGTAGTCATCTCACGCCCCTCCACCGCCTTTTGCAGCTTAGCCGCTATCCCGCTGTTTCGGAGCATCCCGGAAGCGCTGCTACGCGACCTCGACGCCGGCATCCGAGACCGGGCCGACGTCCCCATTCCCGATGGGCACACGCTCACCTTTCTCCGCCTCCCTCCCTGCGACATCTCCGCGTCCGAGATCAGACGACGCCTACAAGCGGGAGAGTCGCTGGCAAATTTGTTGCCCACCCCTGTCGAATCCTATATACTTCGCGAGGGTTTATACAGGGAGGCCGGCGATCGCACTCGAAGCAAAGGCTAAGGCTCTCGCAATCGCGAGCGCCATCTTGGACAAGAAAGCCACCGATGTTCTCATCCTGCATATCGCCAAACTGACCTCTGTCGCCGACTACTTGGTCATCGGGTCCGGAGAGTCAGAACGTCAAGCTCGGGCTATCGCCGACCACGTGAGCGACCTGTTGACCGAGCAAGGCGAGGCCCCCCTCAGTGTGGAAGGCGCATCACGAGCCCAATGGATCGTGATGGACTTCGGTGACGTCGTGGTACATGTCTTTCAAAAGGACATTCGTGAACATTACGCCCTCGAACGGCTATGGGGCGATGCCGGACAGGTCCGATTGCCGGAGGAGCGCGTCGTAAAGCCTCCCCGCGCCCGGCGGACTGCCACTCGTCCGGCTCGTACCAGGAAACGGGTCTAGAATGTTCCGCCTGCTCTCGACCATCTTCCTCGTCAGCCTCGGCATCTTTCTCTACAGTTACTTCCGTGAGCTCAATCCTGGAACCGTGGCCATTCGAACCAGCCCGGACGCGCTGTTTGAATTGAGCCCCGTGACGTTGGTGCTCCTCTCCATAGCGCTGGGTGCCGTCCTGGTCACGCTGATTGTGACGATCAAGGAAACCTCCCACGTTTTCATGAACTGGAGGACGAACCGGCTGGTCCGGCGCAAAGAGAAAGTCGACGCGCTGCACCGAGACGGGACCCACGCCTTTATGTCGAAACGCACAGCCGATGCCGTACGCTTATTCGAACGAGCGCTGGTCATCGATCCCAACCGGACAGACTCCCTTTTGTGGCTTGGCAACATCTATCGCTCGGAGAGCAACTTTACCGAGGCCATCCGCCTGCACCAGCAGGCCCATCGCATCGAGGAACGAAACGTCGAAATCTTGCTCGAATTGGCCAAAGATTTGGAAGGGGCGCGACGGTATGAGGACGCACTGCAAACCCTCCAGGACATCCTGCGCCTCGAACCCGATAACCTCATGGCCCTGATCAGGAAACGTGACCTCTACATTCGACTCGAGAAATGGAGCGATGCCCTGGAGATTCAGCACCGCCTGGCCAAAGCCCATCTCCCGGAAAGTGAACGGCGGACGGAGGCCAACCTCCTGCTGGGATGCACGTATGAGGTCGGGCGGCAGCTCTTGGAACGGGGGCATCCCGACAAGGCCCGTCGCTATTTTCGTGGCGCCATCAAAAAAGATCGCACGTTTTTGCCGGCGTACATCGGACTGGGAGAAATTCTCGTCCGGGAAGGCAAAACCAAGAACGCCGTCGAGATCCTGAAGAAGATCTACGCCAAGACCCGCAGTGTCATCATCCTCCACCGGCTGGAGGAATTGTTCCTTGAACTCGGAGAGCCGGATGAGATCATTCGGGTCTACCAAGAGGCTCTGCAGCAGGACCCCCATAACACCGTCATTCAGTTTTATCTTGGTAAGCTATATTACCGCCTGGAAATGGTGGATGAGGCCTACGACATTCTGTCCACGCTCGACAGCACCCACGAACAACTGGTGGACTACCACAAGATCATGGCGAACCTGTACCTGCGCAAGCAGCACATGGATGAAGCCGTAGGTGAACTCAAGAAGGCCTTGGGCTTCCGAAAACGCGTCGTGGTTCCCTATCTCTGCACTCAATGCCATCATGAAATCGCCGAGTGGTCCGGACGTTGCCGACGCTGTGGACGCTGGAACACCTATGTAGCCTTGCCCTGGCTCGACGCCAACAAGCCCGAAGCTGAACGAGACGGGTCAACCGCTAGAATCCGTGCCGTGCCTTATCAGGGCATTGCATCTCCTTTTGAAACCGTGTAGGGTTTTCCCGCCGTTTTTATCTATCGCCAAGCTCGCATGCTGCCCTTCGCCGTACCAGATGGGAGCAGTCGTTTGTCTTTTTGAGGAGTTGCGTGCATGACTGATTTCAAGATCTTAGCCGACAAAGCGTTGCGTGACGAAGCTCTCAGCCGGGAGGAAAGCCTTTCCGTCCTCCAAGCTCCGGATTCGCGGTTACTGGAACTCCTCCAGGCTGCCTTCCAGGTCCGCGAGCGCTATTTCGGCAAGACCGTCCGACTGCAAATGCTGCTCAATGCCAAAAGCGGCGCCTGTCAGGAGGACTGCCACTATTGTTCCCAGTCTGCCGTCTCGACGGCCCCGATTGAACGATATGGCTTACTCCCCCTGGAAAACATGCTGACGGGCGCGCGCCGGGCAGCCGCGGCCAAGGCTCAACGCTACTGCATCGTCATCAGCGGACGCAGCCCGCTCGATCGCGAAGTGGCCGACATCGCCACCGCTGTCCGTACCATCAAACAGCAGGTTCCCATTCAGATTTGCTGCTCTCTCGGCCTGCTGAACGAACGCCAAGCGAAGGATTTAAAGGCTGCCGGTGTCGACCGGATCAATCACAATTTGAACACCAGCGAAGCGTATCACCCCTCCATCTGTACGACCCACACCTTCCAGGATCGACTGGCCACCCTCCAGCATGCGCGGACGGCCGGACTGGAAATCTGCTCCGGCGGCATCGTCGGTATGGGGGAGCGCGACGAGGATCTCGTCGACTTGGCCCTAGCGCTGCGAGCCGTGAAGCCGGAATCCATCCCGCTCAACACCTTGCACCCTGCGTCAGGGACGCCGTTGGAGCACTGTGATACCCTCACTCCGCAGCGCTGCCTGAAAGCCCTCTGTCTCTTCCGTTTCCTCAACCCACGGACGGAAATCCGCATTGCCGGTGGCCGCGAGCGTAATCTGCGCAGCCTCCAGCCCCTCGCGCTGTACCCGGCGGACTCGGTCTTCGTTGATGGGTACCTCACGACACCGGGCCAGCCGGCTGCTGAGGTCTGGCGGATGATCGAGGATCTCGGATTCGAAATTGAGGCAGACCATCAGCCGGCCGCTCCCTCCTCGGTGGAGGCTCCGCAGCCTGCGGTTCAGCTTCATTCGTAACGCAAGCCGTCGATGAGCGGCTGCCTGGCCGCCCAGCGTGCCGGCCACAGCCCCGCCACGAGGGCTGCGGCCAAGGCCATGAGGGCTATCTCTGCGGTCAGCCCGAACGGCCACGAGAGCTGAATCGTCCAACCAAACGACTGCCGATTGATCACACGGATCAGGATCCACGCCAGGGCGAACCCTCCAACGAGCCCCATCGCGGTCCCCAACAAACCCAAATAGCCGGCCTCCCACAAAATCAACGCGGTAACCTGCCCTGGACTGCCGCCGATAGCCTGCAGCGTCGCCAGCTCTCGACGTCGCTCTACCACCGAGGTTACGAGGGTGTTGACAATGCCAAGCATGGCGATAATCACCGCTATCGCCTCTAAGACATAGGTGAGGGCGAAGGTCCGATCGAAAATCCGTAGGATCTCGCGGCGCAGTTCGGCATTGCTGAGCACGATCGGAGCAAACGCCGAGTGGGGGACACGGGCCAAGGTCTCCTCAAGGGCGCCCCGAGCTTGTTCCAGATCCGAACCGGGGTTGGTATAGACAGGAAACACTGTCACCGCCGTATCCTTCCACCATCGATGGTAGAGCGCCCTGTCCATGACGATCTTACCCCCATCGGTTGCATAGTCGAAAAATACTCCTAAGACCGTCACCATCTGTTCCCCAGCCGGAGTCATGACGGACAGGCGGTCTTCCGTGGTCACCCTCAAGGCATTGGCCAGCACCTCTGAGACAATGACCCCATCACCGGCTGCGGCACGACGCAAAATCGTCGAGGGGTCGCCGTCTATAAAGAGATATCTGCTTCGTGCGGCGTGGAGGGCCAGATCCCTTGACACCAGGGCGATCGAACGTCCCTGAATTTCAATCCGAACGTCTCGGTAGGTGTCCACGGCGGACACATGCTCCGTCTCGGCGAGCCGCGCCTGCCACGCAAAAGGTAGGGTGGTCCCCTCTGCCCCCTCCTGCCCCACATGGGGCCAGCCGGCCGGCGCCACGATGAAATCAGCCATGACTGTCTGATTGATCCAGATTTCCACGGTTGCGCGAAAGCTCCGAATCATCACCATCACACCGACCATGATCGCCACCCCCACCAGAAAGGCGGAGACGGTCACCGCATTGCGCCCGATTCCCCTCACGGTTTGCTCACGGGCGATATGGCGAATGGCTCCTCCCAGATTGGGAGCAGCATCCCCACCCCCCAGTCGGCGAGTCCGACACACTTGCTGGATCAATACCGGTACCAGACAAGACAAGCCCGCCAAGATACAGAATGTTGCCAGGTATCCGAACACCGGAACGCCGCCGATCGGTTCCAGGAATAGGGAGCCGGCTGCGATCAGGAGAAGCAGCAACCCTGCCTTCGTCATCGCGGTAACGCGCACATGTTGCGCCACGTCATAGGCACCCTGGGCCAGGGCGGCCACGACGACCGTCCGACCGGCATCCAGGCTGGGGCCAAGCGCCCCGCACAGAGACACAACACTGCCGATCAACAACGCTTCCTGTAACAGCGAAGCAGCTGCGGCCAACCCTTGCCACACCTGGGGCACAGTCCCCAGCGGAACGTAAAGGTCCTGAATGGTCCTCCCAACCAACCCCACGAGCACATGGCCCAGAGCCAAACCTAACCCACCACCGATCGCGCCTCCTGCCAATCCGAGCAGGCCCGCTTCAGCCAGGAAGAGTCCCGCGACCATGGCTTCAGACATCCCGATTGCTCGCAAAATCCCTACCTCGCGGCGCCGTTGCGCCACGGCAAAGGCGATCGTGTTGTATATCAGGAAGGTGCCCACTAACAGCCCCACCATGCTGAGCACCGACAGGTTCATTTGAAACGCCCGAACCATGGCCTCGACCTGCCGGCTGCGCTGAATCGGGCGACGAACAGTGACTGCCGGCGGGGCAACCTGCCTCACTGCCTCGGCAACCGCTTCGACAGAGACCGCTTTATCCGTGATCACATCGATCCGGTCTAAACGACCGATCAGGTCGAAAGTTCGCTGAGCGACTGCAATGTCCATCACGGCGATCCGATCCCACGCGGACAGAGCCCCGACGGGCCTGTTCATGATCGCCGCTACGGACAGGGTCAGCTCACGGTTCCCGTGGTCGACAAGGATCTGCTGGCCCACCTTCACCCCCAGCTCCAGGGCAAGAGCGTGCCCCAGCAGCAGCCCCTCGGGAGCGAAGAGCTCCCCCAGCCCATCCGTTTCGTCATCTATGCTCGATAGCGTCGCGGGAATGCGGCCCTGCCTCGTCCCTAGTTCCTCCAGTAGATCCAGTCCAAGCACGGTCAAGGATCGGATGCGGCCATCCGACTGCACCGTACGCACACTCACCTCCAAGACCGGCCGCGTCGACTCGACTCCGGCAACTTCTCGGACTCGTCGGATGAAGCGCTCATCCATCCCCCCTGCCCCGCCCGATACTTGAAGCGTGACGGGACCCGCCACGGTCAGGACCGACTCCTCGAACGAACGCAGCACGTTCACATTGGCGGTCTGAACGGCAACCGTCGCGGCGACCCCCAACCCAACTCCAAGGATCGTAAGCAGGGTCCGACCACGATGGGTAGTGACATGGATCCATCCGAGACGAAAGAACACAAAGATCCAAGTAACTGGTACACTTCTCATGAGACAGCTAGCTGACCGAGTGGTGTAGTAATTGTTTTTACAGATTTACCCAGGTATGCTAGGATTACTAACAGTAGAATTTGGGACACAATCTCATGGCAACACGCAAACGAGTTCGGTCCAAGAAAGTTAGCGGATCCCGAAAGTCCCTCTCCCCGACCAAGCCCGCACGCACCGCGCAACCAGCCCGGACGACGAAGCCGAGCGGAAAACGGTCAGATGGGTTAACCCCCCGTCAGAAGGAAATTCTGAAACTGGTTTCGCAGGGTTACACGAACCGCGACATTGCAGGCCGGCTGGAGATCAGCGTGCGCACAGTGGAAGTGCACCGCTTCAATTTGATGCGGCGGTTGAAGGTTCGAAATGTAGCCCAGTTGCTCCGCCAGGCATTGCAACACGGCTTTCTCCCGAAAAACTTCGCATTCAAGTAACGGGTCCCAGAGTGGGGAACTCGTCGACTCAGAGTTCTCTGAGTTTTCCCCGACAGGCCTCAAGCGACACGAACTCTCTGCTCGTCAGTTCGTGAACCAGCTCTTTTTCCAATCGGTCGAACACAGCCACGCCTTCTTCAACCAACGCGGTTCCGACTTGAACCGCTGAGGCCCCACAGAGCACATGTTCGAAGGCATCGACGCCCCGAACCACGCCACCGGTCCCAATGATGGGAATCCGCCCGTCCAGTAGTTTCCAGAAAGCCCTTACATTGGCCAATGCGACAGGTTTGATCATAGCCCCACCCAAGCCGCCGAAGCCGCCTTTTGGCTTGATCACCGGTGTTTGTCGTTGCGGGTCGATGACCAATCCGTTCCCGACTGAGTTGATGAGGTTCAAGTAATCCACGCCGCAGCGCCGAATCACATCCGCCATCACCGCATGGTGGGCGGGGTCGAAGTACGGAGGCAGCTTCACCCCCATGGGCACTGAAATCAAGGGGCGAACGCGCCGGAGCAGCCGCTCGGAGTCGACCGGATCATAGGCAATCTGTGGTTTTCCGGGAATATTCGGGCAGGAGAGGTTGACTTCAATCAGGTCCGGTCTCGCCTGATCAATGGCGCGCGCCATGGTCAGGAAATCATCTTCACACAGTCCCGCAATACTGGCAATCACCGGCTTCCCGAACCGAGCCAATTCGGGGATGAGGTCTGCGTAGGCGCGATAGCCAAGATTGGGCAACCCCATGGAGTTGATGGACCCGCCGGGAAACCCATAATACCGCGGTTCGGGATTGCCCCCACGCGGTTCCAGCGTCATGGACTTCGTCACGATCGCCCCTGCCTGCGAGCGGCCGAGGGCCAAGAGTTCTTCGCGCGTGACGCATAGCGCGCCGGAGGCATTCATGAAACAGGTCGGAAATTTCACTCCCGCAATCGTGACGCTGAGATCCATTCTGCTCCTTTCGGTCTGACATCCGGTGTGGTGCGGTTCACCAGTCGGCCGTCCCGCATGTGCCAGATATAATCCGCAGCAGCCGCCGCGGCTTCGCTATGGGTCACCAGGAGAACCGACTGTCCGAATCGCTCAGGCAGGGCACGAAAGAGTGCCACAATCTCGGCGCCCTGAGTTGAGTCGAGATTGCCGGTCGGTTCATCCGCTAGGATCAGTCGGGGACGATGCACGATTGCGCGCGCGATGGCCACACGCTGCTGCTCCCCTCCCGACAGTTCGCTGGGCCGGTGTCGACGGCGGGTCTCCATCCCCACACTCTGCAGCACCTCGTCTACACGGGACATCACGTGCCTTCCCTGATCGCCGTTCAGCAGCAGCGGAAGGCTCACATTCTCCTCAACCGTCAAGCCTGGGATAAGATGAAACGCCTGAAACACGATCCCGATGAATTCACGCCGAAGACGAGTCCACTCGGCTGCTCCGGCCTGGGTCATCGGCCGGTCTCCAATCGCAATGGTACCGGCAGTCGGATGATCCAATCCCCCAATGAGATTGAGCAACGTGCTTTTTCCACATCCGCTCGGCCCGACGAAGGCACAGAACTCCCCTTCGCCGATATCCAACGTCACATTGTGCAGCGCTCGCACCACCGAGGAGCCATGGCGATATTCCTTCGTCAGGTTTTGGACGCGCGCCACCCGTTGCGGAGAATCGTGCATGACGGCGTATAACACAGCCACGGCTCCCCTACAACCTTGACAGATCAGGGGGGTTTTCCGTACAAGACGAAGGGCATCGTTAACGGAGGGTCCGCATCGTGGCCTTGATGTTCGATCTCATTCGACGGGCTTCCCGCTTGCTCCTCCCCTCGGATTGCACGACCTGTGGACAGGCGCTTTCGAGCGACCCTACGCCGTTCTTCTGTCGAGACTGTTGGGCCCACATTCGGCCGATTCAGGGTCCTGGTTGCTCCCGATGCCGGCGCCCATTTGCATCCGAAGTCGCGACGGTATTTAGCCCAACCCACGAATGCCATGACTGCCGAACCCGACTCCCTCGCTATACCCGGGTGTGGGCCCCCTATGCCTACCGATCGCCATTACGGGAGGCCATCGCTCTGTTCAAATATCATCGAAAAGTTGCCTTGGCCCGCTCACTCGGCATACTCCTGATCCAAGCCCTGCCGGCACAGCTGGAGACCGATCTGATTATGCCGATCCCGCTCCATCCGAACAGGCTGCGTGAAAGAGAATTCAACCAATCCCTTCTCCTCGCGGATTACGTCAGCCCCATCCTGCAACGACCGGTATCCTATCGAAACTTGGTGCGGGTCGTCGATACCAATCCGCAGACTACCCTTTCCCGCTCCGCTCGACTCCGCAACCTCCGGAAGGCCTTCGCCCTCAAGAATCCCGGTGAAGTGCGTGGGCGCATTATTTTACTCGTTGATGACGTGTTCACCACAGGAACCACCGCCGACGAATGCGCGAGCGTCTTGCTCAATGCGCAGGCACGCGAAGTCAAAGTCCTCACCTTGGCACGGTCGATCGATGGCGATCTCTTTCAGGACGCGAACCCTCTGCCGATGATTCCCACTGCCCACCTGGAAGGAAGAGCCTAACCATGCCGATCTACGAGTATCGCTGTCGGCAATGCAAGCGACGCACAACACGTCTCGTGTTGAGTCTCAGCAATCCACCGCAACTTTCCTGCGACTACTGTCACAGCCCCGCCTTGGAACGAATCATGTCTCGTTTCGCCTCCCCCAAATCCGAAGAAGCTCGACTCGAAGCCCTTGCCGATCCCGGCAATCTGGCGGGGCTGGACGAGAGCGACCCGCAAAGCATGGCGCGCTTCATGAAAAAAATGGGGAAAGAAATGGGAGAAGACCTGGGCGACGACTTTGAAGGGGCACTGGAAGGGGAAGAGCTCCCTCCATCAACAATGGACAGTGGTGACATCGATTGACAAGCAATGTCATGAATATTCACTTGACAGGATTGCCTTGGTCTCCTACCATCGCTCCGAGAATGGATAGGCAGCAGGTTTCTATGGCTCCGTTTTTTTCACAGCTGTGTGCCCATGACCACCGACCACAAGAACGAGCTGCTCACGGTGGCGGAAACCTGCCGTTATCTGAAGATCAGCCCCCGTACGCTCTATCGCTATATTCAGGAGCGCCAACTCCCCGGTTTCAAGCTGGGAAAGGAGTGGCGGTTCGCACGGACCGATTTGGAGCGATGGCTCCGCGAACGGATGGGGCCGCCCTCGCAGCCATGATCGGAGAACGACGCTGATGTTCGCAGGGGAATATCTCTGCAAAGTTGATGAGAAGGGACGATTTTCGATTCCCTCGCCGCTTCGTGAGCACCTCGAGGCGGAGGGCAACCAGGTGATGTTCCTGAGAAATGCCGAACAGTCACTCTGGCTCTATTCCGCCAAGGAATGGCAAAAGGTCTTGGAACGAACCAAAACGACTCTAGATGAGGATCAGAGCCGCCTCTTCATGCATTTCGTGGTGTCAGAAGCCGGCATGTCGGAAATCGACAAAGCGGGCCGTGTCCTCATCCCCGGCAAACTCCGCAAACTGGTGCCGGTCGACGATGATCAAGAAATCATCCTGGTTGGGTTGTATCACCGCCTGGAGGTTTGGAATCCAGCTGAATGGCGACGGTACATCTCCAAGACGGAAGACCGTTACGAACAGAACATGGCGAAGATTCTTAATCTTCTCTGACGGGCCACCTTGCGCCGCCTACCTCTCTCTCGACGGGGTCCCCTTCCGATTCGCGCCACTTCTTTCCGAACAGCGTCTGGCAAGCCGGTTGGGGTGCCCAAGACTTCCGTGTCACCTAGGTCCGTTGTTCCCCCTGAGGTCTCGCCCCCCTCGTATCCGACCAATAGGACGGATGGCTCGCAGGTCACGGCGGACGCCATCCGGTTGATTCTCCCCATTCCACCCAGCGTGAACCATCAATACGCCACCGTTAATGGTCGCCGGCTCCTCTCGGCAAAAGGACGGGCGTTCAAAGCACTGGTTGGACAACAAACTCTCGTTACACTTGCCCAATCGGCCCATCGTGCTACGCTAACGCGTGCCCTCCACCACGCCGATCTGGCGCTGTCGATTCACTTCTTTTTTGCGTCTCCGCTCCGCCGCGACACGGATGGAGGACTCAAGATCGCACAAGACGCCCTTTGTGAAGCATTGGGAGTGAACGACAACCGGGTGGTGGAAACCCATCTCTACAAACATCAGGATCGCGACCAGCCGCGCATGGAGATACGCTTGTCTGTCATCTCCTCTGATTCACAGCAAATGCAACATACCGGCAACCTGGTCAGGATCCTCTCTGGTGATCCCGCAGGCTCGGAGCAGGCCTCGCGCCGTTGAGCGGGACTCCACGGGCGAACCCGCGTCTTCGCAACACGAGAGAGCATGGCGAACCGACCGATTACCATCGATCAACTCCAGACAGGTATGTTCGTCGTCAAACTGGACGTAGCTTGGTTCCGCTCGCCATTCTTTCGGCATTCCTTCTTGATTCGGACGACCGAGCAAATCGACAAATTACGACGGGCAGGCGTCAAGCGATTGCAGATCGACCCGGCACGGGGCCTGGACCTCTCGGACCGCCCAGCGGCACCTTTGCCGCCTCCGCCGGGATCACTCGCCCACCTCGCAAAGACTCCCACCGAGGGTCGGACGGAGGTACGGTCGCTCGCGATGATGGCCGAGGAGCTGCAAGCCGCCCGGGCCGCCCGCGATCAACTCCAACGCTCGGTGCAATCGACGTTTTCACGGATTGCGGAAACCGGCGCCGTGGACTCGGAAGATGCCAAGCATCGGGTCCACGAGATCAGCGCGGTCGCTCAAACCCTGACCACACACGCCCTCTTCATCGCCCTCAGCCAGGGTCGGAACGAACATGAACCGCTCAGTCAACATGCCCTGGCTACCTGCAGTTTTTCGATGATCCTGGCCCATGCGGCGGCGTACGATCTCCTGTCCATATTGGATTTAGCCACAGGAGCCTTGCTGCACGACATCGGTCTCTTGCAGACGCCGGCGGCGATTCTTCGGCGGGTCGCCGCCACCTCCGCCATCCTGTCCGAACAAGAACAAAAAACTTACGAAGGGCACGCGCGTGCGGGGGCCATTATGCTGGAGCGCCAAGGAGGGTTTACACCGGTCGTCGAACAGATCGTGGCGGAGCACCATGCCTATTTGAACGGAACCGGATTTCCCGCCGAAACCCGCGGCGCCTTCACCTCCCCGATGACCCGCATCGTCATGGTGGCGGATCGCTACGATGAATTGCTCGCCGGTTTCGGGGGCGCCTCTCCCTTGACGCCTCACCAATCCCTTCAGCGGCTTTACCAGGAGGGGCAGGATGGGCGATACGACGTATCCTTGATCTCCCTCTTCGTCAAGACGATGGGAATCTATCCCGTCTATAGCTTCGTCGAACTGACCACCGGTGAGCGGGCCATCGTCAGTGTCATCAACACGAAGAAATTGCACCAGCCCATCATCACCGTCACGCATGATCCGGTAGGCGAACCCTATGTCGTCCCGCTGGTGCTCGACCTTGCCAATCAGGATGCGCAGGCACCGGCCCGAGGCATTCGATCCGTCCTCGGAACCGTCCCCGAAGGATTCGAGCGCGCGGCTCCATAGCCCGCGCCCTCTCCTCACGGGTCATGTCTTCCCCGTCCGATTACTCGTACCGCAAGGCATCGATGGGGTTCAGGCGGGCAGCTTTATTGGCAGGATACAGTCCGAAAAAGAGACCGACGACCAGCGAAAAAAAGCAGGCCCCGGCAATCACATCCAACGAGATGATCGTGGGCCAGCCGGCAATCGCCGTTGTCAGGGAGGCTCCGACGACCCCGACGATTACCCCGAGCAGCCCCCCGAGCAGACTCAACGTGACTGCTTCAATTAAGAATTGCGCCACGATGTGCCCCCGCTTAGCGCCCACCGCCATCCGCACACCGATTTCCTTGGTCCGCTCCGTCACCGACACCAGCAAAATGTTCATGATGCCGATTCCGCCGACCACCAGCGACACCGAGGCGATCGCGAACAGCATGGCCGTGAGCGTCCGGCTCGTTCCTTCCTGGACCTTCCCGATGTCGACCTGCGTACGGATCGTGAAATCGTCCCCCTGATCAGGTTGCAGCCGATGCCGTGCCCGCAGAATCTCACGAATGTGTTCGACGGCCTCGGGTAGGTCGGTGTTGTATTCCGTAGCGGCAAACAGCGCACCCACCGATCCCAAGAACTGACTGCCGAAGACCTTCCGTTCCGCAGTGGTGAAGGGAATGAAGATCACGTCGTCTTGGTCGGCCCCCTGCGCCGATTGCCCCTTAGGCGCCAACACCCCGATGACTTGGAACGGCACGTTCCTGATGCGGACGGTGGCGCCGATTACCTCCTCTCCAGGATCAAAGAGATTCTCCAAGGTGGTTTGGCCGATCAACGCCACCCGAGCCGCGCTATCCAAATCCGCCTGTGCAAAGGGTCCGCCGCTGGTGAACGTCCAGTCCCGAATCGTGAGATAACTGGGCGAGATGCCGTTCACAGGACCGTTCCAATTGCGGTTCCCATTGACGATCTGCATGACATCTCGCTTGGCCCATCCGGTGTCGGATAAGAGCGGGCTCCGTTTCTTCAAATCCAGTGCATCACTCACCGTCAGCGTGACCGCACCTCCTTGTCCGCCCCGCACCCCTCCGACGGTCGTGGCCCCGGGCATGACGATGATGACATTCGTTCCCATGCTGGCGACCTGCGCTTGAACGGCCGCCCGGGCTCCCTGTCCGATGCTCACCATGGCAATGACCGCACCCACGCCGATCACGATGCCCAGCATGGTCAGACCGGCGCGCAATCGGTTGCGGCTGACAATCCGCAACGCCGTAAGGATGGTCAACCACAAGAAAGCGGCCATCGGAGGTCCTAGGAAGTGACGGATAGGTGAGGCATACGCTGCACATCCTGCACGATCTGCCCGTCTTTCATGACGAGTTCTCGGGACGCGTATGCGGCGATATCCGATTCGTGCGTCACCAGGATGATGGTAATCCCATCTTCGCAATTCAATCGTTCGAGAATACCCATGATTTCCCGGCTGGAGGACGTATCCAAATTCCCGGTGGGTTCGTCGGCAAAGAGGATCGACGGGGATCCGACCAGCGCCCGAGCAATGGCCACGCGCTGCTGTTGTCCGCCCGACAGCTGGGTGGGATAGTGCTGCTCGCGGCCGGCCAAGCCCACTCGTTCGAGGGCGGCGGCCGCCTGTCGACGCTGCTCCCTGATGGGCAGGCCCCGATAGAAAAGAGGCAGCTGCGCGTTTTCCAATGCACTGGTTCGCGGAATGAGGTTGAAGTTCTGAAAGACGAAGCCGATCCGCCGATTCCTCAGTTCCGCCAATAGATCGGGCTTGGCCGTGGCGACATCCAACCCGTCCAGCCGATACCGGCCTCGTGTGGGTTGATCCAGGCATCCCAGAATGTTCATGAGGGTCGACTTCCCCGATCCGGAGGTCCCCATGATGGCGACAAACTCTCTTCGATCAATAGCCAGATTCACCCCTTGCAGGGCCCGCACCTCGACATCGCCGACCCGATAAATCTTCCACAGATCCTCACACAGGATCAGTGGAGTGGAACCATTGCCGCCGCTGGTCAGGCCCGCCCGAGAATCACCGGAACCGTGGGTCACGCCATCCGCCTCCACTTAGAGTCCCCGATCCCGTCGCGATCCCCGTTGTCCGCCTCCGAATCCCGGCGGTAGTTCGGCTCCCTTCCGCTCACCGCGCTGGGCATCGAGCCCAATCACCACCGCATCCCCCTCATTGAGATCGGGAGTGACCACCTCCGCGTAGGCTCCGTCCGAAATCCCCACCTCCACCGTGACCGCCTCCAATTCCTGATCGACGCCCTGCCTCCAGAGCACGCGCCGGCGCCCCATCGAGGCCGGAGGTGTGTTCCCGCCGCTCTTCGCCTGGGTGGGAGGCGTGAACCGCAGAGCGGCCGTCGGCACCTTGAGCGCCTGATCCCGTTTCGCGACCACAATCGATACATTGGCCGTCATGCCCGGCTTGAGTCGAAACCCGGGATTCTCGCATTCCACCACCACGTCGTATGTCACCACGTTCTGCACGTTGATCGGCGCATTCCGCACTTGGCGCACGCGGCCATGAAAGACTTCGCCAGGATAGGCATCCACCGTAAAGGACGCGTCCTTTCCTTCAGCCACGCCACCGATGTCGGCTTCACTGACGTTGGTATCCACCTGCATCTTGGTAACCTTCTCGGCGATCAGAAACAAGGTGGGGATGGAAAAGCTCGCCGAAATTCGTTGGCCGACCTCCACCTGTCGAGAAATCACCACCCCATCGACGGGAGAGCGGATGACGGTATATTTCAAATCCAGTTCGGCGGCCTGGAGCATCGCCTCCGCTTGTTTGACCGCCGCTTGAGTTACCTTCACTTGGGCCACGGCGCCTTCATAAGCGGTCAGGGCGACGTCAACCTCGTTTTGGGAAACGAACTGCTGTCCGATCAGCGCCTTGGCGCGATCAAGTTCTCGCCGCTTCTGAGCCTGTTCGATCTGAGCCTTGTCGAACGCCGCTTTGGTGTTGGCCAAACTCGCCGCAGCCTGGTCACGTCTAGCTTGGTAGGGGAAGGGATCAATGCGAGCCACGACCTGACCGGCCTTGACGCTCGAATTGAAGTCGGCGTGAAGACTCTCGATCATACCGGACACCTGGCTGCCGACCTGAATCGTGGTAATGGGATTGATCGTCCCGGTGGCCGTCACAAGCGAGATCAGGGTTCCCCGCTCCACCGGCACGGTGCGGTATCGAACCGGCGGCTTTCGCTCACCGTTGAAAAATACGTAGCCGGCGATGGCCAGACCAATGGCCAGCACTCCGACGATCACAGTCACTCGTCGTACCATGCGGCGATGTTCCCTTGGGCAATGCCGGCATTCTAGCAGGAAAAGAGAGGACGATTCAGCCGACAGGACCAGGCCCCGAGCGAGACGCGCGGTAAACGACGAAGGCCGTTTGCCTGTCCAGGCAAACGGCCTTCTGATCCACAGATCTCGGTGATACAGGTGTCAGCGTCTATGGACTGACGGTAATGCGATCCTTAATTTCGTCGAACAGATCCTTTGTCACCACGTTCTTGGCAACCAGTTCGCCTTTGACCTTATAGGGACGATTGCCCACGATCCGCTCCGCCACATCCTGGGTAATCCCCAGGGACAGCACCAGGTCGGCCGAAGACACCTTATTGATATTCAGCAACGACGTCCTGGCCGCATCGGCAGGCGGCTGAGGCGAGACGCCCACCAAGCCGGAGGCCCCGGATGCCGACGACGATGGCGCGACGGCCGGCGACAGCGAACGGGCGCGCTCTTTCATCTCTTTTTGATAGCGGGCCACCAACGACTTCAACTGTTCATTGTGGCGTCGGGCTTCTTCATATTCCTGCTTGACGCTCCGATTCTGCGCCGTCAACTGCTTGACCTTGTCTTCCAGTTCCTTGGTGCGCAACTCAATGGTGTCGCGCTCTTTGTCACGACCATGTTCGATCCGCTGCAATTCATCGCGCGCGATCTGGCTTTCCGACCCGATCTTCGCGTTGAGGTCTTTGAGCGTCTTGACCTGCTGTTCCAATGCATTCTTCTGAGCGCGGGCACGTTCGAGCTCGCTTTTAGCCGCATCGGCATCGGCCAGCGCCTCATGATATTTCCTTTCGGACACACACCCGCTGACGGCCACCGCACTGAGAAGCGCGACCCCCGCCATCCACACCTGCCTCATGCGATCCTCCCCCTGTTCGGCCACAACCGACTAGAAGTCTGTTCTGTTGTTGTGTGTATGCCAACCTCCCCGCTTTGTCAACAAGTTTGCCGATTGGACGGTGAAGGGCGCCGCCCGCGCCGCGAACGCACGAACAGGCCCTCCGCTTGACTGCCGAAGGACAGTTTGGGAATATGCAGGCACACGTCCGCGCGACTACGCAACCAACCACGACGCCACCTGCAGCCTACTATCCACCTATGATGAACTGGGGCCCGGAGCTCGCCGTCATTCTCGGCATCATCGAGGGACTCACCGAGTTCCTCCCCGTCTCTTCGACCGGACATCTGATCCTAGTCGGGCACGCCCTCGGATTCACGGGAGACATCGCGTCGAACGTGGAGATCTCGATCCAGCTCGGCTCGATTCTGGCCATCATTGCCTATGAACGCACCAAACTCGGCGCCCTCGTCGCAAATACAATACGGGAGCAACGGGATTTCCGCTCGCTCGTAACAAGCGGCGGCAGCTCCTGGCAATCGGTGCTGCAGAAATCGCTGCAGAGTCACCCCAACCTGTGGTTCGTCATCGGCTTGGGTCTGGCCTTTTTGCCCGCCGCCCTCGTCGGTTTTCTGGCCCACAAAACCATCAAGGCCTACCTGTTCACACCGACCACCGTCGCCGCGTCGCTGATTCTTGGTGGCCTCATCATCTTGGCGGTCGAACGGTTGCAAGATCGCGCCCATACCAAGGAACTCCTTCAGGTCACCCCGCGGTCGGCGCTCTGGATCGGAATCGCCCAATGCGCCTCCTTGATTCCCGGCATGTCCCGCTCCGGTTCGACCATCGTCGGCGGCCTCCTTGCGGGCCTGGATCGACGCGTCGCGACCGAATACTCCTTTTTCTTGGCGCTCCCGACCATGATCATCGCGACGATCTATCAAATGCTGAAATCCCAAACCGTCTTTTCACAGGCTGATTATGTGGCGCTGGCCCTCGGCTTGATCGTGTCGTTTGTGGTCGCCTGGGCCGTCATCGCCGCCTTTCTGACCTTCGTTCAGCGGCACAGCCTGCGCGTGTTCGCGTATTACCGGATGGTGCTGGGCGTTGTCGTTCTCCTGGTGGTGCACTGATCGATTATCGGAAGGAGTCCGTCTCATGGGAAATGCGCTGGACACTGTCCACGTGTACGACACGTGGGTCACTGGCAGAAAAGGCAAGATCCATTTCGATGTCATGACCACCAGCCAGGAGCTGGCCCTGACGCTCGCGAAGCAGCACTTGGTCGAGATCGGGGAGCCGGATGCCCCCATCACCGTGAAGCAATGCCGCTTCTGTCACAGCGAACCCTTGGCGATGTTTAGCCAGGCTCAGCAGAAGCAGTTTCGTGAGAAGGGAGGGTTCATCCTGCCTTTGCCGGCCTAGGTTCGGAGGCCGGAGAATCAGGAGGAGGGAGGATGCTCCGTCAACACCGGCGCCTCCTCAGGGTGTTTCTCCAATGCAAAGTGGAGGATCAGAAAGACCACCCCGACGGTGATGGCCGAGTCGGCCACATTAAAGGCGGGCCAGTGATACCCGTTGATATAGAAGTCCAGAAAGTCGATCACCTCGCCGTAGCGTAGTCGATCCATCAGGTTGCCGATCGCGCCCCCCAGAATCCCCGCGACGCTGAGTTGTCCCATCCAATCGTCTTTCGGCATCCGCGCCAGGATCGTTCCCAGAAGCCCCAGCGCGAACACCGAGGTCACCCCGAAGAAGACGAACCGAAACGAACTGCTGCTGGACGACAGAAATCCGAAGGCGGCGCCGGGATTTCGAATGTAGGTGATGTTGAAGAAATTCTGGATGACGGGAATGGACTCATGGAGACGCATATTCTCCATGACGGACACCTTCGTGACTTGATCCACCACCACGATGATGAGACTCAAGAGACCCAGCAGAAAGTATCGCACGGATGGGCTCAACGTACCGCCTCCACACAACGATCGCACAGGGTCGGATGGTCGGCAAAGCTCCCCACTGCAGGCCGATAGTTCCAGCAACGTTCGCACTTTTCCCCGGTCGCCTTCTCCACCCTGATGCTGAAATCAGGGGAGAGCGGAGGATGATGAACGGACCGCAATTCGACATCCGACACGATAAAGACCGATGAGAGATCCTGCTGGTACTGCTTCAGAAACTCATATCGCTCGGAATTCGCCTCGATCACCACCCGCGCTTCCAGCGGAGCCCCGATCACTTTGTCGCGGCGTTTCACTTCCAGGGCCGCCTGGACTGCCGTTCGCACATCCAAGAGGCGCTCCCACCTCTCAGCCAACACTGAGTCGCTCCAGCGGGCATCGGCCTCGGGGAATAGAGCTAGATGCACACTATCCGCCTTCGATTCCGCACGCACCACCTCCGGCAACATTCGCCAGATTTCATCGGCGGTAAAACTCAAGACCGGTGCCATGAGCTTCGTCAGCGCGACGAGAATATCGAACAATACCGTTTGCGAGGCGCGCCGCATGGGGGAATCTTTGCGGAAGGTGTAGAGCCGATCTTTCAGGATATCGAGGTACACGGCACTCAGGTCCACCGAGCAGAAATTGTTCAATGCGTGGAAGATCGCGTGGAACTCGAACTCGTCGTAACTCTTCCGCACGCGCGGGATCAGCTCGCCGAGGCGCATGAGGGCCCACCGGTCCAGTTCAGGCAACTCCTCGAACGGCACCCGGTGCTGCCCCGGATCGAAATCGTACAGATTGCTCAAGAGAAACCGGCAGGTATTGCGGATCTTGCGATAGGCTTCGATCAAGTGGTTCAGGATCTCTTGGGAGATCCGCAGATCTTCGCGATAATCTTGCGCCGACACCCAGAGACGGAGGATCTCGGCGCCCGATTGCTTGATCACATCCTGCGGCGCCACGACGTTGCCCGCCGACTTCGACATCTTGCGCCCGGCTCCGTCCAGCACGAACCCATGCGTGAGCACCGCCTCGTAGGGGGCTCGGTGATCGGTGATCACACCTGCCAGTAACGCGCTGTGAAACCAGCCGCGATGCTGGTCGGAGCCTTCGAGATACAGGTTGGCCGGCCACCATTGCCGCGATTTGAGAACGGCGGCATAACTCACGCCGGATTCGAACCACACGTCCAGAATGTCTCGCTCCTTCTCGAATTCCGTTCCGCCGCATGCATCGCAGCTGGTCCCAACGGGGAGTAAGGAGTCGGCTCGATTGGCGAACCAGTAGTCAGTCCCGTGCTGTTCGATCAGGTCCGCCACATGGTCGATCACCCCGGGATCGGCCATGACCTTGCCGCACTTCACGCAGGTGAACCCAGGGATCGGCGTGCCCCAGACTCGTTGGCGCGACAGGCACCAATCGGGCCGGTTCTCGATCATCCCCTTGATCCGGTCGCGGCCGTAGGCCGGGATCCAGCGGACCCGCTCAATCTCCGCCAGCGCCTCTTTCCGCAACTCGTTGGTCTCCATCGACACGAACCACTGTTCGGTCGCGCGGAAGATCACCGGCTGCTTGCAACGCCAGCAGTGCGGATAGGAATGCTTCAGCGTCCCATGGCCCAGCAACCGGCCGTTCTCTTTCAGGCGCTCGACGATCTTCGGATTGGCCTTGAACACATGCTGGCCGGCAAAGTCCGGAACAGCCGCGGTGAATTTCCCGCCGTCGTCCACCGGAGCCAGAATCTCCAACCGTTCTCCGACGCTGGCCTTGGCATTGTGGTCCAACACCAGGAGATAGTCTTCCATCCCGTGCCCCGGCGCGATATGGACACAGCCCGTGCCTTGGTCCAAGGTTACAAAGTCGCCCAGTAGAATCGGCGAGAGGCCGGTGGTGAGCGGGCGCTGGGTTTCCAGCCCCTCGAACCCTTCGCCTCCTTTTTTGACCGCCACGACCTGGTAGCCGGAAAGATCACAGGCCTTGGCGACGGACTCCACCAGCTTCTCGGCCATGATCAGCAACTCATGCCCAAGCTGTACGAAGGCATAGTCGATGTCGGCATGGAGACAGACCGCTTGGTTGGCCGGTAATGTCCAGGGCGTCGTGGTCCAAATCAGGACCGCAACGGTCTGCACATCGTTCGGAAACGAGGGACCGCCGAATCGCTTACTCAAGATGGTCGGGGGGCTCGCGAGGGGAAACTTCACATACACCGACGGCGAGGTATGGTCGTCGTACTCGACCTCCGCCTCGGCCAAGGCCGTCTGGTCGTGCGTGCACCAAAGAACCGGCTTGAGTCCCTTGTAGACCCCGCCTCGCTCCACGAAACGGCCGAACTCCCGGAGAATCGTCGCCTCATACCGAGGATTAAGCGTGAGATACGGCTGCTGCCAGTCCCCCAACACGCCCAACCGCTGAAACTCTTCTCGTTGGATCGCCACGTACTTCTCGGCATATTCTTTACAGAGTTTGCGAATCGCCAAGGCATCCAAGTCCCGCTTCTTGTCACCAAGCTCCTTTAAGACCTGGTGTTCGATGGGCAGGCCATGGCAATCCCAACCCGGCACGTAGGGGACCTGATACCCCGACATCGTCTTCGATTTGACGATGATGTCTTTCAGAATTTTGTTCAATGCGTGGCCGATGTGAATGCGCCCGTTCGCATAGGGCGGCCCATCATGCAAGATGTAGGGCTCACACCCCCGGCGCGCTTCCTGAATCCGCTCGTATAGCCGTTCCGCCGCCCAGCGGGCGAGCATCTCCGGCTCCCGCTGCGGGAGGTTGGCCTTCATGGGAAAGTCGGTTTTGGGTAAATTCAGGGTCGCTTTATAGTCCATGGTTTTCTATCGACGCGAGGCGTCACATGCTCCGGAAGTAGGCGTAAAGAGAGGACTATACCGAATCGAGGCGAGAGGAACCAGTGCTTTGTTTGTCCCTAACTGAGCGCCATCATGCGGTCCAACGCCACCTTCGCCCACCGCTTCTCATCGTCCGGGACCACGATGTGATTCACCACATGGCCTTCGGCGAGATTCTCCATGGCCCAACATAAATGCGGCGCATCGATGCGAAACATGGTGGCGCATTGGCAGACGGTCGAGGAGAGAAAGAACACCTTCCTATCGGTCAATTCATGCTTCAGACGGTTCACCAGATTCAGTTCCGTGCCCACCGCCCAGGCAGTGCCGGGAGGGGCTGCGGTGACGGTGCGGATGATGAATTCGGTCGAGCCGACCAAGTCGGCCTTGTTGACCACGTCTTCGTGGCACTCCGGATGGACGATGACCGTAATCCCAGGGTGTTGCTTACGGAAGTACTCGACGTGCGAGGGCTGGAACATTTGATGGACACTGCAGTGCCCCTTCCACAGGATGAGTTTCGCCCGCTTGATCGCCTCGACGGAATTGCCGCCGCGCGGCATATACGGATCCCACACGATCATCTGGTCGCGAGGGATGCCCATCTTATTGGCGGTATTCCGCCCCAGATGTTCGTCGGGGAAAAACAGGATCTTCTCGCGCCGCGCCCAGCACCACTCGATCACCGCCCGCGCGTTCGACGAGGTACAGGTAATGCCGCCATGTTCGCCGCAAAAGGCCTTCAAGACCGCGGCAGAATTCACGTACACCGCAGGCATCACCTGCTCTTCAACCGGAATCACCCGCCCCAACGTATCCCAGCAGGCCTCCACCTGTTCGATCGCCGCCATGTCGGCCATGGAACAGCCGGCGGCCATGTCGGGCAGAATCACGGTTTGGTTCGAGCGACTCAAGATGTCGGCGGTCTCCGCCATGAAATGGACCCCGCAAAACACGACATAGGGCCGGTCGGACCGCTGCTCCGCCAGTTGCGCCAGCTTCAACGAGTCGCCGCGGAATTCGGCATGTTGAATCACCTCATCCCGCTGGTAATTGTGCCCGAGAATCATCACGCGGTCGCCCAGCGTCCGTTTCGCCGCGCGAGTTCGCTCACATAGATCTTCCGCGGGCAGCGATTGATACTCGGTGACAGGGCGAGGAAGCGTGGCGACCGTTTTCACCTGAAGCCTTTCGGTTGGATGTAAAACACTATACCAGAAGCGAACTTATGTAGCCTAATTCTACGACAGCCCTTCTCGCACAATCAATGAACGAAGCCCGGAGCAAAGGGCCCAGGCACGAAGCCCTTGTGGACCGCCGCCTGATTCGCCCTGGGTCTTCCGACAGATTGACTTCGCCTCCTGGGCTCGGTACCATCACCCCCGACAGCTAGGGGTGCCATCCGGCTGAGAGTCCGACCCTGTCGGACGACCCTCAGAACCTGACCTGGGTAATACCAGCGTAGGGAAGCGACCGATCGACTGGCTTCGTGATCGCTTCAAGCCGCACCCAAGCTGGATGCGGCTTTTTTTATTTGCCGTCAGGCCCTCACCCCCGACGTGATGAAAGGATTGCTGCCATGAGCGACACCCATACACCCAACGGCTCGAGCAACGGTCACGGTTCCAAGCCTTCGACCGCACACCTCACCACCACTCCATTCGCCGCCTCGCGCAAGGTCTATGTGACCGGTTCGCTGCCCGGGGTGCGGGTGCCGATGCGCGAAATCAGCCTGACCGCCACACGCCAGGCCAACGGGGGCGACCAAGTCGCCAACCAGCCGGTGACGGTTTATGACACATCCGGCCCCTATACCGACCCGAACATTCGTATCGACGTGCGCACCGGGCTGCCGCCCGTGCGACGGACCTGGATCGAGAGCCGTCAGGATACCGAAGAACTCCCGCAGGTCACCTCGCTCTTCGGCCGTCAACGCGCGGCCGATCCCTCGTTGGCCGGCCTGCGCTTCGGTCACATCCGGAAGCCGTTGCGCGCCAAACCAGGCCGAAACGTCAGCCAGATGCACTATGCGAAGCAGGGCATCATCACGCCGGAAATGGAATTCATCGCCATCCGAGAAAATCAGTCTCGCGAGCAAGCCCGGGAGATCATGACGGCCAAGAACGGCTACGGCGGCGGCGTGGTTCAGCATCCCGGACAGGCCTGGGGCGCCGGCATTCCCCACACCATTACCCCCGAATTCGTGCGCGACGAGGTGGCCCGCGGGCGCGCCATCATCCCTGCGAACATCAACCATCCAGAAAGCGAACCGATGATCATCGGTCGCAATTTCCTGGTGAAGATCAACAGCAATATCGGCAACAGCGCCGTGGCTTCTTCGATCGAAGAAGAGGTGGAGAAGATGATCTGGTCGATCCGCTGGGGCGCGGATACGGTCATGGATCTCTCGACGGGCAAGAACATCCACGAGACGCGGGAATGGATCATCCGCAACTCGCCCGTGCCCATCGGCACCGTGCCGATTTACCAGGCGCTGGAAAAGGTGGGCGGCAAGGCCGAGGACCTCACGTGGGACATCTTCCGCGACACCTTGATCGAGCAGGCTGAACAGGGCGTGGACTACTTCACCATCCACGCCGGTGTGCTCCTGCGCTACGTGCCGTTGACGGCAAAACGCATGACCGGCATCGTCTCACGCGGCGGTTCGATCCATGCGAAATGGTGCCTGGCGCACCATGAGGAAAACTTCGCCTATACGCACTTCGAAGAGATCTGCGAGATCATGAAGGCCTACGACGTATCCTTCAGCCTGGGGGACGGGCTACGTCCCGGCTCGATCGCGGACGCCAACGATGAAGCCCAGTTCGCCGAGTTGGAGACGTTGGGAGAACTCACCAAGATCGCCTGGCGGCACGACGTGCAGGTGATGATCGAAGGGCCTGGTCACGTGCCCATGCACCTGATTCAGGAGAACATGGAAAAGCAGTTGAAGGAATGCCAAGAGGCCCCCTTTTATACGCTGGGGCCGCTGACCACGGACATTGCGCCGGGCTACGACCACATCACCTCCGGCATCGGGGCTGCCATGATCGGCTGGTATGGCTGCGCCATGCTCTGTTACGTGACGCCGAAGGAACATCTGGGCTTGCCGACCAAGGAGGACGTCAAGGTCGGCGTGGTGACCTACAAAATCGCCGCCCATGCCGCCGACCTGGCCAAGGGCCATCCGGGAGCCCAAGTCCGTGATAACGCCCTCTCAAAAGCGCGCTTCGAGTTTCGCTGGGAGGATCAATTCAACCTCTCGCTCGACCCGGAAACCGCCCGCTCCTTCCACGATGCCACGTTGCCGGACAATGCCGCGAAGGTCGCTCATTTCTGCAGCATGTGCGGACCGCACTTCTGTTCGATGAAGATCACCCAGGATGTGCGCGACTACGCCGTCCAGAAGCAGCTGGAGGAGCAACAGGCCATCCAGATCGGCATGAAGGAAAAGTCCGAAGAGTTCAAGAATGCCGGTTCCGAGATTTATCTGTAAGCAGCCTCCGAAGGGGAAGAGAGCATGGGGAAACCAAGACCGGCACCGTTACGGGAGCGTGACATCACCCGCCATATCGCG
Source organism: Nitrospira sp. (assembly GCA_015709715.1). NCBI lineage: Bacteria > Pseudomonadati > Nitrospirota > Nitrospiria > Nitrospirales > Nitrospiraceae > Nitrospira > Nitrospira sp. The sequence continues at coordinate 1,320,550 of CP054184.1, forward strand.
CGGGAATACTATAAAGAATTCGATCAACTCATTGAGAGCGACGTCATCATCGTCGGCGCCGGCCCGTCCGGGTTGATCTGTGCCCACGATTTGGGCCGAATGGGATTTCGTACGCTGGTGCTGGAACAAAGTTTGGCGCTCGGCGGTGGGTTCTGGTCCGGCGGCTACCTGATGAACAAGGCCACCATTTGCGCCCCGGCCCATAAAATCCTGAAAGAGATCGGCGTGCCTTGCAAGCAGATCAAGGAATGTCCCGGCATGTACATGGTGGATCCCCCGCATGCTACCGGAGCCCTGATTGCCGCCGCCTATGACGCCGGAGCCAAGATCATGAACCTGACGCGGGTGGTCGACTTGATCTTGCGCCGGGAAGGGGTCCTCGAAGGCGTGGTCGTCAACAGCACCACGGCGGAGATGGCCGGCCACGATATCATCCATGTCGATCCGATCGCGCTGGAGAGTAAAATCGTGGTCGACGCGACGGGCCATGACGCCATCGTCGTCAACCTGCTCCACAAGCGCGGCCTGTACCAGCAGGTGCCGGGCAACGGAGCCATGTGGGTGGCCCGCTCGGAAGAAGAAATCATGGATCGCACCGGTGAAGTTTCGCCGAATTGCTTCGTCATCGGACTGGCCGTCGCCGCCGTCTTCGGCACGCCCCGCATGGGCCCGGCCTTCGGCTCCATGCTCCTATCGGGGCGCTACGGCGCCGAGTTGATTCACAAGAAATTACGGCAGAAGTAGCGCACATGGATGTTCAAGATTTTTTAGTGCAGGGCGAAGGCAGCGACGAAGACAAGCGCGAAGCCTGGCAACTGTTCCAGCAGGCCTACGAACAGCAGATGAAGGGACAGTTGGAGGAGGCTGTCGCACTGTACAAACAGTCGCTGGAACGGCACCAAACCGCCGAAGCCTATACCTTCCTCGGCTGGACCTACAGTTTCATGGGCAAGCTGGATGAGGCGATCGAGGAGTGCCATAAGGCCATTTCCTGCGACCCGGATTTTGGAAACCCCTACAACGACATCGGGGCCTACCTGATCGAGAAGGGCGACCTGGATGAAGCCATTCCCTGGTTTCAAAAGGCCATGCAAGCTAGGCGATACGAAAGCCCCGCGTTCCCCCATCTGAACCTGGGCCGCGTGTATGAGCGTCAGGGCAAATGGACCGAGGCTATCGACTGTTACAAACAGGCCCTCGTGCTGAATCCGGAGTACAGCCTAGCCAAGAAGGCCCTGGGACGACTGATCAGTTCACTCAATTGACCCGGAGCAACAGGCACACATGAGCGGGACCGTCCTCGTCGCCGTAACCGACATTTTCTTCTACACCAAGGTGCGGGACGCCCTGCGGCCGCAGGGATACACCTTGGAGCGGATCCGAAGCCAGGAGCAGGTGGCCGAAACACTCGCCTCTACGCAGCCGGACGCCATGATCTTGAACATGAACGACCTTGTCATCGACGCCTTTGCGGCGCTGCACACCGTGAGAACCTCGTCTCTCACGCCGGGACTTCCCGTCCTCGCCTTCGCCAACCATGAGGAAGTGGACACCTGGAACCGTGCCAAGGAGTTGGGGGTCACCAAGATCGTCTCGCGCAATGAGTTTTCAGCTCGCACGAAGGAACTCGTCGAAGAAATCACGAGGATCGCATCATGAAGCAATCGCGCCTTCATCCCATTCATGCACAGCTCGGCGCCACATTCGAAGCAATCGCAGGCTGGGAGATCCCGGCACATTATGGAGATTGGCGCACGGAATATCAGGCGGTCCGCACCGCCGTCGGCCTGGCGGACCTCTCCCCTCGTGGGAAGGTGCGCGTGACCGGCGAGGATCGCGTGAAATGGCTGCAAGGGATCATCAGCAACGATATTCTCCCGCTGCAGCCTGGCCAAGGCCGCTATTCGAGCTTCCTGACACACAAGGGGAAAATGATCACCTACTTCCGCTGCTATCTCCAGACGGACGCGGTGTGGCTGGAAGACGTCGGCGAAATCGGCGACCACACCTTCACCGCCCTGCGTAAGTTTCTTCTGTACGGCACCAAGGCCAAGATGGAAAACTGCGGAGAGAGCTGGGGGTTGCTGTTGGTCAGCGGTCCCAACGCGGCGCGCACCGTACAAGCCGCCTTCGGTGTAGACTGTCGCGATCTCCTGCCGCTTCATTTTGTCGCCGCGCAGATCGGGGGACAACCTGCACTGGTCATCCGAACAGAGGAAACCGGTGAAGTCGACCTGGAACTGTTGCTCCCGTCCGAGGGGCTGCTGGCGGCATGGAATGCCCTCATGGAAGCAGGAGCTGCCTTTGGGATCAAACCCACCGGCGGTCAAGCGAGAGAAGCCCTCCGCATGGAAGCCGGCCTTCCGAAGGCCGGGCCGGATCTCAACGAGGAAATCGTTCCGCCGGAAGCCAATCTGGAAGGCAAGGCTTTCAGCTTGAACAAGGGTTGCTACCCCGGACAAGAGGTGGTGGCCCGCATGGACACCTACGGCAATGTGCGCCGGCATCTCGTCGGGCTGCTCCTCCACGATGCCACCGTCCCGACAAGAGGAGCCAAGCTCTTCAGCGGCGACCGCGAAGTGGGTTGGGTCAGCAGCGCGACCTTCTCACCGCATCAGAACGCCGTTCTGGCATTCGGCTTCCCTCTGCGGGATTTCTCCGCGCCGGACACGGCGCTTACGGTGGAGATCGACGGCAAGAAGCACGACGCGACGGTGAAGGCGCTGCCCCTCTACCGCCGCGCGTAACAAGGGTGGGACGTTATTTTTCAGGGTTTCTGACCGCCGTCACGGCCGCCGCAAAGCCTAGCAAGCTAGCCCGTTCATCGTCATCCAACGCCAACAGAAGATGCGTCTCTTCCGCATGCATGAGGCGCAGGCTCAGGAACGGCTCCTCGCGACGCTTCTCGCGGTTGTCCCACATGGCATCGATCAGCTGCACCTTGTCCAACTGCCCCACTGAGACGATGTCGTAGCGAAAATAGCTGTCGCCGATGACCATGTCGAATAACACGTTGCCGGCGGTCAACAGCAGCAGATTGAACCGCCCCTGATCTTCGTACCCCTCCGGCAAAAATTTGTTGATATGGCAACGGGCCACCTTCCGATCACCCAATGCCGCCCGGATCTTGAGCTGAAGCGCGTCGTAATCGATTTGGAGCGCCCGCTCGTCCGGACTCGTCGCCGCCACCGCCGCATCCTTCGTCCGCTCGAATATGTCATCCGCCGATAACAACCCTGCCATGATGCTTTCTCCTTCGTTACAACAACGGCCCGTTCGCTTGCTCAGGGGGCGCGTCTGGCCCGTAGCGCCCGAACCACCCCGACCACCCCGATCCCAGCCCATACGAATTCCAGCAGGACGAATCCCACCCGGCGATCTTCGATCGCCACAATCCCCAATAACAGCGATCCCACGATGTTCAGCGCCAAGTAGCCCGCATCCAACTCGCGCCACACACCGGCTTGAATGAGCGCGTAGGCCGCCAAGACCATGACGGCTCCCACTACCGATATGACCTGCATCAGCATGCTGGTGATCGACGCGCTCCGGACAGAGGCCGCCAAGGAACGCGGTACCGTACCCGGCCCATCCTCATGATTGCAAGCGGAATTTCCCCCGACGGACAGGCGGATGCAGGGTTCTGCGCGCGATCGGAAGGGAAGTGCCTACGCGGGCCGTCCATTGCATTTACGGCCTCGGCTCCGGCATACTTTGCCCCATTACAGAGGGAGGATGAGTATGAGCGGTCAGGGTTGTTTGATTGGCGGGTGTCAGGGAAAGGTCTACGCTCCCGCGGGTACGCAGTCGATTTGTAAGGACCACTTTCTCAATTTCCTGACCTGGCGTCGACGCCGTGGACCGCAGATGTTCCGCAAGTACGCCGCCATGACCATGGAAGAACGGGACCAGGTCGCAGCGGAGTGGCAACAGACCTTGAACACCAAAGAGTTGCCGACTCCCCTCTCGGCACTCTAGTTGCGGCGCGCCCCTAGTGTTTGCCGTCGTGAGCTTCCAGAATCCTCCCCTCCAACGCCACCTTCAGAAGCTGCGCCGTATTCGAAACCCGTAGTTTCTTCATCATGTTGGACCGATGGGCTTCCGCCGTCTTGATGCTGATGCTCAAGTGTTGGGCAATGCTTCGATTGGTGTGTCCGCCCCAGATCAGCTGCAGAATTTCCCGTTCACGCGGTGTGAGATCTTCCGGTCGACGCCTGACCGACAACGTGCCCCGCACCTCCACCTCTTGACCCTGTCGCTTCGCCGCGGCGGTCGAGTTCGTTCCTCGCCGTCCCGTCGAACTCCTCCCGCCTCTCTTGTCTGCCACCATGCCGTCTCTCCTTCATGCATGCCCAGTTTCACGCCTCGCCCTGTCCAATGGAGCCGCGCATGCGCCCGACTCCCCACTGTCCTCCGGCAAACTCCCCAGGGGGTTCGCCCTACGAGGCCAACTATTCAAACTTCAGGCCTTATCGCCGTATAGGACGGTGGCCTACAAGATCAATCAGTTATCACCTCACAGGGAAAAGAGACGAATGGAAAAACCTGTGTCAGGAGCAGGATGAGTTGTGCCAACCCTGTGCCATGACACAGTAAGATGGCGCAGGACGATGTTACGGGTGCCTACTCCGAACAGGCACGGACGGTGAGAGGACGTAGCGATGTAAGGAAGGTTGTTGGGATAGCGGGTGAATCCCTTTGGGCGCCCAGCTCAGCCTTAGGCGCGCGCGACAAGGACGACTTCAGCCCATCACAGGGCTACCGTGGTGATGGATCATCAGCCACTCGTCGCCGATGCGTTCGAACAGATTGGTCGCCAAAACCCGGCTCTCCACGGGCTTGTCTCCCTGGCGACTGGTGAGATTTTCGGTGCAGATCACCCACCCGAGATCGCCCGCGACCTGCACCTGCACGTCGGTCAGCTCAAACTTCATGGAGAAGGTGTTGTTGAAGATCAACACCCAGGAATCACGCACGGCCGGCCAATCACTCCGCAGACTCCAGCCAGGATGGATACAGGTGACGTATTCGAGGTGTGCCCACACCTTATCCATCTGAAGCATGTCCAGACTTTCAAAGGCGGCATAAAAGGCGAGATTCGCACGGGTAATTTCTTCGATTCGTTGCTCGATCACCATCGCCTCCGATGGTGCGGCATTGTACTGCAAACACCATCGTCGGCGCGAGTGCGATTTACAGAACGGCGGGGGTGGATCCGCGGGGAGCTGCGAGGCGGCGGGAGTGCACACTCCCGCCTGATGCAGGTCGCCGCGAATCCCGTCAGCTCGCATGGGTGGCGAGCAACCCCTCTTCCAGCGCCGTCTTCAACAACTGGGCGATATTGGAGACGCGCAGCTTCTTCATCATATTGGCACGATGCGCCTCGGCCGTCTTGATGCTGATCTGCAGCCGTTCCGCGATGACGCGGTTCGTCATGCCGGCCCACACCATCTGGAGGATCTCGCGCTCGCGCGGAGTCAGCTCCTCCGGCCGCCGCTTGACGGCGACCGGCTTCACCTGCACTTGGCTCAGGCTCACGGATAATCCCGGCTGGCTCGCCGCGCGATTGCGAAAACCCTGCTCATTGTCCTCGTTCCACATCATGCCCGCACTCCTTACCTCTGATGAATCCCGCCTCACCGCTCGGGGTTCGGCAGCGCGGGGGTCATGCTCCGGAGGTCTTGCAGATATCCCAACACCGCTTCGATGGCGCGGGCCCGTTCCCGCCAAGTGCCTTGCGACAATCCCGCAAGATCCACCCAATATCCATCCACCTTTTCCCTGACCACCAATCGATCATACGGTCCATGGGCCGAGGGCTGGATGCTCAGAAGAAATTCCCGATCGGTCCCATTCGATAACAGGAACCCTTTGACGTCCATGCTACGCCTCCTGCCGACGGTATCCAACGCCGATCTCGGTCACCCCGTCTTCACACGCTCACGCCCCTTGGTGATATCAAAGATCGTGCCATTCGATCGGGAAGCGAGACGATGTTTGAAAATCAAGGCAGTTGGCGATCGCACGGCGCAAACCACGGGGACTCGTCGTCAAACTCATGGCAGGAAGTGTTGTGTCACACCTGTGCCATCGTTTCCCCCCTGTCACGATCGGCACAGGCGATGGAGAGAACCGTAAGCGAGAACCCGTCTCGGTCAGGTTAGGGGCTCGAGTGGTTGGTCGCTGATCGAATCGGCCGGGTCGAAGATGTCGTACTCGGCCAACCGCCGATAGAAAGTCCGGCGGCTCATGCCCAGCAATCGGGCGGCTTCGGACCGGTTTCCGCCCGTTTGTCGAAGCGCCCCCATCATGCGAGTTCGTTCATCTTGTCGCTGCAGTGGAATAAACGCGGTCCCGGTCGCAGGGTTGCGAATCTCCGCCGGCAAATCCTCGACCATCAGGACCGAGCCTTTGCAATGGATCATGGCCGATTCCACCGCACTCTTGAGTTCACGGACATTGCCGGGCCAGGCGTAGGTCACCAACACCTGCAACGCCTCCTGGCTGACCTGATGGACCGGCTTCTCCATCACCGACCGGAATTGCCCCAGGAATGCATGCACCAAATAAGGAATGTCGTCCGGTCGCTCCCGTAGGGGCGTGAGGTGCAGGCGGGCCACCTTGATGCGATACAGCAGATCCTTCCGGAAGGTTCCCTGCTCCATATCCTCCAGCAGATTGTGGTGGGTGGCGGCCAGCACCCGTACATCGACCTTCCGCGGCCTCGACTCCCCTAAGCGTGTCACCTCTCGCTCCTGCAACACCCGAAGCAGGCTGGTTTGGACCGCGAAGGAAATATCGCCGATTTCATCCAGAAAGATGGTCCCGCCCTCGGCTGCCTCGAAGACCCCTTGCTGGTTGTCGATCGCCCCCGTAAAGGCGCCCTTCTTGTGGCCGAAGAGTTGGCTGCCGAGGATCGAGTCAGTAAATCCCGCACAGTTCACGGCCAGGAAGGGCTGGGACGCTCGTCGACTGGAGAGGTGAATCGCCCGTGCCACCAGTTCCTTGCCGGTGCCCGTCTCCCCCTCGATCAACACCGTGGCATCCACTGCCGCAACCCTCTGAATGTCTGCATAGAGGGCCATCATCGCCTGACTCCGGCCGATCAAGTCGTGGAACTTACCCTGATCAGCCAGTTGAGACTGCAGGACCTGCGCGTGGTCCTCCGCGGCAAACCGACGCCGAACGTTTTCGACCCACTGTTCGGCGATCGTCAGCCGCAACTTCAGAAACTCGATTCCGACCGGCTTGACCAAGTAGTCGTTGACGCCGGCCTGGAGTGCCGCGCGCAGGGACTCCGGTGAATCGTGCGCGGTGATCATCACGATGACGCAACGTTCGCCGCCGGAGCTGGACCGTATGTTCTGGCACAATTGGAGACCGTCGATATGGCTGCCGCGCAATTCCCAGTCGAGCAGCACCAGTTCATGGGGCCGATGGGCGAAGGCCTCCCATGCCGAATCGCCGTCGGCGCAGGCCGTCACGTCATGGCCGCGCGCCTGGATCACCTGCTCGAACAGCCGGCGGATATCGATATGGTCTTCCACCAGAAGCACGCGCATATGACGCTCACCGCACTAGATAAACACGACCTGCAGCCGGTCCAGATAACGAGTCAAGGAGTCGATCGTCGCCTGGATTTCAGCCCCGTTCCCATGCAACGCCGCGGCCTCCAACGTATGCCCAAAGACGCTGATGGCCATCAAGCCGTAGGTCCCTCCCGCTCCCTTGATACCGTGACCGATGGCACGGATCTGCTCGAAGTCTTGAACGGCCAACGCCTCCGCGAGTTGCGAGAGGTCTTGCCGTCGATGCGCGAGAAATCCCGGCATGAGACTTTCAAACTCCGCGCTGACCTGTAAGACCACCGGTTCGGCATGGAACTCTGCGTTGAATCGGCCTGCCAGAGAGGCCGTCTGCGCATAGAGCTGAATCGCTTCCAACAGCCGCGCCTTGCGGATCGGCTTCGTCAAGTGCGCCGTGCAGCCGGCGGACAGGCTCCGCTGAATCTCCCCCTGCAAGGCATTGGCCGTCAACGCGAGAATCGGAACCGGAGGACGACCCTGCGCACGTTCCCAAGCCCTAATGGCCTTGGTGGCGCTGTACCCATCCAGGACCGGCATTTGGATATCCATGAGCACCAGATCATAGGCCCCCCGTGTGAACATCTCAACCGCCACCTGGCCGTTCGGCGCCGTGTCCACCCGATGGGGCGTGGATCGGAAATAAAACTCGATCATACGGCGGTTGTCGACGAAGTCTTCGGCCAACAGGAGGCGTAACCCGCCCGCACCGTTCGCGGAAGCCCCGGTCTGCGGCGACCGCGACTCCGCCTCATACTCCGGGGCCTTGCCGATCGCCGCCATCATCCCGTTGAAGAGATCGGAACGCCGGAACGGCTTCGTGAGATACCGCACGATTCCACTCTCGCGGGCCCGCATCTGATCGCCCGCCCGCCGCTCCGAAGTCAACATGATGATCGCCGGGGCCGCGAATCCTGGTGTCCGGGCGATGGTATCGGCCACCTGCCATCCGCTCATCTTCGGCATCCGCACGTCCAAAATCACCAGCCGGTAGGGCATGCCCGCCTGAGCGGCCCGCGACAGCTCCATCAACGCCTCCTCGCCGCCGGGCGCTTCCGCGGCGGGAATTCCCCAGCCCATCAGGGTCTCGCGAACGATCAGGCGATTCGTCGCGTTGTCGTCGACGATCAAGGTGCGCAACCCCGCGAGCTGTTCCCATTGCGCGGGCGGAGTCGAGCCGGACGGTTGGGCCGGAACCGCGAACTTGGCGGTCAGCCGAAAGGTGCTTCCCTTGCTCACCTCGCTCGCGACCTCGATCTTGCCGCCCATCCGTTCGATCAGTCGCCGGGAAATCGTCAAGCCGAGACCCGTCCCGCTGTATTGTCGCGTGATCGACGAATCGACTTGGGTGAAGCGCTCGAAAATGGCGTGCAATTTCTCCGGCGGAATCCCGATGCCCGTATCCCGAATAGTGAAGAGGAGATGGCCCGGCCCGTCGTCGTCGGGATTGCGCTCCACCCGCAACACGACTTCGCCTTCTTCCGTGAACTTCACGGCATTGCCCAACAGATTGAGCAGAACCTGCCGTAAGCGGTTGGGGTCGCCTATCAGCGAGGTCGGCACATCCGGCTGAATCTGGTAGGCCAACTCCAGATCCTTTTCCATGGCGCGCACGGCGACCAGCTCGGCGGCCCGCTGGACCAGATCGTTCAGATCGAATTCGACGAGGTCCAAATCGAGATGCCCGGCCTCGATTTTCGACAGGTCGAGCACATCGTTGATCAAGCTCAGCAGGTTGCTGCCGGCATCGCGGAAGATCTCGACATATTCCCGTTGATCCTCGCTGAGCGGCGTCTCCAGCAGCAGGTCGGCCATGCCGACGATGGCGTTCATCGGCGTGCGAATCTCGTGGCTCATCGTCGCCAGAAAATCGCTTTTGGCCCGATTGGCGGCTTCGGCCGCTTCTTTGGCCATCGTCAAGGCGGCTTCGGCTTCTTGACGCTGTTTCGCTTCGTAGGCCAGGGTCACCAGGTTGCCTATCGAGGTGGCAAATTGTGTTTCTTCGGGACTCCATTCCCGCGCGTCCCCGCCCCGCTCGTGGCAGACGACGCCCGCCAGTTGACCGCCGAAAAAGATGGGCACATCCAGGAGCGAAGTGATTTCCAACTCCCGCAAGTACGGCAGGAGCAGTTCGCGGGTTCTCGGATCGCGCACGGCATCGTGCGCATCGACGACCTGCTCCTGCAGCAGTTCCGCCAGATATCGCGGATACTGCGCCACGTAGAGGCGCTGCCCTGTGGAGTGCCGCCCAGGCCCGCGTTCATATAACTCGGCGCAGTCCAACGTCTCCCCACTCCGATCCAACAGCCAGACGCTGGCCCGATCCGCCGCCAAAACCTTGGCCGAGGTTTCCATCAATTCTTCCAAGGCCGCCTGCCAGTCTCCGGACCCGATGTGCTCGCTCTTCGTGAGGCGCATCAAGGCGTCCTGGTGCGCCTGCAATACCGCCTGGCTACGCGACAGGGCCGCCTCCGCTTCCTTGCGGCGTGTAATGTCCAGCACCAGCGTCAGCAGACAATCCTCATGTCGTAGAGAGACGGGTTCGACGTTGAATAGTCCGTGCCGGACCTCGCCGCTTTTGGTGCGGAATTCTTTTTCCAGGTTGCGCAGGAAGCCGTCGCGCCGAAGCAGATCCGCCAACTGCCGGCGATCCTCGGGATTCACCCAAATCCCGACATCCAATGAAGACAACCCGACCAGTTCTTCGCGCTGGAAGCCCGAGATACGCATGAAGGCTTCATTCACATCCAGCACACGTCCGTCTTCCAACCGGCTGATCGCCATTCCCGCCGGACTGGCATGAAACGCTTTGGAGAACTGCTCTTCGCTTTCCTGCAGCGCCAGTTCCACCTGTTTCCGTTCCGTGGTGTCGCGGGCCACCACCTGAAACCCGGTGACCTTCTCCCCCTCCAGCAACAGTTGCGCATGTTGCCCCAGCCAGACCTCGCGCCCATCCTTGGTCACGACCGGCACCTCGTACACCGAACGAGGTTTGCGCCGTACGAACTGCCGGCCATAGAAACGTTCGGCCCGTGACCGCCAGTGCGGCTGCACGATCTCGAGATAGTGCCGCCCCAGCAATTCCTCGGGCAGATACCCCAAGACCCGCAGGGATGTGGGGTTGCAGTAGACGAACCGTCCGTCGGCATCGGTGCGATAGATGATATCGCCCACATGCTCCACCAACCGACGGTACCGCTCCTCGCTGTCTCGCAACGCTTCTTCTGCCTGTTTTCGCGCCGTCACATCTAAATGGATGCCGCTCATCCGCGCCATGCGCCCCTGCTCATCGCGCACGCCGCCACCGAAGGCGGCGATCCAGCGATAGGACCCATCAGCATGGAGGAGACGGTGGTCGAGGCGATATTGTTTGCTCTGTCCGTCCCGATGGAGGGCTACGGCAGCCAATGCCCGCGCCCGATCATCCGGATGAAGACGAGACGCCCAGGCGGCAATGGTCGGCTCGATCTCGTGAGCGGCACAGCCGAGTTGGCCTTTCCAACGAGGAGAATAAAAGGCAGCCCCCGTCGTGAGCTCCCACTCCCAGACTCCGACATGCGCCCCTTCCGCCGCCAGTTCGAATCGTTCCTGGCTTTCGCGCAAGGCCGTTTCCACCCGTTTCTGTTCGGACAACTGCAAAGTCAGTCGCTCGTTGGCCGCAATCAGGCTCCTCGTCTGCTCGGAGACCTGCTCTTCCAAGCGGCTATTCGCCACCCGCAAGGCAACCTCCGTCTTCTGCTGTCGAGAGAGCAGGCCGGTGGCCCCCCACACCATCGCCACGCCAAGGAGACGGTTGACGAGGGCCACTCCAGGCTCGACGCCCTGAGGAGACCCGAGAAACCCGACCGCCATCAACAGGGTCACCGACGATGCATACCCCACCAGAACCTTGGGCTTAGCCTGTAACGCCGTCATCCAGAGCGGCAGGAGGTAGAGGAGCCAGACAGCATGGCCTAAGGGCGTCGCCCAATCCAGTGCAAAGACCACCGTGGTCACTAACAGGATCGCAGTACACCACATCGACTTGCGTCCTTCCTTTCTCGCCCGCCAAGCGATCCGACTGGATTCCCGACACGCTGCCGACAGAATAGGCCCGCGCCGAAAACCGGTAAAGTAGGCCAATCGGCCCTAGGCGGCTCTAGCGCCAGCCTCGTTCCTGTCCGTCCTACGGGCAGAAACCTGGGTCTGCTCAGATGAAATGAGGAAAATAGGAGGATCGAGAGAACTTTTCAACCATGGAGCCAAAGAACGATGGGAAGCCGGACCTAGACTATCCTTTGGAGGTTCCAGCTATGATCGACAAACATGCCCTTCCCGCGCCATCCTTCGTGAGGATACATTCTGCCGGTTCCATAATAATCTCCGTCCAGCACTTGGAGTTCAGCCGCATACTGGACCCAATCCTGCGTCAGCGTATGACTCTCTATCGCCACATGCAGGAAATATCGCCCTCCACACAGCGGCAGGTGAGGTACGTGGAAGTCCACGTATCCGCGGCCTTCAAGCGTGAGGGGCGCACGATCGACGAGATCGGTAGAGAGAATACAGACCGTACGCTCATCCCGATTCACCACTACCATCACGCGCATATCATTGAAAGTCTTCTGAACGTGGCAAGCATAGTGCACCCGCACCACGAGATGTTGGCCCGAGAACGCAGGCTGGACCGGCTCTAATTTCTCATTATGAAATGTAATCGCTTGGACCATCAGTTCGTGATGGGTATAACGGTCCTTCCGGTCGGCCAGCGACACCTCGCTTCCAGCGAATGCCTCGCTCATGTACTGCTCAATCACCTGCTGCGGAGGCCCGTCTCCGACAATGGCCCCCTGCCGCAGGAGCAGCGCCCGCTGACACAAGTTGGCCACAACCGGCAAATCGTGACTGACCAGGATGACAGTGCGCCCATCCCGCCGCGCCTCGTCCATCTTGCCGAGGCATTTCTTTTGAAATGCGCCGTCGCCGACCGACAACACTTCGTCTACGATCAAAATTTCCGGATCGAGATGGGCGGCCACGGAAAATGCCAACCGTACGTACATGCCGCTCGAGTATCGCTTCACCGGCGTATCGATAAACTGCTGCGTCCCAGAAAACTCCACGATCGCTTCGAGCCGGCGATCGGTCTCGCTCTTCCGCATCCCCAACATCGCGGCGTTCAGGTAGATGTTCTCACGTCCGGTAAGTTCCGCATGAAAGCCAGTCCCTACTTCCAATAGAGAGGTCACGCGCCCATAAATGTCCACTTCGCCGGCCGTCGGTTCCGTAATCCGCGAGAGAACCTTCAACAACGTGCTCTTGCCCGCTCCATTGTGGCCGATAATACCCAGAACTTCCCCTTCAGCCACCTCAAACGAGACGTCGTGCAGCGCCTGGAAGGTACGGTGGCCGGTTGGTTCCCTTCTGGTTGCCCCCGCCAGAGAACGGCAGAGATGCACGAGCTGATCTCGCAAGGTATCGTGGCGGACGCCAGCGATGGCATATTGCTTCGTCAACCCACGCACCGAAATCGCCACGTCACCCATCAGATCACATCCGCGAAGGTTCGTTCCATCCGCTTGAAGTAGACCACACCGCTTACAAAGAGCACTACCACGATGCCGATGCTGGGTAGAATGGTCGCCAAGTCAGGAGGGCGTTGCCCCAGGAGCGTCCATCGGAACCCCTCCACGATACCCACTACAGGATTTAAGCTGTACCACACCCGCCACCGGTCAGGGATCAAACTCACTGGGTAGACCACCGGCGAGGCGAACATCCAGAACTGCACAAAGAACGGAATGATATGCCCCACGTCGCGGAACTTCACGTGCAACGCTGAGAACCAGAGGCTGACCGCCAATGTGGCGAGCAACGCAATGAGCACAAAAAGGGGAAACAGAACGATCTGCCACCCTGGCATCACCCCGAACCAGAGCATCAGCGGAACCATCAGGACCAGTGCGCACAGCAGATCGACCGCCGGTGTCGCGGCGGCGGCCAACGGGATGATCAGCCGAGGGAAATAGACCTTGCTGATGAGATGCGACTCTCCGACCAAGCTCGTCCCGCTACGGCTCGTCGCCTGGGCAATGAAGTTCCAGGGGAGCAACCCGGCATAGGCAAATAACGGATACGGCACCCCTTCCGAGGGCAACTTGGCGAGGTAACTGAAAATGGCCGTAAATAGAAGCATCGAAATGAGCGGCTGAAACACTGCCCATCCAGCCCCGATGACCGCCTGCTTGTAACGCACCTTGGTATCCCGCCAAATCAGAAACACCAGCAACTCCCGATACTGCCAGATGGCTTGAAGATCCAAATGGAACAACCCTCGACTCGGACGGATGCGAACCGTCGGCGTGCGAGGTTCCTTGTGGAGCTCGCCCATCGGCACGAGGCGGCTGCCTGCTGCTGCAGGTTCTAAACGATTCATGGACATGTCATGATTTTAAGAGATAAGGTTCCCAAAACCCGCGATCATACCTCGGCCAGGCATGACACCCGAAAGGGAGGCGCTGTTGATTCAACGTGAAACAGGCCCGTGGCGCAACCTCGAAAGCGAACCTCAGCCCCACGTCGAAAGGCGCGACCCTGAAGTCCGGGTAGTACCGCACGGCCTCGTCAGCCCAGAAATGGTCCTCATTCCTGGTTCCGTCCGGACGAAGATGCCATTGCCGCACCTCTCGCGAAACTCCATTGAAGTGCTTGATGTGCTTGAACCACTTCCTCGGGAGATGCCACCATTGCGCGTATACGGGCTTTCCCGCCGTGATTCGTTGCCAATAGATCTCGGGGTCGATCCAGTACCGATCGGAGGATAACACCTTGAGAAAACTCGACACCTTCCTGAGCGAGAACCCGCCGTTTCCGACACGCTGAGTGCCCACCCAAGGACTGTCGTCACACTGCATCCAGGGAGCGCCGATGTAATCGAGGTCGGTTGCACACCACTCCGCCAGTTGATCTGAGAAGACCAAAGCATCGAGCTGATAGATCAACAGGTACCGGTATGCCCGGAAGGTTTCATAGAACATCGGCGAGAGCATCAGTTTGGCATTGGCGATGGCGCTCCCGAAATACGTATCGGCAAATCGCTGGATGTGGAAACCAGGCCGCGCGATCCTCAGACTCTGGGGAACCACAAGGAACTTGTCGTACGCTCCAAGAAAATGCTCCACGTGACGGAAAGAAATCTCCTCGTCCGCCGTGAACTCGGCCCGGCTATAGCCCGGAACCACGACCGCCACGGAAGGTCGGCCCTGAAGAGATTCGGTTTTCATGCGTTCCACCTTCAAGCCCTTACCGCCGACTTCTTGAACCAAAAGGTGCGTCTGGGAGCGCCGGAAGCAAGCAACTCCGGAACAGTCACAAATCGATATCGCCCACTCAACCGGTCTAACACGGTCTCCAATGCCTGGAGCATCGCACGGCGATCGGGCCAGGCCCGATGCTCTGGATCGGTCTCATGCGCAGCCACGCCCTTGTCAAACAAGGTGTCATGCAACAACACGATGGCTCCCGGCTCGACCATTTCCAACAGATAGCGACTCAGCACGGCGGGGTCCGACTCGTGCCAATCTCCGCTGTTCACGCTCCACCCAACGACTTCATAGCCCATCAACCCCGCCTCTATGCGAGCGAGTACCGTCTGCTCGCCGTAAGGAGGCCGAAAGAGCCTGGTCTGCATGGGCCGAAGCGCATGCGCAGCATCCCGCAGTTGCCGACGCCGCTCTCGACTCGAGAGCCCGGGCAAGGCCCGATGATCCCATGAGTGACTACCAATCGCATGACCGGCAGCCACGATCCGGTGGACTAGATCGGGATGGGACGCCGCGGCCTGCCCGACCAAAAAAAACGTCCCTCGTGCCTTGTACTTTTCGAGGAGGGCCAGGACCAAGGGCGTCTGCTCAGGATCAGGGCCATCATCGAACGTGAGGGCAGCAACGGATTCATGGGTCACCACGTGGGTGACGCTCCCCAATACTTTCCTCACGGCTGCGGAGATCACCGTTCGGGGATTCATGCGACCTGCCTTCCTCTACTCAGCCATGACGGGAGGCGCCCCGAAGCGAATGCTCCCCTTGAGCAAGCCCATCAGCCGCCCCACCCGCCACGCCAGCAAGGTCTTCCCCTCGGCGGTGCGCATCAATTCCGGGATTCGTCTCATGACGCATCGCCAAGACTGTAGGTAAGCGCGCCACCGCCACAATTCCCACGCCGGCGGAGCACCGTACTTTTTGTACAAATACACTTCATATTCTGCATACCGAGATGCTTGGGTATACACTCCGCCTGAAGTAGCTCGCAGACGACAATGGAGCACGGCACTGGGCACGAACTCCAACGGCTTCGCCTGTTGCTGAAGCCGCATACAGTAATCGATGTCTTCGCACACGAGGATGGACTCGTCAAATCCCCCGATCGCATGATGGAGTGACCGTTTGACCCCGAGCGTTCCCGCGCCGGCGTGCGGGAATGGCAAGAAGCTGAACCGCTGCAGTCCGTCAACTTGTGTCCGGTCCCTGGCAGCTCGAGCCGAGAGAGAATTGAGCCTCTCAAAATCGAGGCGGGATGCGACGAAATCATGATCTCGCAAGGCGGATTCCATCGCCACAGCCCACCCCTGGGCCGGAAGGTCATCGGCATCACAAAAAAGAAGGCTTTCCCCGGCGGCGGCATAAGCACCGACGTTTCTCGCATGGGAAGCACCACGACGCGCCGCCGCTTGAACGACTTTCAAACAAGGGATGCGCCCTCGGTAACGCTCAATTCGTTTGAGCGTCTCATCGGTCGACCCATTGTCGGCCAGGATGATTTCCCATTCGCCGGGCCAGACCTGCTCGCACAGCGCCTGCAAGAGATCCTCGATCGTCTGCGCAGCATTCAAACAGGGGACGATCACGCTCAGTTTCATACGAGGCCTGCTTCCAACACGTTCCGCCTGTCGCGAATCAGCGAGCACTCTTGGAGACGGCTTGCTCCGTTTCTCTGATATCCGGCGGCAAGAGCGCCAGCCGACAGGCCTGAGCGAAACGCCCGCGTCGCACCCAGCGGCTGGGGTCGTACAATAGCGCGCTCAACGCCACCACCTTGGCCATCCGTGGTGAGCCACCCCGAAGGCTCACAGCCGTCGCGATCAACAAATCTCCCAAGAGCCGCCGCATACGAAATCCCAGCGCCCACGTTTTTCCAGAGAGTTCTCGTGCAATCTCTCTCCAGAACATCCTGACAGCGGCGACTGGATGGGGAGATGCAGCCGCGAGCGCCCCAGACACCCGATTCAACCATTCGATGACAGCCGGCTCTTCCAGCAGCCACGGAGCCTCCCGGAGAGATCGGAGCAGATGGTCATGGGTGGGTTTCAATCCTCCACCGGACCACCATCGCTGATGGGCGATGCTGGCACAGACCGCAGCACGCGCCTTTCGCCTTACCCGATTCGCCTCGGCCGTATCGGGGAGTTTTTTAAGAGCCTTCTCGACAATCGCCGGCAACTGCTGCTCATTGGTGCCATCGGCAATCGTGCTGTACCATAAACCTTGCTGGGAATACCTTCCTCGAGCCACCGGTCCCCCTGACAGGAACATCCAAGGAGTCAGCGCGGCAATTCGGAGCGCCATGTCATAGTGCTCCATGCCGGCCTTTGTCTCATCAAAAAAACCCGCGCGCTCAAATAGGTCCCGTCGAACCAACCAAGTGGGCGGATGCAGGAAATCATCCGTTCTCGTCACGAATTCTTCGAACACCTGCCCGGAAGGTCCCCACTCGGGCCACAATAGCAGCGGAACCTCGCCACCCGTTACGACACTTTGCCCATATACCACACCGATTTCAGGGTGCGCTTCCAAGATTGGCACCTGTATCATCAACTTGTGCGTGAGGAACTCATCATCGTCGTCCAGCAACGCCACATATTTTCCCCGCGCGCGCCTGATCCCGGCGTTGCGGGCGCCCGAGGCTCCGCTGTTTTTTGCCAGGCGGATGTACTGCACCTGAGGAAACTCCGCTACCACGAGCGCCGTGTCATCTGGAGAGCAGTCGTCCACGACGATGATTTCCACATCGAACCACTCGCCGGCCTTTTCCTGCGCCAATGCCGAGCGAATGGCGTTCCTGAGGAGCGATGCGCGCTTGTACGTAGGTATGACGATGCTTACCAGCGGGCGGGCCGGAATGGCGTCGGCCATCGCCCCATCGGGTTCGACCTCTGTCACTCGCTCACGCATACCATGCTCCACGCAGTACCCTCCTCTCAATCCCGCCAATACCCAAGCGGTCGGTTTTCATTGTTTGCGGAAGAAGGCTGAGACACCGTCGGCAGGGAATCACTCCCCAGTTGAATCCACCCTGGGCGGTAGGACGCTTGCAGCACGGCCGTCAACGCTCGTTGGACGGCAAGGCCATCATAAAAAGAGGCATCCACGTGAGGGTTAAGTTTGCCTCGGATACAGGCATCCACGAAGCTGTGCATCATGACGGGAAGGCAATGCGGTTTGCCGTCCGATGCAGGGTCCGGCAACGACAAGTTTTTCCACTCTGTCTGACCGGGAGTCGACACTTTCAGCGTATCCACCGATCCTCTACTCAGTGAGGCCCTCAGTGCACCCTCCCGTCCAATCACTTCGATAAACGCTTTGTCTCCGAGAGTGGGTGTGGCGCGGCTGGCAAACCATTGCCCACGCAGAGCGTTCTCGCAGATGAACCACCCACCGGCGATATCATCTGTCTCAACATCTGTGAGTCGTCCTGTCAGGCGGTCGACTCCCTCACGCGGGATCAAGGTCGTGAACCCCGTCACCGCTTCAATGGGGTCCAACACGAAATTAACTAAGTCGAACAAGTGAGATCCGACGTCGTAAAGCACTCCGGCTCCCGCCCAACTCAGCTTCTCTCGAAAACCGATCAGAGAATCCGGATGAAGACCTTGCCACGAATCGAACTCGATGCGCACGTAATGCGGCTGCCCAACATCACCCTGGCGGAGTCGACGTCGCAGCTCTTGAACGCCGTAGAGATAGCGGAATGTAAACGCAACCTGGTGGACCCTCTCAGTCGCCTCGGCCGCACGAACCATATCGAGGGCTTCCCCGACACTGATGCCCAGCGGCTTTTCACACAGCACATGTTTTCCGGCAGCGAGCGCAGCCTTCGCTTGACGTGCATGAAACACGTTGGGAGTCGCGATAGTCACGGCATCGATATCGGCTCGCGCGCACAACATCTCATAATCTGTGGTGGTCTCAGGCACGTTCAGTCGGCCGGCCATGGCCTGCGTGCGGTCATGATCGCGCCCGCAGAGCATCACCACCTCTGCTTGCGGATGAGATTGCAAGCCGGGGACGTGACAGGTTTCGGCAAACGCTCCGGTTCCGATCACGCCGATACGTAGTTTCTTCATGTAGGACGACGGATGCGATTCGACCCTTGCGTATGCCAGCCGGCCCGCCATGGAGCGATGCCCCTGCACGGACAGGCCTATCTCTCATCACTGACGGGAGCTGTCGAATGTGGAACGCCTTGGAGGATCGCACGTGATCCCGTGAGGGGAAAATAAGGAATACCCTGAGAAGTCGCTCAATCACACCTGAGGAAGTCGGGAGGGGCAGAGGATGGGGGCGAAACGGATAAACATCACAACAGCATGTAATAACTCATGAATCTGTCCGCACGAGTCCGGTTCTGATCGCCAGGCGAACCAGGCCCGGGACGTCGTGGATCTCCAGTCGCTCCATCAACTGTGCCCGGTGGGTCTCAACCGTCTTGACGCTCAGGTCGAGGCGTTGCGCAATCTGCTTAGTTGACCAGCCCTCCGCGATGAGTTGGAGTATCTCGCGCTGGCGCCCAGTCAGACGACCCAGGGGCCCGAGTTGTGAATCGTCCTGCCGGCGATACGCATCCAAGGTAAATTTGACGACAGAGGGGGTCAAATAGGTCTCGCCTCGGCAGACTGTCTTGATGGCCAGTTCAAGTTCGGCACGATCGGCATCTTTAAGCAGGTACCCTGCGGCGCCGGCACGAAGCGCTTCTTTGAGATATTCTTCGTTCGTGTACATCGACAGCATCAGCACCCGCGTTTGCGGGCACTCCTGCCGCATCCGGATCGTGGCCTCAAGCCCGTTCATCTCCGGCATGGCGATATCCATCAGCACCACCTCCGGTTCGCGTTCCTTTGCGATTCTCAAGGCGTCACGCCCATTGCTGACTTCATCGATCACCTGGATACCGTCCAACTTTTCCAACAAGGCGCGGAACCCGGCCCGTACCAGGGTATGATCGTCCGCCAGCAGCACCCTCACTTTTTTCATGTTGGAGCATTCTCCCCGAGCCGTGGTTCTGGTTTGGTCGGGAACAGGGCTCGGATTTCAGTCCCCTCACCTGGTGTGGAGTGGACTGCAAACTCCCCTCCGGCAAGACGGACCCGTTCTTCCATACCGGATAACCCGATGCTGGTTCCCGCATGCGCCCTATTGCGAATGTCTTGTAGGTCGAACCCAATTCCTCCGTCACGTATCACCAGCACCACCTCACGGGTCCCGAATTCCAGGCGCACCTCTACCCATTCGGCCCGGGAATGACGAGCCACATTGGTCAGTGCCTCTTGAGCCAATCGAAAGCAAGCGATTTCGATCTCAGGGGAGGGCCTGGTCACCGCACCCTCGGCGCTGAATCGCAGTTCCCAACCGGCCCGCTCGGCCTGTCTTCCGGCGTACCACCGGAGTGCGGGAACCAGCCCCAACTCATCCAATAAGGACGGCCGCAGATCCAAGGCCAGGCTTCGAACCCTTTGCAGCACTTGGGCAAGGATTTCCAGGCTGTCCGCAATTTGTTCCTCAACGTGCTCACAATTCGGTAGGGTACGCAGTTCGCGCAAATTCAACTTCATGGCCGTTAGCGCCTGACCGATTTCATCGTGTAGATCTCTGGCGATCGCGCGCCGTTCTGACTCTTGAATTTCCATCAACCGACGGGAGAGGACACGCAACCGTTCATTCGCCTCACTGAGCGCAGCGGTCCGTTCGTCCACGCGACGTTCGAGTTCCTCATGCGCCACCTTCAGCGCCTCCTGCGCCCGTTTCTGTTCCGTAATGTCCGTATTTAGTTCCAAGCTGCCGGTGGGTCGCCCCTGCGAATCCCGAAGCAAGGTCCAGCGGCTTGACACCGTAATCGTCCGGCCATCGCGCGTGGTATGGATGAGTTCCCCGGTCCAGAACCCGCCCTCGAGAAACAGCTGTTTGATCTCCTCCAACGGGCGCGGAAATCGAGTCCGCAGAAAGTGATGGATATAGGCCCCCAGCGCCGCCTCCGCTGTCCATCCATAGAGCCGGACGGCTCCATCGTTCCAATAGGTAATGGTATCGCGATCCAGATCCCGCACGAGAATCGCATCGTTGGCCAAGTGAAGAAGTTCGGCTTGGTGCCGTAGCAATTCTTCCGCACCCACCTGTTTGTCTTTGTCCCGCACGACGAGGCAATAGCCGATCACATTTCCCGATGTATCCGGCACCGGACACACCGTGAGGAGCACGGGACGTCGATGACCATCACGGTGTACGTAGATCCACTCTTCCTGAGAGACCTGACCGATCCTCGCTCTTGCCACAATGGCGTCAAACCGATCCGCAATCAGGGCCTCGGCCTGAAGAACGCCCGCGTCCATACGCCCCGCCAATTCGGCAGGATCATGAAACAAGGTAGGCGTCAGTTGACCGATCACGGCATCCGCCGCGATGTCCAACAATCTCTCGGCGGCGGGATTGAGACTTGTGATCACACCATCCGGCGCGGTCGTAATCACGGCTGGTTGGGTATCTTCGACACCGCTCAGCTCGACCACTTCAGCCTCCGCTCGCAACTCTACTTTCCGGCCCGTTCTTACCCAGAGTGGCAGGATAATTGGATGATACTACAGCCATCTCAACGAAGCGATGAGACGACCAGGAGTGGCGATGGCCGGAGAGAGCCCTTGTGTGCTTTAGACGAGACATCGGCTGCCGTAGGTGCTACTCCGCCTGTTGCAGGCGACTCGATTGCCGGCCGACCAGCCAGACGCCGGCCAATATCAACACGATACCGGCGATTTCCCGCAGGCCGATCGCCTCGCCGAGCACGAGGGCCGACAGCAGCAGCGCTGAGACTGGAATGAGGTTCACGAAAATGCCCGCTCGAGAGGGGCCGACCCCCTTCACCCCATACAACCAGGCCTGCTGGCCCAGCGCCGTCGCAAACACGATCAGGTAGAGCAGGGCCAGCCAACCGGAGAGCGGCACGGAGTCGGCTCCGCTGACCGACAGTTTCTGATCCGTCCATAACAGCGGAATCTGCAAGAGGAGAGACACCAGCAGGGTCGTCCAGTTCACCGTCAGCGGAGAAAGCCGCTCCATGACTTCGCGCCCGCCGATGGAATAGAGGGCCCAGCTGACCAGTCCCAGCAGCACCAGCGTGCCACCGAGCCAGGGATTGGCTCCGGCCGGAAGGTTTCCCCCCAGACCGGAGACCAGGGCAACACCGGCAAAAGACACCGTACAGCCGGCCGCTACGGTCCTGAAGGGGATGTCGCGCACCAACAGCGAGGAAAGTAGGGCCGTGATCGCCGGACTCGCGCCGATAATGACACCGGCCGTCGAGGCGCCGATATATCGCAGACCGAACAACGTGCAGAGGTGGTTGCCCAGCACGCCCAGGCCCAGAAGGGACAAGAGTTTCACATCACGAACAGTCAGTCGGGCGCGATGCCCCTCGGTCAGCCACCAGAGGGGAATCAAAATCGCCAAGGCACCCGCGCCCCGCAGCACGGAGGTCTCCACCGCCGAAAAGGCCCCCAGCGCCATTTTCTGGCCCACGATGGAACCGCCCCAGACTAA
The DNA here is from genome assembly GCA_015709715.1 of Nitrospira sp. Lineage (NCBI taxonomy): Bacteria > Pseudomonadati > Nitrospirota > Nitrospiria > Nitrospirales > Nitrospiraceae > Nitrospira > Nitrospira sp. Next base: position 1,342,976 of record CP054184.1, read on the forward strand.
GGCCGATGTAGTGAGCGCGGCATAGGCGGCAGCCGCCGTCGGCTTCTCCATGGACTCGATCCTTCGTCGATCGTTCCGCAAAGGACTTGCCGCGACCGTCACGGCGCCGCCTGAGGCGGCGGTTTCGGCGTGATGACCCAGAGGCCATCCCGAATCGTCGCCATCACGGCGGTAACCCCTGCATCCTCTCTGACAACACGATTCAATTCCTGGATCGCGGCGGTTCGGTCGTCGGGCGGCGGATCGAGCAACACGTCCCCTCCCCACAAGACATTGTCGATGAGAATGAGGCCACGCGGCGACAGCAGTTCCCTCGCAAGGCGGTAATAGTTCACATAGTTCACCTTATCCGCGTCGATAAAGATCAGGTCACACGGCCCGTCCAACGCTGCCATGGTCTCAAGGGCCGGCCCCATACGCACCTCGATCTTCTGTCCGTGGGGCGATTGCGCAAAGTAGCGCCGCGCGACCGCCGCCGCTTCCTGATCGATCTCGCACGTCACCACGCGCCCATCGTCGGCCAATGCCTCGGCGAAACACAGGGCGCTGTAGCCGGTGAACATTCCGATCTCCAACACCCGTCTCGCCTGTACCACGCGCGTCATCATATGGAGAAAGGCCCCTTCCAGCGGCCCTACGAGCATGCGGGCATACTCCATAGTACGCTCGGTCTCTTCGCGCAGGGCCCGGCGCGCCGGGGATTCCGGCAAGGAATGGGCGGCAGCATAAGCGTCGATCTTCTCGGCAATGAGATCAGTCATCGGTTTCACTCGGCGTGAGAGTTGTGCGACAATCCGCAAGACCGCGCGATCATACCATGGACACATCAGCAGAAGGAGCAAGAAGGTGCAGACACTGGCGGCGCTGGAACCACTGACGACCCGATTGTTGGAAATCCGACGCATTCAAAGCGCCGCGTCCGTACTGTCGTGGGACCAGGAAACCTATATGCCCGCAGGAGGGGGAGCCGCTCGTGCCGAGCAGATCGCGGTGCTGGAAGGCCTTGCCCATCGCCAGCTCGTGTCACCGGACACCCACGCCTTGCTCGCGCAATGGGTCGATCCCGCCACCGGCGAGGCCGGTGATACGTGGGATGAGCCCTCCCGCGCCCTGTTGCGTGAGGCCTGGCGCGATGTCAGTCGGGCGAGGAAACTCCCGTCCGAGTTCGTCATGAGATTGAGCCGAGCCTCGTCTCTCGCCCAACAGGCCTGGATCACAGCCCGCGCGGAGAATCGCTTCGCGCACTTTCTCCCTCATCTCATCTCCCTTGTCGGCCTCAAACGGGAAGAAGCGGAGTATCTGGGGTACCGCGCGTCGCCCTACGACGCCCTGCTCGACCTCTACGAGCCCGGCGCCACCATCGCGCAGATCACGCCTCTGTTTGCGCAACTGCGGGCCAAGCTCGTTCCGCTCCTCCAGCGCATCCAAGGCAGCGGGGTCACGATCGACGAGGGCTGTCTGCACCAAAGCTTCGACCCGGCACGGCAATTGGAATTCGGTCGGCTGGTGCTGGTGGCCATGGGGTACGATTTCGAGCGCGGCCGCCTCGATCAGTCGGCGCACCCCTTCACGACGTCACTCCACCCAACCGATGTGCGCGTCACGACACGGGTCTTCGAGAAGGATCTCCCCTCCTGCCTGTTCAGCTGCATTCACGAGGGGGGGCATGGTTTGTACGACCAAGGGCTGGATCCGCGCTATTACGGGACACCGCTGGGTGAATCGGTGTCGTTGGGATTTCACGAGAGCCAGTCGCGCCTGTGGGAAAATTGCGTCGGCCGCTCACGCCCGTTCTGGCGTTGCTTCTATCCCCTGCTTCAACAGACGTTTCCTCAGCAGCTCTCGAATGTCTCTCCGGATCGGTTTTACGCGGCGATCAATCGTGTCACGCCGTCGTTGATCCGCGTTGAAGCCGATGAACTGACCTACAACCTGCACATTATGCTACGGGTGGAGATCGAGCAACCCTTGATCGAAGGGAAGGTGCAGGCCGAAGACTTGCCGGAACTGTGGCGGGAGAAAATGCGAGACTACCTGGGCGTGGTGCCGGAACGCGACGCCGAGGGGGTCCTGCAGGACGTCCACTGGTCGATGGGGGCCTTCGGCTATTTTCCGACCTATACGTTGGGCAATCTCTACTCGGTACAATTTTACGAACAGGCCAAACAGGAGATCCCTCAACTGGAGGAGGACGTGGCGGCCGGCCATCTCCTCCCGCTCCGCCGGTGGCTCGAACAGAAAATTCACCGCTGGGGACGGATGTTCACGCCGGACCACCTCGCACGACGGGTGACTGGCAGCAGCGTGACGCCGGAACCGTTCCTGCGCTACCTGGAAACCAAATACGGCGAGATCTATCGCCTCTGAACCGCCCCTCCCCTCGGGAGGTTTCCCTTCTTCGGCCTTCCGGCTCTCGATGGCCCAGCCCAGCAACTAGGGCCACACCAGGTCTTTTCAGCTCTATGGCCGCGAGCAGCACTCGTGATACTTCTCACTAGGGAACGTCTGATTAATTCGCGTTTCCACGAAGCAATCTGTTTCTCGGTGGATCAAGACGGGCCATCAGCTGGGAACCCGCTGGTCCGAGAGCGCCTTTCTCGGATTCCTCCGCCGTCAGGCGGCCCGCGCCCCGTTCGCACCCCCGTCCGCTAGGCTGCCGCCAGCAAGTGCCGGCGTGCTACATACAGATTCGCCAAGCCGCAACTGATAGACAACCAGTGCGCATTCTTCGCGAGCCCCCGGTACCGCACTTTGGCCCACCCGAAGATCCGCTTGATCACCAAGAACACATGCTCGACTTTGGCACGAACCTTCGACTTCGTCCGATTGCGGGCCCGCTCCGTCTCGCTCAAGGGCCGATGGCGATGGGCTTTCGTCTGGACGAAGCTCTTGGCATGGGGAGCATGGTGCTGAATCATGTCGCGTTGCCCGCTATAGGCGGCATCGCCCCATACTCGTGTCTCCTGTCCATGCAGCAACTCCGGCAACACCTGGCTGTCATGGACATTCGCCGCCGTGGCCGCCACTGAGTGAACCAGCTTCGTCCGGCTGTCCACTCCAATATGCGCCTTCATGCCGAAATACCACTGGTTCCCCTTCTTGGTCTGATGCATCTCCGGATCTCGCTCTTTCTGGCGATTCTTCGTCGAACTGGGCGCATTGATGATCGTGGCATCCACGATCGTGCCCCGGCTGACCTTCAGCCCGTGGGCAGCCAGATACGCGCCGATCCGCGCAAAGAGCTGTGCGCCCAAGTGGTGGGCTTCCAGCAGATGCCGAAACTTACAGATGGTGGTTTCATCCGGTACGGGCTCGCGGCCCAGATCAATCCCCACGAACTGCCGCATGGCGTGTGAGTCGTACAGCGCTTCCTCCACCGCCGGGTCCGACAGGTTAAACCACTGTTGCAGACAATGGAGGCGCAACATGCGTTCGACACCCACGGGCGGACGCCCTGGGCCCTCGGCCTTGGGGTAGACCGGCTCGATCGCCGCTACCAATTCCGCCCATGGAACAACCTGGTTCATCTCGTTGAGAAACTGCTCCCGGCGGGTGGGCTTGCGATACTGTTCAAACGAGACTTCGGCAAACGTCTGTTGCTGCATGGGGCACGCCTCCAGTTCAGTGCTGCGCTACCCTTAGCACATCATGCAAAGAGAATAAATCAGACCTTCCCTAGGATGAAAATAGGAGTTTCGTCGTAGTTTCTTATCCGGGAATGAGAGCTGGAGGCGCACCGACGGGGGAACGTGCCAAACAAGCGTCGCATGCGCCACGCGGCATGAGGAGATGTGCGAATATGGATGCATTCTCGGAGAGTGCTCCCGAACAAGCCGACCTGCGGATCCTGTTGGTGGACGATCATGCCCTGCTCCGCCGAGGGCTGCAGGAGTTCCTGCGAGAGTTCTTGGTCGAACAGGGGTTGACGCCCTTCATCGCAGAAACCAGCACGGCCCACGACGCTCTTGACCTGGTGCGCCAAGCCCCATGGGAACTCGTCGTCCTTGACCTGAACCTTCCCGATATGCCCGGACTGGAAATCGTGCGCATCATCAAATCGGTCCAACCAACCCTACCCGTGCTGGTCTTGAGCATTTATGCGGAAGAACATTACGCCGCCCGAGCCATGCGAGCCGGGGCGCTGGGGTACCTCACAAAGGATACGGGGCCCGATCAGCTACGCGCAGCGGTCGCGCGCATCCTGAAAGGAGAACCTCAGAGCGCTCCCCAACCGATGACCTACCCCGCCCGTCAGGCCCCGGCCCGAACCTCGGTCTGTACGCTCACACTTCCGACGGCGCTTTCGGATCGGGAATTGGAGATCCTGCAGTGGATCGCCCAGGGGCAACGCCTCACCCACATCGCAGACCAGCTCAACCTGAGTATCAAGACCGTCAGCACGTATCGCACCAGATTACTGACCAAATTAGGGATGAGAACCACCGCGGACTTGATACGGTATGCGCTCGATCAGCACCTGGTATGACACACCAACCCCTGGAGAGGCACGGCACCGCCGATTCCACACCATTGCTCGACAGCCCGACCAAGAGCCGCCCGTCGGAGAATCATGGCTAACGTCTTAGTCATCAATGCCGACTCGAATTTGAAGCGACTCGTAAAACTCGCCTTACCCGGCATAGAACACTTTATTCGACACAGCACCTCCTTGCAGACGGCACAGCCCCACGCTCAGGCCTCTCCGCCGGAACTCGTCATCGCCCGCTACCAGGCTTCCGATGATCAGGGACCGGAAGGGCTGGAAGATCTGCGCCACAGTTTCCCGACTGCGCGCATAATCATCACCGCGGCATTGCACGACCCGACGCTGGAAGGGGAAAAATTCCAGCGCGTCGTGCGCGACCTGCGCATTGAGTATTGCTTGATAGAACCCCTGAAAACCGGATCGATCGTACAAACGATACAAGCGGCGCTCGCCCTCCCGCGGCGCTCCTGACACCACTGCTTCCGCCAACATGGTCGAACCATCGGGCCGACAGCACCTCCGGCAGCGCTCCTGCTTCCACCAGGACACAAGCACGATATAATACGTCCTCGCCGAATTATGCCATGTCACGGCTTCCAATGGTGCAGACCTTGAGTCCCATCCTCACAGCCTTACAGCTGCCGGCCTCACTTTGCCGACAATGGCGCCAGGGGCTGCCTATCATCTTGACGGTGGGGACGGCGATGCTTGAGCGGGTGGTCGTGCCCGAATGGTGGTCCCCTACTTTCTACCTGATTCCGCTCGGGCTCAGTTTCCGGAATCGGGACCGGCGGATCGCCCTGGCCTGCGCCACACTGGTATCCGGAACTCCCTTGCTCGACTTCTGGGGTTCTGCAGCCGAGCAGGACACAACCCTCAACACTCACCATGCCGGAGTTGTCCTTGCCGCATGGGTCCTCGCGCTGGGTACGCCCTCTCGTCGGCGGGACCGGCCACCTCACCCCATCGAGCCACGGCTCGACGAATCGGGAACAGACTGCCCCGCTACGGATGTTGAATCTCCGCGAGGCCGACAGCTCGAACAGGAATTGCAACTTGCAAGGGAGCGGCTCCGCGCCCTCTCTCATCAGCTCATCGACATACAGGAGGCCGAACGCCGGGAGTTGGCGCACAACCTCCACGACGAGTTCGGACAGATCTTAACCGCCCTTAAAATGGATTTGAACGGGATCCGGAAAAAACTGGCCGGGGCCCCAACGGACCCCCTCTCTCCCGCATTGGCGCCGAGAGTCCATTCCGCCATACGCCTGACGGAGCAAGCCATCGACACCTGCCGCAAGACCGCCATGGGCCTGCGTCCCAGTCTGTTGGACGACTTGGGCTTGGTCGCTGCCATTCGATGGCTTGCCTATGATCTGGAAGAGCGTAGCGAGATCGTGTGCGAAGTCGAAGCCGAACCGGAATCTGAGACCTGGCTGTTCGATGAACGGATTGCCATCGGACTGTACCGCATTGTGCAAGAACTCCTCACCAACGTGGCCCGTCATGCCCACGCCTCCCATGTGCGCGTGAAGATTGTGCGCAGTCAAGACGCGGTCACCTTGCGAGTGGAAGACAATGGGGTCGGCATCCCCGATGATTCGGTGCAAAAGGGACGCGGCTTCGGGCTCCGTGGCCTCCAGGAGCGCACCGCCCTGCTCAACGGCTCGCTGATCGTTCGAGCCGAAGCCGGCGGCGGAACGCTCGCCATGGTCCGCATCCCCCTGCCCGCGACGGCTCAGACCGCGCCCTGTACCACGGGCACGAACCGAAAGCTGAGTGTATGAACATTCTGTTGGTAGACGACCATGCCGTGGTCCGCAAAGGACTTCGGCAGGTCTTGGCCGAGGAGCTGTCGGGCCCGTCCTTCGGTGAAGTCGGGTCGGCGGCCGGCCTTCAGCAAGCCCTGCACGGTCGCACGTGGGACCTGGTGATCCTCGATCTAAACCTGCCGGACCGACATGGCCTCGAAGTTCTGAAGGACCTCAAGACTCGACACCCGGCGCTTCCCGTCCTGGTCTTCAGTCTCTACCCCGAGGCCCATTACGCCACCCGTGCCATCAAGGCCGGTGCTGCCGGCTACCTCTCGAAAGACAGTGCCCCGGAAGACTTGGCCGCCGCCGTCGAAAAGGTGCTGTCCGGAGGGAAATTCGTGACTTCTGCGCTTGGCGAGCAGTTGGCACACGAGCTGGGCCGTCCAGCCTCGACCGCTTCCTTTAAGCCGTCGGATCGAGAATTGCAGATCCTTCGCCTGATTGCCGAAGGGCATACGCTGGCCGAGATTGCCGACCGGCTGGCCCTCAGCGCCAAGACGGTCAGCACCTACCGGAGCCGACTCCTCGACAAACTGCGGTTGCGCACCACGGCCGACTTGATCCGATATGCCATCGAGAGCCGCCTCATCGGGTGATTCGCATCCGGACCGAAGGATTCATCATTCAGGTCGTTTCTGTACGAATAAGGATGACGCCAGAACGCGCTTTTCCCCGATAGGACCAACCCACGCCAATTGATATAACGATAGGCTGAATCAAGACCGGCAGATCCCACATCGTGATCTGCCACAGTGATCATTCTTTCATCACCTTAACCACGAATGCCTATGTCCAAGCCTCCTCGTCGACTCAAATCAGCACCTCGAAAGGTGCTCGCGGCTCCCCTGGTGCCCACGCAGCGGCCGATCGAGCTGACCAAACGCGAACAAACCATTCTCAACCACGTCTGGCTGGGGGCGCAGAACCAAACCATCGCCGGCGAGTTGCATATCAGCGTGCGCACGGTGGAAGCACACCGGGCCATGATCATGCGGAAATTCGGCGTGACGAACGTCGCGCAGCTGCTCCGATCGGCCTTACTGGGAGGGTTCCTGCAATTGCGCTAGCGTGCGGCGAGCCGGCCGATCGGGGCCATCTCAATAGCCCATCGCTCGATTGAGCTTCGTGAGGACAGGCGCGGGCAGGGTGAACTCCGCCGCGACCTCGATTCTGGCCGGCACCAGCAAGGTCGTGTGAAACACGATGTCGCGGATAGGGATCTTCAATTCCGGCTGTTGCGGCGTACTGAGTTCGACCGATTCGACGGACTGCGTGATGGTTGTCACGTCCTGCGGTCCGTAGGTCGTCACGACTGCCTGCACGAGATCTCGCACCTTTTCGTTGGTCTCATTCCCGTCAATCGCCCTTGTCAAGAGCGGTAAGACCTCTTCGCGAGCCTGATCGGACAACGTAAAGTTCTCAATCCGCTCTCGGCGGCGGAGCGACGTGAGATCGTTATCGAGATCCTTGCTGAACGTGCCGTAGGCGAAACGGAAAAATTCGAAGTGAAACCCCTTCAGCCCCTTCCCGAACAGTTGGAGTTCGCACAGGAAGCAGAGCTGTTGCAGCTTGACATCGCTCAAGAGTCCGAACGGCTCGGTAAGCGACAGCACATAGAGCAGCAGCGCACGATCCACAGCGATTTCATGAGGCTTCCGCACAACGTTTCCTCCGCGCCCCGACGCAAACCGTTGGACTATAGCCAGGCCCCTTTCCATTCGTCAATCGACCACCGGATGTTTTTGACCAGACTGCCCTCTTGACCCTCGACAGCGCTTTCGTTTTTAATGTCGGCTTCTTCGGCATATCGAACGTCATGAATAAAGCGACGAAAGAAATGGAGGTGCTTCGGCAGCACCTGGCGAAGCATCAGCTCAAGTTGACGCGCCAGCGTGAGCTCATTCTCACGGCGTTTCTCCGGCAAGAACACGTCACGGCGGAGGCCATGTACCATCAGTTGGCCAAAAAAGATCCCCACCTCGGGCTCGCCACGATTTACCGCACGTTGAACTTGTTTTGCGACGCCGGCATCGCTCAGGCCCGCCATTTCGGTTCGCAGACGCAGTACGACAATATCTCCCATAAGGGGCATCACGACCATCTGATCTGTACCGGTTGCGGCACCATCGTGGAGTTTGAGAACTGCGAGATCGAGCGATTGCAGGAGGAGGTCGCTACGAAAAACGGCTTCGTCATCCAGACCCATCGCCTCGAGCTGTACGGCCTCTGCTCGCGTTGCCGCCATTGACGGGCCGCGCCCGTTCCAGTTATCATTCATCAATCTTGAGACGGCTTATCAATTTCAACGAGGACGCCGTGCCGGCCGTCCTTTAACCTGGAGGCACGCCGCATGGCTTCATGTCCCCGCATCGCCCTCGCTTCGCTCCTGTCATTCGGCATCCTGCTCGCCTCATTCTTCCCGATCCCATCCGTGGGCGCGGCCGAGAAGCTGGTGGTCTATTCCGGGCGGGCTGAACGGCTGATCAAGCCCGTGCTGGACGAATTCCAGGCCAAGAGCGGCATCCAGGTGGAATTGCTGTCATCGGGAACGACTGAACTGGTCAATCGGCTCCAGGCTGAAGGCGACAATACGCCGGCCGATGTCTTCCTCACGAACGATGCAGGCAGCCTGGAACATGCGCGGGAACTCAAATTGCTCCGGCCGATGAACATGCGGGAAGTCGAACGCGCCATCCCTCCTCAGTTCCGAGCTCCGGACAACAGTTGGATCGGCCTCTCGGGACGATTTTGGGTCGTGGTCTACAACACGAATCTCGTCAAGCCATCGCAGGTGACTTCACTCCTCGATTTGGCCCAGCCTCAGTGGAAGGACAAGATTGCCATCCCGAATTCCGGCAGTGAATATCTGCAGGCGGGGGTCTCCGTCATCAAGGCCACATTCGGCGACGAACGAACCAAACAGTTCCTTCAGGGCCTCAAGACGAACGCCGGTGGACAGGTCTACCAGAAGAGTTCGCAGATCGTCGACGCGGTGGCCAAGGGCCAAGTGGCGATGGGCATTGTGAACCACTACTATATCTACCGGCACCTCACGACGCAGCCTGGCGCCCCGATCGCCGCGCTCATGACGGACCAGCAGGAAGGCGGGATGGGTGCCATCATGAATGTGGCGGGAATCGGCGTGACCCGCGCGTCAAAGCGTGTCGACGGCGCCAAACTCCTCATTGAGTTCTTGGTCGCCCAGGCCGGACAAAAACTGTTCGCCGACCTCGACAAGGAATACCCACTGCACCCGGAGGTGAAAGCCGATCCCGCGCTGGTTGACCGACACAGCTTCCGCGCAGCCATGGTACCCCTCGCCCGGCTGGCCGAACTGCGGGAGCCCACCCTTACCCTGATCGAACAAGTCGGCCTCCGCTGACCGATCGTGTTGGCACCATGGCGGCCACCAGGCTTCAGATCCCAGCGCCGTTGCAGTGGGTCACCGTGCTCACCGCCGCATTCCTGGTGCTGCCTACGTTCTACATCGTTTACGTCGCACTGACGGCGGCACCGACGGTATGGAGCAGACTCTGGTCCACTCGCATCCCTGAACTCCTTTGGAACACGCTGTCGCTCGCCTCCGCGGTGGCGGCTCTCACGTTTATCCTGGGCGTATCCCTGGCTTGGATCATGGTCCGTTGCGAGTTCCCTGGCCGAGCCTTTTGGGAATGGGCCCTCGTGCTCCCGCTCGCCATGCCGACCTATGTGTTGGCCTATGTCTATGCGCACCTCCTGGGCATGGGAGGGCCGGCGGAACAATGGTGGCAAACCCTCTTGGGACCGGACGCCCGGCTCCTGTCGCCACAAAGTTTCACCGGGGTGACCCTCATCATGACGCTGGATACCTTTCCCTTCGTGTACCTCCTAGCGAGAGGCGCCCTGCTGAACCTCAACGTCTCCTTCGAGGAAGTGGCCCGTGCGTGCGGCGTGTCTCCCTGGGTGACGCTGCGCCGGGTGACGCTGCCGCTGATCCGTCCGGCCATCGCAGCAGGGCTGGCGCTCGTCATTCTGTATGTCATCTCGGATTTCGGCGCCGTCTCGCTGCTTCGATATCAAACCTTGACCTATGCCGTCTATCAACAAATGACCGGCCGTTATGACCACACCGCCGCCAGCATTCTCAGCTTGCTGCTCCTTGTGATGGCCATCCTGTTCCTCGTTACCGAGCGATGGTTCCGCCGACGAAGCCGCTTCTACCAAACCTCCGGTCGATTTCGGAACCCGACCCGGAGCCGCGGAGGGTTCCTCCGAACGACCGCGATCGTCGCCTATGTCACCCTGGTCTTCGGCGCCTCCTTCGGAGTTCCGGCTTACATGCTGATCCAGTGGAGCATCACGGCAATTGCTCAAGGGGCTCTCGACGCGCGCTTCATGGGATTCATCTGGAACAGCAGTCTTCTCTCGGCATTGGCCGCGGCAGGCGCCGTCGTGATCGGGCTCCCCCTGGCCTACCTGGCCAGCCGGCGCCCTTCCCCGCTGAATATCGCGTGCCTGCAAGCCGCCTATGCGGGATATGCCCTTCCAGGACCCGTTGCTGCACTGGCGGTCTTGATCCTCTTCACACACTTTGTCCCGGCCCTCTATGGATCGGTGGTCGTCCTGCTCGTCGCCTACGTCCTACACTTCCTTCCCGTCGGCCTGCAATCCATGGAGCCGGCCCTGCAACAGGTGACGCCCAACGTGGAGGAAGTCGCGCGCACGCTGGGGTGCACAACACGCCGAACCATCCGGCGAGTCACCCTTCCTCTCGTGCAAAACGGATTTATCGCCGCCTGGGTGCTGATGTTCTTGCAAACGATGAAGGAACTGCCCGCAACCCTGCTGTTACGGCCGGTTGGATTTGATACACTGGCAATTCGTGTCTGGCTTGAAGCCAGCGAGGAATACTATCAATTGGCCGCCCCGTCCGCCCTGTTGATCGTACTCCTGAGTTTGCCGGCACTGATGCTGCTGGTTTCCCGGGATTGGCGAGGACAACGACGGGAGAGCGCCACGTGACCCCTGTGCACGAATTGCAACCGAACAGGCCTCAATCGGCGATCATCTCCGCGCCTGCAGATGGTATGAACTCGGAACCGGGCCGATCACCCGTCCTGGAGCTGCGCGACGTTGCCTGCGCCTACGAACCGGGTAAGCCTGCGGTCGAACATATCTCCTTCTCGGCTGAGCAAGGGGAAATTGTCTGCCTTTTAGGCCCTTCCGGCTGTGGGAAAACGACCATTCTGCGCGCCATCGCCGGATTTGAACCGATCATGGCCGGCAACATTATACTCTCCGGACGGATCGTCTCCACGCGAGAGTCCCTGCTTCCTACCGAGCAGCGGCAGATCGGCATGGTGTTCCAAGAGTACGCACTGTTTCCGCACCTACGCGTCGACAAGAATATCGCGTTCGGTCTGAGCCACTTGCCACGAGACCAACAACAGGCGATCGTGCAGGAGCTGCTTCAATTGGTTGGGTTGCGCGGACTGGAGCACCGATACCCACATGAACTGTCGGGCGGCCAACAGCAACGGGTCGCGTTGGCTCGGGCACTGGCTCCACGCCCTGTCCTCTTGCTGCTCGACGAACCCTTCAGCAATCTGGACCCCGACATGGCTGGGCGCATGCGCCGGGATCTCCACGAGCTGCTCCGCACTACCAAGACAACGGCTGTTCTGGTGACCCACGACCATGAAGAAGCCTTTGCCATGGCCAATCGCGTGGCGGTGCTCAATCGCGGAAAGTTGGAACAGTTCGATACGCCTGAGGCGGTGTACCACACGCCGACCAGCGCGTTCGTCGCCGATTTTGTCGGCCAAGCCGACTTTATTCCCGGCCTCGTGCGGCAGGAGGCAGTTGAAACCGAGATCGGCGAATTCCCCAATACTCAGCACCTGCCGACCGGCACCAAGGTGGTGGTGATGATTCGTCCGGATGACCTGCACATCGTTCCGACCAAGGGCGCCGATGCCCATATCCTGTCTCGGCAGTTCAAAGGGTCGGAGAACCTCTACACCATTCAGCTCCGCTCAGGGCAGATCGTCCACAGCAGCGAATCCTCCTTGAGCGTGTTTCAAGTCGGTACTGCAGTCGCGTTGCGCATGGTCGCCACCCATACGGTGCTCTTCGTACAGGATCCGTAAGCCGACGAGCAGCCGTTGTTTTCAGGAGGCGTGGCGTACAGAACAGGCGGTTGGGTTGGCCCGACGAATCGACAGGAGGCTCAACAGTGGAGCGGTGGAGGAGCGAGGTATGGATGTACTAAAAAATGCAGTTGAATATGGAATCATCGGCCTGCTGATCTCACTCAGCATCTGGTCGGTGGCGGTGGCGATCGAACGATGGCTTTATTACCGTCGTGTCGACTTGTCTCAATTCACAGATGTGCAGACCTTTGAGATGGCTCTAACCAAGCGGTTGGTGATCATCGGCACCGTGGCGGCCAATGCTCCCTATATCGGCTTGCTGGGAACCGTCCTCGGGATTATGATGACCTTTCATACGATGGGCACATCAGGCACCATGGCCGTCAACACGATCATGATCGGCCTGAGTCTCGCGCTGAAGGCAACGGCGGTCGGTCTTTTGGTGGCCATCCCCTGCGTGGTGATGAACAACGTGCTGCGCCGCCGCGTGGCGGAACTGCTCACGACGTACAGGACGCGACATGGAGCGTGAAGTCAACCAAATCAACGTGATCCCGCTGGTGGACGTCATGCTGGTCCTGCTCGTCATCGTCCTCACGACCGCCACGTTCATCAGCACCGGCCAAATCCCGGTGAATTTGGCCAAGGCCAAGGAAGCGGGCGACCACAAGGACGTTCCCATCGTGGTCACGCTGACCTCGAACGGGGACCTGTTTCTAAATGATAAACCTGTCCCTGCCGAGGGGCTGAAGCCGCTTCTCCTTCCACATCCACGGGAATCGCCGGTCGTCGTCCGAGCGGACAAAGTTACTTTGCTGGAGCGGTTCGTCTCGATCGTGGATGAAATCCGAGGGCTCGGTTTTCAATCGGTCAGCTTGGAGGTCGTACGATCGTGATCGCCCGCCAGGGCACCCTCTTCTCCCCTGGCACCCGTTTTCAGGTGAGCGGGTGGATCGCCTCGCTCTGCCTCCACAGCGCAGTGCTGTTTCTCGCGGGCCTCCTTGCAGCCAGGATGAGCCTGGCCCCACCGGCATCGGATTTTCGCTGGGACGTGTCAGTCCGGGAAGCGCAGAGCCGGCCCTTACCATCCCCCCAACCTTCATCTGCAGTCCCATCTACAGTTCATTCACGAGCAGCTGTTCCGCCTGCCCACAGGGAAAAGACTCCTGTTGCTCCAGCCACTCCTGCCCCGTCTCCGCCTCAGGCAGCAACGCTGACGCCTGAGGCGGCACCGGTGGATTTCCGTGCAATCGTGCCCAGCCTGCAAGACCCGGAGCCTGAAGCCTCCCGGCAGTTGGCCGAACCGCTCACCCCTCTGCCGCCGACCGAGATCTCAACGCAGACAACGGAACCAGACGTCAGGCTCCTCTTGGAGCAGGCTCCCACAACACTGCCTGTCGAGCAAGCGCCTCCCCTCTCCGAATCGATTCAGACAGAGCGTGTGCCCGCACCCAACCCGCTTTCCGACGATACTGCGACTCCTGATGCGGACTCGAAGCAAGAACCAGAGCCTACGCAGGTGGCCTTAGCTCCCACTTCACCATCGCCAAACTCCGTTGTGACGAAACCGGATCTCTCCTGGCTGCAAGATACCCTCATGCGTCGGATTGAGAGCTTTATCCAATACCCTGCCGAGGCCCGCTTGAATCATATGGAGGGGCGGGTACTCGTACGACTGGTAATCGAAGGGACCGGGCACATCGTTTCAGTAGCTATCGCCAAGAGTTCCGGCTACCCCGTTCTGGACCAGGCGGCGCTGGACACGCTTCGACGGGCATCGCCGATTCTGTTGTCTCAGCCGCTCCCCAAATCTTCCGTGACGATTCAAATCCCACTCAGATATCGACTCGACCGCTGACTCCGGGGCGTCACCCTCGACAGGAGCGTTGCTGCCAATCGCGCAGTACGCCCTGTTTGTCGAACGTCAAGACATAGGAGCGACACATGCCGCCGTGGGCCTGCCCGCTGAACCCGGCGGTTCCACTACCCCGCTCAAAATAGGTCCAGATTTCCCCGCCATCAGGTGCGGGCTCCACCTTGTGTGGGCTTCCGTGGCGCTTGCCGACCATGTCGCGTGTGGCCTCATTGACGCTCCGCTGAAAATATTTGGAGTCCGGTGCGCAGGCAGACAACCCCATTACGCCGGATAAGAATAGACCGAGCCAGACTCCGCACCAAAGGCTCTCGCGCCGGCTCTTCCACCCAAACTCCGCACGTGCCGGCCCACGTCCACTGTCATTCGCGTTGCTCATTGATTCTGACCTTTCCTCGGAGAGCGGAAGACACCCACACCGTCCCCTCTCGATCCACAATGACGGCCCCAACTCCCGGTAGCCGATCGACGATCTCCAATCCCTTCCTCGGTCCCAGGACAAAAATTCCGGTATCCAATCCATCTGCCATCGTTCCGTCGTGCGCCACGACCGTAACGCTTTGACAGTCCCGGGCAGGCTGTAACGTCGAGGGGTCCAAAATATGGTGGTACCGCACCCCATCCCGCTCAAAATAGCGCTCATAATCACCCGCAGTGGAAATAGCCTCATCCGCGAGGTCGACATAGGCCAGCACCTCTCCTTCGCGACGAGGATGCCTGATGGCAAAAGGGAAGGCCGCGCCGCCGGGAAGCCGACCGAACGTCTTCATGTCACCGGAGAGCGCGACCACTCCCGCGGTAGCTCCGACTCGCTGCATGGCGATGACCGCCCTATCCGCCGCAAACCCTTTGCCGATTCCGCCTACATCTACCTGCATACCGGTCCGAGCCAGAAACACCGTCCCACGATCCCGATCCAGGTGCAAAGCCGCCAGATCCGTGAGCGGGCGAATCACCGACAGCTCCGAATCAGTCGGAATCTGCTGACGATCCAGCACACTCCACGCCTGTACGGCAGGTCCGACCACAATATTGAACCGCCCCTCGGTCAGCCGCGCGATTTCCAGCGATGCAGCCAGTACGTCCATTGTCTCGGGGGCGACCGTCACCGACGCATGTCCCGCAGCCTCATTGACGCGCGACAGCTCACTCGTGGGAATCCAGGTGCTGAGCAATTGCTCCAGGCGATGGATCTCCTGAAATCCTGCCGTGGCCGCATCGTAGGCCGTTTGCCGATCGGCTGCCACCGAGGTGATCGTCACCAGCGTACCCATGTGCATCTGCGTACGTTTGATCAACACGGGCTGTCCCAGGGGGCCGCCCCCTATGCAGCCGGTGACCCCGAACAGCATGACCATCATCCACCCCGCAACTGCTGCACCATACGCTCTGGACATGGCCTGCCTCCTACCATAGATGGCGTTGAAAATACTTCGGGTATCGTGGATAGGGCAATACCTCGTAGAGACGAGTTTCCACTTCGCCAGGGACCGGAACGGTTGTCGAGACGGCGGCCCCCACGAATGCCGGATATCGTGCTTCAATGTGACGCATTGCTTCAGCTCTTCCCTCATTCTCGACCACCATTGAGATGAGGACTTTTCGGCCATACCGAGGAGACTCCACCCCAAATCGCCACCTGCCGACATACAACACGGTCTCCTCCCCTATGGTAAAGAGGGAGCCGACTTGCGCGATGGACAGAAACGGTCCTTCACTGATCTGCACCCTCGTCACCTCATAGGTCCCTGGAGGAAGAAACCATGCAAAGTCTTTGGCTTGAGCTTCGACTTCAAGCCGATACCGTGCGCCGGCTTGCTGATGTTGCAGCTCGAGCCAGCGAATCTCCGGTTCGAATTTTCGAGCCCGCTCTCCCGTGATGGCAACTACCGCCTCTCCGACCACCAGAACCATCCGTTCGCCGTCGACCTGGGGCGCTATCGTCAGGTCTGTGGCACAGCCTCCAAGGGTAAGAAGGGGGAGCAGTATGATGAGGCCCCCTAAAGCAATGAGACCATGGCACGTCTTCCGCCTGTCCGGACAGGGATAAGGGCTAGGCGCTGGGTTTTAGCCATAGATCAAAAAATGAGGTGCCTCGGGCTTGACATTTTCTCCTCCAACGAGATACTAATAATCGTTCTCAAAATCATCCACGAAAGTGACCGCCCCTTACGATGTCCACCAATACGTCAGCGTTTTCTCCCTGCCAGAACAGCGAGACCCGCTGCGAATGCGGGCAGTTGATCGCCAAAGTCCGTGGCCAGGGATTGGAACTGAAATGCAAGCGCTGCAAACGCATCGTCATCATTCCCTTCACCTCAATCGAAGGCTGGGGCACCGTGGCCCTATGACGTACCGTATGAAAGGAGGCTTCATCACCACCAACAACCCTGGGCAGCAATCTTACACCGTCGTTTTCCTCACAGACCAGAGACCTTTGAGTCCCGAGTCCAATGTCAACCTTTACTCGTGGATGGAGGATCCCCATGAAGTTGCGGGCAATCCTCGGGGCTCTCGTCTTGGCCAGCCTGCCGACACTGCCGGCGCTGGCGGAAAACATGACCCCGGAGGAAATTAAAAAGTTGGTCGATGAAGCCGTTGAGAAACGCTTGAAAGAACACGAGCAGCGTGAAGGTGGGGTGCCGACCGGACCGGAAAGCGCCGCCGGATCCCCCCAATATCCGGTGGCCACCGGCCCGATTACTGACATTCGGGTCGAACGGCAGGGCGAAGAGAAGATTCCGTTGGGGTTCGGCTCAACGGGATCAGGCAAACTCATTTATGCCAAGCCCTTCCTAAGCGCCCCGAAAGCCACCGTCGGGGGATACGCCGACGTCATGTACAACTCTTTGTCGCGCCAGAATCTCGACAATCCGAGTCGCAATTCATTCGGCCAGCAACGACTGGTGCCGTTCATCTACGCCGACATTACGGATCACATCAAATTCGCGACTGAAATCGAGATTGAACGCGGTGGCTCAAACGCTCCGCAGAGCGGCGATGGGTCCATGCAAATCGAATTCGCTCAATTGGACTATTTGATCGACGAAGCGATCAACCTTCGGGCCGGTATCCTGCTCATGCCGGTCGGCAAGTTCAACTTGCTCCATGATTCCCCTCTGAACGACTTGGTCGATCGCCCCATGGTGTCTCGTATCGTTATCCCCAGCACCTGGTTCGAGGCCGGCGCGGGCATCTATGGAACGCTCTATCCTTCTTCACGCTCCAAGTTGGACTATGAAGTCTATGCCGTCAACGGCATGAGCCAGACTGCGGGAGGCATCACGGATGCGGGCGTGCGGAGCGCCCGCGGCAGCGTCTCCCGAGATCGAGACGACAGTAAAGCCGTCGTCGGGCGCGTAGCGTTCAGCCCGATTCTCGGCATCGAAGTCGCGGGATCTGGCTACCACGGCCAGTACAAACCGGCTGCCGGGGCGGTGGGAGCCGGCTACATCGATGTGTTCGCCGTCGACTGGACCTTGCAACGTGGCCCGTTTGAATTAATCGGTGAGTCAGCCTGGACGCGCATCAGCAACAACAACGCCACCGGGGTCGCAGGGAGCGGCATCGGACCGGCTGGCATGCACGGTTATTATGTGCAGGGGAACTATCACTTCATGCCGGAGTTTCTGAAGAAGTGGGCTCCAAGCCACTTCACAGACGCATCGACTTTTACGGCGGTCGTGCGGTGGGAGCATGTCGACACCGATACCGACGACCGTACGCGAACCGCCGTCAACACGGTGGGGAACCGCCGCGAACTGGAGCGGCTGACGCTCGGGTTGAACTTCCGGCCGATCGAAGACACCGTCTTCAAGTTCGACTGGCAGTTTAACACGCAAAAGGGTGCTCAGGGCCTCGTCAATGCGGGAGATCTGGGCACGGCCAATAGTCCGATGAACGGCAACGGGTTCCTGATTCAAGCAGCAACCTATTTCTAGGCACCACCTGTCCGCCTCTCCCAGCATGAAGAGGGGCGGACAGGGCACACATGACGATATGACACACTTCCTGCGACGCTTCAGTTTGCTCCTCGTTCCCGGCCTGCTGGCGGGCTGCACGACGTTCGGCGATGTTCAAGAACGATTCGCCGTCTGCAGTTACGACCATGCCTGGGATGCGGCTCTGGATGCCGTGAAAGATCGTGCCGTGACCAAAAAGGACAAAGAGGATGGCCTGATCGAAACCGGCTGGCTCGAGATTCCCATGCCCGGCCGCACCTTTGGCGCACTTCAACGAGAGATGGGCGAAAGCAAAGACCGGTCTAGACTCATCATGACCGTCAAACGTCTCGATGATGTCGCAAAAGTCAGCTTCTCCGAAGAACGTCAGCGCTGGGCCTTCCGGGGTGGCTCCCGGCTGTTTGGTTGGACTGCCACGAACTCCTCCGACGAGGTATTGGCCGAGGTGAATTCACGGTTGAGCAAGAAACTGAAGGAACACGGATGCGTACTTACATCAACATAATGGCGCTGGCGACTCTCGGGTGGATCTGTGCGTTGGGCAACAGTTTCGCGGCTGAGCGCGTTTGGGATAGCGAGCTGCGACGCTACATTACCGACGACGACTTTAAGTATGAAGAATTCATGACGGAAGACGAAGCGGTCAAGCGCATTCTTCCCAAGTCCCAACGCATCCGCAAAGAAACTATCCGGTTGCCGCAAGACAAGAAAAGCCTCATCGAACAACGCATCGGGTGGAAGTTTCCGGAGGAATCCTTTGATCTCTACATCGGGGAGACCGGAGACAGGGTGGACGGCTATGCCATGGTGCACAACACGATCGGCAAGTACAAGCCGATGACCTACATGGTCGGGGTCGACCCTTTGGGTTCGTGCACCGATGTCGAGCTACTGATCTTCCGCGATGCCAAGGGGAGTGAAGTCGGCAAGAAACGCTTCAATTCGCAGTATGAGGGAAAGGCCGTGACGGATCCTATCCGGATCAACAAAGACATCATCAACATCAGCGGCGCCACGATGTCGGTCCGGTCGATGAATGCCGGAGTGAAGCGTGTTCTGGTATTGGTCGATGAGTTTTATCTGAAACCGGCAGGACTCGGAAGCGAGACGGTCACGGCGCGCAAAGAAGGGAAAGGCTTTTTCGGTTCTTGGTTCGGGAATTAAGGCGAACACGGCATAGGCATGAGAAACTTCAATGCCCGATTTCGCCTCCGCGATTCGGATCGCCACATCAGGCTTCTCTACACGCAGTTCCTGTTTTTGATGCTGGTGGGGTTTCTCTTTTCATTTTTCTGGGCGCATAGCATGACCGGCCTCAGCCCTCAAGGCATTGCCGACCACTACCGCGGATCCGATGCCACATTTGGCGAGCCGATGTCCTTCCGGGAATTGGCGGAAGTGACACATTTTCATCTTTTCACGATGCCGGTCGTGTTCATGATCCTTGTCCACGTTCTCTACCTGACCAGTGCCAGCCACGCCACGCAAGTA
Organism: Nitrospira sp.; assembly: GCA_015709715.1. NCBI lineage: Bacteria > Pseudomonadati > Nitrospirota > Nitrospiria > Nitrospirales > Nitrospiraceae > Nitrospira > Nitrospira sp. The sequence continues at coordinate 1,362,733 of CP054184.1, forward strand.
TGGCTGACTTGGCTGTCGTTCGGCGGAGTCGCATTAGATCTCCTGTCGCCCTGGCTCATCAGCTACGTCTCCCCGGTCTTTGTTCTCACGATGCTCGCCGGCGACACCCTGATGATGCTGAGTTTTCTTGCCATGATGGCGATCCCCCTCTACGAAATGTGGATCTTGAAACAGCCCCTCATGGCCGGCAAACGCAAAGAGGATTCGTAAGCCAGGTTGCATGTTCCAGCCTCCAGCACAGGCCCGTCCGTTCAAAAAGAGAACGGACGGGCCTGTGCCGAGAGGTGTTTCCCACAATCACAGCGTCAGCCGTTGATTTGCTCCGACAAGTAGGCAGGCGCCCCCACTTGCTTGATCGTGCGCAGCTGCGTTTCAAACCAATCGATATGCTCTTCGGTATCGATCACCATATGCTCAAGCAAGTGACGCGTCGTAAAGTCACCCACCTTCGTACAGTGTGTAATCGCCTCTCGCAACAATTCGGCGTCTTCCATTTCAAACCGCAGATCCGCCTCCAACAATTCAGCCACAGTCTTTCCGGCCGCAATCGCCTCCACAGTATCAACTTTAGGCGTCCCTTCCAGATAGAGTATATGGTCGATCAGGCCTGAAGAGTGCCCCACCTCTTCTTGTGCGAGATGCTGAAAATGTTCGTGGAGCCGGTGATACCCCCAGTTCTTGCACAATGCCGCATGGAGCAAATACTGATGTACCGCCGTGAGTTCCGCAATGAGCACCTTCTCCAGGTACCCCAGCACACCCTGTTTGGCTTTCATGGTCTCTCCGTCCCTCAGATGAAATGATCAGCGGGTTATTAGCTTTCCTTTTTGATTTGCTCAGCCAAGTAGTTCTCCAGCCCCACCTGCTTGATGGTTTCCATCTGGGTTTCAATCCAGTCGATATGCTGATCCACGTCCTTGACCATATCTTCCAGCATATGGCGAGTCGTAAAGTCCCCCACCTTAGTGCAATGCACCACGCCGTCGCTCAAGAGCGAGAGCATCTCCTGTTCGGCCTTCAGATCCGCCTTGAGCTGTTCCGGTACCGTCTCGCCGACATGCACGGTATTCATGCGTTGTAGGTTCGGCACGCCTTCGAGATAGAGGATGTGTTCGACCAATTCCTCGGCATCCTTCATCTCGTCAAAGGAGCGCTGTCTGACGTGATGATGTAACCGGTCATACCCCCAATTCGCACACATCTTCGCATGGACGAAATATTGATTAATGGCGGTAAGATCCGCCGTCAGAATTTTGTTCAAAATCTCGATGACACCCTGCTTGGCCTTCATGACCCCCTCCTTTCGAATAGCATGTACTCACCACTGTATGTGTATGAGGATTGCTCCGCTCTTGTCAAGCCATAAAATACGTATATTTGACTACCATTCTCAAATTCGCTGAGAACGGATCTCATTGTCGCCTCTGCAATAGGCGCACGGGCCGGAGTGGTGCATCGGGCATCAGAGGATCAGGCGGCTGAACGGGCCGACAGAACAGCGGGACGAAGAAAGAAACCGAGACCAACGGCATCACCCGGCTTCGCGATACCCACAGTCTTCATTGCGGCACTGCACGCTACGCCCGGCTTGCTTGCTGATTTTTTCTATAAGGAATGGCGCCTGACAAGCGGGACAAGGTTTGTTGATCGGCCGATCCCACAGAGCATATTCACACTGAGGATACCGGCTGCAAGAATAGAAATTTCGCCCCTTCTTCGTACGCTTCTGGACGAGATCTCCGTCGCATCCCGGCTGAGGACATTTGACCCCCAACGCGATGGGCTTTGTCGTTTTACACTCCGGATAGGCGGAACACGCGAGAAACTTGCCGAACCGCCCCGTTTTCACCACCATGGGGCTGGAGCATTTTTCACATTTCTCGTCTGTTGTTTCTTCCAGCTTCGGAACAATCTTGATCGTTCCGTCGGCAAGCCGTTCAAAATTCTGAGTATTCTTACAGGGCGGGTCGTCCTTGTAGCCCGGGCAGGCCAGGAATTTTCCGTTTCGGCCCCACTTGATCTCCAACATGCGACCGCACTTTTCACAAGGAATATTGGTCGGCGGCTCTACCGCATCTTTGGGACCGGGAATGTTTTGGGCCAATTCCATATCTTTAGTGAAGGGGGCATAAAACTCCCGCACCGCCGCAACCCACGGCTTGGTTCCTTCCTCCACCTCATCCAACTGCTCTTCCATGTGGGAAGTGAATTCCGTATCCAGCAGATCCGGAAAACCCTTCAGCAAGAAATCATTGACGGTCCGTCCGGTTTCGGTGGGCAGGAATCGGCCCTCCACCTTCTCGACGTACTTTCTATCCTGGATGGTGGAAATGATCGAGGCATAAGTCGATGGCCGCCCGATCCCTTTCTCTTCCAACTCTCGGACGAGCAATGCTTCGTTATATCGCGGGGGCGGCTGGGTGAAGTGCTGCTTTGACATCAACCCGGCCACGGTCTGCCCTTCCTGCATCACCAACCGCACCCCCTCCCCCTCGTTGAGTACCGGGAGACGTCGTTCGGAATCATCCTCGGTCTCTTGATCACTCTTAGGCTTTTGCGAGGGGGCTTCTTTGTCGGTACCCTCCAGGTAGACAGCCGTGTGCCCGGCGAACTTGACGACCGTCCCGGTGGCACGAAACACATATCGTTCAGCGGTATTGAGCGGCGTCGAATCTACCCGCGTCACATCGAGAATCGCCGGCACCATCTGAGAGGCGATGAACCGATTCCAAATAAGTTTGTACAGCTGGTATTGATCGTGATCCAGAAATTGCCTGATCGACTCAGGCTCGCGCCCCGCTGAAGTCGGCCGAATGGCTTCGTGTGCTTCTTGAGCCGCCTTTTGGGTCTTGTACACATTGGGAGTGGCGGGAAGATACTCTGCCCCAAACCGTTCCCGGATGACAGTTCGGGCGTCTTCCATTGCTTCCTGGGAAATACGCGGAGAGTCCGTTCTCATATACGTAATCAAACCCGTCGGGCCTTCAGCCCCGACCTCCACGCCCTCATATAACTGCTGCGCGAGGGTCATGGTTTTCTTCGGGGTATAATGCAATTTGCGGGCGGCTTCCTGTTGGAGCCGACTGGTGATAAACGGAGCGACGGGGTTTCTTTTTTTCTCCTTGCGTTCGACTGACTGCACGACGAAGGATTTGCCTTGGATTTCGTTAAGAACTCGCTGCGCCTGTTCTCCCGTCGAAATTTCCGCGTCCCGCCCATCAATGGAATGTAGTTTCGCCTCGAACGGGGGAGGGCTGTTCCCCGCGAGCAGTGCCGTGACCGACCAGTATTCTTCCGTTCGGAACGCTTCGCGTTCCTTTTCACGGTCACAGATCAATCGCACGGCCACGGACTGCACACGTCCCATGCTGAGGCCTCGACGAACTTTCTTCCACAGCAACTGGCTGCCCTGATACCCCACGATACGATCAAGCACCCGGCGAGCCTGCTGGGCCTGGACCAGCTTCATATCGATGTCGCCCGGGGATTGCAAGGCGCGTTTGACGGCCGATTCAGTAATCTCGTTAAACAGCACACGAAAGACCTTGCCGTCCTTTCTCTTCCCCTTTCCATGCAGTTCCTGCGCGATATGCCACGCGATCGCTTCGCCCTCACGATCAGGGTCAGGAGCCAAGAATACCCTGTCGACCTCTTGCGCCTTCTTTTTGATATCCGCCAGAACTTTTGACTTTCCCTTGATCGTCACGTACTGCGGCTCGAAATCGTGTTCAAGGTCCACGCCCAGCTTGCTCGTCGGGAGATCTTTGACGTGCCCCACCGAGGCCATGACCGAATAACCTCGCCCAAGATACTTGGTAATCGTTCGCGCCTTGGTCGGAGACTCCACGATGATCAGCGATTTAGCCATGACCCTCCATATCGGTTCCCATCTCCGGTCCTATCCACACTCGCATCGACCCACTATAACAAATATCCGTTCTCTGTCAGCATCAGTCTCCATGGCGAGGCCCACCGAGACGAATGTATTCATTACCCGGTAGCTGGCGAAGGCAGTGCCTCAACTCCAACGATAACAATACCGCCGCCACCTGCGCGGCATCGAGCCCGCTCCGTCGGATCACCTCGTCCACGGAGCAGGGCAAATCGCTGAGGGCATCATACACCAGCCTCTCTTCGTTTCCCAAATGAAACGCCGCCTGTGCCGCCTCGATACTCGTCCGTTCCTCGAGCCGCCGGCGAAACGCGGCATCCAGTTGGGGCAACAACTCGTCCACCACGTCTTGCGCACATTCGATCAATCGCGCACCATCACGGATGAGGCGGTTCGAACCACGGCAATTCTCCGCCTTCACAAACCCCGGCACTGCGAAGACTTCTCGCCCCTGTTCCGCCGCAAGCCTCGCCGTGATCAAGGAACCGCTTTCGAGACTCGCTTCCGTAACGATCACACCGAATGCCAACCCACTGATAATGCGATTGCGGCGGGGAAAATGATGTGCTTGCGGCGCGGCGCCGAGCGGAAGCTCGGAGATCACGGCCCCCTGCTGCTCGATCGCCGCGCGGAGGCGCCGATGCTCTGTCGGATAGGTCCGGTCCAATCCACAGCCCATCACCGCGAGGGTCCGGCCCTTTGCGGCAAGCGCACCTCGATGAGCCGCGCCGTCCACGCCGCGGGCCAAGCCGCTCACGATCGTAAACCCCATTGCAGCCAAATCGTGCGCCAGTTCCTCGGCCACCACCCGTCCGACGGCACTCACCGTTCTGCTTCCAACGATCGCGATCGCGTGCTGGTCGCCGTCCGTCAGCGCCCCTTGCACATAGAGGAGCGGCGGCGGATCGGGGATGGTCCGCAATCGTGAGGGGTATTCGGGATCGCAATACGTGAGCACTCGCACACGACCGGCCTGCAACTGCATCAATTCGTCATCGATGTCGTGCAACACCGACGATTCAACCCCTCGTCGAATGGCCTCAATAAGAGGCGGGCGGCATCCGAGTTCTTCAAGGTCTGGAGGCGAGGCCCGAAGGACCGCCTCAGGTGTACCACATGCCTGGACCAGCTTGAGCAGGAGCGTATCTCCCACACCGGGAACGGCGCGCAGCAGCAGCCACGGACGAAGAGGGTGATCAGCCACCATTGCCTTACCTCATCCCAGTCGTTCAGGCGACGACGTCGGCGTTGTCGGGGGACTGTCTCTCGCGGCGAGGAGAACCCGGCCGACCCAACCGGTCGACGGGTTTGACCGTACTACATCACAACCAAGTCAAATTGTTCCAAATGCAATCGATCATCCGCGGTGACCAGGATTTTGGCCCCGTAGCGATGCTCCAGTTCATCGAGCCCAGCCTGTTCCTGTTCCTGCATGAGCTGCGCCACCGTAGGATGGGCTCCCACCACGACGCGTTGCTGCTCGATTTCTTGTCCCAGCCGACGCACCTCGCGAAAAATCTCATAGGCCACCGTCATCGGCGACTTGGTATACCCACGCCCGTCGCAATAGTGACAGGGTTCGGACAGCGAGCGAAGCAGGTCCTCGCGGACACGTTCACGGGAAATTTCGATCAAGCCGAGATCGGACACGCGCGAGATTCTGGTTCGTGCCTTATCGGCGGACATGGCATCGACCAGCGCATGGTACACTTTGTCCCGGTTCTTCTCCCGCTCCATGTCGATGAAGTCCACGATGATGATGCCGCCGATACCGCGCAACTTCACCTGGTACGCAATTTCGCGCGCCGCTTCCAGATTATTGCGAAGGATTGTTTCTTCCTGGTCGCGTTTTCCGACAAATCGACCCGTATTGACGTCGATGACCGTCATCGCCTCGGTATGATCGATCACCAGATATCCGCCTGACTTCAGCCAGACTTTCCTGCTCATCGCGCGCGCGATTTCCTGCTCTACCCCGAGGTGATCGAACAGACTCTCTTCTTTGTCGTAGAAATGAATCCGGGAGGTCTGCTCCGGAGAAAACCGTTGCACAAAATTCTTGATGGCGTTGTATTCTTCCCGCGAATCGATCAGCAGCCGATCCACTCGCCGGCTGAAGAGATCGCGCACGACACGAAAGCTCAGACTCAAATCACTGTGCAAGAGGCTCGGAGCCGGCTGCTGGTCACGCTTGGTCAGGATGTCCTGCCAGAGGACATGAAGGAATTCGACATCGGAGCGTAACTCCTCTTCTTTCACGCCCTCGCTGACCGTCCTGACGATGTAGCCGAAGCCGGGACGCCGCGCCCGCTTCATGATCTCTTTCAACCGCGCCCGCTCCTCGTCACGTGGGATGCGTCGGGATACGCCGATGTGTTCCACCGTCGGCATGAATACCAAATACCGTCCCGGCAGTGAGACATAGGTCGTCACGCGCGAACCTTTGGTGCCGATCGGCCCTTTGGAGATTTGCACCATCACTTCCTGGCCTTCCGAGAGCAGTTCTTCGATGGGCTTGGACGACTGGCGTTTCGGCTTAGGAACTTCGGACTCCTTGCCGTCCTCATCATCCCCTTCCACGAGAGTGTCCCCGGTCTCCAGATCCAACGAAAGGTCCGACACATGCATGAACGCGGCCTTTTCGAGCCCGATGTCGATGAAGGCTGCCTGCATGCCGGGCAATACCTTTGCAACGCGTCCTTTGTAAATGTTTCCGACAAAATCCTGATCTTTGGCACGATCCCCATACAGATCGGTCACTACACCGTTATCAAGAACCGCGACACGGGTTTCTTCCCGCGCGATACTGATAGCTATTTCAACACCCATACAAACTCCTTTGCACTCAGTTCAATCGGATGGAGACACACGCGGATCGAATATCCGGGTCTTTCTAATCTTCTCCTGCTCCGTGGTTGATCCGATTTGATTGGTTATTCCACATCCTCTTGATGCCTGTCCAGGCACCGCCTAATAGAAGAGGCTGAGCCGTCGCCGCTTGACGTTCAACAAGAGGCCCAAAGATGCCATGGTCATGATCGTCGCGCTCCCCCCATAACTTACCAACGGAAGCGGAATGCCGACGATGGGAAACATCCCCGCGGTCATTCCAATATTGACCACCATGCAGAAGCACAACATCGCGATGATCCCTGCCGCCAACAGAGCCCCAAGCGTGTCCTTCGCACGCGCGGCAATTTCCAGAGAGACCCAGATCAACGCCACAAAGAGCGCCAGGAGCACCAAGACGCCGAGAAACCCCCACTCTTCGGCATAGACGGCAAAGACAAAATCCGTATGACCTTCCGGAAGAAATTTCAGCTGACTTTGCGTGCCACCGTAGAGTCCCTTGCCGGACAACTCCCCCGAGCCGATGGCAATGCGAGACTGCAACGCATGGTAGCCCTTTCCACCCGGATCATAATCAGGATCGACGAAGGCCATGACACGTTGTCGTTGGTAGTCATGCAATGACGCCCACACCATTTCCCAGACGAACGGGAACAACATGACCGACAACAGCAGAATGATGCCCAGCGCTTTCGAGCGCACGCCGACCATCAACAACATGGCGGCATAGACCGCCAGGAAGCTCAACCCGCTGCCCAAATCCGGCTGTTTGAGGATGAGGAGCAATCCCGGCAGCACAATGAGGCCCGGCAAAACCACCCGCTGCATCCACCCCACCCGAGGCACCCGGGAGTAATAATTGGCCAGAACCAACACCAACACCAGTTTAGCGAACTCGGAAGGCTGGAAGGCAAACGGCCCGATCGGAATCCAGCGCTGGGCGCCTCGGCTGGACTTCCCCATCACCAAGACCACCGCCAACAAGATCAGAATCACCGCATAGGTCGGATAGGCTAGGCGGGCGATCTTGTGATAATCCGACAAATACATCACCAGAAACGCCACAGTCCCGAGGAGAATCCACACGAGTTGCTTGAGATAGAAGGGAAAGGCGGTGTCCTGGGAATGGGTCACACTGTAGATCGAAACCACCCCAACCGACAGGATGACGACAATCAGCCCGATGAAACGGAGGTCGAAACTATCTAACCCACGACTGTCTATCATCCGATCGATCATCACGTCCTTGATCGCCCACCGGCTCCTGAAGTCGACGCCTTCGGAGCATGACCGCTCACCGATTGCTTCAGGAGTTCGGGATACGCCTTCACGTACGCTTCGATCACGTCCTTGGCCAGAGGCGCCGCTGCCGACCCGCCATGGCCCATGTGTTCAGCCAGCACGGCCACGGCAATCCGAGGGGCGTCCACGGGAGCGAAGGCTACGAACCAGGCATGGTCTCGGAGTTTTTTCGGGATATCCTTCTCCGGTCCCGTCCGCAATGCCGCCGTCTGCGCCGTTCCCGTCTTGCCGGCGATGGTTACCAAGGGCGATTTGGCCCGCGTGGCGGTTCCCTTCGCCACCACGTCCGCCAAGGCATCCTTGATCAAGGCCAGAGTAGCGGGTTTCACCGCAACTTTTCCGCGCACGGTGGGAGCAAACTCCTCGCGTTCGCCGGTTGCTCGGTTCATCACCGCCTGCACCAGACGCGGCCGGACCGAGACTCCGTCGTTCGCGACCGTGCCGATGACGCTAGCCATTTGCAGAGGTGTCACGGTGACATATCCCTGGCCGATCGCCGCGGAAATGGTCTCGCCGGGATACCAGGGCTGATTTCTCGCCTTCTGCTTCCAGGCCGTCGAGGGAACGATTCCAACCCGCTCGGACGGTAACTCCACCCCCGTTTCCTGCCCAAGGCCAAACTGCTTCGCATATTCGGCGATGGTGTCGATCCCCATGCGCTGGCCGACTGTATAAAAATACACGTCGCAAGAGTGGATGAGCGCCTCATTCATATCGACCGCACCGTGGCCGCCGGCCTTCCAGTCACGAAACAGGCGATTCCCGAATTGATACCCGCCGTTGCAGCGGACCGTGGTCGACGGAGTGACGGTGTTGGTTTCAAGCGCCGCCGCGGCCATGACCACCTTGAAGGTCGAACCCGGCGGATATTGCCCCTGCGTCGCGCGATTGTTCAACGGACGCCCTTCATTCTGCACGATTTCAACCCACTGTTTGTTGGACAGTTCCTTCGACAGGACATTCGGATCAAACCCCGGCCGGCTCGCCATCGCCAAAATATCGCCGTTCGTAGGATCCAGCGCGACGATGGCACCGGATTCCTCTCCAAGAAGGTCTTCGGCAATTTTTTGCAGGCGGATATCCAGCGTCAGATACAGGTCATCGCCGGCGATCGGTTTCTCCGAAACCACCGCGCGTTTTTCATGGCCCAATGCGTCTACCTCGACACTTTTCTGCCCCGATCGCCCTCGTACCCGGCGATCGAAGGCCTTTTCGACGCCGTATTGCCCAACGATGCTTCCTTGGTGCAGATCCGAGAAGTCCGGCTTCTCAAGCTGATCCGCAGACACTTCTCCGACGTACCCCAGCACATGCGAAGCCACCGCCCCTCCGGGGTAATTCCGCTGGGACTCGACCTGGATCATGACACCGGGTAAATCCAGACGGTGAGATTCGATCAACGTCGCCTCCCTCAGCGTCAATCGATCCTTGATCTTACGAGGTTGCAGCTTCCCCCCCTTGCCGGTCGACAGCTTTTTCTGAATCAGCTCCGAGTCTAAATTCAGGAGGGAGGCTAACTGAGCCACCAACCCTGGACGGTCTTTGACGTCCTCCAACGTGACGTATAACGCAAAGCTCGGCACGTTGTTGGCCAACAGCACGCCGTTACGGTCGAAAATTAATCCGCGGGCCGGTTCCAATACCACCGATCGGGTTCGGTTGTTTTCTGAGAGGTCTCGATAATAGGGCCCCTCGCGGATCTGCAGATGCCAGAGACGGAGGGCGAGCAGGGCCATGACCAGCAACAGCCCCACGCGGAGGATGACCAGCCGACGTTGAAGGTCTAGGAGATCGGAATCGTTGAATCCTATCGATGCCATATCCTCAGTTCACGCCCCGGTAGGCGGTGTTCCGTGATCAGAGCGCTCCATCCGTGACCATGCGATCATCCGACCACTGCTGCCGGAACAGGAGATACAAAAGAACACCGATTCCCGCATCGAACGCGGCCTGCAGCACGATCGTCGACCGCACTCCGATCCAGAGTTCCTCCGGGCTGGAAGGTGCTAGGGAAGAGAGAAACACAGCGCTGGAGAGACAGGAGAGCACCGCCAATCCCACGGCCAAGACCGCAGGAGTCAAATGGGCCATGTGACGCCCGGCCAGACCGGCGAGAAAACCTGCGCCCCCCTTCGTCACGACGTTGACCCAAAGGTCCCCAGCCGAAAACATGTCTTGCGAATAGCCCAAGAGCAACCCGAGCAGCAGCCCGTCAAGCTCTCCACCGAGAAAGCCGACGAGGCAGGCCGCCACCAACCCGAGATCGGGGCGGACGCCGAAGAAGCTCACGTAATGCAGCAGCGTTGCCTGGATCGGCGCAATGACCACCACGAGCCCCGCATACAAGAAAAGCTTCACGACTTTTTGCGGTCTCCTTGAATCTCCTGCAGAAGTTTTTGCGCAGCCTCGGCATTCTCATAAGGTGCGGTAATGATGAGCACCTCTTCCACTTTTGACAGGTCAACCTCGGGCTCCAATTCGGCTGTTTGGAACAGATCTCCTTCCGACTTTTCCACCTGCATCAGCGTCCCAACCATCAACCCTCGTGGAAACACGCCGGTCAGCCCCGACGTCACCACGTGATCACCGGCCTGGACTCTCGACAAGAGCGGAATGTACTTCAGCCGCGCGCGTCCATGGCTGGTCCCTTCGACGATGCCTTCATCGCGTGTCCGCTGCACCAGCCCGGCGACGGCATTGTTGGGATCGGTGACAAGGAGAACGACCGATGACCTCGCGTTGGTCTTGACGATCCGTCCCACGACTCCGGCTGGGGTCACCACCCCCATCTCCGGGCGTATCCCGTCACTCTCTCCCTTGTCGAGAATCATCCCTCGGTACCAGTTGGTCGCATCCCGCCCAATCACTCGGGCGGCTACCGTCTGCGAGGACAATTGCTGTTTGAAGGCCAGTAACGTCTCATACCGTTGGGTAGCCGATAGAGATTCCCGCAATTGAGTGTTCTGCCCCTTGAGTAATTCGACCTCCCGGCGAAGTTGCCGATTTTCCTCACGCATGCCCTGGAGGGCGACATACCCATCCCAGGTTTCGGACAGGCCGTGATCGACGGAAGAGAAAATGGACAAAGGGAAAGTCAATACCTGGCCGAGCGGCCCACCCACGTATTGCAGCACTCGTTGACTTTGGCTAGGAAGGAGAAGCAGCGTCGCGAGCAAGACGGCGAACAAAACGATGGCAAGACGTCTGGTGCCGTATGTTGAGCGTGATAGTGCCATCCCCACTCAGGGTGGAACTCATCGAGCCGTGCTGCACTGCGACATGACCGACACCTTGCGAAGGAGGTCCAACTCGTCCAGAATCTTTCCGACCCCCAACACGACCGACGTCAACGGGTCGTCGACCGTAATGATCGGAAGATTCGTTTCCTCACGGAACCGAGTATCCATCCCTTTCAACAAAGACCCGCCGCCTGTCAGCACAATTCCGCGATCGATGATGTCTCCAGCCAATTCAGGGGGCGTATTTTCCAACGCCACCTTGATGGCATTCACGATCGTTCCGATAGGTTCCTGCAGCGCTTCCCTGACCTCAGCATCGTCCACCACCAAGGTGCGAGGAATGCCAGAGATCAGATCGCGCCCTTTGATCATCATCGTCTTCCGCTCCTCGAAGGGATAGGCCGATCCGATCTCGAACTTGATTCGCTCAGCCATATGTTCGCCGATGAGGAGGTTATATTTCTTCTTGATGTAGTTCATGATGGCATCGTCCATGCGATCACCGGCCACCTTGACCGATTCGCTGTATACGATGCCGCCGAGCGAGATGACGGCAATATCCGTCGTGCCGCCGCCGATATCCACCACCATGTTCCCGGACGGTTCCGTGATCGGTAGACCGGCACCGATGGCAGCCGCCACCGGCTCCTCAATAAGGTAGACCTCCCGCGCACCGGCCAGTTCAGCCGAATCACGCACCGCACGCTGTTCGACTTGCGTAATACGCGAGGGGACCCCGATGATGATCCGGGGTCGCACGAACGCCGTCCGATTGTGCGCCTTCTGAATGAAGTGACTCAGCATGGCCTCCGCCTTCTCGAAATCGGCAATAACGCCTTCCTTCATCGGGCGTACGGCCACAATGTTGCCGGGTGTCCGGCCGAGCATCCGTTTCGCGTCTGTGCCGACCGCCATGACGCGCTCGGTTTTTTTCTCGACAGCCACGACAGAGGGCTCGTTCAGCACGATCCCTTTTCCATGGACATACACGAGGGTTGTCGCCGTCCCCAAGTCGATCGCCAGATCGTTGGAGAACCACCCGAACATGTCGCTCATGAAGCTCACTAGGACTCTCCCTTCAGGCGTTGTACGCAGGTATCCACGTCCCGCATCCCTCAGTCCCAAACTTCCAATTGCCCGCTTTCGAGCACCTGGGTTTTCGCGATCTCGTCGCCCAGTCGCAGTCCCCGCTCGTTGCCGATCACCAGAAGCGCCTCAAGTGTGAGAACCGCTCCCCATCCGATCCAGCCGATATAAGGAATCTCCAGTACCAATTGGGCAAGTCCACAAGGTAGGTTGCGGATGATCGACTCTCGAAATCCGGCCGGATCGCGTGTGCGTGGCACGATGGTCTGCAGCCCGATCAGCCGCTTGCCGACGCTCCGGCCGCCTCCGAATCCATCGGCTAACAACAGATACGCAAGACCAGCAAGAACACCAATGGGCGGGACCAATCGACTCGCCGCAGCGACAATCAAAAAGTCTATTCCCTTGGCAATGACTCGGTTCAGCACCTGGGCCTTCGGATAGATGCCCAGTTCCATCGGGCTGCGCCTGGCTTCCTCCGCCGCCAATGGAGTCTCCCCAATTGATCGTCACTATAACAAATCTGTCCGGCGCGCACAAACAAAGTCGTAATCTGTTCGGCCTTGTCCGCAACAAACGTTCGCCCCTTGCCTTTGTCGTCATCGCCTGAGTAGAATCCGCGAAACCGGGCCGACAAGAGGCAAGATCCAGATGATTAAACTGCTCCGTGAGGCTGCTCACGACTATCCGTGGTTCCTTAAATCCATCATGGGCGTGCTCGCGCTTGCCTTCATCATCACCATGGGGTGGTGGGGATTCGGAGAGCAGGGGGGCAACGTCATCGCCTCCGTCGGAGACCAGACGATCCCGCTGGATGAGTTTCGCCGTGCCTACGAGAATACCTACCGGTTCTACAAGGATAGAGGACAAAACGAGATCAAGGACGAGCAGCTCAAGCAGTTCGTTTTGGATCAACTCATCGAAAACCGCATGTGGCTGCAGGTGGCAAAAGAGATGGGCCTGACGGTCTCCGATGAGGACTTGCGGAAAGCGATCATGCAGCGCACCGAGTTTCAGCGCAACGGGAGTTTCGACCCCGATGCCTATCGCAGGCTGCTGGCCGCAAACCGGTTGACGCCCTCCTCGTTCGAGGCAATGGAAGCCAAGGACATTCTCACGAACAAAGCCCGCCTAGTCATCATGGATGCAGTGGCCCTGACACCCGCCGAGGCCTCGGAAGCGCAAGCCCTGGTGGCGCGAGAAGCCGCCACCGATCCTGCCAAGACCGAGGCCGCCAAGGAACGCATTTTCCAGAGCTTCCTCTTCCAAAAGCAACAGCGCGCCCTGATGGCCTATGCGGAATCGCTTAAGACCAAGGTGCCCATCAAGGTCCACAAAGAGTTGATGTAGTGTCGGCCCATCCCGTCCCGATCAACATCGCATCTCCATAACTATAGAACCGGTACCGTTGCGAGACCGCCTCGGCATAGGCGGCACGCAACCGTTCCACGCCGACGAACGCCGACACCAACATCAACAGCGTGGTGCGAGGCAGATGAAAGTTCGTCACCAGCGCATCGACGACCCGAAATTCGTAGCCGGGCGTGATGAACAATTCGGCCGCCCCTTGAAACGCCTCCAGCCCCCGCTCGCCCAGAGCCGCCGTTTCCAGGGCGCGGACCACCGTGGTACCCACGGCCACCACACGATTCCCCCGTTCGCGCGCGAGCCTGATTTGCTCCACGGTGCGAATCGGCACATCCACCCGCTCAGCGAGCATGCGATGCTCTTCAATGCGCTCGCTCTGGACACCTCGAAAGGTACCAGGCCCGACATGTAGGGTCACCTGCGCCAGTTCGATTCCCTGTCCCCTCAACGTTTGTACCAACTCGCGAGTGAAATGGAGCCCGGCCGTTGGAGCTGCTATTGCCCCTTCATTGCGGGCAAAGACGGTCTGATACCACTGGAGGTCGTCCTGAGTCGGCATACGCTTGATATAAGGCGGCAGCGGCATGGTTCCGATGGCCTGCATAAGGTCGTAAGCACGGGCCCCTTCGTTCAGCCGCAACGTGGTTCTCGCATGGCTCCGTTCCACGATCGTCCCGCAATCACTATTGGAAAACGTGAGTACGGTGCCTGGTTTCCAACGGCCTTTAATCAGAATCTCCCACAGCCCTCCCCCTAGATCCGCCACGAACAGCAGGTCGCAGAACTTGCCGTTCGCACCTGCCCGAACCGGCACTCGTGCCTGCATCACTTTTGTGTCGTTCACTACGAGAAGATCGCCCCGTCGCAGCAACAGCGAAAGATCCGCGACATGTCGGTGCAGACGTGCACCCGTGCTCCGCTCCATCACCAACAACCGCGCTCGATCGCGCGGCGTGACGGGATGGTCGGCGACCAAGGTGGGATCGAAGGGAAAGTCGAACTCGCTCAGCAACATCACGGAGCCGGAAGCGTCGGCGGAGCCAGCACCTGCGTGGATGCGACCTGGTGCAGTTCCGTACCGGGATAATAATACTGCAAGATGCTGTCGTACGAATACCCAAGTTCGGCGAGTTCTTTCGCCCCCCATTGGCAGAGACCCACCGCATGCCCGGCGCCGTAGCCGGTAAAGACCACCTCGGCGCCCATCGACTCGACTTCAAACTGAGTGCTGGGAATGACCGTATAGCCGACCGCCTTGCGCAAATCTTCCCCACGCAGCACTGTCTCTCCATTCGAGTGCAGAATCCTCAAACGAGCCACTCGCCCGGCCCGGCTATACAGAATGGGCGTGATGGTCGCAACCGTGCCGATGGAAAATCCCTGACGACGGAGGCTCTGTTCAAGCTGCTCAACCTTGACGTTGGCTTTCCATTGGTAGTAGGGCGAGTCGAGATCGAAGGGGCACTCCACCCCCTTGAGATAGGGCAAATCCTTGTTAGCCCAGACGTTCACGGCATCTTCGGTCGGCCCGGCAGCCGTCGATGAAAAGGCGGCATAGATAGGTGCCCGTTGGTAGGTGACAACGATGCCTCGAGTGGATTCCACGGCTTCTTCGACACGGCGGTCCACGCCGGAACGCCCACGGTAGACCTGGTCTTGCGTCGTCGCGACGACATCGTACTCCCGTCCGCCGCTCAGCATCTTGTTATAGAGGGCATAGGTTCTGGCCGCGACCGCCTGCACCTTTAACATCTCCGGATGCCAGGCCGAGTTCACCTCGGAAGGCACCACTCCCTTCACATACTCTTCCAAATCGAGCTGGTTGACGACGGACAACAGCCGCCCCTTATGCAGAATGCGCAGGGCTCCGCTGACCGACAGCTCGGCCCCTTGTGCCGAACCGGTGAAGCCGCCGTTTCCGCTCCGCTGCCCTTCTTCCTTACTCATCTTCAACGAGAGCTGGCTCATGACGGGTCGGATAAGAATGTATCCGCCCGACAGGTGGCGCCCGTTGACCTCCAATCCTTCCTTACGCGCCGACACCTGCAGGGGCGGGTGCAGCACTTTCGTGTCTCCGGTTTCGGTGATCACAGCCACATCGCCCTCTGAGCGCACCGTCAAGAGCGCGACATCCTGTCCTACCAGAACACGAATGGATTCGGCGCGGGCGGGATCGGCAGCAGCGACAACCCCGAGCACCAAGGCAGAGCCAGCCAACACACCTGTCATGACGGATCGAATCAGCGCCGAAACAGCCATGAGAGGATGGAAAACAGAAAACTCAACAAGATACTGAGTATGAGACTGGTTGCAAGTGGAATGTAGACGCTGAATTGGTCCCGTTTGAACGAGAGATCACCGGGCAACTTCCCGAACCAACCGAGCAACGAACCGAGGCCCACCCACTTATCCGCAAGGGTGAGCAACACCCCGACGGCTGCCAAGGCCAAGCCCAAGACCACGAACCATCGGCCGACATCGCTCCACATGGACATGGTTCATTGTATCAAACATTCGGCGATCTGAATCGCGTTCAGAGCGGCGCCCTTCCGAAGGTTGTCGCTGACCACCCACAGGTTCAACCCGTTGGTGATCGACTCGTCTTCCCGCACACGGCCGACGTATACCTCATCTTTGCCTGACACGTCGAAGGGCATGGGGTACAACTTCTTCAGCGGATCATCGTACACGATGACACCTGGCATCTCCGCCAAGGCGGCTCGCGCATCGTTCGCTTTGAGCGGCCGCTCCAGTTCGACGTTAATCGCCTCGGAATGACATCGGAGCACCGGCACACGCACGGTGGTCGCCGTCACCCTCAAGGAGGGCAGGTCCAAGATTTTTCTGGTCTCGCGGACGATCTTGACCTCTTCAGAACAGTCGCCCCCCTCACCGAATGAGCCGATTTGAGGCAGCAGGTTGAAGGCGATCTGATAGGGATAGACCTGAACCTTGACGTCTTGAAAGGAGATCAGAGCCTTCGTCTGATCGATCAGTTCGTCCATGGCCGCCGCTCCGGTACCGGAGACGGACTGAAAGGTCGTGACGACCACGCGCTTGAGTCCTGCCGCATCCGCCAACGGCTTGAGCGCCATGACCAGCGGAGTCGTCGTGCAGTTGGGAATCGCAACAATCCCCCGTTTCATGGTACCTAACGCCGCCGCGTTCACCTCGGGCACCACCAAGGGCACATCGGGATCCATGCGGAAGACCCCGCTGTCGTCGATCACCGCAATGCCGGCCGCTCCCAGCCGAACTCCATACTCCCGGCTGATTGCATCGGTTGCAGAGATGAACGCGATGTCCACTCCGTCGAACGACGAAGACTCCGTCAATTCCTCAACCTTGTACTCCTTCTCTTGGCACGTCAGCACTTCCCCCGCCGAGCGCTTCGACGCGAAGAGTCGCAGTCCTTCGATGGGGAACTTGCGTTCTTCCAGGATCTCAAGGCTTTCTTTCCCCACTGCCCCGGTTGCGCCGAGCACGGCCACCGTATAGGCCTTTTTCTTCTTCAACATGATACCGTCCTCACTCGGTTGGGCTCAGGACCCTGATGCGGTGATTGAAGGTGTCCGCAATATATACAGTCCCCCGCTCGTCCACCGCCACTCCGAATGGATAACTCAGACTGCCGGCGAGAGCATCCCCTCCATCACCACCGTACTGTGCGGCCCCGGCTCCAGTCAGACGAATGATGGTCTTAGTCCCAGAGTCCCACCGGCGGATCAAATGGCTGTCGGAGTCCGTAATATACAAAGCGCCATCACGACCGGCGGCAATCCCCGCGGGTCTGGACAGGCTGGCAGAAATCGGCTCATCCGGTCCTTGATATCGATAGATGCCGCCGTCGCCGGCCACGGTTGCAATCCGACCGGTCGAGGGATCGATGGATCGAATGCGGCTATTGAACGTATCAGCCACATACAACATGCCGTCCACGCCCACTGCCAACCCACTCGGCCCGGCCAGACTGGCCTGCACCGCCGCAATCTCGTCTCCATTGTATCCAGCCACGCCGTCGCCGGCGATGGTGCTGATGAAACCGGTCGCCAACTCCACCTTGCGCACTCGATTGTTGCTCTGATCGGCAATGTACAGGGCTCCGCCTTCCACCGCGACGCCGGTCGGCTCATTGAGGGCCGCCTGCACCGCCAGCCCACCGTCCCCCGAAAAGCGAGCCTGTCCGGTACCCGCCACTGTAGCAATGAGACCGCTTGACGCATCAACCTTCCGGACGCGATGGTGCATCGTGTCCGCGATGTATAGATTCCCCACCTCATCCACGGCGACCGCACTGGGAAAATTCAACTTTGCGCACACCGCCGGCCCACCGTCGCCCAACTCTTGCTCGACGGCCAACCGTCCGCCGGTCACATATCGCACGGTCCCGCTGAGATCAGTCACCTGCGTATACGCCTTGGTGGAATCGCCTGAGGGTTCGGCAAACGGGTCGTCGTCTGCGGAGTCCACAAGCTCCTCAGCATGTAGGGACCGGGACACCAAGGCCTTCTCCGACGAAGCACGCCCTGCGACCGTCGTGATGGTTCCCGTAATCCGATCGACTCGACGCACCAGGTGATTTTCGGAATCGGCGATGTAGAGGTTGCCGAAGCGATCGAGACAGAGGCCCTTGGGTTCATTCAACGAAGCCGAGCGGGCCGTCCCTCCGTCCCCGGCATACCCGGGTTCGCCGTTGCCGGCCACCGTCTCAATCGTCAGAGGGTGCACTGCATGAGTCATGGCGGTCTAGGACTCGAGACTACGCACGATGGCATCACCCATCTCGGCAGTGCTCACTAACTTCATGCCGTCCGCATGGATGTCCTTCGTCCGAATTCCCTGATCCAAGGTCTTGACGATCGCCTGCTCGATGGCTTCGGCTTCTTTCTCCAACTGGAACGCATAGGACAGCATCATCGCCGCGGAGGCGATGGTGGCGATCGGATTGGCGATATTTTTCCCGGCAATGTCCGGCGCGCTTCCGTGAATCGGCTCGAAGAGGCCGACCTTCGCCCCCAGACTGGCGGAGGGTAACATACCGATGGAGCCCGTGAGCATCGCCGCTTCGTCACTGAGGATGTCGCCGAAGATGTTATTACACAACAATACGTCGAACTGCTTCGGGTTACGGACGAGCTGCATGGCACAGTTGTCGACATAAATGTGACTCAAGGCCACGTCAGTATAGTCTTTCTGCACCTCGGTCACGACTTTCCGCCAGAGTTCGGAGGACTCGAGCACGTTGGCCTTGTCGACCGATGTCACTTTCTTCCGCCGCTTGCGCGCCGCTTCGAAGGCCACTACCGCGATCCGCCGGATCTCATCCGTCGTATACACCTCGGTGTTGAACCCGCGCTCTCCGCCGTTCGGCAGTTTTTCGATTCCCTTGGGTTTGCCGAAGTAAATGCCGCCCGTCAATTCACGGATCACGAGCATGTCGATCCCCTCGATGACCTCGCGGCGCAACGTGGAGGCATCGGCCAGCATCGGATACAACTTGGCAGGCCGCAAGTTGGCATAGAGTCCCAGTTGCTCGCGGAGCCCCAGAAGGGCCCGTTCCGGACGCAGGCTGTATTCCAAGCCTTCCCATTTCGGTCCACCCACGGCGCCCAACAACACGGCGTCACTTTGCTTGGCCAACGACAAGGTGTCCTGCGGCAACGGAACACCGACCTTATCGATGGCATGGCCACCGACATCCCCGGAGGCAAATTCGAAGTGATGCCCGAATCGTTCCGCCACGGCCTTCAATACCTTGACGGCTTCCGGCACAATCTCCCGGCCGACCCCGTCGCCCGCCAAGACTGCAATTCTCGCTTTCACCTGTATAGCTCCTCTCGACTAATCGACGATCGTCTCACAGTCCGGCGTCCAAGCCGGATCCACGAGACACAAGAATTCAATCGGGCCCGTGCCGGTGTTGACCAGTGACTGGTTTGCCCCAGGCGGCACATAGACCACCGAGCCCGGCTCTACCGCGGTCTGCTCTCCATCGATCTTCATCACCCCACGGCCAGCAATGACGTAATACACCTCCGAAAACTCCAGCCGATGTCGGAGCGACTGCCGCCCAGGATCCAGACACCCGTGGGCCATGCTATAGCCCAGCTTGAGGGGCGCCTTGTTCGGATGCAACAACTCCCGCAGCCGCGTATGGTCGCCAGCCAGGAATTCCGGACATTCTCGAAGATGGGTATGGAACATCTGTCTTCACCGCACCAGAGCAGAGGACTGTACCCCGCAGGTCAGGATCAAATCAAGCCGACCTTCTGCTCCCCTTCAGCCTGCTTCGCGGCCAAATAGGCCAACTTGTTCAGGGCATTGAGATAGGCCCGCGTAGCCGCCGTGATGATATCCGTGTCGGCGCCATGTCCGGACACCGTCCGCCCGTCTTCCTCCAGGCGCACGGAGACCTCTCCCTGTGCGTCGGTTCCGCCAGTGATGGCATTGACGCCAAACATCAGCAGCTTGCTCCTGGTTTGGGTCATGGCTGCAATCGTCCGATAGACGGCATCCACAGGACCGTCACCGGTCCCGCTTTGGGTCACCTGCTTGCCGTCGATCTCCAGTTCGACCGTGGCTTTAGGCACCATATTGGTGCCGCTTTCAACGTGGAACGACTTCAACAGCACACGCTCCGACATCTTGGCCACTTCTTCCGAGACGATCACCTCCAGGTCTTCCTCATAGATCTCTTTCTTCTGATCTGCCAACCGCTTGAAACGCTCGAAGGCATGGTTCATCTCTTCTTCGGTCAGCTTATAGCCCAATTCTTCCAACCGCTGACGGAACGCATGGCGCCCCGACAACTTGCCCATGACCAACTTGTTCTGTTCGAGCCCGATCGATTCCGGACGCATGATCTCGTAGGTGGTTTTATCCTTGAGCAACCCGTCTTGGTGAATGCCCGACGTGTGGGCGAAGGCGTTCGCGCCGACGATAGCCTTGTTCGGCTGAATGACCATGCCGGTAATCTTACTGACGAGGCGGCTGGTCTTCGAAATCTCTTCGGTGACGACCCGCGTATCGGCGCCATACCAATCCTTGCGCGTCCGCAGCCCCATCACGATCTCTTCCAGCGACGTATTGCCCGCCCGTTCGCCGATGCCGTTGATCGTGCATTCCACTTGACCGGCTCCGGCCATCACCGCCGCCAGGCTGTTGGCGACAGCAACTCCCAAGTCGTTATGGCAATGAACCGAGATGACCGCTTGGTGACTGTTCGACACGCGGTCCTTGATCCGTTTGATCAGCGCGCCGAATTCCTGCGGCACCGCATACCCCACGGTGTCGGGAATATTGACCGTCTCGGCCCCCGCAGCGATGACCGCCTCGATGACTTCACAGAGATACGTCGGATCCGATCGGCTGGCGTCCATGGGTGAGAACTCCACGTCCTCGACATAACTCCGAGCCAACTCCACCATTTCCACCGCCCGTTTCTTGGCCTCCTCACGGGTCATGCGAAACTGGTGTTTGAGATGGATATCCGACGTAGACAGGAAGGTGTGGATACGCACTTTCGGCGCCCCCTTCAGCGCCTCGTAGGCCCGGGTAATGTCTTCCGGCCTGGCTCGCGCCAGGCTACAGACCACCGGACCTTCCACTTCCTGGGCAATCCGGCGTACCGCCTCGAAATCTCCGGGTGAACTGTACGCGAATCCCGCCTCGATGATATCCACGCCGAGGCGTGCCAGTTGCTTGGCGATCATGAGTTTCTCCTCGACGTTCATACTCGCCCCCGGCGATTGTTCCCCGTCCCGCAACGTCGTATCGAATATTCTGATCATCCTGGTCATGGCTCACCTCCTCTGTCCTGCAGGTTACTCGAACAGGTTCTCCAACACGGCCTCAGACGGAAAAAACACCGGATCCTGCCAATAAAAAAGCCTCCGCCCCGAGACAGGGACGAAGGCCTTTCGGAACTTCGTGGTACCACCCTGATTCAGCAGTCGATGAAAGCGCGCTTCCATCCGACCGCCCTTGATTCTGTCCGTCACGTGGACGACTCGGAACCCACTACAACCTCTGCAGGTTTCGCAGGTCCAGCTCGGAGGCGAGTTCAGCGAATGACCGGCTGGTTCACACCACCCACCAGCTCTCTCGATTCGGTCACGATCGCCTACTACTCCTCGTCAGTGCTGTTGTCACTCTTTGGAATCCAACACGGGTACATCGGGCTTGGCCCCCTGCTTGCTGGCCCCCTTCATCACCACCGCCCATAAACGCGCGGCTGGCCCAGACAGGGCGTACCCCGCAAAGATGACGAACACCATCACCTGCGGCCAGGCGGCGATCATCATCAACGCCAGGATGCCCCACACCAGGTAGGTGAAGTGGTCGCCGCGCCGGAACTTCAGGTCTTTGAAGCTGCGGTACTTGATCGTGCTCACCATAAGGAAGGCCAGCGCGAACGTGATCACCAGAATCAGGAGCGGCTTGACCTCTGCTCCCATTTGCGTGATGTGGAGATCGAATATGACCAACGAGGCGATCACCCCTGCCGCCGCAGGGATGGCGAGACCAGTAAAATATTTACTGTCGGCCGTGCTCACGGTGGCGTTGAATCGGGCCAATCGTACAGCCCCCATGGCGACGTAAGCGAACATCACCGCGACGCCGAACATCCCCTGCCCGCTGAGCGCATAGGAATAGATCAACACCCCCGGTGCGACTCCAAACGACACCACATCCGACAGCGAATCGTACTCGATGCCGAACTGGCCCGTGCTGTTGGTCAATCGGGCCAATTTGCCGTCCAGCATGTCGAAGACCATGCCGCCCAAAATCGCAATGGCGGCGGCCAAATGCTGGCCGTTGAACACCGACAGGATCGCGAACACGCCGCAAAACAGGTTGCCCGTCGTGCATAAATTGGGGATAAGGTACATCGCCTGACGCCGTCGGTTTCCCTTGGCAAACGAGGCTCGCACGCCCGATGCTTTCATCGAAGTTCTCCCAGAATGGATTCTCCGCCCTTAACCCGATCCCCCACTGCGACTCGGATGCTCGACCCCAGCGGCAAAAACGTATCCATCCTCGACCCAAACCGGATCAACCCGTAGCGCTCACCCCGCTCCACACGATCACCCTCTCCCACCCAACACACGATGCGACGGGCGATCAACCCGGCAACCTGCACACACAAGACCTTGGCTCCGGATTCCGCCTTCAACATGACGGCATTCTGTTCATTGTGCAAAGTCGCCTCGGGCTTACTCGCCACGAGAAACTGCCCGGGCTGGTAGCTGACGCCTTCCACAATGCCCGCACAGGGCATCCGGTTCACATGGACGTCGAACACATTCAGAAACACCGTAACCCGAATGCTCTTTTCCTTCAAGTAGCGAGGCTCAAACTCCTCCTCGATTGCGATCACCTTGCCGTCTCCAGGCGACACCACCATGTTGGGCTGCTGCGGAATCGTCCGGCTGGGATTCCGAAAAAACCACGCCGTAAACAGCGTGAACCCACCGGCCACCAACGCCGGGATGGGCCAGCCGACTCCTCCGAAAAGCAACGCCAAACCGCCCAGTCCTCCGACAAACGGCCAGCCTTCCTTAACGATCGGAATCCCTACCGCATGATCAGCCATACCACTCCGCGCCCACGACAAACCCTCTATATGCGGTGTTGCCCTTGGGTGTCAGTTCTTGTTCTTGTCGACGAGCTGATCCTTCTTCAACCATGGCATCATCGCACGCAATCTGGAGCCAACCTCCTCGATCGGATGCCCCTCACCCCTTTTGAGCAACGCATTGTAGACAGGGCGGTTGGCTTGATTCTCCAACACCCATTCTTTGGCGAATTGGCCGCTCTGGATCTCCCCAAGAATCTTCTTCATTTCTTGCTTGGTCTGCTCGGTCACCACACGAGGGCCGCGGGTGATGTCGCCGTACTTCGCCGTCGTGCTGATGGAATAACGCATGTTGGCGATGCCGCCCTGGTAGATTAGGTCCACGATTAACTTCACTTCGTGCAAACATTCAAAATAGGCCATCTCCGGGGAATAGCCCGCTTCGACCAGGGTTTCGAACCCGGCTTGGATCAGGGATGTCAGGCCTCCGCACAATACCGCTTGCTCACCGAATAGATCGGTTTCCGTCTCTTCCCTGAAATTGGTCTCAATCACTCCGGCACGCCCGCCGCCGACCGCACTCGCGTAAGCCAACCCGACCTGGCGCGTGTCTCCGCTGGGATCTTGATGGACGGCGAGCAGACACGGGACGCCGCTGCCTTTCGTATACTCGGATCGAACCAAATGACCGGGACCTTTCGGCGCCACCATGAACACATTGACGTTCGCCGGCGGCACGATCTGCCCAAAGTGGATGTTGAACCCATGGCCGAATGCCAAATAGGAGCCGGGCTTCAAGTTCGGAGCGATCTCCTGTCGGTAGATCGCCGCCTGCGCCTCATCCGGCGCCAGGATCATGATCACGTCGGAGGCCTTCACCGCGTCGTCGACCGGCATGACCTTCAACCCGCTGGCTTCCGCCTTTTTCCAGGAGTTCCCTTCCCGCAGGCCGACGACGACGCTGGCGCCGCTCTCTTTGAGATTCAGCGAGTGGGCATGGCCTTGGCTGCCATACCCAATCACAGCCACCTTCTTGCCCCGAATGAGTTGCAGATCCGCATCCTTGTCGTAATAAATCTTCATACATTACTCCTGAAAGTTCGTGGTGCCCATGGATGGAACGCGACGGTCGTGAACAGAGGTGTGCGCGCTACTCGCGAGCGACTTTTTTCGGTTGGCTGGCCGCCGGCCTGATGGCCTCGCGCGCAATCGCCACACGACCCGTCCGAATCAATTCCTTGATGCCGAGCGGTTGCAGCAAATTGATGATGGCCTCGATTTTCTTCGGGTCCCCCGTCACCTCGATGGTGTAGGTCGACGGCGTCGAGTCGATCACGTTGGCCCGGAAAATGTCGGCGATCCTGAGCGCCTCCGCCCGGTCTTCCGACTTGGTATGAACCTTGATCAAGGCCGTCTCCCGAGAGACGAACTCACTTTCATTGAGGTCCACGACCTTGATGACATCGATCAACTTGTTCAGCTGCTTGACGATCTGTTCCACAATGCGATCGTCACCGGACGTCACGATCGTCATCTGGGACATCGAGGGATCGAGAGTCGGCGCCACGGAAAGGCTTTCGATGTTGAACCCGCGCCCGCTGAACAATCCCGCCACGCGGGACAATACCCCGAATTTATTCTCGACTGTGACTGAAATAATGTGTTCCATCGACCTCGACGAACTGGGTCCTCTCAGCACGTCCAATGCACTGCAGAGGCTCAGCCCTCTCTCCCTATGCTGTCAGAATCGTGTCCTTGTCTTCATTGCTGCCGGTGCCGACCGCCCCGGCCTGCTTCTTCTTGAGTTCCGGCGGATCTTCCAGGATCATTTCGTGATTGCACCCACCGGCCGGAATCATCGGATAACAATTCTCGTAGGGATAGGTCGGCACATCCACGACGACCGGCTTGTCGCTCTCGATCGCCGCCTTGAGGACACCATCCAAGTCGTTCAGGGAATTGGCGCGTAACCCCACCGCGCCATAGGCCTCGGCCAGCTTCACAAAGTCCGGCGTCGTATCGAGATAACTGGAGGCGTACCGACCTTCATAGAACAGGTCCTGCCACTGCCGAACCATGCCGTGGAAACGGTTGTTCAGGATAACGATTTTGACCGGCAGCTTCGAGACCATGGCCGTCGCCATTTCCTGCATGTTCATTTGCACGCTCCCGTCGCCGGCCACGCACAACACCAACCGGTTCCGAAAGGCCGCCTGGGCTCCCATCGCGGCGGGAAACCCGAACCCCATCGTGCCGAGACCACCGGACGTGAGCCAGCGATTCGGCTTCGCCAGCTTGAAGTACTGGGCCGTCCACATCTGATGTTGCCCCACATCCGTCGACACGATCGGATCCCGATCCTTCGTCAGCTCGTACAACCGCTTGATCACATGTTGCGGCTTGATGGCCCCCTCCGGCTCTTGGTGATAGCTGAGGGGGTGCGCCTGCTGCCATTCTCGGATTTGGTCCCACCAGGGTTTCCGAAGCCCGCTCTGATCACCGTTCACGGTTGCTTTCAAAATCTGATTCAAGTCCCGCAATACGGCCTTACAGTCACCCACGATCGGAATATCGACGTGGATATTCTTGCGGATCGACGTCGGGTCGATATCGATATGGATGACCTTGGCGTGTGGACAGAATTCAGAGACCTTGCCGGTCACGCGATCATCGAATCGCGCCCCCACGGCGATCACGAGGTCGGAATAGTGCATCGCCATGTTGGCGCTGTAGGTTCCGTGCATGCCCAACATGCCCAGCGACAGCGGATGTTCGCCGGGGAATGCGCCTAAGCCCATCAGCGTCATGTCGACGGGGATCTGCGTCATCTCCGCCAGTTCAAGCAATTCCTTGGAGGCGCCTGAAAACACCACTCCTCCCCCCACGTAGAGGATCGGCTTCTTCGCCTTGACAATGGCTTCCGCAGCTTGCTTGATCTGCCATTTATTACCCTCATACGTCGGATTGTATCCACGGATGGACACGGAGTTGGGATAGGTAAACTCCGTCTTGGCCATGGACACATCCTTGGGAATATCCACCAAGACCGGCCCAGGACGGCCGGTGGTGGCGATATAGAAGGCTTCCTTGATCGTGGTGGCAAGATCGTTCACGTCCTTCACGAGGAAGTTGTACTTCGTACAGGGCCGGCTGAGGCCGATGTTGTCCGCCTCCTGGAACGCATCGTTGCCGATCAGACTGGTCGACACCTGTCCGCTGAAGCAGACCAGAGGAACGGAGTCCATATAGGCATCGGCCAGCGCGGTGATCACGTTCGTCATGCCTGGTCCCGAGGTCACCAAACAGACCCCGGCTTTCCCGGTTGCCTTGGCATAGCCCTCGGCCATGTGACCGGCACCCTGCTCATGCCTGGTCAGAATAACTTCGATCTCATTCTGCTGATGGAGCATGTCAAAGATCTTCAGCACGACGCCGCCCGGCAAGGCGAAGATCGTCTTCACACCCTCCCGCTTCAGGCATTCGATAAAGATTTCCGACCCTGTCAACTTCATATCACCCTCCCCTCCACCTCGGTTGGCGAAGGACATGATGCCTCACCGGAGAATAATCTTCTCTTCCTGCCTCGTCTCCGAGACACAGGTTGATACGATCTTACTGAAAAAACAATGGGTAAGATGGCGGATGGTATCACCAGATCTCAAGAGAGGTCAATAGAGCACACCAGAGAGCCTGGATCTCACCTAGTAGCCAACGACCGAGGCATGGTAAGAAGGGCGCCATGGCTCAGACACGCGTCACGATCCTCTCCCGCCGAGAATGCCATCTCTGCCGAGTAGCACACCGGATCGCCCGACAACTGCAGGAGGACCTCTCCTTCGACCTGAAGGAGGTGAATGTGGACGATGATCCGCAGTTAGTCTCGCGCTATGGGAACCGAGTGCCGGTACTGCTCATCGATGACCGGGAGGCCCTTGCGGGAAGGTTGACGGGCGGCGAGTTGCGCGCCGCCATCAAAAGGGCGCGTTGGAGGAACCCTATAAGCCGGATTCTGTCCCGTGTGAAACTTGCGCTCGCACGGGGGTGATCATTTCTCTGGGACTCGAGTTGCCCCGAGCCTCAAGCAACCTACCCGGGAACCTCGGCCGGGCCGGCCTTTCTGCTGAGCCCTGACGGGCGCCGCAGGCGTCCCCCTATTTGGTCTTGCTCCGGACGACGCTTACCGTGCCGTTGATGTCGCCATCACCGCGGTAGGCTCTTACCCCACCGTTTCACCCTTACCTGAGCCGGCAGGAGGACCAAGGTCGCTCGCGCCGGCCATCGGCGGTCTGTTCTCTGTGGTGCTGGTGTCGGATCACTCCGCCTGGACGTTATCCAGCGTCCTTGCCCTTGGAGTCCGGACTTTCCTCCCATCGAGCAGACTCGACGAGCGACCACCCGTGCTCCCCCAGCGCGCCTTCACAGTATAGAGTTCATAAGCCGCGCGATTCAAGCCACGGGCCCCGACGCAGGATGAGCGACGTCGCACAGTCTGCACGGAGCACAACCGCACCTCTCTCCCTGTCGCTCCGAGCCGGCTAGCACATGCTCGGAATATCCCGCGCCAATTACATCCCATAGCCGCCTCGTTAGTCATTCGGCTCAGCCTGGTTCTTGCACAGCCCGCCATGATTCGTCCACACGCCGTCTGTGCCTCCAGGCACCCGGCTGACCAACAGAGAGGAGGACTGGCACCCACAAACCCGTTCCCCGACGACCTTCAGGCCAGAGACCATCCAGAGTCCCGAGTCATTCCATTCACATCTTGAGAGCAGGAGAATGATGATGCGGACTCTGATCTTACTCTGGATATTTTTGCTAAGCTCCACAATCGTGCCGAGCGCCTTCGCAGACGATGGCAGCGTCGAAACACGCATGCGAAAATTGGAGCAACGGTTACAGGAACTCGAACAGCATAATCGCCAGCTTCAGCGATCTCACTCGCCGGAAGCCGAGGCACCCGAGCCGGCCCCTTCGCCGGATTCCTCCGGTCCGCCGACTGGAACGATCCTTCCGGACATCGCACGAGACTCGCGGCAGAAAAAACAAGCACCGCTTTCCTTCAGCACGGCCGGTTCCGGCACCATGATCTACGCCAAACCGTTCGTTACCGCCCCCAAAGCCTTCGTCGGCGGATACTTCGATCTTCAATACCGCAATCACCGAAAAGACGTGATCGACAACGGCGCCGGGTCTCCCGGCAGCAATCCCGGTATCGGCGCCACGAACAGTTCGTTCGACCAGCAACGCTTCGTTCCCTTCATCTATGCGGATATCACCGAGCATGTGAAATTCGCGTCCGAACTTGAAATCGAGCACGGCATACGTGAAGGAACCGAAACGGAGGTCAGCCTGGAGTTCGCCCACGTCGACTATCTGTTTCAGGAGCCGATCAACCTGCGCGCGGGCATCATTCTCTTACCCGTCGGCAAGTTCAACCTCCTGCACGATTCCCCGCTGAACGACCTGACTGATCGCCCGCTGGTCAACCAATTCATCATCCCGACGACCATGTCCGAGGCCGGCGCCGGCTTCTACGGCACGGTGTATCCAGGCCGCTATTCCAAGATGGATTATGAGTTCTATGTCACTCAAGGGCCGAATGGGTACCAACCGGACGGATCGTCCAGGATCGGAGAGGCCAGTGGACTGAAGAACTCCCGGCAGCGCAAATCCTTGACGGATGACGGGTTCGACAACAACCGCGGCAAGGCTGTGGTCGGGCGAGTCGCCTACAGTCCGATGTTAGGGGTCGAAATCGCAGGGTCCGGATACCACGGCACCTACGATCCGGAGAGCAAGCGGTCGCTGTCGATCTTCGTACTCGATTGGACGCTGCAACGAGGCCCCTTTGAACTGATCGGCGAAGCCGCGTGGGCCTATGCGAAGAACAACTCCCGGAATCTGGACGGCACTCCGGCCGTCGATCCCGACACAGGACGCCTGCGGCCGCAGCGGATGAATGGGTACTACATCCAGGGGAATTATCATTTTATGCCGGAGATGTTGCGGCGGATGTTGCCGCAACGTTTTTCGGAGGGATCGACCCTGACGGCGGTAGTCCGGTGGGACAAGATCAACACCAACCGGGATGCCATCGGCGGATTCGGCGACCTTGAACAACTGAGCCTTGGACTGAACTTCCGCCCGATCGAGGATACGGTGTTCAAGGTGTCATATCAATTCGGCATGCGAGCCTTCAACCCCAATACCAGCCAGCGGGTCCACGACAATGCGCTGGTGTTATCGGCTGCGACCTACTTCTAGGTTGATCGGGGCCTCCGCCGAGGCGCAGGCCCCGGTTCCCCATGGAGCCACACAGACCTGCCGTCCCTCGTTGCGAAGGCTGAGGAGTCAGCGCAGCTGCGGCAACTCGCTGTTCGGCGCCGGCGGTTTGGATTGGTAGATCGGAAGGGCTTCGGCCATCCACTCTTCGAGTTGCTGAATTCTCGTGTCGTGACTGGGATGCGTTGAGAGGAATTCCGAGGTGCCTTTTCCTCCCGAGAGTTCACCCATACGCGTCCAGAGCTGAATCGACTCCCTGGGATCATACCCTGCCTCTGCCGCCAGCAGTACCCCGACGTAATCAGCTTCCGACTCATGCTTACGGCTGAACGGCAGCAGCACCCCGACTTGCGCACCGACCCCGAGCGCAGCCATGGCGCCTTGCGTCAGAACCGGGTTAGTCCCACTCACCCCGAGCGCGATGCCGATCGCTTGAAGCGTGGTCTGCGCCAAAGTGTTCTGACTCATGCGTTCGCCTCCGTGCCGAGCCAAGGCATGCACGACCTCATGGCCCATCACGGCCGCCAAGCCCGCTTCCGTTTTCGCCACAGGGAAAATCCCCGTGTAGACGGCGATCTTCCCTCCCGGCAGCGCAAAGGCGTTCATGGTCTTATCATCCTTGATGACGGTCACTTCCCACTCGAATTGGTTGGCCATCTCACTGTATTTGGATCGCTTCGCCGCCTCGATCACTCGCGCCGCAACCCGCCTCACCGGTTCGATTTCACGGGGATCGGTCGACTGCTTCATCTTGGGATCGCTCTTCACCTGCGCATACGCTTGCGCCCCCATTTGCGTTTCCTGCGACATCGGCATCATCATCAGCTGCCAACGTCCGGTGTAGGGATTGGTTTGACAACCGGTCGTCGTGAGCAGGACGGCCCCCCCCATCATCAGCCAGAAGACGGACGAACGCTTCACTGTCGCCCCCTGCGTCACACGCTCCCCGTGGTACGTCATGCCATGCACCTCCGCAAATTGACCGCCCTTGCGGGCTTTGCTAGATTACCGCGCCACCTTTCTGGTTTCCACATGGGAGTTTCACCGAGTGCCCGCCGCTCCAGACCTGTCCGCTCTCAACCGCATCGGAATCGACGAATCCGGCAAGGGCGATTATTTCGGTCCATTGGTCATCGCCGCCGTCTTCGTGACAGGCGACACCCGTCGAGACCTCGCGCTCATGCAGGTCCGCGACAGCAAGAAGATCTCCGATGGCCGGATTCTGGAGATGGCACCCGACATTCGGTTACTCTGCCCGCACAGCATCGTGGCCATCGGCCCCCAGCGCTACAATGAACTCTATGCCAAGATTCGGAATTTGAATCGCCTGTTGGCCTGGGGCCACGCCCGCGCGCTCGAAAACCTCCTTCAACAGGTGCAATGCGACCTGGCCATTGCCGACCAATTCGGCGACGAGCGCCTGATCCTGAACGCCCTTCAGGAGAAAGGGAAGCAGATACGCTTGGTGCAGCAGCCGAAGGCCGAAGCCGACATCGCCGTTGCGGCTGCTTCGGTTTTGGCCCGAGCAGAATTCCTTCTTCGCCTGCAGCGCCTTTCACAAGAGTTGAACACGACCCTGCCCAAGGGCGCGTCCCCCGCAGTGGAACTTGCCGGGAAAATGGTAGTGAAGAAGTATGGGCAGGAGCGACTCGGAACCGTGGCGAAATTACACTTTAAGACGACCAGACAAGTGCTGGGAGAGACTTAGACCGATTCGCCGACTTCGAAGTTCTGCGCCTGCTCCCGTTCCGCAGGAGCCTTGACTTCAGCCATGGGCTCGCCGTCCCAATAGAGCATACGATAACAATAAGGGCAGGCATAGGCATCTTCGGCACGTTTGACTTGAGAGACGAGTTGCGGCGGCAAGTGCAAGCGGCAGCCCTGACAAATGCCGTCCTTGAGTTGGGCCAGCGCCTGATCCTTCCTCGTGGCCTTCAACTTGTCGTATCTGGCCAGCAAGGCCTTGTCGACCTTCCCGGACAACTCCTGCTGCTGAGCTTCCAGCGAAGCCAATTCGGCCGCAAGCGTACGGTCCAGTTCGTCGAGTGCGGCCTTCTCCTTTGCAAAAGCCCCTTCGGCCTGGCCCAACTGAGACTTGGCCTCGGCACTCACCTTTTGAGCCTGCTCGACCTGCTCCATTACCAGAAGAATCCGCTCCTCGATTTCGCCTTTCTTCTTATTTGCCAATTCGACTTCGAACAGGTGGGCCTGATACTCCTGGTTCGTCTTCAACTGAGCGGCCCGGTCCCTCATCTTGGCGATCCGGTCCTCATGGGCTTCGAGATCCTTCTCCTGACTACGGCGCTCTTTGGTCAGGCTGTCGATAGACGCGGAGGCCTCTTGCAGCAACCGCCTCGCGTCGCGGACCGGAGCTTCGACGCTGTCGAGCCGCCCGGGAATCTTCCGTCGTCGCTCCTTGAGATCGGCGATACGGAGATCGAGTTTCTGCAGCTCAATGAGAGGAAGCAGCTGTGGATTCAACGGTACTCCTTGTACGATGCGTCAGGACCTCGTCGCGCGACAGGTCTCGCCCTGATCGCCCGGCCCAGGTTGGTGGGCCCACTAGGACTTGAACCTAGGACCAGCTGATTATGAGTCAGCCGCTCTAACCACCTGAGCTATGGGCCCGGTCCCATGACCTGAGCAAATTCTAGGCCCTCGGCCGCGGCAGAGTCAAACCGCGGTAAAACGAAATCTGTTACAAACTCTCCACGAAGCTGCGCAGCTTCTTGCTTCGACTCGGATGTCGGAGCTTGCGCAACGCCTTGGCTTCGATCTGCCGGATCCGCTCGCGGGTCACTTCGAAATCCTGGCCGACCTCTTCCAACGTGTGGTCCGTCGCCTCTCCGATGCCGAAGCGTTTGCGCAGCACCTTCTCTTCGCGAGGGGTCAGGGTTTCGAGCGCCCCGTTGATTTGACGCTGCAAGTCGTACCGGATGGCTGCCTCCAGCGGCGACACCGCCTTCTTGTCTTCGATGAAGTCGCCCAGGTGGCTGTCTTCCTCCTCGCCGATGGGCGTCTCGAGCGAAATCGGCTCACGCGCAATCTTCAGGATCTTTCGAACCTTGTCCAGCGGCAAATCCATCCGCTCGGCAATCTCCTCCGGCGTCGGTTCGCGCCCGAGCTTCTGCACCAGATGGCGCGAGGTCCGGATGAGCTTATTGATCGTCTCGATCATATGCACGGGAATTCGGATGGTACGCGCCTGGTCGGCGATGGCCCGGGTAATGGCCTGCCTGATCCACCAGGTCGCGTAGGTGCTGAACTTGTAGCCGCGCTTATATTCGAATTTGTCCACCGCCTTCATCAGGCCGATGTTGCCCTCTTGGATCAGGTCCAGGAATTGGAGCCCGCGGTTCGTGTATTTTTTCGCAATGCTCACCACCAATCGCAGATTCGCCTCGACCAGCTCGGCCTTGCCGCGCTTGACCTTCTCTTCCGCCACATCGAGATGCTTGACCGCATCCTTGATTTCGTCCGCGGAGATCAGCGCCTCTTCGGTCTCCAGTTGGCGGATCCGCCCCTTGGCAGACTGATAATGCTTCTTGATGTCCTGCAAGACCTCTTCCGACAGGCCGGTTCTCCGCTTGACGGCCAGAAAGTCCTTGTGCGTACGGCACAACCGTCGCAACAATTCGGCCCCCGCCTCGCCCCCGACGCCCAAACGACGCTGACAACTCGTCACTTCCCGCTCGGCGGTCCGAAACTGCAGATTGAGATCGCGAACCCGCTGCGTCATCCGATCTTTCAGGACCCCATGGAGATTTACCGACTCCATCTTGTCGACGACCTGTCCGCGCACCGTATCGATCTGCTTGCGCAGTTTCTTCTGCTTCTCAGGATCCCCCCCGACCTGGCGAGCCTTGTCGTAGAGGTCCTTGAGCGTAGCCGAAACCTTGCGGACGGCATTCAAGGAGTCCAGGGTCTTGAGTCGCAGTTCTTCGTAATCTTTCTCGACGGCTTCTTCTTCGAAGTCTTCTTCGGTCTCCACTACCGGCACGATTTCCCGCACATCGATCTTGCCGTTCTTCAGCTGGTCTCGGAGGTTCAGGACAAACTCCAGCGTCATCGGTAGCCCATACACGACGGTGGCGATGTCCTTTTTACCCTCTTCGATGCGCTTGGCGATTTCGATCTCCCCCTCGCGGCTGAGGAGCGCCACACTACCCATCTCCTTCAAGTAGAGCCTGACCGGATCATCGGTCCGGCTGAGCGCGCCGGGGGTGAGGTCGATCTCTTTTTCGTTCTCCTCGAGCGCTTCGCCCTCTTCGCTTTCTTCAATGACGTCTTCTCCGTCGGCGGCCTTCGGTGCACGCTCCGTGTCCGCAGACTCCACGATCTCAATGTCCATTTCTCCGAACATCGTCATGATCGTGCTGAATTGGTCCGACGACACAACATCCGCCGGCAACGTACTGTTGAGATCGTCGTACGTGAGAAAGCCCTTCTCTTTGCCAAGATTGATGAGCTTCTTCACCTCGCCGAGCAACTCTTGTTTCGGCATACTCACTCCTTCACCGCAGACATCAGCACAGCCGGCGGGGCGCCGGCTTTCTGCATCCGCATCTCGTTGATCTGTTGATTCAGGCGTCGCACATCGTCCTCACGCCGTTCGCGTTCAGCCGCCTTCAATTCTTGAATCAAGACGCCGAGAGCCCGTTCGCGCCCCCGGCGTTCCAAAGTATCCAAGCAGCCGGCAATGTGGGCCGGCACGTCGTCATAGTGTTGTTCGAGCATCGAGAGTTCCGTCGCCAGAGGCGCGCAATCCGCATCTTCGAGCACGTCGTCGAGGAACGCTCGCACCGACAGTCGACCATCACGCTCGAGATGGCGAAACGCACATTCCACGAGTCGACGATAGGCCGGAACGGAAAAGGCATCCGGGGACAACTTGCGGAGGTCCGCAGGGGTGAGGCACCCCTGAATCAGCAGATGTACCAAATCCCGCTCCTCGGGCTGTCCTTTGGGTTTCGAGGGGAGCGCCGGCGCGGGCCCAGAGCCCCGCACTGCCCCTCCGCGCGGTTCCAAGGCGGCCAGCGTCGGGTAGCGATCGATCAGGCGTTGCTGGTTCAACCCCAATCGCTCGGCGACCAGTCGAATGCGTTCCTCTCGTTCGATGGGATGCGCGCTCTTGTGAAGGATGCGCAACACCGCATCCACGGCCCGGATCCGATCTTCGACCGTGCCGGACTCAGCCGACCGGAGACTGTGCTCGACGGCAAAGTCCAAGAGACTGGGCGCCGTCCGATGTAACGCGGCAAAGCCCTCGGCGCCGAATCGCCGGACATACGTATCGGGATCGTCCCCTTCGGGCAATGAGACCACTTTCACAGCCATACCGCTATTGACGAAAAGGTCCAACGTCCGCAACGCGGCCCGCACCCCCGCTTGATCCGGGTCGAACAGCAGCACCACATTCGAGGCAAATCGCCGAATCACGGCGATGTGGTCCGCCGTCAACGCAGTGCCCAAGGTCGCCGCCACATGGCGGATTCCGGCCTGGTGCAGCGCGATGGCATCAAAATAGCCTTCGACTACCACGAGGGCCTGCTCGCGCGCCGCTGCTTCACGCGCGGCATCCAACGCAAACAGCGTATGGCCTTTTTTAAACAGCGGCGTCTCGGGAGAATTCAAATACTTGGGCATTCCCTCTCCCAGGATTCGCCCCCCGAATGCCACCACCCGCTTCCGCAGATCGACGATCGGAAACATCACCCGAGAGCGAAACCGATCGTATTGCCCGGAGACCGATCGCTTTGGATCCCTCCCTTGATCCCGGGGCACCGCCAACCCCGCAGCAATAAGGTCGCCCGGTGAAAATCCTTCCTTGAGCATGGACTTCGTGAGCCCATCCCAATCGGCCGGGGCGTACCCAAGGTGAAACTGCTCGACCGTCTCGGGCCGGATACCTCGTTTATCCAGATAGGCTCTGGCTTGAGCACCTCCCGGACCGTCCGCCAGCATGCGCCGGTACCAGTCCGCAGCTGCACTGTTCAAACGTTCTAACCGCCCCAGTTGGGAGCGCTCTTGGGGAGAGGGACCGCCGCTGGACTCCGGCACCTCCACCCCTGCCTTCCGGCCGAGATCCCGTACGACTTCCGGAAATCCTGCCCCGGTCAATTTCATCAGAAACGTAAACACGTTGCCCCCAGCGCCGCACCCGAAGCAATGGAAGATCTGTCTCGAAGAACTGACCGTAAAGGAGGGTGATTTTTCTTGGTGAAATGGACACAACCCTTTGAGGTTTTGACCGGTCCTGGTGAGTGCCACATGCTGCCTTACGATCTCGGCGATGTCGATACGCTCTTTGATCCGACTGATGACATCGTCCGAAATGAGGCCTCGGCCCACGGTGGTCCTCCCGACGACCCACAGGAACCCACCCCGCGGGTGGCGCAGGTGGCATACATACGCGCAAAATGAAAATTGACCGTTTAGCCTACCAAACGGCTCTCAGAAGTGTCAATCAATGCAGTCCGGCTTCGGTTCAACCAGGAGGCCAGGCCATATTGCGCCCGCCCAGCACGTGCAGGTGCAAGTGAAAGACCGTTTGGCCGGCATTGGCTCCGGTATTCGTAACGATGCGATACCCGGATTCGGCAAGCCCCTTCATGCGCGCGACCTTGACACAGGCTAACAACAGTTGACCCAGCAGGGTCTGATCCGAATCCTGGCAGTCCTGAACGGCCGCCACATGACGTTTGGGGATCACCAGTGTGTGGACCGGAGCTTGGGGATTGATATCTTCAAAGGCCAGCGCCACTTCGTCTTGGAACAAAATTTTCGCCGGGATGCTCCCTTCGACGATGCAGCAGAAAATGCAACTATTCACCCCCTCCTCCTTCCGGTGAAGGTCGTAACCCGGTTTTGCCGAAACGCGCTCCCAATTCACGGTAGACGTCGCTCAGCGTCACATCGTGATATCCGAGGACCAGCAGAGTGTGAAACAGGAGGTCGGCCGTCTCGTAAATGATTTCCTCCCGCTTCTGATTCTTGGCGGCAATGATGACCTCACCCGCCTCCTCCGCGACCTTTTTCAGAATCCGGTCCGGGCCGCCCGCCAATAATTTCGACACATACGATCCTGGCTGAGGCGACGATTTGCGCGCCAGGATGGTTTGATAGATGCGCTCAAGAATCCCTCCCGCCGCGTCCTGCGTCTTTTCGCCTCCGGCCTTCCCCGCGTCGGTCATGCGTACGAAGAAACAGGCGCGTTCTCCGGTATGACAGGTGGGACCGACCGGCTCCGCCTTGATCAGCACGGTATCACGATCACAATCCACGAACAGATCCTTCACCCGCAGAAAATGCCCGGAGGTTTCTCCCTTTTCCCACAATTTTCCCCGGGAGCGACTCCAAAAGTGGACGGACTTGGTGGCCAGCGTCTTCGCGATGGCTTCGTGATTCATGTACCCAAGCATCAAGACGGTGCCATCGAGCCAGTCCTGAACCACCGCCGGCACCAACCCCTGGGCATCCAACTTCATGTCGTGCTCGTCGTTCGTCATGCCTGTTGCTCCGCCGGCACCGGCGCCAACCGCACCGGCACGCCGCGTTTATGCAGATAGGCTTTTGCTTGCTGAATCGTGTAGGTTCGGTAATGGAAAATCGACGCTGCCAGCACGGCGTCGGCCTTACCCTGCACCAGCCCTTCGTACAAATGCTCCAATGTCCCCACCCCGCCGGAAGCGATCACCGGAATGGACAGTCGCTCCGATGCCGCCGCCGTCAAGGCCAGGTCATACCCATTTTGGCGACCGTCCTGGTCCATGCTGGTCAGCAGAATTTCTCCGGCGCCGTACGTCTCCATTCGCTGTGCCCACTCCACCGCATCCAAACCGGTGGCCTTGCGTCCTCCATGAGTGAACACCTCCCAATGGTCGCCCCGTTCGGATCGTTTTGCATCGATGGCCACCACGATGCACTGGGTGCCGAACCGGCGCGCCGCTTCCTGAACGAATTCCGGCTGTTGCACTGCGGTCGTATTGATGCTGACCTTATCGGCCCCGGCATTGAGTAGGGCTCGAATGTCGTCCGGTGTCCGCACCCCGCCCCCCACGGTCAGCGGCATGAAGACCTTCGCGGCGGTTTGCTCCACCACTTCCAGGATCGTCTTGCGATTCTCGTGGGAAGCGGTGATGTCCAAAAAGCACAATTCGTCGGCCCCTTCGCGATCATAGATCGTCGCTACCTCGACAGGATCGCCGGCATCCCGCAGGTTGACGAAACTCACCCCCTTGACGACCCGGCCGTCTTTCACATCCAAACAAGGAATGATGCGCTTTGTCAGCATTGGTGGCGGGACTCTTTCCTTCCGGCCTCAACTCCGGCGCAACGACGCCAGCGCCTCGCGGTAGTCCAGTTTGCCGTCATAGAGGGCCTTGCCGACGATGGCGCCTTCCACCCGAGGCCCGAGCGCCCGTACGGCTTGCAGATCCTCTACCCGCGTAATCCCGCCGGAGGCGATCACCGGAAATGCCGAAAGTTCGACCACCTGTCGGAGAGCAGGCAGGTTGGGTCCGCTCAACATGCCGTCCCGAGCGATGTCGGTGTAGATGACGGCGCCCAACTCGTGGTCGGCCAGCTCTTTGAGCAAATCGACCGCCTGGGTTTGAGAGACGCTGGTCCATCCCTTGACGGCGACCAAGCCATCACGCGCATCAAGGCCCAGCACAATCCGCCGGGGAAACTCGCGGCAGGCTTGCGCCAGGAACGCGGGGTCCGTCAGCGCAGCCGTCCCGAGCACCACCCGCGCCACTCCAGCCTGCAGGTACCGACGCACGGTGTCGAGGGTCCGAATGCCGCCGCCGACTTGCACCTTCACGTTCACCGTTTGCAATACCGCTTCGATTTGAGGCAAATTTTTCGGCCGGCCGTCCACCGCGCCGTTCAAATCCACCACGTGTATTAAATCGGCACCCTGGTGCTGCCACCGTTGTGCAACTGACGGCACGTCGTCCGAGTAGACGG
This sequence comes from Nitrospira sp., assembly GCA_015709715.1. Taxonomy (NCBI): domain Bacteria; kingdom Pseudomonadati; phylum Nitrospirota; class Nitrospiria; order Nitrospirales; family Nitrospiraceae; genus Nitrospira; species Nitrospira sp. Next base: position 1,401,299 of record CP054184.1, read on the forward strand.
TCTCGGCGGCCATATCGCCCTGTCTGAGCCGCACACATCGACCATCTTTTAAATCAATCGCTGGAATTACCCGCATGAACCCACCCCTATTGCCATGAACCCCCGCATGTCAGTCGACCCGGCCAAAGGGAAACGCCTCCGCCAATTCACTGGCTCCATATGCCGCCAGTTCGTCTGCGGTCACGAACATGCCGTACCGCTGAACGAATCCTCGAAAATCCTCAGTCATCGGACGCTGCTTTTCGTAATAGTTCCCTTCCCACAATACCAGCCCATCGGGAGCCACCAGTTTGACCTCGAATCCGACGGCAGCCGGGGGATCGGCACCCAGTCGGCTGCCGACCCGCTCCTGATACAGGAGAACTTTTCCGATCAAGGCTGCGTCCGCCGTCAAACGTTGCGCGATCTTCTGGGGAGACGGCGGTTCCCCTCCCCCTTCTTTGGCCAACTCGCGAGCCGCACCCACGGCCTCAGAGGGAGACAGGAATTGAAGCTCGGATCGGCTCTTGAGTTTGCGCCACATAAGTTCCGTGACCTTCTCTCCGGCCGACGGTGGCACCAAGTGAGTCGGGCGCTCGACGGCCTGATCGGTCGGCAGCGGCACCGCCACAGACATATGAGTTCGCCGCCCACCGGCAGGAATGGGAAAGGAGGGCCCCACGGATTCCACCACCTGCGGAGTCGCCAGGGTTTCGAAGGGCACCATCGCGATGGTGCGGACCTGATACCGGTTCAGCTGTGACGAGGTTTTGGTCGTCACCTTCGCCCCGCTGCACCCCGACAAGACCAGACAGGCCAACGAAAGAAACCCGACACGAGCCCACCACGCGCTCACGTCCAGGCTCCGAAATTTTTCACGAGCTGAAGACCGACCGCCTGACTCTTTTCCGGGTGAAACTGGCAGGCCACGACATTATCCTTCCACACGGCGGAGGCGAAGGGCCGCCCATAGTCAGTCAGCGCCGCCACCACAGCGGAATCGGTCGGCTCAACATAGTAGGAGTGGACGAAATAACAATGGCTTCCGGACGCCACCCCCTCGAAGATCGGCGCAGGCCGCAGGAAGCGGACTTCGTTCCAGCCCATATGCGGCACTTTCAACGCCGGATCCAGGGCAAACCGCTTCACGCGGCCGGGGATGATATCCAACCCCTTATGAATGCCGAATTCCTCACTTTCCGTGAACAACAGCTGTAACCCCAGGCAGATGCCCAAGAAGGGTTTGCCGGACCGGACGGCGGCCTGGATCGGTCCGATCAAGTCGTACCGGTCGAGATTCGCCATGCAATCGCCGAATGCCCCGACCCCCGGCAACACCACGTGATCGGCATCGGCAATTACTCGCGCCTCGCGCGTCACAACCGCCTGATGGCCGACGGCCTCGAACGCCTTCTGGACGCTGCGCAAGTTTCCCATTCCGTAGTCGATGATTGCGATCATGATTGCGTTGGAAGCCGGCCTGGAGAATCTCGGAGCCGTCGTCGAGGTTGAAGACCGTTTCCCTTACGAGCAAGGGCTGTGGTCAGAGACTTCCCTTCGTCGAGAGCACCGCGCCGGATAGCCGTTCCTCAACCATAGTGGCCTGATCCAGAGCCTTGGCCAGCGCCTTGAAGATGGCCTCCATGATGTGGTGGGGATTGCGTCCGTATTGGAGATTGACGTGGAGATTCAGGCCGCCGTGCGTCACGAAGGCTTGAAAAAAATCTTCGAACAGGCCGAGATCGAAGGACTTGATCTTTCGATCGGGCAAGCTGACGTTATACACGAGATAGGGCCGCCCGCTGAGGTCGACCGTCACGTGCGCCAAGGTCTCATCCAATGGGACGGATGCGAACCCAAACCGCTTGATCCCGGCTTTTTCTCCCAACGCCTGATGCAGCGCCTGCCCCATGACGATCCCGACGTCCTCAACCGTATGGTGTTCATCGATATCCACGTCGCCTGTGGCCTTCACCGAGAGATCGAAAAAGCCGTGTTTCGCCAACAGATCCAGCATGTGATCGAAAAACCGGATCGAGGTATCAACCTTCCCCTGCCCGCTGCCGTCCAGCGCCCATTCGACCCGGACATCCGTCTCCTTGGTGGCCCTATGGAGAGTTGCTCTGCGCGCTGCTGTCCCTGATGATTTCATACGAACCTGCTCTGCGCCGACTTGGCATGCGCATCGAACCCTTCGATATGTGCCAGCCGGACAATATGATCTTTGGCTTTGGTCAGCTCTTCCTTCGTATAATGCACGATGTTGCTTACCTTGACATAGTCCCCGACGGAGAGCGGCGAGAAAAATCGTGCGGTGGCGCCGGTCGGCAACACATGGTTCGGGCCGGCGACATAGTCGGCCACGGCTGGCGGCGTATATCGACCGAGGAACAGGGCCCCCGCATGGCGCACGCGCTCCAGATAGTCGAAAGGCCGGTCGACGGACAGCGTCAAATGCTCGGGAGCGATGGCATTGGCAACGTCGATCGCCTCGTCCATGGTCGGCACGACGAACGCCACGAAATGTCGCGCGATCGATTTCGCAGCGATTTTTTCGCGTTGCAACCCCTTTAATTGGGTGTGAAGCAGCCGCACCACCTCGCGAGCCAGCTCGGCGGACGTGGTCACGAGATAGACCTGCGCCTCTTCGTCATGTTCCGCCTCGCAGAGCAAATCCGCCGCCACGTGGGCCGGTTTGGCACCCCCATCAGCCACCACCAGCAGCTCGCTGGGCCCTGCGACCATATCGATGCCAACCGTGCCGTAAAGGAGGCGTTTCGCGCTGGCAACGTACATGTTGCCGGGACCGACGATCTTATCCACCTTCGCGATGGTCTTCGTGCCGAACGCCATCGCCCCAATCGCTTGCACGCCCCCGACCCGATAGATTTCGTCGACACCGGCGATATCCGCAGCGACCAGTAGGTAGGGATTGATGGCTCCCTTCGGCGTGGGCGTACACATGACGATGCGCCGCACCCCCGCAACCTTCGCGGGAATGGCGCACATCAGGACCGACGAGGGATAGACCGCCTTGCCGCCCGGAACGTACACGCCCACGGCGTCCAGCGGAGTGACCAGCTGCCCCAGCGTGGCGGTGCGCTCCTGGTACATCCAGGTCTTGGTTCGTTGCCGTTCATGAAATTGCCGCACACGCTCGGCGGCATAGCGGAGGGCGTCACCTTCGTCCTTGCGGATGTGGTAATAGGCCTCCTTGACCTCCTCAGCCGGCACACGCAGCTGATCGAGCGTGAGCGTGAGACGATCAAACTTCTTGGTATACCGCAGCACCGCTCGGTCGCCGCCGCGCTCGACGGCTTGGAGAATCGTCCGGACGTTCTTCTCGACCGTGCCGTGCTGGGATCGCGACCGGGTCACGATCTTCTGCAGCGCTTTGGCAAAACCTCGATCTGTGCTGGCGATAATAGCCATGGCTTCATACCGCTTCCCGAACCACTGCCTCGATGGCGAGCCGTACGGCCCTCGGGGGATCAGCTCCTCGTTCCCGATTCGGACTTTTCCGCGTTCGCCACCGCTTCCCGCAACTGCGCAATCAACGCCGTCAACGGCTCATGTTTCAACTTCATGCTGGCCCGATTCACGATCAGGCGGGCGGTAGACTGCGTAATCACCTCGATCTCCGCCAGATCATGCGCCCGCAGGGTACTGCCTGTTTCGACGAGGTCGACGATGCGATCGGCTAGCCCGACGATCGGCGCCAGTTCAATCGACCCATACAACTTCACGATCTCAACCGGTACGCCGCGCTGGTTGAAGTATCGTTCGGTCACTCGGGGATACTTCGTGGCGACTCGAATCTTGGAGGACCATCGATCCGGCGACGCCTGCCCCTGCAAAGCGGCGACGGAGATTCTACACGCTCCGACCTTCAAATCCAACGGCTCATAGACGTCGCTGTCCTGCTCCAGGAGCACGTCTTTTCCGACGACGCCGACATCGGCGGCCCCGTGTTCGACGTAGGTCGGCACATCGGTCGGGCGGACGATCAGGAACGTCGCCGGCCGAGTCGAGCAGGCAAATACCAGCTTGCGACTGTCACTCGACAGCCCATCACAGCCATACCCGGCCCGCTTCATGAGCTGGAGCACCGGCCCCAGCAATTTCCCCTTGGACAACGCGATCGTCAGCCCTTGCGCCGGCTCCTGCCGCACTGCCTTCCGTTTCACCGCGTCACTTCCCCTTTCTCCGTTCCACGCTGGCCCCAAGGGCACACAACTTCTCTTCGAGCCGCTCATAGCCCCGATCGAGATGGTAGACGCGCGAGACCTCGGTGGTCCCTCGGGCCGCCAACCCAGCGACGATGAGCCCCGCGCTGGCCCGAAGGTCAGAGGCCATCACCGGAGCACCCGTTAACCACTCCTTTCCCGTGATCACCGCTCGGTTTCCCTCGACGCGAATGTCGGCTCCCATTCGGCGCAGTTCCTCCACATGCATAAAGCGACTTTCGAAAATGGTTTCCGTGACCACGCTGGTTCCCTCGGCCACCGCCATGAGCGCCACAAACTGCGCCTGCATGTCTGTGGGAAAACCCGGGTGCGGGCAGGTCCGAACATTGGTCCCCTTGAGACGGCCGGTCACCTTGAGACGCACTAGATCCTGCTCTTCGGTCAACTCGACACCGCTCTCTCGCAGCTTGATCAGGAGCGGTTCCATGTGATCTGGACGACAGCGTTCCACCACGATCTCACCGCCGGTGATCGCGCCGGCCACAAGATAGGTCCCCGCTTCGATCCGATCGGGAATCACCGCATGCTCGGCGCCGTGCAACTCAGACACGCCTTCGATCGTAATCATGTCGGTGCCTGCTCCGGCGATACGCGCCCCGCGCTTGATCAGAAACGTGGCCAAGTCGGCGATCTCGGGTTCTTTGGCGGCATTCTCCAACACCGTCGTGCCGTCGGCCAACACTGCTGCCATCATCAAATTTTCCGTCCCGGTCACGCTGGGAGTGTCGAAGTAGATTCGGCTGCCTCGTAATCGCCGCGCGGTGGCCTTGATGTACCCATGCTCGATTTCGACCGTCGCCCCCATTTTCTCCAGACCGGCCAAGTGGAAATTCACCGGTCGAGACCCAATGGCGCATCCGCCGGGCAGGGAAACCTTGGCCTCTCCCAGACGGGCAACCAGCGGTCCCAACACCAGGACCGATGCGCGCATGGTCCGAACCAGATCGTAAGGTGCTTCCGTGGAGGCCGGGGCTTGAGCCGACACGACAGTCTGGCCGTCTTCATGGGTCACGGTAACACCCAGCATTCCCAACAGTTTCCCCATCGTCAGCACATCGACGACCTGCGGCATGTTCGACAGGACGCACTCGCCCCCGCCCAAGATCGTCGAAGCCAGTATCGGGAGGGCCGCGTTCTTCGCCCCACTGGTGCGCACCGTTCCTCGCAGAGGCGTGCCGCCTTGAATGATGATTTGGTCCATCGACGTTAACTCAGAGTCCCCGCACGCGAGACGGGCCATCGTCTCTCAGTGCAAAACACACGACTCGCTCAATCCCCGCGTCATCCCGCAAACAGTCGTACAGCCGGAAGGATCCCAGCTCTTCGGCTTCTCGACTGATTGCGGGAGCCTGCCCCAGGCCGATCTCCATCAACAGCAGCCCTCCGGGTTTCAGGCAAGCCGGAGCCTCCCGCAGCAATCGACGGTGGACCTCCATCCCATCAGGCCCCCCAGCCAACGCCAGACGCGGTTCGAATTGACGGACTTCCGGCTGAAGCGTTGCCCAGTCGGTTTCGGCGATGTATGGAGGGTTCGAGAGGATCACATCGACCTGCAGCTCAGGCCCTCGTTCTTGTAGTGGCCCGAGCAGATCCCCGCAGAGGCATTCGATGTGCGCCTCGACCCCATGGTGCGCCATGTTATGTCGCGCCACCGCCAACGCCTCGGGCGACAGGTCGATCGCCAGGACTCGGGCTCCAGGCAATGCCGCAGCAACCGACACCGCCAGACACCCGGAACCGGTCCCTACATCCACGATAGTCGCCGTAGGGTTGTCGCAGCATCGTCGAACGGCTTCCTCCACCAGCAGCGCACTTTCCGGACGAGGGATCAGGACGGATGGGCCGACAAAAAATTCTCGCCCACAGAACTCCTGCGTCCCCAAGAGGTATTGCAACGGCTCGCGTTCCGCGCGCCTCGTGACCAGCCTCCCTACTGCCTCCCAGTCCGACGGCGTCACGTCACGTTCCGGCTCAAGTCTGGCCACGAGCGGAGAGAGACGGAGCACCTCCCGAAGCAGCCACCCGGCTTCCAACGAAGGCTGTTCGATTCCTGCGCCTTTCAAACGATGTTCGCTTTCGGTGAGCAACCGTCCAACGGTGCGAAGATCCGACATCGCGTCGTCCTGCTGCACAGCGGCGTTCATGACTCCATGGTCGCCAAGTGTTCGTAGTGTGCGCGCAACGCTTGGACGATTTCCTCGAGGTCGCCCGCCAAGACTTGGTCGAGCTTGTGCACCGTCAAGCCGATGCGATGGTCGGTGACGCGGTTTTGCGGGAAATTGTAGGTGCGGATCTTCTCGCTGCGGTCCCCGGTTCCGACCTGGGCTTTGCGATTTTGCGCGATCTCGGCCTCTTGTTTCTCTCGTTCGGCTTCCACGATCCGTGCCCGCAAGGTCCGCATGGCTTTCGTCCGGTTTTTGAGCTGCGACCGTTCATCCTGGCAGCTGACGACCACGCCGGTCGGGATGTGTGTGATGCGCACTGCGGAGTAGGTCGTATTCACGCTCTGCCCACCGGCTCCGGAGGAACAGAAAGTATCGATGCGTAGATCCTTGGGGTCGATGTGCACGTCAACCTCGTCCACCTCCGGCATCACCGCCACGGTGACGGTGGAGGTGTGGATCCTGCCGCTGGCCTCCGTGGCGGGCACACGTTGCACTCGATGGACGCCGCTCTCATAGCGCAGGCGCCCATAGGCGCCCTTCCCCTCCAGCAGCGCAATCACCTCCCGATACCCACCGATACCGGTTTCAGAAGCATCCACCACCTCGAGGCGCAACCGATGCCGTTCCGCATACTTGAGGTACATACGAAACAGATCTCCGGCGAAGAGCGCCGCTTCATCGCCGCCCGTTCCAGCCCGGATCTCCAGAAAGACGTTCTTCTCATCCCTCGGATCTTTCGGAGTCAGAAATTCCTTGGCACGCGCCTCGAGATCCTGCACTTGCTGCTTGAGCTGCTCGCTTTCCTCGGCGAACAATTGCTTCATGTCTGCTCCCGCCGTAACATCTTGGAGCATGGCCGAGACTTCATCGAGCTGCTTCTTAGCCTCGCAGTAGGCCGTGAATTGCAGGGCGGGTTCCTCGAGTTCCGTCCGTTCCTTGTTCAACTTGTGCAACATTGTCGGTTGATTGAGGATGGACGGATCCATCAGCTGATCGGTCAATTCCCGATACCGGGCAGCCATCCCTTCCCACTTTTTTACCAGCAGCTCTTCCATCCCTACCCGCTCCGCGACATCACCGCGAGTCAAAAAACAAAAGACCCTGCCCCAAAACGAAGCAGGGTCTCCATGTTGCTCTGGCCTGAAGCCTACTTGTCTTTCTTGGCGTACTTCTTCTTGAACCGCTCAACCCGTCCTTCGGTATCGACAATCTTTTGAGTGCCGGTGAAGAAAGGATGACAGGCTGCACAGATGTCAACTTTGATATCTCCGATCGTCGATCTCGTCTTGAACGAATTGCCACAGGCACAATGCACGGTCGCTTCACGATACACCGGATGAATTCCCTTTTGCATACGCACTCCTTCGCGCCCTTGAGTCAGTGATTCGCGCCTTCGCCCAGTCAGGGTGCCCGACTTTACACCGGACCGCCCCGGGCTGGCAAGCCGAGGGTTACCGATTCATGGATTGCAGAAACTCCTGATTGGTCTTGGTGCCGCTGATCTTGTCCATGAGGAATTCCATAGCCTCCATGGTCCCCAAGGGGCTCAACACCTTGCGCAGGATCCACATTTTGTTCAAGCGATCGCGATCGACCAGCAACTCCTCCTTGCGGGTGCCGGATTGGCTGATGTCGATGGCCGGGAAGATTCGCTTGTCGGCCAAACGACGGTCCAGATGAACTTCCATGTTACCGGTTCCCTTGAATTCCTCGAAGATGACGTCGTCCATTCGGCTTCCCGTATCGATCAAGGCCGTGGCCATGATGGTCAGGCTTCCGCCGTTTTCGATATTACGCGCCGCACCGAAAAACCGTTTTGGCCGTTGCAACGCGTTGGAGTCCAACCCGCCCGACAGGACCTTTCCGCTCGGGGGTGCGATGGTATTGTAGGCCCGAGCCAAGCGGGTGATGCTGTCGAGCAGGATCACGACGTCTTTCTTATGTTCCACGAGGCGCTTGGCCTTCTCCAAAACCATTTCCGCGACTTGCGCATGTCGCTGGGCCGGCTCGTCGAAGGTGGAGCTGATGACCTCGGCCTTGACCTGGCGCTGCCAATCCGTCACTTCTTCAGGACGCTCGTCGATAAGCAGCACGATCAGGGTGACTTCCTTGTGATTCTTCAGGATCGCGCGGGCGATGGCTTGCAAGAGCATGGTTTTACCGGTACGTGGAGCCGCCACGATCAGGCCCCGCTGGCCCTTACCGATCGGCGTCGTGAGATCCATGACCCGGGTGCAATATTCCTCTCGGTCGAACTCGAGGTTCAGCCGCTCCTCGGGATAGAGAGGGGTCAGGTTGTCGAACAGGATCTTGTCTCTGGCGACCTCGGGATCTTCGTAGTTGACCTTCTCGACCTTCAGTAAGGCGAAATACCGCTCACTCTCCTTCGGCGGCCGGATCTGCCCCGAGACGATGTCGCCCGTCCGTAAATTGAACCGACGGATCTGAGAGGGTGAAATGTAAATATCGTCGGGGCCAGGCAGATAGTTGGAGTCCGGTGCGCGGAGGAACCCAAAGCCGTCCGGCAGCGTTTCCAGCACTCCCTCGCCGAAGACCACACCATTTTTCTCGGTCTGCGCCTGGAGGATGGCAAAGATGAGCTCCTGCTTCCGCAGGTTCGCCGCTCCTTCAATTTTAAGATCTCGCGCGACCTCGTTCAGATCAGCGATGGTCTTCTGCTTGAGCTCCGCCAGATGCATAACTTCCCCTTTAACCTGTGCCATACCTCTCCTATCGGGCTTTCAACCCGATAGCTCCCCGTGAGAAAGCTGATTTAGTGCTCATGAACGAATCCACAGAAGTGATATCTAGTACTCAACCTGCTGGATATTGATGGCAGGATAATTCGATGTAGGCGTTGTCGATTTAGTTTACGCGGAAATAACGATGAGCCACTGTTGCACGACCGATGCTGAAACTACCCGGATTTTTTATTGAGATGGGTCTCGGAAGCTGGCACTAAAGAAGATGAAACGTTTCCAGAATTGCGAAGTTGTTGTGATCATAGCGTCTGCCCCTGAATAATGTCAACAGATTTAGCCGACGGAACCGACCTTCTCTTCATTCGCATGATCGATGGGGGCCGGAGGTTGCAGGCCAGGGATCGATATGCTACACATCGGCCCGCAGTTTTTGAACGATGGCAAAACCCGACCACGACGCACCGGATCGAATTTTCACCTTGGCGGAAGCCAATGAACTGCTTCCTCAGCTCGTCGACCGCTTCGCCGTCATTCGCCGCGCCAAAACAGTCATCACATCCACCAAGGATGAGATTGGGAAAGCCAGTGCTCGAGCGGCTTTCGGCGGAGGCAGTCTCGCCGGACCTTCTTATATCAGGGCCCTCCATGAAATCAGCGGAAGCCTGCAGACCATCCACGAATTGGGCGTGGTGATCAAGGATGTCGACTTGGGCCTCTGCGATTTTCCGGCCATGCTGGGAGGGCGCATGGTCTACCTCTGCTGGAAACTGGGCGAAGACCACATCGAATGGTGGCATGAAGTTTCCTCAGGCTTCAAGGATCGCCGCCCACTGGATGACACCACTCCTTAATCATCTCCATTTTCAGACACACGCCGATGAAATTTGTGATACTGGGTTTTGACGGGCCGGATGGCCAAGCAAAGCGCAAGATCCATCGCCCAGCCCACCTGGCCGGCTTGGAATCCCTCCGTCAAGCCGGAAAACTCCACTTGGCCGGCCCCTTCATCGACCAGATCGGCAGCCTGGTGATCATCGAAGCGGATTCTTTTGGTGAGGCCAAACAGATAGCAGATGCCGATCCCTATACCATTCATGGCGTTTTCGAGCGGGTGGAAATTCATCCCTTCCAACAAGTCCTACCGCCCACCGGATCTTCGTAACTGAACGGATCCCGTCGCCCTTCAGCCCAACGCTTTTTACTTGCCGCACACAGACGGATCCCGCTCGCAACTCGGATTGACAACACGAAAGATTGCCACCTATAATGCGCACTTACGAGATTTTGATTGGGTCGGACCACTCTAGTTCAAAAGGCCTAACCGCCTTTTCCTCTGCTGGCCCTAAATTTCCTCACGGTGGGCCTTCTGCCAAGTTGCAGGGGGGTATTGAAAAAGCATAGAGTAGCCGAGCCTTGCGTTAACAAAGGACATATTTTTTTGAACGCCATAACCCCCAAACAAGAGAGTATGTTGGAATGACTCAGTATCGCGTGTTACCAGGTCCGGAGCATTTCCTCCCGCCGGCTGCGGCTTCCATGGGAGTCTACCTACCCAACCCCGGCGAGGCCCATATCAACGGCGTCATCGTTCCTGAGGAAAAAGCCTACGAAGAGGCGGCTCGCCAATTTCTCATGGCCAAAGTCCCCACCATCTTCCCTGGTCCGCTGGTACTCTGGGCCTGGAATGAAAAGGCAGCCAAGAAAGCCGCGGCGATCAGGAAGCTCTACGAAACGCTGAAAGAATGCGTGCAGCCGGGGCAAAAACCGATGCTGATTCCCATGCCCGACTATCGCCCCAAGTACCCCAAGATCAATCCCGAGATCGAAATCAATCCCAACCATCCCAACCTGACCATCTGGCACAACAAGATCGATTGCTGCATGTTCATCGGAGTGCACTGTCACCAAGCGAACTTGTCGCTCAAGATCATCCGCGGTGGAACCTCCTGTTACACGATCGCTATGTGTGCCCAGGCGGGGCATGAGGACGCGATGCTCTCGTTCAGAGATACCTCCGTAGAGAAAATCATGACGCTGGCCGATTGGGTGCGAAAGCTCAAAGGCACGGTGCAACCACGGCTGACAGCAGCCAAGACCGGCGCTTCGAACTGACCTTCGAAGCCCAGATAACGCTAGAAAGGAGGCCGAGGCCATGGCGGAAACAAAATCCTACATCGGGACCCAAAATAAAAAAGGCCAGACGTATACAGACCCCTGGGTGATGATGAACGATGCGCCGCGTAAGCCGTCGTTCTATACGGGCAGCGAGGTCATCAAGGAAGCCATCCGTCGGGCAAGTTGCGACGTGATGATTGCCTATCCCATCACGCCGCAGAGCGAAGCCGCCGCCTTGATCGGCGAATTGTTTGCCGAAGGCTACATCGGAGACTATTTCAGGGGTGAAAGCGAATTCGCCGTCATGTCCCAATGCGCGGGTGCGGCATTCGGTGGAGCGCGCGTGTTTACAACGACCGCCGGTCCCGGCACTATGCGCGCCATGGAAAACTTTCCCATGTGGGCAGGCGCTCGGCTTCCCATTCAAATGATCGTCACCTGCCGCGGCATCAATTCCCCGTTGTCGATTCAACCCGATACACTGGAGATTGCTTATCTCCTGAACACCGGCATGCTGGTCTGGCATGCGGAAACGGCCCAAGACTTCTTCGATTGGATCCTGAAGGGCTACATGGTCTCCGAAGAGCCTGATGTTCACCTCCCGCTGGCGCTCTGTTGCGACGGCTTCTTCGTGACCCACACAAAGGACGTGGTGAACCTCACCCCGACCGAAATGTGCTTACCGCCCTACGATCCCTATCGTTCACCGGTACCCTGTATGGATATGGAATGCCCGCCCGTCCGTATGATGCGGGATCCGTTCGTCATGAAAAGCAACTATATCAGCTATGCCACCCACGCCAGCTGGCAGCAGGAGGTGTGGGCCGCCGTGGAGCGTTCGCGCAAGCACACGATCCATTGGCTGAATGGGCTAATCGACGTTGAAAATGCCGACGCCGAGATCATGATTGTGGCGTCCGGCACCGCTGTGTCGCAGGGACGCGAAGCCATTCGCCTTCTGGAGGATGAGGGCGTCCGTTGCGGCTTGGTGAAGGTCAAGACCCTGCGGCCATGGCCGGGCGAGGAAATCCGCGAAGCCACCAAGAACGCGAAGCACATCTTCGTACCGGAGTTCAACGTCACCGGATGGTTGGCCAAGGAGATCAAAGCCACAATTCCCAACAGCGATCGTATTCACGCCGGACCGCATGTCTGCGGCGGCATGACGATGCCACCGGAAATTATCGTGTCCGAGATCAAGACCGCCTTGGGCATGCGTTCGGAATCGCTGGCCGGACGAGGCAGCTGAGACCAGCAGTGAACCGACGTCACCCATTTATCTGACAGACGAGCCGCGAGGAGGCGTATATGAGCAAAGAGCGAATCAAGATTTCGCCGGACCTATATGACATCATGCCATCCGACTATCAGGACCTGGTCCAGAGCGCCACGTACGGCAAAGAGGATCGAGGCTGGAAGGATATCGGAACCGCCAAGGAATTGATCGAGCAGCATTCTCTCTGCGCCGGCTGCCCTGAGTCGATGGCTTTCCGCTATATCTTGGCCTCCCTGCCGAATCCGGAAGATACCGTGATGGTGGGGTCAACCGGCTGCACCAGCCTCGTATTTCCGATGGTGGCCGTGCATAACATCCACTCACTGTTCGGCAATCAGAACGCCATTGCTTCAGGGTTGAAGCGGGCCCTGTCGGTCCGATTCCCCGATCGCGTCAAGGACGTCGTGGTGTTGGCCGGTGACGGCGCTACGGTGGATATCGGGCTTGATATGACTTTGCAGGCCTGGTTCCGCCAGGAGAAGTTCACCACGATTTGCTTCGATAACGAACTGTATGCCAATACCGGCGGCCAGGAAAGCGGCCTCATGCAGAAGGGTTTCGTCGCCAAGATGGCCCCGGTCGGCAAGCTCTTCGACAAGGTTCGGCTCCCTGAAATCGCCCGCGAGTCAGGCTGTCACTATGTGGTTAATTGCACGGTGAGCAAGCCCTCCCTCGTGGAGAAGGTGATTCGAAACTCGGTGCTGATTGCCCGAGAAATCGGACCAACCTACATTCAGCTCTACACGCCCTGCATTTTGGAGATCGGCAAAAACAGCATGGAAGGTCTCCAGGAAATGCGCGACTCCGAAAAGCCGACTGAACGGTTCGCCTATAAAGAGTATGTCAGCGAACCGGCCAAGCAGTTCCTGGCCGAGTTGGCCGCAAAAGACAAAGAACGAAAAGCGGCGGCCAAGCAGTTGGCCGGCAAAGCGTAACGAATCGGAGGTCGTTCATGATCAAGAAAAGACTCAACATCCGCATGTCCGGATTGGGCGGACAGGGTGCCGTCACTGCAGCGCACGTCATGGCGATGGCCGCAAACCGGGACGGGAAGTTTTCCATCTCCAACCCGTTCTTCGGCGCTGAAAAGCGTATGGCTCCTGCCGAGAGCTACTGCCGTATCGGCATCGAGCGCATCTACGATCGCGGCGAGTTGGTGTTCCCGGACGTCATCGAAGTCTTCCATCCCCAGGTCATTACCATGGGGAAGAGCTACACCATGCCGTTCTATTCAGGCATTAAGGAGGGCGGCGTGGTCATCATCAATTCCGCCCAGAACCTCCTGTCCGATGAGGACATCGAGCGTCTGAAAGATTTGAATGTCGCCGTGTTCTACATTGCCGGAACAGAATTGGCGATCGAAATCGCCGGGACGGAACTCTCGACCAATATGACGATGATCGGCTCCGTAGCCGGTATTACCAAATGCGTCTCGATGGAAGCCCTCGACGGTGCGTTACAAGAACGCTTCGGCAAGAAGTTCGTGGCTTCCGGAGGTACGGCCTCCCTGGACGAGGCCATCAAGAAAAAATTCGCCAAGAAAGAAATGCTGTTGCAAAAGAATTTGGCAACGGTCAAGCGGGCCTATGAAATCGCCGGGGAATGGGCGGACAAGAATAACGTTGAGTTGAGAGTGGGCAACCCCGCGGTTGCAGCATAAGGGCAAGAAAAGGAAGTCAGCCACATGTATAACGTTGCGCAAGTCATCGACGAGAAATGCACCGCGAAGAAGGGGTGCCGCCTCTGCATCATGTATTGTCCGGAGGCCAACTGTTTGGATCTCAATACAACCAAGATGGTCGCGCAGGTCAACATTGACCGATGCAAAGGCTGCGAGCTCTGCGTCGTGGTCTGCAACGCCGCAAAACATGAGGCCATCGTCATGCAGGCCGTGAGTGCGACCGGTGAATTGATCAATCGGAAAGGCGAATCTGCCGCTTTGGGGCAAGCCTACCAAGGATAGACCGAGCCAGTCAGGTCCTTCAGAAAACCCCATGGCAATCTCGCCGTGGGGTTTTTTGTTGGAGACCCGCTGGAGGAGGGATCACGTGGAACAGGAAGATAATTTACTTGATGAACTGCTTCGAGAAATCGCGGGGCTCCTCAACGAATATCCGAAAGTCATCGAACGGCGCGCAGCGACTATTCACACCGAAGGCAAGGACCCGGAATTGGCGCAGAAACTGTTCAAGGCTGCGGACACCATGCGCGACAGCGGGAATCTCTACCTCACATGGGCCAAGCATTTCGCCGCGCTGGCAGACGGGAGCACCGACGCCTCATCGGATGAGGACGAGACCGAGGACTTTGACGTCTAAAAAATCTTTCCTCTTCGCGCTTCGGTTTTGTTACAATGCGGCGTTTCACAAATGCCCCATCATTCCCCGGTAGCTCAGTTGGTAGAGCAGCCGGCTGTTAACCGGCTGGTCGCAGGTTCGAGTCCTGCCCGGGGAGCCAATCTAGACCAAAACTGGGCACTCCACTCTCTGGGGTGCCCTTTTTAGTTTCTCCGACCATCTTAGCAAGCGCCGCATAGCTCCCCCTCATCACAAGCTGCTTATCGAGACACCGGATCTCCTCGACGAGAAGCTTGAGATACTTCTTGCTGAAGCCCCGATCCTTTTCAATCAATCGCTTCCGTAGAATCTTGGTGAAGGCCTGCACCCTCTTCTCTCCCAAGGCATCCAGTGGCATTTGCTTGAGCCTTCGAAGCCCGGCTATTTCAGTCAAAAGTGCCTGCCGTTGCGCCTGCAGTTTATTCGCTCGGTCGGTCAACGTCGAATCCATTGGGAGGAAACCCTTCTCAACCGCTTCATAGAGCTGATTGCTGCTCTGCTGAACGCGCTCTAGCTCTTTGGTAAGCAGCTTGACCTTGCCATCCTGGTCGGTTTGCGATTGACGCAGACGTTTTCTCAGTCCTTCCAACATTGTATGGACGCGTGAGGGAGTAAAGACCCGATCCGCCAAGGATGACAGGACCATCCGATCAACCAACTCTGTGGGGAGGTTTTCGCTCGTGCAGGTGTCCTTTCCTTTGAGAATCCGGCTTGAACACTTGTAATAGCGATACTTCCCACCTTTGCCCGTTGCGAGCGTCATCCCGGCCCCACAAGCCCCACATTTGAGCAGCCCCGTGAGAAGCGTAGGGCAATTGACGACCCGCGGCGGAACCTTCTCAGGGGAGCGCGATTCCAACTTCTCCTTCACAGCCAAGAATAGCTCCTGGCTCACAATGGGATCGACCTTGACCGGTACCCATTCCTGCCGAGGCTTCATCCGCCGAACAGCGCCGCCCCGCTTTTCGTATTTATTGAAATAGTGTTCCCCGATATAGGCGCGATTGGTCAACACCTCATAGATGCGCCCCTTCGTCCACTGACGGCCTCGAATGAGGATGCCCTGCGCATTCAATCGGGAAGCTATTCCGTAGAGACCAAGCTCTTGACCTCGCTCCCCATGCAGATACCAGCGGAAAATTTGATTGACCGCGACTGACTCGCTCTCTTCCACGACCAACTGCCGTTTCCTGCCCTTATTGCCAGGAAGTTGTACTTCCACCGTTCGATAGCCGACCGGAGGACGCGAGCCGTTGAAGAACCCCTGCCTGGCGTTCTCGCGCATAGCCCGCAGGGTATGTTTCCCGTTCTCCTTACTCTGGTACTCGTCGAACACGCTGAAGATCCGCCGAATCATCTCGCCGGAAGGATCATCGCTGGTCTGCTGCGTAATCGACAGCACCCGAACCTCATACCGTTTCAACTTGCGTTCATAGAGACCAAATTCGAGGGAATCCCGAAAGAATCGGGAGAGGCTATGTACGACAATAGCTTCAAAAGGAGAAGGAGAGACGCAGGCGTCGGTGATCATTCGCTGGAACACCGGTCGCCTGTCATCCGTGGCGGAGGCTCCCGATTCGACATATTCGGCGCCAACCGTATGGCCGCCAGCCTGGCACCAGGCCCGCATCTGGCCAAGTTGGTCCGGAATCGACAGATCCTTGTCCGCCTGCCTGGTCGTCGAGACCCGCGCGTATAACGCCACAATCATGGCCTCACTCCTCTTCCTCTTGGTTCAATACCATCGCTTGGATTAGTTCACCGAGAGACGCTTCAATCAATGCGAGCTCGGCATCGGTCACAGCGGTCAATTCAAGGTCAAAACGGACTGTTACCTGATTTCGTTGAATCTCATGGGACACGCATGGGCCACCACCTTCCGTGCATCATGTATTCCGGCCCAATCCATTCCGTTCCTCAGCCCCTATTTGACACTCTAAACGTTCCAACTCCCCTTCCAACCCATTCCGTCCGAATTCATTCAGCACCACCGTCCGAAACGCCTGAAACTGGCTTGACGGTAATGAGGCCTGAGCCACCAGCAGCACGTGCGTCACATGGCCGTGTACCAGTTTGAGGACCTCCGCCTTTCTCACCATTCCCCCAATTCAATCGCCTTCATGCGCTTGCGCACATCGGCCTTCCAGCTCAGTGGATCAAAGAGACGATGCAGCCGCTCGCCAAGAAGCTGATAGGCATCTTCTTCCGTCATCATTTCCTGTTCTTGTTTCACACAGGAGACCGCCGCCATCCGCTTCAGGTAGCCATAGATGCTAATCGTGAGCCGCATGAGCCGTTCATCGAGTACCAGCTCCTTGCCGTCAAGGTGCTTGGTTTCCAGCAGATGTAGAGCCGCAATCCGCTGCTGGAGATCAATCCACAGAGGATGCAGAGGCCACCTCGACCGATTACTGTCCTCCGTCCGAATCCTCAACGTATCGTGGCTTTCCGCTAAAAAGTGCAGCAACGCCCCTTGCCGCTCCAGCAAATCCACAAATGTTCGAATCGAGAACCCTTTCAGCAGTGCCTTCCTGACCTGCCATTCGATCCGCCACACATGCTCATCTTGGCCCCACAACTCGTGAAACCACACCTTGGCGCTTTGTTGCCGGATTTCCGCGATCTTGTCGTAGACTCGGAGCACCACATCTCCCTTGCCCAAGGTGAAGGTCTGCACGCTCCCATTTTCCCGATGCTGGCTGTCTTTATCCGACAGGCTCACGAAAGAATCTGCGTCAAAGTCTCGCGCCGCCAGCGAGTAGTCGAAGCAGAAATCCACCCGCGAAAGGCTTTCAGGCTGCTGCATCTCACAGCCTACCGATGTGGCCCAGGCCAAAAACTTATCGTGGAGGGTTGCAGCCGATTGTCGCCACAAGGCTTGGCTTCGATAGGTCACAAAACAGGAGGGATTGTTAAACTCGCCTAGTTCAATTTTGAAGTCTTCGTTAGACAGCACAAAGGGATATCCAGAACTGCTGCCGTAGGGGTAAATGAAAAAATCGGTATCCCCAAGCGTCACGGCCCGAGGCTCACGGCTCTTGCCCATCCGCAGCTGTTCCTTGACGACCGCAAGTGTCCTGAAATCGAGGTGCTTAGGGGAGGGTGGCGACAGATAGTAGGCACACTGCACCGTATCGATGCCGTGCAGTAGCAGTTTATATGTCCCTTGTTCCGTGATCATGGATCTTCAGGATTCGGCAAGGGCTCAAGGCGAAGCTCTTGCTCCTCTACTCTCACCGTGATTCCTTTTGTTTTATCCAACGTCAGTCCAAGAGGGCCGTTCAATGCCATAACTTTATCCATGAGCGGAACCAGGTTGACCGTGATAAAGAGATCCCCTCCCATGGACTCAACGTGGGCAATACGAACGAAATAAATCGCCGCATTTTTGCGTTCGATGGAGGTATAGCCGACATCTTTTTCGAGGTCGCTGTGTACCCAGTAGGGCTGGCGATAGATCCAGGAGGGAAGAGCTTGATAGAACCACCACTGTATGGCTCCTCCTTCAAAGACCTCGTTCGGGTTCGCTTTCTTCACGCCTCGCAGCCGCGCAATATCGATCCCTACGTCCCGAAGGCGTTTATAGAAGGCAAGGTTCCAAATGTCGAACATGGAGAAGAGCCGCCATTTTCCGAAGCGTTCGTCTCCTCGGCCTGATCCCAGCCCCTGATAAAGCTGATCCAAGATGCCCCCCCGGTCCCAATCCAACAGCACCTTTCGCGAGACCCCGATGCAGGCCTCAACATCGCCTGACGTATAGCGTCGCTGGCGGAGATACTCCATGAGAATGTCCCAATTGCGCGGGAGGCCGACGATATCGGGCATCTCCAGCTGGGGAAGCGATGGCTCGCGAACCTTTCGTTTATTCATGGCCATATCGTTACCATTACGTTACGTTTAAAGTCAAGCAGGAGCGCCGAGGGGTAGATCAGGAACCTAATCGATTGAATAGAAATAGAACGGGGGGAGTCTTACGACACCCCCCTACCCCAAGATGCGCCCGCGTGGCCGCCGGCAGAGAACTACAAACGAGCGTGTGACTCGGGGAAAATGGGTACAATGTTTGGTTACCTGCGAGACCAAGCGGACGGTGGTTGCTGACAATCGAAGAGCCTAGCCCATGTCGGTTAGATGGTGTATAAGGCAGTGGAAGAGCATGAGGATGACGCTTGCTACATAGGCATAGAGTTACCACCGAGGTCCTCAATTGTGCATAAGCTCTACTATTTTAGACTCATTTCACCCCTAAGCTAGCTACCACAAATGCCACTTCTTGAGATTCGATTCGTGTCTCGCAATGGATTCAAGCTTCGTGAGGCAGCCACCATTTTGGCTGATGCCTCAGTGAAAGTAATCCCTCTTGAGATCAGACTTGATGAACTGCAAACCGAGGATACTAAGCAACTCGTCAAAGACAAAACGATGAAAGCCTTTAAGCAAGTTGGAAGGCCGTTGTTTGTTGAACACACAGGCCTTTACCTCAATCATCTTAATGGCCTACCAGGCGGCTTAACCCAGGTATTCTGGGACACCTTGAAGGCTGACAGATTTGCCGAATTATTCGGGACCTCCCCAGAGCGCGGGGTGACTGCTAAAACAATAATAGGCTACACAAATGCCAAACAGTTTTTTATGTTTGAAGGGGAAGTAAGCGGGCATATTTCGGAAACGCCGAAGGGGTCTAGGGATTTTCAGTGGGACTGCATTTTTGTACCTAAAGGATTCACTGAAACCTTTGCCGAAATGGGCGAAAGAAAAAACGAGATCTCCATGCGCCGAATAGCCATGGATAAGTTCGCCAAATTCTTGAAGGACCTTGGCCATACATGATATCCGAACTCGCTCAAGCAATAAGAGAGCAGAAAGTAATCTTATTCGTAGGTGCGGGAATATCTCAAAACCTCGGATTACCATCCTTTTCCGAACTCGTCGAACATCTGGCCCAGGAACTAGGATATGACCCTGAGATTTTCTCCACGCATGGGGATTACCTAGCGCTGACCGAATACTACAAACTAGAAAAAGGAACGATAGGGCCACTCAGGAGCTGGATTGATAGAACATGGAATACAGGTATTGATATAAGAAAGTCCGAAATACATAAATTGATAGTAGATCTGGGATTTCCCATCATTTATACGACTAACTACGACACCTGGTTGGAGCAGGCATATACTCTGTATGAAAAAGAGTTCGTTAAAATTGTAAATGTCGGCGATTTACCCAAGATCAAAGCTCAGGTTACCCAAATCATAAAATTTCACGGAGACCCCGAGGACGATCCTTCCATTGTTCTCACAGAATCGAATTATTTTAGTCGCTTAGATTTTGAATCTCCGCTCGATTTGAAACTGCGGTGCGATATCCTCGGGAAATCAATACTCTTCATCGGATACAGTCTCTCTGATATCAACATCCGATACATGCTCTACAAACTCAATCAGCAATGGCAACGATTTGTAGGCTATACGGATATTCGACCAAAATCTTTCGTCTTTCTCACTCGTCCCAATCCGGTTCAGGAAAGAGTGCTTTGCAGTCGAGGAATTCACGCCATAGTTTCTGATGTCGATGACCCTAGGACCGGCCTGACCGATTTCCTTCAGAGACTTTTACATGTATCTCTCGGGAGGAATGTTTAGTGGCCAGCTCCCCTTACTCTCCCGAAGAAAAATTTATGCGTCTTGCTATTGCAGAAGCGCTGGCTGCCCAAAAAGGTGGTGACTATGCGATTGGTGCTGTAGTTGTCCTAAATGGATCAGTTCTCGCATCATCAGGGAACAGAATTAAAATTGAATGTGATCCTACTCAGCACGCTGAAGTGGCTGCAATCCGTTTAGCCTGCGCCTCATTGCGCACTAGACATCTCGAGGGCGCTATCCTCTACACGACCGCAGAACCATGCCCAATGTGTGCTTCGGCCGCAATTTGGGCACGAATGTCGGGCATCATCTCTGGAAGTACCATTTCGGACATGGCTGAGTTCAGGGAAAAGTTCGGGACTACTGAATGGACATGGCGCACCGTCGATCTTGCCGCACGGGCTATATTGGACCAAGGCGATCCGAAACTCTTTTTAGTAGAAGGCTTCCTGCGGAATGAATGCAGATCCTTGTTTCATGACTAAGTTTTGATCTTATGTGGTTTAACTAAACAAGCCGAATCTTGCGAGAACAGAACATGTCTTTGCCCTTAAAGGAGTCTAGGGCCGTCCGTGAGCTAGCTGAATCGCTCTACGATTTTCTTCCCGGCTCTGGTAGTGCGGCATGGAGAGGGCATGTGTCATTTAGGAGTGTGGCAGAGAAGGTAGGTGTCGGCGACTTTTGGCAGTCTGGGAGCAAACTGCCCATGTTGATTGCACTATTTGAAAGGACTCTTGAGTTTCGGAGAGGGCATTTTGAACCTCTGGTTATTGAAATTGTTCGAGCTGGCTTGACCTATCGACAGAAGAACGACAAGCCGCTGACTCCCGAGGATATTCAAAAACTCAACGGACTAATACTAGAAGTGGGGTTCAAGTTCCCCGACTTGTGGGATCAAGGCTTCTTAGAATCACTCCGTGCCAATGGCACTACCCGAGCAACGGAACACATCCAGCGCGAGCAAAGTTTCGAAAAATTGCGTGAGAATCAGAGAAATCGGCGAAGCATCGAACTCGAGAACTTGAAAAGTGAGTTTCTAAAGCTGCACAAAAGTGAATATCGCCAGCAAGCCGGACTTCAGCTGGAGAGAGTGCTGAACAGACTTTTTGCCTGCCATGATCTCGCACCAAGGGAACCATTCAGAGTTGTTGGAGAACAAATCGACGGCTCATTCGAACTCGATCACGAAATATATCTCTTAGAGGCCAAGTGGCAGCAAAGCCCAAGCCCAGCAGCTGATCTGTACGTCTTCCGTGAAAAGGTTGAAGGCAAGTCGAAGTTTACGCGTGGTCTATTCTTATCAGTTAATGGTGTAAGCAAAGAAGCCCAAGACGCAATCACAAGGGGGAAGCAACCCAATTTCTTCATTACTGACGGATACGATGTAATGATGCTACTCCAAGATAACATGGAACTTTCATCATTCCTGCGGAAACGGCATCGGTTGCTAGCTGAAGAAGGACGAGTGTGCGTTCAATTCCATGAATTGTCTAGGTAGATTGTAATCTGACTACGCTTAGAATATTCCTCATGACTGTGGATTCGGGTTATGCATTATGAGAATTTTCAGGCATTTCCTTTTGCCCAGATTCAGGCACAAGGGTGTCTCCCTAGCTGACGCCCTCTCAGGTATTCATAGCCCCCCGTGTTACTGAGACGGGGGCTGTTCCGCCCGTCCGGCTCTCGCCGGATCGGGCGGCTTCACCCGAGTCAGAGTTAACGTGAGCTTCAAATCATCTTTTAACCCTAACTCCCCTATCAGCTCTGCAGTATTCCACTCCCTAAATCGAGACTACAATCCTTCTCACATAGCAAAAGAAGCAATATTGACAAGTCAGGGTTGCTTTGTAAAAATGCCGCGCTTTCCTAAGATAAGCGATTAAGCGTATGCGCCCTTACCTGAGAGACTAATAAATTACCCTCTTCTAATCGAGAAATTGATTCGGGGACAAAGAACACCGAAGAGCCAACTTATTATCAACCTGAGAGAAGACAGACATGAATTCTCACTCCAAACGCCAGGGAATGACACTACTTAGAAGCTGCCAATCTAGTCACAAGGCCTCCATAATTATCATTTCGGCGCTTCTCATTTCGGTCGCTGGCTGCAGTGGACTATACACTCAGCCGAAACCCATTTCGTCGGGAGAAGCAGTTTCTGGTTATACCTATGTCCCAATAGATCCCACGAAAGTCGGCATTGATCCAGGTGACTGTAGTATGACCCTTCGTGATATAGAAACTAAGGCGGACAACTCCGCACCTAAAAAGCTGAAGTTGCTCGACTTGTTGCCCGACAATGCAGTCCGGTTAAGCATGGAAATGTCCGATGCGAAAGGTAATGTGACGTACGGCGTCTCGAAGGTGGGATCAACCGGAGCGGCATATAAATTAACTGCAGACTATGTAAATTCTGACACTGTGAATCAAAGTGTTTGGGTTCGCCGAACAGTATTAGTTAATTCCAAAAACGTTCATTACGACGACAAGGGAAAGATCGAAAAACAAGTAGAGGAAACCAGCCGCAGGCCCATATCAGTTTCACAGGGTGGGGCAAAGATGTTGAGTTTAAACGGAAGCAGTGAAGAGCGTGTAATTGAAGGCTCGGAAGGCTTTGAGGTAAAGAGCTTCTTGAATCCACCGAATAGAGAGGAACGCAAAGGCTTGGAATTGGATAAATACGAAGAGTTCAACGTTCCCATCTATGTTGGAATAGGGCTCAGAATAGTCGCAGAAGGTATCTCACTGTCAGGGGATGCAAACATCTCTGGCATAGGCGTGGTCGGCGCTGAAGCTCAGGCTAATCGGTTACTGGGCTCACTTACCGTGCAAACGTTGGGTGTGAACAGTCAAGCAGTAGCCTCTGCGCTTCCTGTTCATAGCGAACTGAGCAGAACCACGGCTGAGAACGCTTTTGTCGCTATCGGATCAATTAAGGCGTTACTGCACCAACAAGAGACGATTAAAACTCCTAGAGTAGTGGGCCTTTACCTTCCATTTCCAGGCGGCAAACCACTCGTCAATGCGTTAATCTCCGAACTATCCAGAAATCCGGTGAAATGGTGCCCAAGTGGTTTCGCTTTGGCAAATGCGGCACACCACTAACATCCGTCTGACAGTCATACAGCAAAGGTGACCCGACATATCCATTGCCCAGTTTCACTAGAAGCGGGGAGCCAACCTTTACGCTCTTGCGAACTCGTTCCCACCTCGGCAAGTTCAAAGATATTAAAGACAAGCTTGTCGGGGTGGACGATGATATCCCGCACCAAACACCGCAACACTTCCATCTTCTCCTTCGGAAGCAAAGCCCCGAAGATCTTCTGAAAATTCTGCAGGTTGCGCAGCACAACCTCTGAATCATATTCCCTGGCCGTATGCTCCTGGATCTGCCGTTGCACGGCCTGATACTGAGTTTCTAGGCTGTGCTGTTCTTGCTGCTGCCGGCGCATCTCGTCTTCAAGGCGCTGCACGGACACAGTCCCCTGCCCTACCCCTCGAACTAATCGATCTATTTCGCGTTCCAGCCGGTTCAGGCTCGCCTTCAGTCGAATGGCCTCCCGTTCCAACGGTCGCACTTGCTCCTTTTGGTCCCGATTCAGCTCCTCGACCGTCACTTTTACCCACTCCGCTTGCTGACTCAAGGTTGATAGATATTCAACCACCTGATTTTCTACCGCGTCGGCATTCAGAGCCTTGATGGTGCAGAGGCCGTTATTGTGCTGCATGGTCTTCGTGCAGCGATAGTAGGCAATCCGGTTAATCGATTGATCCTTGCGGCGCTTCTGCGTGTAATGAGGGCTCATAAACGACTGGCAGACACTGCATCTGAGCAATCCCTTGAGGAGAAATGTCCGTTGGATCTTGGTCACCGCTCGGCCATGATCGCGAGGGAGCGATTGAACCTTGTGATATAGCCCCTCCTCAATCAACGCTTCGTGTTCCCCCTGGAATAGTTGGTCGTTAAACTGCGTCCGCCCGCAATACACGGGATTCGCCAGGATATAGGCCAGCGTCATCTTTCCCCACTGCTTCCCGCTCCTCGAAAGCCAGCCTCTGCGATGGAGTTCGGCCCGAAGTCGGGTCAGTGATGGGTCTTGGGCAAACTGCTGAAACATGAATTGCACGCAGGCGGCTTCCTCGGGATGCCTGACGAGGCGCTTATCTTCGTTGCGATAGCCAAACGGAACGATTCCACCATTCCACAGGCCTTTCGTGGCCCGTTGCTGCATCTTGTCTCGGGTACGATCCGCCGTCATTTCCCGCTCAAATTGGGCAAAGTCGAGGAGAATGTTTCTGAGCAGTCGTCCCATCGGATGGTGCGTATCAAGACTTTGGGTAATCGACACGAACTTCGCGCCGTGGCGGTCGAATAAATCCATCAGGACATGGAAATCTTTCACGGATCTGGTTAATCGATCAATTTTGTACGCCAGCACGCAGGATATCCGTCCAGTGCGAATATCTTGCAGCATCTCTTTCAGCGCCGGTCGATTCATCGTGTCTGCCGAGAAACCAGCGTCTTCATAGACTCGATGAATGACGTATTGATCCTGGCTCTTGCAGTAGGCCTCAAGCTTTTCGCGCTGAGTTTCGAGGGAACTGTATTCGGTATCGGCCTGATTTCGCGTCGAGACGCGCGTATAGAGCCCGCAAATGGTCGGGACGGGGGTAGCTGCCATTATGCCGTTCCTTTCTCTTGTAGGGCCAAGCAGGCGCGTTCCATCCAGTTCGCCAGGCGGATGCGCTGGTGATACCACGCCACATAGCCAATCACACGCAGGGCGCGCCAAGCCATTTCTCGATTATTGAGCACATACAGAAAGACTTCTCGTTCAAGTCGCTCCTTCGGTAAGGACCCCATCAGCCAGACAAGGGCGAAGGCATCAGCCTCGATGTCTCGGTGATCATTCGGAGTGAGCACGGCTGATTCGTCCGTATCTTTCATGTCGGGAAGATGCAAATGGACATGCCCCAATTCGTGGGCAATGACAAATTGTCGATTCAGAGGACTGAGGCCACGGCGAGTCACAATGATGACTTGGCCATCGTCTCTGGTCGTTATACCTTCAATCTTGGGGCTGAACGTGGTTTCAAGCAACTCGACGCCCTGTTGGGCCGCAGCATCTTCTTGATTGTGGAAAGGGAGAGTGTGGCAGTGGGGATAGATAGCTTGGAGTTTCTGAATAAAGCGTTCCGGTCGTCGCAACCATTGGATGAATGAGTGGAGCAGACCGGATACCGTCTTCATCGCCGAAATCTCCTCTTTCGTTGCTGGACAATCACCGCTTTTAACTGCTTCATCGCCTCCTTCAGTTCTGCGGTCGACACGGCTTGGTGAGCGCTCAAGAGGGCCGGAAGCAACAAATCCGGCACCCGCTTCGCCTCCACAAGCAGCCGTTCCGGCGGATCGATGCGCAGGACCTCGGCCAGTCTCAGAATCATCTCATCGTCTGGCGGGAGTCCCCGTTCGCCAGATAACAAACGAGAGAGATATGCCGGGGAAATCCCCGTTTCGGCGGCCACAGTCCGGAGACTGAGATTGACCTCTTCCATTCGCTTTTTGACCAGCAGGCGAAAACCTTGCGGGGCTTGGGGATTCTCTCGATTGAGCTCTGGAGTATTCATAGGGGCAGTCTATAGCTGAATTGTTGCTATACAGTCAACACAAAATCTTCCTAGCATCTTGACCATTAGGCAACGAGCCCCTATAGTGCGCTTCACGGAGGCTGCACATGATTAAAAATCACCTGAAAGAATGGCGGGCGCGACAAGCGCAGCGCGGCATTTCCAAGGCTACCCTGGCACGTAGGATACGCGTCAACCGTTCCTACGTGACCAAACTGGAGCAGGGCAAGGCGGTCCCGAGTCTGCAGGTCGCCTTGCAACTCGCCGAGTACTTCGGCTGCACCGTCGATCAACTGTTCGAGTTACACGATGAAACGACGCTCGAGCTTACCCATGACGATATGTTGCCCAATGGGCATTCTGATGAAGATTGAAGTCCATTTCATCCCACTCAATTCACACGCACGCGAAGAGCGCAGTGAGATGGCTCCGCTTCTTTGGACAGAATCTTTCAGTTCATAAGTGGTGCCGGGCGGTGTACGCCTACGCGGCCGTAGGCCGTGCAGGCACGCTCTCCCAGTACACGCGATCGGGCGTGCGTCCGTCAAGCGCGCGATGCGGCCTGAGCTGATTATAGAAGGTCAGATACCGTACCATCCCGTCCTGGGCGTCTCGGACGGTCTCGTACGCGTGCAGATAGACCTCTTCGTATTTGAGGCTCCGCCACAGCCGTTCGACAAACACATTGTCCCGCCACCGTCCCGTCCCATCCATACTGATCTGGATACCCTGGTCTTTGAGAAACCCGGTGAATTCCTGGCTGGTGAACTGGCAGCCTTGATCCGTGTTGAAGATCTCGGGTGTGCCATACCGGGTGACTGCCTCCCGTACCGCCTCCACGCAGAAGTCTGTGGTCAACGTGTTGGACAGCCGCCACGCCAACACCCGGCGACTGGCCCAATCGAGAATCGCGCATAAATACACGAAGCCACGCCGCATCGGAATGTACGTGATATCAGACGCCCACACATGATTCGGCCGCGTGATCGTCAGCTGACGCAGCAGATAGGGATAAATCCGATGGGCAGGATGCCGCTGGCTGGTCCTCGGCTTCCGATAGATCGCCGCGATGCCCATCCGTCGCATCAGCGTCGCGACCTGTCGTCTCCCAATGGCATGGCCCTCCTGCCGTAACAAATCCCGCAGCATGCGAGCGCCAGCAAACGGATACTGCAGATGGAGCTCGTCGATCCGGCGCATGAGTGCCAGCGTCGCGGCGGAGACAGGCTTCGATTGGTAGTACGCGGTCGACCGGGCCAGCTGCAGCACCTGGCATTGTCGCCCGATCGGTAATGGATGGGTGCGATCACTCATCGCTTTGCGCTCAGCAAGCCCGCCTTGGTGAGCGCGCCTTCTAAAAAATCATTCTCGAGGGTCAGTTGCCCGATCTTGGCATGCAGGGTCTTGAGATCCGGCGCCTCCGACGGCGGTTTTGAGCCGCCAAACACATCCGCCGCCCGAGCCAGCAGCTGTTGCTTCCATTCGGTGATCTGGGTGGGATGGACCCTGAACTGCTCGGCCAACTCGGCCACCGTCTTGTCACCTTTGACTGCGGCCAAGGCCACCTGGGCCTTAAAGGTCGCTCCGTGGTTCCGTCTCGTCCTCTTCATTACCTCGCTCCTTTGTGTCGCCACCTCGCGGTGGCTTTGCTGAAGCCAGGCTACCACTGATCACACTGTCCGAATTTCCGGAGCCCCCTCTCAGCTCACGCCTGCAGGCGCTTCTGCTCCAGGGTGCGCGACGACTCACGACCTTACCTGCAGGTACTTCTACGATTCCCAAGGATTCGGCTCTCCCGACTCTCGCTCTACCTTCAGTATCTCAGGAGACCTTTCATGGCTGAGGCCTATTCATCCAGATTTGAATCAGCCCCTCAAGACCCTCAATCAGGCGGGCGTCCTATCAGAGCGGAATGGTCACGCAAACAAAAGCGTGGGTATCAGCGAGTTCGTTCGCTGTTGTGGTTTTGGGAGGCCCATCACTTTCAGGTGTTATGGGTCACCCTGTCTACCGCAGAAGGCGGTCAAGCCGACAAGTTGACCTATCACCACAAGCAACTGCGCCAGCGGATCGAGCGACAGCTCGGCTTTCGGGGCTTGGAGTATTACCAAGTACGCACGGAAGAAGGTCACGGGGTGCTGCATATCTTTTGGGCTTGGCGAGTCCCCGATGGTGAACGCGCCCGCCGCTTCTGGATCTCGCAAGAATGGCTGTCTGCGCAATGGCAAAGCCTCCACGGGGCTCCGGTGGTCTGGATCAAGGCCTACCAGCCAGGGCATCGCTCCAGGAACCGTCTGAGTCGATATGTCATCAGCCAATATGTTCAGGATCAATCGGGCTACGTGAACATGTGCTGGTCGTGGAAACGGTCGCTTGGTTTCCCTATGAGCACCCTGTGGGAAGACATGCGCAATCAATGGTCGAGCAGGAATGCCTTTCGCCGAATTCGAGGAGAAATCGAAATTCCTCGCGTGGTGCTCTTCAAAACCTGGGAGGACCTGCTCGCAGGGCATGCCATCTGGTTCGACGGATTCATTCTGCAACTCGTTTTGGGGAAAGGCCTCACCTTTTCTAAAGCATGACTGCTCATGGCTGTGCTCGGAAAGTTGATTCCCTGTTTGGGCCTACCTGCTGTGGACGCCCTGGCCTCATCTATGATCGCGCCAGAAAGGGCTGGCTCTGTGCGGCACACAGCCACGAACGCTTGTGCGAGTTCTGTCAGTCTGAACTGGTGTGGGGGCGCATCTGTTACCAGGGTGACGGCGTGGCCAGAGAAATCCTACTGTGCTACGCCTGCGCTGGCCTCACTTTTCGCAATTCCCGCCACTAAACACCCCTACCCTTCAGTCTCACCCAATAGGCCCTTTCACGCCCTGAGTCTTCCAGGGGGTGATAGGGCCTCGATTGAACGGCAGCTATCCAATGATGACGGCAATGCGTCAGCTTGGCCGTCCCCTTGGGGAGTCTTCTAAAAGCGCCATGACCGAGATAAGGACTTACGGAACCACGGGGATTATTCGAAGAAGAACACGGCCAACGAGGCCGCCCGGCCGTTCCGGACCAATGGACCGGACGGCCGGGGGGATCGGGGGCGCAGCCCCCGCTTCACTTGATCTATATGGTCATAGTAGGACAGACGCTACGAAGATGTTCTATGCGCGGGATAGGGATATCGCTACCCAAAGAGGAGTGCTTCTATT
Source organism: Nitrospira sp. (assembly GCA_015709715.1). NCBI lineage: Bacteria > Pseudomonadati > Nitrospirota > Nitrospiria > Nitrospirales > Nitrospiraceae > Nitrospira > Nitrospira sp. The sequence goes on from CP054184.1 coordinate 1,430,589, forward strand.
TGAGTTAGTAACGGAGAATTGCAGATCTGTCGATTTATTTTGCCCATTGGCGTATCTTTCTCTACCGCCAGCATAAGGCACAACTTTATAACATGGGTCGGGATGTTTTGAGTCAAAAAATGTAGCCTAAGGTTTTACTTAGGCAAGGGAGTATTGGAACCATGCCGCGTCCCTTCTTTAGTTACTCCTACCAACAACTTGAAGATCTCTATAAAAAAGAGACTTCAAATATCGAAGTACTAACTCTTCTCAAGGAAGAACTTACCTTTCGAAGCACCGCCAAGGCAAAAAGACTTTTTGAAACTGTAGAATGCAAACTCAGGGCTTTAATCCACCCTACGCCTTCAACAGAACCCACCTTCATCCCATCGGTTGAAAGTCAGTCAAGTCTCTCCGATGATCTCAATAGACCCGGGAACGAGGCTCACTCCGACGGGTCGGAGCAAAGTTGGCCAATTCCTGAACATGAGATAAACACACAGGCAGAAAACCTTAGAATTCCCGATGATCTCGAGCGCCCAAAAGTGTTTAGCAAAATTCGTCCTCCTGGGACACAGGGATTACCGGATGCTTATGAGAGAAAGAAATCACAAGATATTAGCCTAGATCTTCCGAAAGATGCGGACCTCGTTGACATATATAGAGCTGCCCTTAGCGCACTCATCCTAGAAATCAAGAAGTCTGGCTCGGGCCAAAAACGCTATGAGCTCGAAAATGGGGTGAGAGTAGAAGCTGTTAATCATGAGACTCTTTATGCGTTTCCCTTCGTTGATGAGGCTGAGATATTTGAAGACGCTCAGGTTTCAATTGAAATACAAGGGCAGAGAATTGAGGGATGCATTGTTTCCTTAGAGGCAGGCGCTATTCGTCTATCAATCTGCGGAGACTTTGGCAGTCAAATTAAACGTGCCGTGCTGTTAATTGATGCAACAGCGTTATTAGAAGCATTAAAGGAAAAGCTCGAGAAGGTTAAAAACGGACAAATAAATATTAACAGAAATCTCTCCAATGCAGCCGTAGGCTTCGGTCAACCTCCTCAGAATCCTCCTGTAATTCCACCTCACCTGCTCTCAAACCAACTTAAACTCAAAGAAAAACAATTTGCGTCCTACCTTCAAGCTTTAACTGACTCGGTAACACGCATTTGGGGACCGCCAGGAAGCGGAAAGACCACTACCCTTGGTTCTATCGTGCACGCTGTTTTTAAAGCAGGGAAACGAGTGCTCATCTGCTCCAACACAAACAAAGCAGTAGACCAAGTGTTACGCCGAGTCTGCCAAGAATTGGAATCAGATCACGCGGCGCTTGATGAAGGACGTGTCGTCCGCGTCGGTCGGATTGCAGATGAGGAACTCAAAAAACAATACGCAGATAAAATAACGGTGGAAGGTATTGTTGGTCGACGATCCATTCAACTGGGACAGCGCAAAACAGAAATAGAAGCTTCCATCAGAAGGATTGATGCGCGCACGGAAAACGCGCGGCGCATACTAGAACTCTTTGCAAAGCTTGATGCTGCACGAATTAACGCCGAAGATCTGCAGGGGAAGAATAATAAAGCAAATAAAGACCTGCAGGACATTGAAGATAGTCTTAGTCGTCGTGACGAGTTGATTAGTAAGTTATTTGAAGAAAGAGAGAAGCGAAAACGGTCACGCTTTGTGATTTTTCAGCGAAGCTTAGAGGCGATTGGTCACGATATCGCTATTGGAGAGCTTGAACGAGACAGACTTTTCGAAAGGATTAAAGAGAACAGGACTTCTGCTGAAGCAATAAATCAAAATTTAATAATTGCTCAACGGGAACTCGGTCATTGTATATCCGCCGTCATGGGCTACGACCGGAACCTGGTTCAGCGAGAGATTTCTGAAGCGGATAAACTCCGCGATCCACTGGTTCAGGAATTAGGAGAAATCGAAACTAAGATAGCTAATATCCGTGCCTCCGTCATAAAGGATGCAAAAATCTTAGGTGCGACCTGTACTAAGGCGAGCCTTTCGTCAAAGGAACTCGGTCAGTTCGACTTAGTTTTAATAGATGAAGTATCGATGATCATGCCGCCGATGATTTATTTCGTAGCAGGACTTTCACAAGAGCGGGTAATTGTATGTGGGGATCCCAGACAAATTCCTCCAATCGTACCAACACAACAACAAGCGATCTTCGATGTGCTCGGACATGATGTGTTAGAAGGCCGAGAAAAGGATGCTGAAACAGCGAAGCTGAATATTCAGTACAGAATGGATAGGGTTATATGTGACTTAATCTCCGGACAAATGTACAACGATATGGGAGGCTTGAGAACGGGCGATGAGCCCCCTGCTTACTCTTCCTTAGCTCCTCCTTACCCTTTCGATAATGCTCTTACTATCATCGATACGTCAGAACTCTGGCCTTTCGAAAGCGTTACAGCTTTTCGTTCCCGTTTTAACTTAATGCATGCCCTTCTTGCGAGGAACTTGGTATGGCATCTGAATAAATCTGGATGTATAGACGAGCAAAAGAAGTGCATTGGAGTCTGTACGCCGTATGCGGCCCAAGCTAAATTGATCCAAAAACTTCTCGACGGAGAACATTTAGGCAACACAATCACGGCTGGCACGGTACACCGCTACCAAGGCGATGAAGCTCCTTTAATGGTTTTAGACGTACCAGAGAGCCATGGTGGAGCGTGGAACTTAGGTCAATTTGTTCAAGGAGTGGCACCTTACCAGATTGGTGCCAGACTTCTTAACGTCGCGGTCACTCGAGCTAAGTCGCATCTTGTTGTGATTGCAAATCTGACATATTTAGATAAGCACCTGCCCAGTTCTTCGCTCCTGAGATCCATATTGTACGATATGCAAAGAAATGGAAGGGTAGTGGCTGGTCGTATATTACTCGAATTGCGTCCAATACACAGTGACCTAGAGGGTCTTATCGGAAATATCCCTCTTGACCTACAAGCCGAAACTCTTGGCCTGTTTGATGAAAAGACTTTCGATCCGGCCGTAAAAGTCGACTTTATGGCAGCGAAGAACTCAATTGTGATTTTTTCGGGTTTCGTAACTCCACGAAGAGTGGCCGAATATGGGGACTTATTCCGGTTAAAGACCGCAGCGGGCGTGAAAATTCGATGCGTCACCCGTCCACCTCATTTGAATGGCAGTATATTCCCTGCAGCAGGTAAAGAGGCGCTAGATACTTTGGAAGGTGTTGGATGTATTGTCGATTGCCGGTCAAGGATTCACCAAAAAGTCATTTTAATAGACGACAGTATTGTTTGGCACGGTTCGCTAAACGCTCTTAGCCATGCACATTCCACAGAAGAAAGTATGACTCGATGCGTTAATACAGGTCTTGCAAAGGCTCTCAGTGCCTCAATGGCAAAAGTACGCTGTTCTGACGACAAGGCTGCAAGGTCAGTCTCACAGGCGGAAAATCCTCGATGTAAGATTTGCGGATCGCGGACTGTTTATGCTGAAGGACGGTATGGACCGTACTTTTACTGCGAAAATCGACGGGAAGGGGATGGATGCGACTGGTCTGTTAATGTAACCGCCTTTCAGAGGGACAGAACTTCCCCTTCAGGCGGTGAGAAGTCAGGAAACACGCGATCCCAGAAAGGTCCACCTTGCCCCAAATGTGGTGGGCAAACTTTTTTGAGGTCAGGAAGTTGGGGCACATTCTATGGGTGTGAGCACTTCCCTGTTTGTGACGGGCTAGTTAAGGAGAAAAAATCGCCTAAGAAGACTAAAAGAGCTAGGAAGAACTGATTGTCCCACCTTGATACTCTCTGGTTGAGATCGCTGCTTCTGGTGCTATGCCAAAAGGGAATTACCCTTGAATCAGTGCAACAATCTGCTTTTGCTCCAATGATAATCGGGCCCGCAGCTTAACAGGAAACAATTCTAGACATATGGAATTGAAGCGTGCGACTAGAATAAGGGCCGTGGAGCCAATCTAGACCAAAACTGGGCACTCCGCTCTCTGGGGTGCCCTTTTTAGTTTCTCCAACCATCTTGGCAAGCGCTGCATAGCTCCCTTTCATCACAAGCTGTTTATCGAGACACCGGATCTCATCGACGAGAAGCTTGAGATAGTGCTTACTGAAGGAGCGGTCTTTCTCGATTAACCGTTCGCGCAAGACCGTGATAAAGGCCTGCACCTTCTTCTCTCCAAGGGCATCCACAGGCATTTGCTTCAGCCGTCGAAGCCCCGCTATTTCGAGCAATAAGGCCTGCCGCTGAGCCTGTATTTTGTTGGCCCGAGCGGTCAACGTCTCGTCCATCGGTAACAAACCTTTCTCTACCGCCTCGTAGAGCTGATTACTTCTGTACTGCAGGCTTTCGACTTCCTTGGTCAACTGCTTCAGTTTTCCCTCATAATCGGTTTGGGACCGCCTCAAACGCTTCCCAAGCCCTTCCAACACGGCTTGGACTCGTGAGGGCGTAAAGACCTTGTCTGCCAGTGAGGTCAGGACAAGCCGATCAACCAGCTCAGTGGGGAGGTTTTCACTTGCGCAGGTGTCTTTCCCCTTGAGAATGCGACTTGAACACTTGTAATAGCGATACTTCCCGCCTTTGCCGGTTGCCAGCGTCATCCCGGCCCCACAAACCCCGCATTTCAGTAACCCAGTAAGAAGCGTAGGGCAATTGACGACCCGTGGCGGAACCTTCTCAGGGGATCGGGATTCCAACTTCTCTTTCACGGCCAAGAACAGCTCCTGGTTCACAATGGGTTCGACTTTGACCGGCACCCATTCCTCCCGTGGCTTCATCCGCCGAACATCCCTGCCTCGCTTTTCGTATTTATTGAAATAGTGCTCACCGATATAGGCTCGGTTGGTCAAAACCTCATAGATACGGCCCTTGGTCCATTGCCGCCCCCGAATCAGCACACCCTGCTCATTCAAACGCGCCGCCACCCCATACAACCCAAGCTCCCGGCCTCGATCTCCGTGCAGGTACCAGTGAAAGATCCGGTTCACCACGAGCGCTTCACTTTCCTCGACTTCTAATCGCTTTTTCTTTCCCTTGTTGCCGGGAAGTTCTACCTCGACCGTGTGGTAGCCCACCGGTGGACGCGAACCATTGAAGAAACCCTGCCTGGCGTTCTCACGCATAGCCCGCAGCGTATGCTTGCCATTTTCTCTACTCGCATATTGATCGAACACACTAATCATCTGGCGCATCATCTCCCCGGATGGGTCGTCGCTGGTCTGCTGCGTGATGGACTGCACGGATACCCCATATTTTTTCAGCTTCCGTTCATACATCCCAAAGTCGATTGCATCCCTGAAGAAGCGAGAGAAGCTGTGCACCACAATGGCCTCAAAAGGGGAAGGTTTTACACACACTTCACCAATCATGCGCTGAAAGACCGGGCGCCGGTCGTCTGTGGCCGACGCGCCAGGCTCCACATATTCCGCACCCACCGTATGGCCGCCAGTCTGGCACCAAGCCCGCATCTGATTGAGTTGGTCTGGAATAGAGAGATCTTTCTCCGCCTGTTTACTCGTCGAAACCCGTGCATAGAGCGCGACAATCATGGCCTTACCCTTCTTCCTCTTGGTTCGCTAACAGTGCAGGAATCAGCTCGCCAAGGGACGCTTCAATCAGCTCCACCTCGGCATCGGTCACGTCGATCAAATCCACGTCGAAACGTACCGTAATGTTGTTCGGTTTAACCTCATGGGACACGCATGGGCCACCGCCTTTCGTGCATCATGTATTCCGGCCCATTCCGTTCCGTTCCTCAGCCCCTAGTTGATACTCCAACCGCTCCAACTCCCCTTCCAACCCATTCCGTCCGAATTCATTGAGCACCACCGTCCGAAAGGCTTGAAACTGGCTTGACGGCAACGAGGCTTGGGCCACAAGCAACACATGCGTCACATGACCGTGAACCAGCTTGAGGACCTCCGCCTTTCTCACCATTCCCCCAACTCGATGGCCTTCATGCGCTTGCGCACATCGGCCTTCCAGCTCAGTGGATCAAACAGACGATGCAACCGCTCTCCAAGAAGCTCATAGGCCTCTTCTTCCGTCATCATTTCCTGTTCTTGTTTCACACAGGAAACTGCCGCCATCCGCTTCAGGTAACCATAGATGCTGATCGTGAGCCTCATGAGCCGTTCATCGAGGACCAGCTCTTTGCCGTCAAGGTGTTTAGTTTCCAGCATGTGCAAGGCAGCAATCCGCTGCTGGAGATCAATCCACAGAGGATGCAACGGCCACCTGGACCGATTGCTGTCCTCCGTCCGAATTCTCAACGTATCGTGGCTTTCAGCTAAAAAGTGCAGCAAGGCCCCTTGCCGCTCCTGCAGATCCACAAACGTTCGAATCGAGAACCCTTTCAGCAGCGCTTTCCTGACCTGCCATTCGATCCGCCAAACATGCTCATCCTGGCCCCACAACTCATGAAACCAGACCTTGGCGCTTTGCTGCCGGATTTCCGCAATCTTGTCATAGACCCGGAGCACCACATCGCCTTTGCCTAACGTGAAGGTCTGAACGGTCCCGTTCTCCCGATGCTGGCTGTCCTTATCGGACAGGCTCACGAACGAATCCGCGTCAAAGTCCCGCTCGGCCAAGGAATAGTCAAAGCAGAAATCCACCCGAGAAAGGCTTTCGGGCTGCTGCATTTCACAACCAACCGACGTAGTCCAAGCCACAAACTTGTCATGGAGGGTTGAAGCCGATTGCCGCCACAGGGCTTGGCTTCGATAGGTCACGAAACAGGAGGGATTGTTGAACTCTCCCAGTTCTATCTTGAAATCCTCATTCGAGAGCACGAATGGAAAACCTGAGCTGCTGCCATACGGATGGATGAAAAACTCGGTATCTCCAAGCATCACGGCCCGAGGTTCCCGGCTCTTATTCATCCGAAGCTGTTCCTTGATCACAGCGAGTGCTCGGAAATCGAGGAATTGCGGGAGCGGCGGCGTAAGATAATAGGCGCATTGCACCGTATCGATGCCATGCAGGAGAAGTGTATATGCCCCCTGTTCCGAGATCATGACTTCTCAGGCTTCGGCAAAGGCTCTAGACGAAGCTCATGCGCCTCTACTCGCACCGTGATTCCTTTTATTTTGTCCAGCGTCAGTCGAAGAGGGCCGTTCAATGCCATGACCTTATCCATGAGCGGAACCAGGTTCACCGTAATAAAGAGATCCCCTCCCATCGACTCGACGTGGGCAATGCGAACGAAATAAATCGCAGCGGTTTTTCGTTCGATCGAGGTATAGCTGACATCCTTTTCGAGGTCGCTATATACCCAATACGGCTGGCGATAGATCCAAGAAGGCAGGGCCTGATAAAACCACCACTGAATAATGCCCCCTTCGAACACCTCATTTGGGTTTGCCTTCTTCACCCCGCGCAACCGTGCAATATCAATCCCCACATCTCTGAGTCGTTTATAGAAGGCCAGGTTCCAAATATCGAAAATGGAGAAGAGCCGCCACTTGCCGAACCGTTCATCCCCTCGGCCTGAACCGAGGCCCTGATAGAGCTGGTCCATAATGCCTGCCCCATCCCAATCCTTGAGGACCTTGCGAGACACCCCGATGCAGGTCTCGACATCGCCGGACGTGTACCGTCGCTGGCGAAGATACTCGATGAGGATGTCCCAGTTGCGTGGTAAGCCGACGATATCGGGCATTTCCAGTTGTGGAATCGAAGAGTCATGAGCATTTCGTTTATTCATGGTCATATCGTTACCATGAAGTTACATAATGAGTCAAGCAGCGCTGGTGGGGATGGTTCGGATAGGAGGCTCATTAATTGGCTGGAAAAAGAATGGGGGGAGTCTGGCGACACCCCCCTGCCCCCAAGATGCGCCCGCGTGACCGCCGGCGTGAATCAAGAGATACAACTATATCCGAGAATCACCTATTCGGCTCTGCGTGTCTGAGTCCCAATTCTTTCTCAACCGCTTCCATATCGTGAATGTAGTATGCCAGGTCGGCGCACTGGCTGTTAAACCTCGAAACCGTTGCATTCATCTTCTCTACCTTCGTGTTTACGCGAGCAAGAGCCTCCGGTATTGTCGCGTTATATTCTGCCAAAGCTGAATTATATTGCCGGACAAGTTTGTTATGGGATTCGACAGATTCCTGTCTGTATGCGTCAACGGCAGCATCACTTTCTGCAACTTCCTTTGCCAAGACCTCCAGCTCGTTGGTCGCTGTATTAAGAGGAAGAGATTCTTGATCAATAACACGTGACATCACGTTGATGTCATTCTCATGTATCAAGCACTGGCGTAACTGCTCACGCGTTAGCACAGGACCAGAATATGGCACTCCCTGCCGCAAGCCTCGACCACGGAAGCGTCCACGAGCTTTTACCCAATACCGACCATCCTCCTGAGCATAAGATAGCCCAAATTTCGCACCCATTTTTGCTTCAGCCTTTAACACAGCCATGAGAGCTGCTAATAGGAAAGAAGAAAAAAGGACTGTGCACAGATACAAAGAAGGCCTCGACTGAGAACCCATGGTATCCTCAAAATTAGACTATTTACACTCAATCGCAAGAGTGTGTTGCGGGGCAGCCAATATTCCACCTCTTGTTGGAACAGCAACGGTACCTGAGGCACGGTCGATAATGTTGTACCCGCTATTACAAACTTCTCCAGCCTTCTTATAACAATCGTCCAACGTACGGCCCAGTCCACTACACTTCATTGAGTAAGCAGGTTTCCCATTCGGGCCTCTGAATTCTTGCGGGTTAACGGATGCACACGATGCCATCAGTAAAATCAACCCAATGAACAGAATTCTCATCGCAGGCCTCCCACATGAGTGAAAAATCTCGACCGCGCTTCTAGCATTAGGATGACTGAATCAGTTTTACGATTAGCTCATAGAAAGGCACCATCCCCTAATTGCCACCCTGATCATGTCGCCTAGTTCGGAAAACGATAACAGTATTTCTGGCTTCAATGGGTGATCCAACAAGGACTGCGTCAAGTTCCCATGTACGACCGTCACGCTTCAGCCGATTGAGGCAATTGTCTGCTTCCGCCTCGATCCTTTCCACATCGTGATTGCCCACGATATCTTCGATTGTGATTTCCCTGTAGCTATAATCATAGGTCTTTTTCTTCGCGGCCCAAACTGTGGGTTCAACATACAAACTTTTCGGAATTTTCATGGCACCTCATTGTGTTCAGGTCCGCTTGCTGACAAACGCCGTACATTAATATTGAGCCCTGTACCTTAGCAATCGTAAAGCTTCCACACTCTAGACGTACTCACTTGAGGTACAAATCCCAATGTTCACGATTGCACAATGATCGTGCCAAGCAATATGCTGTGGGGGAAATACTATATCCTCGCAAAGGCTCCTCAGAATTGGGTGATATTAAGGCTAATTTTCTCCTCAGTATCTATAGCCCCCCGTGTTACTGAGACGGGGGCCATTCCGCCCGTCCGGCTGTCGCCGGATCGGGCGGCTACGCCAAGGTACATTGCACGGATCTCAACGCCTGTAAGGCCTATACGACACGGGAGAATCCATGGAAGATGATCCACCCATCGCAATGTTTAAGCTTGGAGAAAAAGAGCACATGGCCCAGCTTCTGAATGAGGGGCATGTGTTCATGAGGCCACTGCTTGACTTCAGAGCCGTCGAAAATAGCCTGCCACGATTGGACCCTAACGAGGGATTGGGCTATTCCATGGCTTCAGAGGGAGCCACTCTCAGCATGCAGCACGAAGGGGAATGGCGCACGATAGGTAGACTAACTGGCCCAATTCGGGCAGATGATCGAAAACTTGAAAAAGCCAATGTCTACTGTCTCCATACGCCACGACCAACCGACTATGGAAGGTTATTAGGACTCGACCGCTTAGGCTTCGGAGATTCTTACGTCCTGTTCTGGGACGCGAATGAATTTCTTCGACGACTGACCCAGGCAATAATCAAGGTTGGTCTTCAGCCACATTATGCAGTCGTGAAGTATGTCGATAAAAACAGCTATGCAGGTCCAATGGGGGCATTCAGGAAATTCTCTCATTACTCGACTCAAAAGGAACTACGAGTCGTGGCACTGCCTGGAACAGGACTTCCACTGTCTTTATATCTTGGCAATCTTGCTGATATTGCGATAATGGGCCTGGCTAACGAGCGCCTTATGTTGGATACAAACGCGCCTACCACTGAGTCAGCTTAACCCAGTCTCGTTGACCAGGCCAAGCGATCGAAAACATGAATCGATGGGAGTCATTTCTTGACCGTCACACGAACAAGACAGCTCCATTGCTCATGTTTGTCGTGTTCGGGGAGCCAATCCCTCCTTGCACACTTCCCTTGTTTGATTTCCTCTAGGTTTCTCGCTCCCGCCTCAGTTATGCTGACCGCATGACCGACATGCCGCCCTTCACCGCACCATGGTGGTTGCGAAATGCGCACGGCATGACCATTCTCCCGAAATTCTGGCCTCGCACCCGCGTCGATCCCTTCAGACCCGTCGAACGACGCCTCTTCACCGTGGCACCCGGAACGCAAATCCTCGGATACTGCCACTGGCAATCCGATCGCGTCGCCGCACCGACGATGGTGCTCTTGCACGGGCTGGAAGGCTCCAGCGAATCCCATTACATGCTGGGTCTGACCGATAAGGGCTGGGCTGCGGGGCTGAACATCGTCCGGCTCAATCAGCGAACTTGCGGCGGGTCGGAAGCGCTCTCTCCCACCCTCTACAACAGCGGGCTCAGTCACGATTTCCGCGCCGCTCTTGAGGAACTGAGCAAGCAAGATGGCCTGGACCAACTCTGGTTTGTCGGCTATTCCATGGGAGGGAATCTGGCACTCAAAATGGCCGGTGAAGCGGGCAGCGCACTTCCCTCGCTTTGCGGCCTCATTGCCGTCAGCCCCAATATCGATCCCACGGTCTGCGTGCAAGCCCTCGAACAGCCGGCCAACCGCCTCTACCACGAGTATTTCGTTCGAGGGCTGAAGGCCCGCCTTGCGCGAAAAGCCGCGCTTTCGCCCGGTCGCTGGGATATCTCCGCCCTCGCCGGAATTCGGACGATACGTGCCTTTGATGACCTATACACCGCGCCGGATGGCGGCTACGAAGGCGTAGCGGATTATTATGACCGCTCGGGGGCCCGCCACGTGCTCGACGGCATCCATGTCCCCACCACGATTTTCTCGGCCATGGATGATCCCTTCATCCCCATCTCCATGTTCGAAGCGGCATCGATCCGCCACAACCCTTGGATAAGGCTGTGCCTCACAAACCATGGCGGCCACTGCGGATTTCTTCAGCGGGATCGGGTCGGAGAGGATCGTTTTTGGGTGGAAAACCGAATCGTGGAGTTGATCGTGAATGGCTCCGCGACGCGCTAGTGGGAAGAGCCCTTGATGACGGGTGAGGACTGCCCGAATTGGTCCTCCAATCCAATCTGCGGCCTGGCCAGAAATGCCCCCGCCAGTTTCCTGCCGTCATCGTAGACCGGCGCTGCGGTCCGCCACTCCGCCACAGGCGGATTCACAGGGAGGCTGACCAGGAACTTGGTTCCGTGACCGACCTCGCTGGTCACTTCAAAATACCCGCCGTGCTCCTGGACGATTTGATGGGCGATGGTCAGGCCCAGCCCCGTGCCTTCCCGTTCACCGCTTTCATGCTTGGTGGTGTAGAACGGATCGAAAATGTGCTCCAAGTCTCGAGGTTCGATGCCCGGTCCGCTGTCCTCCACTTCGATTTGCACCCACGGCTCGTTGGTCGGTTTGGCCAATCGACGCGTGCGCACGGACAGCGTACCGCCATGGCCTACACCGATCGCCTCGACGGCATTGATGAAAAGATTCAACAATACTTGTTTGATCTGCTGCCGATCCAACTTCACATAGGGAAGATCAGGGACGAGATCCTTGGTGATCGTAATGGCTTTGCTGCTCGCCTTGACTTCGATGAAGTACAGGCAGGAGGAGACCACATCGTTGAGATTTTCTTGGGTAAACTTCGGGGTCATGTAGCGGGCATAGTCCAAAATTTCATGCACCAGCCGCTCGATCCGCTCCACGTCCTCACACACCACCTGGCTGAACTGTTCCATGAATTCCACGTCGTCCCGCCGATCGGGAGCCAACTGCACGAACGTCTTGATCGAGGTCAGCGGGTTGCGAATCTCGTGCGCAAATCCTCCGGCCATGGTTTCCAGGGATCGTAAGCGGTCCGTGCGCCGCATCAACAGCTGGGATCGGCGCAGGTCTTCATACAGCAACGCATTGTCGATCGCGATCGACGCGTGTTGGGCCAACGTTTTGAGCAGGCCCAATTCCTCCGTGGAGTACATGCTGTGGTTGGACCGTCGGCCGAGATTGCAGAACCCCACCAAGCGCTCCTTACTCACCAGCGGAATACAGACCTCGGATTCGAGGCCTTTCAACGTATCCAGTAATCGAAGATGCTCGGGAGCCGTCCTATCGTATTCGATTTCCTCACGCACCAACGCCGTCTCCGTCCGCAACAAAGTCTTCGGAAACTCGCCGTCCATCTTGATGGACGGGATCGCGGATTCGCGGCTCATGAATCCGTATGACGCGGCCAAACTGTACAGTCCCTGCTCCTTGTCAAGCACGTAGACCGACGCCGTCTTGATGTTCATCACGCGCGCCAGAGTCTGCACGATCTCCTTGGTGAGCGACTTGAGTTCGAGGATCGCCACCAGCGACTTCGAGAACTGCACCAACGTGTCGTAGGCATCGTACCGCTCACGGAACAGCGTCTGTCCGATTGCTCGCTCGACCCCCTTCTGCAAGTTCGCCAAGCCGCTCGAGACAATCACGAATAATGCAAACAACACCCCGGCCAAGAGGTAATGGAAGGTTCCGGTAAAGAAGCGGATGACGAGCAGAATCACCAGGTAAGCGGGAATCAACCCCATGAGCTTGATGGAGAGCACGACCTTGGGTCGGCTCGGCACGAACGACACATCCATCAATTCGTATTTGGCGATCGCGTAGGCCACCACCGTGACCGACAGCCCGGCCAATAAGTAGCCCAGCGGGTACCAGCCTATGCCGTAACTCTGCAAAAAATCGAGCGATGCCGTGACCCCCAGCAGAAAGGCCGCAAAGGTGTACTTGAGCTGCGCGCCCAGAAGAGGCGAAGAGCCGGCATGGAGGCGATACCCTTGATACAGGCGGTAGAGCGTGCCGCAGCCTCCGGCCAACGCATACATCACCAGCAGCGGGTGCAGCACCCCCGCCTTCGGATATCGTCCCCAGTAGTAGACATACTGACCGTCGAACACATACGAGGTGAACAGCAGCCCGAAGAAGAGACCACCGACGGCATAGTTCCACCCGATCAGTCGGTCATGAGCGGCCACGCCGACCAGGTTTTGCGCAAAGTGATACGTCAACGGGGGCAAGCAGACGACACCGGCATAGATCACCCGCATCCACAAGAGCGCCTCGTCCTCGCGGGAGGCGGAGAACAACATGAAGCAACCGAACAGCCACAGGCAGCCGGCCGCGCCGATCCCGCTGAAGATGACATTCGACATCGAACGCGGATTATTGCTGAGCACCCACAACCCGCAGATGAGGAACAGGGTCCCCGCCAATAAGGGTGGGGTCGAGTGGGCCGTTGCCCGATTGCTGAGCACCGCGCCGATGGAAGTCGCCACGACGATGATGGCCAAGACGATGGCATACCCCAACCCCTTGTTCAGCACTACGCTGATGTTCATCAACCGGTATCGGACGATCGTATAGGCCATCAAGGCCGTATACACGGTGATGAGCACCGTGCCGTAGGGCAAGAGATGAATGTCGTACCAGAGTGGAAAGTTGGTGGCCCCTCCCACGTACCCGATGATGCTCGCAGCGAGCATGTAGGCATACTGGTGCCGCCTGATCCCAATGGCATCCCGCAACGCGACGCCGACGAGGGAGGTGGCATAGATGACGTACCAAGCGAAATACAGGAGGAAGGGATGGAAGAAGGGCCCGGGAATGGGCCAAAACGCAAACGCCATGGCGGGGCGAACGCCGGCCACGAACCAGGGCGTCACATCAGTCAGCAACAGGCCCGCCGCGATGGCATACCCAACCCGCAGGGTTTTGGCGTGGCGTCCCGCGATGTCAAGGAAGGTGACCGTATGGTGGAAATACAAAACCGGGATGAGGATGGCGCCGGCCATCGCCAGGCGAAGGAGCGTGACGGCTGACTCTCTCGACTCGCTGAGCTGCCACCCGCAATAGAACACGCTCCAGATGGCGATGCTGAGGCAATAGAGGCCGTAGATGCGATTGCGCGGCGCGGAGGGATCCCGGAAGAACACGAACAGCCCGAGGCCCATGGCGGCCAGCGCATTGACCAATGCGCTTAGCGCAAGGATCTTCATGGCATCCACTCCGGCATGGCACCCTCCATCGGATCAGGCCGCAAGCGGCATACTCGCCAGGTCTTTTTCCGCCACGGCGAGCAACGCCTGATTCCCGAACGTCGAATAGACGCGGGGATGAGCGACGCCCGCGGCGCGCAGCAGTCCTTCCAATTCGGCCTGGTGGAGGAAATGAAACACGCCTTCCCCCTCGCGCGCCTTGATCTTACCAGAATTGTCGAGGAGTCGACGACCTTCCTCCACTTGATCCGCCGTCCGAGCCGTCTCCACGAAGTTGCGATAGATGGCCGACAAATCGGCATAGGGCTTCAGGTTGGAGATGACCAGACGGCCGTTCGGAGCCAGGACACGTAGGTATTCGCGCAAGGTGAACAGGGGGTCGCGCACGTACCCGATCACCAGATTGCAGATGACCCGATCAAAGGAATGATCGGGGAACGGCAACGGCGACTCCAGATCGGCACGGCAGACCTGCATCGACATCGGGACAAAGGTCCGGAACCGTGTCCGGAATTGCTCCTGCAAGGCCTCCTGTACCTGCGCGAAATTCTTCGTCGCCTGCGACAGTGCGGCCGGAACAAAGTCCAGCCCCACGTAATCCGGGACCTGCGCATCCTTGCGCGCGGCGTAGCGTTGCCGAAACGCCTGGTTGAGTTGCAGGAACACGCCGAAGTTGCCGTTACCGCACCCGGCATCCAAGATTCGCTCACCCTGCCGGCAGTCACCCATCAAACGATACACCTGGTCCATCAGGCTCCAGAAATCCGCCACGTTGGGAATCGTGTGGAAGTTGTTCAAGTAGTCTCTCCAGAACTCCACATGTTCCGACTTGGCAATCGGGCGACGGCTCTTTCCACGTTCACGTTCAACCCGGTTCTGCAAGCTGATTTCCCGATGCGAGGGTTCGACTACCGCCGCCTCGTCGTGGTTCGGCCACAATTCCTGCCGGCAGCTCTCGGCGATCTGCCGATATACCGCCCGTGCCTTGCGGGGACTTTCCTGAATTCGATGGAGCGCGCCCGGGACAACATACGAATGACGCAGCTGGGGCCCGATCGCTTGCTCCACCGCTTGGATAGAAGCTGGATCGACCCAGGCATCGTGCTCCGCATGGAAGAGCACAACGGGAACGCCCACACGAGCCCCGTCGGTTTGCGTCGTGGCCAAATCGGCATACTGCCCTTCGACGGCCTGCGCCAACCAACGATCTGCATCGATCGTCAGCCCGAGGATGTTCACCACGCCTTTCCGGACACCCGCGAGATGCTCCCCGATCAAGTCCTCCTGATGAACAGCCTGCAACGTATGACGCACGTCCATAATGCCGTTGATCAACAGCAACAACTTGACGCGTGACGATCGCCCCGTCACTTTCAACGCCACTCGCCCGGCCAAACTCGTGGCCACCAGGCCGATCGGACGGCCCGGCCATCGGGTCGCCACGTGATGCAACACGGTCTCCAAGTCGATTTCCATATCCTGGAGGCGGAACTGTGTGACGACGCCGTCGCTTTCGCCCACATGATTCACGTTGTCGTACCGCACGACCTCGAACCCGTTGCCCGCCAGATAGTACGCGAGGGGCACGTAATCCCGCTTGCTCTCGCCATACCCCGGCGCCAGCACCACAATGGGCGCTGCCGTATCGTCAGACAGACGGGAGCGATCATGGCACAAGGCGATTCGTTCTCCTGTCTGGCGCGTGCATTCTCCGAACACCGTGATGACCGAGGGGGCATCGGATTTTATCGGCGTTGCCCCGTCGAGCGTCTGGACACAGAGTTGCTGGAGCAGGGCTTCGGTCTCCCGCTCTACCGACAAAAACCGCACCCCGGCCAACATCGTCCGTCCCCGGCTGCCCATCGTCGTGGAGCCGGACGCCTGAGATTCCGGACGCGCCCACACCACTTGCCCCTCCACGGTACAGGTCCCGCCGCGGATCGGAACGACCGACCTGCGTTCGTTCGTCGCACCGGGCCGCTGCCAACGCAACAAGACCTTGGTCCCCATCAAATCGTCCTCGCTCGGCACCAGCACACAGGCTCCGGTCGGTGTCACATCTTTCACTGAGATGCCGGAGATACTCCGCCTGTCCTCCCCATCCCGGAACGTCATCTCTCCACCCACGTCCAACCGCACCCGCCGATGCCGTCTCCGCTCGATTCGAGCAGGCGCCGTCTCGGCCTCGGATACAGGCCCGCGCACCGCCACGACGCGATGCGCCGACTCCACCAGGACCTCTTCATTGTCTTGCGCCACCAAGGCGGCGAGGAGGCGCAGTTCCTTCGAGCGCACGCGACCTTCGCTCAGAAATCCTCCCAGAACCTCCTCGTCCGACGGACTCATGCGCACGAATCGGATGGCCAGTGTAGTCCCGGCCTTCTCGAGTGGCGACCCAGACCGACCAGTCCGAATCCCGCAGACCACGCCCAGACTCTCAAGCCGAACGGCGTCCGACTGAAAGCTCAGCCGGACCTGCTGATTCAGTTCGGCCGGCACATCTTGTGTCACCACGAGAGACAGTCCGCCGCGGCTGATGCTCTTGGTCACGCCTTTCCAGGCCAAGTCTTGAAATCTCAGCGTGGTGGAGAGCTGAACGTCCAATCGAGGCGATGCCCGTCGCTCATCAAGAGAACAGGACCACGCATCTCCGCTT
This sequence comes from Nitrospira sp., assembly GCA_015709715.1. Classification (NCBI taxonomy): domain Bacteria; kingdom Pseudomonadati; phylum Nitrospirota; class Nitrospiria; order Nitrospirales; family Nitrospiraceae; genus Nitrospira; species Nitrospira sp. The sequence continues at coordinate 1,447,595 of CP054184.1, forward strand.
TTTTTCCGCTCAGGCGCCGCCTGCTGCTGAATGACCGCCTCCGCACCCGGTTTAACTGAAGAGATGCGCCCGCTGATGGCTAGGATATCGCTCGACATAGATTCCCTCCCACAGGCTTGAGTGCTGCCGTGTCCACAACGTATGTCGGATCTCGATGTTGCGGCGTGATCCCCGCCGGCTCCATCCGGGAGCCGCACGCGAGGCTGCGCTCTTGCAAGGCACAAACTGTTCCGGTTGGGATGAGGAGAACTTGAGTGGTCGCAGGGGAAGGGGCAGGGCACACACGGCCTCAAGCGAGAGCCCACTGCAGACTGTCCGATATCTACAAAATCCGAAGCTAATTCTATGGAATACTGCGTAATTGTCAACTCAAACGTATAAGATTTGGCATCTTACTTAAAAAAACACCCTTAGAAGATTTCTGCAGCACATCCCGCCCTTCTGATCAAGGCCATTCGGCCCTTCCGTTGGTCCGATCCGAGTCAGAACGATGACGGTCGTCATCATCATGACGACAACGGATACCTATAAATGTCGACTCCTCGCGTGATCTCCATTCCCCACTCACCCTTAAGACGTTTAACCTCGGAGAAGATCCTACAGCGTTTCCACATGCCGCCTAGCGCCGATTGCTTTGCCCTGCACATTGTGATACCCAGGGGCATCCGATAAGACGTTCCCCATACCCTTTCATGCAATTGGCAGATCTTCGCTTCCGAGAGACGCTCCCAATCTTCGTCGCAGCGGGACTGATCCTTGGCTGTCAGAGCGCGCCGCCCGTGACGGAAGGATACCCTCATCAACTGTCCCTGCAGGAAAAGACAAGAGCGGAGGTCTTGGCCTGCGCAGGCCCCCCGCTCCAAGAACGGCAAGAGGGCGGAGCGACAGTGCTCCGGTATTACCGAGAAGCCCCGCTGCTCGAAGAGTCTATGGTCTCCTCCAAGACCAGTCGCCCCACTGTCCACCATGGCTGTTGGGCGACCGTCGTATTGCGAGAGGAACGCGTGGAAGGGGTTCACTATCGATTTGTCCCCTCGTCGGTCGACGCCTCCAATGACTGCGAAGCCATCTTCGCCCGTTGTCCGGAATGATCACGCACAGCCGGCCAGGCCGATCCATGCTCCTCCGGCTCCTGTGCCTCGGTTGCCTGTCTTGCGCATCCCTGTGGCCCGAGGCAGCCTTCGCGCTGGAAAAGTACGGACGGCCTCTGCCTTCCATGCAGGAAACAGATTATGACAACCATGAAGCCCGCGAGGAGGAGGAAACCCTGTTCGGCGGCTACCTCCTGACGGGTGCCTTCGTCAAAAATCCCACCTTTGCGGCCCGGCCGGACAACAGCGGCTTGGTCGGCATGCGCCACATGTTGCACCTCGAAACCGACCTGTATAAACAGTACCTGACCTTTTACACCGATCAGAATTTCTTCTCCGACCGCACCAACGGCTGGATCACCCTCTCGGAATGGGATGCCACCTTCGCCCTGACCGGCGTGCTCGATCGGTTCAATTGGCGCATCCAGTATGAGCGGGACGCGCCCCTGGATCGCAGCGGACTCATACAGGCCTACGCGGATGCGTTGGTGACCGCTCGATTTCAAGCGACACAGGATGCCGCCTGGTGGCGGCGCCTGTTTCCCGGACAAAATCTCACGGCCTATGCCGGCGGCGGCTGGCTATTCCACAACAGCAGCTACTTCGCACGCCCCAACAATACGGGCCGCGCTCTCTTTCGCTATGTCGCGCATGCCGATGTGGATCTGTACAAGAACCGCATCGTCCTCTACGGCGACATGAATTTCTTTACCGACCGCGAGGCGAGCAATACTCTCAACCCCACCGAGCTGGACTGGATCGTCGGGGTCGCGCTCCGATGGGAGGATACCGAACTGGCGGTGTACCGAGAAGAAGATCGGCCGTTGGATCGATCGGGCCTGGTGCAGAAATACTATGCCGTGCAATTACGGTTCGCGTTCGATGTGCCGAAACGCGCGCTGGAGCGGATGGGGTTCAAACGGTAGGGAAGGCCTATCGGCTCGAGAGGTGACTGCGGACTTCCTGAACGTACGTCTTGAAGGGATCGGCCATGAAAAACGGCTCTGCGCCGCGCAGCTTGAAATTGGACCAATTGATCATATAGTCGAAGGACAACCGATCCTCCGGATCAGCACTTTCATCCAAGCCCGCACCCCGAGGCTCCGACGCCAGCAGGTGCCGCACCAACTCGCCACGACCGAATGCCCGGGTGTTGCGCGGGGGGTGGTCTTGGGCCAAGTCCACGACCTTGTCGGTCGTCAAGCGAAGGCTCCGTCCCTCCGCCTCCAACCCGTAACACAACCCCCGCTCCGGATGCAGGTTGTGATACTCCAGATCCAAGCTCTTCAGCATCGAATCGTCCCATCCCACCTGCTCAGCCTCGCGATAGGTCTCGAGCAGCCACAGTTTAGAGGCCCAGTCGATCCGGCCGACCAGCGCCGCGTAGTCGCCGCGGAGATCATGGAGCACGGCTTCCCATTGTTCCAGCACCCAGTCGGTCTCTTCATCCTGTCCCTGGCAGTGCCGTTGCGCCGCCGCCAAAAACTGCTCCTGAATATCCAGCGCGGAGATCGACTGCCCCGATTCCAACCGCACCATCCATCGGCGATCGAGGTCTCGCGAAATCTCCTGCAAGGTCTCCACCGGCTCGTCCAGCCCCAAACCGCGCGGTGCTTCTCCGGCCTCGATCAACTGCAGCACCAGGCCGGTGGTCCCCATTTTGAGCGCCGTCGCGTACTCGGCCATATTGGAATCGCCGCAGAGCAGGTGGATACGACGAAACTGATTGGGGTCCGCCAAGGGTTCGTCTCGGGTATTGACGATGGCCCGGTTGTGCTGCACCCACTCGAAAAAATCGTTCACGATGTGATCCGCCCGCTGCGAAATCTGGAAGGGGACGAAGGACCGATCCGGCGCGTCCCGCAGTCCGGGGCGATGCAAGATGAGTCCGCCGACTTGGACCCATTCGTTGGGGTCACTCGCGCAGCCGATGCGACCGGCCCCCGTGAAGATCTGACGTGTCACCAAAAAGGTCACCAGCGGGGCGAGCCCACGCCGAGAAAACGGAAAGCGGCGCGAGACCAGATAGTTCTCGTGCGAGCCGAAGGTCGCGTCGGTTTCATGATCGATGTTGTTCTTGATGATGGAGACGGTTTCGTCCAACCCCAGCGCCGACACGGCATGTTGAATGATACGGTCGCCGGCGCGATCCGCCGCCACCAAATCCGTCAGGGTGGTGCATTCCGGGGACGCATACTCGAGATGTCCCATGTCGAGGTACAGACGTCCGGCATTCGTCAGGAACCCCCCGTTGCCGGGCGGTTCATCATGCCCGCGATGGTGTAGGTCGACCACCCCTCGGCGCTCGCCGTAGAAAATATGGTCGCGAATGCGCTGCGCCACCCAGGAGGGCGAATGGTCCGGTCGATCCTGGTTGACCAACAGCCCGTACTCGGTTTCGAGGCCGAAGATTCGGTTCAGCATCTCAAGCCGGGGTGGTGCTTGTGAGTTCCGACGGGAGTAGCCCCGTCAATTCATCGGGACGAAGCGTGCGATAGGTGGAGGAACCCGGAGCGCCGCGCTCCAGGACCACACACTCAAGGGAACGGCCGGCCAAGGTCTTCCGAAGGTGGGCAACCAACGCAGCCCGGTCCGGCTCCGCCTCGGACTCGGCTTGGCCCGTCGAGTCCACAGCGCTCGGACCTTGGTCCGTCGAGGGGTCGGCTGCGACCTGCGCCAGGGCCCCGACTGCCCACGTACACAGCGCCGTCTCCAGCGCTTGGGACAAGCCGACCTGCTCGCGATGCCGCCCCTGCAGGTACCGCCCCATCTTACCCAGCACGGCTTGGTTGGCCGCCAACAGGGCCCATCGGCGACTCTCCTCGAAGGTGCCGTCGTAATTGATCGTCAAAAACGCATCCCGCTCCGGCTTGAGGCCGAGTTCGGCGAGCAGAATCTTCACGATGAAGGGCGCCTTATAGATTTCTTCGAAGGCCTGCTTGATCGCCGGCGCCAGGCCGTACTTCATCAACCGCGCGCCCGTAACATCGGACGGAGAACGGTTGAACCCTTCCACATGCGCCATCTCCAGCAGCGAGAATCGCAACTTCTCCAAATCGGCGGGGTGTCCCATACCGCCGAGCGCGATGCGGTCGTAAATTTCGTAGAGCTTCGGCGTGCCCTTGCTCACGGTCGTCAGCAGGATGCCGCCCTCATACGCGAGGGCCACCACGGGACTGCCCTGCTTGAACTGTTCATCGAGATAGGTACGCCGGTTGCCGACGGCCTCCACCCAGCGATAGGGTTCCTCATACATGGTGCGGTTTCCTCACGAGCCTCACAAGATGATCCATTGTCGGCCGGACACTCAACGCTACACCCGGCGAGACACTTCCGCTTCGTACAATCGCTTCAAGTCCGTCCCGGGCACGGTCCGGACGCCGGCGGCTGTAATCGTCTTCACCACCGGATACAGATCCAACTCGCGATTCACTCCCCCGGTCGCCGAGTCGAATTCCGCCGCGCTGGCTAACAGTCGCAACGCCTGGACCGTCGCTTCTTCTTCCGGCAGCGCCCCCAGCGGCCGTGGCCCCCAGGTGTTGATGTAGTGCAAAATCCCACGGATCGTCGGCGAGCCGGAGCCGGACACGGCATACTCCACGCCCTCGAACTCCGCCCCGAGGATGTCGTAAAAGTAAATCTTTGCCGCCCCCTGGTCATGGTCATAGCCGGCAAACACCGGCACCACGGCTCCCGTTCCCGCGAGGGCCGCGGCGACATTCTCCTTGAGCAATTTGGAGACGGCGCGCAGCTTCCCCTCGAAACTCAGTTCCTGCAGCTGTGTCCGGCGGTAGTACTTGAACGAATGTTCCAGTACCCGCACCATTTCGTAGGCCGTCGCCGGGACTCCCGCAATGGCCATCACACTATAGCGATCGATCTCCAACACCTTGTCGGTGCGGTCGTACATGACCATATTGCCGGCCGTCGCGCGACGATCTCCCGCCACCAAGACCCCGTCCCGATACTTGAACGCCAGGATCGTGGTGGCGGTGGGGATATCCAGGCCGCTTGCGGCCGCGGCGGGATTCCCGAACTGATAGCCTTGCTCCCTCAGCAGCTGATAAAAATCTCCTTGCATCCCCATGTTACTCTCCGGTCCGTTGTCGATACCGTTCCGCCTGCTTCGGATCGACCTTGCGCATCCGCTTCAACAAATTGTCCTTCTCCGGCGAACCAGTCTCCGGCCGCCTGGGTCCGCCGCCTTCCTCAGACGGCCCTAACGGCCTGGGCATAGGATCGCCAGGACCTTCGCGACGTTCCGGCATCTGTATCGTATTCATGATGACGTATCCTTTCATCTCTTCCATGCATCCAGGGCCTGGGCCGGCGTGGCGGCTGTTTCCAGCAGCCTGGCGCAGGCCTGCACCGCGTCCGGCTCGAACAAATCACCCATGTCCAGCTGACGTCCCCGCATCCCGCCGGCAAACCGCACCGACTCCCATTGCATGCCCGTGATCTGATCGGAAAATCGCCTCACGCAAATCCCTCGCAGACCGCCGCGCGTATCCGCAGGCCCTGCGCTCAAGGCGTCGACGACGTCACGTTCGGTGGTCATGCGCCACACCTTGCCATCCGCCTCGAGCCCCAGAAAGAGCCCCCGTTCCGGATTCATGTTGTGATATTCCAAATCCAAGCTGGCGAGCCAGGGGTCGCCCCACCCGATCCGCTCCTCCTGCATGAAAGTGTCGAGCAACCACTGTTTCGTGACCCAATCCAGTTTTCCCACCAATTGAGCGCGATCCTCTGTCAGCAGCCGAAGGCACTGCTGCCATTCGCGCAAGACCCAGGCGGCATCCGGGTCGGCGCCGTCGTCGAACCGGCTGGCCGCGTTCCAATACTCCGCCAGGATCTCCAGCCCCGAGAGGGACCGGCCGTCTTTACACCGTACGGTGGCCTTCAAGTCCGGATCGCGGGACAGCTGTTTGATGGCCACGACCGGCTGTTCCAATTCCAACTCCGGCTCATGACCGCGTTGCAGCAGGTCCAAGACCAGCCTGGTCGTCCCGACCTTCAGCGCGGTGGCATACTCGCAGAGGTTGGCGTCGCCCAGGATCAGATGCAGGCGCCGATACTTCGTCCGATCGGCATGGGGTTCGTCGCGGGTATTCAAGATGGGCCGGTCGTGCATGGTATCCACGCCCAGCTCTGCTTCCATGAAATCCGCCCGCTGGGAAATCTGGAACGGGCCAGGCACGAACCCCGCTTCTTGCGCTTCCGTCCCGACCTTCCCCGACCCCGCCAGCAACTGACGGCTGACCAGAAACGGAAGCAGGCCGCTCACCAAGCGAGGGAACGGCAGTGCCCGCGGCACGAGGTAATTGTCATGACACCCGTAACTATGGCCATGAAAGTCGGTGTTGTTCTTATAGAGCTGGACGTAGGCCCCGCCGAGCATACGGTTGCGACGTTCGGCCGCCCGCTGCACCAGCCGTTCTCCTGCCCGGTCTTGCGCCAGCAAATCCTTGAGGGTGCGGCATTCGGGCGTGGCATATTCCGGATGGGTGTGGTCGTTGTAAAAGCGCGCCCCGTTGGGCAGGACAAGATCGCTCTTCATCTCGTGAAAGGAAAAGGGGCGGTGCGCGTCGACCTTGGCGAACTCGTCTTCCTCCTTGTCCTGCTGCAGACCCGAGACGCGAAACCCGCGAGCATCCTCGTGGGGATCTTCCCCGGCATAGTCCCATCGACGCTCGAACCGCCCGGTCAGATGCGCCCGGACCAGTTCCATCGATTCCTCGACCGGATCCACCGCATCGAGATCCTCGCGCGTAATGCCGTATTCGGTTTCAAGCCCGAACAGATGCATGGGGATTCGCATCAAATGATCTGATTGACCAACCGTTCTTCGCTCTGCCGCCCACGCCGGAACGAGGAGACCCCGACGACCTGATCCGGATGATGATCGAGGAGCTTCAGCCATTCCTCGGCCGCGTCGTCCGGCGGCAACATCTCGCCCTGGCGGTATTCCTCCTGCACCGCATCCAAGAGATCCTGGAGCCGCAGGCCGTCGTGTTCGGCGTTGCCGGGTTGCGCCACCGCCCGTTCGATGGCCTGTTCCTTGGCCCGCTGCACGATGGAGGACAGGATGGCGCCGCTGACCAGATCGCCGCGATAGAGCACCCTGTTCTGGCCGTTTCGCAGGCGAATCGCCAAGACACGGTTTTGATCCGTCCGCGCAAAGAGACTGTCCACGACTTGTTCGATCACCACCTGCCGCGCAGCCTCAGGATCGTCACCGTGACGATTCACCAGCGCCCGTTCAAGCGGCAGGGTAGACGTCAGGTAGACGCGCAGAATCTCCCTGGCCGCCTCGCGGGTCGGGCGGGCGACCTTGATCTTCCGGTCGATGCGACCGGGCCTGAGGATCGCCGGATCGATCAGATCCGGACGATTGGACGCCAGAATGATCACCACGTCTTGCAGGGACTCGATCCCATCCATCTCGGCGCAGAACATCGGCACGAGCGTATTGTTGATGTTGAAGGAGCGCATTGCGCGCCTGGTGCCCAGCACGGACTCCGCTTCATCGATAAAAATGAAGGGCAGCGCCCCTTCTTTGCGCCGGGCCCGCGCTTTGGCGAAGAGGTCGCGCACGATCCGCTCGGACTCTCCCAACCACATGTTCAGAATTTCCGGTCCCTTGATGTGCAGGAAGGCGCCACTGGTGACGGGCGGATTCGTTCCCGTTGCTCCGCCGGCCGGCTGGTCCTTCAAGTCCCGCATGAGTTGCGACAGGCTGGACGCAGCCGCCTGACCGATCAAGGTCTTCCCGCAGCCGGGCGGGCCGTAGAGTAAAAATCCTTTGGGTTGGGAAAATTGATACTTCTTGAAGGTCTCGGTGTGGAGCAGCGGATATTCGATGGCTTTCCTGATCGCCTCGATCGCCTCCTCCTGCCCACCGATCTGCGCCCAGGTCACGGTCGGCACCTCATCGAGGAGGTGGGCCTTGGCCTGACGGTTTTCGAACTTTTCGATGGCGATGCGGTGGGTCGGATCGATGCGCACGTCGTCGCCGGGCTTCAGTTCCGCACCCTGCAGATCGGTCGATCGCTGCAGAATGAGCGCTTGACGCCCCATGTCCTGCTCGAAGCGAATACGTCCGTCCGGCAAGACCTCCGCCACCTTCAACACCGGCCCATTACGGTCGTAGCCGAGGGTTTTGATGACCGCATAGGCTTCGTTCACCAAAATCTGGGTGCCGATTTTCAGGTCATCCGCTGCCACACGGGGGTCGATGTTGGCGTAATACTCGGCCCCTCCGACCACGATGCGGGCCAAGCCTTCCGCCGGCACTTCCACCAACAGACCCACTCGGTTGGCCGGGGCGGTCAGTTTCGCGACCACTTCGGTCAGTTTCTTGAATTCCGTCTCACGCCGGTCCTGCGCGACCGACTGGGCCAACACCACATGCCGGAGCTTGTAAAGAAGTTTCTGCCGCGGATCGCCGTCGGGAAAGGCGGCCAAACAGGCGTCGATCAGTTCGATCGGGTCGGTCGAGGCCGACTCGGCCCGGCCTGCCGATGGAGCGCCCCCTGCTTGTGAATCGTTGGTGGGTCGATGGTCGCTCATAACGCTTCCTCCGGATGGACCGACTTCGGTCATCCTAACATAGAGTCCACCGGCTACGCCGCCATCGGAATCTCCGGCTGACTCAATTCACCGCCTGCAACGTCACAGGCACTTGCTGCCGTCGATTGCCGCGCTGATATTCCAGCATGACCTGATCGCCGACCTTGTGTTGCTCCATGATGTCCATGAGATCGTCGACGGTCTCGACCGGCTTTCCGTCCACGGCGACGATGATATCCCCCAGTTCGATGCGACCGCCAAAGGTTTCGCGCGCCCCGCGGAGTCCGATCCGCTCGGCCACGCTGCCTCGTCCGATCTTCCCGATGATGACCCCCTTCACGCCCCAGCGCCGCGCCATGGCATCGGGTACCAGAGAAACGCCCAACCCAGGCCGGATGAGTTTCCCGTGCTTGATCAATTCGGGCACGATGCGAATGACCGTGTCCACCGGCACTGCGAACCCGATCCCGGCGAATGCGCCGCTCGGACTCATGATTTGGGTATTCACGCCGATCAGCCGCCCCGCGCTGTCCAACAGCGGCCCGCCGGAATTACCGGGATTGATCGCGGCATCGGTTTGAATGACGCCCTCGATCGTCCGATTGCTCATCGACTTGATCGTCCGGCCCAGCGCGCTGACCACGCCGGTGGTCAAGGTATGGTCCAGACCGAAGGGATTACCGATCGCCAAGACCTTCTGGCCGACCCGCAGGCTGTGCGAACTTCCGATGGTCACCGGCTGCAAGGCCGATTCAGGCGCCTGAATTTGCAGCACGGCCAAGTCATGGTCCGGATCGGCACCGACGACTTTGGCCTTGAGGTCGGTCCGATCGGCCAGGGTCACGGTCACGGAGTCCGCTCCGTAGATGACATGGTAATTGGTGACGATGTGCCCCTGCTTGCTCCACACGAACCCCGTCCCGGACCCCTGCGGCACTTCGAACAGATTGAACGACCAGGGATCCCGCTGGATCGCGGTGTTGGCGATGAACACGACCGACTTCGTCGCGCGATCGAAGACGGCGATCGTCGCCTGCTCCTCCTGGCTCAATTCGGTCGCCAGAAAAACCGGCGGCGCCATAGCGCCCTGCGCTCCGTCATAGGCGCCGAGCGGCGAAGCGGACACAACCCCCGCGGCGAGCATCGCCGTCACTCCCCAACCCAGCCATTGTCGGGGCCCCCTTGTCCTCACAGAGCTGCCCGGCATAGGTCACTCACCGATCGCCTGCAGGACGAGGTCTCTCGTCCGCGGCCTGGTATCGAAATCCAACAGTACGAGTTGCTGCCAGGTCCCCAGCGTCATGGCGCCGTCGTTGAACGGAATCGTGAGGGAATGGCCTTGCAGTTGGCCTCGAAGGTGGCTATGGCCGTTATCTTCCCCGGCGTTGAGGCGATTGTGCTGCCACTGCGGATCGGCAGGAACCAGCCGCTCCCACAGCGTCTTCATATCGGCCCGAATGCCGGGCTCGTCCTCGATGATCAACACGCTCGCCGTCGTGTGTTTGACGAAGAGCGTCAGGATGCCGGCCCGCAGCCCGGTTTGATCGAGGGCATCCTGCACCAGTCCGGTGATGTTTTCCACTCGACTCTCGCCCTGCATCGACACCCGCAGGGGCACGCTCCTAACCGCCATGAGATTGCTCCCGTCCGACCCCTCGCAAGAGTGACCGGTCTCGCCTGGAAAGGCGCCGGCCCTGAGCCTGCTCCAGCACTCGATCGAACGCGCCTCCAGCCGCAAGCGATCGAAGCGCGTCGAGCACCGCAACGCTCACCACACCCTCCCGCTGCAACGACGCGAGGTAGTCGAACGCCTCCATGAGACTTTCACGTGACCGCACATAATAGTCGCGCCCGCGCCGCCGGTTGCTATAGGCCTCGAACTGCTCGCAGGCCACGAGGATCTCCGCCAATTGCCGCACCCAGGGCTTGGCGCCCTCCAGCTTCTCAGGGTAGTAGTAGTACAACATGATGCGGCCCATCCAGGGTTCCCACGCAACCCCGAGATCCTGAAGCCGCGGCTTCACGTTCCGTAAGCGTCTGGTCAACCGCCGCGCATACCCAAGCCGCATCTCAACCTGCTCGCAGGCCCAGTCGTCGACGAGCACGCCTGCCGCCTCCAAGGAGCCTCGATACCGCGACAAGAACGCCTCTGTCTCACGGCCGTACTTGGTCTCGGGATACCGCGCCCGCCATTCTCGCGGCCTGGTGGGGATCGATTGTGCGCGGGCCCACGACCAAATCCGGCTGAAGAGGGCTCGATCCAACCCGGCGCGCCCCAGATCGTGCAGCACACAGGCGATTTGATACTGCCTGACGCGCTCGACCGGATGGCCCAACCGCTCGGCCACGGCCGCGCACATGCGGGCAGTGCGGACCGCGTGCGGACCGTCGTACCCCTTGATGATACGATCGGGGCGGCGGGGATCGGGATAGTCATACAGCCGCAGCAGGGCCGAAGTCAGGGGGCGGGACAACAGCAGTGGCGCATCGCGCTGGCGTCTGGTGGACATGCAAGGTTGACGAACCGCAACCGATGGGCGATCGGCGCGCAGAATATCGTCCAGGAAAAGAGGGTGTCAAGCGGCGGAGGCCCCGCAAAGGATTTCCTCGCGCGGACCGTCCGGCTTTGTTATTCTGGCGAGGCGTGCGAACCGGAACGTAGGAGGTAGACATGGACGTGACTGGCTGCGTGCAGCGACTGGCGACGGCAGGTCTATGCCTGGTGCTGGCAAGCCTGCAGACGCCTGCACCCGCCGTCGCGGCGGATACCCTGTCCGACCTCACCGGCAAGGTCTCCCCTGTCGTGACCCTCCGCTCCCGTGACAACTTTTCCAGCGAATATCGGTACGACGTGACGGTCCGCAACAACTCCGCCGATCTGTTCGTGGCCGATTCGCTGATCGTCGTCCTCGATCGCATCACCAACATCGCAGGCGAGGATCATGAGAACCTGACCAATGAATCGTTGCTGAGCCGAATGGAAATCCTGGGCCAAGACGGCACGACCGACGACGGCAAGCCGTTCTTCCGCATTCCATCCGGTTCCGGGCCGGATCTGGTGCCGCATAGCGAGAGCCTGCCCGCCAGTGTCCGCATCCGTAATCGAGATTACGTCGCCGTCTTCACGCCGTCCTTTCGCGTCATGGGGGTCAAACGCGAACCGCCGAAGCCGAAAAACGCCGCCGGCTCCGCAGCCGCCGCGCAACCGCCCGGCAGCGCCACCCTCGACAAACTCATCCAGCTGTTGATCAAGAAGGGCACCATCACGCCGGAAGAAGGCCGCGCACTCCAGCGACCATGACGACCATTCCATGCAAGGCCTGCGCAGGCACCTGGCCCCAAACCGACCACTTCATCGCAGAGGCCGGACTGACGAGGGCCTACCTCCACGACGATCAGTTCTTTCGCGGCTGGACCGTGCTGGTGCTGAAACGCCACGCCACAGAACTCTTTCACCTGTCGCAAGGAGAACGGACGGGATTGATGGAAGAGGTGGCGCGGGCGGCCGAAACCTTGGCCCGCGAGCTCGGAGCGATCAAGATCAACTATGAACTGCTCGGCAACCAGCTGCCCCATATCCACTGGCACCTGATACCCCGCCTGGCCCAGGACCCCGCACCGCTGGAACCGGTGTGGCGAGTGGTGCATGAGCCGGTCTCGCTGCCATCGGACCAGCTCGCCGCCCTGTGCGGGCGGCTCCGTCGGGTGTGGCCCCCCTCCTGATCGCATCGCACCGTGACTGTCTCCTCTCCATCGGCTCTGTCCTCACCTCCGCCCCGCACGTTCGTTCGCACGCTCATGAGAACCCTGCCGTTCTATATTTGCATGTCATTGGCCTGCGTCGGCGGAGCGGGGCTCTACTACGCGACTCAGACCTCCGGCCATGGAACGTGGCTACAGGTGGGAAGTTGGGGGCTCGCGGCGGCATGCCTGCTCCTCGCGTTAGGCGGAGGCGTCCTCGCTGGAATGGTACGCACCGCCGAGCTGACCGTCGAACAGATCGAGCAGAGCCTGCGCGGCTGGCTACACAACCTTCCGGAAATCAGGAATTCGCCCGGCTCCGGTGGACGCACCCTCGCCGCAACCAGGGAAGAGTACGAGGCCCTCCTCCATCGCCTCATTTCTCAGACCGGCGAACGCTTCCGTCTCCCTCGTTGGCTCGAACGGCTGCTGCGCTCCATTCTGCAAGGGGTCGTGGTCGATCGCTTCATGACCTCCTGCCAGCAGCGTGGATTGACCCAGGTGCCGCCGCAAGAGTTTCGCAACTGGCTGTTGGCCGAAGGGGTCGGTCTTGGATTTCTGCTGCTGCAAGACCAACTGTCCTGGTGGCGCTATGTGGTCATCGGCCTGTTGTTGTTGCTTGCGGCCCTGCCGTTGACCCTTGCCCTGTTCACGACCTGACTCAGCCCTCGTGGAATTTTTCCTCGCTCCCCGTGTATATATGTCAGTCTTTCACTCTGGAGGTTCGTCAGCGCCTATGTCTCCGCAACCCCTTGTCCTGGCAGGATGGCTCCCGCTCATACTCGCCGCGGTCCTGTTCCAGCCCGCACCGGTCACAGCGCAGGAATCCACCGTGCCGGCCCCTTCGACCGAGGCTGCGAGCCAAGCCCCTTCGGCCCCCGAAGAATCTCCCGCTGCGGCAGAGAGCCCAACACCTCCCCCTCCGCCGCCGTCTCCTACCCAGACCGAGGAGGCAGAAGCCGTCCGCGTCGAACCGTTGCCGGCAGAATCGGCAAGCCCACCACCTCCTCCGCCGCCACCAGCGTTGACCCTGCTGGAAACCCTGAGCCAAACCCGCAAGACGGTCCATACCGAACCCGATGCCCAAGAACCGCGTCTGGCCTTGGGCCGAACCCTGTTTCAACTGGGTGATACCGATGCGGCGATCGACGAGTTTCGCACGGCCCTCCGGTTCCATCCCTCGGTCGCCCAGGCCCACATGGATTTGGGAACGGCCCTCATGGCCAAGCAGGACTGGCGCAACGCCATGACGGAATTCCAGGAGGCCGTCCGCCTGGATGCGACCCTCGTGCAGGCCCACTACAGCATGGGCACCATCCACTACACGCGCGGCAATGTCGCCCAAGCCATCAAGGCCTATCAGGAGGCGCTGAAGCTCAAGCCGGACTTTGCCGAAGCGCATTATCGTCTGGGCTTGGTGCTCAAAATGGCGGGCAAGGAGAAAGAGGCGGCCCAGGAGTTGGAAACCGCTGCACTGGCCGGGATCGCCAAGGCACAGTATTTTCTCGGCAACGCCTATCGTTCCGGACAGGGCGCGGACAAGAATCTGACCATGGCCGTCACCTGGTGGTCGCGCGCCTTCGATCAGGGCTTGCCGGAAGCGGCGCAGGCCCTCACGCAACTCCGCCGCATCGCCGTGGTAAAGGGCAACCTGCAGACGAAACAGTCCAAGGCGGCGGCGGAAGCGTTCAAGGAATATTGCGATCAAATTTGGCTGGACTTTCCCGATCTCGATCGAGCCCAGACGCCGGAGACCGTCGGCACCACCCTCCTGCGGCAGGGACGCACCGCCGAAGCCCTACCCGTGCTGCTGCGGGAAGCCTACGCGTTGAACGACAGTGCGCACGCGACGCTTGTCCGCCTGTACGAACAGGGGCTCGACGACCAGCTCCCACCCCATGGGCAATGGATCATGAGTTATCTGGAATCCACGGCGGCCGATGGTTCGGTCGCATCCCGCACGGCCCTGGCCCGCATCTATGCCAAGGGCCTTGGGCTGGCGGCGGACCTCGCGAAGGCCAAGAGCTACCTGAAGGGCCTTCCGCGAGATGAGGTGAAACGCATTCTGGACGAGGCCGCGCCGGACGCTCCCAAACCGTAATCTCGGAGCCCATGCCTATTGCCGCTCGCCTGTTCGTCAGGACCGTTTGGCTGCAAGCCGCGGTCATGGCCTTCGCCTCGAGCGGGCTCGCGGGGCTTCTCTGGTCGTTCGCTCCCCTCACCTACACGGCCCTGGAATGGGGTCCCTACGATACCTGGTTGCAGGTTCGCCGTCAGCCGGCTGCCGGTCCGGATGTGCTCCTCGTGGTGCGCGACGCGGCGAGCGACCGCCAATTGGGCGGCGGTGTCTGGGACCGGAGCCTGTCCGCGCGACTGATCATCGCGCTCCATGATGCCGGCGCCTCGGCCATCGGCCTCGACATTCCTCTCAATCTTCCGAGCCCGCCCCACCAGGGTGGCGCAGTGAGCGATGCGCTCCTGATCGAAGCGGTCAAGACCGCCGGGATGGTCGCCTATCCGGCCTTGCAGATCCCCATGCCGGATCAGGACCCCAGCCTAACACCCGACCCCACCAGCCTCGTGATTCCAGGCAAGAGCATCATCACCCCCTCGGCCGATCCGGATCACGTCGTGCGACGGGCTCGGCTCCTCTACCGTGAGGAAGGCGGCGACCTGCCGGCCCTGGGCCTCAGGCTGGCCGCCTTGCGGAATCCAACGGCATTCACGCGCCCGGAGGAGAAGCTTCCGTTGGATGGACAGGGTCGCCTGCTCATCGACTTTGTCGGACCGCACCCCACCACAGCCTTCCATACCGTCGCCGTTCACGACCTCCTTCGTTTGGTCGAACAGAAGGATGCGGAAGGGCTGGCCGCGTTGGCGAACGGAAAGGTGATCTTTCTGTTCACCCAACCGCGCTCGCAGGCGGACTCCCTCACCCCGTCCGGCGACATGGTCTCCGACCTGCTGCTCCAGGCGCACCTCTTCCACACCCTCATCTCCGAGAAGTGGATCAGGGAGCTGTCGCCGCTTCAACGGTGGGTGATCACGCTCTTCCTGAGCGGCTGCATCGCCTGGCTGGTCCTGCGCCGGCCCGATTGGCGGGGCTTGCTGTCGGGGGCTGCCGCCCTCTGGATGTATCTGACGTCCAGCCTGGCCCTGCTGGCCGGCAGCCACTGGGTGTTTCCGTTCATCATACCCGTCACGGCAGCGGTGCTCGTCCTCGTTGCGGCGAACCTACTCGCGCAGGTGATGGCCGGCCGCCGTGTGGCGCTGCTGGAACAGGATATGTTGCAGATTCAACAGGACCTGATCTCCGTCAGGGAGGCCCTTGTGTATCGCGAGACGGCCGTGGAAACGCTGGAGGAAGATTTGGAGACGGCCCAGGCCAGTATCTCCCAGTCGGTCTCCAAGGAAGCCGAGTCGGCCAAGTGTGCCGCCGAATTGCAGGCAAAAGTCGCCGAAGCCCAGACGCAGGAGGCCGCCACACGCCGGCGGATGGAGGAACTCCAACGACAGCTGCAGAATCTGCAGGCCGCCACGCTCACCTCCGCGCCGCTGGGTAATGCCGAGCAGGAATCCCTGCGCCGAGAATGTGCCCAGCTGGGCATCATCACCGGCACGCCGGCCCTGCTGGCGATGTTTCGCGACCTGAAGAAAGGCGCGCGCTCCACCGTCACCATGCTCATCACCGGCGAGCCCGGAACGGGCAAGGAGTTGTTCGCCCGCGCCGTCCACCGCCTCAGCCCTCGCTCCGCCAAGCCCTTCGTCGCAGTCAACATGGCGGCTATCTCGCCCGAACTTTTCGAAAGTGAACTGTTCGGCCACGTACGCGGGAGCTTCACCGGCGCCTTGACGGATCGGAAGGGGTATTTCGAACTGGCACATCAAGGCACGATCTTCCTGGACGAAATCGGCGACTTGCGGCTCGATCATCAAAGCAAGCTGCTGCGTGTGCTCCAAGAGCGCACCTTCTATCGAGTCGGCGCGACCACCCCCACCACGGTCGATGTGCGCATCGTGGCCGCAACGAACAAAGACCTGCAGCTCGGCGTATCCGAAGGTTGGTTCCGTGAAGATCTCTATTTCCGGTTGAAGGGCCTGGTCCTCCATCTGCCGCCGCTCCGCGAGCGGCCCGACGACATCGCCGCTCTGGCCGGCGCCTGTCTGCAGGAAGCGAAGGCCCAGGGCGCCCCGGCCACACTGTCTCTTTCCGGCGAAGCCGTGGAGGCCTTGAGGCAGCATCCCTGGCAGGGGAACGTGCGTGAATTACGCCACTGTTTGGAACAGGCGGTGGCCTTGCGGGAAGGTCCCGTGCTCGGGGTGGGTGACCTCCGATTGGACGTCGGCACAACGCGGCTGCAACCAGGCCCCGTGCTACCCGATCCGGCAGGCGATCTCGCCGTGTTACAGCAGCTGCGACAGCAACGATTCGACATGCAGGCGACGGCCAAGGCTTTGGGGTGGGATCGCAGCACGGTGACGCAGCGCCTCAAGGGGCTCTGTTTCCAGGCGCTCGTGGAGGCAGGAGGCGATCAAGCCAAGGCTGCCTCAGCCCTGGCCGGTGATCCTTCGCTCCAACGCGCCGTCGAACTCAAACTGATGGACTACCATGGGCACCTCCTGAACACCATCGCCCCATTCACCACCGTCGAGGACGCCCTCCGCGATTGCCGACGACGGTTCAAAAACCTTCCCGAGCGGCACTTCAAATTCGTGGAGGTGCTGGTGCGGGGGGAATTCCATATGCGGGGCTGGCCCCGCATGCCCCGCTGATCCCCGCATGAGCAGCCATCCCCGCGCAACGCCTCATTTCTCCTAACTCGTTGTCTCCCTTAGCGTTTGCTCCGTCCTGCCGCCGCGCCATGCCTGGTCTTTGGCTTGCTCTACGCACCGCCCGACTGCGGCACGGCCAGAAAGGAGGTGAGCGTACGCCGCCGGCCCAGTCGCGCATGACGCAAGAGCAGGAGACATCATGAACCACTGGGCCGGTGATCCGGCCCCGTCACACAAGGAGCAGAGACCATGCACAAGACCCCGACAGCCACCGTCAGCGCCGGCCCCGTCTCGCCCAAGATCATGGGACCGGATCGAGACCTTCGCGAAACCTATATCCTGAGCGGTTTGGTGTTATTCGTCGCCCTCGTCGTTGCCGGATTCTGGTACTACTCCCAGACGGACGAAGCCGCCCATAATTCCCACCAAGCCGACCAGCTGGAAAGCAGCCAGGTCTCCGAAGCCCTCAAGAGCTCCGGAACCGCCATCCCAGTCGCGGCAGCAATGCCCGCCACCCCCGTCGAAGCGGCGCCGCTGGCGACCCGCAGCCTCGATATCCTGCACGACGACATCACCTTCGAGGTCGGTCGAAAGGGACTGACCGACGATGCCAAGGCCACCCTTCAACGCCATGCAGAGTTCCTGAAAAACGAGCCTGATTGGGGTGTCTTGCTCCAGGGCTATACGGATCTGCAGGGGTCGCGGGCCTTCAACCAGATCCTCGGCATGAAACGGGCGGAGACGGTCAAGCAACAGTTGATCGCCTTGGGCGTGTCGGAGCACGCCATCCGCACCGTGAGTCTGGGAGAGGAGGGTGCCTTATGCATCGACGGCAGCGACCTCTGCCGGCGGATGAATCGCCGAGTGCACCTTGAGATGAGGAACGTGGGGCGGGAGCACCTCGCGGTCGCGCCCATCGCAGCTGTGCCGGTTGTGGAGGCTGCCCAAGACGACTCCACGGAGACGAGCAGGCCGGAGGATGGGTCTGTGATGGAAACCGGTTCGTCAACGGACAGCGCCGAATAACGGAGCCGACGAGCCCGCGCGGAGCAACTCTCCGCGCGGGTCCCGCCGCGCAACCTCCCCAACATCGAACCAACGAGGTCCCATGTTCAGACGAACCGGCGCCGCGCTCTTCTTTCTATTACCCATGGTTCTTTCCAGTGCCTGGTCCATGGCTCAGGCTTACGGGGGAACGCTCCTGTACCGTTCCGCTGAAGCGGGGCGCTTTACGCCGAGCCCCTCCGTCCAGACCGAGGTCCACATCAACGTCACCGGGATCGTCGCCCGCACGTCGGTCAGGCAAAAGTTCGTGAACCCCAGCGACAAGCAAGGCGACTGGACCGAGGCCACCTATGTCTTTCCGCTCCCCGACGGCGCAGCCGTCGACCACCTCCGCATGGTCGTCGGTGAGCGCGTGATCGAGGGCCAGATCAAGGAACGGGGCGAAGCCAAAACTTTCTACCAGCAGGCCAAGCAACAGGGACAACGCGCGAGCTTGCTGGAACAGGAGCGCTCCAACATCTTCACAACCAGCGTAGCGAACATCGGTCCCGGCGAACGGATCACGGTCGAGATCCAATATCAGGAGACGCTGCGGTTCGACGGCGGCCGCTTTCAATTGCGCTTCCCCATGGTTGTCGGCCCTCGATATATTCCCGGCGTTCCCGTCACCGTAGAGGGCCAAGGACGTCAGGGCACCGGCACCTCGGCCGATACCGATCGCGTGCCGGATGCCTCGCGCCTCACGCCGCCGGTCCTGCCGCCGAAGCAGGGCTTGATCAACCCCGTGAGCCTGTCGATCACCCTGCTACCGGGTTTTCCGCTCGGGGCGGTCGCATCGCCTTCCCATGAGATCATCGATCTTGCCGACGGGGACGGGCGGCACCACATTGCGCTGAAAGAAGGAACTGCGCCGGCAGACCGCGATTTCCTACTCATCTGGCGTCCCGCGGAGGGCGCAACCCCGACGGCAACGATCCTGAGCGAACAGCGGGACGGCGAGACCTATGCCCTGATGCTGGTGATGCCGCCCGCGCAGCCCCAGAGCGGCGCGCCTCTGCCGCGCGATGTGACCTTCGTCATCGACACGTCCGGGTCGATGGCCGGCACCTCCATCGAGCAGGCGAAGGTCGCCCTCGCGCAGGCCCCACGCCGCCTCTTCACGATCGGCATCGGGTCCGCCCCCAACAGCCACTTGATGCGAAAGGCCGCCCAGTTCGGCTACGGGACCTTCACTGCAATCGTCAGCCTCACAGAGGGCAAGGAGCGGCTCGACGATCTGTTCAGGAAATTGGAACGTCCGCTCTGGACGCACTTGTCGCTGGATCACTCCGGCTGGGAGGAGCAGGAGTCCTACCCGCCCCGCCTTCCGGACTTGTATGACGGAGAACCGCTGATGCTTGCCGTCAAGGCACGGACCATTCCGACGCAACTGAGCCTGCAGGGACGGATGGGCGAGCGACGCTGGTCTCTCCCGGTCACCACTGCGCGCGCCGAGCCGACGTCCGGCTTGTCGGTCCTCTGGGCCAGGGAGAAGATCGCCTCGTTGATGGATGACAAGGTCATGGGAACCCCGGAGGAGGACATTCGCCGGGCTGTGCTGGCAGTGCCCTCGCCCACCACCTCGTGAGCGCCTACAGCAGTCTGGTTGCGGTGGACGTGACGCCTGCAAAGCCGATCGACACCACGCTCACCTCCCGTATCTTGGCTACCAACTTGCCTGACGGGCAGGAGTATCGCGCCATCTTCGGCCTCCCCAGCACTGCCACCGACGGACGGCTCCGCCTCCTGATCGGATGCTCGAGCCTGGCCCTCGCTTGTCTCGGCTGGATGCTCCTGCGACGTTGCACGACATGAGCCCCTTCCATTCGAGACGGACGCTCTGCCGAGCATTACTGATCTGCCCGCTGGCGATGGGGCTCTGGCAGGGGTCGCAAGGCCTGTGGATCCATGCGAAGGCGTGGCTCGCCCAGATCCTCCTGGAGCGGGCCTGGTCGCGCACGTTGGCGGGAGAAGAACGGCCACAACCATGGCCTTGGGCCGACACCTGGCCGGTCGGACGGTTGCTCATGCCAGCACATGCTGTCGATCTCATCGTCCTCGCCGAGGCGTCGGGCCGGACCCTGGCCTTCGGGCCGGGGCACGTGAGTTCGACAGCGTCACCCGGCGCGCCCGGCACCATGCTGCTGACCGGCCACCGGGACACGCACTTTCGTTTCTTACAGGAGGTGACCGTGGGCGAACGACTGGAGGTGGTGGGGCGAGACGGGCGGCGTGATTACTATAGGGTCACGGACCGCCGCTGATGGATGCGCGGCATGACGCCATTCGACTGGAGCACGATCGCCGGGAACTGGTGCTAGTCACCTGTTTTCCGTTCGACGCGACCAGACCGGGCGGGCCCTTGCAGTATGTGGTGAGGGCGGAAGCGCTGCCCTGACAAGACGGGAGCGGGCGACGGTGATTATCCTGCCGCCCGTTGATCGTAGGAATCGTCCGGTTCGGCCAGATGCATCCGTCGATTATCGCGCCGGGCCGACTCCTCACTCATTGAGGGAACCAGGTGCAGTCGGCGGACATCGGCCACCAGCCACCGTGCAGCGGCCAACAACGCCCAGAGGAGCAACGCACCGGCGAGATAATGAGAGAGCAACAGCTTCTGCCAAACCCCCACCGACGCACCCTCCGCCCAAGGAAAGATGACGGGCGGCGACGCCAGGAGTATGGCCAGCCCCACCAGGGTGGGCCAAGGGCCAGCCTGCGGCATGGGCAAGCGGTTACCCACGTACAGTGAGAGCGGCAACAGCAGGAGCAGGTAATAGTGTGTCCAGGAGATGGGGCTGATGATCAAGGCCAGGCACAGGACCATCGACAGGTCCACATACATCGTCTCACGTGGACGGACCCCAGGATGGCGCAGGAACAGCACGGCGGAAACAGCCAGCAACAGCAGCGTGGCGGCGCGGCCGATCGTCTTGATGTCCGACGAAACCGGCACGACTTTCCAATCATAGAGGGCGGCGCCGTCCTGCAGACGCAACAACAGGCCCTCCACGGATTGAACGTTGAAGGCCGTCAGCCCCTGCTTGGAAAAAGGTTGGATCACTTCACGATACCAGTCGGCATGACTGGCCCAGCCCGCATACCCCAATGAGGCGCACGATAGGGCCGCAACCGTGGCCCCATACCCCCACACCACCTGCCAGCGGCGCGTTCCGAAAAAATATACGCCGAAGAGCAGCAACGGCAGTTTGATGACGGCCGCCAACGCAAACCACAGGCCTGCGCTTCGCTCCCAGCCTCGATCCAGACAGACCACGCCGGCAACCAACAGCAACAGCGCACAGTGCGTCAGGTTGCCTTCCTTCAGACTGTAAATGAGCGGTCCGTTCAGCGCGAACAACGAGAGGATCGCCCAGCGCCGCGCCCTGGTGCGTTCCGCAATCGACCAGAGCAAGCCCAGACTGAGAACCAGACAGGTCAGGGAGAAGCCGAGGAACAGCCATTGCGCATGGCGCAGGGTCAAGATCGAAAAGGGGGTGAAGAGGAACGCCACGATCGGGATGTTGACGAAGCCACAGACCGGCGTATCCCAGCAGCGCTGAAAGAGACGCGGCAGGTCCTCCAACACCAAGCGACCGGCCGGATAGTAGGCGACCGTGAAATCGGAGAAGGGCACCGTCGGTTCGGACGACCTCCACATCCACAGGGCGAGCGCACCGATTCCGGCCCCCACGACGAAACGGAGCGTGGGACGAGCGTCGCCTTGTCGGAAGGCATACCTCCACAGCAGGCCCAGCATGGCGGCAGTCGCATAGAATGTGAGGTAGTAGAGCACAGCCGTTCGACGTTATCGGCAACCAGCCCGAGAAACCTAACCAACACGCACCAGCACGACGCCCCTTCTCCCGCTTCAGTCCGAAGCCGGATCATCCGATCACGCGTGCACCATGGTCTTCGACGGCAATACCGCACGGCCCCTTCCTCTTCCGGAGCCGGATGACTCGGTCGACCTGCGCGAGCCGCTAGAATCGCCGGCGCCGGCCCCCCCGCCGGACCCTGCATCCCTGACGGCAGCCGACTGGCTCATCTCGGCCATCTTGGTACTCGCCGTCGGCACCGCCTCAGCCGCCCTTGCCGGGACGATGCCCTCGTTTCTCCTCCACTCGATGGATTTCTGGTTCGAAGCCGATACGATCCGCGAAGTGTCCAATATGATCTCCCGCACCGACGACCACTCCCGCACGTCGGTGCATCCCCTGTTTTCGCTCCTGACCTTCACACCCGTGTTCCTCATTCGGCAGGCGCTGGCCCTCCCGCCGCTGCAGGCAGCCCTGTACGTAACGGGGGTGATCGGCGGCGCCTGGAGCGCAACCCTCTATCTGCTGTTACGGCTCCTGGGCTGCCCTCGGCTCGATGCCGGCCTCTTCACCTTGCTCGGGCTCTCCAGCGCATCGGCTTTCTTCTGGCTCCCCGTGCCCAACTCCTGTACGTGGGGATCCTGGTCGATCATGATTGCCCTGACCGTGCTGCTCCTCGCCGAGCAGCGTCGAGTCGGAGCCTCCCTCTATGTCGCAGCGAGCGCCTTGAGCCTCAGCATCACCGTCACCAACTGGGCGAGCGGCCTCCTGTCGACCGTGGCGCGCTGGCCGCTGAAGCAGGCGATCCAACTCTCCATCAACGCCTTCTGCCTGGTCGTGCTGCTCTGGGGCGCGCAGAAGTTGTTCTTTCCCTCGGCGGAGTTTTTCATCGGGAGCCGCAAAGAGGCCAACTGGATCAACCATCCGCAGTCGGGACAGATGCACCACATCGCGTCGTCGTTCGCTTTCCACACGGTGGTCGCGCCGGCCGTGCGACTGATGGATGACGATGGGTACATCCAATACGGCGACGATTCGTTCCGTCTGTCGCAGCGCCTTGCCTTTCAGTTTTCCACGCCGGGGTCCGGGGGTCCGCTCGGCTTGGCGGCGGTCGGCCTCTGGTCCGCGCTGCTCCTCACCGGCCTGTGGGGGCTCGTCACATGGAACCATCACCTCCGCTTCCGACTGGTACTGACGGCCATGTTGCTATTCGAACTTGCCCTCCATATGGTCTATGGCGAAGAGACCTTTACGTACAGCATGAATTTCCTTCCGTTGCTCCTCTCCCTGACCGCCCTCGGGGCGTTCGGGCGCCGACGCCCCTGGGTCCTCGCGGTTGCCGGGCTGCTGATTCTTTGCGGAGGCATCAACAACTGGCAGCAGTTCCGTCAGTCGGTCGCCATGGCCTCGCAGTTCACGCCGCAACGCGAAGCCATGCTCGACCGGATGCAGAAGGACCCCGACCGCCCGTGGCCGCGGTCCGTGGGACATATCCTCTTGGCCGTCCCAGGGTCTCCTGAAGCCGAGCACGCCTATCATGAGCCGGGCGGAGACTTCAGTCCGCAGGCGCCCAGCTTCGGGGTCTCGTTGTGGCTCTGCGATGCCGAAGATCGCCCGGTGGTCACCAGCCAGACGCTGCCGATGAGCAAGATTCAACAAACGTTCGAGCCTTCCGACCAGTCCCCTGTCCCCGCCATCAGGACGTACACCCCCTATTACGACGCCACCTGGTCGCGTCTCGACGCCACACATTGGGAACTCCGCCTGAAACACCACAGTCCCTATAAGCCCGCGATCCTCCTGCGGAGCGTGGGCCCGGCCGGCGGACCGGTCACCGCGCTCAGCCGCGACGGTGACGAGGTGACCATCAACCGCCGCTGGGTCGTGCGCGTGACGCCGTCTCCTACCGGCATCAGCCTGGGTGAGGAGAATGACGCCGGCGGCCTGACCGCCCGCTCTTCCGCCGCTGCTTGGAGCGGAGACTCCGGCTGGGGCTATGCCCGCTTGACGTTGGCGCCCACTGCCGACACACCGGACCAGGAATATCGACTGCTGCTGACGGACCTTCGGATCCCCATCGACATGCGCCGATACTACAAACCGTCGTCTCCCTCGCTGCAGGTCGAGGTTCCAGATCCGCGCTTTCGCGCGTCCATGGAAGCACAACGATTCCATCTCATGATGGGGTTGGTCGGCGGAGAGACCAGGCCCGGCGATCCGACCTTCTTCGTACGCGCTTGGCAGCGAGAGGGTTCGTACATTACGGCCGCCCTTGCGCGAGTCGGCGATCCCAACGTCGGCTGGGTGCTTTCCCGCTTCCTGGCCATCCATGACTTCGCCGGAGGTGCGGGACCAGAAGCCGACGCGCCGGGACTGGCCATTTGGGCGTTGACCACAGCCGCCGCCTATCTGGGTGATACGCAGCACGACCGGTGGCTCTGGCCGCACATTCAGCGGAAAGCCTCGCACATCGAAGCCATGAGGACCGCCACCCATCCGATCCTGGAGCCCTTCACCGTGCCTTCACCCTACGATCTGCAACACGGTCAGCAGGCGAGAACGGCTATGCTCGCGCAGCCTTCGCGCGACGGCGTCATCGTCGGCCGGGTGGGAATGGATTGGCCGACGCAGTATGTCAATGCCGTGAGTCATCATGGTTTGACCGCGGCCGCCGACTTTGCGGCCCGCCTCGGTAAGCGACGGGAGGCGGCACGCTGGCGGGCGGAGGCGAGGGCACTGCAGGAGAGCTGGATGAGTCACTTGTCGACAATCCACCCACGAACCGTCCTGGCCCCGATCAGCCGGCCGCTCTCCCTCTATCCGCTCGCGGCCTATCGCCCCACCCTTGCGGACTCCGGACCGGCTGCGACCTTGGCCCAGGCGCATCGCCTCCTACGATCGGGCCGACCGGATGCGGTATGGTCATTACTGGATCACCTGTGGCAACAGCAGGCGTCGCCGGGACTGTACACGTGGGACAGGTCACGACCGGCGACACCCGACGTGGCGGATGGATGGCAATATCTGCGCGGCTGGCACAGGCAGGATGTTGTCTCGCCGGATTATGAAACGGCCGCGCTGCTCCTGTTGCTGCAACAGGACATGCTGGCCTCTGTCGATGACAGTGCCGAAGACGCCCCGGTCGTCATCGGCGCAGGGGTGCCTGCAGCCTGGCTGCGTCATCCGCTGTCCGTATCGGGACTGGCGCTGCCGGGCGGGTCGGCCGACTGGCGGTGGGACGGCAAGACGATGACCGTCACCCTCCATGGACCGGCGCGCAAGGTCGCATTGGGCGCTGCTTTTCCCCCCCGCACGGCGCTCACCATCATCCAGACTGCTTCCGTCGAGTGATCGCTCCTTTCCCGCTCGTTCTCCCGTCGCCATACCTATTCGCCTCGAATGAGCCTGGCTCAACTCACTCCGTTTCTGCTATGGTCACGGAAGACTCCGGCATCTCCTCCATTACGCGGACGCTCCATGGCCTACCACCCCATCGAGGATTACGGCATCATCGGCAACATGCGCACGACGGCGTTGGTGGGGCGCCACGGCAGCATTGATTGGTTGTGTTTTCCGCATTTCGATTCCCCGAGCGTGTTTGCCGCGATCCTCGACGACAAGAAGGGCGGCCGCTTCAGCATCACCCCCGTGGGCAATGAGATCACCACCAAGCAGTTCTATTGGCCCGACAGCAATGTCTTGATCACGCGGTTTCTGTCGAGCGAAGGCGTGGGCGAGATCGAGGACTTCATGCCGGTCGGCGGAACCGGGCCGGACCTCTTTCATCAACTGATCAGACGCATCAAGGTGGTGCGCGGCCGCATGACCTTCCGGTTGGAGTGTCATCCGGCCTTTGATTACGCGCGCAGGTCGCACGAGACCCATCTGCACTCGGAGGGAGCCGTCTTTTCGACCCCTCCCCTCACATTGGGACTTGCGACCACCTTGCCGCTGAAACAGGACGAACGGGGCGTCTTCTGTGAGTTCACGCTTCGCCGCGGAGAACATGCCGTCTGCGTGCTCCGGGAGATCGAACAGGGAGCACGCTGCGGAGCCACGCTGCCCGACGATCACGCGCAGCGCGCCTTCGAAACCACCGTGCAGTTCTGGCATGACTGGATCTCCCACAGCCGCTACACGGGCCGCTGGCGGGAGATGATCGCCCGCTCCGCGCTTGCGCTCAAGCTCATGACGTTCGAGCCCACCGGCGCCATCATCGCCTCCCCGACCTGCAGCCTGCCGGAAGAAATCGGTGGGGTGCGCAACTGGGACTATCGGTATACGTGGATCCGGGATTCGGCCTTCACGCTCTACGGGCTCATTCGCATCGGCTTTACGCGCGAGGCGACGGCGTTCATGGAATGGTTGGATGCGCGCGCCAGAAACGATCGGCCCGAGCCGGGCCCGCTGCAGATCGTCTATGGCATCGACGGGCGAACCGACCTGACCGAATACAGGCTCGACCATTTGGACGGCTACAAAGGGTCACGGCCGGTTCGAATCGGCAACGGCGCCCATCAACACCTACAGTTGGACATTTACGGAGAGCTGCTGGACTCCGTCTACCTTTACAATAAGTACGTCAATCCGATCTCGTACCACCACTGGTCCCACATCCGGCACTCGCTCGATTGGTTGTGCGAGAACTGGACCCGCGAGGACGAGGGCATTTGGGAGGTGCGCGGCGGACGCCGGCACTTCGTCTATTCCAAACTCATGTGCTGGGTCGCCTTCGACCGCGGACTGCGGCTCGCGCAGAAACGATCCTTCCCGGCCGACCACCTGAAGTGGCTGACCATGCGCGACCGAGTGTACGAAGAGATCATGACCAAGGGATGGGACGAGTCACGCGGCACCTTCGTGCAATCGTACGGCAGCGATTCGCTGGATGCCTCCAACCTGATCATGCCGCTGGTCCATTTTCTCTCCCCGTCCGATCCGAGAATGCGCCGCATGTTGGATGCGATCAACCGGCCGCCCGACGAAGGTGGTTTGGTCTCCGACGGGTTAGTGCACCGGTATGACGCCGCAACCGGAGCCGACGGGCTGGACGGCACAGAGGGGACCTTCAACATGTGCAGCTTTTGGCTCGTGGAAGCGTTGACGCGCCTCGGACGGACGGATCGGCGGAAGTTGGATGAGGCACAACTCCTGTTCGAACGGATGCTCGGATACGCCAACCACCTGGGCCTCTATGCGGAAGAAACGGGCAACAGCGGCGAGGCCTTGGGCAATTTCCCGCAAGCCTTTACCCATCTCGCGCTGATCAGCGCCGCCTTCAATCTTGACCGGGCGCTGGACGGGGCCTAGCCGGCTGGCCGACATCCCCCCGGCTGCACCCGTTCCTGTCCGCGGTGCAGCAATTGATACAACACGGGCAATACGAAGAGAATCAGCACCGCGGAGGTCAACATACCGCCCACCACCACCCTGGCCAACGGCTGCTGCGATTGCGCACCGATCCCGCCGACGACCGCCGCGGGCAGGAGTCCGATCGCAGCGGCGAGTGACGTCATCAGGACCGGACGCATGCGGACTTCCGCGCTCTTCATGATCGCCTGATGCAGTTCATAGCCTTCCTCCCGCATGCTCTGCATGCGGCTGACGAGGATCAAGGCGCCTTGTACTGCCACCCCAAACAGCGAGATGAACCCCACCGCCGCAGAAATGCTGAAGTTCGTTCCCGTGGCCAAGAGGGCCCACACGCCACCGACTAACGAAAACGGCACGGCAGCCAGCACCAACAGCGCATTGCGCACATTGTTCAGGACGAGGTACACCAAGAACAGGATGATCGCAAGGGTCATCGGCACGATTTTGGACAGCCGCGCCTTCTCCTCCTGCAATTGATCGAACTCACCGTGCCATTCGATCCGATACCCCTGGGGAAATGTGACCTGCTGCGCGATACGCTCCTGCGCCTCTCGCACCGTACTCTCCAAGTCGCGCCCGCGAACGCTGAACTTGATGGGGATGTACCGTTCGTTGTTCTCGCGGTAGACGATGAACGCGCCGGTCTGTTCCGTGATGGAGGCCAACTGCTTGAGCGGAATCCTCGCGCCCTCCTGTGTGCTGACCACGATATTGCCGATCGACTCCAGATCACGGCGAAACTCGGGCAGAAACCGCACGACCAAATCGAACCAGCGTTCTCCCTCGTAGACTTGTGTGACGGCCTGGCCCCCGATCGCCGCCTGCACCACCGCGTTGACGTCGCCGACCTTCAGTCCGTACCGCGCACACTCATCCCGATTGACCTCGATGACGAGATTCGGCTGCCCCAAGAGATGCAGCACCCCTAGGTCTTTGACCCCGCGAACCTCCTGCATGACCTGCTCGATCCGCTTGGCCAGTTGCTCCAGGGTTTGAAGGTCGCTTCCGTATAACTTCACGGCATTCTCCCCCTTCACCCCCGACATGGCCTCCTGCACGTTATCCTGGATAGCCTGCGAAAAATTGAAGGTGACGCCGGGGATGCCCGCCAGCCGTCGTTCGATCTGGTCGATCAGCGTTTTCTTGTTTGGCACCTCGGAACGCCATTGCTTGAACGGTTTCAACGTGACGAGAAATTCCGCATTGAAGAAACTCGTGGGGTCCGTCCCATCATCCGGACGCCCCAACTGCGAAGCCGCACTGATGACCTCCGGAAACTGACGGAAGACCGCTCGGATATCCGTCACCAGATGCGCGGCCTCTTCGAAGGAAATATCGACAGGGAACGTCGTGCGCATCCAGATATTGCCTTCTTCCAGCGCCGGCATGAATTCACCGCCGATGAGGGGCACCGCCGCGATCGCCGAGAGGAGGAATAGGAGCGCGATGCCGATCACGAGCCATTCATGACGCAATCCCCACCCCAGCAGCGCAAGATACCGGCGCTTGATCCACTCCACCACGGCGGTGTCGCGTTCGCTGATCGGGCCCGTCAGTAGCAAGGAGCACAGCACCGGCGCCAGGGTGAACGCCATCAACAGTGCGCCGCTCAGGGCGAATCCATAGGTCAGCGACATCGGCGCGAACACCTTCCCCGGCACCCCGGTCATCGTGAACAGCGGCAGGAAAGCCACGACGATGATCGTCGTGGCGAAAAAGATCGGTCGCCCCACCTCCCGCGCCGCCCGCATGATCTGCAGCGATACCATGTTCTCCTGACGCGTCCCATGTGCGAGGTGGTAGAAGATGCTTTCCACCATGATCAGGGTGGAGTCGACGATGATGCCGAAATCGACCGCGCCGAGCGAAATCAAGTTCGCCGACTGTCCGCCGAGCACCATCATGCCGAATGTGAAGAGCAAGGCCACCGGCACAGTCAAGGCCACAATGAGCGCAGTCCTGAAATGGCCTAAAAACAGGTAGAGAATGACCGACACGAGCAGCACGCCTGCGATCAAGATATCGACGACCGTTTCGATGGTCGTGTGGATCAGCACCGTTCGATCGTAGAACGTTTTCACCGCGACCCCAGGCGTGAGTTTGCGAGCATTGAGTTCCTCAACCTTGGCATGGACCTTGTCGAGCACCTCAAGCGCCTTGGCCCCCCGCTGCAATAACACGACGCCCTCCACAACATCGTCCCGGTCGTCGATGCCGACCTTGCCCAACCGAACCCTCGACCCGATGCTGGTCTTCCCAAGATTGCGGATGAACACCGGCGTGCCTTCCTTCTCGGTCACCACCGTGCTGGAAATATCATTGAGCGTCTTAATCAGCCCCATGCCGCGGATGTTGAAACTTTGCGCTCCCATCGTCAGATAGTTGCCTCCGACATCCGTATTGCTCTTCGCCAAGCTATCCATCACCTGGTCGAGCGTCACGTTGTAGCTCATGAGCTGTCCAGGGTCTAACTCGACGTGGTATTCCTTGGTCGTGCCGCCGTAGGTGCTTACGTCGATCACGCCGGGCACGCGTTTGAATTCCCGACGAAGTTGCCAGTCTTGAATCGTCTTCAGGTCCGTGAGGGACGTCTGGGGTCCCGTCAGTTCATACCGATAGATTTCCGCGATGGCGGACCAGGGCGAGATGGTGGGTTGGACGTTCTGGGGCAGAGTGGTGAGCTGCAGGCGGTTTAGGATCTCCTGACGATCCTTGAAGTAGTCGGTGCCGAATTCGAAATAGACCTTGATGTCGCTCAATCCGAAAATCGACAGGGAACGAATCTCCGCCAGGCCCGGCATGCCTTGCAGCGCAATTTCGATGGGCAGCGTGATTGCCCGCTCCATCTGTTCGCCGGACCAACCGGGATACTGCGTGATCACTTCGATCATGGGCGGCGAAGGATCCGGATAGGCGACGACATCCAGAATGTGGAAGGCATACAATCCGCCGAACAGCATCGCCAATCCGGCCAGACAGACGATCAGCCGCTGCGCCAGCGCCAAACGCACCAACCGTTCAATCATAAGAACCCTTCCTGTGGCCTCACGAATAACCACGCATGAAACGGCATCCGACCGCAGCGCTGCTCCGCCTTCGTAAGAAGGACGAGCAACAGCGGAATCAAGGACTGAAAGGAAGGATCTTAAATTCGAAGGATGGAAAGTTTGGCCAACAACCGATCGGTCAGCGGAACCGCAGCGTTGGTCTGGAAGGGGTGCGCAGCGACGCACGAAAGCTGGAACGCAGCCATCGGGTCAAGGGTGTCGGACTCAAGGCGCGGAGCGCAAGGATCGTCCCGCAGTTCATCAAGGTCCGGCTCGATGGCCTGTTGCAAATCGGCCAACGGGCTGAGCATGTCGTCCTGCAGGTCGAGCAGGTCGGCCCATGAAAGACCGACCACCACTACCCACGCCAGGACCAGCATGAAGACTTTAGATCCGAAGCGGCAACAGAGACGAAACGGATGCTGGTTCATGATGGAGCCGAAGCCTCGCCCAACCTTGACCGACTACACGCCGCCAGGGTAGCACAGCCCGGCGGCACCAACAAGAAGGGCAAGCCTCCCTGTGCGGGCGACATGCGTGCGCCGCGTGCGAAACCGCTCAACGAACGGATCTTTGTGCCTATGCTCACCGCCCCCACCGCGAACGAGTATGCCGCACAGCCCTTGTTCTTTCATGAGATTCGTCGGAAGAATTTGAGGCCATCAGCCCTTGTTCGCTCGGCATTCATCTTGCGGTACGTTTGGGCAGGCACGCATCGCAGAAATATGAAGGAGGTTGGCAGTGAACATCACGGTGATTACCATGGTCATAACGATGCTTCTATTGCCGACCGTGAGTGAGGCACGATGCCGAACGGTGGGGGAGAGCGCCAGCCTCGGAAGCGAATACGGAACCTTCCCGCTCTACCCGGCGGAACGGATGGTGGAGGCGGGCCAAAAACGGGACAGCGTCCTCCTTCAGTGGGCTGGATACGGGATCGGGATTCCGCTCTTCGTCGTGGCCATGCCGTTCGCCATGGTGGGAGCCGGCGTCGGAGCCCTGTCCCATCCTTGGACGAAATGTCTGGAGAGCGAGGGCCGACTGCCGATGACCGACACGCGGTAGGAGACATTTTGGTCGAGAAGAATGGGCAGGCGGTCAGGCACGCGGAATCACTTTCTCTTCGTCGATCACATCGTTGTTGGTCAGTTCGGGATACGCCTCAATGATCCCAGCCATGGTATAGCCACCGGCCACCATGCCGAGAATGTTCTTCACCATAATGCGGGTGCCTCGAATCGTGGGCTTTCCGCCGCAGATTTGGGGGTCGATAATGATGCGGTCATCCATCGGGCAAATTCCTGAGTAACCGGCTAGTCGGCCTAGGCTAGGAGGTTCCGAATATCCTGTCAAGATAGGCCGCTCAGTCCAAGTAATAGGAACCAAAAGCGGGACGTCGGTAAGCGGGAGGGCGATTGCCACTCGCCGAGCAAAGATACTTTCGACAAAAAAACCAGACGGTTACACTGGCAGAATTGAGGGGTGAGAGCAGCGGTGTCGCAAACCGCCAACAGGTTGATTCGTCGGAGAAATTTGTGGAGCCGGCGAGTGGAATCGAACCACCGACCTGCGGTTTACGAAACAGGCCAGGACAATTTCTGAAACGCTCGGTGTATCAAATGGTTTCCCCGTTTTAACTGTGAAAACAGGTGTTTGCGTTCATTCTACTGATTCGATGGATTCGAGGGGTATAGGTGGGTTTTGAAACTTTTTAGCACAAATTTAGCACAGCAACCCTGCTTCCTTCCTGAACATCCTCAGGCAGCAACCAGGCCCCGATGCGGCAAAGATTAAAATTTAGATAAGCCGTTTAGGGGTTGCTGTTACTGCGAAGAAACCTTGGCAGCGTTTTTGGCACGGACTTCTTGCAGCTCCTTCTTCTCCAGGGCAGCACTTTCAATAAGCATGTCTCTGGCTATGCGAAGAATCGCCTTTTGCTCCCTTTCATCATCGATACCGGAGAGATCGGCCGTTACAATTTGCCGATGGGGAAATCCCAAAGAGATTTCGCGAAAGCGCTTCACACTAACTCGTTGGTTCACTGGATGCGTTTCATCAACCTGGAAATTTATGGGACGTTCAGTGACAATTAGAGCCAGGCTTTCCTGCCAATTGTCTAATTCATCGCAAAACTCTCTTAGCCAAGCCTGATTAAGCGGAATTGGCTCCAATGAATAATTTGAAATTGTTTCATAGATGACCGATGCCTCTATTCCATCGATGTCTTCGACCGGCAAATAGACGAGGCTACAATCACGTGTTTTATATTCACCATGATTCGATCCATAGCCAACAGCTCCAAAAATTTCCTTAAGAAGAACTTCAGCACGCGACCAAAATGCAGCCTTCATTGCCGCTTGTCGTGACTCATATTGTAAGGCCGTAAGGATCGAATGCCACCCGCTATCAATCGAGTCACGACAATCTGCATACAAGAGCCCGCGCACCTCTGGAGGCAAATTTGCGTCATCGATTACTATAGGGATAACTCGACAAAAGCCCTTTATCATACGGTCGGTAGCAAGGTTTAGCTCATAAGCAAGCCATCTGGAACTGATTGAGGATGCTGACACAATGACGAGTACGACACGCGCTTCTTCGAGTGCTCTACTGATGCTTTGAGTCAAGGGATCACCTACAATTAGTGCCCGCTCATCCAGCCAAACTTGAAATCCGTTCGCTTCAATTCGATCAGCCAGTGACCTGACGAAAGGTTTATCTGCAGCAGTATGTGAGATGAACACTTTCCCGAGACCTTGACTCATTATTGGCTCCAGAAGTCTAACGTGATATGCCGATTGACCTAATTCATCGCCTGGAAGTTTCGGCTGGGATCTCCGAGTCGATGCACTAAAATAAGCCTTTACTGACTCATTGAACAGTAATTCCTTCTCGTCTTTGCAAGGGCTTTCGCTAGGTTTGCTTGTTGCAAGACGTCGCCATAGGTTTGGCCATGCTGAGGATACATAGCGATGCCAATTGATACTGTCATATTTTCGCTATTTCCCTGCACTTGAAAAGAAGTTCTTTCAAATGCCGAGCGCAGCTTTTCTGCAAAATTATTGGCTTCATCTCTGTCAACATTAGGCAGTATCACGAGAAATTCTTCTCCGCCATGCCTATACGCTCCACCACGATGATGAGATAACTGCATGATGAGCTTCATGGCACCCGGAAGAAGAGTTTCATCTACACGAGTTTCTGTGTACTTAGTGTTAAATTGCTTAAAGTGATCAATGTCAATAAAAAGGACCGCGACTTTTGCATCAGCGCCCAAATCAGTGACCCACAATTCAAAATCCACTTTTGCCTGTGCCGCACTCAAAAGTATTTTAAATTTCTGCTCAAGTTCCTTGAGCGGACCAGTCACCGCGATCTGAGTTCTTGCTTTATCTGATATCAAATCAATTTGAAGGTTTACTTTGCTGATAGCAATGGCGCGTTTTTGAAAGAGATCTCCTTCATATTGAGCCCTTTGTTCATTGGGGAGAGAACCATACTGATCAATTTCTTGCTTGCACCAGCTGTCTGTCACCCAAGATCGGACCAATTCTTTCAAATCGTCGCTTAAGGTCTCAGCAAACGGCAGCCCGTGACCGCTCGCAAGAAGTTGGTTTATGGATTCTAATGCCTGTTCAATTCGTCTGGACATAGTGAACATGGCCCGTTCGTGATGAAGCGAGATTGTAGCCTGAGGTGTCACAAATCCCCTTCTTGCCAAATCCGCACTGCGCTTAGAAAATTGCGAGCGTGCTTCCAGTGCAATTTCTTCCTTTTTAATGTTCATCATTTGCGAGAATCGATCTGTGAACGAGACAGGGAGCATGTCTACCTCGCTTCGGTGATTAGTGCTGGAATTTGTACTTTTTGTATTCCGTGAAGAGCACCTAACTACTGCCGCGTTCGATGCAGCTCCACAAACATTATTCTAGCGGATCAAATGGCGACATTTTGGTTGGAAATGAGAAGTCTGAAAGCTGAAGGGAATAATCAGCGATTAAATCCCAACACGAGACTCATTGATTAGGAGAACGACGCCAAACAGAACGCTCAAATGGTGGATGGGAGGCCTTGAAGTGGCGATTGCAGTAAGTGCTGTCCTTCGTGAAGAAGAGCATCCGAGCCATGAGGTATGGTCACCAGACAAAGGGACGCTCATTCCGGTTTGGATACTCCAAACGCCTCGTATGCACTGTTCCTGAGGTCATTGTCGCATGCGGCATATTCGTCCAAAATCTCTATAATTCGATCTACTTGCTTTGCGGAATGTTTAGGTAACTGCAGGACTTCCTGCAATTCAGCTGGGGTCAAATGGTCGTCCAAGTAGAGATATGGGTCAAGCCCTCTTGACAGAACCTGGCGCATCATTTCCCGCCAGAAACAATGCGAATCTATTGCGTTCACGAATGTGATATATCGACGGTATTCGCGTAGATCCTCTTCACGGTTTTTTGCGATGGTATCACGGAACCATTCCTGGAATTTTGCGGTTCGCATCGCGTAGTCTTCAAACAACGACCGAATGTCGATGCCATTAGGATGAGCCTTAATATATTCCCTAGCTGGAGAGGTCCATCTTTTGGATTCCAGAAGTTTAGCCGCGTCAAGGCGAAACTCCGTACGTACTGGTTGGTCGCGTGCCCACTTTCTGTTCCAGTTAACAGGGGCAACCTTGCCGTGATTCGTATAATCACGCAGGTTCACTATAAATATGTGCTCATTAGCCTGAAAGGTTTCAGCCAGTTTGTTCCCATATTGAGCTGCAATATTGCATTCTTCGCGGATGATCTGCGAAAGATCGATTAAGGCTTTGGCCGCGCTCGCAGCTGTATAGAGCTCCTTTTCCACCTTAAGCACGAGCTCATCAAACTTCTTCCTCTCTGGCCTCCCAAACAGTTCACCTGCATCCGCCTCTTGTTTGAATTTCTCAATAGAATTAAATAGGTCTTGTACGGAAGTTTTGAAAATGCCAAAGGATTTTTCGAGGCTGGATATCCATTTATGCACGGCATAGCCTGGATGTTCGTTAATTGCCTCTCGGACGGACGTGAAGCTCTTAAAGTATTCCCTCCTGATAAGCTCATTACTCCAAGGAAGTGGTCCAAGTCGGTATGATTTTATTTCGTTGGACTGCTCTTTGGGCAATAGATAGGGACGGATCGTGTGAATTATTTCGATAACGGTGCGTGCATCCACTATGATCTGAGGATGAAGAATCATGGGAGAGCATTCATTCAGAGAATGAGCGTAAGCGATTGCAATCTGTCCGATGCTCTCCTGCGCCTCGCATAACGCCAGGACCTGACCAAACTCTCGCCTTGCGGTGGCTGTATTGATTTGCAATTGAAGCTCATTGTAACGATCCGCGTTACGGGAACTGATAACAAAAGGTGGGATGTAGGGAGGAACCCTATGCGCTAATGCATCCCGGAAGTTCTTCGCGTAGGTTTTGTGCCAGCCAGCGATTGCTTCAGAGTTCACATAATTGCGGACTTCATCAGGAAGTGCCTTTTTTGTTTCCTGCTTGAAAAGTCCTACATGATCAGCCTTAAGTCCTAGTTTATTCTCCAACGCATAAACCCACGCAAGGTTGTCCGGTATACCGTGAGTATGTATCAAGAAAGCATGAAGATTTATTGCAAGGTCACTTTGTTCGTCGTGGCTGAGTAGCTCAGTCCTGTCTACTGGATGGAGCGAGAAAATATTCTCCATGCTCCTTTGAATGATCCCAAGTCGCCGGCAAACTCCTTGCGTTAGATATTCCTGGGCCTTTTCCACTTTGAGAATGGGCGCCAGATTTGCTGGTAGATCGACCACCAAGTCTTGCAGATTGCTCTGAACTTCTGCATAGGCTCTTCGTATCTCTGCCACCTTATCTGCCGAGTATTTCATCAGGCTCCAACCAAAAAGCGTTTAGGCAACACTCATTCACTAGTGATGCCGTTTGGATACAAGACAAGGATGTTATCGTCGATAGTCTGCACGGTCAACGGAACATTGCCCCTACAACGGGTTATTCACCACCTAGGATCTAACATGCAAGCTTTCCACCTGGCGGTCCACCACCTTATTCAGACTCGCGTCTACTAGATCCCTCAACTGTCTTGTCGTCCGTCGATGCTATTCTAACTAGCTGCAGCGTGGACGGCCATTAGATCCCTTCATGTTAGTTGATAAAATATTTTTTACTCTCGTCCCCAAACGAGTCATGTTGGCAACTTCACGATCAAGTGCAATTCCTCCCCGGAGCGAATTGCCGCTCTGAGCGCACGAAAGCGCTCATACGCCTCCATATGCCTACTTCCCTTCTTGTTGTCACTGTCCGAGAATCTGTCCTCTGCTGTCCCCTCGTGACCTCTAGTGACCTCTTCCGGGGCCTTGGCTTTGTTCCGGGAATTCGCCTAGGGTGAGACGAACTAGAGCAGGGCTCACATGGAGGGAATGATGTCCAAGTCGGAGCGCGTCACACAGCAACACCGTCATCCGTGGCCTGGAGGCGAAGCCGGTCCGCGCTGCATGCCGACAGGCTGCGGGGCGGAGCGGAATGGCCCCCGTCTTGGTAACACGGGGGCGCTACCTACAGCGCTCATTACAGGAGTTCGATAGGTTCCATGGATTCTAGCTTCACCCTCACCATCGACTGGCTGGCGTTTACGGTCCTGGCCAGCAATCCCCAAGAGACTATGAAGGTGCTTGGCGGGGACTGGAGTAAGGCCAAGGGCGGCTTCCGAGGCTATCCCTTGTCCTGGATGCGGGTGGACGGGCTGCGCGGCGTCGGCAAACTGGGCACGAATGCGCCTCGGCGTCCGAATGAAATCCATGTGGATCTGTCGGGCGGCCTCGCGTCCGCCCTGACACGGGATCAGATCCGAACTCTGTTGCAATGGGTACATAAGCAGCAAGGGCACGTCACGCGCATTGATTGCGCGCTCGATGACCGAGCGGGCACGGTCTCGGTCAGCACGATTCGAGAGGCCGTTGCTGCCGGGCAATGTGTGACTCGTGCCGCTCAGATGCGGCATATCGTCTCGAACCTGACGCATGGGACCGGAGCGACGACCGGGGAGACAATGTACTTCGGCAGTCCGCAGAGTCAGACCCTGTTGCGCATCTATGACAAACGGCTCGAACTCCAAAGCAAGGGGCAGGACAACTACCAGGACTATGGGACACGGTGGGAACTAGAGCTCAAGAAAGATCGGGCCGAACAGTGTGCCCGAGCATTGGCCACGTTAGACGAAGCCGATTGGAAGGAGTTGGTCATCGGCTTACTGCGATCATATGTGGACTTCCGGCAGATCCCGAAGGATGCCGAGGATGAAGAACGCTACCGCGCTCCAGTCTTGGAGTGGTACGCCCTCCTGACAGAGGGATTTCAGAAAGGGCGATTGGCCCAGGAGAAGCAGGTGCAGACCCTGCAGAACGTAAAACGATGGGTGAGTGACACCCTGACGCCGATGTTGGCGGTCATTTGTGCCACCCCTGGAGGGGAAGAATGGCTACTAAACGAAATTGTCAGGGGCATTGCTCGGTGGAAAGACCGACACCGCAATTTGCTCAAGCAATCACCCAATCGGTTTCACCGGTCTGCCGGCGGTCACGCGGGCAGCCCATGTTAGGGGGACTGGGGGTGTCGCGAGACTCCCCCGGTGTATCTGCACATGCTCACCGTCAAAGAACTCTCCGCTTGGCTCAACATCAAAGAATCCACGCTCTACCTCTGGGTTTCAAAGAATAAAATCCCTTGCCGTCGCATTCATGGCCTCGTCCGCTTCGAACCTGAGGCGATCCAGACCTGGCTGGACAGC
The DNA here is from genome assembly GCA_015709715.1 of Nitrospira sp. NCBI lineage: Bacteria > Pseudomonadati > Nitrospirota > Nitrospiria > Nitrospirales > Nitrospiraceae > Nitrospira > Nitrospira sp. The sequence continues at coordinate 1,485,859 of CP054184.1, forward strand.
TTTTCCCACGCCTCCCCCCAAAAGCCTCCTCGGTCTTCCCGGCAGAGCTCTGAGGACGTAGACCACCTGATTGCGGCCGCCAAACATGCCGCCTATACTTCCCGCCACGGGGAAACCATCACACCGAGCCCACGCACGAAGGAGGAGCAGCATGGGGCTCGTTAAACGGAACAATATTTGGTGGATGTCATTTACGTATGAAGGGCGGCAAGTGCGGCGATCGACCGAAACCTCGGATAAGAAGCTGGCCGAAGCCATCCTGAGCAAGATCCGAGTGCAGATTGTCGAGGGGAAATATTTCGAAAAGCCGAAAGAAGATCCCTACACCTTTTCCCAGTTAATGGACCGGTATCTGAAGGATCATGCGAGTCGGCGGGCCCACTACCGGCGCTATGTGAACATGGTGACGAATGTGAAAGCCTTCTTCGGCAATCCGAAACTTTCGCTGATTACGCCGAAGACCATCGTGGCCTTCAAAGCCAAGCGCTATGCCGATGGAGTCATGCCGGCCACCATTAATCGAGAGCTCGCCATGCTGAAAAAGGCCTTCAATCTGGCCTGCCGCGAATGGGAATGGGCCAAGGACAATCCGGTCTGCCGGGTGTCGATGGAGAAAGAGCAAAACTCCCGGGACCGCTGGCTGACCGAACAAGAGGAAGCACGGCTGCTGATGGCTGCGCCTGCATGGATTCGAGAAGTCGTCACCTTCGCCGTCAATACCGGCATGCGCCGGGGAGAAATTCTGGCTCTTACATGGGCGGGAGTAGACTTTTCCCGACGAACCGTGACGGTGTTCAAGTCCAAGAACGGGGAACGGCGGACGATTCCCGTCAACCAAACCGTACTGGAACTGCTCTCTCACAAATATGAGCAGAGCCGTGGGCTACGGGGAATTGAAACCCGGGTTGTGTTCTGCAGCGAAGCCAGTACCGAGTTGGATGGCAGCAACCTTCGACGAGGTTTTACGGCGGCCTTGAAGGCGGCACAGATTGAGGATCTTCATTTCCACGATCTGCGCCATACCTTTGCCACACGGCTGGTCCAAGCCGGGGTCGACTTGTACAAAGTCCAGCGGCTGCTCGGGCACAAATCTCCGAGCATGACCCAACGCTATGCGCATCACTATCCGGAAAGTTTGCGGGATGGGGTGGAGATTTTGGACCGGGGAAAGACGTTTAGCACAAATTTAGCACAGCGACCATTTGCGCCAACGGCGGCAATGTAAGTGCTTGATAAATGGAGCCGGCGAGTGGAATCGAACCACCGACCTGCGGTTTACGAAACCGCTGCTCTGCCAACTGAGCTACGCCGGCTTGCGGATCAGATGAAGGTCGACTGCGGAGCGCAATCTTACTCAGGGGACCGAAGCACTGTCAACGATGGAATCGGTCTTGTCACGATCCAGATCGAAAACGCGCATGAGACCGCAAGTGCTCAAATAGAATCTGAGCCTTGACCTCCTCCCCTTCCGGGAATAGGTGGCAATTGTCCTGAAACCATTCGTCCCGAAACCGCTCCTGCGGAGGGATGATGAAAGGCACCGCATGTCTCTCGGCGATGTCCTGCATTACGCGATAGTTCTTCGCAAGACCCTCCACGAGGGCGTCTTCGTACCCTCGAAACGCCGCCGCCCTCGTGCTCAGATATTGTTTTCGCGCCTGTAAGAATCCGAAGAGCACCACATCAGAACCGGCAGCCTTGCTGGCGGCGACCAGCATATCCAGGTTTCTCTGAAACCCTTCCGGTGCCTGCGTCCGGACACGCCGAAGCGCCGTCTGGGGATCCACATCCCAAAAGGGTTCTGTGACAACTACGGACCCGACCGGCTCCAGCCAGCGCGCGTATAGGTACTTGGCCGTGTTGCTCCAAGCGAGAAGCGTCCTTTCGCCCGGCCGAGGCACAGTTCCCGCCCCGTGCTGACGGAAATGGGAGTATTCGGGCGTGTAATCCGAAAAAAACAGCGGCATGACGTCGTTGCCACCGCCATGATAGAGCACGATGTCTGGTTGGAGAAAGCGGTGGCGGAACATGTAGCCGGCCAACGCTTCCGCGCTCGTGCCGTAGTTGAGTCCGGCATTCACGACCTGAACCTTTCGGCTCGTCATGGCCTGGAGCTTGGCTTCCAGGCGAGCCACCCAGGTGTCGGCAGGGTTCTTGATGAACGGCCACATGAACGTGGTCGATCCGCCCAACACGAGAATTCGGACGGTATTAGGCGGCTTGTCGACCGTAAATTCTTCGTTCCGATACCCGAGCGAGTTGGTCTGCACGTAACCGTCAGCCGCCAGATTGGGTGTATGGGTATAGAGCAGGTAGGGATGCGGCAGGAGTGAAGCGGCCTCGTTGCCTACGGCAGTCGATCCGGCCGCGGCAGGGCGCTCCAAATAGAGATCGATCGTCCGTTTTCCATTGGCAAATGGGAGCCGCTCATACAGATAACCTGTGATCCCCTCGAGCAATACGAGCGAGAGACCGCTGCTCACGAAAAGAAGCAGGACCGGGAACACCACCCGGTTCCGACCAGTCTGCCCCGCTCGGCCTGACCGCATCACCATCCTCCGACAGTCTGGAGAACCGGATACGTGTTCGTCCGCCCACTTGTGATTTCGATGGCCTCTTCAGCGCTCCCGCACCTTACTCAGGGGAAGGCTGTGCAGAAGGGAGTCCTGACCGTTGGTCGGCAGGCAAAGGACGGATTGGGCATTGCCGGACTGGGCCTTCGTCACCGCACCGACCTGTCCTTGCACATAGTCGCAGAGCTCTCCCGTCGAGACCGTCCCGTTCTTGTCCCGGTCAGCAGGCCCTCGAAGCCCCTTCAGCAGGAAATAGGTAAACACTCCATGCTGTCCCGGCTGATAGGCCTGCGCCTCCTGCAACGCGCCATTGCCCACCATGACCATGCTCCCTTGGTGGTCGCCAGCCCCCTCTTGCTGGGGCCAGCGAGGGACCGGTGGTTTGGAAGGGTCGGCGCCTCGGGAGGGTTCGAGCGAGAGATCGAGCATCAGAACGGCCTGTTTGACCGGCGCACGGGCCAAGCCCCGCTGAAGACGCGCTAACGAAAAGGCTCGAGCCGACGAGCCGGCGGTGCCGTCATAGGTCAATACCGAAACGATGCCTGTCTCTTGCTCTACCACGGCCCGCCCCGAGACGTATACATAGGCCGTCTGGTGCGCGCCGCCCTGTTTGGGCAACCACTGCTCGAAGAGTTCGGCGAGATCGTCCTTGAGCCCCTGCTCGTCCGTGACGACCTTTACCTTGGTGGCGGGAATGCCCAGCAGGGTTCGAAAATAGCCTCCCATCACTTCGGCATCGTGCGCCGCAAATTTCACCGGCGGAACCGTGCTGTCTCTGAAGGCACCGATGCCGATGGCAATCCCGACAGCCGACGGGTGCAAGGATTTCCCATTCGACTTCGGCAGCTGATCCACATCGACCGAGAGGACTTCCGCCGCGTCGCTTCGATCGGGACGGACGGCAATGAAAAATTTCTTGGCCGAGGGTAACTCGACATTGGCTGAGGCACGCAAGGTACAGATCAATTCCGCCTGCTCCGGTTCGGACACGGCTCCGACCTTGCCGTCGACGGCCACCCGGCGAATCTCGCCGGGCTGCAGCGGCCCCACGACGATCGGCGCCTTGATTCCGCCGGTGATGGCCGCATGGCCGGCGAGATCGATTTCCACCCCCTCGGCCACGGCTGATCCCTCGTTCTTCACTTCGAATTCGACCGTGAACGGCTCCTGCTGCTCCAGGATATGGTTCTGGTTGTCGTCCCGAAGAATCGTCCGGAACGAGAGTTTGGTCGAAACCGCCGCCGCAGCAGGCGTCTCGTTCGCAGTGGCGGCAGGAGGTGCGACAATGGCGGGCGGCGTGTTCCTCACCGGTTCCGATAAAGGCACTGCTGCAGGCTCGCTGGTCGCGGCGGCCCCCTCGGCCGTCGATTTGGCACTATAGGGGCGCCCGGCTTTCTTCATCTCGGCCTGCTCGCGGATCCTGGTCGATGTGCCGAGTTGTTGGGCCATCCCCTCCACGAGAATACGTATCGTGTCTTCTGCCACTCGATCGAGCCCCGTCAGGTCGCAACTGTCGGCATGGGCCTCTACTTCGCCCGCCGATGAACTTTGGAGCTTTTTACGGTGGAGTACCGTACCGTGAGTTTCCGTGTAGGAGAAGTCGAGTCCCAGGGTGAGCGTCGCAGGGTAGGTCTTGTTGGCTTTTCGGGGGACAAAGAGATTCGTCTCGCGCAACCCCAAGACAGCCTCCACCACCCCGTCCGGCGGCCCACCTTCGGCTCCTTCGAACGATACACGCTCGAACACCTGGCTCATCCGTTTCCGGATTTCCCGCTCCAATGGTTCGGCGATGGGAAGTGCGACCGGTCGCCCGCAGGCATTGCGGTACTCGACTGCGGCCTGCCTAATCGTGTCATCCAACCGGACGTGGACGGTCAAGGGGAGGTTGTAGGCAGTCGAGACCCCGCTTCGCTGTCCGAAGAACTGACAACCTCCCGTGGTCGCCAGCAGCACGAGCACAGCCGACCATAACCAAGTGGCGTTGCGGAGCATAGTCCCCTTATACCCAATCTGTTTGCGACATAACAACCGACAGGGCCCCTGCCGTTGACACCCAAGGCTTGCTTCGTTATGGTCCCGGCGTGACCGTGCACGAATCCGCACCTGATCGCCCATCCCCATCTTGGTCCTGGTCCGCCGTCGCCGACCTGATCCGCCTCCGCAATCAATCGGGGACCTGGTTGCTGATGCTGCCAAGTTTATGGGCGCTATTCTTAGCGAATCACGGCTTCCCCCCACCGTTCCTGTTGATCGTCTTCGCGCTCGGCTCATTCACGATGCGCAGCCTGGGCGTCGTGTTCAACGATCTGGCCGATCGGCGATTCGATCGACAGGTTGCCCGCACGAGGACGCGCCCCTTGGCCGCAGGACGGCTCACCCCACGTCAGGCTCTGTTTGTCGCCGTCGGACTCACGCTGATCGCCGCAGGCCTCGTGATGTTGCTTCCTGTCTTGACGATTCTGCTCAGCCCGATCGCCCTGTTTCTCGCCGCAACCTATCCCTTCAGCAAACGCTGGATTCACACCCCTCAAGCCGTGCTCGGCATCGCGTTCGGCTGGGGAGCCATCATGGCCTGGAGCGCCTCCCGCGAGACGATCGAGGCGCCGGCTTGGTGGCTGTTCGCCGCCACCATCTGTTGGGCGGTGGCCTATGACACCATTTATGCCTTACAGGATATCGAGGATGACCGCCGGATCGGAGTGAAATCCTCGGCGATTTTCTTCGGGCAAGCCGTCCCCTTAGCGGTCGGCCTGTGCTTCGTGGGGATGGTGAGTTGCTTGATCATGGCCGGCGCCACGGCCGGCCTGGGGGCGGGATACTATGTGACCCTAAGCGTGGTCACGGCATTTTTTGTGTGGCAGGTCTTGGAGTTGCGAGGCGCTCCAATTCCGCAGAGAGCCTTCGCCTTGTTCCAACAACATGTCTATGCCGGCGCGATCATTCTGCTCGGCATCTGGATCGGTGCCTGAGTCCTTGCCGATCGCGCTTAATCGCCGACCTTGTCCAAGGGCTTCTCCGGCTTGGGCGCCTTCAACGTCTTCAGATACATCACGACGGCCTTGGCATCGGTATCGTTCAAGCCTAGGCTAGGCATCCGCGTATCGGACTTCATAGCTTGCGGGTTGCGGAGCCATCGATAGACCCACGTGGGGTTGAGACGGACACCGGCTCGATCGAGTGCCGGCCCCACCTTGCCACCTTCGTCGGCGATCTTGTGGCAGCCGTTACAGCCGTATTTCGTCACATAGAGCTGCTTGCCCACCTCGGCCAACTTCGCCGCGGCATCCGGCTTCATGGTGAGATCGGGTCGAGCGATATTCACCCCCTTGCCGGGTCTGGTGGTGAAGTTTGCCAGCGCAGCCGTCGCCTGGTCCAACTCCTTCTTGGCCTGCCCCATCGCCTGCATCTCTTTGGCGTAGGCATTGTCATCGACATCCACGCCCTTCTTATCCGCCTCATCGCTGGCTTTCTTTTCGGCTTCCTGGGCGACGCGCTCGGCTTCTTTGAAATTTTGCTCCGCGGTTTGAGCCGCCGCCTGCAATTCCTTCTTGCGCCCTTCGACGTTGAATTCCAACTTCCTCCCGTGCAGCGACCGCACGTAGCCGACGATGCTCCAGATTTCTTCTTCGGAAAGGGTGTACTTGAACGTCGGCATGGTCGGTACGGCGAACTCATCATCGCCGATCTTGTCTCCGTTCGGCGCGGTATCCTTCATATCGCGGGAGATGGTGTTGAAGATTTCTTCGTCCTTGAACGTCCCCATTTCATCTTTATTGGAGAGGTCTTTGGGCTTGGGATCGGACATGGAGGACCAGTTGAAGCCTTCGTTCTGCTTCCCATGTTCCCCATGGCAATGCATGCAGTAGTGCGCATAGAGCTTTTGGCCCTTGGCAGATTGCTCGTTCTGGAACATAGAGCAACCACCCGCTCCGACCAGGCCCAGGAGCCCGGCGATCCCTGCCACCGTTCCAATGACGCGTATGCTTCGCCACGCCCTCATGCTCACGACCCTTTCTTTAAACGTCTCACGAGCGCCATCTCGAATCCCAGCGCGATGCCCACCGCGAGTACTGCGTACATGTATGGCGAATAGTCCGGTGGTGCGTCTGCCCGGAAGTACCACCAGGACGAAATTGCTTTTTCGGAGCCCTTTTCCTTCGGCTGTCCGCTTTCGAGCTTCTTGCCGTCCCATACGGCAAAGGCGATGCTCGTGAAGTCACCCGGCTTGATCTGCGTGTCCTCCGCGGCGAATTCCGTCTGGAGCGGCCTGGAGAAGACGACCTTCCAGGTTCCCCCCTGGTAGACCCCCTTGGCCGTCACAGCCTGGTGGCTGTGGGGCTTCAACGTGCCGAAACCCTTGGCACCCATCTCGACGCCCTTGCCATCCTTGTTCTTCCAGTACCAAATGTTGACCGGGCCGCCTTCGACCTGGAACATCGGCTGGCCATGGGCAAAGTGCGCCTTGGTGTCGCCGACCATGAATTCGAGGGCCGCTGCGTCATCGGGGTCTTCCGTGGGGTCTTGGTATTCCACCATGATCGCGACGTTGTTGCCGTCATGCAGCCCACGGACCTTGACCGACTTGGCCGTCACCTCAGTGATGCGGACCGGCCAATGGACTTGAGGGGACAGGGGGAATTCCGCCGCAGGCGCGGTTGCCCACGCCGCAGCCGTGGGGTCATCTGCCGGGAGGGTGCCCTTCACCAGCGCAGCCCGCACCGCCACACTCTGTTGGCTAAAGGCTGTCGGCAGCTCGACGGTCAGGCATAACCCGACCACGCTCACCGCCGCCACCCACCACTTTGTTCCTGGTCTCCTCACTCGTGCCATACGTTCCCCTTAATTGCTCGACAGTCTCGGATGGGAGGAATTACTCCGACTCGTCCCACGTGCGCGGCTTCTGGCCGGCCCCGTCGTATTCGCCCATGATGACCTTCCAGATGTCTTCATCGGACATCTCAAGTTCCCAACGCGGCATGGCCGACTTCCAGGGCATGCCTTCGACAGGCAACCCGATACCACCCTTCTTGATCCGCCAGAACAGATAACTTTCCTGCAACATGGCAATGGTGGTTGGGTCTTTGAAGTTCGCCGGAGGAGGCGTAAAGGCGGCAGCGGCAAATCCCTTTCCGTCGAAGTTCCCATGGCAGGGAGCGCAACGTGAGGCATAGAGCCCCTTGCCGTACATGATGTTCTCGGGGGTCTTCGGCACGGGATTCGAGAGGCCGGTGTATTCGCCGGGAGGCGCCGGGTGAATGGTGCGGTTTTCAGCCGGCGGCGCATCGCTGGAGGCGGTGCTGCCGTAGGTCTGCCAGCCGACCAACAGAGGAAAGAGGGCCAAGACGAGATAACGGGCGCCGCTCAGGGCCCCGCCGCCTTCCCCGGTCAGGAAACCCAGGATCGGTTGGAAGAAGGCATCCTTCGATTCTCCGCTCAACGTGGCGAAAATCACGATGCCCGATACCACCAACATCAGATAGAGGAAGATCAAGCTCGCCGGCAACGGCGCGCTATGGGGTAAGATCGGAACGATGAACTTCAGAAACAGATAAATGCAGACCGTGAGTATGATCGGTCTGACGAATACGCCTCCCATACCTTCCTCCTCTGCTACACCGACAATAACTTATCGCGCCTGTGCCACGGCAACGGTTCCGGCATCGGCTGCCTTCACGGGCGCCGGGGTGGCACGGGGAAGATCCAATTCCGACGGACTCACGCTGATCGGTTCGCCGCTCATCTGCTGCAAGAAGGCGATCACGGAGAGGATCTCATTCTTGGAGAGGCCGATCGGGTTTTTGTTGATATAGGGCATCCGCGCCGGATACTCCTTAGGAACCCCTTCATGACGATAGTCTAGGTACAGGTAGGCCTGCGGCTCGGTCAGGCTTTCGTATATGAACTCCTTGGAGAGCTTGGCGCCGATCCCCTTGAGATCCGGGCAACGTGCCGATTCGCTCGGCCCGATGGAGTGACAGAGCGCACATTGGCCCTTGCTGAAGAAGATTTTCTGCCCGATCGAGGCCATGTCGGTCGGTGTCTTGATGTCCGCGATGTTGATGCTTTCTTCCGCCGGCGGCAATGAGGCCATTTGCGGAACCGCCAAGGCAACCAGCGCGAAGAGACCAAGCACAATCGCGACAAAACCGATGACGCGTAGGAACTGTGCCTTGATGAACAGCAGGATCACCGTTCCCAGGCCGACCACGCAGAGACCGATTAGCTGCAGTTTGACAACTTCACTCATAAGTCCTCAATAAAGGCTATTGATCAGCAATGACTTCAGTGCACGGTGCACATACGCTTTCTTACGCCGGCCGCTTCGGTTCAGTGGCTTCGCTCGTCGCTGCATCCAGCGCCTGGGATCCGCCGGCCATCACAGGAATACCACCGGGTTCAGCCTGAGTCTTCGCGCCGGCTGCGGCCTTGGCCTTATCGCCCATTGTGGCCACCCAGAAGATGAACGCCACCAACAGACAGAAGAGGAACGTGTTGAGCGCCATCAGGGCAGCGGCATACCCAAGCGCCGGTGAAAACGCATATTGCGACGAATCGCGCATCACGCCATACACATGCCAGTGCACCCGCGAAGAAGAACGGGCATATCCCATCAAGGTCATCAGCAAGATGACCATGACCGCGTTCAAGACCAGCGAATACCCGGCTCGCGGCGGCATCCGTCCCCAGACCATTTCGGTCGTCGTTTTTGCGCTCTTCAACAACAGGGCTGTGAGTGGAGTAATGGTCAGCATCACGAAGATCACGATGCCCACTTGAGATGTCGAGAAGTAGTTGATTCGAATGATGGCCGGGACAAAGTACCCCCAGACACCAAGGACAATGACCGCGAGTCCAGCAAGCACGAGGACGGCTCCCATCACCGACTTGGCGACCTTGGCCCATCCGGCCGTATCTTCCTTGCCGGCGCGCCAGTACATGATGAAACTCATGAACGTGACGAGGACCATGAGGTTCGACACCGTCATCTTGGCCGACATGACGCCGAACACGCCGAGGAGCGGATGGTGCGTCCCGCCCATCTTTTGCGCCTCTTCGAGGCTGGCCACGAGGGAGTGTGGCGTCATCCACACGGCAAGACACAAGAGCAGGATAATCAACATGGCCATGATCGGCTTACGGTACTGGCCTTCCGATCCCGGTATGCGATGGGTGATGCCCATCCAGAAATAGTAGTTCGACCCCAGGAAAAGCACACCGATCAACATGGCCTGAAGAATGAACAACCACGACAGGAAGCCGCCCATGAGCGTGATGCCCATCTGCTGGTTGTACTGATAGATTTCGCGCATGAGCCAGTAGCCCGCAAAAGGCAGCGGCAGCAGGCCGAAGACGCCGATGAAGTTGCCGACGTACCCCATCCAGTCGTAATGATAGCGTTCTTCCTGCCCCTTAGCCGACAGGTACCGGATGCCGGCGTAGGCGCCGCAGATGTACCCGCCCAACACCACGTTGGCGATCAATCGGTGGATGTTCACCGGCCACCATGTGGGGTTCCAGGTTGCAGCCCAGGCCCGCTCAAAGTCGGTGCCCTCGGCGATCACGACCGGGCTTGCCTGGAAGGTCGCCCAGGAGTTGGGCACGATCATGATGAAGAATGCGAAGACGTTCAGGAGGAAGCCGAGGAAAATATGAAACTTCTTCCCGTTCCCCTCGGCCATGGCATCCCAGCCGTACCAATAGAGGTAGAGAGTCGCGGTTTCCACGAGAAAGAGGGCGCAATAGACCAGGAACGAAGGGAAAAAGATGTCCGTCAAGTAGGCCATCAACTTCGGATAGAAGCCGATGAGCAAGAACAGGAGGATGCCGCCGAACAAGGCAGTGGTGGCATAGGAGGATGTCAGGAGTTTCGTGAACTCCTTTGCCAATTTGTCATAGCGCTTGTCGCCTGATTTCCAGCCCACCACTTCGCAGAGCCAGGCAAAAATCGGTACGCCGAGCACGAACCCGGCCAATAACAGGTGAAGCTGCGCAATGATCCAGACGAGGTTGCGGCTACCGATATACGGAAGATCGCGATAGGCCGTCGGCGCCTGCACCCCGGATTCTTGCGCAAAGAGCAGATCAGGAATCCCGGCGAGCCCCAGGAAAGCCGCACAACCGGCCAGTACGGCTAATTGCCCCGCAACCCGGCCCCCCACGTGCGTGCCCGTCCGACTCTGGTGCCTCATTGTTTCCACCTCGTAATTCGCCATGATGTCACTTGCCCCCACCCGCTGATTTCCCTGCACCTGCCGCCGCAGGTTTCGCCTCAGTCTTAGGAGCCCCTTCCTTGACACCGGCTTTGTCTTTTCCACCCTTCCCCTGATCTTTCGGTTCTTCCGCGGCTTTTTGCTCCAACGCCGCAATCTTCAGTTCCGCATCTTTCAGGGACTTCTCGCCCTTCGAGAGAGACTTGTGCGCGTCGAATGGCGCAGCGGCTTTCACTTCGGCCGGCTTACAGCACTCGTGCGGATGGGGCGTCGAAACCGGCAGCACCGCCCAGAACAGCATGCTCAAGACGGCACCGGCGCCGGTAAAGGCGGTGAGCATGAGACTTTGATCGGCGGGTACCCGAATCATGTCCCACCGAGAAATCAGACCTTGATAATTTTCGCTCGCCGGTTGTGCGTCACGAGCCCGGCCCTCGACGAGTTTCCCGAGGATGGTAAAGCCGATGTACATCAAAACCAGCAGCGTCACGAGCGACACGCTGCCCCACGCGGTAAATTCCAGCCCGATACGTTCAGCCACAGGAAGGTGCTTCAGCAGCTCAATGTCCAAAATCGACTGGGTTACTGAGCGGGCCACATCCGTCACACCTCCCTGGATCAGCCAGAGAAGCGGGAGATACAGTGCCCCCGCGACGACGAAACGCACCCAGAGGGACACACCGAGTGAGCCAGGCGGTTCCAAGCGCAGTTGCTCAAGGAACACCGTCCTGGCGACCAATCCCAGCGACCAGATATCGACGGGAATCGACAATACGAACAGCAGCGGCAGGCCAACCCCTTCGCCGAAGTGGAAACCAAGCCCACCCGAAATGATGAAAAAGGCCAGAAAGCTGACCGGGCTCATGAGGAAAATCAAGAACGTGATGCCGAGCTTGTTTTCCAGATGAATGGACCCCATCGCCATCAACAACATGGCAAAGGCCATTTTGATTGGCAGGGCCGTCCAGGCAGCCGACCAAAGAACGCTGAGCCCTAACTTGAATGGCGCCATCGATGCTCGAGCAGTCATGTACCCAACAGCCTCCGCCTATTCGAGAAACTCGCGGTTGATGATTGCCGCTACCGTGAAAATCAGCATCGTAGCCATCACCACGATCCAGCTGATCAACGCGATCGGTCGCTTGAAGATATTCCGCTCAGGGTCGCGATCGATGAACGGCAGTGCCGCCAACAACGCCATGAACGCCCCCGGCAGGGCGATGGCGCCGAGGAACTGCCCGAATTCACCTGCGAACACCTTCAGACGCAGCAGCTGGAAAAGGAACAGGAAGTACCATTCCGGCTCGGGATGGTAGTCGCCAGGATCGGGAGTCGCTTCTTCGAGCAGGACGATCGGCTCCCAGAAGGCCAGACTACAGATGGTGAGAAACACCACCACCATGCCGACGATGTCCTTCCAAATTTGACGTGGAAAAAAGTAGTCCGTCTTGGCCTTGATCTCTTCCACACTTCCACGGAAGGGACCCGCCGGTCCCGCCTTGCGGAACAGGAATAAGTGAAGGCCTGCCAACCCCATGAGAGCTGCAGGCAACACCATGACGTGGATGACAAAGAATCGGCTGAGTGTCATCTGTCCAGGGGTCGGACCGCCTTTGAGGAAGCGAGCCATGAAATCACCCAGGACCGGCGTCTTGTCCATGATTTCGACGCCGACGGTCGTCGCCCAATAGGCGCGCTGGTCCCATGGCAAGAGATAGCCGGTGAAGCCGAAGCCCATCACGATGCCGAAGAGCGCCAGACCGACCAACCAGATGAGTTCCCGTGGCTTCTTATAGGCGCCCCACAGAAAGACCTGCGACATGTGGGCGAACACGCAGACCACCATCGCGGTCGAGCCCCAGAAATGGTAGCTCAAGAGGAACCAGCCATAATCCACGTTGTGGATGATGTATTGCGTACTGGCATAGGCGTGGTCGGCCGTCGGCACGTAATAGAACATCAGCAAGATGCCGGTGATAGCCTGCATGATGAAAATAAAGAGCAGGACAGAGCCAAAGACATAGGCCCAACGCGACCCGCCGGGGACGGGTTCGTTGAGCATCTTGGCCTGCAAGGTCTTCAGCCCGACACGTTCGTCAACGAAGTCGAAGACCTTTTCAATCACTGAGGGCTGCGTGGTTGTCGGCTGCGTAGTCGTTTCCATTAGACAATCCGAACCTGGGCCTTCGTGCCCGCCTTAAATTCCATGTCGATGATTGCAATGTCGCCGGTTGCGGTAACTTTGATCGGCAGGGGGTCTAATGCACGGGGCGCCGGCCCATCCAACACTTTGCCGGCTGCGTCATAAATACTGAGGTGGCAGGGACAGAGGAACACCTGACCGAGCGTCTTGTGTGTTCGCCACTTGAAGCCACATCCGAGGTGCGGACACTTACCGGAATAGGCAACGTACGGGACATCTTTCTTGTTGGTCCAGACGTGCTTCCCGTCGGCGTCACGAAACTCCATGTCCTTGCCTTGATAGACGCTTTCCAAGACCTTCGGAGTCGCCTTCAACACCCAAATGTTTTTATCGATTTCCTGTTCGGGCATATAGGCTTCTTTGACCTTGCGCTTATACTTGTACTGGACACCCACGTCCTCTTGCTTGATCTTGGACGCGTTCCCGATCGTCAGCCACCCGTTATCGAAGGGGGCATACATGGGCTTCATGAGGTAGCGCAAGACGGGAAAAGCCAGCGGAAAGCCGATGAGGAACCCGATCGCATGCGTAAAATTGGCAAAGAAGGTGCGCCGCTTGACGCTCCGCTCCAGCTCGGGAAACGGCACCAGGACTTCGCCCGGCGTGACGTGGATACGCTCTTCGAGATGCGCGATTTCCACCTCATGCGTTGTGACATAGTCTTCGCGCTTGAAGGCCGGCAGGGCCGCGTATTCGGCCCCGGTGCAGCGAAGCGTCACGAGATCTTCGGTCACGCTCTGCACCTGCCCGATCGGAACCTGGCGCTCGATCACGCCCACCCCATCCCCGCCGACGACAATATGGCTGACCTCGTGGGAGAGCGGGTCCATAATGACCCGTCGCACCTCCCCGACGTCACTATCCGCGCTACGAACCTTGGATTTAAGTTTCGGCTGCATGGTGCTCACTTCATCTTGATCGGCTTCGGCGTGTTCACCGAAGTGTTCTTGTAGCCGCCCAGCCACGTCGCCAACGCCTGCACGTCGGACGGCTCCATCAGGTCCTTATACTTGTCCGGCATCTTGCCCTTCTCGTACTCCTGATCGAAACCTTCGGCCTTATAGCTCTTAGGGTCGAGGATCTTTCGGGCGATTTCTTCGACCGACATTAAATTGCCGATATTATCCAATTCAGGCCCGCGCTTCTTGCCGCCTTCGCCATTGAGCTTGTGGCAGTTGTAACACTCCTGGAGCTGCCACTGCTCCTCACCCAGCTTGGCAATATCACCGGAGGCCGCAGCCGTCGTGGCCGTTGGGGCACTGCCCCCACCTGCCTTTTGGTCGGCCGGAGCCTGCGCGGCACCAAGCGCTTGCAGACGAGCGGTCAACTCCTTCGCCTTCTCATCCAGCGCCTTGGCCCGTTGCAACAATACGTCGACCTTGCCGGCCTCATATTGCTCACGCTTCGGCTTCAGGATCTTATCGATCTTGCCCTTTTCATCTTCGGGATCGTACTGCGGCCACATCGACCCGCCGGCGATATAGGCCACGGAGAGAATCGCGTAAAACACCAACAATGCTCCGACGGCCTTCCCGCCGCTGAACGGTTTCAGGCTCGGAAGGTCCAGAATAATGAAGACGATGGCGCCGAGCATGGCATAACCGAAAAACAGCGCTTGAAAGACAAACGGAAAACCCAACGCGTTGGTGGCGCCGAACAGGATGCCGCCGACCACGAGTCCGACTATCGACTTTTTAATCACGTTTCCCATGAGTGCCCTCGTTTAACTCCCGTCCAGTGAGTGACCGATCTACTTGGCCCCTGCCGGAACAGGGCTCGTCTCGTGCGCATGGCCCTTCGAATCCGACGGGCGCAACGTTACGATGATGGCGAAACTGACCACCGCGTAAAACACGATCGTAATGCCGGTAATCCACCAGGCCGAATAGGACAGAGTCGGCGTGAAGGATTCGGCCGTGAAGTCCGGGAGCAGGTTGTACGTGTGGAAGTACTTCCGCAACAGGGACCGCACCGCGCCCATCAACCCCATGGTCCAGATGGCGCTGAACGCCAGGAAGACCAGGACGAACTGAGAGGCGAAGTCGATCTTGCCCCACACGATCGTCCCTTGGGACACCGCGCGGTTATAGATGACGTAGTTCACGACCGTCACGAACACCAACGTAAAGGCCGCGGAGTTTTTGGCCGGCATCAATGCGAGAAAGTTCCAATCGGACGGCAATTCCAACTCGGCCACCAACTTCGCGCCGGTCGGCACGAATCCGTGCGGCGTCATCCAAATGGCATTTCCCACGACCACCATCAAGAACCCGATCTTGATGACCGTGCTCGATGAGACCGTCACGGGGATGAATCGCCCCAAGATCACCGGCGCCAATAACAGAGGCAACAGGAAGGCCAGAGAAGTCGGGTCCGGCACGGGGTAATCCGTGAGTACCTTCGTCATCACGATGGGCAGCAGCACCATCACCAGAGGAGCGATGATCGTCATCCGAACCTTTTCGACGCCCTCGATCCGCTTCATGCTCAGCCAGATATAGTAATTGCTGGCCAAGAAAATGAGGCCGATCATGGCGCCCTGCATTTCGAAGAACATCGAAAGCTGGTCGGCCATCATGTAGGGACAGATGGAAGCGTCGTAGTCACACAACTCATAGGCGAGGAGATAGCCCATGAACGGCAGGAACAAGAGGGCGCCGACACCGATCATATTGCCGACAAACCCCATCCAGTCGTAATAGGCACGTTCCTCATCCTTCTTCGCTCCCATAAACATGTAGGCGGCGATGAGACCGGCCACAAACCCGCCGAACGTCACGTTCCCGACCAACCGGTGCAGGTTGAGCGGCATCCAGCTATAGTTGAATACTTTATCGAGAAGGGACGCGCTCGCCAAAAATTCGGCTGGAGAAATCCCCTCGGCCTTCACCGGCGTATTCATAAAGGAGGTCGGGGCGTCGATGACAAACAGCGTGATCGACCCGATGAGATTCAGCAGCACGCCGAGCGCGATGTGCCGCGCCTTCTTCTCACCCTTCCACGCATCCCACGTGTAAAAGTACATGTAGAGAACGATGGTTTCGCCGATGAACAACAGCGGATACACCACGGCAAAAATCAAAAAGAAATGATTGATCAGCCAGGTCGTAAACTGCGGATAGGTAGCCAACAGCACGAAAATAAACAATCCGCCCGTCAGCGCGGTCATACTATAGAGGATGACCGTGACCTTCGTGACCTCCTTCGCGAGGCGGTCGTAGCGGGGATCCTGCTTGCGATACCCCAACCACTCTGAGATCACCACGAAAATCGGAGCCCCCAGGATGAATCCCGCAAAGAGGATATGGAGCTGAGCGACGATCCATACCGCCGTGCGATTCCCGGTGTACGGGAATTCCACGGGTGGCGCACTGGGAGCCTGCGCATAGGCCACGCCTCCCCATACCGCCACAAGCGCGAACAGAACGAACAAACAGCGCTGCCAGATTTTCATGATGTCTCGCCGCTCCTCCTCATTCCAGCCGATTGACCCGCCACTGGCCCAGAGCCCAACATGAACTACTTCACCTGATCAGCGGCAACCCACTCTTTCTTGTTGGGATCCCAACCCTTACCCGACAACCCGAAGGTCCGCTCAAAGGCCAGAATCTTCCAACGGTCTTCCTCGGACAACTTGCTCTTCCAGGGCTTCATCTTCGTGTTGGGCACGCCTTCCGAGATCCGCCAGAACCAGACTGAGTCCGAGTACATTTTCATCCGATCGGCGTTACGGAAGTCGCGAGCACCGGCCTTGACGGGCTTGCCGTCCTTGCCGTGGCAGCTGGCACAGTTCACGTCGGGATTCTTCCCGCCGATATACAGCTCGCGCCCCTCTTCGACGATCTTCGGATCGGTCCACCAACCGGCAGGCATGTGCTTGTCTGCATATTCAGCCGGTGCAGGCGGCGGCGGAACAATCGGGCCTTCACCACCCCCTTCACCTCCACCGCATGCAGCGGCAGCCAGACTCAGTCCCATAATGCCGAATGCAAACGCCCATCTCTTCATGCCTACCTGTTTCATAGACGATCCCCCACTCCTTTCTTCCTATCGAAACCTGAGAGGCTTCGACACCGATTGCCTTCGACAGAAAAAAACGCTTTCCTGAAGCCCCAAAAACAGCCTCAGTGAAAGCGTCAAGACTCAGAACACAACGAGGTCACGATTGGACTTCCCCGCCTACGTCAATGATTCGATCCGGCGAGGAACAATGCCCCACGGACCGTGCCCTATTTCTGCCGCTTCCCCTGCCCCTTCCTTCGCCGTTGCTCTTCGCGCATCCGCTTGCGTGAGATCTTTAGCCCAATCAATCCCAGAATAGCAACAGCCGCAGCGCCCAGTCCGTAGAACAACCACCGCGGAGGACCGAGATCGCTCTCGCACCCACTTCCGAAATCGACGCGAAGCTTCCGTTCGGACTCCAAGTCGTTTGGGTCGAACTGGATCTTAAAGTTTTGTTGCTCTCCGCCGGCTTCGACTAACAGCGGATCGCCAAGGTTATCGTTGTGCAAATGCAGGGTGACTTTGTAGTACCCGTCGTCGTCCGTTGTCACGGTCTGACCAACCGTCACACGCGTATCCTTGACGAGCACTTCGGTCTTCGTGCTTGGCCTGCCGTCCTTGCCGCACACAAACCCTTCGACCATAAATCGATGGTCGGCGGCATGGCTCGCGAACAATAGGGACGGAAACAACGCCGCCCCGATCAGGCTCCACCGACCAACTTGGCGCCATGCGGAGCGACTCACCATCGCCTCTTGCCCCACATACGCCGGCTCTCCGTCCGTATCAGCTGCGGCCTCACTCCCACCCTGCTGAAGACCATGCTCTGAGAGGCCTCACCAACACGAACTGCACCCAAATTTGAGGCCGATCCTTCTAGCACAGCCCCCCCTCTTTGTCAACAAAAGGATAGGGTCAAACGGCTGGAGGCTGGGGGCTGAAGACCGCATGAATCAAGGCAGTGGAGGCGCACATGAACGTGGCGCCGCGAGGAGAACAGAGGGGAATGATCGAAGAGACGGCAAAACAGAATCGCCGTACTACAAATGCCCGCGCGCACGCGCTTCCGCCGCCACACGATCGGCCTCGCGTCGGCGTTCAGAATCTTTCTTGGCCACCCAGATCTCCCAAGATTTTCCGTTCGCCGTATCCGCGCCGGTAAACGCGATGGCCGCCACCTCGGAATAGGGGATCGTCATCGTGCCGCTGCTCGTAGCCGGGAACAATTCGATCGACGGTTGCGGACCGGTGGCCGTGCGGTTGTACAGGTAGCCGGTGACGCGGTCGCCGCTCCTCAACTCCACGGTGACATCGCCCCGATAATCGAAGGCCAACTCCACGGCCTCCTTGAGTTCCTCGAGCGATGCAGGGCGAAACACGCGGCCTTCCAAACTTCCCGGCTCAGGCGCATGGTACTTGGCGTCAGTCATAGGCGACTCTTGTATGGTAGTGGTGGTGATGGCCGATGAGCGGCTCGACCGTCCTTCCGGTCGAGCCGCACGGTTGCGGGGGTTGGGGCCGTCGCCCCTCGTCATCGTGCATTCGGCAGCAGCGTGATTTTCACCGTTTTGGTGAATCCCGACAGCGAGCCGAAGGTATCCTCGACGGCCGACGCTTCATAACCGCAATGCACCATGCAGTCGGCGCATTTTTCGTGGCGCCCGGTGCCGTACGCGTCCCAATCCGTCGTCTCCATCAATTCATGAAAACTGGAGGCATACCCTTCCTGCAACAGATAACAGGGCCGCTGCCAACCGAACACGTTGTAGGTCGGGTTCCCCCAAGGGGTGCACTGATATTCCCGCTTCCCCATCAGGAACTCCAAGAACAACGGCGACTGATTGAATTGCCAGCCGCGCTTCCGGTTGCTCAGGATCTTGGAGAACAACTCGGTGGTGCGACTGCGTTTGAGAAAATGTTGCTGGTCCGGAGCCTTCTGGTAACTGTATCCCGGTGAAATCATCATGCCTTCGACACCGAGCGCCATCATTTCGTCGAAGAACTTCCTGACCCGCTCCGGATTGGCATCATCGAACAGCGTGGTGTTTGTCGTGACCCGATGTCCGCGCTTCAACGCGGCCTTGATCGCCTTGACCGCCACGTCGTAGACCCCGTCGCGGCAGACAGCCAGGTCATGTTCGTCCCGCAGGCCGTCCATGTGCACGCTGAAGGTCAGCAACTTCGACGGCTGGTATTCGTCGAGCTTCCGTTCCAATAGGATCGCATTCGTGCAGAGATAGACGTACCGACCTTGAGCCACAAGCCCACGGACGATCTCCGGCATCTCGGGATGAATCAAGGGTTCTCCGCCGGGAATGCTGATGATGGGCGCGCCGCACTCCTCGGCCGCCGCCCAACATTGAGCCGGCGTCAGTCGCTTATCCAGCACGTGGTCCGGATACTGGATCTTGCCGCACCCCGCACAGGCGAGGTTGCAACGAAAGAGCGGCTCCAGCATCAAGACCAACGGATACCGCTTGACCCCTCGCAGCTTCTGCGTCAGGACGTACTTCGTGACTGTATACATCTGGGAGACTGGAACAGCCATCCCTTTCTCCTCTGTAAGTGTGTATGGTAGTCGGCCGAGACGTTCGGCCTAATGTCAGAATTTGCAAGGCGGCATTCTAGCATCGCCTTTTTGAAATCGTCAATTTAGGAAGAGGGGATTCACCGCAGACGGGTACGGCGCGAACGCGCCTCCAGCGCATAGGCCAGCAGGAGGGCCACGCAACCACCGACCAGACCGGCCACCGCCGTATTGAACAGGATCCGCGGCTTGATCGGCTTGTCTCCCGGTACGGGCGGATCCAACACTTGCACCGTCGGCGTATCGCGCGCTTCAGTGATCTTGGCTTGCTCGTACTGCGAGGTCAGGAGGGCATAGAGCGTTTCCTGCACCTTCAGTTCCCGGAGCAAGCGCCCATACTGCAGCGCCAGATCCGGCACCGTCACCATCGCGGGATGGAGTCGGCTCCCAGGCAGTTGCCCCTTCCCTCCCTTTCCGGATTCCAAGAGGCCGAGCTGATGCTTGAGCTCCTCAATGCTCGAACGGACGCGAGCCAGCTCGGGATTGTCCGGCGAGAGGTAGGTCCCCATCACCTGCAACTGCACCTCCTGCGCGGTTATTTGTCCCTGAATCATGGCAGCAGCCTCGATCATGGCCTTGGACTGGGCCTCGACCGCCACCGCCTTGTTCTTGGTCTGAAAGTCGCGGAGGGCCTCTTCGGTCTTCACCAAGCCCGTCTGCGTCTCCGCCAGACGGCGCTCGATGAATTCGCGATTGTGGCCGGCCTTACTGACATTCAAGGTGCGATTCAAGCGATCTAGGTTGGCCACGAAGAAAGCGGCCATGTCCGCGGCCCGTTTCGGATCGGCATCCTCCACCGTAACCTTGATGACCTTTTCCTTCGCGAGGACGATGTGCGCCCGCTCCGCCAGCTTGAGCCGGGCATCATGCATCGTGGGTTCGCCGTACACTTCCAGCAAATTGAACTTGGTGATGACCTCATCGGCCATGACCCGCGACTTGAGAATGGCCAGGAACACATCGTTCGGCGTGGTCGGCATCGCCGGGAGGCCCATGCCCAGGTTCTGGGCCATGTTGCCGGCGGCGCCCGTCGCGGTCAACAGGGCGGCGAGGTTCCCACCCTCCTTGGAATCCAGTTGCGGCAGCAGCGTCGCCGTCGATTCATAGGCCTTCGGCAGCACCAGCAGGCTGATCGCGAAGGCACCCAAGAGCGAAACCAGCAAGATCGCAACGATCAAGCCCCGTCGAGCGGCAAGCAGCGACCAAAGGTCGAGAGGCGCGGCCCTCTCCTGGCCAGGCATCGTCGATCCATTTCCCCGCGTGGGAGTCAGGACGACTTCCGGTGGTTCCATGACCCGGTTCATGACTGAGTCACGTCCTCCCTATCGACCGACGACGGCAATCCCCGCTGCGGTCAAGGCGACACTCCCGATGATGCTGGCCACCGTCTGCCACAGCGCCAATTGCGGCGTCCGCGCCTCGATCTTCTGCGGCACGACGATCGTGTCGCCGGCCCGCACGTCCTTCACCGCCAGGTAGACCGAATCGGTCGTCCCGTTCGCCCGCATCACATACATCTCTTTCCGATTCGCGTCCTCCGTCAGCCCCCCGGCCTGCCGCAGGTAGTCGTCCAGGCTCAAGTTCGGCCGGTGGACGACGGTGCTGGGATTCTTCACCGACCCGATGATGCTGACCGTTTGCGACGGCGTCGGCATCGTGATGCGATCCCGCGCTTCGAGAATGATGTCGTCTTCGGACCCCTCGAGTTGCTCGATCGATTCCATGCGGATGACGACACGGCCCAATTCCAAACGGGAAGCCGCCGCCTCCAGCTGTTGCAGGCGCAACGAGAGGACTTGTTGTTCGGCCAATCCACCCGGTCCGGCCAAGGCGGCGGCAGGCCCCACGCCCGTCGCCCCGGCCGCCACGCCTGCCGATTGGGCCGTCAACCGCTGACGCTCCGAGGCTACGAATCGCTCTAACTCCGCCTGCTGCCGCAACTTGACCGATTCCCGCGTGAGCACCAGGCCGGCGGGAAAGGCATTCGGCGTCACGCCCCCGGCCCGCTTGAGCACCGAACTCAATCGCTCCCCCATCATGATCGTGAAGTAGCCCGGCCGTTTGACCTCCCCTTCCACCAGCACCAAATTCGGCGGCCGCTGTTGCGTGGCCACGACGACTTGGTCGAGCCGCTGCAGCAGATGGTTCTCCGCGTCGTTGCCTTCCAATAGAGCTTTGGGGCTGAACTGAATCACCCTGGTCTGATAGGTCACCGGATCGGTCCGCACGATTTCGGCTCGGTCCGCATAGGCATCCATGGTCAATTGATCGTGGATGAGCAGGTCCTTCACCTTCATGCCGGGACGGTACTCATAGGGCCCAGGACTCTTCACCGCCCCGACGAGACTCACGACATTGGTGATCTGCGTCGGGAGAATGCCGATGCGCACATAGTCGCCGTCCAAAATGATGGGGTCGCCACCGGCCACGCCCGGGCGGCTCTTTTCGTGTCCCTGCGAGGCCAACGCTCCGACCAGATCCACATCCACCATGATCCGGCC
The DNA here is from genome assembly GCA_015709715.1 of Nitrospira sp. Taxonomy (NCBI): domain Bacteria; kingdom Pseudomonadati; phylum Nitrospirota; class Nitrospiria; order Nitrospirales; family Nitrospiraceae; genus Nitrospira; species Nitrospira sp. Next base: position 1,507,935 of record CP054184.1, read on the forward strand.
CCGTTCCGGATCGAGCCGAAACAGGTGGCAACGCTGCCGATCGGACAGCGGCGTCAATCCTCCGGCCAGGTCGAGCAGTTCCGTCAGCCGCACGCCCGGTTTCACTTCATAGATGGCCGGCCGCTTGATCGACCCGCTGACCGCCACCACGGGGCCCAGCGGCGGAACCAGGACCACGTCGCCCGACTGCAGGCGTTGATCCGACCGCCGGTCGCCGCGCAGGAAAAAGTCGTAGAGGTCAAGTTCCGCCACCGTGGCGCCGTCCCGCAACACCTTCACCTGACGCAACGAACCCGAACGGGCGGGACCACAGGCGGCATACAGGGCATTGGACGTGGTCGCCAACGCACTCATTTCATAGGCGCCAGGCCGAATGACCTCTCCTACCACGAAGACCTTGATCGTGCGGATGCGCGCCATCGACACGTGCAGCTCAAACCGCTTCAGCAGGTTGCCGAGCCTGGCCCGAATCGTTCGTTCCGCCTGCGAAAACGTCTGCCCGCCCACCGGAATCGCGCCGACCTGTGGGATGACGATCATGCCGTCGCGCTCCACCGGGACGATGAAACTCCGGTTGAAATTGGGATCGGGGACATTCCAGATGTGGACGGCCAGGGAGTCCTGCGGGCCGACGACGAAATCCGGGCCGACCGGAATATCCTGCACCGGCGAGAAGGTATTCGCCTGGGCATCGAAGAAGTCATAGCCAAACTGCCGCAGCCGGCTCTTGACCCCGTGCAACACTGAAAATTCCGCGAAGGCCTCCTCGACGCTGAAATCCTGTTGACGCAACAGCTCGGCTGTAAACGCCTTCTTCTCCGGCAAGGGACGGCCACCGCCGGGCTGAAGGCCCGGCTGGCCGGCGGGCTGAGGAGGCGTTTGTCCCGGCTGTGTCGGCACACCGGGCACCATGCCCTGCCCGAACGGCAACTGCGCTACGCCTTTTTTCTCGCGCTCGGTCTGCACCTGATATTCGATGCTGAGCTTCTCCTTGTCCGCCTGGATCTTCTCCTGGCGGCGATCCCGCTCTTCCTGCTCCTGCTTCATCCGTTGTTCGATGGAACTGGGGAGGAGACTGCTCGGCTCCACCGGCCAATAGTCGTTGAGGTTGGGCACCGTGCCTTTGGAGGTGAGGTCCGGCGGCAGCGGCAGCGGACAGGGAGTTTGCGCCGGGACGATCGGCTGCAGGGCCGTCGGGTTCGTCACGATCGCTTGCCCCAGCGTGCCTCCTATACCGGGTGCGAGAAACCCTCCCGGCGTCATGCCCGGCACGGCGGTTCCAGGAGGCAGGGTTTGCATCAGCCCCGGAGGCGCGGTCTGCGGAGTAAGGTTCTGCGCGAGCAGTGAGGGCGGCAACACCATGGATGCGATCAGGACCCACACTAGACCCCGTACCCATCGACCCGGCAATGGGCGAGGATGCCGACGCGGACGAAACACAACCGGCTGTGCCATACCTTCACACACCCCCTGCGCAAGACGACGCGCTATGCGCGCCATCGGCCGAGCCGGTAGCCTAGAACTGCACGGCCAGAGAAGTCCAGAACAAATGGTTCGAGGTCTCCACTCCGGCAGCGAAGGTTTCCGCGAACGGCGTGATGGCGGAAATCTGGCCCGGATTCTTCAATCGTTGAAAGGTGTACCCCACCGTGAACTGCGTCCGGCTGGAATACCACCAGGTCAGGTCGAGGGCGGCTTCTCGCTTTCGTTCATGGATGGGTTGCCCGCGGTCCCGTTCCTGAATGTTGAAATTCGCCCCCAGCTGGAGGACGTCCGTCAGGTAGCGGGTGGAGCGCACGAAGAAATCGATCCCGTCGGTCCCCATGTGATGGCCGAGCGGGAGCCCGCGATGCCGCATGCCGCTGGTATAGGGCGAATTGTTGTACCAGACCTGCCGCAATTCGGGGTGCCGCCGCCGCCCGAAATCCGTGTCGGCGTATTCGACACGCAGGTCCAGCGTATCGCCCGCGAACACCTGCGGAATGTAGAGGCCGCCCAAGAACGCCGCCCGGCTCGGAACCGGTAATTGCGACCATTTGTCTTCCGTGCCGATCTCTCCGTACAGCTGCAGCCCGGCGGGAAAGGGCACGAGGTAGGGCACTCGCGGAATGCGTAGCCGAAAATCAGCCATGGCCTGCTCGTTCACATCCCGATCGCCGGTTTGATTGGGTTCCGAAAGATAGGCATCGACCACCACGCCGGGGAAGGACTGGTCCCGCCCGCGCCCGCCGAATTGCGTCAGCCGAGTCAGCCCGAATTCCAGCCAGGGGGCCGGCAGGTAACTGATGCGCAAGCCAAACACCCGCGCACGTGAAAAATCTCGATTGCGCTCCAATTGCGCGAGAAACGAGTTGACCTTCCAGTCGCCCAGCCCGCGCAAGAACCCCGGCAGCTGAAACGGCCGCTCGGTGCCCAGCTTGATCATGTCCATCGGGAAGGCATGGTCGGTCAGCAGCAGGGACCCATGGTACCCAGGCCCCCACCACTGCGTTCCACGCCCCGCCTCCAGCGCGATATTGGCATAGCTCAGTTTGAGGCTGAACTCGCGGAGATAGAAGTTGTCGCTGTTGTTGGTGGCGCCGATGCCCAACAGATGGCGGTTGCTGATGAACTTGGGCTGCACCATGAGGGCCGCCCAGTCGTTCACCTCCACCCAGCCGCGCGCGTCGGTCTGGTTCTGGATTCCGTTGACGTAGTATTCGCCTCCACGATTTTCGCGGAACCGAACCGTCTGGCCGCCGCCGATCGATGAGACATTCACCTCGGTCTGCGTCCGCAGTCCGTAGCGAAACGTTTCACGCCCTTCCAAGCCCCGGCCCCGCACGACACCCAATCTGATCAGTTCGGGCCGAAATTCCACCGCCAACCGTTCGAGCAGGGGTTCCGCGACCGCCTCGCGACCGTCGATCGCCACCTGATCGGCACGCACGCGTTCGATCGCACGGGCCACATACTCCGCCGCCTGCCTCCGGCTGTAGGGCTTGGCGCCGATCAAGGCACGGTCGATGACGTTCAGCGCGATCAACCGTTCGATCGCCTCATAGGCCCAATGATGGAGGGGAAGGTTGCTGGAGGCGAGGGCGGCGCCGCCCCACAGCAACCAGCAGACGAGGACACAGGAACAGACAAGGGCCGACGGGCTCGGACGGCACACCAGCCGTTACCCCTGTCCGGGCGAACCGGTTGGGGACAGGCCGGCGGCAAGCATGCGGGGAGCAGCGGATTCGCCGGTACTATCAGGCTGGTTGCCGCTCCCCGCCGGCAGGCCATGGCGACCGGAAGCGGAATCCGACGGATGGTAGGAGGGGAGGATATGGCAGAGCGTTGCCAGCAGGTCCGCCACGGTCCCCTCCGCAGCCGCCTGTTCGAGCCGAGCCAAGAGGGCGGGCAGGAGGGAGGCATCAGGCGCGCGGGCCAACCGCACACAGAGCACTTTCGGCACGGCCGTGGCCTCCAGCCGCTCGGCTTGGCCCACCAGCTCTTCGACCAATTTCTCGCCCGGTCTCCGTCCGAGAAAGGTCAGGGCAATCTCGCGGTCGGGGACGAATCCCGAGAGTCGAATCAGGTTGCGCGCCATGTCCACCACGCTGATCTGTTCGCCCATGTCGAGGACGAAGACCTCGCCGCCCCGCGCCAACCGCGCCGCATGCAACACGAGGTGCACCGCCTCCCCGATCAACATGAAGTACCGGCGCATGCCGGGATCGGTGATCGTCACAGGGCCACCGGCTCGAATCTGCTCCAGGAACAGCGGAAGGGCGCTGCCGTTGCTGCCCAAGACATTGCCGAAGCGCACGCTGGCGAAAATGGTCTGCGACGAACGGCTCAACTCCTGCAGCAGCAGTTCCGCCACCGCCTTGCTGGCGCCCATGACGCTTACCGGATTCACGGCCTTGTCGGTGGAGATGAGGATGAAACGCTCGACCCCATGCCGGTGGGCCGCCTCTGCCACGATCCTGGTGCCGGTCACATTGTTGCGGACCGCTTCACAGGGGTTGACCTCCATCAGCGACACATGTTTATGCGCCGCGGCGTGGAAGACCAGGGTCGGGCCGTACTCGGCGAACAGCCAACTCATCTGGCCCATGTCTGTGATGTCGCCGACGACAGGCACGACGACATCATGGCCCGCCGCCCGAAGTTCGCGCGCGACGGCAAACAGGCCGTTTTCATATCGATCGAGCAACACCAGGACGGAGGGAGACAGGCGCGCCACCTGCCGACAGAGTTCGGCGCCGATTGACCCGCCCGCGCCGGTTACCAGCACCCGTTGCCCCTGCACCGACTGCTGGAGCGGTTCCGGATCCAGATCCACGGGGGCCCGATCCAACAGATCTTCGATGGAGAGGTTGCGAATCTGGCTGACCTCCACGTGGCAACGGAGCAGGTCGCGCAGATTGGGCAGCGTCTGAATGGGCAGACGGAACGGTTCCAAGGCCTGCACCACTGCGCGTACCGTCGCGGGGGCGGCGCTGGGTATGGCGACGAGGACGCTGGTCGGTTCTTCCTCGGCGAGGATGCGCGGGAGGTCGGCCCTGGTTCCCAAGACCGGCACGCCATGGATGTGATGGCCGATCTTGGCGGGGTTGTCGTCGATGAACCCGATGGGGCAATAACCGTAGGACGGGCTGTTCCGCATCTCGCGTACGATCATCGCGCCCGCGTCGCCCGCACCCACGACCAGTACCCGATTCCGACCCTTGCCGATCCAGGGAAACTCCCGCATCACGCGAGGCGCCACGCGCATACCGGTTTGCAGGCAGAGGAGCACCAGCGCGTCGACCACGAACACCGATGCCGGATAGGCCGCGATGCCCAACCCGAACCGGACCACCCCCGCAAAAACCGCCGTGCTGGCCGCGATGCCGAGGACCAGGTTCCGTATGTCCCACAAGCTTGTGTAGCGCCACAGCCCGTCATAGAGTCGGAACCGATAGAAGGCGAGGGCACGGATCACCAACAACCACGGCAACCAGGTTACGAGGAGATTCCATTGCTCGGCAGGAATGTCCTCGTCGAACCGCAGCACGAAAGCCAACCAATTGGACAGGGCCGCGAGCCCAAGATGGGTGACGAACAGCAGGAATCGCCGCTGGCCCGTCGTCAATGGTCTACCGAACAACGCGAGCATGATGGTGTGAAGATACCTTGTCTCGAACCGGCGAATCCAGCCCTAGGGGTCACCAGGGAGCGAGCCTAGGCCTGGTTCATCAGCGGGGGCGGCAGAGGGCAAACAAGACTTTGTAGTCGGTGACGGGCCGGCGGGAGTCGATCGAAACCGGCGGACAATAGGGTGCGAGTCCGTCCTCGACCGCGGAGGGGAAGGAGACCAATTCGCCCAGGAACAATCGTTTCAGCAACCGTTTCCCGCGCATGGTGGAAGGAATCAGATGCAGGACCACGGCCGTCCGCTTGAGCCAGGACACCATTGTCGCTTTCGGGCCTGGGCTCTCGGTCGAAAAGGCCCCCAGCAGTTCTGTTCGAAAACCGGCCGCTTCCGCCAACGAGGCCAACCGCCCGGCCGACAGGTACTGGCGGCTCTGGGGGCTGGGGTTGAAGTCGCTCCATTCCGGGTTCACGCTGCAGAGGATCAGCAGCCCGTTCGGCGCCAACACGCGCCGACAATCCTGGAGCATCTGCAAGGGCCGCTCGAAATAGTACACGGCTTCGTAACAGAGGATCACATCCTGTGAGGCTGCATGGAAGGGCAAGGCGTCGGCATCTAACTGAACCAGGGAGCGCCGGAGGGTGCCCGAACGCCGGGCGCGCACGAGCAAGTCCCAGGTCAGGTCGCCGCCGACCACCTGGTCAGCCTGCCTCGCGAGGTACTCCAGGCCGACCCCTTCCCCGCAGGCCACCTCCAACACCCGTTTACCACGGCAGTAGTCCAGGGCGAAGCGGTACCGGGTATAGACCATCGCCAACGCTTCGCGCGTGACCCGGTCTCCCGGCTTTTCCGTGACGGCACTGTAATTCGATCCGCTCACGCGTGCGAGGAGAAGAATGAACGCAGGCAGGCGACAGTCGCGTCCACCTGTTGCTCCGTGGTCTCCGCGCTCATGGGAAGGGAAAGCACTTCCCGGCAGATGGCCGAGGTTTCGGGGACATCCGGGGCTGCCAGCCCCAGCCCTCGGTGTTCCCACATGGGTTTCGGCCAGTGGACCAAGGTTTCGACGCCCTGGTCCCTCAAATAGGCCCGCAATCGGTCACGTACGTTCGTGCGCACGACATAGTTTTGGTAGATGTCGAGTTGCCGGCTCTGGTCGAAATGCGGCAGGCGAAGCGACGGGATGCCGGACAGACCTTGGCGATAGAGGTCGGCAATGTGCCGCCGATGCGCGATCCACTCAGGCAGGTACCGCAACTTCACGTCCAACACGGCGGCCTGTACATTATCAAGCAACGCGGTCTGCCCGTGGTAATGGTATTCGCCCGTGTCCCGATCCTCGCCGTTGTAGCGCAGGAGTGTAGCCATCCGCGCCAGGTCTGGGTCGTCGGTCGTGATGGCCCCGCCGTCCCCGAACCCGCCCAGAACCTTGAACGGATAAAAGCTAAAACAACCGGCCCGGCCCTGGCTGCCCGCCCGCTTACCGTCGAACGTCGCCCCGAGGGCCTGAGCCGCGTCCTCGATCACCGCCAACCCATGCTTGTCCGCCACTGCGAGGATTCGCTCCATGTCGCAGACGCGGCCGTTGAGATGGACCGGCAGCAGGGCCTTCGTCTTGGGAGTGATGGCTCGTTCGAGCAGGTCGACGTTCATGTTGTAGTCAGACCCCACGTCGATCAACACTGGCTGCGCGCCGCAATGGACGATGGCCGACACGGTCGCGACGAAGGTGTGGGCGACCGTGATGACCTCGTCGCCGGGACCGACCCCGGCCCCCAGCAGCGCAAAATACAACGCGTGGTAGCCGCTGTTCACACCCACGGCATATTTGACCCCCACGAAGTCCGCCAGGTGGGCTTCAAAGTCCTTCAGCTGCCGCCGATTGACCAAATCGCCGTTGGCCAAACACTCGGTGATGGCGCGGTCGATCTCCGGCTTGAGCTTGGCGTAATGTCCGCGGGGGTCGATGAAGGGAACGGAATAGGCCATAGGGTGCAATGGGACCGCCTTACAGCAGCACCTTCTCCACAGTCGCGATGATGTCCTCGGCCCCGACATAGTAGGCCCGTTCCAATGGAGCGGAGGTGGGCGCCGGCACGTCAGGCAGGCACACGCGGCCGATCGGGGCCTTGAGCGCATGGAACAGGTCGCCGGCGACCGACGCCGCAATGTCGGCCGCGATGCCTCCGCTCATCCAGGCCGCATCGGCAATGACGAGGCGGCCGGTCTTGCCCACGGACGAATACAGCAGGTTCCGGTCCCATGGTTTGATGGTGCGCAGATCGATCAATTCCACGTCGATGTCCCGTTCCGCCAGCTGCTCCACGGCCTTGGCCGCCTCCGCCGCCATGTACGAAGTCGCGACCAGCGTCACATCCTTCCCAGGCCGTCGGATCGCCGCCGCCCCGATCGGCACTTCATAGAGGCCCTCGGGCACGTCTCCTTCCTGTTCGTATAGCCACCGGTCGTCGATGTAGAGCACCGGGTTGCCGTCACGCACCGCCGCGATGAGCAGCCCCTTGGCGTCATGGGGCGTGGCCGGCATCACGACCTTCAAGCCGGGCACATGCGCAAACAGGGCCTGCAAGGCTTGCGAATGTTGCGCGCCCTGCTCGCCCCCTCGATTGATCACTGACCGGATGACGACCGGCACGTTCACCTGCCCGCCGAACAGGTAGGACCAATTCGCCGCCTGGTTCACGATGGGATCCACCGCGAGCAACATGAAATCCATCCGTGCATGGAACACGATCGGGCGCATGCCGACAATGGCCGCGCCGATGGCGGCTCCGGTCGTCGCATTCTCGGAGACCGGACAATCGAACACCCGCTCACGCCCGAACTCCTTGTCCAAATCCTGCAAACTCGTCCCGGCGTACCAGGGATTCCACACCCCTTGGCCGCAGACGAATACACGCGGGTCCTGCCGCAGCAGATCGGCGTGCGCCTCTCGAATCGCCTGAGCATAGGTGCGTCGACGCATGGAGTCCTTTCTATCGTCGCGTGGCATAGATATGTCTGAAAAGATCGCTGTCGTCCGGCAGAGGGGACGTGCGTGCAAAGTCGACGGCGGCCTCGACCTCGCGCTGGATGGCAGCGCACCACCCCGCCAACTCCTGCTCGGAGCGGCCTTCTTCCAGCAACACCCGCGTCAGCCGCGCGATGGGATCCTTCGGTAACCATTCGTCGAGTTCGGCCCGCCGATGTGCGCCGACCTCCAAATCCCACGCGGGCCCGACGTGGCCGCGCCACCGATAGGTTCGGCATTCCAGGAACGTCGGGCCCTCACCGGCCCGCGCCCGTGTCACGGCCGTTCGCGCCGCCTCGAAGACGGCGCAGGCATCGTTCCCATCGATGCACAGGCCGGGAATGCCGTAGGGCTGGGCCATCTCCGCAAGGTTGTCCTTTAGTCGCCGTTCCTTCAACGCCATGTGCGTCGAGTAGAAATTATTCTCGCAGACGAAGAGCACCGGCAGGTGGTAGAAGGCCGCCAGATTGAGCGACTCAGCGCAATGGCCCTCCTCCGTCGCGCCGTCGCCGAAAAAGGCGACGGCCACCTGATGGTCCCGGCGCAGCCGCGATGCCAACCCCGCGCCGACCGCCAGGGGAATCGTGGCCCCGACCAAGGGCACCGTGCCGAACAGACCGACCGTCGGCGCCGCCAGGTGCATGGAGCCACCGCGACCCTTGCTGCAGCCCGTCACCTTGCCGAAAATCTCCGCCATCATCGCCGGGAGGTCTCCGCCCTTGGCCAGATAATGCCCGTGCGAGCGGTGGCCGCCCCACACCGTATCTTCACGGTCCAACGCCGCGCAGACACCTGTCGCGATGGCTTCTTGACCGATGGAGAGGTGACAGGGCGTCTTGATTTCCTTGGCCGCGACCAAGTCGCCGATGCGCTCCTCCACGGCGCGAATCAGCGACATCATCCGCCAGAGCGAAGGCCGCAACGTTTCGTTTCCTGCCTGCATGGAGCTGTTCACCGTTTATCCTTTCACCGCTGCCGAAAGCGGCAGGCTCGCCCTCCGCCGTCCGACCAGCGCCGCCAACGTAGACCATAAAATCTGCAGGTCCGTCATGAAACTGCGCTGTCGGACATATTCCAACTGCAGGCGAATCTTCTCAGGCCGGATCAACTCCAGATAGGTCCGTTCCGGATCGGGGCTCCCGACGAGCAAGGCACCTTCATCGATATTCCACAAGCTCGCCCAGTCCGTCAACCCAGGGCGGACTGAGAGGATCGCCCGCTCCTCGTCCGAATACAGCGCGACGTACTGCGGCACTTCCGGTCGCGGCCCGACCAGACTCATCTCACCGCGGCACACATTGATCAACTGCGGCAGTTCGTCCAGCTTGTGGCGCCGGAGCCAACGCCCGATCGGCGTCACGCGTGGATCGTCGGCCGCCGTCGAAGGACCGCCCAGGGTCTCAGCCCGCTCCACCATCGTGCGGAACTTGAACATGCCGAAAGGCTGCCCCTCCAGTCCGATGCGGCGCCCGCGGTAGAACACACTTCCACCGTCTCCCAGCTTGATGGCCAGCGCCACCGCCAGCAACAGGGGACTCAGGAACACCAGGGCCCAGGAGGCCAAGACCACATCGAACCAGCGCTTCAACAAGAATGCCTTCCTTTCCCCGACAACCTCAGGACTCCACGGCCGAGACGGATCCGTTACTCCCGACCTTCAGCCGCTTCCAGAACGACGGCAGCCCCACGAGACGCGCGAGTCCCCACAGCGATCCCAGCCCATACCCCACATGCAAGGTCGCAAACACCAACGGCATGACGAAGAGACGGGAGACGGACCGTTCCCTCAGGGCCACCCGCAGCGAGACCGCCAGGCTCACCACACCATAAGCGTTCAGGATCACCACCGTCCCCCACCGCCAGACCTCTCCCACCAGACCGAGCAACGTGGTCGCCAGCAGCGCCGTCACGAACAGGAGCGGGATCAGATGCCGAAGCGTGATGGGCATGCCCTCGCTGTAGGCGAAGGGCAGGATCGCCCAGACCCCGTTGTTCCAATTCTGCCGCCAAAAGGAACGCAGCGTAGAGCGGGCAAAATAGAGGCTCCGGATTTCCGGCACCAAGAGCATGCGGCCGCCGGCCTTGCGAAGCCGCAGGCTGAAGTCCATATCCTGCCCTCGCATCAGCTCCTCGTTGAAGGGTCCGGTCGGCACCTGTTCACCGGTCCGCCTAGAACCGATCACTCGCTCGAAGGCCGATCGCCGATAACAGCCGCAGAACACCGTGTCCACCCACATCGGTGCAGCTACATGGATACGAAAATACGAATTGCCGACCCCGAAGGGATGCCCGAGCGCCGACGCAATCGCCGCCCCCATCCAGCCGCCGGATGCCGGCACCGTCTCCATGACGCCGCAGACCACGTCGGCGCCGGACTCCTCCAACGCCTCCACGCAGCGACGGATGTATCCCGGCTCCAGGCAGGCATGGGCATCCACCCGCAGGATCGGATCGCCCTGCGCGGCGCGGATGCCCAGATTCATCGCCTTGGGCGTCGTCTTGCCTGGATTGTCGATCAGGCGAAGAGCAGCATGCGGACCCGCCATCCGCTGCAGGATCGCGCGCGTGCCGTCATCGCTCATCCCATCGATCACCACCAGTTCCAGCCGATCGAGCGGATAGCCGTTCTCCAGCACCGACGTGAGACAACGCTCGATGAACCCCGCCTCATTGCGGCAGGGCACGAGCACGGTCACGAAAGGTTGTGGTGTGTCTGCTGTCATCGTATCGGCTTCGGGGCTGACGCTCGGCCTTCGACCGGCGGCGGCAAGGGAACGAACAATCGCACGAACAGGCCGGGTCGATAGGACGCCGCCATGACGACCAGCGTCGGAATCAGGAGTGCCTCGATCACCAACCCCTTGTACCCTTCGAGCCCCGCCCGGATGAGCGGAGGGATATAGGCCACGAATCCCCAGGGTGCGAGGACCCCAAACACATATTGCCAACGCGACCGCAACGGGCGCCCATAAGTGACCGCCACATACGCATTGAAACAACGGCTCCAGACCCAGCCCCAACAGACCGCGCCGACCAGCAACCCCGGCAGCCCGAAATTCAAGTACCAGCCGGTCGCGTGGTGGATGCTGAACCCCTGCTCCCCCACCCCTTCGGGGATACCGACCGTGGCGGCATAGTGCGAATAGATGTCGCCCGGCCGGTCCGGCCAGAAAATGCGCGGGACCACCGAGGCGGCAAGGGACATCAGACTCGACCCGTAGGTGAACGGCGAATGAAACGCCAGCACTCCGTACAGGGACATGTGCGCGCCGAAGGCCTCGTTGCTGGCGCGGATCTCGGGCACCCACTGCGTCGCTTCCCACCAGTCGATCCCCTCCCACAGGTCCATGATGGGAAAGGCGCGCAAAAAATCCACCAGGGCGATGCCGACAAACAACAGCCCCCCGCCCACCGTCGCGACGCCCCATCGCAAGGCCTTGGCATTGGCCAGGTAGAACAGCCCGCCGAGGATCAAACCTGAGAAGAGTTCGTTCTTGTTGCCCAGGATCGTCACGTAGAGAAACATCCCGCCGAACAGAATCAGGTAGCCGAGGCCTGTCGCAAGTGAGGCCTCGCCCGTGAGCCAGCGACCGTCCCGGCCCGTCAGCCAGACCGCCGCGCCGACGGCCAGCGAAAACAACGCCACGCGATTCAGCACTTGATGGAGCGTGAAGAGCGGCACCATTTCGCCCAGCCCTCCACGCGTGGCCGCATACCCCGATTTTCCCAGCAACATGGCCGTCGCCAACTGGTCCTTCACGATCAAGAAGCTGCCGACCGCGGCGAGCGCCGCAATCACCAGCATTCGCGCGTGCGAAATCCAGAGTGCCGGCCGCACCGGTTCCTCCCTCGACGGTGCGCTTGCCACCCCCGCCAGCAACGTCAGCTCGATCACCAGGACAAAGGCCGCATACAGGAGCAGGGTCCAAAGATAGGGCTCGTTCAATTCGATCGGAAAGACCTTCCCATAGAGGTACTGATGGGACGTCACCTCGTCCGCGCCCAACCCGTCGGCCACGATCGCCCAACCGCCGTGCAGCGACCAGAAATAGAGGAACAGAATGCCCAGCGGAAACGAAAGGCTGCCGGTGCGCCGGTAAAGCAACGCACCCAAGGCGGCGACGGCGGCGGCGGCAACGATGAGCAACAGGTAAAACTCCATGCCGACCTCTAGGATGAACGGGCCCGTTTCCTGATGAGCCAGCGATCCACGACCAGATACTCCAGCCCCGAGCGCAGCAACACCTCCACCGCATCGCAGGCGCCGGTCACGATCGGGGAGCCATGCAGGTTGAACGAGGTGTTCAACAGCACATACCGGCCGGTCTTGCGCCCAAAGGCCTCGATGAGGGCGTAAAACGATGGGTTGAGGTCCTTCCACACCGTCTGCATCCGCGCCGTCTGGTCGGCGGAATGGACGGCGGCCGCCAAGTCCGCCCGGCGCTCCGTGCTGTCGAACGCATGCATCATGTGCGGGCTGAGCCTCGGCTTCGGCAGGGAAGTGGGTACACGGACATAGTCCTCGGCTCGTTCGCCCAGGACCGCCGGCGCAAAGGGCATCCAGAAGTCACGCTGCTTAATCATCCGGTTGATGTGGGCCACCACGGCTGGCCGGCTCGGATCGGCCAGGATGGATCGGTTCCCCAAGGCCCGCGCGCCGAACTCCATCCGGCCTGCGCAGCGCGCCACAATGTGGCCCTCCGCCAATAACTTCGCCGTTCTGACCTCAGGCTCGTCGAGGGCCTCCATCTCGATGTCCTCGCCGTACTTCGCCCGCGCCTCCGCAAGGTCGAGCCCAGCCTCCGGCCCCAGATACAGATCGTCGAAGCGAATGTCGGTGATCGCCCCGCCCCGTTGCACATGACATTGCCAGACCGCGCCGAACGGCAGCGTTTCATCGCCACAGGAAGGGAATACATCGAAGTAATCGAGAGCCGGCAACGCAGCGATGCGCTGGTTGGCCTTCACGTTCATGAAGACGCCGCCAGCGGCCAGCACCTTGCGCACCCCGGTCCGTTCCATGGCAGCCGCGACCCAGCGGCACAGCAGGTCCTCGGTGAACCGTTGCAACCCAGCGGCGACCACATCGAATCGAACGGCACGCAAGTCATGCATCAGCCGCGGCAGGATCGAGCCGGTCCGTTCAGGCACGCGGCGCCTGAATCGCAAGGGATTCCCAGGATCCAGATCCAGATACCGGGCAAAGATATCCGCCACCTCACGGCCCCGCTCCTCGTCGGCATAGGGAGCCAACCCCATCACTTTGTATTCATGTTCGTGCGGACGCATGCCCAGCAGGTACGTCACCGACGCATAGAGGTTGCCCAACGAATGGCCGGTCGGCGTGGCGGCCAGGAGGCGCATCGTTCCCTGTTCAGCCAGATACACATGGGCACAGGCATCGTCGCCGCCGCCGTCCAGCGTCAGCACCAGATGCGGCTCTTCCCAGTTTTTCCGGAGGGCGTAATAGGCAGAGGCCGCATGGTTGGCATGGTGATGGAATCGGCTGACCGGTACGCCGTCCAGGCCGCAACGCGCCAGCTCCCGTTCGACTGCCGGATTCGTCCGGGCGGTCCGCCGCGCCACCTGCCGGCTACTTCCCCAGTCTTCGATCGGACCAGGAAACATCCCCGCTAGGCGAGCAATAGCGGAGGATATTTCACCAGCCCGTATTAGTTCAGACCATGAACGTGCACGTATCGCATAGTAATTCAATAAGCATTTTCGACTTTCGCCTATAACGCTACCTAGATTGCTAAAGCACACACGATCTATTGACCGCGCATCCAGTCCATATGTCTTCAAGCAGTACTGAACTGCCTGCATGGGGAATCCAATCGAGCCTTTCTCGCGGGTCAATCGTTCCTCCTGAATCGCGAAGAAGACTTTCCCATCCCGGCATAACACGACCGATGCATCAATGCATTCATTGATGCCGAGGATCAACATGCCGCCCCGCCTCTCACCAGCCGGGTCAACACCTCTCGATACAAGGCCACCGTCTGCTCCGCGATGCGCACCTGCGCCACCGGCATCGCCGCCGTCCGGCCGTTGGAACGAGACCGCCGCCTGAGCACTTCGCACAGTCCCTGCGCCAGCGCCGAGGGGCTCCGCTCCGCGATAACGGACGGCGTCACTCCCAGCAGCCGCTCCCGCACATCGCCCACATCGACCGACACAACGGGAAGGTTGCAGGCCAGAGCCTCTTGCACGATGGTCGGCGACCCCTCCCAATCGCTGGTGAGCAGCAGACAGTCCGCGCCGTTCATCATGGCAACCACCCGGCGCTGGGGAACGAACCCATCCAGCCGCACGACGGTGATCCGACCGCACAGGCGCTCTGCTTCGAGCACCGCCGCCTGCGCGAGGTCCTCACGCTTCACCATCGGAGAGAGCCCCGCATTGAACAGCACGATCCGCTCCTCCTGGCTCCAGCCCAGTTCCCGCCTCGCCTCCGCCTGCGGGTGCGGCTGGAACAGCTCGATGTCCACACCCGAAGGCAAGACCAGCGCACGCTCCCGTCCCCACCAGAGACGCCGCTTCAGTTGTTCGCTGACGCAGATGAGGCCCGCTGCCCGCCTTGCAGCCAGGTGCGAAAGCAGCCGCCCGGCGAGCGAGCGCAGCCAGGGATCACTCGGCGCGGGATTCAGGTCGCTCCCGCGAAAGGTCACGACCATCGGCACGTTCGCCGCCACAGTCGCGAAGAAAGCTGTCATGGTGCCGTATTGCGCATGGAGCAGGTCGGGGCGAAACGAGGCAATCACGTCCCGCAGCCGGCTCGCATCGCGTCGCAACCCGGAGAGATCCGTGCGCGACTCCAGGCAAAAGGCCTCCGCGGCCACCCCCAACGTCCCCATCGCCTCGACCTGCTTCTTGGCAAAAATCATGGCCGAGCCCTCCGGTCGGCCGGGAAACAGGTAGAGCACCCGTAGCGCCGAGACCGACGCACAGGCTGCTCGGCCTTCATCCTGCCGCAGATCGGTCACTGTCGCCATCACCGTCATCAGTGCACCTGCGATTCCATCGTTATCGAACCTGTCCGAACAACGTGCGATAGACGGCCGACTGTTCCACGGCTCGGGCGAAGACGGCATGGCCCTCCCCGTTCCAATGGTTGTCATCGGGAAATTCGAACCGTTGATGCCGTTGCGCGTAGTCGGCCATGAACCGAGGCTGAAGGTCGATGACCTCGAAACCTTTCGCGGTCGCCTGCGTCATCAAATGTCGGCGCATCACGGCCGCATAACTGTCCTCCGCCGCGGTCAACACTGCGGGTTCGTAGAGTTCCGGCCTGATCCCATCCAGCACCAGCACGATGCGTGACGGTGCCAGCCCTGACCATTCCGGCAGCCGTCCTAAAAAGGCTTCGACCGCGCGATCGGAATCGGCCACCCGCTCCGGCGTGGCCTCCGCCGCCGTGTTGCCGATAAAACGCGGCGCGCTCAGCGCCGACTGTCCGGGCCGGTAGGCGAACCGCTTCCAGACCTCGCGAATCTCCAAGTTCACGTAGAGGTACATCCCGAGCGATGACCCGGCCAAGAGATCCCGCCACCAGGGCACCGGGCGATCAAGGCGAATCAACTCCAGGCTGCCATTAGCCTGTTCGGCGAAGTAATGTAGCCCCGGCTCGCGCTTGTACTTACGCAGGCTTTCGTCGAAATCATTGCCGACAATCACCACCACCAACCCGTCGGGATGAAAGGTGTCTCGCACGTACCGAGCATAGGCCAGGTATTGGGCGAGCGACGAGCCGGACGTACCAAAGCCGTATACACGACCGCCAGCTCCCACCGCTTGGCTCAGCCTCGCCACGCCAGTCTGGGGGAAGGGCACCATCACCGCCTCCACGAAACTGTCTCCGATGACGGCCAACAGCGGTGTCTTGGCCGCCGGATCGTAGTCGTGATCATTCACGAACCCGTAGTTGTTGGTCCGGACGCGGTTCACGATCGAGAAGTTCCAGCCGCGCGAATAGACCGATTCGCGGTGGGGCGTGAACCGGAAGACCGGATTCTGCTCGTCCACCGAGAGGCCACGGAGTCCCTCGTTCACCGGCAACCAGCGGAACAACAGCTCCAGCAACAACAGCAGCAGGGTCAGCGACAGCGCCGCCGACGCGAGCGCCAAAGTCCATCGCCGCGGGCGTTCACCGGACTTGACCATTACGACGTTCGACCCGACGAACCGGCCACTAAGAGGCCTGGCACCGACCCGGCCTCATTCGCCCGCAGCCGGGCTGCCACCCGTCGCGCGAGGGCCGCCCCCAAGAACAGGCTGGACAAGACGTACTGGAGGCTGATCGCCGCGGCCAGGCCGATGAGCCCACCAGCGAGAAACCCCAGCCCCTTAAGCGCCAAGCCTCCGGTAGCCGTCAGGATCTCCACCCGCGCCGGAAGGCCGGTTTCGCCCTCGGCATAAAAGGCGTTCACCAACAGATGGTTGATGCCGCCGAACAGCAACACGCCGGAACCGGCGAGCAGCAGGGTCCTGAACGTCGCGAGGGTCTCGCTCCACAGATCAAAAGACTGCGCGAGAGTCACTGCGCTCAGCAATGTCGCCAATGCGGTCAGTCCAGCTGTGCCCATCCACCAGAGGCGCGTACGGCAGAGCCGTGCAAACTCACTCCACGCACCGCGCCCGGCCAAGGCCGACAGGGTCGGCACCACCGGGGTCACCACGCCTTGGTTGAAGATGCGCACCAGCGCAGCCAAAACTCGCCAGGTAAGGTCGAACAGCACCAGGCTACCTGCCGCGAGGAACGAGGTGAGGAACCGATCGACCACGAACCCGGTACGGACATAGGCGGCACTGAACAGCAGCGGCCGCAGCCTTGCCCACAATTCACGCCACAACGACGAATCGAGGGAACGCGACTCAGATGGCCCTGCCGCCAAGCCCTTCACCAGCAACAGCGCCGGACCACACCACAAGAACACCTGGACCCAGGCGGCCAACCTGACGCCGACTTGCTGAAGGCCAAGTACCAGCAGGCCCCAGCCTACCAACGAACTGAGCACCAACGAACCGGCCGGCCAGAGAAAACGATTGCCTGCATGGGAGAGCGCGGCCAGCACGGTGAAGGAGGCGGCGCCGATCAGGCCCACCAGCTGAATGCGCGTCAACTCGACGGTCAGGGTGCGCGTCTGTTCCGAGAACCCCGGCACGAGCAGCGAGACCAACAGCGGCGCGGCGACGACGATCACGAGCATCAGCAGAGCGGAGAGTGCTGTGATCCCCAGGACGAGCGGCCGGACCACCCCACGACGGTCGGCTTCATGCCTGGCCGACAACAGCGGCACCAGCACGCAGGACAGAGGATCCATCACTGCCACGACGAACAACTGCAGCAGGGTGGCGCCCGCATAGAGGGCGTCGGTTTCCGGCCCCGCCCCCAAACGGGCGATCGTATACCACTGGATGCCGAACGACAGGAGCAGCTGCATCGCGGTGAGCGTCGACAGGGTCATGCCGAGGCCGATGCCCTGCCCGCTCCGCTCTGCCTGCTCCGTCCGCCGTTCCCCTGCCATGTCCGGTACCCTTGGTCACGAACGCCCACGATTGCGCCTTTACCGCCTCCAAGTCAAGGCAGCATCCTCCCTGCTTCGTCGTTGACGGATCGCCTCAGGCGCTCTTATGATCGGCTCCCATTGTGCGGCAGTCCATTCTTGTCACATGGCGGCTGGGCCTCGTCCTGTTCGGGTGCCTGCAGCCGGGCCTCCCGGCGGGCGCGGCCTCCGCGGAAGCCCCTCCCTCATCGCCGCCGCCCGAGCATGTGCTCGACCTGAGACTCGAAACCACGACCTTCCTGCTCAACCTGGAAAAACAGGGCCTGGAAGACAATACCTTCACTAACGGCCTGGGACGCGACACCACGCTCATGGGCAACCTGGTGAACCTGTACGTTCAGAAACGCCTGCTCCCCTCGCTCACGCTGGACCTCGGCCTCTTCGCCAATATGCCATTCGGGCACGACACCGAGATTTCGCAGCTGCGCCCCATCGTGCGTCTGCAATACCAACCGAGCAACGAAGTCACAGCCATTCTCGGCACGCTGGCGGGCCCCCACCGCGATTTTCACGACGCGGTCTTCGACAACGCTAACCGCTTCGTCCGCCCGCTGGAACAGGGCGCGCAGATGAAGGTCAACAGCAAGCATTACCGGCAGGATCTGTTCATCAACTGGGAGCAGGCGTTTCGAGGCTCCTCCACCAACCGCTACGATGTGGGCTACGCGGGCCAGCTCCTGGCCGGGCCCTTCCGCGTCAACGGCCAAGCCCATTGGGTCCACAACGGCCAGGCGCTGCTGAAGCTGGATCGTTCCTTCAACACGGCTGAGACCCTCGTGACCGCCGTGGGCCCGGAGCTGGTCCTCGAACCCTCGACCTATTTTCCGGCCTTGGCCTGGTGGAGACAGCTGGGCGTTCGCGCCACCTACCTGAATTCGCTCAACGAGCCGCTGCACGGCGGCCCGACCGTCCGCGGACGGGGCTATGAATTGAGCGTCTGGCTCGACCTGGCCGGTTGGCGGCCGTCGGTTTCCTTCTGGCGAGGGCGGCAGTTCTTGAGCCAACAGGGCGATCCGGAATATGCAGCGAGCAACTTCCCCGAGTTCAGCCTATCGAAGATCTTCGTGCTCGGCCCCTCCGCTTCGATCGAGTTCGGCATGCAGGCCAGGCGGATCAGGGCCTTCTTCACGGAGGACGGCATCACCTATCAGAACCGCGACACCTTCAAGTGGGTAAACCAGCAATACCTGCTCTTCAATTGGAATTGGGACACGGCCGATGGGCGCTTCTTCCGCGACCTCTTCCCGGCGAGCACGCCACGGTCGGTTCAGGAAACAGCCGCAGCGGAAGAGCCACGCTTCACGGCCAAGCTCGATGCGCTCACGTACGTCTACCACATCAATTATTCCGGCCTCGACCAAGTGGGTGGGCGACCGGTCTCGAACAGCACCTTCGCGGGACAATACCTCGCGCCCGTCTTGCGCTACAGCCCGTCACGGCGATTGAACCTGGACATCGGCTTCTTCGCGGGCCTCCCGGTCGCGGATACCCAGCGGTTTCACACGGTGCAGCCGATTCTCTCGGCGGAATACGAACTGTGGCCCGCCGTCTCGCTCGTGGCCGGTACCATCAAGCGGAACCACCCCTTCGTGGACGCGTTGTTCGACGACGCCCGGCTCTTCTCGCGCCCCGTCGAGCAGGGCTTCCAGCTGCTGGTGGACCGCGAGCATTACCAACAGGACCTGTTCATCAACTGGTATCAACTCGAAACCTTCCAGAAGGCGGAGCGGTTCGACGTGGGCTATTCGGGCCGCGTGAAAGCCGGTTGGTTCTCCTTCAACGGCCAGGTCTATTGGATCCACAGCGGCGGCGCCCAGTATTCCGAATCGCGGACGTTCTTCGGCGCCGGGCTGCCGCGGGACCGGCCGGCCTCGAACAATTTCCTCACCGCCGTGGGGCCGCAATTCACCTTCCAACCCAGCCGGTACTGGCCCGGCCTGTCCTGGTTTCGCGAGGTCGACGTGATGGCGCTCTACCTCACGAGCCAAAACGAACCCACGCAGGCGGGCTCGCCCATCGTGCGGGGACGCGGGTATCAGCTGACCGCCGGAGTGAATCTGGACGGCTGGCGCCCCTACGTCACCCTGTGGCGCGGCGAGGGGTTCGTCAACGAACAGGGCGATCCCGCCTACTACGCAGGACACTTCACCGAGTTCGGCTTGCTGAAGGATGTGCCGCTGCCCGCCGGATTGTCTCTCCGCCTGGGCGGGTTCGGCCGCATCATGCAGGATCGCCTGACCCACACCGAATACCTGCTGTTGAACTGGTCGTGGGATGAATCGCCCTGGCGTGGATTCTGTTTGCGTCCGACCCTCTTGCATCGCGGCGAGTCGACCTGCAGCGGATCTTGAGACACACTTCTCTCTTGCCAGTCCGAACCAAGCCCGTTACAGTAGCGACCGTAAGACGTTCAGAACAGTGATTCCGGAGGAGGATGGGCGTGGTGAAGGTTCAGAAGTGGCTCGTTGCCGCGATCGTGTCAGCCCTCTTGTGGGGCGCGTCCGCTACCGCCCACGCCGAAAACTATGTCGCCTTCGCCATCGGACCGAACCTGGCGACACTCGACACCACCGACGTCGGCAAACTCGACTTGAGCAACAACCTGGCCTACGGCGCCAAATTCGGCCACTACTTCGATGACCGCGGGTTCAACTGGTTCGGCCTCGAAGTGGACATGTACCGGTCCTCGCCCGATATCAAGGCCCAGAGCCTCCCCCGGCAGGATACGAACCTCCGCCTCTCGGGACCGATCCCCGGCAGCAGCTTCACGGTCCATTCGCTGGCGTTCAACGCCCTCGTGCGGGTCACGGGCTATCAATACAAGGTCGAGCCCTATGCCGGCCTCGGCATCGGCCTCAACATGGGCAACGTGTCCGACGGCAATTTCAGGCCGGAAGCATCGTTCGCTCCGAGCTTCAACGTGTTGGCCGGCATCAAGTACTACGTCACGCCGAAGATCGCTCCCTTCATCGAATACAAATACAACTTCGCCCACTTCAGCTTCAGCCGCACCGAAGTCACCGCCGACTACCGCGCCAACCTCTTCATGTTCGGCGTCGCCTTCCATTTCGGCCGCTAAGTCGCGCGGCGCTGGAATCCAGCCGCACAGGCAGAGTACTCTTGGGAGCGAGTCAAGACTTGGGCCCTCCTCACCAGAGGGGTTCCCTACCTCGGCAGGCCATACTTTTGGGAGCAGTATTAGACCCGCAAAAGGATTCCTAGTGCAAAGCGCTGTTACTTGGCCCGATGGTAAATCTTTTGCCTTCACCATTTTCGACGACACCGACGACGCTCGGTTGCCAGAGATCAAGCTGGTTTACGACTTTCTCGCAGACATTGGGATAAGAAGTACTAAGAGCATATGGCCCATTAGAGGAGAAGGAATCCCCTTAATAGGCGGCTCAACGTGCGAGGAACCAGACTACCTTGATTGGGCCCTCAGCCTTCAACAATCTGGATTTGAGATTGCTCTTCATAACGTGACCTACCACACTTCATCCCGCATGAACACGATCCATGGTATCAATAGATTTGGGGAATTGTTCGGGCATGATCCCCATACTTTGGCTAATCATGCCGGATGCGATGAGAGCATCTATTGGGGCAATGCGCGCCTGTCTGGTTGGCGAGAAACACTTTATAATGTTCTTTTACTCAACCGCCATAAGGATCTCTTTCAGGGGCACATCGAAAGCAGTCCTCTGTTTTGGGGAGATATCTGCAAGGCACGGATCCGATATGTACGGAATTTTGTTTTTGGTGGGATGAATACGCTCAAGAGTTGCCCGTTCATGCCGTACTATGATCCACTTCGCCCCTATGTAAATGGTTGGTTCGCCTCCTCTGAGGGACCGTCTGCCGAGTCATTTAATGGGACGATCTCCGAATCAGCTCAGGATCAATTGGCTGCTGAAGGTGGAGCCTGCATAATGTATACACACCTAGCGCGTGGGTTTTCTGCTAATGGCCAGCTGAACCCTCGATTCAGGCTGCTGATGGAACGTCTCAGCCGCATGAATGGCTGGTTTGTCCCAGTCAAACAACTCCTTGACCATTTACGAAACAGACCGACCATTCACACCATTACCATGGAGCAAAGGGCGCTCTTGGAACGACGCTGGATCCTACACAGGATTCGCACCTTCGGCTCAACATGATTCCAGGAAGTTACTACCGCGGATGCAGAAGATCCGTGCCGAGGTCCTTTGAAATACCGGATCACACACTTTTCAAGCGACGATGTGTCGGCAGTTAAGGCCTTCAATCGACGGCTGGCCCGCAGCACCACAGCACCGCGCTTTCCTGAAAGTCCAATTCCAACTTGGCTACCATCAAAAGCCAACTCCTCTCTTCATCAGGAGCACTACCTCGTTCATGGCGAAAGCGGTGTCCATGGCGGATACATCCTCAAGCTTCAAAACTTCATGCTGCATAGCAAACTCACTCGAATTGGATATTTCTCCCTCCCAATCTCTGAAGGAATCATCGATTCCTCGCACGCTATTGTAGGAATGCTCACAGTCAAAGATGCGCTCCGCCGCTCACCACTCCTATTTGGGCTTGGTATGGGAGGTGTCGATCAACCGATTGCCAAACTTTTAAAACATCTAAAATTTAATTTGACGCCATGCCCTTTTCTTTTCCGGGTTAACCATCCATACCGCTTTCTCCGCAACATAACATTCTTGCGCAAAACGCTACCAAGTAAGGCTTTACTGGATGCACTTGCATTCACAGGGCTGGGCTGGACAGCGTTACAAACAATTCAGCGGTTTAAAGACTTTCGAGTGGCGTCTAGCAACCTAACCAAGGTCGAAAGAATCCATGAGTTTGACTCGTGGTGTAATGATTTGTGGGAGAGGGCCTATGAGAGCTATTCGCTAATCGCGGTCCGCGATCAGGAAGTCCTTCAGACTCTCTACCCCTCGAACGATACCAGCTTCATCAAGCTAAGAGTCAGTTACAACGATACTGTCATAGGCTGGGCAGTCCTACGCAACACATCAATGAAAAATCATAGGCAGTTTGGAAACATGCAGGTTGGGTCGATAGTGGATGTCCTTGCGATTCCCGGCCAGGAAGGACCAGTCGTTCGGCAGGCAACAGAGTTTCTGCAACAGGCGGGCTCTGACCTGCTAATATCGAACCAACTACACCAGTTCTGGATCCGGGCGTTCCGAAAGAACGGCTACCTACAAGGACCTTCGAACTACATGCTCGCTGTTTCGCCCCAGCTAACATCGCTCTTGTCACCATTTGATGAAACACGTTCTCACATTCACATGACTAGAGGTGATGGGGATGGGCCAATCCACCTCTAATGATATCGCCACAATTTTTTCATCATCACAATAGTCGGATTTCGATAGTGTCGAAGAATTGTCCTATGCATAACAGACACGAAATCGCACACCTCCTAGATCAGGCGATAAAACAGGTTTTGGGCGATAAGGGCATAACCGCCAAGATTACCCCCGACAGCCCCATTGATAGTACCCTGGGGCTCGATTCACTAGACTGGGCAGCAGTGGCAGTTCACATGGAAGACCAGACGGGGCTTGATCCTTTTTCGGAAGGGTTCATCGGAAAATTAGCTACCGTGAATGATCTCATTGACCTCTACGTGCAGACAGCCTCTAACCACCCTCCCATTCAGTAGCAACTGTCGTCTCTGTGATTGCACAACACTTAAAAGATGGCCTCGCAAAAAATGGGCAACGCCTCTTCTTGATTTACGGCGACTACCAAGTTACCTACAGGGAGCTTGCAGATAGGGCTGAGTCACTGGCGCAACAACTTTGTCATTTAACAGGCAAACAAGTTGGCTTACGGACCTCTCCGCCCATCACATTCATTCCAACCATACTCGCACTCGACCTAGTAGCGGCCAATGCGTTTCTCTTGGGAACTCGCACCTCCGATGAAATTAACCGACTGAGCAGTAGGTTTTCTTTTGAGCACATCCTGGATGTTTCATCATTCGAGGGAAAGCAGGTCAGCGAAGCAGTATGGTCGTCAGTACTGACTTCCAAGCCGCAGGCCACCGATTCAGGACCATCTGCTGATAGAGGCGTTACGATACTCACGTCAGGGACAACAGGACTACCAAAAGCTTCCCGACACACGTGGGCCAACCTATGCAAGCCGGTTCGCACCAGGGCCGTCTATGCAAACACCCGCTGGCTGTGTTTATACCCTTTGCACCTTTACGCTGGGCTTCAAGTCTTTTTACAGGCCTTTATGAACTGGGCAACCCTCGTCATCCCCTCAAGCATGACCCCTCCCGAAATCGCATCGCTGCTATCCCGTCAAGACATACACTATGCCTCGGGAACACCGTCCTTTTGGAGACAGATCCTTTATTTTTCGGGTTCACATTGTTTGGGCCCAAGTGGTCCCCTGCAAATCACCTTAGGAGGCGAGGTCGCTCCACAAGGTTTGCTCGATCAGTTGAGATGCGTATTTCCTCACACGCGCATCGTGCACATTTATGCTTGTACTGAAATGGGAAGGCTTTTTTCCGTGACGGATGGGAAGGAAGGATTCCCTTTGCAATACTTGGATGATCCGCCTGAGCTAGGGGTCCAATTGAAAATTGTCGATGGGCAACTTCTAGTCACTAGCCAAACTCCGATGAGGGGCTACATCGGATCGGAGGCAACCACGCCGAGCACATCTACATATTTCCCCACTGGAGACTTGGTGAAAATCGCCGGAGACCGAGTTCTTTTTCGAGGTCGAATCAATGAGATCGTCAACGTTGGGGGAACGAAAGTCTCCCCCTTAGAAGTCGAGTCGGTTATTAGAAATGTCCCTGGAGTCTCCCAAGTCCGAGTCTACTCAAAGCCCAACTCCCTTACCGGCCACATTCTTGCCGTCGACATCGTTCCCATCCCCCAATATTCCCAAGAACAAATCCGGCTTGCCATTCAACAAACCAGCCGAATGCACCTCCAGCCATTCCAAATCCCCCGAATCATAAACTTTGTGGACCGGATTAAAATAAATCCAGCGTTCAAAATGCCCAGGACGGAATCTGAGTCATGAACTCTCAAAAAGTTGTGCTCGTAAGCGGCGGAATGCGAGGGCTCGGACTTGCCACCGTAGAGCAACTACTGATGAGTGGCTATCGCGTCGCAACGTTCAGTCGGACACCATCTGGAGCGATCACGGAACTTACCAATAAGTTTGGAGATCAGCTGTGGGCTTCGAGTGGAGACCTATCCGACCCAGCAGGCCTCGACAATATAGTACGCTCCGTGGAGCATGAATTCGGGCCAATTTGGGGACTGGTGAATAATGCCGGTGTTGCAGTAGAAGGGGTCCTGCCAAGCACGGCCCCACAGCGTATCGAGGACATCGTTAGTATCAACCTTACTGGAACCCTGTTACTAACACGTTTAGTGCTTCGCCGAATGATCCTTCGTCGACAGGGCAGCATTGTGAACATCTCCTCAATCATTGGCATACGAGGCTATGCAGGCCTCGCAGCCTATTCGGCAACAAAAGCCGCCCTTGACGGCATGTCACGCGCACTAGCACGGGAAATGGGTCCTCGAAGGATACGTGTAAACTCCGTTGCACCGGGCTATTTAGAAACAGACATGACCCATACCTTGAACTCCACCCAACTCACTCAGATAATTCGACGAACACCGCTGGGTCGACTCGGACGCGTCAGAGACGTCGTACCCGTGATCCTATTCTTGCTCTCCCCTAAGGCTGAATTCATCACCGGTCAAACCCTAGTTGTAGACGGTGGGCTCACATGCTAATTAAGCAACAAATATGCCTATCGCAGGCTCAGTCGTGACTCTGCGCCAACAGCCGTACTAGTGGGCCTAAAGATCCTATTGAGATGTCAGAACGGGCTCCTTCGTCCGGGCCAATCGCGAGTGGGTAGGAACCCGTGGTAAATACGACCAGCTACTGCCACCTCACGGTCGATCTGGAAGATTACAAACATGCCACCATGTTGGACATGGGGCTGCCGCCGCGCACCAACCCCGAGCAGGCCTGGCGTGGGTTGACCAGGATCTTCTCCGCCCTGCAGTCCACCAGCGGCGATCCGCACGTCACCCTCTTCACCACCGGACAGGTCGCGCGGGATCAGCCGGATCTGGTCGGCGAGATGGTCCGGTGCGGCCATGAGATCGCTTGCCACGGCGATCAACATGAGGACCTATTCACGCTCGACCGCAAGGATTTTTTTCGCAGCCTGCAACGGGCTAAGGCAGCGCTCGAAGAAGCCTCGGGCCAAACCGTCCTGGGTTTCAGAGCGCCCAACTTTTCGCTCGACGACCGGTCGCCTTGGGCCTTCAACACATTGAGCGAAATGGGATTTGCCTATGATTCCAGCCTCGTGACGGACCGACCGCGAACCGGCCACGAACAGTACGATTGCCTGCCGCTCGCCGAACGCCGCCTGTTCGAATTTCCCCTCTACCGGCGGCGGGTTGGTCCGCGCCACGGCATCCGCGTCATCGGCGGCACCTATTTCCGACTCTTGCCTCTCCCCGTGATCCTGCATCTGATGGACGAGGCGGTAGGCAAGGGATTCGTCCCGCTGGTGTATTTGCACGCCGCCGATGCGGACGATCGACCGAGCCCGGTCCGCTGGCGTGAGATGCAGGGACTGCCCACCCTAAGCAAAAGCCGGTGGGTCATCCATCAGAGACAATGGACCTGGGGCACCAGGGCAGTGGCCGAGAAGCTGCAAGCCGTACTCGAACGGTTTCCCAACCTGGGCCCCTTGCGCAAGGCCCTCCCCCAATCCGTGACGGCGTAACCATGTACATTCTCGGCTTGGCCACCATGGGTGAAAGCGCCGCCGCCCTGCTCAAGGACGGCATGCTGGTCGCCGCGGTGGAGGAAGAACGGTTCACCCGCGTCAAACATGAGGGCTGTTTTCCTATCCGCGCGATCGCCTTCTGCCTGGCCCAAGCGGGCATCACGCTGGCTGAAGTGGACCATGTGGCGGTCTATTGGCAACCGTTCCGCGTGGGCGTCCGGGCCAAGGCCCTGCTGACGACGGCCCTCACCCATCCGACCGCCTTCGCCGGCAAGGTGAGTCGAGTCTTCGAAGAGCTCTCGCTCGCCGGCGGCGGACAGGCCTCGTCCAGTCAAGGCAGTTGGGCGGAACTCTTCCTGGTGCGTCGTCTCCTCGCGCGGCACTTCGGGCCTTCACGGGCCAAGATCCATTACCTCGACCACCATCGTTGCCACATGGCCAGCGCATTCTTCGCGTCCCCCTTCGACGAGGCGACCGTCATGGTGTTCGACGGCGCAGGCGAAGAGGCCGCCACCACCCTGGCGGTCGGCTCGGGTACGACGTTGCGGGTGCTGAAGTCGATCCCTTGGCCCCATTCACTCGGCCATTTCTATTCGGCCATAACCGGCTTTCTGGGCTTCACAATGCTGGACGGCGAATACAAAATGATGGGCCTAGCCCCCTACGGCAAGCCGGAGTACCTGCCCTTCATCCGCCGCAACCTGCTCGTGACGGACAGGCCCGGCTCCTACCGCCTGAACCATGCCCTGCTCGATTATCACGCCGCGCTCCGGGGGCGGTTTTCGCCCGCCCTCAGGAGGATCTTCGGCGATCCCAGACAGGGCGATGAGGCTCCTTTCACGGAACGGGACCAACAGCTCGCCGCGAGCGCCCAAGCGGCGTTCGAAGAAGTGGTCTTCGATTTGGCCTCGTGGGCCTTCGAGGAAGGCGGCCGGCGAAGCCACCTCGCCTTGGCCGGAGGCTGCGGGCTGAACTGCTCCGCGAACGGTCGCTTGCTGCGTGAAGGCCCCTTCAAGCAGATCTACGTCCCGCCCGCTCCGCATGACGCTGGTTGCGCGGTCGGCGCGACCCTGCTGCTCTATCACGAGACGTTGGGGCAGCCGCGACGGTTCACCATGACCCACGCCGCCTATGGACCGGCCTATGACGATCACGCGATTGGCCAGACGCTGCGTGCGGCCGGTCTCCACATGCAGCCGATCGCCGATGAAGAGACGCTGCTCGGAAAAACGGTGGAGGTGCTGACGGGCGGCGGCGTGGTGGGCTGGTTTCAAGGGGCGATGGAGTTCGGCCCACGCGCGTTGGGCTCACGATCGTTCCTGGCCGATCCGCGCCGGGACCGAATTCGCGATACCCTCAATGCGAAGATCAAGAAGCGGGAACTCTTCCGACCGTTCGCGCCCTCGGTGAAGGAGGAAGCGACAGCAGACTATTTCGAGGTGACGCAGCCGAGCCCGTTCATGAACCTAGCCCTGCCGGTCCGGCAGGACAAACGCGCCGTCATTCCCGCCGTCACCCACATCGACGGCTCAGCCAGGATTCAAACCGTCAGCCGCACCGATCAGCCGCGTTATTGGCGGCTGCTCGACCGGTTCGAACGGGCAACCGGCGTCCCAATCTTGCTGAACACGTCATTCAATATTCAAGAGCCGATCGTTTGCACACCGGAGCAGGCGCTGGCCACGTTCAACACAAGCGGCGTCGATGCGCTGGTGATAGGGAATTATTTTGTTGAGAGGGGAGGGGGGACACATAAAGCTATGTACGGCACCTAAACAACTACAGGACCGTAGGTGAAACAAATCGAATGACGGCTACTCCACGTTATGCTGTCCCACTAGCGAGCTGTATTGCCACGGGGACAACAGTACAGAGAAAAGTCCTCCCCATAACCGCGTGGATCGTAAAAGATGCAAAAGTCAGTTGAGTACGCGGGCACCTGATCGAGTGGTTTATCCTCGCGATCATACGTGATCGTCCCAATGTAATAAAACCACTTTTCTTTCAAAGTAATGGCTCTTGCGTCCTCTGTGGAAACAAAGAACGTACCCGTAACATCTAATGTCGAATCCCCGTTCCCTGGAAATAATACTCGCGGACCGTCCGTCCAAGGCTGTTCTTTCTGTTCTGTATTCGAGCACTCGACAAATGCAGGTGGTACATCGGGTGGCTTAGTAGAAACGCACCAACGGGCCTTGAGAACCGTACCGATTGCTGGGGAGTTTCCGGTGTTTCTCACCGCAATATAACCTCTCAACTTCTCCTTTCCCTTAAGGTGAGTAAAGACATCTGGCCGTTTGGGTTTGCAGGTCCCATCGTATCTATACTCAGACTCAGGCATGAGGCACATGCCGAGAGAACCTGGATTCCCAAGTAATGTTGAGATGACAACCCATGGGCGTTGCATCCATTCCGTCGATCGAAATGACGCTTGACTCACCCTGAGAGTTTCTTGTGTAGTCGCAAAAAATGGCCTGGTTGTGCAGGTACTGGTGGTATGAAAACAGAGCTATGAAACAACCTGGAATGACCGGAAGAAAAGCCAGCATAACTCTGAACCATGGTCTATCACTAAGCGGTGGCTTCCTTAAATCATCCTGCCTGGCGACCTCGATCGGCTTGCTCTCTTTCACGCTTCGACCTGACGCACTCGCTACTTCCTGCTCAAGGTTGAATTATCAATACCCATGGCCACCTAAGAACGGATTTTCAGAAAGTACGACGACCAATTCCCTTGGTATATAGACGATTCGTTAGTCTTTGCTCTCGATCTGAAGTGGGAGCGACGAGATGGATGATCGAGGACGCAAAAATGCCAAAGCCACAGTGTACCATGATGCGGTGAGAGATTGAGGATCTTTGCCTTTTCGGCTTCCTCTATGGGTGACAGCTAGCTGTTACGCGTAGCTCGGAGTGGTTAACAGGCAGTGGAAGGGTTTATCCCGTCGCCCGGAGCAATCGAGTTGGCTCCGGGTCGAGCAAGCTTACGAAGAGTGAATCACTGGAGGGTTCTCCTCGACGGCGACATTGGGGAGAGGCTTCGCCTAAATAGCCGCCGGTACGCACGAAGTGCGGGTTGGAGGCGCCGGGCGGGTTCGAACCGCCGCATCGCAGTTTTGCAGCTTGCCCGAGCGCTCTATGACGGACGAAGACCAACAGAGAGTGGTAGATACAAACAATCAAGCAGATCAATGACTTATGGCATTTTGACTGCGCCCTACTGAGACTGACTAGGACTCCGAACCGGGAGCAAAATCGGGAGTGGAACCGGGAGTAAAACCGGGATCAGGGTTTGTACCTGTTTATATAGACTAGGACCGTATCCCTTTGGCGCCTCAATTTGCATTACAACGTATCGTCAACGCTTAACGTCTAACGATGCTCCGGATGTATACGATGTTCATTCGCTGAGAAACTGATCGACATGCTCAATCAAAGCTTTGAGGTCTGGAATCCGCGCTGGAAGGGTGAGGTAGAGCGTCTCATAACTCAAAGTGTTAAGGGTAAGAGAGGTGTTTGCTTTTTTCTTATCATACGAGATATTTGCTAGACTGTATATCCGCTTAAGATCCTCGGCTGGTCGGTCCCGCAATTCCAGATTGTCGTGACTAGGATCGAAACCAAACTGCGTTCTAATCCTAGGAATAGTCAGTTCGGCATTCAATCTTTCGAAATGCGTGTATTCAGACATAAACCATGCTTCGATCTCCATTATCCCCAGGACAAACAAGACCTGTACCGGTACTGTCTTCAGCTTATAATTGAGGCCACTCCTAAGTTTTGGTATTTCGCTATGTGAAAAATCCGGGTAGACATCTCGGATCCCAATTATGAAACCGAAGCCAGCGTCTACCAGTTTGTCGTAATTGTCTCGAATGTCAGATTTGACGCGATTATCTGCACCGCAATCCACGAGCACCGCGAAATAACGATTATTCACCCCATTTGAAGTCTCAAGGGTAGTAATTTTACGAGCGCCGGATTGTCCGCCTCCGACAGCACGCCGCTTGGTAATGGTCACCCTCTTCCGCCCTGCTATTTCTTCAATCAAACGTTCGGCGAAGAGTTGTTCGGTTTGCCCTTCGACGAATATCGCAATCTTAGTCACTTGCGTTCGCCTCGCCAGCCTCACCGACAAAATCTACAGCAAGAAAATCAAAATTGTTCAGCCCGGTGAACTTAAAATCATCAAATATTTTCTTTGAGTTTCGATAATTATAGACTCTGCAATCCCCCCCTTCTCGACGTAGAAGCGACCAAGACTCTAAAGGCACTGCATTCATTATAAAACGGTCATTTGTCGCCATAATGAGTTGAACGGAAGTGTGGGTAGCCTTTTCAATCAACAATTTAATTAGCTGGCAGGATCTATCGAAATCCAATCCTTCCCCAATATCATCCACGAGAATACAACTTGGGCGGCTATCCATAACTGCATAATTCAGATGAATGATCATAGACAGAACCCTAAACATACCTTGGGACATTTCGTGCTGATAAATCATTGGTAGGAGAGTTCGCTCCTTTACGTACAATGCCACCATCTCCCCCTGGATTTGTATTTCCGGAGCTACCTGAATAGATAGTGGTGGCGCCAACCCAACGTCCTCGATCTCGTAACCAACGGTCGCCATGTCTTTAATAATGTTTTGTTTAAATGGCTGGCCAAGTTTCGTATACCCTCTCCTATAGACTCCTGCTACCTGATTGGGATCCTTGGGGTTGAAACTGATTGGGGCTCCTTCCTTCACGATCAGCGCTAAGTGATCCTTCCCCATGGATGTTCCAAAGGCAAAAAATCTCAAGTCATTCCCCCACTGAAACAGACTCTCAAAATACGGATGTTGAATTGAATCCCTTCGAGCCGCGGAAGCTAACCGATTGGGAGGAGTCTGAAACTCAATCCACTTATTTTCTTTTACAGCATAAATTTTACCTATACCCTCGGCCCCTCGTTCTAGAAACTTTTTCCCGTCAATAGCAAATTCCTCACTTGTCACAATTTGGTCTGAATATTTCAGTGAATAGGTCAATAATTTATGGCCATCTTCGAAAACAACCTCGTAATCACCCGAAATATATTTTAGTGGGCTATCTTGAGATAGAAGACCGGCTAGGCCATTGATCACGTTAAGAGTTCTAGTCTTTCCACTAGCGTTCTTTCCTACTAATAAATTTATCTCGTCAAAGGTGAGACCATTAACCCTCCAGGTGTTTGGCCTCCCCTCATGCTGGGAGTAACGCAGAGATTTAAGCTTCATAGTGGTAAGCCTGCCTTGCAGTGAGAGTTGAACGCTCTACTCTTGGGTTTATCCTAAAGACTGGCGTTTTCCTGGGGAAGATTGAGTGCCGGAGAATTCTACTACCTTTCCGACTGAATGCCTATCATAGACTAGGGTTGCGCACACCTAAACCCTCGACAAAGCTGAGAGCTGATATGTCACCAATGCACAGAATGAGTTTCGTCCTACTTTGACCATATAGATCAAGTGAAGCGGGGGCTGCGCCCCCGATCCCCCCCGGCCGTCCGGTCCAGTGGTCCGGAACGGCCGGGCGGCCTCGTTGGGCGGAGTCTTTGCGTTCCTAATCTCCTCATAGTTTCAGTATTCCTCTTGTCTGCTCTGTCTTTGTAAGCAACGATCCAACAGAATAGCGGC
Source organism: Nitrospira sp. (assembly GCA_015709715.1). NCBI lineage: Bacteria > Pseudomonadati > Nitrospirota > Nitrospiria > Nitrospirales > Nitrospiraceae > Nitrospira > Nitrospira sp. The sequence continues at coordinate 1,540,084 of CP054184.1, forward strand.
CAAGCTGACGCATCGCCGTCACCACTTGAAAATAACCCTGCATTTCCTCCCTCTCACCCCCTGAGAAGCCAACAGGTGGTGACAGGGTGGGGCCATATAGAGCCTATAACTAAGTATTAGAAGTAAAGATTTGTGAGTACCAGCATAGAAGTGACCACCTGTTCCCAGGTGGTCACCGTGTTCTGGAACGCGCGAGCGAATAGACTAGCGACTGAGAATATCGAGGATTTCATCCAATGGTCGAATGGTCCCCAACAGGAGAGGATCACCGAAACGCCTATTATGACGGTTCTCCTTGACCTTGAGCAATCCAGTCACAAGATTGTTGAAATCATCCAGCTTGGATGTTTCAAAGTAGGTAATAAAATCCCAATCATCCAACCCGCTGGAGTGATAGAGCTTCCGTTTCACCGTCTTCAAGTATGCGACCGTCGCATCCGTGTGTTCCTTCATCAGGCCTGTTCGGGTGTCTTGTCCAGAAATCCACCATTCTGCGTCCTTGCGTATAGGAACCACTATAACGTATGGGCTGCCCTGAGGTGGCGGTGTCTTCAACTCCCCCTTCAGTTCTTCTGGGAAGCTAGGGACATAATTTAGGGTTTTGGTGATGCCATTGAAGGTGTCAGTATTTTTCATATCCATCCCCATAGTGGTCCCCATGAGGTCTAACAAGAAGTTCTGATTATGAACCATCTCTTTCGAGTGAATCCTGACAAGTACATCAGCTCTCTCAGACAGACCACGAAGCAAATGCGTATCGACTATTAACTTATCGGCGTGCTTTTCGAACACCTTTTTCATTTCGGAGGCCGCCTTGACACGCGCTTCATGATCCATCTGCCACCAGTGCTCCCCCATCTTGAACACAGCAAACGTTGCGTAGACACCAGGATCCTTTAAGAGCTTGTCGTGATCCATGGCCGCCTCACTCACTACAGACAACATGGGAAGGAAGCATAATAGAAGCGCAACCATCGAAATCTGCCTGATTCTCTTCATAAGTCCGTTCTCCTTTTCGGTTAAAAGGGCTGGTACAACCCAATGCATGGTCAAGCATAGCCCTGCCCCTTTACATCGATCTCACGAAATTGTCACATTTTTATCACGCCTGATGTGGCGAGCGGCCCGTAACGGTCGAGAACAATAGAGACTAGAAGTGCACGGTGGGCAGTTCAAAGCTGATGATGGTTCCGATGTTTGGTGTACTCTCCGCTCGAATTGTACTTCCATGTAGCTCTAGAATTCGCTTAGTAATGGCCAGCCCGAGCCCAGCTCCTCCAGGCTGATTTTGTCGATTCGCCCTATAAAAACGATCAAAAATATAAGGCAAGTCGTGATCAGCGATACCACAGCCAGTATCAGAAATTCGTATCATAACCGAGCCGGATTCGTGGCTTAACGAAATCGCAATGGTCCCTCCGCTCGGTGTATAGCGAGTAGCATTATTGATTATGTTTTCTAGCGCCCGCTCGATGAGGCCGATATCAGCCTCCACAAATGGCAGATCATCTGTAAAACTGCTCTTTAAGGCTATCCCCCTATTTGCGACGGTGAGTTGAAACTTTTGACACACATCCTGGACAAGCTCGGCTAACGAAAATTGTTCGCATTGAATGCGAGCTTCACGCGAATCTAAGCGAGCCAATTCAAAGAGTTCCCCCACAAGCTCCCTAAGCCGTTGGCTTTGCTTGAGGGCAACGTCGAGAAACGTCCGGTATTCCTCTCGTGTAAGCGTCCCTTCTTTCATCAGTAACGTTTCCAGATACCCATGCAAGGATGCCAGGGGGGTACGCAAATCATGGGACACATTGGCCACCAACTCACGCCGAAGGATGTCCGTCTGCTTCAAAGTGGCCACTTGCTGAAGAATTCGTTCTACCATCCCATTGAATGTGGACCGGAGCCGATCAATTTCATCACTATTCCGCTCAGGAATAAAATCCTGAGGATGCAGCACGAGCGCCTCTGAAAAATCGCTCTTTGCGAACGTTTCCATCGTCGATGCTAGTTTGGTTAGCCTTCTGGTGAGCATGTTGAATAGAAAGAGGCCGCCCAAAAGAGCGAACAGTAAGCCGGTAAGTGCTGCCCAGAGACTCAGCCGGAAGATATAGCTCCGATTCAGCATATCGGCGACGGAGTCATACTCCTCTCCGCCAAGAACAATGTACAGATATCCTGTTGGTTGTCCGTGTAAGGGTATGGCTGAAACAGAAAAGACCTTCTGTCGAGTCGCATCACGGGGATCGTCACCAAGAATAGGAAATGCGTCCGCCTCGGTGAGAAAACGATGTATTGGTTCTAACGAGACAGCCGAGCGCTTGACCTTCTCAGTGGGAGCGGAGAAGTTGACTATGCCCCCATTCTCATCAAGCAAGTACATCTCAATGCTCGGATTGATAACCATAAGTAGGTGAAACAGTTCTTTCAGAGCGTACGGACTCACCTCTCCTTGGCTGCTTAGTAACTGGTCAGTAACAATGTTTCTGGCCAGAGCACGGTTCAGCTTCTGATTCACTTCTTGCTGATACATGCGCGTCGTGAAGACCATTAGGAGGGTGTATAGAACCCCAACCGCACAAAACAGGAAGAGCAACACAAGGGCGAGTTTGCCGTAAAGTGACCGCGACATGGTCAGTCCTTTAAGCCGGATCCTTCTAGTTCACAGAATTTGTATCCGACGCCCCACACAGTCAGAATAAAGTCGGGCTTGGCCGAATCCTTTTCAATCTTGGCGCGCAATCTGTTGATATGGGAATTTACCGTGTGTTCATAGCCGTCGTGACCGTAGCCCCAGACCGAATCGAGAAGCTGACTGCGCGTATAAACTCTGCCTGGATGGGATGCAAACTGCAGGAGCAAATCGAACTCTTTGGCCGTGAGATCCCTCAAGCTGCCTCTCACTGTGACCTTCCGTTTTTCAACATCGATGAAGAGGCCCTTTGCGCGGATAGTTTTCTGAACGTCCTGCGTCTTATCTCTAAATGCTTCAGAACGGCGGAAGAGGGCCTTTACACGTGCGAGCAGTTCTCGAACACTAAATGGTTTAGTAACATAGTCGTCAGCACCAACTTCCAGCCCAAGGACCCTGTCTATTTCTGAGGATTTCGCAGTCAACATGAGGATGGGTGTATAGGTGGGGAGCGATCGAAGCTGCCGACATATCTCTAACCCGTCGATGCCAGGCAGCATCACGTCAAGAATAATAAGGTCATATCTCTTCGAGAGCACACATTGAAGGCCATCCTCTCCGGTTTTGGCGATCTCTACGGCATATGCGGTGTCGGTCAGGTGCATCTCCAAGAGCCGACCAATATCTAAGTCGTCTTCTACGACAAGAATTTGTTTAGCCATGAAAACCATATATTCGAGGCAGCAGGAATGCCTTTAGCATAGCGTCCGTCACAAATTCATCACAGCCATAGTTTATAGACCGAACTGAAGAAAGCCGGGCATGCTGAGGAAATGTCCGCTTTCAATGCCAAGGCCTGGTTTAATCGCGCGAATATTCCATGTGTCGGTAGCCGAGAATTTTAAGAAGCGAGACTACGAGTGGTCAGCCCCGCACAGTCGATACAGAGCCAGATTTCGCATGTGACGTCATGCTCCCTATAATAAAACCGCACCCACGACCGTTCAAATTGGCAGAACTCACACAGCCGTTCCTTCGTATGCTCAGGACAGAGCCAAGCTTTGCGCGCCCGGTCATAGGTGGTCGCTTCCCGTCCGCAACAGGCTGGACCGAACAGACTCGGCAGCTTCAGATCACATCGATGCCAGATCATCCTCACACCTCCTGATAGACGAGTCCCTTCCCAAGCACCAGTTGCAAAATCGTGCCGCTGAACCAAATGGGATGGCCCGAGAGCAGATCCTCCCAGGTCTTGATGAACACGATCCGCGGGATCTCAATCTCGCCTCTGATCCGGCGATAGGCGTTCCGGGTGGACCATTGGTGCCGCATCTCTTCCCACAGTCGGCTAATTGGGAACCCGAGGGAGCGCTTCCAGGACCAGCACATATTCACGTAGCCGCATTGATCCTGGACATATTGGCTGATGACGTACCGGCTGAGTCGATTGCGGGACCGATGACTCGGCTGATAGGCCTTGATCCAGACCACCGGAGCCCCGTGGAGAGCTTGCCACTGGGACGAGAGCCATTCCTGGGAGACCCAGAACCTTCGGGCACGTTCCCCATCCGGCACCCGCCAGGCCCAGAAGATATGAAGCACGCCATGCCCCTCTTCCGTCCGGACCTGGTAATACTCCAACCCCTGAAATCCCAGCTGGCGTTCAATCCGCTGGCGCAGCTGCTTGTGGTGATAGGTCAGCTTTTCCGCATCCCCGCCTTCTGCCGTGGAGAGCGTCACCCAGAGGACTTGGAACTGGTGGCACTCCCAGAACCACAAGAGCGACCGCACCCGGTGGTAGCCTCGTTTCTGTTTCCTCGTCCATTCCCCGGCGACGGGCTCCCGCCGGAACTCCTTCCAGCGGCTCATCGGGCAGCCTCCGCTTGAGGAATGGCCGGCCTCAGGCCGGCAGCGAGAATCCGTTCCAATTCCTCAATGGGAATCCGCACGGCACGCACGGACGGCTTCACATAGGCAATCTGCCGTTTCAGGATGTATTTCCTGATCGTGCTTTCTTTGAGTCCTAAGCGTTCGGCCGCTTCTCGAATGGTGATCAATTTTGTACTCGGGACCATCGGGCACCTCCTTGGTAATGAGCGAATCATTAGTGTTATGCCTTGTATACGTGATGCATAACGTGTCTTGACACGCATTACCATTGACGAGGTACACTTCCCAAGAGTTTTCAGTCCGAAAGTGGCTCGTTCACCTCCAGTTTTTTCGTATGAAATGGGATGGAGTAATGAAGCTGCCGAAGCCAGCTACAGAAGGAGAGGTCAGATGAACATAGACCGAGCCGCAATCTTTGAGCAGTTCTACGGCGAGATGAAGAAGGCCAGAGAGCGGATTCTCACCACAGCAGACGGCGAAGTCGGCTGGCTCTTGAAGTTTGTCCAGACCGACCTAGAAGCGCTCACGCCAAGTGAATGGATGGTTCTGGCTTTCGAGGTAGCCAGCTTTGTGGATGACGTCGCGAATCGCCATGGGGAAGAAATCGCGACGGAAGGAGGATGGAGCGTCCAATCTATCCCAGGAGAGAAGTTTCGTGGCACTATTCCAAGCCGCGCAGAGGCCAAAGAGATTCAGACCATGGTCCTCCGCAGCTTAGAGAACTTATGGAAAAAGGCAGTGGCTGCCTTCACGTTTCCCCAATTCACGATCATTGTCACGTTGCCGGGCGCGGACCATGAACGCAAAGGGAGTGTGTTTGTTGCCACAAAGCGAAAAGTGAAGGAGTTTGAATATCGGTTCGCCCATTTATTGGTCGACTATTCCGGGCGAATTCGGCGTTGTCCAGAATGCCAACGGATTTACCTCGCCATTCGATTTGATCAAACCTACTGCGGTCCTCGGTGCCAGACACGAGTGGCCACTCGGAAATGGCGAGAGAAACATCTACCGAAGAAACAAAAAGCCTCTGGAGATACGACTAGCACGAAGGCCGATTCGGCCAGAAAAGGGCGAAAGGGAGGGTCCGATGGCAAGGCGAAACGGTAAAGACCGTGGAGTGGTGTTTAAACAAGGCGGTTGGTGGGTTCGCCTGTATGTGAATGGCCGGGAGAAATGGTTCCGGGCGGACTCCAAGAGCCAAGCCAAGACGCTGTACGGTCGGTTGCGGTCCGAGGCGCGCGAGAATCGCTATTTTCCCGAGAAGTATGCCGTTTCCAAAGAGTTGACCCTCCGAGCATGGATTGCGCGGTATCTGGAAGGAGTGACCTCGCCAGGTCTTCGGAATGTGCATCGCTATGGAAAGTTCTGGTCGAAGCTCCTAGGGCGGAAGCTTTTGACCGAGATTACCGCCGACGACTTACGGCATATCCAAGCCAAAATGAAGCACAAGGGCACACGCACCGCCCGAACGATTAATCGCTACTTTGGAGCCCTACGACGTATCCTGAACTTGGCGATTGCCGATGGTCTGCTTTCCGCCAATCCCATCAAAGGCGTGAAGTTCTTTTCCGAGCCTGGTGGGCGGCTTCGCTTCCTGAGTGATAAGGAAATCTCCAGCCTCCGGGATACCTTGCCTCCGGAGCACTGGTTGATTGTGGCCTTTGCACTCGAAACAGGCCTACGCCTGACCGAGCAGTTTCATTCCCGCTGGGACTGCCTGAACACGGAACAGGGCATCTTGACCATTCCATTGAGTAAGTCAGGCAAGACCCGCCACGTCATTCTGACGGATGCCGCGCTGGACATCGTCAAGGGTCTCACCTCCTGGATGCACAGCCCCTTTCTTTTCCCGAGTCCCCTCACCTCCGCACAACCGATGCAGGGGCGAAACTTTGTGGTGAAGATCTATGAACCTGCCTTGAAACGAGCAAAAATCGAAGGAGTGACCTGGCACACCCTCCGGCATACCTTCGCGTCTCGGGCTGTGATGGCAGGAGTCGATATCCGGACCGTCCAGGAATTGATGGGCCATTCCACGATCACCATGACCATGCGCTATGCGCATCTCTCCCCGGCTCATTTACGCACAGCAGTGAATCGAGCGAGTTTGGGGGCAATTGCCGCGAAAAGTGCGAGTGGAACCGGGAGTAAAACCGGGAGTAGCGATAATCAGCGGGTTGAACAGGGTCCGGTCAGAATCACCGAACCCTCTGAGATATTTACAGGAATGGTTGGAGGCGCCGGGCGGGTTCGAACCGCCGCATCGCAGTTTTGCAGACTGCTCCCTTAGCCACTTGGGTACGGCGCCACGGGGGGTGATTATAGAAGGCGACGAGGGAGGAACACAACCGGCAAAACGGCCCTAACAAGGCCTTTGCGGGTCTTACAGCCGCTCGAAATGCTTGGATTACGGCTTCGAGGGCAACAGGGGGATGTCGCGGACGATGGTGGAATGCTCATCCGGCGCGTGGCCGATGGGCTCCCATCCGGCCTCGCTATGGCCGTTGCCCGCCGCAGGCTCCGCTCCTCCGGCCTCGGCTTCCTTTTCCTTGGCCAGAAGTTCGACCTCGTGAATCAGGGTGTCCATGAGTTCTTCCATGGGCACCTTACGCATCAGCTTGCCCTTCTTGAAGAGAATGCCCTTGCCCTCTCCCCCGGCAATGCCGATGTCGGCCTCCTTGCCTTCACCGATGCCGTTTACGACGCAGCCCAGCACCGAGACGTTGAGTGGCGTCTTGATATGGCCGAGTTTCTTTTCCAATTCGTTGGCCATGCGCACCACGTCGATTTCCACGCGGCCGCAGGTAGGGCAGGCGATTACGTTGATGCCCCGATGCCGCAGCTCCAGCGACTTGAGGATTTCGAAGCCGACTTTCACCTCTTCCACCGGATCGGCGGCGAGCGAAACGCGCAGCGTGTCGCCGATGCCTTGCGAGAGCAACCAACCTAGACCGATGGCGGACTTGACCGCGCCGGTCATGGCGGTGCCGGCTTCGGTGATGCCGATGTGCAGGGGATAGTTGGATTGCGTGGAGAAGAGATAGTAGGCGTCAATGGCGTGGTGCACATCGGAGGCCTTGAGCGAGACCTTCATGTTGGTGAAGCCCTCGTCCTCCAGGGCATGCACGGCATTCAACGCCGATTCCGACAGGGCTTCCGGTGACGGCCAGCCATACTTGTCGAGCAGCGGCCGTTCGAGCGAGCCGCCGTTGACGCCCACGCGGAGCGGAACCCCGCGCTCGTTGACCGCCTTGATCACCTCCTGCACCTTCCACCAGGCCCCGATATTGCCGGGATTGATGCGGACGCAGTCGACCACTGGGGCGGCCTTGAGCGCCAAACGATGGTCGAAGTGGATATCGGCGATCAAGGGCACGGTCATCGCCGCTTTGATCTGCGGCAAGGCCGCTGCGGCCTCGTCGTCCGGGACCGCTACGCGAATGACTTCGCAGCCCACTTCTTCGAGCTGGCGAATCTGCGCCACGGTGGCTTTCACGTCGCGCGTGTCGGTGGAGCACATGGACTGGACCGAGATCGGGGCGTCGCCGCCGATCTTCAGGGAGCCCACTTTGATCTGTCTGGTCTTCTTCCGCGTGATGTGCATGGTCGTCGGCTCGTCGATTGGGCTTAGCTGCCCTGCTCGTCTCCGTGCGGCAAACTCCCCACGAGCGAGGCCAACCGAGCTGCCTCGTCGCTCGCTACCGCTGCGCCGAGCAACGCCTTGACACGGGTGTAGATGCCGTCTGCCGTGAGACCATACCGCTCACGCAGGAGATCCTGCGGCCCCTGCTCGATGTACCAGTCGGGCAGGCCGACGATCTTGGTGCGTAGGTGCGAGACACCTTCGTCGGAGAGCACTTCCAGGACCGACGAGCCGAAGCCGCCCATCTTGCAACCCTCTTCGACCGTGACCAAGTAACGCACGTTCTTCGCCGTCTTCACGATCAATTCGGTATCCAATGGCTTGGCGAAGCGGGCATTGATGACGGCGGTGGAAATGCCTTCCTGCGCCAATCGCTCGGCTGCCTGCACCGCAGGCCACACCGCCACGCCGATCGCGACGATAGCCACGTCGGTGCCTTCGCGCATGAGTTCGCCCTTGCCGATCGGCAGGACTTGGGGTTCGGGATCCATCGCCACACCGAGGCTCACGCCGCGGGCATACCGCACGGAGGCTGGCCCGTCGTAACTGGTGCAGGTCTTCACCAGATGTTGCAGTTCATTTTCATCCTTGGGCGCCGTCACCACCATGTTGGGCACATGGCGCAGGAACGCGAAGTCGAACGCGCCGTGGTGCGTGGTGCCGTCTTCTGCCACCAGCCCGCCGCGATCGATGCAGAATGTGACCGGCAGATTTTGCGTGGCGACATCGTGCACGACTTGGTCGTAGGCCCGCTGCAGGAATGTGGAATAGAGGGCAACCACCGGCTTCATGCCCTGTGCCGCCAATCCCGCGGCGAAGGTCACGGCATGTTGCTCGGCGATGCCGACATCGTAGATGCGATCGGGGAAGGCTTTCTCGAAGGCGTTGAGGCCCGTGCCTTCGCACATGGCCGCGGTGATGGCCACGATGCGCTTGTCTTGCTTGGCCACCTTGATGAGGGCATCGACGGCCAAGCTGGTGTAACTGGGACGCGCGGCCTTCTTGGCCGGCACACCAGTTTCGCGCACGAAGGGTGGGCAGGCATGGAACCACACCGGGTTCTCCATCGCAGGCTCGTAGCCTAAGCCCTTCTTGGTAATCACATGGAGCAACACCGGCCCCTTCATCTTCAACACGTTTTCCAGGGTCGGGAGCAGGTGCTCGAAGTTATGCCCGTCGATCGGGCCGACGTACTGGAAGCCCAACTCCTCGAAGAGCAAGCCCGGCAGGATCGCGCCCTTGGCCAATTCCTCGGCCCGTCGGGCGATCTTTTGCATCTCCGCCCCGATGTGGGGAATCTTCCGCAACAGCTGGCCGGTTTCCTCCCGCATGCGCGCGTAGAACTCGCCGGTGAAGGTGCGGTTGAGGTAGGCCGAGATGGCGCCCACGTTGCGCGAGATGGACATTTGGTTGTCGTTGAGGACGACCAGGAAATCCTTGTTGGTGCCACCGGCATGGTGCAACCCTTCCAAGGTCATCCCGGCCGTCATGGCGCCGTCCCCGACGACGCACACGACCTTATGGTGCTGCTGTTGCTGTTCACGCGCTTCCACCATGCCGAAGGCGGCGGAGACGCCGGTGCCCGCATGGCCCGCGTTGAACGTATCGTAGGCGCTTTCCTCACGTTTGCAGAACCCGCTCAGCCCCCCGTATTGGCGAAGGGTATGGAATTGCTCGCGGCGGCCGGTGAGGAGCTTGTGGGTATAGGCTTGGTTGCTGGTGTCCCAGACGATCTTGTCTTTCGGTGTGTCCAAGAGATACTGCAACGCCACCGTCAATTCGACCACGCCCAAGTTGGAGGCGAGATGGCCTCCGACGTTCGAAACTACCGAGATGATTTGTTCGCGGATCTCCTGACACAACTCCGGAAACTGTTCAGGGGACAGTCGTTTCAAATCAACCGGGCTGTGGATATTTTTGAGCAATGACATTGCACAATCTCCTTGTCAAAGCATGACAATTGGACGCACGTATTCGTTCGTTGGGAAATAGTCGTTTCGAGAAGGTTGCGACGAAGCAGCGAAAGAAGTTTCGTACAAGTCGGCACATCCTCACATATGCGACAGGCCGTGTCAAGATTCACGTGTCGCTAGGAGGGCCGTTCGGCCCTAGTCAGGATCGGAAGCGATAGGTGAAGAGGGTCGAGGCGGTGAAGTCCGCGGCGCTTCCGGTGATGAAATCCAAATTCTCCACCCCGTACAGTTGCCAGATGAGCTGCGGCAAAATGCGATAACTCACCCCGATGACCGACTCGGTTACGCCCTTGTCCAGCACCCGCGTGCCCGTCCCATGAAACGGCGGCGAATAATAATCGAACTGGGCCGTGAACGAGAGATTGTCCGACCAAAGATACTCCACGGCGACCAGCCCGGTCATCACCGGCTGCACGCCCAGGCCGGCGATCTTGCCCGTGGGGAAAATCCCGTTCACGTTCGCATAGACGATCCAGTTGGCGGCGAAGGTCTTTTGGACAGCCACCCCGATGCCGACATCGGGATGGCCACTCCCAAACACTTCCCCCGTATCGCCCGTCGGCGCCTTGACTCCCAGCCGCACCGCCAAGGCCGGCAGACTACTGCTTTCCCGTAGCAGCTGATACTTGCTGTAAAACGAAATGTCTCCCAGCCCGGTCGCCCCCTCGTTCCCCTGGAAGATCGTCCTCTGTCGATTGCTGATGTTGAAGGCATAGCCGGTGTCCCGCAGGGCCGTTCGCGCCGGCGCCTCTCCGGTGGTCGCGCGCTCCACTCCCAAGATAGCCCCCTCCATGAAGCCACGATACCGGTGCAACACCGGCACTTCTGCGCCCAGTTCCAGCCGATCCGTCAACCCATACCGCAAAAACAGGCCGGAGCGCAGCGTCTCGAACTTCATGGAGACTTCGGCCTGCTCTTCGCTGTCTCTGGCGATGCTGGCGGTGTTGGCCAGTTCGAGGCGCACATCGAAGTCGCCCTTGCGCAGCACCGTGGCCTGCTCGCCCGGCATGGCCAGGACCAATTGCGCCAGCGCCTGGAAATTCCGTACGGGGAAGGGACCGAAACCTTCGGCTCCCAGGGAAGGGGCCGCGGCGCAGAGGGGCGCGAGCGCGACGAGCACCCATAGAAGCCGCCAGTTCGCTCTGGGCGTCACGTGGTCCATCACCCACTAATAGGGGAAATCCAATCCTGCGAACACTGCTCCACCCTCACGGCTATAGCCATAGTCGACCCGGCCGACGACGTTGGGCCGTACGATCGCTCGAAACCCTAACCCCGGCGTCATCCGATAGTCTTGAAAGCTCACATCCTTGAATGAATTGAACACCTGCCCCGTATCGAGGAAGGGGGCCACTTCGAAATCCGCCGTCACCCCCGCGAGCTTGGTCCGCAGCACATGGATGCGTTCCTCGATGCTGAAGGCAATCAGGTGTTTGTCGATGTACCGGTCCTGGCCGAATCCGCGCAGGTTGTTTTGACCGCCCAAGGACGACTGCTCGAAAAACGGCACCTCCGACCCGAGCGTAGCCTGCAGGTCGGCGCGCACGACCAGGATGGCGCGTTTCGATTCGCTGGGAAACAGCTTCTTGACCTCGATTTCGTACCGCGAAAAGACCGGATGGTCGCCGCTCCGCAAATTCTGGTTCAGTTCGGCGTAGGCGGTGATGGCGACGCCATCGGTCGGGGTGATCAAACTGTCGCGGGTGTCGTAATAGAAGGAAGCGCGGTGCCCGATGATGATCGATTCTCCATGGATTCCCTCGACGGTCGGAAACTGGTCGACCGAAAAGGGCAAATCCGTCGCGCCCCGTTGAAGCCGTACCTGCCGCACACGTTGCCCCACGGAAATTTGGGTCACCTCGTTTGCGTAGAGCCCCAGGCGCCAGTAGGCGCGGGCTTCGCGGGCCGTGTAGTTCGACTCATCGTTCTGCACGGTGGTTTGTCCCAGGCCGAAGAAGCGGGAGGTGGCGTTCTTGAAGAACGTGCCGCCGAAGTTGAGGAAATACTGCCCGTTGCCGAAGGCCGGATCGACATAATCCAGAAGCACCTTCCGCTCGATCCGTTCGGTCAGCGAGGCGATGAACCGGAGCTGCCGCCCTCCCGGCTCATACTTGAAGAAGTTGAAGACGCCCCTGGTGCCCACGATGGAATTCTGAATCAACATCGGGGCCATCAGGTATTTCAACTCGCCGTCCGGATCGGCGATCAGGATCGGGACAATGAGGCCGGCGTCGTTGCCGTCGTTCTTGGTGGTGGCCACCGAGGGGACGGGAAAAATCTGCGTGTCGGCGCGCAGATCGAGAGGGGCAAGCAGGGCAAAGAGCCCGGCCAGCGCCAGGAGAATCGGACTGGCAAACCAATAGTCACACCGCATGACACTCGCCGGCAGAGGTCCCGCGCCTCGACAGGCTACGGGCCCTTGATCTTTTCGGATTTCTTGCGGAGTTGGTCGACGAGGTCGGAATACGAGGAGGTGTGGAGGATCTTCGTAAACTGATCGCGGTAATTCTTGACCAGACTGACGCCGTCGACCACTACGTCGTACACGCGCCAATCGTTATTTTTGTTCAACAGCCGATAGTCCATCGGGATTTCGGTCTTTGCCGACAAAACCTTGGTGCGCACCTCCGCATATTCCTTCTCCGTCCGCTCGTTGATGTACTGCACCCGTTCGCCGGAGTAGCCCTCCACCCGATCGGCATAAGTATTGGTCAACAGCGTTCGGAACAGCTCGACGAACTCCTGGCGCTCCTTATCCGACAACTGATTCCACTGCACGCCCAGCGAGCGATGAGACATTTCGGAATAATCGAACCGCGCCGCCACCACCTTCTCCAACAGCTGCCGGCGATCTTCCTGCTTGGCTGGAGCCTTCAGTTCCTTATCGTTCAGAATCCTGAGCACCTCGTCGATCGTGGACTTGATTGAATCGGTCGCCGCCCCCGCGAGCGCGGACGGCACCCCACCCACCACTATCTGTAGCGCCAGCAGCGCCACCATGATCATCCATCGCATTCCTTGCATGCCCCACCTCTCCCTTGAGTGGCAGACTACTTCACCTGGCCGTGTACATACTGGCTGACGAGTTCTTCGAGATCAAGTCCGGATTCGGTATCGCGGATCTTGTCGCCTGGTTTCAGCTCATCGCCGCCGCCGCCGACCGATAGGGCCAGATACTTGTCTCCAATGATGCCGCGCGTCTTGATGGAGGCGATCGTGTCCGAATACAACTTCACGCCGTCTTGGATCGAGAGCGTCACCACGGCACGGTCGCTGTTCAGTCCGATCCCGCGCACCCGCCCGACTTCGACACCGGCGATCTCCACCGAGGCTCCGGCCTTGAGCCCGGAGGCCGACGTAAACTCCGCCTGCACGGCGTAGTTGTTGCCCCCGATCACTTCCAGTTTGCCCAACTTGATGGAGAGGTACCCGAGACAGGCCAGGCCCACCAGCACGAAGACCCCGACCAGCAATTCGACTTTCGCGCGCTCCATACCTGCTCCTCTCAGAGGGACGATACCGTTGCGCCTTTCACGGTGACGGTCCCTCCGACGAAAATAAATTCCCGAATCTCCTGATCCTTCGTCTTCACGAACTCGCTGGACGGCGCCATCTCGGCGATCCGCCCCTGCTTCAACATGGCGACATAGTCGGAGATGCCGAAAATCTCGGGGATCTCGTGGCTGACCATGATGGCGGTGAAGCCGAACTGCTGTTGCATCGACACGATCAGGTCATGGATCGCCTTGGCCATCAAGGGGTCAAGTCCGGTCGTCGGCTCGTCGAACAGGATGATCTCCGGCTCCATGACCAAGGCGCGCGCCAATCCCGCCCGCTTCCGCATGCCGCCGCTGAGTTCCGCAGGAAACTTATGACCCATGCCGGCCAATCCCACCTGCGACAGTTTTTCGTCGACCCGTCGCGTCACCGCCTCCCCCTTCAGCCTCAGTTTCTCACGCAACGGGAAGGCCACATTTTCGAACACCGTCATCGAATCGAACAGCGCCGCCCCCTGAAACAGCATGGCAAACTTCTTCCGCACCTCATTGAGGGGCTTGCCCTTGAGGCGTGAAATGTCCGTTCCATCGATCAAGACCTGACCGCGATCCGGCTGCATCAGGCCGATGATGTGTTTGAGCAGCACGCTTTTCCCCTCGCCGCTGCGGCCGATGATAGTCGTCAACTTACCTGCGGGGACCTCCAGATTCACCCCCCGCAACACCGACTGGCCGCCCAGCGTCTTTTCCACTCCCACCAGTTGAATCATGACACCACGTCGAGGAAGCCCGCGCTCCGTGTTTACAGCAATACCGAGGTCAGGAAATAGTCCCACACGAGAATCAGCACCGCCGATAACACTACCGCTTCCGTCGTCGCCGTCCCCAGCCCTTCAGCGCTGTGCTTCGTATGGAACCCCTTGTAACAGCAGACCCAGCTGATCAGAAGCCCGAAACTGATGGATTTCAAAATGCCGCCGTACACATCTTTCCATTCCACGGCGGACTCGATCGAACTCCAATAGGCCCCTTCGTTCCCGTTGAGCAATTGGACACCGACCACATAGCCCCCGTAGATGCCGACGACGTCGAACAACGCGACGAGGAGCGGCACCGCCACGATGCCGGCGACCAGCTTGGGACCGATCAAGTACTGCAGGGGATTCACCGCCATGGTGTCGAGGGCGTCGATCTGTTCCGTGATCCGCATGATGCCGATCTCCGCCGTCATAGCCGATCCCGCGCGCGCCGTCACCATGAGAGCGGCCAGCACGGGCCCCAACTCCCGAATGATGCTGAGCGCCACGGCCGACCCCAACACGGCTTCAGAACCGAACTTGCGCAAGGTGTAATACCCTTGCAGGCCCAACACCATGCCTGTAAACACCGCCGTGAGCACGACGACGAAGGTGGATTTGTACCCGATGAAATTGAGCTGCTTGATGATCTGATAGATCCGAAAGGGCGGGCGCGTCAGCCAGGCCATGGACGACAGGACGAACAACATCATCCGCCCCATTTCCTCGGTGAGGTTGAGCGTGTAGCGGCCGATGCGGGTGATGGCTTCCACTCCCTCTGCTCCTCTCCTCCGACTCCTTGCAGCAGCTAACCGGTCCCTCGCCGGTCAGGCGATGCCGTCGGCTGCAGCGAGTTGGGCGAAGGCACGAAATACCGCGGTGAGCTGCTCGCCGGCCAGGCGGCTCTGCACGCGCAGCCGATTCAGTCCGAGCAGGCTCGTCGGGTGAGCCAGGCAGGCGGCGATTCCCTTGACCCACTCAGATGGCCTGAGAAACAGGTTGAAGTCAAGCGGAAGATCCTCATCCACCAAATCCGACACGGTGCGCACGATCGCAAAAGGAATCTTCCATCGTGAGGCCACCAGGGCGAGGGCCGCGCTTTCCATGTCGAGTCCGATTGCGCCCTGGGCGACGGCCAGACGTTTCTTGTCCTCGGCCCGGCAAATGACTCGGCCGACCGAGACGAACCGTCCGACCTGAGCACTGAGCTGCTGAGTCGCCAAGGCACGCTGCGCCCACGCCACCAGGCCGGCATCTGCGGCATAGGCAGCGCCACCGGCCCCTGGGTCATCATCCGTCACCACGTCCCTACCAACCAGCACGTCGCCGATGCGGGCCTGTCGCATCGCCCCGGCAAACCCCGTCGACCAGACTGCGGCGAACTCCTGCGCCGACAGGGCGACCTGCGCACTCTGCGTTGCCCGTTCCGGACCGACTCCCATCGGGATGATCCACCACTCGGTGGAGCCGCATCGCGCCACAACGCAGCGGAGGCTTCCCAGCGCCAGGCTCTGATTGCCTGGAAAGGCCTGGCCAACGGCATTCATCTCCCATCTGGTGGCCACGAACACACCGATCGCGGTCACGTGGGTTCCTCGGGAATGATGGCAAGGAATGTCGGAGGGAAGGGACGCACACCGTCAACGCGGCGACCGGAATTGTCCTGAGTGGTAGGCTTGCAAGCGCAATTCTTCCGCCCTCGTGGTGCCACGAGTCTTCAGGTTGCGATACATCGCCAAGGCCCAGAGAGGGAAGTACTGGCAGTACCAGTGATACCGGAGATAGAAGACGCGCGGGAAACCCGTTCCGGTATGGCGTACTTCTTCCCACGATCCATCTTTGCGCTGGTTCCGAATGAGATAGTGAATGCCGCGGGCCAAGCTGAATGAATCGGTCACACCACCCGCCATCAAGGCCAATAGGGCCCAGGCCGTCTGCGAGGGCGTGCTCTCGCCGCGCCCGCTCTGTGAGAGATCGGCGTACGAGAGGCAGGATTCTCCCCAGCCCCCGTCCGGATTCTGTTTGGATTCCAGCCAGGCCACCGCTCGACGAATAGAGGGAGACGACACATCTTCACCGATGGCGCGCAACCCCGACAACACCGACCAGGTGCCGTAGATGTAGTTGACGCCCCAGCGGCCGTACCAGCTGCCATCCGCCTCCTGATCCTTCTTCAAGAAGGCCAGGGCCGAGGCCACGGAGGGATGGGTCCAGTCATAGCCCAAGGTCGCCAGCATCTCCAGGCAGCGTCCCGCCAAATCGGCCGTGCTGGGATCCAGCAGCGCGCGGTGGTCGGCGAAGGGGATGTAATTGAAGACGATGCGATTGTTGTCGACATCGTAGGCGCCCCATCCGCCGTCGGACCCCTGCATGGACACAACCCAACGGTATCCGCGACACATCGCTTGATACTGACGCGCCTCATCCGGCAGGCGCACTTTGGCGAGAGCCATCAGGACCACGGCCGAGTCGTCCACGTCGGGATACAATTCGTTCTCGAACTGGAAGTACCAGCCACCCGGTTCCGCGCCTGGGGAGGAAATGATCCAGTCTCCCACGGTTTTGGTTTGTTTCGACAGCAACCACTCGCCGGCCTTCTGCAGGACCGGATGGTCGGAAGGCATACCGGCCTCCACCAGCGCATTGATGAGCAACGCCGTATCCCAAATGGGCGAGTGGCAGGGCTGCAGATGCATGGCGTCGACACTCTGGCCGTTCTCCTGCACCCGATCGTGGATTTCGAGCTCTTCGATTTCCTGCATCGCCTTGACCACCAGCGGATCGTCGTTGGCATACCCGAGACAATTCAACGCCACGACGGAATTCGCCATGGCGGGATAAATCGCACCGAGGCCGCCGCTTCCCTTCATGTGGTCGAGCATCCAGGATTCGGCGCGCTTGAGTGCCTGTTGCCTGAGCCACTCCACCGGGGAACGGTCATAGATCTTGAGCAACCCGTCCAGAGTGATGAAGAAGTTCTTGGCTGTGAACCAGGTGCGATCCTTCTTGAACGGAGGGAACGCGCTGTAATCGATCTGGTCCAGCGGCTCCTTGTACAGCTCGTCGATGCCTTGCTCCTTGGGAATTCGGCACAGCGGCCGCTTGGCAAAGATGATCAACAGCGGAATGACGACCGCGCGTGACCAATAAGAAATCGCGTAGATGCTGAAGTAGAACCGCTTGGGCAGGAGCATGATCTCGGGCGGCATGCTAGGGACACCGCGCCAGTCGTACTGCCCAAAGAGCGCCAAGGCGATCTTCGTAAACACGTTCGCCGCGGTCACGCCCCCCATGTCGAGGATGCACTTTCGCGCCGCCTCCATGAAGGGCTCGTTCGGCGAGACTCCGCTGAGCTTCAAGGCGAAGTAAGCTTTCACCGAGGCGCTGATATCGGCCGGGCCACCGTGATAAATGGGCCAGCCCCCGCTCGGCAGTTGGGCGGACTTGAAGTACCGCACCGCCTTCTGCTCACGCTCGGGATCGACGCAATTCATGAACCGCCGCAGCATGAGGTACTCGGAGGTGAGGGTCGTGTCGGCTTCCAGTTCGGCCACCCAGTACCCTTCGGTCGCGTTCTGGCGCGCGAGGAACCAGGTTTGGCTCTTGCGCAGCGCTTCCTCCAAGGCTTCGAGCTGACCGCTCGGATGGGACGGCGCCCGCTTCGACGAGCTATCGACCGCCACTGAACCGTTGGATTTCCCGCCGACGAGGCGCAAGACGGGTTCCGAGGCAAAATCACGGGCAGCCCTGATCCGACTGGGCACCTGCACCAGCAGACCATCAGAGAGACGATTGAAGAAACTCTTCAGAAGTCGCATAGCGTTGTGCCGTGAATCAGACAGAGACGGCGGGATCGATAGTCGAGACGGTTCCATCAATCAAACAGACAAAGGTCGCATAAAGCCGCAGGATATCAGCACTCACCGTTAGCGGAGTTGTATAACAAACTCATTAAGTGCAGTCAAGGGAACGACAGGACAGGCAGCCGGCGTCAGACCGGCTGCAGATCCGCCAACTTCACCGAAATCAACGTCGACACACCCGGTTCCTGCATCGTGACGCCGAACAATGAATCGGCCATGGCCATCGTCCGCTTATTGTGCGTAATGACCAGGAACTGCGCCGAAGTCGAGAGACTGCGCAGCACCGCCGTGAACCGTCCGATGTTCTCTTCGTCGAGCGGCGCGTCGATTTCGTCCAAAATGCAGAACGGCGTCGGACGAATCAGAAAGCTCGCGATCAAGAGCGCCATCGCCGTCAACGTCTTCTCCCCGCCGGACAACATGGTGATGCTCTTCAGCCGCTTGCCCGGCGGCTGCGCGACGATCTCCACGCCGGGCTCCCGCCCCCCGGCCTCCTCCGTCTCCCCTTCCGGCGGCTCTTCGATGAGCTGCAGCTCGGCGCGACCGCCCGGGAAGAATTGGGTGAAGACCTCGCGAAACTTCTCCTGCAGTTCATTGAAGGTCTCGACGAACATGTCCTTGGTCGTCCGGTTGATCCGCTGGATGATCTCCTTGAGCGAAGCGATGGAAGTCGAGAGGTCCTGCTCCTGGGTCGTCAAGAACTGATACCGCTCCTCCAGTTCGCGATGTTCATCGATGGCGGCTAGGTTGATGGCACCCATGCGATCCAACCGCTCGCGGATCTTTTGGATCTGTTCCCGTAATTGCGGCGTCTCCAACAACGTCGGCGAGACTTGGGGCGCCTCGTCCTCTCCTGCCGCCTGACCGTCTCCCGCTGCGACAAGCAGCGAAGCAGGATCTAATTGATAGGTGCCGACCAAGGTGCTTTCGATCGTCGAGAGCTGGGTCTTGACCTCTGCCTTTCGGATCTCCGCCGCCATGCGCCGATCGTGCAGAGCGGACAGCCGCTGCCGAACCGCCGCCAATGCCTCTTCCACCGCATGGAGCCCGGCCATTTCCTGAGCCTGTTGTTCCTGCGTAGCCACCAACTCCGCCTTGATTCCGTCGACCTCGGCCCCCAGCTCTCGGCACAGGGCCTCCTGCCGAGTCTGTTCCTCCCGGCTCTCTTCGATCGACTGGACCAACCCGGCCACCTGTTCCTCCAATTCCCGGCTTCGCTGATGCGCCGTTTCAAGCCGCTGCGTGAAGCGTGCGACATCGTTCGCACTGTGCGCCCGACGCCCGCGCATCCCCTCGAGCGCCAAGCGGACCTCAGTCAGCCGCTGCTGGACGGTCATGCTTTGGGTTTCGATCGTCTGCAGTCGTTCGCGCAAGCGGGCCAGCCCCACCTCTTGCCCGTTTTTTTCCGCCACCCATTGCGCGAGCTGAGCCTGACTGGAACGCAGTTCCTCCTCCAACTTCGCCTGCTCTGCCACCGTCTGTTGGAGTTCCTCGCCCAGGCGACCCACACGACGGTGCAACTCACCGCACTGTCGTTCCACCCCGGCATCGTCCTTCTGGAGGGAGAGTTCCAGCATTTCCGCTTCGCGAATGGCCCGCGCAAGCCGTTGCTCGTCATCACGCACCACGCCCAATTCGAGCGACGCGTCCTCACGGGCCGCCCTGGCTTGCTCGAGCGCCTCCACCGCCTGAGTTCGGCGCGCTTCCAACTCGAGCACTTCCCGTCGCCGCTGCAACAACCCCGCCCCGATCCCGCCCCCCCCGCCAGTCATGACACCGGCGGCGTCCAGAGTTTCGCCGGAGAGCGTGACGAAGGTCGGTCCAGGAACAGCCGCGCCCTGCTGCTCTTGCCAGAGCGAGAGGGCCACGGCCAAGGAGTCGACGATCACGATGCCGTCGAACAGATACCGGAGCGCCGTCTCCGACTCGCCGGTCGCCCTGATTAAGTCCACCGCCCGTCCCACCACCCCGGGACGCCCCTCCAGCGCCGGCCACCATGTGGTCGAGGCTGCAGGGGAGGCCTCGGATGTCCAACGCAAGTGCTGAGGCAGGAACGAGCCCCGTCCCAAGTCTTTTCCCTTGAGAAACTCCACCGCGCGGAAGCCCTCGGCCGGCGTATCCACCAACCACCCGTGCACACGGTCGCCGAGAATCGTCTCGACGGCACGATCGAGGCCGGGCGGAATCACCAGCCACTCAGCCAGCGCTTCATGCACGCCCTCGCAGGCCTTCAAGGCAGTGCCGTCCTCCTCTCCCTCCTTGCCGTACCCCATCTCCTCGCGCACCACCGCCTGCAGCGTCCCCAAGCGAGACTCGACACCGGCCACCTCTTCGGAAAAACGGACGACGTCGCGATCGAGCCCGGCAATGCGGGTCCCGAGCGCGTCGATCCGCTCGGTCGCCGTCTGACGCTCGGCCATCAGCTCGCCGATCTGCCGGCCGGCCTCCTCGCGTTGCGCGCTCAGGAGTTGCCGCTGTTCATTCAAGCCGGCCACCTGCTGGGCCACAGCTTCCCGCTCCTGCGCCACCCGCTCGGCCCGAGCGGCGGCTTCCTGCCCCCGCACCGTCACCTGAGTGAGGCTTTGCTCGGTGTTGGCCGCCAACACGGCGAGATTCAACACATCACGCCGGGCGCGTTCTTCTTCCGCCACGGCAGCGGCACGTTGGCCGGCCAGCGTCTTGGCTTCAGCGTCGGCCTGCTGGAACTGCCCCTCCTGCGCCGCAATGTCGCCTTCCAACTGGAGCAGCAAGCCGCGAAGTTCCTCGATCTCGGCCTGTGCCTGCTCCTGCTCCCCCACGAGCCGATCCATCTCCTGCCCAGCCTGCGTCCGTTGCCGCTCGAACAGTTCCGTCCGATTCCGCTCCACCTCCGCCGCCGTCAGGGCCTGAGACTGCCGCTGCTCCGTAGCCGCCAACCGGTCACGCACCCGCGCCATCACCTCCGCCGCTTCGGTCATACGTAGCCGAATGGCTTCCTGTTCGGTATCCAGGCGAGCCTGTTCGGTGATCTGTTCCGTTTCCTGAGCCTCCACCTCGCCCGCCTCGCGTTCGACGGCCTCCAAGTCCGCACGCATCGTCCGATAGTCGCGTGACAGCAACTCGATCTCGAGCCCGCGCACTTCCTGTTGGAGGGTCTGGTATGTTCGGGCCTGCCGCGCCTGCCGCTCCAGCGAGTTCAGCTGCTTTTTCACCTCGGCCACAATGTCCCGCACACGCAGCAGGTTCTGCTGTGTGGACTCCAACTTTCGAAGCGCCTCGCTTTTCTGCTTCTTGTACCGCACGATGCCGGCGGTTTCCTCGATCAGCTCGCGCCGATCTTGCGGAGATGCCTGCAGGATCTGCTCGATCCGGCCCTGCTCGATCACCGTGTGCCCCTTCGACCCGGCTCTGGTCTCGATCAAAACATTCCGAATGTCCTTGAGTCGACAGGGGGTCTTGTTGATGAGGTATTCACTGTCGCCGTTGCGGTAGAGCCGTCGCGTAATCATCAATTCCTGATACTCACCCAGCTGGCTGGGCAAGCCGGAGATCGAGTCCAACCGCAACTCTCCCAACCCCCCGATGATCAGGGAGACCTCCACTAGGCCCAGAGGCTTCCGAAGTTCAGTGCCGTTGAAGATCACGTCTTCCATCCGCTCACTGCGCAGTGTTTTCGTGCTCTGTTCGCCCAGCACCCAGAGAATGGAATCGACCACGTTGCTTTTGCCGCTGCCGTTCGGGCCGACGATGGCCGTGATGCCTTTGGGAAATTGAATTTTCGCCTCTGCAAACGACTTGAAGCCGAGCATTTCCAATGACTTCAGATACACCGGCGACCTCCAGACAAGGGGGTGAGAGGGGCGTCATCGCCCGCGCGAAATCGCAGACCTTCTATCACAGCGATTCCGGCAAATCAAAACCAAAATACCCGATGTAGTAGGACAACTGGAAGCATCCCCCAAGATATGGAGGATTTTGACAGGATCTACGTAGGTGCAACGGACGGAGCAGCCGCGTCAGTTCGCTGGCGCAGCGACGCGTGAAGCTGATTCGATAGTCACCAACTCCTTCGGCAGCAGGAATTCGACGTCTTCTTCAATCACGGTCAGCTCTTCGACCTCTTTCGACGACCCCAACGTCTTCAGGTAGGCCACCACCTCGGTTACCAAGACTTCCGGCGCCGACGCCCCAGCGGAAATGCCGACGGCCTTGGCATCTTTCAACCACGCCGGGTCAATGTCCGACGCGGCATCGATGAGGTAGGAGGGAATTCCGCAATGTTCGCCGAGTTCCCGAAGGCGGTTCGAGTTGGAGCTGTTGGGCGACCCGATCACGAGAATGACATCGACCAGCTTGGAGAGGGCCTTGACGGCATTTTGCCGATTCTGGGTGGCGTAACAAATATCTTCCTGGTGCGGCCCCTTGATGTTCGGAAACCGTTGATGCAGCGCCTCGACGATGTCACGGCACTCATCGACGCTGAGCGTCGTCTGCGTGACATAGGAGAGGTTTTGCGTATCCTCGACATGCAGCTTTTCGACGTCTTCGACCGACGAGACCAAATGGAACTTGTCGGGAATCTGCCCCAAGGTGCCGATCACCTCCGGATGTCCCGCATGGCCGATGAGGATCAGTTCATACCCCTGGGTGTAGTCGCGATTGACCTCGTTGTGCACCTTGATGACGAGAGGGCAGGTCGCGTCGATGACGTGGAGCCGGCGGCTCTGCGCTTCCTGCCAGACGGACTTCGCCACGCCGTGCGCGCTGAAAATCACGACCGATCCCTCTGGCACCTCATTCAACTCCTCCACGAACACCGCGCCCTTTTGCCGGAGCGAATTGACGACGTGGCGGCTATGGACGATTTCATGGCGCACGTAGATGGGAGCGCCGTACTTTTTCAACGAGAGGTCGACGATATCGATCGCGCGGTCAACGCCTGCGCAAAATCCGCGTGGATTCGCTAAATAGATCTTCATGGTTGGTCCGTTTCCCTTCATCGCCCTTCAACCGCAACCATTGCCACGGACAGGGGCATCCACCTTTCCGTCGCTCACCTTACGTCAGACCCGCCCGCTCCGTCAACACTTCGGTCCCCACCTGTCTCGCCCATCGCTTGAGACGACAGGCCTATTATGGGAGAATCCCGCCATGTCGACAGGCAACCACAAGAAAATACTGATCGTGGAAGACGAGAAGGACATTCTCCAACTCGTGAAACTCTACCTCGAAAAAGAAGGTTATCGGACGGTCTCGGCGATGACGGGAACCGAAGGCCTCCGCCAAGTCAAGGCCGAGCACCCCGACCTCATCATCCTTGATCTCATGCTGCCCGAAATGGACGGGCTGGAGGTCTGCAAGCGCATCCGCCTGAATCAGGACACCGCTCTCCTGCCCATTCTCATGCTGACCGCCAAGGCCGAAGAGTCCGACACGGTGATCGGTTTGGAACTCGGCGCAGACGATTACGTCACGAAACCCTTCAGCCCCAAAGCGCTGGTAGCCCGGGTGAAGGCGTTGCTCCGCAGGCTCGAATGGAACGCAGCCCATCCCCACACGCACTATCAATACGGCCCCCTGACCGTCGACCTCTCGCGCCATGAAGTTCGCCTGAACGGGCAAGAAGTCACCCTCACGGCCAAGGAGTTCGGGCTGTTGGAGCATCTGCTGCGCAATCTCGGGCGCGTGCTCACGCGCGACGTGCTGCTCAACGCGGTGTGGGGGTATGACTATTACGGCACCACCCGCACGGTCGATGTTCACGTGCGTCGGCTGAAGCAGAAGATCCCGCTTCTGAACGACGCCATCGTGTCGATCAAGTCTCTCGGATACAAGCTTCGCGAATCC
The DNA here is from genome assembly GCA_015709715.1 of Nitrospira sp. Lineage (NCBI taxonomy): Bacteria > Pseudomonadati > Nitrospirota > Nitrospiria > Nitrospirales > Nitrospiraceae > Nitrospira > Nitrospira sp. The sequence goes on from CP054184.1 coordinate 1,564,202, forward strand.
GACATGCCTGCATGAACCTCGGCATCCGCTGGAAAGTCACTCTCGGCACCCTGGCCGCCGTCCTTGCCGGCTTGCTCCTTGCCGGTTGGCTGGTCGTTCGTTCGATCGAACAGACGGAGATGAGTCGGATCGCGGACATGCTTGAGGTCCGCGGCGCGCTCGCCGCTATGTCCCTCCGACCGCTGTTCACCTTCCCTGGCCAGGCTGTCCCCTCGTCCCTGCTCCACAACACCGTGATGGAACTGAGCCGACAGGCGAGGGTCCGGATCACCATCATTCGGCAGGACGGCACCGTTTTGGCCGATAGTGCGGTCTCTCCTGAGGGTCTCGCGGACATCGATAACCATCTGTCTCGTCCGGAAGTGTCGATGGCGTTGGCAGCCGGCCTCGGGACGGACATTCGAGCCAGCCAGACGACGGGCGAACGGACTTATTATGTGGCGCTGCTACTGGTGCCGCCGGCCGCCAAACAGGCCGGCACGCCGGTTGTCCGACTCGGATTGCCGCTCACCTCGATAGATGAACGGGTCCGGTACGTTCAAGGCAACTTGGCCGCCGCATTCGGGGCGGCCTTTCTCGTCGCCATGGCGCTGAGCCTGTGGGTCTCGCGCAACCTGACGAAACCACTGTCGGATATGGCCGCCGCCGCCCGCCGGCTGGCCGGCGGCACGCTCGGCGGCAGGCTGGCCGTCTCATCGACGGACGAGGTCGGCCTCCTGGCGGAGACCCTCAATCAGATGACCGAACAGCTGGAGTTGAAGATCAAGGAAGTGTCCGACGATCGTGCGCAACTCCTGGCGATGTTGATCGCCATGGTGGAAGGCGTAATGGTCTTGGACTATCGCGGGACGGTCGTACAGGTCAATCCGGCACTCGAACGAATGTTCTCCCTGGGGCTGACGGAATCACGCGGGCGCCACTATGCCGACCTCATCCGACACGAAGGCCTGAATGCCCTCGTGTCGTCCGTGCTTCAGACCCGCACGGGCCAAGGCGGTGAAATCACCCTGTCGCCGAGCGGCCGCTGTCTGCGCGTGGAGGCCTCGATCGCCGGCGGGAGTCAGGAACACGAGGCCTGCGCAGTCTTCGTCTTCCACGACATCACGGAGCTGCGGCGGCTGGAAAAGATCCGCAAGGACTTCGTGGCCAACGTGTCGCACGAACTCCGCACCCCGCTGACTTCGATCAAGGGTTACGTGGAGGCGCTGTTGGACGGCGGGAAAGACGACCCGGAGACGGCCACGGGCTTTCTGGAAATCATCATGCGGCAGAGCAATCGGCTCAACCTCATTCTGGACGACCTCCTCCAGCTCTCCCAGATCGAATCCGGTCAGGTGTTGTTCCGGCACGAACCGGTGGAACTGCGCGCACTGTTGGAACGGACCCTGGCCGTGATTAAACCCCTAGCCGACAAAAAGCGGCACAGGCTCGAGCTATCGCTGCCCAAGGACCCGGTCCTCGTCCTGGGCGATGAGGAGCGGCTGGTACAGGTGTTCATCAACCTGCTGGAAAATGCGGTCAAGTACACGCCCGACGACGGCCGCATTGCCATCACGCTCCATTCGGCGCCTCAAGGCACCGTCACAGCGGAGCACTCGATGGTCGAGGTCGTGGTAGCGGACTCAGGGATCGGCATTCCGGAGGGAGACCGCCCTCGCGTGTTCGAACGGTTCTACCGTGTGGACAAGGCCCGTTCGCGTGAGCTGGGGGGCACCGGCCTGGGGCTTGCCATCGTGAAACACATTGTAGAGGCGCATCACGGACAGGTGTGGGTGGAGGGAAACGATCCCAGAGGCAGCCGATTCGTCGTGCGGCTTCCGTTGTCGCGCGAATTGTTTACGCCGCCTTCGACAAGATCAGGTAGCACACCACCGCGAGCAGGGCAGCACCCGGCAGCGTGAACAGCCAGGCGGAGAGAATCCGCCGCGTCACGCCCCAACGGACCGCCGACAGTCGTTTGACCGCCCCGACGCCCATCACCGTAGAGGTAATGGTGTGCGTGGTACTGACCGGAAGGCCGAAATGCGCGGTCGCCAGCAACACGATCGCCGCGCCGGTCTCGGCGGCAAACCCATGGACCGGCTCCAGCTTCACGATGCGCATGCCCAAGGTTCGCACGATGCGCCAGCCCCCGACCGCCGTCCCAAGCCCCATCGCCACGGCGCAGGATCCGATCACCCAGGTGGGGACCTCCGCCGTCTGCAACACGCCGGACGACACCAACGCCAAGGTGATGATGCCCATGGCTTTCTGCGCGTCATTGGCGCCATGGCTGAAGGCCATGAAGCTGGCGGAGATCAACTGCATCCGTGAAAACAATCGCAGGGCGATCGCCCGCGGCACGCGAAAAAAAATCCAGCTCAGGATGACCATCAGGACGAGGCCGATCGCGAAGCCGAAGAACGGAGACAACACCATGGCTTCCAGCACGGCCCGCAGTCCGGAAAACTTCACGGCCGCCGTCCCGCCGTGCGCCAAGGCCGCACCGACCAAACCGCCGATCAGGGCATGCGAAGAGCTGGTGGGAAGCCCCAGCATCAACGTCATGAAATTCCATACGATCGCACCGGCCAACGCCGAGGCCACCACCACCTGAGTGACCGACTGGGGATCGACGATACCCGTGCCGACCATTTTGGCCACCGCCGTCGACATGAACGCTCCGGCGACGTTGAGTACTCCCGCCACGAGTACGGCCGTCGTCGGACTCACCACGCGGGTGGAAACCACCGTCGCAATGGCATTGGCGCTGTCATGCCAGCCGTTCGAAAAGTCGAAGAGTAGGGCCAGTACGACGACGATCAACAACAGCCCGCTCAATTCAGCCATGGATGCCGATTCCTACCGTTGAGATGATTCGAAAGTGCGGTCGTTCGACCGGCCGGAGGCGCTCAGGTATGTTTGAGGGCGATCCGCTCCAGAATGTTGGCCACGTCTTCGCAGCGATCGGTCCCCGCTTCGAAATTCTCGTAGATCTCTTTCCACTTGATCACCGCGATGGGATCGGTTTCCTTTTCAAACAGGGCGGAAATGGCATCACGCGAAATTCGATCGGCTTCATTTTCAAGGCTGTTCACCCGCACGCTGCATTCCGTGACGGTGGGGTGCGATTTCCCCAGCAGATCGACCGTCGCCCCCACTTCCACTGCCGCTTGATACAACACATTGGCTAGCTTGATCGCCGCTTCGGTCGGCGCCGTCACCTTGTAGAGCACGAATCGGTCGGCAATGGCTTCGACGACGTCCAAGATGTCATCGAGCGCGCTGGCTAGGTCGTGGATGTCTTCACGATCGATGGGCGTAATGAAGGTTTGATTCAATTTCCGCGCAATCTCATGGGTGATGCCGTCACCGATGTGTTCGACTTCTTTGATGCGCTCGGCCTTCTCAACCGGATTGCGGAAATCCTCCGTCATATCCTTCAGCAAACGACTGCCCTCGATCATATTGTGCGCCGCGTTCTTGAAGAGATCGAAAAAGGCTTCTTCACGAGGAATGAGACCGAACATAACGTCCTTTCTACTCGAACACGGTCACCATCGAACCACACCGGTCGCCCACGTAAGTCCCCCGCCGAACGCCCCCATGAGGAGGACATCCCCGGCACCGAGGCGCCCTGCGCGCACGGCATCGTCCAAGGCGATGGGTAACGAAGCCGACGAGGTATTGCCGTAGCGATCGATGACCGAATGGACCGCCGACGCCGACAACGCGAGCCGCCGTTGAAGATGCTCCAAGATCCTGGCGTTGGCCTGGTGGGCCACGACGAGTTTCAGGTCTGCGACTGTCAGCCCGAATTCCTTCAATAACTCCGTGATGGCGTGCGTCAGACGACGCACCGCCGAACGGAACACCGCACTCCCTTTCATGCGCAACTGATGATCGCCGGCCTGAAGCCGATCGGTTGACAGGGGCATACGCGAGCCTCCGGCCTGGATCTTGATGAGGTCGTGGCCCGCACCGTCCGCGTAGAGACGCAGCCCCAGGATTCCGGAAGCGTCCGGCCGGGAGTCGTCGTTTCGCCGGAGGACGACCGCCCCGGCCCCATCGCCAAACAGGATGGCGGTTTCTTTGTCCCTGAGGTCAAGCGACCGCGACTTCACTTCCGAGGCGACAACCAGGCAGGAGGCAACTTGTCCGGCTCGAATCATGGCATCAGCCATAGACAACCCATAGAGAAACCCAGAGCAGGAGGCCGATAGGTCGAAGGCGAGCACTCCCTTGGCAGCCAGCGCTCGCTGAACATGACAGGCCGTGGAGGGAAACACGCTGTCCGGGGAGGTGGTTGAAACGAGGATGGCCTCCAGAGAACTCGGCGCGATGCCGGCAGCTTCACAGGCTTTGAGGGCTGCCGCCACGGCCAAATCGGACGATGCCTCGGCCGGCGCCGCCCAATGCCTGGTCCGGATCCCGGTCAGAGCCTCGATCTTGGCCTGGCCGAGCCCGAGCGGAGCCCCCACCTCTTCATTCTCGACGATCCGAACTGGCACACAAGAACCAGTCCCGACGATGCGACTACGCGTCACGGACTTCCCACCGATCTCCTAAGGTTTCACGGCCCTTGCTGTCGATCACTGTATCCTCGCGCGGTGCGGCGAGATTATAGGTCCCACGCCCGGGAGGGTCAACCGTTTCGTCAATGAATCCGTTGCTTTTCCCCTATCGATCTGCTAGAAAAATTGTGGATTTACGTTTCATCCACCCATCTGCACGAGGAGTCGCTGAATGCCGCTGCATTCAAGGGGGTTGTATGTGTCGGTTGGAATTCTGTTGGCTGTCGTCTCTCTAACCGGAGGTTGCGCCAGCAAATCGGCAACAACCGCCCAAGGGAAGCCAGTCAGCGGCACGGATGAACAGATCTTCCTCGGCGATACCATCGAAAAGAACTACGATCCGAATGTCATCATGAAGCGGGGCGAGGCTTTTTTTGAGAAGGAAGAGTTCGCCGAGGCGATCGTCGAGTACCAGCATTTCCTCGAACTGCACCGATCCCATCAGCTGGCTGTATATGCCCAATTTCGGCTGGGAGAAAGCCACCTCCGAATGGCCAAGTCCATTGACCGTGATCCTGAACCGATTCAAAAGGCCATTGCAGCATTCGAGAAATTGCGCAAGGAGTTTCCAGGCAGCAAATACGAAGGGCAAGTCCTCCAGCGCTTGGAAGATTGCCATGATTGGCTAGCTCAAACCCACCTGTTCGTCGGACACTTCTACTTCCGGCGCGCCTCGTACCTGGCCGCCGCACACCGATTCGATCAAATCATGAAGGACTATCCGGACAAGAAGGTAGCCCCCGAGGCCCTCTACCAACTCGCCTTGACCTATCGCGAGTTGGGGGCAGATGACTGGGCGGCAGAAAAACTTCGCCTCTTGGCGGAAAAATACCCGAATAGCGACTTCGTCGGCGATGGCCGCCGATTGTTGGCTAAATTGGAGAAGAAGCCGGCGACGACCCCGCCCACGTCCGTAGCAGCCGCCACTGAGCCGGCTCCTCAGCTTGCTCCGGGACTGTTGGCCTCTGCCTCCGGCATCAAGGCTGCCTCGGCTCCGAACCTCTCGACGTTACGGAGCACTCCAAATCTTTCACTGCGCCAGTCCTTCGTTTCTTGCCGCCTAGGCGCCTGGTGCTGACCTGCCCTTCTCCTACTCACCGACCTTACCGCAGGTACAAGGCTTCTAAGAGCAAGTCATTGACCGACGCCTTTACCCGCTGTTTCGCCTCCACCAGGAACTGTTCGGCGGATATTCGGCCTTGCAATACCTCAAAATAGTACTGCACGACATCTCGATAGCGGCGCAAGAGTTTGAACCCGAGGCGTGGAAAGGCGTAGAGGACCCGGGCAATCCTGGCAGTGATCCGAAAATCGGGAAGGATCTCCCGCCCCACCGCCTGCTGGTAGGCTTGGAGCGCCGCACCGACATCCTGCGGATGAGCGAGAATCGACCTGGCAGCTAACTCGCCGGAGCACACCGCATAATAGATGCCCTCTCCGAACAGCGGATCGACGAGGTGTCCTGCATCCCCGACTAGGAGCGCACGGCCATTCGTCAGCTGGATCATCCCTCCGCCCTCTCCCTCCGAGAAAGCAGGGATCGGATGGCCCGCCGGACGAGGCACCGTCCGTCCATTGAGCCCCTGCGCCATCTGGACAAATCGGTCAAACGTCTGATGCAAACCGGTTGATTTTCGACGAAACTCCCCCACTCCCACAGACAACCGCCCCTGCTTGGGGAAAATCCAGCCATATCCTTGCCGCGCCGCGCCGACATCGACCAAAATCGTGGCAGGACCAGGGAAATGCGGGTCTGCCCCGATGGGTACTTCACTCTCCACCGCCGGCACACGATGTACTGCGCGGTCGGGAAACAGATTCCGCGCCACCACGCTGTTGGCACCGTCCGCGCCGATGACGATTCGACCGCGACAACGGCCACGCGCGGTGAGGATCTCGACACCGTCGACGTCCTGCCGAAGCCCGGTCACCCCCTCACCGGTCTCGATATCCGCCCCACTCTTCACAGCTTCTTGGAGCAGCCAGTGGTCGAAGCGATCACGCATCACCATGTAGGCAATCGGCTGCGATGATTCGAGCAGCAGCGGCTCTTGCCCACAGTAGACAAACTGCACGCCGGTGACGGTCTGTTCGATCACCGAGCGGAAGCCCGGATCCAGGACCCGCTCGATCCGCGCCGACAGCCCGCCGCCGCAGACCTTGTAGCGCGGGTGCCGCTCCCTGTCGATCCCCAGCACGGTCAATCCACCTCGACTCAGCACCGCTGCGGCGGCGGCCCCGGCAGGCCCCATTCCCACGATCACCACATCGTATGTCTTGTCCATATCCCTGATCCCATGATCCGCCCATCACAATTGGGTTAGGCGCCGATTGTAATCGAGTCACGGCACGTTCGCACGCGTCTGTGTAGCGGACGTACCGCGGGAGGAATGAATCGAGGCGAGGCTACTGACCGAGATACCAGCCGATACCGTACCGCTCCAGGAAACTCGTCACCATCGTGAGTGAATTGGCATAAATCATCACGCCCACCACGATCAGCAAGACACCGCTGACGGTCGAGACTCCCCAGAGATACGCGCGCACTTCCTTGAAATAACCGAGGAACCGATCGACCCCCAGGGCCGTGAGGAACAGCGGGAGGGCCAGTCCTAACGAATAGCAGGTCAATAGAATAACCCCACTCAGCAAGGATTCGGTGGTGCTGGCGTAGAGCAGGATGGTGCCGAGCACCGGTCCCACGCACGGCGTCCACCCGGCCGCAAAGGCGACCCCAATCAAAAACGACCCGAGAAGGCCGGCGGGACGGTTCCGAAACTGGTAGCGATGCTCCATCTTCAGGAAGTTCAAATTCAATACGCCCAACAGATAGAGGCCGAAGACGATAACGACGATGCCTCCGAAGCGTCGCAGGTGCTCCTGATAGGTCATCAGGGCCTGCCCCAGCAAACTGGCGGATGCGCCGAACGCCACGAACACAGCTGAAAACCCTGCAATAAAGAGCAGAGAGTTCACCACGATGGCCTTCCGGAACTTGCTGCGTTCCGACACATCGGTCAGCTGTTCGATCGAGAGGCCCGTGATATAGGAAATGTAGGACGGCACGAGCGGCAGCACACAGGGAGAGACGAAGGACAGCAGGCCGGCGGAAAAGGCCGCAACCAGCGAGATCGATTGCACCGATTCGGTCATGCCTAGGACCCTTGTAACAGTGATTCGACGAGACGCCGGCCTTCCGGCGTATTCCAATCTCGCGCGCCTGGAATGCGGTTGCGGATAATACCCTTGCGATCGATAAGAAACGTCATCGGTAAAGTACGTGCTCCATACCGCAGGCCGATGCGGAAGTCGGCGTCATGCAGTACGGGGAAGGTGAACCCGACCTCCTGCTGAAAGGGTCGCGTGACCGCTGCCCCTTGAGCATCGGTCGACACCGCGAGGATCTCGAAATCTTTCCTGCTGAATGACCGGTACAGACGCTCCATCGCCGGCATCTCGATCTTACAGGGCCCGCACCAAGTGGCCCAAAAGTTTAACAGCACGACCTTTCCGCGAAATTGGTCCAGCGTGACATTGAACCCTTGCGAGTCTTTCAGGAGGAAGTTCGGAGCTTCTTCGTTCAGCTGAGGAATGCGGTCGGCAACGAGCAACGGCGCGGCCTCAGGGCTGCGGATATCGTCGGCTTCGACGCCCAAGGGCCCGGCACCCGCCCACCCAAGACACAAGACCGGGATTAAGAACCAACGGTTCATCGTGCCCTCTAGAGCGCGGAACCATCCTGCGAAGGAGTCAACCGGGCAGCTTTCTCGCCCGGCTTCAAGAGCTGCGTCAAGACCTTGAGATTGTCCAAGCGCGTCCAATCCCGGGGCCCGATCACCTTTTCGCGGAGGATACCTTGTTGATCGATGATGTAGGTTTCCGGGACGCCCATCAATTTATACCGTTTATCCGTCTGCCCCCACGAATCCACGAGCACGGGAAAGGTGAGGCTCAACCCCTTCACAAACGGCGGGATATCTTTCTTGGTGGTCACCCGATCGATGCTGACGGCCAGGATCACCAATCCATCCTTCTCGAAGTTCTTGTAGAGCACCTCCATGGAAGGCATCTCCTCACGGCACGGCTTGCACCACGTCGCCCAAAAATTCAAGAACACAACCTTACCGCGGTAATCAGAGAGCCGTTGATGCTTGTCGTTCAAATCAGGCAACTCGAAATCCGGCGCCTCTTTTCCCACGACCAGCGGTTCGTACTTCGAACTTTGGAGCCACACCACCAGGAACATCACACCGAGGATGGCGGCAGCAGCGAGCACGACGATCGTGCGGGACGGACCGGTCCGGGAGGGCGAAACGACGGATTGCTGGGTGGATTGATCGGCCATGGGTTATGCGTAGGCGTGTAAGCCGGACAGCAAGAAGTTCACGCCCCAGAAGCAAAAAATGACCATCAGAAATCCAAAGATGGCATACACCGCAGCCTTATGCCCTTCCCACCCTCGTGTCATGCGGGCATGGATATAAGCACCATAGATCAACCACACAATCAAAGACCAGGTTTCCTTCGGGTCCCAGCTCCAGTAGCCGCCCCAGGCATAGTTCGCCCACATGGCGCCGAGAATGATGCCGAAGGCGAGTAGCGGAAAGCCCAACATAATGGCCTTATAGCCCAGCTCATCAATCGTCTCTAGGTCCGGGAAGGCCGCATAAAACCTGGATTGACTGCCCCGATTGATGGCTCGCTCCTTGAACAAGTACATCAGACCCAAACCACCCGCCATGGCAAACGCAGCATAACTGGTCAACGTCACTGACACATGGATGTAGATCCAATAGCTGTTCAGTGCCGGCACGAGCGGCTCGGCGGTCTGGTAGCGATAGGGCAGGAGTGAGGCCGCTCCCATCGCGATGAACCCAATGCCGACGACGAAGGCCCCGACGGCCTTGATCCTGTAGCGAAACTCCAACAGCACATATCCCAGGATGATCGCCCAGGACACGTAGGCCATGGCTTCGAACTGGTTGGACCAGGGTGCAAATGTGCCTGAGTGCTGCATGCGTTCGAATGCGCGCGTGACTAAAGCCAGCGTATTCAAGAGCCATCCGAACACGGTCACTAACGTGGCCACCTGACCCAATTGGGTCGCCCAAGCCCCGTCACGCTCTTCGAGGTTCTCGATGGGATGGCCGGCTGCCGCAAGCTGCATAGTCGGTCGCTTCGCGAACAAATACCCGACGTACAGCCCGAGCGCCGCCAGGTACAACCAGAAGGTCATATCGAAAAGAAACAATGAACGCATCATACGGACCTCCGTCTATCGTAGGTGACAGCGCGACCGAACAACTCAGCCCCGATCGCGGCTGCAACAGCTTAAGAGAGGGGTTTCGCCTGGATCTTCTCGGTCAATTTCCTAAATTCTTTGTCGAAGTCGATCTGACTCTTGTGCGTCGTCCCACCCACATACACCCTGACGCCCATTTCATCAGGAACCACCTTTGCCCACAGGCGGCGGTGATAAATAAGCGACGATAAGGTCATACCTACGACCAGCATCGTACAGCCCACCCACACCATGTTGATGCCGGGATTCCTCGCAATCTGCAGCCCAGTGAACTTTTTGGGTTGGTACCCGATGAATTCGAATTGGTAGGCAGAATCCTTGATCTCGAAGAGGTCGGGATAGTGATAGAAGACCCAGGGCGTCGACTGAACCGTGTTTCGCTCGTCGACCGCCAACCGAATGGCCGGATTCGAATGTTCGGCGGTCTTAGAGAAGACCTTTTTTTCCGTCGAATTAAAGGCGAAATCAGCCACAAAATCCGTCATTTTCACTTTTAACGGCAATCCCTCGATGGTCTTTTCCTTGTTCCATTCGAGATCCACCGTCGCCACCACTTTGTCGTTTGCCTTCTCTTTGATGTTCAACCGCGCAACCTCGATCTGATCCCACGCATCCCCATAACTCGACTGGTAGAACCAGATCCCTTTATACACGAGCGGATCATTGACCGTAATCGTCTTAGTAATCGTCGGCGTGCCTTGATCGATGACTGTCAGGGTACTGTTGTACGACTTGACGGATCCGTTTTCGTGGTAATCGATCCAGAACTTATCCACACGGAGGTCAAAATTCCCTCGTGGAATGTGGTATGTCTGCCCTTCCAGGCACACCCCAAATTCCTGGAAACCGTAATAACTCCCGATCAATCCACCTAAGACAATGACGGTCGCACTAAGGTGAGCAACGTGGGCACCGACCCGCCCCATGATCCCTTTCGTGGCATACACCGTGACCTCGCCTGGATCACTCTTCGCGAGCACACGATACCCCTTTTCGCCGAACAACTTCACCAACCGTTCTGCAACCGGTTCGGTGGACTCACTGACCGACAGCACCGTCTGGTTCCTCAGGCCTTGAATGAACGCCCGCGACACGCTGACCTTATCCTGGCGCATGGAACGCCAGACACCGGGAAAGCGCTTATAGAAACAGGTCAGCGAATTCACACAGAGGAGGCCGAGCAAACCGGTGAACCACCAGGTGTGGTAGACGTCGGTGAAGCCGAGTCGAAGGAACCATCGGTAGGCTTCTTCGCCATACTCCTGAACATAGGTTTCCGCCCGTTCACCCTGCTGAATAACCGTCCCAATCGTGGCGGTCATAGCCAGGGCAATGAACAGAAACATCGCGAGCTTAATCGACGCAAAAAACTCTACGATTTCGCGGGAAAACTCTTCCCAACCCAGGCGGGAAGCAGAGGGGCTTGGTACAGGCTGTTCTGACACGACGTCGGGCTTACCGTCCATACACCACACACACCTACCTGCTCTGAACCGGCCTTCGTGCAGACTCCATCATCATACCCGATGGGTCGCGACGTATGGGATCTGAGGCCAAGGAAGGCCGCTACCCGAGGTTGGATTGGCCGGAGCAGAGCGTTTCTATAAATAAAGAACGGGCCAAATACGCGAAAAGTAAGCTATCTTACAAGTGGTTTTGAAGGACTGTCAAGCAATGCCACCGTGCGCTGAGACTGAGCATTGAATCGCTCGAAGTGGTGGACAAATATAGGCCGGTCAGCTACTATTGCTTCAGTTTTCTGCGGAGTTATTCACCACCCTGAACATAGCGTCTTCCAGGTTGGGGCGTCAGACCCAGGAAACTCAACCGCCGAAACCTCGATTCACATCAACTCCAGGGGGAACAATGAGACACAACTACCTCTTTACGTCTGAATCGGTCACCGAGGGTCATCCGGATAAGATTGCGGATCAAATTTCAGACGGAATCTTGGACGCCATTATCGCCCAAGACAAGTTTTCGCGGGTGGCTTGCGAAACGATCCTTACGACCGGCATCGCATTCGTTGCCGGAGAAATTTCCACCAAAGCCTACGTGGAAATCCCTGACATTATCCGAGATGTCATCAAGGACGTGGGGTACACCGATGCCTCCTGGGGTTTTGACTCGAATACCTGCTCGGTGCTTACCTCGATCCACCAGCAATCCAGCGACATCGCCATGGGAGTTGATTCCGGCGGCGCCGGTGATCAAGGCTTAATGTTCGGATACGCCACAAACGAAACCGCGGAGCTGATGCCGACGCCGATCGTGCTGGCGCACCGTTTGACCAGGCGCTTGGCGGAGGTCCGCAAGAAGAAAATTCTCAAATGGGTCCGTCCGGACGGGAAATCCCAGGTCACCGTCGAGTATAAGGACGGAAAACCCTTCCGGATCGATACCATCGTCGTGTCCACTCAGCATAGTCCCGACGTCACCAATAAACAGATCGAGAAGGACCTGATGGAACATGTCATCCGCCCGGTCATGCCCAAAGGGTTGTACGACCCCGCGAGCGTGAAGCACCACATCAATCCGACCGGCCGGTTCGTCGTCGGCGGCCCGATGGGCGACACCGGCTTGACCGGCCGCAAAATCATCGTCGACACATACGGCGGACACGGCAGCCATGGCGGTGGAGCCTTTTCCGGCAAGGATCCCTCGAAGGTCGACCGCTCGGCTTCCTACATGGCCCGCTATATCGCCAAGAACATCGTGGCCGCCGGCTTGGCCTCAAAGTGCGAGGTGCAATTAGCCTATGCGATCGGTGTGGCAGATCCTGTGTCTGTCCTTGTCGATACCAAGGACACCGAACAGGTGGCACCTGAAATCCTCGACAAGTTGGTACGAAAACATTTCCCGATGACCCCCCGCGGGATCATCGACCACTTGAAACTGCGCCGCCCCATTTTCCGCAAGACGGCAGCCTATGGCCATTTCGGCCGCAACGAGCCGGAATTTACCTGGGAAAAGACCGATAAGGCGAAAGCTCTACGCAAGGACGCCAACCGATAGCCTTCGACGGTTCGTCACACCAGCCAAGGGGCGGGTCTCAAGCCCGCCCCTTTTTTCTGCAGTTTAAAATCAGTCATGACACAGGAGGAGACAACAGTGGACCACGACGTGAAAGACCTCGGCTTAGCAGATCAGGGGAAATTGAAAATCGAATGGGCGGAAGCCACCATGCCCGTGCTTCGACTCATTCGCAAACGGTTTGAGCGCGAGCAACCGCTGAAGGGTATCCGGGTGACCGCATGCCTACACGTAACGACCGAGACCGCCAATCTCATGAAAACGCTCAAGGCCGGTGGGGCCGACGTCCGACTGTGCGCCTCGAACCCTCTCAGCACTCAGGACGACGTGGCCGCCGCGCTGGTGCGCCACGAAAACATTCCGACCTTTGCGATCAAGGGCGAAGATAACAAGACCTACTATCGTCATATCGAGTCAGCCATCGGACATAAACCGCACATCTCCATGGACGACGGCGCCGACGTGGTCTCACACCTCCACTCCAAGCGCAAAGATCTGCTTCGCACTGTCATCGGCGGAACGGAGGAAACGACGACCGGCGTCATCCGGCTCCGGAGCATGGCCGAGAAAAAGGTCCTGAAATTCCCGGTCATCTCGGTCAACGACGCCGATACCAAACATATGTTCGATAACCGCTACGGCACCGGCCAGAGCACCATGGACGGTATCGTTCGCGCGACCAACCGCCTGGTTTGCGGATCAACGGTTGTGGTTGCCGGTTACGGCTGGTGCGGACGCGGCATTGCAATGCGAGCCCGCGGGATGGGAGCGGATGTCATCGTCACGGAAATCGACCCCTTGAAAGGCCTTGAGGCTGTCATGGACGGATTCAGGGTCATGCCGATGGAACAGGCGGCGCCGGTCGGAGACTTCTTTGTGACTGTGACCGGCAATCTGAAAGTCATTCGCGGGGAACACTTCGCCGCAATGAAAGACGGCGCCATCGTCTGCAACTCCGGCCACTTCAATGTTGAGTTGGACATCCCGGCGCTGGAAAAACTCAGCAAGAAAAAGCTGGCCGTCCGCACAGGAGTCGATCAGTACACTCTGACCAACGGTCGCCGTGTCAGCCTGCTCGGTGAAGGCCGTCTCGTGAACCTCGCGACCGCCGAAGGACACCCCTCCAGCGTGATGGACATGAGTTTCGCCAATCAAGCGTTGGGAGCGGAATTCATCGTGAAGAACCACAAGAGGCTGGAGAAGAAGGTATATCCGGTTCCACCCGACATCGACAAAGAAATCGCCAGGCTGAAATTAGCCGGCATGGGCGTCTTCATCGACAAGCTGACCAAGGAGCAGGTCAAATATCTCGCATCGTGGGAGATGGGCACATAAGGATTTCTATGCTCCGGCGGGGTTGCCATGTGGGCAGCCCTGCCGGCAACCCTTCAGCCACCGTCAGCCCCATCCTATTTTCCGTTCCCCCTTCTTCTCCTCATCGCAGCGACACTTCCATCAGAGCAACGACCTGCAGCGCGTTCTGCGGGAACATCCGGCTCATCAACGCACATCCACCATCGGCAGCTCGCGCGCCCCTTCCGCCTCCTGCTGGATTCGCCGCCGCTCCGCTTTTGATTCTTCGACGACACTGTGCAGCAATTCGTCGCTCAGCTGAGTTAACTGCGCAGCCGCGTCTTTCATTTCGGCATGCTCAACAGCCCTGGACAACACCTCCGCTTTCGTCGCCCCCTTCTTTTGTCCCAAGAACGGTTTGAGGATAAGGTAAGCGACATCGCGGAACGGCATATACCGGAGGAACCGCCGTAACAATTTGAAAGTCTGCACCGGATAGCGAGTAAGTTTGTAGAGGAAGAGTTGTTTTAGTCCCTCTTGCCGAACCTTGTTGATCACTTCCCCGGGCAAACAGGTGGGATCTATCTCCGAACACTTGAAGTACTTGTACCAGTCCTTGGCATCACTCACGAGACCGCGCTTCAAGTATTCCTGCCAGAGGGGCGTACCTCGGTACACGCAGAGCCGATTAAACCCAAAGGTGTCCAATGGGAGCTTCGACGCGAAGTCGAATGTCTTCTGCATGTCCTCGACCGTTTCGTCCGGATTCCCTACCGTAAAGAAACCGTGGACGATCTCGATTCCCGCCCGCTTGGCATTACGGACTGCCGTTTCGACCTCCTCAAGCGTTTGTTCCTTTTGGAGCCGATCCAGGATCTTCTGGCTTCCGCTTTCGATGCCGAACATGACGGTTCGACAGTGTGCCTGCGCCATGGCAGGGAAGAGGTGTTGTGCAACAGAATCAACCCGTCCCTCAATCCCCCATTGGATCGACAATTTAGCGGCCGTGATTCCCTTGCAAATGGCTTCAATTCGTTTGGGCTGCAACAGGAAATGGTCGTCGACAAAATACACGGATCCATAGCCGTTCGCTTCCAGATGCTTCAGTTCGTCGACGACGTGCTGCGGGCTGCGCGCACGCCATTTGCCTTCATTGAAAATCGGGATATCACAAAACACGCAGGGCCAAGGACATCCGCGCGATGTCTGCATGGTCGTGAATCGTTCCATGGACAGCACGGCCGGTACATCCAACGGCATGGATTCCACAAAGTCCAGTTCCAAACTCTCCCGATCGGGGAATGGCCACTGATCGAGGTGGCGCTCAATCGAACGGTTGGGATTGTTGATGACCCGTCCGTCCTTGGCCCAGGTCAGTCCTCCGACCGCGTCCGGATCGTCCAGATGGTCAAGCAGGTCTAAGAGCAGTTGCTCGCCGTCCCCACGGCAGACAAAATTCACTTCCGGACATTGCAGCTTCACCAATCCTGCATTGAGCGTTGCAAAGACTCCGCCGAACGCCAACTTCACCTGACTATCAGTCGCTCGAATGTGACGAGCCAGGATCTTGGCGTAGGGATAACTAGTGGTGCTGAGAAAGCTCAAGCCGACCAATGCCGGTTTCCGACGCGTGATCTCCTGAATGATGAACTCGTTCGGTGTGTCGGGATTGGCCTGGTCGAACATCACACACTCATGTCCTGCCTGCTTCAACACGGAAGACAGGGACATGATGCCGATAGGCGGGAAGCCCATGACCCGAATGCGCCCATTCTTCGCCCGCGTTTTGGCTGGCAGGGCGTAGAACTGCGGGTCGCGCACATGAATGAGAAAGACAAGCATGGGGGCATCCTTTCCTGCCGGCGGTGACCGGGGTTTGATTTCGCGTCACCATACTGTGAGCCAGCTGAAGCGCCTAGGGCCATTCGGCTCTCATCGCGTCGCACAGTAACACGTCTCTAGCCAGGGGGAAAGGAAAGATTGGGTCGCCTAAGGTGCAATGTGGCACTCGATCAAAACGCAAAGAGGGCGTCGGATGAACTCCGACACCCTCTTTCCTTTGAAGCGTAAGTGAATGTCAGCGTCCGAGTGCCGTCTTCACCGCATGGCCGATCTCGGCGGGGTTCTTCACCACACGCACACCCGCAGCCTCCAGGACCTTCATCTTCTCGTTGGCGGTCCCTTTGCCGCCGGAAATGATCGCCCCCGCATGGCCCATGCGACGACCGGGGGGTGCCGTGATCCCGGCGATGAAGCTGATCACCGGCTTCTTGACATGCTGCTTGATATATTCCGCAGCCTTTTCTTCGGCATCACCACCGATTTCACCGATCATCACAACGGCCTGAGTTTCCGGATCCTTTTCAAACAACGGCAAGACATCCACAAAACCGGTTCCGTTGACAGGATCGCCGCCGATTCCCACGCACGTGGTCTCCCCCAAACCGAGGGTGGACAATTGATGGACGGCCTCGTACGTCAAGGTGCCGCTG
Source organism: Nitrospira sp. (assembly GCA_015709715.1). Taxonomy (NCBI): domain Bacteria; kingdom Pseudomonadati; phylum Nitrospirota; class Nitrospiria; order Nitrospirales; family Nitrospiraceae; genus Nitrospira; species Nitrospira sp. The sequence goes on from CP054184.1 coordinate 1,580,875, forward strand.
CGTGAGACGACTCCCACGACCCCGCGCTTGTGAATGAACCCAGGCATAATGCCGATTTTGGCCTCGTCCACCGTGATCACTCCTGGACAATTCGGACCGATCAGCCTCACATCCCGGCCACGGAGCGCACGTTTCACCTTGACCATATCGTTGACAGGAATACCTTCCGTGATACAGATAATGAGCTTGATACCCGCGTCGGCAGCCTCCAGAATCGCATCACCGGCAAACGGCGGCGGCACAAAGATCAGCGAGGTGTCGCACTCCGTTTTCTTCACGGCTTCGACCACGGTATTGAACACGGGAATGCCTTCGACCTCCTGCCCGGCCTTCCCCGGCGTCACCCCTGCGACCATCTTCGTGCCGTAGGCCTTGCACTGCGTCGCATGGAACGAGCCTTCCTTGCCCGTGATCCCCTGCACCACCACCCGCGTGTTCTTATTGACGAGAATGCTCATGATTTTCCTTTTGGAGTCTCTAAATAAAAGTGAAGAGTTCTTCCAAACGATTCTTCAACCTGATGATGTCTTCCCACCTCTGAGTTTCCAATACGAATTCTCCACTGTCCTTTTTCACACGAAAATCTCCTGTATCCCTGAACCTTTTAACACGATCAAGTTCTTTTAGGGGAATCACGATTGTTCGTTTAGCTGATTCCCAGACCTGCACAAGGACACACGTGATAGCGCTGCCATCATGGCCCACCTTCTCAAGCCTCGAAAGCCTCTCTCTGAGAGGCGGTTCGAATCGATTCCAAGCTTGGTCAGAGTATTCCCTCTTCGGATCAGGAACGAAGACCATCCCAAGGATCGCTCGCTTGTTTCCTTTGTCAGCGATTCCAAAGAAGATTCTTTTTCTCGGCTGTACGAAGCTGTTTAAATCCCATCCATCCTTAGCTTGGGAAACGAATTCGAGTCCTCTTTCCTCAGATAACTTCTTAATTTCCCCGAGAACATTTCTGTAATATCGGTCCTCGGGGGGTGAGCATTGATAGAACTTCTCCGAGTTCCATTCATTTCCCCATTTGCGGCGTCAGGCTGCCGAGAGCTACCTTGCTGAAGGAGCAGGGCCCCACCGAGGCTCGGCCGAGAGGAAAGCGGAAACTGACCGAGTCCAAGAGGGAATTTCCGAAGGCTTCCACTCGGCCGAGCCCGGAAGGGTCGCTCCGAGAGGCAGAAAGCGATCGGCAGCCTGACGCCGTTTCTCTACGCTGCCTTGCCGGTCATCTTCACAATTTTCTGCGCGGCATCCCACAGATCGTCGGCCACATCCAGCTTTAACCCAGATTGTTGGAGGAGCGACCGGCCTTCTTCGGCATTGGTACCCTGCAACCGCACGACCAGAGGGACAGCAATGTGCACTTCTTGGGCCGCTTCGATCACGCCGTGCGCAATGCGTTCGCAACGGACGATGCCGCCGAAGATGTTGATAAAGATTCCTTTGACGTTCGGATCTTTCAAGAGAATGCGAAAACCTGCCGCCACGGTCTCCTTGGTCGCCCCACCGCCGACATCCAGAAAGTTTGCCGGTTCGCTTCCGGCCAGCTTGATGACGTCCATGGTCGCCATCGCTAAACCCGCACCATTGACCATGCAACCGATGTTGCCGTCAAGTTTCACATAGTTGAGATTGTTGGCCGTAGCCTCGATTTCCAAGGGATCTTCTTCGTTGAGATCGCGCATCTTTTGCACGTCCTCATGCTTGAAGATTCCGTTGTCGTCGAAAGAAACCTTCCCGTCCAAGGCCACCAAGGTCTTCTCGTTGGTAATGATCAACGGATTGATCTCGACGAGCGCGGCATTCTTTTCCATGAAGAGTCGGTAGAGGTTGCCGAGCATCTGTACAAAGGGATTGATGACGGCTGGTTCCATTTGCTGAAGGCCCAAGGCAAAAGCCACGTTCCGGCCGTTGTGCCCTTGAAAGCCCACGGCAGGGTCAATTGCCTCCTTGATGATCTTTTCCGGCGTCTTGGCCGCCACCTCTTCGATTTCCATCCCACCCTCGGTGCTAGCGATGAAGGTAGGCCATCCTGTGTCACGATCCACTAGGAGGCTCAAGTACAACTCCTTGGCAATATTGGCACCTTCTTCCAGCAGCAAACGATAGACGGTTCGGCCTTTTGGTCCGGTCTGGTGGGTAACCAAGGTTTTGCCGATCAATTCTTTGGCCAAGCCGGCCACTGCAGCCTTGTCCTTGGTGATCTTGACGCCGCCTGCCTTGCCACGCCCTCCGGCATGAATTTGCGCCTTGACGACGAATACGGGAGTGTTCAATTGGGTCGCCCATTCGGTCGCCGCTTCGGGAGAGGTGATTTCCTTTCCGCGCGGCACCGGCACGCCGAATTGCGCGAACAATGACTTGGCCTGAAACTCATGAACGTTCATGCTTTACCTCATTCAAAAGGACTGCGGCGGGGACGGTTCTCACTGCGCGCGTCCAACGAGCACCGCCCATGATTTACAAGTTCGATTAACCTTGTGTGCCGCGTTGCGCGAGTACAAGACATGCCTTCGTCGTAATCCTAGCCCACTTTCCTCGTATACGCCGGCAGCACCATCGGCGAGATGACCCCACTCGGATTGCCATGCTGTTTCGCCTCGGCGCGAAACCGTGACAGGTGCTGAAGCGTGAGTTGACCCTGGGTCATGGACTGCGCACGGGACGCGGCCGTGAGGCCGGAGCGTTTGCCGAAGACCATCAGATCCAAGAGGGAATTCCCCATGAGACGGTTCCGCCCATGCAATCCTCCGGAGGCTTCTCCGGCCACGAAGAGGTTTTTCACATTGGTCTCGGAATTGATATCGATCTTCACCCCACCGTTCTGGTAGTGCAGCGTCGGATAGATCAGCACCGGATCCTTGCTGATATCGATGCCGAACCGTTCGAACTGCAGCATCATGGCGGGGAAGTGCTTCTCCACCGTACCGGGGCCGTGTTCGGCATCCAACAACGGGGTGTCCAACCAGACTCCCACCCGTCCGGACATCGTACGGATCCCCCGCCCTTCCTCGCACTCACGAATGATGGACGACGACACCACGTCACGGGTATCGAGTTCATTCACGAAGCGCTCCCCCCTGGCGTTGACCAAGTGGCCGCCCTCCGACCGAATCCCCTCCGTCACCAGCGCGCCGATCAGCTGTTCCGGATAGACCGCCCCGGAGGGGTGGTACTGGAAGGTATCGATGTGGGCCAACTTCGCGCCCATTCGATAGGAGAGACAGAGACCGTCGCCGGTCGCGCCATAGTGGTTGCTGGTGGGGAACCCTTGAATGTGCAGGCGGCCGATGCCGCCGGTAGCCAAAATGACGGACTTCGCGGCTACCACGACATAACGGTGATTGTCGAGGTCTTTGAAAATGGCGCCGCTGCAGGCCCCGTGGTCATTGCTCAACAACTCCACCGCGGCGCAGAATTCCAGCAGCTGGATTTTCTGATTGATCACCTCGTCTTTCAACACCCGCATGATCTCAAGCCCCGTGTAGTCGGAGCAGGTGACGAGTCGAGGTTTGGAACTGCCGCCGCCCTTTTTCACATGCAGGTTCCCGTCCGACTGGCGGTCAAACAACACGCCTAGCTCAATCAGCCACTTCGCGATCGACGGCCCTTCCTCGACCATCACCTTGAGCAGGTCATGGTCATTCTGCATATGGCCGCCCTTCAACGTGTCGAGGAAATGGGTGACTGGAGAATCCTCCGGGGCCACGGAGATTTGCATCCCACCCTGAGCCATAACGCTGTTGGAATCCCCCAACCGAAGTTTGGTGGCCAAGATGACCTTGGCACCGGCCGCATGGGCGTGCAGAGCGGCGGCACAACCGGCACCGCCGCCGCCGATGACCAAGACATCCGTCTGATAGTGCGGCGTGAGATCCGTGTCCTCAGAGAGAGGGCTGTCGCCCTCCAAAAGGGTCGCCAGCTCAATGGCCGTCTGCTCTCCCGCGTTCGGCCCAAACCGCAGGGGTCGGTAGGCGCTTTTGCGAAAATCCGGATGGTACTTTTCGATCAGGGCATCCCGTTCGGCCGGCGCAAACTTCTGAATCGTCTGCTTCCGTCTCGCATCCCGAGTGCGGTGAACGATCTGCTGTAATGCGTGAATGTCCATGGTCTTGCTTTCAGCTCACGGCCTTGAGCGAAATACGCGTTGAAGATGGTGAAGCAGGCGTCGTGGCACCGTGATTCATTTCACGGTCGCACAGTGATCGGCCAGTTCCTTTTCGTTCATGGAAAGCACCTTCTTCCACTCATCGTTGAAGCGGCCCTCTTGAATCTCCTTGATCCGGGTATCCAGTCCTTGAGGCTTGTCTGTGAAATGAGCCCCTTGCGCACGGCTCACATAGAGCGCAACGAGATTGGGCGCGATGTCGGCGATGCAGACGGGTGTGCACATACCGCACATCACACAGTCCATGAACATTTCGGAGACACTCTTGAAATCACCGAAGACCGCTTTCCAGACACCTTCACGCACATCGATCTTCTGAGGGCAGGCTTCCGTGCACGCATTGCAGTTCCGGCAGAGCGGCGCTTCGGGATAGAGATTAAACAGGTCTTGCTTGGGGTCTTTGAGAGATTGAATCTCGTAGGTCGCCTTACGCGCGGGGAAAGGGGGCATCATGGTGAAGGACATCCCGTCCTGCACGGCCATTTGACAGGCGAGGCAGGTCCGCACCTTCGGATCATCCTTCGTGCGGTAATAGGTGGCACAGGCGCCGCAGAAGCCGCCCAGGCAACCGGCGCCCCGCACGACATCTTGCCCCGTGTACCACAAGGCCTTGATCACGGTAATGCCTTCCGGCACTTCGTATTTCTTCCCCGAGATTTCGATCGACACCATACGTGGCGTCATCACCTCGGGTTGATCAATCACATTGGTATCTTCTTGTGCCATAGCGCTCTTACCCTCGCTCTCGAAAGAGCAATCCATCCGGCCCGCCGGCTGCCGCCGAGTTGACGACGGTGCGGGGCAGTCCACCACTTGGACCACCCCGCTCAGTCAGTGACGACACCCTTAGGCGATGGCGTCGATGATGCTGTTCAAGGTCGCGCTCGGACGCATTGCTTTGGCGGCCTTGGCATCGTCCGGGTGATAGTACCCGCCGACGTCCTGCGGCTTGCCCTGCGCGGCCAACAATTCCTGGTCGATCTTCTTCTCGTTGTCACTCAAGTCCTTCGCGATCTTTGTAAACCGCTCGGCGATCTTCTTATCCGCGGTCTGCGCGGCCAACGCCTGCGCCCAGTAGAGCGCGAGGTAGAAGTGGCTGCCGCGGTTGTCGATCTCGCCGACCTTGCGCGCGGGGGACTTGTTGCTCTCCAGGAACTTCGCGTTGGCCTGATCCAGCGTGTCCGCCAAGATCTTGGCCACCGGATTGTTCCCCACCTTCGCCAAATGTTCGAGCGACGCGGCCAACGCGAGAAATTCACCGAGCGAATCCCACCGCAGGTAGCCTTCCTGCTCGAACTGCTGCACGTGCTTGGGCGCCGATCCTCCCGCGCCGGTCTCGAACAATCCGCCGCCGTTCAGCAGCGGGACGATCGAGAGCATCTTGGCGCTGGTGCCGATTTCGAGGATCGGGAACAGGTCCGTGAGATAGTCGCGGAGCACGTTGCCGGTGACGGAGATCGTGTCCTTGCCTTCCTTCATCCGTTCGATGGAGTAGCGGCAGGCATCGGCCGGCGACATGATCTTGATTTCGAGGCCGGTCGTATCGTACTTCGGCAGGTAGGCGTTGACCTTCTTGATCAGCTCGGCATCATGGGCCCGGTCCTTGTTCAACCAGAACACCGCCGGAGCGCCGGTCGCACGGGCGCGCGTGACGGCCAGCTTGACCCAGTCCTGAATCGGGGCGTCCTTCACCTGGCAGGCGCGCCAGATGTCGCCCTCTTCCACCTGATGTTGGTGCAAGACCGTGCCGTTCGCATCGACGATGCGGATGGTGCCGTTGCCCGGCGCCTTGAAGGTCTTGTCGTGGGAGCCGTACTCTTCCGCCGCCTGCGCCATCAATCCGACGTTCGGGATGGTGCCCATCGTGCGGGGATCGAACTGGCCCTTCTGCTTACAGAACTCGACGACTTCGTGGTAGACCGGCGCGTAGCTGGCGTCGGGGATCACGCATTTCACATCGGCCAGCTTGCCGTCCGGGCCCCACATCTTTCCGCCGTCGCGGATGACAGGAGGCATGGAGGCGTCGATGATGATGTCGCTCGGCACATGGAGGTTGGTGATGCCCTTGTCGCTGTTCACCATCGCCATCGGCGGGCGCTTCCGATACACCGCCTGGATGTCGGCTTCGATCGCCTTGCGCTGATCGTCCGGCAGGGACTTGATCTTCGCATACACGTCGCCGAGCCCATTGTCCGGATCGACGCCCAGCTTCTTGAACGTCTCGGCATACTTTTCAAACACGTCCTTATAAAACACCGTCACGGCATGGCCGAAGATCTTCGGGTCCGAGACCTTCATCATGGTGGCCTTCATGTGGAGCGACCACAACATACCCTTGGCCTTCGCATCTTCGATTTGCTCTTCTAGGAACTTCCGCAACGCTTTGACGCTCATGAACGTCGCGTCAAGCACTTCACCAGCCTGCAGGGCGATTTTCTCCTTCAGCACGGTGGTCTTGCCGTCCGCACCGACGAATTCGATCTTCGCGGTCGTGGCAGCTGGAATCGTGACGGACTTCTCATTCGAACGGAAATCTCCGCTCTTCATGTGTGACACGTGGGTCTTGGAGTCGGCACTCCAGGGCGACATCTTATGCGGGTGCTTCCGGGCATAGGCCTTGACGGAGAGCGGCGCACGACGATCCGAGTTCCCTTCGCGAAGAACCGGATTCACCGCACTGCCTTTGACTTTGTCGTAGCGGGCCTTGATGTCCTTTTCTTTTTCGTCCTTCGGATTCTCCGGATAGTCTGGCAGCTTGTAGCCCTGGGCCTGCAGTTCCTTGATCGTGGCCACCAGCTGCGGAATCGAGGCGCTGATGTTCGGCAGCTTGATGATGTTGGCTTCCGGCGTCTTGGCCATTTCACCCAGCTCAGCCAAGGCATCATGTTGCTTCTGTTCCGGTGTCAAATATTCCGGAAAGACCGCAATGACGCGTCCGGCCAATGAAATATCCCGCAATTCCACCGTGACACCCGCCGCCTTCGTGAAGGCGTTGATGATGGGGAGGAACGAATAGGTCGCCAACATCGGCGCTTCGTCGGTCTTCGTATAGATGATTTTGTCTGCCTTCGCCATGGTCGTCTCCCTCTCTCCTTTATGGATTAGTTCAGCGCATTCAACGCCGAACCGGCCTTGAACCAGGTGATCTGCTGCGCGGTCATGCTATGGTTCGTCTGAATCTTCACATCGCCGCCCGCCTTATGGATCACCACTGTCACGGGCTTTCCCGGCGCAAGATTCGCCAAATCAACCACGCTGATCCGATCGTTTTGCTCGATCTTGTCGTAGTCCTTGGGATCGGCGAACGTGAGCGGGAGGATGCCCTGCTTCTTCAAATTGGTTTCATGGATGCGCGCGAAGCTCTTGGTGATGACGGCCCGCACGTTCAAGAACCTCGGCGACATGGCGGCATGTTCCCGACTGCTGCCTTCGCCATAGTTTTCGTCACCGACCACGATAGACCCGATTCCCTTCGCTTTATAGGCGCGGGCGATTTGCGCGATGGTCTGGTTGGCTTCGCCAGTCAACACGTTCGTTCCCTTGCCGGGCTCCGACGAAAAGGCGTTGTTGGCGCCAAGGAACATATTGTCGCTGATCTTATCCAGATGCCCCCGATACTTGAGCCAGGGTCCAGCGGGAGAAATGTGGTCCGTCGTGGTCTTGCCTTTAGTCTTGATCAAGAGCGGCAATTTTTCGAAATCCTTGCCGTCCCACTTCGGGAACGGCTGCAGGAGCTGGAGCCGCTCGCTGGTCGGTGGGATATCGACCGTGAGATTCGACCCGTCCTCTGCCGGTGCCACATAACCCTCTTCTCCTTTTGCGAAACCCTTCGCCGGCAATTCCTCGCCGACCGGCGGCTGCAGCTTGAATTCCCTCCCGTCCGCGCCCTTCACCGTCTGATTGACCGGATCAAAGCCCAGGTCGCCCGTAATGGCATAGGCCGTGACGACTTCCGGACTGGCAAGGAACGAGAGGGTCTCACTGATACCGTCGTTGCGGCCGGGGAAATTGCGATTGAAGGAGCTGACGATGGAGTCTGCCCGGCCCTTGACTCCGTCCGCGCGCTTCCACTGTCCGATGCAAGGACCGCAGGAATTGGAGAGGACCGTTCCGCCCAGCTGCTCAAAGGTATCCAGGAAGCCGTCTCGCTTCATGGTGTGATAGATCCGCTCGGAGCCCGGAGAAATCAGGAAGGAAGCCTTTGCCTTCAAGCCCGCCTTCAACGCCTGCTGGGCTACATGGGCGGAACGGCTGATGTCTTCGTACGACGAGTTCGTACAGCTGCCGATCAACGCCGCCTTCAGCTCGACCGGATAACCCTTCTCTTGCGCTTCCGCCTTCAATTTTGAAATCGGTCGCGCCAAATCAGGGGTATGGGGACCAACCACGTGCGGTTCCAGCTTGGAGAGATCGATCTCGACGATCTGGTCGTAGTATTTTTCCGGCGATTGTGCAACCTCTGGGTCAGCCACCAGCAGATCTTTATGCGCCTGGGCAAAGCTTGCCAAATCGGCCCGATCGGTAATCTTCATGTATGCCACCATCTTCTCGTCGAACGGGAAGACGGAAGTCGTGGCGCCCAATTCTGCGCCCATGTTACAAATCGTGCCCTTGCCGGTCGCGCTGATCGTGTCCGCACCCGGGCCGAAATATTCCACGATCTTGTTGGTCCCACCCTTTACCGTGAGCAGACCGCACAAATAAAGGATCACGTCCTTGGGTGAGGCCCAGCCGCTCAACTTTCCGGTCAACCGTACGCCGATCAACTTAGGATGGAGCACTTCCCACGGGAGGCCAGCCATGACTTCCCCGGCATCTGCACCGCCAACGCCGATCGCTAGTCCGCCCAAACCACCACCATTCGGGGTGTGCGAGTCGGTTCCGATGATCAGACACCCGGGGAATGCGTAATTCTCCAGCACGACTTGGTGGATAATGCCGGCGCCCGGTTTCCAGAAGCCGATGCCGTACTTTTTCGCGGCGGAGGCCAGAAAATTATAGACTTCTTTGTTCTCGTCGAGCGCACGGAGCAGGTCCTTTTGGGATCCCATTTCGGCACGGATCAAGTGATCACAGTGGATCGTGCTCGGCACCGCCGCCTTTTTCTTGTTGGCTTGCATGAATTGCAGCACGGCCATCTGGGCGGTGGCATCCTGCATGGCCACGCGATCCGGGCGGAGAGCCAACATGGCCTTGCCTCGCTCCCAGTTTTGACTGTCAAAGTTGTCCGCGTGCGAAACAAGAATCTTCTCGGCGAGCGTCAGACCCCGACCGAACTTCTTTCTCGCCTTGGCGAACACGTCGGGCATTTTGGCATAGAGGTTCTTTGCAAGATCCATCGACATGGTTTATCTCCGTCTTGGAATAAATGCCTCGCCGCCGCTCGCAACCCGTAGGAAGAATACGTCATCACAACCGGCAGGCGACGCGTCAGAGTCCTCGTTACTTCAGCGGCGGCACTTCGCGACGCTTGGGCGCCGCATAATTGACCAAATAATCGAACAGCCGAATCAAACGGCTCTCCTGGCGTTTCTGGTCGACCCAATGTCCGATCAACCCGATAGTGCGCGAGAGGATAAAGAACCCGTTCAGGCTGTCCACCGGGAATCCGATATCCACGAGCACCGCAGCCATCGTCCCATCGACGTTCAGAATCAGGTTATCCTTCTTGGCTGCCGTGACCTTCTCGACCTCCAACGCGAAGTCGAGGCACGGGGTCTTGATGTTCAGGCTCTTCACGTACCCGACCAGCTCTTTCACACGCTTGTCCGGATTACGCAGGCTCTTCACACGATGGCCGATACCCGGCACCGGGCCGTGATTTTTCTTCATGTAGGCCAGGAATTCATCCACCGACATCTTATTATCGACGGCATACTTGAAGAACCGCCCGGCATCCGTCACCGCTCCCCCGAAGCGCGGGCCGATCATGATCAACCCGGCGGCCACAGCCTGAGAAAGCCCGATTCCCGCACAGGCCGCAAGAATCGTGGCATAGGCGCCGCTGACGCAAGGGCCATGGTCGGCCGATAGCATCATGATGCGCTTGATGATCTCAGCCTCCTGTTTGGAAATCAGACGCTTGTCCCACAACAAGCCGATCACGTGGGGGATTTCATAACCTTTATTGATCAATTCTGAGGCAGGATACCCGTCGTAACAGGGTTCATCACCCCTGTCATCGCTGATCGTGGTGCGGATCAACGGCGCAACCATCACCTCGTCTGCCTTCATCGCCTCTTCTACCGTCTTCGGCAACTTGGGCAAGGAAGCCGGCTCCACCGGCGCCTTCACCTGACCGGACTTGAGCAACTCTTCGTAGGTCTCCTTGATCGCCGGACCCAGCGCGCCGAAGGTGGCCGGCACAATGGCACCGGCTTTTTTCAGCGCATCCGACTTCGAACGCGCCGAGCCTTCACCCTTCATGCCTTCCTTCGCGCCCGCATGGCCGAACTTCATCCCCTTGGGCAGGCTTTCTTGACAGAAGCCGGACACGACGCCGATCAACTTGACCCGTCGCTTCTTGGCGCCGTACCACTCTGCCGCGCGCTCCTCCAGATCGCCGCCCATTTCACCGACGATCACAACCGCCTTCGTCTGCAGGTCGTTTTCAAACATTTCGAGATAGCTGACATAGTCGGTCCCGGGGTATGCATCACCGCCGATACCGATGGCCGTGGTAATACCGTCGGCGAACTGCGAACAGATCCAAATGATTTCATTTGAGAGACCGCCGGACTTGGTAATGACGCCGAAGGACCCCTCTCGATAGAGTTTCGAGAGTACCAAGTTGTCGAACGCACCGCCGATGACGCCCAAACGGCAGGCGCCGGCCGAAATAATGCCGATGGAGGATGGCCCGTTGAAGACCTTTCCGAGCTTGCGTGCATGGGCCCCGAGCAGCTTGGCGTCTTTCTCCGGCACGCCTTCGGTGATCATGGAGACGACCTTAATGTGCGGATCGTCCAGAGCTTCCATCCCGCCCTTCATCGCACGATCGGCTCCGATGTAGACCAGGCTGGTATTGATCGAGGGGTGATGCTTCGTCGCTTCGGCAATAGTCTTGTAAACGGGAATGGCAATGAGGCCGCTGCCATAGGGGATTTCGTTCGTCTTGCCCGCGTCCGGCGGATAGACAAAGGCTTCGACATTCAGTGGTCGCTTGATCAGATAACAGAATTCGGCCATGCGCCGTGCGGCATTGACACCGGCCTGCCCGCCTTGAATCACGACGCGGGTGTCCTTGTTTGCCAGAATACTCATCGGGCTCTCCCCTTATTTTGCATTGTCGCAGTTCGTATGGTTGATCGCGGCGGGCTACCCCTTCGATTGGACCGCCTTATCCACAATATCCGTCAAGGGCGTGTTCCGATCGAACACATGGATGTCGAACCCTTCGTCTTTCAGCGCGCGCATGGCATCCAGACCTTCTTTCTCCCGCGGCCCACCTCGACGCACCCAAATTTTGACGCCCTTCAGCTTCCCGTCGGCCTTCGCCTTCCGGAATCCATTGATGATGCCCCCGAACGTCTTCTTCACGTCGGTGAAGTTGGCGATGGCGCCACCGACGATGATGTTCTTGATGCCCGGCAGCGAACAGACTTTCTCCGTGAGGACTTCGACGGCCCAATCCGGCGGATCGCCCGAGTACTCGGCATAGTTGGCAAGCTTCCCTCCCCGAGCCACCACCGCATCGGAATAATAGACGCTGGCACCGCCGCCCGCCGGCAGCATCGCAGTATCTCCACCGGGGATCTCGATGAATTTGACCGAGCCCTTGATTTTGCTGTCGACTGCCATGACTTCCAGTTCGTCCTTCGAATAGGCGCGGCCAAATTCTGCGGCGAAGGAGAAACTCCAGTCGGGGTGACGAAATTTGGCATCGCCGTCCAACAGCGTCACGGCATCCAATGCCACTAGTTCACCGTCGCTCTCGCGCAGCACGACGGGATTTACTTCCAGATATTGGGCATCTTCGCTGTCGAAGCAAGTGAACATCTTTCCGGCAAACTCAGCCATCTTCTTGGCAAGTGCCCCACTGAAACCCGCTTCCCCGGCCACTTTGTTCAGCTGGTCAGGCGTCGGGGCCTGGCCGACATCGAGCGTCAAGCGCTTCACCCGATCCCAGTTCGATTCGACCTCGATGCCGCCACAGTTCGCAACAAGCACTTCAGCCCCTTCGCGGGTCGACTTCACCGCACAATAGTATTCTTCCTTGTGCGGGATCATTTCCGACACAATCACCTGCGACACGGTGATGCTCCCGACCTGACGGCCGATCATCTCCTTCACTGCGGCCTCTGCGCCCTTCAGATCGAGATCGATCTTCACTAGGCCGAGCTTAAACCGTGAGCCCAGTGCTTCATGGGCCTTTGCGACCAACTTCGACTTCTTCAGCCAGTCATTGACTTGGCCCAGCTTGGCCAATTCCTCAGCAGACGTGACTACTGCATAGTTGGGGACGTTGATCCCCCACTTCTTCATCAGTCCCATGCCGGGACCTTCAAGCACTTTCGCCATGGTGGACGACTCCTTGAATATGTGAGCGGGCAGAGAAAAGGACCGCCAGAGTACCGAAATCTAGGGTTTAGCTCAATCCGCCAAAGGGCCTACATTTCGAGATCAGAAGTCCTACCACAAGGGGCACCGAAGATTCATCACCCTAACTCCTTGAAACAACTGTTAATGCAGACCACCCACGTCTTATCTTGTTCCCCGCAAGGTTCGGCCTTTTCCCGCAGACCGGCGACATCTCCGCTGGCACATCGGACAGTAAAACGAACTGCGTTCGCCGACGGCTCGCTGTATGACGGATCCACAGACATTCGGACAGGGTTGTCCTGCCTTGGCATACACTAAATGTTTCCGCTTGTACTGGCCTTCACGACCATCAGGCGCAAAATAGTCGCGTACACTTGATCCTCCCAACGCGATCGCTTCGCGCAACACCTCGCCCATGGTCCGGTACAGCAGCATGATCGCATCATCTCGCAGTCGATTCGCCGCCTGGTCGGGATGAAGTTTGGCGCGGAAGAGAATCTCGTTCGCATAGATGTTGCCGATTCCTGCAATCACCTGTTGGTGCATCAAGAGGGGTTTCAGTCGCCTACGCGTGGTCTCGAGAATTTGGCGGAAGGCTTCATACCCGATTGCCAAGGGATCCGGACCGAAACGGCGCATGAGATACTGATCGAGCCCCTCCCGATCGAGCAGCGATAGGCGTCCAAACCGCCTAGGGTTCCAGTATCGCAGCTCCGATTCCGCGCATCCCTCCAGGGACAGAACGAAATGAACATGTTGCGGCGAATGAACCGGCACCGATTGAAACAATAACAGCCCCGTCATCCCAAGTTCCGCCACCAAAAACCGTGGCTGCCCATTACGAGTCAGGGTCAGGATAACGCTCTTGCCCTTACGCTCAATAGCCGTAATGCGAGCCTGCCGGTACCATTCCAGGGTAGAGAGCCCTTCCCTGACAATGTCCCCACGACCGATCCAGCAGTCCCGCACGGTGGCGCCAAGCACACGTTCACGCAAGAGACGCGCGGCAACCTCGGCTTCCGGCAATTCAGGCATGGCTGACCAATTTGGGGATAGGGAAACGGCAACGAATGGGAAGATTACGCCACGATCGTGCAGGGAATTGCAACAGCTACGCCGACCACGCGGAGCAGTTGGCGCTAGCGGATCCGGCGAGCGAGCTGGACGCCCTGGATCACTTCCTCCAGACGAGGCAACGGCATGCCTCCAGGACGACGGGTCAGAACCAGCTTGAGGGAATCGGCATAGGCCATCCCTTCGACGCAACAGAGGTAGGCAATGATGACCGAGACCGATCGACCCATCCCGGCACGGCAACAAACCAGGACCCGATTCTCCCCAACATGGGACTCGATCCACGCCACCGCCTCGGCCAAGGCCTGGATCGTCGGCTCCCCAAATTCTTTCATCGGGACCTTGGCATAATGCACCCGAGATGGCACGGTGATGTTCTGCTCCTCCGCCACCATGAGGACTGCTCCGACTTGCGGTGGAGGATTGGTCGCGTCCTGGGCGTTCCCGACGAGTAATCGTCTGTTAATGAGATGCATGGGTACCTAACTATAGGCAGTCCCGATTGTTGGTCAAGACTTCCCGCCGGCCCGGCAGTTGAAGATCACCACGTCGATGCGTATACTGCCCTCACCATTCGAGGAAATTCCTGTGGCTCATCTTTCGATCGAGGACGTTGAAAAGCGCCTATCCGCCGTCACCTGCGCTGTCTGCAAGACAAACCGCTTCGGAATCGACCGACGGACCCTGCAGGCGGACGGTGAATGCCGTGGAGTCTGCCTGCAATGCCGGTATAACTTTCCCGTCTATACGGACATGGAATTTTATCTTCGGACACAACCGGATGTGCAATATCGACTCAAGGAAATATCATGCCCCCATTGCCGGCATCGGGGTGTCCGGTTAGACTTTCGTGCAACATTGTCGGTCCGGGAGGCGGTCTACTTCGTCACCTGTTCCGCATGCAACGCCGAGTTTCCTGAGCGATCTTCGCTTGAGGCCTTTGAATAACGCAGTCCGAATTGGTGTATACTGAACTTATGGCTGATAGACCACAACCAGACTCCTCGTCACCCGCAGGCTCTCTCCCGGCCGACCAGGGGAACAAACCTCGGAAGGAAATCCCCCTGATCTCCGTCCCGAATGACCGCGACATGATCGCCAACGAAATGGCGGAGCTTTTCGATGAAGATCGTGTCACGCATCAACACGGAAGTTCAGAGCCGGAGTCGGATTAACCGGCCTCAGGCCGGCCGAACAATCTCCGCTGTTCCGGAGAGTGGAATTCGGCCCACTGTTCCAGGCTTTCCCTTGCGATTTTTGCGAGAGATCTCGCTCACCCGCACGATGGCTCCACGATGCCACTCGTCGAACGGAGCATTGCTGGAAGAGCGCTCCCGATCCAGGCGGCCGATTTCCACCCGTCCCCCCTCGTCGCACCACCACACGCGTCGCTCCCCTTTCATCACCCGAAGTTCGCTCACCACCCTGTGGAGTTCGGGACTCCATGGCACCAAGGTCTTTCCATCTTTGCGAAGAATGAGGTAGGAAAATTTCAGCGCGTCCTTGATGAAGCCGACGACTCGGTCCATCTGTTGGATCCAAATCGGCCTGATCCATGGTCGCTCCTCATGACACCAATCGTCATCTTTGCCCAAAGCAGGGCAAGAGCGGGCATGCAGACAAGGGCTGTAAAGGGTGGCTTGCCCCTGACTCAGAAGGGTATCCCTCACGCCATGGAGGCTTCGAGAAACTGTCCGAAGGGCCGGCTCAATGATCATGAGCGTACCTTCCGGAGAAAGCAGAGTCAGCAGATTGCCGACGAGCTGGGCACGCCGCTCTTGAGCATCTGGCCGATCGCAATAGATCTCTGACAGCAAGTTCTGGACGACGATCAGATCGTATGGCCGCCGACTGTTTCCTTCCAGCAAATCGCGTGGCAACCCTTTTTCGATGTTGCATTCGTAGAGATGGAGAATCGGCGCAGCGGTCACTCCCTCGCCGGCGCGGTAATTCCTCAGGAGCTGACCACACAGTCGGAGGGCCTTGGATGAACAATCGACTCCCGTGGCTTCAAATGCTTGAGTTCCTCCAGCTTCATGACGTCGCACCCAGTCCAGTATACCCAACAAGCCAGTCCCTGGCCCGCAGCCCACATCGAGCACTCGAAAGGGCCTCTCGTTTCCCCCGACGCCCAGCACCGGAGCTGATTCATTCAGAAGCAGTTGCACCTTGGCGAGATTGACCGGCAAAAAATAAGTGAGATACCCGGCACGAAGCGTGGGATCGTCCAGGTAGGGAGGCCCCTCACGCAATCCTTCTCGCGTGAACATGAGCGAAAGTCGAGAGACCGCTTCGGCGATGGAGCGTGGAATGCTGGAGTCCGGCGTGCGGAGGTCAAATCCGCTCACCGTCGACAGGGTATCAAGGACTGGTCGGGAGATTTCATAGGACCGGGGCATGCAACCTGTTGACCCCTCAAAAGAAGCTAGAGTATCTTACCTGAAGAAAGGAAACAATCATGAATGACGCCATCCTGCAGGCCTATCGAGAGATCGAGATGGCCATGGAACGGTATACCATCCTGCTGGACGAGCATGTACGCACCCTCGAAACGGCACAGCCCAAGGATTCGGTAAAACTGGAGCGCATGACCCACGGTGCCAAGGCGATGCGTGATAGCAGCATCATTTTCCTGTCCTACGCCAAATTCATCGCCCACGGCATGCCGGAAAGCCCGGATATGATCGAAGAGGACCTGCAGGGTTAGCTACTCGCATAGCCCGCACCTTTGCAGTTGGTGACAGGACACCCCAACCGCTTCTCAAATGAAAAGAGCCTGCCTTTTTACAGGCAGGCTCTTTCACTTTCAGGCGACCACGCAGTACTTAGATGCTGCGCATAAAATGTCCCATCGCCTCATGGTCTGCGCCGGTCGCACCCATGACTTGAGACATCGCGACGTTGGTAGACTTTTTCCCGGTCACGCCGGACTCCACTTCGTCGACGATCAATTCCACCGGCATGGATTGCCCACCATAGACCCGAGGCCCGCCGATGATCTTCGCGTTGGAATAGCCGTAAATCGCCGTAGCGACTTCTTTCGCCAGCCACCCGACGTAATTGAATTCGGGCACGACAATGAGCTTCGCCTTCCCACATAGTTGTCGCAGTTCTTGAGTCGGAAATGGGCGCAGGGAGCGAATCTTGATAAGACCGACCTTGAGGCCCTTCTCTGCGCACAACCGAACTGCCTCACGAGATTGCGCGGCAGCGCTGCCCGAAGCCACGATGATAACCTCGGCATCTTCGACGTTTTCAGGCGTCAGCAGCCCCCCCAAATACTTGTTGATGTATTTCCTGGAACGTTCGACTGCAGCCCACACTTCCTGCTGCCACACAGCATGGATGTTGTAGGCCATGAAGTTGGACTTCTGAACCGGGGCATCGCGGGATAAGCGAGCGGGCGGATTCTCTGCATCGAGCACCGGCACGGCACCCCGCCAGGGTTCCCGAGGCGGCAATTTGATGCTACGATCCTGCATCCGCACATACCCACGGGCATGAGTCACAAAGAACCCGTCGCAGCAGACGCCGACCGGTAACGTCACGTCGTTCTTTTCACTGATCGTGAACCCGGCCATAGTGAAATCAAACATGTCCTGTTGATTCTCAGCATGGAAGACGATCATGCCGCAATTCAGCAGATAGGAGACTTCGATATTGTCCGGTTGAATGGCCAAGGGCGCATTGACGACGCGGCAGGTGAACATCGCCACGACGGGCAGGCGATGACCAGGCCATGAGGCAATCCCTTCGAGGCCGCGAAGCGTCCCAGGCCCAGCCGTTGCCGTGTAGCAACGCACACCTGCGCGGGATCCACCGGCAATCGCCGCCATCACACCGACCTCTTCCTCTCCTCGGTAGTATTCCTTCACATACCCTTCACCGTACAGAACGCCGACCAACTGCATGGTCTCGCTCTGAGGCGTGATGGGATAGGCGATGGCAAGGTCGACGTTGGAGCGTCGAATCGCTTCTTTCGCTGCTTCGCTGCCCGTAATAAATTCCTTCGTCCGCGGGGCTTCCAGGAACATGTATTCCGGCGTGACGACCTGTTGCTTCTTGGCTTCCGCATGCGGATCCTTCTTCACCTCGACCTTCGGAGCCACGCTCGTGGTAGGGTCGCCCTGCGGATTGGTCTTTTGCGTTTCACTCATGGTTACACCTCTATGGCTATATCGCCCTCTGCCTCTCGGTCCTATCCTTCCCGCTTCATTTGCTCGGCTGTATGGCCGAAGGCGCTTGCGCTACCGGCGCCGGCCGCAGAAGGCATGAAGGTGAGGGGATTGGTGTGAGTCTTGCCACCGTGAACTTTCGACTGCGTACCGGTGAACCGGACGTTCTCGCCGCCCTCCGGGAGCTTGATGCCCATTTCTTCACGAACTTTCTTAAAGATCTGAGCCACCTTTCTCAACTTCAACGTATCCGAATCACGGATGGTCAGCATCGCATCTTCGTGCCCCTGTTCCGCACAGATTGCCATGGTACAGCAATTCGTCCCTGCCCGAATCATCTTCAAAGTCAGATTCGCATAGTGGCAATGGACTCCGATGAAAATGCAGGCTTCGATCTTATTACCCCAGATGGTGAGATTGGGGTGGTTGGGGTTAATCACCTCTTCGGGGTCGATCTTCGGGTACTTCGGCCGATAGTCCGGCATCGGAATGATCATGACTTCAGGAATTTGAGCGGCGATTTCCAAGACGGCCTTCGCCTTCTCCACCGCGTGGTCGTTCCATGCCCACAGGACAAGAGGCCCGGGGAAGATCGTTGCATTGGGACTCGTCAACATCTTTCGAGCCATTTCCTCGATGACCACATCCTCGTTCGTCTCCAACAAACCGTAGTACAGACCCTGCCCTGGATCCGGCAATGCCACTCCCAATTGAGCAGCAGACGGCGGATGGAATCCAGCCGGTCCCGGCACGATGATGCGCGCTCTCGTATCTTGCGTCGTTCCCACCCCGTTTCCCCTTTCGTCCTCTCACCCAACTACTGGGCTGGCCAACACGGCCGTCGTGCTCTTTTCACCATAGGTGATGTTGTCTGTCAGTGCCGCTTTCGGAAGCTGGTCGATCATGATCATCTTAATGGCATTGTTCTTCGCCATATTGTCACAGACCCACACGCATTGCGCACATCCCTTGCATCGATCGACGGCTACATAAGCGGAGCCGTACTTAAAGCCTTTGTCCTTCCCCATTTCATCGCTGTAGAGAATGGTGTTGGCCTCGGGGCAATACTGCGTGCACAGCTTGCAACTCTTCGCGGCGCAAATTTCAACATTGATATCGGCTACGAGATACATGGACGCTCCTTCTGTATCGCCTATTTTGCGGCGGCCGCTGCCACCGGCTCTTCCGCACGTTTCACTTCCGGAGAAGCCCAGCCATGATCGACAGCGTAGTTCCACCCCGCCCGCATGACGGCGACGTTCTTCTCAATCAATTCCTGCTTCTTCTTGAACTTCCGCTCGACGACGCTATCCAACGCCGCAGTACCGCCGGACACCACGAATCCCTTCCCGAGAAACCGATCCTTCACGGCTTGCTCCAAGCCGGCCATGTTCGTCAAACCGGTGATCGCTCCGATGCAACCCATGAGCGCCATGTTGGTGGCGAGATCCATACCGGCAACCTCGAGCGAGATCTTGGTCGCAGGGAAATAATAAAGCTTGGCACGACGCTCTTCCAACTCACGAGCCTGATCCTTGTGCAGTTTCATCGGGCCATCGTTGTTGATCAACGCGATACCATCTTCCTTCAAGCCGAAGTAGAACGGCATCGTATAGGATTTCCCATGCGTGATCACCTGAGGATGGAAAATGATAATGATATGCGGAAAGGTGATCTCTCCGATTTCATAAATCGGTTCGTCTGAGACCCGCACGTAGCTCTCAACCGGGGCCATCCGCTTTTCCGATCCGTAGAACGGCACAATCGTGCTTTCTCCGCCCGCATTGATCACCGCCGTGCTCAGAATGTGTGAGCCGGTAACCACGCCCTGGCCTCCCACGCCGGCCATGCGGATGTTAAATCGTTTCGCCATGCTCGATCCTCCTTGGGAAAATCCGCCTTATGCCTTGGGAAGGCTTTGAGCCTGCGCCGCCGGCTTTTGGAGAAACTCTTTGTAGCCGTACCGCTCAGTCAGATACTGCTTCGCTTCGTCGCTGATGTATTCCGTAAACTGATAGCGATCATTTTCGACGTTCTTGGCATCTTCCATGACCTTGTCAGTCGGAATGGCATATTCGATGTTGCAGGATGTATAGGCCTGAATGTAAGTCGAGCCGACCTCTCGTGCGATCAACACAGCCTTCTTAATCACGCTCTCAACCCGGCGAGGGTTGTTTGGCACGACTGAGGCCACGTAGGCGCATCCGGCAACCTTAGCCATCTGCAACATGTCCATCTTTTCGAACTTCTTCCCCAGGGGGGCCATCTTCAGAACCGCGCCTCGGTTCGTCATGCCACTCTCCTGGCCTCCGGTATTCCCGTAAACTTCATTGTCCAGCATAATGGTCGTGAAGCGTTCCTTGCGGAACCAGGAGTGCAAGACCTGCTGGAAACCGATATCCGCCGTGCCACCGTCCCCGGCCATCACCACCACATCCTTAGGCTTATCACCGAACCTCAGTCGCAAGCCGCGGGAGAGTCCGCTTGCCACACCGTTCTGGTCACCATAATTGCCGTACACAAAGGGAATTGCGGCCTGTGAAATTGCCAATCGCCCGCAACCGGCAGTGCCCACGGTAATCGTATCCTCAGGGTTGGGGAATGCGATCATTGCCAGGCGGATGAAGAGGGTCATGGCACAGCCGGCGCACATGGGGTGCTCTTCGAGCACTTCCTTGAAAGACCCCATCTGCGAAACCGAGACCTTCTTGCCGAATGGGCCATGCTCCACCATATCGCGATATTCTTTTGGCATGAACTTTTCAAAGCCATTTGAAAACTTGACGTAATCAAGGCTCATAAGGATTCCCTCCCTTTATTCGCTTCCGACCTTTTACACAATGGACGGTCAGTCGGACGCAGATTAATTCGACACCGGTTCTTCGTTTGGCTTCTGAATGCTGTTCCTGGTTCAGTGTGAGGATTGGTTTCATCTGGCCGCATTCCGCCGCCGAGTGTAACAAAGGGCGAAAAAACCTGTCAATCGGAAGGCCTACCCAGAACGCGACTAAGATTTACCATTCCTGCGTAACAGCAAGTCTATAAAAGGCTGTGAAAGTATTGCAACTTTGCAGAAGGCCCAACGCGAACGAAAGAAGGCCTAGCAGCACGGGGGACCGCTAGGCCGTTGGCCCTAAATGGGTTAACACAGCTCTCCAAGCAAAACTAATGTGGTGGAGAGGTACGCTATTCAGTTGCAGTTCAACCAAGAAGCAGGTAAACATGGTCGCTTACCACGCTTGGATGTAAGCTGAACTTATGCCGCTGCGCGTTATAGTGCCTGGTGAGGAACAAGGCGACCAGCATGTGGGGGGAGTCCATAAACGTCCCCCGATCCCCGACGGCTCACTGAAGGCGGAATGTCCGAAGTTCATGAGTCACGGCCCCTGCGGAGGGGTCCGTAAAGGTGGGTTCTGCGAGGTCTATCCGGATATGGCTTGCCCCTGGGTGACGCTCTACAACAAGCTCAACGAACTTGGCCAACTGGAATGGATGAAGCAGGTGTGATCACGCGCGCCGGGAGTGAAGGGTGAAGGGGAGAGCACCAAAACGCCGATCGATGAAGGCGACACGTCTGGGGTATAACGAGCGGCACGCGAAAAGCGGTATCACCACTCCCTTGCCTGAGATCGAAACATTTCCCAATCAATACAAAGGCTACGAGATCACCATCGAAATCCCCGAGTACACTGCCATCTGCCCCAAAACCAATTTGCCCGACTTCGGAGCCATTACCCTCAAGTACCAACCGGACAAACACTGCCTTGAGTTGAAAGCGCTCAAGATGTACATCCACGCCTACCGAAACGTCGGCATCTTTTATGAGAATGCCGTCAATCGCATTCTGCAGGACATCGTTAAGGCCTGTCGCCCGATATGGGCCACGGTGACCGGTGAATTCGCCGCCCGTGGCGGCCTCCGCAGCATCGTCGAAGCCACCTATCCTCCGACTAAGCGTCTCTCGTCCTAGGCCTGTTCCTCAGTCGGTCCCCCGTCTCGAACCGGCACCCTCTTAAGTCTCGCCCAAAATCCACCGACACCAGACCGTCGACGTGCGGCACCGGCACGGAGAATGGGCTTCCTCTGTACAACACGAACGCATCGCAGGCCGAAAAAAGGACGTCGCGTTGTTCAGGCACCCCATGCGATCGGGCCTCGTTCGGGCAGCCGCGACCTTTCTCCTGGCGCCGACAGCCATCGAACTCGTGCCGATCCGAACTGCCGAAGCCATCCCGGCCTTCGCAAGGAAATACGCCTTGAATTGTACGGCCTGCCATACGGCTCCCCCGCGGCTCAACGCCTATAGGGAGGCCAACCATACCGGCATCCGCCTGCGCGGCAATGTATTGCGACACTACAACTTCTCGCGGCAGGACCCACCGGGCGCAGAGCCGGGTACGGTTCAAACCAAGAGCGAACTGGGATTCCCGGAAGCGTCCAGCCTCCTTCGTCAGATTCTCTTGAACCTGATCAGTAATGCCATCAAGTTCACACAGACAGGTGACGTGGCGGTCACCCTTGAGCAATGTTCCCGCAAGCCGTCTGAGGTCCACCTCAAGTTTCGTATTCGAGACACAGGAATCGGTATCTCTCAAGAGGCGCAGGCTCGTCTGTTTCAAGCCTTTTCTCAGGCTGACGGCTCGACGACGAGGCGGTTCGGCGGCACAGGCCTCGGCCTCGCGATCATCAAGCAACTGGCCCATCTCATGGAGGGAGAGGTCGGAGTGGAGAGCAGTCCCGGTCAGGGGTCTACTTTCTGGTTCACGGTTCGGCTCGCCACACAACTCATGGAGAGCAGCCGACTGCAAGGCATCCCCCTCGTGGCACTCAGCTCCGTCGAGCAATCCCCGGTCGACAGTCCCACTGCGGCCATGGAAGACAACCTCACTCGATCGGAACGGTCCGTGGCATGAGCGACGGAACGGGGTGGCACCCATGGCCGTGATCGCAGACATCTGGCGGCGGACCCTTCGACGCCTCAGCGGTACCCCCTGCGACGACGAGCAGACGGAACATTTCCTGAACTCGGTCGTCGAGAACCTTCCCATCATGGTCTTCGTCAAAGAGACTGAACAGTTGCGATTCACACGCTGGAACCGAGCGGCGGAGGAAGTCATAGGGCTCAGCCGAGGAGTCGTGCTGGGCAAGAACGACTACGACCTTTTTCCCGAAGACCAGGCGGAGGCCTTCACGAAGACGGATCGCGAGGTCCTTCGCCACGGGCAGTTCCACATCCTATCGGAGCCCATCCGGACGCCGCACCGAGGTCAGCGGCTGTTACGCACCAGGAAGTTGCCCATCTTCGATCGCCACGGACATCCTCGGTTCCTTTTGGGCATGGCGGAGGACATCACCAACCAACACCTGCAGGAGATGCATCTGCACGAAAGCGAGGCGCAAAACCGGGAGCTGTTCGAATCGTCGCGCGACGCCATCATGATCCTCTCGCCCCCCGACTGGCGGTTTCAGGCTTGTAATCCGGCCACCGTGGCCATGTTCGGCGCACGCGACGCGCAGCACTTCACCTCGCTCGGCCCCTGGGACGTCTCGCCGACGGTCCAACCGGACGGCGTCGCCTCAGCAGTCAAGGCACCTCAGATGATCGAACGTGCCATGCGGGAGGGCTCGCACTTCTTCGAGTGGAGGCATCGAAAACTCGACGGCCCGGAATTTCCGGCTACGGTGCTCCTCACCCGTATCAGTTTGAAGGGTCAGCCCGCGCTCCAAGCGACGGTTCGCGATATCACCGAGCAGAAACGCGCCGAGGCCGAACTGCATGCCTCCCTGCTCTTTCAGAAGACCCTTCTCGACAATGCCGGCCACGCCATTATTTCCTGCAAGTCCGACGGACTCATCCAAACCTTCAATCCGGCGGCTGAAGCCCTGCTGGGCTATCGCGCGGAAGAGCTGATCGGGCAACAGTCTCCCGCCCTCTTCCATGAACGGGAAGAAGTCGTGGCCCGCGCCCGTCAGTTCTCTGAAGAATTGGGCACGACCATCGAGCCCGGCTTCGACGTCTTTATCGCGAAGTGCCGCTACAACCTCCCGAACGAACACGAGTGGACCTATATCCGTCGGGACGGATCACGCCTGACGGTGTTACTGAGCGTGACAGCCCTGCGCGAGCCGAACGGTCGCGTGACCGGCTACCTCGGCATCGCGTCGGACATTACGCTCTTGAAGCAGGCAGCCTGCGAATTGTTGAAGGCGAAAGAAGCCGCCGAAGCGGCCAATATTGCGAAGTCACAATTTCTCGCCAATATGAGCCATGAGATCCGCACTCCGATGAACGGAGTGCTCGACATGACGGAGTTGCTGCAAACGACCGCCCTCTCCCCCAAACAGCGGTCCCTGGTCGACACCGTTCACCGTTCCGGCATAGCGCTGCTGGAGGTCATCAACGACATCCTCGATTTCTCAAAGGTCGAAGCCGGCAAGCTCGAGCTGGAACGTGTGGAGTTTAAGCTGAGGCAAACGATCGAGGAAGCCGTCGAACTGTTCTCCGGACCGGCCGGACGGAAGGGATTGGAATTGACCTGCTTCGTTCCCGCGGACATCCCGGACGCGGTCATCGGCGACCCCTTACGTCTCCGCCAGATCGTCCTGAACCTCATCGGCAATGCCGTCAAATTCACGTCGCAAGGGGAGATCGCCGTGACGTTTCAACTTGTCGAGCGGCATGAGGCCACGGTCATCCTCCGGGGCGAGGTGCGCGATACAGGAGTCGGGATTCCAGAGACAGCCCAGGCTCGACTCTTTACCGCCTTTACGCAGGCGGATGGATCGACCACCCGCCGATTCGGGGGAACCGGTCTGGGACTGGCGATCGTGAAGCAGCTGGTTCACTTGATGGGCGGCGAGGTCGGGCTGGTCAGCAGGCCCGACCAAGGAACAACATTCTGGTTCACCGTCACGATGGGGCTTGCCGGCGGCACCGCCCTCCCGCATGTGAATGAACGCAGCCTCGGGGACCGCCATATCTTGATCGTGGATGATAACCCCACGAACCTCCAGATCCTCGAGAACCACCTGCACAACTGTGGTGTCGGCGTCACTTCGGCCGGTTCAGCGCAAGAGGCGCTGGAACGGTTGAACGGCCTCCGGGGGAGAGGCCGTTCAATCGACATGGCCATTGTGGACCTTCAGATGCCGGATCAGGGCGGGATCGACCTGGCGCGTACCATTCGGCAAGATCCAGCCTGGCGCGCGCTGTTGCTGGTCGCCTTGAGTTCGATCGACCATTTCACCGACGACAAACACGACCGCCACCGCCTCTTCGATGGCTGGCTGCGCAAGCCGGTCCGCTCATCCCTGCTCATCGACTGCCTGACACAGTTGTTCAGCCGACGCCTTGAGACGAACCCGGAGCCGCCGGTCAAGGCGTCCTCTCCACCCCGGCGATTCGACGTCCATGTCCTCCTGGTCGAAGACAACCCCGTCAACCGTCAGGTGGCCTCCAACATGCTGGAACTGCTGGGCTGCACCGTCACGAATGCCGAACATGGCCGGCTTGCCGTGGAAGCGGCGGCGGCTCGGAGGTTCGATGTAATCCTCATGGATTGTCAGATGCCTGAGATGGATGGCTTTACCGCCACCGGCCTGATTCGAGAACGGGAACAGTCCACCGCGCCGTCGTCCCGCGTGCCCATCATTGCCCTGACCGCCAATGCGCTGGAAGGAGACCGCGCCCATTGCCTGGCAGTGGGCATGGACGATTACCTGTCCAAACCCTTCACTCTCCCCCAGCTCCGGAACGTCCTTGCCAAATGGTGTGTTCCTGGGAGCACCCCATCCGATGCACCGCCGCCTGCGGCTTCGAACACGACAACTCCTCACGTCCTGGATCAGAGCGCCTGGTAAGACATTCTCGCTCTGCAACGGCCTGGGCGCCCCGATATCTTGGCTCGAGTGCTGAACGAGTACTTAAAAGACTCGCGAGTCCTTGTTGGGCGGATTCGTGAGGCCGTGGAACACAGCGACCCGAAAGCTCTCTACGAAGCCGCCCATCGACTCAAGTCCAGCAGCGCGCAGCTGGGAGCCCTCGCAACTGCGGCCGGTTGCGCCAAGTTGGAAACACTGGGACGAGAAGCCCATCTGGAGACGGCGCCCGCTCTTGTGCAGGAGCTGGTCCTTGGGCATCAGTCCACCTGCCAGGCGATCGAAATGGAACTCCGCGCACGCACCGGCCACTAATTCCTTGCCTCCGCCCATCCTGCAGGGTACCCTGGGCCCCATGGCCACCTATGCCATCGGCGACCTCCAGGGTTGTTACCATTCTCTGCGGGCCTTGACCGACCTCATCGGCTTCATCCCAACGAGAGATCGCCTCTGGTTCGTCGGCGACTTGGTCAATCGAGGACCTGATTCGCTGGAAGTCTTGCGTTATATCAAGGGCCTCGGTCAATCCGCTGTGGCTGTATTGGGTAATCACGATCTGTTTCTCCTGGCCGTTGCATCCGGGGCGGCCAGTCTCCGTCCGAAGGACACCCTTTCCCAAGTCCTTGAGGCACCGGATCGCAATGATCTCATGGTCTGGTTGCAGCAACGCCCGCTGCTCCATCACGAGGGAGAATATGTGCTCGTCCATGCGGGACTGCTCCCGCAATGGACCGTCGAGGAAGCCAGACAACTGGCGGATGAAGCCACGGCGGCGCTGCGCGGCGAACGCTGTGATTCGCTCCTTCGAGCCTTGCACCCGAGCGGACACCTGCAATGGGATCCGAGCCTGACTGGTCCCGTCCGTGTTGCCGCTATCGCCAAGGCCCTGACCAGGCTCCGCACCTGCTCGGATCACGGCATCATGGAATCGACCTTTTCTGGCCCTCCGGAACTGACACCGGCCGGCTACCATCCGTGGTTCCAAATCGCGTCCCGGCGCCATGATGGATGCACCGTAGTCTGCGGCCACTGGGCTGCCCTCGGCCTACGAATCCAGACGAACCTCTTGGCCCTCGACAGCGGCTGTGTATATGGCCGACAGCTGACCGCCGTCCGTCTGGAAGACCGACAGGTGTTTCAAGTCGCGAGTGTCGAGACCCGCAGCCGTGAGTGATCCTGAGGACGCTTAGTGGTAGCTTTCGGTGTCGGAGGGGAACTTTCCTTGCTCCACCTCTTCTTTGTATCGCCGAAGGGCCTGCAGGGCCTCCGCCTTGAGGTGGGCATAGGGTTTAACGAATTTCGGGACGAACTCGTCGAAGAGACCGAGCAAGTCATATAACACGAGGACCTGCCCGTCGCAGTGGGGACCGGCGCCGATGCCGATCGTGGGAATGGTGAGGGCCTCGGTCAGAGTCTTGGCCAACTCGACGGGAATCGCTTCCAGGACGATTCCGAACGCTCCCGCCGCCTCCAGGGCCTGAGCATCTTCAAGCAACTGCCGAGCACGATCATCGCCCTTGCCCTGGACTCGGTATCCGCCATACTGATGGACGGACTGCGGCGTCATGCCTAGATGCCCCATGACCGGAATGCCGACCTTCGTCATCGCCGTCACGCGATCCACGACGGTCGCCCCGCCTTCCAGCTTCACGGCCGTCGCCCCCGCCTGGAGAAAGCGACCGGCGTTACGAAGGGCATCGTCGAGACTTGCCTGATAGGACATGAAGGGCATGTCACCAATGACCAAGGCCCGCTGCGCCGCTCCCGCGACGAGTTTGGTGTGATAGAGCATGTCCTCCATCGTCACGCCGAGCGTATTGGCCTGACCCTGCACCACGATGCCGAGGGAATCCCCCACCAAGATCGTCTCGATGCCGGCCTGCTCCACAATCCGGGCAAAGAGTGCATCATAGGCCGTGACGACGGTGATCTTTCGTTTCTCCCGTTTGCATGTGAGCAACTCGGGAATCGTCATCACCCCAACTCCGCCTTGGCCAGGATCTCCGGCAACCGATCGGTCGCCTTGATGGCCATGATATGGACTCCGTCGCAGAAGGACCGGACGGCCTTGATGGTTCGCACGGCAATCTCGACACCGGCATCCAATGCATGTTTGTCTCCCGCGGCACGCAACTCGTCGATCATCGTCTGGGGCACACACACGCCCGGAATGTTGGCGTTCATGAATTCCGCCATCTTAGCGTTCCGCAGGAGGAGGATTCCGGCGAGCACCTTGACCTTAAAGGGGCGCACCGCCTCCATAAAGGTTTTGAATTGGTCCGGTTGATAGATCGCTTGCGTCTGGAAGAACTCCGCCCCCGCCCGGACCTTCACTTCGAACTTCACCAGCATCGGCCCGACCGGATCGGCTTCGGGCGTGACAGCGCCCCCGATCGTGAAGGCGGTGGCTCCATCCAGCTTGTTGCCCGCGTAATCCCGGCCTTGATTCAAGCCCTGCACCAGCTGCATGACTTGCACGGAATCGAGATCGTAGACCGGCTTGGCCTCCTTATGGTCGCCGACCGTCGGATAGTCACCGGTCAAGCAGAGGATGTTGCGGATCCCAAGAATGTGCGCCCCCATCAGGTCGGACTGCATGGCAATGCGATTGCGGTCCCGGCAGGTCAACTGCATGACCGGGTCATGTCCCATCTCATACAGGACGCGGCAGACCGGCATGGACCCGGCCCGCACGATCGCCGCGGTATTGTCGGTGACGTTCACGCCGTGGACGCGGCCGAGCAGTGCCTTGGCGCTCTCGACCACATGCGTCAGGTTTGTGCCCTTCGGCGGATTATATTCCACCGTTACGGCAAACTGCCCCTGCGCCAAGACGTCTTTCAGGCGACGCGGCTCTCGATTCATCCGGTTCTCCTATTGCATTCCTGCCATTCTCTTAGCAGATTCCACCGTGTTGTCGAGCAACATCGCAATCGTCATCGGGCCGACGCCGCCTGGTACGGGACTGATCCATCCCGCCTTCTGGCTGACTCCCTCGAAGTCCACATCGCCGACCACCTTCCCGTCCGGCAGGCGATTGGTGCCGACATCGATCACCAGGGCGCCCTCCCGGACCATGTCCGCCGTGACGAACTTCGGTTTGCCGATGGCCACGAGCAAGAGCTCCGCCTCCCGGCAGACCGCCGCCAGATCCTTGGTCTTGGAGTGGCAGATCGTGACGGTGGCATTACGATGGAGCAGCATCAGTGCAAGCGGTTTGCCGACGATGTTGCTGCGTCCCAACACGACGGCCCGCTTGCCTTCGATCGACACCCCGGTGGACTCGATCATCTTGATGACACCCTTGGGTGTGCAGGCCTCGAAAATCGGGCTGCCTTCGACCAACCGACCGAAGTTGTAGGGGTGAAATCCATCGGCATCCTTCTGCGCCGAGACGGCGTCGAGAATCACCTTGCTGTCGATGTGTTTCGGAAGCGGCAGCTGGACGAGAATCCCGTGGATCTTGGGATCGGCATTCTTTTGCGAAATCAGCGCCAACAGATCCGACTGACTCGTATTGGCGGGGAGCTTGGAATCGTCGATATAGATCCCGGCCGCATCACAGGCCTTCTGTTTGCTCTTCACGTATAGATGCGACGCAGGGTCATCTCCCACCAAGATGGTCGCCAACCCCGGTTTCATGCCCGTCTTGGCCAACACGGCCGCCGACTCCCGAGCCAACCGTTCACGAACTTGTTGCGCCAACGCTTTTCCGTCGATGATTCGAGCTGCCACAATATCCTCCCTGGCCTGACAAATGGCGAAAAGTGACGGCACCATAGCAGGCAATTTTTCATCAAGTCAACGCTGGATGGCCGCGACCCTACGCCGGCTTGTGCCGTTCCTTGACAGTCTTCGGGCCCCTTGGCTACCATGCAGTCACACAATCCTCGGATCATACCTCCATTGATGATTTCCAACCGGCGCCTCACACAAGTTTTGCAAGCGGCAGCTGTCCACCTTCGTCTCGGTATCAGGCTGTCGGCCGCGCTCGTCTTGACCGCGGCCTTGCATGGAACCCCAGCCTGGGCCCTGCAGGTCAGCGGCTTGGAATCTCCACATAGCTTTTTGGCCGACCCCGCCTCCAATTCATATTTCATTTCCAACATCAACGGAGAGCCGGAGGCCCGCGACAACAACGGCTTCATCACCAAACTGAGCGACGACGGCCGCATCACCGCCTTCAAGTTCATCGAGGGCGGGCGCGGCGATGTCACCTTGCACGCTCCCAAGGGCATGACGGTAGTGGATCAGGTCTTGTACGTCGCGGACTTGGATACGCTCCGCGCCTTCGACAAGACGACCGGCAAACCCCTCGCCGCGTTACGGCTCCCCGCTGCCGCGACAGCCGGCCAGCCCCAATCGCTGGTGGACGTGGCCTCGGACGGCCAAGGGCACCTGTACCTCGCCGATCAGCTCGGCAACGCCATTTATCGGGCGGACCTCACACCGACCCTGACCATCTCGACCTATGTGTCGGGCTCCCATTTGGCCGGCCCGTCCGGCGTCGCCGTCAACCCGAAGACCGGACATCTCGCCGTCGTCAGTTGGAATACGGGAAAGATTTTCGACATCACGCCGGAGGGGGCCCTGACGGAACTGGTGTCCAACGGGTTTTTCACGGCCCGATTCCAGAACCTGAGCGGCGTAGATTTCGATCGCTGGGGCAGCATGTATGTCTCCGACGCCACGAAAGGGAAGATCTGGCGAATGACCCCGAACCACAAGTTCCAAGTCATCGCGGAGTACCTTCCGTCGCCCTCGGACCTCGGCATCGACCGCGTCAACCACCTCATCCTGGTTCCCTACCAGGATTCGAACGCCGCCGAAGTCAACGGGCTGGAAAGCCCGACCGCGTCCTCCGGCGAGCGAACCAAACGCACCTTGGCGGACTATGGGTTTGTCGAGCCGCTGAAAGCCGACAAAGAGGGACCACCGCGCAAATGAGCCAGTGCCTCTATTGTCATCAGCATAAAGGGAAACGTGCGTGCCCGGCGCTCAGCGGGTTGATTTGTAGCCCCTGTTGCGGCGAACACCGTCTGACCCGAATCTCCTGTCCTCCTGATTGCACCTATCTGGACAGCGGCAGCGAATACCAGCAAAAACGTCTCGGCGAACAGTTCGCCCCGGTCCGGCGCGAACTCTATCGTCAGCTCACGGTCGCCGGCGGCGAGAAAGCCGCCGCGCTCTTCAACCTGATCGAAGTGGTCACCTTCGGGTATTTCCATGACCGGCGTGACGGACAGGATGCCGAAGTCATCGCGGCCATCCAGGCGTTGCGACGTACCTTGAGCCCGTTGCACGTCCCCTCTGCGCCCATGCCGGTCTTTGCCGAGCGGCTCAAGAAGGAATACGACACCTTCGCCAAGCAACAGCCCCAGCAGATCGCCGATTCCGGCACCGCTCCAGACATGTTGGACCGCGCCTTGGCCATCATCACGGAGTTTTCCGGTCAGGACTTCCAGTCCCGGCGGTTCTTGCATGGCTTGATCGGCTATGTGAAGACCTTCCATCCGGAAATCGCCGAACATCTGGCCAAGCAGCAGGAAGGCGGGAGGATTGTCCTGCCAGGACAACTGCCCCCCATGCCACAAGAGCCGTCCCACATCCACGGCCCCGGCTGCCAACACCATCACCACTAATCCGCTCCCTCACGCCCAACGTCCTTCAGTCCCTCTCCCATTCTACCGATACAGCGTTGGAGGGCTTCGTGGCCCATCCTGTTCTATCTGACGCCATCGGACCAGCTCAATCGAAAGACATGTCAGGCTGACGCGTGATCGCCCCGCATGCTCGGCGCCGACGGATGCGATGCACCGCGACGGGCCCTCTCTTGACCGCGCAGCGATGTGACGGTTCGACACCATCACAGGAGGCCTCATGAAACTTGTTACCGCCTGTCTCTCGTCGAGCGCTCAGTGGGATGGGAGTTCGTTTTCCGCACTCGACTCCCCTCAAACCCTGTTGTTGTTGTTCGGCGCTTCAGATTTGATTGATCAACCGGACACCATCCGGAACGTGCTGGCCGCCTGTCCCCAGAGTCAGGTCATCGGCTGCTCGACCAGCGGGGAAATCCATGGGACGCACATCATCGACAACCATCTGGTGGCTGCAGCCGTACGATTCGAGCACTCGCAGCTCAGGACTGCCCGGGCAACTGTCTCCGGCCCTGCAGAGTCCTATGCGGCCGGTTCGGCTGTCGCCGCCCAACTCCAAGGCCCGTCGCTGAAGGCCGTCTTCGTCCTCTCCGACGGGCTCTCGGTCAATGGGAGCGAACTCGTCAAGGGGATGAACGACGTGCTGAAGGGATCGGCCGTCATCACCGGAGGCCTCGCCGGCGATGGAGCCCGATTCAAGCGCACCTGGGTCATCATGGATCGGACGCCGCAGAGCGGCTACGTCACCGCCGTCGGCTTTTACGGCGATCGGCTCACAGTCGGCCATGGCTCCAAGGGCGGGTGGGACAAGTTCGGGCCGGAGCGGCGGGTGACGAAATCAGCCGGCAACGTGCTGTACGAGCTGGATGGACGTCCTGCGCTCGAGCTGTACAAGGAATATTTGGCCGAGCGCGCCGCCGGACTCCCGGCGACCGCCCTCTTGTTCCCCCTCGCCCTGCGGGCCGCGAAGGACGACGAGAAGAGCCTGGTCCGCACAGTCCTGGGCGTTGATGAAGCCACCCACTCGTTGACCTTCGCCGGCGACATTCCACAAGGGGCGCTGGCGCAGTTGATGCGTGCCAATTTCGACCGTTTGGTGGCAGGCGCCTCCGAGGCGGCCTCGCTGACCCACCGGAGCCAGACCAGCCCCTACGCTTCGGGCCCGACTCTGGCCGTTGCGATCAGCTGTGTCGGTCGGCGGCTGGTGCTGGGAGAGCGAACCGAAGAGGAAACGGAAGCCGCCTTGGACATGCTTCCTCAAGGCAGTCAACAGATCGGCTTCTACTCATACGGAGAAATCTCCCCCTACAGCGGCGGGCCCTGCGATCTCCATAACCAGACCATGACTCTGACGACGTTGGCCGAAGCCTGACCTCCCATGCATCACCTCCTCACGCGGCAGTTAAAGCGGATCGGCCTGCTGTCTGATACGATCCCCTCTTCCCTCGAGGCCTGGCAGAAATTTCTTGAACGGGTCAGCCAGAGTTACGTGGAATCGGATCAGGGGTATGAGCTGCTCGAGCGCTCCCTGGCGCTCTCCTCGCAGGAAATGCAGGCGCTGAACGAACAGTTGCGCCGCACCTCCGAGACCCAGCTGGCCGACGAACGGGATAAGCTCCACACCGTCATCCGCTCCGTGGGGGATGGACTCTGCGTGGTCGATCAGAACTGGAAAATCCAACTTCTGAACCCGGAGGGCCAACGGCTCTGGGCCGTACGTGAAGAAGAAGTCGTGGGTCGCTCACTCGACCACATCATCACCCTGACCTCGCAACAGGACGGTCGAGAGCACAACGTCATGGATGCGATTTTTCAGGAAACCACAGCGGGTCGAGCCGTGCGCAGCGACGACGGCCAGCTCACCACCACGACCGGGCGCTCCTTTCCCGTGTCCTATGTGCTGGCTCCGATCGTCCGGGACTCTCGTTCGGCAGGCGCCGTGCTGGTCTTCCGCGATACGACCGACCGCAAACGAGCCGAGGAAGCCCTTCGCACCAGCGAAGAACGGTTGGCCGTCACGGTCCAGGGAGCGGCGGTCGGCATTTGGGATTGGGACCTGAAAACCAACCAGATGTACTTCTCTCCACAGTGGAAGCAACAACTGGGTTATCTCGATGCCGAGTTGCGCAATGAGGCCGAAGAATGGAAATCCCGCATCCATATCGAGGATCAACCGGAGGTCTTAGCGGTGGTGACCGACTGCTGGGACGGCAGGCGCGATCAATTCGAGATCGAACACCGTGTCCGGTACCGCGACGGCTCATACCGGTGGATCCTCTCCCGCGGCAGCGTCATCCGTGATGCATTCGGCGTCACCGCCAGAATGGTCGGCATTCACATCGATACGACGGACCGAAAACGCATCGAGGAAGATTTGCGGACCGCCAAGGAAGCGGCGGAGGCCGCCAGCAAGGCTAAAAGCGAATTTCTCGCCAATATGAGTCACGAAATCCGAACGCCGATGAATGGCGTCCTAGGCACCACGGAACTCCTGCTCACTACCGATCTCACCGACAAACAACGCCGGTTGGCCTCGACCGTCCACCGTTCCGGCAAAACACTCCTGGCCATCGTCAATGACATTCTGGACTTCTCCAAAATCGAAGCCGGCAAACTGGAATTGGAGACGGTGGATTTCGATCTTTCGCAACTCTTGAATGAAGCCCTGGAACTGTTCAGCGAGTCGGCCAGGCGCAAACACCTCCGTCTGACGCAGCACATCGCGGCAGCAGTCCCTCTCTATCTCAAGGGAGATCCGGTACGGTTGCGCCAAATTATCCTGAATCTCCTCAGCAACGCGATCAAATTTACGGAGATAGGGGGCATCTCCGTAACGACCGACGTCCTGTCCGACTCCGGCACGGACGTGGTGCTCCGGCTGGCGGTCATCGACAGCGGCATCGGCATCCCCCTGTCGGCCCAGACCCGCATCTTCGACGCATTCGCCCAAGCCGACGGCTCGACCACCCGTCGGTACGGCGGCACCGGGCTCGGTCTGTCGATCGTCAAACAGTTGATCGCCCTCATGGGCGGCGCGATCAGTTTGGAGAGCACCCCTGGTGTCGGATCGACCTTCACATTCACGATCCGACTCCACCGGCAGGACCCCTCGGCGGCACTGATAAAAGGATTCAGCCCGCAGCTGTCGCTATCCTCGCACGATCTGATAGTACTCGAACGGTCTCCTGCCTCCACGCCTCAATCCCCTTCCACGAGGAATGCAGAAGTCGCAGGGCGCATCCTTCTCGTGGAAGACAATCCGGTCAACCAGGAAGTCGCCTGCGGGATGCTGGAATTGTTGGGGTACCAGACCAGAGTGGTGGAAAATGGAAGACACGCCGTCGCCGCCGCAGCCGAAGGCGAAATGGACGTGATCCTGATGGATTGCCAAATGCCCGAGATGGATGGACTCACCGCAACCGGTGAAATCCGTCGGCAGGCCGCTGCCGCCGGTCGCCGACGCATCCCGATCATCGCGCTCACCGCCCATGCCATGCAGGGGGATCGCGACCAATGCCTTGCCGCCGGCATGGACGATTACCTAACGAAACCCTTTACCGAACGCCAACTCCGCGAGGTCCTCTCCAAGTGGGTCCGCAGGGCTGCGTCGGCCGAACCACCCGGCACACCGGTCTCTGTCGCTCAGCTGCAGGGGGTGGCAGGCCAACCCACCACGTCGCATGAAGAGATATCGCCCGCTCTCGACCTGAAGGCGCTGGATAGCATTCGCGCTCTCCAAAGGCCCAATCGGCCGAATGTGTTGGCCTCCGTCTTGCGGAAATACCTGGATAACTCCCGGGAAAGCGTCGAAGCCCTGCGAGCCGCCATCCGGTCCGGGGATCCGGCGGCAGTCCAGGCGATCGCCCATCGACTCAAGTCCAGCAGCGCACAGTTGGGAGCACTGGCCGTTGCTGCCCGGTGCAAGGAATTGGAACAGATCGGCATACGTAAGGATCTCGTCGACGCGGACCGGGTCTTCGAACAGCTCCAGTCTGAGTACGTCACAGTCTGCACCACGTTTCGGAACGAAATCGCAAAGGGGGATCCCTCATGAACCCGCAACTCCCTGGTCCGTCGCCGGTGGCCCTCATCGCGGATGATGACATCATCATTCGGATGTTTGCCCGAGAGGCCTTGGAACAGGCAGGGTGGACGGTCGAAGAAGCGGACAACGGGCGCGAAGGCCTCGACGCGTTTCAACGTCTCCAACCGGACGTGGTGTTGCTCGACGTGATGATGCCTGAAATGGACGGCTTCGCCGCCTGCGCAGCCCTACGCCAGCTACCAGCGGGACGCCATACGCCGATCCTCATCATGACGGGACTGGATGATTTTGACTCCATCACCAAGGCCTATGAGGCAGGCGCCACCGACTTCATCATCAAACCACTGAATGCCCTCCTGCTCACCCATCGCGTGCGGTACATGGTTCGAGCCAACCAAGTCTTGCAAGCACTTCTGTCGTCGCAAGCCAAGCTGGCACAGGCCCGCGACGCGGCCCTCGAAGGCGCCCGGCTGAAATCCGAATTCCTCGCGACGATGAGTCATGAGATCCGCACCCCGATGAACGGGGTCCTCGGCATGACGGACTGGCTGCTGGAGACCGACTTGACCACTGAACAAAAAGAATGCGCGGAAACCATCCGCTCTTCGGGCGAGGCGCTCATGGTCATCCTCAACGATATCCTCGACCTGTCGAAGATAGATTCCGGCAAGCTGACGTTGGAACTGATGGATTTTGAGCTGCCGGCATTCGTCAATCGCGTCCTCGCCCTGTTTCGGGAACGTGCTCAACGGAAGGGACTGGAGCTGACCTCGCGCATCGCAGAGGGCTCGCCGATGACCTTGCACGGAGATCCGACTCGCCTGCAACAGGTCCTCAGCAACCTGGTGAACAACGCGATCAAATTCAGCGAGCACGGCACCATTACGATTCTCGTTGAGCCGGCCGAACCCACCCCGGAACAGCGGTTTGAGTTGTCCGTCGAAACCTCGGAGGCTGCGTCCCCGACCCATCTCACCAATGTTCAATTTTCGGTGGAAGATCAGGGGATCGGCATTTCCTCAGGTGCCATGGCCAAATTGTTTCAGCCTTTCGTTCAGGCCGACGGATCCACCACGCGGAAATACGGTGGAACCGGATTGGGTCTGGCCATCTGCAAACAATTGGTCGAGCTGATGGGCGGACATATTGGAGCCGCTAGTAAACCAGGAACCGGATCGGTGTTTCGGTTTACCGTTCCCCTTCAACCGTCACCTCCCACGACCACCGCTGACAAGCAGGCCGCCTAAGCCGAACGGCCCGGTGCTTCCAGCTCCACCAAGTTGCGCAATCGACCCTCTCTAGCCGTATCTTTTTAGATACGGACTAGAAGCCATTTCGATACGGTCCTCCCCGTAGAGACTCCACATCCAGATCCTATCCAATTGAAATATCATTGAATCAAGCCGGGTTTAAACTTTGCTTTACTTCATGGTGACACCCGGTGTATACAAGCTCGCTGGTAAGGGATCATCGTCGCAACGATCCTTTCTCACATCTGCGAGGCGAATCCGTTACATCGGCATTGTAGGGCATCGCATACAGCGGTCAAAGGACAGAGCTGTGCATCGTTTGACATTCGACATCGAAGAGCATTTCCAAGTTGCGCGGTTTGATTCACCGATACGCCGTCGGCATTGGGATTCTTTCGAGAGCCGCGTGGCATCGAACACCTGCAAGCTGTTGGACCTGCTCGACCGGCACCAGACACGGGCCACGTTTTTTGTGTTGGCCTGGGTCGCGGAACGGCATCCCGGACTCATCAAACAAATCGCCGACTGCGGGCATGAAATCGCCTCTCACGGGTACGGCCATGAATTGGTGACGGCGCAGACCCCCGAATTGTTTCGCGCGGATGTCCAGAAAGCCAAACGTATCCTGGAGGATCTGACCGGAACGCCTGTGCAAGGCTATCGAGCTCCAGGGTTTACCATCACCCGCGAAACGCCCTGGGCCCTGCCGATTTTGGTAGAGGAGGGGCACACCTACGATTCCAGCCTCGTGCCCATACAACACAATCACTGCGGCCTACCCGACGCCATGCCATGGCAGCACCTTCGGGAAACGACTTCCGGGCCCATTTGGGAAGTGCCGCCGACTACCATCAATCTGGGCGGCATACGAGTTCCTATTGCCGGCGGGAGTTATTTCCGACTGTTGCCCTTTCCGTTGCTGGCTCTGCTGTATCGACGCCTCCATAGAAAAGGCCGCCCTCTGGTGCTCTACTTTCACGCCTGGGATCTGGATCCGTTTCAGCCCAGAATGGAAGGTCCGCTCCTCTCACAGCTCTTCCACTATATGAATCTCGAAAAGGTGGAACCCCGGCTTTCTTCCTTGCTGGAGACATTCCGATTCGGGCCGATTGCGGGGCAGGTGGACGGTTCGGGCATCCTGCCGCACAGTTCCGCGTTTGTCCCGGCCATCCCTCCCGCCGAGATCGCCCAAGACCTCGCGTAGCCCCCTTGATCCGCCGTTACCCCTCACTCCACTGATGGGCTTCTTTTCACCGCCTCTCGCTTCACTCTGGGATTGCAGTGTGCCTTCGGTTTGAGTAGGGTAGAGCCCGCACGGAGTTCTTTATGGTCATCCTCTATCGCGCCGGCTACGGCAAATCTTACTGGTACAGGCATCTTGGCTGGATACTTCCCTGTCTACTGGTCTGGCCCGCCGCAACCTTCGCCCAGACGGTCGAAGACACGGTGCAGTTCATCAGTGACATGACCAATACTCACGGGTTTGTGCGAGGCCTGAGCTGTCGCAGCCCCAAGGCCGGCAAACCGACCAAGATGACCGAGGTGTACACCGTCATCCCCACCGGCACGAAGCTGGGGCACATTGAACTCAATCACGGCCACGACGAGATCAACACCGGCGCAACCAATTTCGATCTCCATGATATCGAGTCCGTCGACTATCAAGGGCAGGACAACCGGGAGAACTCCTTGATCCTGTACGGTGTACGTTTTACCTGTAAGGGCCCCGGCCCTTGTATCACCAAGCTCAGCTTCTGCACCGGGCCAATCCCCCAACTGGAAGCGCAGTTTCCTGAGGACACCCTCCTCTTCCGATCCGCCTCCAATGCCGAACGCGTCACCAAGGCCTTCTCCCACCTCTTGACACTCGTACGCGCGCAACAGTCTACCCAACCCTTTTGACACCTGGACGACAGGCACGAGGAGGCGTACGCCCGCGCGTCATGGTTCAGTGCAGGGGGAGATGCCGCTCGCGGCGGCGGGAGATCACGGAGCGCCTACTGCAAGGGCTGTGACTGTGAGCGGGTGCGTGCAACGGGCCAGAGTCGGTCCGACCGACTCCGGCCCGGCGAGAGAGCGGTTACTCGGAAATCGTGACGGTCATCTCGACTCGGTCGATCGGATTGTCGCACGGGCCTTTATCGGGTGGATTCGGCGCACCGGTCTGGCAGAGCACCCGGGGAACCCCCACGATCTTGTCCGCCACGCCGATCCCCTTCACCACTTCGCCGAAGATCGTATATTTTCGATCGAGGAATCGCGAGTCTTCGACCACGATGAAAAACTGTGAGCCA
Organism: Nitrospira sp.; assembly: GCA_015709715.1. Taxonomy (NCBI): domain Bacteria; kingdom Pseudomonadati; phylum Nitrospirota; class Nitrospiria; order Nitrospirales; family Nitrospiraceae; genus Nitrospira; species Nitrospira sp. Next base: position 1,619,954 of record CP054184.1, read on the forward strand.
GCGCTGTCCGGATCCTGGGCCCGCGCCATGGAGACCATACCCCGCTTGTGCGCGAGATCGCTGAACTCCGCCTTCACGTTGTGGCCCGGCCCGCCCTGCCCATAGGCGCCTTTTTTCAGCGAGTCCTTCGTGTTCGGGTCCCCACCCTGAATCATGAATCCAGGAATGACCCGATGAAAGACCGTGCCGTTATAAAAGCCGGATTTCGCCAGCTGAATGAAGTTGTCGACATGTTTCGGCGCCACATCGGGGAAGAACTTAATTTCCATCTCGCCGAACTTCGTCTTAATGATCGCCCGCACGTTCTTGGCGTCGACCAGCGGCCTTCCTACGGCCTCAGGATCAGCCGCGAAACCGACCCCGGAGAGCCCCGACGCCATGAACAAACCGGTTCCCGCCACAACCCCCAACCATCTCGCCCATCGAGCCTGTGCCATCATGCCTCCTTCCTTTGCCGTTCAGCGGGCGGCGTCACAGGCCGTCAGCTGTTCCAGCGCTTGCTTCGCCGCCATCTGCTCAGCTTCCTTTTTACTATGCCCCTGCCCCGTCCCTCTCAGCGTCCCTTGGATGGTCAACGCGACCTCGAACACCTTCTCATGATCCGGGCCGGATTCCCGAACGGTCTCATAGCGCGGCAGCACATCGAACCGCTTCTGACAAATCTCCTGCAGATGCGTCTTATAGTCGCCCATCCCCGGCTTGGCATGGTAGGCGCGGACGGCCAGCAGTTCCTCTTCCAGTACCCGCAGCGTAAAGGACCGACTCGCATCAAGTCCACCGTCCAGATAGACCGCCGCGATCAACGCTTCGAGAGCATCCGCGAGCAGGGAATGCTTTTCCCGGCCCTTCGACAGTTCCTCACCCTTCCCCAAACGAAGCAGGCGACCCAAATTCATGCGCTGCGCCGCCTTGGCCAGAGAGGTTTCGCTGACTAATTGGGCTTTGAGTTTCGACAGCGCACCCTCGCTGCTGTCCGGAAATTCCGCCGCGAGATACTCGCTCATGATGAGCGACAGCACGGCATCGCCGAGAAACTCCAGCCGTTCGTTTTGCCGCCGATCCTTTCCGCGTCGCTCGTTCGAATAGGATTTGTGGGTCAGGGCTTCTTCCAGGAGGCGCGGCCGGCGGAACTGATAGCCGAGGAGGCGCTGGACCGTCTCAATTGACGTTGCCGGCGTCATAACCCATGACTCGTGCGAGGAAGGGAATTACGACTCACATTTGCGGAACAGCAGACAGGCGTTCACCCCGCCGAAGCCGAATGAGTTGGACAACACGACCTTCGGATTGGCCGGACGAGCCTGATTCGGCACATAGTCGAGATCGCAGGCAGGATCCGGGTGCTCGAGGTTGATGGTTGGAGGCAGAATTCCATGGTACAGCGCCAGAATACTGAACACGGCCTCGATGCCGCCGGCTGCGCCCAGCAAATGCCCCGTCATGGATTTCGTCGAACTGACGGGAATGCGATAGGCCTGCTCACCGAATACCTGCTTGATGGCCTTGGTCTCGATGGCATCCGCCATGGTCGAGGTGCCATGAGCGTTGATGTAGCCGACATCCGACGTGGTAACCGTCGCATCTTTCAGCGCCATTTCCATGCAACGAACGGCACCCTCGCCCTCTTCGGGCGGAGCCGTGATGTGGTAGGCATCGCTGTTCATCGCATACCCGATCAGTTCCGCATACATCCGGGCTCCGCGCCGCTTGGCATGTTCGAGTTCTTCCAGCACGACCACGCCCGCCCCTTCGCCCAACACGAAGCCGTCCCGGTCTTTGTCGAACGGCCGACTGGCCTTCGTCGGCGCATCGTTCCTGAATGACAGGGCCTTGGCCGATGCGAACCCGGCCACGCCCAGCGGAGTAATGGCCGCTTCCGCCCCACCGGCGATCATCACATCCGCGTCACCGCGCTGAATGAGCCGATACGCGTCGCCGATGCAATGATTCCCGGTCGCGCAAGCCGTGACGGCGCAGGAATTCGGCCCCTTCGCCCCCAGCCTGATTGCGACCTGGCCGGAAGCCAAATTGATGATGGTCATGGGAATAAAAAACGGCGAGACCCGACCGGGGCCTTTCTCCTTGAGCACATCATGGTAGTGCTCGATCGAGCCCAAGCCACCGATGCCGGAGCCGATATATACGCCGACCTTCGTCGCCTCCTCAGGCTCCACCTTCAGTGCCGCATCATCCACCGCCAGTTGGCTCGCCGCCACGGCGTAATGAATGAACGTGTCCATCTTCTTGATTTCTTTTTTTTCGATAAACTGAGCCGGGTCGAAATCCTTGACCTCTCCGGCGATCTGCGCATCATAGGCGGAGGGATCGAATCGTGTAATGCGACCGATTCCTGACTCCCCGGCACACAGGGCCTTCCAGGTCTTTTCCGTACCGGTTCCCAGGGGCGTCACCAGCCCTAGGCCGGTGACCACGACACGTCTGGTGGGTCGATCGTGCATACCGCTGCGTCCTGCTATGCCTTTTCCTTAATATATTCCAACGCCTTCCCGACGGTCAGGATCTTTTCGGCGTCTTCATCGGGAATCTCGATTTCGAACTCTTCTTCGAGCGCCATGACCAACTCAACCGTATCAAGCGAATCCGCGCCCAAATCTTCGACGAAATGCGCTTCAGGCGTCACTTCCTCTTCTTCGACCCCCAACTGCTCGGCGATAATCTTCTTCACCCGTTCATCTACTGTTGCCATTGACTTCCCCACCTCCTTCCCCATGCAAGCCTCCTCCTTCACTCCAAGACCGGCGTCACTGCCGAATCACCGGCCTCGCCCTTCCATTTGTACTTACTTATACCATGAGCATGCCACCGTTCACGTGCAAGACCTGCCCGGTGATGTATGACGCGGCATCCGATACCAGAAAGCGGACCGCGGCGGCGATATCCGCAGGGAGGCCCAGCCGCCCCAAGGGGATCTGCTTCTGCAACGTCTCCTTCACCTCGGCTGGCAAACCTTGCGTCATCGCCGTGTCAATAAACCCCGGCGCGACCGCATTGACCGTGACCGCACGGCTCGCATACTCCCGCGCCACCGTCTTGGTAAATCCGATCACCGCCGCCTTCGATGCGGCGTAATTGGCCTGCCCCACATTGCCCATCGCCCCCACGATCGAGGCAATATTCACGATGCGCCCGTATCGTTGCTTGGTCATCGGCTGCAACACCGCCTTGGTGCAATGGAAGGTGCCGTTGAGATTGACCTGCAGCACCAGATTCCAATCCTCTTCCTTCATCCGCAACAACAACCCGTCACGGGTGATGCCGGCGTTATTCACCAGAATATCGATCTTGCCCCATTCTTTCATGACCTGATCGGCCATAGCCTTGGCATCGTTAAAGTCAGCGACGTTTACCTTGACATTCAGCGCCTTCCGGCCGAGTGTCCGGATGGCTGCCACCGCTTCTTCCGACCGTCCGGGATCCAGATCGGCCACCGCGATGTCGGCCCCGTCTTCGGCCAAGGCTTCCGCGATCGCCCGTCCGATTCCCTGGGCCCCGCCGGTCACAATAGCAACTTTTCCCTGTAATGACATCAGTCTGTTTCCCTGTTTATCTCCGGAGCCTTACACGCCACTCGGTGCACCCAAGGCCGCGCACGTGGTCTCTAATGACTTGGGATCGTGCACGTTCAACGTGGTCGCCGTGGGGACGATGCGCTTCACCAGCCCGGTCAACACCGTCCCTGGTCCCACTTCCACGAATGTCGTGACGCCCAACCGCACCATCGCCTGCACCGACTCTTCCCATCGAACCGATGACGGCAATTGCCGAACCAACGAAGCCCTGATCTCGTCGGCGCGTTGCAGCGCGACGGCCTCGGCATTGTTCACCAACGGCACGGTCAAATCCCGCCAAGTCACCCCGCCGAATTCCGCCGCTAATCGATCCGCCGCGCCCTGCATGAGCGGCGTATGGACGGGCACACTGACCGGCAAGGGAATGGCCTTTTTACAGCCCTTGTCCTTGGCGATCTCGATCGCCCGCTCGACGGCAGCCTTTTCGCCGGCAATCACCACCTGCCCGGGAGAATTGAAGTTCGCCGCCGCAACAACCCCCACAGAGGCCGCATCCTGGCACACCGTTTTGACCACTTCGGCGGAAAGGCCCAGCAGGGCGGCAACCAGTCCGGTTCCGGGCGGCACGGCTTCGGCCATATATCGCCCCCGCTTCTGCACCAGCGCCACGACATCGCGGAACGACAATCCACCCGCCGCATAGACCGCCGAGTATTCGCCCAAACTGTGACCGGCCACTGTGATGGGCCGCACCCCGGACGGCTCCAAGGCTTTGAGCGCCGCCGCACTGCTGACCAGCAAGGCCGGCTGCGTATTTTCAGTTAGATTCAGTCGCTCTGCCGGCCCCTCGAAACAGAGTTGCGCGACATCGTATCCAAGGACCACGGAGGCTTCTTCGTAAACCGCCCGCACCGCACGAGACGCATCGTACAATCCCCGCCCCATCCCGACCGATTGGGATCCCTGACCGGGAAAGAGAAATCCTATGCCTGCCGTCGTCATAGCCGCGTAAGGTATCGTAGAAACCAGGCTCAAAGTCAACGGGAAAAAGCTGCGGACGTGCGAGGCGCCCGGCGCTGTTCGGTCACCAGCGAATGAGGGCCGACGCCCAGGTCAACCCGGCCCCGAACGCGCCCAGCATCACCAACTGCCCATTCTGAACACGCCCATCCCGCACTGCTTCATCCAGGGCAATGGGAATCGACGCCGCCGAGGTGTTACCATAACGATCCATGTTCAGCACGACCTTGTCCAGCGGTAGGCCCAGGCGCTCGGTCACGGCCTTGATGATCCGCAGATTCGCCTGGTGGGGAACGTAGAGGTCCAGATCGTCGACCGAGAGCTGATGGGCCGCCAGCGTCTCGCGCGCCACTTCCTCCAAGGTGCGCACCGCCACCTTGAAGGTTTCATTGCCCTTCATTTTGATGTACTGCGCGCGCTCAGTGAGCACCTGCTCCGACGGCGGAATCCTGGTCCCACAACCCGGCACCACGATCAGGTCGCAGAGGCTGCCGTCCGAATGCAGATGGGTGGACAACACGCCGCGCTCACCCTCCTCTGCGCTCACCACGGCGGCCCCGGCGCCGTCCCCGAAGAGAATACAGGTGTTACGATCCGTCCAATCGGTGATCGCGGACATTACCTCAGAGCCCACCACTAAGACATGGCGCATGCCGGTCCGCACATAGGCGTCGGCCACTCCCAGCGCATACACGAAACCGCAGCAGGCTGCCGAGAGGTCGCACGCTGCCGCGCGTCTCGCATCCAATCGATGTTGCAGCAAACAGGCCGTCGAGGGCAGCGGCAGATCTCCCGTACAGGTCGCCAGGAGGATCATGTCGAGATCACCGGCCGACAGACCCGCCGCTTTTAATGCGCGTTCCGCCGCAATTAGCCCCAAATCCGAACAGGCCTGCCCCTTGGCCGCAATGCGCCGTTCGCGAATCCCCGTGCGCTCACGGATCCACTCATCGGAGGTTGCAACCAGTTGCTCCAGCTCGGCATTGGTCATCACCCGCTCGGGAACGTAGGATCCGGTCCCGGTAATGCGTGCCCGCCTCACGCCTGCATCCCCTCCGCGCGCTCATCCCGATGCCGCGCCAGGCTCTCTTCGATGTCACGTTGAATCAATTCGTCCAGGCGAGTCTCCGCCAACCCCTTGGCGCGGCGGATGGCATTCTTGATCGCCTTGGCCGAGGAGCGTCCGTGGCAGATCATGGTCGTCCCATTCACACCGAGCAACGGTGCGCCGCCGAATTCAGCGTAGTCGATTTTGCGTTTGAGATTCAGCAGCGGCCGAGCAATGAGCGGATAGGCCAGCCGTCCCAACCATGAGCCTGACAGCTCCTTCATCAGCAACTTCTTGATCACCTCGGCCACGCCTTCGGAAATCTTCAGCGCGACGTTCCCGATGAAGCCGTCGCAGACCACGACATCGGCACTGCCGCTATAAACGTCGCGTCCTTCGATGTTGCCGATGAAATTGAGCGGGCTCGCTTTCAGCAACTTAAACGCTTCCTTGGTTACCTCGTTGCCTTTCGTGTCCTCCTCGCCGATGCTCAAGAGGCCGACTCGCGGATTCGGCTTGGCGTACAGGTGCTTGGCGAACTCGTTCCCCATCAGCGCAAACTGTTCAAGGTGCTGCGCCGAGCAGTCGACGTTGGCGCCGACGTCCAGCATGACGGCACTGCCGGTGAGGGTCGGCAACATCGTCGCAATGGCGGGACGCTCCACCCCCTTGGTCAGACCCAAGACAAAAAACGCCGCGACCATGCTCGCGCCCGTATTCCCAGGACTGACGACCGCATCGGCCTGCCCCGCCTTCACCAGTTCTGTGGCAACCCAAATGGAAGAATCTCGTTTCTTTCGCGCCACCGTAGCGGGCGACTCATGCATTTCCACCACCTGCGGCGCATGGCGGATCGTGATGCGCGGGTCCGAACAGTTGAGCTTGCGGCAGGCGGCAGTCAGTTCATCCTCTTTGCCGACGAGAATGATGCCGACTCCCAATTCCTGCGCCGCCTGCATGGCGCCTTCAATGACCGGGGCCGGCCCATGGTCTCCGCCCATCGCATCGACGGCAATTTTCATGTGCGGTCAACGGTCCACGAGTAGAGAGGTGACGCGTGCAGAGACACCCTGTCGGCCAAGACCTGAATAGGCCTCACGCATGACATGGCGTCGAATCGTGATCACAGCGGGCGATTGTACCGAATCACGCGTGAAAAGAACACGCCGTCAGGATTCTTCGACGACGATGACGGCCTTGCCCTTGTATGTCCCGCAATTCAGGCAGGTGTAGTGCGGCAGCTTCAGTTCGTGACACTGGGGACAGACCGAGAAGCCCGGCGGAACCAGCCTGGTTTTCGCCGTCCGCCGCATATCCCGACGGGACCGTGAATGTTTATGTTTCGGATTTGCCATAACGACTCCTTCACCAACGGGCCTCTGACCCGGTTAACGATCTACGCCGTGCCGCTGTCTTTCCGGCGCTCCCGCACAACACGAAACGGGCTCGGCCCCTGCTCAGGGGGGCAGCCGCAACGACGCTCATTGAGATTCTGCCCGCACCGTGGACAGAGCCCCAAACAGTTTTCCTGACAGAGCGGCTGCATCGGCGCAGCCAGAATGATCTGCTCTCGCAACATCGGCACGAGATCGAGGTGCTCGCCTTGGTAGTGATACAGCTCGTCCTCATCTTCCGACTCTTCGACCGGCTGCGCCGGTTGAGGGCCTCGCCTGCTCCCTCGTCGCCCCTGCCCCTGAGCCGCAGGTTTGGCGACCGCAAGCGGTTGTTTTTTGAGGAATTCCGCATAGACGGACACGAACAGCGGATCGGCATACTCAGCCAGACAACGCACACATTGCCGGAGAGCCGTCCCCTCTACCGTGCCGGTCACAATGATGGGACCGTCCGCCTGAACGACCTCTAGATGAATCGCGAGCAGGCCTCGAAACTTTTCCTCTGATTCCTGCAAATCCAGCTGCAGTCCGGTCGCGGTGCAGTCGAGCGTGAGACCTTCCGGTGTGATGTCGACAATCGCAGGCCTGAGCCTATCCATGGACAGAGTCCCTATCTCGAACACCGTTTCCCTTAACCGGGACCCTACGGCAAACCGGCTGCCTGATTCACAACTCAGCAAGGCCCCGCTCCTCGCCTATCGCTCTTCCGCAAAGCTGACCAAGGCGATATGGCGGGCCCGCTTCACAGCCATTGTCAGGACGCGCTGATGTTGCAGACAATTCCCTGAAATGCGACGCGGCACGATCCGTCCGCGCTCCGTCAGAAAATTCCGCAACAAACCGACATCTTTGAAGTCGATCGGCGCCTTGTCCACACAAAACCGGCAAGGTTTTCGGCGCTGAAAAAACCGCCCGCCCCCGCCACTTCGTTCTGCTCGTTCCATGCTTGCCTCCGTCTGCTAATACTGTTCGTCGTCGTACGAATGTTCCTCGTGCGGAGCCGCGCTGTCCCCTCCGGCCTCGCCTCGTTTGGGGAGAAAGGTCACGCTCTGCGCCACCACTTCGTGCTTACTGCGTTTCTGGCCGTCTTCGGTCTCCCACCGACGCTGTTGAAGACGTCCGTCGACAATGACCCCATTGCCCTTGCTGAGATACTGCCCGCAATGTTCCGCCTGTTTGCCGAACACGACGATGTCGATAAAGCAGACCTCTTCCTTGAGATCATCACCCTGCTTAAAGCGACGGCTGGTCGCCAGGCCGAAACTTGCGACCGGCGTGCCGCTGGGCGTGTACCGCAGCTCAGGGTTGCGGGTCAGGTTCCCGATGAGGATGACTTTATTGAACCCCGCCAACGGTCGCTCCTTGTGGCGCCGTCACCGACGCTCCTCGCGGCGGAGCCGGTTCCTGCTCCAACCGAACCGTGAGAAACTTGATGATCGAATCTTCCAAGCGGTACGCGCGCTCCAGTTCACCGACCACCGTACCGGCTCCTTGAAAGTAGAAGTAGACGTAGGTCCCCTTCCGCTCGCGCTTGATTTCGTACGCCAACTTTTTCCGGCCCCAATTCTCGGCCCGTTGGAGCGATGCGCCGTTCTTCGTGACGACGCCTTTCATTTTTTCAATCAGCGCGGACGTGTCTTCGTCGCTGAGGGACGGACGAATAATGAACAGAGACTCGTAGAGCTCCATGCAGCTGCCTCCTGGACAAAGGCCCCCATTCAAGGACGGGAGCGAGGTGTAGGCTTGCCGGCCTACCCGGCAAGAACACAAGACGGTAGCACAGCGTTTTTCACTCTGTCAACAATCCGGGGGTCTGCCGTCGGCAGGTTACGCTTAGTACTTTTTCTTGAATTGTGGGGGCGCGTTCGCCGGTGGCGTAGGTCTCGGTCCGTGGATAGCCGGCCCGCCTCCTGAAGGCCCTCGCCACCCGCCGAACCCACGATAGCCGCCGTACCAGCCATACCCGAGCGGGCCGTAAGGGTACCCGTAGTAACCCAACGGTGGTCCCCAGTAGCCGGGACCATAGCCGATTCCATAACCGGGCCCATATCCAGGGCCGGGCCAATAGGAATAGGACAGCGAGTCTGCATATCCCGGGTCCAAGGCGAACTCGCTTCGCGCCAGCCGCTCCGTTTGATGAACCGATTCGGCACAGCCGGTGATCACCCCGACACAACAGAGCCACACCGTGCAGCTGAGCAGCCGCGGCAGGAGTCGCTGTTCGGTGTGCGCCCACAGCCCAGTGTTCCGTCCCGGTAGCCAGCCGAGCATGGTCCGTCCTCGTTAAAAGTGATACGACAGGCCCACAAACAGTTGATGCGCGCGATAGGTGGCATCAAATCCCCCCACCGGCCCGAATGCGCCGCCGAACCGCAAGGTGGAGTCGGTGTACTTGTACTCCGTGAACAACGCCACCTTCGGTGCGACAAATGCGCGAATGCCCGCGAGCACGTCCCCCCCGACCGAAACTTGTGTGTCACGCTCAGTGGTGGTAGACCGACCGAGTCGTGCCACGAGAAGCGCCGGACCGCCGCCGATATAGGGCTGCCAGGTCATCCCAGGATAACGCACGACCACATGCGCACCGATTCCTGTCACCGTCAGATGGATGCCGGGTATGTCATCGAGGTTCTTGATGTGCGGGGCACTGTGTGACACATCGAGCTCGAGTCCGAACAGCCCGTGGTTGGGATACACCCCGACCTTTCCACCGAATGCCGGACTGGTTTTGAGATTGTAATTGGGGGAATCCAAGCCCGCGAGGCTGCCGGTCCCCCTGACATTGCGAAGGGGATCGGCGAAGTTCGCGCCGAACTGACCGGCGACGTACCATTCGGCGCTTGTCTCCGAAGGGAGAACCGTGAGCGCCAGGCCCATCCCCGCGACCAGGACAATGAAGACGAAATGATTCCACACCATGGTTCCCTCTCCATGGGCGAGGCCTGTCAAGATCATACCAGGCATGGTGCACCATGATCTGGACAACTTTCACGGGCCCACAGGTGGAAAGTCCAATGGTCGGAAGGGTACAAGGAGCGGGTGAGCGACGGCGTGCCGCTACGGTTGATTACGAGCAGAAGGGTTAAAGACTCGATACAATAGTATCCCGCCGACAACCGCAATCGCCAAGCCTACCAGCACCTGGGTGCCGAAGCTCAACGGTCCGACCACCCATTCAGCTAGACGAGGCAGTGCAACGGTGGAAAGTACGACGAACAACAACGCGATCAGATGGGCCCACAAATAGATCGGTTCGCCTGGTTTACGCATGGGTGCGTTTCGTCTCTTCGAGGTGTTTCCTGAGATAGGGCATGAAGGGTGTGCCACCCGTGCCGACTGCAGTGGGATTGCCGGCGTGGGATTGCTGTTGACGGAAAATGTACCGCTCCGCATACCCGAGATGGGTTTCACGGAACTGGGCAAGCAGGTCTACGCAGGCGCAGAAAGCCTTCCACAATTCCGGATGGGTGGATCGGCGGTCATCGGCATACCCACACAGGAGCGGCCTGTGCTGAGTATCCACACGCTGTTCGAGCGCTTCGATAAACGCACGGTGACGAGGCGGCATGTAGTCCCGCATTTCCATCAGGTATTGCGTCAGAGGGTCCTCCGCATGACTCACACCGAGCCCTGCATCCAGGGCGGGGACAATCGAACTTTGTGAGCCGGTCTCTCCGCGAAATTGCTGCGGGCGCCCTCCGTAGGCCGACACGTGCTCATACACCAAGCCCTCCGGCAGCGTCGGATTGTTTTTCCAACCATGAATGAAGGGTCGCACGCGACTGTAATAGATGTAGGGATCGCAGCGCTCGGGCATTCGCAACAAGGTCTCGCACATGGCCTCTTGGGCAGCCGCCAAGCCACGCAGCCCCTTCAGGACTCCATCCGGGTGGTCTTCCAGCGCGGCATTCTGCGCGTCGACCAGGCCCTTCAGGCCAGGACCCGCCTCCGCTTCGATCTCCACGTGCACGAGGACGAACCATTCTTCATCGAGCCCGCCCAGAAAATTTTGCACCAAGGCGAGATTGCCCAATTCGATCGGCCGATTTGGATCGAGACGGCGCCAATTGTGCAAAGCATACGACGCGTAAGACAAGACGGGCGGACGCCCGAGCTGCTGTGCCACCGCATACCAGGGAAGGGCCAGACTCTCAGGTAACTGCGTAGCGGGATGGTCCGGGTCCTCCCACACATAGGCATGGCTGACAAAGGACAGGGTGCGCATCGCAGCACGAAAGGCATCGAGGCCCCAGTCATCCGCGACCGGTCCCATCATCGCCTGCCGGTCATGAATCAGACGTCGCACTTGCCGCGCGGCAAGATACTTAGGAAGTTCCGCTCCCAGTTCATTCAATACGGCTTCATCGGGAAGTCGATCGAGGGGGTCGGTGATCGGAAGGAACCCGCGTTCCGGAGACAGGTCAAACGCGGCAAGCGACAGTGGTTGGGGCTTCTGGGCGGTCATGACACCTCCCCGTTGCTGCGACCTCACTCATTGTACCCTATACAGACCCACAACGATCCAACGGCAGGAGCGAACGGCACCCCTCTCCGTCACTGACATGGCTCATTCGGCTTCGGCCCGCCTTCCGGCTTGTCCCGCACATTGAACTGATTCATCGCGGTGGCAACATCCCGATTCACGAGCAATTCCAGCGCATCGACGGCCCGAGCCAAACAGGGTTCGTACACAGCCATTTCGTTCGCGGAAACCGGCTCCAGCACGTAATCCGCCGAGTCCTGCCGAGGCGCCGGACGGCCGATGCCGATCTTGACGCGTACGAACTGCGGCGTACCCAGGGCCTCGACAATGGATTTAATGCCGTTGTGGCCGCCGCTCCCGCCACCCTGCCTGATCCGAAGCCGGCCGGGCTCCATGTCGAGGTCGTCATGCACGACGACCAGCGCCTCGGGCGTCAAGCCAAGTTCGCGAAGGAGGCCTTTCAGGGGAGGACCGGTGACATTCATCCAATCGAGCATTCCGGCAAGCTCGACCAGTTTGGAACCGGCGCGACCCGAGCCTCGCTGGGCCGCGCCCTTCCTGATGAGGCGAATCGACCAACGCGCCGCCGCCCGTTCGACGACCCAACACCCGATGTTGTGGCGGGTCGCCGCATACTGAGGGCCGGGGTTGCCCAAACCGACGATGAGGTGCAACGCAGCTACTTCTTCTTTTCCGGCTCTTTCTTCTCAGCACCCTTGGCCGCGGCCCCGGCCTTGGCTTCACCGGCTTTGCCCGCCTCGGCCGTGCCCTCCGCCGCCGCCTTGCCCTTAGCCGCAACCTCCGGTTCCTTGGCGCCTTCGGCACCGGGAGCACCGGCCGTCAGCAAGGCTTCGAGCTTCGCATCGGTGATCGGGGCGGCAACGCTCACGATCATATGATCAGGGTCATCCAGGAAGCGAACCCCTTCGGCCTGCTTGACATCCTTGAGATGGATGCCTTGATTGATTTGCAATTGCGACGCGTCGACCTCGATGAAATCCGGCAGCGCAGACGGCAAACACTCGACATGCAGCTCGCGCAATACGTGGTGCAAGACGCCGCCTTCTTTCAGTCCGAGCGGTTGCCCACCGGTCAGGTGCACGGGGACCTTCACCCGGATGGGCTTGTCCATCGACACCTCGAAGAAGTCCGCGTGTAACACCTTGCCGAGGATCGGATCTACTTGATATTCCCGCAACAGCGCCGTACGTTTGGCCTTGCCGGCGGCTCCGTCGATGGTAATGCTGATCAACGCCGTGGACCCAGCCTGCGACCGGATGATCTTCACCAATTCCTCAGGCTTGACCGAGAGCAGGAGACACTCTCCTTGCCCATACAGCACCGCGGGAACCCTGCCGGCTCGTCGCAGCTGACGCGCGGGTCCCTTGCCTCCACCTTGTCTGCTCTCAACCGTCAAATCGAATTTCATCGTACTCCTCCTCGACCCGTCGCTCGACGCGAACGGCCTACACGAATAACGAACTCACCGATTCATCTTCATGAATGCGCCTGATGGCTTCCCCTAGGAGAGGCGCCACCGACAGCACCTTGATCTTCGGACACTTCTGCTCTTTCCCACGCAACGGAATGGAATCGGTGATCAACACTTCCACAAGGCAGGATTGTTGGAGGCGCTCCAACGCCGGCCCCGACAGCACCCCATGCGTACATCCCGCCCAGACCTCGCGCGCCCCCTTTTCAAAACAGGCCTGCGCGCCCTGCACGATGGTCCCCGCCGTATCGATCATGTCGTCCAGCAGGAGGGCGCTCTTGCCTTGTACATCCCCGATAATGTTCATCACCTGCGCTTGATTCGGCCCTTCCCGACGTTTGTCGATGATGGCCAGATTGGCCTGCAACCGTTTGGCAAACGCCCTGGCTCGCTCCACTCCCCCGGCATCCGGTGAGACCACGACCAGATCACTGATCCGGCGTTTTGTGATGTAATCCATCAAGACGGGCAAGGCATAGAGGTTATCCACGGGAATATTGAAGAAACCTTGGATCTGGCTGGCATGGAGGTCCATGGTCAGCACTCGGTCCGCGCCGGCGGTCGTAATGATGTCCGCCACCAACTTGGCCGAGATCGGCACGCGCGGTTGATCCTTGCGATCCTGCCGGGCATAGCCGAAATACGGAATCACCGCCGTGATGCGGTTAGCCGAAGAGCGTTTCAACGCATCGATCATGATCAGCATTTCCATGATCGAGTCGTTGACCGGTGAGCAGCAGGACTGAACGACAAACACATCGGCTCCGCGCACGTTCTCTTCGACGCGGATGCGGATCTCGCCGTCGCTGAACGAGGAAACGGTCGCCGCCCCCATAGGCCGTCCGAGATAACTGCAGATAGCCTGCGCAAGCGCAGGATTGGCGCTGCCCGAGAAGAGCTTGAGTTCCCTGTTCATTCCACCCCTTCGATCCGGTACGTGGCAACGCCGAATATTGTAACGATTCGAGTCGAGTTCGTATAAAGCGGTGGGCACGGACGGGACGTTCGATCCCGCTGACCTCTTGGACTGTCAGGACATGAGGACGCCTACCGAAGCACAGCACATTAGCGAAAACGTCTGGAAGTTGTCAACCGCGCGGCAGCGGACGTCTCGTCAGACCACCACCGCAGCACCGCCCCCCTCCACCACCGTTAACCGTGCGCATGATCAGGCCGGCGAAAGAACCGGCGCACCCGCGGTTGGGACCGCAACGGCTTTCATTTGCCCTTCCTCTACGAACAAGGCCGCAGCCCTCTCCGCCACAGTCTGCTCGCGGAAGACGCCGAACATGGTCGCGCCGCTTCCAGACAGGAGCGCCACCTCGGCGCCGGCATCGAGCAGTCGGCGTTTGATGTCGGCCAATACCGGGTGGCGAGCAAAGACCGGCGTTTCAAAATCGTTTTCTGCAGCTTGCGTAACCTCGCTCCAGTCCATCTCCGATTGAACGTCCAGATGCCGATGGGCCCCTGACAGCGGGCGCACGGCGGCGCGGGTCGACACCAGTTGTTGGTAGGCCCACTTGGTCTCGACCGGAAAGCCTGGGTTGACCAAGGTGATCCAGCGTCGGCCGAGCAGCCGCACGGGGCGCACATGCTCGCCCCGCCCGGTCACGCAGGCGGTCGGCGCCACGAAAAAGAATGGAACATCGCTGCCCAGCCGTTGGCCGATCGCGGCCATCTGCTCGCCCGACCAACTAAGCCCCAGCAGCTTGGCCAGTCCCAAGATCGTGGCGGCGGCATCACTGCTACCGCCTCCCAGCCCCGCGCCGAGGGGTATCCGTTTCGTCAGCGTGATCGACACCTCCGCCGACTGCCCGGCCCGTTCCAATACCAATTGCGCCGCCCGATACACCAGATTGCTCTGGTCGGATGCCAGTTGGGCATGATCACAGCGCAGGTCGATTCGGACTGGTCGGTCAGGCGTAACGGTGAGACGCAATTCATCCTCAAGCCCGACCGTCTGCATCAACGACCAAATGTCGTGGAATCCGTCGGAGCGACGCTCCAGTACCCGAAGGATCAAATTGACTTTGGCGGGGGTCAGAACACGTAAACTGGTACCGTTCACTCGCGGCTATCTGGGGCGGCGCTAATCCCGGCCTCCTTTGATCTCGTATTTCTCGAGGCGGTATCGGAATGAGCGGGTATTCAAGCGCAGGAGTCGCGCAGCCCGCTTCTTCACCCACTGGCTGCGTTCGAGTGCTTTCAAGAGCAAGTCTTTCTCGATCGAATCAATGAGCCGCTCCAGGTCCAAACCATCCTCCGGCAAATCCGAAGGCAGGACTTGCTGGGTACTGACCGATTTATGGAGCCAGCCTCGAATATCCGCTTCCGTCACCGACGATCCCGTCGTGAAGGCCACGACGCGTTCGATCACGTTCTCCAATTCACGAACGTTGCCTCGCCATTCATGCGCCAACAGCACGCGCATGGCCTCCTGGTTCATCGTCGGCACTGGTTTACCACTTTCCTTGGCAAATTTCTCCAAGAAATGTTGGGTCAGGAGAGGGATGTCGCTGGTGCGCATGCGCAGCGGGGGGAGCTTAATGGGAATGACATCCAATCGGTAATAGAGGTCTTCCCGAAAGGACCCTTCGGCCACGGCCTTCTCCAAATCCCGGTTGGTCGCCGCGATGATCCGCACGTCAACCTTCATATCCTGCGTGCCTCCGACGCGCCGGAATTCGCGCTCCTGAATCACGCGCAGCAACTTCACTTGGATCGGAAGCGTCGTATCGCCGATTTCATCGAGGAAGATGGTGCCGCCGTTGGCGACCTCGAAGAGCCCGGCTTTGTTGGAAATGGCTCCGGTGAACGACCCCTTCATGTGGCCGAACAACTCGCTCTCCAGCAATGTTTCGGGGACGGCGCTGCAATTGACGGTCACAAAGGGCATGGACGAGCGCACGCTGTTGTAGTGGATGGCACGAGCCACCAATTCCTTTCCCGTTCCGCTCTCCCCCCCGATGAGCACGTTGCTTTTGGAGTCGGCCACCTTCTTGATGATGTCATAGACCCGCTGCATCGGCTCGCTTTGCCCGATGATTTGAGAGAACGACGATTGGCTCGCCAGTTCCCGCTTGAGCAACATATTCTCCGTCGACAACCGTCGACGCTCGATCGCATTGCGAACGATCAGTTGCACCTCGTCGACCTGAAACGGCTTGGTCAGGTAATCGTAGGCCCCCTGCTTCATGGCTTCGACCGCCGAGTCCGCCGACGCGAAGGCGGTGATCATCAGCACCACCGTCTCCGGAGAAGCGGCCTTCACAGCCTTGAGCACCTCTAACCCACCCACCCTCGGCATCCGGAGGTCCGTGATCACGAGGTCGAAGATTTCCTTCTGAACCTGGGCGATCGCCTCGTCGCCGTCGGAGGCGGTCGTCACAGCATACCCCGCGCGCTTCAGCATGATGCTCAAGACGTCCCGTAACCCCTGCTCATCATCGACGACTAGAATCTTTTCCACACTTCCCTTCCTTCATGCCACAGCCGCGCACCGGTTTCTGGCGATTGCGGGAGACACACCACAAATCGCGTTCCCTTGCCCACTTCGCTCTCCACCTTCGTCCATCCCCCGTGCAGGTCCACGATGCGATGCACCTGAGCGAGTCCTAGCCCAGAACCTTCTTTTTTCGTGGTAAAAAACGGCAGAAAAATCTTGTCGAAGTTCTGTTTTGGGATGCCTTCTCCTTCATCCTGGAATGCGATTTCGATCACGTTGGTCCGGCACTCACCGAGTTCCACTCGTCGCACCCCCGTGCTGATCGTCAGGACTCCTCCGGCTGGCATGGCGTCGAATGCGTTGACGGCGAGGTTCCAGAATACTTGCTTCAGTTGATTCTGATCGACCGGCGCCGTGAGGGTTCCGAGAGCCGCGGTGAAAGCAATCGTCATGTTCCTGCGCGATCGAGCTTCATGTTGAATCAGATCCAATGTCTCAGCAAGGACTTTGTTCAAATCTTGCTCCGTGAGATGCAAGGCCGGAGGGCGCGCATACTGCAGAAACTCAGTGATGATGTTGTCGAGCCGTTTGCCCTCTCGAATCGCAATATCCATAAGCCTCTGGCTGGTCTCATCCGAGCCGACGTCATGCCGCAGCATCTGCATGGCTCCGACCAGCGCCCCCAATGGATTGCGAATTTCATGCGCCATCCCCGCCGACATTTCTCCGAGGTTGGCCAACCACTCTTTCCGGCGCATTTCTTCTTCCAGATACCGAATTTGAGTCAGATCTTTGAACACGCCAACCAGGCCGCGCTGCATCCCCTGCTCCTGCAGCGGAGAGACGGTCATACCTAACACCAAGCGGCTGCCGTCTGCCCGCCGGCATTCCACCTCGAATCGAGCCGGGGCCGTGACAACTTCCTCCGCGCCCGCTTCTCCCGGTCGGCAGTGGAACACCTCGCGCCAGGATCGTCCCTGCACCTCAGGAAACGTATAGCCGGTAACTTCATGGGCCGCCGGATTGAAGGAGGTAATGCGTCCGACCTCGTCCGTCGCGAATACTCCGCTGCTGATACTTCGGACGATATTTTCGTGAAAAAGCTGGAGCCGGGTGAGCCCTTGTTCTTTTTCTCGCAGGGATTGATCGGCCAACCGCAGCTGGTCGGCCAAGATACCGCTCAGGAAGCCGACCATCAGAAACGCAAGTCCATAGGTCCCAATGCTCTGCAACGCTTCAGGCCCACTTAACTTACCCGGCGGCAGCCACCCATCGGAGTTGAGCACACCAAAGCATTGAATCCCTGCCATCGCTCCGAACAACAGCGCGCAGCCGGCGCCGGTGACCAATCCGACACGACGTTGCGGCACCAGACTCGCCACTGTCACCGTGACGACATAGAGGACGGCGAACGGGCTCTCAATCCCCCCGGTTCTCGCAACGAGGATGGTCTCCAGCAGGAAATCCATCGCCACCTGAGCCCAGGTGAAGACGGTCAAGGCACGCGGAGCCGTCAGATATCGCAACAGCAGGGCGCTGACGATCGTGAGTGCATAGGTCACGACGATCAACGCGGAGAAGGTCGGCACCAATTCTCCGCGCGTAGCCTGAAAGACCAGGGACAAGCCAAGCAGCAGCGTCACCACAAGGACGCGCAGGCCCAGCAACCAATGCAGCCGCGTTCTTAACTCCAACATAGCGTGGACTCGCGGGGATTGTGAAAGCTGATCGAATGAGAGGCCTTGCGTAACGAAAGAGGAGACGCTTCACAGAGGCTGCTATGCGAGGGGCTGACGGGGACACGCATGGGGGCATCCTGCCCTGATAGAGGTGCGGTGCGGGTCCGCCGAAAGAACACCGCACCGCGGCGACGCCACGTCGCTACTGAATGGCTTGCGCCATCGTGAAGATCGGAAGGTACATCGCAATGACGATAAATCCGATGATGGTGCCTAACACCACCATCATGATCGGTTCGAGCAGTGAGGTGAGGGCCGCGACGGCCTGGTCCACTTCATCTTCATAGAAGTCGGCGATCTTGCCCAACATGGCATCCAACGCCCCCGTCGATTCCCCGACGGCGATCATGTGCGTGACCATTTTGGGAAACACATTGCCTTTGGCCAGCGGTTCGGAAATGGTTTTTCCACCGCTGATGCTGACCCGGGCGTTCATAAGCGCTTCCTCGATCACTTTGTTGCCGGAGGTCTTGGCGCAAATACTCAGGCCTTCCAGCAACGGCACGCCACTCGTAATCAGCGTGCCGAGAGTACGCGTAAATTTGGCCACGGACGCCTTCCTGATCAAATCCCCGACAATGGGGAACTTCAACAACAGCCGATCGATGACGACGCGGCCATTGGTCGTGCCGTAATACCGTTTGACGGCATACATGGTGGCGAACAACGCCCCGGCCATCATGTACCAGTAACTCTGAAAGAAATTGCTGATATCGATGACCAGCTGCGTCGGGCCCGGCAATCCGATTTTCCCGCCCGACATTTCCGAGAACATCTTGGCGAAAATCGGGATCACCCACACCATCAACACGCTGATGACGATGATGGCGACGCCGACAATGGCGCTCGGATACACCATAGCGGACTTGATCTGCCCTTTGAGCTTCATCGCTTTCTCGATGTGCTTGGCCAAACGGGTCAGAATCGTATCCAGCAGACCACCGACTTCACCGGCGTGAATCATATTGACGTACAGATCATCAAACACTTTGGGGTGTTTCTTCAGGGCATCGGAGAAGGTCGACCCCGCTTCCACGCTGTTCTTTACATCCGCTACCGTTTCTCGCAGGACCTTGTTCTCCGACTGAGTGGAGAGGATATCGAGGCATTGGATGAGCGGAAGCCCTGCGTTAATCATGGTGCCGAACTGGCGGGTGAACACCACAAGGTCTTTATCGGTGAGGCCGCTCCCGATGCTGAGGTTCAGTTTCCCGCCCTTCCCGGATTTTTCTTCCAGGCTGGTGACTACGACCTGTTGTTTACGCAGCTGATCGACCGCTTCGTCTCTCGTCTTGGCGGTCAGCTCGCCTTTTTTGACCGCACCCTGGCGGTTTCGTCCAACGTAGGCAAATGTAGCCATGGCCTTGGTTCCACTCCTGTGACGGCGGGCCGCAACACACACGACGGATGCGGGAAACTACGTTTGAAGTCTATAAGACCCCCCACAACCTGTCAAACAAATGCGGCGAAGCGGAGGCGAGCGTCGAGCAGTCTGAGACGCGTCAGCCGCTCAATTCTGACTGGAGCTGATGCGGAGATAGCCGCGCGAGAGGTAATGCAGGCCGGAGAGTAGGGTCACTCCGCCCATGAGATAGAGAAGCGGATCCAAGGATGCCAAGTCATACTTGCGTGAAGCGAAGAACACGACGGCAACCAGGGTCGTCAGTTGCACCAGCGTCGTGCCTTTCCCAAGTACCGTCGGTGAGATGTCCACCTGTGTATTGGTGAAATGGGCGACCGCCGCGCCCAACATCAGCATCAAGTCACGACTGGCCACCAAGATCGTCACCCAGAGCGGCACCAAGTGCATCACAGACAGGGTAATGAAGCCGGTTGTGAGCATGAGTTTGTCGGCCAAGGGATCCAGCACCTCACCGAGTTTGGTGCGTTGATTGGCCACGCGCGCGATCGTCCCGTCCAGGGCGTCGGTCAGGCCGGCGATAAAGAGAGTGGCGAGGGCATAGTCGAATTGTTCATAGTTGAGGAGCCCCACGTACACCGGGATCAGGAGGATGCGGAGGATGGTCAAACTGTTGGGGACATTCATGTTCATCAGAATCGATGGCGCCGGAGGTCCTCGCCGCTCACGCCCGTCGCTGAGGCAAGAAGCGCGCATCATAGAAAGCACCGCCCCCCTTGTCAACGACGGTTGCACTCCGGTAGACAGCTCCCTATAATCTGCCTCCTTGATAGGGTACCAACAGGACTTGACCGACGGAGGATCGTATGAGTGCGCTGCCCCTCCTTTTTAGAAAAGAGGGTTTGGTTGAACGCCATCAAATCGAAGGCATCGATCCGAGCGATCGCTACTTCAATCGGGCGATCCAGGTAAGCCGGGTGTCTTCCGGTTATACAGGGAAGGTGATGTACGAGGCCTTGGTCGTCGAGGGAACCGTGCATCCCACCATCGGCGCTGCGGTGAAATCAGTCGTTGAGAAACTGCAAGGCCTGGGATTCGTCCGGATGCGCACGCGCCCGAACTTCAAGGGCGCCCGCTATCTGGCCGAAAAAGAGACCTGGACCGACTACCCCGACCAGTCTTCCTAACGCCCCACGCATTCCTGATAAACCAAATCGTGAATCTTCGGGCGAAATGCGCGGATGCTTTCGTTTCGCCTCGTCGGGTGCACACGGTTCGAAAGCAGGACCACTTCCAGTTCCTGGATGGGATCGATCCAAATCGACGTGCCGGTATATCCGAGATGGCCGAACGAGTCGGAAGAAAAGAGGGCTCCGGCCGAGGACGACCCCGATGGGGTGTCCCAGCCCAATGCCCAACTGGAACCGAGAGTGACCTGCTGCCGCTGGGTGAAGACTCGTACCCACTTCGGATCCAACCAGGTCCCATGACCGCGGTAACCATCCATCCAAGCCTGCACAATCGCCAAGACTGACCGAGCAGTTCCGAATAGTCCCGCATGCCCTGCGACACCGCCCAACGCAAAGGCATTTTCATCGTGCACTTCCCCGCAGAGGGTGCGCCCGCGCCAGGCGTCCACCTCGGTTGCGGCGATCCTCCGCGGCGGCCCTGACGATGGCTTGTCGAGCACAGCGCTCCCTCGAGGCAGATAACTCAACGCTTCGGCATGGAACGGTTCAAAGATCTGTTCCTGACACCAACGGTCTAGCGGTTGCCTCGTCACCCGCTCCACCGCCAACCCCAACAGGATGAACCCGAGGTCGCTATACAAGCTGCGTGTCGTCGGCTCGTAGATAAGCTCTTCAGCCCCGATGTACCCGAGCACAGCTTGCCGTGCCGCAGCGGTTCCGATGAGCCCAGGGTGCGTGCTTTCTGCCTCTGCGATCCGTTCGAAATAGGGGCGCCAGCCGGGAAGACCCGAACTATGTGTGAGCAACTGGCGGATCGTCGCCGAACCGCAAGGGCGGCCGACGAGTTCAGGAAGAATCTTCTGAATAGGGTCCCCGAGCGCAACCTCTCCCCGCTGCACAAGGAGCAGCAACGCCGTCGTCGTGGCAAGCACCTTGGTGAGCGACGCCAGGTCATACCAGGTCTCCGTCGTCACCGGCTCGCCGAGCGGTTGCACGAATAACCGGCCTACCGCCGCTTCATAGACTAATCGGCCGCGCAGCCGAACCGCCAAGACCGCACCAGGGAAGGTGCCGTCATCGACGGCTCCTTGTAGGGCCGCGTGAATCACATCGGAATGTGTCATGAGGAGTGGTCGACGTGGTACTGGTGCCCTGTGACCGGTCACCACGGCGAAAGGACAGACGCGCGAGGACAGCGACGAGAAACAGTCAACGGGTGGAACTGGACTCGCCGGCCAATTTCCCCTCGATCGCCGTCGAGTCCGGTTGATACGCCTCGCTCTCTTCCACCTCCAGCATCCGCTCGAAGGAACGCAAGGTCGCGCGGAAACGTTCCACCAGCATCAGCCGTTGCTTCTGCAGATCGGCCAAGCCCCGCTGCATGTCGGACAAACTCACGCGCGCCTGCCGAACAATCTCACTGGCCTTCAGCTCCGCTTCCTTCACGATCAACTCGGACTCTCGTTGCGCAGAACGCTTCACCTCTTCCGCCAACGATTGCGCCGACACCAGCGTACTCGACAGCGTGGCTTCGGTGCGCCGCAAGTCCGCGACCTGCTGTTCGGTGGCGGTCACCTTGTCCCGCAGCATACTGTTCTCGCGATTCAAATTTTCCACCGTCAAGGCCAGTTCTTCCAGAAACCGATTGACCTCATCACGGTCATAGCCGCGGAACTTGACCTGAAAGGACATCTGCTGAATATCGATGGGGGTGATTTTCATGCGACACCTCTTCCCCGAGGGTTAATGCATGCGCACGGCGATATCCCGTAGGGATTGAACCACGGCATACTGCAGAAAGACAAGGATCAGAATCGCGATCATCGGCGACAGGTCGATCCCCATCCGCCACCCCAACAGCCGGCGAATCGGAGACAAGACCGGCTCGGTCGCGCGTTCCAGAAACTGGACGATCGGATTCCAGGGGTCCGGGTTCACCCAGGAAATCAAGGCGCGTGCGATGATGACCCACATATAGAGCCACAGCACCGTATCCAAGACCGTCGCCACCCCCTGCAACACATTGCCCATCACAAACATGAGCGTCCCAACTCCTGTGATCGGTTCGTCGCCGCCTCAACCGCGGCCATCAAACATCCCCGCAAGCCCCCCGCCTCCAACGCATGCAACCCGGCTATCGTCGTGCCGCCCGGCGAGGCCACCTGATCCTTCAAACAGGCCGGGTGCTCCCCTCGATCCAACAACATGCGCGCCGCCCCCAATACGGTTTGGGCGGCAAGCAGTTGCGCTGTTGCCCGAGGCAGTCCCATCTTGACACCTCCGTCCGCCAAGGCCTCGATGGCGACGAATACATAGGCCGGCCCGCTTCCGCTCAGACCGGTCACGGCATCCATCAACCGCTCCTCCACCGAAACCACCGCTCCCACGGCCTCAAAGAGAGTCCGCGCAGCCGTCACATCCTCGGCTTGAAGATCGGCTGAATAGGCCAAGGCCGTCACACCAGCACGGACCAAGGCCGGCGTATTCGGCATGGCCCGCACGATGCCTCGCGCATCCGCAGCCCGCTCGCGAATCCAGGCGGTCGTCACACCGGCCGCAATCGACACGACCAGCTTTCCGCTAAGCTCGTTACCCACCCCACCAAGGACCGCAGGCATCGCCTGCGGTTTGACGGCGAGCACCACCAGATCCGCGTCGCTCACGGCAGATCGGTTGTCGTCGAGGGCCTTGATTCCAAACCGCGCGGCCAGCCGATCGCGACGTGCCGCCACAGGATCCGTCGCCGTCAGCATAACGGCCTCCGCTCCACCCGCCGCCAACAGACCACCGATCAGTGCTTCGGCCATCTGTCCTCCGCCTAGGAACACCACCCGCTTCGGCAACATCACCCTAGGTTCCCCGTTCTCCGAATATCGCCGTTCCGATCCTGACGTATGTGGCGCCCTCTTCGATCGCCACCGGGTAATCATGCGACATCCCCATCGACAGGTCCTGCATATTAATGTTCGGCAAGCCTGGCGCTGTCAATGACTGCGATAACTCCCGCAGCCGGCGAAAATACGGTCGGGCCTCTTCGGCCGTCGCGGTAGGAGGCGGAATGGCCATCAACCCTCGAATCTCCAAATGCTCCAGGCCGCTCAAGGCCTTCAACGAAGCAATCAAGGCAACGGGATCGAATCCACCCTTGCTGGCCTCTCCGCCGAGGTTCACTTCCAGAAGCACCCGTTGTCGCAGGCCCGCATCACCCGCCCGGCGATTGATTTCTTCCGCCAACTCCAGGCTATCGACCGATTGGATCGTGTCGAAACGGCCGACCACTGACTTGACTTTGCGACGCTGCAAGGTGCCGATAAAATGCCAGCACACGCCCGGCCTCCCGAGCGCCTCGATTTTTGGCAGGGCCTCCTGAAGGCGATTTTCTCCCAGATGCCGCACTCCAGCGTCGACCGCTTCACGCACTCGTTCCACGGACACAGTTTTGGTAGCCGCCATCAATCGAATGCTGTCGGGTGAGCGGCCGGCCCGAGCCGCGGCACGACGAATCTCCTCCAGCACGGCCCGTACGCGAACCACTATGGTGTCGCTATTGTCATCCATCCCGGCAACGGGGGTCACCGCCCAGGCACAAGCGCAATGCCGCTGACCATGGTATCCCTCACCACGCCCTCGCGGCGATAACTAAAAAACAAGTCGGGATGGCAAATGGTGCACGCATTGACCGTCGCGATTCGCTCCTCCACCAGGCCGTGCGCTAAGGCTTGCCGACGCACGAAGGCCCGCAGGTCGAGATGGGCCTTCTCGGTCCCCACCGGTGTGACAACCGACCGCCAGTCAGAAAACACCTCCCGGAGCCTGGCCAGCACCGGAGCATCCACCTCGTAACAGCAGGAACCGGCGGACGGGCCGATCGCCATGCGAATGTGCTCGGGCGTGGCACCGAAACGTTCCACCAACAACGCGACAGTCCGAGGCACGATGCCGGCCATCGCGCCGCGCCAGCCGGCATGCACCGCCGCCACGACCCGCCGCGCCGGATCATGCAACAACACCGGCACACAGTCGGCTGTCCGGACCGCCACGACCACACCGGGTTGATCGGTCACCAGCGCGTCCCACCCGCCGTCGAAGGACACGCCCTCACCGAGAGGCTGGTCGACCACCAACGCATCCGTGCCGTGCACCTGCTTGACGGACAACATGACCGTCGCTCCCGCCGGCTGGCGACGCGATCGAATCGGAGAGGGACGACCCGGCATGACGTTCAGAGCCGAACGCCGGGTCCCAAAGAAATGCTCCACTCCGTCGTCGCCATCGGCAAACGACGGAACCGTGATGACATCGGCCAGCATGGCGCTCCCCCGTTCGATTGGGCTCCAGAGAGACTCTAGTCGGCCTGTTTCCGTAGAAACGTCGGCACGTCCCACTCGTCATCGCCGACCACCGCAACTCGGTCGGTCACATCACGCGACTCACCCATCCGCCGCAAGAAGGTCGGACGATCGAGGTCCTTTGGCGGGCGATCGGCCCCTACCGCCTGTACGCCTGTCAGCACCTGTTGGGCCGGACGCGCAGCCGCAGCGCGGGCTGCGGCACGTTCTGGATTGACCGGCCGCACCGCCGACTGCTCCTCTCGCTCAAATCCCGTGGCAATGACCGTCACGATCAGATCGTCGCCGATTTCCGGGTTGATCACCTGACCGACGATGATGTTGGCTTCCGAATCCGCTGCCCGTTGCACGATCGAAGCAGCTTCCTCTACCTCGTGCAAGGACATGTTCGGACCCCCGGTAATATTCAGCAGCACGCCGCGCGCGCCTTCCACACTGCCCTCTTCCAGCAACGGACTGCAAATGGCTTTTTGCGCCGCCTCCTGCGCTCGATTGCCGCCCCGCGCGATGCCCATTCCCATCACCGCTCGTCCCGTATGGGCCATGATGGTGCGCACGTCCGCGAAATCGACGTTCACCAAACCGGTGGTGGTGATCACGTCGGCGATGCCTTGAATGGCTTGGCGGAGGACGTCATCCGCCACTTTGAACGCATCCAGCAACGGCGTGGCCTTGTCCACAATCCCCAAGAGCCGCTGATTCGGAATGATCAGCAGCGTATCGACGTGGCGACCGAGGTCACGAATGCCCTCTTCAGCATGACTCATCCGGCGATGCCCCTCGTACTGAAAGGGCTTCGTCACCACCGCGACGGTGAGGATCCCCAACTCTCGCGCAATGCTGGCCACGATCGGCGCGGCGCCCGTGCCCGTCCCGCCTCCCATGCCGGCGGTCACGAACACCATATCGGCTCCCACGAGGCTCTCCCGGATCTGGTCCTTGCTTTCCAGGGCGGCATCCCGGCCCACCTCCGGCTTCGCGCCGGCTCCCAGCCCGCGTGTCCGCTCCGGCCCGATTTGAATTTTGTAGGCGGCCTGAGAGCGCTCCAGCGCCTGCACGTCCGTATTGGCGGCCACGAAATCGACCCGGCACAAGCCTCCGGTAATCATCGTATTAACGGCGTTACACCCGGCCCCTCCGACACCGATCACCTTGATCCGAACGGGTGACTGAGGCTCCTCCTGGAATGAAAACATCGTGGCACCTCCCTTGCCGATGGTGCGGACGCGGCCTGATGCCGCCCGCGAACGTTAGAAGAACTCGAACATCCACGATCGCATGCGATCGAACACTTTTCCCAACCCCTTGCCGTGCCGCATCCCGGCGGCTTCCAGATTGTCGATGTGTTGGCGGGCATGGAGGAGCAGACCGACGCCCGTGGCATGCATGGGATTGCTCACGATGTCGCGCAGGCCGCCGATGCCCGTCGGCACCCCGCGCCTAGCCGGCAGATTGAGCCCCTTTTCCGCCGCATCCGGCATTCCGTCCAACAGGGACGTGCCGCCTGTGATCACCACGCCCGCACCCAACATGCCTTCGTATCCGGCCCGGACGATTTCCCGCTTCACCAGGTCGAACATTTCCTCCACGCGCGGCTCCAGGATCTCCGCGATGTCGCGCCGCGTAAACTGGCGCGGCGGCCGATCACCGACCGACGGCACCTCCACGGTTTGATGGCCATGCACCAAGTCGGTGCGCGCAATGCCATGTTGCACCTTGATCTTTTCCGCGTCCGTCTGCGAAGTCAGCAAGCCGATCGCCAAATCCTTGGTCAGATTTTGCCCGCCGATGGGGAGCACCGCCGTATGTCGGATGCTGCCGTCCAAGAAGATCGCCAGATCGGTCGTGCCTCCGCCGAGGTCGACCATCGCCACCCCCAGTTCGCGCTCCTCCGCGCTGAGGACAGCCTCGCTCGACGCCAGCGGCTGGAGGATGATATCCACTACATCGAGGCCCGCGCGGTTCACGCTTTTGATGATGTTCTGCGCCGAGGTGACGGCCCCGGTGATGACATGCACATTCACTTCCAAGCGGTTACCCGACATGCCCAGGGGTTCGCGGACCCCTTCCTGGTCGTCGACCATAAACTCGCGCGGCAGGACGTGCAGGATGCGGCGTTCGTGCGGGATCACCGCCAGGGTTCTGGCGCTCTCGATGGCCCGGCTGATGTCGTCCCGCGTCACTTCCTGTTTCTTCAGCGCCACCACGCCTTTCAAGTTCTCGCCGGAGATGTGGCTGCCGGCAATGCCAGTGTAGACCGAATTGATCTGCACCGCCGCCATCAACTCCGCCTCCTCGACCGCCTTCTTAATGGACTCGACCGTACTCTCGATATTGACCACGACGCCTTTGCGCAGTCCCCGAGATGGGCAGGAGCCGACGCCGATGATATTGAGGGGCCCTTCATCCGGCACTTCGGCAACGATCGCGCAAATCTTCGTCGTCCCGATATCCAGTCCCACCAGAATATGATCCCGCTTCGACACTCGGCTCACCCCCTTCCCCGGACGATGACGCGGTCGGCAAAGCGGAGATCGATCTCACTCGCCCTCGCGCCCTCGCCGTCAAAGGCCACGTCACGCAATGCGGGCCGCATTTTCAAGAACCGGCTCCATTGCTGATCCATTGATGCCTCACTGAGCTGAAACGTCACGCCCTGAACCGATACGACCAAGTTATGTAGATTGCTCACATTGATGTCCGGCCGCCCCCCGGTCGTTTGGCCGACCATCTTGGCGAGGGCCGCCCCCACCTTGACCGCCCGGCGCTCCTCCGAGCGGCCCTGCGCCAGCCCCTTGCCGTCGACGCCGGAGAGAATCGGCAGGTTGGGATCGTCAGTCGAGCCCAGATGCGCCAACAGATACCCCTCTGCATCCGCAAGCAGATTCTCCGGCAGGGTCCGGACCACCACCGCAGGAGTCCGCTCGACGACCTCGATATGAATTTCGTGCAGGGGCTTCAGTGACACGGTGGCATCCTTGATCCACGGGTGGCCCTTCAGTCGCTCGGCAAGCCATGTGGGATTGATGGAATACAACGCCGTATCCGCCCTCAGGGCCAGACGGCTCAGCACTTCCTTCCGGTTCACATGCTGCAAGCCGCTGACGGTGACGGAGCGCACCAAAAACCATTCCCTGGTCAAGGGGCCGATTTCGCGAGCCAGGACAAAGAGCCCCGAGCAGCCGCCTACCAACACAGTCACCGTCGCGAGCACACGCAGCGAGATCAGCAGTCCTCGGCCGACCCGCGACCAATAACTCCCCTTGTTTACCGAATCGGCCGAGAAGGACTCCGCCCGCGAGTTGGCCCGGGGATTGATGGAGTCGCGTCGTCTTGTACGCCAGCGCAGGCCCATGCTACCTCACGGCTCGGAATGCCCCGACGCCAGCCCGCTGCAGGGCGGACTGGAGAATGCGTTCCACCAATGCGTCATAGGAAATATTCGCCTGCTTCGCCGCCATCGGCAACAAACTCGTCTCCGTCATGCCCGGCACCGTGTTGATCTCCAACACGTAGGGTTTGCTCTTGGGCGTGATGCGGAAATCGACACGCGCGGCGCCCCGACAGCCCAACGCGCGATAGGTTTCGCCGGCCAGTTTGCGGATTTCTCGGCTGACAGCGGCGGGCAGCGGCGCCGGACAGAGGTATTGCGTTCGGCCCTTTTCGTACTTGGCCGAAAAATCATAGAACCCCTCCGGGGCGACGATCTCGACGGCAGGCAAGGCTGTCACCGTTCCCCCATCACCGCCCAACAGCGAGACCGTCACTTCATGGCCGGGAATGAAGGTCTCGACCATGGCCTCCTCTTCATAACGATGGGCCAGACGCAAGGCCTCTTTCCATTGAGTGGCTTTACGAACGATCGTGACCCCAATCGTGGACCCCTGACTCGGCGGTTTCACTACCACCGGCAGTTGGAGTCTGGCCTCCGACAAGACGCGCGCCAGGCTGGGGTTCTTGCCGCGCACCACCACCGTCCCGCGAGGCACCGGAATCCCGTGCGATGCCAGCTCCACCTTCGTCACCACCTTATGCATACCAATGGCACTGGGCCGTACGCCGGAGCCAGTATAGGGAATGCCGATCGTCTCCAAAAACCCCTGGATGGCGCCGTCTTCCCCTCCGGGGCCGTGCAACGCCAGAAATGCGATCTCGATGAGTTGTTCCTGCAACGTCTGGTAGAGAGACGGACCGACATCGATAGCGACGGCATCGTACCCGCTCCGCACGAGCGACCGGTACACGGCTTCTCCGGTTTTCAACGACACCTCGCGCTCGGACGACTGTCCTCCCATCAAGACGCCGATTTTTGAACGAGTCAACAGGTTGCGTTCACTCACAGCCACACCATGTCCTTCCTGACACCCCCTCAGGCCTGACCAACCACTTTCAACTCCAACTCCAACGTCACGCCGGACGCCTTTTTCACCGCGTGACGCACCTTGCGGATCAAGGTCAACACCTCCGCCGCCTGCGCTTGGCCCAGGTTGACCATGAAGTTGGCATGTTTCTCGGACACCTGCGCATCGCCGACCCGCGCGCCCTTAAGGCCTGCCGCTTCGATGAGACGACCGGCTGAATCCTTCGGCGGATTCTTGAAGACGCAACCCGCGCTCGGCATCGTCAACGGTTGCGTCTCCTTGCGATACTGCAAGTAATCTTTGACCGTCCGCTCGATCACATCGTGATCTCCCGGCCGTAGCTGCAGCCAGACGCCCGCCACGATTCCGCGCGGTACATGCGCCCGTCGATAGCTAAACGGAATGTCGACAGCGGCAATATCCTTCACGTGCCCCCGCGGATCGACGAGCCGGACCGCCTTCACCGCCTGCCTCATTTCTCCCAATCTCGTACCGGCATTCATCACGACACAGCCGGCGACCGTCCCGGGAATGCCGGCGCCCCATTCCAGCCCAGCCAGCGACCGACGGATCGCGTACCCGATCAAGGTCGGCATGCCGACGCCCCCTTCGGCATAAAGCACGTGGTCCGGCTCCTCCTTGATGTGCTTGAACCGAGCCAGACTGACGACCAGGCCGCGGATACCGCCATCCCGAACCAGCAGGTTGGTCCCGCCCACCACGAACAGCGGCGCCCTGGCCCGATGGGCTTGGGCCGTGAGCCGACAGAGGTCCTCGAGGTCGGCCGGTTCAACCAACACCTCCGCCGGTCCGCCGATGTGGAACGACGTGTAGTCCCGTAACGGCGCCTCATGGATGACCCTTCCCGTGACGCCCTCCAAGATCTGTCGCCACTCTTCCCTGCTCCGTTTCGCCGCCTGTTCACGGACTCTCCCTGTCACCGGATCGATCCTCGCCTAGCTCGCGGCCGGCAAGCGTTCGAGAATTGCCAAGCCGCTCTTCCAGATGTCTCCGGCACCGAGCGTGATCACAAGATCCCCGGCCTTGAGCGCCGGCAGCACCTGCTCCGCCAAGGACTCCTTCCGTTCGACAAACGTCGCCGAAGGATGGCCCCCCGCGCGGACGGCCTCCACCAGTTTTTCGCCGGATACGCCGGGAATCGGCTGTTCGCCCGCCGCGTAAATTTCCGTCATGAACAACAGGTCCGCCTGATCGAAGGCATGGGCGAATTCCTGCATCAAATCGCGCGAACGCGTATACCGATGCGGCTGGAAGAGGACGACCACCCGCCGATCCCACCCCTGCTTCGCTGCCGCAATCGTCGCCTTGACCTCCGTCGGATGGTGTCCGTAGTCATCGATCACCATGATGCCGGCCTTTTCGCCACGAAGATGGAAACGCCGTTCCACCCCGGTAAAGGCAGCGAGACCCTTGCGGATCAGGTCGACCGGGATGTCCAGCTCCACGCCGATGGCAATCGCGATCAAGGCGTTCGACACGTTGTGGATGCCCGGAATACCGAGCCGGAACGGCCCGAGGCTGCGCCCGCGGAAGAAGGCCCGAAATTCGGAGCCCCATTGCTTCAGGCTGATGTCGGTGGCGCGAAAATCGGGGACGTACCCTGCCTGCTCCTGCAGTCCGTAGGTCTGGTAGCGTTTGACCACACGCGGGAACAGATTCCGCAAACGTTCGTCGTCGGCGCAGAGGACGGCCAGTCCATAGAAGGGCACCTTGTTGATGAATTCCAAGAAGCCGTCGTTGAGCCGCTCCATGGTACCGTAATGTTCGAGATGCTCTCGGTCGATATTGGTCACCGCCACGATCGTCGGCGAGAGCCGCAAAAAGGAGCCATCGCTTTCATCGGCCTCGGCAATCAGCAAATCACCGCGCCCCAGTCGCGCATGGCTCCCCAGCGCATTGACCTTGCCCCCGATCACCATCGTGGGGTCCAAACCGCCCTGCGCCAAGACGGTGGCGACCATCGAGGTCGTCGTGGTCTTGCCGTGAGCACCCGCAATGGCCACGCCGAACTTCAAGCGCATGAGTTCCGCCAACATCTCGGCCCGGGGGATGACCGGAATCTGTTTGGCCTTGGCGGCCACGACTTCCGGATTCGTAGCGGACACCGCGGAGGAAATCACCACAACCTGGGCCTCGCCGATATTGGACTCATGATGGCCGGTGGCGATCCGCCCGCCCAGTTCTTCCAAACGACGCGTGGTTTCGGACTGGCTCAGATCGGACCCGCTGACTTTGTAGCCGAGCGTCAAGAGGACTTCGGCAATCCCGCTCATTCCAGCCCCGCCGATTCCTACCAGGTGAATATGTTGTGTCTTTCTGAACATCGCCGCCCACCTCAGCCCCTGTTCTCGAAATCTTGTCTGAATGCCGTTCCTGTCATCACGCGCTCCCTCCCGTTCCCGCCGATCATGGTGTACCACCGCTGGTCTCATGACGCCTCCTTATGAGGTCGTAACATTCACGCACAATCGTCTCTGCCGCATCGCTGCGCCGCATGTTCCAACTGCACCGGCTCATCGTGGCCAGCCGCTGCGGATCGCAAAGGATGTCGGTCACCGTTTGAGCCAAGGTCCCGCCGGTCAGCTCGCCTTGCGACAGCAACACCGCCCCGCCGGCTTGCACCATCACCTCCGCATTTCGCAGTTGATGGTTATAGATGGCCGTGGGCAGGGGAATAAGAATGGCCGGCGTTCCGGAGGCATTCAGCTCAGCAATGGTCATGGCGCCGGATCGCGAGATCACCAAGTCCGCTGCTTGGAGCGCAGTCGGCATGTCGAAGAGAAAGGGACTGATCTGCGCCGACAGGCCGGCCGCTTCATACGCCGCCTTCACGCGGGCGAGATCCGCCTCGCCGGTTTGATGGGTGATGGCGAGCGCCTGGTTCAAGGCCTTCAACCGTGGCAGGGCATCGATCACCGCGGAGTTAATCGCTTTTGCTCCTTGGCTGCCTCCGAAGATCAAGAGGCGCTTGGCAGCAGCAGTCTCCATCGTGCGGTGGTCCGGCTCATCCCTCTGCAGAAAATCCCGACGTACCGGCGTCCCGACCACTCGGGCCCTCCGGCGATCGAAAAATTGGAGGGTCGATTCGAAGGCCAGGAAAATCCGCTGCACCAGCGGCGCCACCGCCTTATTGGCCACGCCGGGATAGGCATTCGGTTCAAGAATGACCCCCGGAATTTTGCGTAAAAAGGCCGCCAGCAGCATCGCCGGACTCGTATAGCCGCCGACGCCGAACACGAGGTCGGCCCGCTGGGCCTTCAAGATCCCCAGCGATTGCCACAGACTCACCGGCACGGCCGCCAAGGCCTTGAGAATCTCCACGGGACTTTTCCCCATCAACGGCTTCGCGGCGATACAGTGCAACGGAAACCCTTCGTGCGCCAACACCTTACCCTCGATCCCACGTGTCGTGCCGACAAAGAGAATCTTGGTCGCGGGGTCGCGCTGGAGAAACTCCCTCGCCACGGCAATCGCCGGGTACAAATGCCCCCCCGTCCCTCCAGCGGCAATCACGATCGTCATACCGAGAGACCTCCGCGTTTGCGCGGGCTGCTTCCTGCGCTCCCGTCGCGCCCGCCATGCCGGTCCCGCGAAATGCTCAAGAGGATCCCGACCCCGACCAGATTGACGACCAAGGACGAACCGCCGTAGCTGACGAAGGGTAGCGTCAATCCCTTGGTCGGCAACAAACCCGTCGCGACACCGGCGTTGACCAGCGCTTGCAGGCCGATCAGCATCGTAATCCCCATCGCCAGGTACCGCCCGAAGGGTTGGCGCGCTCGACTGGCGATCTGAAACCCCTTGATGACGAAGAGACCGAAGAGCAACACGATCGTGACACTGCCGACCAGCCCCAACTCCTCCCCGATCAGCGCCAACACGAAGTCCGTATGCGCTTCCGGCAGAAAAAACAGCTTTTGTTTTCCTTCACCCAGTCCCACGCCGAACGGGCCGCCGCTGCCGAAGGCCAGAAAGGATTGCTGAATTTGGTATCCGGATCCGGTCGGGTCCCTGACCCCGCGCAGAAAGTCCATCACGCGCTGCCGCCGGTAACTGGACCCCAAAATCAAGGCCGCCACGGCCGGCACGGCACAGAGCGAGAGCAGGAGCAGATGCTTGATCCTCGCTCCAGCCAGGAAGAGCAGTGTGACCGCCACCAGGCCCATGACCACGACCGTGCCCAAATCCGGTTCCAGGAGGATCAGGCCGCTCAGCAGGGCAAGGACGATCAACGGCGGCAGGAGCCCGCGCGAAAAGTGTTCGAGTCGCTCTTGCTTCTTGCTCACATAGGCCGCGACATAGATGACGGCGATCAATTTGGTCAACTCGGCCGGCTGGACATTGAGCGTGCCCACATGCAACCACCGCCTGGCGCCCTTGCCCACCAACCCCAATGACGGTACCAATACCAACCCCAGCAGTACCGTGGCCAGACACAGGAGCGGAATCGCCGTCTTGCGCCAGAGAGTGTAGTCGATCTTCGAAACCAGGTGCATGATCAGCAGGCCTGCCCCGAGCCACACCACCTGCCACTTGAGGTAATACCACGAGTAGCCGAATTTTTTGGTCGCGACGACCGCACTCGCACTGAACACCATCACGAGTCCGATCAAGGCCAGGCTCAACGTGATTGCCAGCAAACCCGGATCGACCGGGACACGCGTGGGCTTCCGCTGCGTCGATGTCGGCCAGGGCAAGCTCAAGGTCCCGAGCGCTTTCTGTCCCATCGTTCAGCTGCTACTCCTCTAATCGTCTGATCGGCTCACGCCGGCAAGGCTTGCACCAAGGCTTTGAACTGCCGACCCCGGTCCTGATAATCGGCAAACATGTCGAAACTGGCGCAGGCCGGCGAGAGCAAGACCACCTCGCCGGGCTGCGCCGCCTGGGCAGCGTGCTCCACGGCGGCGCGGAGGGACGCTGCGTGGTAACAATGATCGAAATTCCCCATGGCGGCTTCAATGCGGCCGGCCGCCTCTCCGATCAGAATCAACCCTTTCACCCGCTCACGAATCAATCGTTCCAGTCGAGAAAAGTCCCCGCCCTTGTCGCGGCCACCCGCAATCAACCACATCGGCTGCTCGATCCCCTCCAAGGCCTTTAGGACGGCGTCCACATTAGTTCCCTTGGAGTCGTTCACGAACCGCACCCCTCGGCGCTCACGGACGAACTCAAGTGCATGCTCCAACCCGGGAAACGTGCGAAGAACGGCTCGAATGGCCTCCAACGAACAGCCGCAGAGCAGCCCATAGGTGACGGCGGCCATGACATTCTCCACATTATGGAGCCCGATCAGGCGCAGCTCGTGGCGGCGACACACGTCCTCGCGCGTGCCCCTCACCGTGGTAACGATCCGGTCTCCCTCCAGGGACGTGAGGCCTGTCACTCCTGCGACGTCTCCGGGATGTCTGGTAAATCCCAAGACGGTGCCTTTGGTCCCCCCCCGCAGGGCCGCCACGCGTGCATCGTCGAGGTTGAAAAGGGAATAGTCCCCGGCCTGTTGATGGGCGAAGATCCTGGCCTTCGCCGCAACGTAGGGCTCTACAGAGGGATACCGGTCCATATGATCGAGCGTGACATTCAAAATCGAGGCGATCCACGGATGGAACTGCTCCGTTGTTTCGAGCTGAAAACTGGAGACCTCCAAGACCACATAGTCATAGAGAGACTTCCCGACGGCCTTGGCCTCCACCGAAGCCAGCGCAGCCTCGCTGGCAGCCGTCCCAAGATTGCCGCCCACGAAGGTTCGCTTCCCGCTCTCCTGCAAAAATTTGCCGATCAACGTCACGGTGGTGCTCTTCCCGTTCGTGCCGGTCACCGCCACGATGGGCGCGCTCAGGAACCGGGAGGCCAGCTCCAACTCGCCGATCACCGGCACCGCGCGGGCGCGGACCCGCTCCAGCGCCTCAAGCTGAGTCGGCACGCCGGGACTGATCACGACCAGTTCGGCCCGGTCGAGCGACGATTCGTAGCCGCGCCCTACCGTTACAGCGATCTTGGTCCGATCCAACTGCGAAAGGACGGCCGCGAGTTCTTGCGGCTCCTTGCGGTCGGCCACCGTCACCTGAGCCCCCAACCGGTTCAGCAATTTCGCGGCCCCCACGCCGCTCCGCGCCAAACCCAACACGGCCACTCGTCGATTCCGAAGGTCCATCCCTATCCACCTATCGCAACTTGAGCGTGCTCAGGCTGAGCAAGGCCAAGAGGATCGCAATGATCCAGAGCCGCACCACCACCTTGGGCTCATCCCAGCCCTTCATCTCGAAATGGTGGTGAATCGGCGCCATATTGAAGATGCGTTTCCCGCGCAACTTGTACGAGCCCACCTGAAGAATCACCGACAACGCCTCGATCACGAACACCCCCCCGACCAACAGCAGCAGCAACTCATGTTTGCTGATCACCGCCACCGTCCCCAAGGCGGCGCCGAGCGGCAAGGAGCCCACGTCGCCCATGAACACCGAGGCCGGATAGGTGTTGAACCAGAGGAAGCCCAGACTGGAGCCCAGAATCGCTCCGGTGAAAATGGCGATTTCTCCCGCGCCCTCGATGTAGGGAATCAGCAGGTACTCGGCCATCACTCGGTTCCCGGTCACGTAGGCCACAATCGTATACGCCAGCGAGGCGATCATCACCGGTCCGATGGCGAGGCCGTCCAACCCGTCCGTCAAATTGACGGCGTTCGAACTGCCGACGATCACCAGGATGACAAAGACGATGTAAAACCAGCCCAGATCGGGCGTAAAGAACTTGAAAAAGGGGACGCTCAACTTGGTCGTATACCCCGGCAGGGTGTACAGAAACACGCCGATGCCCAGCGCCACCAGGAACTGACAGGCGAATTTCTGCCCTGCCGACAGCCCCTTGGATTGCCGCTTGATGAACTTCAGATAGTCGTCCGCGAACCCGACCGCCCCGAAGCCCACCGTGACCAGCAGCACCAGCCAGACATACCGATTGGTCACATCCGCCCAGAGGAGCGTCGACAAGACGACGGCGAAAATGATGAGGATGCCGCCCATGGTGGGGGTGCCGCTCTTCGCCAAATGTCGCTTGGGGCCGTCGTCGCGGATCTGCTGGCCGAGCTTGATCTCCTGCAACTTGCGGATGACCCATGGGGCCATCACGAAGGCGATCAAGAACGCCGTCACCGCTGCGTAGATGATCCTGAAGCTCTGGTAGCGAAAGACATTGAGGAAAGAAAACTGTGTGTGCAGCGGATATAGCCAGTTGTATAACATCCTTGGGCATCTTTGCCCGCCGTCCTTGGCGGGCGCTAAAGTTCTCTGATCCGGGACCCGCCGCCGGTCATGAGGCTTGCTTGGCCACCCGTCGCAGGCCGGTCAGCGCCTCCACCACCTGCTCCATCTGCATGCCCCGTGAAGCCTTCACCAACACCACATCCCCCTGTCTGACCATGGAGGACAGCGCTATACCGGCCGCAGCCGCGTCCGGCAATTCGAGAATCGCATCCGACGCCATCCCCCCCATCCGCGCCCCTTCAGCCAATTCGCGCCCCAACGGTCCACAGGCCAAGAGCCGGGTGATTCCCTGGCCGGCGATGAATGCGCCCACGTCCCGGTGCATGCGCGTACTTTTCGGCCCCAACTCCAACATGTCCCCCAATACGGCGATCGACCGCTTCCCTCGCCCCAGTTCTGCCAGGAGTTGGATCGCCGCCTTCATGGAAGCGGGGTTGGCGTTGTAACAATCATTGATCAGTTGGACCCCATGCGTGGCACTAATCTGAGACCGCATGGCGGCCGGTCGAAACTTTGCAAGTCCCGCCGCAATGGCCGTCCCCGAAAGTCCCAACACATAACCCACGGCTGCGGCAGCGAGCGCATTGCTCACATTGTGCGCGCCTTGCGTCCGAATGCGGACCTCCGGCTGGCGGCTCTTGCCCGGCAACACCAGCCCGAACAGGGTGCAGCCCTTGTCGTCCGACCGGACATTGACCGCCCGAACCTCCGCCCGCGGCGACCGTCCGAATGCGACGACCCGACACTGCGCCCGTGCGGCCAAATAGTCAAAGTACTCATCGTCGGCGTTCAGCACCACCGCCCCGTCCGGCGGAAGATGATCGAGCAGCTCGGCTTTGGCCTGCGCCGACCCTTCCATACTGCCGAAGAACTCCAGGTGATCCGGCCCGATGTTGGTGATCACCCCGATGGTCGGCTTGGCGATTTCACACAGCCGCGTCGTCTGTCCCTGCTGATCGACTCCCATCTCGATGACGGCAGCTTGATGGCGCGGCGCGAGTTGAAACAACGTCTGCGGTACACCGATGCGATTATTGAGATTGCCCTCCGTTTTGAGCGTCTTCCACCGTTGCGCCACGACTTGCGCCACCATTTCCTTCGTGGTCGTCTTGCCGTTGCTCCCTGTGATCGCCACGACGGGGATAGGAAAACGGCTCCGATAGTGAGACGCCAACCGCTGGAACGCCTCCAGAGTATCCCGCACCGCCAGAACAATCGGGGTCTCCTCCCGCTTGTTCCAAGGTGGCAGGGAATGCCCCTCCCGAACCACGGCGCAGATTGCGCCGTGAGCCAAGGCCTTCCCGACAAACACGTGTCCGTCGAATCGCTCTCCTTCCAAGGCCACGAACAGATCACCGGACCGGACAATTCGCGAATCGGTGATCACCCGGCGGATGCGCTGCTTGAATTGTTGCGGCTTCAACCCGGCAGGAAGCTTGGCGCTTAAGACCTCGCAGGTCTCTTCCAGCGTAAACAGCCCCGCCCCCCCACGGCTCCCAGGCTCACGCATGTGTCCCCCTAGCCACCGGACCGAAGCGCGCCGATCACATCGCGAGCGACCTCGCGATCGTCAAAATGGTGTTTCGTCGTCCCGACAATTTGGTAATCTTCATGGCCCTTGCCGGCGATCAGCACCATATCTCCCGGCCTTGCCTCACGAATGGCTTCCTCAATCGCCGCCCGGCGGTCTGCGACCATGCGATACCGGACGTGAGGTCGTTGGGCCAGGGCGTCCTTCACGCCGACTTCAACCTCTCGCAAGATCGCCGCCGGGTCTTCCGTGCGTGGATTGTCCGACGTCAGGACCACCACGTCACTATACTGCACGGCGACGCGCCCCATCTTGGGCCGTTTGGTGCGGTCCCGATCCCCGCCACAGCCAAAGACCGTAATGATCCGGCCTCTGCGCAACGCCTCCGCCGCCGTCAGCAGACGGACCAACGCATCCTCGGTGTGCGCATAATCCACCACCACGGTAAAGTCTTGCCCTGCTTCCACCCGTTCGAACCGACCGGGGACGTTGACAACCCTTTCCACCGCCGCCTGGACCTGGTCCAGCGTCATCCCTTCGTGCAGGACCACGCCGATTGCCGCCAAGAGGTTGTACACATTATGTTCCCCTACCAGCCGACTCCGGATGGAACAACTTCCCACTGGGCTTCGCAACGTGAAGGCCGTCCCGGAGGCGGACAGGCTCACGTCTTCCGCCCGCAGATCCGCCGCCTGGCGCAGGCCGTAGGTCCAGACCGGGACGGGGCAAGCCGCACAAATCCGCGATCCCCAGGGATCATCGGCATTTACGATCGCCCGCTTGCGATCCTTTCGGCTCCCGGCCTGGCCGAGTTCGACGAAGAGCCGAAGCTTGGCCTGAAAATAGCGTTCCATATCGAGGTGAAAATCAAGGTGATCCTGCGTCAGGTTGGTAAAGACCGCGACATCGAACTCCGCCCCGGTCGTTCGATCCAACGCCAACGCGTGCGAGGACACCTCCATCACGGCGCTATCCAATCCCGTCGCGACCATGCGGGCAAACAGTTTCTGCAACTCCAAGGCTCCCGGCGTGGTGTGCGAGGCGGGAAACGTCTCGTTGCCGATCACATACGCAACCGTGCCGATGAGGCCGACCCGCCGTCCCGCCGCTTCCAGCATGGTTTTTGCGACATAGGTCGTCGTCGTTTTGCCATTGGTTCCCGTCACACCGACCATGCGCAACGTCGCCGACGGGTCTCCGTAAAACCGGCTCCCCAGCAGGCCCAACGCCGCGCGCGAATCCTTCACCACGACGGCGGGAAGCGTGCCGACTTGGACCGAACGTTGGAGCAGGACTGCGCTCGCGCCTGTTTCCCGAGCCCGGTCTATGAACTCATGCCCATCGACTCGCTCACCTTTCACCGCGACAAACAGCGAACCAGGCTGCACGTTGCGGGAATCATCGGTCAGGCTCTCGATCGGCACTCGTTGATCGCCCAGGCGCTCAACCACTCCAAGACGCCCTGCGATGGGACCAATGAGTTCGTCCAGCGTCATGTCAGGATTCGATGCCCGCCATGGCCAACTTGATGGGCTCGTCCACCGCCACGCCGAGATAATTCAGGACCTGCTCGCCCACCCGTCGAAACACGGGCGCGGCCACGACTCCTCCCCAGCCTTCGCCGCGCGGCTCGTCGATCACCACAATCATGGCGAGCCGTGGATTCTCAGCCGGCACATACCCGACGAACGACCCCACGAGCAGAGTCGACGAATAGGCGCCGGTCCGAGGGTCAACTTTTTGCGCGGTCCCCGTCTTACCGGCCACTCGATAACCGGGAATCGCCGCTTTGGCGCCGGTCCCTTGCGTCACGACCCCCTCCAAGAGAGTCGTCAATGTCCTGGCCGTTTCCGTCGAGATCACCCGCCGCTTGGCTTGCGGCAGAGTCTGCGCAACAAGCTGCCCTTTCGCATTGCGAATCTCGGAGACGATGTGTGGCTTCATCAAGACACCGCCGTTGGCGATGGCCGAAATCGCGGTGACCATCTGCAGAGGCGTAACACCGACTTCCTGCCCCATCGAGATCGAAGCGACGGATCGCTTACCCCATTGCCGCGGACTGCGCAACAATCCTGATGCCTCGCCCGGCAAATCAATACCACTCTTTTCTCCAAATCCGAACTCTTTGAGATAATCGAACACCCGCCACTCACCCAGCGCCATCCCGACCTTCGCAGCGCCGATATTGCTCGACTTCTGGATCATTTGCGCAAAGGACATCCAGCCCATTTTTTCATGGTCGTGAATAACCGTATTGGCGATGGACAGGCGCCCGTTTTCGCCGTTAATCATGCTGTCCGGCGCCATCACCTTTTCTTCAAGCGCCGCAGCGGCAATTACGGTTTTCATGGTGGAGCCCGGTTCGTACGTATCTGTCAACGCCCGATTGCGCCAGCGGTCCGGAACCAGTGCGCCGACCGCGTTCGGATCGAACCGGGGACTGACCGCCATGGCCAACACCTCGCCGGTCTTCGGATCCATCACGATGATAGTCCCTGACTTGGCGTTGGATCGGCTCACCGACTCATCCAGTTCTTTCTCCGCGATATATTGGATGACTTCGTCCACGGTGAGGGTCAGGCTGTGCCCCGCCGCCGCTCCCTCCTCGTTCAATCCTTTCGGAAACACGGCGCGCCCCAACGCATCCCGTTGCAGCACGACCGACCGCTTTTCGCCCCGCAGGTATTGCTCGTACCGCAGTTCGACCCCTTCCAACCCACGGTCATCCATCCCGGCAAACCCCAACACATGGGACAGCAAAGGCCCCTTGGGATAGAAGCGTCGTCCTTCCATGACAACCCCGACCCCGTCGAGCGAAAGCCGCTCAAGACGCCGCCCCTGCTCCGGCTCCAACTTTCTCGCCAGCCAGACGAAATGCTTTTCCTGTTTCAGCTTCTTCTCGATCTCGGTCGTTTTCACATGCAGAATCGGCGACAGGTCCCGTGCGGTCTGCCCAGGATTGCCGAGCGAAGTCGGCACGCCGAACACGGACGGCACATCCATATTCATCGCCAACACCTTGCTGTTGCGATCGTAAATCGTGCCGCGCGCCCCCTCCAAGACAATATTTTTTTGATGCTGCCGGTCGGCCTTCATCCCCAGCTCGGTAGCCTGCAAGACTTGAAGATGGACCAGACGCACGATGACCAACACGAATCCCGCGACGAACCCACAGCCCACCACGATGTGGCGCAGTCGACGGGGAGAGACAGCCACTACCGCCCCCTCCGAGCCACAAGGTTCTGCGCTACTCGTATCTCCCCCTCTGCGACCATCGGCGCGGCCGGCGCCTCCGGCTCAACATTCACGACCACCACCTGCCCCTTCTCCGGCTGCACCATTCCCAGCTTGTCGCTGGCCACCCGTGCGAGCCGCTCGGGCGCCGTGTAGGTCGAGAGCTTGACGCGCAGTTCGTCGCGCTCCCGCTCCAGCAGAACTTTTTGCGCCTTCAATCGCTCGATGTGATACCCGATGCGAACGATGTCTACACGTTCCCAGACAAACAGCAGTATCAACGAGGTGACCGCCGCAAATGCTACCGCCTTCATCGAACCCCCTCCTTGGCAAGCCGCTCTCCGACGCGCAATTTGGCGCTGCGAGAGCGCGGGTTACGGCACCTCTCCTGTTCGGACGCCACAATGGGTTTTTTGGAGACGATCCTGAAGCAGCCCTCCGGCGAAGCCGCCAGAGATCGAAACGTATGCTTCACAATTCTGTCTTCCAGCGAATGGAACGACACCACGCAGACCCTTCCGCCGGGCATAAGAATGTCGACCGCATCGCGAAGCGCCGGTTCGAGCACATCCAACTCTCCATTGACCGCAATTCGGAGCGCTTGAAAGGTGCGGGTTGCACAGTGAATTCGACCGTGGCGATAGGAAACCGGCACAGCTCGTTCGACCACGGAGGCCAAGGCTCGCGTTGTTCTGATATCGCCCTCGACTCTCGCCTGTACGATGGCCCGCGCAATTCTCCGCGCATACCGCTCCTCTCCAAGCTGATAGATCAGATCCGCCAAGGCCGCTTCCGAGAGCTCGCGCACGAGATCCGCTGCAGTTCGCCCTTGCCCCTGATCCATGCGCATGTCCAAAGGCCCGTCCTCGCGAAAACTAAATCCACGCTCGGCTCGATCGATCTGCGGAGACGAGACGCCTAAATCGAACACTATTCCGTG
Source organism: Nitrospira sp. (assembly GCA_015709715.1). Classification (NCBI taxonomy): domain Bacteria; kingdom Pseudomonadati; phylum Nitrospirota; class Nitrospiria; order Nitrospirales; family Nitrospiraceae; genus Nitrospira; species Nitrospira sp. The sequence goes on from CP054184.1 coordinate 1,662,350, forward strand.
AACCTCATGCACGCCGCTTTCGGCCACACACCGCTTGAGATCGGAGAAGTTCCCGTGCCACAAACGAACACGAGGCAAAAAATCCCGGAGACGAATTCGTGCACTGGCCAACGCTGCCTCATCCCGATCGATCCCCACGAGAATTCCATCCGGCACAGTACGCTCAAGAAGGCGCATTGCTAGTCCTGCATAACCAATGGTGCAATCGACAAAGACGCCGTTCGGCCTGCACCCAAGCGCGGCGATAATCTCGTCCACCAAGACTGGAACGTGCAGGTCACTAGTCGAATAATTAAATCCACTTTCATCCACTTTTACCCACCTTGAGGCTGGAGTATACACTCAACGGAATGACTGTCAACAGAATTAACCCCTATTTATCAAGAATTTTGCAGCAAATGAATTCAGAATGAAATGGAATCATATTGTTGCAAAGAATTTATATCCACAGCTGTTGATTACCCTGTGGGAAACTATCCCACTAAACCCATAAGTCCAGGCCACCACAGGCGACCAAGAGAGTCCTCGCTGCTCCGGGGCATTGAGGAGCAACTGGTTTATATGGAGGGGATAACCGGTGCAAAACCTGGCGAGAGGAGCGTCACGGATAGAGCCGATAGAGCATTCGAGGAAAGGGAATTGTTTCTCTGACATGCTCAAGCCCGCAAATCCATGCCACCGCGCGCTCGATCCCCATACCGAAGCCTGCATGCGGCACGGAGCCGAATCGTCGAAGATCGAGGTACCATTGAAACGCCTCAACGGGCAGGTGGTGTTCCTGTATTCTCGCCAGCAATTTGTCGTATAAATGGATGCGCTGTCCCCCACCGACAATTTCCCCATACCCTTCGGGGGCCAGCACATCCATACAGAGAGCAAGGTCCGGCCGATCCGGATCCGCTTCCATATAGAACGCCTTGAGGGAGATGGGATATCGATGCACAATCACGGGACGATCGAATTCATTGGAAAGCAACGTCTCTTCATCACCGCCAAAGTCATCGCCGAGAACGGTTGGATTCCCCCGTTGGTGAAGGAGGTCCACCGCATCTTCATAGGTGATTCGCGGAAATGGCGTCGTGACACGCTCTAACTTTGCCACATCACGCCCCAGAATCTGCAGTTCAGCCTGACGCGATTTCAGCACAGCCGCCACAATTTCAGCCAAGAACTGCTCGGCGAGATCCATCGCATCTGACAGCCGTGCAAACGCCACTTCAGGCTCCACCATCCAAAACTCCATCAAATGGCGCCGCGTCTTCGACTTTTCGGCACGGAACGTCGGCCCAAAGCAATACACCTTCCCAAACGCCGCGGCTGTCGCCTCACTGTACAGTTGTCCGCTCTGCGTCAAATAGGCGGTTTCATCGAAATATTGCGTCTGGAACAGCGTCGTCGTCCCCTCGCACGCATTGGGAGTAAAAATCGGCGCATCAACCAACGTAAACCCGCGCGTGTCGAAAAAATTCCGGCAGGCACGAATGATCTCATGGCGAATGCGAAGCACCGCATGCTGCCGGCTCGAGCGAAGCCACAGATGCCGATGCTCCATCAGAAATCCCGTGCCATGCTCTTTCGGCTGGATGGGGAATGGCTCGGCCACTTGTAGGACATCCAACCGCGAGACATCAAGCTCATATCCGCCAGGAGCCCTGACGTCCTGACGAAGGGCTCCCGTCACGACGAGACTCGACTCCTGCGTCAATTCGGCCGAACGCGCAAACTGCTCCTCCCCAACCGTCGCTTTGCTCACCACAGCCTGAAGATCACCGGTGCCGTCACGCAGAATGAGAAAGTGCAGCTTGCCCTTATCGCGCCGACTGCGAAGCCACCCGCGAATCGTCACCTCTTGCCCGACGTGTGCCGAGGCTTCATCGATATAGATCACAGGCATGAGTCGCCTCACATGTGGAATACGCTGGTCCATCCAGCCAGGATCGGCAGCCTAGCGAACCACGGTAGGCATTTCAAGCAGGCCCAAATCGTCCGTTTCGTTGACACCCCGTATCCCCGAGCGCATCATCACTCGCATGATGCACGTCAAATCACTCTTGCCCACCACAGCATGTGCCATGGCAGCGATGGCCTTCCTGGCGCTGGTCGCGTCGGCCGTCGAAGCAGGTGAATTCCGATCCGACAATCCGCTCAACAAGCCGGGAAAAATCTATTGGTGCCCGAACCGGACGGCCGACAAACAGATCTCCGCCACGCCTGACCCAGGCTGCACACCCTTGTATGATCCCGATCGCGACAGCCCCAAAACCGGGTCAAGCGATACGGCCGATCCGGGTGACACGACTGCCAAAGAACCACTGAAGATTGTCGATATTCAAAATGAAGCTGCCCGGTTCACTCGGGAATATCGAGAGTTCCTGGATTGTTGTGCCGGCGAGTTGGATTCCCTCGAACGGGCCGATGAGTTGCTGGAACAGTCCAATCACATCCTCATGTCGGTGCAACAAAAGGGCATCTACAACAGCGCCGGGTTCGGCATCGGAAGCGGAGCGAGCGGCTTGGGCGGGGGGCCAGGACAGTCACCGAAACTCGGCACCTTCGCTCGACAGTGGACTCTCAACGAAATCGTCGGCACGGTCGCCATCGCGCGAGATGACCTCACGAAAATCAAAACCAGGCTCACGGAACTCGTTCAACGCTCAGAGCAGCTCGAGAGACTCGATTACGAACAACGTGCAAGGGAAGCACGGCGGATCGAAGAGGACCGTGACGCCATCGCCCGAGAAATTCGGCCGAAGCGGCCTCCCTCATCGGCCCCCACGGGCATGGAAATTCAGGACACCACGATCCCGACCAGGATCGGCGGAGACATCGAGAACACGAACCTCAATCGCTCGCTCAACCCAAGCTTCGGCGCGGACATCGGCACGACCGTCTCACCCTATAGCACGGTGCATGAATCCCTTCGTCCGCGCCGGGGCGAAGACCTCAAGGAAAGCACCCTGAGCGACCGCGTCGGACCTCACACGCAGGACACCACCTTGCCCAATGCCTTCGGCTTTGAGATCAACGGTCCCGAGGACGGAGAGCGCGCGTCATCTCTGCCGATGCGCGGCGTCGGTCCGGCGATCGGAGACTCCTCCCTCAATAACCAACCACGCCGATAGTCTGCGTCTACGTTCTATCACTCTTTCGGAAAGACCGATGGCATCGGATCCCATCGCATTCCACCGTTCGTACTGCGATAGAGGCCGCTGCCGTTCGTGCCCGCATACCAGATCGTGGGATCGATCGCGCTCTGCACCAGGGATCGCACATTGGTCGTCGCCAGTCCCTCATTGAGCGCGACCCAGGAGCCTCCTCCGTCTTCAGTACGGTGAATACCGTCCCGTCCTGCCACATACACGACCCCGGACTTCGCACGATCCAGCACCATCGCCACGATCATCTGATCGGGCAACGCCTCACCGATACGCACCCAGGAGGCTCCGCCGTTCGTCGTTTTGTACAACCCCGCCAGTGTAGCGGCATACACCGTCTCGGGAGAAAAGGGATCGACCTGCACGGAGGTCACCCCCAACGCCCTCGACGTCTTGACCATCTCCGGCGGCACCAAGCCCTGATTCACCTGCATCCAATGCGCGGCTTGATCGACCGTCTTGTAGACACCGCCGCTCGTCCCGGCGTAGAGGACGGACGAACGCGTGGGGTCCATCGCAAGGGTGACCACCATCAGCACTTCTTTCATCCCCTCCATGCGTTTGGACCACGTCTCACCGCCGTTCTTGGATTCGAAAACACCCATGGTCGTGGCCAGGAAGAGATGCGTGTCGTCCGCCGGGTCGAACACGAACTGATTGACGACGGACGAGATGGTGGCATCGTCCAATCCCGCACGCAGCGATGTCCACCGCTGGCCGCCGTCATAACTCTTGTAGATCGCATCCCCCTTGGTCCCGGCGAACACCGTCGCGGGATAGGTCGGATCGACCGCCATGGAAATGACGCGGGAATGGCTCATCCCCTTCGACAGGTTGGCCCAGGTTTTTCCACCGTCGCGCGTTTTGTAGATGTAGTCGTTCGTCGCGACGTAGATGATGTCGGGATTCTTCGGATGCAGCTGAATGACGACGATCGGATCACTCCCCCCGCAACCGGCGAGAGCAAAGACGCACAGCAGGACGGCGCTGAATAAGTGGACCACACGCCGCATGAACCTAACGGTAGTTGGTGAACTGCAGATCAATCCCGAAATCTTTCCCCTTCAGCAACGCAATGGCGGCTTGGAGTTCATCCCGGCTCTTGCCGGTGACGCGAACCTGTTCACCTTGAATTTGTGCTTGCACCTTGAGCTTCGACTCTTTGATCGCCTTCGTAATTTCTTTGGCCTTCTCCGATGGAATTCCGCTCTGGATCTTGATGACCTGCCGCACCGTCGCACCCAGCGCCTCTTCGACCTTGCCGTAGTTGAAGGCTTTGAGCGATACGCCTCGCTTGACGCATTTGCTCTTGATGATCTCGATCACCGCGTTGAGCTTGTACTCGTCGTCGGAGCCCACGACGAGCTCCTTTTCTTTCTCCTTCAGCGTCAGTTCCGTCTTCGAATCCTTGAAGTCGAATCGCTGCTTGATTTCCTTGGTCGCCTGATCGACCACATTCTTCATTTCCTGCATGTTCACTTCCGATACCACGTCAAACGACGATTGATCAGCCATCGGCGCCTCCTCACATGACTCGCATCGTGCTCATCGGTTTCCTGTCGCTCAGCAACAACCGCCGCCGTGCGGAAGGCGGAATCCCCGCTGCGGCTCCTCCTTCGTGATGGTCGTCTGCATGCCTCCGGGGGCACTTCCTCCGGCAAACACCACGACTTCGCTGCTCGTGAACGGTTTCTTCAGGAACACGTAGCCGTACCATTGCCTCAGGCTGTCGCTCAGTACGATGACGCCGAGCACCGCCACCACTGCCACTAACATCGCATCCAGGTAGAGAGCAAAGGCCTGTCCCGACGCCATCGACGCCGCCCGCTGCATGAACATCCCGAACATCTCGTACGAGCCCACCAGCGTGATGCCCCCGACGAACAGCATCGGCACCGCAGTCACCCAGAGGTACGGAGACTTCCACATCTTGATCAACACCGTCGTGCCGATGCAGAGCGCGAGCGTCCCCAACAATTGGTTGGCTGCTCCAAACATCGGCCAAATGGTGGAAATACTCCCCGTCCCGATCAAATAGGCCCAGGCCCCTACGACAAATCCGCTGCTCAACAGGACACCCGGCCACCAGTTCATGCGGCGAAACGGGGCATACACGCGTCCTGCCATTTCCTGGATCAGATAGCGTGCCACCCGCGTCCCAGTGTCGATCGTCGTCAGAATGAACAGCGCCTCGAAGACCAGCGCGAACTGATACCAATAGGCCATCAGCCCGGCCATGCCCGGTAGCGCCGAAAAGATGGATGCCATCCCGACGGCGAGCGAGACCGCTCCGCCCGGCCGCCCCGCCACATCTACTTCGACCAAGCGCGACAGCTCTGCAATGCGTTCCGCTGCAAATCCCATGGCCGCCAGCTTCTCGGGCGGCAAGGTCGTATTGATCGCCAGATAGTCACCGGGGATCAAAACCGACGCTGCGATCAGTGCCATGACTCCCACGAAACTTTCCAGCAGCATCGCCGCATAGCCGACCGTCGCCTGCGATTCCTGCTCGATCATTTTCGGAGTCGTCCCCGAAGACACCAGGGCATGGAACCCCGACACCGCCCCGCAGGCAATCGTGATGAACAGAAAAGGAAACAGGGCGCCGGGGATGATCGGCCCGCCGCCGGCGGCGAAAGTGGTCACACGCGGCATCTCGATCGTCGGGGCCATCAGAATGACACCCAGCCCCAGCAGCACCACCACCCCCAACTTCATGAAGGTCGAGAGGTAGCCGCGCGGCACCAGCAACATCCAGCCGGGCAATACCGAGGCCAGGAAGCCGTATCCGGCCAAGAGCCAGACCAGGCTTGTGCGCTCGAATTCAAACCAAGGCGCGAATGACGACTGCGCGACGACGCGCCCGAGCAAGACGGCTGTCAGCAGAAGCGCCACCCCAAGCAGCGACACCTCCGCAATGTGCTTCGGGCGAAATCGCTGGAGATAGAACCCCATGAGGAGACCGATGGGAATCGTCATCGCAATCGTAAACGTCCCCCAGGCGTTCCGATGCAGCGCATTCACGACCGCAAAGCCCAATCCCGCGAGCGCCACCACCACGATGAACAGTACCGCCACCGCCGTCGCCGTACCGGTGATCGATCCGAGTTCATCATGGGCGATCTCCGGCAAGGACCTCCCGTTCCGCCGCATCGAGGCGACGAGGATGATGAAGTCCTGAACCGCCCCCGCCAGCACCGCGCCGATCACGAGCCAGAGGAATCCAGGCAGGAAACCAAATTGCGCCGCCAACACCGGCCCCAGCAGAGGCCCGGCTCCCGCAATCGCGGCAAAGTGATGCCCGAACAGCACGACTCGATTCGTGGGGTGAAAGTTCACCCCGTCGTTGAGGCGCACCGCCGGCGTGACCCGTTGATTGTTGAGTTCGACGACGCGGCGAGCGATCCAGCGGCCGTAGAACCGGTAGGCCAACACGTAGCAGCAGGCGGCTGCCACCACCAGCCAGAGACCGTTCACTTTTTCGGTCGGATGGACGAATCCGGTCACGAATGCAAGGGCGGTTGCCCCGAGCAGGGCGAGCGACACCCAGAGGAAATGCGCCAAGGCTGACATGCGCGGCATCCTAACACAAAACAGCGGCAGGTAATCCCTCACACCACCGTCAAGGAGGCCGCCGCGTCACTGGGCGGGAACCGCACGGTCGTCGCCCTTTGTCATCGTCGCCAAACAGGCGAGTCCTAGAGCGATCCAAACAAATTCCCGAAACCGCCGCAGCAGCGCAAACGTGATTCCAGTCACATCCCCATACCCGAACGCCGTCAGGAGCAATAAATTCCCCGCGTCTTGCGCCCCCAAGCTGCCCGGAATAAAGAAGGTCCCGCCCTTGATGAATACCGAAAGCGCGCCGATCGCCAACGCCGACAAGACCGTCACCGGCTGGCCGAGGCACAGGATCATGACGAACACTTCCAACGCTTCCGCGAGCCAGCCGAGTAGGAAGAACAGGGTGGAGACAAGAAAGGCCGAGCGCTCCGTCGAATAAAAGCGGGCGATGGTGCGATCCAGGTCCAGCAGCTGCTGCTCCCGCGATTCCAAATACCCGATCCGCACCCCCACTCGCCGCAAGATCTTCAGCATCCAGCCGAACATGCCTTGCCGCTGCACCAGCACGAACGCTCCGACACCGAACCCCAACAGCCCTACGGAGACCAGGCCGGCCATCGCGGTGTTGCCCGCCGACCCTCCCGCTCCGAGCAGCCCAAAAGCCAAGCCGATACCGGCCAGAATGAACAGAATTTGGGCGATCGTCATCGTAGTTTTGGCCGTCACCACCGAAGCCAGCCCTTCCACAATGGGGATACCATGGCGCTTGAGCAGGAACGCCTTGAGCGGTTCACCGCCCACGTAGGCAGGGGTCGTCATGTTGACCACCTCGCCGGCTGTGCGGATAGCCAGGATTCTCCAGAACGGCACGTCCTTCGCCCAGGTGCCGAGCGTCACTCGCCAGCCATAGGCCTCCAGGATGTACATGAGCAATGACGGGAGCAAAATCACCAGCATGGCGGCAGGACCGAGCTGCGTCACCGCTTGGTAGATCCGTCCGATGCCGATGTGCCAGACCAATACCGAGAGGGTCAGAGCCCCGAGGAGAAGGAGAACGGCCTTAAGCACGGGCCTGCGCCGAAGGTCGGATGACCCACACCATCAACAGCCAAAATACCGTCGATCCGATAGCGGCCATCCAGAGAAACCAGTCGAGTCGATCCAATAGGGCAAACAGGAACACCACCACGGAAAAATCCCGGCTTGCAACATTCTTCAGAATGAAGTCCGACCAAGCAGCCCGACTGGGTGTACTCCACCCCTTGGTGGCACCGATCTTTTGCGCTTTGGTCACCAGCCAGAACGACATGGCATTGCCGAACACGGCAGCCGCGCCGAGCGCGAGTGGTATCCAGGCATGCTCCGATCCGGCCTGGCGCACATAGGCTCCGCAGGCGATCCCGGCAAAGATCGCCATGTGCACCACGTTGTCCATGGCGATATCCAACCAGGCGCCGAACGGCGACTCGGTAAAGGTCAACCGCGCGACTTCGCCGTCGCAACAATCGATGACCGCCGCGAACTGAAAGAGAAGCGCGGCAATGATCCCAGCTTGATAGGTTCCCAACCCAAATCCGACGGCCGACAGCAGCCCCACGGCAGTCGCAATCAGAGTAATCGCATTGGGCGAACATTTCATGAGCAGGAAGATGCGGGTCAATAGGCGGGAAACCGTGCGGTTGAAATATCGATCGACGAATCCTTCGGCCTCGCCCTTCAACGACCGGAAGAGCGTCTTCTCCGCCACCGCCGCACTCGCCTGGCCCCACACGTCGCGATACCACAGGCTCGGGGCCACGGCCGGCACGATGCGCACGCGCCCTTCCGCCGCCGCCCGCTCCAACCAACGGCGCACCGGAACCGCTCCCGACGGCTCGTGCGTGTCCGGCCGCTCCGCGTTTTCCGTTCCGTTGGGCGGACTCAGAATGTTCGCCGGCAACACCACGAGATCGGCCGCCACCTGATAGCCTTCCGCCGTCGTCTGGTTATGAAAGGACACCAACCGTCCTTGCTGCAAGGCGACCGCAGGATTCCGCCTAGCGATGGCCGGCTCGACCGGCACCAGTTCGCGGGTGACCACCAACGCTTCGCCGTCGCGCACGGTCTGCCGCAAATGTTCGATGAGCCCCTTCGAAAAGACCGACTGGACTCCGGCGATCAAACAAAAGCCGCGCACCTCCGTCGCCAACGCCTCCCAGGTTCGCAAATCGTCCAGCGGGAATTCGCGCACCGGCATCCACCGGACCGGGATCGTGACCCTGGTTCCCCGCGCCAGCGCATGCTTCAGCAGCTCCTCATCGGCGCCCGCCAACACAATCACCTGGCGAATGCCGGCCCGCTGCAAGGTCAACACGGTACGCTGGAAGAGGCTCAGCCCACCGATGGTCGTCAGCGGTCCCACGTCCGTCAGGCCACGGCCCACCCGTTCACCGAAGAGGCCGGTGCCCGTCAGTAAGATTGCCGTACTCAGCCCCTGCAGCTCGGCACCGCGTTCCAAAATCCGTTCACTCATGCATCCGAATCCTTGCCGGCTAGAGCTGCGGGAGAATCTCTCGCTCCGCCTTGGTCACGTCCTCGGGAAAATCGATTTCCGTCCAGGGCAACCCGCCGATTTTTTCGTGCCCCACCTTCACCTGCTGAAAATAGGGCAGCAGAGCGTCCTCATACTCCATATCCCACCGGCCCTGCTCGATGAACCCCCGGAGAGATTCGACGACATGCCCCGTATCGGCACGCCGCACTTTCAGAAACCCCACGCCTTCTCCCGCGACATCGTACCGCTCGGGCATCTGCTTGCTCAAGGCAATGACGCGGCCGCCCTGGACCACGACCATACATTCCTCCCCGGTCTGCTTGACTGTATCGTCCATCAGCAGACAATTCGGAAAGGGCGAGGCGACCAAGCGACGGAGGATTTCTCGGTGAAAGAGCACATCCGCATCCATGATGATCACATCGTCGTTCAACGACGTACGTGCGATCCACAAAGAGGAAATGCTGCCGCGATGAAACTCCTCGTTCACGAGATAGGAGATTTCCACTCCGCGACACTCGCCGCCCACGGCGGCCCTGATCATCTCCTGCTTGTACCCCACCACGATGGTGGCCTGTCGAATGTGGACGCCGGCCAGCGCTTCGAGATAGCGTGACAACAGGGTCCGCCCCCCGATTTCGATCAGGCACTTCGGTTGGTGTTGTGTAATCGGCCAGAGGCGCTTCCCCACCCCGGCGGCGAGAATCACGGCTTTCATGAGCGACCGGCGGCGCCTGCCAGCACCTGCTCGAAGGCCGATAAAAAGCCTTCGATCTGTGACTCGTTCAAGGCCCCCATATTGGCGATGCGGAAGGCTTTCGATTCCAATTGGCCTTGACCGGCATAAATCACGTAGCCGCGAGCCTTCAATTGATCATGCAAGATCTGGTAGCCGACGCCGTCCGGCAGGTGGAAGGCCGTGATCGTGTTCGACTGGAACTCCGGCGGCAAGATCGCCTTGACACCGAGCCGGCCCATGCGTTCGCGAATCTGCGTGGCGACCTGACGATACCGCCGCGCCCGATTGGCCACCCCTTCCTCTAATAGCTCATCCAACGCGGCCTCAAAGGCATAATAGACTTGGACCGCCGGAGTGAACGGGATAGTCCCCCTCCCCTGATCATCCACATAATGGGTCAGGTGCAGATACCACGAACGCTTGGGGTAGGCTCGCATCCGGTCCAAGAATCCCTTACGCAGCAAGACGAACGACACCCCGGGGAATCCTTGGATACATTTCCCTGCGGTACCGGCCACCATATAGATGTGCGAGCCGGCGATGTCGATCGCTTCGCCGCCCAATCCGCTCACGGAGTCCACGACAAATACGCGGTTTTGGCTGTCGACGACCTCGGCGATTTGCTTGACGGGGTTGAGGAGCCCCGTGGTGGTTTCATGGTGGACCATCGCCACCGCATGGACTTCGGGATGTTGCCGGAGCGCCAGCCGCAGCCGCTCCGGGTCTGGACGCGTCGTCCAATCCATTTTCAATTCGGACACACCGAGCCGATGCAGACCGATCATGTTCGAGATGCGCTCGCCGTAGACGCCGTTATTGAGCACCAGCATGCGCTTCCCGATCGGCAGGCATGACATGACGGCGGATTCCACGGCAGCGGTGCCGGAACCCGTCAAGATCACGGCGACGTACTCGCCCTCGGCGCCGGGCACGAAGGCCGTCAGCAGCTTCTGTTGGATGCGACCGAGCAGCTCAGAGAATTCCGACTCACGGTGGCAGATATCAGGGCGCAACAGCGCTTGCCGCACCCGTTCGGACACATTGACGGGACCGGGATTGAGTAAGATCACCTGCGAACTCCATTCCACATGCGAGATGGGACTGACGCCGTTATTATTCGATGGCTTTCATGAACCGAGCGGTGATGGCCGGAGGATCGAGCGCGATGCGGCCCGCGTCTTCCACGAACTCGTTGACCTTGACCAACAGCATGCTCGGCCCGTCCTTTTTCAGCAGATCCTTGAACTCGTAGACTAGATCGTCACGATCGAGCACGCGCTCGACATGGACGTAACCGGCTGCCTTGGCCACCTTTTCCAACGGCACCACGTTGGAAATCGTCGGCTGATTTCCCGTCGTCCCGTAGACTTCATTGTCGAACACCACATGAATGAAATTCTTCGGCTTCAGGGCTCCGACCGTCGCCAACGTGCCCATGCCCATCAACACGTTGCCGTCGCCGTCGAACACCACCACCTGCTTGTTGGGCTTGGCCAATGCGACGCCCAGGCCGATCGCCGGCGCGTTGCCCATGGAGCCGATCATGTAAAAATGCGTCGGGCGATCCGCGATCTTCTGTGCTTCACGCGAAGGAAATCCGTTGCAGACGATCACCGGCTGGTCGGTCAGGAGTTCCAAGATCGCCGCCATGGCCTGCGCCCGGCTTTGCATGGTGCCTTCTTCTGGTCTCATGGATGCAACCCCCTGACGACGCCTTTCTTGATGACCAAGGCCACGGGAATCCGTTGTTTCATAAAGGTCTGGCCGATCCAGCGCAAATCCTCCACCATCGTGGCTTCCGAGAGCACACGGTAGGGGATCTTCACCGTATCGAGCAGCTGTAACATGGTTTCCCCCATGACCAAATGTTCCGGCGCATCTTTTCCCTGAAAACCTCGCCAGGAGACGATCAGGATGCACGGCTGCTGATAGATCATGTTCAGGGAAATGAGCGCATTGAGGGAGGTGCCGAGCCCGGAGTTTTGCATCAACACCGCCGGGACTTTTCCAGCCATGTAAGCGCCGGCCGCCATGGCCACCGCTTCATCTTCCCGCACGGCGGGTGTGTACAGTTTTCTCGTCAGAAGCTCTTCGATGATGCCGCCCAGAATGGAATCGGGCACACCTGTAAAAAAATCGGCTCCCATGTCCTGGAGCGCTTGGACGAATACGTCGCTATCGATCATAACCACGGCCTCGCTGAACGCCATCGCGCCCACAGGGCGCGCACAAAGCGCGCATTATAGCCAAGGGAGGCTGCATTCTCAAGAACGCAGGACCATGGTTGCCGTCCTATCGGGAACCGTGATAGCGTGCCGGCTGGACTGCGTGATTGACCATGTGCGATGCGCCTGCCAAACGGTCCTTCCGTCCGGCGCTCAGCCGCCTGCTTCTCCTCTGCGCCCTCACCATAGGCTGGCCGTCGGGAACCTTCGCCGTCACGATGACCGACGACCCGCGCGGTTTTCAAAACATCCCCTGGGGGGCGCCGCTGACGGATCGGCCGGATCTGATCGTCGTGAGGGCGGACACCCACACCACAGACTACGCATTTCGGGATCAGCCTCCGGTCTATGCCGACATCACGGTCGACAACATTCAACTTTCGACCGTCGATGCGCAGTTTGCGCGCGTCACCATCCGCTATCGCGGCTCCCAAACCCACGCGCAGATGATTCGGTTCCTCGAGCGCACCTACGGAGCCATCGAACGGATTCCCGGCCAGATGATGCGGGGACTCAACCAACAATATACGTGGCGGGGACCGGATACGGAGATCAGTTTGACCTATGAAGGGGCGCGCGATCGCGGGTTCGTCTTCATCGAAAGCCGCACCTTGGCCCCGCGCTTCCAGGATCTCATGTCGGATACGGCAGAATGATGGAGGACACGATGCAACGACCATCACCCATCACTCGATCTCGGTCCCTCTTCGCAACCCTGGTGCTCGGCGCGGTCCTGTGGCCGCTCACGCTTGCCTTCGCCGTGATGATGCAGGACGACCCGAACGGCTTTGAGGGCATTCCCTGGGGGGCCGAACTTGCGGGCAGGGACAGGCTGACCAAGGTGGAAGATGCGGGCCGTGTACAGACCTACGAGCTGAAAGGGGGCCCGGCGCTGCGAGAGATTCCCGTCGATGTCCTGCGCTTCAGCGCGGTTGATGGCCAATTCGCACGGGTGATGATCCGATACAGCGGGAAGGATACCCATGACAAGATTCTCGACCTGCTCCAACAACAGTACGGCCGGCTGGAGCGCACGCCCGGCCTGACGACCGGCGGCATGGTGAAGTTCTTCAATTGGCTCGGGACCGACAGCGACATCACTCTGCGCTATGACGCCCGCACCGGCCAAGGGGTCATTTTCTTCGAGAGTCAGGTCTTCCGTGCCAAGTTTTCGGAGGGCAACGCACCTTCCGCGTTTTGACCTCGATCAGGCCACTTTACGATCGGTATAAACCAGGCCTCTCCTTGTGGAGCCCCGGCGGCGCGTGATAGCCTAGGTGAGTGCGTGATCACGCACTCACCGCCCGAGGTTCCCTTGCCTGCTTCCCACGACGACGACGTCGCCAGAGATATCCTTCTGATCTTGAGCAGACTCAGCCACCCCGCCGGTGCCGGCAGGAAACGAGGTCCCGCGCGTGTCGGCTAATCCCATCACTCGGCATCCGATCGTCACATTGGGCGTCATTCTGTTTTTTGCCGTGGCGGCGTTGGTAGTGTTTCGACTCAGCAGCGGTGCCAAGACCGATCCGAAGAAAGTCCGCGTCCTCACGGTCGGAACGAAGATCCCTCTCAAGCAGGATCTCGATATTCACCTCTCCTACACGGCCGATCTGATCCCGAACCAACTCGTGAACGTCTTCTCGCGCGTGGACGGCTATATCGCCAAGATCCATGTGGACAAGGGCGACTTCGTGAAGGCCAATCAGTTGCTCGTCGAAATCGACCATACGGATTACATCCACGCGGTCAACCAGGCCAAGGCCAACCTGGCCTCGGCCAAGGCGAAGGTCGTCCAGCAAGAGGCGGCCGTGAGGAACGCCGCGCTCACGTTCGACCGCATGCAGGCCTTGATCAAAGACCAGTTCGTCTCGCAACAAGACCTCGACAATGCCCAAGTGAACCGCGACGCCGCCGTCGCCATGCAGGATTCCCTGCGGGCCCAAGTGCAGCAAATGGAGGTGGCGCTCGCCCAGGCCGACACCAATCTGGCCTATTCGTACATCCGCGCGCCCTTCGCTGGGTATATCGCGGAGCGTAATCTCGATCCCGGCTCCTATGTGAGCGGCACTACCGCCAGCACCTCCACCATGTCGCGCGGCATCTTGAGCATTCACGACGTGGACACGGTCCGCACCCTGATCGAGGTCGTGGAAAAAGACGTGCCGCTGGTGAAGGTGGGGCAACGGGCGGAGGTTCGCGCGGAAGCCTATCCCCATGAAACGTTCGAGGGCAGGGTCACTCGCGTGGTGCAAGCCTTGAATCGCGCCACCCGAACCATGACGGTGGAAGTCGACCTCCCCAACAGGGATCATCGACTGAAGGGCGGGATGTTCGCCCGGGTCGAAGTCCTGGTCGGTACCCACGCAGGGGCGGTGCAAATCCCGCTGGATGCCGTCAGCCGATTGGAAGACTTCCAGTATGTCTATGTCGTCAAGGAGGGCAAGGCTCACCAGGTTCCGGTGGAGTTGGGCGTCCGGGTCGAGAACCGCGTCGAAGTCCTGAAGGGGCTACAGGGCGATGAACCGGTGATCGTGTCCGGCAAAGACCTGGTCAGCGAAGGAACGACCGTCCAGGCTCAACCGCTCTAAGCCGCGCTCCCGCGTCGCATTGAGCCGTTTCAATTCGTCACTATGTGGCTGACACTCCTCGCGCTGCGTAACCGCATCGGCATCCTGATGTTGTCCCTGGCCATGGTCATTCTGGGGGCGACCTCGCTCGAGCGGCTTCCGGTCGACCTCTTTCCGAACATCCAAGTGCCGGTGGCCTTCGTCGGGGTCATCTATAAGGGCGCACCGCCGCTGGACATCGAACAGAGCGTCATTTACCCGATCGAAAAAGCCGTCAGCTCGGCCTCCAACGTCGAGCACGTCGAATCGTTCGCCAAACAGGGCATCGGCGCCGTGCAGGTCTGGTTCAACTGGGGCGCCGACATCAACGTGGGGCAGATGGAGGTGATGCAACGCATCACCCAGATCCTCAACAGTCTCCCGCCCGGCATCCTGCAACCCTTCATCGTCAAGTTCGATGTCTCGAACATCCCCGTCGCCTTCGTCACCGTGTCGGGCGGCAACCTCGATGAACGGGCGCTCTACGATGTGGCCTACAACACCATCGCGCCGCAGATCGAGCAGATTTCCAACGTCGCCGCCGCGACGGTCGAGGGCGGAAAAATCCGCCAAATCAACATCAATCTGGATCCGTCGCTCCTCGAGGCGCGGGGCCTCTCCATCCTCGATGTAGTGAAGGCCGTGAAGGCCTCCAACCTGATTCTGCCGTCGGGCGACATCAAGGCCGGCAACCTCGACTACAACGTCTTCACCAACACCCAGTTCAAGACGGTCGAACCCATTGCCGATGTCGTGGTCAAAATCGACCCACGCGGCAACCCCGTGCGGGTGCGGGACGTAGGCACCCTGGCCGATTCCTCCGACATTCAAACGAATGTCGTTCGCACGGACGGCAAACGGTCCGTCTACCTCCGGGTCAACAAACAGCCGATCGCCAACACCGTGGAAGTGGTCGATGCCCTCCGCAAGGCCATCCCGAACATGATCGGCATTCCGCCGGGCGTGCAATTGGGCATTTCTTTCGACCAATCGGTCTATATCCGGCAGTCGATCCGGAACCTCATCGAGCAAGCCTTCCACGGGTCGCTTCTCGCGGCAGCTGTCATCCTGGTGTTCTTGCGCAACGTGACCAGCACCCTGATCATTTCCGTGGCGATCCCGCTCTCGATCCTCGTGACCTTCATCGTGCTCTACTTCACCAATCAAACGCTCAACGTCTTTACCATGGGCGGCCTGGCCCTCGGCATCGGCCGGTTGGTGGACGACTCGATCGTCGAGTTGGAGAACATCCAGCGGCACCTGAACGTGGACCGCAACCGCTGGGACGCGATCGTCAACGCCGCCCGCGAGGTCGCCATGCCGATCTTCGCCTCGACGGTCACGACGGTGGTCGTCTTCCTGCCCATGTTCTTCGTCGTGGGCATCGCGCGGTTGCTGCTGATCCCGTTGACCCTGACCATCGCCATCGCGCTGTTCACCTCGTTTTTCGTCTCCCGCACCGTCACCCCGGCCCTCTGTTATCGTTTCCTGAAATCCGAAGAAGAGGCCCATCGCAACCTGCCGAGGTGGTTCGTGAAGATCATGCAATGGAGCGAGCGGCGTTACGCCGCCCTCGACGAAGGGTATGAACGCAGCCTCCGCTGGGTGCTCGGCCATCGACGCGCCCTCCTCGTCACGGTGGTGACCATCTTCGTGGGGACGCTCGGGCTGCTCCCGTTCATCGGCACCGAGTTTTTGCCCGTGTCCGACGAAAGCCAATTCCGCATTGTCTTGCGCGCTCCAGTGGGCCAGCGGGTGGAGAGAACCGTGGAGCAGGTCGCCGAAGTGGAACGGGTGCTGCGCGAACAGATTCCTCCGAACGAACTCGAAGCGATTGCCTCCAGCACCGGCGTCCTGGCGCAGGGACGATCGTCGCTGTTCAACCCTAACACGGGTCCGCACACCTCGGTCATCTCCGTCTATCTGGCCTCACCGGACAAACGCCGCCGCAGCCAAGTCGAGATCATGAACCAGGTCCGTCCGCTGGTGGTGAAGTTGTTTCCCGGCGTCGCCATGTTCTTCGACCCGGGCGGCCTGGTGAAACGCGTGACGAGTTTCGGCTCGCAAAAGGCCATCGACGTCGAAATCTACGGGTACGACTTCGAAAAGGCCCGCACCCTGATCCGCCAGGTACAGGACAGCATGCAGAAGATTCCAGGCATGGCCGACATCGAAGTCAGTCGGGAAGAGAACTATCCGGAAGTCAACGTGGTGGTGGACCGGGAAAAGGCCGCGTTGCTGGGCGTGAGTGAGACCGATGTCGCCAATGCCGTGCTGTACTCCCTCAACGGGAACGGCCAGACGGACCCGATCATTTTCACCGATCCTCAGAACGGCAACGAATACTACATCAGCGCCTGGCTGGCCGAAGAACATCGCAAGGATCTGGCGGACATCGAACGGGTCCTGCTGACGACGAAGACCGGCGAACCGGTGCTGCTCAAAAATCTCGCAGCCCTGAAGCTGAATGCCGGGCCGGTGAAGATCGAGCGCAAATACTTCCAACGGGTCGTGCACATCACCGCCAACCCCGTGGGCCGCGATCTCGGCACCATCGCTGAGGATCTCGAAGCAGCCTTCGCCGGCCTGCAGGTCCCGCCGGGCTTCAGCATACGCTTGGCAGGCCAAATCCAACAACAGCGGGAAACCTTTCAGGGACTCCTGTTCGCGAGCCTGCTGGCACTGGTCCTCGTGTATATGGTCATGGCCGCGCAATTCAAATCGCTGATCGACCCCTTCATCATCATGTTTTCAGTGCCGATGGGCGTTCCGGGCGTCATCATCATGCTCTACCTGACCAACACTACGATCTCGACTTCATCCATGATGGGCATCATCATGATGCTCGGCATCGTGGTCTCGAACGGCGTGCTCCTGGTGGATTACACCAATGTGTTGCGGCGTCGCGGGCAGCCCCTCGCCGCCGCCGTCCTCACCGCGTCGCGTACCAGGCTCCGTCCCATCCTGATGACCTCGCTCGCCACAGTGGTCGGATTGATTCCCATGGCCCTCGGCCTCGGGACAGGAAGCGAGACCAACGCGCCGCTAGCCCGCGCCGTCGTGGGCGGCCTGACGGTCTCGACGATCCTCACGCTGTTTTTGGTACCGACCGTCTACACCATGCTGGAGGAACGCTTTCCTCGACAAGCGGAAGAATTAGCCGAGGCAGACCCGTCCCCTGAAGGGTCCTGCGTGCAGCAGTGAGGGGGAAAGGGGAAGCCGAAGGGGAAGGAAACGACGCGGGGCGTCTGGCGAGGGCTACGGCCTCAGGCTGGGAAACAACGAGGCCAGCTGCAACGCCAACCCCATATCGCCGGTGATACGGAGCCGCCCGGACATGGCCACGGCGGCTCCGCTCACTTGACCGTTCAAGACCCGCAAACAGTCCTCCCCCGACATGGCGAGGGTGACCTGGGGATCCGGGTGGACACCTTCCGACACGCGGCAGGCCCCATCCCGAATCAGCAGTTGATACTGGCCTCCGTCGGTACCGTTCAGATCGAACTGGTACACGGCATCCAATCCTTCCGCCGCCTCCGGATCCAACTTTCCGGCAAGGGTCGCAAAGAAGGCCCGCACCGTTTTGGGGGAGTCCTGTGTCATGGCTGTCGCCCGAATCCTCTTCTAGTACCGCAACATCGCCCGGTGGCTGGACCGGCGGGCGCCGAAAAAGGCTTTGGAAAACTCTTCGACCACAGCGGGATCATACCCCTTGCAACTGAAGATATCGAGATAGGCGTTGTTGGTATCGTTCGCAAAGTGCCCGCTGATCAGCGAGGTTTCGATCAACTGCACCATGCTGTAGCCCGCCACGCGGCCTTCGCCGAAGTGGACGATCTGACAGGCGCCGTAACGCTTCATCTGGATCAATTCACAGAGCTGAACGACGTAGGCTTCGATCTGCTTCGCATCGCGGATACGGTCGGGGATGCAATCGTGGAGGTCGACGGAAGTGCAAATACCCCAGGCTTTGCCGGGCCCGACGGAGTCGGGGTGGATGGGTGAGTCAGCAAGCCTGGCTGAAGATGATGAGATGTCGTCGGAGGTGGCACCTTCGGCGTTCTGCATAAACGATACGACCTTTCTGTTGGGGTTGGATGGAGTGGAGCGACATACATTTGCAATATACTGAACGTTCAGAACCCTGTAAATGTTTATCTCCGAAAATTCTGGTCACGACGTGCATTGACAAACTCTCAAGCCCTTCGCCAGAATGCCGCCCATGACCGACAGCCCCGCCTCACCCTCTCCCAGCCCGACCCACCTGGCGGAATTGCCCGACCGGCTCTGCACCTGGTGTAAGGTCCCCATGGCCAAACGGCTGGTTGCAGGCGGGCAGTTCATCCATTACACCTGTCCCAAGTGCGTCTTCCAACACACCACCAGGCGCACCCCGAAGATCGAGTAAGCCTGTTACTCGTCGTAATACTTTTCCCGATAGATCGGACAGAGTCCTTTGGCATGAAGCCTGGCCGTCACATCCGTGATCATGCCGCTCCCCCCGCAGAGATAGACGGCGAGGTTTGTCACAGATTGGACCTGCCGGTCGATCAGATCGGTCACGCGCCCGCTGGTGCCTTCCCACCCTGGGCACGGCCTGGAAAGAGTGGTCACGAAAGAAAAGTTGGGGTGGGCCAGAGCCAGTGACCTCAGTTCATCCTGCAGGTAGAGGTCCCGCTGGCTGCGGAGTCCCCAGAACAGGGTGACCGACTGCGAAGAAGCGCGCTCCAGCTGAGCCAGGATCATGCTGCGGAGCGGAGCAATCCCGGTTCCGGTGGCGACGAAGAGCAGGCCTCTTTCCTGGTCATCCCGCAGATAAAAGGCGCCGGCCGGTCCCTTAAACTCCGTTCGCGATCCTTCCCGCATGCTGAAGAGATAATTCGAGCCTGGTCCGTCCTTGACCAGATTGAGGATCAGGAGGAGCCGGTCCCGCTGACTCGGCGGGGATGCGATGCTATAGGGTCTGGTGACGGGGCGAGGGTGCCCTTCCTTCGGCACCTCGAACGACACGAACTGCCCGGCCTTGAATGTGATGGGACCAGGCTCCAGAAGTCGCAATTCGATCGCGCGCACGTCGTGCGTGAATGTTTGGATGCGGCTCACTTCAGCCGTGAACTGCTGCACGGCACCTCCCGGACAAAAGATGGTACAAACCGCCCCGCTCTGCGCTCGACAGCCGTGAGGCGCGATGCAGCTTTCGCCCCCTCGCCTCGGTTGTCCGATTGAGTCAGCCTTGGGCGGCAGGCAACAACAGGTGCGTCTCGTAACTCATGATACCAAGAAACGCCGCGAGGCCAAGGTAGTACAGGCCATAACTCACCCTGGTCCCCATCGGCACCTCGTAATAGCGTTCCGGCAGACCAGAAGGCCCTCCCCTGAAGGTAGCCATCACATGCGGGATGGCCATGATCGCGACCAACAACAACATGGGGCTGTGATTCACAATGAACAGGCCGATCAGGATCGGCACGCCCAGCCACCAGACCTTGGGCGAAATGATGGCGGTGATACGCCCGCCGTCCAACGGGGACAGCGGTATCAGGTTGAACAGATTGATCATGAACCCGGCGTAGGCCAAGGCCAGCAACAGCGGACTGTCGGTGTATTCGGCGGCATAATAACAGGCGACAGCGGCGACCGTGCCGGCCACCGGCCCGGCGATGCCGACATAGGCCTCGGTTTCCACATCCATCGGTTGCTCCTTGAGCTGAATCCAGGCGCCGACGAAGGGAATGAAGGTCGGGGCCCCGACGTCCAGATTGCGCTGCTTGGCGGCGGCGTAATGTCCCAGTTCGTGGAACAGGATCAGCAGCACGAAGCCCACCGCGTACCACCAGCCGAACACAAAGCTGTAGGCCACCATCGACAGGAGCATCGTCCCGCCGGTGAGCGCCACCTTCCCCAGCTTGAGCCCCGAGAGGAGCAGCAGGAGGACCTTCACGACGGAAGCCCTCCGTCACCCCGCATCGACTCCACCTGCGGCTTTTTCTTGAAGTACTTCGCCGCCAGGCCCCCCAGCGCGATCACCAACAGCATCAGGAATTTCTTGCCCACCATCAGCAGGGGCACCACGAACGCCCATAACTTCGCCAACAGCCCCGACTTGATCGCCGCCCCTGCAATGAGCGCCGACAACCCGACGGCCGCCACCTTGTCGGTCGTGCTGTTGAAATCGCGGTACCGTTTCCCCTCGACGAACTCCACATTCCCGAGCAGCTGTCCCACATGCGGCTTCAAGGTCGGCAGGGCTTCCAAGGGCCCCACCATGTTCATGCTGAGGTAGCCATGCCGTCCGAGAGCCAAAGTGTTGTAGTTGACCCCCACCGTCTCCTGCTCCTGCGCTGAGATGGCCCACACCACCTTGTGCGCCGCCCTGTCGTAATGCGGCTTTTCCTCCCACCCACGGATGATCAAGGGCGGTACTCCCTGTGCGTGCCTGGCCTTATTGTCTTCCTCCGTGCCTTCCTTGATCGCAGCCATGAGGGCATCGGCGTCCCATTCGGCGGCCTCGTCGTCCTTGACGTAGCCGGCATCGACATAACGTGCGACCAAGAACCAGCCTTCGCCTTCCTTCGTGGAGGTGATCAGCGCCAACTCCTGACCGGACGGAAAGTTGCCCATTCGCTTGAGCAACTGTTGCGTCGCCTCCGGCCCCAGAAACCGATAGCCGGAAGGCAACTTCAAGATGGCCTGGTCACCCAGCGGCACGTCCGTCGGCCCCACCTGCCAGTCTAGAGCCGGACGAGCAGCCTCCTGAGCCCTAGCCGGCACTAGCACGCTGTACAGGCCGAGGGCCAGGACGACCATACCGACCATGAGCCTCAACGCCCACCCCATAACACCGACCTCCTCCCCCTGTATCTACCGATTTCCATGCAGAACCTCATGAGCCTGTCCTGTCATCATACAGGTTTTCGGACGCTTGCAGGGTCCTGCCAGCCGTTCCCGGTCAATAGACGATGGTCGTGACCGACCGCGGACTTTCTTGATCGGCAGTCACCTGTACGCCCACGCGGCCGATGACGCGGCCGTCTTCGGTTTCTACATCGATCCGCCACTCTCCCGGATCGAGCCCCTGTTTGAAGGTGTAGGCTCGATACCCTCCCTCTCGCCCCCCGACAATCTTCAAGGCGATGCGATCGGCGGACACGAAGGGCCGGCCGGACTCCGGCCGGAAGTACCAATGGTGGTAGACCGTCGTTCGGAGCGCGACCGGGGCAAAGACGGCGGTGAAACAATACAACGGTTCGTCCGCCGCGATGGTCGAGGCGGAGTGTTTCCAAGGTTCGTACCATTGTCGCTCGAACGACAGTTCGAAGTGGTCCCCGGCTCGTTTGACTTCGTGGTACATCCCGCCGAACTTCAGCGACAGCGGTACCGGCGGGATCCAGTTGAGAATGTAGAACCCCACCAGCAAGGCAATGACCGCCATGGCCGGCGCCGTCGTCAAGGTCGCTTCACGCCGGGTTCGGTCCTCGTTGCCGCGGTAGATCAGTTCCACGACCCGCAAAGTCACCAGCACACTCAGCACCGCGCCCGCCAGAAACATCGCCTGGTTCATCCAACCGGTCATGACCGGCAGAAAGAAGGTGAAGAAGGCGAAACAGACCAAGGCATAGAGCCCCACCAGGAGCTGTAGATTGGAGAGACGATCGCGCAAGAACTCATTGCCGACCAGCAGCCCCACCAACAGCACGAAGAACACGGCCGAGCCGGTCCAGGTCGCACTTTTCCAATAGAAGATCGTATAGGCGCTGAAGAGGCTCCCGAATAGAAACTGGATGGCCATCGGCGCATAGGGTCCGGCCTGCAGGGCCCACCGAATGGCCTTGGGGGTTTCCGGCGGCAAGTCCTCCGGCGCCATCCGGCTCGTCCCCAGGCGGCCGGTCAGGACGATCAGAAAACCCAGGAGCAGCAAATAGAGCAGGAGCAGCAGATTGCCTTGCAGGCGATCAATCCGGCTGAGGGTGAGGGTGTCATAGGTCACCCCCGAGAGGAAAAAGAGCGGCGGCAAGTAGGGTTTGCCCAAGACCGCCTGCACCCGTTGCATCGACACCATGGAGGCTAGAGTTCAAGATCGCCTCGTGATTGTCAAACGAAGAGTCGATTACACGAAGGGAGGTAACGGGGCGTACTTCACCGACATGCCGATCACGCGCTCCAGCCAGGGGGCCATGGCCTCCTCCTTGAGCGGCGCGCGATTCAACCGGGCTTCGATCTGAAACCCGCCGACAGTCCCGACCAGGCCGATGATGGCCGAGGCCTCTTCCGCTTCCGGCAGCAGCTCCTGCGTCTGAAACTCGCAGAGGGTGCTGTACAGCCGCCCTTGCGGCTCGATGATACGCAGCACCTCCGGCAGTTCGCTCAAACGGCAATGGACGGAGCAGCGGTAGACCGAGCGCGCCCCGGTCTGGACGGCGGCGAATTGTTCCAATGCAGATTCGGAAAATCCCGTCAGATAGGCCCGCACCGACGCGGCTTGCGGGACAAAGGTGGCGGCCAGTCGGCTTGCCGGCACCAGAAACTCAAAGGCATCCGAGGAATTGTATTCGAACTGACAGGGGCCGAAGGCATCCGGCCAGGAACAGAAAAAAGGCGTAACAGGGTCCGCCGGCGTCAACACCAGCCCGCCCTTCTCCACGGAGGTTTCGACCGGCAAGTCCAGAGTCGTGATGGCGTCGAGGAAGATGGCCCGCCGCTCATCGACCCAGTCGTTGCGTCTGGCCTCTTCCCGCGTTTCTCCCGGCGTCACCACGTCGAGGGTCTGGAGCCGGACGCGGATGAACGCGTGGCTGTGCCGGAAGCCAAGCCACAGCATATTGACGGGGTGATGAAACCGGAGGGGGCCTCTGGTTCGCCAGGGATGGCTGATGGAGCAGTAGGTGCCGACGCTCTGATGTTGTTGATAGACCGTATGGTACCCGCCTGCCAGGAGGAAAAAATCTCCCTGCCACCCCTCGCGTGCATGGATCAGCGTGACGTCTTCAGTCGCCCACTGATCGAGCCGGTCGAACTCCGCCGGGGAGTCGACCGCCCAATCCTCTACGTAACAGATCACGTCTTTGACAGGCTGCGCCGATTTGAGCCCCAAGGCGGCCAACCGTTCCCCGACCGCCAGCGCATCACGGAAGGTCAGACGTCCCGCTGTTTCCCACCGCCGCTCACGCATGACGCTGCTCCCAAGACGCTCTGCAGCTCTGGTCGGCGGCCTGGCTCACTTGATGGACTTCAACACGCGGCCCTCGATCTTCGTGTCGCTGATGAAGCGGTCGATCGCATCCTGCATCAGCCCGGACATCATGCTTTCGATATCCTCGCTGGTGAACCAAAAGACGGGCTTCGATTCTTGCCCCTGCGTGTTGCGCTGCGTCGTGCTCTCGTCCGTCAGGTTCTTCACCTTGAAGGCCAGTCGGCTTTCGCCGGTCAACTTGGTGTTGAACACTCGGCTCTTGGCGGTCGCAAAAAAGTCGCGGATTTCCCCGCTGATCACGATGTCGGCCCCGGCGACCGCCACGCCCGACTGCACGACTCGCGCATCCCAGCCGCGACGATTCCAGGCGCGCTGCCGCAGCGTTTCCGCCAAGGCTTCCGCAATCGTCACCCCCGGCGACCCGCCGGGCACGTTGAAATAGGTCACCCCGCCGCCCAGATGCGACCGCTGGCCGATCTTCGATTTGTCCGCGCGCAGATCCTCGAACGGTTCGATGACGATCTTCACCGGCTCCGGCTGCCCACCCTGCGCCATCAGCTGTTGCGACTGCAGATTGACCGACACCATCTCACCGGTACCGGCGCAGCCCCACAGCAGGGCCAGGCCCACCGCGACACAGACCTGACTCAGAATTCGACATCCCTGTGCAATCACACGCTCCTCCCTATCGGTAAGTGGGTCCTCGACAAGACGGGCCCCAGTCTACCCAATCTGCGAGCCGGATGACAAACGGGAATGGCCCGGCGAAGTACCGGCCTGGCCTGGAGGAAACGGTTAGGGCGTGAGCAACGGAAACAGGCGGCGAAAGGTGTCCCGTCCAAGGTCGGGCAAGCCCCCTGCTTGCACGGCGGGCGCATCCAGTGGAACGAATCGCGCGATCTTGAACCAGGCCCGCCCCGAGAGCACCGCCGCTACTTGGGCTTTCCGATCGTGGGTGATGGGCAGCGTGTACCCTTCGCCTCGCTTCCATTCCCAAAGGGTCGGGGCAAGCGAGAGTTCTAAATCATGACCGGCCAGTCGATG
The DNA here is from genome assembly GCA_015709715.1 of Nitrospira sp. Classification (NCBI taxonomy): domain Bacteria; kingdom Pseudomonadati; phylum Nitrospirota; class Nitrospiria; order Nitrospirales; family Nitrospiraceae; genus Nitrospira; species Nitrospira sp. The sequence goes on from CP054184.1 coordinate 1,687,406, forward strand.
GAAGCGGTCGACCAGGTTCTTCCGATACTGTTTGACCAGCCCGCCCTCCACGATCAACGCGAAGACCAGATGGTGCCCCCACCAGCAGAGGGAACGGAAGGTCAACTTCTCGTCGCCGCGAAAATGTTTGGGGTAGTCGAGGTATTGGTACGGGCAATGCTCCAGATGTTCCCCTTTGACCATCTGTGCCTTGGTAGGATCGAACTCAGCGGGAAGCAGCAACCTGACCTGGGCCAACTCCGACTGGAGGCCCTGATGCAACCGGACGAGTTGCTCGCGCACCTTCACCACAATCCGCTCCTTCGCCCGGAACAGGTCGCGATCGGTCAACAGCTTCACTTCGTCGGGAGCAAACAGGGGCGTCTCGGCAAGTGGGTCCACGTGGTTAGGATTTCTGATGGGATTCGAAGGCGGACACCCGGAGGTCGAAGAGACGGCGGCATTCGGCGCAACGCAGACCCGCGCTGTCGCGAATCACGTCCAACTCCCGGATCGTGACCGCCAAGGCATGGGCCTGCAGGCAAGCCACGAGCCGGTCTTTCGGGGTCGTGACGGCCGCCGCCGGGATCAGGTCCCCGTCAAGCGGCACTGCGGCCACGCGCGCGATGACCTCGTCGAGCGAGAGGGAATGCACCATCCGGCAGGAGGTGCAGGCGACGAGCAGCCGCCCTTCGTCATCGATACGTTTCAGAGAGAGGCACAGGGGATGGACGGCAAAACATTGCTGGACGAAGGCCCCACTGTAGAACCGTTGCCCCATAGGCGCACCAGATTACAGCTTGGCCAGCGCCAACATCAGGAGCGCGCCGACCGCATAGGGAATTGCGCAGGAATACAACACGGCCGCCAACGCCCGATCCGGCGAAGTCGCCCGCACCGTCTGGTCCTTGTAGATGAACTCAAATCCCAGGATGAGCAGGGTCAAGGTCAGCACGAACACGCGGCTGGTCCTGGGCCAGCTGTAATGGCCGCTCACGATAAAATTCGCCGTGAAGAAGCCGCTGGAGAGGAACAGGAGCGGCGCCAGCACATACCGCAACGCGTGAGACAGGAAGACATGCCAGGAGGGCCTGGCCGACCGTTGTTGCGGATCGACGAGCGTCATGACCCGACGGCAGCGGGTTGGTTCGAAGAGGAAAGCGTCCGTTGTTTGGCCTGCTCCTCGACCGTCCGGCAGGTCTTGCAGATGCGGGGACGCGCCTTGAGGAAGCTGACCTTGCCGCTCGCGAGACAACTGTAATGCACGAACTCATCGCAGACCGTGCAACGCGACCAGCCGCCGCGCAACATCGTCTTATCGCGGTAGAGGCCCTGCTGACAGACCTTGCAGAGGCGGGGTTCGATCCCCAGCAGCATGGGCTCCCATTCACCCGCAGCTTTCCGAATACTCATAGCGCGTGAGTATAACGAAGGGGTCGAAGGAAAAACAAGGAGTCCCCGGGCTCACTGAATCTTTCGGGAGACCCAGTAACCTGGTTTACGCCTCAAATGCATGACCGCAGCCACATAAATAGTCTGCCCTTCTAAGGCATAGATCACTCCATAAGGGAAACTGCTGAACGAGGTACCGTCGGAATCTTCCCGTGAGGGTGCGCGAAAGGGTCGGATGTTGCGGATATTGGTTAAAAGCGGCCTCAACAGCAACGAGAAATTCTTCGCCGAGACCTTCGCGGCAATCCTCATAAAAGAGGGCGGCTTGACTTAAGGAACGTCTGATTAATTCGCGTTTCCACGAAGCAATCTGTTTCTCGGTGGATCAAGACGGGCCATCAGCTGGGAACCCGCTGGTCCGAGAGCGCCTTTCTCGGATTCCTCCGCCGTCAGGCGGCCCGCGCCCCGTTCGCACCCCCGTCCGCTAGGCTGCCGCCAGCAAGTGCCGGCGTGCTACATACAGATTCGCCAAGCCGCAACTGATAGACAACCAGTGCGCATTCTTCGCGAGCCCCCGGTACCGCACTTTGGCCCACCCGAAGATCCGCTTGATCACCAAGAACACATGCTCGACTTTGGCACGAACCTTCGACTTCGTCCGATTGCGGGCCCGCTCCGTCTCGCTCAAGGGCCGATGGCGATGGGCTTTCGTCTGGACGAAGCTCTTGGCATGGGGAGCATGGTGCTGAATCATGTCGCGTTGCCCGCTATAGGCGGCATCGCCCCATACTCGTGTCTCCTGTCCATGCAGCAACTCCGGCAACACCTGGCTGTCATGGACATTCGCCGCCGTGGCCGCCACTGAGTGAACCAGCTTCGTCCGGCTGTCCACTCCAATATGCGCCTTCATGCCGAAATACCACTGGTTCCCCTTCTTGGTCTGATGCATCTCCGGATCTCGCTCTTTCTGGCGATTCTTCGTCGAACTGGGCGCATTGATGATCGTGGCATCCACGATCGTGCCCCGGCTGACCTTCAGCCCGTGGGCAGCCAGATACGCGCCGATCCGCGCAAAGAGCTGTGCGCCCAAGTGGTGGGCTTCCAGCAGATGCCGAAACTTACAGATGGTGGTTTCATCCGGTACGGGCTCGCGGCCCAGATCAATCCCCACGAACTGCCGCATGGCGTGTGAGTCGTACAGCGCTTCCTCCACCGCCGGGTCCGACAGGTTAAACCACTGTTGCAGACAATGGAGGCGCAACATGCGTTCGACACCCACGGGCGGACGCCCTGGGCCCTCGGCCTTGGGGTAGACCGGCTCGATCGCCGCTACCAATTCCGCCCATGGAACAACCTGGTTCATCTCGTTGAGAAACTGCTCCCGGCGGGTGGGCTTGCGATACTGTTCAAACGAGACTTCGGCAAACGTCTGTTGCTGCATGGGGCACGCCTCCAGTTCAGTGCTGCGCTACCCTTAGCACATCATGCAAAGAGAATAAATCAGACCTTCCTTAATTCGGCTTTCGCTGCCGGATCAAGAAGCAACCTCAACGACGGAGATCCTTCCGGATGTCGCGTAATGCCTTGACGGCTGAAACCGGCTTCGTGAGCTTCCGCTTCCAGGCAGAAAGTCGTCGTTCTGCCTCGGCGCCCCACGCTTCATCCACCGAAGTCAAACGTTCGCTGTTCATCTCAGCGATAAGTCGCTCGACCAACCGTTCACGCTCCGTCGGCGAGAGCTTCCAAGCTTGTTTTTCTATCGCTAGTGTTGTGTCTCACAAATAGATTGACAATATGATCGCAGTGGCGTACATGGTCGAACATGTGGGACTCCGCTCCAAGATTGACCATAAGCCTGGAGCAAGCCGGCACGTTGCGGAGGTGGGTTCGAGCCCACCACACTCCGCAGCACGTCGTGATGCGGTGTCGCATCATTCTGATGGCGGCCGAAGGCCTGTCCAACAACCAGATCGCCAAGCACTTGGGAGTGAGTCGGCCCACCGTCATTCTGTGGCGTGAACGCTTCGCACAAGCCGGCCCACCAGGATTGACGGAAGTGCGCAAGGGCCGCGGACGCCGGCCCTCGATTTCGCCGAAGAAGGTGCAGCAGATTGTCGAAGCGACGCTGCACACCAAACCGAAAGGGGCGACTCATTGGAGTTGCCGCACCATGGCCCAGCAGCACGGCGTCAGCGCCGCCACGGTCCAGCGCATCTGGGAGGCACACGGACTGCAACCTCATCGAGTCCGGCGCTTTAAGCTGTCGCGTGATCCGCAGTTTCTCCAAAAGCTGACGGACGTGGTGGGCTTGTATATGAATCCGCCGGATAAGGCCTTGGTCGTCTGCGTGGATGAGAAGAGTCAAATCCAGGCACTGGACCGAAGCCAGCCGGGCTTGCCCATGAAGCCAGGGCGGTGCGGCACGATGACGCATGACTACAAGCGGCATGGAACAACCCCGTTGTTTGCCGCGCTGAATGTCCTGGAAGGCACGGTCGTGGCCGATTGTATGCCACGTCATCGCCACCAAGAGTTCGTGAGATTTCTCCGGAAGCTGGATCGAGAATTCCCCCCGTCCCAGGACCTGCACCTCATCCTGGACAACTATGGCACCCATAAACATCCCACCGTCCAGCAATGGTTGGCCAACCGGCGGCGCTTCCACCTGCACTTCATTCCGACCAGTTCATCGTGGTTGAACCTGATCGAACGGTGGTTCGCCAACCTCACCGACAAGCAGATCCGTCGGGGCACCTTTCACCGCGTCCCCGCACTGATTCAGGCCATCAAAGAATTCGTGGCGGTCCATAACAAAACCCCACGGCCCTTTGTCTGGACAGCCTCGGTAGAATCCATCATGGATAAAATCAATCGTTGTAAGTCCATTTATGAGACACAACACTAGGGCAGCTGCGACCGGAACATACGGCACGGCTTCACCAAAGCGACGCGTGACCTCCCGGAAGGCGGCATCCAGCTTCTTGGTCTGGGCGGCCAGACGAAAGAAATCCCGCAGCGAATCCAACACCCGCTCCTGATAGTCTGTGAGCGTGATCACGCCTCGCCTTTCGAATAGAAGCCAATTCGGCGTTTGGGAGCATCCGGAGGCGGCTGCAACAGCGGTAGCAGCTTCTCGTATACATCCAGCAAGGCCGAGCCGTGCTCGAGCAACGTCCGGTCAATTTCGGCCAAACGTTTCAGAATGGCGTGATTCGCGGCAACATGCTCGCGCAGGCGGACAAAAGCCCGCACCACAAAGACACTCATCTGGACCGCCCGCTCGCTGCGGAGAATGTTCGCAGCCATCCCGGCACCGTGTTCGGTAAAAGCCCAGGGGCGATAGGTCGCACCTCGATGACGGCTGGAACTGGTCACAAATTGTGACCAGTTCAGAGCGTTGCTCTTTTGGGGTGAACTCATCGAAATTTGCGATGAGTTGCCCGTACCAGTTGAAGCGTCAATGCCTTCTACCTGTGAAGCCACAATATGTGACTTCACATCGGCAAATTCCTTGTCGGTCAATCAGGAAATCAATCGACAGCCTCTCAAGTATCTTTAGCCATGCTTCTTCCAAGCTTGCTGGTCCCCTTCCCCTCAAAGGCTGACCTCCGGCGATCCTCAACTGCGCGCGTCGAACGAGGGCATTCCGAGGCCGCGCGTTCCGCGAGCAAGAGGATGCGGGAGGTCAGCCCTCTTCCCTTCTTCGTTTGACACTCCCTGAACCCCTTTGCTACTCTCACGCGCACATGAAGACCCACGGCTTCCCAGTCGCCTCCGCATGAGCCCCACGAGCCAACTCTCTCCCACAGGCATGGACATCCGCGAATACCTCGAACGCAAGCGCGAGGAGGTCGACCGCTATCTGCAATCGGTGATTCCGAGCGCGGAGACGATGCCGACCACCCTGCACGAGAGCATGCGCTATAGCCTCTTCGCAGGCGGGAAGCGGGTACGGCCCATTCTGGCCATCGCCGCCGCTGAAGCGGTCGGCACGGCAGGCCAAGCCGTCTTGCCGGTGGCGTCTTCTCTGGAATTGATCCATACCTATTCACTGATTCACGACGACCTCCCGGCGATGGACAACGACGACTTTCGCCGCGGGAAGCCGACCAACCACAAGGTGTACGGCGAGGCCATGGCCATTTTGGCGGGAGATGCGCTCCTGACCATGGCGTTCGAGCTGTGCGCGCGAGCCCACGGGGAATCTGGCCTCGACGCGGCCCGGCAAGTCCGGCTGATCCAGGAACTGGCGGTCGGGTCCGGCAACGTCGGCATGGTCGGCGGACAGGTCCTCGACATCCAGGCGGAGAACAAGGACATCGACCTCGCCACGCTGCAAACGATCCACAAACACAAGACCGGCATGCTGATTCGCGCCGCCGTCCGCATGGGTGCCATCACTGCCGGCGCAACGTCGAGTCAGCTCGACGACCTCACGGTCTACGCCGAAAACATCGGCTTGGCCTTCCAGATCGCCGACGACGTGTTGAACGTAACCGGCACCCGCGAGGAATTGGGCAAGAACCCGAATACCGACGCGCAGCGGGGCAAGAAAACCTACCCGACCTTCTACGGCGTCGACGGCGCCAAACAATTGGCCGAAGACTGTGTCACTCGGGCCAACGATCGCCTGGCCTCGTTCGGAGCCAAGGCCGACCCGCTCCGCGAACTGGCGCGCTACATCACCTGGCGGAAAAACTAACCGTCCTTCGTGAACGGCCCCGTGACTCCACTCGCTCACCGTCCCCATCGCTTGCCTCGCAGGCGCATGATGCGGCATCCTGCCCCCATGAAGGACTGCTTCCAGTGAAAGCCCTCGTCACCGGCGCAACCGGATTCGTCGGCGGAGCCGTGGCCCGCGCCTTGGTCAAGGCCGGAGTCGAGGTGCGCGTCCTCACCCGCAAGGGGGCCGACCTCCGCAACCTGGCCGGTCTGACGGTCGAGCAGGTCCATGGCGACTTGCGTGATCGCGCATCGCTCCGTACGGCCTTGGCCGGCTGCCGACATCTGTACCACGTGGCGGCGCATTACGCCCTCTGGGCGAAGGACCCGTCCATCTTCTACGATATCAACGTGACCGGCACGAAGACCCTGCTGGAAACGGCCCGCGAGGTCGGCATCGAGCGCACGGTCTACTGCAGCACCATCGGGGCCATCGGCTTGCCGCCGGAGGGAGGGCCGGGTACGGAGGAGACGCCGGTCTCGTTGGAGCAAATGGCCGGCCATTACAAACGGTCGAAGTATCTGGCCGAGCAGGAAGTGCTCAAACTCGCGCGGGAAGGCTTGCCGGTCGTCATCGTCAATCCCAGCGCACCGGTCGGCGAGGCCGACGTGAAACCGACTCCCACCGGCCAGATCATCGTGGATTTCATGCTGGGCCGGATGCCCGCCTACATCGAAACCGGCATGAATCTCATCGACGTGGACGACGTGGCCCAGGGGCATCTGCTCGCGATGGAGCGGGGCCGCCAGGGGGAGCGGTACATCCTGGGAAACCGGAATCTGTTGCTGAACGAAGTGTTCCACATCCTCAGCCGCCTCACGGGGGTGAAGGCGCCCACTATCAAGCTGCCGCGCGCGGCCATCTTGCCCTTGGCCTATGCCAACCAGTGGTTCGCCAATGTCACCGGCGTCCCGCCGCGCATCCCGCTCGAAGGCGTGAAGATGGCCAAGTACAAGATGCATTACGACTGCAGCAAGGCGATCCGAGAACTGGGCCTGCCACAGACACCGGTGGACGTGGCGCTGGAAAAGGCCGTGCAGTGGTTTCGGCGTCACGGCTACGTCTAATCGAATGCTCAACTCGCCCGATGGAATTCGCCCTCCTCTTCTTTAAGACCATCGCCTTCCGCCCCTACGTGTTCGCCTTCCTGGCCGCATTTCTGGTTGCCGCCGTCGCGCTGATCGGCTGGCCCCGCACCTGGCGCTTCTGGCTCATCAGCTGGGCCACGGCCTTCGTCTGCGAATATTCGTCCACCCGCACGGGTATCCCCTTCGGTTGGTACCATTACAACGGTTCCACCGTCGGGCAGGAGCTGTACTTCTCGAATATCCCCTTCATGGACTCGATCTCGTTTTCCTTCCTCCTCTACGCCAGCTATTGCCTGGCGCTTCTGCTGCTCTTGCCGATCCGGTCGGATAGTCGGGGTGCGCGATGGCGACTTCCCGACATGCAGTTCGACCTTTCCCTGCGCACATCCTGGTCGGTTTTTGCGCTGGCCGTGCTCCTGTTCGCCTTCATCGATATGGTGATCGATCCGGTCGCGCTAAGGGGGGACCGCTGGTTCCTGGGCAAGATCTATTATTATCCCGACCCGGGCGTGCATTACGGCGTCCCCATGGCCAACTATGTCGGCTGGGCCGTCGTCGGTGCGATGTCCCTCTGGGCCTATTTCCCGCTCGACCGCCGACTCGACGCATCGCTTCCCCCCCATACTCCTTCGACGACCCACCGCCTGCTCCTGGGTGTCGGACTCTACTACGGCGTGCTGGCCTTCAATTTGGCCGTCACCTTCTGGATCGGTGAAGCGTTGCAGGGCACCACCGGGCTCCTGATGTACGTGCCCGTCACTGCGCTCCTGCTCCTGCGCCTGTTCATGCCTGCGACACACTCTGTCTAAACGCACCCCGAGCCCGCCGCTACGCGGCGCTGCGATTGGCATTCATTCGGCCAAGACGGTATAGTGTGGAAAGGCGTGACGCCCGGGGTGGAAGGTTCGTCTCTGATGAAGAAACTGTGCGGACTATTGATGATTGGATTCTTCGCCATGCTGGGAATCTTCGGATGGTTCGGCTACCAATCCTACTCGACCGGTTTCAGCGCCAAGGCGGAACCGAATGAGCTGGAAGTGCTGATCGCCAGACAACTCCGCCATCTGGCCATTCCCTACGAGAATCGGCAGTTGCGAAACCCGTTGCCCGTCACGCAGGAGCTGATGAAAGAAGCGCGCGCCCACTTCGCGGACCACTGCGCCAGTTGCCACGCCAACAACGGCAGCGGGGAGACCGTGATCGGCAAGAACGTCTATCCGAAAGCGCCGGACCTTCGGCTGCCGGACACGCAGACGATGTCGGACGGTGAATTGTTTTTCATCATCCAGAACGGCATTCGATTCACCGCCATGCCCGGCTGGGGCACCGGCGATCCGACGAAGGACAGCGGCAGTTGGCAGCTGGTGCACTTCATTCGTCACCTCCCCAGCCTGACCGAAGAAGAGCTGGAAGAAATGCGCAGCCTGAATCCCAAGACCAAGAAGGAACTGGAAGAGGAAGCCCTCATCGACCAATTCCTCGGCGGAGATGACTCCGCTGCCCAAAAGGCCACCGACTCCCACCACCATTGAATTCAACGAAAGGACGACCCGTGACTGCTCTGCGACTCCTCATTGCCGCCCTGTTCCTGATCGCCACCCCGGTGCTGGTCTTGGCCCACGGCAGCGGCCAGCATGTGCTGGGCGTCATTTCCGCCATCGATGCTACCCATATCGAGGTGAAAACCCCGAAGGGTCAACTGGTGTCGGTGCGCCTGACCGATAAGACCGAGTACAAGGTCAAGAATCTCAGCCGGCCCAAGAGCCCGCCGCAAGTGGGGGACCGCGTGGTGGTGGAAGCCGAAAAGAGCACGGACGGCTTGGTCGCCACCGAAGTGCATTATTCCGATTCCGCCAAGGCCAAACACTGAGAAGGGATGCGCGTGTTTCACCTCCAACACGTCCACCAGACCGGCGGCGACGGCCTGCGCCCTGTCGTCATGCGGGTGCTGGTGACCGGGATCGCGGTATTCTTGGCCGTGACGGTGGTGCCCGGCATCGAGTCGAACAGTCTCGGCGCCGGGCTCGCGGCGGTATTGGTGCTCACCCTGCTGAACGCGATCATCCGTCCGCTGCTGTATTTTCTGTCCCTGCCCCTGATCGTGGTCAGCCTCGGGTTCTTCATGCTGGTGATCAACGCCCTGCTCTTACAGCTGACCGCCGCCCTGGTAAAGGGCTTCAATGTGGCCGGCTTCTGGGCCTCGTTCTGGGGCGCCTTGGTCATCAGCGTGGTCAGCGCCGTTCTGAACATCGTGCTGGCCATCGAGCAGACCAAAGCCCATACGATCGACCCTCCTCGCCGCCCCCCCACGATCATCAATCCCGATTGACGACGCTTTCCTTGAGTTACCCCGGTGGCACTGCTACAATGCGCCCCGACGCTCGACCGGACCGTCGAGAGCGTACGAGCTTTGAATTCTAACCAGCGCGTGTTTCGATCGGGCGCGAGGCCCCGCCGAGGTTTCCTGCCGGTGCGAAGTATGCTGCAAAGAGGTCGATGAGCCCTTCACCTGAACAAGCCAAAGCCGCCGCGGAAACCCATCTTCAACGGACCCTGACTTCGGTACTGAACGGATTACCCGCCGACGCGGCCTTGGCCGCCGTATTTCATCAGGAGCAGGGCCCCCTCACAGCACAGGTTCACCGTGGATTTACGCCCCGCGACGTGCAGGCCATCGTGCGGACCCTCTCGTCCCAAAAGGTGCTGACCGCCGTGCCCGCCGATGCGGAGGCTTCGCGCACCGTCCGTCTCCGCCTGGTCACGCCAGGGGCCAAGTCGCTCCTGGGTATGCCGCTTCGCCACCGCCAGCGCACCTACGGCTTCCTCGTCATCGGACGGAAAGACAACGCCACCTTCGCCAAGAAAGACAAGGCGATGTTGGAACAGGCCGGGGACGACATCACCAAAGCCCTCGAACGGGACAGCCTCTTCGACCTGAACATGCTCCTGAGCCGTCCCTTAGTCTCGAAGGAACCTCTCCCCTCACCCGCAACCGTCGAGGCCTTCACCGCCCCGACCTCCCATGCCACGCCCGAATTGCAGGAAAAGGTCGTGGCGCTTCTGAACGAGCTAGGCCAGACCTTGCCCTTCGATCGCGCCTGGATCGGCGCCTATGATCCGTTGGCGGGAAACGTCGAGGTCCTTGGTATCGCTGGCGAACACAAGACCGATCCGAAGGACCAAAAGAAAGACCTCAAGGCAGGCCAGCGCCTGGCCTTGGACGCGTCCGCCGCGGGGTGGGCCGTGCGGCACCGCAAACCGCGCGTCGACCACGACCTGGCCTCGACCCAAGGGCGGTTTCTCGATCACAAGTATCTGTACAAAGACCGGTTCCAATCCTCGCTGGTCTTGCCCTTTTTTCTGCGCGGCCAGGTCGGCGGGATCATCACGTTAGCCTCGAAAGAGGCGGATCGCTTCACCGTGAGTGATACGCGGCTGCTGGAGCCGATCAACCTCAAGCTATTGGACCTTTTGCAGGCCGCGCCCCCCGCGCCGTCCACCGCAGTCAAAGCCGAGGGAGCCCCGGAGGCCGAGGCCGGCGCAGTTCCGCAAGCCCCGGCGGAACCGGTCATCCGTAAACAAGAGCGGCAGGCAGCCATCGGCGAGTTCAGCGCCTTCCTGGCGACAGAGATTCGCGAACCCCTCGCCTCCATTCGGGCTCAGCTGGAAGAGGTGACTGCGGAAGGCATTCTCGACTTCGACCCGCAAACGCGCGTCGAAAATGCCATGCGCGACCTGATCCGCATCGAAGCCATCCTCAACGAGATCTTGGACTTCGCGAAACCGTTGGATCTCAACCGCCGGCTCTGTCGGGTGCCTGAAATGGTAGAAAACGCCTTGACCGTCGTTGCGACCGAGCTGGAAGCGACCAGGATCCAGGTCATCAAGGATTACGCCTCCGTCCTCGCCCCCGTGCGGGCCGACGAGGCCAAGATGCAGCAGGTGTTCTTGAGCATCTTCAAGAACGCCATCGAGGCCATGACGCCAGGCGGCATCCTGACGATTTCCATCAGCAACCAGCGGGCCGGACGACACTTGGAAGTACAGACCCTCATCAAAAACAACGGCACGCCCATTCCTCCCGAACATGTGGACAAGGTCTTCGAGCCGTTCTTCACGACTAAACGGTCCGGCACGGGATTGGGCTTGGCTACGGTGAAGAAAATTGTAGAGGAGCACCAGGGCACCATCGCCATCGCCGGCATTCCCGGCGAAGGCACCACTGTCACCATGCGGATGCCCGGCGTGAGCCGCGGACCGGCCCATCGTTATCGCGGACGAGGCCGCCGCCCTCCCCGCCGCCCGACGGCCTGACCCAAGCCCCGCCTCCCCCTTTGTTCTTGACAGGGCTTGTCCGGGCAGCTAAGATTCGCGCACTCTTTGGGCTTTTAACGACTTATCATCGACCACCATACATTCACATTCTTTCAAAGGAGTAGGGGTATGAAACTCGCGATCGGCACCGTAGCGACCCTTGCAGGCGTGTTGTTTGTATTCTCTATGGCCTCAGCAAATCCGGCGCTCCTGCCGAAGCACGAAGGCTATCCCATGAAGAACGACGGCAGCCCGGTCAACGGACAGCCGACGGCCAATGACCCCGGGCAGAAGGATGCCCGCGGGGAATCCACCCTACTCAAGTCTGCCGAGTCGTCCTCCAAGCACTCGGAGCAGAAGCTGATCAAGACCGACAATGCCCGCATCACGGAAGGCCAGGGCGCTGGCCGCTTGCCGAACGTGCAGGGCCCGCAGATCAAGATTGAGCCGCCTGTGACCTCGGCCACCAAGATCACCGGCGAGCGTAAGATCGACTAAGTCTGCAGCGAGAGATCGAGCGAGGGGGTCACCGTCCCAAGGCGGTGACCCCCTTCTCATTTTTGGCGGGCCGAGCGACGTGGAGGACGATCGGACGCGGCCGGTACCGACCGAAACCGCCAGGGCTTCTTCGCCCAGAGCCCCGCATACTCGACGCCGATTCGCGGAAGGGCCTGAACGGACCCCTCTGGCAAGCCCGCACCGCGATCCTCGAACCATAGGCCTTGGCCGCTGGTCAGGTCCAGTCGGTTCAACGTTCGGTCGATGTTGAACTCCCGGCAGAGGCGCCCGGGCCCATCGATCAGACGTCCGTCGATCTCGATGGCGCGAATCAGCACCGCCGCCGGGAAGTCCTCCGCTTCCGTCACCACGTTCAAGCAATGGTACATACCGTAAATCAGATACACGTAGGCCACTCCAGCCGGACCGAACATCACATCGGTGCGCGCCGTTCTTCCCTTGGACGCGTGGCAGGCCTTGTCTTCCGGTCCGACATAGGCCTCCACTTCCACAATACGGCCCGAGACCACCCCTCGCTCGCTCTCGCGAACCAGATATTTCCCGATCAGCGACTGTGCGACTTGCACGGTGGGGCGGACGAAGAAGGCTCGTGGCAACGGCCTCTCGATGGACTTACCAGCCGAGGACATGGGCGAAGATCAGCGGAGCGACGATCGTCGCGTCCGATTCGATGATGAATTTCGGCGTATCGACACCCAGCTTCCCCCAGGTAATCTTTTCGTTCGGCACGGCCCCGGAATAGGACCCGTAACTGGTCGTCGAATCGCTGATCTGGCAAAAATAGCCCCACAGCGGCGTATCGGTCTTACGCAGGTCTTGCCGCAGCATCGGGACTACGCAGATGGGAAAATCCCCGGCGATGCCGCCGCCGATCTGGAAGAACCCCACGGAGCACGCCTTCGTCACCTCCTGGTACCAGTCGGCCAACTGCATCATATATTCGATGCCGCTTCGCACCGTGTGCACCTGTTTGACGGCGCCGACCATGCACTGCGCCGCATACATATTGCCGAGCGTGGAATCCTCCCACCCTGGCACGTAGAGCGGCAGGTTGCGCTCCGCCGCCGCGCACATCCAGCTGTCGACCGGATCAATCTGATAAAACTCTTTCAGCGCACCGCTCCGCAGGAGTCGATACAGAAATTCATGCGGGAACATCCGCAAGCCGGCCTGGTCGGCGGACAGCCACTCTTTGGCAACCGCGGCTTCGATGCGACGCATCGCTTCAGCCTCCGGGATACAGGTATCCGTCACCCGATTCAAATGCCGCTCCAGCAAGCGTTGTTCGTCTTGCGCCGTCAGCTCACGGTACCGAGGGATCCGCTCATAATGCTTCTGCGCCACGAGGTTGAAGAGGTCTTCTTCGAGATTGGCGCCGGTGCAGCAGATCCCATGGACCTTGTCCCGGCGAATCATCTCCGCCAACGACAGCCCCAGTTCTGCCGTACTCATCGCCCCGGCCAGCGTCACCAGCATCTTGCCGCCCCGCTCCAGGTGCGACCGATAGGCCTGTGCCGCATCCTTCAGCGTCGCGGCGTTGAAATGCCGAAAGTGACGATCGATGAATTGGGAAATAGTTGGGGAGTTCATTCCTGTGTAGCCTCCGGCAAAATACTAGAAATACCATGCGAGCCCGCCCATGACCAACCGTGGATTGCCCGGTACGAAGTGACTGTCGTTCACCCCGGAGACCTCGGCCCGCAGGCGTGATTCGAACGCGAAGGTCGCCTGCTCCCACTTCGTGTCGAGCAGGTTTTGGATGAAGAGAAACGCTTCGAGCCGCCCATGTGTGAGTGTGATCGGCAACTCATATCGCTCAGACAGATCCACCGCGATCCAGGACGGTGCGCGAATGCTGCGATCCTCCGTCAGGGGCCGGACTCCCAGATAGGTGGCCTGCAACTGGGACGTCACTCCCTGTGGCCACCTGAGCAACAAGGCCCCATAGGCGGTGACTTCCGGAGCTAAGGGAATGGCATCACCGTTCCGGAATTCCGCCTTGGTCCAGGTGATGCTGCCGTTGAAGAACCACGGTCCCCAGACCTGCCCACGGGCCGCAACCTCCACGCCCTGACGGCGGGAGGCTCCGCGGATCTCGGTTGTGCCTTCGTCTCCGACGAACACCAACTCCTGCTTCAAGTCCAACATCCAGAGTGTGGCGATCAACTCCACGCCCTCCGCTCCCCACGGTTTGGACCTTAGGCCGACTTCGTAACTCTTGGCCCGTGCGAGCGGGGAGGCCGCCAGCGCCACTGCCGACCGTGCGTCGTTGCTGTGAAATCCTTCCCCGTAGTTAGCAAAAAATTCCGTCCGGTGCCAAGGCCCCAGAGTCACATTCGCTTTCGGCAGCACGAGTCCTGAGCGGCTGCTGCCGGACGGTTGTACGGCGCAGGTCGCGCAACGGTTCCGGACATCGAAGGTGAAGACCTCACTGCGAACGCCGCCCGCCAGTCGCACCCAGGGCAGCGGCTGCACCTCAAGCTTCACGAAGGGCGCGTAGGAGGCCTCGACAATTTCACTGTCGGTCGTGGTACCCAGCGGGTTCCGCATAACCTGCGGACCAAGACGCGCATGAATCCGGTCGACCCGCGTTTGCACCCCCACCGTTGCCGCGCCGTCGAGATCGAATAACCGCCCCGCCTGTCGATAACCCACGGCCCCGCCGTACATCACGCGACGATCAGCCTGCTGGAATCCGTCTCCATTGACCGGGTCGGTCAGAAAAAAGGTGAAATTCGTGAAGAGATCGAACCGATAGTACTGAGCATAGACGTCGGTAAAAAAGCGGCCGCCCGAGATCGTGTCGTAGTGGTAATTCAATCGCCCCGTGCTTCGGAGGGTCCGACCGCCTTCAGACGGATCGACGGCGCCGAACCGATCCAATGAGCCGGCCTGCACCGCTCGCAAAGGCAGTTCCCCTGAGCCGTTCCATTGAGACTTGTGAAAGGTCCCGGTGATCGCCAATTCAGACCGAGGCGTCGGATTCATCGTCGCCTTGCCGAGCAGGTTGCCCCGAAAATACCGGTTGTCGTGTTGAAAGGGCCCGTCGGTGTAGTACCCCTCGGCGGCAACGAGGGTCCGCACCTTCTCCTTAGTGGGCGAGAACATGAGCAGATGCCGCTGGGTATTGAACTGCCCACCGGCCGATTGCACGACATGCTCCCGTACCACCTCGCGCGTTTTGAAATGCACCGCCCCGGCCGTAGCAAAGTCTCCATACTCGGGCAGATAGCTGCCCTTGTGGACGTCGAGCCCTGCGACCGTTTCAGGGATGATGAAATTCAGGTCGGTATAACCCTGGCCGTGAGCATGGGAACGCAGATTGATCGGCATCCCGTCGGCGAAAAAGGCCACATCGGTGCCGTGGTCCGCATCGAACCCGCGAAGGAAATACTGATCGGCCTTGCCGGCGCCTCCCGAATGCTCCACGGCGATGAAGCCGGGGATCAGGCGCAGGACCTGGGCCGGGCGGCCTTGCGGCTGCAGAAGGTATTCCTTGTCGAGGATGAACTGCTGCGATGACGCCGCCACCGGGCGGTCCGCATGCACCGCCACATCGGGCACATCGATTTCAGGAATATCAGGATCGTGGGCCGAGGCGATGCCATAGGCTGCAAGCGTGATCCCGATCGTGCACAGCCATCGTCCCCACGTTCCGTTCCGCACCCTCCGCAATCCCTATCAGAGACTCAGTCCCTTGCCGGTCGTGGTCATGGTCAACTTTCCATGCTTCACGCCCTTCACGCTCAACAGGGCATCGGCGATGTGACGGATATCGGCTCCCTTCCCCTTGGCGACCAGAACTTCAAGACAATGGTCATGGTCGAGGTGTACATGCAGGCCGGCCAGAATTCGTCCCTGAAAGTCATGTTGAATCGCCGTCAGTTTCCTGGTGAGATCGCGCACATGGTGGTCGTACACGAACGTGATCGTTGCGACCGTTTCCTTATTCTGATCCCATTCCTGCTCCACCAGGTTGTCGCGAATCAGATCGCGGATCGCTTCCGAACGAGTCGCATACTTGCGCCGCTGGATCAGCCGGTCGAATTCCCCGAGCAAGCGCCCGTCGAGCGACACGCCGAACCGGACGAGTTGTTTGGCTTGCTTCTTCATCGTGGCACGAATATGAAATTCGTATCACGGATACTACGCGGCGGCCTCATTCGGCGTCAACCCGGAATGCGGCGATGCATGCAAGCGCTAGGCAACCAGCCTGACGGGACTCGCTTCGGAGAGCAGCCGATCACCTTCGCGGTCGATCAGCTGCAGAAAGACATTCACCAGGGTGGGATCGAATTGTGCGCCGGCCTGCCGTTCAATTTCAGCCTTGGCTTCCTTCAGTGGCATGGCCGGTTTATAGGAAGACGGGTGCGTCATGACGTCGAAGGCATCCACGAGAGCGACGATCCTGGCAGAAATCGGGATCTGCGCTCCCTTGACGCCATGATAGCCGGTGCCGTCCCACCGCTCGTGGTGCATCAACGCGATTTCGCGCGCCATGACGAACAACGGCGCCGTGCTACCCGACAGCAGCTTTGATCCGATCTTCGTATGTTGCTTGATTGCATCGCGATCCTGGGCATCATAGGGAGTGGTTTTCATGAGGGTCCGGTCGGGAATGCCGACTTTGCCGAGGTCATGCAGAGGCGCCGTCCTCTTGATCAACTCGACCTGCGCTTGTGATTGTCCGCTGAGTTCCGCCAACCTGGCTGCCAGATTGCCCACCCGCCAGGCATGGGACCCGCTGGTATCCTCTCGATAACACGAGGCCAGGGTCAATCGGTACAACAGATCCAGCTGCGTCTGCTCCACGACCTTCGTGCGAAGCAACACCTGCGCCTCCAAGTGCTCGTTGTGGAGGCGCAATTGCTGATGCAACACCCTGGTCATCAACTGATTCTTGATCCGCAGCACCACCTCGATGGGGTCCACAGGCTTGTTGAGGAAGTCCTTCGCGCCCTCCGCCAAGGCCCGATGCTTCGTGGCCGCGTCCAACTCTCCGGTAATCATGATGATGGGAAGGTAGTCGTCGGGGTCGATCATCGGCAGCAACTGCCGCATCACCTCGATCCCGTCCATCACCGGCATCTTCATATCCAGCGCCACCAGGTCCGGCTTCACCTCCTCATAGAGACGGATGGCCTCGCGAGAGTCGTTCGCCATCGTCACCTGTTCAAATCCGGCTTGCCGAAGGATCGCCTCCATCAATTTGGTGCAGCGGAGTTCGTCGTCGATGAGGAGAATACGGAAAGAGGTGTGGTTGAGGCTCTGCATTGCCTGATCCTAGTAGTGGAATGATGCGTGGGTTACCTGAAGCTCGCCATTACGATATCACCGTCAGGCAGCCTCACCAATTTCTTTCCGGCTCCCATCGGACGACGCCGACGGAATCACCATCCTGGAAAGGGCTTTCCGGAGCGACGCCATTGTCACCGGCTTGGTGAGAGCGGCATCCACGGCATCGGACGGGTGATCCTCTCCCTCGGTTTCGTCTCCGCCGGTCAACAACAGGACCGGGGTCTGGGGAGAGACCTTCTTGATCACCTTCGCCAACTGCCGCCCTGTCATGTGCGGCATACCATGGTCGGTCACGACCAGATGCACCCGATCGGGATGAAACTGCGTGATCGCCTCGGCGGCGCTCCCCACCAGCTGCGCGTCATGGCCGGCCACACGAAGGTATTCGCTGGTCACGCGTCCCACCAACGGGTCGTCATCCACCACCAACACCTGAAGCTTCCGACCATCCAGACTCTGGCCCTCGGACTGCCGAGCGGCCGACAGGTCCGATTGAATCGGCAACCGGAGACTGAAGGTGGTGCCTTGCCCGACCGAGCTGGTGATGTCGATCGTGCCGCGAAGGCGTCGGATGATGCCGTACACCATCGCAAGACCCAGCCCCGATCCCTTTTCGCCCTTGGTTGAGAAAAACGGTTCGAGGCATCGTCGGCGCACCTCGTTGGTCATACCGGTCCCGGTGTCGGTAACCTCGACGCGCACGTGGTCGCCGTCGACCTTGGTGCGGATGGTGATCGACCCGCTCTTCGGCATCGCGTCGACCGCGTTGAACACCAAATTGGTCAAGACCTCGCGCAACTCCGATTCATGGCCGGCCACCGGCGGCACGGCATCCACCTCCACATGCATCTCGATTGCGATTCCATTCGCCAGAGCTTGATCCTTCCACTTCGGCTGACTCAGCTTGACGGTTTGCTCCACCAAACGATTCAGGTCGACGATGCCGGCCAAATCCGCATCCACGCGAGGCCGGTAGAAATCTCGCAGACGGCTCACGACCTTGGCTGCATCCTTGGCCGCAAGATTGATCGTCTGCAGATACTCCTTCAACTGAGCGTCGTTTTTGGACAGGTTGGGGTCGATCAGTAACAGTTCGCTGAAACCGACGATAGGCGAGAGCGTATTGTTGAAATCGTGCGCGATGCCGCTGGCCATCTGCCCCAGCGCCCGCAACCGTTCCTGCTGCACCATCTGTTGCTGCGCCGCCTGCAACTCGTTCAGCGCCGCTTCGAGCTTCACATTGCTCTCACGAAGGGAGGTTTCCGCCCGCTTGCGCTCCCCCAAGTCCGACGCATTGCTCAAGGCCACGGCGACCAGATCGGCCAGCTGACGCAGTTGCAAACGGCGCTCCTCATGCAACACCGGCGTCCGCAGATAGGCGAGGGCGATTGCCCCGAGCCGTTCATTCGCACGACGCAACGGGAGCAGCACGAGGGCGCCGGCTTCCGGCACGGCCAACTTGGCCAGAACACCCGACACGGCCGACGACGGAATGACCCATGGCTCCTCCAGGTCCTTCAAGAACGGCCCATCTTCGTCGCCGAGCGTGACAGCCTCCATGGCGGTATCCGTACAGTCCTTCCCCAGCCTCGTATAAAACCAACCCTGGGTCGCAGCAGACGGATCGAGCAGCAGCACCGCGATGGCCTCGCACGGGAATACCTCGCGCACACGGGCCAACACCGTATCGACGATGCGGCTGGGATCGAGGACGGAGAGGACGGACCGGTCGATTTCATGGATAGTGGCCAGTTGCGAAAATTGCCGATTCAACCGTACGGCCATGGCGTTGAACGATTTGGCCAACTCCTCGAACTCATCGCCGCTGTGCACTCGGACGGGAGTCGAGAAATCACGGCGCGCGATCCGCCTGGTACCCTCGCCCAACCGTTCCAACGGCACCATGGTTTTGCGAATCTGGCCCACGCTCAACAGGGTGACACAGAGGACCGCCACCAAGACGATCAGGCTGAATCGCGTCTTAAAGGTTGCCAGAGGCGCCAACACTGCGGCACGCGGCTCGCTGAGCACAACGGTCCAAGGCGGAACCGAAAATTCATACCGCAGCGGAATCGACCAATAGCCGGCGATGTACGAATCCTGGCCATCGTGCCATTCAAACACCGACGGGCGATCCACCTGTTTCTGCTTGACCCACTGTCCCATTAATCGGCCCGTCGGAGACTCCGTGCAGAATAGGATTTCCGCCGCGTCTCCGAACACGCACATCGCTAAATCCGTCGGAAGCGCAACCTCCCTGACTGTCCCCCACAGATAGTCGCCGTTGATTTCTGCAAAGACTGCCTGTTCCTCCGACAGGCGGGAGCCCAACAGCCGCGCCAGAAACAGCCGCCTGGGTCCCCCTGTCTGCGCCGCCGTAACCAAGAGGGTCTTTTTGTCGTGGAGCAGTGCCCACTGGGCAGGCGTCAGGGAAGGTAGCTCCCCTCGCCCACCGAACGGCTCTTGCGCCACTCCTCCCTTCGGCACCTGAGCCAAGGTCAGAAACAGCGGTATGTTGGGCATCGCTTCTTGTAGGGAACCAAACGACCCGGAACTCGCCGACTGGCGCTCGTGAGTCGTCAGAGACAGGAACTCTGATTCGAGAAAGAGCAGTCGTTGATAGACAGCCATACCGACGACCTTGCTTTCCTGGCGCACGCGCTTCTCGACTTGTTGCGTGAGTTGGTCCGTGACGTCGGTAAAGGCAACGAGGCTCAAGGCCCCGACGGGCAGTAAGGCGCAGAGGATGAAGAGGGCGAACACCCGGCGGGCGACACGGCTACTGAGCGGCGAGTAGTCGATTTGCACGGTACGTTGGTCTCGCTAAAAATCCGCCGCCAAGCCGACAAAACTCCCATCGTTGGCCCGGATGACATCGTCATAACTTTTTTTGGCTGTCAGCGGCTCGACACTTTCTCCGTCTTTGCCTTTGCTATACAGGTCGTAGTCGGAATTGATCGGATGGAGGAACCGGTCCTTCCTCGGCTTCCCCTTGTCCGAATTTCCATTACCGGCTGCATGAGCCTCGTCGGGTAAGAGCCAGCCCCAGGCCCCGGATTTGTTTCCACCACCGTTCGCATGACCGCCACCACCCACATTCCCGTTGTTGCCCGGCAGGGAGAACGCCGCGATGTTGAGGTATTCGTACGGGTTCCCCCAGGGATCGACCATCTCGCCCGCCCCCGCTTCACCCAAATTGTTGGGGTAGGCTCCGTTGACCTTCTCATAGGCGTTCACCACTCGCTCGATCGAACGAATCTCGACAATACAGCGGGCGATCCGAGCCTTATCCAGGTATCCCAAATACGCCGGCATCGCCAATCCTGCCAAAGCCCCCAGAATGGCCATGACGATCAGCAGTTCGATGACCGTGAAACCGGCCTGACGTGAGGTACCAGATGGTTGCGACATATCGAGCCTAGAAGCCTGAGACACGAGGTAATGCGGTAGGCTGATCAGCAGGGACCTGTGCCTGGGTCCGGAACGATTCCATCGAGTGAGAGAGTTGCTCTACAGCCTGGCGCAACCGTTCTGTTTCCTGCTCGACCTCGCGGCAGGCCCCTCGGCCAGCCGCCTGCTGCAGGCGGTCGAGATGCGGCAGGATCGCCGCGCGTTGAGTCTCAATGAGAGCCAGGCGCTCGCGCAGCGCATTTACCATCAACCCCAGACATTCCGCCTCCGCCTGAAGGTAATCCCCCTTTCGGATCGTCGTCCGCACCGTCAGGTCACCCGCGGCAACATCCTGGAAGATCCGTCGGAATCGGTATAGGGGTCCCGCAATCCGATGAGAGAAGAATATGCCGTGAATGACCAGGAGGATACAGACCGCTACCACGGCAGGCCAGAAGCGGTTGTGCAGCAGGAGGAATTGATCGGCCACCGTCAGCGTCTCTTCCGAAGATAGTGGGAGACTGTCCAACTTCAACATGATCGGCAAAAACAGCGCCGCGGCAACCGCGCCGATCACGACGCCCACGTAGCACATGTTCATCGTGAGGAATCGGGGCTGCAGGCTGTCCCACAGAAAATAGCGGCGCACACGCGGTCGGCTCACGACACCGGCTCCTTCCTGGTCCAGGTCAGGTGGTTCTGATTCTTGAAGGTGATCCGCCCACCGTGCGCCGGGTCGTAATAGAAGGCCAGCTGCGATCGACCGTCGTCCTCACCGCGATACGAGATGACGTACAACATCCGTGTGCCGACCGGCTCCTGCGTGACCCGCTCGATGACGTATCCGGTTGCAGTGGTCACGTTGGTGCCGAACCCGATCCGATGCCGGTCGATGAAGATGCGTTGGTCGGCATAGCCTTCGTTGTGAGTTTCCCAGACCCCAAGGAGCGAGGCAGGAGCCGTATCCGGCTTCACTTCACAGGCCACACAGAGAAGTGCCATCAGGCCGAGCGTCAATTTCGGAAGCCAGGGTCTCATGCGGACCTCAAGAGAAGGCAGATCGACCCATCACAAATGTGACGGGATCAGTATGCCCGAGATCGTCGTGAACGCAATGCTTTCGCTTGTTTTGGCGAGCCGGGGAAGGGTCTCTAGGGCTGACGATCTAGTCCATCAAGGAGGCACATCATCGCTGCAGAAACGCTACTCGGCTTGGATGGGAATGTAGATGACGTTGCCTTGGCGATTGACCAGCAAGAGCGCCAAGTCGGTGGGGCGAAGGGGTTCGGCCACACGTTGAAAGGTGGCGAAATTGGGAATCGGCTGACGGTTCAATTCCAGAATCAGATCGCCGGGCTGCAACCCGGAGACTTCCGCCAAGCTCCCCTCTTCGATATCCGTGACGACGAGACCGCTGTTGACCGGCAGATCCATCTGTCGAGCCAACGCCGGGGTGACTTCATCGACGATGACCCCCGTCAGAGGATGGGCGGAACTACCGGTCGCCTCGGAGGGCTGCGCCTTCTTCACCCGTTCCCGCGGCGCTTCTTGCACCGTGAGTTCGGTCTGCAGGACCCGGCCTTCACGGACCAGCTCCAGCCGATGTTTGCTGCCGATGGCCGAGGCGGCCATCAGGTTCCGTAGGTGTCCGCTGTCCATGACATCGCGCCCGTCGAATCGTACGACGACATCGCCGCGTTTCAATCCGGCCCGCTCCGCCGACCCCTTGGCCTGGAGATCGGTCACGATGGAGCCCTTCACGTCGGGCAGACGGAAAATCTTGGCCAGCAGCGGGGTGACATCCTGCGTCGACGCGCCCAGGAACCCGCGTACGACGCGGCCGGTTTTGATGAGGCTCTGCATGGCCGTTCTGGCCATATTGCTCGGAATGGCAAACCCGACCCCCACACTGCCGCCGGTCGGGCTGGCGATAGCCGTATTGATGCCCACCAATTCGCCGTTGATGTTCACGAGCGCGCCGCCCGAGTTTCCGGGATTGATCGGCGCATCGGTCTGAATAAAATCCTCCACGTCGGCCACTCCCACATCGGCCCGTCCGACCGCGCTGACGATGCCGAACGTCACCGTGCGGCTGAGTCCCAAGGGATTGCCGATGGCCAACACGAAATCCCCGACGGCCAAGGCGCTGGAATCTCCCCAGGCCACGCTCGGCAGGCCGCTCGATTGGATCTTCACCACGGCCACATCGGTTTTCGGATCGGTTGCGACGACGCGGCCCTTGAACTGGCGGCGATCGGCCAGAATCACCTCGACGTCCACCGCGTCCGCCACGACGTGATTATTGGTAATGATGTAGCCGTCGGGAGACACGATGACCCCCGAGCCCTGCCCATACTGGCGGCGAGGCGGCCCATCCTTGAACATGCCGAACGGCAAGCCTTCATCGCTGAACACCTGGTCGTGTACGACCACAGTCGAAGCGATGCTGACGACAGCGGGAATGACCTTGGCGGCGGTGGTCCGGACCTGGGTCTGCAGATCGACGATCGCGCTGACCGGCAATGGCCTGGCTGAGCCCGAGCCCGCAACCGCCTCCGCAGAGCAAAGTGCGACCACCAAGCCGAGCAGCCAGCAGAGCAGGATTGATGGGGGTCGTGAGGACGCAGCGATCACGGTATCCATCCTACGCCAAGGTGGCGCCAGGATGCTACGCAGGACGCGATGCCAGGCCACGGATTCATAGGTCGGCATGCTGCAGTCGCAAGGCATTCGAGATCACGGACAGAGAGCTGAACGTCATGGCAGTACTCGCCAGCATCGGGCTCAGGAGAACCCCGAAGAACGGGAACAGGACGCCGGCAGCCACCGGGACACCGATCATATTGTAGACAAAGGCGAAGAAAAGGTTCTGCCGAATGTTGCGCATCGTCGCGCGGCTCAGCCGCCGAGCCCGCACGATGCCGCGCAGATCGCCCTTCACCAGCGTCACCCCGGCATGTTCCATCGCCACGTCGGTGCCGGTGCCCATGGCAATCCCGACATCCGCCTGGGCCAACGCTGGCGCATCGTTGACGCCGTCTCCGGCCATCGCCACGACACGGCCTTGCTGCTGCAGCTCCTGCACGATCCGCCCCTTGTGGTCCGGCTTCACACCCGCCAGCACTTCGCTCAAGCCCAATTCCTTCGCCACCGCCTGGGCCGTGGCCTCATGATCGCCGGTCACCATCACGAGCCGAATCCCCTCCTCGCGCAACAGACGAACGGCTTCCGCCGTGGACCCCTTGATCGGATCGGCCACGCCCAGCAGACCGGCCGGACGGCCATCGATCGCCACGAACATCACGGTCTGTCCGGTCCGCCGCATCAACTCGGCGTCGGCTTCCAGACGAGCCAGGGCATCATCGTCGGCCTTGATCTCGCGCAATAGTTCCACCGTGCCGACCGCCACCCGTTTCCCCTCGACCGTGGCCACAACCCCCTTGCCGACATGCGACAGGAACTCTGTCGCGGTCGTCGGGGAAATTCCTCGCCCCTGGGCGCCGGCCACAACGGCCGAAGCCAGCGGATGCTCACTCCCCCGTTCAACCGACGAGGCCAGCCGCAACAACTCTGCTTCGGACCATGGATCCAGAGCGCTGACAGCTCGTAATTTGGGCTTGCCTTCGGTGAGGGTGCCGGTCTTGTCGAAAATCAGGGTGTCGACTCGTTCAATGGTTTCGAGCGCTTCCGCCTGTTTAAACAGCACACCCGCAGCCGCACCGCGACCGGTGCCGACCATGATCGACATCGGCGTCGCCAATCCCAGCGCACAGGGGCACGCAATGATCAACACGGCCACCGCATTCAGGAGGGCATGGGCCAGGCGCGGCTCCGGCCCGAACAGGGCCCATGCAAGCCCGGTGACGATCGCCACCCCGACCACGATGGGCACGAAATACCCGGCCACGACATCGGCGACCCGCTGAATGGGCGCGCGGCTGCGCTGCGCCTCGGCCACCATCTGCACGATGTGCGCAAGCAGCGTGTCGGCCCCCACCCGTTCCGCCCGCATCACGACCGTGCCCGCGCCGTTGATCGTACCGCCGGTCACCCGGTCACCCGCCGCCTTTGCAACCGGGAGCGATTCCCCCGTGATCATCGATTCGTCGATCGCCGTGCCGCCTTCGAGCACCAGCCCGTCCACCGGCACCTTCTCGCCGGGCCTGACCCGCAACCGATCTCCTACCACCACCTGATCCAGCGGCCGGTCTTCTTCTTGGCCATCCTCGCGCACGACGCGCGCCGTCTTCGGCACGAGGCCGAGCAACGCCCGAATCGCCCCGGTGGTGCGGCTCCTGGCCCGCAATTCCAGCACCTGCCCCAGCAACACGAGTACCGTGATCACGGCGGCCGCTTCGAAATAGACCGGGACCGCGCCGCTGGGCAAACGAAAGGACTGGGGAATCCACACCGGCACCAGCGTGGCCACGACGCTGTAGAGGTACGCCGTGCCGGTTCCGATTGCGATCAGGGTGAACATGTTCGGGCTGCGGTGGCGGATCGACGCCCACCCGCGCTGAAAAAAGGGCCATCCCGCCCAAAGCACCACCGGCGTGCTCAGGATGAATTGCACCCAGGCCGACTGTTCATCCGGCAAGATACGCTCGAGCGGATGCCCCGGGAGCATGTGCGACATAGCCAGCACGAAGACCACCGCGGCCGGCCCCAGCCCGATCCAGAACCGCCGGGTCATGTCGACCAACTCCGGGTTCTGCTCTTCTTCCACCGTGACCGTGCGGGGCTCGAGCGCCATCCCGCAGGTCGGACAAGACCCCGGTTCAGGCTGCACAATCTCCGGATGCATGGGACAGACGTACTCGGTCTTCAACGGCAACGGTGAGGCCGGATCCAAGGCCATGCCGCACTTGGGACAGGGCACCGGCTTGTCCTCCAACACCTCCGGACACATGGGACAGATGTACTTCGTCCCAGGGGGTGCCGGTGCCTTGGGCGCGGTCGCCGCAGTGGAAGGCGAGAGGTACCGCTGAGGGTCGGCCTGAAACTTCGTCAGGCAACCCTGGCAGCAAAAGTAATAGGTCGTGCCGTGGTAGGGAAACGAGCCTGCCGCGGTGGCAGGCTCGACCGTCATGCCGCAGACCGGATCGATCACGCCGGTCGTGGTCTTGCTCGGCGCAGGCGTCATCATCATGGGCAACGTCTTACCCCGGGAGGGGCGGTTGCCCAGCTGAATCAAGGTCGGAGCCGAGTTGAAGTACCGATCCGGATCGGCCCGGAACTTCTCGAGACAACTCGTCGCGCAGAAGTAGTAGGTCGTACCGGCATGGGTGAACTGCCCCGCCGCCTGCTCCGGCTCTACCGTCATCTTGCACACCGGATCGATCGCCATGGCCATCCTCAGAATCGCTGCCTGATCGCGCCGATTATTTCTTCCCGTCACCGCTCAAAATGCTGTGGATGATGACCTTCAGGTTTTCCGGGTCGATCTGTTCGACCTTGATGTTGCCGTCCAGCAACACCGTGGGCGTTTGCTGAATCTTGATGCGATCGCCCCATTTCCGACCGTCCTCAAAGGCCTTGGCCGGTTTGGCGCTCGCCAGGCCCGCCTCGAACGTGGCCGGGTCCAACCCCACCTCACGGATCAGCAACTCGCGAATCGACCGATCGATGATGCTGATCTTGTCCTGATGGATCGTACGGAAGAGGGCTCGCTTCATCTCATTCCCCTTGCCCATGGTCTTGGCCTGCTCATACATATCGAACGCGGTGGGCAGTTTGCCTGGAATGACGGGATACCCCACCATGACCACGTCCAGCTTGTTGCCGAATTCCTTTTCCAAGATCGCCAACCCTTCGCCATCGAAACGGTGACAATGCGGGCAATAGAAGTCGGCAAACTCCACCAGTTGCACCTTGCCGGGCTTGTGCGTGGACGCCTCATCCTTCAGCACTTCAAAATTGCCCTTGAGTTCCGCCTTGGCGGCCCAAGCCGCGCAGACCCCCACGACCCCCATCACCATTGTCATGATCGCCACGACATTCCATCGCCACCCTCGACTCCTGACCATACGCTGCGCTCCTTTCATCGCTCCATTCATGCCTGCACCCGCATCGGCATTATAAACAATGCTCGTCACTTTCCCTGTCTGTTATAATGCCAACGATGAGGGGCAAACTTCCACCAATCTTCGGCGCCCTCTTCCTGGGCACGTTCCTCGCGGCCTGCGCGACTTCCGAACATCAACCTTCATCCTCCCCCACAGTCCCGTCCGGCCCAGCGTTTTCCGAGATCAAGACCACGCCCGATTCGTTCCGAGGCCAGACGCTCGTCCTGGGGGGACAGGTGCTGCACGCCCGTCGCTTGCAAGACGGAACCAGGATCGAAATTTTACAGTTACCCCTCACCGAGAGCCAGCAACCCACGCCGGACCTCACGAAGTCTCAGGGGCGCTTCATGGCCGTTCAGCGAGAGTTTCTCGATCCGGCGACCATTCCGCACGGCACCTTCGTGACGGTGACCGGCGAGCTCACCGGCAGCATGACCCTGCCCTTGGACGAGACCGAGTACACCTACCCCGTTCTGGACATCAAAGACCTGCGGACCTGGGTGCCGGATTACTCCTTCCCACGCATCCGGCTGACACCCTACTACAGCCCCTTTTGGCATCCCTACTGGGGCCCCTACGGACGCGGCTATCCCTACTTCTGGTAAACCGAGCCCTGAAAACAGCACACCCCGTCCATCCTGAGATGAACGGGGCGTGGGGTATCACCGCTGAAACTCGTGCGGCTTACTTCACCATGATCAGTTTGCCGCCGGGCTGTTTCGGATTGAGGTGATCGTGATACTTAATCGTGTTGCCCTGCGTCGCATAGAACAGGTCGCTGGTCGGCACACCGATGTACTTCGTCTCGCCCGGCTTCAAGACCACCTCGGCCTTGAGCACGAACGGCGAGCCCGCATTGACCCGATCGGTCATTTGGAAACCGCGCTCGCCCGACGACATGTTCGTCACCTTGAACAGCAAGGGGCGGCCGGGCCGCACTTTGAAGTCGATGACCGTCGTCGGCGGATACCAGGTCTTCAAGGGACCCAACTCCACCGCGAACAATTGCACGTCCACTTCCAATTCCTTGAACGGTTGTCCCGCAACCGACCCGCTCTCCAAATCACCGACTTCCACACCGCCGGCCTGCAGCGCCCAGGCCGAGGCTCCGAACGACAAGGCACCCCACAAAGCAAATGAAAGGGCCGCAATCCTACTCCGCATACACAACCTCCTGTCGGGTTAAAGGGATGATGACGGACGATGCTCCTGGGCCAGGCAAGGCGGAAGGCCGGTGCCCTCCAAAATCTGGCCGCCGATGATGCGATTGTCGACGATCAAAAACAGGACCTTCAGGCGCTTGATATTATTGGAAAACTTTCCGCTGGCAATAGCCAACACTTCGTGCGAACCGTCGACTTGCTCCTGATCGGCTTCAATGACGACATAGTAAGACTCGAACCCTTCGAACTCGCGATTGAACGCCTGCGCGCGCAGCAACCGTTCGAGCGACTCATCGCCCGCAGAGGCACGGGCGCCGCCGGTCAACAGCAGGATCTGAACGATGGCGACCAGCAGGATAGGCATGGACCCCTCCCCTCAGGCCAGGTGTTATAGTCCCGGCCGATCACGCCGTCTACAGACGGACGCTCACCAATACCAACGCGTGCTACAAGATGTTCCGCCGACCGGAAGGGGCGCCGACGCCCCCTTGGGAGCCTCTGACTGGGAGATTCACGGACTGGATCAAAGCGGGTGGACGGGAAATAGGCAGGGGAGGCACCCCAGGGGGAGCCTCTGTCGGCACTCCCCCTGGCATAACCATCGACTACTCCTTCTTGCCCTTCCCCTTGCCCTTGGCTTGGGAGGCCTGCTCCGCATGCGCCAGCGACTCCTCCGCATGCTTGACCGCTTCCTTCGCATGCTCCAAGGCTTCCTTGGCGTGGGGATCGTTGCTGGCCTTCACCGACTCTTCCAAGTGCTTGATCGCTTCCTTCTCGTGTTCGACCCCCTCCTTGGCATGTTTGATGGTTTCCTTCACATGCCCGCCGCCGTCGGCCAAGACGGTTCCCACCGGCCCCACCGCCAACAGCCCTACTGCAGCCACCGCAACAATGCCCGCGCGTACCGATGTCATGACAGAGCCTCCTTGATAAAAAGTGAGTGGTGCACGAGATCGGAAGAATTGTACCGCACTCCCGCCTGCTTGTTGAGAGGGAAGATCGGCCTGGATAGAGGCGGGGAAAAAGGTGGGAGAGGGAAGCGTATGGACGTACGCTCCCCTCCTCGGGACTCACTGCGTGGTCAGCGCAGTCCAACCGTCGAGTCCCGTCCACCGCTCACATCACTTCAGCGGATACCGTCAGCGGCAGGCGGCAGACTCCGCAAGCACCAGGCTCGTCCTCCGTCGAGCGACCATGCGCATCATATCGGGCATAGATCCACGACTCCCCGCTGCCGACTCCCGGTTCGCCGGAGCAGACCCCCACGCACTTTTCCATGACGAACAAGGAACCGCCACGCCGCTCGGCGCTGTCATCCGACACCCAAGGGGACGACTCCACGATGAAGACCGTCCCGACGGGAAACGAGTCCTGATCGCGTGTAAACAACCCCTTGCCCCCGACGTAAAATCTCAAGCGAAAGACCTTCCGGCCCGACTTCACCACGGTGGTCACACAAGGCCACTGTCGATACCCGACGGGAATCGGCGGAGCCGATCCGGATGGTACGGACGCGCTGCCCTTGCTGATCGTGAGGGCCACGGCCAACAGTCGCACCACCGTCACGTTCAACCCCGGCTGAGCCGGAGTAACCGAGTCTCTTGTCGAAAGCCTCTTCGAGGCCGCCGTTGCCATTGTTCCCAACATCGGTCACCTCCTTACCCTGTTACCCGCCGGCGCAGAGCGCCGCTTGCATCGTCGGCGCACCTATCCGAACCCTATCGCGGAGCAACCGACTCTTCCTGCAATCGAATCGATGCCGCACGAGCCGCAAAGAGCCCGGCTTCGACCGGACGCCCCGCATAGTCGAGCACCCGCGCGTAGCGATCGAGCAAGAGCCCCACCATCGGATGCCGCAAACCCAATTGCTGCTGTTGAATCACCAGCGCCCGTTGATACAGCAGCTGCGCGTGGGTCACGAGTCCCTGCTGGTCCGCCAGAAACGCCAAATTTCCCAAGATGGTGCCCGTCAGCGCGGCCTGCGAACCCACGGCCCGTTCCGCAACGGCGAGGGCCTCGTCCAATGCCCGCTGCGCGGCGGCGTAGAGCCCCTGAGCTTGATAGAGACAGCCAAGGTTGTTCAGGCTCATGGCCACCGCGGGATGGTCGTTGCCGAACCGCAGGCGCCGCACCTTCAGGGTGCGCTGATAAAACGACTCCGCCCAGGTGTACAATCCGCGCCCCTTATAGAGGACCGCCAAATTGTTCAACACCGGCCCCAGATCCTGATGGTCGGTGCCCTGCGCCTGCTCCAACACGGTAAGGGCCAGACGGTAAGACGATTCCGCCGCACTCTCCCGCCCCTGCTTCCGATAGAGTTCAGCGAGGTTGTTGAGGGTGATGCCGACATCGGGATGCCCGCCCCCCAAAACCCGCCGTTCGATGGCGAGGACACGCCCATACAGCGGTTCGGCCTGATCCCACGCCCCTTCGGCCTGAGCAAGTTCAGCCAAATTGTTCAGCACGGCCGCAACCGCTTCACTCTCCTCCTCCGACTGGCCCTGCCGGATGGCCAAGGCCCGTTCGTAGAGCGCGCGTGCCGCTCCGAGCCGCCCTTGGTCGTGATACAGGAGTCCAAGGTTGTTGGCGGCTTCCGCTACCCGTCCGCCGTTCGGTTGGTCATGCTCAGCCTCTTGGAGCGCCTGCGAGAGGAGCCGCTCCGCCACATCATACCGAGCCTCCTCCCTGGCTTTTCCGCCTTCATCCACCAGAAGGACCCAAGGATCGGGACTCGACTCCGCGACAGCCTGGCCCAGGGCACAGACGAGGACCACACACAGGGTCAGGCCGACAGCCGACCATCTGATGATGACGTTTCTGGTACACAGCCTGGTCATCCTCTCCTCATCGATCGGGCCTCTCCCACCAAAAGGGCCGGGGTGAGGGGGGAGGCCGCCCCTCTCGCCCCGGGAGGCAGGTCCTGAAGAAGGGTGCACAACTTCGGGACCCGGTCTACATCATGTCGCCAACGCATCGCCGCCAAGAGCCTATGGGTGGGGAGCGGCCAACCACCGCTCCCCGATGGGTATCCTGCGAGGAGGTAGGTCAAGACCCACACACAGGCCCCATATGGCTTCCGTTTCCGTTGCGTCCAGCTACCGGCTAATGGGCCTGGTGGCTTATGGGCTTCGTCATCGATCTCCACTCCTTGATGGAGCCATCAGATCGTTTCCGATACCGACTCCCTCAATCACCCCGAGGGGCCGGGACGAGGGGGGAGGCCATCCCTCTCGCCCCGGAGGCAGGTCCTGAAGAAGGGTGACTCACTCCAGGGACCCGATTGCATCTCTACCCGCCGCAGCAACGGACGTTTACCGCTGCAGCGACCGTCTGTCGCTCAACCGCGCAACCTTCGCCGACATGAAGGGATCGCCGGACCTGCCATCGGTGCGATTGGCATCCACCAACGCCATAACCGAGAGCCGAAAGATCCGCAGACTCCCGCCGCCGATCTTGGTCGCCTCCAAACGTCCTTCGTCGATCCAACGATAGATCGTCCACTTGCTGACCTTGAGTAACTGCGCGGCCTCTTTGACCCGTAGGAGCGGCTGATCCATAGCCGCACCTCCTTTACGCTCCTTAAGGCTCGGCAGCGGAGGTCACAGGATACGCGCCTGCACTGCCGAGCTGTCCGAGCTGGGGGGCATACCGAACCCGGACAAGACCAATTAGTGAGTGAAATAGCTCAGGCCGAGCGCCGATGATGTGGAGCTTCGTAGCCGACGGAGTTCCGCGGAAGAAAAATTTTCCGCGACAAGATTTCCATCGGCTGGCTGAATGGGCGACCTGCGCCCCGCCCGAACTATCCCCTCGCAGGGATCGGCGGCGCGCGACCGTAACGGGACGAGTGGTCCCAGGTGGCAAGAAGGGGTGGAACAGGAAGCGGCGTGTGAGCCTGAGCGACCCAGACCATGCCGTGATCACCGTGAGAAGCGGGACCGACATCAGAGGTTGCTTGGCAGGCCCAGAAGCAGAGAGTGGAGTGCGATTCCGTGCCGGAGTGTTGATGGTGTCCGGTCGACGGCGTCGCGTGAGCGAAGGAACAACCAGGAGCGACGAGCGCCAAGGCCAGATAGAGCCACGCAATCCCCAGTGCGACGACGGTGACGGCTGTCTTCTTGGTGGATGATCGCATCATGGGTGAGAGTCTTCGCTGCTCAACCGTCTACGCCCTTTGACGAAACTTGTCTACCGACGGATGCTCACGGATGCTACAGATTCCTTTTACCGCCTCTTTCAGTTCCGTCATGGCCTAGTCGAACACATAGCGGATCGACAGGCCGCCGAAGACGTTGCGGCCGATGAACGGTCCGAACGCCGGCGCATTGGCGGGGTTCAACGTGGCGAATGCATAGTTCTCGTCGAAGATGTTGTCGAGGCGGGCAAAGGCTTCGATCCCCCAATGTTTGCTCACCATCGTCTTGTAGCCGCCCTTCAGATTCGTGACGGTGTAGCTGGGGTTCTTCTGCCCGTTGAGCGGGGAGGTCGATTCAAGATTGGTATCATTGAGGAAGTATGCGGTCTGGTACTGCCATTCCACACCGGCAAAAGCGCCGGCCAGCACACCCTCCAGCTGTTCATACGTCAGGTCGACGACCAATCGATGGGTAGGGACACCGGGCAGGGTGCGCCCGGACAATTGCGTGCCATTGACGACGTGGTCTCGAAATCGATAGTCGGCATAGGTGTAGGCCACCTGCATGGTCACCGGTCGGATCGGCTTGTAGGCTAAGCCGACTTCCAGTCCGTCATGATCGCTCTTGCCTGCGTTTCGAAAGCAAGGCGCGAAAACATTGCAAGGACCGGCGAGGCCCGTACTGAATCGCAGCAACTCATCCGTGAAGTGCTGCCGATACAGCGCTACGTCATAGTAAAAAGACTCACCCACGGTACCCTTGACGCCGATTTCATAATTCGTGGACTTCTGCGGTTGAACAGCGGGGTTCAACCCGGCGCCGTTGGCAGTGAGCGGGTTGCGGAACTCCGACCCAGTCGGGGTTTCGAACGACTGTCCGACGGTGACGTACAGATTGGCCCAGGGCACGGGACTGTACCGGATGCCCCCGAGGCCGGTCGTTTGAGCGAAATTGCGGCGGCTGGACGCATCGATGCCGCCGGAGCGAAGGTGGTCCGACACCTTGAACCGAACCTGACTGTACCGCACGCCGCCGACCAGCTCGATGTGGTCGGTGAGCTTGAACTCGTTTTGAAGATAGACGCCGTCCTGGTTGATCCGCTCTTGCGTATAGGACTGGAGCGGCCCCGGCGAGCCGAGGACATTCGCAAAGTTCTTATTCACCGAATTCTGATCCTGCCAGTCGTACCCGATGATCAACCGGTTCTCATGGCCGAAGATCGGCACGGTATTCGTGTATTTGGCGAAGGCCGCGTTCTCGATGCGGGTGAGCGTGATGAAGCTGCTGTTGAAACAGCAGAGCGGATGATGCAGGTCGCGGGTCGCGAAGAAGCCGGTGAGGGTAAGCTCTTGATGCTCGCTGATCTGATTCCGATAGGTGAGAGCGGGGCGAAACCGCTCATCCTTCCGGAACGGCTTAAACGCCGCATAGGGCGTATTCGCCGGGAACGTGGCGGGCGGAACCGCGTGTAGCGTCTGCTGCTGGAGCCGGGGGGTGTTCTCAAACTCCGACCGGAAGAGGCTGCCCGGAATGTCGCCGTCCATCTGGCCATAGGTCATCACCAGCGACAAGTCTGAATGCTCGTTGAAGGTATATTTGAACTTGCCTAGAAATCGCTGATTCCTCGTGACGGATTGGTCGCGATAACCGCCGTAATCCAAGAACGAATAGTTCGCCATCCAGCTGAACGTGTCGTTCGCCCCGGCGGCCTTCAGACGGTACTTCGAGAAGTCATAGGACCTGAAGACGAGCCGGGGCTCCACATAGCGGTTGTCCTTGCTCCCCTCCTCCAACACATAGTTGATGACGCCTGCCGAGGCGTTGCCGTACAGGGTCGAGTTAGGTCCGCGCAGCACTTCCACGCGGGCGACGGCGTCCAGATCGATCGGCTCCAACCTGGTCTGCCCGTCGACTTCGGTGAGGGGAATGCCGTCGATCAGGATGCGCACGCTTCGCACCCCGAATGTGGAGCGGACGCCGCTGCCGCGGATCGAGATGCGCACATCATCAGGCCCGAACCGCCGCTCCGTTTGCACGCCCGGCACGATCCGCAAGGTTTCATCCACCCCGACGGCGGGCCGCCCCTGCAGAATTTGTTTTTGATCGATGACCGACACCGCGCCGGGAACTTGCGTCAGTTGTTTCGGCGCGCGCGTGGCCGTCACGACCACGGGGTCCATATAGACCAGCGGCGCATCGCGGTCGGCGCTCCGGCGAATTTCCTTATCGTATTCCTCCTGCAAATTCTGACGGGCCGAGCCGGTCGAATCGTCGGCCCACGCGATCCCGACCACCCACGCGAACAGCAGAGCAACCCCGCTGCAGACTCCGATTGAGCGCCTCCGCATCCCTCTCCTCGACTCGAAACGCCGGTTGATGGAAACGGCGCGGAGCGTAGCAAAGCCCGGCGCGGCGCTCTACCGATGGTCGCTCACCGCTGCTACAGATGTGACAGAATCAATTGAGCTGGGAGGATAGAAAGGATTCGAGTTCGGAGAAGACCTGCAGGCGGTCTTCTTCCCGACTCAGGTCGTGGTCGGCGAACGGCAGTTCGACGTACCGAGAGGTGGTGACGTGGGCAGCCTTGAGGGATTCGGCCAGCTCGCGACTGTGCTCGACAGGTACGGCACGATCCATCGCTCCATGGATCAGCAAAAGGGGTCGGCGCAAGGCCTCGGGATGGGTGATGGGCGAGAGGTCATGCAGGCGATCCCGATCGTGCCACCAAGATCCGATCCGCGCTTCCACCATCGGTTTCTGGTTCAGGTACCAGCGGCTGTCCGCTGAGAGCTTCCGCAAGTCCGTGATGCCGCCCAGGCTGACCGCGCAACGGTAGAGATCCGGCGTCTTCACCAGTCCCATCAACGCCGCATAGCCGCCGTAGTCGGAGCCGAGCAGGCAGATCCTATCGGTATCGGCCAGGCCGGCGTGAATCGCCCACTGGGCCGCATCGCTCAAATCATCCTGCAGTTCCAAGTTCCAGCGCTGGAATCCGGCCCGGAGAAACTGCTCCCCATACCCCTCCGCCCCACGAAAGCTGACCTGCAACACGGCCCATCCCCGGCTCGCCAGCCATTGGGTCCAATAGTTGAAGGCATCTCGCTCGCGCGAGGCCGAACCTCCATGGGGGAACAGAATCAGCGGAAGGTGATCGGGCTCCCGGTGCAACGGGATCGTCAGGAGGCCGTGTAATTCTTTCCCGTCACGCGCCGTGAAGGTGACCGGCCGTGACGCCGGCAGGTCGACCCCTTCCAGGTCCGGATAGGCCTTGCCGAGCAACAGCATCCGTCCGTCCTGTTCGTCATAGATAAAATATTGCGGGGGATGCGACAGGCCCGCCGACTTCACGATGTGCAGCCGACCGTCGTCGCTGCTGCTATGGATGACGTTGGCCCGGCCGAGAATCGCGCGATCGATCCGCGCCTGCAGCCGCTGCGCGTCAAAGTCCCAGAACAGGACGCGCAGATCCTCGGCGCTGTACCGCACCCCGATGACCTTGCGACGGCCCGGCGCATAGACGAGTTCGCCCGCCAAATCGTACTTCGGATCCGACGCCACGAGAATGCGGTCCACCGAGGGGTCGCCGGCAATGTTCACCTTGAAGATCGCCGCCCGTCCTCGGTGCCGATCGCGCACGTACAACCAGGTCGGGTCGGCGTCGAACGCGAGGGGTACCAACCCGGTTTCCTGCGCGGCGTCGTATTCGACGAACGTCCGCCAGGTCTTGCTCTCGGGTGGTTTCACGATCACCCGCACGGTCGTTTCAAATTGACCGACGCCCGCGCGCACCTCCCCCTCCCGATCCGCAATCCACTGCAACACATTGCGGGGTCCCGGCTTCAGCCCGGGATTCGTCTCTACCAACCGACGTTCGCCGCTGTACACATCCAGCGCATACACATCCGGCGAGTTCGGACGTTCGATGTCGAGGGCGATCAAGACATGCTTCGCATCACCGGGAATGGTGCCCACGAGGCGATCCTGAAACTGGGGGAGATGTTTCTTGCCGAAAATCGAGGTGAAGGAGGTCTGCCGGAGGAGATTGCCGTTCTGCTCTGTGCCGTCTCGATTGATCGCCAGAAGCCTGGTCTCCACCCACTCGATCCTGTCACGGCTGTCGGCGAAGGACACGGTCACGAGCACCCGTTCGTCATTGATCCAGCGGAAGGAGGTGATGAGAGAGTCCCGATTGTCGGTCGAGACGAGTCGATGGACATCCTGTCCGGTGACGGTTTGCGTGCCCAGGTAGGTCTTGCCGTCATGGTTGCGGAGCACCGCCAGATGACGACCCGACGGGGAGATCTGGATGGATTCGATGCGCGGGAGCGAGGCAAAGGCCGCCGTAGGCGGGAGGCCGCTCGGCTGGTCCGCTTGCGCGGTACCCAACCCTACGACAAGGAACAACAGCACGACGAGTCCATACATGGCCGGCACGGTGTCTATCCCTGATACCACCAGGACATGCCCATCCGGGTACGCCAATACCAGCCCAGTTATCACATGTTCGTACGGCGGGCGTCCACCCCCTTGCTTGGCCCGAAGGGGCACATGATGCCCCTCCGGGCACAGCAGGCTCCGGCACGATGTCGTGCCGGCTCTCGATTAGAACTTATACTCCACGCCCGCAAACCCGCTGATCCCCAGAGCCGGATTGGCATAACGGTTGAGCGAATCGTTCACCACGACCGCACCGGCATAGGTCTTGTCGGTGAGGTTGCGCCCCTCGGCGAAGAGGATCCAGTGGTCGTTGATGTTATAACCGGACCGCAGGTTGACGACGAAATAGGACGGGTTCTTCACCGTGTTCTGGTAGTCGACGTAGAAACCCGACAGCGACCATTCAAAATTCGGCGCGATCCACCAGCCGGCCGGATGGTCGTAACGCAGTTCCAGGCTCATGCTGTGTTCCGGCGCCCCGGCGACCGTATTGCCGTCCTTCGCGATCAGGACGTTCGGGCCCACCGCGCCGCCCGCGCGCACGTCGTCGGTGAATTTGAAGCGCGACCAGGTATAGGCCACACGGGTTTGCAGGCTGTCTTCCCGCCCTGCGCCGCCCTGCGCGAAGAGGCCCTTCTTCAGGGCCATGGCGCCGCCGGCCTCGACACCGGTATGCCGCGTACCATTCGCGTTTTGGAACGTGCTCTGGTTGTTGATGACGGAGGCCAAGATCTCCTTCTGCATTTCCAGGTTATAGACCGTCAGGTCCCAGCTATAGCGCCGATCGGCTGAGGTGCCCCGGTGTCCCAACTCCACCTGCCAGGCGCGCTGCGCATCAAGGTTGAGAAATCCCGTATTCGGCGTGCCGTTCGCATTGACCGAGGAGAGCAGCTCGAGGTTGAGCGGCGCCTCGTAGGCCCGGCTGGCGTTGAAATAGAGTTGCGAGGTCGGTGTCGTGCGGTAGACGAACCCGATCTTGGGACTGATCGCATCGAAATGTTGCAGCGGTCGATTCGTGCCGGTCGGTGAGGACGGCGTATTGGGGTTGAACGGACTCCCGGCCGGCCCGAAGTTGTCGACCGTCGCCTGGCGGCCGGTGTAATCCCACCGCCCGCCGATCACGATCGTGAAGTCTTTGGTGGCATCGAAGGCATCTTCCGCATACATGCCGAAGTACGTCGTCTTGGCCGTGTAGTTCTGCGTCATCGCGCCGATGTTGCCGTTGATGTTCACGAATCGCTGCTGCCGTTGATTCCCATATCGCGGTTGGAAACCCATGACGAACGAGTTGTTCTTGCCGAACAGCGGATTCGTGTTCACGTAGCGGAATTCTCCGCCGACGTTGTTGTTTTCCTGCCGGATGGTCTGGAAGATCGGATGGTCCACGTACTGATTCGAGAAGTAGGGAATGATTTCGAAGTATTGATTGGGCGCGAACTCGTTGTGATAGGCGATGCCGATCCGCTGGAGGTTGTAGTAACGCCCGTAATTACAGGTCTGATTGTTCAGGTTACAGGCGAAGAAGGGCGGGGTGCCCGCCGGGCTCTGTCCGCCTGCCTGCTGCCGGTTGAAAAACAGCTGCTGGGTGGTGAGGGAGCCCGGAATCCGCTCCGCCACGTTCGCCTGCAGAAAGTAGGCGCGGATTTCCTGATGGTTACCGAGTTGGATGCCGATGTTCGCGTTCACCCGCTCGCGCGCCTGCTGACTGTTGTCCTGAAAGCCGTCCTGCCGGTTGCCGGACACGCTGATGTAGTAATCCATGGTCGCGCTCATGTTGCCGACCTTGAAAGGTTGGGTCACCTTGCCGCTCGACACCTGGCCGCTCACCATGCCGAAGCTGCCGGCCAACATGCGCATCTGCAATGTCGAGGCGTTGTACCCGGTGCGAGGCACAAGGTTGATGGCGCCGCCGATGCTGTTCGCGCCGTAACGCAGAGCGTTGGCGCCCTTGTAGATTTCGATCCGCTCATAGGCCAGCAGATCGATGGACTCGAAATCCGAAAACCCATCCGCATCGCCGAAGAAGATGCCGTTGATCAGGATGTTGATGCCGCGATGGTGAAAGTTGTTGCGCAGCGACGTGCCTCGGATTTGGAACTGGCCTTCGTCGGCCCCGAAGCGCGATTGGAACCGAACGCCCGGCGCGAATTGCAACACATCCTGCAGGTTGACCGCCCGTGACTCCGTGATCTGCTTTTCCTCGATCAGGATATTGCTGCCGGGACGGCGGGCGAATTCCCGCTTCACGTCCTCGACGTTCTCGATCCGTTTTCCGCTCACCTCCACCGGTTCGACCGCGATGACCGGCACGTCCTGCTCCAACGGCTTCTCGGCCGCCCACGACGCACCAGGCAGCGCTCCCACCAACAACAGGGCTGCCAGGCAGCCGACTCCCGCCGCGCCTCGATAATGTCCCCGCCTCATTTCCGCACTCCTTCCTCTGTCCAGACCGTATAAATGAATGACTGCCGCGATGCCGGTTGAGGACATCGCGCCTACTGCGCCCGATGACCGTCCACGACGACCCCTTGCTTGAACCTGATCCGAATGTTCTGCACCTGGGAAAAATCTTCGACCGGATCCCCCCCTAACCCCAGGAAGCTCGCTTCGTAGCCTTCTTCGAATCGCCCGATCGCCCGGCCGGGAAAGATGGCCGCCGGTGTCGCCTCGCACCAGAGTTTCACCAACGTAAGGTTGTCGAACAGATCGAGCGAATGAAGGTGGAGCGCCTCCGCCAACGGCGTGTCGGCATGGTCGCTGCCGATCGCCAGGGACACGCCCGCCTGGTGGAGCAACCGAAGGTTGTCCTTGAGCACCTGCGTGACAAACTCCTCCAGAACCGGTCGTCCATGCCCCCCCTGCGCCGCCTGGTGACCATAGGCATGGTGCGCCGCGGCTCCCGGCATGGCACGGCCGGCAACGGTCGTGGTGACCACGCGTACCTTCCGTTCCGCCGCCGCACGCGCATCCGCCTCTGTCAACCGAACGCGGTCCACATCGGCCGCCTGCTCGACCAACCAGCCCGGTACATGCGCGACTTCATCCACGCCCGCCCGAATCGCGTGACGAAAGTCGGCCGCAGTTTCCACATGGGCCGTCACCTGTAGCCCCATCGCATGGGCCTTGGCCACGATGGCGGGGATCAACCTCGGATCGAGGCCGGTACGCCCCGTGCCCGGTGTGCGAGCGTGCGCCTCCCCATCCGAATGGACGAGGTAGACCTTCAGAAAATCCGGCCGCCCGCTCGTCACCGATGCCCACTTCTCCTCCACGTCGTGTTCGCTCTCGATCACGACGTAGGCTCGATTCTCGAACCACCCGCGCGGGAGCGGACCCACAGCCGGCTCATAACGGCTCGTGCGCAACACATCTTCGTACAGAAGGATCGGGTGACCGCCGCGTCCGGTGAGGCCCGCGTGGGCAAACACCACGTCCGGGCTCGCCATCCCCTTCAGCACCTCCCGGCTGACCAGCGCATACTCCCGCACGTTGTTCGGAATCTTCACGTAGAACACTCCGTCATGCAGGTATCGGTCGGCTACCGGCGCGAGATTCCAGCTTCCCTCGATGTTATGGTTGTGGGCTTCGCCGAACGGCGGCACGATGAACAACCGTGACAGGTCGATGACCTCCAGTCGGCCCTGCGGCGGATTGCGCGTGAGGCGACCCGCGACCGAGTACCAGGTGGCGGGCTCAAACCCCGTGCCGTTAAACCATCGACCGTTGACCAACGCATACTGCCTGGCCGCAGGCTGTGTCGCAGCCTGGGCCGCAGCAGGCGGCGCCACCCCGGAAGGAGTCGCGCAGCCGGCCAAGAGGACGAGGAGGCCGGCAAAGACGAGCGGCCATCGCCTACACACACCCTGCATGTTCACACCGTCAGTTTGAGTTCTTGTGTCTTGTTGTTCTGCACCAAGCGGTCGAGCGAGGCACGAAACACCCGCAGGCTCCCACGCCCGATCTTCGTGCCTTCCAGCCGACCCTCCTCGACCCAGCGATAGATCGTCCATCGGCTGACCGCCAAGGCATCCGCCGCTTCTCCGACCCGCAAGAGTTGTTTCGTCATGGCGACCTCCTTCTCGAATAGGGGCACGGGAGCACCGGCCTGGGCCCCTCGTGCCGCAGAGCTAAAAGAGTC
The DNA here is from genome assembly GCA_015709715.1 of Nitrospira sp. Lineage (NCBI taxonomy): Bacteria > Pseudomonadati > Nitrospirota > Nitrospiria > Nitrospirales > Nitrospiraceae > Nitrospira > Nitrospira sp. The sequence goes on from CP054184.1 coordinate 1,728,048, forward strand.
CCAACGTCACGCCCGCATACACCGCCCGTCCGTAGCCCGCGAAGAACAGGGTTTTGTTCGCATCCGCGGTGCTGTCCGCCACCACGTTGCCGGACGCCGCGTACTTCTTGTCGGCGATGTTGTCCACCTCCGCGAAGAACTTCGCGAACCGCACCCATTTGTTGTTCGGAAACTCAAAATTCTTGTGGACGTTCAGGTTGACGATCCAATAGGCGGGAATGCCTACGGTGTTGTTGTTGTTCAGGAAATAGCTGTTCATGTAGTTGGCTTCGACCCAGCCGCCCCAGCCGGTTCCTCGATGGTCGTACTCTTCCTTGAAATTGAGGACGTCGGTCGGCACGTTCGGCACAAATTTGCCGTCCCGCACGAAGGCGGTCGGCACGCCGCCCACAAGAAACCTGTCGCTGAAATTGATATAGCGGGCGTCGATGTGGGTGTAGGCGCCCGACAGCCGCAGGCCGTCCAGAGGCCGCCAGTCGTAGAACAACTCGATGCCGCGGTATTGGGAAGAATCAGCATTGATCGACGCGGTGCCGCCCGTGGTCGAGACGACCTGAGTGATGATTTCATCCTTCACGAAGGTCACAAACCCCACCAATTGAACCAGGAAGGTCTTGTGCAGCCGTGACTCCGTGCTCAACTCCACATTCAAATTCTTCTGCGGTTTTAAATCGAAGTTCGCGCCGGCCAACCCGGTGAAGGGGTTGGTCAACAGATTGCCGAAACCCGGGATCGCGTAGCCGGTCGACGCCCTCGCCCAGTGGCGATACCCTTCCGCCGGCTTCCACGTGATCGACATTTCCGGCGCCCAGTTGCTGAAGCTCCGGTCCGCGTTGGCGCGACCGCTCACGGCGCCGCCCGTATAGCTGATCGTCTGCACACTCACCTGCGACTGCTCGAAACCCAGCCCTGCGGCCAACGTCCACTTCGGGATGAATTCCAATTCTTCCCGAATGCGTCCGCCGATATTGCGGATCGTGCCCCGGCTGTTCTGCGCCAGCGTGCCGCGAGTGCCGAAGAAGTCCTGCAGGTTGTTGAATGTCTGCCCTTCCTGCTCCATCTGGTTGACGAAGAACCCGACGTAACTGCGCAACGGCATGTCGAAGATCCGACCGTCGTGACGCAGGTCGGTGTAGTGCTTGTAGTTCGGATTGATGTTGTCCGAGATCTGCGTGAAGGTCTGATTGATGTCCTTCACGTCGTAATCGGCTTCCATCGTCAAGACGGTGTTGGCGTCGAGCTGGCGCTCGTACATACCGCCGATGATGTTCCGACGATCCAATCGTCGTTGCGCCAACAACACGGCATTGGTCGCGTTGCTGATGCCGCCGGCCTGCCGGTGGTCGGCGTTGAACTGATTGATCGTCAGCCTGGTCGGCACACGCGCGTCCAACCAGTTCGTGATGGCCTTGAAGTAGAGGTTCTGTTTGTCGTCGACCTTCACACGAAAATTGAAGTTCAGCGTTTGCGTGCTGTAGTCGCTATGCCGAATGAAACCGTCTTCGATGACGTTGCTCGCGAAGAGGGACACGTCCACGTTGGTGTACTGCTTGCCGACGGCAAATCCGTATTTCTGGTAGCCGAACGATCCGCCGCTGAAGAAGGCTTCCATGCCGTTGATGTCCACCCCGCGCTTGGTGCGGAAATGCACCATGCCGCCGAGCGCGTAATTGTCGTACAGCGAGGACGAGGCCCCGCGCATCACTTCGACACTGCGCATGAACCAAGGATCGTGGATGTCCAGGCGCGACAGACCGTCCGACTGCGTCTGGATGAACCCGTCCTCGTACATTTTGATTTCCCGCACCGCGAAGGTCGTCTTCACGCCGGATCCGCGAATGGAGATGCTGAAGTCGCGCGGGCCGTTGGCTTGGCGCAAGACCACGCCGGGCAAGGATTCCATCGATTCCTTGAGGGTCCTGGTGGGCTGGGAATCCGTTTCCGACTGCTCGGTCGCCGAGAGCGTGATGCCCTCCGGCCGCCGCTGCACCCGGCTGCTGACGATGCTCACGTCGGCCAACTCATACTGGGGAATCGCCTCCGGCGATGATTCCTCGGCAGCCCCCGTCGTCTCCTGCACCACGGACGGTTGGACCGGCGCCGCGGTGGCTCCCGCAGCCGGCTGCTGGAGTTCTTCCAGTTCATGCAGGATCTTCTGCATCTGTTCCCTGAGTTCCTGTTCGCGCGCCCCCTTGTCCACGACCGATCCCGACGCCCCCTCCTGCGCGAGGGCCGGCGGCGCGACGGCCTGTGCGCCTAAGACCACGAGGGCGATAACCACGAATGATGTAGTGAATGAATACCGAGCACCGCACATACCAAACCTCCTGACAGCACGACACACACGGCAGTGGAGACACACCCCTCCCGCCCCTGCCCGATGGGACAAGAAGAGGGCTAGCCCGACTAGCGATAATGGATGGACTTACGAGAGCGCGGGAGGCGCACGAGAGGCGGCGTGGAACAGGCCTCGGCCAGTGAAGACACTCGGGCTCTGCTCGACGAGCAAAGCGACTGCGGGAAGCGAATGGAAAACAAATGCGGAGGGTCCGGCATCCGATGGGGGGTTAACCTGACAGGCCCAGGCGCAGACATCGGAGTGGGAAATGACGCCCCCATGGTGATGACCAGGCGGACGCGACTGGTCATGCTCGAAGGCGCAGGAGATCGCAAACAGGGAGAGAACCAGATGGGTCAGAGCCAGGATCGAGGCAAGGCCGCTGAACGATTTCGCGCGACGGGTCATGGCACCAACCCTTGCAACCATTCCACCGTCTGGGGCGCATCCCACTCGCGCGGCCCCACGGCGCGCCCGACCAGGAACCCCTGTCCGTCGATCAACACCGTCGTGGGCAGAGCGCGCACCAGGTAGGCACGAGATACGTCTTGCTCCTCGTCGAACAACACGGGCAATTGTACGTTCAGGCTGGCCAAGAACTGCCTGATCCCTTCTCGCTGCAGATCGGTGGTGATCGAGAGCAGCGCCACCCGTTCCGGATCCAGCTGCCTCCGCAACCGCTCGAAGGCAGGCATCTCTTCTTTACAGGGTCCGCACCACGTGGCCCAGAAATTCACCACGAGCACCTTGCCCTTGAAGTCGGACAACTGCACCGACCGCCCATCCAGCGACTGCAGGACAAACGGCGCCGCGACGGTTCCCGGTTGAACACGGGTGATTTTCAATGCCGTCATGGCATCCGCCGCCCACCCCGGCAGGGCGAGCGACCACAGGATCAGCGCCACCAGCGCCATGCCTGCCACGCTCTGTCGCAATCGACCGTCCATCGTCGTTTCCGCCTACCGGGTCGCCTCGGACGCCGCCAGCGCCGACGGCAGCCGCAAGGTCTGGGTCACGATCTTGTGCCCCGGCATGCCGTGCTCCATCCAGGCCAAGGCAAAGAGGCCCTGACGGTTCACCGCCACTACCGGCGTCTGGCTTTTCTTGTCATTGAGTTTCTGCGGCTTGGAGAAGGTCTGCCCGCGGTCCGTGGAGACGCTCACAACGACATCGCGCTTCACCGGCGCCTGTTCCTCCCACACCACCACGATCCGCCCGTCCGAATCGACGGCGATCTGCGGATGGTCGGGAAAGGTGTTGCGGGCCACATTGAGCGGCCGCTTCCCTGAAAAGGTCTGCCCGCGATCATCGGAATAGGCGAGGTAGACCGCAGGAATTTCCTCCGTCCCTTCGCTGTACCAGACCACATAGAGGCGGCCCTGCTTGTCCACGCCCATCGAGGCCGGGCGATGCGGACAGGCCGGGAACACCCACCGATCGTTTCCAACGATCACCGGCGCACCGAACGTCTCGCCCTGGTCGGTGGAGCGAGCAACGACGGTTTCGCGCACATTGCCCTCGAAAATTTTCCGCCAGGCGACATAGACCGTCCCGTCGGGACCGCTGGCCAGCGCCGTACGGCAACAGACGCAGGTCCCTTCATCCACTTTCAGGTTCTTCGTAACGCTCAGGCCCTTGTCCAACGACCGAGCCACATAGGTGCCCGGCTCCTTCTTGCCTTCGCGCGCGTCGATCCACGACAGGTGCAGACGGCCCGCGGCATCGCGATGCAACGCATCGAAGGTATGTTGAATGACCCCGGGATCGTCGTTCACCAACACCGACGCCTCGAACGTCCGCCCTCCATCGGTCGAGCGGCTCAAACGCAGCTCGGTCGCCAGCGGTTGCTGCGGCGTGGCATTGGGATGAGCTAGGCCCCAGGTCACGAACACCTCGTCGCCCGCGACCGTCAACGCCGGCGCCTCTTGTCTCCAATACGGGATTTCTTCCGAGCGATTGATCCGCACCGGCGTACCCATCGGCCCGCCAGGCGCCGTGCTGCGGGCGTACAAGACCGACCGCACGTCCTTGTCTTCTTCCATCCAGGCCAAGGAGATGATCCCGGCCTCGTCGATCTGAATGGAGGGGCCGACCAGGCTCTTCACCCTATGTTCCGTCACGAGCTTGGAACCCAGCTCGCCGGGCACGGAGGCGTCTGCGTAGACGAGCGACGCCGTCGAGAGCAGGCCCAGTAACAGCCCCGTGAGGTGACGCTTGGCCATGATGGAGGGGTGACGCACGGCTCGCTCCGACTATCGATTCAAGCTGTAACTCACCGGCAAATGCAGCACGACCATCGGCGCGGCCAATTCGTGCTTCATGTGCAACGGACAGGCGCGGCGCACCGCTTCCATCGCCGCCTGGTCGAGCGCGTCATATCCGGAACTCTTTACCACTTCGACATCCTTCAGTTGGCCGTCCTTCTTGATGGACACCTTCAGGACGACCTTCCCTTCCCACCCGTTCAATCGCGCCGTGCTGGGATAGTGCCGCAACTCGATGATGCGGCGGTGCAGGGATTCCGCCAACCAACCATAATCGGCCTTGGTGGCCGGTCTCGGCGTGGCCATGCGGGCAACCACCTGATGTTCCTGCAACGTCGCAGGATCAGGCTGCGCCGCCACGGCAGGGGCCGGCGGTGCGGTAACCGGTTCCACAGGAGCCGGAGGAGCCGCGACCGGCTCGCTCGGGGCAGCGGCCACCGCCTCAGCCACCGGGGCCGGAGCCGGTTCGGTCGGCGTCGACGCAGGCAGGGTCGGATCGGAAGGCGGAGCGGTCCGCTCCACCGGCGCACTCGCCGTCACGACCGGTTCAGACCTTGTTTCCACGGCAGCCGGCGCCGTCACCACCGGCTGAGCGGCATAGGTCTGCGCCGTGACAGGCGCCGATTCGACTAGGGTCTTTTCAACCGCCGCCACCGTTTCCCGCGTGACTTCCGCCGGGGCCGTCGCCTGCATCACCGGTTCGACCTGACGGGTTTCTTCACGCTCAACGTGCTTGACCGCTTCCCGTTGAATCACTTCCTTCGGCGGCTGGACCTGCTCCTGCGGGCGCACCGCTTCCACGACCGGCTGCGGTTCCCGCTGCACCGCCTGCACCACCCGCTCCACCGGCTGCACGACCCGTTGAACCGGCTGCGGCTCGACCCTGGTTTCGACTTGCCGTTGCACTGGTTGCGGTGTCGGTTCGACCGTCTTCACCGGCTCGCGCCGCGGCTTCACGGGGGCCGGGGCAGGAGGCTGCACCTGCGCGACGGGGGCCGGCTCTTCCTGACGCACGACCTCGCGCGGCGGCTCGACCATCGCGACGTCCCACTTAAAGGGTTCCTGCTGCACCAGGACGGTCATTTTCGGCATGAGGCTCAGCGCGACCATCGCGAGGCCGGCATGCAATAGGCAGGACACGCCCCACCCCTTCATCCTGTGCCGGGAGTCCCAGGTTTGCGCCGTGAGTCCTTGGTTCATGTGCAGCCCCCTTCCGATTCGAGAAACCTGCCCTACTTGAAGACCACCTTGGAGATGGAACTGACCGGCACCTCGACCTGCCCGAAATCCGAATCGCCCTTGAAGCTCCCGCTCACCGCCGGCACGAAGTCTCCGGTTTTGCCGTTGGTCAAGGTCACGCTCATGCTTGGCATGGCCTTGTCGGCGCCGGGCTTCATCTCGATCTGCTTGATCTGATCGAACTTGATATTGACCGTGGCCGTGCCCCGCTTGGCCGGCAGGTGCCGGAGTTCATGGGGAACAAATGAGGTTTCGCTCATTTTCTCTTCCCAATAGAAGATGCCGTTTTTGAGTTCGGTTTCGACGCCCTGCTGGTCCGTCACCACGATCTGGAACGCCTTCTCGCCCTTGTTGTCGGCCAGCGACAGACCCGGCATCCAGACCGACAAGACCAACGCCGCCAGTCCACAGATTCCGCCCCACTTCCCACTCCGAGACCACTGTGTCTTCATGACTCCTCCACATCCTCCCGCGAGATACAGGCGCAGCCCCGCCTAGGGCGCCGCCGCGCCCCGCCATCGGCCCTGTTGCACTACGATTCTGTTATGGGGAAACGCATGTTCGGTCCAGCCGATTGCGACCTTCCCGTCCTCATGGAGGGCCACCACCGGATGTTCGGCCTTGGAGCCGCCGGTCAAGGTCTGCATCGGCGCGAAGGTCTCGCCCCGATCCGTCGAGACCCGCATCACCACTCGTTTACGCACCCCGGTGGCCTCTTCCCACACGGCCACCACCAGCCCGTCCCGCTGAACGGCCAGGTGCAGATTATCCGGCAGAGACGTTGCGGCCGTGTGCAACACAACCGGCTGGGAAAAGGTCGCACCCTGATCATCCGAATGGGAGACGAACAGGCGCGGCTGCTCATCCTTGCCTTCCGTGTACCATCCGACATAGAGACGCCCCTTGCCGTCGAAGGCGATCGATGGCCCTCGATGGGGACAGGCGTCGAACACCCAGCCATCCTGACTCACGAGGATGGGCGGCGAAAAGGTGCGCCCCTGGTCGGTCGACCGAGCGACCACGATATCCCGCACATTGCCTTCGAACGTCTTGCGCCAGGCGACCCATAACGATCCATCCGGCGCCTGGGCCAACATGGGGCGACAGCAAGGGCAGGCCATTCCGTCCACCACTAGATTCTTGTCCATCGTCGCACCGCCATCCCGGGAGCAGGCGAACAGGAGACCGGCACCGCTGCGGTCCTTGTTGCGACCGTCGAGCCAGGAGAGATATAGGTCGCCGTTCCGGCCGACCAACACATCCTCGAAGGTGTGCGAGATGGCCAGCCCGTCGTCGTTGACCTTCACCGGCGACTGAAACGTCGTCCCGCCGTCGGGCGACTTCGTCAATGTGAGGTCCGACGCGAAGAGGGCGCCGGGAGCCCGGTTGGCGACAGACCACGTGATATAGAGCGCTCGGTCGGACCCGATGGCAAAGCCCGGTGATTGGTGGATGGCCTCCGGCCCGCCGCCGACGGAACGGCTCTGGGCCGAACCGGCTGTCGATTCTCCGCTTGCGATGACCGCGGTCTTGACCTCTCCCGTCTGCCCCTTCTTTTCGACCCAGGTGGCATGGAGAACCCCGGCGGCGTCATACCGCAAGGCGGGCGGAGAAACCGTAGTGGTCGTTTCCACTATCTTGGTGGGCGGCGTGAGGACCAGGGCGGAGGGAGCCTCGTCGCCGGCCCGGACGGGAGCAACCACAAGGCCCAGCAGACAGAGACTACCGGTGACCTGCCGCATCGCCTGTCGATGAAATGACGTAAAGAACATGCGCCCTATCCTGCCGATGAAACGCCGAATGAAAGCGGACCACCCTACGCCGTCACGGGCGAGGGGGACCGACTCGGGAACGTTCAGGGTTAGGCGGAAACGGGCGGCGCGCGAGGCAGACTGGGAAGGGGCCGCGGCGTGAGGAAGATGCCGTCGGAGGATACGGGCACGTGGCCGACGACTTCGAATACCTGGGTCAGGTGGACGGGCGTGACGACGTGGACGCCGGCTGTCGCGCACATCCATGAGCAAATGCTCGAAGCATGCATGCCGGCCCCGTGGTGGGCGGCATGTTGCAACTCATGCGCGACCGCCCCGCCGGTCGTCGTGGCCAACAAGAGGACCACGGTCCCGACGAGCACCCACACGATCGTCTTGAACGATTCGTATCGCATAACAAACCAGAAGAAACCAGGTCGGTATGCTAACAAAACGCTTTGTGAACCGTCAACGCACGTTTCTCAAGGCCCTCCCCCGATGATTCGCTCCACCCGCTCGTCTCGTCCGCCGAGATCACGATACCGGCGATATTGGGCCAGGGCCTTGCCCATGTCCCGGCGTTGCAGCTCGTAAAACACGCCGAGATTGTAATGGGCTTCGGCGGAATTGGGCTTGAGCGCCACCGCCCGCTCGTGCTCCTTCTCCGCTTCGTCCAGACGATTGAGGCTCGTATAGACCATCCCCAAATTCAGGTGGGCTTCGGCATACTCCGGTCTGTACCGAATGACTTCCAGGAATTCGCGTTCAGCCTCGGCGAGCCGGCCTTGACTCCGGTAAACGAAGCCCAAGTTGTAATGGGCGTCCACGAAGTCCGGTCTCGCGGCGATTGCCTGCTGAAAGGACGCCGCTGCTGCATGGAGGTCGTTGCCACGCTCGGCCAGACGCCCTTGCAGGTACCAGGCATCGGCATGGCGGGGGTTGGCCTGGGTGAGATGCGCGAGTTGCTCGCGGGCCATCTTGATATCGCCTTGGCTGTCGTAGAGATTTGCCAGGTGATAGAGGGCCTCGGCATGGTCAGGACGGACACGCAGCAGAGACTGGTACATTTTCACCGCGTTCGGGAGGTCGCGCCGCTCCTCGTAGAGTCGAGCCAGGTCGAGATGCGCCTCTTCGTTCCCCGGCGCAAGATCGAGCACCTGGCGCAGGGCCTCTTCCGCCTCGGAGCCACGCCCCTGGGCCAGGTAGACATCGGCCAAGTCGTTGAACAATTCTCCGGAAGGCGGCCCCACCTTCAACGCCTGTTTGAAGGCTTTGATGGCTTCGTCGGGATTCCGTTTGCTCTGGAAATAGACCAGGCCCAGGACGTGATAGGCCTCCGCGAAGCGGGGATTTTGCGCCACGGCCTTCTTGAGCGCCTCGATGGCGGCATCGGCATCTCCCTCGCGGAAGAGCGCGACACCCTGTTCATAACTCCGTCTGGCCGAATCCGATGGAGGTGAGGAGGCAGCCGGCGCCGCTTGGGGACCACAGAGCGCCAACACCATGAAGAGCGAAAGGCTCGCCGCTCGTCGCATCCAAACCCGTGGTGGAGTGTGGAGATGATGAACGTCGCCGGCGGCGGCGACCTGTCCGCCCCACTATAGACGCCGAGGGAATCGAAAGCAACGACGGAGCCGCGCGAGCGGACCGAGACGGCCGCACAGTTGAGACCATCGCCGCGGTTTGGGTAGGATTCCCATATGAATTCCTGTATACTCCGCCGCCGAACGAGCGGCTGGCTTTCGAGCCCGGCTCGAAAGAATGAGGGTCTGCCTGCATGCTGACACAAGTCCTGAACATCATTTTCGGCAGCAAAAACGACCGCGAGATCAAGGCGTTGCGCCCCATCGTCGAGCGTATCAACGGATTGGAGTCCAGCCTCACGCCGCTCTCCGACCAGGTCCTGGCCGAGAAGACCACGGAATTCAAGAAACGGCTCGAAGACGGGGCCACCCTGGACGATATCCTGCCGGAGGCCTTCGCCGTCTGCCGGGAGATGTCTCGGCGCCGGTTGAACATGCGGCACTTCGACGTGCAGCTCATCGGCGGCATGATCCTCCATAAGGGCCGCATCGCCGAAATGAAGACCGGTGAAGGCAAGACGCTGGTCGCGACCCTTCCCCTCTACCTCAACGCGCTGGAGGGCAAGGGCGCCCACCTCATCACCGTCAACGACTATCTGGCCAAGCGCGATGCGCAATGGATGGCGCAGCTCTACAGCGCCCTAGGGCTCTCGGTCGGCATCATCCAACATGATGCCTCTTTTTTGTACGATTCGACCTACGATGCGGCGGACAAACGGCTCCAGCATCTGCGGCCCTGCTCCCGGCAGGAGGCCTACCGCGCCGACATCACCTACGGCACCAATAACGAATACGGATTCGACTATCTCCGTGACAACCTCATCGTCAGCGACCTGAGTCAATGTGTACAACGCCAGCTGCACTTCGCCATCGTCGACGAGGTCGACAGCATTTTGATCGACGAAGCGCGGACTCCCTTGATCATCTCCGGTCCGACCGACCAGACCACGGACCTCTATTACCGCGTCAACGCGATCATTCCGCAGCTCAAGCCCGAGCAGGACTACACGATCGAGGAAAAGACCAAGACCGCCACGCTGACGGAAGACGGCAACGTGCGGGTTGAAAAACTGTTGGGCGTTGACAACCTTTACGACTTGCAGCACATGGATCTCGTTCACCACGTCGTAAAGGCGCTGCAGGCCCATGCCCTCTACAAGCGGGACGTGGACTACGTCGTGAAAGAGGGCGAGGTCATCATTGTCGACGAATTTACCGGCCGCCTCATGCCGGGCCGACGCTGGAGCGACGGCTTGCACCAGGCCGTGGAGGCGAAGGAGGGCGTGAAGATCGCCAACGAAAATCAAACGCTGGCGTCCGTCACCTTTCAGAACTATTTCCGCATGTATAAGAAACTCGCCGGCATGACCGGCACCGCCGACACCGAAGCGGGCGAGTTTGCCAAGATTTACAACCTCGACGTCAACGTCGTCCCGACCAACCGCACGATGATCCGCAAGGACTACGCCGATGTCGTCTTCCGGACGGAAAAGGAAAAGTTCAACGCCATCGTCGAAGAGATCAAGGAATGCCACGAACGCGGACAGCCGGTGCTGGTCGGCACCATCTCCATCGAAAAATCCGAACGGCTGTCGGGACACCTGAGCCGCAACGGCATCAAGCACAACGTCCTGAACGCCAAGTTCCATGAAAAGGAAGCCGAGATCGTCGCCCAAGCCGGGCGAAAAGGCGCCGTGACCATCGCCACCAACATGGCCGGCCGCGGCACGGACATTCTGCTGGGCGGCAACGCCGACTTCCTGTTCAAGCGGGTGCTCTATCAGGATGAAACCATCCCGGAAGAGAAGAAGCTGGCCGCCTTCGAGCAGATCAAGGCCGACTGCGAAAAGGACAAGCAGGAAGTCGTCGCGCTGGGGGGACTACACATCCTCGGCACGGAGCGGCACGAGAGCCGCCGTATCGACAACCAGCTCCGAGGCCGCGCCGGTCGCCAAGGCGATCCGGGCTCCTCGCGCTTCTACCTGTCGCTCGAAGACGATTTGATGCGCATCTTCGCCTCCGAGCGCGTCTCCCAATTGATGCTCAAGTTGGGAATGGAAGAGGGCGTGCCGATCGAACACGGCATGGTCACCCGCGCCATCGCCAACGCCCAGAAGAAGGTCGAGGCGCATAACTTCGAAATCCGCAAACAGCTGCTCGAATACGACGATGTGATGAACAAGCAGCGGGAAGTGATCTACCAGCATCGGCGCGCCGTGCTGGCCGGCGAACACATCCAGCAGGACATCTACGACATGATGAAGGATGTCGCCCACGCCTTCGTCGACACCTATTGCCCCGCCGACCAGTATCCGGAAGAGTGGGACTACGCCGGGCTCGGCGAGGCGCTGCAAGGCCAGTTCGCGCTGGACATCGCCCAGGGCCGCGGGACCGTGGCCGAACACTTCAAGGACGTCGGACGCGACGCCATCATCGAAGAGATCCTCACCCACGTACACCGGGCCTACGAGATCAAAGAGCAGGAACTCGGACCGGAGCTGATGCGGTATCTGGAAAAGATGCTGCTGCTCCAGGTGATCGACCACCATTGGAAGGATCACCTGCTCGGCATGGACCACCTGCGCGACGGGATCGGCCTGCGCGGCTACGGGCAAAAGGATCCGCTCATCGAGTACAAGCGCGAAGGCTTCGACATGTTCTCCACCATGATGGACCGGATCAAGTCGGACGTCTTGGAGCGGCTGTTCCGTGTCCAAGCGGTGCGTGGCGAACAACCCCCGCCGCCGCCGGAACCCATTCCGCCTCCCCAACTGGTGCTGAACCGCAGCGACGAACCGGCCCCGCAACAGGCCCAGCGCCAGACCGACAAGGTCGGACGCAACGATCCTTGCCCCTGCGGCAGCGGCAAAAAATACAAGAAGTGCCACGGAAGCTGAGCGGAAGAGGACAGCTCCCGTCACTCACCGTTTCTTCATGCCGTATGGGGTCTTTTCGCCTTGACTTGCCGCCGAGCCAGCGGCTAATCTAACCCCCTCTTTTCCCTAAAGAATCCGGTAGCAGAGCCATTGCCTACGACAACCTGCGTAGCCCGGCTCCACTACCGACAAGGGTGGTGTCACTTTGAGCGGCGGACATCCACAACTCGTGGCGGACATCAAGGCCGAGATCGCGGACGAAGGCGCGATTTCCTTTGCCCGTTTCATGGAGTTGGCCCTGTACCATCCGCAATATGGCTATTACGTGCGCCCCGCCGACGATCCCGAACAGGAACGGATCGGCTGGTCGGGTGACTTCTATACCAGTTCCGACGTTCATCCGCTGATCGGCCAGGCTCTGGCCACCCAAGCCCTGCAACTGGATGCGATCCTGGGGCACCCCGATCCCTTCACTGTGGTGGAAATGGGACCGGGAAAGGGCCTGCTGGCGCGCGACTTTCTCAAGGCGGCCTGCCGAACCCCGTTGGGGGAGCGGCTGCGGTATCTGCTGATCGAACGAAGCGCCGCCATGCGCGCGGCCCAGCAGCACAGCCTGGCGCCCTGGATCGGGCAGGCAGGATGCGTGACTTGGATCGATCGGTTGGCCGACCTTCCCCCGGAAAGCGTGACCGGGCTGTTCTTCTCCAACGAACTCGTGGATGCGTTCCCCACACACCGCATCGCCGTGATGGACGGCATTCCGCAAGAAGTCTGCGTTGAGGTACGCGAAGGGCGATTCTGTGAAGTCTACCGACCGCTGTCCCCCGAACTGACGGCCTATTTGCGCGAGGCCGACCTCACGCTCCCCGACGGCTACCGCACCGAAATCAACCTCGACGCGCCCAAGTGGATGCAGCAGGTCGCGCAGGCCATGGCGCGGGGTCTGGTCATCACGATCGATTATGGCCATACGGCCGATGATCTCTACGGACCGGAGCGCAGGAACGGGACCTTTCTCTGTTACTACCATCAGACCGCTTCGGAAGATGCCTACCAGCGCATCGGTGAACAGGACATGACGGCCCACGTCGACTTTACGGCGCTGGCCCGTGTCGGGCAACGGAACGGACTGGAGGTCACGGGCTATACGAACCAGATGAGTTTCCTGATCGGCCTGGGTGCGGAGCAGATCCTGGAGTCACTGCCGCCGGAGTCGCCGGAGTTTTATGCCGCCATTCACCTGTTGCGGCCGGAAGGCATGGGCCGAACGTTCAAAGTGCTGGTCCAGCACAAGGGCATGGACAAGCCGGACCTGGACGGCCTCAAGTACCAACCCTTCTTCGGATCGGTCTTGGCGGCCAAATCGGCCGCGTAAGCAGGGAGCCCCATGGGGAGTGAAGCAGCACCGCTGAATTACATTCCGATCCTGATCTTCATCGTGATCGCGTTTGCGTTCGGCGCGGTGCAGTTGCTGGTCGGACGCATCGTCCGCCCGAGCCGCCCTTACCGAGCCAAGCTCGCGCCCTACGAGAGCGGCAGCCCGCTGTTTTCAGATGCGCGCGTCCAGTTTCCCATCCGCTATTACATCATCGCGATGTTGTTCGTGATCTTCGATATCGAGATCGTCTTCATGTTTCCCTGGGCGGTGGCCTTCAAGAAGCTAGGGTTGGTGGGGCTGATCGAAATGGCCCTGTTCATCGCGATCCTGGTGGTTGGCTTCTGGTATGCGTGGAAGAAGGGGGCGTTGGAATGGGATTGAGTGGGTCCCTTTCGTGCGGGCGGATGGGCGCCCTGGTCGATGCCGCCCAATCAATCCCGTCCCAGATGTGGGGGTAAACGGAAGATGAGCTTTTTAGAGCGACAGCTGGATGCGAACGTGCTGACGACGAACCTGGACGCGTTCGTGTCCTGGGCCAGGAAGTCGTCGCTGTGGCCCATGACCTTCGGCTTGGCCTGTTGCGCCATCGAAATGATCGCCAGCGTGTCGTCGCGCTACGACATCGACCGTTTCGGCGCCGGCGTCTTCCGCGCCTCCCCGCGCCAATCCGATCTGATGATCGTGGCCGGCACGGTCACGCGCAAGATGGCCCCGGTCATCCGCCGCATTTATGACCAGATGGCAGAGCCGCGGTACGTGATCTCCATGGGATCCTGCGCCACCTCGGGCAACCACTACAACAGTTATGCGGTCGTGCAGGGTGTGGACCAGATCGTCCCGGTCGATGTGTACATTCCCGGCTGTCCCCCACGCCCCGAGGCGTTGTTGGACGGCTTGCTGAAATTGCAGGAAAAAATTCAACGCGAGAAGGTATTCGTGCGCTAGTCCGTTCCAGGCTCTTCGATGAGTGCGATGCAACCGTTGCTCCAACGACTGATGACGGAATTTCCCGACGCGATTCGCGCCGTGGAGGCCGATACGGCCAGGAACGAAGTGACCGCTCGCGTGGCGGCCTCGCGCATCGTCGATGTGGCGCGCTGGCTGCACGATACGCCGGAGGCCGCGTTCGACCACATCACCGACATCTGCTCCGTGGATTACCCGGACGACCCGGAACGGTTCGAGGTGGTCTATCAACTACTCTCGTTGCCGCACCGTCGCCGCATCCGGTTGAAGGCCCGCGTCACCGAGGACAAGCCGGAAATCGCTTCCGTCACCGGCATCTGGAAGGGCGCCGAGTTCATGGAGCGGGAGGTCTACGACTTGATGGGGATTACCTTCGTGGGCCACCCCGACCTGCGCCGCATCCTCTTGCCCGACGACTACGAAGAGGGCCATCCGCTGCGGAAGGATTTCCCCGCCGAAGGGCGCGGCTGGCGCAGCTCATTTCCATTCATTCCACGGCTGGACGAAGCCCCGATGGAACAGACGGAAGGCGAGTTCACCGAACAGGAAAAACAAACCTTCCTCGCCACCGAGCCTCAAACACCGAATCGACGGCGCGAGGAGCTGCTGTTGAACATGGGCCCCCAACATCCCAGTACCCACGGCGTGCTGCGGGTGGTGCTCGAACTGGACGGCGAACGCATCGTGAAGGCCACGCCGGACTTGGGCTACCTACATCGCGGCGTCGAAAAGCTCGCCGAGGGCCTCCATTACATGCAAGTGATTCCGCATACCGACCGGCTGGATTACGTCTGCGCCATGGCGAACAACTATGCCTATGTGCGCGCGGTGGAGAAGCTGCTGGCCATCAGCGTACCGGAACGGGCGGAGTACATCCGCACGATCGTGGCGGAGATGCAGCGCATCATCGGCCACCTGTTCTGGCTGGGAACGCAGGCCCTGGACATCGGCGCGATGACGGTCTTCTTCTGGACCTTCCGCGAGCGCGAAGTGTTGCTGGACATGTTCGAGAAGTTGTGCGGAGCACGCCTCACGCTGAACTACTACCGCATCGGCGGCGTGGACAGCGACTTTACGCCCGACCTGGCCGCGAAGCTCAAGGCGTTTTTGAAGACCTTTCCCGACAAGGTCAGCGAATACGACCAACTGTTGCTCTCGAACCGCATCTGGGTGGGCCGCACGAAGAACATCGCGGTCATCTCGGCGGAAGATGCCATCAACTTCGGCCTGACCGGTCCGACGCTGCGGGGCTCCGGCGTGGATTACGACATCCGCAAGTACGAACCCTACGGCGTCTACGACAAGGTCGACTGGGAAGTGCCGGTGGGCAAGCAAGGCGACACCTACGATCGGTACTGGGTGCGGATGGAGGAAATGCGGCAGAGCGCCCGGATCATCTCGCAATGCCTCGACCAGATGCCCGAAGGGGCGATTATGGCCGATGTCCCCCAGGTCATCCCTCCGCCTAAGGCCAAGGTCATGCGGGACATGGAGAGTCTGATCCACCACTTCATTATTTTCACGCAGGGCTTCAAGCCGCCGAAGGCCGAAACCTACTGTGGAACGGAAGCGCCGAAGGGCGAGCTCGGCTTCTTCATCGTCAGCGACGGGAGTCCCCGTCCCTATCGATTGAAGATTCGCGCGCCGTCGTTCATCCACATGGGCGCCTTCGACCACATGGCGCGGGGCTACCTGATTTCGGACATCATCACGATCTTCGGAACCTACGACATCGTGATGGGAGAATGTGATCGGTGAGTCGATGAGCCGTTTACTTCCTGTGCTCGCGCAACGCGCGGTCTCAGAAGACCCTCGTTGGACGCGCGCAGGCGGAAGCACCCGGCTCACGCCTCACCGGAGCTGAAGCGTGGAGTGAGAGAGATGTTGAAGGAAAAATATCAGGCGGAAATTGATGAGATTCTCTCCCGCTATCCGGTGAAGCGGTCGGCGTTGCTGCCGTTGCTCTACCTCGCGCAGCGCGAGCTGGGCTACATCACCGAGGCGGCCATGCAGGAAATCGCCGCCATCTTGAAGCTGACACCGCCGCAAGTGTATGAAACGGCCACCTTCTACACGATGCTCAACTTGAAACCGGTGGGCAAGTTTCACATTCAGGTCTGCAAGTCCCTGATGTGCGCGCTGGTCGGCTCGGATACGGTCATCGGGTGGATCGGCAAGAAACTCGGCATCAAGCCGGGAGAGACGACGCAGGACAAACTCTTCACGCTGAGCGCGGTGGAATGTTTGGCCGCCTGCGGGACCGGCCCCATGATGCAGATCAACGACGACTATTACGAGCGGTTGACCGAGGAAAAGGTCGATCGCATTCTGGCCGACTTGCGGCAGACCGGCAGCTGCACATTGAAGACCGGTCCCTTTATGTGGCCGGAACCGGCTGGAACCCAAAGCCAAGGGTAATCGCGACACTATGCCGACGTACGAACCGATCCTGCTGAAAAACATGTTGCAGCCCGGGTACCGCGGATCGCTCGCGGACTATGAACGGGTGGGCGGCTATCAGGCGCTGCGCAAGGTGCTGGGCAAGGTCAGCCCCGCGGACGTGACCGCAGTGGTGATGAAGTCGGGCTTGCGCGGACGCGGCGGCGCCGGATTCCCGACCGGCGTGAAATGGGGCTTCTTGCCCAAGGATTACCAAGGGCCGCGTTATCTCTGTTGCAACGCCGACGAAAGCGAGCCGGGTACCTTCAAGGATCGGCAGCTGATCGAGCGGGATCCCCACCAACTCATCGAAGGTATCCTGATCGCCTGTTACGCCATTGGCGCAGCCAGTTCCTACATTTACATCCGGGGCGAATTCGTCCTGGGGGCGAAGATCCTCGAACAGGCGATCGCGGAGGCGCGGGCGGCTGGGTATGTCGGCAAGAACATCCTCGGTACCGGCACCTCCGTCGACGTGTGGGTCCACCGCGGGGCCGGCGCCTACATCTGCGGCGAGGAAACGGCGTTGCTGGAATCGCTCGAAGGGAAACGCGGCCTCCCGCGCGTGAAGCCGCCCTTTCCGGCGACACACGGCCTCTACAACAAGCCGACCGTCGTCAACAACGTCGAGACGCTCGCCAACCTGCCGCACATCCTGATGCGCGGAGCCGAATGGTTCGCCTCCATCGGCTCGCCGCCCAAGAGCACCGGCACCCGGGTGTTTTGTGTGAGCGGCCACGTGGCGCGCCCCGGCAACTACGAAGTCCCGATGGGGATCACGTTCCGTGAGTTGATTTACGAGCACGCCGGCGGCATGCGGGGCCAAAAGGCTCTCAAGGCGTTCATTCCAGGCGGCGCCTCTGCGCCGTTCCTGACGCCCGAGCATCTGGACGTGAAGATGGACTTCGAGTCCGTCGCCCAAGCCGGATCCATGTTGGGATCTGGCGGCGTGACGGTCATGGAAGAGGGCACGGACATGGTGTGGGCCGCCCTCCGGCTGATGGAGTTTTTCTATCACGAGTCTTGCGGCAAGTGCAGTCCCTGCCGAGAGGGCAGTTCCTGGCTGGTCCAAACGATGCGCCGGATCGTCAACAGGCGCGGCCGCATGGCCGACCTCGAAACGTTGACCGACCTGTGCAACCACATCGCCGGACGCACGGTCTGCGCCTTCGGGGACGCGGAGGTCTCGCCGATCTTGAGCACGTTGAAACATTGGCGACATGAATACGTTACCTATATCCACGCCGCGGAGGCCGCAAACTTGATTCGGCCGGAACCGGTCGGCACGAAACAGTAGGGCCTCGAACCGGTCACATTATGCCCGATTCCAAACCAGACACTGTCCGCCTGACCATCGACGGCACCACGATCGCGGTCCCCAAGGGAACGCTCGTGATCGAAGCGGCGCGCCGCGTGGGCGTGATGATTCCGCATTTCTGTTACCACCCCAAGCTAAAGCCGGACGCCAATTGCCGGATGTGCCTGGTCGAGGTCGAGAAGATGCCGAAGCTGCAGACCGCCTGCAGCACGCCGGTCGCCGAAGGCATGGTCGTCCGCACTGCCACCACGGTGGTGGATGACGCCCACAAGTCGGTGCTGGAATTCATCCTGGCCAACCACCCGCTCGATTGTCCGGTGTGCGACCAAGGCGGTCGCTGCGACCTGCAGGACTTCTCGCACCAATACACGCCCACGACCAGCCGCTTCATCGAGACCAAACGGATTTTCCAAAAAGAATACTTCAGCCCCGTCATCGAAACGCAGATGAACCGCTGCGTGCAATGCCTGCGTTGCGTCCGGTACTGCGACGAGGTGATGGATGTGAAGGCCCTGGCCCCGGTCGGCCGCGGCACCATGACCGAAATCAAACATTTCGGCCCTCACGAGCTCGATTGCGAGTTCTGCGGCGGCTGCGTGCAGATCTGTCCGGTCGGCGCCATCACCAGCCGGCTGTCGATGTATGAATATCGCCCCTGGATGCTCAAGCGGGCCGACACCATCTGCACCTACTGCGGCGACGGCTGCCGTATCACCGTGCAGACGAAGGACAACCAGCTCATCGAGGTAAATTCCTCCCATGGCGCCGGCCGGAACAACGGCGACCTCTGCGCCAGAGGGTTCTTCGGGTACCACGCAACCAGCCATCCGGATCGGCTCCAACACCCCCTAATCCGTCGGGATGGAACGTTGGTCGAAGCGACCTGGGAAGAGGCCCTCGAATACGTGGCCGAACAGGCCACCCGCTTGAAGCTCGCGCATGGGGCCGACGCCTTCGGCGGGCTCATCACCTCCCGCTGTACCAACGAAGACCTCTACGTCTTCCAAAAGTTCATGCGGCTGGTGATCGGCACCAACCACATCGACAGCGGCGCGCGCTACGGCCACCTCCACGGCATCCAGGCCTTGCGTCGAGTCCAGGGCACCCACCGCTGGACGGTCGCCTTCGAGGACATCATCTCCGCCGACACGCTCCTCCTGGTCGGCACGAACGTCACGGAAACGAGTCCGATCACCGGACTCAAGGTCAAGGAAGCGGTCAAGAAACGGCAGGCCACCTTGGTCACGATCGAGACCCTCCAGCCCGCAGTGGATACCCTGAGCAACATCGTGAATCTGGCCACGCATCACTTCCCCACGCATCCGACGCAGTTCGGCAACCAGGTGCTCGGCCTGACCAAGGCCCTGCTCGAACAGAACCTCGTCGAGCCGACCTTCGCGCAGCACGCGCCGGAGTTCCTCCAGAAGATCACGGCGGCGCTGCAGAACGTTGCCTGGGAAACCCTGGAGGCAGCGACAGGGCAGACGAAGACCCACTGGAGCGAGGCGGCACGGGCCTTGGCGTCAGCCAAACGGCTGGTCGTCCTGGTCGGTCCCGGCGTGTTGCGCCATCCCGGCGCGCAGGGCACAGTCACCAATCTGTTGGACCTGTTGCTGCTGCTCGGCAAACTCGTGACACCGGGGTGCGGCGTCGCGCCGTTGGCCGAAGAGAACAACGACCAGGGCGCGGTGGAAATGGGCGCGGTGGCGGAATTCATCCCGGGCCCTGCTCCGGCCGGTGACCAGGCGGCGCGGGACCGTGTGGCTTCATTGTGGCGCGAGGACCTGCCTCGCACGCCGGGAGCCTCCTTGCTGCCCATGTTGGCCTCCGCAGACAAGGGCACCTTGAAGGCCCTGTTCGTGGTCGGAGAAAACCCGGTGGGCACGTTGCCCGCCGCAGCCAAGGCCAAGGAAGCCCTCGCCAAATTGGATCTCGTGGTCTGCCAGGAACTGTTCCTCACCGAAACCGCGGCCATGGCCCACGTGGTCCTGCCCGCCTGCTCGTACTTGGAAAAGAACGGCACCTTCACGAACTCAGAAGGGCATGTCCAAACCGTGCGCCAAGCCATCGACCCGGTGGGAGAAAGCCGCCCGGATTGGGAAATGTTCTCCGCCCTCTCGGTCCTCATGGGGACGCCCCTTGAATATGGAGACGCCCGGGAAATCCTGAAGGAGATTCGGAACGTCATTCCGGGATACGCGCTCTTGGGACCGACTCCGACCTCTCCCAAGGTGGACCAGGTCCAGTTGCAGCGCTACCTGGCCGAGGGCTTCGCGCCGGATGTCGCCGCGCGGTATACCACGGCTCCGGCCCCGCCTGCGGGACAGGATGCCTTCACGCTGTTGTTCGTCCAGACGCTGTTCCACTCGGGGAAGCTCTCGACCCGTTCCAAAGGCCTGCTCCAACTGCAGCAGGAGGGTTTCCTGTCGATCAACCCGGCCGATGCCGCTCGCTTGGGCTTGGCCGACGGCGGACAGGTGCGGGTCTCGAACGAGCGCGGCTCGTTCACCACCACGGTGAAGCTGCGTGAGCGGGTGCCGGCCGGCGTCGTCTGGTTCCCGGAACATTTTGACGGCGAGGCCAAGCAGCTTGCCGATTGGACGATTGATCCTCAGACACAAATCCCCTATTTTAAGCGCGCGCAGGTGTCCCTCGCGAGGGTCTCGTAGGACGGGACGAGGAGTATGGCTGTTATGGAAATCGGATTGCGACTGGCAGTGTCGTTAGCTCAAATCGCCGCGGTCATGGGCGTGGTGATGTTGACCGTGATGGTCCTCACACTCGCCGAGCGCAAGGTCCTCGGCTGGATGCAGGACCGCATGGGCCCCATGGAAGTCGGCCCCTACGGCGTGCTGCAACCGATCGCCGATGGCTTGAAGCTCTTCTTCAAGGAAGACATCGTCCCGGCGGGCGCCAACAAATTCTTGTTCAGCCTCGCCCCGATCCTGGCGCTGGTCCCGGCCATGATCGGGTTTGCGGTCATTCCGTTCGGGCCGAGCCACACGGTCGAACTGTTCGGTCTGCAGATCAAGCCCTTCATCATCAGCGACATCAATATCGGCATCCTCTACATCCTGGCCTTCGCCTCCATCGGCGCCTATGGGATCATCCTGGGCGGCTGGGCTTCCAACAGCAAGTATTCGCTGTTGGGCGGCCTCCGGTCCGCGGCGCAGGTCATCAGTTACGAATTGAACGTCGGCCTGGCGATCGTGGGCGTCATCCTCCTGTCCGGCTCCTTGAGCCTGGTGAAAATCACCGAAGCACAAGCCGGAGGGTTCTGGAATTGGTACGTGCTGGCCCTGCCGTTTCCGCAGATCTTCGCCTTCGTGGTGTATGTGATTTCTTCGGTGGCGGAAACCAACCGCGTCCCGTTCGACTTGCCGGAAGCGGAGAGCGAACTCGTGGCCGGCTTCTTCACCGAATACAGCGGCATGCGGTTCGCGTTCTTCTTCATCGCCGAATACGCGAACATGATTCTGGTGTCTTGCGTCGCGGCGGCGCTCTTCCTCGGGGGCTGGAATGCGCCCTACCCCGGCACCCTCCTGGGGCACCTGGGGCTGGAGAGCATCGCCTGGGTGGAAAACGTCGTCTGGTTCGCCGCCAAGGTCTACTTCTTCCTGTTCCTGTTTTTCTGGCTGCGGGCGACCTTGCCGCGCCTGCGGTATGACCAACTCATGCGGTTCGGCTGGAAGGTTATGCTGCCGATCGCGCTAGGCAACATTGTGCTGACCTCGATTGCGGCCTACATCTTCCCGCGGTAAGGGAGCGGCATGAACGGAGCGCTGTCCACAGGGGCCGGGCGAAAACTCTCCTTCAGCGACTGGCTGAAGACGTTGACCTTCTACGAACTCCTCGTGGGGATGAAGGCCACGTTGAAACATTTGCTGAACTACAAGCCGATCACCCTGCAATACCCCCATGAGAAGCGTCTGCTGCCCGACAACTACCGCGGCATGTTGTCCCTGCTGCGGTACGACGACGGCACCGAAAAGTGTGTGGGCTGCGACCTCTGCGAGGCCGCCTGTCCGTCGCGGGTCATCCGGGTCGTGAGCGCCGAGGTGCCGGGCGAACCGACCAAGCGGTATTCCAAGGAATACTATATGGACATGACGCGGTGCCTCTTCTGCGGGCTCTGCGTCGATGCCTGCCCCGTGGATGCGCTGGCCATGACCAGGGAATTCGAGTGGTCCGTCTACGACAAGCGCCAGCTACACCTGAACAAGCAGCAACTGCTCGCCATCGGCGACCGCGCCTTTCCCGTCAAGGAAAAGCGCATCGAGCTGCAACACCCGAACGTGGCGTTTTTCAACGTCACCTTCAAGCATCTTCCGCAAAAGGAGCACTGACCGGGTGTCGGCCAACTCTTGCGGCATCCCGGGAGGCCGGACGATGGAACGGTGCGCCCGTTCCTGATCGATCGACGGACTATGGACCAGCTTTTCTTTTTCTACTTCGCCGGCATCATCGCAGCGACCTCGCTGCTGGTGGTGGCGTTACGCAACCCCGTCTACAGCGCGCTGGCCCTGTTGATCATGTTTTTCCATGTCGCCGGGCTTTACGTGACGCTGCATGCGGAGTTTCTCGCCGCGGTCCAGATCATCGTCTACGCAGGCGCCATCCTGGTGCTGTACCTGTTCGTCGTCATGTTGCTGAACGTGAAGCGGGAGGAGCGCTACCACAACCAGCTGCCGGTCGCCGGCCTGCTGGGGGTCATGCTGTTCTCCGAGGTGCTGCTGCTGCTCATCCAATCCCGCACGGCCGCCTCGACCACGGCCGCCGCGGATGCCGCCGAGACGGCGGGCAATACGGAAACGCTCGGCGAGGTCCTCTATTCGACCTATTTGTTTCCCTTCGAAGTGGCGTCCTTGATTTTGCTCGTCGCGATGATCGGCGCGATCATCCTGGCGAAGAAAGACATCTTTGAACGGGCCGATTAACCGGCGGTGACCCATGGCTGTGCCCCTGTCGTACTACCTGATCCTGAGCGGCTTCGTGTTCCTCACCGGCGTGGTGGGGGTGCTGATTCGACGGAACATCATCGTCATCCTGCTCTCGGTCGAGCTGATGTTGAACGCCACGAACATCAACTTCGTGGCCTTCTCGGAATATTTCCACCATGTGGCCGGACAGGTGTTCGTCTTTTTCGCCCTGACGGTGGCGGCAGCGGAAGTGGCCGTCGGCCTGGCGATCATCATCGCCCTGCATCGAGCCAACTCGACGATTTACGTCGATGAACTGAAGTTGTTGAAGTGGTGATCTACGCCCTTATCCCGTTGCTGCCCCTGTTCGCCTTTGTGATCGTCGGCATCGGCGAGCAGTGGGTCAAGGACCGCGCGCACCTCGTCGCGGTGCCGGCCATGATCGGCTCATTCCTGCTCTCCCTGTCGGCGCTGTACGACGTCGCCACCGGCTCCCCGATCCACGTCCCCCTCTACACCTGGCTCACGTCGGGCACCCTCGACATCCACATCGGCATCATGATCGATCGGCTCACCGCCGTCATGCTGGTGTTAGTGACGACGGTCAGCATGCTGGTGCACATCTACACCATCGGCTACATGCAGGGGGAACCGGGGTACGCCCGCTTCTTTTCCTATATCGCCCTCTTCACCTTCTCCATGTTGATGTTGGTGATGGCGGACAACCTGCTGCAGCTCTTCGTATTCTGGGAGGCGGTGGGCCTCTGCTCCTACCTGCTGATCGGCCATTGGTACGACCGCCCCAGCGCCTGCGCCGCCGCGACCAAGGCCTTTCTGGTCAATCGCGTGGGAGATTTCGGGTTCATTCTCGGCCTGTTCCTCGTATGGTTGACGTTCGGTTCGCTCGACTACGCCGCGGTCTTCGCCCAGGTCGAGGGAGCGGCAGGCCAGACCCTCAATCTGCTCGAGCCGTTGGGCGGCAGCTGGACGGTCTCGGTCATGACGCTGATCTGTCTCCTGCTCTTCACCGGGGCGGTGGGAAAGTCGGCCCAGGTCCCGCTGCATGTCTGGCTGCCCGACGCCATGGAAGGCCCGACGCCGATCTCAGCCTTGATCCACGCCGCGACCATGGTCACCGCGGGCGTCTTCATGGTGGCTCGGCTCGCGCCGCTCTACAACCTCTCGCCCACGGCCATGACCGTGGTGGCGCTGGTCGGCGGCCTGACGATGATGCTGGGGGCGACCATCGCCCTGACCCAAACCGATATCAAGCGCGTGGTGGCCTATTCGACCATGAGCCAGCTCGGCTACATGGTAATGGCCTGCGGCCTAGGCGCCTACAGCGCGGGCATGTACCACCTGCTTACGCACGGGGCCTTCAAGGCCCTGCTGTTCCTCGGCTGCGGCTCCGTCATCATCGCGCTCCACCACGAACAGGACATGCGCCGCATGGGCGGCCTGAAGGACAAGCTCCCGTTGACCTATTGGACGTTCCTGGTCGGCTCCCTGGCCTTGGCCGGTTTTCCGCTCACGGCGGGGTTCTTCAGCAAGGACGACATACTGGTCTCGTCTTGGTCGGCCGGTCCGCTGGGCCAGGTCCTCACCGTTTGCGGATTGCTCACGGCGGGCCTGACCGCTTTTTATAGTTTCCGCCTGGTGTTCGTGACCTTCTGGGGCGCATCCCATGTCGATCCGCACCACGCCGGTCACGTCCATGAGCCTTCGACCACGATGACCGCGCCGCTGATGGTATTGGCGGTCCTGAGCATCGTGGCGGGCTACCTCGGCATCCCCTCGTTCTTGGAGCCGGTGTTTCACGGCGAAGGCGGCGGCCACCACGAGAGCGCGGCGGCCTACGGCATCATGGGACTGGCCACGTTGATGGGTTTTGCCGGCATCGGCGCCGCCTACTATCTCTATGTGCTGAATCCCGGCCTGCCGGATCGGCTGGCGCAACAATGGCGTGCCGCCTACGAATTGTCGCTCCACAAGTGGTATGTCGATGAGGCGTACGATCGGCTGTTCGTCCGTTCGACCATGACGGCGGCCACCCAAATGTGGCGACATGTGGACGTCGCGATCATCGACGGTGCCGTCAACGGCGTGGCCCGGGCCATCGCCTGGAGCGGCTGGTTGATGCGCCTGACGCAGAGCGGGCAGACCCAACATTATGCCTTGGGCATGACCCTGGGAGCCGTCGTCATTTTAACCGTCTACCTGTTGATGTAAGGGATCGATCGACGTGAGCGCCTTTCCCTGGCTCAGCCTCATCGTCTTCGTGCCGCTCCTCGGGGCGCTGATCTGCCTGTTCGTGAAGGCGGAGTCGGCCCGCTGGGTCGCCTTGGGGTTCACCCTGGCCGATCTGGTGATTTCGCTGCCGCTCTGGTGGCTCTTCGACCCGTCGACGGCGGCCATGCAGTTCGTGGAACGCGCCTCCTGGATCACCTCGCCGCCGGTGCAATACAGCCTCGGGCTGGACGGCATCAGTTTCCCGCTCGTCCTGATGACCACCGTCCTCATGCCCTTCTGCGTCACGGTCTCCTGGTCGGCCATCGAACAGCGTGTGCCGCTGTTCATGTCGATGCTCCTGGTCATGGAGACGGCCATGCTGGGGGTCTTCGTCGCGCTGGACTTCATCCTGTTCTACGTGTTCTGGGAAGCCATGTTGATCCCGATGTACCTGCTGATCGGGGTGTGGGGCGGGCCGAATCGGCTCTATGCGGCAATCAAGTTCTTTCTCTATACCTTGGCCGGAAGCGTCTTGCTGCTGGTCGCCATCCTGGTCCTGTACTTCCAAGGCGGTCACACCTTCGACATCCTGGCCTTGAGCCGCGGCAGCTACAGCGCCACCCTGCAAATGTGGCTGTTCCTCGCCTTCTTCGCCGCGTTCGCGGTGAAGGTCCCGATGTTCCCGTTCCATACGTGGTTGCCGGACGCGCACGTCGAGGCCCCCACCGCCGGGAGCGTAATCCTTGCCAGCGTCCTGTTGAAGATGGGCACGTACGGCTTCCTGCGTTTCAGCCTGCCGATGTTGCCCGACGCCACGGTGCTGTTCACGAAGCCGATGATCGCCCTCTCCATCATCGCGATCATCTACGGGGCCTACATGGCGCTGGCCCAGGCGGACATGAAGAAACTGATCGCCTATTCTAGCGTGAGCCACATGGGCTTCGTCACCCTCGGCATCTTCGTCTTGAACATCCAAGGCATCGAAGGCGCGGTGATGCAGATGATCAACCACGGCATCACCACCGGCGGCCTGTTCCTCTGCGTGGGGATCATCTATGAACGGACCCACAGCCGTCAGATCATGGACAACACGGGCTTGGCCGGCCCCATGCCTCGTTATGCGGTCTTCCTGATGATCTTCGCCCTGTCGTCCTTGGGTCTGCCCGGCACCAACAGTTTCGTAGGTGAGTTTCTCGTGCTGGCCGGCACCTTCGTCTGGAGCAAAGGCGCCACGGCGCTGGCGGCCCTCGGGGTCATTTTGTCGGCAGCCTACATTCTGTGGCTCACCCAGCGGGTGGTCTTCGGCACCCCGGCGCCGGCCCATCGCGCGCACCTGCTCGACCTGAATGCCAGAGAGACCGCGACGCTCATTCCCCTGATCGTCCTGGTCTTCGTCATCGGGATCTTCCCCAACCCGCTCTTGAGCCGCATGCATGCCAGCGTCACGCAGCTGCTCGCGGGACAGAAGGCACCGGCCGTCGCGACACAAGCGACTCCGGCTCCCGGCCAACCACGACCGGCCACTGCCTCTCTGGCCACAGCGTTCTCCGCTTCCCCTTCCAACCAGGCTGTGACGAAATGACGATCCCTCTACAGGACCTGCTGGCCATCCTCCCCGAACTGATCGTCATCGGGGCGGCTTGCCTTATCCTGGCCCTAGATCCTGTTCTTGAGGCCTCCAAGAAGGAGGTCTTGGCCTGGCTCACGTTGGGTACGCTCGCCATCTGCATCGGCTACACGTCCTCGCACATGACCGGCCGTGTCACCGCGTTCAGCGACTTGGTCATCATCGATTCCTATGCCGCCTTCTGGAAGTTGCTGATCTACATCGTCACCGGGCTCACCGTGTTGTTGTCCTTGGCTTACCTCAAGGCGGAGCGGCTCAACATCGGCGAATATTACGGCTTCATCCTGCTGGCCTTGGCCGGCATGATGGTCATGGTCTCCGGCGCGGACCTGCTGACGATCTACCTCGGCACGGAATTGATGTCGCTCTCGCTCTATGTCATGGCCGGCCTCAAACGGAGCGAGAACCAGTCGCTCGAAGCCTCTGCCAAGTATTTCGTGCTCGGCGCCTTTTCCTCCGGCATCCTGCTGTACGGTATTTCCCTGCTCTTCGGTCTGGCGGGCAGCACGCGCCTGCCGGTCATCGCCGAGGCGATCGCCGCCCAAGGTACCGGCAACCCAATGCTCTCGCTGGCCCTGGTGCTGTTGGCCGTGGGCTTCGGCTTCAAACTCGCTGCGGTGCCGTTCCACATGTGGACCCCCGACGTGTACCAGGGCGCGCCGACCTCCGTCACCGCCTTCATGGCCGTCGCCTCCAAGGCCGCGAGTTTCGGCGCCTTCCTCCGAGTCTTCACGGAAGGGTTGGGCGGCGTGAGCGCCGACTGGTCGGTACTGTTCACGATCATCTGCCTGGTAACCCTGGCGTTGGGCAACCTAGTGGCGATCGTCCAGACCAACATCAAACGCATGCTGGCCTACTCCAGCATCGCCCATGCCGGGTATGCGCTCATCGGGGTGATCGTCGCAGGGAAGCAGGGCGGGGAAGCGGCCTCCACCGGCTTTGCCACCGTCTTGCTCTACATCGCGATCTATTCCTTCATGACGTTGGGGGCCTTCGCCTTGGTCGGCATGTTGCGCAAGCAGGGGCAGGAAAGCGACCAGATCGAAGACTTCGCCGGGCTCGCCAAGCGGGAGCCGCTGGCCGCCTTCTTCATGCTCATGTTCCTGGTGTCGTTGGCCGGCATCCCGCCGACCGCCGGCTTCATCGGCAAGTTCTACATCTTCATGGCCGCCGTGCATGCCGGGCTGGCTTGGTTGGCCGTCGTCGCGGTCATTTTTGCCGCCGTGTCCGCCTTCTACTACCTGCGGGTGGTCATGGTCATGTACATGCGCGAGGCCGACGGCGCCGCCGAGACCCACTCACGGCTGGAAACCTCGCCGGCCCTGTCCTTCGTCTTGGCCTGCGCGCTCGCAGGCGTCGTGCTCCTGGGCCTGTTCCCGAACGGCCTCTGGTCCTTGGCCACCCAGGCCGCACCGCTGCTGAAATAGCGACGCCGTCCGGAAGGGTTCCCGCGGACGCACATGATGGGCTGGTCGTTCCTCTCTCGGGTGTTCGACACCTTCCGCCGTCGCGGCTGCCCGAGCCTTGCGGCCTCACTGGCCTTCTATTCGCTCTTGTCGCTCTTTCCCCTCGTGTTCTTGCTGCTCTACGGCATCAGCTTCATCGTGAGCCAGGATGTGATCGGCTACCAGTTTCTGCTGGGGTTTCTGAAGGGATTCCTGCCGAGCTTGGGGGAACGGTTGGCGGTGGATATTCGGCGGGTGGCCGAACAAAATGAAGTCCGTTGGGTGGTGTTTTTGACCTTCGGCTGGTTCAGCGCCCTGGTGTTTTACGAACTGGATTATGCGGTGAATGCCGTCTTCGGCACGGCGGCGAAACGGCATCCGTTGATTTCGACGTTGGTAGCCATCGCGTTGATCTGGATGCTGGGCTTCCTGACGCTCATCTCCTTCGTGGCCACGCAGGCCATCGAACTTATGACCGCCTATGCCCCGCGCCTCTGGGGCCTGAACTTCATGGCGCTCTCCGCCCACGACTTCCTGATCGCCTATTCCCTCCCCTTCCTGCTGGCCTTCGCCTCGGTGACCTGCCTCTATCGCTACCTGCCGCACCAGCGCCCGACCTGGCGCGGCGCCACGATCGGGGGCGCGGTGTTCAGCCTCTTGTGGATCGCCGCCAAGGCCCTGTTCGTCACCTACCTGGAAGACGCCGCCCTCTACACGCAGCTCTACGGCTCGTTGCTGGAGGTGGTGCTGCTCTTGCTCTGGGTCTACTATTCCTCAACCCTGGTGCTGTTGGGCGCAGTGGTCACGCACGAATACCAGACCGTCGAACCGCCGGCCTGATGTGATGAGCCTTGAGCGAGATCGAGCCTCACGCCGCCAAGGCGGTGGCGCGCACGGCTTCCAGCGCACGCAAGAGATCGTCCAGCTCTCCGGGCTTGAATAACGCGTCGGGCCCATGCGGACTCAGATCGATGAAGGGTGATTCGTAGAGCCGAGCAGGTTCCATCACCCCGTGCTCGGTCAGGTGGTCCACAACCAGATTGATGAACTCAAGTTGGTTTGCAGTGAAGGTTTTGCCTGCGATGAATCCCGCGAGTGCCTCCTTGGCCGCACTCCGCTCCATCCCCACCAGCGATCGCACGAAGAGGCCTAGGCCTTGGGCTTCATCTGCTGCCCAACGGATGTCGTCCGGCCCGCCCGTGCCGCTTTCTGCAAGCACGCGCTCCAGCTCGGACAGGTCGGTGGCGGTGAGCGGCTTGTTCGTGCGAAGCTTGGCAATTACGACGTGATCGAGGTGTTGACACAAAAAGGCTCGCACTTTTGCGAGAAACTTGGCGTGATCAGTTCCCACCGCAAACCCGGGCAGGGTGACGGTACTCTCGCTCCCCATCAGGTCCTCGAAATCTGTGTACACGGGCTTGCGCTGACGCCTGTCGATGAACTGCACCAACCCGCGCAACCGGCGGCGCATGGCCTCCAACATCGGCACCGTGATGTCTTGCCACCATTCATCGCGCTGCACGTCCTGGATCAACGCCATCTGCCCGCGGACCATCGGGGTCGCGCGCTTCTCTTCAAGGAGTCCCGCAATCTCCTTGACGCGGTCGCGCAAGCGCGGGAATCCCGGCTCAGCGCGGAGCAAGGCAAGCTGAAGGCTCAGAGCCAGGAGGTCGAACCGCTTGGCCTCTTCCTTTTCGGGATCGAGCTCAGTAGGTAATCCGGCTACCTCGCGGGAGAGTTCAGCCAGGGCTTCCTTCGAGAGCACCACCCAGGACCCGGGCTTCGCATACTGTTCGACCAGGCGCCGATGTGGACGGACCACGAAGTTATTCACGTTCATCGCCGCCACCTCGACTTGCAACAGCTCCGCGACGGATCGACGCACCTCTTCCTTCGTCGCCGGATCTCCATAAGTTGGCAGCACCTCGTGAGTCGCCGAGACCGGCGGCTCGTGGGTAGCGCCATCCAGCGCAGCGATCAGTTCCAGCCGTGCATTGAAGAGCCGCTTGCCAAGTGACTCTGCCGCCGCGCCCTCAGTGGCGGGAAGGTCCTGACTGAAATATTCCAGGTTCTGGCAATAGTCGAAGAGGTAGAAGCACTCTTTGTGCTGATCCGGCCCGAACAGATCCGGACACAGCCGCGTGCCGCGACCGACCATCTGCCAGAACTTCGTCTTGGATCGCACCAGCTTGAAGAAAACGAGATTCACCACCTCCGGCACGTCGATCCCGGTATCCAGCATGTCGACCGAAATCGCCAGATGAGGCGCCTTGTCCTTCTGTGAGAACCTGTCGATCACGCTTTGTGCATACTCGGTCTCGAAGGTGATCACCCGCGCAAACTCTCCCTTGAAATGCGGATAGTTGGCGTTGAAGCGCTCGGCAATGAAGTCCGCATGTTGCTGATTCTTCGCGAAGACGATGGTCTTGCCGAGTCGGTCGCCGCCGGCCACCTTGAGGCCCCTGGTCATCACATGCGCAAGGACCTTATCCAGGGTATCTTTATTGAAGAGCCACTTGTTGACCGCCTCAGCCTCCACCCTGGTAGGGACCGTACCGTCGTCGTTCCACTCAAGCGCATCCCATTGATCCTTCTCGTCTTCCGACAGTTCGTCGTACGTGATGCCTTGGCGCTGAAACCTGAGCGGGACCGAGACCGCTCGTGGCGGCACGAGAAAGCCGTCGCGCACGGCCTCCTCAAGCGAGTAGGCGTCGGTCGGCACCCCGTTCTCAAGGTCAAACAGGCCATAGGTGTTACGGTCGACTTCGTCCTTCGGCGTCGCGGTGAGCCCCACGAGGAGTGAATCGAAATAGTCGAATATGGCGCGGTACTTCTGGAACACCGAGCGATGCGCCTCATCGATGATCACCAGATCGAAATGCCCCACACCGAAACGTCGCTGGCCGTCAGCCGCCTCATCGATCAGTCCCATCATCGTGGGGTACGTCGAGACATACACGCGGCCCTCGCCGTCTTTCTCCGCGACCAGATTCACCGGTGATGCATCGGGCAGATGGGTCTTGAACGCATTCACGGCCTGGTTCACGAGTGCCACGCGGTCGGCGAGGAAGAGGACCCGCTTGGCCCAGTTGCAGCGCATGAGCAAATCTGCCAGCGCGATGACCGTGCGTGTCTTGCCGGAACCAGTGGCCATCACGAGTAACGCCTTGCGGTCGTGGTCGCGCTCGAACGCCTCGGCGACACGGCGAATGGCGCGAGTCTGATAGTGCCGCTCGACGATGGTTGAGCTGATGGGCGCCTGTGCCGGTGAGCGCCGGGTCTCGCGCCGATGGATCAGGAGTTCGAGTTCGGCCTTCTTGTAAAACCCCTGCACCCGGCGCGGCGGGTAACTGGTATCGTCCCAGAGCCAATGTTCGTAGTCGTCTGAATAGAACATGACCGGCCTCTGGCCGTACTGCCGCTCCAAACAATCGGCATAGAGCTTCGCCTGCTGCTGCCCCACCCGGGGATCTCGCCGGGTACGCTTGGCCTCCACCAGCCCCAGCGGTTTACCGTCGTCGCCCCACAGCACGTAATCAATGAAGCCATGTCCCTCCTGATTGGGCATGCCGCTGACCTCATACTCTCGATCGCGAGGTTGGTCGAGCGGCCAGCCGGCCTCCTTGAGCAGCAGGTCGATGAAGTAGTCGCGGGTCTCGGTCTCCGAGTAATCATGTGGGTCGGCCTGGGCGGTTGCCGCCTTCTTTGCCTCAGCCACCTCGGCGCGCAGCCGCTTCAGCTCCTCATCGAGTGCGGTCTTGCCGGTCAGCAGAGCCGCGAGGCTCTCGTCCTTTTCTCGCAGGCGCGCGTCCAGCGTCTGCAACTGCTCGGCCGTCCGCGCCGTCATCGTGGCCAAACGCGGAAGCGCGGCGGCCTCGAACGTGAGCGTCGGCGCAGGCCGTCCTGCCCGTGCATAGGTACGCGCGAACCAATAGGCGACGTGGAACAGCTCGCGGACAGCAGCAAGCGCATCCGACTCAGGCACCGGGCGATGGCTGTGTACGGCGCGGTTGCCGAGGGTGTTGATCACCCGTGCTTTGCTGAACACGGCCTCCCCAGCCGACTGTTTGAAACTGGGGTCGTGGATCAGGGCGGAAAGGTTGTCCTGGTACGGGAGCCTGAGGAAAGCGTCATGCTTGTAGGCCCAGCGTACCGCCAGTTCCAACGCTCGGCGGGTATAGAAGCAGGCCGCCCGAGGATCGCCGTACACTGCCGCTTCCGCCTTCGATGCGGCCTCGAACACAGCGGCCCATTCGCGCTGAAGGAAGGTGAACTGGCTCATGGCGCGGCCGATGGGCCTTCGTTGAACAATGCGATGTAGGAGGCGTAGCGGAAACGTCGGTTGCGGGCATAACCCGTCATCTCGCTGAGCACCCCAACTTTGGCAAGGCGTGTAACCAGACTGTTCGCTGCGGCGAAGGTGGTCCCAGTGATCTTGCGCACATCGCTGACGGAAACGATCGGACGATCGAACAACGACTCAAGCACCTTATGGCCGTTGCCGGCCGCGCGTCCGAGATGCTCGGTGATCGCACGGCGATGCTCCTCGCGTACGGACAGTATGTTTCGCGCGGTGACAGCCGCCTGCTCGGCAACCTCGGTCACGCCGCGCAGAAAGAACGCAAGCCACTCTTCCCAGGCGCCGTGAACGCGTACGGCCTGCAAATGATCGTAGTAAGCCTGCCGATGCGCTTTGAAATAGTGCGAGAGGTAGAGCACAGGTTTGTGGAGCACGCCACGCTCGGTCAGCAGGAAGGTGATCAGCAGCCGGCCCACCCGCCCGTTGCCGTCGAGAAAGGGATGGATGGTCTCGAACTGCACATGCGCGAGCCCGATCTTCACGAGTGGTGGTAGCTCGTCCTTCGCATAGAGGAATCTCTCCAGGTCGCCGAGCGCCTCTGGTGACCTTCCCCCGATTTCAGAGACACCTGTATAAGGAGGAACAGGATGAAATCGGAGGACAGCGTGACCACCAAGACACGACGGCGATACACGGAAGAATTTAAAGCCGAAGCAGTCCGATTGGTACGAGACTCGGCACAGCCTGTCGCACACGTGGCCAGAAATCTGGGCATTGCCGACCATCTGCTCTACCGCTGGCGGGCGGAGCAGCAACAGGCGGAACACCAGGGGCACACACGCCAGTCGATGCGTGCGGGACAGGAGGAACTCGCACGGCTAAGACGAGAAAACGCGACCTTGAAACAGGAACGGGATTTTTTACGACGTGCGGCGGCGTTCTTCGCGAAGGAGTCGCGATGAGATATCACGCCATTCAGGAACACGACCGTCGCTATCCGATCCGCTTGATGTGCCGCGCACTGGCGGTCTCCCCCGCGGGGTATTATGCCTGGCGGGGACGGCCCGAGAGTCGACGGGCGGTGGCCAATCGAGACCTGCTCACCGCGATTCGTCAGTTTCACCACGACAGTCGCCAGACCTATGGGAGTCCCCGGATCTGGCGGGCTCTCCGCGAACAGGGCCATCGGGTTGGGGAACATCGCGTGGCGCGGCTGATGCGCCACGATGGTCTCCGGGCTAAGGCCGCGAAGAAATGGCAGGCCACAACGCATTCGTCGCACTGCTTACCCGTGGTGGCGAACACGCTTCAACGCCAATTTACGGTGTCGCAGCCCAACCGGGTCTGGGCAGGCGATATTACCTACGTCTGGACCATGGAGGGGTGGTTGTATCTGGCCGTGTTGTTGGACCTGTACTCACGTGCCGTCATCGGCTGGGCGATGGGCCCTCGCTTGACCGGAGATTTAACCGAACAGGCCCTCCGCATGGCGCTCAAAACCCGACAGCCCCAAGCCGGCCTCCTGCATCACTCCGACCGAGGGAGTCAAGGTGGACTCAAGTGGTCGTCGCAACATCTTGACGAAGGAGGTTGCGATGAACATTCGAAAGCGGCGTTCGGATCGGTCTGGGCGGCCACCCTTGCGGTCACCAGGTCGACCGCCGGTGGCAGGAGGAGAGGTGCGGCGACGGTTCTGGGCGGCGATCGCGGCAGGCATGGCCAGTGAGGATGCCGCAGTCAAGGCCGGGGTGTCGCAGCCGGTAGGAACACGATGGTTCCGGAAAGCAGGCGGCATGCCCCCAGCAATGTTTGGACTCTCGGCGCGGCCACTCTCCGGCCGGTATCTCTCGTTTGCAGAGCGAGAGGAGATCGCGCTCCTTCGCGTGCAAGGCTACTCGATGCAGGAGGTCGCTCGCCGACTCGGGCGGGCAGCATCGACGATCTCCCGGGAGTTGCGGCGCAACGCCGCCACCCGAAGTGGCGGGCTGGAATATCGCGCGACCACAGCGCAATGGCACGCCGAGCGAGCCGCTCGCCGTCCCAAACAGGCGAAGCTTGCACAAAACGCGAGATTGCGGGCTTATGTGGAGGAACGACTGGCTGGCGTCGTCGTCGCGCCAAACGGTACTCCTGTGCCCGGCCCGGCCGTGCTCTGGAAAGGCCGTCGGCATGGAGCGCGGCAGGATAGGCGGTGGGCACACGCATGGAGCCCGGAGCAGATCGCCCGTCGCCTGGCGGTCGACTTCCCGGAAGATGAGACCATGCGCATCAGCCATGAAGCCATCTATCAAGCGCTGTTCGTTCACGCTCGAGGTGCGCTGCGCCGCGAGCTGGCGGCCTGTTTGCGCACCGGGCGAACGTTGCGGATGCCGAGGGCGCGTACGCACAGGAGAGGCAAGGCCTTCATCTCGCCCGAGATCATGATCAGTCACCGTCCGGCAGAGGCAGCCGATCGCGCCCTGCCGGGCCACTGGGAAGGGGACCTCATTCTGGGGCTGAGCAGCTCCGCGATCGGCACCTTGGTGGAGCGTACGACGCGCTTCACCCTACTGCTGCACCTACCTCGCATGATGGGCCATGGCCATGAGGCTCGTGTGAAGAACGGGCCCGCGCTCGCCGGACACGGTGCCGAGGCCGTGCGTGACGCCATCACGCGCACGATCATCACCTTGCCCGAGCAGCTTCGCCGGTCGTTGACTTGGGATCAAGGGGCTGAGATGGCCCAGCACGCACGCCTGACGATCGACGCAGGCGTGCAGGTCTACTTCTGCGATCCTCACAGCCCATGGCAACGCGGCACCAACGAAAACACCAATGGGTTGCTGCGCCAGTACTTCCCGAAAGGCACCGATCTCAGCGTACACAGCGCCGAGGAGGTTGCGGCCGTGGCGGCTGCCCTCAACGCCAGGCCTCGAAAAACGCTGGATTGGAAAACGCCTGCAGAGGCGCTTGACCAGTTGCTCCGATAGGCCAACAAAGAATATGTTGCGACGACCACTTGAATCCACCCAGTATGCCGCCACGAGCTACCAGCGGCGACTCACGGAGTATGGCCTCATCCCCAGTATGAGCCGCAAAGGCAATTGCTGGGACAACGCCTGCGTCGAGAGCTTCTTTGGCACCTTAAAACGGGAACTCATTCATCATCGACAGTACCCCACACGAGACGAGGCCAAGCAGGAGATCTTTGAATATCTCGAAGTGTTTTATAATCGGCAACGCCGCCACTCCACCCTCGGCTATCAGTCCCCTGCCGAGTTTGAAGCACGGGCGGCTGTCGCGTAACCCGGTGTCCACGAAATCAGGGGAAGATCATGGCACGACGTGATGTGGGGGTGGAACAAACGTCGCTGTGTTGAGCGTGCAGCCAGTGGGGCCAACCCAGTTCTGGCTTGTGCGCAGCTCACCGGGTTGAAGGCGCCCGCCGCGAACGCCCTGCAAGAGCTTCTCGTGGATCTCGCGAATGAGGCGCACGGAGACCGGCAGCTCGGGAAGGCGGGCGAGCCCGTGATTCATCGCATGCACATAATTGATGACCGCATCTACGTCTTTCGGCAGGTCTTGATCGAACAACTTCGCTTCCGCGGCGAGGAGATCCTGCAGCGAACTCTGCGTTCCCTCGATCTGGCTGGAGAGCACGGCTTCCTTACGCACGTACATGAACACGAAGAGGTCTGGATTGGGCAATGTGAGCACGGACCCATCAAGTCGCCCAAGGGCGCGATCGGCGGCCGACAGCAGCCCTTGTAGATCGCCGGTTAGCGAAAGAGGGGGTTGCGGGGGGAGCGGCGCAGGGACGAATGCCCGATAGCCTGTGGGCTGATCGACGTAGCGACCCACGCGTATCGAGGCATTTGACTTCGCCGCCATGCGTCTTGCTCCCTTTCATAAGGGATGGAACGGAGGCCATATGATAGGTAGCCTTTAACAAGACTGCAAGGGGCGGCGCTTATTTTAGTTTCTTATGAGCTTGAAAGACTTGTCTGTTGGTCTGTCAAAAACAGGGCAGGTTTTCTGGCATGAATGGGCGCTGAGCATAGGTTAAGACATCGCCAAACCTTAACTTTGTGACCGAAGATCGCCATAGAGAGCTACAGCTCTCCCCGGAAGGCGCGGTGTTGGAGAGAGGCGAATGCATCATCGAACCTTGATAGCGAATTGCGCTGTGCTGCTCCTACAAGGTCGATCTCGGCGAGACGCGTCGCAAACCGTCGCTGCAACTCTACGGGTGGAAGCAGGAGCGGAAAGCTTCGAAGCTGGGTCATATTGATGGTGGCTATGCCTGTGGTTTGCTTCGCAGAACGAAGAAAATATCGTTTCCCCCGCGTGCTACCGATAAGCCACTCAAGAAAGGTAGGCTCGACCGCGTCAGACGTGAGCCGGACACGGAAGACATGGTTCTGATGAATGCATTCTGGCAACTCGTTGTCCCAAAGCGTGCCGCGGCCGAGTTTGTCGGGATCTCCTCCCTCAGTAAGCAACAGATCACCCTTCTGTAGACGATACCGCCTGATCTCTTCCTCCGTAGCCTCGATCGTTTTTACCGTCGCGAGATTGAGCGCTCGGTCCTGGACATTGATTACGGCAAGATACGGCACTACCCGCGTCGTCTTTCCGTTGAGCTGCCGACCCTTGGTGATTCCTGAGACAATGTCGGCGACTTCCCCCAGGCAGGCGATCTCTGACCACCCCTTTGGATTCGTGGCTGGGTCGCCAAACATGTCGAGGAAAATAGACTGGGTAAGGCGGTCGAGCTTGGCGAGGGCGGCGCGGCGTTTGCGTCGCAGTTCGTCTGCCTTGTCTAGGATCGCCGCAATCCGCCGCTGCTCGAGAAGCGGCGGGAGAGGAAGTCGAAGATTCGCCAGAAAGTGCTCCGGGACTCTGCGCTGACCAGCGCTGCCAGTCATCTTCCGTTCACCGTCCTTCCGAACGCGTTCCTGCCTTAAAAAATGCACGAGGTAGCGCGGGTCGAGATCATTGACGTGCGGTCGAATGACGTGAAACTCGGTGGACCCGAAGCCAAATCGACGCGTAGGCTTCGCCTGCGCAATCTTTCCATTTTCAAAGCAGGGCGTGATCTTCGCGACCAATACATCGTCGAAGATAAAAGGCGTGTAGCCCTTGCTCACCTCGTTGAACAGTCGAGTCTCACCGTCAACCGCCTCAACTTCTTCAGCATCGACCGCTGACATTGGAAGGAATGAGACGACTTCGTCCGTTGCGGGTACCGCGCTTAGTGGTGGATTGATAGCCGCCACGTCCTGAAGCCGAGCCAGCGGTTTGGCCGTCTTCATCCCAGCATCCCCTCCAGCTCCTTCATCCCCCGCTGAATTTCTTCTTCCAGTTTCGCCAGCTCGGCCAGGATCTCTTTCGGCGGGCGGTGTTCGACGACCTCGTGCACCACTTCCTTGTAGCGGTTGAGTGACAAGTCGTAACCCTGCGCGGCGATGTCGGCCTTGCGCACGCAGAAACTCTGTGCGGTGCGCTCTCGCGCTCGTTCGCTACCTGAGCGCTTGACCCAGCGCGCGAGTACGTCGGGCAGGTTGTTCTTCGCGTGCTCGTCGGCGGCGAGGGGTATCGTGGGCACTGGCCCAAGCTTGTCCTCTGACAGGAGCGGCGTGCGCTTGTCGTCCAGGCTCCAGCCGTCGGCCTCCACATCGTAGAACCAGACGAAGTCGGTGCCGCCGGAGTTGGTCTTGGTAAAGACGAGGATGGCGGTCGAGACGCCTGCATAGGGCTTGAACACTCCGCCGGGCAGCTTGATCACGGCGTCGAGCTTCTGGTCTTCCACGAGGATGCGGCGCAGCTCCTTGTGCGCCTTGCTGGAGCCGAACAACACGCCGTCCGGCACGATGACGGCGGCGCGTCCACCGGGTTTGAGCAGCCGTAAAAAGAGCGCGAGGAAAAGCAACTCGGTTTTCTTGGTCTTGACGATTTGGAGCAGATCCTTGGCCGTATTCTCGTAGTCGAGGCTGCCGGCGAAGGGCGGATTCGCCAGCACCAGCGTGTACCGCTCCTCTTCACCCGCGTGGTCCTGCGCGAGCGAATCGCGGTAGCGGATGTCGGGGTTTTCCACGCCATGCAGCAGCATGTTCATGCTGCCGATGCGCAACATCGTATTGTCGAAGTCGAACCCGTGGAACATCTTGTGATGGAAGTGCTCTCGTTGCTTCGCGTCGCGCAAGAGTTTTGGATGCCGCGCTCGCAGGTACTCTCCCGCCGCCACCAGAAAACCGGCCGTCCCGCAGGCCGGGTCGCAGATCACGTCGGTGGGCTGCGGCGCGGTCAGCTCGACCATGAGCCGGATGATGTGACGCGGCGTACGGAACTGGCCGTTCTGCCCGGCGCTGGCGATCTTGGCCAGCATGTACTCGTACACATCGCCTTTGGTGTCGCGCTCTTCCATGGGGACGTGGTCAAGCAGGTCCACCACCTTCGCCAGCAGCGCCGGCGTGGGAATGGTGAAGCGCGCGTCCTTCATATGGTGCGCGTAGGTGGAATCGCCGGTGCCGAGCTGGCGTGCGAGATCGGAGCGGAGGTAGGGAAAAAGATGTTCTCCGACCAGGCTGTACATGTCAGCCGGCGCACAGTGCTTGAAGCGCGACCAGCGGTAGTCTTCGTAGGAACGGCCCTTCCCATCCTTCCCTGTTGGGAAGATGCGCCGGGCCATCGGCTGCTTCAGCCGGTTCGCCTTGTTTTCTTCCAGTGTATGGAGATCGTCGAGACGGCGGATGAACAGCAGGTAGGTGATCTGCTCGATCACCTCCAGCGGGTTTGAAATGCCGCCTGACCAGAACGAGTCCCAAATACGATCGATTTGGCTCTTGATGTCGCCCGTGATCATGCGGTCAGAAGAATACCGACTTTGCGGGGAGAAATCATCCCGAGCAGCCAGCCCGGGCAGTCAGGAGGACGCTGAGGTCGAGGAGCCCTTGCCCGAAGGGTGGCGCTGTTCGATGAAATGACCGATAGAGGCTCTCGTGAGCAGGCCCAGCAGCCGGCCGTCTTGGACGACCACCAGACGCTCCGCGCCCATCGCCATCATCTGTTCCAAGGCCTGCATCGCGGAGAGGTCGGGCGAGACGAACATGTGCTCCCCGGTCTGCTGCATGACCTCGTCCACGCGGCGAAAGCCCCACAGGTTATTCCGGATCGCCTGCACGTCGCGCACCGCCAGCACGCCCACCAACCTGCCCTCGTGCGCCACGGGAAATTCCCCATACCCATAGGGCAGAAAATACTGGTTCACGGCCTCTTCCAAGGTGAGGTCCGGCGTGAGGGCGATCACGTTCGTCACCATCAGTTCACGTACCGGCACGGAGGCCAACGAGGCGCGGATGACGGCCTGCTTCCGACTGCCCTTCGCTGCGGCAAAGAGGAAGGCCCCCAGGAGAATGATCCAACCTCCGCTGCTTCCGGCGGCGTTCGACAATTGACCGGAAATGGATCCGGCCAAAAGAAAGGCCCCGAACAGGCCGAAGCAAAGCCCGAAGAGCAGCCCCACGAGAGCCGCCTGACTCGTGGCGCGATAGAAATCCTTGGTCCAGGCCCAAAGGCCGGCCCGCAGCGCGCGCCCACCGTCCAACGGAAACCCCGGGATGAGGTTGAACAGCCCCAGCTGTGTGTTGACCGTCCCCAGCAGGGCGCCCAAGGCCAGGAGTCCGCGCATCGACGGTTCGGCTGATGTCGATTCGACCCAGGCCACCAGCCCGAGACAGATCCCGGCCAGGAGAAAACTCACGATCGGACCGGCAATCGCAATCAGGAACTCCGCGCGGGGGTGCGGCGGCTCCTTGCGCATCTGCGCCACGCCCCCGAAGATGAAGAGCGTAATTTGGCCGATGGGAATACGGTACCGTAGCGCGACCACCGAATGCCCCAACTCATGGAGCAGGACGGACCCGAACAAGAGCAAGGCCGACACCCCGCCCATCGCCCAATAGCGAGGCTCGGAAAGGCCGGGCAACATATCCGGCAAATACCCGGTGGCAAGCGACCAGGTGACGAAGAAAAACACGAACAGCCACGAGGCGTGAACGCGAATGGGAATGCCGAGAATGCGGCCGATCTGCCAGTCTGGTCCTTGCATGGGGTCACGGTAGCAGCCGCTCGGACAAAGCGTCAACTATCACCGCCGCGCGCCTTCGGGTATACTCTCCGGCGATGACACGCGCGACATTCATGCTGGCGGTAGGGCTCGTCTGCGGGCTCTCGCTCGTGCCACGCCAGACCGTAGCCCAGGTCATCAAGGCCGGTCCCGCCTCCTGCCCGGCGGTGGCCCTGACCTATGACCTCTGCCCTGTCCGCTCCGCCTCGGGATTCGATGCCGAATTGATCGACTTTCTGATCACCAACAAGATTCCCGCCACCTTTTTCATGTCCGGCCGGTGGATGGCAAAACATGACGCCGAGGTGAAGCGGCTGCTGGCGGTTCCCTTTTTTGAGGTCGGGACGCACGGCGAGGTCCATGCCCATCTCCCCCTGCAGGAGGTCGAGGAACAGCGGCGGGAAATCATGGGGCCGGTCAAGGCCCTCCGAAGCAAGTATGGACGCACCGCCCTGCTCTTCCGCCCGCCCTACGGGGAATATGACGATCGCACGGTAGACACCGTCAATGCGCTGGGCCTTCAATTCATCCTCTGGAATATCGAGTCAGGCGATCCCGACCCGACGCTCTCGGCCGAGGCCATTCAGGCGCGCATCCAGAAGCGGCTCAAGCCCGGCAGCGTGATCGTGCTGCATGCCAACGGCAAGGGCACACATACACGCGCCGTCACCGAAGCCCTGGCGGCCACCCTCTTACCGGCCAAGGGCCTCACCCCCATGACCGTCTCGGATCTTTTGCGATGCCACCAAGCGACAGCCGCCCACCAGCCCTAATTCGCGAGATGCGGGCGGATGATCGCGACGCCGTCGTCCGCATCCTGGTCGATTCCGACCCCTGGAAACGCCTCGGCTTCACCGCCGCGGACTGGGACCGCATCTTTACGCCGCTCCCCCAAGGGCGCGACACCTTCGTCATCGGACAGGACGGCCCGGCACTCGGCATCGCCATCGTCCGGAGAAAGTTCCTCTTCGGCGATTACCTGGAACTCCTCGGCATTGCCCCCTCAGCCGTCGGTCAGGGCCTGGGAAGCCGCCTGCTGTCCCATGTCGAATCGCTGACCTTCGCGCGCGCCAAGAATCTGTTCGCCTGCGTGTCGGATTTCAACGAGGGCGCCCGCCGCTTTTATCGCAAGCAGGGGTATCAGGAAATCGGCCCCATGCCGAACTTTCTCATTCCGGGGTATGCTGAGGTTCTGCTCCGCAAAACCATCGGCCCAGCAAGAACCACGTGACGGCGAAGGAGTCCCGGCCATGAAGGTCACCAAACTGTTGCACACCCGCATGCGGGTCAGCGATATGGACCAAACCATCCGCTTTTACCAGGACGTGTTGGGCCTGGAGGTGCTGGAGCGCAAGGTCTCCCCGCGCGGCTCGCAGCTGGCTTTTCTGAAGGTCCCGAACAGCGAGGAACTGATCGAACTCTGCAGCTTTCCCGCGAGCGGCGCGGTGAAGGTGCAGGAAGATTTGGTGCACCTGGCCTTTCAGGTGGAGAACCTCGATCGGACGATCGAGGCCCTCAAGGCCAAGCAAGTCCCCATCACCGACGGCCCGACCAGCACCTCCTCAGGCAGCCGGTTCATCTTCATCGACGCGCCGGACGGATATGAAATCGAACTCATCGAACGTCCGCCCGGCAGCGCGCTGGTGTAGGGGCCGGTCGGCGCCTCGTCCCCATTGACGAATCGCGTGCGGGCCACGTATTGTTCCTCCGCTTTCCGATCCATCACCAACAGG
Organism: Nitrospira sp.; assembly: GCA_015709715.1. Taxonomy (NCBI): domain Bacteria; kingdom Pseudomonadati; phylum Nitrospirota; class Nitrospiria; order Nitrospirales; family Nitrospiraceae; genus Nitrospira; species Nitrospira sp. Next base: position 1,770,560 of record CP054184.1, read on the forward strand.
CGACGAAAAGGAGTGTGCCGATGAAGAACGGGTTTTTTCGCGGGCATGGGCTGGGCAACGACTACGTGGTCATGGACCCCACGGAGCTGACCTTCAAACTCACCCCCGGGAAAATCCGCGGCATCTGCGATCGCCATTGGGGCCTCGGCAGCGACGGCATCCTGGCCCTGGTCCCGTCGAAGAAGGCCGACTTCGGCCTGCGCATTTACAATCCCGACGGCAGCGAAGCCGAAAAGTCCGGCAACGGCCTGCGGATCTTCGCGCGGTATCTCCATGCGACCGGCAAGACGAAGAAGAAACAGTTCACTGTCGAGACCAAGGGCGGCCTCGTCTCGATCACCCTGCATGTCGATCGCCACGGCGACGCCTCGGCGGCCACCGTGGAAATGGGCCAAGCGACCTTCCGACCAGCGGCGCTGCCCTGCACCCTGTCCGTCGAGGAACTCATCCAGGCGCCGATCGAAGCGGTGGGCCGCTCACTCCAGTTCACGGGCGTCAGCGTGGGCAATCCCCATTGCGTGCTGTTCAAGCCCACGGGCCAGACCTGGAGCCGGGAGGACCTGCTGACCCTGGGACCGGCCTTGGAGAACCATTCCCTCTTCCCCAAACGCACCAACGTGCAGCTCGCCGTACCGACCGGCCCCAAGGAAATCTACATCCTCATTTGGGAACGGGGCGCGGGAGAAACACAGGCCTCGGGGTCGTCCTCCTGCGCGGCGGCCAGCGCCGCCGTGAAACTGGGACTCGTCAAGAGTCCGGTGACGGTAAAAATGCCCGGCGGGATCTTGAACATCGACGTGGCTGCCGACTTCAGCCTCACGATGAAGGGTCCTGTGGCGGAAGTGGCGCGCGGCTCGCTGAGTCCCTCGTTCGTGCGTACGCTCAAGTAAGTCCCGCTGCCGCCTGCTGGAGCCGCAGGCTTGGTTCCTGTTATCCTGCCACGATGGTGACGGCATGATGACGGAACAGCTGCAATCCAAGCTCGCGCGCCTGCCGGAGCAGCCGGGCTGTTACCTGTTCCGAAACGAGAAAAAGGACATCCTCTACGTCGGGAAGGCCGCCGTCCTGGCGGACCGGGTCCGCTCCTATTTCCAAAAGGGCAGCGACCAAAGCCCTAAGACCGCCCTCCTCGTCAACGAGGTCGCCGATCTCGAAACCATCGTCACGCGATCCGAACTCGAAGCTCTGATCCTCGAAAGCAACCTCATCAAGCGCCATCGCCCGCGATTCAACATCGTCTTGCGCGACGACAAGCAGTATCCCTACCTTCGCTTGCCGATCAAGGAAGACTTTCCCCGCCTCTCCATCGTCCGGCGGGTCCAGAAGGACGGCGCGCTTTATTACGGCCCCTACACCCCCGCCGGTGCCCTGCGTGAAACCCTGAAGGTGATCCGGAAGGTGTTTCCGCTGGCCACCTGCGAGATCGACATCGACGGCCAAGCCGACCGCGCCTGCATCGAGTTCGAGATCAAACGCTGCATGGCGCCCTGCATCGGCAACCAGTCTCGGGAGGAGTACCATGCCATCGTGAGACAGGTCCGCCAATTCCTGGAGGGGCGCGATCGCGAATTGCTCGACGGTCTGCGGGCGGAAATGGAACGGGCGGCGGAACGGGAGGCCTTCGAGGAGGCCGCAAGGTTGCGGGACCGGCTGTTCAGCGTCGAGCGGACCTTGGAGAAACAACGCATCACCCAGATCACCGCCGTCGACCAGGACGTGGTCGGCCTCGCCCGCCAAGGAACCGCCACCGACCTGCAGCTGCTCTTCGTGCGCGGCGGGCTGCTGATCGGGCGCAAGGACTTCTTTTGGCCGCAGTCCGATGAGACGAGCGACGAAGAATTGGTCCGCTCCGCAATCGAGCAATTCTATAACAAGGAGGGCCAGCCGCCCAAAGAACTCCTGCTGCCCACGGCACTCGACGACACGCCCCTGATCGAGCAATGGTTGAGCGACAAAAAAGGCGAGGCCGTCCGCATCGTCGCGCCGGAGCGGGGGACCAAGCATCAGTTGGTGCTGCTGGCCGAAGACAATGCCCGTGCCGCAATCGCCGCCCACCTGCGCAACGAAGCGCTGGATCGCCAGGCCACGGCGGAACTGAAGCGGCTGCTTCGCCTCGACCAGGCTCCGAACCGCATTGAGGGCTTCGACATCTCGAACATCATGGGCAACCAGTCCGTCGCCTCGATGGTCGTGTGGGAGGACGGACAAGCAAAGAAATCGGACTACCGCAAATTCCGAATTCAGACCGTGGAAGGCGCCAACGACTTCGCCAGCATGCACGAGGCCGTGGTGCGCCGGTACGGCCACACGGAAGACCTTGCCAGGCCGGACCTCATCTTGATCGACGGCGGCCTCGGGCAACTGAGCGCCGCCCTGGAAGGCTTGAAGCAGGTGGGGCAGGAGCACATCCCGATCATCGGCCTGGCCAAGGCCCGGGGCGAAAAGGAAGAACGCATCTTTTTGCCAGGCCGAAAAAATCCCATCTGGCTCCGGCCCACCTCTCCCGCCACCCACCTGGTCCAGCGCATTCGGGACGAGGCCCACCGGTTCGCCCTCACGTATCACCGTACCCTTCGCGGCAAGGCCCTTCTGGCCTCGCAGTTGGATGAGATCCCGGGCATCGGCGCAGTCCGCCGGCGACGACTCTTGAAACAATTCGGCAGCCTGCAACACATCGCCGAGGCCGGCGATGCGCAACTCAAGACGGCAGGTCTCAGTCCCGCCACGATCGCAGCCCTTCGCAAGGCCCTCGTTCCCTCCTCCGTGGAGTGATCGCCCTCCGTCAACACCTGTATTGCCTTCGATACACCCGTATCGGATTGGGTACGCCGTCGGGCCGATCCCCTGGACCGTCTCAATCCTGATCCACCGCGGATTTCCCGCTTGCAGCGTGGAATTTCTCCGGCTACCCTGGCGAAGCCATTGCGGCTGGTTACCAGGTACGTAGCTTGCCTCTACGTAGCGCTGTCTGACCCACGACGTTCACTGGGAGGCGTCCCGATGAGGATGTTGCGCATATTCAGTCTCTTCCTGCTCGCCTCGGTCGCCGCCTGCACCACCCCGCCCGAAATCAAGCAGGCGTTGGCGGTCAAGGACCAGGCCTACGCCGAGAACGAACAACTCATGCAGCAGTACCGCGAGCTCGTCAGCCGGATCACCACGCGCCATCAGCTCTGGTACCGCCATATTCAAACCAGGCTCAAGCTCAATTTGGCGCTCCAGTGGGCGACGACCAACCCGAGACTCATCGAGGTGGCGGACCCCGACCTGGCGCTGGATGATGCCGCTGTGCTGGGGCCCGAGGTCATGGCTGTGGTCAACGATATCCGCCTGAAATCATTGCCGGAACGCAAGGGCCCGAACGGACAGCCGCTCTTCCTGGCCGGCACGGGCGACATGAGCAATCTGGTTCAGAAACTGCCTGAACTGATTTCCAGAGTGGAGCAGCTGGTGGAGCAGGATTCCAAAAAGCCCTCCACCCTCGACCTCTCCGCCTTCGACCGGTACCGCACCAACGTCCAGGCCCTGCGCCGGATCAACGGCATGATCAAACATTACCTCGATATCGACGTCACCCTTGACCGGAGCGAAGTCCAATCCCTGGGCGAAGCGCTGCAGCAGGTGCGCCGATGATCCTGCGAACCTCGCGCGCGCGGAAGGAGTCTCCGATGGTCGGACGCAATCTGTCCCTGGTCGCCCTCCTTGGGCTGCTCCTCACGGCCTCCGGGTGCCACTCGATCCACAGCGGGTCGGTCCGCGACCTCATCCAACTCGAAGGCACGAAGATCGACGCGGCCCAAACCAACATCGACACCTTTCAGAAGGAAACGGAAGAGCGCATCAAACTGCTCGAGCAGGCGCGTGCCCAGCTGCACGTGAGTTTCAAATCCCTGCAGACCATGGAAGCCAAACATCGCTTCGCGCTCGGCGCGTTTCGGAATGTGACCAACCGAAAGGGCGAAGCTGCGTTTGCCGCCGCCTATCTCTTGAGCCTCATCCACATGGCCGACGCGCAGGGGCTGGAGAAGGCCGTGTGGGATCAATTTGAGGAGGACTTCTGCGGGCTCCGAGACACGGCCAATGCGCTCAACGATTCTTGGAAACGGACCGCCACCCTCCACGCCGAGATCCAGCGTTTCGCGAAACAGTCGGCCCTGGCTTCCGTGGATCCCGAACTGGTATCCGCCCTGCTGGATCAGGCCCCCGGCAGCTCGGAACGGATCATGGAAGTCCTGGACCATTCCCGCACGGTCAATGACGCACTGGAGGAAGTGGTCGGGGCACGGATTCTTCGCATCGGCGGCTTGGAGCGCGCGCAGGGCCTGACCGCCGATCTCGTGGAACTCCTCGACCGAATGCAGCGAGAAGAGGGACAGTAACGGAGGCCTCCATGAACCGCAGCATCGAGGGTGTGGTTACCTTTCTTCAAGACAACGACAATCTCATCAAGCAGTTGATGGAGACCGCCGAGTCCGCCACGACGCAGGTCGAGCAATTGGCCACGCAGGTGGACCATGCCCGCGAGGAAGCGCGCGTGCTCGTGGACCAGCTCGGAGCGGTGGAATTCAGCGTCGGACGGGAAGACGACACCAAGGTCCGGCAGACGGCGCTGCTTGAAGCCGTGGCCGCCCTGCGCAAGAAGTTCGAAACCTACAAGAACGACCCTCTACGGCGCGGCATCTATGCGGCCGAAATTGCGAACCTGTACCTACAGCTGGCCAATACCTTCAACAACGAGACCGTCGCGCGCATCGTGCCGTTCGAAGCAGAGGAAATCACCGGCTACAAAGATCTTTTGAGCAAGGCCGTGCTGGATGCGGCCACGCGCAAGCGGCGAGCCGCGGTGATCAAGGCCGCCGCGCAGGTCTCCAAACTCGCCCTCGGCGTCGCCGGGAAATTGGCGCTGGCCTGACATGATGAGAACTCACCTCGCCATGTGGATATACCTATCGTTCCTCCTGGTCGTCGGCGCCGGCTGTACGCTCGATGCAGGCTCGCGGGGGCCGTTCGGCCCCGAAGACCCTGAAACCGCCATCCCGAAACAAGCGCTGCCCGCGCAGGTGCCGGCCAGACATGGGGTCGCCTTCACCGCCGATGAAACACCGGGACAGCATCTGAAACCAGCGATGGCCGGCACGGTTGCAGCGCCGCTGCTGACACGATCCCCGAAGACGAACGCGATGCTCACCGCCGCCGAGATCGCCGCCCTCAGAAAAGCCGCCGAGGCCGATCCGCGCGTGGCCTCGCTCCTGGGAGCCCGTTGGGGCTTCATCGAGGCGGATCGAATCGCGCCTGACGGCAAAGCCTCATTCGGTTGCTGCCGAGACGACGCGCAGTTCGCCAGACTCCTCTACTTCAGCTACAGCGGAAATGTCGCGGTCGAGGTCAGGTTGAAGGAGCAGCGGGTCATCGAAGCCACGCGCCGAGATGGGTACCTCCCGCCGGAAGGGCCGCAAGATGTCCAGCGAGGCATTGACTTGGCTCGCGCCGACTCGCGGCTGGCAGGCAAGGTGCAGACGCTGCAGGGTCATGGTCTGCTGATGCAGCCGGATAAGGGCTTCTTCAAGAACGATCCGGGGTACGGGCACCGCACGATCTGGATCACGTTTTCGCAGGGGCAGGCTGGAGATCCGAAGTTCTGGGCCGTCGTGGACCTGACCGACGACCGCGTGTTGGAGGCGGGCGAAGAGCCGCCGCGTTAGGCGAAAGGAATCGGCATGAGACGGATGACATTCGGCCTCCTCCTGGGGCTCGCACTCCTCACACTTCCCCCGACCGGCTCCGCAGAAACGACGGCGGAACATCTGGAATGGGGCCGCTGGACCCTCGACTACGAGGTCAGGGACAACACCGGCCTCGCCCTGCGCAACGTCTCTTATGGCGGCGAGCTGGTGTTGGGCAAGGCCAGTATGCCGGTCGTGCGGGTCAAGTACGTCAAGGAGCGCGTGTGGTGGAATCCGTTTACGTGGTTCGGATCGCGCGCCGATAGCGGCCGCTGCGGGCCCTTCCAGGACCGGCTGCGATGGCAAGATCTGGCCCCGATCGCCAATTGCGCCGACAACAAGGTGTGCATCGAGAGCGCCACCGTGAACGGCGTGAAGTGGCTGGAGTTGGGCGTCTACGCGAGGATCGGAGAATACCACCTCTACCAGGCCTGGCACCTCTCCGAAGACGGCGAGATACGTCCCGTCCTGCATAGCCGAGGGCTGTCCTGTAACACCGACCACCATCATCACCCGTACTGGCGGCTGGATTTCGACGTGAACGGCAACGGTCTGGATCAGGTCTTCGTGCGCGATGACGGAGGGCCGGACATAGGCTGGGGACCAGGCTGGCGGAAATATACGAATGAACGGAACGATGTCAAAAGCCCCGCGACGCACCGAGTCTGGTTCGTCCGTGACCAACCGACCAGGCACGGGGTGTGGATTCTCCCTGGTGACGGCTATCTGCCCCTCAAGGACGACGGCGAACGGGACGAATTCGGTGATCACGACGTGGCCATTCGCCGAGCGAAGCCGACCGAAGATGTACCGTGGACCTTCGGCGCCAGAGGTCAACTCGGATACGACGAAGACAACCAAGGCGTACAGGAGCAGGACATTGTCTTCTGGTACGTCGCACACCTCCCGCACATGGCCGCACTCGGCCCCACCAAGTGGCTGACCCTGGGGCCGACCTTGAAAATTCAGCGCTAGGTTCGCCCTTCTCCCTCCTGCTTTCTTCCATTGCCGTTCCTACCTTAGGCACCTTATACTAGGGTCGAATGGCCCTATATACGGATTGCCATCGACAGTACAATCGGGTAGGGCTATCCGGTCGTAGTTGTTTGATTGTGACGCATCATCACTCCTGTGGAAGCACCGTGTTGAAACGTCTTCTCTATCATGAGTCGCCGCACTGACCGGGAGAGCACCAGATGAGCCAGGCCGCGTTTTCCCCAAAGGAATTTCAACGCCTCGGGGAAATCATGTATGAAGCCCGCGCCCTGAGCCGACCGGAGGGCGTGTGGCAGTTGGTCACAGCCGTACAACAGGTCGTCCCGTTCGAATTCTCCGGATGCGGCGCCGTCAACCTCCTACACGGCATTCAACCCTCCCTCGGCCACTCTACGTATCCCAAGGAGTTTTGTCAGCTCTACATGGGGCAAGGTCTGGCGACGGATCCCGCCGTGCATCGGCTCATCACATCCGGACAAACGGTCACGTCGAGCGCGGATCAGCCGGCCGCCGCCGAATCGAGAGAAGTGGCCTCCCTCAAGCTCGATTATGGCATCAAGACCTGCCTGTCCTCCGGAGTCCGCGGAGCCACCGGCACCTGCTCCTATTTCGCCTTCAGCAACTTCGAGCCCACACAAACGGATAGGCTCCGGCTGCTGCTCGACATCCTGACGCCGCACTTCCATCTGAGTTTCCAACGCTGCCTCTCTACGTGGAAGCCACAGGCCCCCGCCACGGTCCTCCTCAGCAAACGCGAGGAGGAGATTCTGCGCTGGGTCGCCGCAGGCAAAACAAACTGGGAAATTTCCGTCATTCTCAAGGTCAGTCTGAACACCGTCAAATTCCACCTGAAGAACATCTTTCAGAAAATCGGCGTCGAAAATCGGTGGAGCGCCATCGCCTATTGGCAGAACGGCGAACAACACCGAGCCACGCCCCTGTCGCCGTCGAGCGACGATCGCTTCGCCTCACCCGACCAACCCAACTAACGCACGCGAGCCTCAGTGATTCGTTCTCCCCCGCCCGTCACCCAGTGACCGATCCGGGGAGGCGGAACCGGCCCACTCCTGTCGGCCTACCCCGACGGGTAGGTGACGTCTACCCGCGCCTCTAGTAGGGTGCGTCCACGAGAGCTTGTGCTTCGTGGAACGCATCAAGTCCCCAACGATTGAAGAACCCGGACCGGCCCGGAAGGCCTTCACAGCCCGGGAAGGAGGACCCTATGAAACAACTCGCGACGCATCCTGCCTCCATGGAAGCCACGTTCACGCTCCTCGATCTACTGCAGCAACGAAAGACCCGACGATTCGGCCGCGGCATGACGCTGCCCGACGGCCCTCTTCAGTATGTGAGCCGGCACGAACCGCTGCCGCTGAGCCGGGAAGAGGAGCGGTATCTGATTTATGCCGCAGTCGGTAAGACGGGCCGCAATCTGGGCGACATGCACTTCACCGGTCGTCCCGGCGCCAACCACGGCCAGGGCAACGCCTTGATGAACTTCCGGAGCCGCACGGTCCCCAGCCCCTGTGCCGCCCATACGACCCAGCTCTTCTACACCAACGACGACGGCGTCTTCTTCGTCGCCGAGTCCGCATCCCCCGACCACCCCTGGGATCTGGAGGTGGTACAACTGCAAGACTCGCGGCTGGAGATCCCGCGGCAGGCGCCCTTCATGCTGCCGTTCAATCAGTGGTACACGAACCGTCCCGGCACAACCCTCTTCATCCCCGTCACGAACCTCGCGCTCCTGTACCTCAACCTGCTGTTGATGATGTTCAGCGAAGAAAGCGGGTACTTCATCGTCGACACCGACAACGGCAACGCCGCCTGCGGGCTCGATGCGTTCCGGAAGAGCGCCGGCGGGCACCTGCACGATGATCTCGCCATGCGCCGCATGTTCAGCCTGCGCGAATTGGAGGCTGCCATCAGCGAAACGGCGGTTCAGGAACAAGGCATCATCTGCGAGCACATCGTGCTGATGCAGCAGGCGCTCGGCTTGGGCGGCGGCATTCAAAGCGTCGGCAGCGGGCGTCATCTGCTGGGGCTGGAGCCACACCTCTATCCGGGTCTAGGCTTCCGCTTCGTGGTGCCGCCCGGGAAACCCTTGCGCGCCAATCCGGTTGGTTTGCCAGACCTGTGGGAGGGGCCCACGCCGCCCTTCGTCCCTTCGATGACCGAGGCGGTGACCCGCTTGGTGGAGGCGAAGTTCGGACCGGAAGGCACCTATCGCAAAGCCGGCCAACAGCCGTGGACCGGCGCGGCCTCCGCCAGCCGGGTCCCGCAACATTCCGAGCGAGCGGTCGCCGCCACGATCGCCTTTGCCGAATATGTGCAGGCGACGTACGGACGATTCCCGGCGCACGTCGACGCGTGCAAGTCGGTCGTGGCCTGTCAAACGCACCATCTCGACGAAGACTTTTACGCTACCTTTTATCCTGAATCGGCCTTGCCGGAGGCGCATCGCGAACACATGCACGTCTGGCACGCGTCATGACGACACACAACCTTTCCTCTCTTGAACACACAGGAGGACATTATGAAGCGCTCTGCATCACGTCGAGTCGTCATCACGGGGATGGGCGTCGTCTCTCCCCTGGGCTGCACCGTCGATCTGTTTTGGCATCTGTTGAGCCGGGGCGAGAGCGCGGTGAAACCGATCACGTCGTTCGACACCTCTCCCTTTCAGGCCTGTCTGGCCGCCGAGGTCCAGGATTTCGACCCCGAAGACTTTTTGCACCGGAAACAGGCGCGCCGCATGGGGCGCGCCACGCAATTCGCTGTGGCTTCCGCCATGATGGCGGCCCGCGACTCGGGCATTGATTTGGAGCACGAAGATCGTGCCGCCATCGGCATCAGCATCGGCACCTCCATCGGCGGGTTAAAGGAAGCTTTCGATTTCCATGACGCCGCCAGGCAAACGGCCTATGGACGGGTAAATCCCTTTACCATGGGCATGACCTTCCCCAACGCCATCTCGTCCGAGGTGGCCATCGTGTTGGGACTGCACGGTCCCTGTGAAACCTATTCCATCGGCTGCTCCTCGACGGCCAATGCCATCGGCCGCGCCTACGAATGGATCAAGTCCGGCCAGTCCGCAATCGTGGTGGCGGGAGGCACGGAAGCTCCGCTGCATCAAAGCATTTATGCCGCGATGGATGCCGGCCGCGCGCTGGCGCCGGATGGTCGCGGAACCATCCGCAATCTCCCACGCCCCTTCGACAAGACACGCTGCGGCATGGTGCTGGGGGAAGGGGCCGGCTGCTTCATTCTGGAGGAGTACGAGCACGCGCGCGCCCGAGGCGCCAAAATGTACGCCGAGCTCGAAGGGTGGGGCTTCACCTGCGACGCCCATTCGATGATCAAGCCGGCGGCCGACGGGCACGAGCAACGTCGAGCGGCGGCGCTGGCCCTGTCGACGGCCCATTGGTTCCCTGAGGAAGTCGATTATGTCAATGCCTGCGGGCTCGGCACGATGGAGTTGGATGCGCTCGAGACCGAAACCTTGAAGCAGGTCCTGGGGGACCACGCCTACCGTGTCCCGGTCAGCTCGTTCAAGGCGGCGCTGGGACATGCCTTCGCGGCCAGCGGAGCCTTCCAAGTCATTGGCACCGCCAAAGCCATGGAGCACCAGTTCATTCCTCCTACCCTGAACCTGACAACGCCGGACCCCACCTGTGACCTCGACTACGTCTCGGGACGGGGACGCTCGGTCCACCTCGACCGGGCGCTGATCAACAGCTTTGGATTCGGGGGCAAGAATATCGTCCTCGCGCTCTCGCGTGTGGATGTGGGCGTCGCGGGCACCGCCCCGATGGCCGCCACACAATCCCACCATATGAGCCACTTGGTCGGAGTGTCCTAGGTGCGCATGGCAGAGACCATCAGCAAGACAGCGACGAGCGGCCGGGAACGGGATCGGACGGGGCGGCGGCATCACCGTCGCCGCTCCGTGACGGGCCCGGCCCGGAGCATGCAATCATTCACTGGAGCAGAAGGAGACCATCCACAAGAGTTGGGTACCACATCATGACCATGACACAAACCAAGACCACACAGGTATTCATCGTCAATCCCCAGGAACTCGTTCGAGTCGGACTGCGTACGCTCTTGGCGACGCAGGACGATTTCGCCGTCGCCGGCGAATCGTCCTCCCGCGGGGAGGCGCTGCCGCTCCTCCTTCACACCAAGCCCGACATCGTCATCCTGGACCTCCGGGCCCAGGACGGGAAGAGCATCAACACCGCCAAGGAAATCCTGGCGCATCTCCCGCACACACGGCTCCTCTTCCTCGCGGACAACCTCAACGACACCATTCTCCTGTCCGCCGTCGCGACCGGGGCACATGGGTATGTTCTACAAGACGCAGGCAACGAGACCCTACTCCAGGCCCTACGCTCGCTGGCCAAGGGGCAATCCTTCCTCGATCCGGGAGCGACGCGCCAGACGTTCGCCTATCTTCGCAAGATTGCAGACCGGGAACCGGAATGGGGGCAACATCTGCTGTCGCCGCAAGAGCGACGACTCTTGCCGCTCGTGGCCCAGGGGAAGACCAACAAAGAAATCGCCGCCGAACTCGGGTTGAGCGACAAGACGGTCAAAAATTACCTCGCGAACGTCTACACCAAACTCCATCTGACCAGGAGGTCCCAAGCCGCCGCCTTCTATCTGAAACATTTGTCCTGAGCGGCGGCGTTCCGCGCCGTCGCTCAAGTTCGCCTTTCTCACTGCCGACAGAGTAGCCACACAGCCCCTCGGCCTTCACGAGGCACTCTGTCGGCATGTACCATTTCCCCTCTTTCCATCTCGGCGACATGACGGCCTGCAGCGCGGCCCTGCGCCGGCTGGGCGACGATGCAACCGGCCTCCAGGACGTGGCCGGCCGCATCGTCGCGCATCTGTACCGCTCCTTCACCATACTCGGCACCGATCAGCCCGCCTGCGTACTCGTTCGGTTGTTCAAAACCATCCGCTACGACCGGCTCGCACCCGAACTGCAGCGCCTGGCCGCCCAACGGATAGGCGGCGCGCCTGCCGATCCCTCCATCGCCTGCCTGACCCTGCTGGGCAGCGCGGGAGTGATCCCCGGCTGGAATGATCCCACCCAGTCCGGTCGATTTCGGGTGATCCCGCTCAGTTCTCCGGAGGAAGTCGATCGGCTGCCCATGTTCAGCCAACTCTTTCATCAAATCGGTTGGTCCCTTCCCTCTCGCACCCAGCCGTCCGCCGACCTCTTGGTCGATCGGCAGGAACACGCCTTCAATGTGTTCCATATTCTCCAGGCCGCCGGCAGCCCCTATGTGCCGGCGCAGGAGGAGTTTGTCGGACCGTTCGGCGTCCGTTCCGTGCTGGGATTCGGTGCCGTCCTGCCCGACAACGAACTGTTCACCGTCATCCTCTTCAGCAGAGATACGATTCCTGAGAGCGTCGCCCAACTGTTCAAATCCCTCGCCCTCTCCGTACAAGTTGCGCTGGCTCCCCATGTCGATGGAACGGCGGCCCCCGAGAACCGCGCCGGCTCATCCGTCCGCGGCGCCCAGCCCATCAACGCCCTGTGCGGCGCCGATCCGAAACAGGCGCGCATCGACGAGTTGGAACGACTCCTGAGGGTGCACGAGGAAACCGCCAGAACCCAAGCCGAACAGATCGACATGATCGTGAAGGGCTCCGGAATCGGCACCTGGGATTGGCACATTCCCAGCGGCCAGGTGGTCTTCAACGAGCGGTGGGCGACAATGCTGGGGTACGAGCCGGCGGAGATCGAACCGCATGTGCGGGCCTGGGAGCGGCTGGTCCATCCCGACGATAAACCGGCAATCATGCAAGCCGTGGCCGCTCACCTGCGAGGAGAAACCCCGGTATATTGCAGCGAACATCGATTGCGTCACAAGTCGGGAGCTTGGCACTGGGTCTACGATAGCGGGAAAGTTCTGGTACGCGATGCCGGCGGAGCCCCCATTCGCGCCGCCGGCATCCATCTGGACGTTACCGAACGCAAACAACTTGAACAGGCACAGGCCAGGGCGCAACAGGAGATTCGCGATCAGCAGCAGGCGCTCCACCATGCGCAAGCGTTGGCCCATCTAGGCTCCTGGGAATGGGATATCGTCACAGGGGCCGAACGCTGGTCCGATGAACAGTTCCGGGTCTTCGGCTATGCGCCGAACCAAATCTCCCCCACGTACGATCTTTTTCTCCGCGCGCTCCATCCGGATGATCTGCTGCGGGTGCGAGAGGCGGTCGACGCTGCCCTCCATCGGCACGTCTCCTACAATATCGACTGCCGCATCATCCGTCCTAGCGGTGAGGTTCGCCATGTGAATTGCCGCGGCCTCGTCCACCGCAATGCCGAAGGGCAGCCGATCCGGATGGCGGGCACCGTCCTGGACCTGACCGAATCGAAGCAGGCGGAGTCGGCCCTGCGCGCCAGCGAGACCCAGATCCGCTCGATTTTTGAGACGGCGATCGAAGGAATCGTCGTCATCGACGACCATGGCAAGATCGAACAGGTCAATCCCGCCCTGGTCACTCTCCTGGGATACGAAGAACAGGAGTTGGTCGGACAGAACATCAGCATGATCATGCCTTCGGCGCACCGCGGGGACCACGACGAGTACCTCGCCAACCATCTGATCATCGGCAGAGGGTCCATCATCGACATAGGCGGGGAAGTCGTAGCTAAAAGAAAAGACGGTCTCTGTATCGACATTCATCTGTCGGTCAGTGAAATGCAGGTGGGGAGCGCGCGCAAGTATACCGGGATGATCCGCGACATCACGGGACGGAAACGGATCGAGGCCAATCTCCGAAAAAGTGAGGAGCGGTTCCGTCAACTCGCCGAACATATCGATGCCGTCTTTTGGCTCACGACCCCGGACAAGCATGAAGTACTGTACGTCAGCCCGGCGTTTGAAACGATCTGGGAATGTCCGCGGGCCACCCTCTACGCCAGAGCGGATTCTTGGCTCGAACATGTCCATCCCGATGATCGGGAACGTATCGCAAACGCCTCAGCCTGTCAGGCCTCCTTCCCCTACGACGAGGACTACCGCATCGTGACACCGAGCGGAGCCGTCCGCTGGATTCGAGACCGCAGCTTTCCAATCAGGGATGAGAAGGGTACGGTCTCTCGCCTGGCCGGAATCGCAGTCGACATCACCGCCGCCAAAACCATGGCGGAGAAGGTGGGGGCCAGCGAAGCCCGATACCGCGCCCTGGTGGAGCTCTCCCCCAACGCCATCTTCGTCAACTGCGGGGGACAGATCGTCTTCGCCAACCAAGCCTGCCTGCAATTGCTGGGCTGCAAGACCGCACACGACCTCCTGGGAAAACCCGTCATGCACATCGTCCATCCCACCTTCCGTTCGCGGGTGGCAGAACGGATCGTGGCAATGGAATCCGGCCGGCAAGTAGCTTCCCCCATCGAGGAGCAATTGGTGCGACTCGACGGGACTGTCATCGATGTGGAAGTAACCGCCGCCGCGATCACCCACGAGGGGCGACCCGCCATACAGGTCATCGCGACGGACATCAGCGCCCGCAAACATCTTGAGCAAGCCCTGCTCTCCACGAACCTGCAACTGACCGCCATCCTCAACGGCGCAACCCACGAATCCATCATCGCCACCGATCCGAAGGGCCTGATCACCACCTTCAACGCCGGAGCGGAACACCTCTTGGGGTATGCCGCGTGCGAGATAGTCGGCGAGCGATTCTTGCCCCACTTCCACCTTCCCGGAGAATTGGAGGCCCGTAGTCGTCAGTTGAGCGAACTGTATGACCGCCCCATCCAGGGGTTCGAGGTCTTGACTCGGAACGCCGAGAGCGGAGGCTTCGACGAGCGGGAGTGGACCTATGTATGCAAGAACGGCGCTCACCGGACCGTCCTGCTGACTATCACGGCGCTGCGTCAGGAAAACGGCACGCTGACGGGCTTTCTGGCCATGGGCAAAGACATCACCCGCCGCAAGGAAGCCGAGGCGGCGCTGGCCCAAGCCCGTGATGAGGCCCTGCGCATCGCTCAACTCAAGACCGACTTCCTTGCCACCATGAGCCACGAGATCCGCACGCCCATGAACGCCATCATCGGCATGACCGATCTCCTGCTCGAAACGGCCCTCACCGAGGAGCAACGAAGTTTTGCCGACACGGTGCGCCGCTCCAGCGATGCCTTGCTGACGTTGGTGAACGACGTTCTCGATTTCTCGAAAATCGAGGCGGGCAAACTCCACTTCGAAAACATCGACTTTGACTTGCGACTGACGGTGGAGGATACGCTCGACCTGCTCGCGGATCAGGCGCAGGGGAAGGGGCTCGAACTGGTCGGCTTGGTCGAGGCCGCCGTCCCGATGGGGGTACAGGGCGATCCGGGGCGTCTCCGGCAAATTCTGGTCAACCTGGTGGGCAACGCCATCAAATTCACCCCGTCGGGCGAAGTGTTCGTCCATGTCAGACGAGACGACAGCGGAGATCCGAACCTCCTCCGCTTCAGCGTCACCGATACCGGCATCGGCATACCCACGGAAGTCCAGTCACGCCTATTTCAAGCCTTCGTCCAAGCCGACAGTTCCACGACGCGTCGCTTCGGAGGGACCGGGCTGGGACTTGCCATTTGCCAACGACTGGTCGCGCAGATGGGCGGCCAGATCGGCATCGAGAGCCAGCCCGGTGAAGGCAGCACGTTCTGGTTCACCGTACGCCTCCCCGAAGCAGCCATCGCGCCGCCCGCCTCGGCGGGTTCGTGGGCCGCACTCAACGGTTGCCGCGTGTTGCTGGTCGAGCAGAACGGCAGGGCCGAACGCACCCTTCGACAACAACTGACGAGTCGCGGGATGGATTGCACCTGCGCGCTCAACGGCAATCAAGCCATCGACATGGCCATGACGGCTTCGGTCACCCAGAAACCCTTCGACGTCGCCTTGATCGAACTCTACCTGCCCGGCATGGATGGATTCGAGACGGCTCGTCGCTTGAAGAACGATCCGCTCACCTCCGGGCTGCGGGTGGTCATCCTCACGACGGTCGGCCGACGCGGCGACGGCGAGAAGGCCCAGGCCCTCGGCATCGACGCCTATCTGACGAAGCCGATCCGTCAGGCCCAACTGTTCGACTGCCTGACCCTGCTCCTGAAGGGGCCGAGTCCGGTCTCCCAACCGGGCGTCGTAACGCCACAACCGTTGATTACCCGTCACACCTTGGCGGAGTCGGGCGGGTCCGGCACACCGCGCCTCCTGCTGGTAGAAGACAATCCGGTCAACCAGAAAGTCGCCTGTAAGATGCTCGAAAAGCTGGGGTATCGAGTCGATGTGGCGGCCAATGGGCTGGAGGCCGTCACAGCCCAGGAACGAAGCCCCTATCCGCTGATCTTCATGGATTGCCAGATGCCGGAAATGGACGGGTTCGAGGCGACGGCTCTGATCCGTAAGAAAGAAGGCAGAACGGCACACACGCCGATCATCGCCATGACGGCGAACGCCCTGTCGGGGGACCGCGAACGATGTCTCGCCGCAGGGATGGACGATTACCTGGCCAAACCGATTCGTCCGACCGACCTGCAGGCGATCCTTGATCGCTGGCTCGTCCAAACACACAGCAAGACGGGGACTGAGGGATAACCGGAACGATGCCTCACGCCCGTCCATCCATTGCCCCATAGACCGCGACCGGACAGCGCGCTGCCCCCCACATCCTCAACGTCCTGCCGGCCAATGTCGCCGTGCTCGATGCCACGGGGACCATTCTCGCCGTCAACGAAGCCTGGAAGCGCTTTGCCGCCGCCAACGGCTTCAACGGCGAGGGCCACGGCGTCGGGCTCAACTACCTGCACATCTGCGACGCGGCCGGTGCCCACCAGGACGCCTCGCACATAGGCCAGGGCATTCGCCACATCCTGGACGGCACCATCCGCGCCTTTTCCTACGAATACGAAAGCTCCAGCCCGTTCCTTCGCCGTTGGTTCCGCGTGATCGTCACCCCGCTCCAAGGCCATCAGAGTTGCCCGAGCCCTACCATTCCGAGCACGATCAATACCTGTTCAATTACCTTTCGTCGGATCAGAAAAAGGTCATCGGGGTCGGCCGCGAGGTGATGGGCCTTCGCAGCAATGATGCTGGTCGATGGCGGCAAGAAATTCACCGGCATCGTGCGCGATATCTCCTCCCGCAAGCAGGCCGAGAAGAACTGGGAGTTGTCGGAGCCCGTGATCAAGCCATCCGCGCCGGGCAGGCAAAGGCCGATTTTCTCGCCACCATGAGTCACGAAATCCGCACCCCCATGACCTGCGGCTCACCATCGAAGACACGCTGGACATGTTGGCGCCGACCGCCCAGTGTAGAGAACTGGAATTGGTCGGGCTGATCGACGCCCAGACACCGCGCAAGGTGATGGGAGACCCCGGCCGGATCCGTCAGGTCCTGCGCATCGACGATGATCCCACCTCCGTCACACTCCGCTTTGAGATCATCGACACCGGCATCGGCCTGAGTCTCGAAGCACAGGCCAAGATGTCCACATGCCGGGGATGGCCGGTGCGGTAGCCTACCGCACGAAACCGATCCGCGAACGCCAACTGGCCGACTGTATTCTGGCTCACTGGTCCCGGGCGTCGCTTTCAGCCACACGACTCCTTCGCCGGACAGTCCCTCGATGACGAGGCCGTCGCAGGAAGCGGTCGGACCGCTCGTGCTGCATGCCGAGCGATTTTCTCCGCGCCCCACGATTGACAGAATCACACGCGCCCACTAGGATACGCGCTCACCAGGAGGTCGAGTGCACGCGTGAGTCATCCGTCCCCGTCCCAACCCGCATCGTCGTTCTCAGCTCCCCATAATCGAGTCGAACAGTTGTTCGAAGCCCTGGTGTTCGGCAGCCGCTGGATCCAGGCGCCGCTGTATGGGGGCCTCATCGTCGCGGAACTCCTCTATGCCTACAAATTCCTGGCGGAACTGTGGGACATGGTCTTCCATATTCGCGACCACAGCGAAACGCTGTTCATGCTGAGCATCCTCTCCTTGATCGACATTACGATGGTGGCCAACCTGCTCACCATGGTGGTCATCGGGGGGTATGCCACCTTCGTGAGCAAATTGGATCTGGAGCACCATCCCGACCGGCCGGATTGGCTGAGTCATGTCGATCCCGGCACGATCAAGGTCAAACTCGCCGCCTCCCTGATCGGCATTTCCAGCATCCATTTGTTGAAGGCCTTCGTCAACGTCGCCAATGTGCCCATCGAGCACATCAAGTGGCAAATCTTCATCCACATGACCTTTCTGGCGTCGGCCATCCTATTGGCCTACACCGATAAGCTCATGCAGCGCGACCGGCGGCATTAATCCACGCGTATCGGTTGCGATACAGCCTGTATCCAATTCGATAAGACCGGCGCGTAGCGGCGGCAGAGACCTTCGGAGCGCCTTCTGTCTCCCCGACTGTGCGTGGGCGGCACATGCCTTGCTTTCCATCAACGTGAGCAGGCGGAGCGGCCGGAGCTTCCCACCATGAAGCAAGGCAAGCACCTCAGACTCGCTGAAATTCTTACAGAAGAAACCGAACTGCTGGATGGCCCCTTCCCGGATCACCACCCCGTGAAGGTACTCTCCAAGGACGATCCCGCCGGAACGCGAGACAAAGAGCTTCTCGACGAACTCCGTCGGCACGTCCACGCCCGACACCCGAAACGCGCGGGGCTCTGCTTCTCGGGCGGCGGCATCCGCAGCGCCACCTTTGGGCTGGGGGTCTTGCAGTCCCTCGCCCGCCTGCAGCTGTTGGATAAGTTCGATTACCTCTCGACCGTGTCGGGCGGAGGCTACATCGGCAGCTGGCTCACCGCCTGGATCCACCGTCACCCTCGGGGACTCTCAGGCGTGATAGACGACCTGAACCACGCCCCCAAGACCGGCTCGGCTGAAGCGCCGCCACCGATCCAGTGGCTCCGAAACTACAGTAACTACCTCAGCCCGCACTTGGGATTTTTCTCCGCCGATTCCTGGACGCTGTTGGGGATCTATCTGCGCAATCTGCACCTCAACTGGATGGTCCTGTTGCCCCTCCTGCTCTTCCCGCTGCTGATCCCGCGTTGGACCATTGCGCTGACGCAGTTGAACACCTGTACGCAATCGCTTCCGGCTTGCGGGGCGTCGCTTCAGAGCTATGCGCCCTTCCTGGTAATAGGCGGATTGGCCTTGGCCGTCGTCGCGCTCATTTATCTCCATCTCTGCCGTCCCACGCTTCGTACGTATCGACGGGACCGCTGGTGCCAACAGTTGGAATCACAAGGATGGTTTCTTCGCGTCTGCCTGGTCCCCTTGATCCTCTCGGTCTTCTGCCTCACCACGGCTTGGGCCTGGTATCGGAACGGCGGCGGAGCGCCGGAGCGGTTCACCTATGGACAGGCCATCGTGGGCGGCATGGTCCTTCATACCGGCAGTTGGCTCTTCGCCATGGCAGTGCTCAAACGTTGGGCCTCGCCCTCCTGGTGGTTACTCGGAGAAACCGGAGCTGTGATTGCCACGGGAGGCCTGGGCGGCTTACTGCTTCGAAGCGCCCTCGCGAAAGTGCCCGATCACCTCGTCGTCTCAACGTATGCCGAATGGTTCGCCGGTTTTGCGGTACCGGCCGTCCTGGCGATCTTTCTGTTGACCGCCACGGTATTCATCGGGCTCGCCAGCCGGTTTACGGAAGAGCAGGATCGCGAATGGTGGGGCCGCACCGGTTCCTGGATGCTGATCGTGATGGTCATCTGGTCGGGGCTTTCGACCATCGTCATCTTTGGCCCAGGCCTCGTCAGCTGGCTCACGCCGACCGTCGCCGCCTCCCTTGGCGGCCTCTCCGGCCTCGTGACCTTGGTCTTGGGATTCAGTGCCAAGACCACCGCGCAACAGCAGGAAGAACGGTCGACGGTCACCGCGCTCACCGACCTAGTGGTGCGGGCGGCCGCCCCGTTGTTCATGGTCTGCGTGCTTATCGCCCTGGCCCTCGGCGCCAGCTGGCAATTGGACCTCTTCGCCCACCAGTACCACATGCACCTGAACGATCTCGTCGATCCCAAGCAGACCGGCCTGGGAATCTGGACCGATCCCTGGGGCCACGATCAAGTCCTGCACCATACACCTTGGTGGCTGCTGTTCCGGTTCACATTGACCGTGCTGTTGCTCGGGCTGGTCATGTCCGTCTTCATCAACATCAACCGCTTCTCACTCCACGCGATGTACCGCAACCGCCTCATCCGCGCCTACCTGGGGGCTTCACGCAGGAAAGCGGAGCGGGAAGGAACCTTCAACCCCTTTACCGGCTTCGACAACCTCGACAACCCGGCGATGAGCGACATGCGGTTCGACGAGGTGCGCATCGCCCGGTGGTTCCATGCGAAACACATGACCGTTCCCACCCGCAAAGCACTGGATCTCTATCGGCGGATCCCTCACCCAACACAGGACCAGCAGCAGACCATGCGGACGACGCTGCAGAAGGACCTGGCGGACGCTCGCCAGCGCAAGGTCTTCAGCCACGTCGCGCATGAGTTGCGTCTCGGGCCGGCTTCCACGGCGCCCCTCACCGCGTTGCAACAGCCGGGCACGGTCGGCGGACAGAAGGCGAGCGAGTGGTTTACCGCGCTGTTCTTGAACGGCCTGCACGAGCATACCCCGCGCCCCCTTCACCTGATCAACGTCGCGCTGAACCTGGTAAAGGGTGACAACCTGGCATGGCAACAGCGGAAGGCCCAATCGTTCACCATCAGCGCCCTCCATAGCGGCAGCTGGAATCTGGGGTACCGCCGATCCGAAGACTACGGCGGCAACCGCTACATCGGCCAGCCGCTCTCTCTGGGCACGGCGCTGGCGATTTCAGGAGCCGCCGCCAGCCCCAACATGGGCTACCACTCATCCTCCGCGGTGACCTTCCTGTTGGCGCTGTTCAACGTGCGGCTGGGCTGGTGGCTCGGCAATCCGGGACCGGCCGGCGCCGACACCTATCGGAAGGCGTCGCCCACATTATCGATCAGACCCCTGCTGGCCGAAGCGTTCGGACTCACGGATGCCTGCCACCCCTATGTCTACCTATCCGACGGCGGACATTTCGAGAATTTGGGTCTCTACGAAATGGTGCTCCGCCGCTGCCACTGCATCCTCGTGGTGGATGCCGGCTGCGATCCTCGGCTCAATTTCGAGGATCTCGGCAACGCCATCCGCAAGATCCGGATCGATCTCGGCATCGATATCGAAATCGACCTCGAGCACATCAAACCACAAGGCGAGGCAACAGCCGGCAGCCGCCACCATGCCATCGGCTTGATCCGTTACGACCGGGTGGACGCGAACGCCACCGCCGGCACCTTGATCTACCTGAAGCCCTCGCTGACCGGCAACGAGCCGTCGGACGTGCTGGACTATGCCGCGCGCCACCCCGCGTTCCCCCATGAATCGACGTCGGACCAGTTCTTCGACGAAGCGCAGTTCGAATCCTATCGCCGGTTGGGCGAGCACGTGACCCAGGAAGTGCTGCGCCCCGCCGTTCACGCAACCCGTCAGGACTTTTCCACCCTCTGCCATGCCCTCCGCTCCCACTGGGTAGCCACGCCTCCGGGCATGCGCGAGTCCTTTCTCGGAGAAACGGACGACCTCAGGGACCTCGAACGGCTCCTGCGCGACGACCCGGATCTCCTTCGGTACGATCTGGAAATCTACCCGGAACTGCGGACGGTGTTCGGCATCGATCCGGGCGACACCCCCATGAACCCTCGCGCCGCCCTGCACACGTGCAACCTGCAAATCCAGTTGATGGAACAGGTCTACCTCGCCGTCCATCTGGACGAGTTTCACGTCCACGCGCTCAACCGCGGCTGGATGAACCTCTTCCGTCGCTGGACCTCCACGCCGACCTTCCGGCTCTTCTGGCCCACGCTCTGCGGCATGTACAGCCAGCAGTTCGTACGCTTCGCCGAACAGCACCTCAATCTGGGTCTCGACCACGTCGTGGTGATCGAACCGATGGGCAGGACGAACGACCTTGCCTCGCTGTTCAGGGAATTGTCGATCGAATGGGGAAGTGAACCGGCGTACGCGGAGCGGTTTCTCGAAGCCGTGCGGCACCCGCTGCCCTTGGAGGAACCGACCGGCGACCACATCCGCCGCGCGGCCTGGCAAGCGCGGCTGAATGCCCAGCCATCCGGTCCCGACCGGTCCGGTTCCGGCGAGGTCCTGGCGGTGGTGGCGGCCATTCGTCTGTCGGTTGAGGGCCATCGGCTCGCACTCTATGGCTGGGTGAGACCGGCCTACCGCGGCTTGGGATTCGGCGGGCGGTTGTTCCAGACCGCCATTCAGGAACTCCAGCGCTCCTATCCCGGCCATGGCTTGATCGTGGATCTAGGCCCCGAGGACCCGTCCTGGGCCGGCACGTCCGCGCGCAACCTCGGCTGGCTACGGTTCTATGAGCAGTTGGGGTTCACCAGGGACCGGACGGATGCGAGCCGCTTCCGCATGTGCCGGCTGCTGTCGTTGAACGTGGACCAGACGGACCGGGCGTCGTAAGGCTGCGCCGTCACTGCCAGGCGGACAGGAGGCCCCCGTCGGCCTCTTGCCAATGCGGCACCCAGGCGAGGGCCACGAGCTTGACCGTAATGTTCGATTTGGTGGGTTTCAGCGACAATCGATCCAGTTTTTCGGTGAGGGGATCGGTGGCCGACGCCAAGGCCTCGGCTTCGGCCTTGAATTGCGCCTCCAACTCGGCCAGCTGCCGTTGCAAAGCCGCCACGTTTTCCTCGGCTTGGCCCACGTCTTTCGATTCCTTGAGCACCCGGCCTGCGCCGCGAATGGCGGTGGTCGCCTTGCCGAGATTGCCGGCGCTGATCGCCTTGCGGCCGAGAAACGCGCCAAGGATCGTGGCGCCGACCGAGATCGCCGCCTGCAGCTGACTGCTCCGCGCTTCCGTCTGTTGCCGTTCCACCATCTGCTCGGCCCGCCGAATGCGGTCCTGGAGGCTCGAAATTTTGGGCGCATACTTCTTGCGCAGCATGTCGCTCTGGCGGTCGCGCTCTTCCCGTCCGGCCTGCTGCAACCGCACGCGAAAATCCCGTTCCGACTCGCCGGGTGTCGAGAGGAGCCCGGTACCGGGACTTCGCCACAGCTCGACCTTTTGCGTCCGGAACAACCAGGCCGACAGGTCGCCCTTCCAACCATCGTACTGTTTCGCCTTGCTCGCCACAGCGGGGAGCCGGCCGAACCGCGCGCCGCCTACCGGCTCACGCTCTAAATCATCCAAGACCAGATCGACGAGCGTGGCCTGATCCCACTCGACAGGGACCGCGGCATCCGTAACCGGCGCCAGCAGCGCCAGCCGTTCCGTCACATCGACCCCGGCCTTGTTGTCCGCCACCCGCACCTGCGCCACCCCCAAGACCATGGGCTGGTAGAACAGCGTCTGCCCCGACGAGGGCCGCCCGCGCAGCGGCACCACATATTGCGGCACCTCCGGCGGCAACATGGGCCGTTGTTCCTGCGCGGTTGCCCGAGCCATCCCGGCTGATGGCGTCCCAGCCATCCCGCTCCTGCCTCCTGCCGCAGCGGCGGCCTGCTTGACGGGATCCATGAGCTGTTTGATCTGTGTGCGCGTGAGCGGCCCACGGAGGTACGACAATGTCCAGCGGGTTTGAAACACCGCGGGCGCGTCTTCATGGACATTGTTCAAGAGGAAGACGCGATTCCCCAGCCCCGCGAGGATTTGCTCCATCCGCTGCCGATCGAACTTCTTCCCGCTGCTTGCGGCGGCACCCTCGAGGCCCTCGATCACCCGTGCCTTATCGCGCTCCGTCTGCAGGCGGCCGATAAACCAAGTCCCGGTATTGGCGAGTCCTTTGTAATCGAGATCGACCGGGTTCTGCGTCGCCAACACCACGCCGAGCCCGAAGGCGCGGGCCTGCTTCAGCAGCGTCAGCAACGGGCCTTTCGACGGCGGATTGGCCACCGGCGGAAAGTAGCCGAAAATCTCATCCATATAGAGAATGGCGCGCAGGCTGGTCGTCCCGGATTGGCCGCGCACCCATCCCAGGGTCTGGTTCAACAACAACGAGACGAAGAACATCCGCTCGGCGTCGTTCAGGTGGGCGATGGACAGGATCGCAATGCGCGGTTTTCCCGAGGGGCCGTACAACATCCGCCCCACGTCCAACGGTTCCCCTTCCATCCAGGCGGCAAACCCCGGCGCGGCCAGCAAATTGTTCAGCTGCATGGCCAAGGCGAACCGCTCCTTCGCCGGGAAGAAGGATTCGAGATCGAGCACGCCCACCTTCGTCAGGGGCGGAGATTGGATCTGATGGATGAGGGCCGCCAGATCGAGATCTTGGCCTGCGCGCCAGGCCTGATCGAGGATCGAGGACAGCAGGATGTGCTCGCGGCTTGTGATCGGATCAGCTTCGACGCCGATCAGGCCCAACAGACTGGTGACGGTCGTGCCGATCCGTTCCCGCAGCAGTTCGGCATCGTCGAGCAACTCCGGCCCCGGCGCAGCGAAGGATTTCAGGATTGAAACCGGGACACCCGCCTGGCTCCCCGGCGTGTAGACGACGAACTCTGCGGCCTCGCGTAACTTTTGGATACGTTCGCCGCTCTGTCCCCACTCGGCCAAGCCCTTCTGCCACAGGCCGGCCTGCTGCGCGGCATAGTCCGCCGCGGAGAGGCCCTTCTTCCGCGCATCGTCTTCATTGATCCAGGGCGCGAAATCCTCCCCGCGCAAGTGCGGAAAGGTCAGCAAGAGGTTGGCGAGGTCCCCCTTCGGGTCGATCACCAACGCGGGGATGCCGTCGATGGCCGCCTCTTCCAACAGGCCCAGGCACAGGCCGGTCTTGCCGCTGCCCGTCATACCCACGCAGACCGCATGGGTCACCAGATCTTTGGAGTCGTACAACAGCCAACCGGGCTTGCCCTGCTTGGCTTCGAGGTCGTACGGCCGACCGAGATAAAACACCCCGAGCTTTTCGAATTCGGCGGCGCTGCCTGCCGCCGCACTCGTCGTACTCACGGAGGTCGTTCCGGCCTTCTCTCCGGCTTTGCCGATTGCATCCTTCTTTTTCGTCGGCATCGATCACCCCGGGATGATTCGTCGCGCATTCTAGTGAGGGCAGCGGGGGACTGCAAGTCCGGCGGCACGGGCCGAGCCGCCCCTTGTGAATTCGCGTTGAGATTGGGCAGGATGCGCGGATGTTCTCTGCCGCCCGTCGCTACAGCCTGCTCCTTCTGGTCGGACTCAGCCTCGCGCTGCCGTCCCTGACCCGTGCGGAACCGCCTGCCCAGAGCGTCCACTGGGGCTCCATCGCCTACCCCGACCACGAGCAAACCCTCACGCTCGGCATGACGGTGGTGGACCGCTTCACAGAATTCGACGGCGAGGGCAAGCGCTACAACGACATCCGCGAAACGATGGGCTTCAATTTCTTCACGCTCAGCTGGACCCAACCACTGGCCCGCTTTCCCGGGTGGAATTTCAATTTCACCGCCGGCGGCGGCCCCACCAGAGACGGTCCCAGCCGATTCTTGCAAAACGACGTGGTGCACCGGTTTCGCGGCCTGACGGAAGTGCCGGTCGGCAACAAACGCGAAGCGAACGATTTCATGTTGAGCAGCTCGCTGACCCGCTGGTTCGGCCTCTTGGGAACGGATGATGTCTTTTTCGCCGGGATAGGCGGCGCGGGGGGCTCACTCTATTACGAACCCTACGCGCAGGCCGGCTTCAGACGACTGGCCCTCCTGAACGTGATCCCCTGGGTGGGAGACTATCTCCGGTTTTCGGCCATGGGGCGGTACGGCCGCCCTTACTCAGGCGCCGCCTTCCGACAAGTCGCGCCGCAGTCCTACATCGGGCAAGCTTCGGTCGGGATCGGCAACTATCGGCGCTGGGAGGACGGCACACCGTGGGAAATCGAAGTGGCCGTGACCTACGACTCCGGACTCTTCGTGGATCACCGGGGCGACTCGCTGGAGGAACGCTTCGTGTCGGTGGCCCTCCGCTACTCGGCCTTCACCTTCGAAACCTGGAACGACCTCATCAATCAGAAGGATTACGGGCCGACCTTCGGCGCGCGCCTGACGCTGGACTTGCTTTATATGTACGAGCGCTGGTTCAGATAGGAGAGTGCCGGGCGCCGGCACAACCTCACCACTCCTTGAACACCAGGAACACCGCGCCGATCATCAGGGCGAAGCCGGCGAGGTAATTCCACTTCAGCTCCTCTCTCAAGTAGAGCACCGAGAACACGCAGAACACCACGAGGGTAATGACCTCCTGGATCGTCTTGAGCTGCGCCGCCGTGAATACGTAATGTCCGATGCGATTCGCCGGCACCTGGAAACAATACTCCACGAACGCGATGCCCCAGCTCGCTAGAATCGCCAACCACAGCGGCGATTCTTTGTACTTCAGATGCCCATACCATGCAAAGGTCATGAAGATATTGGAAACGGTCAGCAAGAGAATGGTGTGCATGGGCCTCCTTCGTGACAAGCTCCGTTGTCAGACACATCGCCGAGGCGGGCTGGATCGTCCTTCACTGCGCGCATCGGACGAGCATCGTTTCACCGTGCGCGTTCTGCGAGCAAGGAGGGCAGCCCAAGCCACTCACACCCTCGCTTCCTTGAGCACCTGCCCCGTATAGGACCGCTTCACCTTGGCAATCTCTTTCGGCGGCCCTTCGGCCACGATCTCGCCGCCGCGGTCGCCGCCTTCCGGTCCCAGGTCGATGAGCCAGTCGGCGTTGCGGATGACGTCGA
This sequence comes from Nitrospira sp., assembly GCA_015709715.1. Taxonomy (NCBI): domain Bacteria; kingdom Pseudomonadati; phylum Nitrospirota; class Nitrospiria; order Nitrospirales; family Nitrospiraceae; genus Nitrospira; species Nitrospira sp. Next base: position 1,797,033 of record CP054184.1, read on the forward strand.
GGTTGTGTTCGATCACGAGGACCGTGTTGCCGGCCTCGACCAATCGGTCGAGCACGTCGAGCAGCCGTTGCACGTCGGCAAAGTGGAGGCCGGTGGTGGGCTCGTCGAGGATGTACATGGTGCGGCCGGTCGGCCGTTTGGAGAGTTCGCGCGAGAGTTTGACCCGTTGCGCTTCGCCGCCGGAGAGCGTGGTCGCCGATTGTCCGAGTTTTACGTAGTGCAGCCCGACGTCGTGCAGCGTCTGCAGCTTCGCTTTGATGTAGGGAATGTTCTCAAAAAATTCGAGTGCATCGTCCACCGTCATGTTCAACACGTCGGCGATGCTGCGGCCCTTGTACAGGATTTCGAGCGTCTCTCGATTGTACCGCTGCCCCTTGCAGACCTCGCAGGTCACGTAGACATCGGGCAGGAAGTGCATTTCGATCTTGATGAGGCCGTCGCCCTGGCAGGCTTCGCAGCGCCCGCCCTTCACGTTGAAGCTATAGCGGCCCGGTTTGTACCCGCGCACCCGCGACTCCGGCAGGTTGGAGAACAGATCGCGGATGAACGTGAACAGCCCCGTGTAGGTGGCGGGATTCGAACGGGGGGTGCGCCCGATCGGCGACTGATCGATGTCGATGATCTTGTCGAGCGCCTCGACGCCCTTCAGTTCCTTGCAGCCATCGATTTTCGGTTTCTTCTGATAGAGCAATTGCGACAGGGAGTGGAACAACACTTCGAGCACGAGCGTGCTCTTGCCGGATCCGGACACGCCGGTTACACAGGTGAGCAGTCCCAGGGGAACATTGGCGGTCACCCCCTTGAGATTGTGTTTGTTCGCGCCGACGACCGACAGGAATCCCTTCGGTTTCCTGGTGCGGGTGGGCAGCGACACCATCTGTGCGCCGCGCAAGTATCGCCCCGTGAGCGAGTCGGGGTTCGCCTTCACCTGCTTGGGCGTACCCTGCGCCACGATCTTGCCGCCGTGGGTGCCGGCGCCGGGCCCCAAATCCAGGATGTAGTCGGCTGCCTCCATGGTCTCCGCGTCATGCTCCACCACCACGACCGTGTTGCCGAGATCGCGCAGCCGAATCAACGTCTGGAGCAACCGTCGATTATCCCGCTGATGGAGGCCGATCGACGGTTCATCCAAGATGTACAAGACCCCGACCAGGCCGGAGCCGATCTGCGTCGCCAAGCGAATGCGTTGCCCCTCACCGCCCGATAGCGTGGCCGCGGGCCGGTCCAGCGTGAGGTAATCCAACCCGACGTTGACCAGGAACCCGAGTCGCTCTCGAATCTCCTTTAAAATCCGATGGGCGATGACGAGTTCCCGTTCGCTGAACGTGAGACGCTCGAACAGGTCGGCGGCCGCACGGACCGACAGGGCCGTCAGCTCGGCGATGGACTTCCGCCCGATCTTCACGGCGAGGCTTTCCGGCTTGAGCCTCGCCCCCTGGCAGGTCTCGCAGCGTTCCAGCAGGGTAAAGTCCTCTTCTTCGGGACAGCCCGGGGTCATGGCATAGCCGATGCCGTCGCAGGCCGGGCAAGCGCCGTGCGGGCTGTTGAACGAAAAGATGCGCGGCGTGAGTTCGGGATAACTGACGCCGCATTTGATGCAGGCGAGTTTTTCGCTGTAGAGCTGCACCTTTCCCGAGTCCGACAACACCCCCACCAACCCACCCGCCAACTTGAGTGAGGTGTCGACGGAATCGGCCACGCGGCGCATCAGCGCGTCACCGGGCTTCATGACCAATCGGTCCACGATGATTTCGATGGTGTGTTTCTTCTGCTTGTCGAGCGTGATGTCGTCGCCGAGGTCGACGATCTCGCCGTCGATCCTGGCCCGCACATATCCGGCCCGGCGCATCTCCTGCAACTCTTTGCGATACTCTCCCTTCCGCCCCCGCACGATCGGCGCCAGGATCTGGAACTTCGTCCCTTCCGGCAGGCTGCAGATGACGTCGACCATCTGCTGGACGGTCTGGGCGGTAATTTCTTCCCCGCATTGGAAACAAAACGGGCGGCCGACACGGGCGAACAGGAGCCGCAGGTAGTCGTAGATTTCCGTGACCGTGCCGACGGTCGAACGCGGATTGTGGCTGGTGCTCTTCTGTTCGATGGAGATGGCCGGCGACAGGCCTTCGATGGAATCCACATCGGGCTTCCCCATCTGCTCCAAAAACTGTCTGGCATAGGCCGAGAGGGATTCGACATAGCGTCGCTGCCCCTCGGCGTAGATGGTGTCGAACGCGAGAGAAGACTTGCCGGAGCCGCTCAAGCCGGTGATCACCACCAGCTTGTCGCGCGGGACCTCCACGTCGATATTCTTGAGATTATGTTCTCGGGCCCCTTTGATGATGATGGAGTGGCTCATAGGCGGCGGATTATATCACGCACTCGGCCCCGTCTCGGTAGCCGACGTGACGGCACCGTGACGGAGGAAGCTTTTGCCCCGTCAAAAATTCGACACACAATTGGAAGGATCGCCCGTCGCCCCCGCTTGAGTTTCGCCGCGCTCCGACCGATAGAGACGGCACGATTGTTTCAAGCGAGAACGCTCAACCACCCATCGACGTGGCCACCATGCATGACGCTCTGACCCTCTTCAAGCGCAACATCAACGAACTGTTCGGAATCTGCGTCGACATCCTCAACGTCGGGCGCTCGCTCCAACAACTTTCATGGTCGATGCAAATCCTGGCCAATAACGGCGTCGTGCAGGCGGCGAAGGTCGGCGGCGGGAAGGGCCGTCCCATGCTGGCGCTGGTCGAAATCCTCAACCACACCCCCAAGGAGATCAGGCCGGAAGTGGCGTCGTTGGAGCGGCTCTGCGCCACGCTCGCCAAGGTGACGGCCAGCAGCTCAAACATCGCCTGGCGCTATCATCAGCTGCTCGCCAGCCTGCTTTCCACCATCGCGCACAGCGAGCAGGCGTCGACGCCGGCTACCCACGATCTCCTCGCGCGACTGCGCTTCACGACCGCCGAGGACGTCGCGCAGTTGATGCGGCATCCGAGGTTTGCCGCGGAGGAGCGGCTCCAACGAGACAACCATACATTTATCGCCGATCTCTGCCAAACCAACCTCGTGCAACTGCACGAGCGGCTGAAAGATGCGGTGCGCTGTTTGGGCGAGACCCGCCAGGCTTTGGGCGGCTTGAAGATGATCGGGCTGACCAGCCGCTACATGGCGTTTTGCATCGCCTCGGAGGCGGCCGGGCTCGCGGAGGCGGAAGCGAACTTTCGCAACCTCTCGGCGGAAATCACCCGCGTCGTGGACGACCTTGACGCCAAGACCCGCGCCATGAAAGACGCCATCGACCACGGACAGGAGCTGTTGGAATTGCTGCTGAAAGGGCAGACCTATGCAAAGTAAGGTGTTGTTCAACGAACACGATCACCAGTGGATCGTCATCGGCCGGGATCCTGAAAAGGACAGTCACGTCATCGACACGAACGAGTATGTGATTCTGCATCGCGGCCAAGCCATGTTGCTGGATCCGGGTGGCATTCAAATTTTCCCCCAGGTCCTGTCGGAACTCGCCAAGTACGTGCGCATGCAGGACATCCGCGTGATTTTCGCCAGCCACCAAGACCCGGACATCTGTTCGTCGTTGGCGATGTGGTTGGATCTGAACCCGGCGATCACAACCTACTGCTCGTGGCTCTGGACCGGGTTCGTCAGTCACTTCAGCACCGGCACCGTCATCACGCTCACGCCGATCCCCGACGAGGGCATGCGCATCAAGATCGGCGACCAGGGCCCGGAAGTCGAAGCGGTGCCGGCGCACTACTGCCATTCGTCCGGCAACTTCTCCCTCTACGACCCGACAGCCGGGATCCTCTTCTCCGGCGACATCGGGTCAGCCCTCGTGCCGAGTCATGAAGCCAACCCGATGGTCACCGACTTCGAGCAACACATCCAATACATGCGCGGCTTTCATCTGCGTTGGATGCCCTCCACCACCGCCCTTCGGGCCTGGACGCAACGGGTCCGCGCCATCAAGCCTCGAATGATCTGCCCGCAACATGGCTCGATCTTCCAAGGGGAGATGGTCGGGAAGTTGCTGGATTGGCTCGACAGCCTGGAAGTGGGTCAGTGGAAGGACGCCAAAGCGACCGGCGAGAAGCGCGCGGCAGCGTGACGACCCAGGCCGCCGCACCGCGCCTCATTCTTTCCCTCCTCGTCACGCGCCACCTTGACAAAGCCTGAAAGCGGGTGCTACCACGCTCCGATGGTACGCGTGGAAAACAGCTCGCTCGCCGACCAGAAAACGGGATCGGCTCAGGCCGTCTCCACCTGGTCCGGCCAGGCTCGTGAACAGGCCGTGCAACGGATGTTCACAGCCATTGCGGGCGTCTACGACCTCAACAACACCCTGCTCAGTTTCGGCCTGCACCACCAGTGGAAACGGCTGACGGCCTCCTATGTGCCGACCGTCACACAGGGCCGGGCACTGGATATCGGCGCCGGCACCGCGGACTTGGCGCTCCTGATCGAGTCGAAAATGGGCGAGCGCGGCCACGTCGTTGCCTCCGATTTGAACCACGCCATGCTGGCCGAGGGCCTGCGGAAGGTGGCTAAACGCGGCTTGCTCGCGCGCATCACCTGCCTCCAGGCCAATGCCGAACAGTTGGGATTCCCCAGCGATACGTTCCACGCCGTCACCACCGGATTCTGCATGCGCAACGTCGGGAACCTGTCCCAGGCGTTCCGCGAAATCCATCGCGTCCTCAAGCCGAACGGCCGGTTCGTCTGTCTGGAGTTTTCCCGCCCGCCCGCCGCCTGGCTGCGAACGCTCTATGATTGGTATTCCTTCCGGCTTTTACCCTGGATCGGCACCAAGGTCGCCAGAGACCGAACAGGCGTCTACGAGTACCTGCCGGCGTCGATCCGGACCTTCCCCGACCAGGAACGCTTGGCGACCATGATGCGCGAGGCAGGGTTTCGTCAGGTGGAATACCGGAACCTCACCGGCGGCATCGTCGCAATCCATATCGCCACGAAGTAAGCACAGGATCGCATGAACGCCATCCTTTATATTTTTCTGCCCTGCAAGAAGGTCTATCCGATCGGGGTGACCTATTTGGCGGACTTCATCCATCGACGGAAGCCGGAGGTGCGCCAACGCATCCTGGACCTGTCCCTGTTTCCCGAATCACAACGCAGCCAAGCGGTCCGCGACGCCGCCCAGGAATTCAAACCGGATCTTGTCTGCTTTTCCTGGCGCGACATTCAGATCTTCTCGCCCCACGAGGGCGATTCGTCGTTGGAACATGCCTTCAACTTTTACTTCGCCAGCAACCCGATCAAGCGGGTGATGGCCTCGGTCGAGGGGCTCAAGCAGCTCTACCGCTACTACAGCCACATCCGGGCAAACCTCTCCTATCCCTGGTTGATCCGAAAGGAGTTCCCCAAGGCGCAGATCATGATCGGCGGCGGCGCCTTCACGGCCTTCGCCGACCAGTTGATCGAGAAACTGCCGGAAGGGACGATCGGCATCCTCGGCGAAGGGGAAGATGCCATCCTGAAGGTGGTGAGCGGCGACTCCCTGACGGGAGAACGGTACATCATCCGCGAGGGCAAGAAGATCCTCAAGGGAGAACAGGGGGCGCCGGCCCTCCTGGACGCCTTGACGGTCGATCTGCCCTATCTCACGTCGATTTTCCCCCAATACGGCGCCTATATGGACGAGTCCATCGGTGTCCAGACCAAGCGCGGCTGCCCCTACGACTGCGCCTTTTGCCTCTATCCCTACATCGAAGGCAAGCGGGTGCGTTACCGGCCCCCGGCCATGGTCGTGAAAGACATTGCCCAGCATTATCACCAATGGGGCGCGCGCCGGTTCTGGTTCACCGATGCCCAGTTCATCACGGGAAAAGAGGCCTACCCGCAATGCACGGAGATTCTGGAGCGCATTCTGAGCGAGAAGCTGGAGATCGAGTGGTCGGGGTACATCCGCACATCGCTGATCACACCAGATCTGGCCAAGCTGATGGTGCGGTCGGGCGTAGGAGATTTAGAGGTCGCCATCACCTCCGGCTCGCAGGAAGTGCTGAATAACCTCCACATGGGCTTCAAACTCGAACGGCTCTATGACGGCTGCCGGTACTTGGCCGAAGCGGGCTTCAAGGGGAAGGTGATCCTGAATTACTCGCTGAATTCGCCGAAAGAAACGGAGGAAAGCCTGCTCCAGAGCGTCGAGTCCTACAAGAAGGTCGCGTCGATCCTGGGCGAAGAGCGGGTGTTCCCCCTGATGTTCTTCCTCGGCATCCAACCCAATACGGACTTGGAGCACCGTCTTCTGGAGGAGGGGTATCTCTCGGCGGGCTACAATCCGCTGATGCTCACACCCACCAGCATCCGAAAACTCCTCTATAACCCGGCACCGCTCAACAAGCTCATCGCCAAGGCCTGCCTCACGGCGTGGCAACGCAAAGAGGGCAGCCGCGATCCGCGGGCCTGGACCGGCTCGCTCTCCCAGACCGCCACCGCCCAGGAACCGGCACCAGCCCATTACGCCGACGGCAACCTCATCCGTGGCGTGCACAACAACTCGGGACGCGATGCGCTGTTGACCCTGGAAGAGATTCTGCGAGCGCGGCGGCCTGCCCAACCGACCACCTCCGTGGCGGAAAAGACAGCAGTGAGTCCAACGAGTTAGGAGAATCTCTCACCCATCTACACCAGCCCCGGTTTGCTTGCATTCCCCGAGATCACGGTGCTATCATGCCGCTTCATTTTGGGGTGGAGTCCCTTTCAACCGTTTGAATTCCCGGCGGTTCTCTGACGTCATCCCCTGTAGCGCGTTTGCCTAGGAGGCATCTCGATGTACAAGACTATCTACATCCCGGTCGATAATTCCGACCATTCCAATACAGCCGTCGATGTCGGCGTGACGCTGGCCAAGACCTACGGTTCCAAAATCGTCGGAAGCCATGTGTACGCCGCCAAGATGCACGACAAACGCTTCAAGCAGATGGAAGCGGGGCTCCCCGAGGAATACCACGACGAAAAGGAACTCGACCGGCAACGTCAGATTCATGACTCCCTCATCACCCGCGGCCTCCAAATCATCACGGACTCCTACCTCGATTATGTCGACAAGAAGTGCTCCGAGGCCAACCTGCCCGTGGAACGCCGCTCGCTCGAAGGGCGTAATTGGAAGGTGCTTGCGGAAGACATCAATACCAACGCCTACGACCTCGTGATCATGGGGGCCTTGGGCGTCGGCGCAGTGAAGGACAGCGTCATCGGCAGCAACACCGAGCGGGTCCTGCGGCGCGTGCGTAATTCCGACATGTTGATCATCAAGCAGCCGAACCCGGTCGGCTCCGGCAAGATCGTGGTGGCCGTGGACGGCAGCCCCTACTCCTTCGGCGGACTCATGACCGGTTTGGCCCTGGGCAAGGCCTTCAACGTGCCGGTGGAAGTCATCTCCGCCTTCGATCCCTATTTCCACTATGCGGCGTTCCACAGCATCTCGGGCGTGCTCAATGAAGAGGCGGGGAAGGTCTTCCGCTTCAAGGAGCAGGAAAAGCTGCACGAAGAAGTCATCGACAGCGGCCTCGCCAAGATTTACCAGTCACATTTGGATATTTCCCGGGAAATCGCGCAGGCCGAACAGACCGACGTCAAGACGACCTTGCTCGACGGCAAAGCGTTCGAAAAGATCATTCAGTACGTGCGCAAGGAGACTCCTTGGCTCCTCATCGTGGGACGGATCGGCGTCCACAGCGACGAGGACATGGATATCGGCAGCAATACGGAAAATCTACTGCGCTCGGCTTCCTGCAACATCCTGGTCTCGAACCGGAAGTATGTGCCGCCCATCGACACTCAGGCCGAATACACCATCGCCTGGACCGAAGAGGCCTTGCGCCGCATGGAAAAGATCCCTGTGTTCGCTCGCGGGGTCGCTAAAACCGCCATCCACCGCTATGCCATCGAGAAGGGCCACACGATCATCAGCAATACGGTGGTGGATGCCGCCGTCGGCCACATCCTCCCCAAGGGCGCCATGGATGCGATGCGCGCGTTGGGCGGCAATCTGGATGCCGCCGGGATCGATCGCGACAAAATGCAAGCCGACGATTCGGTCGCCAAGGATTTGATGGGCTCAACCCTGAGCGGCATGATGACGCAGGTGGTCGAAGAGAAGCCGGCCCCGACGTCCACGACGCAGGCCTATTTGGATCGCATGAGCCAGAACTACTTCGTCTGCGACGGCTGCGGCTACATCGGCAAGGGCGACACGCCGGTCAAATGTCCCGTCTGTAGTGCCGAAGGAGACCGTTTCAAGCAGGTCGACAAGACCATCTTCGAAGCGGCGGCCAAGGCCGAAGGCGGACTCGAAACAGATGTGGCGTACGATGACATCCCGATGCAGTGGACCAAGGATGCCAAGGAAGCGATCCGCGCCGTGCCGGCAGGGTTCCAGCGGCGACGCGCCAAGGCCAAGATCGAAAAAAGCGCCCGCAAACTGGGCATGACGACGATTACCCTCGAATACGCCGGCCCCATGATTCGCGAAGCGGCCGCCGAGGATTACACCCCGATCTTTGCGAACAAGGGAACCGGTACCGCACCGCAGGCGGAAGCGGCCATCTCGAACGGAACCGAGTCCCACGCCGCCAACGGCGGCGTCGAAGAGCCGCAGACCGCACAGGCGAATCCCTCACCCTATACCTGGACGGCGGATGCCCAGGCGCGGCTGGAGCGGGCTCCGGAAGGGTTCATGCGCGACTGCACCAAGGCTCTCATCGAAAAACATGCGGACAAAATCGGCGTCACTGTCATTACGCTGGAAGTGGCGACCGAGGGCATCGAGCAGGCCAAGGGGTATATGGCCGATGCGATGAAGACCGGCAATCTGAAGGACATGATTGCCAACCTGACCGGCTCCTCCAAAACCGGGGCGAGCCGCTAATGGGAAAATCATTGCCGATCCTCAACTTTCCTCCGCTGGGAGGAAAGTTCGAGGCGCTTCAACAGCAGATCAGTCAATTTTTCACGCCGACATCACCCTCGGCCGGGCCGTACGACGGCCGGACCGTGGATGACTTCAAGCCCTATCTCATCGCCTTGAACCTCACCAAACGGTGCAACCTCAAGTGCGATCACTGTTATCTCGATGCCACAACAAAAGCGGGCGGCGGAACCGATGAGCTGAGCACCGAGGAATGCTTCCGGCTGATCGATCAGATTGCCGAGGTGAACAAGGGTTGCCTGCTGGTGATCACCGGCGGCGAGCCGCTTGTCCGACCCGACATCCTCGACATTGCTCGGCATGCGGTAGCCCTTGGATTCATCGTCGTGTTCGGCACCAACGGCATGCTGATCAACGACCGGATGGCCAAGACCCTGGTCGAGATCGGCGTCATGGGCGTCGGCATCAGTATCGACTCGCTGGATCCGGAGAAACACGACCGATTTCGTGGGGTGCCCGGCGCCTTTGCCAGCGCCTTGGCCGGGATCGAAGCCTGCAAGCGTAACGGGCTCCAGTTTCAGGTTCACTTCAGCGCCCAGCCGATGAACTACCAGGAACTGCCTGCGGTTGTGGAGTGGGCCCACAATCTCGGTGCGCGCGTGCTGAACGTGTTTTTCATGGTCTGTACCGGCCGCGGCGAAGAGTTGACCGACATCACCCCCCAGCAATATGAAGAGGTCTTGGGCTATCTGGTGGACTGCCAGGACCGCTACAAGGACATGTTGGTGCGGGCCCGTTGCGCCCCGCATTTCAAACGGCTGGCCTATGAAAAGGACCCCAATTCGCCCATCACCAAGGCCACCGGTTACATGGGGGGTGGCTGCTTGGCCGGCACGAATTACGCGCGGGTCACGCCGAACGGTGAACTCACCCCTTGTCCCTATATGCCGCTCTCGGCCGGCAACGTACGCGAGACGAGCTTTGTGGACCTATGGGAGCGGTCGGATATTTTCAACTCGTTCCGCTACCCTCAATTGAAGGGGAAGTGCGGCGATTGCGAGTATACCGATATTTGCGGCGGCTGCCGGGCCAGGCCTTACGTAGACCACGGTGATTGGCTCGACGAAGACCAGTGGTGCCTTTACACGCCGAAGGGTGGCGACAAGATCCAAGTGGCCTTCAATACGCCCGAAGAGGTGGAGGTGGCGTGGGATGAAGCGTCACAACTTCGCCTGAGCCGCATCCCCTATTTTCTCCGTGCCATGGTCAAGAAGGGCGTGGAGCGCCACGCCCGAGAGAACGGCGTCGAACTGATCACTGTGGGCTTGATGGAGGAACTCCGAAAGAAGCGGTTCGGTAACGATGCCCCGGTCTTCAACTTCGACATGAAAGGCAAGGACTAGGGCCTGATCTTCGACAATGGATTCCGTACAAAGCATCTTCCTCGATCTGAATCAGCTCATTCCGATCGTCAACCATTGGTTTCATCTCCTGTCGGCCGTCATCTGGATCGGCGGGCTGGCCTTCCTCGTCATGGCCGTGACACCGGGACTGCGGGACGGCGGCGTTCCCAAAGAATACATCCGCCCCATCACGGAAGCGTTCTACCGGCATTACAAACGGGTGGCCGGTATTCTCCTCGTGGTACTGCTCTTCACAGGCGGCGTCAATGTGCATTATGTAAACCAAATTCTCACGTCTCAGACCGGTCAGGGATTACAACATCACTCTAAGTACCTGTGGATCTTCTGCATCAAGCTCGTCTTGGTATTGGGCCTCCTCACCCTCTTCCTGTACAGCGTCATCTTCAAGTCGGACGCGGAGGAGGAAGAAGAGGGGGACCTTCACGAATCGATTCCCTTTCAACGGGCCGCGTTATGGATGGGCTTTTTCATCATCCTCTGCGCCGCCGCCATGAAGCATCTGCATCAGTAGTCTTTCAACCTCTGCCAATGGCCTTGTATCTGTTCAGATACCAGGTCGTTGCAGTCGACGCTGCGACATCCTCGGCCTCCCCATCCCCTTCAGAGTCCAAACACCCTAAAAAAATCATGGCATTCGCGTCCTGATCCAGGTACCCTTCCTCGCGCGAATTTGGCACATGTGTTGCTCTGTTCGGCATGACTAGTCATCATCCTGCGCCGCAATCCCAAGGAGGGGATACGCCATGCCGTTCCACCACACTCGCCTGCTGATCGTTTCCGGATTGTTGATGGCCCTGTCCACGATCCCTTGCCGGGCCATGGAGCCGGCTGCTTCACAAGCCCCACCGCTTCGCATAGTGGGAAAGCTCGACCAGGATCACCCACGCTGGTATCACGCGTCAGCCGGAACCCAACTCATGCCCTATGACTGGTTCGTGGCCCTCTTGGATAGCACGTCGAAAGAGTTCGAAAAGGCAGGCATCCTCGTCGACTCCATCCATCCGGACCGCCTGCCGGTCGGCATGTCCGAGCCACAGGCCGGAGCCCCATCGTCATCCCCCACCGGAATGAATTGCGCGTTCTGCCATACGACCGAATTCACATACGGGAACAAGGTATTTCGCATCGAAGGAGGTCCTTCGCTGCAATATAATCAACGATTCCTCGGCGTCCTCATTAAAGCGCTCCGGGGCCTCGTTCTGCCGGATCTCCCCACTCTCCTAAAGAGCATTCAAGCCGAACGGCCTCTTGAACCCTTCAAGACCTTCGCAACCAAGGTGCTGGAGCGTCGGCAAGAGGGTTCGAGCATTTCCAGCCTCAGCAAATTGGCCGGTGACGTGGACGCCTATAGCCGGTCCCTCGTCACCCGAGGCGCAATGGATAGCTCGCCCGAATGGTGGGGGCCCGGTCGGTTCGATGCACTGGGGCGCGGTGGCAATACGGTCTTTGGTCCGCTCAATCCGGACAACCTCAGACCCGCCAACGCGCCCGTGAGCATTCCACCGCTGTGGGGCGTCTGGGCCTATGACTGGGTGCAGTGGTCGGGATCGATCCAGCACCCCTTGGCCAGAAATGTGGCGCAGGTCATCGGCGTGGGCGCCAACCTGTTTGCCTGGACGAAAAAACCGCCGCTCGGTCCCATGGATGACGATCAAAAGTTCCGCTCATCCGTGGATTTCAAGGCACTGGAGGAATTGGAAGGCCTCGCAGGACGGCTGCAACCGCCGCGCTGGCCGGAGGAGTTCCCCGCCATCGACCGCAGCCTCGCCGCTCGAGGCAGGGACCTCTACCACGGCAACAAGGCCAAAGGGATTCCGAATCTCTGCGCCCACTGCCATGTCGCTCGGCATCTCGAAAACAGAGGCGAGTACGGGCCCGGCCTGCAGGTCACCATGATCCCTCAGAAGGAAGTGGGGACCGACCCACTCTATCTGGAAAGCTTTTCGCGCCGCACGGTCGACACGGGCCCGTTAGGGCGCGGAAGACTGTCCGCCAAGGATGCCTCACAATACGTTACCACCGAGCTCCTGGCTCGGAGTTCTGCCGCGCAGACAGAAGACGCTGCCAAGCCGAACGAATGGCGGGATTGGCCACAATACATCGCACGACCCCACCTGGCGGTTTGGGCCACCGCGCCGTTTTTGCACAATGGATCCGTTCCCAACCTCTATGAGCTGTTGTCGCCGGTGAGCGAGCGGCACCGCTGCTTCGCCCTCAGCCCCAGGATGGAGTTCGACCCCAAGCACGTCGGCTATTCCATCACAGAGTGCAACGCTGAATTACCCCAGGACCGGGTCTGGTTCAAATTCGACACCGCGTGGCCCGGCAACGGAAACAGAGGCCATGAATTCGCCGATCTCCCGGGGTGCGGAGGCCCGGCCGAAAACGGCCTGCTTGGCTGTGGAATTCCGCCTGCTGATCGACTCGCCATTATCGAATATTTGAAGACCTGCGATCTCGATCGACGGGTAATCCCCGGCGCACCGGCCTGTCATGATTTGGGCGAGGTGACACCGTAGCCGGCTCTCGCAAGGCGGTCGACCGGACGGGCCAGGCCCGCCCGGTCGACCCGGAGGGTGACCTATTCCTGCATGACTGAGCTGCTGTCCAAAGACCATTCCATCCTTGAACGGCGATTCATGGAGTTCCGCCCTTTCGGACTCGACGAACGCGGGGAGAAGATCTGCGACATCAGCGGGGTGATCGTTGAATCGAACGTCGCCTACCTGTGCGACTACCTCGAAGGCACGGCCGGCCCCGAGGCCGCGACCCAGGCCCTCCAGGAATTGTGCCGGCTCCTGAACGAGCGACAGCCGGACCGTACCTACCACGTGACCCCGGAATCGCTCCGCAACATCTGGAACAGCTACTCCTACGAGTTCGTATGCTACCTCCGGGAGTTTTGCGAGCGATTGTCCGGCGATCCGAACTTTCACGTCAACGTGGGGACGGAAAAGAAGGTCCCTCCGCTGATTCAAATCCTCGCGCGCCCCTTTTCCACTCCGCAGCTCTATAAGATGTGGCCCTATCTCGGCAACAAATATGTCCGGAGAGTGCTGGAGTTCGAAGTCGGTCGTGTGACCAACCGATCGGCGGTGTTGCGCATGACTTTCACTGACCGGGCCCTCGCGCAGTTCGGCCCCTATCGGAAGCGTTGCGTCGATGTCATCTGTTTGTCGTGCAAAAGCAGCATCGCGCGGGTGCCGACTCAGCTGCACGGCGTCCCTCCGGCCACGGTTCGGGACTTGGCCTGTACCGTCCACGGTGATCCCTATTGCGAGTGGGAGTTCACCTGGCTCCCGCAAGTGCGCAGTCCCCTCCCGCTCGTCATGTGGATGCTCGTGGCCGGAGGTACCTTCACGTACTTGCGGCTCCGCCTCCCCGGCCTTCCCTTCCTGGAAGATCTGGGACTGGCCGTTGTGCCCGCCTCATTGCTCTGGTGGGTCCTCACCACGCACATGCACCAGGCCGCCAAACCCCTCCAGCGCCTGATCCGCGACCAAGAACAGGCCGTCGATGCGCGTCACGAGGAATTGCGCGAAGCCTATCTCGAGCAACAGAGCACCGCGGTGACCCTGCGTCGGAAAGTCCATGAGCTCACCGCCCTTCACCGCGCCGGCCTGCTCTTCAGCTCCACCTTCGACCGAGAGGAGCTACTCACCAAGGTGTTGGATACCATCGTGAGCGAACTGCATTACGACCGCGCGAAGATCTCTCAGTTCGACAGGACCAGACAGGTCTCGCATGACTTCCGAGTACGGGGCGTGTCTCAAGATGTGGCAGACTTCCTGCGGACGCAGGAGGTTGAGATCACCGATCCGCACAGCGTGGAGGGAACGGTGCTCTTGCGTGGCGAGCCGGTCCTGACGAACAACATTCACGAGATCTGGGACCGGCTGCACCCCTTCAACCGACAACTTGCCACCATGGTGCAGATCAAGTCTTTCATCTCCGTTCCCTTAAAAACGCATGAAGGCGTGATCGGCGCGCTCTCAGCAGACCGCACACACGACCGGGCGCTCACGCAGGACGACCTCGATGTGCTCGTGACGCTCGCCAGCCAGGTGGCGACGGCCCTGGACAATGCGCAGGCCTATCGTGAGATTGAATCCTTGAATGCCCGGCTGGAAGCCCGTGTCCGCGAACGCACCGCCGAACTGGAGGCCGCCAACGCCCGCCTCAAGCAGATGGACCGGCTTAAATCGCAATTCCTCGCCCATGTGTCCCATGAGTTACGCACTCCGCTCACCAGCATCGTCGGATTCGCCGACAACATGATCGAAGGCCTCGTCGGCTCGTTGAACACCAAACAGGAGCAATACCTCACTCGCATCAAGGCCAACGGCACCAGGCTGGCCCGCATGATCACGGACCTCTTGGACCTCTCCAGGGTGGAAGCTGGGAAATTGGTGCTGTCTTTCGACCAGGTGACACTCGCTTCCCTCGTCGCCGACGTGATCGAACAACTGCGGCCCCTCGCCACAGCCAAGCAGATCCGCCTCGAACTCCAAAGCGACGATGTTGCCCTGACGGTCTGGGCGGATCCCGATCGGCTCAGCCAAATTTTGACGAATCTGGTGGATAATGCTATCAAGTACACGCCGGACGGGGGCCTGGTATCGGTCGATCTATCCGCCGAGGGCCGGGAGCGCGCGCGCATCGCCGTTCGCGATACGGGCCAAGGTATTCCTCCCGAGGCAATCCCGAAACTGTTCGATCCGTTCTTCCGGGTACAGCAGCAGGAGCGAAGTCAGACGAAGGGGTTGGGTCTCGGCCTGGCAATCGTCAAGGACTTGGTCGATCTGCATGGTGGCGCCATTGCGGTCCGGAGCGAGATCGGGCAAGGAACCGAGTTCACCGTGAGCCTTCCGCTCCGCTCGACGCAGGACGCGGCGGGCGGCGCGTCGCCTTCGGCCCGGCGCACGCTCCTGGTGGTGGATGACGATCCGGATATCTGCGCGGTCTTGCAAGACCGCTTGCTCTCGGAAGGATTTTACGTATTGACCGCGACGGACGGTCGCGCCGCCTTGAAAGCCGGCGAAGCAACGACCGTCGATGGCGTGCTTCTCGACATCGCGTTGCCGGACATGGATGGATTCGCCGTGCTTCGCCAATTGCGCGCCACACAGCCGACGGTCCCGGTCATCATGATGACAGCCGTGGAGGCGCTGGACCGCGCCATGGCCGCGGTGGAAGCCGGCGCCCAGGGATATCTGCTCAAACCGTTCGATGCCGCACGGGTGCGCCAGATCATCGACCGGTGGTTCATGGCCGGCGGCTCACCCGCCGATTCCTCCACAACGACGCCCTAATTCTATGCCGAGTCCTCTGCAATCTTGCTCTACCTTGGTTCCGGCTCTGCTCGTGGCGATGGTCGTGGCCTTCCTCCCGATGACGACCGCAGAGGCCCAAACGCCGCGTATTCACGGACAATCGGCCAGTGCCGCCGGCATGGGCAATGCCTTTGCCGCGCAGGCCGATGATCCATCGGCGCTCCACTACAACCCCGCCGGAATGACTCAACTCCCGGGCTTCCAGAGCCTCTTCGGTACGTCACTCATCGGCGGCACGACGCAGTTCACCGGCCCCACGGGCACCCAGGTGACCGGCGATCGGAACGGCAGCATCGCCTGGCCTCCACCGGGCCACGTGTACCTGGTAGCCAATTTGAAGGATCTTGGCTTATCGGCGCTCGAGAATTTCACCGCAGGCATCGGCCTCAACAGCCCGTTCGGCTCGTTGACCCGCTACCCCACGGACGGCCCGTTTCGCTCCGCGCTGTACTTCAACACGATGCCGCTGCTCGACATCAAACCGACCGTGGCCTACAAGGTCAACGAACAGCTCTCGCTGGGAGCGGGGGCGGACATCTACACCTTCTCGGGGCTGTTCGGCGAAGGCCACCTGGAACAACAATCCATCTGGCCCGGCGGCCTCGGCATTCCCGCCGGTTCACGACTGGAGATCAACGGCAGCGATACGACGGCCGGATTCAACGTCAGCCTGCTCTATACGCCGTTTCGCAACAGCGACGGGAAGCCGTTGGTGAATATCGGCCTCGTCTATCGGAGCCAGGCCAGGCTGCACTTGACCGGACACCTTCTCGCCAACGGCGCCTCGGTGGGCGAGGCCTCTGCGACCTTCGTGCTCCCGCAGATTTTTTCCGGAGCTATGGCCGTCTGGCCGGTCCGCACGAGAGAGCGCGAATGGAAGTTGGAACTGGACGTAGACTACACGGGGTGGAAATCCAACGGAGCCTTGGATGTCCGCGTGGCTAACCTGGGGGTACTCCCCTTCCCGCAGAATTGGCAGAGCGCCTACACCGTCATGGTGGGAACGGAATATCGTCTGCTCCACGTCGTATCAATGCCGGAATGGAACATCGCCCTTCGGGCCGGCTACATGAATCAGCAGACCCAGATGCCCGATCGTACCTTCAACCCAGGAGTCCCCTCGGCCAATGCGCATATTCCCTCTGCCGGCGTCGGATTCATCTGTCACGAGAACGGGGCCTTTCTCGGCATCATCCGCTGCGGAGATTTGGGCTTTGGCCCGCTCAAACCCAAACTGTTTGCCATCGACTTGTCGTACCAAGCCGGGCTCTACGAAGTTCGCACCATTGCCGGCAACCAAAATCCCACGGTGAACGGCCGATATGACACGCTGATCCACGCCGCCTCGCTCTCGCTACGATTCAATTACTAGGCGCCCTCAGCGGCATGACAGTTGCGTTTCGCTGCGAGTGGCGCGGTGCTGAGCCGGTCGCTTGCCGTCGGAGGGCAAGACCCCGCCGACCACATCCCTCGGCCTCCTGGATTGTGCCCATCCAGCGCTGATGAGACCGCCCATCCGCCCGCGCCATCGGCCGCGTCTTCGCCCATGGCGGAGACGCGGCCCTCGCCCTCACACCAGCCAACGCAAGACAACGGAGCCGTTCCCCACGCTTGCAGACCGTATCGTATCGGATACGGATTGCATCCGATCCGATACACCCCCTGCAATGGATTCCGTAGATCGCCCACAGTCCAAACGACAATCGATGTCCTGAAAATAACGACGAATCTTTTTTCGCAATCGAGCATTCGATCGCCCGTGCTCCCATGGCATAACCTTTGCGGCATCCCAAGAACATTTCCCTAGGAGGGGCACGCCGATGGGAGAATCGCGTACCCGCGAGGTTCACATGGTCGCACTCATCTTACTTCTTCTCGGCATGGTGATCCTCCTTGCGGCAGCCGGCCGCATCTGGATCGATCCCGGCTCCCTCAAGTTGAACCTGCGTGACACCGAGACGAGGCACCTCCCCGGTCAGCCCCACGAGTCCGCACAACTGTCCGGGAACCGAGACTCGTCCTCTTGAGCAGGAGACCAGTCAGACTGGTCCCCGTGTTGCGCCGACCGCGAGAATCGGAGATGATCGCAGGCGGTACGGTAGCCGACTTCCGACGGGCCGAGAGGAAGGCGCTATGGATGGTGCCCGCCGTTCTGTTTCCAAGCTCCGCTCATTCCTTTCGTCGGCTTTGCTGGCCGAGTGCCTCGTCATTTTTTGCCTGGTGCAGGGAGGGCTGGCTCAATCGACGGCGCCCATCACCTCGTCCGGCCTCAACACCGTCATCACCCCACAGGGCCACGTATTCGACATTACCGGCGGGACGAGGCCCGGCAACGGCCCCAATCTCTTTCACAGCTTCGGCGAATTCGGCGTGCCGCCCCATCACATCGCCAATTTCCTCAACGACTCGGGCCTCGCGACCGCCAACATTCTCGGTCGGGTGACGGGCGGCAATCCGTCCCAGATCTTCGGAACCATTCAAACCACCGGCTTCGGACATGCCAATCTCTTTTTAATGAACCCGGCCGGCATCGTGTTCGGTCCGACTGCCTCGCTGAACGTCGGCGGCTCGGTCAGCGTCACCACGGCGGACTATCTGCGCTTCGCCAACGGCGGAATCTTCAACGCGATGCCAGGCCCTCAGGATGCGACCCTTTCCAGCTCACCGGTGGCGGCGTTCGGATTTTTGGGCTCCAACCCGAACGCCGTCACCGTGCAGGGCGGGCAGCTGGTTTTGTCGGAAGGACAGAGCCTCTCGCTGGTCGGGGGAGATCTGACCATGACGGCCGGCGCACTCGAACACGGCGCTTCGCAGCCGGCTCGCCTCTCGGCACCGGGTGGTCAGATCAACTTGGTGAGCGTCGCCGCCGCCGGGGAAGTGCCGGCACTCGATGCGAAAAGTCCTGGGAGCGAACCTCTTGCGAATGGAATCGGCAGGTTCGGGACCCTATCTCTTTCTGAAGGGACGAATATTGATACCAGTGCCGACAAGGCCGGGCGAATCGTCATTCGCAGCGGGCAATTCACCATGAACGATGCCTCACTCACAGCCATTTCCGGAAACGCTTCGAATCGTGGGTCGGCCACATCGCCCGATTCACCAGCTATTGCCATCACAGCGGACACCGTCACCCTCTCCAATGGATCACTGATCATGGCGGATACTCATGGGACGGCTCCGGCAGGGGATATAACTTTCAATGTAGATACACTGAGCGCAATAGGGAAAGGTCCGATTCGTATTCAGGTTACCCCTGAGAGCCTTATCACGGGCCCCGACTTTTCCCAAACCGGAGTGCTCATTGAAAGTACAAGCCGTAGCCATGACATAGGGGCGGGAGAAGCTGGACGGATCACCATTCAAGGAATCGAGGGTCCAGGAAGCGTCGCGAGGACGGTCCATCTGGATGACACCATCATCCATACACGTTCGTTTGGTGGGACCGCGACCACTCCTCCAGGGAGGATCACCATCACGGCAAACTCATTAGCCCTCAGTGATCAGGTGGAGATCTATGCCACGACCAATGGCCCCGCGCCGGCAGGCAATGTGGCACTGAATGTCGACACGCTACGATCGAATTGGCATCCCGATGGGTCGTTCATCGAAGGGAGGCCCGTATTGATCGGCAGCCCCACTGAACATCCTGACCGTACGGCCGGACCGCCAGGAATCGTTACGATCTCGGGGCCTGGCGAGGAATCGACCGACCCGGCGACGTCCATCATGCTGAGCAATACGGAAATCGACACCTTTGCGGTAGGCGGATCGTCGCCGAGACCGGCTCCGATCATTATCACATCCGACACGGTAGCGCTCAGCAATCTGACTATCCTGGTGACAACTTCAGGCGGCGCGGCACCAGCACCGGCTGGAGACATCGTATTCAACGTGAATACTTTGCGGGTAAACATGAATCCGGACGGCACGCCGATCGCAAACGCCCATCGTGTTTACCTCAACAGTCCGAGCGGGCGATTGGACAGCACTGCCGGCCCACCGGGAACGGTGACCATTTCAGGAATCGCCCAGGAACCAACCGATGCGGCTCAATTGGTCGCACTATACAACGCACAGATTAGCACGGCAGTCGAGGGCGGTACAGCCGCGTTACCCCCTGGAACCATCACGATCACAGCAGACACCGTGACCCTGGGCGGAAGAACAGAAATCTTTGCCTTTACGACCAGCCCGGCTCCGGCAGGAGATATCGCCTTTAACGTGAACGTTCTACGAGCGAATGTGAATTCGGATGGCACGCTCATCAACGACGGTCGGCCTCGATCCCTTATCGCCAGCGTAGGTGGAAGGAGGGACAGTATCGGCGGACGCGCAGGCACCATAACTATATCCGGCGTGGCTCCTGAGGCGTCCGATTCAGCCAAGTTGATCGCGCTCAACAATACCGAAGTGAGCACGGCGGTGTGGGGCGGTGCGCCAACCACAGTCCCTGCCACCATCACCATCGTGGCAGATACGCTTCGACTGACAAACAGCCCCAAAATCGACACCGATACGACCGGCGGAGCCCCTGCCGGGAATATCACCTTCAAGGTGAATACTCTGATAGCGGATCAAGGCACCAATATCAGCAGTCGCACATCGGGGGAAGGTCAGGGCGGCTCGATCACGATCGATGCCGGCCGGTCCATTTCATTGCTTCACGGATCCTCCATCACGGCGAGCAGCGCAGGGCCGGCCGATGCCGGCAACATTACGATCAATGCCGGTGCGCATTTTACCGCTCAACAGGCCTCCGTCACGACCCAGGCCAGCCAGGGCAGCGGCGGCAACATCACGCTCCAAGCCACCGACTCGATCCAACTCGCCAACAGCCAGCTCAACACATCTGTCCAGGGCGGCCCGACCACTATCGGCGGCAACATCTTCATCGATCCCGCCATCGTCACCCTGCACAATAGTCAGATCTTGGCCCAGGCCGTCGAAGGCCAGGGCGGCAACATCAACATCGTGGCGGGAACGTTCTTGGCCGATCAGAGCAGCATCGTGAGCGCCTCGTCTCAATTCGGATTGAGCGGCACCGTGACGATCCAATCACCGGTTTCAAGCCTCAGTGGCACGTTGGCCTCCCTCTCGCAGCAGCCACTCCAAGTCCACCCTCTCCTTACCCAACGTTGCGCGGCGCGGGCCGACGGTCGGATGAGTAGCCTCGTGGTGTCGGGCCGAGACTCGTTGCCGCAGGAACCGGGCGGGTGGCTGTTCAGTCCATTGGCCCTCATGATCCAGGAGCCTGCGGCGCAGGACCGTGGCACGGGGCCTGCAATGGACGACGTGGCATCGCACAAGCTCCTCGATGGCCTCATTCGAGCCAGAGGCTGTCAGTCATGACAGAGATAGGGACATGAGTTGCCGTTCCACACCTTTCATACGACGGTCCGGAGGATGGGCCTTCTCATGAGCCTCTGCCTGATCCAGGACGATGCCTTGGCACAAGGTGTGCCGCCCCTGCCGCCGGTCTTCGACCCCAGCGGCCGGTCCGGCCTACCGCCGGCTCCCCTGAAGGAGGAGTTTCAACCTTCAGAGCGACTTCCTCCCAGCTCGATCCTTCCGCAGATCCCACTCGCGCCTCAGCAGCCGCTCGTGCCTCCATCTGGCGCGCTTCGGCTGTTCGTGCATGATATCCATGTGACCGGCAGCACCGTCTTCTCGGACGCGGAACTGGCTGACGTCACCGCCCCCTATCGCAATCGTGAACTCACCAGCGACGACCTCGAGCGCGTACGCCTTGCCCTCACGCTCCTCTACGTCAACCGAGGATACCTGACCTCGGGTGCCGTCATCCCGGATCAAGACGTGTCGTTCGGGGTCATCGTGATTCAGATCGTGGAAGGCACCCTGTCCCGCATCCAGGTGGAGGGAAACCGTTGGTTTCGCAGCGCCTATCTGCGCAACCGGGTGGCACGCGGCGTCTCGACGCCTGTCAGTATTCACCCGCTGCAGGAGCGGATCCAACTGCTCCAGCAGGATCCGCGAATCGAGCGGATCAACGCGGAGCTGCAACCGGGAGATCGGCGAGGAGAGAGCGTGCTGAACGTGCGGGTTCAAGAGGCGAATCCCTTCAAGGCATGGCTCGACTTCAATAATTACCAGACACCGGTGGTTGGGGCCGAGCGAGGCCTTGCCACCGTCGCGCATCAGAACGTGACCGGCCACGGCGACCAGCTCACGTTCACCTACGGTCGGTCGCGCGGCGTCAATCCCATTATCGATGCCTCTTACAATCTCCCGCTCACCGCCTCGGACACGACCTTCACCGCCTACTACCGGCGCAACGCCTTCCTGGTGGTCGAGAATCCGTTTCGAGCCCTGGATCTCAACGTCGACTCGGAAATCATCGGCATGACCCTTCGGCAGCCGATCTACCGCACCGTGACCGACGAAGTCGCCCTGTCTCTGACGGGCGAACACCTGTATCTCAAGACCACCTCGGCCTTCGACGTGCCGGGCCTGCCGTCGCTGTTTATCCCCGGTTCCTCGACCACCGGCGTGGCCACCGTCAACGCACTTCGCATCGGTCAGGAGTACACCCATCGCACGTCCTCGTTCGTATTTGCGGCCCTCTCCCGGTTCAGCATCGGCCTGAACGTCCTAGGCAGCACCATCAACAGCGCCCCGCTTCCCGACAGTCGATTCGTGTCCTGGCTGGGGCAAGCACAAGCCATGCAACGCTGGGACGACTGGGGCGGCCTGCAGCTGATCGGCCGCGTGGCGGCGCAGATCGCCGACGACCGACTCTTCCCACTGGAGCAGATGCCCGTCGGCGGCCGCTTCAGCGTCCGAGGATACCGTGAAAACAGCCTCGTGCGGGACAATGCCGTGCTGGCGTCTATCGAGCCACGTATCCCGCTCGTGCGGTTCGCTTCGGGAGAAGATCGCGTGCAACTTGCCCCGTTCGTCGACATCGGCCATGCCTGGAACGCCAAGGGAGCCACACCTGATGTAAGGACCTTGGCCAGTATCGGCGCGGGAATCCGCTGGATGATTCTGCCCCAAGAACGCGCCCGGTTCGAGGTCTATTGGGGCCAGCAGTTGAACCACCTCCGTAGCGGAGAAGGCAATCTCCAAGACCACGGCATCCATCTTCAACTCGTGTGGCAGGTGCTGTAAATGTGGAGGATTCGTCTCTGCGGCATGCTGCTGTGCTCCGCCCTATATGCACTCGCGTCGGCAGGCCAGCTTCCCGGCGATGCCCTCTTGGAGCGCGGACGTTCCGCCGCCCGGCAGGGGGCGCTGGAGGAGGCGCTCGTCGCGTGGAAAGAGGCCGCGCAGGAGTACGCACAGATCGACCACCGACAGGGACAGATCCAAGCACTCCTGCATGCCGCCGCTGTCGCCCGCACGTTGGGACACCTCAATCAATCCTTCCTCCACCTGGAGTTGGCGCTGCAACTTGCCCATCGAACCGGAGAACAGCAGTGGGTGACGCTCGCCCTCTCCGAACTCGGCAAAACCGCCCTCGTCAACCGGCAGTTTGAGCAGGCAACGGAGTACGTGACGGGCGCACTGGCGATGGCGCAGACACAACGCCATACCGTCCTGACCGCCTCGCTCCATAACGAGCTCGGTCTCGTCCGAGTCCTGCAGGGACAACTCCAAGACGCGCTCGCCTCATTTCACGAGAGCGCCGCCCTGGCTGAAGCGGCAGGGTTCTCCGCGCTTCGTATCCGCGCCCTGATCAATGGTGCGGGGGCCGCCATCCGCCTCCGGCAATTCGACGAGGGGGAGGCTGCGCTGAACGCAACGGATGCCCTGCTTTCTGGGAGCCCGGTCTCTTACGAGAAGGCCGAGGCCCTCATCAATCTCGCGTTAGGCTATCGCCATTTGGCTTTGAGCCATCCCACGGCCCGCGACAGGGCCCTCTCCCGATCGGCAACCCTCCTCCAGCAGGCCGCGAACCTCACCCCCCTGCCTGAGTTCGACCGGATCGCCTCCTATGCCTACGGCTATCTCGGCCAACTCTACGAAACCGACCATCGCCTGGAGGAAGCGCTCAGCCTGACCCGCAGAGCCATCTTCGCCGCTCAAGCCGCGCGTGCGCCGGAATCACTCTATCGCTGGCAATGGCAGAGCGGACGTCTCTTGACCAGGCTGGGCCAGTTGGACGACGCCCTTTCGGCCTATCATGCGGCGGCCGCCACCGTGCAACCGATCCGGCTCGAGATCGCCGCCGGCCCGGTTGCCGCTCCGGACCCGGACCAGCCTTCTCTCCGCACGCTGTATTTTGAGTTGGCCGACGTGCTGCTGAAACGCGCCGCCCTGTCGGACGACGACCGAACGGCGGAGCCGTATGTGCGGGCGGCGCGCGACGCGATCGAAGCCTACAAGGCCGCCGAACTGCGCGACTACTTCCGGGATGATTGTGTAGACCGGGTGCAATCTCGCATCACGGAACTCGACCGATTGTCCCCATCGACCGCCATCATCTACCCGATTGTCTTCGGCGATCGCACGGAACTCGTGGTAAGCGACCAGGACGGCCTCCGTCGTCTCGCCGTGCCGGTCACGGCCTCCGCCCTGACCGAGGAGGTACGGCGCTTCAGACATCGTCTTGAAAAGCGAACCACCAGAGAGTACCTCCCCCATGCCCAGCGGCTCTACGACTGGCTCCTCCGTCCGCTTACGGAGCGCCTAGACACCCTCCACGTGGACACGTTGGTGTTTGTCCTCGACGGCCCCCTGCGGACGATTCCGATGGCGGCGCTCCATGACGGCGAACGGTTCCTCATCTCGCGCTACGCGGTCGCCGTCACGCCGAGTGTCAACTTGACCGATCCGCGGCCGATCGATCGGACGAGAGCCCAGCTGCTGTCCAGCGGCTTGACCAAGGCCGTTCAGGGGTACCCTCCGCTGCCGCACGTCGCCGAAGAGGTCGCCTACATCCATTCGCTGTTCAAGGGAGAGCAGCTCCTCGACAAGAGCTTCATAGCGCCGCGCATCGAAACGGAGTTGCAGGACGGCCGATACGGGATCCTCCACATCGCCACCCATGGACGGTTTGCCACCGACATCACCCAGTCCTTCCTGGTGACGTTCGACGGGAAACTCACCATGTCGCAGTTGGAGCGGCTGGTCGGGCTCTTTCGTTTCAGGGAAGACCCCTTGGAGTTGCTGACGCTGAGCGCCTGCCAAACAGGCGTCGGCGACGAGCAGGCCGCGCTCGGACTGGCCGGGATCGCGATCAAGGCAGGGGCGAGAAGCGCCTTGGCGACGCTCTGGTTCATCAACGACGATGCATCGAAAGAACTGGTGTCGGAATTTTACCGACAGCTGCATGACACGGCTCTCTCCAAGGCGCAGGCCTTGCAACGTGCCCAGCTCAAACTGTTGGACGACCGCGTCTACGGCCATCCCGCCTATTGGGCGGCGTTTCTCTTGCTGAACAATTGGCTCTAGCGTGACCCGACTCTGCGACGCCATGCCTCTGAGCATTTCGAGGACCAAGCCTGCGAGGATGAGTCTCCTGCTGATGGCGGCTCTCTGGCTACTCTGCGTCGGCGTGCCGGGGGGCGGGGCGGAGACGGATGTCCCGGTCTACCAGGCTCCCCAGATCCTGGCACCGCGGGCTCGCCTTGGGGGGAGCTTGCGAGGCGGAGAGGGTGACGACCCGGCGATTGTGGCTCTGGTTCCCGACCATGTGGGGATGACGATCAAACAACGTCCGGCCTTCAATTGGTTCCTCTCGAAACACACGACGCTGCCGATCCGATTCACCCTGATCGATGAGCGTTCGGTGCACGCGCTGGTCGAACATACCCTCCCGCCGCCCGACCAAGCCGGCGTCCATGCCGTGCGACTCGACGAATTGCAGTTCTCGCTGCAGCCCAACGTCCAGTACCGTTGGTACATTTCGATTATCAAGGATGCCGCTTCGCCGTCGCACGATCTCGTGACCGGCGGCATGGTCGAACGATGCGATTTCAGCGAATGTTCGGTCTTGGGCGCCAGCACCGCCTGCACGCGTGACGCGGTGCTGACGAGCGCCGCCCGGGGCTTTTGGTATGACGCCATGGCCTGTCTCTGTGACCTGATCGAAGCCAATCCTTCCGACAGCGCCTTACGCAGGGATCGCGCCGCCCTGTTGAAGCAGGTGGGGTTGCGGGATGTCGCCGAATGGGACCTGGCACAATCCCACGCACGCCGCCCGGAACGCGACAGCTCCGCCATCCCGCTCGTCCGCTGACCTGGTACCCCCTTGACCGGAAGCAACTCAGGCCCCGCCATTCAAAGTGGCACGGCTGTTGCTGTTTTCTCCTGCAGCGGCCCCTTCCCTCATTGTGAGGGAACAACCCGTCACCTCGATCGAGAAAGGAGTCTGCCATGGAACTCGTAATGGGCGGTCTCTTGATGGGAACGAGCGGGATGTTGGTTCTCTTGGTCATTGCCGCATGGAAAGACATGGTCTCACGGTCATGACGGACAGGACCCTGGACGAAGGCGGCGGATACGCTCGCGGAACCGAGGAATAAGATTATGAACCAATTCGTATACCTGCGGTCGCACAAGCGGCAACGAATGACCGTGAGTTTGCCGACGGACCTCCTGGAACGCGTGCGTGATGCCGCCTATTGGACACCGGGCAGCACCATGGCCGGTCTGATCTCATCGGCGCTGGAAGATCTCTTGAAGAACTTGGAATCGCAGAACGGTCGCCCCTTCTCCCCTCGCCTCCAAGAGCTGAAACCGGGCCGCCCTCGCGTCGCCAAGACAGCGCTCCCCGCTGTATCGGAAGACATACATCCTGTATCCAACCAGATACGCGCCTGACGCCCTCGGCTTTCCACTCTAGTCTTCCATCGGGCACCTCGCCGGCAATCGCCGGTATTTCGGCGTAATCCCTGCCTCCGACACAACATTCTCGACAGCCGCCAAGCATGCCTTTTGCGAGTGGCTTGATGGAATCGCCGGTACGTTCATAGGCACCGCCACACGTCATAACCTCCAACCGCCGGCCAGGGTTCCACGAGATGCCATGCGCCTCTGGGCAGGGCGGCCCCACTCTCCACTCCGGCGCATCGTTACCGCGGACGCAACCTTCTCAGCGCCCGCGCGCCGGCCTGGCGCTCTCTGCTGGGGAAGCATGCTCCTCCTCTGTGGCGCCGCTACCGCCCATGCCACCGACGCGCCGACACCTCCACCGACCGCCTCCGAAACTTCTGCGCCGATCCAGGAGTTGGCACTGCTCAAGGAAGAAGAAATGGTGAGCATTGCCACGCGGTACGAACAGCCGATCTCCCACGCCCCCTCGAACGTCTACGTCATAACCGATGAGGATATCCGTCATTCCGGCGCGACCGATATCCCGACCGTCCTGCGCCGGGTACCGGGCCTTGACGTGATGCAGGTGACCGGAGCGGACTTCAACGTCAGTGCGCGAGGCGACAATCAGCTGTTCGCCAATAAGATGCTGGTGATGGTGGACGGCCGATCGATCTACATCGACGGCCAGGGCCTGGTGTTTTGGAAGTCCCTCCCGGTGACGCTTCCGGAGATCAAGCGGATCGAAGTCCTCAAGGGACCGGCCTCCGTCGTCTATGGATTCAACGCCTTCGACGGCGTCATCAACATCATCACCAAGTCGCCGCAGGAGATGAAGGGCACTACCCTGCAATTCGGAGGCGGTGAACTCGGCACGATCTCCAGCGCGGCCGTCCATGCCGGGTCGGCGGGCCATCTCGACTACCGTCTCTCGATCGGCCGCGACCAGAACCAGCAGTGGCGCAACGGCGATGCGCTGGCATTCCGTTCCCACAAGTTCAATGTGCAGACGCAATACAACCTGTCCTCGGATGCCTCGCTCCGGGTGGCCGGCGGCTTCATCGATACCAACCGGTTCGACGGCCCCGTCTCCAACGTCCAGATTCCCCAATCCCGGTTCAATCAAGGTTATGCCGATGTTCAGTACCAGCTCCGTAGCCTCTCCATTCGCGGCTGGTGGCAGGGCAACGATATCCCAGTCGACTCGACCACTCACCCGCTGCTGGCCCGATTCGTCCGCCAAACGAACGCTCTGGGGGGCACCGACGTGTCCTTCACCACCAACACGTATAACCTCGAAGCTCAACACAGCCTCGACTTCGGGGCGACCAACCGGCTGAGCTACGGGCTCAACTATCGCTACAACACGGTCGACGGCAGCGCCGTCTCCACGTTAGGGCGCGAAGACCGCTTCGGATTCCACCTGCAAGACGAATGGCGTCCCTTGCCGTCCCTGACCCTGGTCGCAGGCGTTCGTTACGACCTGCACAGCAAGATCGCCGGGACGTGGAGTCCGCGGGTCGCCCTCCTGTATGCACTCACCCCCGATCATTCGTTCCGCATCAGCGGGTCGGTGGCCTACCGCCCGCCGACGCTCTTCGAGTCGAACCTTGACCTCCGTATTCTGCCGACCGTTCCGCCCCTCTTCGCGCCCATTCCGCTGTTCGGCTCACAGGGACTGAGCCCTGAGCAAATCGTGTCGTACGAAGCCGGATATCAGGGCTGGTGGATGAAGCATCGCCTGCGCACCAGGCTCGATCTGTTCTTCAACCACCTCTCCGACCTGATCAACTTCCGCACCGTGGGGACCACCCGAACGTTGGTGAACGGCGGCGAGGCCGACATCTACGGCACGGAAGCGGGCGTGGAATGGCTGGCCGCCAAGTGGCTGAGCGGGTTCGCCAACGTCTCCTACCAGAAAATCGGCCAGACCTTTTCCGGCGTCGCTCGTCGCGGCGGCCCCGACTGGAAAGCCAATGTGGGGGTGCGCGGAGACTGGGAGAGCGGCGTCAACGCGGAAGTGACCGTCAACTATGTGGCGAGCGCGACCTACCCGTTGATCGAATTCTTCACGGCGCTGGCTCCTCTCCTCTCCCCGACCAGTCCGGTCGTGGATAGTTACACCCTGCTCAACCTCCGCGCAGGCTACCGGTTCTGGCATGACAAGGCGGAGGTGGCTGTCGCCGTGTTGAACGCCTTGAATGATCGTCATCGAGAGCATCCTCTCGGGGATGTGCTCGGCAGCCGGGTGATGGGATGGATGACCCTTACGTTCTGAGTCGCGTGTCATGAGCGCCGAGCGACAGAGGGCGGCCTCCCTCGTGCTGGTACTCCTTCTGACCGCCGACCTGGCTGCCGGGACTTCCCCCGCCCGGTCGACGGCGAAGGGAGAGGAGCGTTCCGTCGTTCCGTCCGGCGACGAACTGCAATTGCTGAAGGAAGAAGAGACGGTGAGCATCGCCTCCCTCTATGAACAGCCGATCTCCCAAGCTCCGGCGAACGTCTACGTGATCACCGACGAAGACATCCGGCAATCCGGCGCCGTCGATCTCCCAACGGTGTTGCGCCGCGTGCCGGGGCTGGAAGTCATGCAGATGACGGGCGCCGACTTCAACGTGAGCGCCCGAGGCGACAACCAACCGTTCGCGAATAAGATGCTGGTAATGGTGGATGGGCGCTCCATCTATCTCGATGTGCAGGGGAATGTGTATTGGAAGTCCATTCCGGTCACGCTCGTCGAGATCAAACGCATCGAGGTCCTGAAAGGCCCCGCCTCCGCCATGTACGGGTTCAACGCCTTCGACGGCGTGATCAACATCATCACCAAGTCGCCGGAAGAAATGAAAGGCACGACGCTGCAGTTCGGCGCGGGGGAATTGGGCACCATCACGAGTTCAGCGGTCCAAGCCGGCACGGCCGGAAAGCTGGGGTACCGCCTGTCGATCGGCCGCGACCAGACCCAACAATGGCGCGACCACGACGCCCTGGGGTTCAGGACTCACCGGTTCAATGTCCAGACCAACTATGCCCTCTCCTCGACCGCGAAGCTTCAAGTGTCCGGCGGCCTGGTCGATACGAATCGCTATGACGGGCAGGTCGGGGAGGTGACCAGCAACTCCCTTCGCCCGTCATTCGGATATGCCAACGCGCTCTATGAACAGGGCGCCTTTCTTGTCCGGGCCTGGTGGTCCGGGTATACGGACGATGCGACGATTGCTCCCACTCCGCCGTTGTCCAATCTGCTGCGCGTGACGGATCGTAACGGTCAGACGACCAATCCCTTCCGCGGCAATACATACAACCTGGACCTTCAACATGCCGCGACCCTCTGGGCCGGCAACCGCATGCTGTATGGTCTGACCTATCGCCACAATTCCCTTTCGAGCCCCGCCATCGATCGATTCAGCCGAGAAGACCGGCTCGGGCTGTTTCTTCAGAACGAGTGGCGTGCGGCCCCCACACTGACCCTGGTCGCCGGGATTCGTTATGACCTGCATAGCCAGATCAACGGAACATGGAGCCCCCGCGTCGCGCTCCTCTACCAGCCGATCGAGGGCCACACCTTCCACCTCTCCGGGTCCGTCGCCTATCGGCCACCGACGTTGTTCGAGTCGCATCAAGACCAACGGGTGACCACCACGATCCCCACGGGCCTGCCCTTTCCACCGTCTATCTCGACGACCATTCCGGTCTCGGGGTCCACCCGCCTCGCGCCAGAACAGATCCTATCCTACGAAGCGGGGTATCAAGGCTGGTACTGGAAGCATCGCCTTCGTCTCCGCGCCGATGTCTTTTTCAATCACGTCTCGGACCTAATCGGCAGTCGGGTCACCGCTGGGGGGACCTCCGAATTCGTCAACGACCAGGGCTCCGCCGACATCTATGGCGGCGAGGCGGGAGTGGAAGTCCTGGCCACCAACTGGTTGAGCGGATTTGCCAACTACGCCTACGAGGAAATCGGGCAAACCTTCACGGGAACGGTCCGCAGAGGCGCCCCCCGCTCGAAGATCAGCGCAGGCCTCCGCGCCGAGTGGGATAACGGCTTGAGCGGCGAAATCAGTTACTACTACGTCGGCGCCGCGACCTATCCTATTGCGCAAACCTTCACGAACCTCGCGGCGCTTCCCGGGACTGGTGTCCTGGTGCCGCTCGACCGCGTCGGCAGCTACAACCTGTTGAACCTCCGAGCCGGCTACCGGATTTGGCAACAGAAGGCCGCCGCCGGTTACCTGCGCGAGGCGGAACTGGCTCTGTCCGTGTTCAATGCGTTGAACGATACACACAAGGAGCATCCGCTGGGCGACGTGATCGGCCGGCGCGTGATGGGATGGGTAACCCTCAGATTTTAAGGCCGGAGTCTTCCGGGACTCGGGAGGATGTCATGACAATCACCGGCGAGAGCCGCTCCATTTTGGTCGTCGATGACGACCCCGACATCGTGCTCGGGCTGCAGGATTTTCTCGACCACGACGGGTATCAGGTGAGTATCGCCGGCAGTTGCGCGGAGGCCCTCGCACAGGCGCGTCGCCACCAATACAACGCCGTCCTCCTCGACTTGGGGTTGCCCGACGGCGACGGATCGACGGTGCTCAAGAGCCTGCAGGAGACGCACCCTCACCTGCCAGTCATCATTCTCACGGCCTTCACGAGTACAGATCGCACGGTGGGCTCGTTGACGCAGGGCGCCTTCGCCTACTTGACGAAACCTTACAATCGCGACGAGTTGCGCGCCGTCCTTCAACGCGCCGTGGGCGTGCAGGCCCTGGCCGCCAAGGTCGAACATGCCGAACACGCGCTCTCGGAAAGCGAGGCACGGTTTCGTTCGCTGGTGGAAGCCGCGACCGACTCGATCATTCTTGCCGACGGTCGGGGGACCATCCTCTCCTGGAATCGGGCCGCCGCCCGCCTGTTCGGGTATACCGACGAGGAAGTCCGCGGCCGTCCCATGACCATCCTGATGCCTCCTCGACATCGCGCCGCGCATGAACGGGGACTCGCGCGAGTCAGAGATACCGGACGTTCCCGCCTGATCGGCCACCTGGTGGAGTTGGAAGGCCTTCGCAAAGACGGCAGCGAGTTCCCCCTGGAACTGTCCCTGGCCATGTGGACCACGGACGGCGAAGTCTTTTACAGCGGCATCATCCGCGACATCACCCAACGCCGCCGGGCGGAGGACATTCTGGACCGGCTCCGGCACCTGCACGAGGTCATCCTCACGCAGGCCGGCGAAGGCATCTACGGTCTCGACAAGACCGGCACCTGCACCTTCGTCAATCCCGCCGCTGCGACGCTGCTGGGCTATGAACCGGCCGAGATCATCGATCGATCCATGCACAGCCTGCTCCATCATTCGAAGTCGGATGGCGGCGTGTATTCGCTGGACGACTGCCCGATCTATGCGTCGTTGCGCGACGGGTTGGTGCATCGCGTCTCGACCGACGTGTTCTGGCGCAAGGACGGCACCGCCATCCCCGTGGAGTATGTGTGCACGCCAATCATCGAAAAGGGCGCCGTGGCGGGAGCCGTCGTGGTCTTCCGGGACATCACCGAGCGCAAGGAGGCGGAACGCGCCATCGAGGAAAGTCGGGAGCGCTTCCGGCAGCTGGCTGAACACATCAAGGAAGTGTTCTGGATGACCGATCCGTCGAAGGAGCAGGTGATCTACATCAGCCCCGGATATGAGGAGGTCTGGGGCCGCACCTGCGAGAGCCTGTACGCTCGGCCGCTGTCCTGGCTGGAGGCCATCCATCCCGAGGATCGACAGCGGATCCTCGCCGCCGCCATGAACCAGCGCCAAGCGGTCCCCTACGACGAGGAATATCGTATCGTCCGCCCCGATGGCTCGGAGCGCTGGATCTGGGACCGTGCCTACCCGATCTACGATGACAAGGGCACGATCTATCGTCTCGTCGGGTTCGCGGAGGATATCACCGAGGACAAACGCGTCGAAGCCGCGCTGGTCGAAAGCGAGCGGCGATACCGCGCGCTGTTCGACGACAACCCCTCCATGTACTTCATGGTCGACACGGAGGGCACCGTCCTGTCGGTCAACCGAGCCGGCGCCGAACGGCTGGGATATGGGGTGGAAGAGTTGGTCGGCACCTCGGTGCTGCAGGTCTTTCACCCGGAGGACCGTGAGGCGGTCCGCAGCCACCTCGCCGAGTGCCTCGGCGACATGGGGCAGCCGAGGCGGTGGGAGTTTCGCAAGGTTCGCAAAGACGGCAGCATCATCTGGATACGGGAAACGGCGCAAGCCGTGCGCAATGAGCGGCAACAACCCGTCGTTCTCCTCGTGTGCGAAGACATCACCGCCATCAAGGAGGCCGAACTGGCGCTGCACGACAGCGAAGAGTTCAAGAATCAGATTCTCCGCAGCAGCGCGGACTGCATCAAGGTGCTGGACCTCGAGGGCCGGCTGCAATACATCAATGATGCCGGCCAAACGTTGTTGGAGATTGCCGATGTGGCGGCATATCACAACAAGCCCTGGGCGGACTTCTGGGTTGGTGAAGACCGTCATGCAGCCCTGGCCGCACTGGAAGCGGCCAAGGCGGGTGACATCGGGAAATTCGTCGGTTTCTGCCCCACCGCGAGCGGGCAGGCGAAGTGGTGGGATGTGCAGATCACGCCCATGTTCGACACCCAAGGGTTTTCCCGCCGGCTGCTGGCCATCTCCCGAGACATCACCGAGTACAAGCAGGTCCAGGAGTCGCTGCGGGTCAGCGAGGAGCGCTTGGCCGCCGTCATACGAGGCTCGAACGACGGCTTTTGGGACGGTCACGTGCTGCCGGGGATTGCCTGGCACGATCCCCAGACCCCGGTTTGGTGGTCGCCGCGCGTCCGCGAGATGCTGAGCTACAGCGAGGCGGAATTCCCGAACGTCCTCGACAGCTGGGCGTCGCGGCTCCATCCTGACGATCGCGACCGCGTCTTCCAACTGCTGTCGGACTGCACCCAAACGGAGATGTCGCAGTATGATGTGGAATATCGCCTGCTCAACAAACAGGGCGAGTACCTCTGGGTCCGTGCCCGCGCCGAGGTCTTGCAGCGAGACGAGCAGGGCCGTGCCGTACGGATGGCCGGCTCGCTCCAAGACATTACCGCACGCAAGTGCGCCGAAGAGGCGCTGCATCGCAGCGAGGAATTGCTGCGCTCGATCGTGAACAACGCCACCGCCGCGATATACGCCAAACAAGCCGACGGACGGTATCTCATGGTCAACTCGCGCTTCGAAGAATTGTTTCATGTGAGGGCGGAACAGGTGCCGGGGAAAACCGACCACGATCTGTTCCCCGCGGACATCGCCGACGTGTTTCGGCAGAACGACCGGTGGGTGCTCACCAACGGCCGGCCCCTGGAAATCGAGGAACTCGCACCCCATGCCGACGGCCTGCACACCTACCTCTCGGTCAAGGTCCCCATCCGAGACCGCTCCGGCCACGTGTTCGCCATGTGCGGCATTTCCACAGACATCACGGAACGCAAGCGAACGGAGGAACAACTGCGCCTCAGCGAAGAACGGCTGCGCCTGGCCCTCTCCGCATCGGACGTGGGTATCTGGGACTGGGACGTGGCGTCCGGACGCCTCTATTGGTCGGCCGGCGTCGAAGCGTTGTTCGGGCTTCCGCCGGGCTCCTTCCCGGGCACCTATGGCGCCTATCTCGACCTGATTTATCTGGAGGATCGGGGCTCGGTGCTCGCGCATCTGGACCAGAGCCTGGCCGCCCAGTCTGCCGTCAATGTCGCGCACCGCGTCCTGCGGCCCGACGGCTCGCTGCATTGGCTGGCCTGGACCGGACGCATTCAGCGGACTCCCGAAGGAAGTCCGATCCGCGTGCTGGGCATCGTTCATGAAACGACGGGGCCCTCCATCGGTCGGCGGTAACAACGTGCCCTGCGTCAGCCGCGCCGAACGCTCGCTTCGATGAGGACCAGACTTGTGACCAAACCGCCCACAGACCGCGGCCCATTCTTCCCGTCATCGGCTCGTCCCTGGCGTCGCTGGGGGCGGATGACGGCCGCGCTGATCATCGCGCTGCTGAGCCCGTCTCTGGCCGTCGCCACGGAGGTGGTCATTCTGAAGTCCTCGGATATCGCCGCCTACAACCAAGCCATCGGCGGCTTCAAAGCGGCCCTTCCGAGCGATGTGACGCTGTCCGAGTACGATCTGCAGGGCGACTTGGAGAAGGGACGCAAACTCGCGAGAAAGATCCGCGCATCGGACACGGCCCTGGTCTTCACCGCCGGGGTGAAGGCGGCGAAGGCGGCGCAACTGGAGATTCTGGATATCCCGATCATCTATGCCATGGTGCTGGACCCGGCCAAGTATGGGCTGAATACCTCCAACATGACCGGCATCTTGCTCGAGGTGCCGCTGGAGCGACAATTGGCGCTCATCCGTCCCTTGCTGACGAGCCTGCCCCTCAAGCGCGTCGGCGCCCTCTACGATCCGTCCAAGACCGGACACGTCATCGAGGAGATCAAACGACTGACCAAACAGCAGGGCATGGAATTCCTCCCCGCGCAAGTCGGCAGCGAACGGGATGTACCCGGCGCGTTGCGAACGCTCTTGCCGTCCGTCGGGGCGCTGATGCTCGTGCCGGACTCCACGGTCCTGACCGACGAATCCCTCCGCTTCATTTTGAACTCGTCGTTGGAAGCGCGCGTTCCGGCCATCGGCTTTTCGCGGGAATTCACCAAGAGCGGGGCGCTCCTGTGTCTGTCCGTGAACTACCACGACATCGGTCGCCAAGCCGGCCAGTTGGCCCGCAGGATTCTGGACGGGCAGGTCGTGCTGCCGGCGAAGCCGCTCGCTCCCGATCGCATCGAAACCAGCATCAATCTCAAAACGGCCAAGTTCCTCGGGATCGACATCCCCAAAGAACTCGAATCCAAAGCCGACGAGGTCTACTGATGAACGGCACCCCGCAAGGCACACCCGCCGCCCACCGAACGAAGCCGCCGTCCTTCGCCGG
Organism: Nitrospira sp.; assembly: GCA_015709715.1. Taxonomy (NCBI): domain Bacteria; kingdom Pseudomonadati; phylum Nitrospirota; class Nitrospiria; order Nitrospirales; family Nitrospiraceae; genus Nitrospira; species Nitrospira sp. Next base: position 1,832,452 of record CP054184.1, read on the forward strand.
CGTGCACGGCCGCTTCGTGGGCCTGCGGACCAAATTCGTCGTCTTTTTCAGCTTGATCATCATCCTGACCTGTTCGGGCTTGAGCTGGTATTTCATCCGCAGCAAGCAGACCGCCATGACGGAACGCGTGACGGATCTGGGGATGATTTTGGTCAAAAACCTGGCGCACAATGTCCGGTACGGGATCATCACCGAGGAACAGACAATCCTCGAACAGTTCATCACCGGCGTGATGGACGTCGACGAAGTGGTGTATGTGGTGATCACCGGCGCAGACGGCCGCGTGCTCGTCGCCAGGAGCAAGGGCTCGCTCAACGACGCCCACAGCCGGTCCCGTTCGGCGGCACACGCGTTCTATCCTCAATCGAACCTTGCCGCATCCCTGCTCAAGAATCCGAGCACGCACCCGACTGTCACTCGCATGCGTCTGACCGGCTCCGGGGCGGTGCCGATCCAGGACGGCGGGGTGACGATCTACCTGTCCGGCGGCGGACCCCGCGAAGAAACGTTCTATGATTTCGCGCTCCCTGTCTTACGAGGGGCGCCGTCGCGCCTGGACGCACTGGCGCTTCAAGAAGAGGAAACCAAACGGCCGGGATCGTCTTCCGCCCCTCACCAACCCTACGGGGTGGTGCAAATCGGCCTGACCGAGGTACCGATGCAGGGAGAGTTGGCCAAGGTGCTCCGCAACGTGCTGCTCTTGACCTTAGGCATCATCCTCACGGGTATCCTCTTCACCAGGCTGCTGGCCGACCGCATCATTATGCCTCTGCGAAACCTCGCCAGCGGGGCGCGCAAGGTCAGCGAAGGCGACCTCTCCACCTTCGTCGCGCCGACGACACAAGACGAGGTCGGCCAGCTGACCTCGCTTTTCAATTTGATGATTCAATCGCTCCAGGACCGCGACCAGGCGATTTCCGCGAACCTCGAAACCATCAGGCGGCATGCAGCCCAGCTGGCCACGCTCAATCAGTCGAGCGCCGCCATCACCTCCACCCTGGACCCGCATCGGCTCCTGTCCGCAGTCCTGCAACTCCTGATCGACAATCTGGGTTTCACGGGCATGGTGTTGATGCTCTGGGACCGCGAACGCGGCGTCGCGACCGTCGCCCAAATCGCAGGAGTCCCCTCGCAGATCGAACAGGCAGCCAGGCAACTGGAGATTCCCGTTGAGGATGACGGGTCCGTTCAGGCAGAGATGCTGATCCATGGCCGCTCGGTTCATATTGTGACCGTCGAGGACGTGATGCACCGCTTCTCTCCCCTGGCGCAACCGCTGATCAAGGAAGCCGAGATCAAATCATTCGTCGGAGTCCCGCTCCGCAGCCAGCAACGAATCCTGGGGTATCTGGCCGCCCATCGCGGCGCTCAGATCTGCAGTCAGGAAGACCTGGACCTCTTGATGACCATCGGCAGTCACGTCGCCGTCGCCATCGACAACGCCAGAGCCTACGTCGAATTGGAAACCCTGACCGAGCACCTGGAACAGCGCGTTCAATCGCGCACGCAGGAACTTCAATCGGCCAACGAGCGGCTCCAAGAGCACGACCGGCGTCGCTCCAAATTCGTCTCGGTCGCGTCCCATGAACTCCGTACGCCGATGACCTCCATCAAGGGGTTCGTCGAGAACATGCTGGACGGCCTCACCGGCCCTCTCTCCGAACGCCAGGAACATTATCTGCAGCGCATCAAGCACAACGTGGATCGCCTCACCCGCATCATCAATCAGCTCCTGGATTGGTCTCGCCTCGATGTGGGGCGGATCGACGTCAAGCCGGAGCCGCTCCCTATCGGGGAATTCATCACCGAAGTGGTGGAGAGTTTCCAAACCTTGGCGGCCGAGAAAGCCATCATCCTGGAAGTGACGCCCTGCGATCGAGCGCTCCTGGTGCGGGCCGACCGCGACAAACTGGAGCAGATCCTGTTCAATCTGGTCGGTAATGCCATCAAGTTCACCCCGAAAGCGGGGCACGTCGCAGTGCGTTGCGAGGGGGTGGACGGACACATGGTCCGGATCATCGTGGCCGACACCGGATGCGGCATCGCCCCCCACGAACTGCCGAAAGTCTTCACGGAGTTCTCCAAGGTGGAGTCGGCCGTGCCGACCGCGCAGGGCGCACAGCTCGGCCTCTTCATCACCAAGAGTCTCGTCACCCTGCATGGAGGAACCATGGGGGTGGAAAGCCTGCTAGGCGTCGGCACGCAGTTTTTCTTCACGCTCCCGCTGGCGCCCCGCCCTCCCCGCTGACAGCCGGATCGCCCGCGCGCCATCCGGGGCTGTATCTCATCCGATAATACACGCATACTTTTGCACGGCGCCGAGATTCCTCCTCATAGCCATTCTCCGGCACATTCCCTCCAACCGTCTGAGAAATCAGCATCCTGAATCTTCGGCATGGGTATTGCGCCTCGTCGAAGCCAAAACCCATTCAACCACGGAGGGCGTCGCCGTGCGTCCCCATATTCTCATCGTCGATGACGATCCCGACATCCGCGAATCGCTTGGCGACATGTTGTCGCACGAGGGCTACATTGTTGAAAGCGCCGCCTCCGGCACCGAAGCTCTGCAACAGGCCAAACAGACGCAATATGGCGCCGCGCTGCTCGACATTCATTTGCCGGACTTGAGCGGGCTCTCCGTTCTCAAGGTGATGATGGAGCTGGACCCCTCGTTGCCCGTCATCATCCTGACCGGCAATGCGACCCCGGAGAACACCATCGGATCCCTCGCCAAGGGGGCCTTCGCCTACCTCACCAAACCCTACAACTCGCAGGAATTAAAAGCCGTGCTCCGCCGAGCCGTTGCCGTGAAGGGGCTGGCCGTACGGGCGGAGTATGTCGAGCAGGCCCTGCATGCCAGCGAAGAACGGTTTCGGGCGCTCGTCGAATCCGCCACCGATGGCATCGTCCTGGCCGACCAGAACGGACACATCATTTGGTGGAACGGCGCGGCCGAGCGCATGTTCGGATACAACAAGCAGGAGGCCTTGGGGCACCCCCTCACCATGTTGATGCCGGAACGTTTTCGGTCTGCGCATACCGCCGGCATCAGCCGCCTCGTGCAAGGAACCGCCACGACGTTCATCGGCAAGACCACCGAACTGGTGGGGCTGACCAAAGCGGGCGAGGAGTTTCCCATTGAACTCTCCCTGGCCTCGTGGCATGCCAAGGAAGGCATATTTTTTAGCGGCATCGTCCGCAACATCGCCAGGCGGAAGCGAGCAGAAGAGGCCGTCGCCCGATTGAGCCACCAGAACCGGTTGATCCTGGACGGTGCCGGGGAGGGCATCTTCGGACTCGATCTCCAGGGCTGCGCCACCTTCGTCAATGCCACTGCGGCGCGGATGCTCGGCTGGGGCCCCGAGGAGTTGTTGGGCAAGCCGATGGCCCCCCTGCTGTACCAGGCGGCATCGGGACCGTCTGTGATGCCGCCGGACCCCTTCTCGCTGCAGGCGGCGTTGCGTGATGGCGCCATCCATCGCATCCAGAACGAAACTTTTTTCAAGAAGGACGGCACCTCGTTGCCGGCGCACTACGTCACCAGCCCGATCCACGAGCAGGATCGAACGGTCGGCGCCGTCGTGGTGTTCCAGGATGGCACGGAACGCGCGCGCCAAGAGCGACTGCAACAGGCGCAACTCTCGGTCAGCCACATCCTCGCGCAGGCCGATCACATCGAGGAGGCCATCCTGCCCATCCTGCGTGTGACGGCTGAAATGGGGCCGTGGGACTTGGCCCTCTGGTGGCAGCCCCCATCCGCAGACGCCAATTTGGTCTGCCGCGGTGACTGGCTGCGCCCCGGTCGCCACTGGCAGGATTTTGTGACCCTCTGTCGTAACAGCGCCATGCCGCCTGGTCTCGATTTTCCCGGCATCACGAAGACAAGCAAACTGCCCCTCTGGGTTCCCGACGCCATGGTTGACGGCCGCTTCACCCGCAGGCCGACTGCGGCCCGCCTGGGAATCCATACAGCCTGCGCCGTGCCGATCCGCACAGGCAACCTGATTCAGGGCGTCCTGGAACTCTTTTCGGACAGCACGCTCCCCCCCAGCACCGGTCTGCTGCAGGCCTTGACCGACACGGGCATGAAGGTCGGTCAGTTTATCGAACGCACCTGCGCCATCCAAGCGCTGCGCAGTTCCCATGAAATGACGCAGGGGCTGCTCGCCAGCTTACCCGGCGCGATTCTGCTCTGTGACCGGACACAGCGCATCCGCTACACCAACCCACTGGCCGCTCAGTATTTCGGCGAGGGAAGGTCCTTGATCGGCCGCCTGCTCTCGGACTGTCTGGCTCTTCCCGAGACAGCCATTCGCTATCTGAACAATGCAGCATCCCCACCTCTCGCCGAAACCGGGCCCAGACCGCCGGAAGGCGAATGCGAGCTTGCGGGGCGCACCTATCGCTATCGCTTCTTCCCTGTCGCCGCAGCCGAGTCCGGTGAGCATCACACCGGCATCATGCTGTGGGACATTACGGAAGACAAACAGCTCCAGGATCAACTCATCCAGACTGAAAAACTCTCCGGTCTGGGGACCATGGTGTCGGGGATGGCCCATGAGATCAACAATCCAGCTCAGGCCATCCTCAGCATGGCGGAGTTGATCCAAGACGAAGAAGACCCTCGCCGCATCAAGGAATTCGCCGCCGACATCGTGGGCTATGCACGCCACGTCTCCACCGTGGTGCGCGATTTCGTCAGTTATGCGCGCGCTACCGGACGTGACGGAGAGACGGCGCTTGATCTGGCGGAACGTCTGGTGGAGGCCCTCAAGATGGTCCGGCGGGGCCCGCACTTCGAGCGCCTGGAGGTAGTGACGCAGTTCGACGTGCCGGCCTTCCTCCGTGCCAGAAAGGGTGAAATCGATCAGGTGTTCGTCAACCTCATCAGCAACGCCGCCCAAGCCATGCGCGGCAACGGTCGCTTGGTACTGACGACGAACCAAGAGGGCCCGTGGGTCACCGTCACCGTGGCCGACAATGGACCCGGCATTCCACCCTCCATCTTGCCGCACATCTTCGATCCCTTCTTCACGACCAAAGAGGCGGGGCAGGGAACCGGGCTCGGCCTCAGCATCGTACGAAAGATCGTCGCCAAGTATGACGGCACCGTGACGGTGGAGAGCCTCGTGGGGCACGGCACCACCTTCCAATTGCGGTTTCCTTCCGCCGCTCTGTGAGAGAACTGTATGGTCGCACCCAAACCGAGCCCGCCGAAATCCCGCGAGGGTTGCGTCCTCCTCGTCGAGCACGAGCCCTACGCCCGCAACACGATCCGGCTGGCCCTCGCCCAGGCAGGGCACAAGGTCCTGGAGACAGGCGATGGGCAGGAGGCCGTCGAGGTCATGAGGAGCGGCGACCGTTCGCGCATGGTCACTGCGATTCTTGTTGATATCGGCCTCCCGCGAAACAGCGGCGTGGAAGCGATCGCGTTCTTCCGTCTGCAGTATCCGTCGATCCCCGTGGTCGTCTTGACCGGTCAGCGAGACTGCGATCTTGCCATCACCCTGATGAAGATGGGCGTGCGCGACTACGTGGTGAAGCCGGTCGTGAAGCAGGACCTCCTGCGGGTCCTGGCCGGAGCGGTGCAGGGAGATCACACGGCACGGAGCCAGTGTGTCGCCTGAGCGGCTGGATGGGGCCTGGCGCTTGCCGGAACCGACCGGTTCCGGCGATGCCTAGGATCGCGCGGAGTAGGCGCGCTTGAATACCGAACGGAGACCGAAGTAGGCGAAGGAGTCCTTGAGATTCGAATAGAGCCGCTTCAACGGGCCCATATCGGGGTTGGTGACATATTCCATCGTCAGCACGATTCGCTCCTCCTGCTCCCCCAACGGCGTGACCGCATGCCATAGCTTGTCGCCGTTGAAGATCACGAGGTCGCCCGGGGCCGTCGCCAATTCCATATGGATCGGTTGTTTGCCGGGCACATCCTTGAACAGATCACAGACCAGCCGACAGTGCTTGGATTGATCCAGCAATCCCATCAAGATCGTATAACGGGCGCCCTTGTAGTAAGAGGTATCGTAATGGTACCCGATGTGGTCCCCGGCTTCCGTATAGTAGTAGAGCGCACAGGAGTGCGGATCGTTGGCGGGGCAGAGCAGCAGATTGACGTGCGTCAGCCGATTGAGCATCGCGCGAAAAGCATCCGAGCGGTAGAGGTCGATGAATTCGGGCCCCCGTTCCATCACGGTGTAGTAACTGACGCTGCCACCCTTCTTGTGGCCGGGAATATAATTACGATTCAATCCTGACTTGAGGACCTGGGCCTGGGTCACGAAGGTGCGTTCGACGAGTGCGCGCGGCAGGAATTCGGGAATGTAGAGGAACTCGTTCTGGTCCCAATAGTCCCGTTCCAACCGATCCAGATCCAGGGCCGCGACCGCTCGTTCCACCGCTTCGGTCACTTCGCTCGTACAGGTCTGATTCATACGTTCCCTCGCCGAGTCTGAGTTGCTGCTGTCGCCGCTAAAGGGTGTCATCCGAGGTCGGCTAGGGCCGACTCAGCACCGGAGCCCTGACGATTTCTACATCGGACGGCGCCTTGAAATCAAATAGATCGTCCTTGAGACCGCTGTTGGCCTTCAACTCGACAAAGTCGAAGGTCGCTACGTTGCCGCTGACCTCATGGAGCGCGATAGTCTTGAGGAAATAGGTCTTCGGCTCCACCTCTATCACGATCCGCTGGATGGCCCGCTCCGGTTCCGCCCGCCCTTCCTTGGGGGTCAGCGTCAGCACAGGAATGCCTCCCGCCCCGCGATCCTTGCCGGCCGTGGGGGTGATGTCGAACTCTTCGTCGAGCTTTGCCACGCCTTGCAAGAGCTGCAGCGGCGCCTGGGAAGCCGCCATATAGGTCAGTTTGCCCACCAGCACCTGCTTGTGCTCGGGCACATACATTTTGACGTCTTCTTTGTTGACGTAGATCTCCTCCGTCGCCGGTTCGATGTAATCCCAGCGGAGACGCCCTGGCTTCTTGATGTAAAAACGTCCGGTCGACAGCACGGGGGTGGCAAAACCCTCAATCCTAGTTTTCTGCGTGAAGGAGGCTTGGAGATCCTTCGTTTTTTCGTACCGGGCTTGGATCTTCTTCACCACCTCGCGCACTTCCTGCACCATCGGATCTTCAACGGGCTGGTCTTCCGCTCTCACCCATTCAGGCGCCGCGAGCCATCCGCACCAGGCTACGAGCACCATCGTCATCAACGTCCGCATCATGCTTCCTCTCCGCCGACCGGCCCACGACGGCCGAGGACCTCCCGGCGCCCGTCGCGTCCTGCCGCCCCGACCACCCCTTCCGCCTCCATCTGCTCGATCATGCGGGCCGCGCGGGGATACCCCACACGGAGGCGCCGTTGGATCAAGGAGGCTGACGCTTGGCCGGTCGACAAGACGAGGTCCTTCGCCTGTTCGTACACGTCGTCTTTCTCCTGCTCCTCTTCCGCCTCTTCCTGTTTGAGCGACTGCAATTCCCGGCAATAGGACGGCAACGCCTGCTTCTTCACAAACTCCACCACGCGACGCACATCGTCGTCCGACACATAACAGCCGTGGATCCGCATGAGCTTGCCGGTGCCTGAGGCCAAGTACAGCATGTCCCCGCGACCGAGCAGCGCCTCCGCGCCGTTGGCGTCCAGAATGGTGCGGGAGTCCGTCTTGGAAGAGACCTGAAACGCGATGCGAGCCGGGAAGTTCGCCTTAATGAGGCCGGTCAACACATCCACCGACGGCCGCTGGGTCGCCAGCACCAGATGGATGCCCGAGGCCCGGGCCATCTGCGCCAGCCGTGCGATCTTGTCCTCCACATCTTTCGGCGCCACCATCATGAGGTCCGCCAATTCGTCGATCATGACCGTGATGTAGGGCAACGGCTCAGGCAGCGTAGATTTCACTTTGTCCCTCGGCCCGTTCTCGCCCGCCGGTTCGGTACTCTCCCCTTGTGAGAGCCGGTCTTCTTCCGGAAGAAATTTCAGCTCAACCTGTTCGGGCTTGCCCGATTGCCAGGCGTCCGAAACCACTCCCTGCATCTCGGCGATCTTCCGGTTGTAGGCATCGATGTTCCGCACTCCGGCATCCGCCAGGAGCTTATACCGCCGCTCCATTTCCTGCACCACCCAACTGAGGCCCCGCGCCGCCGACTTCGGATCGGTGATAACGGGGCGCAACAGGTGCGGAATGCCGTCGTAACTCTGAAACTCGAGCATCTTGGGATCGATCAGGAGGAGTTTCACCTCGTCAGGCCGGGCACTGAACAAAATGCTCAGCAACATCGTGTTGAGGCTCACGCTCTTGCCGGCGCCCGTGGCTCCCGCCACTAGAAGATGAGGCATGGTTTTGAGGTCCGCGCTGACGGCCGCACCGAAGATGTCTTTCCCGAGGGCTAAGCTCAGCTTCGAGCGAGAGCGAGAAAAAGACGCACTCGTCACGACCTCCTTCATCGACACCGTCTCGCGATACGGGTTGGGCACTTCGATCCCCACGACCGATTTTCCCGGCAACGGAGCCACGATGCGCAGACTGATCGCCTTGAGGGCCAAGGCCAAGTCGTCGGCCAGATTCACGATGCGTGCGACCTTGGTCCCAGGCGCCGGCTCGAATTCGTACATCGTCACGACCGGCCCAGGACGCACCTCCGTCACCCGTCCCTCAATGGCAAAACTCCGCAAGGCCTTGGTGAGGATTTCGGATTGCAACTTGAGTTCTTCGTCGCTCAGGCGGGCGAGCGGTCCGGAAGGGTCGCTCAACAGCTCCTGCGGATCCGGCAATACGTACCCGTCCGAGACGGAGGGGCTCACCGCGACCGCAGCCGGTTCTTCGACCGGAGTTTGACGCTTTTCGACCTTGAGGGGCGGTTGGATTTTCGGCGGAGCGAGCGGCACCTCGATCTGCTCCAGGGCTTCGGCCACGACATCCACCTCGCGCGCCAACTGCGGCGCTCCTGCATCGCGAAGCGGTCGCGAGGCCTTCGGCCGCACCCGCTTGGACTGCTCCGCCTGCTGAGTCGGCCATTCCGGCCGTAAGGCAGCGGCACGCTCTCGAAGGGTCATCCACCAGCCGGGTACCCGCTGCAACAGCAGCGTCAGGGAAACAGGCACCGCAAACAAGAGCGCCACCACCAATCCCGTCAGGATGATGATGTGGGCCCCCGTGCTGGCAAAGTAACTTCTGGCGCCATCAGCCAGGACTTGGCCGATCACTCCACCGGCCATCCCGCGATGGACCCACCCGCTGGAGAGGGTCGGGACCCCCGTGACCTCCAAATGCAGCAGTGCGCTTAGGAACACGATGGCCGCCACACCGCTCCCGGCATTTCTGAGCCGCACGGTGAGAGGAATCGGCGTGAAGCAACGTGCGCCGAGGAGGCCGAGCAGGAGCGGAATCAGATACGCGGCCCCGCCGATCGTGAAAAAACAGGCGGCCGCAACCAGCGCCCCGACCGAGCCGATCATGTTCTTCGGCTGACCGCTCGCCGCTCCGATCGCTTTGGCGTCGCCGGGTACGAATGAAACCAGGCTGAGCAAGATGAGGAGACCGGCCGCGACCAGGAGAACCCCGATCACTTCACGTTTGACATGTGAGGAACGGGAAGGGGCTGAGCGGGCGTCACCGCGCTTTGCCGTGGTGGATACACCCATGCGGCGGATCGTAGCATAGGGTCTATGCCTTTTCAAACAAAGGCGCGACGCGTGCAGCGACAGACAGCGAGCTTACACAAGATCGGCGTCGAGCACCTGGGCCAACGCTCGATAGTCTTCCAGCGCCAGCATTTCGGCCCGGGCCTGCGGCGAGACACCGGCTGATTCCATGGCGGACATCAGCCGATCGAACGGGAACCCCTCGTCGCGAAGCGAATTGATCACCGTCTTTCGGCGGTGGGCGAACGAAGCCCGCACGAGGCGTCGAAACCGGCCCTGCCGAATCGGGTCGATCGTCTCATGAGTATGGAGCACCAGCCGGACCACTGCGGAGCCGACGGTCGGTCTCGGCCGGAAGCAATTCGCCGAGACGGTGAAGGCCAGGTCGACCGTCGCCACATCTTGCGTCAACACCGATAACACGCCATAGTCGCCCTGATTGGGTCGGGCAGCCAACCGCCGCGCCACCTCGGTTTGCAGCATCAGCACCATGCGGCTGAAGGAGGCGCGGGCATCCAGGAAGGCGAACAGCAGCGGCGTCGAGACATAATACGGTAGATTGGCTACCACAACCGTTCCGGCAGGCAGGCTCTCGAAGGGAAACTGCAAGGCGTCGCCGATGCGCAGATCCAGATTCGGACGGTGACCAATCTGCTCCCGCAGGTGCGGCTCCAACTGCGGGTCGATTTCGACCGCGATGACCCGAGCCGCCCCCATGCACAGGCCCTCCGTGAGCGCCCCTCGACCAGGCCCGATTTCCAGCACCGTCTCGCCTGGGCGAAGGGCCGCCAGCGCGATGATCTTGCGAACGATGTTGGGATCAATGAGAAAGTTTTGGCCGAGTCGCTTGAGCGCCGGGGGGAAGGGTCGAGCCATGGTTCCGCGCCTACCCAGACGCCGAACCAGCCGCACGAAGCCGTTTCGCCAGCGCCGCCAGATGCGATCGATAGCAGTCCACCTGATCGGAAAACTCTTCGACCAGATCGTTGGTGAAAGCGGGACCGGGATTCTTACCGGAGAACGCGTCGGCCTCCGTCGCCCCCACCTGCTGCCGAAGCAGGGCCACCGTGCGGACTTTCCACTTGGTGATCCGCTCCGACCCCATGACCGTATTCAAGTCCTGCGCCGTTTGTGATGCGATCGCGTCAAGTTCTTTGATCTGCTGTTCGACCATCGAGACAGCCGATGATCCTGTCGTGTTCATGCCGTAGCCCCTTTCCCTTTCCTTCGCGCGCCGGACTTCATGGACCAGGTCCCGGCCAGACGCGCCGCTACCTTCACCGCTTCCAACAAACTGCCGTGCTCGGCCACCCCTTTGCCTGCAATGTCATACGCCGTGCCATGATCGACCGAGGTGCGAATGATCGGCAACCCGACGGTCAAATTGACACAGGTACCGAACGCCACCAGTTTGAGCGGAATCAGGCCTTGATCGTGGTACATCGCCACCACGCCGTCGTAGGCTCCGCGCGCCGCCTTGCCGAACAAGGTGTCGGCCGGCAAGGGATCGCTGGCTTTGATCCCGACCGCTCGCGCCTTGAGGACGGCAGGAGCGATGTACGTCGCCTCCTCGTTTCCGAACAGACCATGTTCGCCGGCGTGGGGGTTGAGCGCGGCCACACCGATTCTCGGCTTGGCGATGCCGAAGTACCGGGTCAACCCGAGATGCGCCAACCGAATGGCCTTGGTGATCCGTTCGGTCGTCAATAAGGACGGCAAGTCCCGAATCGCCACATGGGTCGTGGTGAACATGATCTTCAATGGGCCGCCGACGATCATCATACCGAACTCCTCCGTTCCGGTCAGTTTGGCCAGGAGTTCCGTGTGGCCCGGATAGTGATACCCGGCCATGTGCATGGCTTCTTTATTGATCGGCGCCGTCACGATCCCGGACAGGATCCCCGCCTGCGCCAAGTCCACGGCCGCTTTGATGAAGGCCACGGAGGCCGCTCCGGTCTCCTCCGACGCTCGGCCCAGGCGAAACCTTGTCAGGGGTGTCGCCAAGGGATCCATCACCGCCACTTGTCCCGCCTTCGGCTTCGCGCCTTGCGGGTCGAAGGCGACGACCTCCAGCGGCAGTTTCAACCAGGCTATCGTCCGTGCCATGACCAGCCGTGAGCCGATGACGACCGGGCGGCAGAGCCGGCCCAAGGCCCTATCTGCCAAAGCCTTGGCAATCACCTCCGGTCCGATGCCGGCCGGATCTCCCATCGTCAACCCCAGGAGAGGCAGCGGGGAGCCTGTCGTATGGTTAGGAGCCATTCGTATACAGATACAGGGTGTACCCAAGGTACAGAAGCGCACTACCGCTCAGCAACCAGGGGCGCCAATGTCCCGACCAGAGGGCCTGAAGAAAACTCATGCCCATGGCCAAGACAGCCAAGACCATCGTCGCCAGCGCAGTCGTGCCCAAGCTCCATTCCGTGCCGAACAAGCCGACGGAAACGGGAATGGTCCCTTGGAACACCATCGCTCCGGTGACATTGCCGACGGCCAACCGATCTTTCTTCCGATAGAGCCACAGGAAACTATTGGACATTTCCGGCAACTCCGTCGCCAGGGGTGCGATCAAGAGCGCCAGGATCAGCGGCGACACCTGCAAGGCCCCCGAAATCGAATTGGCCGCCGTCACGAAGAGATGGGCCCCGCCCACCAGGCCCAGCAACCCGACCAGCCCCTGCGCGGCGATAAGGACATAGGGTGGCTGCGCCGACCGTCCGGCGAACAACAGCGGCTCCAATTCTCCCCCTCCCTCGCTCTCCTCATCCTCCGCCGAGAATTTAAGCTTCATATAGTAGACGTAGAGGCTCAACAGGCCGACCGCCACCCCAATGTGGAGCGCGCGAGACGGCACGAACGCGCAGATCAAGGCGAGACTATATCCGATGAGGAAAAACAGGATATCGGTTCGGACTTCTCCATAATGGAGCTTGAAGACCGGCGTTCGTTTGCCCAATCGCGCATACAGCATCAACAGGAGCGCCAAAATGGGCAGCACGAGCGTGCTCAACATGAAGGGCGCTCCAAGGATCGCGCCCAAACCGACTTCCACCTGCTCGCGGCTCGCCCCGAAAAAGATCGCGATGATCGGGATCGACGTCTCCGGCAGGGTTGTCCCCACCGCAGCAAAAATGCTCCCGACCGCGCCCTCTGAAATGTGTAGACGTTTCCCCAGCCACTCGATGCCGTTGGTGAAGAGGTGACAGCCCGCGAGGGTAATGACCACCGAGGCCACGAACATGCCCAGATACAGCAGGATCGTCACGGTTTCGAGAATCCCTTTCGCCGCTTGTCCTGCGTCCGGCCGTAGGCCGACAGGGCCGCTTCCCAGATGTCCTTCACCGGTCGGCCGACCTGCTCGGCCACCCGCCTGCAGTCGTCATATTCCGGCGCGGCCTTGCTGTAACCTGGCCGAACGTCGGCGACCTTGATGCGAATGTCCTGTCCATTCACCTGCACCGCGGCGAACCGGCGGGGCAAGACCCGCCGCTGCATCTCGACGACCCGCACACCGAGCGCGGTGGTCTCGGCGAACAGCACCGCCAGCACCGCCCCCGACTTTTCCCGCGGAACCAGCACGGACAACACGTGGCCGGGGCGGCTCTTCTTCATCATGACCGGCGTGAGTGTCGCATCCACCGCACCGGCGGCAAACACCCGCTCGAAGACCATCTCGTAACATTGGGGGTTCAGGTCGTCGAGATTGGTCTGCAGTTCGACAATCGTCTCCACCGACCCGACGGTGGAATCGGCGCCCTCGCCGAGAAAGACGCGCAGCACATTCGGCCATTGCGGCGGGTCGGCCGTCCCGGCTCCATACCCCACTTGTTTCATCTGCATGGCCGGAAGCGGACCGAACTCCGCCGCCAGGGTCCGCAGCAAGGCCACACCCGTCGGGGTGGCCAATTCACGCGCCGGTCCCTGCACATAGACCGGCAGACCGCAGGCGAGCGCCGCCACGGCAGGACCAGGCACGGGCAACGCTCCGTGAGCCGACATCACCGTACCGGAGCCGACATTGATCGCCGACGCCGTCACCCGTTCCACGGCGAGCAGATGCAGCCCCAACACACTCCCCACGACATCAACGAAGGAATCGATGACACCGACCTCGTGAAAATGCACCTTCGCCGGTTCGACGCCATGCGCCTTCCCTTCGGCTTCGGCCAAGGTGTCGAATACCGCCAGACTCCGTTCCTTGACCACAGGCGGCAATCCGCTCTTGGTCAGAATCCGCCGGATCTGCGCCAGGGTCAGCGGGCGCTCGAAGCCCTTCTCGATGTGCACGTCGACTTTCGTCGCCGTGAGCGCGCCTCGGTCCACCGTCCGCTGCTGAAGGCGGAATCCGTCGATCCGCAAGTGTGACAACCCGCGAATCAATTCCTTGAGCGGCAAGCCGACATCCACCAACGCTCCAAGCGTCATGTCGCCGCTGATGCCGGAGAAACAATCGAAATGAAGATGGTGCGTCATAACGTTCCTCGCATCACCTGACGCGATGCGAGCGGCATCTTACCGGAGCCGCATCCGGACGGCAATCATTGCACTCGTTCGTTGACAGCCCACCGACGCTGTGTTATCCCCACAACAAGATTGAATCCGGATCACTCGGCCAGCCGGCCGCAGCATAGGGACCCATGCGTGCGCTGACTCCAACTCCCGACGCCACCGCTCTTCCCCGTCCGCAATGGAAAGGATTCGCATGGCTGATGCTAGTCAGCCTCGTCGTGATCCTGATGGGACAGAGCACGGAGGGCTTCGCGAAACAGAAGGGGAAAGGTGTTCCGCGCCCCGAGCCGGAACTCAAGATCGTCGAGTTCTCGGCCTCCCCGATCCCCTACCATCCGCAAGAAGGACCGTTTCAGTTCGTCGCGACGGTACAATTGCCCAAGGAAGTCGACGAGCAATGGATGCTGGAAGTGTCCGCCCTCGTCACCTCGCCCTCGATGACCTCTTTGCGGTTTCTGTCCATCAGGCAACCGGTCAACGAACATGTGCAAACGAACGAGGCTACAAACGGTGATGCAGCGCCCAAACGTGTGCGGGTCGACCTCACCTGGGACGGACTGGACCACAACAAGCAGCAGGCTCCGGCCGGTTCTTACGAATATGAGGTGCGGGTGAAGTTGCTCAGCAATGGGGAAAAGGGGCAGCGCACGCAGATGCTCTCGTGGCCGAAACGCGGCAAGTTTGCCGTGAAGGAGTAACGAGAGCCCGGCTCCTCACTCGACCGTTTCCTCTCCCACCATGTTGATCCGATGGGCCAGGCAACCGGCGCCGAAGCCGTTGTCGATGTTCATCACCCCCACACCGGCCGCGCAAGAATTCAACATCGTCAACAGCGCTGCCAGCCCCCCGAAATGCGCGCCGTACCCTCGGCTTGTCGGGACGGCAATCACCGGCTGTCGCACGAGCCCTCCCACGACGCTCGGCAAGACACCGTCCATGCCGGCGGCAACCACCACGACACGCGCGCCATGGAGCCGATCCTGTTGACCCAACAGGCGGTGAAGCCCTGCCACGCCCACGTCATACAGCGTCTCGGTCCGACTGCCCATGATGTCGGCCGTCACGCGCGCTTCCTCCGCCACGGGAATGTCGGCGGTCCCGGCCGTGACGATCAGCACCGACCCGCGGCGAGCCAACTTCAGCGGAGCAATCGCCACAACCCGCGCCTCTTCATGGTATTCGGCCCGTTTGCTCATCTTGAGCAGCGCTCGCGCCACCGGCGGATCGACTCGTGTCGCCAGCAGCGAATTATTTTTCCGCAGGAGCGTCTTGGCAATGGCCACCACTTGACGCTCCGTCTTCCCTTCGCAAAAGATGACCTCGGGAAACCCCTGCCGGATCGCGCGATGGTGATCGAGCGACGCAAACCCCAAATTTTCGTAGGGCAGGGTGCGGAGCTGACGAAGCGCATCGGGCACGTCGATGACGCCTCGCTGCACCTGCGTCAGCAATGCCTGCAAGGATGCTTGATTCATGACAGGGCTTTCTCTCCCTTGGCCTCTCGCTCCATGAGGTCGCCCACCGCCTGCCGACAGGATTTCTCGGCAAACAACACCGCGTTGACCTCCTGGACGATCGGCATGTCCACGTCATAGCGCCGAGCCAAGCCCAGCGCCGCTTTGGCGGTTCGCACTCCTTCGGCCACGGCCTGCATGCTCCCGAGAATGGCCGCAAGCCCTTCACCACGACCTAACCGCATACCCACGGAGTGGTTGCGACTGAGCGGCCCGGTGCAGGTCAGGATGAGGTCGCCCACCCCGGACAGGCCGTAAAACGTCCTGGGGTCAGCCCCCATGGCGGCACCCAACCGAATCATCTCGGCCAACCCTCTGGTGATCAGTGCAGCGCGGGCATTGTGTCCGAGTTCCAAGCCGTCCACCACCCCGGCGGCTAGGGCCATGACGTTTTTCAGCGCGCCGCCGAGTTGCACACCGATCACATCGTCATCCGCATAGACACGAAAACTCGGTGTCATGAACAACGACTGCGTCTGCTTGACCAAATCGGCATGCAACCCGGCGAGGGAAATAGCCGTCGGTTGCCCCTGGCTGACTTCGGCGGCGAAACTCGGGCCCGACAGGACCAGCAAGAAGTCCTGCATGGCGGCCGGCAACTCCTCCTGCATGACCTGGGTCATGAGCTGCAGCGTCTCTTCTTCAATACCTTTGGTCGCACTGATCAAGGGAAGGGGCAAGGAAAGCAGCGGCGCCATGCGGCGCAAGACTGCTCTTGCCACATGGGAGGGAACGGCAAAAACCAGATAATCCGCCTCGGCCAGCGCCTCCTCCAAGCTGGTGGTGGCGGAGAGGCCTGACGGCAGCGCCACACCCGGCAGATAACGATGATTTTCCCGCCGCTGCTCGATGGACTCGACCACATCGGATTCATACGCCCAAAGGCATACCGGCAGCTGCTTCTCGGCCACATGCCGAGCGAGGGCCGTTCCCCAGGCTCCGGCACCGATCACCGAGACACGCTGCTTGGCCGGTTGAGTCATCGCCGCGGATTATAGGAAGGGGCTTCAAAGACTGTCAACGAAGCGGCCCGCTCCCGTGAGACTGGAATTCCTCAGCGCCCCACGCTACCCTGTGGAAGCCATTCGTGAACGGAAACGATGAAAGCCTGTCCATCCTGTGGGCGCGCCCTGCCTGAAATCAGCCGGTACTGCACCTTTTGCGGCGCTGGAGTGGCGAACGACGCCCCCGCCACGCCGCACCCCTCGGCAACGAACCAGAACAAGGAACAGCTCAATCTGCGCATTCTCTATGGGATGGTGACGGTCCTGCTCCTCGAACTCCTCATGCCGCCTTGGGAAACACCACCGGCACAACCGGCTGCGTTCCTCGGCTTTCATTTCATTCTGTCCCCGCCCCAGGCCGATGCCCTCGTCAGCCGCCTCTTGCTGACAATCGAACTCACCACCACAGCCATCGCCGGCCTGTACCTGTCGTTTCTTTTTCGATCGCGCTAGGCGGGATCGGCGGAAGGGGTCAATCGAGAGCCAGGGTCAGGCACTTGGCGGCACCGCCCGATTTGATGAATTCATCCAACGGCACGGGATGGGTGCGATACCCTCGTGCCTCCAGCAGTCGCATGGTGCGAGGGCAGCCGGATGGAATCACCACCGCGTCGCCGACACAGACGGCATTGCAGGCGAACCGGAGCGCATCCTCCTCCGGGACCTCCACACGGCGATCCTCCGGGATCAACCGCGCAATGGCGGCGCGGCCATAGGAGTCGAAGGCCGCTGGGTAATAGAGGAGTTCCCCGCCGCTCAGCGGGCAGAAGCAGGTATCCAGGTGATAGAACCGGCCGTCGATCAACTCGAGCGGAATGATCTCACGCTGGAAGATCTCGCTCAGCCGTGGAAAGGCTCGAATGTCCGATCGCTGCCGGTACCCGCCGAACCAGGTCTCTGGAAATCCGAGGAGATCGCCGGCTCCTTCGAAATACAAGTCCTGGTCGAACGGCACCACTTCATACCCGTGCTCGTGAAACCACTGAGCGAAATACTTCTCCTCCCGTTGTCGCTCCGGATGGCGGAAGCGGCTCACTAACGCGCGCCGGCCGGCCACCACCCCGGCGTTGGCGGTGAACACCAAGTCCGGCAACCCTCGGACCGGCTCCATCCGCTCAAGTTTCGCGCCGACATCCCGCTCCAAGACCTGCATCAACTCCTGCCACTGGGTGACGGCACGCGCCGGATCCACAGCATTCGCCCGCCGCATCCAGGGATTGATTTCATAATCGATCTGAAAATAGTCCGGAGGACAGACCAACAAACGACTCATGGGCGCCACCCGAGTGCGCGGGCCAACTCCGACAGAAATGAGGCGGCGTCCATGACCAGCCCCACGGCTTGGAAACTGCCGCGATCAGCCAGCTTCGTCGGCACCGCTGGATTCACATCGACACAGACGGTCGGGATCGTCGCCGGCAATAAATTGCCGGTGGCAATGGAGTGGAGCGTGGAGGCCACCAAAAGCGCAAGGCCGACGCCGGGAATGTGTGCGCGCATGGCCTGCTGGGCCGCCATCGAGTCGGTCAGCACGCCCGGGAGCGGGCCGTCGTCTCGGATAGTTCCCGCCATCACCAGGGTGACATGTTGCCGCACACAGGCCGCCATGATGCCGTCCCGAACCAGCCCAGAACACACAGCCTCTTCGATGCTGCCCAACGCCCGCACCCGATTGATGGTGCGCAAGTGGTGCTCATGGCCATGGGGCACCGACCGCCCAGCCGACAATTCGTACCCGAGTGACGTGCCGTACAGAGCCGCTTCCATGTCATGGGCAGCTAACGCATTCCCGCAGAACAACACCTGCACATACCCTTCCTCAACCAACCAGGCCAACGCCTCCCGCCCTCCGGCATGGATGATGGCCGGGCCTCCGGCGAAGAGAATCTTCGCATCGGCCTCGCCCGCCCTGTGACGCGCACGCAGACGCTGCATGCGGGCGGCGATATCGGCGAGGACCGGCTGATGTGGGCGCTCCGACGACACGACGGATTCCATGAACCCAAACACATCACGTTCCGTCGGGCGGGCTAGGGGCGTCACCCTGATGCCGTCCCGCCCGATCACGATCAAATCTCCTTCCTTCACCGCGGCCATCGGTACCGTCCTCGCGCGGGCCTTGGCCGGATCCACGCAGATCCCCACATCCATTTCGATGCCCTCGACCGTCACCCATTCGCCGTCCAGGCGAATCTCCGTGGACAAGTGGGTCGTCGCGTAAAACTGCTCGGGGAACACGCCGGCGGCCGGAGCCGGTTCAAACCGGCAATCCTCTTCCCGCTCCACGGTAGCCCCATGCGGCTGAATCGCTCGAAGGATTTCGGCCAATTGTCGGCCGGAGGAGGCACGAACGACGATTCGCGCGTGAGAGGGCGCATCCCTCGTCGCTCCGATGCGCACATCCTGCAGGTCGAAGGTGCCGCCCATCATCAAAATGGTATCCAGCACCTTCGCCAGGATCAGCGAGTCGATGATGTGGCCCTGCAGCAACACGGTTTCTTCCGGCGCCGTCATCGGCAGCTCCTCCTGTATATGTGGTGGTCTTGCCAAATTTTACCATGCGCCAGGCGACGAGCAGGCGGTCACGCAGCCGTTTTGATGATCTCCCGCAGCACGCTCGTCGCGTAGGAGCCGGGAGGCAGCCAGAAGGAGAGGGTGAGGGCGGAGCCTTCGAGGGACCAATTCAGGTCATTGAGACGCACCCGAAGCGCCCGGCGTTCCCCGCGGAATCCGCACTCGGCGCCCGCCTTCGATAGTGCCTCGGGCGTGGTGCCCAACTCGGCCACGACCGACCGTTCGAGCTCGCCGGGTGTTCCCGTCGACCAAGGCGCACGCGATCCGAAGAGCGGTCCCGTGGGGCTGATCTCGAATCGATCGACGCGAGGCTGTTCCACCTCGGGCAGCTCGACGACAAAACAGGCGCCATTGTCCGTCTTCATGGCCCAGTCTCCGGCGAAAACCCGGTCGAGGCTGTCGATTCGCTTCGCCACGATCCGGTTGAACAGATGCGACTGGTAGGCATTCATGAACCAGAGTCGCTTGGCGCGGCTCATCTTGTTTCGGCGGGCGGCGTCCCGCAGCAACTCAGCCCCAACCGCAAAATTATTTCCCGCCCGTCCCTGACGCTGCGGCCCGAAATAATTCGGCACCCCTCGGCGTTGCAGCTGCTCGAAGATCTGCTCTACATCGGCATCACATCCCTCGCGAACGTCCCGCACCACCAGACGAAACTGATTCCCGGCATGGTGCCCCTTGCGTAAGCGGTTGCGGTGCCGGCCCAGGACTTCCACCTTCAGGAGACGGTCGTCGGTGGCTAAGGCTGCCACCGTCTCCGGCTTCACTCCCTGCAGCGACACCATTTGAGTCGTGACCGCCTGGGCATCTTTCAGCCCGGCAATTCCGATGGACATCGCCTTGACGTGAAGGTGGGACGACAACCTCAACACCAGATCCGGCGTGGAAAGGCCGCGTTTCGTCACGCGGATATAGAGGTGCTCCCCTTCGCCGCAGGGCAGGTAGAGGGGCCGTTCTTCGACTTGAAAATCTTCCGGCGAGCTGCGAATGCGTCCTCCGAGCGCCGGAACTGCTGCGGTCAGATAGGGTAACGTCTCATCGAGTGCGGAGGAGGTGGTCATACGGTGTCCTTCTTCTCGCTTGCTCCAATTTGAGGCAATACAGTGGGTCCCAGCGGGACCCCATGTTATACTCCGGTCGAGTTGTACCACGCCTCCGCGTCCGTTCCCGAAAGAACTCAAATGCCCTTCCCGATTACGCACATCACCCTTGGGGCCTGGATATTCTGTTGGACTCTCGCGCCGGGCCTCGTCCCATCGGCCCTGACGGCAACCAGAATGAACGGGGTGGATGTCTTCGCCCGGTTCACTCAGCATATCGAGCGGCAAACTGAGATCGACAAACGGGCCTTTGCGGTCGCCAGCAAATGCATGACCTGGTTCTACAAGCAGCTGCGGGAACGGCCGGCTCCGCCGGCGATGCAACGCATCGCTTGGAGCGATGCTCCCATCATTCACGCCGCGGACCAACCACAGGACGAGTCCGCCGAATGTCGCGCCCTCTATCCCGGCGGCCTCGAAGCCGTGCGTACCGACTTTCAGCGGACGCAATCGTTCCTCTCCCTCTCGCTCACGTTTTATGAGTTCGCCCTGGTCGGGGACGGAGACGACAATTCTCTCTACAGCACTCGTGAGCTTCAGGATCTATTGTTGGCCCTGAGCCTGTCCGTCGAACCCTCGCTGGATTCCGAGACTCACCTTCGGCTGCTCACCTCGCGATTCGACATGCTGCACGAGGCGCGCGGCATGGAAGCGCTGATGGCCGGAATGAACAAGCTGTATGACCAGGGCTATCGCGTCACTCCCGCGGACAAGGCGCATCTCAACCGAGTGATGGAATGATCGCTCGCCTGATGCGCTGGCAGGAACTGGGACGGGTCTGGATCGGCCACTGGCTCAGCCGCCCCTTTCATCAGCTCTTCAACCTCATCCCGGGCCTGGAGTTGGGACTCGCCGAAGCGGCGATCACCTCGCTGCCCCTCAGCCACGCCCCGCTGGCCGGTCGGCGTGCGGTTCACCTCAGCGACCTGCACCTGGATCGGTACCGTCCCAGGCACCACGCCCTCGTCCGGACGGTGGAGGACCTTGGGCCGGACTGGATTTTCATCACCGGTGATCTCCTCAACGTCCGTGACGGCTTGCCGCACATGGTCCGCTTCCTCTCGGAGCTCCGCCGCCTGGCCCCCGTCTTCGTCACGCTCGGCAATCACGACCACTATAGCGGATTGCGTGTGGATGAATTCGCCGAACAGCTCGACCGCATCAAAGTGACGCTCCTGGTCAACCAGGTCACCTTCGTCCCCCTGGAAGACGGAGAACTCGCCATCGTCGGCCTCGACGATCCTTCCCTCCATCGGGCAGACCTGCGCTGCATTCCGTCATACCGACCCGGACGATTCACGCTCCTGCTGGCCCATGCGCCCAACATCCTGGAGCAGCTTGAATCACAGCATCACATCGATCTGGGCCTCTGCGGCCATAGCCATGCGGGCCAATGGCGTATTCCGTTCATCCCGACCTTTTGGCTGCCGCCCGGCTGCCACGGACGCACGAACGGCCTCTACCGGAACGGTGCCCACCGACTCTATGTCAACCGAGGCATCGGCTGGTCGGTGTTTCCCGTTCGACTCAACTGCTCGCCCGAAATCGTCGTCCTGGACTGGTCATCCTGACGCCTCGGTCTTCATCACGTGATTCGTTCCAGTGCCTCCCGGGCTCGGCTTCGCACCGTTTGATCCCAATCTTCCTTGCTGGCGTACAGCAACTTCTCCTTCGCGGCGGAGGCTCGAAGCCGACCGAGGCCGAGCGCGGCGCTGGCCCGCACATAGGCATGGTCGTCTTCCAGCGCCTTCAGCAGAGGCGGCACGACCGATTCGTCTCCGATGACGCCCAAATGGCTCGCCGCCATCCCACGCACACGGTGCTGCTTGTCTCCCAAGGCACGCTTCAGCGTCGTCAAGAACAATTCCTGGAGCCGGGGGGCAATGGTTTCCAGCCCGGCACGCTGATAGTCGTTCACTTCGATCAGCGCGAAGGCCACCTCGAGACGTTTATCGTGTGACGATTGGTTCTCGAACAGGGTGATCAACCGCGCTCGCTGCGCAACCCGTCGACGCCGCTGCTGAATCTTTCGCACGATGATCCAGGCGGCCACCGCAACGGCACAAACCAGAGCCGCGATAGGAATGGCCTGATCGATCACCACATCCTGCACCTCCGGCGAGAGGCGCTTCCAGATCCAGACGCCGGAGATCACCAGGCCCAGCAAGAGAAAGATAGCGGTCAGATTGGCATGGCCCGATTGAGCGTGGCGCGGCATGGCAGGCGCCATGATAGGAGGATGGTCCTCATGGCGTCAACGCGACGCCCACCCGCTCTTGACAGGCACCAGCCATGATGACTAGGCTTCGCATCCGTGGAACTACCGGATTTCCAGAACGATCCGCATTTGAAGGTCCTACGCCCGCTGGTGGAAACGTACCTGGCCTTCTGGCGCATGGATAGCCGACATATCCGTTCGCTGCGCCTCACACCGTCACAATTCGACGTCATCGCGACCCTCGGCGATACCAGCGGGCTGACCTGTGCGGAACTGTCTACTGCCACCCTGGTGACGAAAGGCACGCTGACCGGAGTCCTGGACCGCCTGGAGGAGAAGGGGCTCATTCGACGAACGCCGGTCGAATCCGACCGGAGAAGTACCAGAATCTGCCTGACCGCCAAGGGCGAGGAGCTCTTCAGAAAGATTTTCGCGGCGCACACGGCCTTCCTCCGTCCCTACTTTGAGCGCGCCCTCACCGCGGCAGAAGCGGATCAGCTGCGGCTACTGCTGCTTCGCTTGCGACAGAGCTTCCTGGAGGCCCCCAGTTCATGATCCGAGTCACGGTGCTGGGCTCCGGCACCAACCTCCATCCGCGCCGCGCCGCCGCGGGGTATGTAGTCCAGACGGACCACATCTTCTTGTTGGACTTCGGGCCCCGCACGCTGACTAACCTCATCAAGAGCGGCGTGGACCGACATCGGATCACCCATCTCTTGTTCTCGCATTTTCACGCCGACCACTTTGCCGATTTTATCCCGTTTTTTTTCGACGCGGTCATTTTCTGCAAGTATGAAGCGGGCACCAGACCGCCGTTGACGATCATCGGCCCCCGCGGCACCAAACGCGTGATGGGAGCGATGTTGTCCACCTTCCCCAGTTTCAACCGCGCGCCCTTCCGAGTCACCATTCGCGAGGTTGCCGATCGCGCCATCAGGCTCGGTGACACCGTGATCCGTCCTGCGACGGTCACCCACGCTCCCCGACTCCACTGTCTGGGCTACCGCATCGAATATGGCGGACGGGCTCTCGCCTATTCGGGCGATTCGTTGTATTGCGACGGCCTGATCCGGCTCTGTTACGAGGCGAACCTCGCCATTTTGGATTGTTCCTTTCCGGAAAATCGCCCGGGATCCGGCCATCTCCACGCGGGCCTCTGCGGTCGCGTGGCGCAGGAAGCCGGAGTCGACCGGTTGGTCCTCTCCCACTTCTATCCCATTGCCGAGCGGTATGACGTTCGAGCACAGGCCGGGCAATACTTCTCCGGCCGTATTCGTAAGGCGCGGGACCTGCTCTCCCTACGGGCCTGACTTCTGCCCCGACAAATGCGATGGCGCCAACAGCGGCACTCTACCTGACGAGCCGTAGCCGGGTAATGGCCGGCCTTAGAGGCCGCCCTCTCGTTGTTCACAACCGAGAATTTCGACGAACCGAGACAGCCGGTTCTTTTTCAGAGGATCATCGAGCTTGTTGTAGATGGCCAACAGGTTCTTGATCATGCGGGTGAGGATGGCACGCGGTGGGCTTGGCTGGAGGAACCGGTCTTCGAAGCCGTATCCGGCCTCCGTGAGGAACCGGGCACAATTCTTTTCTGTCAGGAGCGCGCCGCCGTTAAAACAGTCGATGAAGATCTTGTACTTGTCGGAATCGTACTTGACGAGGAAATGGCCGGGCATCCCGATACCTTGGACCGGCAGGTGCAACCGTTTTCCAATCAACAAATACACAGCGGACAGACTGATCGGAATGCCGGTTCGGCGGTCGAGCACGCAATTGAGATAACTGTTCTCAACTTCATAATAGTTCTTGGTATTGCCCCTGAACCCGGCTTCCGTAAAGAGATACCGATTGAGCGCCTTCACTGTCTCTTCGCCCGAGACCCTGGACCCGATCTGATCGCGCACTTCATGCGCCATGTGGTCCAACTGACGACGATACGACGGCACCTCCAGCATCGGATAGGCGTACCGCGCGAGGATGAAGGCGCCCGCTTCCAGATCGATACGATCGTCCGGCTGCGCCACCAGATCACGCAGTTCGTCCTCCAGCCTCGTCCCGCGGATTTCCTCCAGCACGGTGACGATGCGGTCGGACATTTCCGGCTGCTCGATCTCCGCTTCCTGCAGCAGCGGGACCGCGCAGTCCCCGTAGTCGATCAATTTTCCGCTGATAGTCTTGACGATGCGCTCATCCTCGTCGCCGAGGAGTCGAATCAAGGCGCGGATCTGGCTTTCATTCGCGAACATGGCGCATCCCCTGGATTCGGACGCCTCAGCCCATCGCGCGCCGGAAGACGCGGGCGCCGCCGTAGAGGCAGAGGGCGTCGAACAGCACCATCACAACGATGACCATCCCGACATGGGGCAGCGCTTCGGCCCACCCTTGTAGGATCAACGGGCGGACAGCGTCGATCGCCCAGGTCATGGGGTTGAACTGGGCCAGAAATCCCATCCACCCCGGCATGGCGCTCAACGGCACCAGCGCGGAACTCAAAAAGATCATCGGCAGCGACAGGAACCCCAATACGGAGAAAAAGTCGCCATGGCTCTTCACCGAGAACGCCATGGCCATGGAAATCGCGGTCAATCCGACCCCGAACATCATGCCGATCAGCAGGATCGTCGCCACCCCCGCCAGGCCCGTCGCCGGCTGGACGCCGAACAACCAGGCCACGCCTAGAATCACCAGGACCTGCAGGGAGGTAATGGTCATCACAAAGATGAATCGGCTGAGAATGACCGAGGTCCGATGGATCGGCGTCGACATCAACCGCTCCAGGAACCCGTTTTCCTTGTCGAAGAGCAGATCGACCCCGCCAGCCAAGCCGTTGTTGAGCACGGTCATGACGACCACGCCCGCCGCCAGGAAGCTGATGTAATTGGGCGCCTGGGTCACCTGCATATC
Organism: Nitrospira sp.; assembly: GCA_015709715.1. Lineage (NCBI taxonomy): Bacteria > Pseudomonadati > Nitrospirota > Nitrospiria > Nitrospirales > Nitrospiraceae > Nitrospira > Nitrospira sp. The sequence continues at coordinate 1,857,910 of CP054184.1, forward strand.
GGCGGCGCGTTGGAACAAATTGCCGAAGAAAATGAGCCAGAACAGCATCGGCTGCACCAGCGTGAAGAGCATGCTGAACTTCTCGCGGCTCAACCGCCGCACCCAGCGCATAGTCAAGGCCCGGATTTCCTGCCAATACTCCTGCATAACGGCTCGTGGGCGAGGTGCGTGTCGCTACCTCTCCTCCTCCTTGGGGGTCTCGTCTTTGATGGATCGCCCGGTATGGGCGATGAATACGTCGTCCAGCCGCGGCCGGTGATAATCGATGAACTCCAGTCGGCAGGCCAGACGGTTGGCTGCTTCGAGAATGGCCGGCAAGGCCTTCTCCGGAGAGTCGACCCGGATATCCAATCCGTTCGGCTTAACCGCCACGGCCCGGATCGCAGGCAGATTCTTGACCGCCGCTTCTAGGCCCGCCACCCGGTCATGCTCATGGATCGTCAGCGACACCAAATCGCCGCCTAATCCAACTTTCAACTCTGTGGGCGATCCTAGGGCCTTGATCCGTCCGCCGTCGATGATGGCGATGCGGTCGCAGAGCTGATCCGCCTCGTCGAGATAATTGGTCGTCATTACCACGGTGATGCCCCGTTCCCGCATCGCCCGCACATGGTCCCAAATCCGCAGTCGGCTCTGGACATCCAAGCCCAGCGTCGGTTCGTCCAAAAAGAGGATCTTGGGATCGGGCAACAGCCCGCAGGCGATATCCAGTTTCCGCTTCATGCCCCCGGAGTAAGTCTTAGCCGGCCGGTCGGCATGTGGTTCGAGTTCGACCAGTTTAAGCAGGTGGGCGATACGGGTGTTTGCTTCGTCCGTGGCCAGGTGATAGAGATCCGCGAGTAGTTCCAGATGTTCACGCCCCGTAAGGAACCGATCAATGGCCCGCTCCTGGGGCACGTAGCCGATGGTCTTGCGCACCCGGTCTGCATCCTTCACGGTATCCAAGCCGAGGATGGTGGCTGAGCCGGAAGTGGGCTGGAGCAGCGTAATCAAGATGCGAAGCGTAGTGCTCTTGCCAGCGCCGTTCGGGCCGAGGAGTCCAAAAATTTCGCCGCCGTAGACTTGAAACGACAGATCATCCACGGCCCGGACCTTGTCATAGACCTTACCTAGGTGCGCAACGTCGATGGCGATCGACCGCGACATCAACTCCACCCGCCGGAGCCGCGCCGCTCGGCCACTTTGAATTGGATCAAATCACTGAGCCGCCGGGCCTGCTGCGGCAGATGTTCGGCCTCCAATAGGAATTGTTTCTCCAACGGCGTACAGTCCAGGTAGGTCGAGAGGGAGTTCACGAACACTTCGTCGCTCACGTCAGGGCGAACCAAGCTGTGGAGCGGTGACGCTTCTTCGTCCGCCTGGAGATATTCGTCGAGCACCTCCGTCAAATATCGGCGCAGCGCCGGATCCAACGGCAGGGATGGTTCGTGCGGTTTCAGGACGATGCGGGCCTCCCGATAACTTTTTTCATAGAACTCTTCGCGCACTTCGTATCGATCCAGGCCCTGCAGCAGAATATTGGATCGGCCGTCCGGCAGCATCTGCACGCTGGCCAAACGCCCGACACAGCCCATCGAAAAGATAGGTGGATTCCCATCGTACTGCTCTTCCCAGCCCTCCTTGAGCAGAGCCATGCCGATACATTGCCCTCTCGCCGCCGCATCCGCTACCATTTGACGGTACCGCGGCTCGAAAATGTGGAGCGGCAAATAGGTCTTGGGGAAGAACACGACATTGGGGAGGGGAAACACCGGAATGCGGGACGGAACGGGAAACGGCTGAGGTTTTCCCGATGTCTCGCGGGTCGGTTGCTCGCGCTCCGGTTCAAGAAACATGGCCCACGATAGCCGATGCTTTGCAAAATTGTCAACGCCACGAACGTGCCTTCCGGTCGCGACGATCGGTCGAAAACCCTTATGAATACTGGCGTTCTCTCCTCTCGCCCTCCGGCGAGAAAGGGCGCATTCGCAGATGGATTCCCTGGCACGGCAGGGCGGCTGATATGAATCCGATCGTCGTTCGAACGATGCGGCTGTTTCCTCTTTTGGCCCTCCTGCTGTCCTGTTCCGCCGTCTCTTCCGTCGACGTGGGGGCGGCCGACGGTGGGCCGGCGGAGTCGCCCATCTCCTTCCAACGTGCCTTGCCCGGCTATCAGTACCACTTTCCGTACGACCATGGCGCGCATGAAGCCTTCCGCACGGAGTGGTGGTACTACACCGGCCACCTCACCGACGCCAGCGGACGACGCTTCGGCTTTCAGCTGACCTTTTTCCGGCGCGGCATTCCGCCGGAACAGGTCAAGACCCTGCCCTCAGCCTGGTCCATCCAGCAATTGTACCTGGCCCATGTCGCGGTGACGGACCTCTCGAGCGGTCGATTCCATTACGCCGACAAACTCAGTCGTGGCGGTCTGGGCAAAGCAGGCGCGGACAGCGGGCGTCTCCATGTGTGGATCGATCGGTGGTCGCTCTCCATGGACGATCAACACCGGCAACTGCTTCAGGCCGACACCGAGGACTTCGGCCTCGACCTGCAAGTCACACCGCTCAAGCCCCCGGTTGTGCACGGCAACCAAGGGATCAGCCGCAAAGGGGGCGACCCGTCGGAAGCCTCTCACTATTATTCATTCACTCGGTTGCGGACGGAAGGTCGGTTGCGCCAAGGCAGCGAGACCGTGACCGTGACCGGCATCGGTTGGATGGACCACGAGTTCGGCTCCGCCGACCTGGGGCGAGACATCGTCGGGTGGGATTGGTTCAGCCTTCACTTCAACGACGACCGTGAACTCATGTGGTATGCGTTGCGCCGCGCCGATGGCTCCACCGATCCCGCATCGAGCGGCACGTTGGTGTTTCCGGACGGCCGCACCCAGCCGATCAACGCGGGCGACCTCTTGATCACCCCCGAAGCCTATTGGACCAGTCCTCGGTCGAAGGCGCGCTACCCCCAACGGTGGCGCCTCAGGGCTCCGTCGCTGGATCTGGATTTGGAGGTGCGTTCGCTGCTCGACGATCAGGAGTTGGACACCGCCCGCAGCACACGCGTGACTTATTGGGAGGGAGCCGTCTCGGCGGCAGGCCAGGCAGGGGGCAGAGCCGTGACGGGTCAGGGCTATGTCGAGTTAACCGGCTACGCCAAGCGATTTACACAACGACTCTGAGGCCTCCCGCTCGACTCGATTGTCACCTTGACTCGGCTATCTTCCTATGGTTAGGTCTCCGGCCATCGTGATATGCCGCGTCCCTCAATGGCTCGGACTGCCCCGTTGCACGCTCCTTGTGCTCGGGCTCCTTCTGCTCGCCTGCGGGAAGCAGGAGGCCGCGGTCGTCTCGATCGCGCTCCATCCCTCCAACCCCAATATCCTCTACATCGCCACAAATGAGGCCGTCCACAAGAGCCGAGACGGCGGACAGACGTGGGAACAATTCCCGAACTTCAGTGCACGCCGCGTGACGACCCTCGCCATCGATCCGAAACTCCCCGCCACCGTTTACGCCGGCACGATGGGCGACGCGGTCTACAAGAGCCCCGACGGTGGGCAACACTGGCTGCCGCACAACGTCGGGCTGAAGGAACACGTGTCGTTCGTGAACGAGATCATCTTCCATCCGGAGAATACCGAGTTGATCTATCTCGCCACCACGGTCGGCGCGTTCGTCTCGAAGAATGGCGGGCGCGAATGGGAAGAGCGCATGGCGGGAATGAAGGAAGTCCACATCGTCACCTGCATCGCGTTGGATCCTGCCCATCCCCGCCTCCTCTATGCCGGGACGACCGGTGGAACCTATCGCAGCGACGACGGCGGGAATTCGTGGCAAAAGGTGAACCGCGGGCTCATCCCCGAGGATGTACTCAACGCCGCCATGGCCCTCGGCGTGAACGTGTTGGTCGTCGATCCGACGAATCCCGACGTCATCTATGCGGGAACGACCAAAGGCCTGTTCCGCACCGGCAATCGCGCGGAGTCCTGGGAGACGATCGGGCAAGGACTCGCAGATCAATTTGTCAGCACGTTGATTCTCCATCCGTCGATCCCCGGCACCATGTATGTCGGCGGCCCCGCCGGGGTCTATGAGACGACGGACGGCGGCAAGACGTGGCACGCGCAGAACGAAGGGTTGGCCAGCCTGAACGTCCGCACCCTGGCGATCAGTCCGCTCGATCCACACGTGCTCTATGCGGGCACGAACGGCAGCGGTCTCTATCGATCCACCGACGGGGGGGCGCACTGGGTCCCCGTTCCGCTCACCGCTCGGCCTGCAGCCCATCGGGATCCCTAACCGCCGCATAGGTCCGCGATGCCAAAAATCCTGCTCGTTCGCCATGGAGAGACCGATTGGAACCGCAGCGGTCGCGTCATGGGCAACCAGCCGATTCCGCTGAATCCCGTCGGTGAACGGCAAGCTCGAGCCTGCGCCGAGGCGCTGGCGCACACGCCGATCGCGGCGATCTTCACCAGCCCAGTCTTGCGGGCCGTACAGACCGCGGAGATCGTCGGAGGCCCGCATGGGCTACCGTTACGACCGTTGTCCGGGCTGAGTGAAATCGGCGTGGGGGAATGGATCAATCGCTATTGGCAGGACTTTGCCGACGACCCGGCCAAGCGTGATTGGTACAGCCATCCGGATCGCGCGCGCCCCGCTGGTGGGGAAACTTTACGGGAGGTACAGGCGCGGGCGGTGGCGGCAGTGCAGCAGGCGCTCGAATCCGTCAAGGACGGCGCTTGTCTCTTCGTCTCGCACGGCGACGTCATCCGAGCGATCCTCTCCTACTACCTTGAGCTTGAGTTGGCATTCGTCCGACGGGCGCTGATCGACCACGCGTCGGTGAGCGGCTTGGAGGTCGCCGGGGAGTCGGCCCAACTCCTGTTCTTGAACCATCGAGCAGGGTTGGACCGACTGGTATAACCCGCCTCGCAACAGCTTCCCTCAGTGAGGGGCGGGAGCGGTTGTCTCGGCACCTTTGCCGTAGTACCGGCTTCCATACTCCTTCATCTCTCCCGACAAAGCGGCCCATTCCTCAGCCGTCATCAGGCCCTTCATCTTGAAGCGGAGTCCCAAAATCTTCCCTGCCGACCGCATCCGGCTGTTGTTCAATTCGTCGAGGATCTTGGTGAAGTCTTCCGGTGGAGCCGCATAATTCGCATTCAATTCATAAAGCGCACGGTGATACTGCCGATGCTGTTCACGCGCGGATTTCAACTCGGTGATGATCTCGCCCAGGACCTCGTTCACCTGCTTGACCTTCTCGGGATCCTTGACATGTTTTTCGATCAGGCCGCTCATGTCCTTGCCGGCCTTGCTCCAGTAATAATCGCCCTTTCCATACCCGTAACTGCCGTGGTGATGCGACGAACAACCCACCATGCCGGTCAGCATCAATCCGATAACGAGAACGAGAATTCGACGGCTCATCAGTCCCTCCCTAAGAATAAGATAAAGAATTCCTTGCCTCATTGGAAACGCATTGCGCCAGGCCTCACTCCTGCCGTAAGCTGCGGTGGGTTTGCGAACCGACCGAATACGCCATGGACCATTCTCCCGCTCAATCCCAGGTCAACCCCGTCGACCTGCTCCGCCAAGAGTTCCGAGAACACCTGGACCTGTTCTACAACCGACTTAAGCTGGCCGCCCCCTACCACAGCGTGGAAAAGGCCCTGAACACCCTCGCTCAATCGCTCAAAGGCTTGCCGCCTGCGGAACTCGAGCGGTTGACCACCGATCAGACTCTGCGTTGGATTCGTTTTCGACAAGCCTTCGTAGACTCCGGGTTGCATCTGAAACACCGAGGCATCATTGCAGGTCTGGTTCGCTCCAGGCAGTCACTGAATCTGCCGCCGGAGTTTGACCACCTCCTCAATCTCTACATCTCCCCATCCTAAACGCCTCGCTTGCCGTCCGTCAGGACCGTTCGAAGTTCCTCATAGACCTGCATCAACCTGGTGTTTTCGATGCGATAGGCCACGGTGATGGTCAAGAGACCAAACGCCACCACGATCAGCCCCACACCTGTCACCCCGACACCCAGCAACAGTCCTCCCAGTGAGGCCAGGCCACCCTCCATGGCATAACTGATTAGAAACCCGAGGGTGCCCAACCCGACGAGCGCAAACCAGAGGAAGGTGAGAATGGAGGAGGACCACGGCACCCGTTTGGTGCAGGTGAGCTGAAGGCCATCCTGCTCCGATGCCCATTCGATTGAGCCCTTCACAGGCCAGGCCGTACGAAACCCCATGGAAAACAATCGATAGGTCGGTCGGATTACCATGCGATTCCGCTCGGGAAAGATTCGCGCAACGCCGTGCGGCAAGGCAAGAAATCCGTTTGGGTCACAGCGTCGCACAAGGGTCTCCGCGGTGAGGGCCGCGAAATGGTCCCGGACCTGTCCGATGCCATATCCATAACGGCTGGCGTCGGAGGACAGCCGGGTGAAATACATCCAGTCACCGACGAGCAGTCCCACGAACAACACGACGGCAAAGGTTCCGGCCAAAAGCATAGCGGGCAACTTCCCACAGGCCTAGACGGAGAATCAAGCCTGCTCCTCCCAGGCTCTCGATCAGGTGGAGGAATTTGTTGACTCATCCGCAAGGCTTTGGCTACATTAGGCCCGGTTTATCCCGGCGGGTACGAAGGGGTTCGTCTGGTAGGGTCCCGCCTTCATAGATTTTTCCACGCCACACGTTTCGGTTCCCGGCACGTTCCGCGGAGGAATGTGAGAACGGAATGCTGTGATCTTGCGGAGGGACGATGGATATCGCCAAAATCGAGCGGGTGTACACAAGTTATTCCGGCATCTACGATCACATCTTCGGCAAGATTTTTCACGAGTCGCGCGAATCGGCCGTGCGTAATCTGCGCATTCGACCCGAGGAGAAGATCTTGGAAGTCGGGGTGGGAACGGGCATTGCCCTGGAGTACTATCCGAAGAACTGCGAGATCATCGGTATCGACCTTTCCTCCGGCATGCTGGCCAAGGCCCGTCAGCGCCAGTCTCACTACCACCTTGATCATGTGCGGCTGATGTTGATGGATGCAGGACAGATGGACTTTGCCGACAACACGTTCGACACCGTGATGGCCGCTTACGTCGTGACTGCCGTGCCGGACTACCGTAAAGTCGTGAACGAAATGATCCGCGTGTGCAAGCCGGGCGGCCGCATCATCATGCTCAACCACTTCAGCAACGGCAACAAGTTGATCGCGGCCGTGGAAAAAGTCATCTCTCCCCTCTGTAAACACATCGGTTTCCGGACCGACTTGTCACTGAGTCACGTCCTCGAAGGCACCAATCTCCACGTCGCTAGAAAAGAGAAGGTCAATCCCATGAAATTCTGGCATCTGGTGGAATGCGTGAACCAAAAGAACGGCAGCATCAACGGAACCGGCAGGAACGGTCACCACAGCTGAATCATTCCGACGCACTACGGGGTGAGAGGCGCGAAAGCACTTAGCGCTTCCGGCCCATCCCTCGCGGCAGGGTCCCACGCTGCTCACCGGGCGCACAGGCGTGCTCCTCAATCCACACGTCCTCGCAGACCACGTAAAAGACCCCCTGCGGATCGAACCAGAACCGGAATCGCCCATCACACAACTCCACCTGAACCGTACTGAGCGCAGACCAGTCCGCGCCATCCTGTTCGAGGAGAGACAGGTCGGAAACGCCTTGCATCGTAAGGGTCGCAAGGCGCGGCACCCCATGCGTCTCGTACCATACGACGACTGAGACCGCACTCCCAGCCGGCACTTGACGCATGGACTCTTCATCGAAGACCCAGCGCTTGGACAGGTGCACCTCCAACACGTGCCCGCCGGAAAATCCTTGCGTGTGAGTAAGAAACCACCGCAGATCGTCCGCTGTCTTAATGGAATATCCCATGGAGGAGAGAGGTCCAACAGACCTGTGAATGTAAGCCTACCCGCCCACCTTATCACGCCATGAGATAAGAGAATATGGGGAAAAGAACGTGCGGCGGGGGAACAGGGCGCTGCGGCGACTAGAAGAGGAGGTGCTGCTGTTTGAGTTCCGCCACTTGGCGTTCGAGATCACCTACCCGTTCCTGGAGTCGTTGGTTCTCCAAGCGAAGCAGATCCAGGCGATCCAACAGCTGTTCGCGCTGGATTCTCGTCCATTCCAGCGTACGCCGCAAACCGGCCAACTCCAGTTGCGCCTGTTGTCCGTCCTCAGTCCGTACACCCATAGTCACGCCTCGCGCGAAGATCACCGGCCACAGCTAGGCGGAATGGTAACGCAGTCTGATTCCGTTGCGGAGCGATTAGTGAATTATGGACGGCGGCAGAAAAAAACGGAAAGAGGCAGGGGGCCGGCGAAGCGGCCTCAGTGAGACTGAGCGGCGCGCCTCATCCTGCGCTGGTCTTGCTCACAGGATGGTTCCCACCGGTATCGAAGCAGCACCCCGTTGGCTTCCCAACCGGGAGGACAGAGTTTTCCAGTGCCATAATAGTCGGCATCCAACACGGAAAACGGCGCGACATTCTTGATCCAATCTTGCGCGTGGCCATTGGATTCAATATAGGACTGAAAAAAGTAAGCTCCCCCGGTCAAGGGTAGTTCCGGAATCACAAAATCCACGTACCCTTCTTCCTGTAGCGTAAGCGGCATCGGATCTACGACATCGGTCGAAAGGATGAACAGGTCCTGGCCCTTCCGCCCGTTGACGGAGATGCTGAGATGACAATTGCGGAACTCTTTCCCCGCCGCACAACGGTAATGCATGCGAATGACGATCTCCCGGCCGGTGATGGCCGCCGTGACAGGGTGTCGCTCGCTGTCCAGGAGTTCGATCTTGGTGAGTCGAATCTCTCCCAGACCGACTCGATCGTGGCGGGCCTCGATGGCCGTGCCCGCCGACTCGCGAATAGCATCGGCATACCCCTGCACCACCTCCTGCGTCGCCCCGATTCGAGCCACCCGTCCCTTCTCCAGCAGGATGGCCCGCTCGCAGAGGCCCTCGATGACCGTCATATTGTGACTCACGATGAGCACGGTCCGTCCGCTCCGACTGACCTCTTCCATCTTGCCGAGACATTTCTGTTGAAAGCTGGCATCTCCGACGGCCAGTACCTCGTCGACGATCAGGATCTCAGGCTCAAGATGGGCCGCCACGGCAAAGGCCAAGCGGACATACATGCCGCTGGAATACCGTTTGACCGGCGTATCGATGAATTGTTCCACTCCGGAAAAGGCGACGATCTCATCGAACTTGCGCTGCACCTCTTGTCGGCGCATGCCCAGCATCGCGGCATTGAGGTAGATATTCTCTCGCCCGGTCAGTTCCGAGTGAAACCCCGTCCCCACTTCCAAGAGGGAACTGACACGTCCGTAAAGATCCGCCGTTCCGCTGGTGGGCTGGGTAATCCGTGACAAGATCTTGAGCAACGTGCTCTTGCCGGCCCCATTGTGTCCGACGATCCCCAGCACCTCGCCGTGCTTCACCTCGAAGGACACATCGCGCAAGGCCCAAAACGCATGGTCTTCGGCCCCCCACCCTGCCCTCCACCGCACCAATGCTGTCAACCCGTGCATGACCTGATCACGCAGGGTGTTGTGCCGAACGGTCGCGGCCCCCAGCTTGTATTGCTTCGACAGACCCTGGGCGGAAATAGCCAGATTCCCCATTCAGATCACATCCGCAAAGACGCGCTCCATCGAGCGGAAGTACAAGAGGCCGCCCACGAAAATAACGAGCACGATGGCCAGGCTGGGCATGAACAGGGCGAAATCCACTTGGAACCCTGGAATGAGGGCCCACCGAAAGCCCTGTACCACGCTGACCACCGGATTCAAGGAATAGAGAAATCGCCAAGCCTCCGGCACCTTGCTTGCCGGGTACAGAATCGGCGAGACGAACATCCATAGTTGAATGAAGAGCGGCAGCACGTGCCCCACATCCCGGTATTTCACATACAGAGCCGAGACCCAAAGCCCGCAGGCCAGGGTAATCACGCAGGCCAGCAGGGCAAACAGCGGCAGCAGCAACACCCGCCAGGTCGGCATCACTCCAAACCACGCCATCAATCCCATGAACGCGACGAAGGCCAGGAACAAATCGACCAAGGGCGCAAGCGTAGCGGACAGGGGAAGGATCAGCCTGGGGAAATATACCTTGCTGATCAGGGGCGCCTCGCCCACTAAACTGGTCCCCCCCCGGCTCAATGCTTGGGAAATGTAGAGCCAAGGCAGCAGCCCGGCGTAGAGGAAGAGAGGGTACGAAAACCCATCCGATGGAATTTTCCCCATGATACTGAATACGGCGGTGAACACCAACATGGTCGCAACCGGCTGAAACATGGCCCAGACGATGCCTAGCAGAGTCTGTTTATACCGTACCATGACATCGCGCCACACGAGGATGTAGACGAGTTCCCGGTATTGCCAAAGCCCAGCCCAATCAAGGTCCAGCAAGCCTTTGGCGGGGCGAATTTGAATGTGAGGGAGCACGGCCGGGCTGCTGGATTGAAGGTTCACCGCAGACATCGTATTCAGTTCACTCGCTTGCGATTTGCAGCCACTCGATCGCACTATCAGTGGTTGTGTGAGCGGGAAAGGCGGACGGGCTTAGCTCGCCCAAACAGGAAGTCATCCTAACTGGAACATCCGCGAAGGTACAGACTTAATTCATTCCCTGATGCAACTGTAGCAGATGACCCGGCCAGGCGGCCTCAATTCATGACAAGGCCTGCATGGGGTGCCCCTGTTTCTGCAAGGTCTTGATGGAAGGCGCCCGATGGAGCCTCGGACGGAACAACTCAGGGAGCGCCTGCCTTTCAGCGGCGAGGAGCATCAGGTGCGGGATCAGGGCGTAGAGGAGGATTTCGTATCGAGCGCACGACGCTCGTCTTCCGATACGTATCGAATGGCCAGACCCGACATATGCAACATCCAGCTCTGGCCGCCTCCAGCTCCCTGTGAGAAGCTCCAGGCATCCATCCGGAAAGGATTCCAATAACCACTCCGATAGGATGTGGCGGCATTGGCACCGGAGACAGCGGACCCCATGGTGGATTGGAACACCGGCCCTCGATCCGCAACGCGCCGGACGTCCGCTTCCCCTAGAACTACCGCATCGGCCCCCAACTCCTTCGCTTGTGACAGAATTCGATCCCGCAACGTATCCTCACTGGCATATTCGCTCGTGGCTACGATTCGGGCAATCTGCACATACCCGTGATTCGGTTCTCGAGCCAGGGTCTTCACATCCTCTCCCCCCCTGCGCGGCTCGAAAGAAGCGCTGGTCAGGGGATCGACCTGTACCGACACACAGGCGCTGGAGGACATGAGGAGTGCGAGAGAAAGAAGGCGGAGCAGCGGTCTCATAAGAATATCCTTCGACGGTTGCTATGAAGCCCCATCCTGAAGATACGCCGACTCCGGTTATACTGACGGAGAATCAGCCGCTAATTCAAGAGGAACTTCCCCCATTCCCTACAGGTGGCCTTCAAGCAGGCCGCGGACCTGCTCCATCCGTCGGCGGTTCACCCCTAAATCGCCATAACCAACCCGCGAAGCCGATCGAAACTGGATCAGCTTGTGGTCATCGTCGAACAGAAATTCGACATCGTCGGCAAAGCGCAACAGGAAGCTCGTGCATTCGTAATGTTGATAATGGTCGTCCTCGTCCACGAGGACCGTCCGCGGCAAAGACAGCATGGCACGCTTGACCTCCGCTTTCGCCAGAGCCAGTTCGACCCGATAGGGCCACGGCGCCATTCCATGCCGCGAATCTTGCGCCTGCGTCGACACGCAATTGGGGCTGGAGGGACAAGGGGGCAGCTGTCTCACGACCACCTCATCCCCACCATATACCGCACCGCAGCGAGCCGGAACAAGGTAGGGCTCATGCTCCTCCGGGCGATGGGCTCGTTGATTGCGGCAGCGGTCCTGAGGTACGCTACCCCCTTGCCGAGTCCATGGTGACGGCTTGTCGCCGTTTATACTTCCTACACAGCTGAGCGTCTCGGCTCAGGTCAACAAAGGAGTCCTTGCGCATGTCCGGTTTTCCGATCGAGTATGCCACCCGTATCAAGACGCTGCCTCCCTACCTCTTTGCCGCCATCGACAAGATGAAGCAAGATGCGATTGCCCGCGGCGTCGATATCATCAACCTCGGCATCGGCGATCCGGACCTCCCGACACCTGATCCCATCATCGAGAGCCTGCGCCAGGCCGCCGGCAATCCGAAACACCATCAATATCCATCCTATGAAGGCATGCTCTCCTTCCGAAGGGCCGTCGCCGATTGGTACCAACGGCGGTTTCACGTGACGCTCGATCCGGCCAGCGAAGTGCTGACCTTGATCGGCTCCAAGGAAGGCATCGGCCATGTCCCGTTGGCCTTCATTGATCCGGGTGATGTGGTGTTGGTCCCCAGCCCGGGGTATCCCGTGTATCCGGTGGGAACCGCCTTTGCCGGCGGGGTGTCTCACCTGATGCCGTTGACGAAGGCCAATGGATTTCTTCCAGACCTGAACGCGATTCCCGCGGACGTCGCGAAAAAGGCTAAGCTCATGTGGCTGAATTCCCCGAACAACCCGACCTCGGTCGTCATGACCAAGGACTATTTCAAGCGCGTCGTCGAATTCGCCAACGCGAACCGGATCATCGTGTGCCATGATGCCGCCTACTCGGAAATTTTTTACGATGGCCGCCCGCCCGCCAGTTTCATGGAGGTGGACGGAGCCAAGGATGTGGGCGTGGAGTTTCACTCCCTCTCGAAGACCTACAACATGACGGGGTGGCGGCTCGGCTTTGTCGTGGGAAATGCCCAGGTGCTCGCCGGATTGGGCAAGGTGAAGAGCAACCTGGACTCCGGTGCATTTCAAGCCATCCAGGAAGCCGGAATCACGGCGCTGAACCTCGACGACACCGTCACCGACAGCTTGCGCCAGATTTACCAGGAGCGGCGAGATGTGCTGGTGCCCGGCCTGAAGAAGCTCGGCCTCGAGGTCGATCCCCCGCCCGCAGCCTTCTACATCTGGGTCACCGTTCCGAAGGGCTACACCTCCACCTCTTTCACCGCACACCTGCTGGAGAAGGCCGGCATCGTCACCACGCCAGGGAACGGCTTCGGCGCTCCGGGTGAAGGCTATATCCGCATGACCGTCACCACCCCCAAGGATCGCTTGGCGGAGGCGGTTGAACGCATCCGAAAGATTGGGTTCTAGAACGGGCAACGATGGCCACGGCATTCATCGGGTTTGGTTCCAACTTGGGTAACCGGGTTGATTTCTGCGATCGCGCCGTGACCCTGCTCAGCCTCCTCCCCCATTCACGGCTCCACGCCGTCTCCTCGCTCTACGAGACGGAACCGGTCGACGACGGCGCCGCCCCGGGGCCCGAGTGGTTTCTGAATGGTGTAGTGCAGATCGAAACCGATATCGCTCCCAAGAGTCTATTAGAAGTCTGCCGTGAGATCGAGCGCGCCTTGGGGCGAGACCCTGAATACCGTAGAGGCCCCAGGACACTCGATCTTGACCTGCTGCTCTATGACGATGCGGTGCTCGACGAACCGGACCTGATCCTCCCTCACCCACGTCTCCACCAGCGGCGATTCGTTCTCACTCCGCTGGCAGAACTGGACCCGGACCGACGGCACCCGGTCATCGGCCTCCCCCTGCGCGCTCTACTGGAGGATCTCCTAGATCCATCGGTGGTCCGCCGCCTCTCGCCTCAACCCAACAGCCGCTATGCCTCGCGCCCCTCCTGCAGCCCTCCATCTGTCGGAACCCCACCATCGTGAAGACGATTCGCTCGACCGCCGCCATGGCCGCCTGGAGCAAGCGCCTCCATCGGGAAGGTGTCACAATCGGTTTCGTTCCGACTATGGGCGCGCTCCATGCGGGACATCGAGCCTTGATCCGCGCCGCGCGCCTGGCTTGTGACGCCGTGGTGGTGAGTATCTTCGTCAACCCAACACAATTCGGACCGACGGAAGATCTCTCGAAATACCCGAGGCGGCTCGGCCTCGACCGATCACTCTGCCGAGCGGAGGGAGTGGATGTGGTGTTCGCACCGGACCGGGACGCCATGTATCCGCCCGGCAGCCAGACCATCGTGACGGTGCCGGCTCTTTCTCGGCGTTGGGAAGGAGAAGCACGGCCCCATCATTTCCAGGGCGTGGCCACGATCGTGACGAAGTTGTTGTCGCTCGTCCAGCCTGATACCTCGTGGTTCGGTCAAAAGGACTACCAACAAGCGGCGCTCGTCCGGCAGCTGGCTGCCGATCTCAATTTGTCGGGACGCATCATCGTCCACCCCACGGTGCGTGAGGCGGATGGGCTGGCCCTCAGTTCACGAAACGTCTACCTCTCGGCGCAGCAGCGGCAGGCCGCTCCCGTCCTTTTCCGAGCGCTGCAGGCCGGTGCCGCCGCGCTTCGCTCCGGTGCCAGAAAAGGTCCGCAGATCCGACGCCACATGGTCCGCCTCGTCGCACAGGAACCGATAGCCACGATCGATTACTTGGCCGTGTGTGATCCACGCAGCCTGGAACCCCTAGCCACGGTCCAGTCGCAAGCCGTTCTGCTGGGAGCGATTCGTATCGGAGGTGTCCGGCTGCTCGATAACCTGCTGGTGACCGTGCGCACATCATCGCGTCGACCACGTACGGCACTCCACGAGAGCCGATGACTCAGCCGCCCGGATGGGTCTGTTGATAGGCGAGCAGATCGAGCACCAATTGCCCCATCCGCGGCTTATCCTCTGGATGGAACTCGAGAAACTTGACCCCGATGGAGAGGGGCTGGATGGAAGAGATCATCGCCGATTCGATCTTGATATCCGGCTGACCGCCGGGCACCCGCACCAACACCTTCACGAAGGTACCCCGGGGGAGGGGGGTCGTCGCCTGCAGGGTACAGCCGCCCATCGAAATATCGCTGACCAGCGCATCCATCGTCGGCTGGTCCCAGACCAACGAGGCCACCAGGTTGGCGCGCAACCGCCGATATTCCCGGCGATCGAACTCTTGGGACGTGAGGCGCTTTCCCGGCCGCCGCGCACGAAAGCTGGCCGTGCAGAGCTGGCAACGAAAACGGAAGACGTGCAGCCGGGTTAAGGCCTTTTCAAGGAGGCTGGTCCCTGAGGTCACGCGCACAAAGGGCGTCCCGCAGGAAGGACAATGCAGTTCTTTCATATCAGGGCTCTGCCTTCGGCATCTCCGTCACCACCTCCGAGGAGGCACGGCCACGACCGACAACCTGAGCAGCCACGATGGGCTCAACCTGCGCGGGGGAATAGGTCGGTGGCTTCACCCACTTGCCGTCGGCGCGCTTGTAGCCTCCCACCTTGCTGAGGTTCGACCGATGGACCTCGCGAAAGATCGGCTCCATATCCATACCGTAGGAGACCGCCGTTCCGTAGACGACATACAGCAGGTCGGCCAGTTCCTTGGCAATTGCGGAGAGATCCTTGCCGTCCAAGGCCTCCTTGAGTTCGTCGAATTCCTCCTGAATGAGACGCACCCTCAGTCGGCGCGTCTCATCCGCCGGGATCGTCGGACGCTCATGGATGGCAATCTCAAATTTGCGGTGGAATTCCTCCACCATCGCTTGGGGATCGATCATCCCAATGTCCTGAGGTCGTCCACGGAAAGCGAAAGGCTCACCCTGGGTGCGACATCCGAGGTCTCCAGCATCCCGATCTCTTTGTCCGATGAGATGCCCAACTCTTTGAACTTTCTCGCCGCAGGCAAGACCCTGGATTCCAGCGATCCCACCGCCTTGTTGTAGGCCCCCACGCTCTTGCTCAACGCATGACCGATGTCGTTGAGGTGGCCGACCAACAACGCCATCCGTTCATAAAGCTCCTTCCCGAGACGGCCGGCCCGTTCCGCATGCTGCGTCAATTGCTCCTGCTTCCAACCATAGGCCACCGCGCGCAACAGCGCCATCAGCGTGGCGGGAGTCGCAACGACCACCCCCTGAGCGAATCCATCTTCGATCAAGGTGGAGTCCTGCTCCAAGGCCGCGCCGAGAAACTGCTCACCCGGCAGGAAGAGCACGACGAACTCCGGCGCCTGCGCAAACTGATTCCAATAAGCCTTGAGGCTCAATGCCTCCATCCTCGCCCGTACCTGATCGGCGTGTCGACGCAAGTGTGCCTGGCGCTGTCGATCGTCCTGGGCTTCATAGGCATCGAGATAGGCCGACAACACCGTTTTGGCATCCACGACTACCTGGCGTCCGCCCGGCAGATACACGACCATGTCGGGTCGCAGAAGACCTTCCATGGTGCCGACCGTATCCTGCTCGATGAAATCGCAATGCACCACCATCCCGGCCAGCTCCGCCACGCGACGCAAGGTCATCTCACCCCACCGTCCTCGGACCGACGGAGCCCGGAGCGCCTTCACCAAGTTCCCGGTTTCCTGCTGCAGCCGCTGATGGGATTCGGCCATGAACTTCAACTGCTGGTCCAGACCGCCGTACTCCCGCTGCCTCATCTGCTCGGCCTGCCGCAACTGCTCTTCGTATCGGCGGAGCGACTCCTCCAATGGCCTTACCAATTCACCGATCGCCTGCTGGCGTTGCGACAACTCTCCCTTAGCCTCAGCCTGGAGCGCCGCAAACGACGTTCGTGCCAAATTCAGGAAGGCTTCGTTGTTCTGCTTGAGGGCCTGGCCGGACAGGGCTTCGAAGGATGCCTGCAATTCCTGCCGCGCTTGCGCCAGCAGCGATTGCTGCTCCTCGAGATTGCGGACCAGCGCCTCCATTCTCGTGTCGGTCTTGGCTCGCGCCAACTGCGACTCCGCCACTTCCTGCCGGAGTTGCTCGACCTGCCGTTGATGTTCGTCCGACTGTTGTTGCCACAGGACGGCCGACGCTTCGGCGCGTTGTGCATGTTCCCCGCTCTCGATCAGCTGGGCATGAAACCTGGCGTGGAGGCGAGACGACACCCACCAACCGGCCAGCAACAGGCCCACCATCAGCCCGAGGACGAGACCGATTCCAAATGTCGCGGAGGTAAAGTCGATCATGGCAGTTTCCCTACAGGCTTCACCAGGAAGCCGGCATCCCGATCACCTATTGTAGGGAAATCCCGTAGAGACTACGAAAAACAGATCTAAAGGTCAAGCGGCCGATCGCCGAACGATCCCTTCCGTACAGTCAATTTTCACCTGTTCGTTTTCGGACAACCGCTGCGTGACATGGGGCACATTGACCAGAACTGGCAGGCCATACTCACGAGCCATGATGGCTCCGTGCGACAAGGTACCGCCCATCTCGGCGACCAATCCGGCCGCCACGCTGAAGAGCGGCGCCAACCCGGGATCGATGACCGGAACGACGAGGATATCACCCTGCCGCACCCGTCCCCAATCGGTCGGCGATCGCACAATTCGAACAGGCCCCTCGGCCTGGCCGGCACTGATGGCGACGCCGCGCAGCTGCCTCCCCTCGCCCTGGCTACCTCCAGCTTCTTCCCCCTCAATCGGCTCCTGCCAATCTCGAATCGTATCCGGCACCTGAACCAACCCGTAGCGGGAGTGCTCCTCACGACGCGCACGGGCCAAGTCCTTCCAATTTCTCTGCTCACCCGCACACAACGCCTCAAACTCCTCCAGCGCGAGGTAAAAGAGATCTTCCCGCAGAGCCAGGAGGCCCTGTTCGACCAGATGGTCTCCGAACCGTAGCAAGAGATGCCGGACAGCGGTCGAGTAATACATCAAATGGTGCCGGTTCGCTTCCCGAAGCGCGGAGAACCGATTGAGCCGCCGATACCACCACTGAAACCACCACCAACGCAGCGGCCAGTGCCCCACTCGTCGTTTGATTTCCTCCAGAGCCTCCTCACGGCGAGCCGCCTGGCGCCGCAACACCTCGTCGGCAGAATCGGTTGCGTCACCCCGCACCTGCGCCCGCACGACTGCCAGAACGCTGGCCGGCTGCTCCGCAATGCGCGGCGACATGATGTCCGATTCGCCGACCGCTCGATGGCCATAGTCCTCCAGATACCGGTCGAAGACCGTGAGAAACTGCGAATGAGACAGGGCATCGCGATATTCGCCGGCATCCCACTGTGGCGACAGAAACCATTCTCGAACCTGCCGTTCGGTACGCGCGAGGTCGGCGAGCTCGGCTACGCGAAGGATGTGTTGGGCGCTGACCACGACGCCCTGGCCTTGCATCGAGGCATTCAACAAGACTCGCCAATCTGGACCGAGCCAGCCGGGCAGGCTCGCGCTGAGCGCCTGGAGACTTTGAGCCACTCCCCCGACAATCCCGAAGGTCATCTCGTGACGATCGAGCCAGCGACGCATCTCAGCAAGCGCGTCGAGAAGGTCCTGCGGCGACCGATCGCGAAGACGGTCCGGACGAGAAACCTCGGCCATCTTTTTCATCTCCGCAAAATGGCCACCGTTCCACCTTGCCACCCGCCGCCACTCACGCAACATGGCATACCCAGCCCGTAGGAGGTGGAACCATCCCAAGGGTTTCACAGGCGGCATGAAAGACAACGACTCTCCTCCTGCCTGCTCGGTGAAGAGGAGGGGATTTCCCCGCAACTGAACGGTAAACGAGTAAAACAGGGTCAGGTTCAAGTAGGGGCGACCATGTCGCACACGGACGGACGTCACCCCCTCGTCGATGTTGCACCCCAAGCAACGATAATGCGCAATGAGATGGTCTTCCATAAACCGTTCTAAGAATGAGAGCCCCAAAGGGCTGGGAAGTTCTGGCAGCGTCTCTTTGAGGTTAGCCCTCGTCCATTCACAGTCATCGTTGGTCAGGGCATCAGACGGGTGCACGCCGGTGATCGGCCGAACCTGCATCACCCAGAGCCGCTCTGCATCCCACACCCACTCGAGATCGACGGGGTGCCGGCAGGTCTGCTCGATCTGCTTGCAGAAACTTGCAAGCTCCAGGAGTTGCGAGTCAGACAGCGAGGACCGACATTGGTCGGGTTCCGGTATTGCTTCCGTCCGGAGGCCTCCTGTGTCCTGCACTAACTGCTGAACTTTTTTCGCCAGCAGTTTCCGACGAATGATCGGTGGGCGAACACCGTCCTGTATCTCGACCATATAGTAGTCCGGCGAGGCTTCCCCACTGACCAACGGCGCCGCAAGACCCGGCACCGCATTGACGACGACTTGAGAGCGACGCCCCGTCGACGGATGGATCGAATAGGCCACACCCGCGGCCTTTGCCTGCAGCATCGGTTGAATCACCACGGCCATGTCCGGGCCGATCATATTTACCCCAAACCGTTGGAGGTACTGGCACACGTGGGGCGCCCAGAGCGATATCCAGCAGTCCCGGGTAGCCTGTGCGACGTCTTCCGATGCGCAGCCCAGGGTCGTGCGGTACAGGCCTGCCGCACTGGCTGTCGCCGCATCTTCATTGGTTGCGGAAGAACGTACAGCCCATCGGACTCCCGGCGCAGGCTCGAGCGATTTCAGGCGGCCGGCCAGCTCGGCCGTAAACCCCGGCGGCCATGGTTGCTCCGCCAACAACCGCTGAACACGCAGACGCACCACCGCTTGCTCCACATCGCTCGCATGAAACAACTCCTGCCAAGCCGCCGCCACATCACAACCGGCGGCTTCAAGGATTCGTCGGTAGACAACCGTCGTGATGCACAGACCGCGCGGGACCGCGCAACCGGCCGTCCACAGCTTCGCAAGACCGGCAGCTTTTCCACCGACCAGACGCAGATCACAACTTGCCTCCAAAGGAAGCAGCAGCGGTTCAGCCATGGGAGGGATAGTAGCTAAAGGACGAGGAGGAGATAAAGGTCGTTGACGTTGGTCCCGGTCGGGCCGGTGATAATGTGACCGTCGAGGGTTTCAAAAAAGGGGTAGGCGTCATTGTTGAGGAGCGCGCGGATGGGATCTTCGCCTTTCCGATGGGCCCGCGACACGGTGTCACCGCTCACGATCGCACCGGCTCCCGGAGTGGGTCCGTCCGTGCCATCGGTCGCAAACCCCACCACCCAGACGTTCGGCAGACCGGCAATCTCCAGAGCTGCCGCCAGGGCAAACTCCTGCGCCCGACCGCCCTTGCCCACGCCTCGCATGGTCACCGTCGTCTCCCCACCCGCGATCACGCAACAAGGTGACGGGACGGGACGGCCGCGCACGACGATTTCCCGTGCGATGGCTCCGAACACCTTGGCGACCTCCCGTGCTTCTCCGGTCACCGTGGTGGACAGGACCAGGGAGTGAAGTCTTTGCGCCCTCGCAGCCTTTCGCGCCGCCTCGACTGCGGCCTCGTTATTTCCAATCAAGCAGTTGTGGACCCGACGGAAGAGGGCGGCTCCCGGTTTGGGCGTTTCCGTGATGGTACGTTCCATGCCGCTTTGTAGTCTTTTCCGTACCGCGGCCGGCACCTGCGTCGCCACTCCATACCGTTCCAGAATCCTCCAAGCTTCCAAGAACGTCGTGGCGTCGGGGGCGGTCGGCCCGGAGCCGATAGTGCTCAGATCGTTGCCAATCACATCGGAGAGAATAATGCTCGTCACCCGCGCCCGTGTTGCCGCCGCTAATTGTCCCCCTTTCACCAGAGAGAGATGCTTTCGAACGGCATTCATCTCTTGGATAGTGGCACCCGATCGCAGCAGCAATTTCGTGGTCTGCTGTTTGTCTTCGAGGGTCAGACCTGCCGCGGGAGCCGGTAACAGGCTGGACGCCCCGCCCGACAAGAGGACGATCAACAGATCGTCACGGTTCAGCGTTCGAACCAGCTCCAACACCTGCCGAGCGGCTTCTTGCCCCCGCGCATCAGGTACCGGATGCCCTGCCTCTACGATGCGGATTCTTTCAGTGGGGGCACCATGTCCATCCTTCACCACCACAAGGCCGGCTTCGATTCTCCTTCCCACTCGACCTTCGAGGGCTTGGGCCATTCGCGCCGAGGCCTTGCCGGCACCGACGACTACCACCCGCCGGTCTGCGCCGATCCGATAGTGCCGGTCGCCGATGGTCAGTGAGCCAGGCCTCCAGCGAACCTGTCGGCGAACAGCCTCGTAAGGATCAACCGCCCGCAAGGAGGCCTGTAACAGACCGGTCAACAGCCTTCGCGTAGAGGGATGGGAGACGCCGACATGCATGGCGGCTTACGGAAGCTTGTCCTGCTTGAAGCACCGATTCGGGCAGGTCTGTCGAGGCACCTTCACCTGGTAGCTTCCCTTGGGCAGGTAATCTTTGGTGAATTCCGGATTGAGCATCTTGAGCTCAAGAAAGTAGGTCCCATACTCCTCTGCAATGGAGGTGAGTCGCCGCTGAGGCTCCTTGATCGTCACCGTCACCGTCTCCGTCTCCAGCGGTGAATAGAGGTCCTTTTTGGTCAAACCCAGATACTTTTCCGGCTGGGAATAGATCTCTTTGGCCGCGATGATACGCGGCACGTAGCGCATGGTTTCCCGTGGGCCGTGCATACGCCAATAATCGGGCACCTTTTGTTCTTTCAGCAGTTTCCGCACCCGATCTTCTCCGGCATTGTAGGAGGCCATAGCCAGAAACCAATCTCCCTGCTGCAGGTCCCGAAGATAGCGCAGATACTTGATCGCCGCCTCGGTGGACATTTCTAGATTCCGCCGCTCATCGAGCCAACGATCACTGTGTAGTTTGTATCGCTTGCCCGTTGAGTTGATGAATTGCCAGGGACCTGAGGCCTTGGCCCGAGAGTAGGCCGCGGCAATGCACTTGCTCTCGACCAACAACATATATTTTAGGTCGTCGGGCAACCCAGCTTCAGCAAGCTGCTTTTCGGCCGGCGCAAAACAACGACCCGTGCGCTTGGCTAGGATGATACTCTCTCCTTGATCTTCCAAGAATTGATAGAACTCATATTCGATGCGCTCGCGCACCTGCCAATTGTCCAGAGGAACCGATTGGCCGGCAAAGGTCAGTTTATCCGGCAGCTTGAAGGAGCTCAGGAAAAACCGTTCTCCTTCCCGCTTGATTTCCGGAAGAATCACCAGACGATCTTCCACTTCGGCAGCCTGATCGAGCTCGCCCGCAGACCCTGCAGCTGCTCGGTCGGATTCCGATCCGTTCTGGCCGTGATCAGGCGGAATCGCCGGAGCCGGCTCGACACCCTGGAGGTTCGACGGCGCCTCCGCGCGCAGGGGCATGGCCGGCGTCAGAGAGAAAGACAACAACACCAGGAACCAGAACATTCGTTGCCGCATGTAGTTCATGATCCTTTCGTCCGTGCGAGAGCCCCCATGCTACCAACAAGGTCGGCGAGGGACAAGCACCCTCACGCTTTGCTACACTCTTCCACGATGTCCTCGCTGGCCTCTCTGCATGCCGAGATTGTCTCCTGTCGACGCTGCCCGCGACTGGTTGCCTATCGGGAAGCGGTTGCCAGAAACAAACGGCGCCAATTCCAACACTGGACCTATTGGGGGAAACCGATATCCGGCTTTGGGGACCCCCACGCGCGCCTCTACGTGCTAGGCCTAGCACCGGCGGCCCATGGGGGCAATCGAACCGGGCGGATCTTCACAGGAGATCGAAGCGGAGACTGGTTGTATGAGGCCTTGCATCGATTCGGGTTCGCCAATCAAGCCTCTTCCACCCACGTCGATGATGGCCTCAAACTCACCGACTGTTATATCGCCGCAGCCGTACGTTGCGCCCCGCCGGACAATAAGCCCAGCCCGGGTGAATTCACAGCCTGTCGGCCCTACATTCTGAGTGAGTTGCTCTACCTGTCGCGGGTGCAGGTCGTTGTCGCATTAGGGAAGATCGCCTTCGACCAGTATCTTCGGGCCTGGCGCGAGCGAGGGCACACCGTCCCCTCTCCCGCCCCCAAATTTGGTCACGGGAAGGCCTATGCCTTGCCAGGAGGCATCACATTGATCGGCTCTTACCATCCAAGCCAGCAGAACACGTTCACCGGCAAGCTGACCAGACCGATGTTCCACCGCATCTTTGCTGCGGTTCGCCGCCACCTTGGCGTAATTCCTTTCAGCGGCTAAATTTAGTGCCTTATTTCTTGGCCAGGCCTTCCCAATCGGCAAGGAACTTCTTGAGACCGTTGTCCGTAAGAGGATGTTTCACCAGTTGCTGGAAAACGGGATACGGCATCGTGCAAATGTCTCCCCCGGCCAGCGCCGCTTCCACGACATGCTGGGGATGCCGCACACTCGCCACCAGCACCTTGGTCTTGAATTCGTAATTCTTATAAATGGTGACGATTTGTCTGATCAAAGCCATGCCGTCGGAACTCACGTCGTCAAGGCGACCAATAAAGGGTGAGACGCACCACGCCCCGGCTTTCGCTGCAAGCAAGGCCTGTGTGGGGGAGAAACACAAGGTCACGTTGACTCGGATCCCTTCCGATGCCAGCTTCTTGGTAGCGCGCAAGCCTTCAGGAATCAATGGGACCTTGACCACGATGTTCTTGTGAATCTTCGCGAGGTCCCGGCCTTCCTTGACCATCGCCTCGGCTTCGAGCGCCACGACCTCAGCGCTGATCGGGCCATCGACCATCTGGCAAATCTCCGCCAGCATCTCTTTGAAACTCCGCCCCTCTTTGGCGACGAGAGACGGATTGGTGGTGACCCCGTCGATCAGACCAAGGCTCGCGCCCTCTTGAATTTCCTTCACATTGGCTGTGTCCAGATACAGGTGCATGGTGATGTCCTTTCCGCGCTAAATGGCCGTCTCCTACCGAAATTCCATTGTAAAAAGGATGCCAGGTACAAGGCAATCCGTCAGCGGACGCCGGTCTGATTCGTTGACAGGATCAAACCATGCCCGCTAGACTTTTTTGGGTGCTATTGGTGTCCGCAACATCCCCGTCGCGTAAAGGAGAGGCCTATGCGCATCCCTGCAGTCAGTCTCGCCTTCTGGTTTTTCGTGCTCACCGGCTGTAGCCACAATCCTTATCTCGACGCCTCATTGACGCGTTATCAAGGGAAAGACAAACGATGGATCGAAAAGGAACTGGGCGCTCCCGACGCCAAAACCTCACGATTTTTCGGAGGCGAAAAGTGGATGTACAATCGAATTGCGGGCGGAAAAACGAGTCCACCGTTGTTTAACTTCAAAGCGAATGAATGTCAGACGATTTTGTATTTCAATAAAGAGGACATCGTCACCGACACCTCATATTCCGGCTGTTAGCCGGAGAGTTGCTTCTGAAAGGCTTGCGCGCAATCCCGGCTGCAGAAAAAATACGTCTGCCCACCGATTTCCTCCCGAATCGCGTTTCCTCGCGGAATAAAAACTCGGCAAACCGGGTCTTGAATCATCTGGTCGGCCGTTCCTTCCCTTCGTTGGTTGTTCGCAACACCCACGCTCCCCCTAATCTCCCGAAAGGCCCTTCGGACCAAGTAATAGAAAAGAAGCACCAAGCCTGCTATCAGAAGAAGCCTATACATGGTGGCGTCTTTCTAAACTCACCACTAAGGACGGGATGTCCAGATTATTGGAACGGTAAAGGAGTTAGTAACAACCCGTTGTCTTACTAGTCAACCTGCATTCCCTACGGGGCATTCTTAGGACCAAACGGCCCAGATACTTTCACCCTGATCAGGACCTTTTCCCACTCGTGACAGTACTTCAGATGGATGGTTTGTCCTACAAGGCGGTGCTATAACGCCTCTATGCATAAATGTGACAAATGCCGCGGAACGATGTTGCCGGAACGGGCGGTTGATCTGAACGCTGGTCTGGCGATCACAGTGTTGGCCTGCCTCAACTGTGGTCGTCGCAAGTCAGCGGATGCTGAACCACGCCCCATCACCTCGCGACACTGAGCCGCTGAATAACGAATTACAGCATAATCTTCCTGCATTCTGCCGGGATTGGCCTCAGACGTTTAATCCATAGTCGTCATGGATTGAACAGGGCGTTAGCTCGCCCTCAAGCCCTTTCGCTGATAAGCCCTACCTGGAAGACTGTGCCGACAGCGATGGTCGCCTGCCGATCAACCAGACGATTTTAAACTCAAAACATCGAGCATATCGTAGAGACCAGGCGGCTGTTTCACGACCCAGCGTGCGGCACGCAGTGCCCCTCTGGCGAAGGTATCCCGGCTGCTGGCCCTGTGAGTCAATTCGATGCGCTCCCCCATTCCACCGAACATGACGGTATGGTCCCCAACGATATCTCCAGCCCTGATGGTTTGGATTCCGATTTCGCCCCGCTTCCGCTCCCCGATCAATCCCTTGCGGGCATAGACCCCGACTTGCCCCAAATCTCGATTAACCGCACGCGCCAGGACATCCGCCATTTTCAAGGCCGTCCCGCTCGGCGCATCCTTCTTGAGGCGATGGTGCGCTTCAATCACCTCGATG
Source organism: Nitrospira sp. (assembly GCA_015709715.1). NCBI lineage: Bacteria > Pseudomonadati > Nitrospirota > Nitrospiria > Nitrospirales > Nitrospiraceae > Nitrospira > Nitrospira sp. Next base: position 1,883,179 of record CP054184.1, read on the forward strand.
TCATAGTCCTCCCCAAGAGTTTTTGCCATCTCTGCGATCACTTTGTAGATCACATTCACGCCCACACTCATATTGGGAGAAAACACACAGGGGACCTGGCGCGCAAACATCCGCAGTTCGTCCAACTCCGATGGAGCAAATCCGGTTGTCCCTACCACAATGGCCCGGCGCTGCTGTGCCACGACTCCCAAATGCCCCAAACTGGCAGCAGGAGTGGTGAAATCGATCACGACTTCGCCACGGTCCATCACCCCGGCGAGGTCATCCGTGATGGGGACGCCAGTCCGTCCGCAACCGGCAATCTCTCCGGAGTCCTCACCGACCGCGTGGTGCCCCTTGCTTTCGACCGCACCGGCTAAGGTAAGGAATGCCGAGTCCTTGACGAGCGACACAAGACGCGCCCCCATTCGTCCCGCAGCCCCTGTAATCACAACCCTTATCATGGTCACAACCCTTGACGATCAATGGCCCAATTAGACGAGTCCGGCTTCCTTCATGACACGCAACAGCTTGTCCCGATTGTCGCTGCCCATGGGACAGAGTGGCAAGCGTAGCTCGCGCTCGATCTTACCCATCATATGCAAGGCTTCCTTCACGGGAATGGGATTCGTCTCATAGAAGAGTGCCGTGAAGAGCGGATACAATTGATAATGTTTTACCCGAGCCTCTTCTATCCGACCGGCTAGAAATAGGTTCACCAGTTCGGCCATCTCCTTCGGCAGCAGATTGGCCGTCACGGTGATGACACCCTTTCCGCCCACCGCCATCATCGGTAGAGTTAAGGCGTCGTCACCCGCCAACACAGTGATTCGGTCTCCACACAGCTGGATGATTTCAGAAGCTTGCTGAACCGAACCGCTGCCTTCCTTCACGGCCACGATGGTCCGGCACGTCATGAGCCGGGCAATCGTACTCGGCATCATGTTCACCCCGGTCCGCCCCGGGATGTTATAGAGCACGAGCGGAAGATCCACTGCCTCCGCGACGGCCTTGTAGTGCAGATACAAACCCTCTTGCGTGGGCTTGTTGTAATACGGCGTGATCAGCAGGGCTCCGTCCACACCGGCAGCCTTCGCATGTTTCGTCAGCGCAATGGCTTCTTCGGTGCTGTTCGAGCCGGTCCCCGCCACCACCGGGACACGACCGCGGACCACTTCGACAGTAAAGGCAACGACCCGGTCATGCTCGGCGTGGGTCAGAGTAGCCGACTCACCAGTTGTGCCACAGGGCACGATCCCGTGCGTCCCACTGGCAATCTGCCATTCGATCAGATCACCGAAAGCCCGCTCGTCTAATTTTCCATTCTTAAACGGCGTAACAATCGCGACCAGGGATCCGGTAAACATGGAAGACTCCCTCCCCTATACAATAAGGCCGCTCGTCTATGCCAAGAAGGCCGGTATGTCCTCGCCCCGCACAAGATCTTCGTACCGTTCGCGCGAACGGATGACATGGAACTGTCCTCCCTGCACCAGGACCTCCGGCACTCGCGGCCGAGAATTGTAGTTCGACGACATCACAAACCCATAGGCGCCGGCGCTCATGACAGCCATGAGGTCGCCCTCGCTCATCTCGGGCAACGCTCGATCCTTGGCCAGGAAGTCGCCGGATTCGCAGACCGGGCCGACCACGTCGACGGTTTGCTTCTGCGCCTGAGCCACACGCTCGCTTAACGGTCGGATATCGTGATAGGCGTCGTAGAGGCTGGGGCGAATCAAATCATTCATCGCCGCATCCACGATCAAAAAGCGCTTGGTTTCACCGGTCTTTGTGTACAGAACTTTGGTCACCAAGACCCCGGCATTCCCGACGATGACGCGACCAGGCTCCATGATCAGGACGCACTTCAAATCGCGAACCAGCGGAGAAATTGCTGCCGCCAGATCCTTGGGATGAGGTGGCGTTTCATCCAAATAGGTAATCCCCAACCCCCCACCGATGTTGAGATAGCGGATGGGAATGCCTTGCTCAGCCAAGGCTTGCACCATTCCCAGCACCTTCTTCAAGGCTTCGACGAACGGCGTCACCTGTGTCAGTTGCGAACCGATGTGGGCATGCAAACCGACCACCTCGATGTAACTGAAAGAGGCGGCCAGCTTAAATTCCTCGATGGCACGATCCGCCGCGATTCCAAATTTGCTCTTCTTGAGACCGGTGGAAATGTAAGGATGCGTTTTCGGATCGATGTCCGGATTGATCCGGAGTGCGACCCGTGCCCTCACGCCCAGCGACGCCGCGACCTCGTTGATGGCCTGGAGTTCCGCGGACGACTCCACATTGAACATCAAGATATTTGCCTTGAGCGCATCACGAATTTCCTCGGGGCTCTTTCCGACACCGGCAAACACAATCTTCTCGGCCGGCACCCCCGCCTTCAAGGCGCGAAACAGCTCTCCTCCCGACACGATATCGACCCCGCTACCTTCCTTCGCCATGAGACGCAGGACCGCAAGGTTCGAGTTCGACTTCATGGCGAAGGCCACAATGTGCGGGATGTCCTTGAACGCGCCATCGTACGTGCGAAAATGCTGCACCAATGTATTGTGGCTGTACACATAACAGGGAGTCCCGACTTCTTTGGCAACACGGGAGAGCGGCACCTCCTCGCAGTACAGTTCGCCTTGTTTGTATTGGAAATCATGCATGGTGGTTATCCTCGATCAATAATTATACTTCGTCGCGCATCATCGGACCTCTCTCGGCGAGGCCCAAGGCGATCGGGCTGCTGCCCGCTGCCGTTCGGCGGGTGGGGACTACCTGGTTCCCATCTGCCGTAGCGGAGGATCCGGGAGGGGATCAGGTTCCGGCGCGGACAGCACGTCCTCGATCCTCACGGCAGTGGGTGGCATGGGTCGCGAGGCCGATCCCCACACGCTCGCACCAGGCGCCAACAATCCTTCGCGCCTCAACTGCCGCTCCACAATGGGGCTCACGCCGACATCTTCAGGCGGGATCGGCGCACCCAAGACGCCGCATCCTCCCATATTCACGAAAAGCAGCACAACCCACGCGCCGAAACGGTAGGACGGCCTCATGCCAGAGCCTTCTCGAGCTCCTTGATCCGCGCCTCCACGCGCTGCCCGGCAGTTCCACCGAGTTGTCGTTTGCGCGCAATGGCCCCCTGCACTGTGAGGCAGGTCAGGGCATCACGTTCGAAACGGGTCGAAAAGGTCCGCAACTCCGCCAAGGTCATTTGTTGGAGCGGCCGCTGTCGTTCCAGCGAGGATCGCACAATCTGTCCGGTAATGGAATGGGCCTCCCGGAAAGGAACCCCCTTGGTCACGAGATAATCGGCCAGCTCCGTGGCCAACATCCCCCCCCCTTCTGCGGCTTCAGCTAACACCGCCCGGTTGACAACCAAGCGCCGCATAAGTTCTGTGCAGAGGACCAGCGACGACTCCGTCGTATCGACCGCATCGAACAGCGCTTCCTTGTCTTCCTGTAAGTCCCGGTTATAACTAAGGGGCAGCCCCTTGAGCAGCGTCAGAGTCCCCATCAAGTGGCCATACACCCGACCGGTTTTTCCCCTCACCAGTTCCGGCACATCCGGGTTCTTTTTCTGCGGCATCATGCTGCTACCGGTGCAGAAGCTGTCCGGCAAATCCACGTATCTGAATTCCTGGGAGGCCCAAAGAATCAGCTCCTCACTTAAGCGGGAGAGGTGCATCATGATCAGAGACAGGGCACCGAGCACTTCCACCACCCCGTCTCGGTCGGACACCGCATCCAAGCTGTTCTGAGTCAGGGCAGGAAAATCCAACAGCGAGGCGGTATAGCGCCGATCGACCGGATAGTTCGACCCCGCCAACGCCCCGGACCCCAGGGGCATCACATTGAGCCGTTTACGGCAATCCTGCAATCGCCCGTAATCGCGATCAAGCATTTCGACGTAGGCCAGAAAATGGTGCGCCAGCAAGACCGGTTGCGCCCGTTGCAGATGGGTGTATCCGGGCATCACGACATCCACATATGCCCGCGCCTGCCGCACCAACACCCGCTGAAACGCGCGAGCCTGCCCCATCAGCCGCGACAACACATCCCGCAAGAACAGGCGAAGGTCCAACGCCACCTGATCGTTCCTGCTGCGTCCCGTGTGGAGTTTGCCCCCCAAGGGGCCGATCACCTCCGTCAGCCGGCGCTCGATCGCCATGTGGATGTCTTCGTCCTGTGGCAAAAAGAGGAACGCCCCTTGATCCAATTCTCGCTTCACCGCTTGCAATCCCTTGACGAGTCGGGCGGCCTCTGTACGGGTGAAGACCCCTGCCCGCTCCAACGTGCGGCAATGGGCGATGCTGCCTTGGATATCGTAGGGATACAGTCGTCGATCGAAGGACAAGGACGAGGTGAACTGTTCCACCAGTCGATCGGTCTGTTCAGCGAACCGGCCCCCCCAAGCCTTGCCTTTGGGAAGGGCACGACCCACGCCCGACGTCGACTCACCGGACTTGCGCGCGCGCGGCGCAGCCTGCTTGGACCTGGCCATTACTTGCCCGATCGCTTCTTGTTACGTTGTGCCCGAATGGCCAGCCTGAGCGCATTGAGTCGGATAAAACCCTCCGCATCCTTCTGCCGATAGACCTCGTCTTCTTCGAATGTGGCCATGTCCAACCGGTAGAGCGACCGGGGGGACTTGCGGCCGACCACGGTACAGGTGCCTTTATAGAGCTTCACACGAACGGTGCCGGTCACGTCCCGCTGGGCCTCGTCAAGGGCCGCTTGGATCATTTCCCGCTCCGGCGCATACCAATAGCCGTAGTAGATCAGTTCGGCATACCGAGGGATGAGGCTGTCTCGCAGGTGCAACACTTCGCGATCCATCGTCAACGATTCAAGCCCGCGATGGGCCGCATGAAGGATCGTGCCGCCCGGGGTCTCGTACACCCCACGAGACTTCATGCCGACGTAGCGATTCTCCACCAAGTCCACTCGTCCCACACCGTGTTCGCCTCCCAAGGTATTGAGGTGGGCCAGGAGCTTGGCGGGACTCATCTTCTTACCGTCCACCGCCACAGGGTCGCCCGCGACATAGTCGATCTCCACCTCGCGTGCCTTGTCGGGCGCCCGCTCCGGAGACACGGACATCACAAAAATTTCCGCGGGGGGCGCGGCCCAGGGATCTTCCAAAATCCCGCCTTCATAACTGGTATGAAACAGGTTCATGTCCATGCTGTAGGGCTTTGCCTTTGTCGCAGTCACCGGAATGCCGTGTTTCTCCGCATACTCGATCAACTCCCGCCGCGACCGCATGGTCCATTCCCGCCAAGGCGCGATGATCTTGATCTGCGGATGCAGGGCCATGTAGGTCAACTCGAACCGGACTTGATCGTTTCCCTTGCCGGTCGCCCCATGGCAGACCGCTTCCGCTCCTTCCTTGGCGGCAATCTCGATCTGTCGACGCGCAATCAGGGGCCTGGCGATGGACGTGCCGAGAAGATAACTCCCTTCGTAGATGGCGTTCCCGCGTAACATAGGGAAGACATGGTCCTTGACGAAGACCTCGCGCAGATCTTCGACATACACCTTCTTCACCCCCAGGGACTGCGCCTTCTTCTTGATAGCCTTCAGGTCTTCCCCTTGCCCGAGATCGGCGCAAAAGGCCACCACCTCGCAGCCGTACACCTCTTCCAGCCACTTCAGAATGACCGACGTATCCAGCCCGCCGGAATAAGCCAATACGACTTTCTTATAGGATGACCGACTCATGCGACTCCTCACCAAGATCTACGGGTTACGGCGTCCTGCTTCGCGTATGCTTCCCTAACAGGCGCACCAGAATAGCCTTCTGCATATGCAGGCGGTTTTCCGCCTGATCGAACACGACCGACTGCGGCCCATCCAAGACCTCGGCACTGATTTCCTCTCCCCGATGGGCGGGGAGGCAGTGCATGACCAGAGCATCTGGCTTGGCCCGCTTGAGCAGCCGCTCGTTGAGCTGGTAGGGCGCCAAGGTCTTGAGGCGCCGCGCCTGCTCGCGTTCGCGGCCCATGCTGATCCACACATCCGTGTAGAGGACATCGGCATCCTTCACGGCCACGAGCGGGTCTGTGCCGATTTCAATCACCGCGCCCGTCTGCTGGGCCTCTAGCCGAGCACGATCGACGATGTGCTGATCGGGTTGATACCCGGCCGGGCACCCGACGGCGATGGTCATGCCCATCTTCGCCGCGGCCTCGATCAGCGAATTGGTCACGTTGTTGCCATCGCCCACATAGGCAACTTTGACGCCTTTGAGCCGCCGCTTCTTCTCCTGAATCGTCAGGAGGTCCGACAAGGCCTGGCAGGGATGGCTGAGATCCGTGAGGCCGTTGATCACGGGGATGGTCGCCTCACGTGCCCACTCTTCCACAATGGCGTGGTCGAAGGTCCGTACGACGATGGCGTCCAGATACCGCGAGAGCACCCGCGCCGTATCGGCCACGCTTTCACCGCGCGACAGCTGAATGTCCCCCATCGGCAGCACCATGGCCTGCCCACCGAGCTGATTCATGCCGGCTTCGAATGACACTCGCGTCCGGGTGGAGGGTTTCTGAAAGAGGAGGCCGAGCATCCGCCCCGGCAACAAGGGATGGGGCAGCCCGCGGCGCTGCTTGGCCTTGAGTTGAGCGGCCAGCCGCAGCAGGGCCGTGAGTTCTTCACTGGGGATCGAGAGCAGTTCCAGGAAGTCTTTGTCGAGTCCGATCTTCCTGGTTGAGCGACGAGGACGCTGCGACATACGCGCCCCTAGTGTGAATGGGTGGACGAAACGGCGGTCCGTCGCCCCAGGCTCTGCGCCAATGCGTCGAGCAACCGATCGATGTCGCGTTGCGTGATGATGAGTGGTGGCACGAACCGTAGCACCCGGTCGCCCGTGCAGTTGATCAAGAGGCCGCGCGCGAGGCAGTCGGCGACCACGGTCTTCGCATCGAAGTCCAGTTCGAGGCCCTGGAGCAGCCCCAGACCGCGGACTTCCTTGATGCAGCGAAACCGTTCCTTCAAGTCAGCCAAACCCTTCGACAAACTTTCCCCCATACGCCGCCCTTGCTCGAGGATCTTTCCATCCAACAAGACCCGCAGCACCGCTAGGGCGGCCGCGCAGGCCAACGGATTCCCGCCGAAGGTTGAGGCATGGGTGCCGGGGACGAAGGCGCGGGCCACGGCATCCGTCGCCAGACAGGCGCCGATCGGCACGCCGCCGCCGAGCCCCTTTGCGAGTGTCATGATGTCGGGCTGCATCCCATACTGCTCGTAACAGAAGAGCGTCCCGGTCCGTCCCATGCCGGTTTGGACCTCATCGAAAATCAGCAGCACGTCGCGCTCCCGGCACAACTCGCGCAGTCCCTGTAGGTACCCCCGTTCAGCGACGTGGACGCCCCCTTCGGCTTGGATGGGTTCCAGCATGATAGCCGCGGTTTTCGACGTGATCGCCCGTTCAACCTCCGACAGGTCGTTGAAGGCCACGTACGAGAATCCTGGCATCAGCGGCGCAAACCCCTTCTGAACCTTCTCCTGCCCCGTCGCCGTCACAGTGGCCAGGGTCCGACCATGGAAGGAATTCTTCATCGTGATGATTTCGTACCGGTCGGAGCCGTATTTATCGTAGGAGTATTTGCGGGCCAGCTTGATGGCCGCTTCGTTCGCCTCTGCCCCGCTGTTGCAGAAAAACACCTTCTGGGCAAACGAATGCTCCACCAGCGTCTGCGCCAACCGCACCTGCGGCTCGGTATAATAGAGATTCGAGGTGTGAATGAGGTGCTGCACCTGTTTCTGAATCGCCAACACCAGATCCGGATGCCCATGCCCCAGCAAATTCACCGCAATGCCCGCCACAAAATCGATGTACTCCCGTCCCTCCAGGTCGTAGACCCTGGTCCCGCGCCCGCGCACGATGGAAATCGGCTGGCGCATATAGGTGTTCATCAAGTACTGTTCGGCGTTCTGACGCAACTCTCCCGTCGGCATGGCACACCTCTCCCCGCGTGAGTCGGCGAAGCTACCATAGGGAAAACGTGAAAGCAACCGAACGAGTGTCGTTCCGAGGCCGAGGACGCTGCGGACCGGGCGTCGGCCCAGGGGACCGGGCGCAGCCTCCCTTGACGGGGACAGACGGCGGATGGGATAAGGTGTCGCTATGAAGACCTGCGTCCGATGTCAGCAGCAGAACCAGGACGAATCCCGCTTCTGTCACCAGTGCGGGGGAGCCTTTGCCGTGGAGGCCGAGCCGGCCGAACCGCCCTTCGCGCAGCCCTCTCCACCCCAAACCGATGTCGAATTGTGGAAGGCCTTCATCGGTCCGAATGCCGACCACTACTTGGCGACTTTCAAGAAGTTCACCGACCCGGCCGGACCTCGCTTCGCTTTGACGTGGCATTGGCCGGCCTTCGTGTTTGAGCCGTTCCTCTGGTTCCTCTACCGTAAGATGTACGTCTACGCTCTGATCTATGCAATCGGTCCGGCGATCGCCTTCTACATCACCCAAGACCTGTCCGCCGACATTGTCTGGCGAGTCATGGCCGGGGCCAGCGCCAACTACATCTATTTCTGGCACATCAAGGAACAACTCGCGAAGATCAAGGGCGAACGAGGGGCCGGCGGCGAATCAAGGCAACAGCTGTTGGGCGAATTGGGCGGAGTCCAACCTTATGTGGTGTGGGTCGGTGTCGGCCTGCTCGTGCTCAAGATCGGCCTGGTGGTCGCCATGTTTAAAGAGGGACCGCCGGACGGGCCAAAGGGTACTCCCGGCAAGTCCCGCCCCGCCGGGATGACGAGTGTATAGCGGCGCCTGAGGCCCGAACGGGCTCCTACAGCACTCGATTCCGCTGCCACGCAATCCACGAGACGAACCAGTCAAAATCCTGCTGGTAGGCGGCGCCGCTCAGGTCCGGCGTGGTTTGCGTCTGCTCCAACTGCGTGTACGTGCGCGGCCAATTCTTCTGCCACCACGACTTGAGTTCGTCGGGGCCGTAAGGCTGGCCGTTAGGATTGGTGATGCCGGCTGCGGCGCACAGCCCGGCCACGAGCGGCCAGTAGCGGTCCTTGCCGAGTCCCAAGCTGCGGAAATGTTCCCGCAGTAGGAACACCACCCAGAGTTCGGCGCTGTTCTTCTTGTTGTGCTTGAAGGGCTGGGTCTGCCGGAGCGGGACGGGATCGAACATCTTGATGACCGACGTGTAATCCGGCCCCCCATAGGTACCAGCAGCTTCCGCAATTCCTTGCAGCATGTTCGCCAACTCGACCTCAACGACCGGCGCGGCAGGGGCAGCCTGATCCGGGACGGCGGCCAAGGGATTCACCGATGTCAGAAGTTCGATCAAGGGTTTGAGTTCGCGGAGACGGCCTGCGGCCGCTTTCAAGATCTGCTCGGATTCCAGCCAGTAGTCGGGATCTCCCTTCGTGAGGCGCTCTCGTCCCGCCGGCGGCAAGACCACGGGGATCCAATACCGCACGAGCACGAACAGCACATACTCGACCTGCCCGCCCACCTGAGTCACGCCGACCAACGCCTGACCAGGCCCCAGCGCCCGCTTGAAGAAGGCCTCCACTCGATCCTCGACCTGCAGGCGACGGCCCATGGCCTGCCACCACTGTTGGAGAGGCAGCCAATCTGAGAGTGGGGCATCGCTCATCGTCGAGAATTCCGCAGGAGCCGAGAAGTCGGCGGCATGGTACTGGCTGCGTCCCTCGATTGCAACCGGTGTGGGCGCCCGGCGGACGACGCCGCCCAGCCTCCGGCTTGACAGGGCGACCGCGAATCCGCATAACCTGTCTCACAGCGTGGCATCCTCTCGGAGAAGGAGACAAGGTCCCATGAGCAAACTGGTGTTGATCCGTCACGGCGAGTCGCAATGGAACCTGGAGAATCGTTTCACCGGCTGGGTGGATGTCCCGCTCTCGCCGAAGGGAATCGAAGAAGCCAAGGCAGCAGGCAAAAAATTGACCGGGTACACCTTCGATCGCGCGTTTTCATCCGTCCTGGCCCGAGCCAACGAAACGCTGCGCCTCATTCTGGAAACGATCGGGCAGACGGCCATTCCGGTGGAAAAGGACAAGGCCTTGAACGAACGCATGTACGGCGAGCTACAGGGCTTGAACAAGGCCGAGACGGCCAAGAAGTACGGTGATGATCAAGTGAAGATCTGGCGGCGCAGCTACGATGTACGCCCTCCGGGAGGTGAAAGCCTACAAGACACGGCGGAGCGGGTCTTGCCGTACTACGAAAGCCGCATCAAGCCCCATGTGCTCAAGGGCGAGACCATCTTGATCGCCGCCCACGGCAACAGCCTGCGGGCTCTCGTGATGCAACTCGACCAGTTGACGAAGGAGCAGGTGCTGGAACTGAACATTCCCACCGGCGCCCCGCTGCTCTACGAACTCGACGACAACGGGAAGGTCCTCTCGCACCGCTATCTCTGACGGATCGGCTGAGACGTCAAAGCAGCTCCGCCCTGCATCAAGCGCATTCACTCAGGAGCGCTTGGTATCTGTCCAGCGGCACTAGGTCGGGCAACAACACGAGCAATTTCGACCGATCCGCTGGTTGGATCAGGCCCTCGTCTTCGAGAAGATCGGAAATGGCCTCCGAAGCGGCAATCGCCCCACCTTCACAATCGCCCACCGGCGCATAGAGGGTTCGGCGTTCTTCCATCTCGGCCAAGTAAGTCTCCCAGGGCACTGCGCCCAAGCCGAATGCGCTCTCCCAGTCGGTCCTGATCAGTTCGAGAACCCGTTGCCACAGCACCTCGCGGTACTGTTTGGGAATGTGGGCATTCACGGCCGCCGAAACCCAGTACAGGGCGAAGGACAGCACCTCACGCGTGATCTGAATGGCTTGATCCTCGCTGCCCTCGATGCCATAGTCACTGAGCATCTCGGTGGTGATCCGTCGTGGGATCAGCTTGTACAGCGCCGCTGCAACCTCAGCCGGGGTCATTGATGATTGAGCCATCCTGTTCCTCCTGCGAAGGACCTAAGATACTCAAAGCCCGCCGGCCCTGACAACTGTGGGCGGGCGAGGCCTTCGAGATCCTTCCCTCCTTGTCCCATGCCATCGCCTATGGTACAGTCCGCCGCCTGCGCGGACTCCGGACCATGACAGCTCGACTCTTCATTCGCCCACTTTTCATCACCCTCACTTGGCTCTGCCTCTGGTGGCCGGTCGCGGTCGACGCCGCCCCTACCCAGTCGGTTGACGGGGGTTCGAACCGTTGGGGCTTTGCGACCGATGTGGGGCTCTGGAGCGGCACGACCAACGACACGACCTTCGCACTCGGATTCGGACTCGACTATTACATGGACCGAAATTTTTCCTTCGGCGGCATGGCCCTCTTCACACCGGTGGGAGACCTGACGCAAATCGGCGTCGCCGGTGTGGCGAAGTACCACCTTCGCCTCGACCACGGGATGAACATCGTCCCATTCGCCGGGATAGGTCTCTTGCACGCGGATCTGAACCGTGGGAGCGGTCCCTCGAAGGTGGATCGAAACGACACCAGCCACTTCATTCCGCTGGGACTGTCGCTGGAGTACCAGGTGGGCCCGAACATCGCCTTTTCCACGACCCTCATGGTGAACCTGCACCACATCACGCTCTCGTCCCCGGTCTCCGACGACAACAGCAGCGTCGCTCTGCTCTTCGGTATTCGTTGGGGGCCGTAACTCAGCGATTGCTCAAGCGGCTTGAGCCGGACGCCAGCGCAAGCCGACTTGCAGCAATTCCTGGATCAAATCCATGTAAGGGAGGTTGGCTTTTTCCGCTGAATCGGCGAAGTCTTCGCCGCAGGCGATGTGAGGGTTGGGGTTGGCTTCGAGCACATAGACCTTGCCGTCGCAGTCCATCCGCATGTCGATCCGCGCATACCCGCTCAGGCCAAGTGCACGATAGACCCGCTTGGCGAGATGCTGGATCTCTTCCACGCGTTCGATCGGGAGCTGTCGGGCCTCGCAAGAGCGGATCCCATACTTCTCCTGATACTTACGGCTCCATTTTACCCGCTGCGTCGCAATGCGCCTGGCTTCGTCCGGCATCTTGTCCATCACCAATTCCCAAATGGGAAAGACCTGCAGGTGGGCATTGCCCATGACGCCGACATACAATTCCCGACCTTCGATGTAGCGTTCGACCAACGCGCCCGTACCGACGTGAGCATGAATGAAGGCGACGCGCTCGCGCAGCTTATCGTCGTCCTCCACGATCGAAGCCTGAGAGATTCCCAGCGACGCCTCCTCCGTCACCGACTTCACGATCAACGGAAAGGTCAAGGACTTCGGCCGCCGCACCATCCGATGCCGCGGCACCACCATAAATTCGGGATACGGAATCCGATGGTAAGACATGACCTGCTTTGCCAAGGCTTTGTCTCTGGCCAACATGAGACCTCGCGGATTGCAGCCGGTGTACGGGATGTGCATCAACTCCAGATAAGACACGACGTTCTGATCGTAGACCGCGACGCCGTCGAATTCCTCCAATAGATTGAAAGCAATGTGCGGCCTCCACCCCTCGACCGCCGCGCGGATGACCTCGAGATCACTCTTCACACCCAACGCCCGCACGTCGTGCCCAAGCGTATGGAGCGCGGACAGCACATCGTACTCCGTCTTCCAGTCCGCATTGTCCGGAACTGGGCCGGTCAACCGCTCCGGCGGCACCAAGTCCTGATGCATCAACACGAGAATACGCAGTCGCCTCATAAGGCGACCTTATGCCGGCCATGATGCAGATAGTTCATCGTCTGCACCGTGAGGAGAATCGCGAAGTCGAGTTTGGTCTGTTCTTTCTGGAGCGTCAGATGCAACTTCAGCGCGCGTGACCGTTCGATCATGCCGGAGAGAACTTGATCGATGATATATTGATACTCGCCCGTCCAGCCGGCCACCTTGCGGCACAGTTCCTTCCGAGCGCGACGCAGGAATCCGGCCGCCACAGGATTCCCCCCATAGGCCGGAGCATCGGAGAATAACTTCCGCAGATCGCTGTCATACGATGCCGTCTGGCCGAACCCATAATGCGCACGCTTCTCGTCATAATGGTCTCGGAGCGTCTTATAGAGCCGAGGGAGCGGATCGACCTGCTGTCGCTCCGTCACCAGGGGCTTTTCACCCACCAGCTCCCCCATCAATCGATCCATAAATTCGAGCTTCCTCATCGCCGGCCATCCGCGATAGCGCTCGCGCCAATCGGAGTCCGGATCCAGCCATACGGCGAAGGTTTCGGCGAAATCCTCATCGGGGTGACTTTGGGCGTACCACACCTCTAGATGACGGACAAAACTTCGGCTGTAGGGGCGCGGGGTGTAGTACTCGGGATAGGGGTCCGACGAACGGCCGAACAGGCGTTGACGTCGACGGCGGCGACGCAATAGGTAGGCGTTCTCGATGGCATGGCCGGTCTCATGCCGCAGAATCCGCATGCACCACTCTTTCGTGCCGCCCTCCACCTCCAACACCTGATTCGCTTCCAGTCGTGTCAGTCGGGGGTGCGCCAGATAAAACGGAACGGCGATCCCCGGCACACCATCCGGGCTGAACCATTCGTCCGAGAGCCAGACATGGGGGCGGAAGCAAAGGCCTCGCAAATTCAGCTCGCGGTACAGCTGTGCGATCGGCGCCTCATAGAAACTGCCGTCCAGGTCGAGACGTAGATCACAGAAGCGCAGGTCAAGCAGCTGTTCGTCGCTCCATAAACTCCAGGCCGGGCGGACGTTTTTCCGCCGCCGCGCTTTCCTCATATGCTCATGTCGTCTAGGCTGCCGCATCATCTATTCGCCAAAAAGTCTCGTCAGGCGTCGATTTGCTCTTCTCCCACTATAGCATCCTGTGGAAAACCCGCCGGTCCGATCACTCCCCCATCCCATTCCACCTATTCCTTGGGCTACAATGCCGACCATGTCGCAACACACCCTTGGTCCCATCACCACCGATCGAACATCCCCCGACTCCGCCGCCGAGCGCGAAAAACTCGAAACGCGCCTCTGCCGATTGGTCGGACAGGCCATCGCCGATTACCGCATGATTGAAGAGGGCGACAAGATCATGGTGTGTCTTTCTGGGGGCAAGGACAGTTATGGCCTCCTGGAGATCCTGCTGTCGTTGCGCAGTCGAGCGCCGATCCATTTCGACCTCATCGCAGTGAACCTCGATCAGAAACAACCGGGCTTCCCCGCCCATGTGCTCCCGGAATACCTGGCGCGTCGCAGCGTCCCCTTTCACATCGAAGAGCGCGACACCTACTCCGTCGTCAAACGTCTCATCCCCGAAGGGCAAACGACCTGTTCGCTCTGCTCACGCCTGCGTCGAGGACATTTGTATCGGCTGGCCGCCGAGTTGGGGGCTACCAAACTCGCGCTGGGACACCATCGCGACGACATCCTCGAAACATTGCTGCTCAATCTCTTGTTTACGGGGAAGATGAAGGCCATGCCGCCCAAGTTGCGATCCAAAGACGGACGCCACTTGGTGATCCGGCCCTTAGCCTATGTGAAGGAAGTCGACTTGGCCCGCTATGCTGCGCTCATGGAGTTTCCCATCATTCCCTGCGACCTCTGCGGCTCGCAGGAAGATCTGAAGCGCAAGCAGGTCAAGGCGCTGCTCCAAGACTGGAACGAACGGTATCCTGGCTCAAACGACAGTATGTTCGCCGCCCTATCCAATATAGCCCCTTCATTGTTGTTGGATCGACGGCTGTTCGATTTCGCCGGCCTTCGGAGCGAGAGAGACCAAACCATGGTCGAGGAGTCCGAATCGGACGACGACTTGTCATAACCCCCGATTACGGGGAGACAGGCACGTCGGTCTTGCCGAAGACGGTCGGAGCGGAAAGTAGACGTCAGGCGCGCTGACGCTGGTGTGTTCGACGGCCGCAACGCATGCAGCGATAGGGGAAATAGCCGATCAGGAAGAAGAGGAAATCGAGAATCCCCTGACGACGAGAACGTTTTGTATACCCGGAGCACTTGCCACAAAACAACATGACGCAGGCTCACCCTTCTCGTTCTGCAGGATATATGTAGAACCGGCTGTTCGGAATAGAGGAGGTTATCCTACGCAACTCTCGCAGGCGGTTGCAAGCCTGGTTGGCTCGATCTCGATGTGGCGCGTAATAGACGGGGCGTTGTCCTCGTCGACACGTCGCATCCCGTCGAAAATGGACGGTGTTTGCTCCTTTGACCTTGCCGCGAAACCTTCTTCCTCGTTATGTTCGACGCCGAAGCCGGAAGCGGTAGTGACAGATCGTACATCGGAACGGATAAAACCCGATCAAATGCAGGAAGAAGTCCCGCCACCCATGGCGGGCCACCCGCTTGGCACCGGCTGAACACATCGGGCAATAGACCATGGGACCGTCAACACGCCCCCTTCTCCGCAATCGAGGAGGTCTTCCCCCCCTCTCGCGGGGATGGGAGTGTGCAGGAGTTCCGCGGCGGACGCAAGTCCCTCACGTGGGAAGATGGCCTGCGGCATGAACAACTTCGACCCTCCAACTCGACGAGGCGCCGCCCCCCCCTTCTGGTCCATCGCGCTGGCCGCCGCCGTCATTATCCTCACCCCCATGATCCTGTATTCGGTCGCACCCGAGGGTCCGATTCGTGAGGGTGATACGGTGTTTTCCAACGGCGCCCATAAGGTGCCGCTCTACCAGTCGGATCGGTATCAAGAGGCAGGGTATGCGTCCACTTGCCTGCTGGACCCCAAGGACCCCCTGATCGTGACCCATTCTCCCGAGAACGGCGCCGATGACACCCTCATTGCTCAAGTCCAGGGCAAAAGCACCATCGAATGGCCCTTCTGTCCGCCGCAAGCCGAACTCCTCCTCAAACGCCACCATGTCACCCAACAGCCGAGCCTCCTCCAAGACATGAAGGACGGCCTTCAACGGTTGTTGAGACGCTCCTGACCTAGGAAAAAAATTCCTGCTGCCTCACCCCTTGAGGAAGGACGCACAGTGCTGGCGAAACTTGGCGACCTTGGGGCCCACGACATAAGCGCAGTAGCCTTGGAGGGGATTCCGCACGAAGTATTCCTGGTGATAGGGCTCCGCCTCATACCACTGCGTGGCCGGCACCACTTCGGTGACGATCGGATTCGGATACAGCCCCTCGTCAGTGACGGCGGCGATCACTTCCTTGGCGATCCGCTGTTGCTCGGGCGAATGGTAAAAAATCCCTGATCGGTATTGCGTCCCGATGTCGTTTCCCTGCCGATTCAGCGTGGTGGGATCGTGGATCGCGAAGAAGATCTTCAAGAGGTCGCCAAAACCGACGACCTGCGGATCGAACGTAATGCGAACCGCCTCCGCATGCCCCGTTCGCCCGCTACAGACCTGCTCATAGGTCGGCATCTCCACCTGCCCGCCGATGTATCCCGACTCGACGGATTGCACACCCTTGACCTGGTCGAAGACCGCCTCAAGACACCAGAAACATCCACCCGCCAGCGTCGCGACCTCAGTTGTTGCCTGCTCCATTCCTCACCTCTCTCCCCTCCGGCTACCCCCCACCCCCGCCGACTCACTCAGTCCACCGTTCCACCATTCCCGCCCCTCGCGTGTGAGCAAGGCATCCGCCTCGGATGGTCCCCAGGTTCCGCTGTCGTAATTGGGAAAAGCCGCCTCTTCGGGAAGCGATTTCCAGACATCTAGAATCATCTGCACGACCGCCCAGCCCAACTCGATATTGTCGGCGCGCTGGAACAACGTGGCATCGCCGGCCATGACATCGTGGAGCAGCGTCTCATAGCCGGTCTGGGGAGCGTTCCCGAAATAGTCGGCATACTGGAAATCCATGTCGACGGTCCCGATTTGAACGGCGGGACCCGGGACCTTGGCGTCGAAGCGCAAGGAAATCCCCTCATCCGGCTGAATGCGGATCACCAGGACGTTGGGCGCCAGCCGGTCGACCTTGGTCTTACGAAACAACATGAACGGCGCGCACTTGAACTGCACGACGATCTCCGTCAGACGACGCGTCATCCGCTTGCCCGTCCGCAGATAAAACGGCACGCCGGCCCAGCGCCAATTGTCGATGAATAGTTTCATCGCCACGAAGGTTTCGGTCATCGAGGTCGGCGACACGTGCGGCTCCTCCCGATAGCCCACCACCGACCTCTCGCCCACGGTACCGGGTCCGTATTGGCCGAACACGACAAACCGCAATACATCGAGTGAACTCATGGGCATCACGCCGCGCAGCACCTTGGCCTTCTCGTCCCGCACGGCATCGGCTGCGAAAGAGTTCGGCGGCTCCATCGCCAGAAAACACAGGAGCTGGAGCAGATGATTCGACACCATGTCCCGCAACGCCCCGGCCTGTTCGTAGTAACGCCCTCGATGTTCAATCCCCAAACTTTCGGCCACCGTAATTTGGACATGGTCGATATACCGTCGATTCCACACCGGCTCGAAAATCCCGTTGGCAAAACGGAAGACCAGAATGTTCTGGACGGTCTCTTTGCCGAGATAGTGGTCGATGCGATAGATCTGGCGTTCCTGCAACACCCGTTGCAGGTCGTGATTCAACTCACGGGCCGACTGCAGATCATGGCCGAAGGGTTTCTCGATCACCACACGGCGCCAAGTTCCGTTGCGTTCGACCGTGAGGCCGTATTCTCCCAGGTGCGTGACGATTCGACAGAACAAGGCAGGAATGGTCGCCAAATAGAACACGTAGTTGCCGCGGGTGTCGTGCGCGGTATCGACTTCCTGCAACCGCTCGTTCAGTCGACGGTACACGGCCCCCTCCTGAAAATCGCCCGCCACGTAATGGAGTCGCTTCAGCAGGGCACGCCACACCGTGCGGTCAACGGGGTGGGGCATGTAGTCATCGATAACCCGGTCGAGCTTGTCTCGCAATTCGTCCGCCGTCATTTCCGGACGATCCAGACCCACCACGGCAAACCCTTCAGGGAGAAACTGACCGGCCATGAGGTTATAAAGGGCCGGGATCAACTTGCGCTTCGCGAGGTCCCCGTCGATCCCGAAGATGACCATGACGCAGGGCGTGGGTGCAGGGGGCTGGTCTGCAGTCGTTTGAGCTGCCATCCCGAACTCCTTTCGTCGGACTGGGTCATCCTGCCTGATCGCTTATGGAACCGCAACCTCACCCGCCGCGTACGGCGATTTACGCATTTGGTTAGGCCGGCCGCCCACCCCATGATACTGATGAACCATGGGCGTACCATACAAACGCTTCTCACGAATCATCGACGACCGGAACATTTCGCAACCGGCACTGAGAATGCCTGCACGATTCCGGGCCGCTGCAATCGGATGGTGGATGGGGGTCATCGCTTGCGTCTTGTTGGCAACCGTTCCGGGGCAGATCGAATGGGTCGAGGGTGCTGCGCCGCGCCTGGCGCCACGCGACATCCACATCGAGATGCCGTCCGATAGTCTGTTCGGCTCACTTCCGAGCAACCGACGGCTCACCCTGTCCGTCTCCGTTCCGCAACAGCCCTCGCCCCACGGAGAACCCGACGTGGCCATTTTTCAAAGTCCCGCCGCGGCTCCGTTTATCGCACCCCTAGAGATCGACCCAGATCGGCATCGTCAGGTAGCCACCGTAGATCTCGGTCATTTGTCCTCGACGCTTGGAGACCCACCCAAAGCGACGCCGCTAGAAATCGTGATCGCCCGCCGACAGGGGCTCCATTGGGAGGAACTCGTCCGCCGCCGAGTAGTCGTCACCATCGCCATCCCCGGTTACACCGATCGCAGTACGGCCGCTGCCGTGAGAAACCTCTCAGCGCACCTGTCCGACGCCTCCCGGCAAGCCTCCGACCACCACGAAGTGGCGCTGCTGGACGGCCCCCTGGAAGAACAGGATCTCCTGGGGTCGAGAAGACCCTTTTCGGAGGATGGTTATTGGAAAATGCTGCAAGGCTTGATTCGGCAACGGGTCCAGCGGGACACCCCTGTCCGGTCTGGGAATGTACCCGGCAAGATGCCGAGCATCGGGTTCCGCCTCTATGCGAACGGTGAAGCGCAGTTGATCGAAGTCGAGCGCAGCTCAGGAGACCACAACCTGGATCAAGCCACCCTCCTGGCCGTCGTGAACGCCCATCCGTTTCCCCCCTTCCCGCCCGGCAGTCGGACCTCGCACGTCGACGTCCATGTGGACCTTGCCTCGTCCTTTCCCTAGCCCCAGACTTCGGCCACAATCCCGGCTCTAGTTGTTTTGAGCGCGTTTGAGCCAGTCGATGAAACGCTGGAGCCGGGCATGCTCCTGGGCATGGACATGGACGAAAGCCAGACCAAATCCGGCACTGTCCTTCCAACGCACTTCGGCCACCTCGACGGTGCAGGGCTCATGGGGGGCCGGAAGCTCGACCTGGAGAGCAACACAGGCCTTGACGGGAACCGAGTCATCGCTGCGGACGTGGCAGCCCTCGCTGGACAGGCTGGTGACAACTCCTTGCCCGACGATGGCCTGGCCTGAAAAGGTGAGCGGCACGTTGATTTCATACCGCGGACTATCGCGTCGTTCCATAGTTACCTTCTTAGATCCTGAGCATGCAGGGGGACCGTCATGCCGGTGCATGGATACGCCGTTCCGCGATCGAAATCAATCTGCCTGCCTATGCAGTCGACCAAACAGGCAGAGAACGTCATCTGACCATGCGCGCCGGCGCCAGACTCACATTATCGAGAAAGATACAGTGCCGTATCCTTTTGAATGAGCACAACCCCCTGCCCTGCCTTCTCCTCACGCCCCGCGCCCGCGAGAAACCGGCCCAAACCACCGAATAAGGTTCGCAATTACACTCACCTTACCGAACCAAACCTGGCACGTCCGTTGCTCTACCTCAAGATAGAGTCGCCAACAAGACGGCTCACGGCTAGGCGGCATGAAAGGAGACACCCATGGACCAGGCAGCAGGTTTACTTATTACGCTGGTGGTGTTCACGGCACTGATCGGCCGGTGGGTCACAGAGTTGACGGAGACCACGCGGCAGGACCCTCCTGAATCCTGACGAGGCCTCTGTCGGCCGCCACCAGGCCAAGCACGCACCCACGACGAAAGAGGCGCCATCATGGTCTCCACAGGTCATTGGCAACGGATGCTGGCATTAGCCCTCCTGCCTCTCCCGCTTGCGCTCCCCCTGGTGTTGTGGCTCTCTCGCCGCGAACAGCCGAATGCGTGGGCAGGAAGTGGCTGGGGGCAGGGGGCTGAAGGCTCGCTGGGTTCTCAAGTTTGGAACAGGCCTTGCCGAGAAGACCAGCAGCCCCCAAGAAGTGGGGTATCGGCAGGGAGGCCTCGGCAATGGAAATGGATCTTCGTTCCTCCACACGCGTGGCCGTGACCTATCCCGTGCGCGTCTCGGGCGATTCGACCAGCGGCCGCGGCACCCTCATTAACCTGTCCGTCCCCGGTTGCGCGATCGAAACCGACCTTCCCGTTCGAGCGGGCGACTACCTCCAATTGCAGGTGATGATGCCGGACCAGGCGACGCCCCTCACAGTCGGTCTGGCGAAGGTACGCTGGGCCACGGAACGGAAGGCGGGGGTTGAATTTATTCGCGTACGCCGAGACGATCAAAGCAGGATTCAACGGCTGATCGGACAACTATCGGACACCACCGATGGAGTCAAGCACGGCAGTTGCGACCTGGCCATGGTCTGACCTTTGCCCCCGCAGGAAGATCAATGGCCTTCGTGGGTGGGATTCGCCATCCGCTTGATGATGATTTTCCGCCCCACCGTCATGAGCGTGAAGGACGTGGCAAAGGCGATCGGCACAAAGATAGCGGTCGCAACATTGGCATTCTTCACCCACCCCAATTCGTAGCAGGCCTTCAGGACATAACTTCCCAGCCCCGTCAGGTAGTAGGTGATGACGATCACGGACAGGCTTTCGACCGTGCGTTGCAGAATGGCTTGCGCGCGGGTGGTGGAATCCACGCTGGCGAGCAGTTTCATATTCTGGTCTTGCAGGCCGATATTCTGCTCCTGCAGCCGCAGTTCGATATGGGTGCGCAGAACCGCCACGGTCGCCTCGAAGTCTTTTTCCATCGCATCGATGCGCCGAAGGAGCTGTTGATAGCCCTCCGTCACCCCCGTGATTTTCCAAATCACATATTCTGAGAGCTGCCGAAGCGACGCATAGGGCCGTTCCTTCAGAGAGGCCATGTTGCTGTGCACGATCCGGTCATAGGGCACCGACGCAGAGAGACGGTAGCGCATGGATTCCGCCAATCGACTCACCTGCAGTAGATCCTGAGTCAGCACCGTGAGCCACTTTTGCATGGTCTGGGGCGTGGTACCCCCCAGCTGTTCGATTAACACTGCTCGCTGGTAGAGGTGGCGCTGCTCATAGTCGTGGATTTGATCCACCGCGCGTGAAAACGCCTTCATCGGCAGCATGACCAAGTGGTAATAGTTTTCGATCGCGACGATCGTGTCCACCATCTTGGCCACCTGCTGCCGAAGCGCCGATTCAGAAACGGCGCAGATCAAATACCGCTCTCGATCATGCTCATCGGGCGTAAAACTGGTGACCGCCACGATCTCGTCCCCCAGGATGCGGCTGCCATACACCATGGCGCCGGGCAAACGGGCGGGCAAGTCCTCCACGCTCGGCGGCTCCTGCGGCAGACACAGAATGTCGAGCGCATTGATCCGGAGACCCAGCGGCGACAAGGGCATCGCGTAATCGGGAAAGGTGATCGGGCCGAAGTCGAGTCGGGTCGACGTGTCCTGCACGACATGCCACACCTGATAGCTGTAGTACTCCGTGTGGGCTTCCCATACGACCACCAGCCGGTCACCGTTGGAGGCCGTCTTGAAACCATACCCGAATTTTTCCTCGATGGCGCCTTCCGAAATGTCGAGGGCCTGCAGCAAATGCTGAAATTCTCGGCGGCTATTGGGGCGTTCAACCGGCGGGTTCGCCATGCGATAGGCAACATGGTGAATGTGGGCCGGCACCCCAAGCCACTGCGGGAGGTACTGCTTATTGGACTGATGAATCCGGTTCAGAAAGCCTGGAGGACGACTCTCCTTCCCGGCTGTGCTGACAGAATCGGTCATGCCGTTCGCCCTTCACTGGTCTCCATGCGCCACCACTAGAGTCAGGCCGCCTTTACTCGTCTTCTTCCTCGATATCTTCGATGCCCTCATAGCTGACATCCCCTTCGTGCAGGGACGAGGCCATCTTTTCACAAGCAGACTCGATGATTTCTTCAGCCTCTTCCGGAGAGTCGGCTGAGATCATGAATTTCACGGTAATGCCAAAGCGCTGATTCACAATCGTACTCCTTTATGGACAAGAGGGCGGAACGCTGATCGCATGCTGTGGCTCAGATACCATAAGCTCCCGCACCTTGTCACCATACGGACAAGCCGTGAGGAGTTCAGGAGAGTCTACGAGAGCGATGGATGGATGTTGCGGAGAGATGGGATGGGACGATTCACTGACCGGGTTTGAGGAGCGCCCTTGTCCCCGACCCCGCTCACGGGAGGGGACCGGGGTTCTCGCCTACTTGCGCAAGAGCATGTGGCCACGCCGATTTTGCTGGTGGCAGGCCTCATCATGTTCATTACAGAAGGGACGGTCCTTGCCGTAAGAGACGATCGCTACCTGCTGTGGATTCACCCCAAGATCGACCAGGACATTCTTCGCCGCCTTGGCCCGTTTCTCCCCAAGGACGAGGTTGTAGTCGTGTGTCCCTCGCTCGTCACAGTGGCCGGATATCTTGAGTAGGGCCTTGGGATTATCTTTCAGCCAGTCGGCGTTGTCCGTCAGGGCGCTCATCCCCTCCTCGGGAACCAAGTAGCGGTCATACCCGTAGAACACATCCCTCATGCCGGCTTCCATGGCGGCGGCTTCCTCGCGCAGCAGCTCGGCGCGCCACTTTTCATGGCGATCGACTGGCATCAACATAGTGCCCATAGGGCTGCGGCTCAACCGCTCTTCTCCTGCCACCTGTCCGTTCACGAGCGGGAAGAACCCTCGCAGCCGGCCCCCTTCGTTCTCTGCCATCTCCTCCTGGGAACCCGGGAACGGCTGCCGCCCGCTCCGCCCCTCTTTTCCCATAGCCGACGCCCCCGGATAATCCTGATAATCCTGCGCCGCCCCGACCGGCGAAGAGTCGGAGCTACGATTCGATGCCAGACGATCTTCCGTTCCCGACTGCAGACCACCCATGCTGCTACAGCCGGACGCCGCAACCAACACGACCGCCATTCCGCCCAACATGAGTTGCGATGCACCACGGTACTTCATGAACCTTGCTCCTTCGCGCTGGGGTGTAACCGTTACCGACGTTACAACTATAGCACCGAGGTACTAGAGCCCTACCCCCTACGCTCTGCCGCGTGGGTTCCCCAGCATGCGCCGACAGATCCAGCCCCAAGCCTGTCCAGAAAATGCCTTTACATTTCAATGTTTAGCCAACCAACTGCGCTGGATTAAGAACGGGGAAGAAATGAGACCGGAAGGGAAATGAGAGTGAGGCAGGAACCTGGTGCGCCCGGAGGGACTTGAACCCCCAACCCTCGGATCCGAAGGCGGACAAAGTACCTTAGAGACAGACAGCGATCAAAGAGGACAGTTGGATATGTTCTCTTTATAGATCAACGGTTTTAGCATCAATCCATGAAGAACAGTGACGATTGAGACATACCCGCATTCGTGGCTAAAACCGTGACCGAACCGTGACCAGAACCGTGACCAGAAGTTTTTCTTAAAATGCACCGCGTGTGACATACGCCCCCCGGAGCATGTGGAGAGTGGAATGGACCGCCATTAAAGAAGGGATCAGAAGTTATCCAGTTAGATTGAGACTGCAAAGGGGTAAGCAACCAGAGAGGGAAGAGGCGAAAGGGCAAGAATGTTGCTACATATCTCTCGATCACTCTAAGCTGCTGGCCCAACTATCTCAAGAAGTGTATCGATTTGCCTTCGAGGACGATTCAAAGGAGCTATAACCCGACGTCGAACCTTGAAAGTCCATTTTTTCCCAACAGCAGTTTCTCCCTGAGACAAAATTGAGGTAAATTGCTCAGCCCCCTCTTTTGAAACCGAGCCATATACTGTTTGGCCATCTTCTAATTTGATTTCAAACTTCCTACGGGCCGGAAGGACGCCATCCAAAGTCCCCACCAATAAAATATCCTCCTCTTGTATTTCGGTGGCTTCAGTGCGCCGTCTACCTCTGCTGATTGCTGCCGCATCAAGAGTATAGTCTGCAATGTCCTCAACCACGCGTAGCGTGGCACCATTTGAATCTAGAGTAACGAAAAAGTTTTTCAAGGCGGTCAGGGTCCTTGAATCCAACATATCTGCCGCCTCTTCGAAGTCGAGCTCATTCGGCGATGCTGTTCTTTGTAAAAGTGTAGCGACCTCTTCCACTTGCACCTTAAGCGCAGTATCTGCAATTTCTATCTGGTCAGATAGTTCTTTCAAAACAAATCCAAATGACCCTCGAGCAACCTCCGTAACCATTAAATGGGATGAATTCTTTAAAGGGACAGGCCCCCTTTCGCCTAAAGAGCCCCATTCAGTTTTGGCGAAGGTCTTAGACACCAAGTCCTGAAACTTATCTAGGGCGTCCCCAGCAAAATCAGCTGATATTCCGCGTGAACCAACTACCGGTGACCCACCAAACAACAATGCAACGCTCGCGCCATTTTCAGGAGCACTGTCAATAGCACTAATCTCAGTTTGCAGCGCTAGCTTACGCTTAGCCCATTGGAACTTGCCCACGAAGTCACCTGACTCCGTAGCGGCCTTTAACAACGCACCCACCGCTGACAATTCAGCATATAAGCCATCTAGTTTTATCTTACGTACCATAGGGGCTTAGGCGCTCAAGAGTGCAGCGACATCGGAGTCATCATTGGTTAACGGAATTTCCAGCATTCCTTTCCACACAGAAGAGACTCTTTGGTGCGAGAACAGCCCGAACCAGTACTTCGTTTGATCAATCAAGTATCCGGGCATCCCGAGGGACAAATCAACGAAGTACGCATCACAGTGGAATTTATCTCGGGCTACTTCCGGATCGAATAAATCGGGCCTCGATTCAATCAATCCAACCCACTGGCCCTCATCTTTATATTGCTCAGGACGATAGGAAAAAGTGACGATATCGATGTCAGCGGGTGGACGGCATTGTGTTACTTCGACATTTTCAACAAAGCTACCATCCAACCACTGAAAACCGTTCAAAAACCCAACCTTTCTCAATTCGTCCCTGTACGCTATGAAGCCTGAAAGAATTTTTATCCGTTCAGGAGTTGTACCAAATCTACTTACAACCTCAAGCAATGATACACGGTACGGAGCCATGGCTGCTTGAGCCGCGGGGTTATTCCCGAGAAATGGTGGCAACACCCCTGACTCGTTATGCGACGGAATCACCGAGAACAACTTTCGTCAAGAAGCCTCTTGGACTCCAGATTGATATATGCATTTGTATAGCATGCCTTCCTCATAAGTTGACTATGAGAACGGATTCTATTTATTTGATCTAACTAGCATTCGTGTTGCCCTTACATATTGCCCCAAACATACGCTCACGCTAAAACTCAAGATCCAAGCGATACTTGGGAATCGAATAATGAATTGTTGTATCAGTCGCGGGAGCCCAGTCTAGACGAATCTAACCTGTAAAGGGGACTCTCATACAGGCCAAAACCTCGTCCGAAAATAATCGGAAGTTTTTCTCTTGCCTTCGAACACTTCAGTCGCAAATCTTCGATGCTCTTAGCCGACAATGGCCGGAGCAGCTGTAGAGCGTATTTTTTTCGACTTGCCTCTAAAAGGAACTGGGGCATCTCGTCAGCCAAAAAAACAACAGACCAGGGCAACCAATCAAGTTTCTGGTCGGGACGTTCTTTCTCAAATTCGCTTCTCAGGTAAAGAAACAGATCCGCATCTCTAATGCCCCTAAAAGGACTTACGTCTGCGAGATCCCCTTTAGAATGTCGTTCCCACAATAAATCAGCCTCGACTGAAATTCTGTTCAGACTTAATCGCTCGTTCCTTTCAACGTTTAACAATCGGACAAATTTAGAGAAATAGAGGTAGGACACAGGCCCCTGCGACCCGCCCATAACATTATTGATGTAAATTTCCTCCTGGAGTATTTCAGCAACTAAATCCCACCTTCGCTGTTCGATTAGAAGTGACAGGAAGATTATAAATAATTCATGCCCCATAAAGGCGAAGTAATCAAAATCTGTAGGATAATAGCTCCCTGAAAATCCTCTCGGAGTATCATATTTTTCAAGCAATGCTCCGAAACCTTTGAAGATTGCCAGCGCGGCGCTTTCAGAATTATTTTCTGAAACTACACTTGCAACCTTTGCAAATTCGACGGCGAGGGGAATTGTTTTCGCGATTGACTGAACAAGCAGCTCATCTCTATCACCCTCCATCGAAAAGTCGGGCGCGACTGCCACTAGCTCTCTGTTGAGAGACTGCATGAACTTTTGGACTTGCGTGAGGAGATCACCCCGCCCGCCCAAAATTGCGTCTTGAATTTTGTTCACAGCACTATGGGAACTTGTTGCGTTTTGTTCTAACTCTCCCAATTTGCTGTAAGTGTCGAGTAATCTTTTCAGAAATTCTGCAGCACCTTGGCATTCAACATATTCAAACACGCTACCGGTGAACGCTTCCCGAACTTCAGGTTTCGGCGGCTCCAAGTTTATCCAAAATGTGGGAAAGTGCCCCCGTCTACTTCGCCGAAAACAGTTTATAATCCCGGCATCTCTACCTGCATATCCTAGAATTAATAATCCGTGGTCCGAAATTACTCGCACAAGTTCCTCATCCATGTTGGATGCAAGTAATTCAAGATCAAATGGAGTATTTCGGATCTGGCCCACCCCCAATGTTCCATGAGGTTTATAGACCCTAAAATCTCGACAATGTATTAACGGCTCAGAATGTTCTAAATCCTCCGCGTTCGATATCACTTGGACCCTAAGTCCGGCCCTTTCAATAGCTTGCTCAAGCAATTTATCGAAATTTGTGGTTATAACGCAGCGAATGACGCCAAGCTGTGCGAGCTTAGCCACAAGCTGATGTGCATCACCTGGTCTCTCCGCATGCAAATGTTTTCGCATAAATTCCTGCTGCAAGACAGCTGTAGAAAAGAGTCCACCGATCAATTCTCCATATGACAATTTTGAGTACCGACTGTTTTGGAACCAATCTTCCAAACTCAACGACTCATCTTGGTCGCTTTCGCCAGCCCTTAGAAGTTTGGCCGTAGCCATCATTAAATCCCAGCCCGTAGGCAGCCCAGCATCCTTAGAAATTCCGGCCCCCGCGAAAAGCACATACTTTTTCTCGCCGACGAGCCCCGCTGCCGCTAATTTGACAAGTGGATACATTATGCGTAATTGCCCCTTAAATTTGGATGGTCAGCAACAAACCTTACAGCATTAGCGGCTTCCAATCCTACGTGACTACTAGAGATTGTCAAAGCAATCAGCTTCTAGAATAACATCCCTGATGATGTGTTGGCGGTTAAATACCATGCACCGCATCAACCCGAGCAGCCATGCGATGCTACTTTGACCATATGAATCAAGTGAAGCGGGGGCTGCGCCCCCGATCCCCCCGGCCGTCCGGTCCAGTGGTCCGGAACGGCCGGGCGGCCTCGTTGGGCGGAATCTTCGCGTGACCACTCTCCCCATGTTTTCAGTATCCCTGCTGTCTTCCCTGCGTCTGCAAGCAACGATCCAACAGAGCGGCGGCCAAGCTGACGCATCGCCGCCTTGAATAAGGATGGAGCATCGCTCCCTCTCACCCGTGAGGGATAGTGGACGGGTGACAGGGAGAAATTGATTAGAGCGTGTCACCGTCGCCCCGTGAGTCCCGCACAGTCCACACAGAGCCAGATTTCGCACGTCACATCCTTCTCCGCATAACAGAACCGCACCAACGCTCGTTCGTATTGGCAGAACTCACAGAGTCGTTCCTTCGTATGTTCAGGACAAAGCCAGGCTTTCCGCGCACGATCATACGTGGTCGCTTCCCGTCCGCAACAAGCTGGACCAAAAAGACTTGGCAGCTTCAGATCACATCGATGCCAGATCATGCTCACACCTCCTGATAGACGAGTCCCTTCCCCAACACCAGTTGCAGAATCGTGCCGCTAAACCATATGGCATGGCCCGAGAGCAGATCCTCCCAGGTCTTGATGAAGACGATCCGAGGGATTTCGATCTCACCCCTAATTCGTCGGTAGGCATTCCTGGTAGACCATTGGTGCCGCATTTCTTCCCACAGTCGACTAATGGGAAAGCCAAGAGACCGTTTCCAGGACCAGCACATATTCACGTAGCCGCATTGATCCTGGACGTACTGGCTGATGACGTAGCGGCTCAGCCGGTTTCGGGAACGATGACTAGGCTGATAGGCCTT
Organism: Nitrospira sp.; assembly: GCA_015709715.1. Taxonomy (NCBI): domain Bacteria; kingdom Pseudomonadati; phylum Nitrospirota; class Nitrospiria; order Nitrospirales; family Nitrospiraceae; genus Nitrospira; species Nitrospira sp. Next base: position 1,911,529 of record CP054184.1, read on the forward strand.
GATCCAGACGACCGGAGCCCCGTGGAGGGCTTGCCATTGCGACGACAACCATTCCTGAGAGATCCAAAATCGCCGGGCGCGTTCCCCATCCGGCACCCGCCAGGCCCAAAAGATATGGAGGACGCCATGCCCTTCTTCTGTCCGGACCTGGTAATACTCCAACTCCTGAAACCCGAGCTGGCGTTCAATCCTCTGGCGCAGTTGCTTGTGATGGTAGGTCAACTTCTCCGCATCCCCGCCTTCCGCCGTGGACAGGGTGACCCAGAGCACTTGGAACTGATGACATTCCCAGAACCACAGCAGCGACCGCACCCGGTGATAACCGCGTTTCTGCTTTCTGGTCCATTCCCCGGCGACGGGCTCCCGCCGGAACTCCTTCCAGCGGCTCATCGGGCACCTTCCGGCTGGGGAATTACCGGCCTGAGGCCGGCAGCCAGAATCCGTTCCAATTCCTCAATGGGAATCCGCACCGCTCGCACCGACGGCTTCACATAGGCAATCTGCCGCTTCAGGATGTACTTCCTGATTGTGCTTTCCTTGAGCCCTAACCGGTTCGCGGCTTCTCGAATGGTGATCAATTTTGTACTGGGGACCATCGGGCACCTCCTTAAAGAATGGTTCAAAAATGATCACGGCTGATATTGTTGAGCCGTGATTCTTCTTGACACCCATTACCAATGCAGAGGTACACTTGCCAAACACATTCCGGTGAAATCGGCCCTTTCGCACGACACATTTTCCGGTGGTGTTGGGATCAAGAAACTCAGGAGGGGTCGGCGTGAAAAAGGAGCCGAAGGCATGAGCGCACAGGGGCACGCGGAACAGGACTTCCAAGTTGAGTATGAGAAGGCGATGGAGCGGATCCAGACGATGCCGGATGGCGCCGTGGGGTGGGTGCTCCGGTTTTTACAGACCGATCTGGAGGCTTTGACGCCCACGGAATGGACGCTGGTAGCGTTTGAGGTCGCGGCCTTTGTCGATGAGACGGGGGAGCGCTATGGCGGGATGGTGGCCCCGGAGAGTGGCTGGAGCGTGGAGGGCGTGCCTCACGCGAAGAACTATCAGACGATACCCAGTCGCAAAGAAGCCCTGGACATTCAGGCTGCCGTCCTGGAGCACTTGGAGCTCTATTGGCACGAAGGCTACACCGAGTTCACGTTTCCGCAGATGACGCTGGTCGTGGTGTCGCCGGGTGAGGGCTCTGACGAGGCGGGTACGGTCATCGTGAGTGCGAAACGCAAGGCGAAGGAGTTTGAATACCGGTTTGTCCACCTCCTGGCCCACACGGGGGACTACATCCGGCGTTGTCCGGAATGCGCCACGATCTTTTTCGCGATCAGACGCGACCAGCTGTACTGTCAGCCCCGCTGTCAAAACCGCGTCGCGGCGAGAAAGTGGCGCGAGGCTCAGAAGACCGGAGAGCGAAAGGAGAGCCGCCGTGGCAAGAAAAGCGGGAAAGGATAGAGGGATTACCCAGAGGAAGGGCCGCAAAGGCTGGTGGGTACGTCTGTATGACAACGGGCGGGAGCGCTGGCACCGCTGTGATACCAAATCACAGGCCAAGGCATTGTACGGACGGCTGAAGGCCGATATTCGGGAAGGGACCTATTTCCCTGAAAAATTCGCCCCTCGAAAAGACATCACGCTCCGGGCTTGGATCAAACGCTACCTCGAAGGAACTGTGAACCGAAACAAAGCTGGCGAAGTACTCTACGGGCGGCGCTGGTCCCTGCTTATCGGGAGTCGCCTAGTCACCCAGATTACGGTCGATGATCTTCGACGAATTCAAGCCAGAATGCGCGCCAAGATGAAGGTGAATACGAAGGAACCGCAACGGCTCTGGGCGGATGCCACGATCAACAGACATTTTGCCTTCCTTCGCCATGTGCTGATGCTAGCCGTCAAAGATGACAAACTGACCAAGAACCCGGTCTCCAGCCTTAAGTTCTTTCCTGAAGCCAACAGAACGCGGTTCCTGACGAGCGAGGAACTTGACCGACTGAAGGGCGTAATGCCCCCGGATGACTGGAAATTGGTCGCCTTCGCCGTCGAGACCGGGTTGAGACGTGGCGAGCAGTTCTCGCTTCGCTGGAACCAGATTGATCTGGAAAACGAGATCTTGACCCTGCCCATGCCAAAGGGAGGCAAAACCCGGCATGTGCCCTTAAGTGAAGGAGCCAAGACCATTCTGAGGTCATTTGACTCCTTTCTTCGGTCGGCTTGGGTGTTCCCAGGCTTAAAGGATGTTGCCCACCCCATGGACAGCCGGGCTTTCCTTCGGCGTTCCTTTGAACCTGGCCTGAGGCGAGCGGGGATCACCGGTGCCTGTTGGCATTCACTCCGACACACCGCAGCCAGCCGACGTGTCATGGCAGGCGTCGATCTCGTATCGGTGAAGGAGATCCTCGGGCACCGTGACATTGAGACGACTATGCGGTACGCACACCTAGCCCCAGGACATCTTCGAGAAGCCGTGAATCGAGGCAGTCTGAGTGGAACCGTGACCAAAACCGTGACCGAGGAAGAGGAAGAACCTGAGGAAGAGATACAACCTGTTGATTCTATGGTGCGCCCGGAGGGACTTGAACCCCCAACCCTCGGATCCGAAGTCCGATGCTCTATCCAATTGAGCTACGGGCGCACGGCGGTATAAGAATCACGTTGGAGGGAGGTTGTCAAGGATCGGCCTTCTTCGACAGCCGGTCGAGGATTTGCTCCGCGACATCGGCCGTCGAGAGCCCGTCGGTCTGTATCACGATATCGGCCGCCGCCTGGTACTTGGGCGTACGCTCGGCCAGTACGTCACGGATTTCCTCGGTGAAAGACTTGGTACCCGTGAGGGAGGGCCGCTGGGTATCGCCACCGATCCGCTGGATGATGGTCTCCACGGAGGCGGTCAACCATACGAGGGTCCCGCCATGCCGTAGCGCCTCCACATTTTCAGGGCGCAAAATGGCCCCGCCACCGGTATCGATGATCAGCCCGTCACGTGCGGCCACCTCGCGACACACAGCCGTTTCAAGGTCTCGAAAGTGAGACCAGCCAAACTGTCTGACGAGGTCAGGGACAGAGAGCCCCGCGTGCTTGATGATTTCGGCATCGGTCGAAACGACCTGACGGTGGAGGCGACGGGCCAAGGCCTTGCCGACCGTGCTCTTTCCGGTTCCGCGATAGCCGATCAATACGATGTTCATGGCATTCCCGCGGACAGCATCGATCCTGTCATGGCTGGAAACGCGACTCCAATACCTGCCGCATCACCTCGACCGGGGCAGGCTGCTTCGTCCAGAGTTCAAACTGCAGCACAGCCTGGTTGAGAAACATCTCCAATCCCGGAATCGTACGGCAGCCTGCCCCTTTGGCTTCCCGCAGCAACTTCGTTTCGCGGGGGTTATATACGATATCCATGACCGTCAACTCGGGACGAAACAGGTTGGTCGGGATGCAGGACTCGTCCATATGCGGGTACATACCCACCGGCGTACAGTGAATGACCGTGCGCACATGCGGCACCCAGTTGCGGAGCGTGTCGAGGGTCAGCGGCCCCTCTTCCACCGGCACGGAAGTCTTCTCGCGCAAATCCTTCACCAGCTTCTGCCGTTCGGATTCGTCGATTCCAAGGAGGGTCAAGCCGGCGATCCCGGCCCCCGTCGCCAACGCAAAGGCGATGGCCCTGGCTGCGCCCCCAGACCCCAGAATCAAGACCCGGTGCCCGTCCAGGAAGGCGCCTCCCTCTTTGAGCGCTCGTAAGGCGCCGGAGGCATCGGTGTTATACCCCTTCAACTTTCCGTCTTCGACCACAATGGTGTTGATGGCCCCGATGTGTTTGGCCGTCGGCTCCACCTCATCCAGAAAGGGAATAGCGGCCACCTTGTGCGGAATCGTCACGCTGAAGCCGCGTGCATTCCCCAATGCGCGCACGCCCTTCAACGCCTCACCGATGGACTCCACACGAAATGCCAAGTAGACCAGGTTCAGGCCGGCTTTTTGAAAAGCCGCGTTATGAATGGCCGGCGAGAGTGAATGCTCCACCGGATTGCCGAGAATACCGCACCATTGGGTCTGAGGCGTGATCTCCATACTCTCCACACTCGTTTCTGACGACCACTCGCCACCTGACAACACTCCGGCCCACCACGAGCCGAACTTCACCCTTTAAAAATCGTCATGCCGCCGTCGATCGGAAAGGTCGCACCAGTGACCCAGGTGGCATCGTCGGAAGCCAGATAGAGCACCAACTTCGCAACCTCCTCAGGTTTCCCGGGACGTCGAATGGCGTAATGGGCGAGAATCGGCTCCAAGCTGGTAGGATCGGCCATCAAGGGTGCCGCCATGGGGGTATCGATCAAGCCGGGGTTCACCACGTTGCAGCGAATGTTGTCCGGGGCGTAATCCACCGCCATCGCCCTGGTCAAGGCGTCCAAGCCCCCCTTCGACGCGGCATACGCCGGTAACCCGCGAATTCCGACAAGGCTGGCCACGGTGGAGATGTTAATGATCGCACCGCCTCCCGCCTTCATGATTTCGGGGACGGCCGCACGGCTCATCCGAAAGACGCCTGTCAAGTTGATGTCCACCACGTTCATCCAGGTCGCGTCGTCGGTCTCATGGACGCGCTTGCCGAAATCGCCGATCCCGGCATTGTTCACCAGGATGTGCAGCTTCCCGAAGGTCCGAACGGTTTGCGCGACCACCTCGCGGACATGAGCCTCGTCCGTCACTGAACCGGCCACTGCCCAGGCCCGCCCGCCGTTCACGCCGATGCCCTTCACCACTCGATCCAACTCGTCTTGACGACGCCCTGTGACCACGACCGAAGCGCCCTCCTCGGCAAACAGCTTCGCGATGGCCTCGCCGATGCCCGCATTGCCCCCCGTAATGATCGCGACTTTTCCCTGCAACCGATTCATGCCTCGCACACTCCCTCTTCACCTGGTTCCAACCCAGCTTCCTCCGCGGATTCCTTGACCGCTGCAACGGCTTTTCCAGATGACGACCACCACCCAGCCTCGACTTTTCTCGCCACGGTGATAAATCCGGAGTGTGCCACCATCCGGTGGTCGGGACGGACACTTCGGCCCTGGATCGACCAGGTTCGCAGCAGGGTTTCAAAGGTTTCGATCATGCCGAACATCGAGGTGCGCTCCAGCGCCTCTACCGTCTGCACCACCTGCGGCACGGTCGGCACAAAGCTCAGATAGATGCCCCCGGAGCGCAACACCGTCGCGGCATGCGGTACCACTTGCCAAGGCTCTGGGAGGTCCAGCACCAGGCGATCGAATAGCCGCCCGTCTTCAAGAGGATCGATGCCCTCATACACGTTTTTGCGGAATGGCCTAAGGGTGGGCACGGGGCCCATATAGCGCTCGATATTGGTTAAAGCCGTACGGGCGAAGTCTTCCCGGGCCTCATAGGTCACCACCAATCCGGTCGGACCGACCGCGCGCAACAGTGCCATCGTCAAGGCCCCGGAACCGGTGCCGGCCTCAAAAACTCTCGCGCCGGGATAGACATCGGCCCACATCGGAATCAGAGAGAGGTCTTTGGGGTACAGGACCTGCGCCCCACGGGGCATCTTGAGGACGTATTCGCCGAAGGTGGGACGCAAGGCCAGAAAGCGTTTCCCTTTGGAGAGGGTGACGACGGACCCGTCTGGCTTGCCGATCAACTCATCATGCGGGATCGTCTCCCCGCTGAAATGATAGATGTCGCCCGCCTTTAACGTCAGGGCATACTGGCGCCCCTTCTTATCGACCAAGTGGACCCGCTCGCCGTTTTTCAATTCAGACATGGTCCGGCATTCTAGGAGACTGCCTGCCTGTTTTCAACCAAACCGGCAGGCCGCATGATACCGCCGGTGGCCTTTCGCGCAGGCGCCCCTTGATCGATCACAGACCGGTCCTATCTCTATCCAAAGCAAGCCGACGTGACGGGGTGAGCGGACCGAATCCTTTCCCCAAGAGTTGGCATCTAATAAAAAGGACGGGTGCGGGCGTTTTTGCTGGGCACAATACAGCTCCCCCCTCGGGGGAAAAGGGGTATGACCATGAACGATTCTCTGTTGAGTCAGGATGATACAGAACCAACGGCGACCGTAGCGGTTGACCTCGATGCCGATGATGCCGAAGCCAGCGATTTGCTGGATTCCATCGCCCAGGACGATCACGAGGAAACCAAGGCGGAAGACCCAGCGCCGGAAAGGGTAGCGCGGTCGGCTTCGGCGCCGTTCTTGCTGGAGTCGTTATATTTCCGTTCATTCGGCGAGCGACGTCTCTTGGAGCGCGACGAAGAAATCGCCCTGGCGAAACAAATCGATCTGGGTACGCGCCAAATCCGCCAGGTGTTGCAACAGATCACAAAGGCCTGCGCCTCGTTCAAGGGCACGGAGGCCACGGATGCAAGCTTGCTGACCCTGAAAACCGTACGACGGCTCAGCGGGCTGTCCGCCACCGCGCTCAATCAGGCGGAACAGGCCATCGCACAGTTGCAGAGCGTGGCCGAGCGAGGCGGCAAGGCTGGGGCCTCGATGAGAAAGGAACTCGACGCCGGACTCACCCGGTTGCAGGCGTCTCGATCCATTCTCGAAACCGCGAAGGACGAGCTGGTGCGCTGCAACCTGCGCCTGGTGGTGGATGTGGCCAAGCACTACACCGGCCGAGGGCTGACGCTGCTCGACTTGGTGCAGGAAGGCAACATCGGGTTGATGAAAGCGGCTGAGCGGTATCAATACCGTAAGGGATTCAAATTCAGCACCTACGCGACCTGGTGGATTCGCCAGGGGATTACTCGTTCCTTGGCCGACCAATCCAGGACCATCAGGATTCCCGTCCACCAGACGGAAGCCTCCAACCGCATTCTGCGGGCATCCCGACGCCTCGTTCAACAATTGGGTCGCCAGCCCCGTTTGGAAGAAGTGGCCTTCAGCATGCGGATGCGACCGGATCGGCTGCATGAAACGATTCAGGCATTTCAAGAGCCGGTGGCCTTGGAGCACCGAGTGGGTGACGGCGGCACGGAATTGGGCGAATTGCTCCCGGACCAACAGGCAGTCCCACCGGATGCCCACGTGAACCGAACGGAGCTGACACGCGAGATGAATCGAATTCTCAGCACCCTGACCCCTCGTGAGCAGACGGTCATTCGGCTTCGATTCGGGATCGGCGAGGATTATGCCCGCACATTGGAGCAGGTCGGTCAACACCTGTCGGTCACGAGGGAACGGATTCGGCAGATCGAGGCCAAGGCGCTCAAGAAGCTGAAAACACCGATGGTGAAGGAGATGTTCGCCGCCATCAAGTAATCGATTCGGTTGTTCGTTCCGACACACGGGGGAGGCTCAACCTCCCCCGTGTTGTTTCCTGCGCTTTCGCCTTGTGGGCCATTGTGAGAGAATGCGCCAACGAGGACTCTGCTCACATGCTGTTCCGCTCCACGGACCATAACGCCGCCATTGAATCCCGGTCACAGTTAGGGCGTTGCTGGCTCGGGACCATGACGATTGCCCTCCTTCTCCTGACCGTTCCACGCGCCGGTTCGTGCGAGACGCCCATGGGCGAGGAGGCCCTGAAGGAGTTGTCCGTCCCCGCGGTGGTAGCCAAAGTTAGACCCTCCGTCGTCACGGTGCTCACCCGCGGGATTCCGCCCGGCGGTTCCCAACATGGCGCTCCATCCGGTTCCGGCTCGGGAGTCATCATCGATGTCGGCGGGTACATTCTCACGAACAATCATTTGGTACAGGGCATGACCAGCGTTGTCGTGGGACTCTCCACCGGCCGGCTGACACCTGGACGCGTCGTCGCCCGCGACTTCCTGCTCGACCTTGCGTTGATCAGAATCACCGCACCGGACCTGGTGCCGGCTGAATTTTCACGACGGACGACGTTTGACATCGGGGAAACGGCCATCGCGATCGGCAATCCGCTCGCCTTGAAAGGCGGCTCGACCGTGACGGTTGGGGTCATCAGCGCGCTCGACCGATCGGTGCTGACGCCGGAGGGAGAAACTCTGTACGATCTTCTCCAGACCGATGCAGCCATCAATCCTGGCAATAGCGGCGGCCCGCTGGTCGATCGGTTCGGGCAGGTCATCGGCATCAACGTGGCCATCGCGCCCTCCGCCCAGGCCATCAGTTATGCCATCGCCATGGACGCCATCACCCCACACATTCAATCGATGATCGACCGGGGAGCCGTGTCTCGCCCGGACTTGGGCCTGGTTCCGGTGACCGTGACGCCCAGCGTTGCTGCTAGTTTCGATTTGGAAAGCGATCGCGGCATCCTGGCACTCCAGGTCGACGCCGGGAAACCGGCCGGACAAGCCGGACTGCAATCCGGCGACGTCGTCAGCGCAATCGACGGGCGTCAAATTTTTAATATCGGTGATTTCTGGCACGCGGTGGCGCGCGCCGGCGAGCAGATGACGTTTCAGATTGCCGCGCAGGGGAAGACCGGCACCAATACCATCACCGTTCCGCGTCCTCCGTCCTCACGGCCCTAAACCATGGGACAGGAGCACTTCGCACAGGATCAGCTCTTGGCCGTTCGACGGGGCACGGTCTGTTTCTGCGGCTGCCTCCACTATGAGGATGCGTGGAACCTCCAGCGCGCCTGGCAGGTCGAGCGAGCCGCCGACCGTTGCCCCGACCTCTTGTTGCTGCTCGAACATTTTCCGGTCTATACGGCCGGCCGCACCACCAAGCCGCACCACTGGGCCGGCGATGAAAGGCTCGCACGACAAACCGGCATTCCCGTCTTACGCACCGAACGTGGAGGATCGATCACCTACCATGGACCAGGCCAGCTCGTGGGCTATCCCATTCTCCGGCTGACCGACCATTGTGCCGGCCCCAAAGCCTATGTGCGTCGACTGGAAGAGGTCCTCATCACTACCCTGGCTGAATGGGGCATCCTTGCGCACCGATGCGAGGGGTTACCGGGGGTCTGGGTCGGAGTCGAGCCCTCGGCCAAGATTGCGTCGATCGGCGTGCGCATTTCCCATGGCGTCACCACCCATGGGTTTGCCCTGAATGTCTCTCTGGACCTGACTCCGTTCTCTCACATTGTGCCCTGTGGCATTGCCGACTGTCGGGTAACGTCGATGGCCATGCTCCTGGATGAGGCTCCCGATTACGCCGCCGTCCAGGAACGCCTCGCAGCCAACTTTGCCGATCGATTCCATCTGACGTGGTCGGAGCGGCTGACTCCCCAGACCCTCGTCGCCTCCCGTTCGGCCCCGACACCGCCTCTCGCATTGGCCTCTCACACCGACGATCAGTCGCAAGGAGCTTCCCAATGAACGAACTTGATACCCACACGTTCCGGCTTGCCGTCGCCCAATTCAACCAGGCGGCCGACGCCATGCACCTCGACGACAACTTGCGGCAACGCCTCACCTTGCCGCAGCGATCGTTGCTGGTCAGCGTACCGGTCCGCATGGACGACGGGCGCGTGGAGGTGTTCACCGGTTACCGCGTTCAACACGATACGGCGCGCGGCCCCTCGAAGGGCGGGATCCGATACCACCCGGCCGTCACCCTCGGAGAAGTCGCCGCGCTCGCCATGTGGATGACCTGGAAGTGCGCACTGGCCGACCTCCCCTACGGCGGCGCCAAGGGCGGGGTGAAGGTCGACCCTAAACAGCTCACCCGCGGCGAATTGCAGCGCCTGACCAGGCGCTATGCCGCGGAGATCTTTCCCCTGATCGGTCCGGATAAGGATGTCCCGGCCCCCGATGTGGGAACCGATCAGCAGGTGATGGCTTGGATCATGGACACGTACAGTCAACAGGTGGGATATGCCGTGCAGGGCGTGGTGACGGGCAAACCCTTGTCGATCGGTGGCAGTCTCGGGCGCGAGGAGGCGACGGGACGCGGGGTGGTGTATGTCACGCTGGAAGCACTTCGTCACCTGAAGGTGGATATCGCGAACGCGACGGTCGCCATTCAAGGATTTGGAAACGTCGGGTCTCACACGGCCTTGATCATGCATCAGGCCGGAGCGCGTGTCGTGGCGGTCAGCGACGTCACGGGCGGCCTCTACAACCCAAAGGGTCTGGACGTGCCGGAGTTGCTTCGGCGCTATCGAGAGCACCGTCGGCCACTCCGTGAGATCCCATTAGGTGAGTCTCTGACCAACGAAGAACTCCTCCGGTTGGACTGCACAGTCCTCGTTCCCGCGGCACTGTCCGAGCAAATCACGCAAGCGAACGCCGCCGCGCTACGCTGCCGTATCCTTGCGGAAGGCGCCAATGGTCCGACCACCCTCGAAGCCGACCGCATCTTGACCGACAAGGGTGTGTTCATCATTCCCGACATTTTGGCGAATTCGGGAGGGGTCATCGTGTCTTATTTCGAGTGGGTCCAAGACGTCCAGCGGTTCTTCTGGAAGGCCAAAGACATTCAAGACCGCCTGCAAGACCTGATTACCAACGCCTTCCACCGCACCCTGCAGTTCTCTATCGAGAAACGGACCACCATGCGGATGGCGGCCTTGATGTCCGGTATCGACAAGGTGGCGCAGGCACACTTGCAGCGGGGCTTGTATCCGTGACAGCAGGCTGCAGCTTTTTCGCACTGTGGGGAGACATGCTTGCTGTTCTCCATCTGCATGCGTTAGGGTTGGCGGGCTGACCGAATACCCAGCACATCCGCATCAAGGCCGATTTCATGTTGCATGTCTCCGTTGCGTCATTGTGGGAAGCCCATTGCCGAGAGGGGTGGCCCCAGTTCTCCAGTCCCCATGAAGGGGAGCTGATGACCCTGGATACGGTCATCGGCGGCTGTGCGGTCTTTTATTTGGATGGAGAGACGCGTTTGGACGGTCAGCGCATCGGTATTCTTGAAGACTGTATCGCCGATCTCGACAACTTGCTCGACGATATGGCGGATGAACACAAAGCGTATTTCCAACGCCTTCGACAGTTGGCCATGGCGTTGCTCGATTGCAGCCGACCCGCTTGAGACTGCCGGTTCTTTTTTGTGGACGGTGGGGCGAGGGACAACAACGTCATCCCTCGCCACAATCCTCCTTACGGAACCTCGGCGATATCCGCCTTCATCGGCCCAAGGAGCCCCAGGAGTTCATTTTTCTCCGCGGCAGGCACCTTGAAATGATCGAGCGCGGCGACAAGGTCTTGGACCAACGACTCGAAATCCGCTGAGCTGATGTGCATACCGGCATGCGTTTGCTTCATATCGCGCCCGGTGTAGATGCAAGGCCCCCCGGTCGCCGAACAAACCTGATCGACCAGGTGGCCCTTCAGCTTCGGAATGTCCGTGGTGGCAAACCGCGCGTTGATCCGGCTATCGGCAGCCACATTGGCTACGAATTGATCGATCACTGCCGTGATGGCCGGTTTTCCTCCCAGCCGCGCATAGAGCGACTTCGTCGCAGCATGGCCGACAACTGATGCCTCTTTGCCGGCTTGTCCTCCTGTGTCTGCACAGCCGACCGCCGTCACCAAGACGGCCATCCCGATCATACCGACGCCCCAATACTTCCTCACCATCGCAACCTCCTCGCGTTACATCAGACGATTGATGGCCACATCCCCTGGCCAAAGAACTGCATGAACAGGTATGTGCCTGTTGTCCCTGCACAGTAGGCGAGTTATGATGCATCGGTCTAATATATTGTTTTCATGCTAGCTATAGGATAATCCTATCGCTTAATGATTCTTCTCGCTGAGGCAGGCATGGAATTGCGGCAAATCCAGTATTTCATGGCGGTGGCGGTGCATCAAAATTTTACGCGCGCGGCCGAGCAGGTCCATGTCTCCCAACCATCGCTGTCCGTGCAGGTCGCAGGACTCGAACGAGAATTAGGCACTCGTCTGTTCGACCGGCTCGGGCGAACGGTCGTCCTCACCCAGGCCGGTGAGTTGTTCCGCCCCCATGCAGAGCGCATTTTACGGGAGGTGGACCAGGCGACCCAGGCCGTACAGGAGCTGACTGGTTCTCAACGCGGTCGATTGGTTATCGGGACGCTCTCTACCGTGAACTCTTACTTAATCCCACCGCTTGTGTCCCGGTTCAAACGACAGTTTCCGTTCGTGCACCTTCAAGTGCACGCCCAGCCGTCATCGGACATCGTCAACGGCCTCTTCGCCAACCGGTTGGACATGGGAATCTGCCTATTACCCCTCGATGATCCCCGACTGACCGTCATTCCGCTCTTCGAGGAACGACTCGCCCTTGTCGCTCCGCCCCACATGGCCATTGGGAGGCCGCGCACTCGGATGCAAGATCTGACACAACTTCCCCTCGTGCTGATGCCCGTGGACTATTGCCTGCGGAAGATGGTGGAAGCCGAATGTGCGAAGGTAGGAGTGCTGCCGAACGTGGTACTCGAAATGAGTTCGCCCGAAGGAATTCTGCAGGCGGTGGCAGAGGGGACCGGCGCGACGATCTTACCCGAACTGTACGTTCGCGCGCGACTCTCCGGAACGGCCCTTCAATTGATCGAACTGTACGACCCGACTCCGCGCCACGTCGTGGGTCTCGCTTACCTGTCAAAACGACACCGCAGCCAGGCGGCTGAATCTTTCGCCCAACTCTGCCAAGACACCATGAAGGAGTTACAAGCGCATCCCCCTCGCGCCCGAACAACGCCCCTTCGTGCTCGATAAGGACCAGCCGACAGCCAAGCAGTACCTTGCAACTGGGTTCCCCGCTTGGATAGAATGCCCTGATGTATGGTTCACCCTGCCGACACTCGGCATCCCACCTCATCACGACACCGGTTGAGAACCGATCCCAAGGAGGCGTTCATGGTGTACAGTTGGCGAGCATTCCTCGGATTGATGGCCACGGTTGGCTCGCTCCTCCTCGCCGCCCACGTGAGCGCCGAGCCTTATGAACTCAGCAAGAATGATCTGACCGACCCGAAGGGGTTCTCCAGCCAAGATATCTCGCTCTTCGGCATCAAGTTAGGCGATGATGAAGCGAAGGCTCTTGACGTCCTCGTCAATGAAAAAATTCCTGGCATCAAGGCAGAACAGGAGGCCACGTTCATTTTCCTGCTTGATCAAAGAAAGCCTACCGGACCGATGGCCGGTGTTCGCGTCCAGGACGGCAAAGTTGACCTGATTTTCATCAACAATCGCTTTACCTACAAAACACGCGGTATTTTCCGGAATGTGCTCAACAGCGAGAGCCCCGATGATGTCAGGAAAATTCTCGGCAAAGAGGATTATGGGGATGAAAACGTCATGGGGGCCGTGCTGGCCTACGACAAGCAAGGCTTCCAGGTGAACTACCTGGGGAAAGATGTGAACGTCGAATTCTCGCTTCCCCGATAAATGCTCTCTCTCAGGCGCCGCCCCTGCCGCCCCGTGTTGCTTGGCACGCTTCTCCGCCTCGACCGGATCGACCATAACGTTCTCATCGGCCAAGCCACATCAGGGCCTGTGGTGAAGGGGAATGCTTATGGTCTGTGAATGCGGCTACTGGGGCCGCGTCGTGATTGGACGGCACATCAACGGGGCATGCCGGTACGGCTGTAACTAAGCCGAAGGCCGTAATTGATCAGGCTGGTCGCGGTATTCCACCGTCGTTTGGAGTTGAGAATGACAAGGAGCAGATCGCTCCCGTCCTGGGAGACCTTGGCAATCAGACAACGGCCGGCCTTGGAAGTAAACCCGGTTTTGACTCCTTGCACACCCGGGATTCGACCCAGCAGGCGGTTCGTGGTACGCAACACATAGGCGCGGTGCTCGTTGATCGGCATGATGATTTCTCGTTCTTCGCGGACCAGATCCTTGAAGACGGGGTCGTGCAAGGCAACTTCGCTCAGCTTAGCCAGATCCTCGGCCGTTGAATAGTGCTCGGGCGCATCAAACCCGCAGGCGTTGCTGAAATGCGTATTATGCAACCCCAACGCGGCGGCTTTGGCGTTCATGAGATCGACGAATCGCTCCTCATCACCCCCCACATGTTCACTGGCCGCTAGACAGGCGTCGTTCGCAGACATGATCAACATGGCTTTCAAGAGGTCTTCCAGTCGAAAAATCTGCCCTGTCCGCAAACGCAGATGCGTCTTATGCGCCCGTGCCGCCTTGGGACTGATCGTCACTTCGTCATCAAGATGACCATATTCCAAAATCACCAAGGCGGACATGATTTTGGTCAAGCTGGCAGGCGACAGGCGCTTTTCACTCTCAAATCGATAGAGGGTTTCTCCCGTTTTTAGTTCTTTGAGCAGAATGCTGTGCGCAGGGACCCGCCGCCACCGGAGGCTATGATGAGCTTGCTTGTTTGACGGAAGGGGCTTTGGGTCGAACGGAACGGTGATGACTTCATCATCGGCGTCGGTGTCCACCGCACTCGCCGGACCGCACCAGATGGACGAAAGGAACACAAGCAGCGCGGCGGTACAGAGTGACAGGAACCGGTGCCGGTCGTTCATCGCGTGCATACCACTTCGTGTCCTCGCTGAAATCGGTGTTCAGAGGGTATAGGTTTCGCGAACCTTGGAGCCGCGCAGGCTGCTATCAATCACCTTATGAAAGAATCGCAGCAAATCTGCAAGATCTATCCAAAATCCGCAATTCAAACATCGCGCGTAGAGGCGACGATTCATGAGCGTGTAGTGTCGCTCGAACATCATGCAGCCTTTGCATTTGAGACAATGCATCGAGAACCAGCCTCCTCCGCGCTCCATGCACAGCTCTTCGTACGGGTCCGGCCCTTCGAGGAGTGCGTCACAATTTCTACCGAAGACGATTGAGGATAAGGGCGAGACAGCCGGCCAACAAGCCCCCACCGATGATCGTGGTGCCGAAGGAGAGGAAGGCTCCAGTGCCGCCCATCGGGCTGGCCCCGGAAACCAGGTCGCGTACCCCGCCTTGAACCATCAAGACTGCCAAGGTCGTCAGGCAGCCCATGGAAAACCACCACAAGAACGATCGCACAAAACCCTACGCCTCGATGCCTAACACGTGTTAGGTCCCTCTCTCCATAAGTCGCTTCGAACTCTAGCCGACCCCTCCGGAGGTGTCAAGGAAGCTGCCTCCTTCATCGGCACAATCCAGCCACACTTGATGCAGCCGTCACTCGTCGGTCTTCCGTACCGGAGATGACGCCGGCGCCTGCCCCTTCCATCCGCGATGGAGAAACACCGAGACGCTGCCCGCGCCGTTGTCCGCCGTAACAAGCCCGGGCTCTTCGACGTTGTCTGCCGACACTCGATAACTGGCGACAGCGAACGGCCCCGGCTTCGTACGGTAATTTCTCGGAGGATAATTGAAGGTGCCGTCCCCCTTTCCAAAGATAATGGAGAGATCGGTAGACTGGAGGTTAACGATGGCGACATCCGGAATCTTGTCCCCGTCAAAATCGCGGGCCATCCCGAAATTAGGACTAGCATCGGCACCGGCGTCTCTTCCCGGTTGAAAGGTGCCGTCCCCATTCCCCAATAGCGTCGTAAAACTATCTCCCTCTCCGTTGATCACGAGCAAATCGAGTTTGCCATCGCTGTTGAAGTCGGCAAAGCTCACCCCAAGAGGGCGCCTCCCGGTCTTATAGTCCTTGGGATCCCGGAAGGTGCCGTCCCCATTACCCATCCATACCGACACGGCACTCAGCATCGGTCCGCCATTCGTCACGATCAGATCCGGCTTTCCGTCTCCGTTGAAATCCTTGATTCCGATGGAGGTCGGTGTGTCGCCGTGCTCGTATTGCATACTGGGGCGAAAGTTGCCGGTCGCGTTGCCGAGGAATATTTTGATCTTGTCGTTGCGCAACGCGACCGCTAAATCCGGATGGCCGTCTCCATTCAAATCTTCACTAGCCACAGAAACCGGCGCGCGGTGCACGGGATACTGCGGCCCCTCCTCGAACTTGCCGTTGTCGCGACCGAACAGTATCGAGATTTGATCGCTCCCCGAACAGGCCAACACAATATCGAGCCGGTCATCGTGGTTGAAATCATTCAGCGCCAAGGCCCGCGGCTCTTGGCACACCCTGACCTGCATTTGGTCTCGAAAGGTGCCATCGCCGTTGCCATAGAGGATTGAAATCGTGTTGCTGGATATATTGGTCGTAATGAGATCCGTCATCTGGTCGCGGTTGAAGTCCGCCGTCGTGACGGTCGTTGGGTTTTTCCCGACAGGATAACTGGCGAAATAATAGAAGGGATCAGGGGGAACGTACGGATCAGACTTTGAGCAGGCCGCCACAGCAACCCAACCGCCCATAACCAGGAGCCAGACGGCCATTCTCACGGCTGCGCTGCCGCTCCGGAACACGCGTATCATCTCGATTTCGACGAACAAGGCATGCAATTCCGGCCAAGTCCATGCTTCGCCGCTCCGCGTTCTGAGGATGGATTGTGGCGAGTATACAGAGGCCGTCGCCGCTTCGCAATCAAGCGACCGACCTTCCCCGACTCCAAACTCAGCGGCTCGTTCCCCTCCCAAACGGTCCGTGGTGGCCTAGGCCTTTCGCCCCTTTGAAAAAACGCGAGACCTTAGGCTAGAATGCGACCCCAAGTGTGGAGGAGGTACTTATGAGCAAGATGGTTCAGATCCCGATCACCATGTACGGGATCGCGGAAGTCCTAAAGTGGTGTCTCGACCGGAATAATGGACGGATCGGTGGGGTCGACACCGATGGATTCAAAAAGATGCAGGCCCTGTTGGCGGAAAAGCCGACGACGAACGATTATCTGGCACTGGATCAGTTCTGGAAAAAGCAGGTGGTCTTGGAGCTGACTGAGGAAGAAGTAGCCACGATCGATCGTTGTCTCTACGACATCCCGAACTTTGACAACGTGCCGCTGCCACAAATCCGGCACAAGTTCTGGCCCGGCGCCCTCGCCTCGCACTAAACTGCTTCGGGCAACCCGCAACCCAAAGAGATCTCCTTCGGTGGGTTGCCCGCTTTTCTCTACCTCAATCCGATCTCAAGCAGGAATCTGCTAGAGCGTCTCTTCCCCCTTGAGAAACTTCCGGAACCGCCCCATCAGTTCAGCCCCCAATGTGCCCCCCTCAGGTTTTTTTGTATTGGGATCGCTGAAGTGCGAACGGATTTCCTGCAGCCGCTTCTCCGCCTGAGCATTTCCTTGAAGCCGCTTGGTTTTCTCCATCGCGGTGTCGAAGGCATCGAAGGTGAGGTCCTTGTACCCGAATGATCGAATGCGCTTCACCGCCTTCATCATCGCCTGATTGCGGAAGGTGGTCAGGTGTTCGGAATCCACCTCCGCCAAACCCAATTTTCGGGCCCGCCGCTCCGCCGCCTTGCGAATACCGCTGCGCACAAAATCCGGAGAGGTCTGCAGCCGTTTCCAAGCCTCATCGCTCCACGGAATGCGTTCCTGCGGCGCGGCCCACAGCTGCTGAACCGTCACTTCGTCGATTCGCGACAAACCCTGTTCTCGCGCCGCTTCCTCGGTGTCGCACTTGATCATATCGCCGACAAATTCCATCGCGATCGGCGGAGAGGCTTTGATCTTCTCTTGCAAGAGGGCCAAGGCCCCTTCGGTCCATTCCAACGAGGGGAGTTGGCGCTCGCGCACCTCGCCCATGGCCTCCACGCGATCAAAGAGGTCTACATTCACTTCCATGTGGCCGCCTTCGCGCGCGATCTCTTCGGCAATCTGCCGGATCATCCCCCGCATGAACTCCGGCACGGCTTCCAGCCGTTCCTTGGCCGCAGCGGTCCATGGCAACTGCCCCTTGGCCATCTGGTCGGCGGCCGCGGCCATTCCGCTCTCGCCGCCCATGTTGCCCATCATTTGGCCCTTGAACTGCTCCAGAATTTCCTCGGTGATCTCACCGTAACCCAACTCCCGGGCTTTCTTTTCCGCCAAACGGCGCACCATACCCCGCAAAAAAATGGGTGCGCGCTCCATCCGTTTGAGCGCGCCGTCGCTCCACCGAACGTCTGGAACCATCGTCTCTGGTGATTCTGCCACGGTGTCACCCCTGTTACT
Source organism: Nitrospira sp. (assembly GCA_015709715.1). NCBI lineage: Bacteria > Pseudomonadati > Nitrospirota > Nitrospiria > Nitrospirales > Nitrospiraceae > Nitrospira > Nitrospira sp. The sequence goes on from CP054184.1 coordinate 1,929,456, forward strand.
TATTGAGTAATTCCTTCAATTCCTTGCCTGCCTTGAAGAACGGCACACGCTTCGCCGGGACCGCCACAGTAGCACCGGTCTTCGGATTGCGGCCTTCTTTCATTCGCCTGGCCCGCAGGCGGAAACTGCCGAACCCCCTGATTTCAGTTTTGTTCCCGTTACGCAACGAATCGCGAATGCAGTCGAAGATCGTATTGACGACGATTTCGGCCTGCCGCTTCGTCAACGTCGTGACCTGTTCAGACACCCGTTCGATAATCTGCGCTTTCGTCATAGTCCCTCTCCTCATGGGTGGAGGTATGCCGCTCAGAATGCCATCAGATATTTCAGATCCACGCCGGTCCCCCACTCAACCTTGGGAAACACCGAGGACAAACGTGACTCCAAGAGATCTCGAACCGAGAACCGCTTCCGCGGCTCCACCACCTTAGGCTCGCCTTCGATCCCGGCGATATCGGCCGCAATGTGGATGGCGTCCTCCAGATCGCCCAATTCATCCACGAGCCTGGCTTCCTTGGCCTGCCGCCCGGTGAAGATCCGGCCGTCGGCCAGCGGCTCCACTTCGGAGAGTTCCAAGGACCGGCCGTCGGCCACGGCTTGGATGAACTGACGATGGACATCGTCCATGACCGATTGCAACAACTTGCGTTCCTCATCACCCATTTTCCTGAGCGGCGAGCCGACATCTTTGAATCGTCCGCTCTTGATCACCACACCTTCGACCCCGATCTTCTTCAGGAGACCTTCGAGGTTCGCCGTTTCCATGATCACCCCAATACTCCCCGTCAGGGTACCGGGGTTGGCGATGATGCGATCGGTCGCGGCCGCGATGTAGTATCCACCCGAAGCCGCGACCGTCCCCATCGAGGCGATGATCGCCTTGTTGCTCTTGTTCTTCACGCGCTTCACGGCATCATGGATTTCCTGGGACGGCACCACCCCGCCGCCCGGGCTGTCGATCCGCAAGACGATCGCTTTGACAAGCGGATTCTCGCTGTACTGCTTCAGATCCCCGACCGTCGTCTGCGCGTCGAGAATCACGCCCTCGATCCGGATCACCGCGACCTTCTCCTGGCTCGATAGATCCAGATCGGGGAACAGAACGTTAAACAACAGCAAGAGGCCGAGCCCGATGCCGAGCCATTTCAGGACCCGCCGCAGAGGATTCCGCTTCTGCCGGGATGCGGGGTCTCCGTTCGGATCCATCGTGCCTCCCTGACGTTAGGCTTCTTCGCCCTGGTTTCGCTTGCGGCTCTGCTTCGCCGCGCGCCCCAAGCTCTGATCCAAGCCTCCCTGCGAGGCGTGGAACTCATCCACCTGCCGACGCTCCGTATCGAGCTGATGGTCGCGCAAACTCAGCGCAATCTTCCGCTCCTCACGGTCGACCTTGATGATTTTGGCCGTCACCTCGTCCTGCAGCTTAAACTTGTCTTCCATCCGCACGTTCGGATCCAAGCCGATCTCGCTGATGTGAATGAGGCCTTCCACGTCCCCGTCCAGTTCGATGAACAGACCGAAGTCGGCAATCTTGCTGACCTTGCCCGTAATGCTGTCACCCACGCGATACCGACCCGGGATCTGATCCTCCCATGGATCACGCGACAACTGCTTGTAGCCCAACGACAGCCGCTCCTTGTCCTTATCGATCCGAATGACGACCGCATCCACCTTTTGGCCCTTCTTGAACAATTCCGACGGATGCTTGATGTGCTTCGTCCAGGACATATCCGAGATATGAATCAAGCCGTCGATGCCCTCCTCCAGGCCGACAAACGCACCGAAATCCGTCAGGCTTTTGACCTTGCCTTCGATCCGCGTACCGGCGGGGTATTTGGCCTCGATCATGTCCCACGGATTGGGGGCCGTTTGCTTCATGCCCAACGAGATCTTTCGGCTCGCCGGATCGATGTTCAGCACGGCCGCTTCCACCTGGTCGCCGACCGACACGACGCGCGACGGGTGCCGCACCTCGTGCGTCCAGGACATCTCGGACACGTGTACCAAGCCCTCCACGCCGGGCTCCAATTCGACGAAGGCGCCGTAATCGGTCAAACTCACCACTCGCCCACGCACGCGCGTGCCGATCGGGTATTTGGCCGCGACGCCGGTCCAAGGATCGGCCGTCTTCTGCTTGAGCCCCAGCGAGATACGCCCGGTCTCCCGGTCGTACTTCAGCACGGTGACTTCCACCTTGTCGCCGACCTGGAACAGCTCGGATGGATGGCCCACCCGCCCCCACGACATGTCGGTGATGTGGAGCAAGCCGTCGATGCCGCCAAGGTCGATGAAGGCGCCGTAATCGGTGATATTCTTCACCATCCCCTGGATGAGCTGGCCTTCCTTGAGCGTGGCCAAGGTGGTCTGACGACGACGATCCCGCGTCTCCTCCAGCAACACGCGGCGCGAGACGACGACGTTGCCGCGGCGATGGTTGATCTTGATGATCTTGAGGGGGAAGGTCTTGCCCACGAGGCCGTCCAGATCGCGGACCGGATGCAGATCGATTTGGGAGCCGGGCAAAAAGGCCTTGACGCCGATGTCCACCATCATGCCGCCCTTGATCCGGGAAATGATCTTCCCTTCGATGCTCTTCTCCTCCTTGTGCAGCCGCTCCAGTTCCTCCCAGATTTTCATCTTGTCGGCTTTTTCCTTGGAGAGCACCAGATTGCCGTCTGCGTCTTCACACTCTTCGAGATACACCTGCAGGCGATCGCCCACCTTCAGCTGCTGCAACTCCTCCTGCGAAAACTGATCGGCGGGAATCATTCCCTCGGACTTGTAGCCGATATCGACCACCACTTTGTCTTTGCCGATGGCGACGACGACGCCCTCGGTAATCGTGCCTTCCTCGAAATTGCGGAAGGTCTCCTCATACATGGCCGCCAAGGCGTCGCGGTCGAGTTTGGGTTCGCTCTGCGGGCTGACTGTACTCATGACAAAATCCTCGTCCTCCGGCTCGCGCCGGGTGCTGAATGTGACTGGCGCCAAGCCTTACTCAGCGTTGCAAGACTTGGCCTGGTGTGTCGCAGCAAGATCGCGGGGCGGCTCCGTCGGCACCGGCCGATCTCCCGGTACCGGAACCTGCCCGAGTTCCGCGATCTTTGCCATGACCGTTTGACTGACATGTTGATAAAACGCTTTGCCGTCCATCTGGGCCGCGGCGGCCGCAAAGTCGATCGGCTCCCCGTAGGACACCGTCACGCGACGGAACCGAGGCCAGGTCGCTCCCGGCGGCAACACCTCGAAGGTTCCGTCAATATGCGCGGGGACTACGCGGCACCCGGTCTGCGAGACGATCACCCCGATCCCGGGTTTCCCCGGTTTCAACGAGCCCGTGACCGTCCGCCCTCCCTCAGGAAAGATCGCCACGGCTTTGCCCGCTTGAATTAAACGCACGGCTTTGCTGAAGGCATCCCGATCCAACCGTCCGACGCGTAACGGAATCCAACCCACTCCCTGCAAGAGCCCGTTCAGCAGGGGAATCGGGAACAGGTCATGACGCCCCATGTACCAGACCCGCCTGGGAACCCCGCATCCCAACAGGGGAATATCGAGATAACTGGCGTGATTCGACGCGATCAGCACCCCGCCATCCCGCGGAACCGTTCCCACCGTGCGGTACCGAAAACAGATCCAGCCGATGACGCGCGACAGGACCCACAGGAATCCGTACAGGACGGACATCACGATCTCGCCGTGATCGCAGCCAACATCAAGTCGACGACCGCGTCCGCGGGCATGCTGGAGGTATCAATCCGCTCGGCGTCCGGCGCTGGAACCAACGGAGCCACGGCACGTGACCGGTCGCGATCGTCGCGCCCGGCCAGATCCCGTTTGGTCTGATCAAAGGCCACATTGTGCCCGGCGGCCACCAACTCGCGATGCCGGCGCGACGCGCGGACCTCCGCATCGGCCTCCAAAAAGAACTTTATGTCGGCTCTCGGAAAGACCCTGGTTCCGATATCGCGCCCCTCCGCGACCACGGAGCCGCGTGCGGCGATTTCCCGCTGAACCGGCAACAACCATTCGCGCACCGCAGGAATGGCCGACACCACTGACGCCAGAGCCGTAATGTCAGGGCTACGCAACTCACCGGTCACCTCGCAGCCATCCACAAACACATGCGCCTGTTCCACCCCGCATTCCATATGCAATCGCGTGGACGAGAGCAGGTCGGCGACGGCGGCGGGGTCATCAGGGTCGACGCTTGCCGTCCGCACTTTCCAGGCCAATGCCCGATAGAGGGCGCCCGTATCCAGGTAGAGGTATCCCAGCCGCGATGCCAGCAACCGAGCGACCGTGCTTTTCCCCGCCCCGGCCGGCCCGTCGATGGCGATGATCAAGCCCTGCTCCTCCCGTAAACGCTCCTGATGCATGCCAACACAGTCCCCGAACTATAGAGGTTTTTCCGCCCCAGTCAACAGACCCGCCAGCGTCCTCTCGAATCCCGGGAACGACGTTTCGATGCAGGCCGTATCCTGTATCAAGGTCGGTTTGCCGGCCGTCAAGGCGCCGATCGCCACAGACATGGCCACCCGATGATCCCCGTGGCTCGTGCAGGTCGCGCCCTTCAACGCCCCGTTCGCACCGGGGCGGCCCAGGCCGCGAATCACCATACCGTCCGGCCGTTCCTCGATCTGTGCCCCCATGGCCCGGAGTTCCGTCGCCATGGTGGCAATGCGATCGCTCTCCTTCACCCGCAATTCTTCGGCGCCGCTGATCACCGTTTCCCCCTCCGCGACAGCGGCAGCCACGCACAGGATGGGAAACTCGTCGATGGTTTGAGGAATCTGCTCCGGCCCGATCTGGACGCCTCGGAGCGGCGCCGACCGCACCCGCAGATCCGCCACCGGTTCACCCGCTTCTTCACGCGGGTTGAGAAGATCGATCTGCGCGCCCATGGCCCGCAATACATCCAAGAGACCCGTCCTCGTGGGATTGATTCCGACCGTCCGCACCGTCACGTCGGAATCGGGCACAATCGTCGCCCCGACCAAGAAAAATGCCGCCGCCGACAGATCACCAGGCACGACGACCGGTTTCCCGCCCCACCGGACCGAGGGGCGTCCGTCGAGCCGGAGCGTCAGACCGTCCCGCTGGAACGGAATCCTGAAATAGGCGAACATGCGCTCCGTGTGATCTCGAGAGAGGCGCGGCTCGCTGAGGGTAGTCACGCCGTCCGCATAGAGGGCGGCAAACAACAGCGACGACTTGATCTGCGCGCTCGCGACGGGTGACGCATAGGCTATGCCCTTGAGCCTGGTTCCGGTGATCGCCAAGGGCGCAAGTTCGCCTCCTTTTCGCCCCGCAATCACCGCCCCCATAGTCCGGAGCGGTTTCACCACCCGACCCATCGGGCGTCTGCGAATCGAGTCGTCGCCGGTGAGCACGGTGAAGAAATCCTGGCCCGCGAGCAATCCGGCCATCAGGCGGATTCCCGTCCCGGAGTTGCCGCAATCGATCGGGCCGAACGGCTCACTCAAGCCCCACATGCCCTTCCCGTGCACCTGCAGGCAGTCCGGGGTCTCATCGATTCGCACCCCCAGGGATCGGAATGCGCGCATGGTGTTCAGGCAATCTTCGCCGCGGCAGTACCCACTCACAGTACTCAGCCCTTCGGCCAAGGCGGTGAGTATGATGGCGCGGTGCGTCACGGACTTGTCGCCGGGGATCGTGACCGTCCCCCTCAGCGGGCGGCCCGGCGTGATGGTGAAGGATGCCATAGGGACTATCCCTTCCCTGCAACGCGGGGCGTCAGTTGCTCCCGTTCATGCTTGGCCTGGTCCAATTGTTTTTCGATCCCGGCCGCATCACCGGCTATGATCAGCCGCTTCAATTCGTCCAAGTGTCGCTGGTACGTCTCGATCAAGGAGACCAGGTTGTCGCGGTTCCAGAGGAAAATGTCGCGCCACATCTCCGGCGAGCTGGCGGCGATCCGCGTCGTATCCCGAAGGCCCCCTCCGGAATGACCGGCCAAATCCAGCTCCGGCACCCCGTGGTCGCGCACATCAGCCAATGCCGTCATGAGCGCAAAGGCCGCCACGTGCGGCAGGTGGCTCACGGCACCAAGGATCCTGTCGTGCAGGAACGGATCCATTTCCAACACAATGGAACCGGCCAGTTCCCATATCGCGCGCACGGTCTGAAGCGCCTCGGCATCCGTCTTGGTCGTGGGTGTCAGGATGCAGCGCGCACCGGTAAAGAGGGTTTCGGAACCAGCCGCCACACCGGTCTTTTCTTTCCCGGCGATCGGATGCGCCCCGACGAATCGAACGCCCTGCGGCATCAAGGCTTCGGACCTCGTCACCAACTCGCCCTTCACACTGCCCACATCGCTCACGATCGCGCCGGGCGTCAAGCACCCGGCCCACTCCCGCAGATGCCGTTCATACGTATCCACCGGCGTCGCGAGCAAGACGAAATCCGCCCCCTCCACGCCTTCGCGCGGGTCGGACACGTACCGATCGATGGCCCCGAGTTCCACGGCTGTTTTCAGGTTTTCCACCCGCCGTCCGATGCCCACGATGGAGTCTGCGATCTTCTGCCGGCGAAGAATCATACCGAGTGAGCCGCCGATGAGTCCCACCCCGACGATCGCCACCTGTTTGAAATGCGGTGTCATCATGTCTTCGACCACCCAGCCTCTCGGCTCAGAGCGTCCGCCCCACGGCTTCCGCAATCTTGCGCAAATCCCCCATCAGTTCTTTGAACATAGACGGCCTGATGGATTCCTCACCGTCACAGAGCGCGCATTCCGGATTGGAATGGACTTCGATCAACAGCCCATCGGCACCAGCCGCGATGGCAGCCTTGGACATGGGTGCCACCAAGTCCCACTTGCCCGTGGCATGGCTCGGGTCGACGATGACCGGAAGGTGCGACAGCTCCTTGAGAGTCGGGATGGCGGCCAGATCCAGGGTGTTACGGTATTGGGTTTCGAAGGTCCGGATCCCTCGCTCGCACAACATGACGTTGCGGTTCCCACGCGACATGATGTACTCCGCCGACAACAGAAACTCCTTGATCGTGGCCGACAGGCCGCGTTTCAGCAAAACGGGCTTATCGTACGCCCCGACTTCCTTGAGCAGTTCGAAGTTCTGCATGTTGCGGGCGCCGATCTGAATGATGTCGGCTTTCTCCAGGAACAACTCGATGTCCCTGGTATCCAGGATTTCGCTCACCACAGGCAAACCGGTCTGTTTCTTCGCTTCCACCAGATAGTCCAAGCCTTCCCGCCCCAAACCCTGGAAGGAATAGGGCGAAGTCCGCGGCTTATACGCGCCGCCCCGGAGCACCGTCGCGCCGGCCGACTTCACTTCGTGGGCGATGCCGACCGTCAGTTCCAACCGCTCCACGGCGCAGGGGCCGGCCATGACGACCACCTTCTTGTCACCGATCTTGACCCCGTTCACATCGATGATCGTGTTCTCTTTTTTGAACTCGCGGCTGACCAGCTTCCAGGGGGCCAGAATCGGCAGCACGCTTTCCACGCCGGGAAGGGCCGTCAAAGGCTGATTGTGTAGGATGCGGTCGTCTCCGATGACGCCGATGATGGTCCGTTCCTGGCCGGTCGAAATATGCGATTTCAATCCCAACTCCCGGAGCCGATCGATGATGTGATCGACCTCCCGTTCCGAGGCATCGGGCTTTAAGACAATAATCATGGTTGTCTCTCACTTTCCTTGTCGTAGCGCGCGCGTCACCGTGGCGAGCGCACTCAGGAACAATTCATTTTCCTCGGGGAGCCCAATCGTCACACGCAGCATGCGCCCTTCGATATGCCGCACAATGATGCCTTCCCGTAGCAGCGCGTCGAACACCTGGCGGCCGTCCCCCCCCACATCGAAATAGAGGAAATTGGTCTCGCTCGGGAGCGCCTCATACCCCAGCGCCCGTAAGCCCTCCCGCACCTTGTCCATCTCGGCGTGATTCAACGCCCGACTGGCGCTCACATGCGCCTCATCGTCGAGCGCCGCCAACGCCGCCCGTTGCGCCATGCTGTTGGCGTTGAACGGCGGTCGCAACCGGTTCAAATAGTTCGTGATTTCCGGAGTGGTGAGCCCATACCCGATGCGCAACCCCGCCAGGCCGTAAATTTTGGAAAAGGTCCGCAGCACGATGACGGGGCGACCGGCTCGTACATACCCGATCGTATCCGGGAACTCCGGATGCCGGACATATTCGTAATAGGCCTCATCAAACACCACGACGACATGGTCGGGCACGCGCGCCATGAGCGCGGCGACTTCGGCCTTGGTCGACATGGTGCCGGTGGGATTGTTGGGATTGCACACGAAGAGGAGGCGTGTCCTATCGGTGATCGCCTCGACCATTGCCGGCAAATCGTGGTGCCAGTCGTGCTGCGGCACTTCCACCGCGACGCCATGCGCGGCCGTCACCTCCATCTTGTAGATCACGAAGGTATGTTGCGCCATGACGGCTTCGTCGCCGGGCGACAGAAACGTGCGTGCCAACAGGCCCAGAATTTCATCCGACCCGTTCCCGAGGATCACCTGATCCGGTCCGACCTTCCATCGCTCAGCCAAGGCCCCGCGCAAACGAAAGGCCCCGCCGTCCGGATACCGATGGAGCGTCGACGCCGTCTCCCCCAGTACCGACAAGGCCTTGGGCGAGGGTCCGATCGGATTTTCGTTCGAGGCGAGCTTGATCGCACGAGGTAGCCCCAACTCACGCTGCAGTTCTTCGATGGGCTTGCCGGGAACGTACGGAACGAGGGCCGCGATATCAGGATGCACCTTCAGTGGCATGGCGTGACTCAATCCTTACGAGTAGGCGGGATAGGAGCCGAGGATCTTCATGAAGAGACAACGGCTCTTGACCTCTTCCGCCGCTTTCTTCACTCGCTCCTCATCGATATGTCCCTCGATGTCGACAAAGAAAATATATTCCCAGGCCTTGCGTCGGGACGGGCGCGACTCGATTTTGGTCATGTTCAAGCCGTGGGATGCGAAGGGCCGCAACAGGTCATACAAGGCGCCGACCTTGTCCTTGATCGACAACATCAGGGAGGTCTTGTCACGCCCGGTCCGCTCGGGCGCTTTTTGCGACAAGACCAGGAAGCGAGTGAAGTTATTGATGTTGTCCTCGATCCTGGCCGTCACCACCTTGAGACCGTACAACTGCGAGGCCAGTTCGGACGCAATGGCGGCGGCCGACGGATCATCGACACAGAGTTCGGCCGCGCGCGCGGTACTGGCGACTTCGGAAACCGGCACATGCGGAAGATTCGTCTCCAGCCAGTTGCGGCATTGCGCGATGGCATGGGGATGGGAGTAGATCCGGTTGATGTCCCCGACCGCGCCGCTCTTGGACATGAGATGGTGCGCGACCTCCTGGAGCACTTCTCCATAAATCAACAGGCTGGAGTCGATGAACATGTCCAGGGTATGGTTCACCACTCCCTCGGTCGTGTTCTCAATCGGCACCACGCCGAAATGCGCGCGCCCTCGCTCGACCTCACTGAACACATCCTTGATACTGTTGACGGGAATGTACTGGGCGGAAGAGCCGAACTTCTGCATGCAGGCCATGTGTGTGAACGTCGCTCGAGGTCCGAGGTAGGCCACTTTCTGCGGCCCCTCCAACGACAGGGAGGCCGACATGATCTCCCGATACACGGCCCGAATGGCTTCCGTCGGAAACGGACCGGTATTCTGCTTGCTCAGCCGGTCAAAAATCGCTGCTTCACGGGCCGGCGTGTGTAGATGGGCGTCGGCGTCTTTGAGCTTCTTCAAACGACCGATTTCGATGACGGATTTCGACCGCTCATTGAGCAGACGCAAAATCTGGTCGTCGATGCGATCGATTTCTTGGCGATAGCCTTGTAGGTCGTCCGACATGACGGGGGGATGTCCTCCTCGCGGAGCCTGCTAGTAAATCAGGAAGTCCGTGATAACAGGCTCGGGCTTGTCTCGAGAACTTGGCCAAGTGGGTATCCTACAGGACCCAACAAGGCCATTGCAAGGATAGGCGTGAGGATTCAACGAGTTGCAGTCGATCCGGCCTCGTCGGAAAACGACAGCAGATCCTGCCGCTTCTTGAAGTGCTCGAAGGCCTGTCTCGTGGCTTGGCGCCCGCGGCCGGTACGTTCGAGCAATCCGGCCTGGATGAGGTAAGGCTCGTAGACATCCTCCAGAGTCCCCTTGTCTTCTTGCACCGCCGCCGCCAGGGATTCGACGCCCACCGGCCCCCCGTTGAACTTCTCGATCACGGTCAACAGAATCTTCCGGTCCATCTCGTCCAGACCCGCAACATCCACGGCAAGCCAGAGCAGGGCCTCCTCGGCAACCTGCTTGGTGATTCGCCCCTCCGCCTTAATTTCCGCGTAATCACGAATGCGCTTGATGAGTCGGTTGACGATGCGCGGGGTTCCGCGGGCCCGCCCGGCAATTTCCGCAGCTCCGGCCTCATCGATCGGCACCTGCAGGAGATTGGCCGACCGTAGGACGATCGTCGTGAGGTCCTCCGGCGAGTAGAACTCCAGTCGATGCACCAATCCGAAGCGATCACGCAGCGGCGAGGTCAGGGCGCCCGCGCGCGTGGTGGCCCCGACCAGCGTAAACCGGGGCAGGTCCAACTTGATCGTTCTCGTCGATGCACCCTGCCCGACAACCAAATCGAGCTGGTAGTCTTCCATCGCGGGGTAGAGGGCCTCTTCCACGGAGGCCGGCAGCCGGTGGATTTCGTCGATGAAGAGGACGTCTCCCTCCTGCAGGTTGGTCAGAATTGCGGCCAAGTCGCCGGCATGGTTCAACACCAGGCCGGAGGTCGACCGGATAGCCGATCCCATTTCGCGCGCGATGATATGAGCGATCGTGGTCTTGCCTAAGCCGGGCGGGCCGTAAAAGATCGCGTGGTCGAGCGCTTCCCCGCGGCGCTTGGCTGCTTCGATACAGACGGCCAACGCATCCTTCATGCGGGACTGGCCGACATAGTCTTGCAGAGATTGCGGACGCAGCGCGGCCTCGATGCCCCGCTCGTCTTCGCTCACGCGATTGGTCATGGTACGATCCGACATCCTGTCTCCCGATGGTTAGTTGCCGCCGGCTTCGTGGGACTCCGGCGTCGGCCTAAACTTCGGCAGGGGCGGCGTAGCCCCTTGACCTGGTGCGGCAGTCGCCCCGCAATCCGGAGGACAGCGCACTCCGCCTTGATTGGGATCCGGCAGGGTCGTCCCCATCTGTTGCAGTTGGCACTGCGAGACCAGCCCCCCGTCCAGGTTGCCGCAACGCGCCGGCACATTCGACCGCCCGATCTCGGCATAACCATCCGGGCAGGGACCACAGACCGACAGCATGTTCGCACCCAAGGGGACACATTGCACGAGGGTGGGCTCTCCATCCTTGCAGAGATCCGGCGCTTCAGTCACTCCAGTGGTGGCATAGCCCTCCGGACAACGGCCACAGGTTTTACGGATACTTTTGGTTTCCTCAGCTGCCTCGACCGCAGGGAGCATGGTTATCAGTCCCAGGCCTGCCATGCAGACTCCTACGATCAGGCCGATGCCCCTTCCCACCCGTTGCCGTCGGTGCAATCGCTCCATGCTCCTCACCCCTTCGCCAAATCTTTCAGCGCTTCACGAATGATCCCCTTTAAGCCCTGCGCAGGCACATCGGCCTCAGCCTGCCGTTTGAGCGCCTCCTTCACGTCCGATGCTCGATAGCCCAGATTCACCAGGGCCGAGAGTGCATCCTCGTAAAGGGGATCGGCTCCTACGTCCCCCCCTCCTTTCACGCCCGTTCCACCTGTATCGAGTCCCGACACCTTATCTTTGAGCTCCAACGCAATCCGCGCGGCGGACTTTTTCCCGATGCCCGACACCGTCCCGAGCTTGTCTGTATCTCCGGTCTGGATCGCCCGATACAACTCTGGCACCGAGAGCGTGGAGAGGACGCTCAGCCCCAATTTCGGCCCGATCCCCGAGATACCCGTCAGAAGCAGAAACGCTTCTTTCTCCGCTGCGGTGAGGAAACCATAGAGCTGAATGGCGTCTTCTCGGACGTGGGTATGGATGCTCAGAGTAACGACCTCGCGCTGCTCCGGCAAGGCATAATAGGTACTGAGGGGAATTAGAACTTCGTACCCGACGCCGTGAACGTCGAGGGTGACATGGGAGGGAGACTTAACAATCGGGAGGCCCGTCAATAGGGCGATCATGCAACCAGCAGTCGGACGCTCCTCCTGCCCTAAGCGGTGGCGGCGGCGACTTTCTCCATCACCTCGTCCGAGATGTCGAAATTCGCGTAGACCTTCTGAACGTCGTCGTGCTCGTCCAGGATTTCCATGAGTTTTAACATCTGCTCCGCGGCCTTTTCTTCCAAGGCGATCGTATTTTGCGGAATAAAGTTCAATTCGGCGAGCGTGCACTCGATCTTGGCATCACTGAGCGCCTTCTTGACGGCTTCGAAGTCTTGCGGGCTGGTTTGAATTTCAAACGCCTTCTCGGTGACCTTCACGTCTTCCGCACCGGCGTCCAACGCAAGGGTCAGCAAGGCGTCTTCTTCCACCTTGCCCTTATCCACCACCAAGACACCTTTCTTGTGGAACTGCCAGGACACGGCCCCGGCCTCCGCCATGTTGCCGCCGTTCTTGGTGAGCAAGCTGCGGATCTCGGCGACCGTACGGTTCCGGTTGTCGGACGTAATTTCCAGCAACAGCGCCGTGCCCCCGGGCCCATACCCTTCGAGGGCAAATTCTTCATAGGTCACGCCGGGCAATTCACCGGTCCCGCGCTGAATGGCCTTTTTCATGGTGTCGCCGGGCATGTTGGCTTCTTTCGCCTTGGCGATAGCCAACCGTAGCCGAGGATTTCCGTCAGGATCGCCGCCGGACCGCGCTGCAATCGTCAGCTCACGGATAATGCGGGTGAAGATTTTCCCACGCTTGGCATCCTGAGCCGACTTATGCCGTTTGATTGTTGCCCAATGGCTATGGCCACCCATGGCGACTCCTCTATAAAACCCGGTTCTGAATGAGGCATGAGATCGGTAGCTGATGCCCTGAAGCGGTAGAGCTAACACAGTCCGTACAGGGGTGTCAACGCAAGGGCGACTGGACCCGAGTGGGCTTCTCCGACCGCCACAGCTATTCCGAATAGACCAGCAATTGCAGGCCGATCACGAGGACCAGCCCCGCCCAGGCCAGATCCCAATAGAAACGACCGATGAGAAGGCGGGCCCCACCCCAGCCGGAGAGCAGTTTGAGCGCGCCGGCCGTAATGGCCAAGGTGCCCATGATGGCATGGTCCACGGCAATCTTGTGGGCGGAGGGGTGGTCGCCATGCGAATGGAGAAACAACATTAAGCCGCCCACGATCGCGAACAGCGGCAGCGGAACAGCCCATGTCGAGCGAGTGACGAGACCGAGCCGTCGACACCATTCGATGGCTCCAATCCCTAGGGCCAGGATGCCGTAGGTCTTGTGCTGAAGAATCTCGGGATCGTGACCGAAGAAGGTCTGCACAAAGGAGAGGGACCCGATCGGCCAGGCGTCATGGTCGCTCCAGATGAGGAGGAAGCAGCCGCCCAACATGAGCGCACCGGGCAAGAGGAAGCGCGTCCACACCAAGGCCGACCAACCTATCGCTTCGCGCGCCTCGCTGAATCCTACCAACAAGAGAAACAAGCCCGCCAAGTGATGATTGAATTCCGAATAGGCGATGCCTTCTGCGGAGCCTTCCCACGCAACCGCGCCATCGGCCTGGCCATGGACATGCTCGACGGAGGAGCCGGTGTGGTTATGTTCGGCATGTTGCCCGCCGGCGGACGACGCCCCACACAGGGCCATGGCCAGACAGACCAGGAGCGCGAGCCGAAGGGGCGAGCCCGGAAACCTCAGACGAGACAGCAGTCGAGAGGGGAACGCTGGCAGAAAAGGAACAGCCCATCCGTTTCGTCGGATGGGCCCCAGACTCATCTCACGCATGCAGTGGCGGTTACATGAATTTCATGAACTTTTCTTTGGCCTCGTCCATGACCTGGGCGGTGATCTCGGTCAACCCACGCTCCTTGGCAATGCGTTCGATCTCGCGACGGGCCATCGGGCGAATGAAGTCCGGAATATTGTCCATCCGCTGTTCGGCGTCCTTGGTCCAGGCCAAGCCGTTGGGCGAATCGTTCTTGGAGTCGTCCATGACCTGCAGCGTAATGTTCTGATACCCCTGTTTGCGGGCATAGGCCTCGACGCTGCTTTGCACCATCGGCTTCACGAACGAAGGCAGACGCTCCAGTTTTTCCTTCGCGTCCGGCGTCCAGGTAAATTCGCTCGTGCCGTTTCCGTTTTGCGGCTTGCCGCCGGAGGTGAGCCCCATCTCGGCCACCATCGCCGAGAATGGACACCCGCCCGAAGCCTTCTCTCCACCGGCCGGCGCCTCAGCCTTGGCCGATGCGGCGGCGGGTTGTCCGGCCTGAATTTTCTCGTTGAGGTACGCGGCCATCTGTCCGGCACCGGCCTGCGCCTCGGCCTTGAGGGTCCCGCGCGTCATTTCAAAGGGCTCGGCCGTTTCCGTTCGCCCCCCCAACTTCACGCCGAGCGACGCCACCATCTGAGTTTCTCCGGGGTTCGTCACCATGGAAAACTTGGCGTTGCACGACGGGCAGCCAAAGAAGACACCGAGGGAGCCTTCACCAGGCTTTTCGACCTTTTGAAACGTCATGTAGGTCTCGCAGTTCAGGCAAACGAACTTCATAAATTCCCCCCTCCGGGTCGGTGGACTTACAGTTTTTCCGCCAGGACTTTCTTGTAATCGAGCAAGGCTTGGATGCGGCCGACGATGTCCTGATATTTCTGGATCGTCGGATAATTGGGATCGAGCAGCGGGTCCCCCTTGTCGAAGGTTTTGGCAAACGTGCGATCGAAGGGAATGCGTCCGAGCAGCGGCAGGTCCAAAACCTCGCACATCGCCTCGGTGTTACCCTCGAACAACTCGTTCTCGGCCCCGCAGGACGGGCAGCGGTATTCGCTCATATTTTCGACGATGCCCAAGACGCGGATGCCCATATCCCGAGCATAGGTGACGGACTTTTGTACGACATCCGATGCCACTTCCGACGGTGTCGTGACGACGATCGCACCGGCCAAATCCGGAATAAAGCCGGCGATGACCGGCGGCTTATCGGCGGCTGCGCCGGGTGGCAAATCCGCCAGCAGATAATCCAATTCGCCCCAGACGACATCGGCCAAAAACTCGCGGATGACATTCATCTCCATGAGCCCCAACCATACGGGGCTCAAGTCCATCGGCCCCTTCCACCGCACCGGTGACGCGCTATCGAGGAAAAAATCCATCGATGCCACCTTGATTCCCAGCGGGCCGACAGGAGGCTGGGCCCCCTCTGGGGTCAGGGTCAAGGAGCGGCCATGCAGGCCCAACATTCTCGGGACGCAAGGACCGTTGAGGTCCACATCGAGCAAGCCGACCTTGGCCCCTTGTCGGGCGAAGGCCAAGGCCAGGTTAACGGTGGTCATGCTCTTCCCGACACCGCCCTTCCCGCTCATCACGACCAGCTTTTGCTTGATGCCGGCCATGCGAGCCTGCACTTGCTTCATCTGGGCCGTGATCTGCTGGACGACTTTGGCGTCGTCGGAGTACTGGAGCTTCGTGAGAATGGACTTGAGATCCTTGTCTGCAGCCATAGTCATGAGAACCCCGCGAAATGGTTGATCGGGAACGCTACCACAGGGATTTCCACGGAGTCAAACGGCTCCGACGCCGGGTCAAATCGAATACTGAATGGTCGTCTTGGCTCCGGTCGATTGAACGAGCACCCCTCGGCGCTTCAACTCCTCGATGACTTGGCGAGCCGCAGCGTCAAAATCCTGCGGCCCGACGAAGTGCAGGTCGGTATTCGGCGGCGGCTCTTCTTCGGCCTTGCTCATATGCACCGCAATGACCGGCGCCGGTTGCACCAACGTGCGGATCATCTCGGCCATGCGGTGATAGTTGATCCCGAAAGTTTTGCTGGTAGACACGACGATCAACCCGGCATCGATCAACAGGCGCGCAACCTCGCCGTACCGCCGCACCCGTTCCGCTCCATAAGAGGGATCCGCGGCGGACAGGTCGGCATCCAGCCCCTGCAGCAAGTTCTCTCCCTCCAGCAGGTAGGCATGGCGGCTATCCGCCACAAGCAGCGCCTCGACCCGGCGAGCCAAGAAGGTCTTTCCGGTTTGAGCTGATCCGGTGAACAACACGATGGCGGCACGGTGGCCATATTGAGCGGCGCGATCCTCGGCCCGCACGTCGCCCGTGAGCCAGGCGAACTCGCGCTGCCGCGCCTCTTCGCGCAACCCCTCCTGCTCATCATGCACCAACTCGGTGATGATGCCGCCGCCGGCAATGTCATACTCATCAACCAGCACGAACCGCCCGGTCGACTCGAAGGACGAGGACAGGTCGAAGGCCAGCGGCGCCTTGGTCCGCATGGTCAGTTCGGCCACCTGATTTCTCGCCACGGACTGACTCTCCTGAAGCTGAGCCAGATCCGCCGTATCGATAATCCGGTGGATGGCGGCCACTTCACACGCCATCTCGCGCGTGGCCAGGCGGAGCAGATACTTTCGCCCCTTTTCCAGCGGTCGCTTCCCCATCCAGAACAGGTTGACGCGAATCGCCGTCGAGACGAGCGGAATGGAGTCGCGGTGTGACGCGATTTCTCCCCGCTCCACGAAAATCTGCTCGTCGAGCGTGATTCCAACCGATTGCCCGGCCTGCACTTCGCTGGAGGGAGGATCGACGTTAAACCCTTCGATGGACTGCACCACCGCCGTCTTGTTCGACGGCGAAAACACGAGCTGGTCGCCGACCTTCAGCCGTCCCGCTGTAATGCGGCCAGCCAAGATCCGGCGCGCGTCGAATTTGTACACGTCCTGCAAGGGAAACCGCAGCGGCTGCTCGGCTCGTGCCTGTTCCTTCCCGAAGAACGACAACGTCTCCAACACCGTCGGCCCCTTGTACCAGCCCATGTGCGGGCTGCGGATGACGATATTGTCGCCCATTTTGGCGCTGACCGGAATCATCTGTTGCGGCACCGCCTTGAACTGCCCGAGAAAGTCCCGATATTCCTTCTCGATCCCGTCGAACACGTCCTGCCGATACCCCACCAAATCCATCTTGTTCACGACGACCGCAAACTGCCGCACGCCCAACAGGGACAGCAGGTACCCGTGCTTCTTGGATTGCTCCCGCACCCCTTCCAAAGCATCGATCAGCAGCAGGGCCGCCTCCGCCCGCGCGGCACCTGAAATCATGTTCTTCAGAAATTCCTTGTGTCCAGGCGCATCGATGATGATGTACTGGCGCCCGTTCCAGATGAAGAAGGTGCGGGCGGTATCGATCGTGATGCCCTGCTCCTGCTCCTCGAGAAACGCGTCGAAGAGAAAGGCGTATTCGAACTCCTTGCCTTGCTGACGACAGATGGCCTGCACCTTTTCCAGCTTGCCCACGGGAAGCGACCCCGTATCGGCGTAGAGCCGGCCGACCAAGGTAGACTTTCCATGGTCCACATGGCCGACGATGACGATGTTGAGACTTTCCTGAGGTTTCTTCTGGTCCTGCTGTGTCATGTGTTCATCACTCGCTTCCGGAATCTGAGGTCGTCGCCAGGGCCATCGGCCCGCTCGGTTGGCTCACATGTAACCCTTCTTCCGCAGCATCTCCATACCGCGGCCCGCATCCTGCGCCCGTCCGGCTCGCTCCGCAATGTTGGTTCCGCGGAGTTCCTCGATGATCTCGTCGACGGTCTTGGCGGTGGACTTGATGGGCGTCGTGCAGGGCGCGCAGCCCAAACTGCGGTAGCGCGTGCCGTCGCCCTTGTCGAGATACAGATCCATGAACGGAATGTTCTCGTGCTTGATGTATTCCCAGATGTTGATTTCGGTCCAATCCAGCAGCGGATGGATACGAATGTGCGTACCCGGCGGAAAGGTCGTTTTGAACTGGTCCCATAACTCGGGCGGCTGATCGCGAAAATCCCAATCGCCGTGCTTGTCACGCGGAGAAAAATACCGCTCCTTCGCCCTCGTGCTGTCCTCATCCGCGCGGACCCCGAGGATGATGCCGGTGTAGCCCTTTTCTTCGACCAGGTTTTTCATGGCCGTGGTCTTGAGGGCCGTGCAACAGACATCCCGCCCAAGCGTATGGTTCATGCCCGCGGCGAGGGCCGCCTTGTTTTGACCGACCACCAGATTGAGGCGCCACTCGCGGGCGATGCGGTCCCGATATTCGATCATGGCCGGAATCTTGTAGCTCGTATCCACGTGTAGGAGAGGAAAGGGGACGTGGCCGAAGAAGGCCTTTCTGGCCAGCCACAACAACACCGTTGAATCCTTGCCCATCGACCACAGCATGGCGAGGTGGTCGAAATGCTTATAGGCTTCGCGAAGAATGTAGACGCTCTGATCTTCGAGCTGACGTAAATGTTTCATGGTTCCACGTTTCCAGTTAGGCTTAGGCCGACAGGCCGATTTTCGACGCAGCCCCGGCTTCCGCCGACGGGGTCGCGGCCAGCTCCGCCAGTTTGGCAGCGGCTTGTCCCGATTCCAAAGCGCGGCGCGCCGCCGTGAGACTTCCCGCAATCGACGGACCCTTGCCTGAGACATAGAGCAGCATGGCCGCATTGAGCAACACCCAATCGCGCTGACCGCCCTCCACCTTGTTGGCCAGCAAACGCGCAATGAACTCCGCTTCTCGCTCCCGCTGTTCCGGCGGAAATCCCGCCATCTCTCGGAAGGTCGCCATCGTCAGGCCCGCTTCCTTCGGATGGAAGGTGTAGGGGGTAATCCGCTCGTCTCTCAATTCCAAGAGCCTGGTCACGTTGCCGATCGACAGCTCCGGGTCCCCCTCGACGCCGCGTATGACCAGAGCACGGGGACAGCTCAGCATCCGCAACGCTTCGACCGTCTTTTCAAAATAGGGAGGATGCGAGAGGCCGATGACCTGCGCCTGGGCACGAGCCGGATTCAGCAGGCGCGCCACGGGGTGAAAGACATTCCGCACGCCCAGTTCCTGCCGCATCTCCAAGAATCGGAAGACCGGCGGATGGTAGAGCGCCAAGTCCAGATAGGCGAACCCCTTCCGCTCAAGTTCGGCTCCGACCGCCTTGGCCGTCAGATCCACGGGAATCCCGAGCGGCTTCAGCACCGATGACACCCCGCGCCGATCCGGCGGACCGTCGACGCCGTGCAGCAACACTACCGCGCCGGCCGCCACCGCAATAATGGCCGCCGGTACGAGCGCATGGAAAGTCTCGCGCTTGCCCGCGTAGGTCGGAACGTCCAGCACACCCAGCCCTGAGCGCACCGGCACCGGAGGCACATATTGCCGCGCTGCCGCTGTGAAGGCGGCCAGCTCCGTCACGGATTCGCTCTTGAAGCGCATGGCCACGAGAAAGGCTCCGACCTGCGCAGGGGTCGCCGTCCCTTCGATCATCAGACGCATGGCCTGCTTGGCCTCCTCCCAGGTGAGATCCTTGGATGTTTTCTGCCCCTTGGCGACTTTTGCGAGGAGATGCTGCATGGGTGGTGAAGACTTTCTCTGGTTGCAGGGTGACGACTCAGTTACTTATGGAGCCCGCACTCGGTCTTGCCGAAATTTTTCCACCGGCCGGAGCGCGGATCGTCTCCCGGTAGGACGGGCGCCGTACAATGCGTACAGCCGATGCTCGGATAGTTGCGGTCGTGCAACGTGTTATAGGGCACTTCGTGCAGTCGGATGTACATCCACACCTGGTCGCTGGTCCACGCAGCCAGCGGGTTGATCTTGACCAATCCGAATTTCTTATCCCACTCGATCATGCCGGCATTGGCCCGCGTGGGAGCTTGGTCCCGCCTGATGCCGGTGATCCAGGCGGCGTAGTTCCCGAGCACGCGCGTCAGGGGCTCGATCTTCCTCAGCTGACAACAGTGATCCGGGTTGCCGGCCCAGAGCGCGGCGCCATGCTGGGCTGCCTGTTGGTCCGGGGTCAACAACGACGTCATTCGAATGACTTGCGTCGGCTGCAAGCCATACCGGTCGATGATGCGGTCGCGCACCTCAAGCGTCTCCGGGAACAGGAAGTCGGTATCGAGGTAAAACAGCGGAGCTTGGGGATCGATACGGTGCACCATGTCGACCAACGCCACATCCTCCGCGCCGAAGCTGCAGGCCAACACGATTCGTCCGGCATAGGCCTTGAGCGCATACTCCAGAACCTCCCACGGTTGCTTTCCTTCAAAGGAATCGCTCAGCGATTTCAGGTCCGCATCCGATGGGCCCACAGCAGTCTGTCCGGGCTCTGCCACGATCGTTATCCCTCCGCCTTCTCGACGAGAATCTTGAAGTGTCGGGCGTCCGCCTCCAGCGGCCCCTCCTCCAGGATCTTGTGGCCGTCGTTTCGCAAACTCATCGGCACATTGCGGATGGGCTCTCCGGCGTCCAGCCACACTTCAAGCCGTTCGCCGTCCTCCATCATTTCGAGTTTCAATTTGGTCTTCACATAATTCATCGGGCAGGCCACGCCGCGCAGATCATAGACCGGCGCCTTGGGGGCCTCTGGCACAGCCTCAGGTGCGGCAGCCTTCGGCGTCGCGGGCGGGAGGGCCTCCTCCTTGACCTGCGTCAGCTTGAGATCCTTGCCCATTTGCTCCGTTGCGGCCCGGCAGACCTCGAGGAATCGCTTCGCGAAACTCATCCGTTCCGTCGCCTCGCCGACCGTCGCGTCCTTGGAGCCGAGATCGCCGACTTGCTGTCCGAGGTTCATGTAGGTCGCCGGCACGATGCCCTTGCTCGCGAGGCGCAGATCGAACTCCTGGAATGTCTCAGCATCTGTCGCCGGATCGAGGCCTTCCGTCACCAAGAGGGCCTTGGCCGCCGCCAGCACGGCGCGATAGGACTTATTCACGGAGAGGGCGTACTGATGCTTCTCAACGAGGAGCTTGGCTTGGTATAGCTCTTGATCCGCTTCCAACATGCGGTCGTCGATCATTTCCAGCGCCCCGCCCGCGCATTCACCAGGACCCAAGTCTTCTAACACGAACTCTGCCTCGCCCTCCCAGTCGTAGTAGTAAGTCGGATCCTGCTCGTACGCGGGCACGATGGTATAGGGAATGAGTTCGTCCTTGAGTGCGCCTTTCCCCACGCGAGTCACAAACGTCTGCAGCGACTCGCCCTGCTTTCGGTCCCGCCGATAGACCTCAACGAGATGGCGAATCGCCGCGGGGACGCTCTTGGCGGGCAGCTTGACGGTCAATTGCCCGATCTTGGGCGTGCCGTCCACATGCCCCCCCAGATGCAGTTCGTAATGCGGCGCCGTATGTTCGCCGAGCCGTTTCCCCACACCGTGCAGCCCGATCGTCGCGATATGGTGCTGGGCGCAGGAATTGTGACAACCACTGATCTTGACGCTGACGTCCCGCAGGTCTTCCGGCACCTGGCCGGCGGGAAAGACTTCCGCCAAGGCCCGCGCCATGCCCTTGGACGAGGTGATGCCGAGACCGCAGGTATCGGTCCCGGGACAGGCGATAATATCCTCCACCAGCTCGGCGCCCGGATCTCCCAGGCCATGCGTCACGAGTTCGTCATAGAACTCCTTCAGGCGCTCTTCCGGGATCCAGCGAATCACCACGTTCTGGTTGATCGTCGTGCGGATGTTGCCGTTGGAGTACCGCTCGGCGAGGTCAGCCACCACCCACATCTGGTCGGTCGTGAGATCACCCATCGGGAGCTTGATGGCTGCCGTCGCAAACCCCGCCTGGCGTTGCGGTACGACGTTGGTGCGCTTCCAGGCCTGAAAGGCCGGCGCTTCCCCGCTCAACAGGGCTGCGCCATTTCCGTTGCCCTGGCCGTTACCCTGTTCGTTCCCCATGGAAGACAGGGTGGCCTTGATCGGCATGAGCAACGGCGGGTCGTCGGCATAGTCCAACAATTTGATCGGCTCATGAGTCGGCACTGCATACCCCATGGCTGCATAGGCCGCTTCCCATCGCCGTTTGAATTCGTCGAAGCCGAGCTTCTCGATGACGAACTTCATGCGCGCCTTGTTCCGATTTTTCCGATTCCCCAAGGTGTCGAACACTTTGATCACGGCCTCGATGGACGGCAACAATTCATCCATGGGGGTGAATTCTCGAAGCACCTGCGCCATGCGCGGCGTGGAACCCAATCCCCCGCCGGCCACCATCCGAAATCCAATCACACCATCACCACGCTTCACGGCAAGTAGGCCGATGTCGTGGATGGGCGTCAAGGCACAGTCCTGGCGGCAGCCTGAGAGGGCGATCTTGAATTTCCTCGGCAGGCTCTGGTTGAGCGGGTTGCGCAGGAGGTGATAAGCCACCGTCTTGGCATAGGGCGTCACGTCAAAGACTTCGCCGTGGCAGACACCGGCCAAGTGACAGGCTGTCACATTGCGCACCGTATTCGCGCAGGCCTCCCGGGTCGTAAGTCCGACGGAGGCCAACTGACGCATCATCTCGGGCACATGTTTCAGCTCGACGAAATGCAGTTGAATATCCTGCCGCGTGGTCACATGGCCGACCCCGGTCGCATACTGTTCGGCCAATTCGGCTACCCGCCGCAGTTGATTGGCGGTCAACCCTCCAAACGGAATCTTGATGCGAAACATCTGCACCCCCGGCTGGCGCTGGCCGTAGATACCATATTGAAGCCGGAACGGCTTGAAGATATCCGGAGACAATTCGCCCGACAGGACGCGCCGGGCTTCTGTTTCAAAGGTCTCTATCTCTTCGACGATGTTCGACGGAATGGGCGCCGCCTTGATCGCCGGGCGGAGGGCCACAGGGTTGGGGCTCATGATCATAACCTCGTCGGTTTGAGGGTAATGTGCGCTCCTGACGCAAGCAGCCGCGTCAGATGTGGTACATCAATGTATGTTGGGCCTCAAGCGCACGCTGACGCGTAGCCAACTCTTCGACCGTCACTTCGGACAACACACCCAGCTCCGCTTGCTTGACCCGGTCCCAGAGATGGGCTAGCAACATATCCCGCTTGGCACCTCGGGAACTGGAGCCTTTCGGCCCGGAGGCGCCGTTGGTCTGCATGAGCGGACCTTCCAGCGCGTGCAAAATATCGGCGACCGACACTTCGGATGGCTTGCGGCTTAAAACGTAGCCACCCTGTGCCCCTCGCTGGCTCGCCACCACCCCGGCCTTTTTCATAGCGTGCAGCACCTGCTCAAGAAATCTGGCTGGAATGGCCTGCCGTTTGGCGATCGACTTGGCGCAGACCGGCTGCTCTCCATGGTGCAAAGCAAGGTCGATCGCAGCGATAATCCCGTAGGTCGCTCGTAGACTGACCTTCATACGTGGCAATTCCCCATTTATGAGTATTCCGATGGGAATTTAGGCTGGTTATACAGACCGATCCGTGCGGCTGTCAAGGGCCCCGGTGTGGCAGCCGTCGATCTGCGAAGGACTCGCGGGCTTTTCGTCATTGACATGATAGGGGTGCTGCGCAATAATCCCGCCCTCTTCTTCGTCGGTACCTTCATGTCACTTCGTTCAACAACTCTGAAGATCCTGCTGCTCAGCGCGGACAATGAGATCCAGGCCCTGTACCAGGACCTCTTCGGCGAAAAGGCCGTGACCGTCGCCCGCGAAGGAACCCTGCCCAAAGACCTGACCAAGCAGAGTTATGACGTGGTGGTGGTAGAGCCCAACGGCCTTCCCGCGGCAGAACTGGGCAAGCTCTTCACCGCCGTTGATCCCGCGCGCACCCTCTTGCTGGCTGGCTCTCGAACCGTGCTGAAACGTACGGCCTCGATGCTACAACGCACCACGCCTGCCAAGTCCGGCAGCACAACCTCCAATGGAGCCCATTCGTCGGATTGTTTGGACTCCTATCTGGAGCACAAAGTGGGAGATTTCGTCAAAAGCATGCGCAATGGATCAGGACGAAATCTTCACCCGATGCTGATTGCCGCGGTCGAGCGCCCCTTGATCTCCCTGACCCTCCGGGAGACCAAGGGCAACCAAATCCAGGCGGCTGAGCTCTTGGGAATGAATCGCAACACCTTGAGAAAAAAAATTCTCGATTTGCACATTCCGGTTAAACGTGCGCGCGCCAATTAATTCCGCACGCGTTTACGTCCCGTCGTACCGTCGCTAACCACCAACGGAGGGAGCCCATGACCAAGGAAGAGTTAATCGCCAAAATGGCGAACAGCGCGGGAATCACCAAGGTCGCTGCCGGCACTGCACTGGAGGCCTTCACCGGAGCGGTCACCACCTCGCTCAAAAAGGGGCAACGGGTGACGCTCGTGAATTTCGGCACGTTTACGATTTCGAAACGAAAAGCCCGCATGGGGCGGAATCCCCGCACCGGCGAATCCTTGAAGATCCCTGCCGCCCGTATCCCAAAGTTTTCGGCCGGGAAGGAACTCAAGGCTGCAGTGAAGTAGGCCACGCCGCCTCGTTTCCTTGACACCTTCGTAGACGCTGTATTAGCATCGCCGGGCGTTAGGCGCGTAGCTCAGGGGGAGAGCGCTACCTTGACACGGTAGAGGTCGACGGTTCAAGACCGTCCGCGCCTACCATTTTTTATTTTGACCGCTTATTGTGTTCCGACCAGCGACGTGATCGTGGTCGGCACGATATTTTTGTTTGTAGGACAGACCGGAGTGGCCTCACAGCTCATTCAGATTACCCTTCCTGACGGAACTCGAAAACAAGTGCCAACGGGATGCACGGTCCGCGACGCCCTCGTGGCGCCGGAGGGACGGCTCGATGCCAAGGTGTTCGCCGCCAAGGTCAATGGCGAACCCGTGGACCTCTCTCGCCCTCTCAGCGGTGACGCAACGCTTGAGCCCCTGACCTTCGATTCAGCGGAAGGCCGCGAGGTCTATCGCCATAGCAGCACCCATATCATGGCCCAAGCGGTCAAAGAAGTGTTCCCGACCGCTCAGCTCACGATCGGCCCCGCGCTGGAGGACGGATTCTATTACGACTTTGCCTTCGATCGCCCCTTTACGCCGGAAGACCTCGAGAAGATCGAAACCAAGGCGAGGGAGATCATGAAGCGCGGCTTGGTCGTCACCAGGTCCGAGTTGTCGAAACAGGACGCCATCACGTTCTTCAAGGAACGGGGCGAACACTACAAGGTCGAACTGATCCAAGGCTTTGACGAGCAGGCGCCCATTTCTCTCTACCGCCAGGGCGACTTTGTCGACCTCTGTCGCGGTCCCCACCTGCCCACCACCGGCCATGTGGGCGCGTTCAAGCTCCTGTCCACCGGCGGCGCCTATTGGAGAGGTGATGAGCGGAATCCCATGCTGCAGCGGGTCTATGGCACTTCCTTCCCGACCCAGAAGGAATTGGATGCCCACCTCGCCAAGCTGGAAGAGATCAAGCGCCGGGACCATCGCAAGATCGGCAAGGAACTGGACCTGATTACGATCCAGGACGACATCGGCCCTGGCTTGGTCCTGTGGCACCCGAAGGGCTCGCTGATCCGATTGCTGATCGAAAATTTCTGGCGCGAACAGCATCTGAAGGACGGCTACGAACTGGTGTATTCGCCGCACGTCGCCAGGCTGGACCTGTGGAAGACCAGCGGCCATGTCGACTACTACCGGGAAAACATGTTTGCGGCCATGAAGGTGGAAGGCAGTGAGTACCAACTCAAGCCCATGAACTGCCCCTTCCACATCATGATCTATAAATCGCACCTGCGCAGTTATCGAGACTTGCCCATTCGCTACGGCGAATTGGGCACCGTCTATCGCTATGAACGGACCGGTGTCCTGCATGGCCTCTTGCGCGTGCGCGGTTTTACCCAAGACGATGCGCACCTCTTCTGCCGTCCCGACCAAATCGAAGCCGAAGTCAGCCGGGTATTGGACTTTACGTTCTTCATTCTGCGCACCTTTGGGTTTACCGAGTTCGAAGTGTATCTGTCGACCAGACCCGAGAAATCGGTCGGATCCGATGAGAACTGGGCGCTCGCGACCGCAGCCCTCGAATCAGCCCTCAAGGGGCGCCAAGTCGCCTATCAGCTGGATCCCGGCGAAGGGGTGTTCTACGGACCGAAGATCGACATCAAGATCAAGGACGTGCTCGGACGATCCTGGCAATGTTCGACCGTGCAGGTGGACTTCAACAACCCCGAGCGCTTCAAGTTGGCCTATACCGGCGAAGACGGCAAGCACCATCAGCCGATCATGATCCATCGTGCGCTCATGGGCTCCATCGAGCGTTTCTTCGGGATCCTCATCGAGCATTATGCCGGCGCTTTCCCCACGTGGCTCGCCCCGGTCCAAGCCGTGGTCCTCACCATCACCGACAAGCAACAGGAGTTCGCCGCGCGCGTGGTCTCCGAACTCAAGGGACAGGGCTTCCGGGTCGAAGCGGATCTGCGCAACGAAAAGATCGGGCTCAAGATTCGCGAGGCCGAAAAAAACAAGATTCCCTATATGCTCGTAGTCGGTGACAAGGAAGTGCAGAGCGGCACGGTCGCAGTCCGCGGGCGCAGCGGCGCAAACCATGGCAGCATGCCGGTCGAGGCGTTGGTCGCGTTGCTCCGCCAGGACATGAATCAATCGTTACATGAACGGTAACCCACTTACAAACGAGGTGCCCTATCGTCCCTAAATTGCGTGTAAACCGGGAAATCAGGATTCGGGAAGTTCGTGTGATCGGTCCGGAAGGCGAGCAGCTAGGAATATTGCCGACCGTCGAGGCCCTCAATAAGGCACAGGAACAGGGCTACGATCTTGTTGAAGTCGCTCCGACCTCCCAGCCGCCGGTGTGCCGCATCATGGATTATGGGAAGTACAAGTACGAGCTCAGCAAGAAAGATCATCAGAGCCGGCGCCATCAAAAATCCACCCAGGTCAAGGAGATCAAACTGCGGCCCAGGACCGACAAGCATGATCTCGAGATCAAGATCCGCCAGATCAAGGAGTTCCTGGCGGGCGGCAACAAGACCAAGGTGACCCTGACCTACCGCGGGCGAGAAATGGCGAATCAAGAGATGGGCCGGACCATGATGGCAAACGTCATACAGCAGTGTACGGAATCAGGTACGGTCGAATTCGCCCCCCGGATGGAAGGCCGCAGCCTCATTATGATTTTGGCTCCCAAGTAATGCGCGACTTGCACAAGGAAGGATTGAACCCATGAAACTCAAAACTCACAGCGGCGCGAAAAAGCGATTTCGACGGACCGGAACCGGCAAACTCGTTCGACAGAAGGCCGGGCGGCGCCATTTGTTGACCGGCAAGTCCAGAGATCACAAGAAACGGTTGAGCGGCCTGACACCGGTCCCCAAGACGTCGGTCCCTGCGCTGAACCGCTTGCTTCCGAAGTAAGAATGTTTTATCGTGCCGTGACTAAGGATCTGAAAGGAGTAGCGACCGATGCCTCGTACAAAAGGTGGATTTAAAACACGACAGCGGCGAAAGAAGCGCCTGAAACTGGCGAAAGGCCAATATGGGGCAAAGAGTCGACTGTTCCGCACGGCGACGGAGTCCGTCGATAAAGGGCAGGCCTATGCGTATGCCGGACGGAAGAGTCGCAAGCGTGATTTTCGTCGGCTCTGGATCGCCCGTATCAGCGCCGCCGTTCGAGCCCATGGCCTCGCCTATGGCCGATTCATGAATGCGCTGAAGAAAGCCAACATCCTGCTGGACAGGAAGATCCTGTCGGATATGGCGATCAAAGATATGGCGGGGTTTGAGAAGCTGATCGGAGTGGCCAAGGAACAGCTCGCGGCGCCCGCCGCGTAAGCACGGCCGTCCTCACGATTCCTCTCTGAGGCGGGAGCTCCGGAAACCTGCGAGTTCCCGTCACAGACTTTCCAGCAGTTGATCGATTTCCAGCTCCAACGCGACGACCGGCACACCGATCTGCCACTGCTCCAGCACTTCCGGGTGCACCTCTCCCAGCAATCCGATCGCGCGACCACCTGAGACGATTTTTCCCGCCCGACCGTCGAGAAACGAAGGGTGTTCGACCGGCTCCAGGGTGAACGAGCGGTCCAGATAATACATCAGGAGATCGAGACAGGAATGGATTTCAGAGAAGGCGGCTCCCGCATGGGCGATCACCGCCCCCAACGCCGTCACGGTCCTGGAACCGATCTCGCTCTGCGCGTCGGGCACCGCCACCTCCCCGACCTCGAACATGCGATGCGGATAAAAGGCTCGGCTGGAATTGGCCTCGACCTGCAACAGAGATGGGACCACCCATTGACGGAGGCAGGAATAGCTGAGCGACATGACGTTATCCACCTCGACGACCTTCGACCAGGCCGTTCCCTCCAGCCGCATCCTGCTGCAAAAATCCTGGCGCGACCCCATGATGTTGGAAATGATCTCCTGGAACTCCATTCCCACCATGAGGTGACGGACGCGGTCGGCCATCTGTTCCACACGGGATAATCCACCGACCGTGAATTGAGAAGGCATCACGGGAGCGAACCGCGCGTACCCTTCACTGATCGCCACATCTTCCACCACATCGACCGTATGCAGCAGATCATGTCGATAAGGCGGCACCTGCACCGTCACCTGCTTGCCGGCCGACTTGACCCCATACCCGTAGGACTTGAGCGACGCCGATACATCCTTCGCCCCCATCGCCTCTCCCAATGCCGACTCAATGGCCGCCAGTGGTATGGTTCGCGGTTGGCCGAAATCGAGCGGTGTGCTCCAGCGCTTCCCGAAGACCGTCTTCACCGGTGCGTGAATTTCCACCGGCGTGATGAGCGCGCCACGGTCGGCCAAGTTTGCAGCAAAGATATTCAGGGCCAACGTCACCATCGGCAGGTCCGTGCCCGTCACCTCGACAAACAGCTGGTCATCCCCAACCTGCACCTCACCCACCTCGCGGCTGTTGATGATCGGCGGGAACGACAAGACCTGTCCCGTTGCGTCACGCAGCACGGGAAGACGATCATGGCCTCCGACGATCCCGCCGTACTCGACGCCTTTCGGATGGACCATCAAAATCTCCCGCAAGGTCATCACCGTCTCCATACCCAACGGCGTGAACCGGATCTCATCCGGTTTGACCAGGTCGTAGGTCACCGGAAACTCGATACGGGCAAGGCGGTACAGGCCGATCGAGACCGTACGCCGCTTGCGGCCAAAAATATCGGCCAGTTTTTCCTGCGTCTGGATCAACTGCGCCAAACCGGCCGCCGTCACACGGTACCCCGCCACAGCACAGGCCGCGATATACGGACGCACCTCCTCCATGCCCGGCGCCACGATGACGGTTCCCGCCGTCCGTTTCGGCTTTTTGAAAAAGGGATAGTTCAGGGGAGCGCCCCGTTGTTTGATGCGGATCTGCCGCGCGATACCCTCACAACACCAAAGGTCGGGGCGGTTGCTGTCCTGCAACTCGATCCGCAACTCGCCGGTCTCGGCATTGTGCCCCTTCAACTCGCCCTTCACCAGCATCAGCCACTGTTCCAATTGATCGAGCGGAATTCGACTCGAGGGCTCGCCGTAGCCGGCAATCAAGGCTTCGAGATCATCACGTTGAAGGGAAATGGTCGGCATCGCGCGTAATCCTAAAAGTTCCCCCGCATGGTGCGGACGAAATCCAAATCGGCCGAGAAGAGGTCACGGATATCATGAATGCCGAGCGCCACCATCGCCATCCGATCCAAACCCAGCCCCCAGGCAATGACCGGCACGGACACACCGAGGGGAGTCGTCACCTCGGGACGGAACAGCCCGGCGCCGCCCAGCTCCATCCAGCCCAACTTGGGATGGCGCACGTGCATTTCGACCGAGGGTTCGGTGAAGGGGAAATAGGCCGGAAGAAACTTCACTTCCTTCGCCTGGGCCACTTCCCGCGCAAAGAGGTTCAGCAGGCCGAGGAGCGTCCGGAAGTTGATGTCGGCGCCTAACACAATGCCCTCAACTTGGAAGAAGTCGGTCGCATGGGTGGCATCGACCTGGTCATACCGAAAGCAACGGGCGATGGAGAAATATTTTCCTGGGACCGACGCGCCGCCGGCCAACGCGCGCGCCGACACGGCCGTGCCTTGACTCCGCAACACCAACCGTTTTGCGCGTTCCACATCGAATTGATAGCCCCATCCGGTCGATCCGGCTCCGGTCCCCTTCTCGTGCGCCTGCACCACCCGCGTCAAGTAGGGCTCGGCAATCGACCGCGCGTGGGTCGGTTCTTTCACGAAATACACATCGTGAATATCGCGGGCCGGATGGAACTGGGGCATGAACAACGCGTCCATGTTCCAGAATTCCGTCTCCACCAACGTACCGCGCATTTCCTGAAAGCCCATGCTGACCAACTTGAGTTTTACGAGGTCGAGGAACTCGCGGTACGGATGCCGCTTCCCCGCCGCGATTCTCGGAGCGCGCAGACTGATCGTATATTTGCGGAACCGCTTGGTGCGCCACGTACCGTCTTTCAGCAGTTCCGGCGTCAACTGCGAGACCTCTTCCGCCACCCCCACCTGCGACAGGCGTTGCGCCACTTCCTGCCCTGCCGGCGTCAGCAGGAACGTTCGGGTCACACGATCGTCGATCCGAAACGGCTCGCGGGTGTTACCGCGCTTGACCGCATGTTGTTGCAACACGCTCCGCAAGGGTTCGGCCACGCTCTGCAGCTCGCGCGCCCCTCCCCGCAACTCCTGCAAGAGGGCCCGCATGGATTCCGCCGTGGTACTGTTGCGGCCGGTACTTTCGATACAGCCGCCCTGCACGATGAGGATCGCCCCTTCTTTCTTGAGCGTCCCCACCGCCTTACTGACCTCCGAGGCTTCCAACCCTTCTTGCGCCTGAATATCCTGGATCGTGAGCCGCTTGCCTGTCCGTCCCGCCTCCTTGGCGGTCGAGAGCACACGCTCGATGGGCGCGTACTTGTCGAAATACACTTCACCGGTCGGAGTAAGAGAAGCGATGGAGGCCACAGTCTCGGAATGGACCGCGATAAGCGACTTGGCCAGCAGCCACTCGATCGCCATGCTCAGCTGGGAAGGCTCCAAGCCGGTCGCCGGCACCAGATGATCGAGCGTCGCAGGCCGATCCTGCTGCGGCAGCATCGCCAGCAACACTTTGCTTTCGAGGGGATGAAGGTTATCCATGAACAAGGGGATCGTCCGGCGGCTCGCTTACCGTCGAGCGCCAACACTCCTAGTGGTACGCTCGCCCGGTTGGGCCCCGGCCCGTAAGGCCGTAATCGCCGCGGCATAGTCCGGCGTTGAAAACACGGCAGAGCCTGCCACCAACACATCCGCTCCGGCAGCCACGACGGCCCCTGCGTTCTCCGGCTTCACCCCTCCGTCCACCTCAAGGAGGGCGCTGCTGCCGCTGCGATCAATCATCGCCCGGACCTCAGCGATCTTCTGCAGCGAGGAGGGGATGAACTGTTGGCCGCCGAATCCCGGATTCACCGACATGATGAGGATAAGGTCGGCATCGCGCACGATCTCCGACAACCACACCGCTGGCGTAGCGGGATTCAGTGTGACGCCCGCCTTGACGCCGCGCTCCTTGATGGATTGCACCGTCCGATGCAAATGCGGGCAGGCCTCCACATGCACGGTCAAGTAATCCGCTCCCGCTTCCGCAAATTCCTGAATGAAGGCGTCGGGGTTCGCCATCATGAGGTGGACATCGAGCGGCAACGTGGTCACTTTCCGCAGCGACTCGACGATCGGCGGGCCGACGGTCAGGTTCGGCACGAAGTGCCCGTCCATCACGTCGACATGCAGCCAGTCGGCGCCATCTTGCTCCACCCGCGCGACTTCCTCGGCCAAGCGGGCGAAGTCGGCAGAGAGAATGGACGGAGCGATGCGGACGGTTTTCGCGGTCACTCTACACTCCTCCGCAACCGTGCGGCAAAAAACGCATCCATGCTGTTCATATTGGCCATCGTGGACAGGTCACCGCGGGGGGTCACGAACGGCAGACCGGTTGGAGGCACCCACGGCGCGACCGACTCGCGCTGAAAGTCGCGATGCGACTGACAAAATTCGTCGATGATCGATTCGGTTTCTTCCGGTTCGACCGAGCAGGTACTATAGACCAACACCCCATCAGGCCGCAATAGACGGCTCGTCGCCTCCAACAGCCGCCGCTGCGTTTCGCGATGCCGCGCAATTGTCTCCGCCTGCTTATACCACTTCCCTTCGGGATGACGACGCAACACACCGAGTCCGCTGCAGGGCGCGTCGAGCAAGATGCGATCGAACGGTCGGCCCCGAGCGGCAATGGAACGCAGACTCGGCCACGTGCTCGTCGCTGCCGTCGAATCCCCGCCAGGCAGGTTCGCCACATCGCCGACGACCGGCCTCACGATCGTCACGCCGAGGCGGCGGCAGTTGTCCATTACCCGCGTCAGCCGCGCGGCAGCCCGGTCCACCGCGACGATCTCACCCTGATTCTTCATCAATGCCGCCAGATGCGTCGCCTTGCCGCCCGGCGCGGCGCAGGCATCCAGCACCAACTGCCCCGGCTGGACATCCAACAGCGGCGGCACCAATTGCGCCGCCTCGTCCTCCACATAAAACTGCCCGTCCGCGTACCCTGGAAGATCGGTGATCACTCCGCCACGAACCAGCTGAAGCCCGACCGGACTGATCGCCGTGGGGACGGCCTCGATCGCCTCGGCAACCCACGTCTCCAACAAGGCCGATCGGGACATCCGCAAGGTGTTGACCCGACAAGTCAGCGGCGGCGATTCAAGCGAGGCGCGGCAAAGGGCTTCTGCGGCGCTCCCCCCCCTTGCACGACACCAACGCTCGACCAACCAGGTGGGGCAGGAATACCGGACGGCCAACGCCTCGATGGGATTCTTGGCAAGGTCAGGCCACGGCGGTTCGGGCGTACGCAACAACGTCCGCAGCACCGCGTTCACGAAGCCGCTCCAATCGCGTCCCAGCCGTCGCGCCTGTCCCTTCATCAGCCCGACCGACTCATTGACGGCGGCATTGTCGGGAACCCGATCCAGGCACAACGCCTGATAGGCCCCCAAACGCAAGATCGTCTGCACCGCAAGAGGAAGGCGCGCGAAGGGCCGATCCGTCAGCAGGCCAAGCCGCCAGTCCAGCGTCCCACGATACCGTAAACACCCGCGAACCAATTCCACCATGAAGGCGCGATCACGCAGATCCAGCCCGTCCCTGGCCGCAACCTGGTCGAAAAGATCCTCAGGCAGCAATCCTGCTTTCTCAATCGCCAAGAGCGCCTTCAAGGCCGCACGCCGCCCGGAGGAGACAGACTGGCCGCGTCCATGCGGCTGTTGGTTGGAGGTCATACGTACAAACTGGATGGGCGAGAACAGGTGGTCGGACTAAGGCCCGGCGCCGAACCGCGCACCGTCGGCCAAACGGTGCCCCGTCAGGTATTGCATAGCCGTCATGCGGCGACTATTGGAAGGCTGAATCTCTATGAGGTGAAGCGTACCCTGGCCGGTCGCAACCTCAATGCGGTCCTTGGTGACCTTTGTCACAGTGCCGGGCTCCGCGACCTGAGCATTGTCGGCCACGGCAACCCGCCACAACACCCACCGGTCGCCTCCCTTCCAGGTGTAGGCCCCTGGCCAAGGCGAAAGCCCTCGAACACGATTAGCGATTTCCGTGGCGGGAAGACGCCAATCGATCAGGCCATCTTCCTTCTTGAGAATGGGCGCCATGGTGGCCTGACTGTGGTCCTGCGGCTGCGGGGTCAAGGTTCCGGCCTTCAGCCGTCGAAGCGTTTCCACCAGCAGCCGCCCACCGACCTCGGCTAACCGCGGCGCCAGAGTTCCCGCCGTGTCGTCCGAACGGATTGCCACCCGTTCCTGCAACAGCATCGCTCCGGTGTCCATGCCTTCGTCCATCAACATGGTCGTGATGCCGGTTTCCTGCTCGCCTCGGATGATCGCCCACTGAATCGGCCCCGCGCCGCGATATTTCGGCAGGAGCGAACCGTGGACATTGATGCAGCCGCGAGGAGGCAGGCTTAGGACCACAGGCGGCAAAATCCGACCAAACGCCGCCACCGCAATGACGTCCGGATTCCATTGCCGCAAGGCCTCCAGGAAGGCAGGGTCCTTCATTTTGAGCGGCTGCAACAGGGGGATGCCCTCGCGTTGGCACAGCACCTTCACGGGCGACGGCACGACGTCCTGTCCTCGCCCCTTCGGACGATCCGGTTGCGTCACCACCCCGACGACGTGGTCGTCCGATTTGAGCAGCGCCTCCAGTGACGGCACGGCGAACTCCGGCGTTCCCATGAATACGATCCGCATGGTCACGCTTTATCATTCTCCTGCCATGATTGCAATTGTGGCTCCCGCTTCCTTGACTCTCGTTTCGCATGCCTGCTACTATCCGCCCGCGGGGTGGAGCAGCCTGGTAGCTCGTTGGGCTCATAACCCAAAGGTCGTCGGTTCAAATCCGGCCCCCGCAACCAAGCCTTTTTATCCTCCTCCAATCTATACCATCCCTAACCACTCCCTAGAATCTGCGATACAAGGGCCGTAAAATTGGGCCCCTGCGACAGCTGACCAGGGGAATGTTAGAAAGTTGTGACGTGTACTTTTTGTCTGCGAGGCGGAAGTAAATGTGAAGTGGTTACAGACTGTCACGGTCTCATTGACACTGGCCCTTAGTTGCCCGGGTACCTTTGGGCAGACGGTGGGTGAAATTGGCATGGTTGGGTCTTTCCTCGGCAACGGGCCGTGGGAAGGCTGGAACGATCAGTGGCTGGCGCTGCTGGGACGAAACGGACGGTTTGAGCTACGGGAGGTCACAGTCAACGTCACGCGTGAGGAAAAGCCGATCTGTGGCGATAGAGGCTTTATTGCCAACGCTCCTCCTGCTGATTCTGACACACTGCTCCTTCGCGGATTCCCGACAATCACATCGGGTCCGGTGGTTACCGCGTTTGATGGCCGGAAGTTCCTCCTTCCTGGAGAATGGCTAGACATTCCACTTGGGGACAATGCCCACTGGCGCCTTCGCGCATTTGGGACTGTTCGACCAGACCTCAACGCCGGACTCGACGACGTCCGGTACACCAATTACCAAGTTTGGATGATGGGAGACGGTCGAAAAGTTCCTATTTTTTCACTCGATGTTCTCGATTCTGATGGACTGCCTCAGATTTTGTGGGTCGGTGATCTGGACGGGGATCGTGGCGCAGACATCTTCGCGGATATTCGGACGCATTATGCTGGACACCACTTTGTCCTATTTCTCTCTTCGCTTGCACGAACGGACCTGGTGACAGAAGCAGGATCGCTATCTACCGGTGGTTGCTGAGGATACGTGGCCTTAATTGTCCCCTGGCTACCAGATAATTTACGCCGCCAATGGGATGGTCACGGAAGCGTTAAATCGTGACAGAATCGAGTCCCCGCAACCAACCATTCGATTTTCTCTCTCCATCACCATCAGCGATACGTGTCCGGACCATCCGTGACTCCGGCGTCGATCATCGCTGGACGGCCTTCATCAGGCACCTCACATCGACATCTCGACGTTCATGTGTGTTTTGAGACAGCTCTGCGAAGTCCCCGCGGAGCAGTTTGAGGGCATACCGTTCAAGAGCGATTTCAGTGGCAGTACGAAATCCGAGTCGTCGAAATACAGGCACCGGGGGACACCATCCTTGGATGGCATGCTGCAATAAGAAACCTGCTACCATGCCTGGCAACACAAAGAAGCGGCGGTCAACAAGGGCTCCCAACCCCAACCCGAGCAATGCGACCGAAGCCGCATTGGCCTCAAGCGTCCGCTCGACATCCCACTCACGATCTAATGCTTCCAGTCGGCGCGTGATCTCGTCATGGTCTTCTTTTGCAAAATGTGCAACGTTTCGCTCCGTCTCCCGACGGATTCGGTCATTGATTTGAGCATCTGTGGACTGTTCAACTCGGCTCGCCGTAGCTGGGATCATGGCGTTCTCCTCTCTATCGTGATGAAACGCTCGAAGCGTTCACGCTTGTACCTGCCCGTTAGTGTATCGGCCATGATGATCATTTGAACTGGTAAGGTCCCCTGTGATTCTTGCTTCGCTTGTCGTCCCTCGCCATTCCGTGATACTGCTTCAACAGGCGCACCCTGCGATCGGCCACCCTGCACGTAACGAGAGCCTCGCATGATCAAGGTTCTTCTGATCGAAGACAACGCCGTCGATGCCCAGCTCACCCGCGACCTCTTGTCTACCTGGCCGCACGATCAATTCGTGATCACCCATGCCGCCACTCTGGGGGAAGGGCTCATTCGCCTGAGCCGAGACCGGTTCGATGTCTCGCTGCTCGACC
Source organism: Nitrospira sp. (assembly GCA_015709715.1). Classification (NCBI taxonomy): domain Bacteria; kingdom Pseudomonadati; phylum Nitrospirota; class Nitrospiria; order Nitrospirales; family Nitrospiraceae; genus Nitrospira; species Nitrospira sp. The sequence goes on from CP054184.1 coordinate 1,965,696, forward strand.
TGTCCCTCCCCGATACCAATGGGCTGAGCACGGTGACGCAGGTCCTCGCCACAAGTCCCGGCGTGCCGGTGGTGGTGCTGAGCGGCCACGACGACCATCCGCTGGCATTACAAGCCCTGCAACATGGCGCGCAAGACTATCTGGTCAAGGGCCACGGCGAGGCCGACTTCCTCGCGCGCTCGATTCTGTATGCCATCGAGCGCAAACGGGCCCAAGAACGGCTGACCTACCTGGCGCAACACGATCCCTTGACCGGCCTCATCAACCGCACACTCTTTCGCGATCGACTCTTGCAGGCCATGGCCCGGAGCAAACGCAAAGACAAGCCGCTCGCGATCATGCTGCTGGATCTTGATCGATTTAAGGCCGTCAATGACACGTTGGGGCACGATGTCGGGGATCAGCTATTGAAGACCGTGGCGATGAGACTCACGGACTGTGTGCGGGGAGTCGACACCGTAGCCCGCATGGGCGGCGATGAATTTACCGCCATCCTCGAAGGAGTGTCGGGCGAGGCCGACGTGGCGGTGGTGGCGAGCCGAATCGTCGAGGCGCTCAGCAGTCCGCTCGAACTGGGCCCCCACCGGGTGACAGTCGGCGTGAGCGTCGGCATCACCCTCTATCCGTCGGATGACCAGGACTTGGATGGGTTGCTCCGCCACGCCGACAAGGCAATGTACGCCGCCAAACACGAAGGCGGCAACCGGTTTCACTTTCATTCCCCGGCCGACCGCTGATCCACTGTTTCACGCTTCGTCGCTCCCAGACTCGGCTTACCGCCCGATATCGACCAAGGGCTGGTCCGTCACCACCAAGGAGCCGCGCGGGTTGGGGAGGAACACATTGGCCGTCACCAACTCTTCGCGGCCCGGCACCGGATGGGTATCGGGCGTCATGACCAAGCCCCAATGTTGGTTGTCCCGGCAGGTGTTGTCCAGCAGCAAGGCCTCGGCATGGTGAAACAACAAGATCCCGCTGAGCATATTGCTGTGACACAGATTCCGCACGCACTCCGGATGGCTGCTCGGGTCGCGCACTGCCAGTCCGAAATGGTGGTTACCGAAGCAGACATTGTCCGCGACCCGCGGCTGCGCGCCCGCAAAGACGAAAAGGCCCGATTCGCGGTTGTAGCAGACCTCATTGTCCACGAACGTCGGACGGGCTTCCGGTCCGTAGATCACGACCCCCGACAACAGGCCTTCAGTGGCCCGGCATTGGGTAATCGTGCAGGTTGAATCCAGTACGTTCATCGCCGAATGTTGGTCGCTACCTACGTAACGAAACGTGATACCGCTGACCAGCCCGTGAGGCACACGTTGCAGATAGAACGGTCCACTGCGGCGGCTGTAGATATATACATGGTCTCGCCCGGCACCAATGAGACGTACCGGCCGGTCGGCAATGAAGACTTTATCTTCGTACACGCCGGGACGGATGAAGACCTGATCGGCTTCACCGGCATCTACTAAGGCCGCGCTGGGCCTGAGGTAGGTATGGGGATCGCGCGCGTCGACGATCAGCGTCCGCCCCCCCTTGGGATTGGGCGGAGGCTCGGCAAGCGGTTGCTGCCGGGATCCAGCCGGTCTCTGTTCGTAAGGCCGTTCCGTCACCGTACGCCTTCTCTAAACGAAAACATGAACAGGGTTACTCGGGATCAGCCAGGTCCAAGGCGACGACTAACCCCGGCACCGTGTAGACATGACGGGGACTCAGCCGGACTAACTGCACCCCCGCCGCCTGCAGCGCCGATTCAAACATCGAGTCACCTGTTCCGTCGGACACCGGCCCATCCGAACCCGATTCGACCTGCACCACCTTTTCTACCAATCGGCTTCCGGGATGCACCAGGACGAAGGTCGCCCGTTTCAAGGCCAACTCCCGCAAGGTCTCGGCAGGCGGCGTCGCGGACGGCACCCGGAGATCCAACAGGCACCAGAGCGGAATCTGCGTGAAGAGGAGATACCGCTCCTCCACCGCCAACCGCAGCAAGTTGTAAAGTTGGACTTCATGGTCGGTCAGGAGCGGTTTAGGGACGAACGTGAGGTTCGCCGGAGCCGAGGCAGCCGGCGGAACGGACCGACGCTTCCTCCCAAAGTATTCCCACGCCAGACTACCTAGGAAGACCAGGACGGCGATCCCGAGGATCGGATAGAGCAGCTCCATCATTTAGTCCCGTCGCCCTGTGCCACGCCACGGCATTCCCGCGAAGCCACGTCGACCAGGCACCACCGCTCCAAGCAGGACAGGATGGCGTGCCCCGGTCACTTGCGGAACATTGGTGCAGCGACCGTGAAACGCGTCATGCGCCATCAGGGCGAACGCCGTGGCCTCAAACGCTTTGCTGCTCCAACCATGGTCGTCGAACGTCGAGACAGACGCCGGCGCGAAGACTTGCCCAAGGGCACCCATCATGGCGCGGTTGTAGACCCCGCCGCCACCGACGATCACCTCGTCGATGTCACCCGGAACCCAGCGTCTGGCTGTCCCGATCGCCTGCGCCGTCCAGACCGCACAGGTCGCCAGGATGTCTTCGACGGGCAACCGCAGCCTGCGCTGTTTCGCCAGCAGGGTCTTCACACAGGGGAGGCCGAAGTCTTCGCGACCGGTGGATTTGGGGGGGCGTCGAGCCAGGAACGGATGGGCCATCAGCTCGTCGAGAAGCCGTCGGTGCACCTTGCCGCGCGCCGCCAGTCGTCCTCCCTGATCGTAGCCGTCCGCGCCCTTGGTCGCATGGCGCACGACCGCGTCCGACACCATGTTGCCCGGCCCCGTGTCGAAGGCCCGGATATCGGCCAGTCCGCCTCCTGGGGGAAGGTACGTGACATTGCTGATCCCGCCGATGTTCACCACCAGCCGCCCCCGACGCGCATGGCCGAACGCAACCGCGTGGGCGTACGGCGCCAGCGGCGCCCCTTCGCCGCCGGCCGCCATGTCGCGCGGCCGAAAGTTTGCAATGGTCGTGATGCCCGTCCGCTCCGCAATGACTGCCGGTTCGGCAATCTGCAGCGTGGAACGAACCAACCCGATCCCCTGCTCACGCCGTCCCTGCGGCAAGTGGTGCACGGTCTGTCCGTGAGACCCAATCAGATCGATCTGCTCGGGGCGCAACTTCGCCTTGCGTATGACCCGCAGCGCGGCCTTGGCGAACAGCTCGCCGAGATACCCATTCAAATGACAGATGTCGTCCACCAACCCATGGAGCGACAGGTCGACGATCCGTTGTTGCAGCGACTGTGGATAGGACAGGCCGGCGAAGGCGAGCGTCGCGAGTTTCAGGGACGGTCCACGGCGGACGATCTCGACGAGCACGGCGTCCACCCCATCCGCCGAAGTCCCGGACATCAACCCCACCACCTTCATTCGCGCTCCTTCCTATCGTCGACGAGTCTGCCGTCGTGACGCAAATCGTGCGCTACGCTAATGGAATCTTCCTCGATGGTCAAGCGACGGAGACACCTCGGATCATCATGCTGCGCGTTGACATTAGAGAAACCGGGTGTTACCGTCCGCCGGATGTTTCGCCTGCTGTTGTTCAGCCTTACCCTCTTCGTGCCTATGCCGTTTTCGTGGCACGCCGCTGCCGAACCGGCCTTCGCCGCCGAGCCGCTCAACATCGTCGTCACCCTGCCGGTGCTGAAGGATTGGGCTCAGCAGGTCGGCGGCCCTCACGTGCGGGTGACGTCGCTTATGACGGGCTATGAAAGTGAACATACCTATTCACCCAAGCCAAGCGATTTGGTGGCGGTCCGAAAGGCGGCATTGCTGTTCGAGGTCGGCGCCGGGTTGGAAGTCTGGGTCTCCTCGCTCGTGAAGAATGCGGGGAACGGCAAGCTGCAGGTGATCACGACTTCCCATGGGATCGAGTTGATTCAAGACCATCCCGAACCGGAGGCCATGGGGCATTCGCACGACCACGCGATGGGAAATCCCCACATGTGGCTCGATCCAGAGGCGGCAACCACCATGGTCCGACATATCTCCGACGCCATGATCGCCGCTGATCCCGCGCATGCGCAGGACTATCGGACGAACACCTCGAGTTATCTCGAATCCTTGAAGCGTGTCCAGCAGGAAACCTTCGAACGCCTCCGCCACGCGCCCAACCGCAGTGTCGTCGTGCACCATCCAGCCTGGCCCTACTTTGCACGGCGCTACGAAATTCGCATTGCCGGGACCATTCTCGCACAGCCGGGAGGAGAACCCTCGGCGCGGCACCTCCACCGACTGATCGAGACCATGAAGCGGGAACAGGTCCGCGTCGTCATTTCCGAGGTGCAGCTGAACCAGAAGGTTCCGCAGCTCCTTGCCAAGGAGACGGGAGCCCGCGTCGCCGTCCTGACCACCCTGCCCGGCGGTCTCCCGGGCACCGAGACCTACCTCGACATGCTCCGCTATAATGTGCTCCAATTGGCCCAAGCCCTTGAACGGACCTAACGACCACACACCGACCGGCTCGCGACCGACAGCACCCTCAACCGACCGACGCTCGCATGACTCAGCCCATTATCCGCTTCGACCACGCCACCTTCGGCTTTCCCGGCGTCATTGCCCTGGAAGACCTGTCGCTCTCGATCCTCGAATCCGAATTCGTCGGCGTCATCGGTCCCAACGGGTCCGGCAAGACTACCTTGTGCCGCGCGGTCCTCGGGTTGATGGCACCGCTCAGCGGGAGTCTGCGCGTGCTCGACTGCGCCTGCGAGGAACTCCGTTGTCACCATCGTGCCTTGATCGGGTACTTGCCCCAAAAGGGTATGCTCGACCGCAATTTTCCCGTGACGGTGCTGGAGGCGGTGATGATGGGCCGCTACGGGGCATTGGGGCTGTTTCGCCGCCCGGGGCGCCGGGATCGCGAGATCGCGCGCGAAGCCCTCACACACGTCGGGATGGACCACCATCGCGACTCGGCGCTCGGCGCGCTCTCCGGCGGGCAACAGCAGCGTGTTTTCATCGCCCGCGCCCTGGCGCAACAACCGCGCATCCTTCTGTTGGATGAGCCGACCACCGGGCTGGACATCACGGCGCAGCATAGTGTTGTGGAATTGATCCAACAGCTCCATCATGAATTGCGGCTGACCATCCTGATGATCACGCACGACATCAACATGATCCGGTCGCGCGTGGATCGGCTAGTGCTGCTGAAGACCAAATTGTTCGCCGCCGGCCCTCCCCAGGAGGTCCTGCAACCGGATATCCTCCGCCAGGTGTACGGCAAGGAACTCGTCATCACCGATAAGGATTTCGTCATCGTCGAGGATTACCACCACCACTGACGCCGGTCGCCGCACAGCCAACCCATGTTAGAGCTCCTGTCCTACGATTTCATGCAACGATCGCTCATCGCCGCCGCCCTGGTGGGATCGGTCTGTTCCGTCATCGGAGTGTTCGTCGTCCTGCGGGGCTTGGCCTTTGCCGGCGCCGGCACAGCCCATGCAGCCTTTGCCGGCGTCACCCTGGCCTACCTGCTTGGACTGCCGCCCTTGAGCCTCGCGATCGTGTTTGGTCTCGCCACCGTCTGGATGACCGGCTGGGTGGAAGAGAAAGGCCGCATGAAGCTGGATGTGTCCATCGGCATTCTCTATACCGCCACCATGGCGATGGCCATTCTGTTTCTGGGCTTGATGAAGACCTATAACCCTGAAGTGTACGGGTACCTGTTCGGCAGTGTCTTGTCGGTCACGACGGAAGAATTGCTGACCATCGGCGGGTTGAGCGTGGCGGTTCTCGGCACCATACTGCTGCTGTCGAAAGAACTCTACTTCATCGCCTTCGACCAAGACATGGCCGCCGCCTCAGGCGTCCCGGCCCGGCAGATTTTTTATCTCCTGCTGTCGCTGGTGGCGTTGACCGTAGTGATCTCGCTCAAAACCGTCGGCGCCATCTTGGTCTTTGCCATGATCCTGATCCCCGCCTCCACCGCCTACCAACTCACGCACAGCCTCACGCAGCTGACGCTTTATTCCGTATTGATCGGCACGTTCTGCGCCGTGGCCGGTGTTCTCCTCTCCTATGCGTTCGATTTACCGTCGGGGCCTTCGATCGTGCTCCTGGCGACCAGCCTGTTTTTCCTGGCGATCCTGTTCTCTCCGAAACGGCTCCATCGCATCCGCCCCCAGTAGCCTTCCGGTGAGAACAGGTCGCAAGGCCGATGTGTGAGCGGACGCGACGCAGAAGTTACTTTTGCGAGGCAGGTTTTTTTCTGGACCAGACCATGCCGGTCTGCTCCTTGGAACTGAAACCGAGCCGTTCGTAAAAGCCAGGGCGGCGGGTGCAGAGCCAGAACAACTCCACCTGCTGCAATCGGGGATGATCGAGAATCCGGCGCACGATTTGGGTTCCAACCTTTCGCCCCTGGTACTCACGATCGACGATCACATCCCAGATGGAGGCGCGGAAGACATAGTCGGTCAAGACGCGACCGAATCCCACCAAGCGCGGCCCATCCCAAGCTGAAATGATCACATCCGTCTGAGCCAACATGGTTCGCACCTGGTCAAGCTCACGCGTGTGGGCCCAGGGAGCTTGGTGATAGAGCCGAAGGAGCTGGGCAGCGTCGAAATCGTTGCGGTCTGAGAATGTGATCGCCTGTTGGCCGGTCTTGAGAGCGGGAGGCATCTTGTACTAAATTAACCCCTCCGATGTGGTGCGGGTGAACCGTAGTGTAAGGGGAAGACCATGGGAACGCAAGTGCGAAGCTGCCCGAAGTGTTTTCAACTCATGTGGCTCAAGGAAGATCAGTACGAAGTCCTCGACGAAGAAACGGTTCGGACAAAATGCCCCCACTGCGGCGCGACGGTCCGATTTCGCCTGGTGACTGCCGGCGCCAACGCTGCCGGTCCCAAGATGGGACACTAGGTCACATCCCCCGTCCCGCCCCCTCCAACTCCGGTTGGCTGCCAGGCAAAATCTTGATGAGGGCGGTCCGGTACTCTCCCAAGCGTTGTTCTTCCGCCGGCGTCACCTTGATTTCTTTGTCTCGCTTCATTCGGTCTAAGTGGTCCAGCACCGCCAGCAGGGGTTGCACGGCCCCCAGGACATTGCCCGCCTCGAACGCCTCCAAAGACTCAATCACATACTCCTGGAGCCCCTTGAAGGGAGTGCGCCCGCTCTGTTCCCGGAACCGCGACAGGGCTTGTTCGAACAGGTCGACGGACTCCGGTTTCGGCTTAATGCCGGTGGGGACCACCGCAAGATGCACGACCGGCGGCAGTTTCGCGGCATACCCTTTAATCTGGGCGATGAACTCTCCCAACAGATCAAGCACAGTACTGGTTTGCATGGGTCCTCTCTCCTCTCTCCCTGAACGATCGCGATCACTCACGGCGTGGATCACCGCTTTCGCACTCCTGCGTCGTGTCCAACCTCTTCGGTCGTCGAGGCCGCGAGACAATTTCGCACCTGCTCCATGTCCGGCGGACAGGGCACATCGAACTGATGATAGGTGCCGCCGACCGGGTGCTGAAATCCAAGGGTCCTCGCATGCAACATCACTCGCGGCACCTCCATTCCGGCCACGGCCATGACCTTCGCGCCCCCGTACGTTCGGTCGCCCAGAATCGGATGGTCGATCGACGCCAAGTGAACGCGTAGCTGATGGGTTCTTCCCGTTCGAGGGAACAGCCGCACGTGCGACGCAATCTTGCCGAACCGCCGATCCACCTCATATTCGGTCGCCGAAGGCTTCGGCTTCGACGAGCGGGCCGAAAATTTCTTGCGTTCCTTCGTGTCCCGCCCGATTGCCAACTCGATCACTCCATGCCCCTTCTTGGGCACACCCCAGATCAGTGCCTCATACACCCGTGTGATCGTGTGCAACTTGAATTGCGCTGCCAACGCACGATGGGCGTGATCGGTCTTGGCCACCACCATCACTCCCGAAGTTTCCTTGTCCAAACGATGCACCAGCCCGGGGCGCTCCGTGCCGCCGATCTGTGAGGGCGCACCCCCTGATGTCGCAAAGTGATGCAGCAAGGCGTTGACCAACGTTCCCGACCAATTCCCCGGCGCGGGATGTACGACTAAGCCGGCGGGCTTGTTGAGCACCAACAGCTCAGGATCCTCGTGCAGAATTTCAAAGGGGATTGCTTCGGGTTGGATATCCAGCAGCACCGGCCTGGGCACTTCCAGCCGGATGACGTCGCCCGGTTTGATTTTCTGGCTTGCGCGCACGGTGCGACCGTTGACCAGAATGCGCCCTTCCTCGATCAGTCGCTGGAGGGCGGAGCGAGAAAATGTGGGGTCGCGATTGGCGAGGAATCTATCGATCCGCTTGGATGATTCTCCTGGCGTGATGACGAACTCAACCGGCGTCGTGGTGAACGGACTCACGTGGCAATGGCCTAGGTCTCAGCTGGTGACGAGCGGTAAGCTGCCATAGGGCGCAGGCAAAAACAAGGGACGCAGTTCTCAACATCTCCTCCACAATTCATCAACAGGATCCGATAGCGACGATGACCAGATTCATCTCTCACCGTAGCTGTCAGCCGTTGGTCATTCTTGTCAATGTTGGCGTCACAGTCCTACAGGCAACGATGACGGGAAGGATGGTGTTGTTGTGATCGCTCGACTTCAAGACTAAAAAATCAAACCCTTAGGGACAATCCAACTTTGCGGCACACAGGCACTCGAATTGCTTTCCTTTAACCAGCGTTTGGCATTTCACACTGTTCGAGTTTGCGACATCGGTATGGCAGGAGACTTTATCCACAAAATCCTCAAGACGCTCTTGGGGAAAGCCTCTTCGCAGGCACCAGAGCAGAAGGTCACGATGACTCAGCAAATGGAAGCATTGTTGCCCAGTGCCGTCAGCGACCGCCGCATCGACGTCCGTTTTGCCGTCCGCACCCCATGCCATTACGAACTCGTCGAGGGCCCTGATTCCCGAACCGCCCTGGTTCGTGGCAAGGCCTATTCCCTCAACATCAGTGCCGAAGGAATTCTCCTGCTATTGGACCGCAAACCTGAACACCGGCAGCTCGTCGCGATTCACAATCCCGCGCTCCAACGACAGCAGACGGTCCCCTTGTTCGAAGTGCGTTGGACCACCCAGCTTCCCGCCGGAGCGAGCCAGGAACGTTACTTGGCCGGCTGCCACCTGACCTTCGGCCGATTCCCCTATTTTTTGCTTCAGCGCAATCACCTGGACCAAAATATTTCAGGGTTGTCCCTCTAAGCTCTTCTTCTCTCTGAACCGGGCCGCTTCAGCGGCCCTCGTTCGACGACCTGAGCGCCTGGCGCAGGATCTCAAAATCATCCGGGAGCGGCGCGACCACGGTGCAGGGCTCCCCATTGATCGGATGAGTGAATCGAATACTCGCCGCATGCAACATGACCCGCTCGGCGACGGCGGCTTCGCCCACCTTTGCTGTGCCGTCTCCATATACCCGATCACCGAGGATAGGATGGCCGAGTGCCTGGAGATGCGCCCTAATCTGATGGGTGCGCCCCGTGTGCGGACGCAACAGGAGATGAGCGGCCCTCGTTCCGAAGGCCTCAATCACGTGATAGTCTGTGATCGCCGGCTTGACGTGGTCCGCGTCGGAGGACGTTCGTCTCAGGTCGGTACGATCCTGTCCGAGCGGCAAATCGATTCGGCCTTCCGGCTGGGCTGGAAGGCCCTGCACGAAGGCGTGGTACATACGCTCTACCGTACGACACTCGATTTGATTCGCTAGGCGACGGTGCGCCTCAGCCGTTTTTGAAACCAGGAGAGCACCGGAAGTCTCCTTGTCCAACCGATGGATGATACCGGGCCTCCCTGCTCCGGACTTTCCTGCCCAGTAATCCAAGAGCGCGTTCATCAAGGTGTCCGACCAATGCCCCGGCCCAGGATGGACCACGACCCCAGCCGGCTTGTCTACCACCAGGCAGGCCTCGTCTTCGTAGAGGACCGCGAGCGCCATGGGCTTGCCATTGCGAGAGAGGGGGACGGCGGGCGGGCTATCGATGGAGATGCTGTCTCCTGGCCTGACCAGCCGAGCCGGCCTCGCGGGAGCGCCGTTCATGCGCACGCGTCCGGTGGCAATCAGCCTTTGGATCGCCGCGCGCGACAGGTTGGGTTCGCGATGGACCAGAAACCGATCTAAGCGTTTGGGTTGTTCCCCGGCCGAGATGATAAATTCCGTCTCCACGAGCAATTGCCCTCTAGGTTCGTAGCGCGCCGAGGCAGCTCCCCCGCTCGACAGATTGCCTCTTCTTCAGAATCAGCCTATGCTGGAGGATCGGAGGCCGGCGACCTTTGCGACAAGGAGGTGTTGTCATGTTGGGAAAATCCGTATTCCCCATGCTGTGCCTGCTCCTACCGGTGATCTTCGCACAGGACGCGCAGGGGGATGATCTGCCCGGTATCCCCCCGGCAACGGTGGCAGATTATCTGCACGCCGTCATTGAAGCCGATCGTACGTTTTACACGATTCACGTCGTGGAACGGATGCAGAAAGAAGGAGCGGCCACAGCGGCTGAAACGTGGCGCAGAGACAAGACTACTCTGCCGCTTCCAGCCCAATTTCTTCAGGAGGCCAACCAGTTGGGGACGTTGACCGGCACTCAAATCCGTTATCGGTTAGTGAGCCTGTGGCCCATTAATCCGCAAAACGCACCGGCGTCAGAGCCCGAACGTATACGCTTGCAAACGGTTTCGCAACACCCTGAGCAGGCAGCAACCGGTATGGTTACCATCTCGGATCGGCCTTATTTCCAGGCAGTGTATGCCGATCGGGCTGTGACCCAAGCCTGCATCGGTTGCCACAACGCTCACCCTCGCAGCCCTCGTCACGACTTCAAGATCGGCGATGTGCTCGGCGGACTATTGATCGAAATTCCCCTGAAGTGATCAGGCTCACAGCGGCAGGGATTCGTCGCCTCCCCGCGGCGTCGTGCGTCTGGATTCGGCTCTTCTTCATCGCTGCTCACACCGGCGCCCAGACAAGAGTCGATAGACAGCTCTGATCGTGCGGCGTATGATGAGACATCGTAAGGCCAGAGGGGCACACTGGCCTATCGGGTTAGGGGACTGGAGCTATGCCTTCGGTACCTTCCCACGTCCGGTGCTGCTGCCAGGAAGCCTCCGTCGGCACCTTACTCCTGCGCACTTCGTCCCTCTCCCGCTCAATCGTTCCTTACCTGCCAGCTGCTGATTTTCCGCGCAGGCTCGGGCATCGGGCTTCGAACGCGAATTCATTTCGCCAGCTCCACCATCCACCCCACGCCCATTCACTCACCCACAGGCACGGACTGATGGACCAGTCCACCTGTGCTCACAACCAGGAGGCATCATATGACATCCTCCAACAAAGTGCTCTGGGGTACTGTCCTGCTCTGCGCGACATTGGGAGGTGCCAGCCTGTTGGCGCCCGATTCCAGTGGATCCGAGGGACCCTCCGGGACGCTGCCGATTGAGACCGTGGCGAATTATCTCCATGCCATCATTGACGCAGACCGAGACGTCTACACGCGGCATGTCGTGGAACGGATGCAGGCGAAGGGCATCGTGGTCGCCTCAGAGAATTGGGAGCAAAAAAACACACTACCTCTGCCCGCCCAATTTCTCATGGAGTCCGGTCGTCACGTGGCGAAGAAAGGCATCGGCGTACAATATCGACTCATCAGTCTGTGGCCGATCAACAAACGCAATGCGGCTGCGACCGACCTGGAAAAGACCGGGCTGGGCGCCATTCTCACCCATCCGGATCGTCCACACACGGGCTTCACCAAAAACGGTGAAACACGATATTTTCATGCCGTCTATGCCGACCTGGCAGCTACGCAAGCCTGCATCGGTTGCCACAATGCCCATCCCGATAGCCCCAAGCGAGACTTTAAGCTCAATGATGTCATGGGAGCCATCGTGATCACCATCCCGGTTGGTCAATAATCGCTCCGGTTGACTCCTGCTTTCAATGACCGGCAGGCCGCAACCGGAGCCTGCCGGTCGCCTGTGAAACCGGAAGACTGTATTCACTTGCCTGGCGGGATACCGCCGAACGATCTTTGCTGTCCGGTGTTTGGTTCGCCGCCTCTACTGCCTCGGCTGGAACGTGACATACGGGCGGATGCGTGAGCGATGGGAAGAAAAGACAAGGCGGTATATATACAGACCTATGAGAAACCTGAGAACAAGGCGTTAGCCATGCACCCGGCGGGCGCGATCGGCGATCTTCTTGCGCAGACGAGCCTTTTCGAGACTGATCTGAGCGTCCTTGACCTCTGAGGGAAGGCCGCCAGCCTGCAGGCGCTGTTCCGCCTTCTCGACCGCCTTCTGCGCACGGTCAACGTCGATATCCTCTGCCTTCTCGGCAATCTCCGCCATCACCGTGACCCTAGCCGGAGTGACCTCGACATAGCCCCACAGGATCGACATGTAGCGCCAGGTTTCTTGCGTCTTATAGCGCAGCTCGCCGATGCGAAGCGTGGACAGAAAGTGACAATGCCCCGGCAAGACTCCGAAGTCCCCCTCGCTGCCGGGAGCGACCACCTCATCGACCTCCTGGCTCAGGAGCAACTTTTCCGGAGTGACGACTTCTAATAAAATCTTCCCAGCCATTGTCCTCTTCCTGACCTCTAACGAAAAGTCTGACAGGTGGGTTGCTCTGACGTGCGCTGGTCTGCGAGCACAAGAGCGTCCGCCTATTAGACCTTCACTCCCATCTTTTCCGCCTTCGCCACGGCTTCCTCGATCGGGCCGACCATGTAGAAGGCCTGTTCGGGGAGATGGTCGTATTTCCCTTCAAGGATTTCTTTGAAGCTCCGCACGGTGTCCTTGAGCTTGACGTACTTGCCGGGAGCGCCGGTAAAGGCCTCGGCGACGTGGAACGGTTGCGAGAGGAAGCGTTGAATTTTGCGGGCCCGCGCCACGACCATCTTGTCGTCTTCGGATAGTTCGTCCATACCGAGAATTGCGATGATGTCCTGCAGATCCTTGTAGCGCTGCAAGACCGATTGAACCCCGCGCGCCACCTTATAGTGTTCTTCTCCAATGATCTGGGGATCGAGAATACGAGACGTGGAATCGAGAGGATCGACCGCCGGATAAATGCCCAGCTCGGCCAATTGCCGTGACAACACGGTTGTGGCGTCCAGGTGTGCAAACGCGGTGGCCGGAGCGGGGTCAGTCAAGTCGTCGGCCGGCACGTAAATGGCCTGTACCGACGTGATGGACCCCTTCTTCGTAGATGTAATCCGCTCCTGAAGAGCTCCCATTTCGGTGGACAGATTCGGTTGATAACCCACCGCCGACGGCATGCGTCCCAACAGAGCCGAGACCTCGGAACCAGCTTGAGTAAACCGGAAGATGTTGTCGACGAACAACAACACGTCCTGGTTCTCTTCGTCGCGGAAGAATTCCGCCACGGCCAAGCCGGTGAGGGCGACACGCAGCCGAGCGCCAGGCGGCTCGTTCATCTGACCGTACACCAATGCGGCTTTGGATTTCGTGTAGTCATCGGGATCGATGACCTTGGACTCCTGCATTTCGTGCCAGAGGTCGTTGCCTTCGCGCGTCCGTTCACCGACGCCCGCAAACACGGAGAAGCCTCCATGGTGCAGCGCGATGTTGTTGATCAACTCCATGATGATAACGGTCTTCCCAACGCCTGCGCCTCCGAAGAGTCCGACCTTCCCGCCTTTGCTGTAGGGCTCCAACAGGTCGACCACCTTGATGCCGGTTTCCAGCACTTCAGTTTTTGTGTCCTGATCTTCCAATCGCGGCGCAGGCCGATGAATCGGGTAGGTTTTCTTGGCCTGGATCGGGCCCTTTTCGTCCACCGGTTCGCCCAGCACGTTGATCAGGCGTCCCAAGGTCTCCCGTCCGACCGGCACGGAAATCGGAGCACCGGTATCTTGCACATCCATTCCACGGGTCAGACCGTCGGTCGAGGACATGGCCACACCGCGCACGCGGTTTTCACCGAGGTGCTGCGCCACTTCAAGCGTGATCCGCACGGCTGGTTTGCCCGCCGCCTTATTTTCCTCCTGGATCACCTTGAGTGCATTGTAGATGTTCGGCAGCTGTCCGGGAGGGAACTCCACGTCCACCACGGGGCCGATGACTTGGATGACTTTTCCTGTGCTCATAAGACTCCTTGTGTCGCCAACTCTTACTTCAGCGCTTCCGCGCCGCCGACGATATCCATGAGTTCCTTCGTGATCGCAGCCTGCCTGGTTTTGTTGTAGTACAGCGTCACTTTTTTGATCAGCTGTCCGGCGTTGCGGGTCGCCCCGTCCATCGCGGCCATGCGCGCGCCGTGCTCGGCCGCCGCCGATTCCAGCAAGATACGGAAGGTCTGCACTTGAAAATGTTTCGGCACGAGCACGTTCAACAGTTCGGCCTCGTCCGGCTCATAGAGATAACTCCCGCCTGTGCCGTTCTGTCCGACTTCCGAGCTGGCCCCAAATTCGGCTGCGGCATCGACGGGAAACAGTTTCTCGACAATCACCCGCTGCTGGATGGCGGACTTGAATTCATTGTAGACGACGTAGAGTTCGTCGAAGGTGCCCTTGACGAAGTTTTCCGTCAAATCACCGCCGATATCCAGCGCATGCTCGAAGCTCAGCTTGTCGAACACCCCGGTCCACTCCTGCCGGATCGGCCAGGCGCGGCGCCGGAAATATTCCCGTCCCTTCCGACCCACGATGCTCAGGGTGACTTGCAGACCGCGTGCCTCGCACTGGCGGACGAATTCCGAACTCTTCCGCACAATGTTCCCGTTGAATCCGCCGCACAATCCACGGTCGCTCGTCACCACGAGAATTTCGATCTTCTTCCCCTCGCGCTTCTGCAAGAGAGGATGTGACGTGCGATTGACGCGCTGGCTGAGGTTGCTCAGCACCCCTCGCATCTTATGCGCATAGGGCCGCGCGGCCAAGATGCGGTCTTGCGAGCGCTTGAGTTTCGCCGCCGCAACCATCTTCATGGCCTTGGTGATCTTCTGGGTATTCTTGAAAGCCGCGATTTTGCGGCGCAATGACTGTAAGCTCGGCATAGGTTGCGGAAGTATCCTGTTCAGATTGGCGGCGGTTACTTCGCTCCGTATCCCATCTTCTGTTTGAAGGTGGTGATGATTTCCTTGAGTTTGCCGCCGAATTTGTCGTCAATCTTGCTGATCGACGCGACCTCTTTCCGAATGTCTTGGTGGTTCTGCGCAATGTAGTGGAGCAGATCGGCCTCGAACTGCTGCACCTTGTCGACCGGCACATCATCCAAGAACCCATTGACACCGGCGTAAATCGACAACACCTGGTCGGCCACGGGCATGGGCTTGTACTGCCCCTGCTTCAGTAGTTCGACCATGCGGACACCCCGGGCCAACTGCATCTGCGTGGCCTTGTCGAGCTCGCTGCCGAACTGGGCGAATGCTGCCATTTCACGATACTGGGCTAAATCGAGCCGCAACGTACCGGCGACCTGCTTCATGGTCTTGATCTGAGCGGATCCGCCGACGCGGGACACGGACAACCCCACGTTGATGGCGGGACGAATGCCCGAATAGAACAGGTCGCTGCCGAGATAGATCTGTCCGTCGGTGATGGAAATGACGTTGGTCGGAATATAGGCCGACACGTCACCGGCTTGCGTTTCAATGATCGGAAGCGCGGTCAAGCTGCCGCCGCCGAGCTTGTCACTGAGCTTCGCAGCCCGTTCCAACAAACGGGAGTGCAGATAGAACACGTCGCCAGGATAGGCTTCGCGGCCTGGCGGACGACGCAGAAGCAGCGAGAGTTGCCGGTAGGCCACAGCATGTTTCGACAGGTCGTCATAGACGATCAAGGCATGTTTGCCGTTATCACGGAAGTATTCGCCGATGGCGGCCCCGGCGAACGGAGCCAAGAACTGCATCGGGGCCGCGTCGCTGGCCGTGGCCGACACCACCATGCTGTATTCCATGGCGTGGTTTTCTTCGAGCGTCTTGACCACGCGCGCCACCGTTGAGCGCTTCTGGCCGATGGCGACGTAAATACAAAATACGCCCAAGCCCTTCTGGTTGATGATCGTGTCGACGGCAATGGCGGTCTTGCCGGTCTGGCGATCACCGATGATCAACTCACGCTGCCCGCGGCCGATGGGGATCATGGCGTCAATGGCCTTGATGCCGGTCTGCAGGGGCTCGCGCACGGATTGACGGGTATTGACGCCGGGGGCGACGACTTCGATACGGGATGAATGCGCCGAGGTGATCGGCCCCTTGCCGTCGATCGGCTGGCCGATGGCGTTCACGACGCGTCCGACCAGGGCTTCGCCGACGGGAATTTCTGCAATGCGGCCCGTGCGCTTGACCGGATCGCCTTCCTTGATCCCGACGTCATCACCCATCAATACGGCGCCGACATTGTCTTCTTCCAAGTTCAGGGCGATCCCGTAGAGTCCACCGGGAAATTCCAGCATCTCACCGGCCATGGCGCCATCGAGTCCGTAGACCTTGGCGATACCGTCTCCGACCTGAATGACCGAACCGGTCTGGCTGACGTCGACTTGCTGGTCGAAGCCCTTGATCTTCTCTTTAATAATGGAGCTGATCTCTTCCGCCTTGATCTGCATGTCTACTCCTTCGTCAACAAACGCTGCATGGCGCCGAGTCGGCCTCGTACCGTACTATCCACCACGGTGCTCTCCAAGCGGATATGGAGACCGGCGACATGTCCGGGATCTGCATGAAAAGTCACATCGACGTCACGCTTCAGGACGTCGCGAAGCCGGGCGGCAATCCGTTCCTGCTCCGCCATCGGCAAGGTGGTCGCGGATGAGACCGAAACCTGTTGGGTCCCTTTGGACTCGTCCACGAGCTTGGCGAAGGCCTCGGCAATATCCGGCAGAAACCCCACCCGGTTCTTCTTCACTAATTGATCGAGAAACTTATGGCCGACAGGCGGGCAGCCGAGACGGCCGGCCAACTCTGTCAGGACACTGATCTTGCTGTCTTCAGAAAAGGCAGGCGAGGCCACGGCATGACGCAACGCCGCCGACTGCGCGAAGGCGTCACCCAGTCCTTGAAGCGCCGCTTTGGCCGATTCAACTGTGGTGGTATCAAGAAGATCGAACAAAGCTTTTGCGTATCGACGTGCGACGGCTGTCTTCATCTCAGTGGGTGTCCGCTACGATAACCGTGTTTTGATCAAACAGGAAGCTTTCGTGCGGTGGGCACGACAAAAAGCGCGCAAAGTTAGCATTCAGACGCGGGTACTGTCAAGGAGGGAACGAGACGTGAGGCTTCAGCTGCGTTGAATGATCCCGCCCCCCAGCACTCGATCGCCGTCATAAAATACGGCAGACTGACCGGGACTCAAGGCGCGTTGCGGCTGATGGAACCGAATCCGTACGCCGACTCCGGGTTCCGGTAGGAGTGTCGCTGCCGAAGGCGCGCTCGCATAACGAATTTTCACGTCCGCGTCGAAGCGCTCGTGACGCACACGCTCATCCAACAGGCTGAGATCGCCGACCAGACATTCCGTTTGCACCAGCTGCTCTTCGGTGCAGAGCACCACCTGCCTGGACTCAGGAAGCACCTTTTGCACATAGAGTCGCTGTCCGGTCGCCACACCAAGCCCGCGGCGCTGACCTGGCGTGTAAAACGCGACCCCCTCATGTTGCCCGAGAGTTTGCCCGGCCGGGGTCACGAACGCTCCAGGCTGCCTGGTCTCGGGCCGCTCCTTCTCGAGAAAGGTGCGGTAATCTCCATGGCTCACGAAACAAATCTCTTGGCTTTCCTTCAGCTCATCCACGGGCAGTCCCAGCGATTCCGCCTCTTGCCAGACCTCCGTCTTTTGCAAATGCCCGACCGGAAAGAGCAGACGAGGCAGCCAGGCTGGATTGACTCGATAGAGAAAGTAGCTCTGATCTTTGCGCGGATCGAGCGCCCGGCGAAGGGACCACTGCCCGTCCGACCGGGTGAGGCGAGCGTAGTGCCCGGTCGCCACGAAGTCGATGCCCCACTCGCACGCCAATACGTAGAGCGCACGTAGCTTCACCCGCTCATTGCAGCGCACGCAGGGGTTCGGGGTCGTGCCGGCGGCATACCCGTTGACGAAATCGTCGATCACCCCTTGCCGGAAGGCCTCTCGCTGATCGACTACGTCGTACGGAATGTTCAGTCGCTGGGCCACGAAGCGGGCAATGCCGATCTTGCAGCAGCCGCGTTCCTCCCAGCGCTTGGATGCCGCCACCTCCTCATCCTCATGCTCCCACACCTGGAGCGTCACGCCCTGGACGGCGAAACCTTGGCGTACGAGCAAAGAGGCGGCGACGGAGCTATCGACTCCGCCGCTCATCCCTAGCAGCACACTTTGCCTATTCATTTGGAGACACCACGGGCGTGAGGGCGGCCGGTCACGGTTCCTGCGTCTTGACCTTTCCGCGATGGGCGACGAGGTCATGTACCCCAGGGTCCTGCGGCGACACAAGGTCCGCCCCCTCATCCTCGACCCACTTCTCGGCACCCATGCTGCTCATGCCGTGGAAATGCGCCCCTTCCTCGATTGAAATGGCGGGACTGTGAATATCGCCGATCAGGATGCCCGGCTTCTGGATCTCCACCTTTTGTTGCGCGGTCACAGTTCCTTTCACTCGACCGCTGATGGAGACTGAACCGGCTGCGATCACCCCCTTGATGATGGCGCTCTCCCCGACGATGACCGCCCCACCGGTGTGAACCTCACCTTCCACCCGTCCATCGATACGCACCGTCCCATCGAATGTGACGATACCCTTGAAACTGGTGCCCTTGCCGAGAAAGGTAAACTTGTCATCTTCCGCGACGGCCTGCTTTTTCGTTTCACCCCACATCGGTGTCCTCCTTCGCACACCCAACAATACGGATTGGCCGGGGCGCGGGCTGAATGGAAACTCCCGGTGCTCCGACGCCCCTCAAGGCTCCAGGCATCGGCCTGCTCACTCATCCTGGAAAGGGAGGGCTAACTACTGACCAATTTGACGCCCTGCCCACGGGTGCTGCCCTGTGGCTCGCGGGTCGCCGGCTGGCTCATCTCCAGGGACCCATTGAATACTACGCCCTCCTCCATCGATATGAGGGGCGCCTTGACTCCGGCATTCACGACCGCCGGTGATCGCAACTTGACCTTTTCCCGCGCACTGATGTCACCGGTTATCTTCCCCTTACAGACGACGGTACCCGCCGTGATCTTGGCCGTCAGCACGGCATCCTCGCCCACCAACAACACCCCCTCCGTGTGGATCTCTCCGTCCAGCGTCCCGTCGATACGCACCGTGCCGTTATACGAAATTACGCCCTTGAAACTGACACCCTTGCCGACAAAGGCATTGATTTCTTCATTCCCCTCACGCGGGACCGTAGCTTCGAGATTTTCCACTTCAGTTCCCTCACTTTGTACGGCCTGACGCTTTCCATCCTGCTTGTCCTTGATCCACATTCCACATCCCTCCCACGCGTTACAGCATCGTCTGGTTCAGACCGAGCAGCCTTCCCACTCAACCATGACACAAGCCGTTTCAGCCAGTAAAACGCGCCTATTCTACTCCTGCCACAAGGGGAAAATCTCCCCAGAAAACAGGATCAGTTCAGTAATCGCTCCACGATGCCGTCCAGCTCCTCGGGCGAGAAGTAATGGATGACGATTTTGCCGCTCCGCCGCCCCCTCACGACATCTACTCGCGTGCCCAGGCGCTTCTGCAGCCGCTCCTCGAGATCGCTCCGAAGCGGGGCACGGATCGGGCGCTTGCCGGCCTTCTTCGCCTCGGCATGCTCCTGCACCAGCCGTTCAGCCTCACGAACGGACAATTGCTCCACGACGATCCGCTGCGCCAAACTAATTTGAGCTGCGGGCGTGGCCAAGCCGAGAACGACCTTCGCATGCCCGGTCGAAAGCTGATCAGACTCGACCAGCTGCTGCACCTCCACGGGCAAGGTCACCAGCCGTAACATATTGGCTACGGAAGACCGTTCCCTGGCCACCTTTTGAGCGATGGCGTCTTGCGTGAGGCCGAATTCATTCAGCATCCGCTGGTAAGCCCTTGCCGTTTCCATCGGGTTGAGGTTATCCCGTTGGAGATTCTCCACCAGGGCCAAGACCATGGATTCTTGATCGGATACGTTGCGCACAAATGCAGGAATCTTCAGCATTCCCGCCATCTTAGCAGCTCTCAAACGGCGTTCTCCCGCAATCAGCTCATAGATGCCGTCCCCCTTGCGCCGCACCAAGATGGGCTGCAGGATCCCGTTCTGCTTCAACGAAGCCGTCAGTTCGGCCAATTCCACCTCAGAAAATTGCTGCCTTGGCTGAAAGCGGTTCGGCACGATCGAATCCAACCGCAGCTCCTGCACATCGCCACGTTCTGGATCCGCCACAGGTCTCCCTGTGGGCAATAGGGCATCCAGTCCTCTACCGAGGGCTTTTTTCTCCATGGACCACAAACTCCTTGGCTAATAAACGATAGGCCTGCGCGCCCGCCGAAGCCACGTTGTACAGCAACACCGGCCGGCCGTAACTAGGCGCTTCGGCGAGTGTCACGTTGCGAGGAATCATCGTCTGATAGACGGTGTCACCGAAGTGCCCACGCACCTGCTCCACCACCTGACGAGCCAGCGAATTACGTGCGTCGTACATCGTGAGCACGATTCCTTCGATCTCTAGGTCTGGATTCAACGACTGCCGCAGACGCTGAATACTCTCCATCAGGCGACCTAGACCCTCCATCGCGTAATACTCACATTGAACGGGAATCAAGACCGAATGCGCTGCCACCATTGCGTTAATCGTCAGCAGGCCGAGCGCCGGGGGACAATCCAAGAGAATCGTGTCATATCGGTCCTCCACTTCTCGCAAGGCGCTTTTCAACCGCTGTTCCCGGTCCTCCACACTGACGAGCTCTACCTCGGCACCTGCCAGATGCGAGTTCGCCGGCGCCAGGGCAAGTCCGTTTACACCCGTCGCCATCACGATCGATTCAAGGCTCTCCTTGTGGATCAACGCGTTATAGACCGTTCTTTCCAGGGACATGGGAACGATTCCCAACCCGCTGGTGGCGTTTCCTTGAGGATCGATGTCCACCAATAAAACCGATGATCCTTCGATCGCCAATGCTGCGGCAAGGTTTACGGAAGTCGTTGTTTTGCCGACTCCGCCCTTTTGGTTCGCCACTGCGATAATACGCGCCATGCCCTTCCTAGCTCCTCATAAAGAGTACGTTTAGTTCATTGTTCCACGTGGAACATCCGGTCAGCGACGAAGGCCTGGCCTTGCAAATATCGACAACACTCTATGACCATAGCCAGCAGGAAGCTCATACTCGACTTCTGAATCCAAAGCAAGGTCATTGAGCCTGAAATCGGCCTCAACCTTGGAGGATCGATACAAAATCACCTTTCCCCCATCTCTCAACAATGAGGATAAGGCATTTCCTGCATCATCTACCCTCAACGCCCTCACGACGATATAGTCAAACTTCCTCTGCGGCTGCCTGTTCGCATACTCATCCAACTTGAATGAGCAGACCCTGACCGACGAAAGTCCGAGCAGGCCGATCACATAACGCAAAAATGCGCTCCGCTTTTCGCTTGGCTCAAGCAATTCGACTACCAGCTGAGGCAGGGCGAATTTGAGTGGCAAAGCCGGAAATCCTGCCCCAGACCCGACATCCAACACACATTTCAATCCAGCATTTTCAATAACTTTCATGCCGGCGACAGAATCAACGAAGTGCTTGGCCGCGACTTCCTCCTCGCTCTCGATGGCTGTGAGATTGATGGCCCGATTCCACTCTCTGAGCGCATGATAGTACCGCTCGAAGAGGTCGAAAGAGGATTCAGGAATGGGAAGAAACAGCTCGTCAGAGAATCGTTTGAGGTGCTGCCGCAGTCGGCTTGATCGATGTTCCACGTGGAACACTTACGCGAAATGGGATGAATGGGTCAAGCGGAAGGTCGGCGGCGAGACTTTTCAATAGCTACCAGGAGGATGGAAATCGCGGCCGGCGTGACTCCTGAAATACGTGAAGCTTGCCCTACCGACCCAGGACGAACCCGCTTGAGCTTCTCCCGCACTTCACTAGAAAACCCGGCTACACCATCGTAATCGAACCCAACCGGAATCGCACGGTGCTCAAACTTCTCAGAGCGCTGAATCTGTAGCAACTGCCGCTTGATATACCCTTCGTACTTGATCTCAAGCTGAATAGCGTCAACTATTTCTTGGTCATCGACTTCCAACTCACTGAAAATTGCACGCATCTTTTCATAGGTCAGGTCCTGACGGCGGAGAATCTCGGCCAACGGCTGGTTTGGACCTATCGCTCCAATTCCTCCCTGCTCCATGAGCCGCTTCACCTCCGGCGTCAGCCTCGGCTTCGTTTCTCGCAGTCGTTGCACTTCTTTTTCGATAGTGGCACGTTTCTGCTCGAAGTTATGGTACAGCCGGTCTGACACCAGCCCGATTCGATGCCCAATAGCCGTGAGGCGTAAGTCGGCATTGTCATGCCGGAGTAATAGGCGATATTCCGCTCGCGACGTAAACATCCGATACGGCTCTCTCGTGTCCTTTGTGATCAGGTCGTCGATCAAGACTCCAATGTAGGCTTGGGAACGGTCCAGCACCAAAGGCTCCTCCCCGCGACATTTCAGGGCAGCATTGATTCCAGCCACGATCCCTTGCGCCCCAGCCTCCTCATACCCGGATGTGCCATTGA
Organism: Nitrospira sp.; assembly: GCA_015709715.1. NCBI lineage: Bacteria > Pseudomonadati > Nitrospirota > Nitrospiria > Nitrospirales > Nitrospiraceae > Nitrospira > Nitrospira sp. The sequence goes on from CP054184.1 coordinate 1,988,341, forward strand.
TTTGCCCAGCATGGTAGAGACCCTCAACCAGTTTCGTCTCCAAGGTGTTCCGGAGTTGGCAGGGAGGGAAAAAGTCATATTCCACCGCATAACCAGGCTTAATCATCCGCGCCCGCTTCAGTCCAGGAATAGTCTTGAGGATGTCCATTTGCACGTCAACGGGTAGACTGGTAGAGATGCCGTTCGGGTAATACTCGTTCGTCTCAAGCCCTTCAGGCTCGACAAAAATCTGGTGCCGCTCCTTGTCCGCGAACCGCACGACCTTATCCTCGATCGACGGGCAATAGCGCGGCCCCACGGAATCGATCACGCCACTATAGAGCGGCGATCTATCTATATTTTTAGCAATAATTTCATTTGTTTGCGAATTCGTATGGGTCAAATGACAAGGAACTTGTGGAAGGGGAATCCGGGAGGTGCGATAGGAAAAGGGCCTAGGCGGATCATCCCCTGGCTGGAGCACCATCATGGAGAAATCGATGGTATCGCGATCGAGGCGTGGAGGCGTCCCTGTCTTCAGTCGTCCTATCTCAAACCCAAAATCGCGCATGCAGTCGGACAGGTGTTCCGCCGAGGCCTCTCCGGCACGCCCGGCGGGAAAATGGCTGAGACCGATATGGATCAGTCCCTTGAGAAAGGTGCCCGAGGTGAGAATCACGGCCCGCGCCTCAATCGGTTGGCCGCCGTCGGTAACGACGCCTGTCACCGCGCCGGCACGAGTGAGAATCCGATCCACCGTCCCAGCCCGAACGTGCAGCAACGGCTCCGCCCGAAGGGTCCGCTGCATGACCTCACGATAGATCTTCTTATCGCACTGGGCCCTCAAGGCGCGAACTGCAGGCCCCTTGCTGGTGTTGATCATGCGGAACTGAATGCCGGCCTGATCCGTATTGCGGCCCATTTCACCGCCCAGCGCATCGATCTCCTTCACCAGATGCCCCTTGGCAATGCCGCCGATCGCCGGATTGCAGGACATCTGCGCGATGCGGTCCGGGTCCATGGTGAGCAAGAGCGTACGCGAACCCAGGCGGGCTGCAGCCAGAGCGGCTTCACAGCCGGCATGCCCACCGCCCACAACGACCACATCGAACCGTTCGCTCATCGCACCACCATGGAGCCTTACTTTCCGATGCAAAATTCCGCAAAGATGCGCTGAAGAATCTCATCCGTCGTGATGACACCGGTGATCTCACCCAGCGCATCGGCGGCGATGCGGAGATCCATCGCGACTAATTCGCCGGCTCGTCCCTGTTTCACCGATTGCGTCGCTTGCTCAATTCCCTCCAATGCCCGTTTCAGCGCATCGGCATGCCGCAAATTAGTGACCATGGCGCCCTCCGCGGATTCCAATCGATGCGGAGTCAGGATGTCGCGGACCCGCTCACGCAGGTGATCGAGCCCTGCCAGCTCTTTCGCAGAAATCTCCACTATTCCGGCGCAAGCAGGACAGGCGAACCGGACCTCTTCCAGCGTAAGCCGTTGCGGCAAATCACGTTTGTTGACCACAAGCAACGCACCGAAGGCTTCAGGACTCGCCAGCACAGCGCGATCGTCGTCGGTCAGCAGCTCGGAGCCGTCAAGGAGAATGAGCGCGAGATCCGCATCCCCCCACGCCAGCCGGCTGCGCTTGATTCCTTCCGTTTCCACCGGGTCCTGCGTTGCGCGAATACCGGCGGTATCAACCAGACGAACTGGGATGCCGCCGATCTGCACGACCTCTTCCAGCAAGTCCCGAGTGGTGCCGGGAACCGGAGTGACAATCGCGCGCTCCTGCCGGAGTAAGGCGTTCATCAGACTCGATTTCCCCACATTCGGGCGACCGACGATCGCAACCAGGGCCCCCTCACGGCAGATGCGCCCTTCTTCGCTCGAGCGCAGCAATCGCCCGAGCTGACTCGAAAGGTCTGTCAGCAGTTTGGTGAGGTCCGCAGGCAGCACAAAGGCGATGTCTTCGTCGGAAAAATCGAGGGCGGCCTCGACATGAGACAGGGCAACGACCAGAGCTGATCTCAGCTCCTCGATTTCGCGCGACAGAACTCCCCGGCGCTGAGCCTGAGCGACGGCCAGGCTCCGAGCCGTTTTGGCACGGATGGTGTCCAAGACAGCCTCCGCCTGAGCCAGGTCGAGCCGACCGTTTAGAAAGGCCCGTTGCGTGAACTCCCCCGGTCGCGCCAAGCGGCAACCCGCGGCCAGCAGGGCTCTACAGATGTGGTCCAACACGACCATGCCTCCGTGACATTGCACTTCGACGACATCTTCCCCGGTAAAGGAATGGGGACCGCGCATCACCACCACTAAAGCCTCATCGATCACCTGGGAAACTCCGGTGGCTCCGCCCCGATCAGTCGGTGAAGACTCGCCCGATGGTACCACCACATCGGCCGAGACCAACCGGCGCACCGGAAGGGCATGAAGGGATTGTCTTGAACGGAGGCTGACCACGCGGGCGGCAAGGTCCAACGCACCTGGCCCGCTGACACGAACCACGCCGATACCGCCCTCACCGGGAGGAGTGGCAATCGCACAGATCGTATCGTCCAGGACAGCAGGCATGGGGAGCCTGTCGATAAATTATTCGGCGGGAACGCGCCGCTTGCCGGCTTTCTGTTCTTTTGAATCGTCGGATGCGGCACCATCCCCCTCGGGGGCGGCGGCTTGCCATTTGTTGGAGAACAGCCGTTCCGTGACCACTTGTTGGGTGATCGTGAGGACGTTGTTGGTCAACCAATACAGCACGAGGCCGGCAGGGAAATTGACGAACAGAAAGGTCATGAACACCGGCAAGAACAGCATGATCTTCGCTTGCGCGGGATCCATGGTCGTCGGGGTGATCTTCTGCTGGATCACCATCGTCGCCCCCATGATGATGGGCAGCACATAGTAGGGGTCTTGCACCGAGAGGTCCTTGATCCAGAGCAGAAAGGGGGCCTGCCGGAGATCAATGGTCATATAGAGGATATTGAACAGTGCCACGAAGACCGGCATCTGAAGCACCATCGGCAGACAGCCGCCGACCGGGTTCACCTTGTGGTCCTTGTAGAGCTTGATCAACTCCTTATTCAGCCGGTCACGATCGTCTTTGAACTTGTTCTGCAGGGCCAGCACTTTGGGCTGAATCACCTGCATCTGTTTCATGGACTTATAACTTTTGTACTGCAACGGAACGAACATCAACTTGATCATCATCGTGAGGAGGATGATCGTCACGCCATAGTTGTGCGTGAACTCATGGAGAAAACGAAGCACATAAAAAATGGGCTTGGCGACGGCCTTCACCAGCCCCCAACTACCAAATACGAACCAGCCGAAATCGATCGTATCCTCGAGCCCGACGTTCAGACGCTTGAGGGTGTCGTACTCCTTGGGGCCCGCATACAGTTGCATGGCCAGCACACTTCCCTCGGCGGGAGCGGGAAACCGAACACCGGCTGACACCAACTTGTCGCCCTCCTTTTTGGCCAGGGCGGACGACGCCTTCTGAGGCATCAACACGCTCAAGAAGTACTTGTCCTGAATGGCGGACCACTTCACATCACCCTTGCGTTCAGCCTCTCCCTCGGGAGTTTCTTTCAAGACCTTGTCATCGACCATCGACGCGGAGCCAAGGAGCCCGATAAATCCCTCCCCCCACTCGACGATCCCGAAATTCGTGCCAAGGGTGACATCGACAGGCGTATGAATCCCTGCAGTCCTAACCGCTACGTCCACGAGGTATCGATCGTAATGAAAAGTGAACTCTTTGACGACATCGACATGTGTTCGCGCGTCGTGGTAGCGGAAGGTCACATGCCCGACCGGATGGGCACTGTCGAGCTGCGCGATGTCTTGCGTCACCTGATACAGCGCATTGCCCAACTCGGCGGTCAAGGCCTGATCCCCCGTCACCAGGCTGAGGGGGCCTTTAAACTTCCCGCCGCTATAAACCAGCTGGACCGGCTGCCGGCCATTTTCCGGGGTAGTCGTATAGTGTTTCAACTCCCATGACTTTAGGACAGCCCCGCGATTGCTGAATTGGGCGCGGTATAACGCGGTCTCGACCACGATCGTCTGTTCGTCGGTCGCGCCGATGAAAGCCCTCTCGGTGGAGCTGGATCGACGAGCCTCAACGCGGCTCTCCTGAGGAGGGGGGCGCATTTCGGAAGGATCAGCCGTGGACGCCTGCTCTGCAGGAGCGTCACCACTGGGCGCCGTCGCCACCTGCACCGGCTCCGACGGGGGCAACAACCCCATGCCCTTGAGCAGAAAGTCATACCCGATGATGACGATCAACGAGATGACGAGAAATACAACGACGCGTTTTTCCATGAACTTATGCTTGAAGCCTTGAGCGAGGAGTTCGAGCCACAGCTTACCGTACCGGATCAATTCCGCCGGGATGAAACGGGTGGCATTTCAAGAGCCGGCGCCCTGCCATCGCAATGCCCTTCAGCACCCCATAGCGCCCAATTGCATCCTGTGCATAGACCGAGCAGGTCGGATGAAACCGGCATGCAGGCGCTAACAGCGGCGACAAAACCAGACGATAGGCGGACAGCAGCAGCAGACAGAGCCTCCTTAGGATGAGGGCTGCCCACGATGGACCAGCTGCTGTTTTTGCAACGTGCTCTGCCATGTGCTCCGCAGCTCTACAAAAGACTTGTTCAGGCATTCCCGTTTCGGAAACACGAGCAACCCATACCCCGGAACCAACGCCTCACGAACCGACCGCCCCAACTCTCGGAACAGGCGTTTGGCTCGGTTTCGACTCACTGCAGTCCCGAATCGGCGCCCCACCACGATCCCGAGCATGGCCCCTTCCCAGGCCATCGGACAAAACTGCAGGTTGAAGGCACCGGTCGACACGCGCCGTCCATGTTGCTTGATATATTGGATATCTCGGCCACGCTTCAGAAAAAACGGCGCCTGTCCTTGCTCGACTGCCATGTATCACCCGCTTGGCTCCAAGCAAACCGGAGCAAGGATTTGAGCCTCTGCCCAACACCCCACCTACCGGCTTGACCGTCGCCGCCCGCTCTCTAGCTGCGACTAGATCGGGCACGGAGAATCAAGCCGCTCCAAGCCCACTACGGCCTAGAATGCCGACCTACATGCGGATTAGCGAGCGGCAGGAGAAAGTCAGACGGTGAGACGGGCACGACCTTTGGCCCGGCGACGAGCGAGCACTTTCCGGCCATTCTTGGTGCTCATGCGTTTGCGGAACCCATGCTCGCGCTTGCGCTTCAGGTTTGACGGTTGCTTGAACGTAAAGGACATGGCACTCCCTCCCCCAGGAATCTGTCTTCGATGAAGAGGTCGCATTATAGGGGCGGGGCCGAAGGGTGTCAATCAAGCAGCCCACGACCGATCCTGAGGCGCTCTTGTCCTCCCCCGGCAAACATGCCACAGACTCGCGGCGACTCCCTTCTGGGGCAAGGGCACTAACTTCTTGTTGCGGATAGGAATTCCGACTCTAAACCCCACCGAGGACGATACTGGCATCTACATTGCCTTCCTTATGGCGAGGGCTTCCGCGTAGGAACCTTCGGAGCCCGTGATCGACCAGAACGAGCAGGGCAGGCCGCAATGGCTCCCACCGCGCTGAAAGCGCGAAGAACTCGCTGGGTCGAAGTCCGTGCGATAGAATGGCGACGATGACACACACTTGGTTTCAACTCAGCCGACACCTCGCCGGGATTACACTTGCCCTCGCCATGGCCATTGGGCTGAGCGGGTGTATCGAAACGGTTCCGGATGAACTGGTGGAAGCCATCGAAAGCATCGATCGAGATCTGGTCGGGCTCCGCGCGTCGGACGTCACTCCGGAAGCCTATTCCGGCTTCGTGCGCCAATGGATTGCGCTGAAAGCCAGGGTGCAGTCTGAGGAGAACATTGTTCGCTGGCCCTGGGAAGAAAATACCCTGGAGGCGGATCTAGAGGCTCTTCATGCCGAAGGCACGAAACTCGTGGCGACCGTCAACGCCCGTCTGCAGGCCCAACGCACCCTCGCCGAATCCAAACTGACACGCATTGAGCAACGCTTGCGTCTCCTCAATACGCGGGTCGGCGATATCGACAGCCGTATGGTGTTGGGGGAGCATCCGGTCGAAACGGAATTGCTCTTGAAGCAAGCGCGACTGCTTCTCGAACAAGGGCAATTTGACCAGGCGATTCAGACTTCCGAGCGGGCAGGGAAAATTCTGCTCACCCAGACAGCCCTTCTAACGAACGAACTCGGCCGTTATGCCGACGATGATCTCATCGCCGCCTGGCGGGAATCCGCTCAACGAACCATCGAGTGGTCGCGTACTCATCGTGCCCAGGCCATCATCATCAGCAAGGCCGACCGAATCCTGACCCTCTACAAGAACGGGAAAAAGGTTCGGACCTATCCGATCCGCCTCGGCTCCAGAGGCATTCGCGCCAAACAACATTATGGTGATGGAGCGACACCTGAAGGCGAGTACCGCATCCACCGCAAACGCGGCTCAGGCCAAACGCCCTATTTCCGGGCGCTGATCCTGGACTATCCCAATGCCGAGGACCGCCGCCGTTTCGAGGAGGCTCAAAAGGCCGGTCTCCTGCCGAGAAGCCAGCACCTGCCCGGATTGATTCAAATCCACGGCATGGCGCAAGGCATCACGGATCAGCCGTTCGGCAGCATCCTTCTCGACAATCCCCAGATTGCCGTCCTGTTCGATCAGGTGTCGGTCGGCACTCCGGTAACCATCGTCGGAGCACTGGAATCTCACAACTCTGTCTCGCTCGTCTTGGCCGACCTGGGAGACCAGGAAGAAGAGACCTGACCCCCTGCACCGCTCCTCGCCCCCTGGCACGTTTGCCTTTTTATCTGCCCGAACCTAAGATACCGCACAGACGGAACGCGTCGCTTCACTCGTCCACCCACGGAGGACAGCGTCTTATGCCCATTCGTCGCTCGCCCGCTTCCATCCTGACCCACGAAAACGTCTCTCGCACCCTGAACGAATTGGCTACGGCCCACACCATCGAACGGATTTGGACGAGAGACCACACGCTCTGGCACCCCGATCCGACGGAAATCGACAATCGGCTGGGTTGGCTTACGGTACTGGATCAAATGCGGGATGGGCTGACCGAGTTACGGGCATTCGCCCAAGCCGCCCGCGAAGCCCATACGAGCGACGTTGTCCTGCTGGGCATGGGAGGCAGCAGTCTCGGTCCGGAAGTGCTGCGCTGCACCTTCGGCTCGGCCCGAGGATATCCCAGGCTGTGGGTCCTGGATTCCACCGTACCCGGATGGGTGCGAGCGGTAACGAGCACGATTCAGCCAGCCCGAACGTTGTTTCTGGTGGCCAGCAAATCGGGCGGGACCGTCGAAGTGATGTCGCTCTTTGCGCATTTTTGGGAACTTGTCCAACGGACCAAAGGCAATCGCGGCGGCGCGCAGTTCGTCGCCATCACCGACCCTGGTACGGGCTTGGAAGCGCTGGCACAGCACAAGGGATTTTGGCGCACCTTCACCAATCCGCCTGACATCGGGGGACGCTATTCGGTCCTGTCCTATTTCGGCCTGGTACCGGCCGCTCTGTTGGGGATGGACGTGGGAAAACTCCTTGCACGCGCCGACGCCATGCGCGAGGCTTGCCGCCGCCGAACAGCCCCAGCCCAGGACAACCCCGGTGCCGCACTTGGCGCCGTGATGGGGGCCATGGCGAAAGCCGGGCGCGATAAGGTCACGCTTCTCACCTCCCCCGCACTCACCTCATTCGGCCTGTGGGTCGAGCAATTACTCGCAGAAAGCACCGGCAAGCAGGGCACAGGATTGATTCCCGTTGCGGGAGAGCCGATCGCCCCTCACGGAGCATACGGCCATGACCGCCTCTTCCTGTATGTGCGGCTCAAGGGTGACCGTAACGGCTCGTTGGATCAGGCCACGGCCCGGCTTCAGGCCGCAGGCCACCCGGTCCTGCGCCTCGACATGAGCGACCGCTACGATCTGGGCGGGGAGTTTTTTCGCTGGGAGTTCGCCACCGCCGTCGCCGGCCACATTCTCGGCATTCAACCGTTCGATCAACCCAACGTGCAGGAGAGCAAGAACAACACGGCCCAAGTTCTTCAGCAGGCAGAGAACAACGGCGCCCTTCCCTCGATCCCGGCTTCACCCCCCAAGGCCGCCCTCGCACAACTGCTTCAGCAGGCGGGCGGGAATCGATACCTGGCCCTGTTGGCCTACACGACACCCTCTGCGCAGGTGGAGGCCGCCTTGCGAGCCCTGCGCAAGGTCCTGGTCACCCGCTATCGGATCGCGACCACAGCGGGTTATGGGCCTCGCTACCTCCATTCGACGGGACAACTCCACAAGGGTGGCCCCAACAGCGGCCTGTTTCTGGAGTTGGTCGACAGGATGAAACCTGACCTGCCGGTGCCAGGCCAGCCCTTTACCTTCGGCACGCTGGCACAAGCCCAAGCGATCGGAGACCTCCAATCGCTCCACGCCCATCAGCGATCCGCCCTCCGCGTCGCGCTCGGGCCCAAGCCGGCCGATACTATTCGCGCACTGAGCGCCTCACTCACGCTGCAGCGGGGAACCTCCAGGCCTGCGAAGAAACGGACCGCCTCTCGATCACGGCGTCGTCATTGACATGCCAAGGTCCGCTGAAATTCACATCGTCGCCGGACCCCAGGAACTGGCGCAACAGGCCGCCGAGCGAGTGATTGCGGTAGGAACAGCCGCCATCGCCGCCCGAGGCCGATTTCTCATCGCGTTGTCCGGAGGCTCCACGCCGCGCAGCCTCTATACGAGGCTTGCCAGTCCGGACTGCGCCGACCGCTTGGATTGGAGTCGCGTGCAGGTGCTATTCGGCGATGAACGGGCCGTCCCACCCACCCATGCCGACAGCAACTTCGCCATGGCCGACCAGACACTCTTCACCCCGCTCCGACTCGCTCCGGCACAGATCCATCGAATGCGCGGGGAAGATGAGCCCGAAGCCGCCGCTGCCCAGTACGAAAACACCTTACGCCGATTCACGGCTGGGGGTGGTGGAGCCTGGCCGATCCTCGATCTGGTTCTCCTGGGCATGGGTGAAGATGGCCACACGGCCTCGCTCTTCCCGAATGGCCCTGAGTTACACGAGCGAACGCGATGGGTGACGCCGAGTTACTCGCCCCAGGGCACGCGAACACGACTCACTCTGACGCTAGGTGTGATCAATCGGGCGAGTGTGGTACTGTTCCTGGTCGCCGGAGCAAACAAGGCGACGGTCGTGCGTCACCTGCTCGAGCCGCAGACCGATGATGCCGTCCGCTACCCTGCCGCGCTGGTTCAGCCGGTCGCGGGGCAGCTGGTCTGGTACCTGGACCAGGCGGCAGCGGCGAAGTTGACGCGGTCTCAGCAGACTTGTCATCCCGAGAGGACTAAATGATTCTGGCAGGCGATATCGGAGGCACCAAAACTAACCTGGCGCTGTACGACTGGACCACGGAGCGCGCGGAACCGATCCTGGAAGACAGTTTTCACAGTCGCGACTACAAGTCGTTGGAAGACATCGTCGAGGAGTTCCTCAACAGCCCGCTGCCGACGGTGTCAGCCGAAGATCCGGGCGAGGCAACCGACCGGCCTGAGGCCGAGACCCCGGCGGCACCGGCTCTGGTTCCCCAGCCCATCCAACCGACCGCAGCCTGCTTCGGCGTGGCCGGGCCGGTCATCGACAACCGTTGCCGCACAACCAACCTGCCCTGGATCATCGACGGCGGCACCCTGTCCACGCGCTTCAACATCCCGCATGTCCGGCTCCTGAATGACTTGGAAGCCACCGCCTACGGCCTGCCCTTCCTCCGCCTGGACGAACTCGTGGTCTTGAACGCAGGCACACCGCCACAAACCAAGCAGGCCCTGGCCCTGATTGCAGCCGGAACCGGGCTCGGAGAGAGCATTCTCTACTGGGACGGCACTCGCTATCGCCCGATGCCCTCAGAGGGCGGCCATACGGACTTTGCCCCGAACAGTGACAGCGAAATCGAGTTACTCCGGCATCTGCGGGGCAGCTACCTTCACGTTAGCTACGAACGTGTCGTGTCCGGTCCCGGCCTGCACGCCGTTTACGAGTATCTGCGCGACACGAAAAAGAACGAACCGACGTGGCTGGCCGAGAAAATCAAAGCCGGGAATCCCGCCGCTGAAATCGCCGAGGCCGGACTCAAGGGCCAGGCCGACATCGCCAAACAAGCCTTGGACCTGTTCGCGTCGATCTATGGGGCGGAAGCCGGAAACTTGGCGCTCAAGGGCTTGACATTGGACGGTGTCTTTGTGGCCGGTGGCATTGCGCCGAAGATCCTCCCCAAGCTGCAAGACGGGTCGTTCATGCGCGGCTTCACTAATAAGGGACGCTATAAACGTCTGATGACCCAAATTCCAGTCAAGGTGGTCACGAACGACAAGACGGCGCTTCTTGGTGCCGCCTCCGTCGCCGCCCAGTTAATGGGATCCATGGCCCCATGACGACGACATCGGCCCTCGACAGCCAAAAACGGCAGGCCGCCTTCAGGGCCGCCGAGTATGTGCAGGACGGCATGGTCGTCGGTTTGGGCACCGGCTCGACCGCCCGGTACCTCATTCTCGCGCTCGGGGAACGAGTCCGTGCCGGGCTCAGGATTCAGGCCGTCCCCACCTCCCACGACACGGCTGCGCTGGCGAAACAATGCGGGATTCCGCTCATCGAATCGGATAATGCGTGGTCCCTGGACCTCGCCATCGACGGGGCGGACCAAGTCGATCCTCGATGGAATCTGGTCAAAGGCGGAGGCGGCGCATTGTTGAAAGAAAAGATCGTCGCCGCTGCGGCCACGCAGTTCATCGTGATGGTGGATCATACCAAGTTGGTGCCGTCCCTGGGTGGATCCTTTCCCCTTCCGATTGAAGTGGTCCCCTTCGGATGGGGCAGCACCGCCCGACATATGGAACGCATCTCGGGCGGACGGGCCATCCTGCGCGAACGGAACGGGACAGTCTTTCAGACTGAAGCCGGTCACGTGATCCTCGATCTCCACATTCCTCCCATCGAGGATCCCCGCTCGCTCGAAACGGACCTCAACCAAATTCCCGGCATCGTCGAAACGGGCCTCTTCATCGGACAAACCGGCATCCTCATCGTCGGCGATGCCCAGGGGGTCACCGTCACGCACGCGTCCGGTTCATGAGCCGTGACCGAGATGCCGCTCCGCTGACTCGCCGACAGACCATGCTGCTGGCCGCAGGATCCCTCACAGCCATCGCCGCCCGTTTGACATTCTCTTCGGGCGTAGCCGCATTGGGGCTCGTAGGTCCAGCCTGGAGTCGTCCGCACAGACCGGATATGCAGAAGCAGGTTCAACCCCACAGCAGGAGTGTCGCCGTGATGTCGCACGATCCCTATCGATTACCCGATCATGTCATCCCTTCTCACTATGATCTCCGACTCGAGCCGGACCTCTCCACCAGAACCTTCACCGGGCATGTCGTGATCACGCTGGCGATCGCCGCGCCGACCTCGGAGATCGTTCTGAATGCGGTCGACCTGGAGGTCTCCGACGCCCTGTTGTCCGGAGAACGGGCGACGCCACGTGCAGGCGCCGTCCTGCTGGAGGAAGACCTGCAGCGCTGCCGCATTACTTTCTCCTCGTCGATTCCGGCCGGCGAATGGAAGCTACACCTGACCTTTCGCGGCACGCTCAACGATAAACTGCGCGGCTTCTATCACAGCACCTACAAGGATGCGGAGGGGAACTCGCAGCACGTGGCTGCGACTCAATTTGAAGCCACCGACGCGAGACGGGCGTTCCCCTGCTGGGATGAGCCTCACTTCAAGGCGGTGTTCGCCATCACGCTGGCCATCGATCCGACGCTCACGGCCATCTCGAACTGTCGGATCGTGAATGACCGACAGGACGGAGGGAAACGGATCGTTCGCTTCGCGGAATCCATGAAGATGTCCACCTACTTGGTGGCCTTCATCGTCGGGCGCCTGGAGCCTACTGCCCCGATCATGGCAGGCAGCACACCGGTTCGCCTGTGGTCCGTCCCGGGGAAACAACCCTTGACTGCGTTCGGCCATGAAATCGCCGTATTCTCCTTGAACTTTCTCGCCGACTACTACGGGATTCCCTATCCGGGAGACAAACTAGATCTGATCGCAATTCCCGACTTCGCCTCGGGAGCCATGGAAAACCTCGGCGCGATTACGTTTCGTGAAACGGCCCTGCTTCTCGATCAGGACACGGCCACCCACGCAGAGAAAGGACGCGTAGCGGACGTGGTGGCCCACGAAAATGCCCACATGTGGTTCGGCGATTTGGTGACGATGGCCTGGTGGAACGGGCTATGGCTGAACGAAGCCTTCGCCACTTTCATGGAAATGCTGGCGGTCGATGCCTGGAAACCGGAGTGGAAGCGGTGGACGGCCTTCGGCGTCTCCCGCGCCGCCGCCTTCTCGGTGGATGGGCTGTTGAGCACGAGACCGATCGAATATCCGGTGCGGGCTCCGAAGGAGGCTGAAGCGATGTTCGACGTCCTCACGTATGAAAAGGGCGCCTCCGTTCTCCGCATGCTGGAGCAACACATCGGCCCGACCGTTTTCCGCGACGGCGTCAGGCGCTATCTGAAGACCCACGCTTATGGAAATGCCGAAACGACGGACCTATGGGTGGCACTGGGACAAGCGGCCAACCAAGATGTGCCCGCGCTGATGAACGGATGGATCTTCTCGCCCGGTCATCCGTTGCTATCGCTCACGGTAGATCACGCCGGAACGCTGACCATCGCCCAGCGGCGCTTTACCTACACGCCGACCGATCCCGGCACCCCCGACGGACCAGCCACGCAGCTCTGGCAGATCCCGCTGCAACTGCGGGTCACGACCGGCCAGGGTACCACCACTCGGTCACTGTTGGTGAGCGGCCGCGACCACCGGGTGGTCCTCCCGCCGGACTGGACCTCGGTGCTGGCCAATGCCGACGGACATGGATTCTACCGTGTCCGTTACGACTCCACACTGCTCGCCAAACTTCAACAGGTCGGGCTGCAGGAATTGGCCCCAGTCGAACGCTTTAACCTCTTGAACGACACCTGGGCCTCCACCATTGCCGGTATGGTACCGCCCGCCGAGTACCTCACCCTGACGGAACACTTCCGCATCGAACAGGACCCGCACGTATGGGCGGTGCTCCTGGGCTCCTTCTCCACGATCAACCATCTCCTCAGCGAGGACGACCGTCCGCTGTTGGCGGCCCTGGTGCGCGACCGTGTCGGGCCGGCCTTCCAGTCCTTAGGGTGGACGGCTCGCGCGGGCGAATCTGACCTGGTGAAGGAACTGCGCGGCGATATCATCCGTGCGCTGGGGACCCTCGGCCGAGACCAAGTGGTGCAAGCGGAAGCGGCAACCGCCTACGACGCCTGGCGAGAACAGCGCCGGCAGATCGATCCGAATATCGTGCCGGCGTTGGTCTCTATTCTGGCCTTTACCGGCGACGCCGTGCGTTATGACGCATTCCTCGCTCGCTTTCACAAGGCCTCGACCCCTCAGGAGGAGCGGCGGTATCTGTTTTCTCTGGCAGCCTTCCGGGTGCCGGAGTTGCTGGAGCGAACCCTGGCCAAGACCTTGACGGAGGAGATCCGGACACAGGATGCCCCCTTCCTTGTCAGCACCCTGCTCCACAACGTCTATATCCGCGAGAAGGCGTGGGCATTCGTCAAGGCCAATTGGGACCGCATGGATCGGCTCTTCCCCAAAAGCGGGCTACGGCGGATGTGCGGAGGCGTTGTCGGCCTCTCGACGCCAGAATTGGAGCGTGACGTGAAGGCCTTTTTCCGCGAGCGGAAGATCGATCTCGGCGGGAAGACACTGGAGCAGTACTTGGAACAATTGCACATCGCGGTCACCTTCCGCGAGCGCGATCGCGGGCACATTCGGGAAGCTCTGGCGCAAGCCGTCCGCTGACGGCGACAGCGCTTATTCCTGACGCAACACAGCCAAGGGCGGATACCCGAGAATTCGAAAGGTACTCAGAAATCCTACGAGGAGGGCCAGGAGGACGGTGCACAGAAACCCGCCCGCGAGTAGGGTCGGCGCCAGGGTCCACGGCAATTCGAGGACATACCGAAGAATGACCCACGAAAATGCGCTGGCCAGCACCACGCCGATGGTGCCCGCCACGCACCCGAGCAACGCGTACTCCGCCGCAAACGATCCGGCAATCACGGCGCGCGTGGCTCCCAACGCCTTCAAGATCACCGCATCGTAGAGGCGACGATACCGCGTCGCGGCAAGCGCCGCCGCCATTACCAGTGCGCCGGTCAACACGCAAAACAATGCCACCGCACGGATCGCCAGGGACAACCGATCCAGCACCCGCGCAAACGTCTCCAACACATCGCCGATGTTGATGGCGGTCACATTCGGAAAGGCAGCCACCACCGCCGATTGCAAGGCAACCTCCTCTTGCGGAGGAACGCGCACCGTGGCCACGTAAGTCATCGGCGCTCCGTCCAAGGATCCGGGCGAAAGAATCATGTAAAAATTCGTGGAGAAGTTGCCCCACTCGACCTTGCGAATGCTGCTCACCTCGGCGCGAATCACCGTTCCCTGCACATTCAACTCCACCGTCTGGCCCACCTCGATGCCCAGATTCGTTGCGGCGTCTTCTTCCAGTGACACCTGCGGGTGCATGAAGGGCTGCCCGGATTTCCACCAAGCGCCTTTGGTGATTGTGTTCCCTTTGGGAAGATCGCCTCCAAACGTCAGCACATATTCGCGGCTCAGGTACCAGTTCTTCCGTTTCTCCTCGCGCGACTGATTCGCAGGCTCCTCTTGGTCCGCCTCCTCAGTTTTGACCGGCCGGCCGTTGATGGCGTGGAGTCGAGAACGGACCAGCGGCGTCAGTTGAGGGGGCAGGTCGCCCGTTCGCCGGTGAATGAGCGACGCAACCCCCGCGACCTGATCAGGTTGGATGTCGATAAAAAAGAAGGTCGGCGAGTCATCGGGGCGGTTGTCACCCACTTGCCGCACTAGCGCCTGCTCCAGAATGCCGATGGCCAGAATGATCATCACCCCGACGCCGATCGCAACCATGACGCCCAAGGTGTGGCCCCCGGGACGCTGGATGTTTCCGAAGGCCTGCCGAACGGACAATAGCCTCGGACGAGGCAAGGCACGCATGGTCAGGAGCAACCCCTTCGCGGCAAGGACAAGCGCCGTTACCGCGACCACCAGGCCTCCGAGAAAAAGCGATCCGATGGTCAAGGAGCCGGCCTGCCACACAGACAGGACAGCCAACCCCAGCCCGATCCCGCCGACTGTCGCAGCTCGCAGAGGGTCAATGGCACCTCGATCGCGCAGCCGCCTCCACCAGGGCCCATCCCTGCGGCGCGAAGGATCGCTCCCGTGCTCGACCTCGCGTCTGAAGATCGCCGCGGGTTTGATCTCGCGAATCGACAGCAACGGCCAGAGGCTGAAGAGCAGCGTCGTCAACACGCCCAGCCCCAACCCCTTGGCAAGGGGACCCAGTGCAGCGGAAGAAAGGGCGGAAGAAAATTCCACCTGCTGCAGCAGATCGGTGGCGAGAAGCGTCGCCATTGCCTGCGGCAGAACCTGCTGCAATGCCATCCCAACCCCGACACCCAAAAAGCTTCCCACAGCTCCGAGCCCCAGGGCTTGAGCGACATAGGCGCGCATGATGGTAGGGGTTTCCGCACCCAAGGTCTTTAAGATTGCAATCGACCGTAGTTTTTCGGCGATGAAGGCCTGCACGGACAGCGCCACACCGATGCCTCCGACAAAGAGCGCCGTCAGGCCCACGAGCCCCAGATAACGCGTCAGTTGATCGAGAAATTGTTTGAGTTGCGGCTGCGCATCCCGATAGGACGAAACCCTGGCGGATTCAGACGCTAGTCTGCCACGCAGCTCATGCAGCAGCGGGGTCACGGCCATGGAAGGCGGCAGCTTCAGGAGGTGCCGCTCGCGCAGGCGGCTCCCCGGCTTCACGAGGTCGGCGGCTGCAAGCCCCTCTTGCGAAATCAAGACTCGCGGCCCCAGGCTAAACATGTTGGCCATGCGATCCGGTTCCGTGCGCACGAGCCCGGTGATCCGAAACGCGGCCTTGCCGATCTTGATCCTATCCCCAATCCTCAGGCCAAGACGAATCAGCAGGGCCTCCTGCACCACGGCCCCCAAGCACGGGTTCCAGCAGTCTGAAACGGTGGGGTGGAGGAGGTCCTGGAGCGGGAGCCCCGGTTCGATGCGTAGGGCACCATACAGGGGATAGCGCAATTCGATGGCTTTCAGCTCGACCAACTGCGTCGCCTCCGTGGGCCCCGTGCCCTCCATCCGCGCTGCCATCGCCACCACTTCACTCACTCGTGTCGCCACCACGCCCCTGGCGGCCAGTTCCTCCAGCACCTCCATTCCCTTCGGGCCGATCGGCCTCGTGAGACGGACTTCCAAGTCCCCGCCCAGCAATCCGCGCGATTCCTTGAGAACGGCCTGCTCGACATTCACCGAAAACAGCGACACCCCCACTACCGCACCGACGCCCAGGGCTATGCAGGCCAGAAAATAGAGGAAGTGCCGCCAGGATGAGCGGAGCTCACGCCAAGCCATGCTGACCCAGAAGGGCATCATGACCCGAATTCGGACTCCCTGTGAGGGTGGGCGGTCAGTTGGTCGGACTCGATCCGGCCGTCTCGAAGCGTAATGACCCGTTCCATGGATGCCGCGACATCGTGGTCATGGGTGACCAGCACCAAGGTGGTCCCTGCGTCACGATGGAGTGCCATAATCAGATCCAGCACCTGTCGTCCGGTGGCGGAATCCAGATTTCCCGTCGGTTCATCGGCCAAGAGAATCGGCGGGCGACAGGCGAACGCCCGGGCCACCGCCACACGCTGCTGCTCCCCCCCCGAAAGCTGGACGGGGTAATGCGACAGACGATGGCCTAGCCCGACGGCTTGCAACAACTCTCCGGCCCGTTGGTGCGCATGGGGCTGCCCTGCCAATTCAAGCGGCACAGCCACGTTTTCCAGCGCCGTCAAGGTCGGGATGAGATGAAACGACTGAAAGATGTACCCCACATTGGCCAAGCGCAGCCGCGCCGTCGCCTGCTCGCCGAGGGCGGTGACCTCGATACCATTCAGCCAAATACTGCCCGAGGACGGTCGATCCAGCCCTGCGATGAGCCCCAAGAGGGTTGATTTTCCGCTACCCGACGGCCCGATGATGGCCACCGTTTGTTTGGCCGGAATGGCCAAAGAAATATCATCCAAAATCCTGACGATGTGGCCGCCGGCGCTAAGTTGCATGGTGAGATGTTGAATGGTGATCATGACGATGCGGATGGGATCGAGCCCCTTCGATCGATGTTTCGTATTATACTGTACGCACGATGACTTCGTCGGTGGTTCTGCGGCTGCTCAAGCAATGGGGACTCGGCATGGTTGGGGCGATGGCCCTGATCGGAACGGCTGCGTGCGATCAAGGCGCGCCGCCGGCACCGGTACACTCATCTTCAGAGCCGGTTCCGTCCGCCCACCCCGCCTCTGCAGATCCACGCCCGCGCATCGTCGCGTTCGGCGACAGCCTGACGGCCGGGCTGGGAGTCCCTCCGGAACAGACCTACCCCTCACAGCTGCAAAGGGAGCTGGATTCGAGAGGGTACGGCTATGAGGTACTGAACGCCGGGGTCAGCGGCGAGACTTCCGCGGGAGGCCTGCGCCGAGTCGGATGGGTCCTCGCAGGTAAACCGGCGTTGGTCATCCTGGAGCTAGGCGGGAATGATGGGCTCCGTGGCTTGAGCCTCCGGGAAACGCGCACACACTTGAATGAGATCATTCGCAAATTCAAGGACGCGAAGGTCCCGGTGCTGCTGGCCGGCATGAAACTCCCCCCCAATTACGGCGAGGACTATACATCGCACTTCGAACGGATGTACCAAGAACTGGCCTTAGCCCATGGCATTCCGTTCATTCCGTTTTTTCTTGAGGGTGTGGGGGGGGTGAAAGATCTCAATCAGGCCGATGGCATTCACCCCACGGGGAAGGGCTACCGCATCATCGCCGGCAATGTGCTCAAGAGCCTGCTCCCCATCCTTGAGATCTTGCAGGGAGAGTCACTGGGGCACAATAAGAAGGCGTGAGACACCACTCCCACTCACAGGTGAGCCGTGACCCCTCACGCCAGAAATCCTTGATGGAGTACCGTGATCAGCTCTTTTTGAAGAAGGTGTCGTAGACACCGAACGCCAGGATCAGAGCGATCAAGACGTAATAGAGAGCCGTGATGCCGCTGTAGTCGGGCGGTCCTTCGCCGACGTTGGCAAATGCGGTGGCTGCGTGAAAGGCGCCAAGCCCACCCAGAACCCCTGCCATCGACTTCTTCATGATTTCCCCCCTTGTAGTCAAGGAATCGCAAAAGAGGCCGTATTGTACTGAAGGACCGGCGGAAGGCGCAAGGGGGTTTCTGCATCCGGAGAGGATGAATCGGCTCAGGCCTTGCCGAGGGACTTGAGCAGAGCGGCGACATCGCGGCAGGTGTCGGCGACGCCCTCCAATCGTCGGCTCTTTTGCGCCAAGATCCCCGCGATTTCCTTGACTTCCCCGTCGAATGCCTCGATCCGCTTTGAAAGCTCATCCGACTTACCGACCGCCGCACGATACAACCCCACCTCACGCTGCAGGTCACGAGAGATCATCTGTAACGATTTTGCTTCTTGCACCGAAGCCTCAAGGTCCTGCGTCAGACGACCGACCAATGTCTCGCGATTGCGAAGCTCTGCGTCCAGTCCCACGCGAGCCCCCTCGCTCTGCTTTCGTCGCTCGTCCAAATCCCGAATCGCCTGGATCCAAGCAGACACCGCACCCGACTCCATAGCCGGCTGAGTGGGCAACGGACGCCCATGCTCCAAAGCCTCCACCGCTCGCTGCATCCAGTCCGTAAACTGAGTGACTTCGCTCAACTTCACATCCACTACCGGATGACCGGCTGCCGCAGGCTCCGGGTCGGACCGAGGCGGTACAGGCCGACCCTTTGGCG
Organism: Nitrospira sp.; assembly: GCA_015709715.1. Lineage (NCBI taxonomy): Bacteria > Pseudomonadati > Nitrospirota > Nitrospiria > Nitrospirales > Nitrospiraceae > Nitrospira > Nitrospira sp. Next base: position 2,007,357 of record CP054184.1, read on the forward strand.
CATTTTGGGCCTTGAACCAGCGTTGATATTCCAACAACGCCGCCACGCCATGCCGACAAATCGGTTGTTCCGACAGGGTGCAGGAACACTTGGCTTCCAGATGGCCCTGGTGCAACCGGATGGTTTGCTCATAGAGGCCGGAGTTTCCCATCACCGCCGAGGTCAATTCCGTGTCGGAGGCATCGACCATCTGTACGCGCCGTTCAGCGTGATACTGCTTTCCGCGTTGAAAAGCCGTGGGTTCGACTACCGAGTTGATCATGGATGGTTCCAGCAAACTGAGACGATCGGCCGAGCAGGCGATTCTTCCCTTCATCGTGCCACCTATAGAAAAAATAGGATTCGAAGACCCGATCAACATCGGCGGGACATCCGCCACCATTTCGAACTCTCACTCGTTCATCGGCATCGTCGAGGAGGTCCTTGAGCGCCCTGGGCGGTCAGCCAGACATAATCGGCAATGCCCTCCTCCATCATCTGCGACAACTCCGCCACCCGTTCAGGTTCATAGGTGGCCAGATACACCGTCACCTGCTTGTAGCCCTCACCACGGCGTCGTAGCACACGATTGGGTACCGGAAGCCCATACTGCACGTGTCCCCCTCCCGTGTAACTGACGACCGGCCCCTCCCCCCCGGGGCCGTCCTGACTGATACGGAGAAGCGCCGCCGCAACCGTTTTTGCCATTCCCTCATCCCTCACCATGGAGGCCTCGTACATGGTTTGATAGTCCTCGGGAGCGCCGCCGCCATGGCAGGCCTGAATTTGGGAAAGAACTCTAGCTCGATAATTGGGGTCATCGAGAATCGCCTCTCCCTCCATCCCCCACTGACGCCATTCCGCCCCTTGCTTGGCCTGGGGCAACCCCTGTTTCACCACCTGCCGAATCAAGGCTTTGGGGGGATTCATGGCGGCAACGGAAAGTCGGTGCTCCCGTGCAAACTGCACCAACAGTTCATAGTCCTCAAACGCCCCACCCCAATTTTGTTTCCAGAAGACGCGCTCAAGGAACTCTGACCGGGAACTGCAGGGCTTGGCGAGATACTCTTCCAAGGCCGGCTGCCCATCCCAGGCAAACATCTCCATAGCCAAGATCGGTCGCCGCCCCTGGTCTACCAGCGATCGCAGCACCATTAATGCGGCCGCGACATGGAACTGGTTGTGATGTTCCTCCCCCAGATAAATCACGTCGTAGGTGCTGAGCCGACCCAACCAATTCTTCAATGAAACCGGCTGTCCCGTCCTCGCATCGAGTACCTGTCCTATCGTCCACCCGACCGACACCTTATCAGGCAGAGCGGCCGTCCGGTCCGTGGCCTGACACCCTGATATCACGAGACACAACCAGATCAGGCCGACATAGCTTCGAGCCATGCAACTGCTCCCGTTAAAATGACCCCATCAACCGAGCATTTATGCTTCGATTCCTAACACAGGGATCCTGTGGTCGCAAGGCGGACCTCATTGACTCCACGCCCCGCCGCCCGGTACTCTCCTTCGCATTTCAATCCCTTCACGCCCCTCTCGTATACCGGTACTCGTGAACATCAACGACCCCATACAGCTGGACGCCGAACGACTCGCGGCCTTCCGAAAAGAGGTCACATCCCACCGGGCCGTCGACAGCCATGCCTGGGAAGCCTCCAGTCGTTTGGTCAAACCTGAAGAGTGGCCAAAGACACGAGAGAGCCTTTGTGAAGCCATCGAGCGTTCCACCCTCTCCCCAGACTTCAAACACCATCTCCTTGCGGCCCTGCCGGAGCCCGACTTCACGAGCCATCGGTCCGGGCAAGCGGAGACACTCAAGGAATTGACCGGACTCCCTCGGACCAAGGGCCTTCGCGCCCTGTGCCTTTTCTTTGGGCTCCGATCGCAGCAGCCTCTGAAATGGCCGGTTCCGTTGGTCACGGCAGCTGCAGTCGAAACATTCTTACGAACACAATCCAATCCCTACGACATTTTGACAGAGCAGGTTCCGGCCTCAGTCTTGGATCTGGGAGCAGGAGATCTCTCCTTCGCCGAGGAGCTGGCCACACTGTACGGTCCGCAACTTTCCACAGCGGGTCGACCGCTGATCCTGCATTGCGTCGACCGACTGGACCCCGCCTCGCAACTCGGCGGCCCGCTGCACGCTCCCCCCCTTCGGCTCAGCCGCCTCCGCAGCGCGCCGCACCTCCAATTTCGTTTTTACGGAAACCAGGACATGTGCGCCCTATCAGCGTTGGAGGAAGATGGACGCCTCGCGCAACGCTACCTCATCGTATCTTGTTGGGCGCCCGCGACGCCGACCTTCGCCTACGAACCCACGCGCCTGGCTCCCGCCGTGATCGCAGAAGAATTGCGGCGCACCAAGGGCGAGGCCCGCCTGGTGCGGCATGGGAAGGAGTCGGCGCTTGAGGTATTACACGCCGGCCGCAATCTTCTGTTTCCTCCGTGGAAGTTCGACATCCGTGGACCGTTGGTACTCCTCCAGATCATGGCCATGCACGGAGCCCTCTGCGTTCTGGGGTCGGTCGACTCGCAAGTCTTCTGGGAACTCCTCGCTCAGCTGATCGACGACCCTCGTGTGAGGCCCGCCGATGTAGTCTTCTCGGATCACAATCTTCCCAAGATCTTCGGAGACACCTATACACGACTGTCGACGCTTCCTCTCGGCGCCTCCTGCGACCTCTCGGAAATCACCCCCCTGCGTCCGGTGATTCCCTCCGTGCTCCCGACAGCGACCGGCTCCGCACGACCGTATCGATTCCGACAGGTGTCGATCCGCCGAGGTGCGCTCTGGAGCGGAATGCCTGCGAGCAGCACGGCCCGACAATTTCAATCCATGACGGAGGAAACGCCGCCCTGGTTCCTCACGCTTGTCCCGGAAACCCTCGCTGCAGGAATTTGAGCCCGAGTCATTACAGGGATCCCGCCCGAACTGCCCGATAAATTGACGGTCTTCGGACCCTTTGTTAGACTTCCGACAGACACACCCACGGTTCGATGCCGATCCGCGCTGCAGTCACCGAACGTGAATTCGACACAATCGATCAAAGCCCTACAGGACAATGTTGCACGAGTCATCAAGGGCAAGGCCCAGGTGATCGAACGGGCGGTCGTGTGCCTGTTGGCGCGCGGCCATCTCTTGATCGAAGACGTCCCCGGAGTGGGGAAAACGACCCTCGCCCATAGCCTTGCCCGTTCGCTCGACTGTTCCTTCAAACGCATTCAATTCACCAGCGACTTACTGCCCTCCGATATCGTCGGCATTTCGGTCTTCAACCGTCAGAAGCAGGCCTTCGAATTCATCCCCGGCCCGCTGTTTGCCAACATCGTCCTGGCCGATGAGATCAATCGCACGACACCCAAGACGCAGAGCAGTCTCCTGGAGGCCATGAGCGAGGCCCAGATCTCGGTGGACAACCAAACCTATCCGCTTCGGCAACCGTTCATGGTCATCGCGACGCAGAACCCCGCCGAGTATCACGGGACCTATCCGCTCCCCGAATCCCAACTCGATCGATTCCTCATGCGTCTTCGCATCGGCTATCCCACCCCCGACGAGGAAAAGAAGGTCTTGGATCGTCCGCAAGCCTTGCATCCCGCCGATGAAATCGAGCCCGTCCTCACAGCCCAACACATCCTGGATCTACAAGCCCAAACCGAGAAGGTTGCGATGGAAGAAAGCTTGATGGACTACTTGCTCGCCATCGTCCTGGCCACTCGTCAACACAACCTGTTGTCACTCGGGGTCAGCACGAGAGGTACGCTCGCCTTGTCCAAAGCCGCGAAGGCCCTTGCCCTCGTTCGTGACCGGACCTATTGCCTTCCCGAGGACATTAAGGAATTGGCTCCGGCGGTCCTGGCTCATCGTGTCATGCCGAACCGATCCCCTGGCATGCGCACGACCGGCTTCGAGCATACGGAGCGGATCATCCAAGACATTCTCGATAGCGTTCCTGTCCCCCTATAGAGACCTGACCACGGCTACGTCGCGCCACCCTGAATTCGTCGCGCGCTCCTCTCACCTGTCATGTTGCACCGGAACCCTACATCCACTCACCGACGTGTTCGATTGACCACTGAGGGCGCCAGATTCCTGCTCTTTACGCTGGCAGTCGGCACCGCGGCAGTGAATACAGGCAATAACCTCTTCTATCTCCTCCTAGCCATGATGCTCAGCCTGATCGTCGTATCCGGCCTCATCTCCGAATTGTGTGTGCGACGATTGGCGTTCAAGCGGCAGGCCCCGGAGTATTTCTTTGCCAACGAGCCAGGCACTGTGACACTACGCGTCACGAACCACAAAATGCGCATCCCAAGCTTCTCCTTGCACCTCCTGGAGGCCAGCGATCGCGAGCCGTACGATCATCGCCTGCGGATCCCCACCCTTGCCCCTCAGGCATCCGTCTCCATTTCATATCCGTGGCGCATCGGTCGGCGCGGCCAGTATCACCTCCGGGGGATTCAAGTCAGCACCTCCTTCCCTTTCAACCTGTTTGTGAAGCAGGCCTGGTACCCTTGCGACACCTCCATCCTGGTATGCCCACAACCCCTTCCTCTGCCTCCGATGCGTCTGGGCGCCTTGAGCAACTTGGGACACCACCATGTCGCGGCGCGGCGCGGGCAAGGCACGTCGCTCTATAACCTGCGGGAATTCCGCCCTGGTGACGATGCGCGCGCGATTCACTGGATGACCACAGCCAAAACATCGAAGCTGATGCTCAGAGAAACCGAATCGGAAGATCACCGTCAGGTCATTGTGGCCGTTTCGACCGTTGCGCCCGATGATGCCGACCCGGCGTTCGAACGCGCCCTGTCCATCGCCGCCTCACTCGTCTCCTTATTCCTCAGGGAGGGATACGAGGTCCACCTGCTGTTGGGTAACCAGCCGATTCATACCGCCGCAGGTCCTGACCAAAGTCTGTCTCTGTTCCATGCCTTGGCCCTCTGCGAACGGCAACGCCCAGCCATGTGCGAGGTGATCTATCAGGCCATGGCCCACGCACTGGCCGCTTCAATGGAGGGAGTGACGATTGGGCTGACACCGTGGACGGATCCCGATGGGGCAGCAACACCCTTTTACAATCTCGATCACATGATTTCTCCGGAGAGCGACGAGGATCTGTTCAATGGCGCTGGATCAGGCATTCCGGCTTAGCTCAATCCTGCTGGCCGCCACCAGCTGTACGAACCTGGCCTTGGCGATTACCCTCCCGCCATGGCTGCTGGTCCTCGCCGGTCTGGCCTTTGCCGGCGCGCTCCTCCGACTTCATCCGAGAACCCATTCCGCCCGGCTATTATCTGCCTTGCGGTTTTCCGCACTCACGTGGAACTTCTTCCTGTTGTCGGCCTTTGCCGGATTCTGGATAGACCTGCTCCTCATTTCACGGGACGTGTTGGCCGCCGGCATCCATTTCCTCCTGTTGCTGCTCGTGAACAAATTGTCCAATCTCGACCATCGGCGGGACTTTCTTCATCTCTATGCCATCAGTCTCATCGCCCTCCTGGCATCGGCGGCCCTCACGACACAGATCTGGCATGCTCCGCTCTTTCTGGCCTATCTGATGGCCGGAGTCTGGTCACTTTTGCTCTACCACCTGACGAAGGAACAGGAGGAGTGGACCGGTAACCCACCTGGGCACACTGACTCCGCACACTTACCGCCTCCTCCGACTTCCTGCTCACGCCGATTCTTTTGGACAGCGAACGCGGTTGCCGGCCTAACGCTTCTTCTCACCCTATTATTTTTCTTTTCGATTCCCCGGCTCGGAGTCGGCCTGTTTCAGAACGACCACGAGGCGAGCCTGCGCACGACGGGTTTCTCCGATCAGGTCGATCTTGGCGTCATCGGTCCCGTCAAGCTGGATTCCAGTATCGTGATGCGAGTGGAATTACCGGACCGGACCGGCGAGGACGTGGTGCAGGCGCCGCTGTACCTCCGTGGAGTGGCTTACGATCAGTACAACGGCAAATCGTGGAGCAACACCCTCCCTCACCTCCGTCCGCTCACCGAAATCCCGCAAGGCGTATTCAGCGTTCGCTTACCCGGCACCAAGCTGCCCGCGCCGACGGGCCGCTTGAGACAAGACATCCTGCTCGAACCGCTTGACACCGCAGTCCTCTTCGGCGCTCCGTTCATAGTATCGGTCAAGGGGAACTTTCTCTCGGTGCAAGCGGATCTCATGGGATCCGTACAACTGCCGTTCCCCACGCACAGCCGCCTCCACTATACGGTCTATTCGGCGCCCACCACCCTAATGGCGGCGGAGCAATCCCCCTCCGCCTTCGTGTACCCCGAATTCGTGCTGCGACATTATCTCCAGCTCCCGTCCATCAGTCCCAGCATTCACGAACTGGCCCGACGCATTACGCAGTCGTCCCCAAACATCGCGCAATCCATTCAGCGCATCCGAACACATCTCACGACCGGCTATCGCTACAGTCTGAACGTTCCCTCTCTACAATCCGACCATCCGCTCGAGGATTTTCTGTTCGCACGCAAAACGGGCTACTGCGAGCACTATGCAACCGCGATGGTCATTATGTTGCGCTCGGCAGGAATTCCTGCGAGGCTGGTGACCGGTTTTTTGGCCACAGAATGGAATGCCTTCGGCAGCTACTACACCGTTCGTCAGCGCGATGCGCACGCGTGGGTGGAGGTGTACTTCCCCCGTTCAGGCTGGATCACGATGGACCCCACGCCACCTGCTCCCGTACCGGACGAACGAGCCTGGTGGGAAACCGCAGGCAGTGTGGTGGATTCAGCTCGGTTGAAGTGGGACCGCCTATTTGTCCATTACAGCGCCTACGATCAGCGCGCGGTGATCCAAGGCATTCGGGACGGTGGGGAGGCCATGCGGACCCGACTGTCGACGTCCGTCGCCGGCCTGCTGTCGACAGGGGTCACCGCGTTCACCGAATCACTCAAGGCGTTCGCCCGCGACCGCGTGGCGGAAACGGTCGTCGCGCTTCTCATCGTCCTCGTGGGCTTGACCTTCACATTGAAGTGGTGGATCAACCGAATGCCCGGAACGATCGGGAAACAAGATCCGCACTCCAGCCATCAACGCCAGGCCATCATCCTCTATACGAACATGGTCGATTGTTGTGCCCACCACGGCATCATGAGACAGGCCAGTACCACCCCCGGAGAGTTCCTTCGTCAAATTCAAGCGCAATGGGCCGAAGCCTGGCCTTCCGCTGATGCCCTCACGCAGATCTACACACGCGCCAGGTTTGGCCGTGCCCCCTTGACTCAAGACGACCTCTCAACCGCCCGCCGCTTGTTGCATACTCTACAAGCACAGCGGCACCCAGCCGCCCATGCAGCCTCAGACAGCCACCGTCGCTAACCGGCGCGCCCCTTCGTTGCCGAGAGAACAATCACGGAGGATCGGAGAAGCCTTGTGCCCGCAGGATCATCAGCCTCAATTCATCGACACCATCGTACGTCAAACGACGGATCGCGCCACCCGCCGTTGCTCAGGTGCCCAGGCGAGGCTCTTCACGGCAAGCACCGGACATGGCGAGCGACGCAACACCGCTTCCGCGACACTGCCCCTCATGACATGCGAGATTCCACGCCGCCCGTGCGTCCCCATAATAATGAGGTCGCTTCCCAACGTGCGGGCATACTCCAGGATAGAATCGGACGGGATGCCACCGCGAATCGCAGTTCGAACAGAGACACCGGTCGACCGGATTGCGTCTACATATGGCATAAATTGCAGGTCGATGCGCCCGTCGAGTCGTCCCCGTGCTTCCGGTCGCACCGTTCCATCGTCTTCAAAGATCTGAGGCTCCAAGATATGCAACAGGGTCAAGGATGCGCCGAGGTCCATGGCCAGTTGGATTGCGCACTCAAGCGCATCTATTGAGCAATCCGAAAAATCGATCGGAACGACGATCTGCCGGAATGTAGTCGGAGCATCCGTCTGGCGCGCCTCGAGCGCGTTCGGAGCCCTGATCGCCAGCACGGGACAGGGAGCCATGGTGATGACCCCTTCCGCGGTGCTTCCCAACAGAATGTGGTCAAGCCCAGTCCTTCCATGAGTACCCATCACGATTACATCCGCGCAATTTTTCTCAGCGGCCTCACAAATCTGTATGCTCGGAATGCCGACTCGCTGATGAGCAGTCACGGAAACCGTCGGCGACGTGAGGCGTCGAACGGCCTCGGCCAAATGTTCGTCCGTTTCCTCATGAGCCTCAACCGCGACATAGACCCCTGGATAAAGTTCCAGGACATGAACGACATCGATTGTAGCTCCATAGACCTTGCTGAGGAAGGTCAGCGGCTTTTCTGCATGATGGGCGCAGGGCGAAAAGTCGGTAGCAAACAAGATCCGTGAGATCCACGCACCGCCTGGTCCGCCTAGGAACTTGCTCCCTTGGCCTTGGCTCATGTCGGCCTCATTCGCATTCCTGCGGCAACTAGGGATGGCTCCCTGCATGTCCCGGCTCGTTCCATGGAACATGAGACCCGCCGAGAATGCAAATACCGATCCGATGGATCGTCCCCAGAACGAAGGTCGGATGACCGCACAATTCCACATTGCGAAGCGCAGTCTCACTCGCCTCCGACCGCACGCTGAGCGATCCGCATGGTTTTGAACGGATCGCGGCGTGCGTAATTGCTCGCAGAGGCTGCGTGGAAGCGGACCGATCGTCGTCACTCTGTCCGATACCGACACAGCCCTACTGATCGCATTGGTCCAGCTCGCTTCGCGATAAGCCGGGTCCCCCCCTACGGTCTGACGAACACGCGGCCCCCGGGAACTCGGCGGCGCCTGTCGAAGCGACAAGTCCGTGCGAGAACGCACATCCTCGCTCTCTCGTGGGAGTTAGGACATTATGAGTAGCAACGTACCGCGAGGTCGATCTAGAGGTCGACCTTCTAGACAGAACAGATCGTCTATCTCTCCCAAACCTCCAACTTGCATTTCCCCCGTCTCTCAGGTCTAAAGCCAGCTCCAAACTTGACACTGGGGCAAATCCTGGCTTTGAGAACCAAGCTGTGTCCGTCCAGCCCTCAACAAGCAGCACCTTCGCCAATCTACCAATCTGGTCGGCAACATTGGGCTTGGCAGTCTACGGATCGAGCCAAAGAGATTCTCAGGCAGGTCCAGGGATACTTCCTCTCACGGGAAATTCTCTTCACTTTCAGACCGCTACACCACAAGCGAGTTGCCTCGCACCGCTTCGAGTTTCAAGGGAGCGTCTCGCAATACTGCTCCAACTGAAGTGAAAAGACCAGAAACTCGTCTCCGCCCTGGCGACGGTACTCTTCTTTCGACACACCTTCGCGGCGCTCTCTTCTGAATTGTTCACAAGCGCGCCGCTCTGCCCGTTTAATTGACGGCTGCAGCTGAGCCTGCGCTTCAAGAGAACGGGCGGCCATACTTTCCTGCATTCGCTTCAAGGCGCGAAAGTGGTCGTACAGTTTTAGTTCATCCACTTCGACACGTGTCGATTCGCCCTCAGTCGAGTGAGCCACAGCCGGTAACATCAAGAGTATGCATAATCCCAGGATCATCATGACGAGCCCTTGTTAGATGAGTCGTATCCCCCGCTGAGCCGGAATCGTCTCGATCAAGGTGAAATTCGTTCGAACAGAGGCAATAGCCTCCCCACGTTGTTCAATCGCGCTTTCAGCAATCGGCCCCAGCCAGTTATCAGCTCGTTCCAGGTAAGACACTCGATAGGGATCAATGCCCATGATACGACAACACGTTGCATCGACTGCAGCAGGATTTCGTCCCATCACGAGAACGGCAGCCTTCTTTGGATCCCCTGTGATGGGCCCATCCCCTTCCATTCCCACGATGCCATCGACAATGGCAAACTGCGGCTTCAACGTCGCATTGATATCCAAAATCGAGTTCTCTATCCCGGCATGATGCAACACATTCTTGGGCCACCCGTAGTAGATGCCAGGCATCACACCAAAGAGATTCTTCATCGCTAGCGTAGCACCAGCCCAATGGTGTGTTTTCATCTTGGCGACGGAGACAATCCAATCCACTTCTTGGAAAAGAGATGGAAAGGTCAACGCCCGCAGTGAAGATTGGCGACCGGCATTCGGCAACTCATAGCCCGTGATGTAATTCAAGTCGTGAAACGCAATACGATCTTCCGTGAGCACATCTGCCAATCCGGACTCTTCATAGACCGCCAACGTGTCGCGTCGATGGCCAGGGCCTTCGGCCACCATTACCGTGGTCGCGCCCAGCCGCAGAAAAGCCTCGATAGCTCCACGCAACACCAGAGGATGCGTATTGATGTGGGGAGCTGTTGAGGCGGTTTCGACAAGGTTTGGCTTCAGGAGAATGCGCTTCCCTCTCAACTCATCCGCAGTAACACCCAACTCTCGAATACCTCTCGTAATGACCTCGGCGATATCCAGCTGGTAATGCGCGGCTCTGGCCACAAACACGTGCGCTCGTTGCGGCAAGCGGAAATATCGTCTGGGGACGATGAGCGAACCAGCTCCCAACACCAGGCCAACTCCAGCCGCCATGAGGATATCACGACGTGTGAGCCCCCACTCTGATCTCGCTTTTGCATCTTTCGACACGAAATCCCTCAGTGTGTCTAGACCGGCGGTATAGAATCCGAATATGCCAACAGGGGGTGACGTACCGTTGACTCTCCGGCTAAGGCGCCCAAGAAAAGAAGGCACAACGCCGACGTTTCGTATTCCCCATAGCGTGGCTGCCTCGCCAGGCAGAGATCAACCAGAGCGATGCCGTTCGACGGGTACTGCGCCCAAGCTGCAAGGCCGAGCAAGGCCCATCCCAGTGATATGGGTGTGCGCAATCGAGCCACTTCGCCCTGAAGATACTCGAGGCTCCGTGACACAACCGCCTGCTCCACTTGGCCCGCCAAGCTGGCCAAAGCAGATCCTGTACCCTCTGCATTCGGATGGAGTTCCTTGCCAAATATGAGCGTATTCCCCGAGTTCCATCCCCCATGAGGCAACTGACGGTCAATCAGCATTCGAACAGCCTCCTTTGCGCGCTCGTGCTGGGCATAGCCTGTCGCCCGCAGTGCCATCACGCCCATCGCAGTAGGCTCAACCCATGAATGTGTCTCCTCGATCCATGGCCATCCCTTCAGGGACGTATCATGCGCCCACGGGGCATCAGGCTTCGGAGAGAAGTGGTTACCAGTGGTGCCCAAGAGGAATTGGACGGCGCGACCTTGAGCGATTTCACTTGATGGAGAATTCTGCCAGGCAAGAATAGCAAGGGGGGTTGGCCAGTATGAGGCCGGATGCCGCCGACTCACCCAGACACGTCCGTCGGCGCCCTGCTCCAGTTTCAGACGCGCACGACCATGCTCGAGTGATTCATGGGGCTCCCCGGAGGCAGCCAGGGACAATATCGCCAGCGCCGTGGCGTCAACTCGAAACACTCCGTTGGGCCGATCCGCCAGTCCGCCATCCAACAGAGTCCGTTTTGAAAGAACCTCTCGAAGTAGGCGCTTCACCGCAACCCCCAACCACAGCACTTGCTGGGCTAATGCCCAGCAAGTGCGGGGAACAAGACCCTGACCATTCTGATGACGGCAGGACCAATGGTCACCACAAACATGCTCGGGAAGATGAAGAAAATCAGAGGCAACAAAAGCTTCACGGGCAATTTAGCCGCTAATTCCTCCGCCTTGAGCCTGCGCGTCGCCCTCATGGAGTCCGCGTGAACCCGAAGCGCTTGGCCGATGCTTGTCCCGAAGCGGTCTGTCTGCACAAGGAGCGCTACAAGATTTTTTACTTCTTCAAGATCGGTACGGTAAGCAAGATTTCTGAGTGCCTCCTGTCGTTGCACACCAGTCCTCAACTCCAAGGCCAGCACATTCAGCTCCTCGCCCAAGACCGGATGCGTTTGCTTGACGTCTTCTCCGACGCGGGCAATCGCTTGATCCAACCCCAATCCCGCCTCCACGCATACCACCATCAAGTCTAACGCGTCAGGAATCGCCCGTAGCAATGCGTCCTGCCGATGAGCAATGGCCTGGGAGAGCCATATCGATGGAGCATAATAGGCACAGGTTGCAGCAAGCAGATAGAAAATAATCAAGTTAGTGGCCGTCGGGAATCCAAGCGCCTTGGCAGGAATCATCGCAACCATCGCCACCGCGAGCACAGCTAACAGCAACTTCGTACCCATGTAGAAGACCGGCGCTTTCGCTCCCCGATACCCGGCGGTTATCACACGACGCCTCATAGCCCGCATGTCATCCACGCTGGACGGCTGATTAAACTTCGCGAACCATTCCAGCAACGCACGCACATGAGCGTGAACCTGCTCGGCAAATCCACCCGACACCCCACCGTCTGCCTCAACCGTCGTGTGCCCTTCCACTCGACGCCGCCAGGTCTGCAGCATCTCACGCGAATTGAGATACAGAAATAACGCCGCACCAGCCAACAGAATCACCAGGAAGGTAGACAATGCCGCGAATACAGGCAATTCCATGGGTTGCTCCTCAGACCTTGATCACCACCATCCGTTTCATCACAACCGCCCCTAGTACCATCATGATGCTGCCGGCCGTCGTAAGGGTTTGCCCCATAGGGTCTGAGAACAAGAGCCCCACATAGTCTGGGTTCAGTTTGTACAACAACAGACCGATCACAATCGGAAGCCCCAGAAGAATCATGGCAGAGAACCGCCCCTCAGCAGACAACGCTCGAACCTTTAGTTGAAGTTCAAACCGTTTCCGTATCAACCCGGCCAGAGAGTCGATAATTTCAGCCAAGTTGCCACCGGTTTCCCGCTGCACCATAACCGAAGTGACAAAAAACCGCACATCGACGCTGTCAATCCGCTCGGTCATATTGGAAAGGGCTTGCGGAAGTGCCACCCCCATCGACACTTCACTGAACACATGCCGAAACTCTCGGCCAATAGGATCGGCCGCTTCATCCCCGACGATTTTCAATCCCACAGAAAACGCATGCCCTGCTCGTAAGGCACGTGAAACCAATTCGAGCGCCTCCGGAAGCTGACGCTCGATCTCTGCCATCCTACGATTCTTCAACCAATAGAGATATGCCGCAGGACTCGAACCCAGTATGACCGCGCATAAAACAGCCGCCATGTTTGTCTGGTTTGTGATCAGCGCCAGCAACATCCCTCCAATGGCAAGAAGAGGAGAAGCCAGCACAAAGACTCCCAGCGGAAGTCGACAGTCCGCCCGCCGATGAAGCACCCGCAACGGCTGCAACTGCTTGGCTTTCAGAAGCAAGTCGTTCAACCATGGAATATTGCTAAGAGACTCTTTTCGAACGATTTCGAATTGTTTCATTTCAACCGGCGCTGTCCAGGCTTGAAGCCGTTCGACTGCGCGATCACTGCCGCGAGGCATGAGGATCCGGTATGCCGAGTTACAGGCGAACATCAACAGCAGAATCGTCCCCAAAATTCCGAGGGCAATGAGTGCGTTCAGCATTCGTACACCTTTGATGGGTCAAAGAGGTCAGGCGACAACGCCACACCTTTGGCGGCTAACCGCTCGGCAAACTTGGGGCGCACACCAGTCGCCTTGAATCGACCTTTTACTTTGTGATTCCCATCCACACCAGTCTGCTGAAAGACAAAGATCTCCTGAAGGGTAATCAGGTCGCCCTCCATACCCACAACTTCCTGCAAACTGATCAATTTTCTCGTGCCGTCGGACAACCGAGCGATTTGGATGATGACATCCAGCGCGGATGAGACGTAATGCCGCATCGCCTTCGTTCCGAGGTTGAGCCCGGCCATGGACACGAGAGTCTCGATCCTCGTTAACGCGTCGCGGGCCGAATTCGCATGCACCGTCGTGAGGGATCCATCGTGCCCGGTGTTCATCGCTTGAAGCATGTCCAAGCTCTCCGCACCACGCACCTCACCCAAGATAATACGATCGGGACGCATTCGGAGGGCATTCTTGACGAGCTCACGCTGCGCAATTTCCCCTTTGCCCTCAATATTGGCCGGACGTGTTTCTAAGCGCACCACATGATCCTGGCGCAATTGCAACTCGGCGGCATCTTCGATCGTGACGATCCGCTCGTCATTAGGGATGAAGCCAGACAACACATTCAGTAAGGTTGTCTTCCCAGACCCCGTTCCACCCGATATCAGAATATTCAATCTGGCCTGCACAATGGCCTTCATGAGTTCTCCGATCTCCGGCGTCAGCGATCGCTTTTCAACCAGGTGATACAGCTGGAGCGGATCTTTGCTGAACTTTCTAATCGAAAGAGAGGGCCCGTCGATGGCCAGGGGTGGGATGATTGCATTGACGCGTGACCCATCAGCGAGTCTGGCATCTACCATCGGTACCGACTCGTCGATGCGACGTCCGACGCGCGAGACAATTTTCTCGATGATCTTTTTAAGATGCGCATCATCTTTAAACTGGATCGGCGTCAACTCCAATCGACCGAGTCGTTCGACGAACACCTGTTTGTGTCCATTGACCAGAATATCGTTGACGGTATGATCCGCCAACAACGGTTCCAGGGGCCCCAGCCCGAGCACCTCGTGAAGGATATCCTGCGTGACCTGGGCCCGCTCCCGCTGATTGAGAGGCACCGACTCTTGCTGCAAAAGCTGCTCGATGAGCTTGGTCAGCTGCTCCACGACGGCCGCGTGCGACATCGCGCTGATAGCGTTCAAATCCAACATCTCAATGACGCGCTGATGAAGACGATCCTTCAACTCATGATGTTGAAACCCGGCTTCCGCACTGTTCATGGATTTCATCGTCAACATAATGTATGGCGCCTTCCTTCGAATTCGTTGAGAGCACTATTCTGCCTGCTATCAGACAGCGGATGGTTTGCGCCCAGGTTCCAAGCCCAAGGTCGAGAAACAACGGCCTAAGAATGAGGGCTTCTTCTCTGCCCCATTTCGAGGATCAGGCCGTCCGGCGTGCGAGGTGTCACCGATGAGAGACTCACTCCCTCGCAAATACCACTGACCTATGGACGACCGCGATGCCATAATGCTCAGAGGCTTGCCATGGTTGATTGCTTCGCTGGCTGTCCCATAATCATTCGGGATCAATCCAGCTATTGACATCCCCAAAAGGTCTTCGGTCTCACCCAAGAACTCCTTCTGGTCACTGACATAACGATTAACTACCACCCCCATCTTTCCCGGTGGGTAGCTCGCTGTGCGCAACACTTCTAGCAGCCGCTTGGTTCGGCGAATGGCGGGCAATGACAGTGTGGTCACGACGATGATCTGATCCGAACAATCCAATGCCTCCTTGACCGCCGGATCTAGCACATGTCCGCAATCGACGAGCACATGTCGATGCATGGCACGCAAGATACCGATCACCCGCATCGTGCTGCCAGGCATATGCAGCATTTCCTCAAAGCCTTCATAGCCCGAGGGGAGTAGCTGGAGACCGGACCCATGCGAGACCAACGTACTCTTGACGATTGTCTCATCCAACCTGGAAATATCTTTTGAGAGATGTTTCAGCCCTTGCGTCGTGCGCAAATCCAAAAACATACCGAGATCTCCCCCGAGCAGATCGAGATCCATCAACGCGACAGGCTCCTGTTGGTTCATCTGCTGCACCGACATTGCCAGGTTTGTGGCCACAGTGCTCGTACCTACGCCCCCTCTCGCACCGATCACCGCGACCACCCTTCCGGACTGCCGATGCACATCGGACACTCGACAGGCGAAGCGCTCCTCAAAGCGTGTCAGTGCCGATTCAACCTCTTGGCGAGTCAAAGGCTGTGGCAAGAATTCCTTCACCCCAACCCGGAAGGCCTCCAAAAGAACTTGTGGATCGGTCCGCGAGGCCGTTAGAAACACTTCAAGATTCGGCGATACGTTCAACAATTCACGAATATGGGCGAATGTCTGTTGCGGGCGGAGTTCGTCCAATTCAAGCAGCAGCATGTCGGCAGCACCTGTGCACTGCCCCTTCGACACCAGGTAGTCGCGACGACGCGAGACAATCTCTTCAAACGTTTGCCGCGACGCGGCAGTTCGACAGTCGATCGACACTGCAATCAGTCGAGCCATACGAGATCTGCTCCTCTTTGAATACGCAACCTATTCAACCAGACCAGGTAACGTGGTGAAGACCCCGAACGACGGACCTCCCCCCACTCCCCCCCCCTGGAAGAGGGGACACGAGACATTCCCAGTAATCAGATGATTCGGCGGCCCCTGCACATTCGTGATGCGAATATTGGCATACCCGACGATCGGAATCGCGCCGCTCGGGCTACAGTCACCCCCTTGATACACCGGCACCAAGGCGTCCCAATAACCTGTTCCGGCACTCCGAAGAATGAATAGGTTAGTGAGTGCATTCCACGTTGGGTTACTCAATGTTCCGTTCGTAAATTCTATGTGTGTCACGCCTGCCGTCGTGGGCGGCACCTGGTAACTTCCATCGATCATGCCATTGATGATAGTTCTCATCGCCATGTCATTGGAGGGAGTTTGCAGAAATGTCGTAAACCCGGCGCACGACTGTGGTGTGCCATTGCTGGGATACAATTGAATACTGTCCCCACAACCGAACTGGCTGAAGAACAACTCGGAAATAGCCACCGGCAGATCCAACGCACCCAACGGGGTGGAGCCGATGGCCGCTAACTCTGCCGTTGCGGCTGCACTCACATTCACACTCGACATACCGACGACGTTGGCCAGGAACGTGCTGATCGGACCATTCGCGCTGCCGTCTCGGTGCGTGACGACTCTGACAGATCGAGGTTGGTTGGCCGTCGGCGTAAAAGTCCGCGTCGCGGAATTCCATAGCCCGATCTGCACGTCGGCCGCGTTCACAGATACACTGACCGCCGCCGCCTGATTCAACGCACTCGTCGCCTGAGCCGCAGCCACAATGGCAGCCTGATCTCCTCCCGTCAGCGTATAGTTCGCCATTTGATCGGGCGTCATTCCTTCATAGGCGATGCCCAACGCCCTGGCACCAGCCAATGCAGCAGCGTCTGCGGCATTTTGAAGCTCGTTTCGGGCCACGAGTGCATGACCAATATCGATAGCGGCAGCTCCCATCGCCAGCAACACTGTGAGCGTAACCGCTACCATGACTGCCGCCGCTCCACGCGAATTCTTGAGCGGCGCCATGATCTGGTTTGCGTACAGGCTGAGCATGGAGACATTCCTTTGTTGATGCAGTGTCTTATTCATGACGCATGGTCGTTGCCATCGTGATCGGCAAGGGGCTTGGCAAACCCAATAGGGTGGGGATATAGGGGATCAACCAGGAATAGTTATAGGTTGCCGTGACCGTCAACGTCGCAGGGTTCGCGCCACCGGCCCCTGACACAGTAATGGTGACATCTGCCACGTTAATCCCTGTCCCGGCCAGGTAATTTGTCGTGATCGTCGTGATATCGCCTGATGTCGGCTTGGGAGAAACCTGCACGATCCCCGCGCGTGCCCCCTCCCGGCTAGCGTTGGTCACGACCTCACGTCCATACATGATCATGCCGAATTCGATAATGCTGAAGAGGATTGTCAGGAGCACTGGCAGTAGGAGGGCAAATTCCGCTGCCACTACGCCACGCTCATCCAGCTTTTGCATGAAATCCATCCTCATCGTGGGCTACTTGGTTTGCACCCCGCTTGCCACGGCCGACCGAGTGAACTCCGCATCCGGCTTCTCAAAATTCTTCCGATACGCTTCCATCGCCGTGGCGCTCACCTTTCCATCCTGGCCCTCGACCGGATCGAGTTGCTCGCCGGCAGCGGGGTTCAAAACTTGCTGCGCTCGCATGTTTTGATAGGCCACACCCCAATTCGGACTGATCGTCGTGGGAGCGCAAGCTCCGACCGATACACCAACCACCATCCCCACCACCGTTCTGGTCATCATGTTCATTGAGATCTCCTTCCTCCAATCCATGTCATGCACGACTGAATTATGGGACGATGTGTCCGAATTGTCCCTCCATGGCAGCCGCCCGTCCCACGCGGTTAGAAAGCATTTCAGCGGCCGGCGATCGCTGCCCAGCCTTGCCACCAAATCCGCCCTTTTCAGAAAACCCCAACAGGTAGAACTCAAAGTCGTTTGGCTCCACATAGTAATCGGTCGGCAGCGTCTGTGCCGTCAGATCCAATGGTTTCACGAGGTGCGGGGTTACAATGATCACGAGTTCTGTTTCATTTTTCTGAAACGAACTGCTGCGGAACAATGCACCCAGAATAGGAATTTCACCCAGGAAGGGAACCTTCTTCACCGACTCACGAACATTGTCTCGCATCAGCCCACCGATGGCGAAACTTTGTCCGTCCGCCAGTTCAATGGTGGTTGCGGCCCGTCTCGTCGTAATAGCCGGCACAAGAAATCCTTGCAGGCGTAACGCATTCTGGAAGTCCAGCTCCGAAACCTCTGGCGCCACATTCAAACTGATATGCTTGCTATTCATGATGTTGGGGGTAAACACCAAGCCCACCCCGAATTTCTTGAATTGAACCGTCACCAATCCAAAGGCCTGAGGAACAGGAATGGGAAACTCGCCGCCGGCTAGAAAAGCCGCCTCCTGCCCATTCAAGGCGACGAGAGTGGGCTTCGCCAATACCTTGATGAGGTTTTCTTCCTTGAGTGCATCAACCAGCCCAGTCCATGAAATGCTGCCCGTATCGAACCCAAATACTCCTTGGATCGCCGAGGTCACCGCAGTGGTGACGGTAGCCGCGCCACCTCCTACGCCGGGATTTGTGAAGTTTGTCAGAGTCGTTAATCCGCCAAGGACCGAGACGCCGAACTCGTTCGGACCGATAGCACTGAAATTGACTCCCAGCCGCTTGATCAACTCTCGATTCATTTCAGCCACACGGACTTCAAGCATGACCTGTTGCACGCCACCGACCTGCAATGCATTTACGACCTTTTTAGGGGCATACGCTTCCGCGATACTCATGGCCCTACCCAGGTTATTGGCATTCGAGGCCGTGCCGGAGAGGGTAATGTGATCGTGGCTAGAGGTGACCAGAATGCCCTTTTCTTCCGGCAACGCTTGGTGAAGGTTTTCCTTCAAGCGGGTCAAATCTGGACCAATGACCACGTCATAGACACCCATCATCTTGTCGTTCTCGTTCCAAAGCGTCAGGTTTGTCACCCCTGTTGCCTTGCCCGTCACATAGATCTGAGTCGGAGACAATACCACGGTGTCCGCTACCTCCGGGTTCGCCAGGGAGGCCCGCTTGATTGCCGTAGGCAAGTCCAGTACCTTGGACTTGCCTAACGTCAACTCCAATTTATGAATCTCGCGCTGGTCCATCGAACCGCCCACTGGAGTGGCCACCACAGGTTCCTCAGCATATGTTGTCGGCGCCCCACACATCCCCAACAGCAATCCCACAGCTATGACCGTGCCACGTTGTATCATTGAGATGGTCCTCCAGAATCGTTTCCACACTCAGTGCTCACTGCATTGATCACCTTCAGAACTTAACCGCATTCACGGCCGTCCCTTTAATCACTTCCACGGTAACCGTCTGCACGTCCGGTGCAGGGTTGCCGATGGGCTCTGGATATACCTTCAGAAAGTTGAGGACACGCTTTGGAGCGTACGCTTCGGCCACAGCCAATACTTGACTAAGTCGTGCTTCACTCGATACCGTGCCGGAAATCGCGACGTGGTCATGTGTTCCCTTCAGTCGAAGGTTAGTCTCATCAGGCAACAGCTCTCCGAGCTGTTGCGTCAATCGGGCCAGATCGATTCCGACGTCCAAGTCGAACACCGCGAGCACCTGGTCGTCCTTGCCCCACAACGTCAGATTGGTAGTGCCATACCCTTTACCAGTGACATAGATCTGCTTCGGACTAAGGACGATGGCATCGGCAATTTGAGGATCGGCCAAGGAAGCGCGCTTGATCGCCACAGGCATATCCACCACCGTCGATTTCCCAACAACCAGCGCCACTTGCTGTGTATCCGGAACCTTCGCCGATTGATATATGCCTTCTGTCGCTGCTATGGCCACCTCCCCTGCCACCACAAGCCCGCCGATGACCAGCATCCTTACGAACCGAATGGCACCCGCATTATGCGAATTCGTCATCTTCATCACCGTGCCTCCATAAATCCTAAAACTTGAGTTCCTTTCGGACATCTCCCTTAATGACTTCTATTCGAATACTCCCATCGTCTTCGACTTTCGGTTTGGCGGACTGTTTCGGACGGAAGGAACTTAAGAGGGTCCCGACATTGGCGCCCTTCGTCAGTACATGCTCTTTGTTAAGCGGATTCCTCAGAGCCAGCCGTAGCCGTCCCTGGGTCGAAGCAAGCGCCAACTTTTCAGCTTCTTCCACATCAACTTCGACCGTAATGACCTGCACCTGCTTGGGCTCTTCGTCCTTGCCCTTTCGCTCCATCTGCGTTCCCGCGGCCAGCACCTTCACATTCTCCAAAATCATCTTTGAAATTGAATTCGCCTGCTTCCCACCGGGCGGCTCAATGGTCACCATGACATCGACATGATCACCCGGCTTGATGAACCCGGCCACCCCGATAACATCATCAACCTTCACCGACATCGCCCGCTTGTGAGGATCAGTGACTGCCGCCACCCCTCCGCTCGTTGTGCCAATCGGCGCGAGTTTTGACTCCAGAACCAACTCGTTTCGTTTAAGGTCCACCAAAAGGACGCGATCCCTAATGACCTCTGCACTCGTAAAGTGTCCTTCCGGTACCGCGCCCGGTACAAATTCCATCAACTGCGTCATTTCTGGCGTCAGCTTGGTGCCCCACGACAAATCTGCATTGGCGACCAGCACGTGAACATTTGTGGTTATCGGAAGAGGCGCGGCCATTAAGCGGTTTTTTTCGTTCTGCAACCAGGTAAACACCAAGCCGCTGGTGATTAATCCAAGCACCATCGCCATACCAAAAAATACCAAGGGCCGATACCGCTTCATCGTGCTCTCTCCTCTTCAAGCCGTAACATCTACGCCCATTCTTGCCTGGACACCCACACGCAACCCTGCATGCTTGAGTCTAGCCAAATTCTCGGATAGGCCTACCCACCAAAAGGGCGAAACCCTAGGTGAAAAAGTAGGGTGCCGCCAGCAATCGCCAGCCCATACCGCAGGCGGAAGGGAAGCATGAGATCCAATGTCCACGCCTTGCCTCCGACCGAGACGGCTCCCTGCATGGCAGAAACAAGTTTTCGGCTCGCACCGACAACTCCCCACTGGTAGTACATGGCTCCCAAGGCATAAACGCCGCCAACCATTAGGGCCAGGACTCCGGAAACGACAGCACCGTACGGGCCGATAAAGGCGCCGACGGCAGCCATCAGCTTCACATCACCCGCCCCGATGCTTCCGGATACATACAAGACCATGAAGAGAGCCCAACCTGCCCCAAGTCCTGTCAGGCTGAACATTAGCCCTTGTCCCCCACTAAACCAGGTATGCACGATCAGCGCGAATACCATCGCGGGGAAAGTCAAGGAATTCGGGATCCGAGAAGAGCGCAGGTCGGTCCACATGGCCGTGACCAGGACTCCTGTAAGTGCTGCGGCTACGATTTCCGCCATCATAGGATTCGCCCTTCCTGTACCATCTGATTCATTAAGGAGAAGGGTGCCTTGGCCCGACATTCACCCCAAATCCTGTGCATCGCCCTTCAGCATCGGCCTCACATTGGTGTCCTTTTCCGAGATGGAGCACCAACACGGTTGGCCCGGCCATCGCCGGGCCAACCCTAGACTCTCCCAATTAGCTAATAGCAGCAGTCGCGTTGTTCAGTGCGGTAATAATGGCGCCGCCAAGACCCGTCACCGCCGCGGCCATCAATACCGTAATCAATCCAACTAAGAGCGCATATTCCGCAGCCGACGCACCCTCTTCTTCCATCACAAACCGACGAATCGCATTCATCATGGCTGTTTTTCCTTTCCTACGTGTTCCATGAATAGAAATGGTTCTATGGTCTTCTGTTCGTTCTGCGGCTCCGACTCTTCCGGCACGACCCATCGAACCAATCGGGAATTCCTCACCTCCTTCACCCGGGTGGTCGCCGCCAAATCTCGTCACCGCATGGACACAGGACATTGCAATCAATCCGCCAACCACACAGTCGCTCACAACTGCTTGTGATTCCGAACCATTCGTGGGCAATGCCTCTCAGTCTGCGGCATACAGGCCTCAGGCAACTGGTCGCATTCCTCCCTTCCCCTGCGGCTCACTGACCGCATGTCAGGGTGTAACGGCCACACTGCCCATCTTCCGGAAGCAGAAATACTGATTTGTTTGACCATCCCGCACGCTTCACGTAATGCTGATCTAGTCTTGTTTCGTACATAGCCCGGCAGAAAGGGATCCGCATGTTTACTTCAAAGCTAGGCAAGCTTCTGATCATTGTTGGGTTACTCGCACAAGCTTGTGTTGTGACGAGCTGCGCGGGCACAAAGGAACCACCAACTGGGCTCATTGACATGACGGAGTATCGGAAGGTGGTCGACCAGCAGAAGAGCGAACAGGCTATGACGGCAGGGCAAGACTCATCAGGCCAAGAAATGACACCTGAAGAACACGAGCACGCAGGTGACATGGATATGCAACACCGCAATTATCCTCTGGCCGGCCTTCACTACGACAAGGCACTACGGGGAGACCCGACACGAAACGGCGTACGCCTTAAACTTGGACACCTTTATTTGCAGCAAGGCATGTTTGAAGCCGCGCTGGCACAGTTCCAGAATTTACGGGCTCAAGATCCCAATTCGGCCGTAGCTCATCGAGGTATTGGATATGCCTTCCTCATGCAACACAAATGGCGGGATGCCGAGGAAGCCCTCACCAAGGCCATTATCCTGGCCCCCTCCGACTGGCTCTCACAGAACCTACTCGGTCTTACGTATGACCAAGAGCAACGGTACAGCGAAGCCATTACCGCCTATAAAGCCGCATTGGCTTTAAACCCACGCGAACCAGGAGTGCTCAACAACCTCGGACTCGCCTATGCCTTGAATGGCGATCATGATGCCGCGATCCATGCCTACGAGCAGGCAGTGGCAACCGGCGCTGCATCGCCCAAACTGCACAATAATCTGGGCATTGCCTATGCCCATCGCGGGCGGTACGCCGAAGCGCTGAGCGCTTTCAAAAAGGCAACCGATGAGCCTCACGCCTATAACAATCTCGGAGTTGTGCTCTTAAACATGGGGAACACAAGGCAAGCGGAATCCTGCTTCCAAAAGGCGATCGAACTGAACCCTCAGTTCTACGAAAAGGCCAGCGAAAACCTGCGCCGAGCACGGCAAATGCTCACGAATGCGGGCGAACAGCCGTCTGCGCCCAATATCCTAGCCCCCACATCATGCCCATAAACATCAGTGCGTAGACGACTGACCTTGGAGCAACCGCCGGAGAAGAGATAGACACGCCTTGTTCAATCCATAGACAGTAACGGTCGAAGGGCTGGTCATAGACGTCAGCCATCCCCATTCCACCAAACCATCCAGTGTGCTCTGAACCTGTCTTGTACTGACCTCTACCCCTTCAGGTTGGAGCCACCATTTCTCTACCCCCACGACTGTATCCTTCGCATCCGGATGAGAGCAGAGGTATCCCAGGATAAGCCACGCCACAACATTGTTCTGCTCAGGTTGACCCAACATGTTCACCCCTGACGTGTATAGGAGCAATATGAGTACCTGATACGTCTTCACCTTAAGTACACGCCGGTACGCCGATCTCAGTATCGGCGGACGCGAAGCGCGGCACTTCCCCCTCAGGGGGACCAACCCTACGCGGCAGAAAACTCGCGCCGATCCAACCCATGCTTATGCAAGAGACGCTGAAAGGCTCGACGCTCTTTCTTGGCAACTCGAGCAGCCTGTGAAACGTTCCCATGATGTACCGACAGCAGCTCACACAGATACGTCCGCTCGAATTCTTCGATCACTTTCATTTTCATCTTCTGAAAGCCGGACTCCTCAAAAACCTTTTCTCGTGCTAACAAGATCATGGTCGGCCCCGCAGCCTCAGGTTGTCCGCCATCGGGCAAATCAAAGTCATGGGCCTGAAGTACATCCCCCGCGGCTATAACTACGGCACGTTGAACTACACCTTCCAACTCCCTCACATTTCCCGGCCAAGAGTATCCAAGCAGTGTTGCTTTGGCTGAAGCTCCCAATTCGAGATGTCCCCTACCGAATTCTTTCGCGTGAATCCTTAAAAAATGCGTTGCCAGTAGGAGAATGTCCTCTTTCCGGTCGCGCAAAGAAGGCACTTGTACTGCGAGCACATTCAGTCGGTGGAATAAGTCTTCTCTAAAGTGACGCTGTTCAACCAAGTGACGTAAATTCGTATTGCTGGCCGCTACGATTTTCACGTCCACCCGCTGAGTCCTGGTCGAGCCCACTGGCCGAAATTCTTGATCTTGCAACACCCTCAGAAGCTTGCTCTGGACCGTCAGGTTGAGAGAGTTGATTTCATCGAGAAACAACGTCCCGCCGTTGGCCGCTTGGAATAATCCGGCCTTCTCACTCGATGCACCGGTGAAGGCACCTTTGCTATGACCGAACAGCTCGCTTTCGATCAGATGATCCGGAAGAGCGGCACAATTGACGGGAACGAACGGATTCCCTCGTCGTTCACTCGTATAGTGGATGGCTCGTGCAAAGAGTTCTTTCCCTGTTCCCGTCTCTCCCGTTATCAACACTGTTGATTTGGCTACGCTCAGCATCGGGATCATGCCAGTTGCTTGCAGAAAACACTTGCTTGTTCCGATTAATGTTTTTTCCCAGCTGTGCATACCATGTCCTCCCGAGGTTTCTACAACATCTCCGAGGTCGTGACGACTGTCCGGGCTGGTATAGGGCTCCTGCTCCACCTTCACAAGGCCAGTGCACGGCAGGATAGGGTGCTGCCTCCACAATAGCTATCCGTCACTCGTAGGGATCTGGTCCGTCTGTTCGGGGGGATTGCAGCAATGCGCCTGACGACAGGACAATCCCTCACTTCGAACACACTCGCGCGGGGCTGGTCTGAGAGACTAGACGCCAGAAGGAGTCCTAATGAGAGGGTATGAACGCACTACGATAGTTCTCTCTAGGTCGATGCTATGGCGAACGCTTGCCGTGGTAGGGCTCGCCACAACATGCTTCATTCTGATGCTCCCTGTAGCCATATCACCAGCGAGAGTGAGTGACGTGTCTGACTCGCCTATAGTCGCGACAGTTGGAAATCACTCGATTACACTGGTCGAAGCTGAACGGCAAGTGGCACTCGCACTTTACCAGCTTGATCAGCAACGCACACAACTCCTCCTGTTTGCGGTGCAACAACTCATTGATTCAGAACTGTTGCAGGTTGAAGCAGCGCGGACGGGAAAATCCATAGAACAACTGTTAGGTATTCCACGTAGCTCCATCGATGCGGGTCATTTCTCTCCTGCACCCACTCAAGCCCACGCATTCGACAATGCAAACGCGCTATCACAGCGACGGCAAGCCTTGCTGGCATCACTACGACGACAAACTTCGGTCCACCTGAGCCTTCCACGAATCACCGAGCCGGTGTTAGCTGTCTCTACCGATGATGATCCCTCGGTGGGCCCGGCGAGCGCACCGGTGACAATTGTTGAGTTTTCTGACTTTCAATGTCCGTTCTGCAAACAAAGTGCACAGGTAGTGAAGCAACTCCTCCGCACGTATGGACAAAGAGTCCGGTTCGTGTATCGAGATTACCCGGCACCAAATCATAGGCATGCGAAGCATGCTGCCGAGGCAGCTCAATGCGCAGCTGCCCAGGGAAAGTTCTGGGCCTACCATGACCTCCTCTTTGAATACCAAAAACCTGGCGCAGGATGGGACTTCTACGGGCTCGCTCAGGAGGCTTCGCTCGATGTAGATGTCTTTTCTCGTTGCCTAGACACCCATCAATACGCATCTGAAGTGGAGAGTGACTTTCGAGACGCTCTGAATCTGGGCGTCATGAACACGCCCACATTCTTTGTCAACGGGCGTCCTCTTATCGGAGCACGATCATTTAACGAATTCCAGACGCTGATCGACCAAGCTCTTGCGGAACCTCACTGACATCTCCCCGAAAACAACGGACAACGAGAGTAGAATGCCGGCTGGAGCGGGCCTCGCCAAAAGAAGTGAATCGATGAAGCGGTCAAAATTCACCGAAGAGCAGATTGTCTATCCCCTTTGCCAGGCCGAATCCGGCCCCCGTCATCAACCTCTGTCGGCAGCTCGAAAAGGAGAACCGTTAGCCGAAACGGCTCGTGGCAGACCTCTTGACTGACAACCACCTGTTGCGGGAGTAGTCCGAAAAAGGTGCCTCCCTTAGGCCATGCCTGTTGTGATTCGCCCACTGGGCCGTCGTTCCTCAAATGCCACGCCGCTGCAAGGCCTATTGCCGCATCAGCCGCTCGATTCGATGGAGGCCGCAGGATTCACCCTCGGCCAGCAGGTCGTGCCACACATCTCGCGCCGTAGGTCCGGTCACTCTGCAGGAAACTCGTCCGGATCTTGGCGCCCAACACCTCGTCTTGAGACGCACGCTGGCTGCGTGGCCGCGTCAGCCACGCATAGAACCCACCCCGCGAGAAACCGAGCGCCTCGGATTACCACGCCGTCGGCCAGTTCCCTCGGTGCTTCACGATGAAACCGCACGTCACAGCGACGCCTTCGCGAAGTAGGCCGCGGTGGGCTCAACTGATGACGACAACACCCTGTGGCCTACGATGGATGCAAAGGGAGATTTGTATGGGGCATATGGGGCGTCCGGGGTTATCTGCGGCTCAGAAAGCGGAGCTATGGCAACGATGGAAACAGGGGCAACCGTTGAGCAACATCGGCCGTGCGCTCGGCAAGCACGCGGGATCAATTCATGGCGTGGTGTATCGACTGGAGGATTCGCACCGGCTGCCCGCCGACAATCACGCTGATCACTGACGCTGGCGGAGCGAGAAGAGATTTCTCGGGGCATGGCGAAGCAACTCTTCATTCGTCAGATCGCCGCCCCGCTCGGTCGTGCGCCGTCGGCGGTCATTCGGGAAATCACCTGCCAGGGTGGGCGCTGCGCGTATCGCGCCGCCGCAGCCGACGCGCGGGCCTGGGAGCGTGCGCGGCGTCCCGAACCCTGTCGGCTCGCGACAGTCTCCCGCACTCCAACGACTCGTCGCCAGTAAACTGCGTGCGATTGGTCGCCTGAACAAATTGCAGGGTGGCTCAAACGGGAATTTCCCGATCAGGACACGATGCGTGGTGTCTCACGAACCGACCTAGCGCAGCCTGTTCATTCAGGCCCGCGACGTGCTCAAGAAAGAATTGCTGAGACAGCTCCGATCTCGGCGGCGCATGCGGCGGGCACTCCACGCGAGCACGGAAGGCCAGCCACAGGGGCAGATTATCGACGGGATCTCGATCCGAGATCGTCCTGCGGGCATCGACGACCGGACGATCTCCGGTCATTGGGGATTTGCTGGCTGGCTCACAGAATTCACACATCGCCACGTTGGTAGAGCAGCAGTCGCGCTTCACCATGCTGGTCAAGGTACCGGAGAAAGAAACGACGAGTGTGGTGGCGGCGCTGAGCCGGCACGTAGGCACCCGGCCTGCAGCCTTGCGTCGATCCTTGACCTGGGATCGCGGCATGGAATTGGCGCGGCATAAACAATTCATTCTCGCGACCAAAGTACAGGTCTATTTCTGTGACCTCTAATGTCCCTGGCAGCGTGGCACAAACGAAAATACGAACCGCTTGCTGCATCAGTACTTCTCGAAAGGCACGGACCCGTCGCAGCACTCCCAGGCAGACTTGAACAGAATCGCGTTATGATTGAATCAACGCCGCGGAAGACGTTGGAGTTTCAGACGCCAGCAGCTATACTCGCAGCAAGTGTTGCGCTCACTGGTTGAACCCACCGCGGCTTTTTTTAGAATGTCCCGCTCGGCCTTGAGCTTGGTCCCCTCGGGTCAGAGGCGTTTGATCCCCACTTGATCCGGTTTTCATCTGTCCCTGACCGGGAAAGGCCTGCTGCGAATCGGCAGCATGCTCCTGGACCCATCGGCGTAACATGGTGCCTGCACACCCAAATCCCGCGCGGCTTGTGCCGCCGTCACGCCTCGTTCTCGAACCAGTTTCACCGCCTCCAGCTTAAACTCTCGCGCGAACTTGCGTCGCTCCATGGCGCACCTTCGATTTCATTGATACACCTAAGGAACGTCTGATTAATTCGCGTTTCCACGAAGCAATCTGTTTCTCGGTGGATCAAGACGGGCCATCAGCTGGGAACCCGCTGGTCCGAGAGCGCCTTTCTCGGATTCCTCCGCCGTCAGGCGGCCCGCGCCCCGTTCGCACCCCCGTCCGCTAGGCTGCCGCCAGCAAGTGCCGGCGTGCTACATACAGATTCGCCAAGCCGCAACTGATAGACAACCAGTGCGCATTCTTCGCGAGCCCCCGGTACCGCACTTTGGCCCACCCGAAGATCCGCTTGATCACCAAGAACACATGCTCGACTTTGGCACGAACCTTCGACTTCGTCCGATTGCGGGCCCGCTCCGTCTCGCTCAAGGGCCGATGGCGATGGGCTTTCGTCTGGACGAAGCTCTTGGCATGGGGAGCATGGTGCTGAATCATGTCGCGTTGCCCGCTATAGGCGGCATCGCCCCATACTCGTGTCTCCTGTCCATGCAGCAACTCCGGCAACACCTGGCTGTCATGGACATTCGCCGCCGTGGCCGCCACTGAGTGAACCAGCTTCGTCCGGCTGTCCACTCCAATATGCGCCTTCATGCCGAAATACCACTGGTTCCCCTTCTTGGTCTGATGCATCTCCGGATCTCGCTCTTTCTGGCGATTCTTCGTCGAACTGGGCGCATTGATGATCGTGGCATCCACGATCGTGCCCCGGCTGACCTTCAGCCCGTGGGCAGCCAGATACGCGCCGATCCGCGCAAAGAGCTGTGCGCCCAAGTGGTGGGCTTCCAGCAGATGCCGAAACTTACAGATGGTGGTTTCATCCGGTACGGGCTCGCGGCCCAGATCAATCCCCACGAACTGCCGCATGGCGTGTGAGTCGTACAGCGCTTCCTCCACCGCCGGGTCCGACAGGTTAAACCACTGTTGCAGACAATGGAGGCGCAACATGCGTTCGACACCCACGGGCGGACGCCCTGGGCCCTCGGCCTTGGGGTAGACCGGCTCGATCGCCGCTACCAATTCCGCCCATGGAACAACCTGGTTCATCTCGTTGAGAAACTGCTCCCGGCGGGTGGGCTTGCGATACTGTTCAAACGAGACTTCGGCAAACGTCTGTTGCTGCATGGGGCACGCCTCCAGTTCAGTGCTGCGCTACCCTTAGCACATCATGCAAAGAGAATAAATCAGACCTTCCCTAACGCAGTGCCTTTGAAACCGGCAGCAGGCCACTGGATTCGTTGTTCATTGTATTCGCGCCGCCACACTTCAATCACGAGCTGGGCTTCCTGCAGAATCACAGTAACCAATGTTCGTCGAGACATTCATCACGAAACTTGCCGTTGAAGCTCTCGATAAAGGCGTTCGGCACCGGCTTCCCAGGCTGAATGAACTGCAGATGTACACCGTGCTGCGCCCCCCCCTGTAGGGCCCCCATGAACGAGCAGTGCGGCCAAGCCGCGTTCCGTTGTCTCATCCAGTACAATGCTCCTTTACATAATCTCTATGTACCCTCCACAGTCGTTGGCTTAGACACCATGCTCCCATTGGAACAAATGGAGCAATACTTCTTTGGATCATTCTTATCCTCAGAGTTGTAGAGCGCATCAAGCGTTCGCACCACTGCGAGCGACGAAATTATGTGCAACTCGAAGCCGCATTGGCCCAGATAATATGCCAGGGGGCGATGATAGTTACCCGCGGCTTCAAACCTAATGAGGACCGGCGTCTCCAACGCGTATAGCCGGTCTCGGGAAGTCTCATGATCCGGCTGGCAGTTCATGATCCGCCATCGCTGCCGGCGTCCGGTCGGTGGCTCCGACAACACTCCGTGAACTAATTTCGCCCGCATCAAGCGCCATTAAGCTACAATTCTGCGTGGTTGCGGAACTCGCGATCATAGGATGCCCTCACTCCTAGAGTGAGTTCTACCGTTGCGGGGGGCTCACAACATGACTACACCTAGATTTCCTTTTGTTCTCTCCACCACCGCCACATCACATAGACCGGCGGAAGGACAAACAGCGTAAGCAACATGGCGGAAAAGACTCCACCGACTTGAGGCGCTGCAATGCGTTTCATGACATCGGCGCCGGTTCCAGTCGCCCACATCACCGGGATCAACCCAATCACATCCACCAGGCCAATCATCATCATGGGTCGAATCCGCTCCACCGCGCCGAATTGAACCGTTTCGATCACATCCTGGAGGGACGTCAGGCCACCGGCCGCTTTGCGTCGCGCGCAGGCCTCATCCAGATAGGCCAACATGACGGCGCTGGTCTCTGCCGCCGTGCCCACAACGGTGATGAGTCCCACCCATACCGCAATGCTCATGTTGTAGCCGAGGATCGACAGATACCAGACCGCGCCCACGAGGGAGAGGGGGACCCCCACCATGACCATGCAGGTTTGTGCGACCGACCGGAAGGCGAAATAGAAGGTGACGAAAATGAAGATGAGCGTCAGCGGGACGACTAGCGTCAGCCGTTCTTTCACCCGTTCCATGAATTCGTATTGGCCGGACCACACAATCGTATAACCAGCCGGCAACACCACCTTTTCGGCCACAACCCTTTTGAGATCTTCCACATAGCCGCCGACATCCCGCCCCGCCATGTCGAGAAAGACATACCCCGCAAGCAAGCCATTTTCGTCCCGAATCATAGGGGGACCATGGACAAATCGAAGCGTCGCAAGCTGTGCGAGCGGCACTTGCGCACCGGTCGGCGTATCAACGAACACGCGCTTCAGCTTTTCAGGATCATCCCGCAACTCACGGAGATAGCGGATGCTGATCGGATAGCGTTCCCGGCCTTCTATGGTTGTGGCAATATTTTCACCTCCGATGGCGATCTCGATGATTTTTCCAACATCCATCAGTCTGAGCCCGTAGCGCGCGACCTGCTCACGGTTGATATTGAAATCGAGAAAGTAGCCACCGGACACACGCTCCGCATACACACTCCTGGTCCCAGGGACATCCTTGAGAACCATCTCCAGATGCTCGCCGATCTGTTCGACCTGCTTCAGATCGGGGCCAAAGACCTTGATCCCCACCGGCGTCCGAATCCCAGTCGTCAGCATATCGATCCGCGCCTTAATCGGCATCGTCCACGCGTTCGTCACACCAGGAATCTGAAGCGCGCGGTCCATCTCATCCACGAGTCCCTCATAGCTCAACCCTGGTCGCCACTGATCCTTCGATTTGAGCGCAACCACCACTTCCATCATGCTGAAGGGTGCGGAGTCGGTGGAGGTTTCAGCGCGTCCAGCCTTACCAAAGACCTGCTCCACCTCTGGAAAGGATCGCAACTTTTGATCCATGATCTGAAGCAGACGGCTGGCCTCCGTCACCGACAAGCCCGGCAACGTCGTCGGCATATAGAGAATGGTCCCTTCATATAAGGGAGGCATAAACTCGGAACCCATCTGCTGGTAGATCGGCACGGTGCTGGCCATCAACATGATGGCACCCATCACAACCGCTTTCCGATAATGCAGGGCCATGCGCAATAGAGGCGCATAGAAGCGTTGGAGTGAGCGGGTGACAGGATGCTTCAGTTCCGGAAAGATCTTGCCTCGAATGAAGGTTGGTAAACAGGCCGGGACCAACGTGATGGCCAGCACGGCACACATCACAATAGCCAGGTTGTTGGTCCAAGCCAGCGGCTTGAACATGCGACCTTCTTGCGCTTCGAGCGCAAAGACCGGGATGAAGGAAATCGCAATGACGAGCACAGAGGCAAAAATGGGCGGCCCGACTTCTTTGGCGGAATCGATTAGGATTTGGAGCCTGTCGCCGATCTTCCCATCCCGTTCCCATTCCTCAAGGCGCTTGTGAGCGTTGTCCACCATCACGATCGCGGCATCGACCATATCGCCGATCGCCACAATGATGCCGCCCAAGGACATGATGTTCATGCCGATGTTCATCAGGTAGATGGGAATGAACGAGATCAGGATGGCGAGCGGAAGCGTCAGGATCGGGACAATCGCCGAACGGACATGGAGTAAGAACGCCAGGATCAGCACGCCGGTAACGATGAGCTCTTCCGCCAAACTCTCGCTCGCGGTAGCGATCGACTCCCGAATGAGATCGCTCCGGTCGTAGGTGCTGATCACTTTCACGCCTTGTGGCAAGGAGGGTTCTAGCTCTTTGAGCTTAGCCTTGACTCGTTCAATCACGGCCAACGCATTCTCGCCGAACCGCATGACGACGATGCCGCCCGCGACCTCGCCTTGACCGTTGAGCTCTGCCAGTCCTCGCCGCATGTCGGGCCCGAGCCGGACCGTCGCAACGTCGCGCAAGAGGATTGGTGTGCCATTTTCGTTGACTGCCACGGCGATCTTCTCAATGTCCTCGACGTTCTTGATATAGCCGCGTCCACGAACCACATATTCGATTCCGGAAAATTCGACGACACGGCCACCCACGTCGTTATTGCTTTGGCGAATCGTTTCCACAATGGCAGGAAGCGACAGTCGATAGGCCGAGACCTTGGTGGGATCCAGATTGACCTGGTACTGCCGGACAAACCCGCCAATACTGGCCACCTCGGCCACCCCTTCCACAGCTCGGAGCCAGTACTGCAAATACCAATCCTGGAAACTGCGGAGAGCAGCGAGATCATGCTGGCCGGACTCATCGACCAGCGCGTACTGAAAGATCCAGCCGACCCCCGTGGCGTCGGGCCCCAACTGGGGCATCACGCCTTCCGGCATGCGTCCGGACAGTTGATTCAATCGCTCCAAGATACGGGAGCGCGCCCAATAAGTGTCGGTCCCGTCTTTGAACAGGATATAGACATAGGAGTAGCCGAAATCCGAGAACCCACGGACGACGGTGACGTTGGGTGCGGACAAGAGTGCCGTGACGATCGGATAGGTGATTTGATCCTCGACCAGATCAGGGGACCGTCCCGGCCATGTGGTGTATACAATCACCTGTGTGTCGGAAATATCAGGTAGGGCATCGATGGGTGTCTGCCGCATCGCCCAGAGGCCGACCGCCGAGCACGACACGACCAGTAAAAACACAATGAAGCGGTTTCTCGCACTAAATGCGATGACCTGTTCAACCATTGGATGCTCAATCCTTCATTTTCATACCCGGCATGCCACCCATGCCTTCGACCACTGACTTAAGCCGGCTTTCGCTGTCGATCAGGAAGTTGGCCGAGGTGACGATGTGCTCCCCCTCTTTGAGCCCATCCAACACCTCAGACCAGTCCCCAGTCTTCACGCCGGTCTTGATGAGGCGCGGTTCAAGCCGGCCTTCACCGAGATGGAGAAACACGATCTGCTTCTCTCCTGATTCGATGATGGCTGCTTGTGGAATCGCGAGACGCATGCCTAGTTCCACCCCAAGCTCCACGTTCGCATACATGTCCGGCTTGAGCTTTTCCTCACGGTTGTCGAGCTCAAAGCGAACTTTGGCCGTGCGAGTTTTAGGATCAAGTGTGGGATAGATGAATGAGACCTGTCCGCTCAGGACGGTCCCTGGATCGTAGGAGAGCGTCACGGCGGCCTGTTGCCCGACCTTCACGAAGGACAGCTCGTACTCGTAGATGTCTGCCAGGATCCATAGGTGCGAGAGATCCGCAATGGTATAGAGTTCTTCGCCTGGATCCACATGGGCACCGGCCAACGCGTCTTTTCTGATGACCGTCCCGGTGATGGGAGAATGGATCGGGAGCGCTTTCATGACTGTGCCGGTACGTTCAAGCTCTCGAAGGTGGTCCTCCGTGATATCCCACAATTGGAATCGTCGCTTGGTGGCCTCAAGCAAATCCCGAGACCCGCGCGCAACTTCGGGAAACTCGCTGCCCCCTAATTGTTTCTGCCCTTGCAACGCGAGGAGGTATTCTTCTTGACTCGCGACCAAGTCGGGGCTGTAGATCGTAAACAGCTGTTGCCCTCGCTTCACATGATCGCCGAGCGCGCTCACAAAGAGGTCTTCGATCCAGCCGTGAAACTTGATCGTGACTGTCGCCAGCTTCCGTTCGTCGACTGCGACCCGCCCGACGGTTCGAATCAGTTTCTCCAGCGGCCGTCGGGTCACTGGTTGGTACTTCACGCCGATCATCTGTAGACGCTCAACCGGGACCGTGACGATGCCCGGCACCTCAGAGGTGAGCACCGCAGGTTCAGGTCTGGAATTCGGCTCTGGCTCCTCAGTCGTTGGCCTGGACTGGGATACCATCCCCGGCATATCCGTCATTGCGTCGTGTTTCGAATCCACGGGTGGGAACAATGCCGGACGCCACCACAGCGATGCGAGTCCCGCCATCACGAGGGCGAGCAGCACACCTGATCCAATAAGGCTGCGGCGAGTCATGATCCCGGCTTCCGCTTCAATAGCCCACCACTCAACGGTCCGCCGGTCACGGCTTCAAGTCGTGCGAGCGCTTTCTCATGGTTCACCATTTCACCATGCAGTTCGAGTTGGCTGTCCTGTAGGGTCAACAGACTATTGAGCAGCGTCAAAAAATCCACCTTTCCCACCCCATAGCCGGCTTGGGCAGCCTGAAGCGCCAAGGTCGCTTGCGGAATAATCGCGTCGCGCAAAATAGTGATCAGGCGCTCAGCCCGCTGCGCTTGCACAAACCCATCCTTGACCTGAAACAACAGGTCTTGACGGGTCGCCGCGAACTCCTCACGCGCGCCTTCGAGCCCGGCCATCGCCTCACGCACCCCTTGTTTCTGCTTGGTCTCATAGAATAGCGGGATCTTGATCCCTACCATGACCTGATACCCGTTCTCGTTGATCCGGTCGTTCCGAAGCCCCAAGGCCGTGATATCGAAATCCGGGTAATACTGCCGCTTGGCGAGCGAGACTGATCGCTCGGAGCGATCGATGCCCTTGGCCGTCGCGAGGAGCGCGGGCGAGAAGGCGGCGGCGCGCTCACTGAGTTCCTGCAAGGGAATGGTCAGAATCGTGGTGTGGATTTCGTCTGGTGTTCCCAGGGGGCCAGCGGGCGGACGATTGACAAGACGGTTAATCGCGGCGTGGAGGCTTTCTTTTTGTTGATCTAACACTGCCAGCCGATCCAAGACTCGTGAAATCTCGAGTTGGGCTCTGAAGACATCCTGCTGGGCGGCTTGTCCTACGCTGTACCGCGCTTTGGCGGTTTTCTCGAACTGCAGCAGCAGCGCTTTGTTTCGTTCGACAATCTCGATGCTTTTATGCACGAAATGCAGGTTGAAGTACCCCTCCTTCAAGGTTGCAATGAGTCTCAGCCGAGTGGCATTGAATTCCTGTTCGACCCGTTCAGCCTCCCGTTGAGCAACCTCACCTTTAAGACTCAGCTTACCGGGGAAGGGAATCTCCTGCCCGAATCCATACATGGCGCCTTGGAGCGGATCGGTCATCGGCATGCGTTGATACCCGAACTGGAGTCTCGGGTCGGGAAGCGTCTGGACTTGCGGCACCACAGCCTTGGCTGCTTCCCAACGTTGACGGGCTGCTTTGATTTCTGGATTGACGCCTTCGAGTTCTTCAATGAGGCTCGCAAGGTTGATGCGACGCTCAGCCTCTGAGCTTTGGACAGTGCTGTTGTGCGCAACGCTTTCAAGGTCTTCCCCACGAACAGACCAGGGTGAGAGCATTACGATGAAAAAGAGCACAAGCGGAACAGACGAGACTGAATTTCTGGCAATTGATGGTGTCACGGCAACACCTCCACAGCACGTGAAAGATTAGAGAGAGAATCGCCCGCTCAGCCGAGCGGCGACCGGAAGCACTGGAGGTGTAGAATCAGATTCGGAGGACCGGGGAAGACTCTATGGAGAGAGGCACAATGGAGCAGACATTGCTCCAAGAGAACCGCGGTGGGGTGGAGAACACCGGGAGTACGTTATCAGGACTAGACGAGATCGCGGCATGAGCAACATCCATGACGATAGTGCTTTGCCTCAGCTGGCGTTCGGGAGACGAGGTGAGTGATGCCGGACACATGACTGTCCCATCCATGGAGCAAGCCATGTGCTCTTCTACCATTGTTATGGCTTCTTCTGCCCTCGACAGATCCGGCAAGGTACACATCGATCCAATCACCTGGCAGAAGGTGAAGAGGAGCAGCAGCGCAACATATTTCGTATCCACTCGTCGGATCATGCGAGCGACGAATCTCCTGAGGATCTGCTCAAATGCGAGCATAGTTTCCAACAATCACAACAGGTCGTCAAGTCTGCCCAACTT
The DNA here is from genome assembly GCA_015709715.1 of Nitrospira sp. NCBI lineage: Bacteria > Pseudomonadati > Nitrospirota > Nitrospiria > Nitrospirales > Nitrospiraceae > Nitrospira > Nitrospira sp. Next base: position 2,043,700 of record CP054184.1, read on the forward strand.
CGTGTAAAGAAAAAGCATGGGTAGTGCCAAAAAAACTCCTATCGACACATCGTCTTACCTACAAATTGTTTCAGTAAGTTATGCGGCTATCCCCGCAGAGTTCAGTGCCTCCCTCATGCTCCCGTTGAGGCATTTCGGGGCAGCACAACATTTACTGTCTGCAGCTAATCGCGCCACACCTCTGCCGCTTCTCACTAAGGAATTAGGATACCTACTCCTAATTCCTCATCACCAAGGGGGTGGAACGATACCCGTCTTCCCCTGAACTGAACCCCGCTGGTTGAGACCTGCCCGCACACGCCTCTGAATGTCTGGATGAACTCATTCCCTCACCAGCCGGAGGGACGCGCAGCTGCAGTCATATAGAGGATGGTCCCACGCCCTGCGCATATGAAGGAGCCTGCTCCCCATGACAGCTCCCTAGTCACTTCCCCCAATCCGATCAGTCGATCTGCACTCTCCGCAGCCGCAGGCTGTTCATGACGACGCTGACGGAGCTGAACGCCATGGCCGCGCTCGCCAGCACAGGACTCAACATCAGACCGATGAACGGATACAACGCACCGGCCGCGACAGGAATGCCGACCACGTTATAAATAAACGCCCAGAACAGATTCTGCTTCATCACCAGCATCGTCTTCCTGGCGAGTCTGATCGCCGTGGCGACGCCCCGCAGGTCGCCTCGCATCAGCGTGACATCACTCGCCTCGATGGCGATGTCCGTCCCGGTCCCGATGGCCATTCCCACGTCGGCCTGTGCCAGAGCCGGCGCGTCGTTGATACCGTCTCCGATCATCGCAACGACCTGACCCGCCTCGCGCAGACGCCGGACCTCCGCCACCTTGCCCTCCGGCAACACTCCGGCCACGACTCGATCCACGCCGACTTCCTTAGCCACCGCCTGCGCGGTGCGCTCGTGATCGCCGCTCAGCATGACAACCGTCAACCCCATTTGTTTGAGCTGTCGGATGGCTTCGCGTGATGTCTCCTTCACTGGATCAGCCACCGCGATGAGCCCAGCCGGCTGGCCGTTGATGGCCACATACACCGGCGTCTTCCCTACTCTGGCCCACTGCTCCGTCTGCACGAGGAATACCTCCGACGGCACCGCATACTCCGCCATCAGGCCTTCATTCCCGACAAGGATCGCCGTGCCCTCCACCACACCCGCAGCCCCTCGCCCCGCAAAGGACTGGAAGGATTCAACCTCCGCCAACGGAAGCATCTGCTCTCCGGCCGCACGCACAATCGCCTCCGCCACCGGATGTTCCGACGAGGCCTCCAGCGAGGCCACGAGGCGGAGGAATTCACGATCGGACCACTTGCTGCCGCTTGCCCTGATGACATCGGTGACGGCCGGTTTGCCCTCCGTGATGGTGCCGGTCTTGTCGAGCACGACCGTGGTAATTCCACCGGCCCGCTGCAGCGCTTCTCCACCTTTGATCAGAATGCCCTGTTCCGCCCCCCTCCCGGTCGCCACCATCATCGCCGTCGGGACCGCAAGTCCCATCGCGCAAGGGCAGGCAATGATCAGCACTGCGATGGCTGCAGCAAAGGCTTGCACCGCAAACGCCTGATCCACCGCGACATACCAGACCACGAACGTCGTGACCGCCAGTGACATCACGATCGGCACAAAGACGGCACTGACTTGGTCGGCCAGTTTTTGAATCGGAGCCCGTGCCCCCTGTGCGTCCTGCATCAGCTTGACGATATGGGCCAGCACACTGTCCGCACCCACCGTGGTCGCCTGATAGCGGAACGCGCCGGACTTGTTGATCGTGCCGCCGATGACCCGATCTCCCGCCTGCTTCGCGACCGGCATCGCTTCGCCGGTCAACATGGATTCATCGACGCTGCTTGTGCCGGACAACACATCGCCATCCACTGCGATGCGCTCGCCTGGTCGCACCACGACGACGTCTCCGCTCTTCACTGCTTCGACTGGCAGATCGATCTCGACTGCCTCCCGCACCACGCGGGCCGTCTTGGGTTGCAGCGCCATCAAACGTCGCAGCGCAACCGAGGTCTGCCGCTTGGCACGGGCCTCCAGCGTATGACCCGTCAGGATCAAGGCAATGATCATCACCACAGCCTCGTAATAGACATCCGGCCGGACTCCGTGGTTCAGGAAGAAGTCCGGAACGACGGTGGCCAGAGCCGAATAGAAAAAAGCGGCGCCGGTTCCCACCGCAATCAGGGTATTCATGTCGGCTGCGCGGTGCCGGAGCGCGGACCAGGCTCGCACATAAAAATGCCGCCCGGTCGACCCCATCACTACCATCGTCAGTGCCATCAGAACGTAGGACCAAACGGCTGGAGGCGCGAACGATAATGAGGATGCCGCCTGCATCATCAAAGTCATGAAGAACCCCGTAGCATGGCTATCCGCCTCACTCGCCACCATCAGCGGCATGGATAGCGCCATCGCCAACAGGCCGGCGGCCCCGCTCCACAGGGCCTGACGCCGCACCGCAAGGTATTCCTCTTCCTGTGCCCGATCCTGTGCTGCCTGTTCATCGAACGAGGTTTGGCTCTGGGTCGCAGGCTTCGCCTCATACCCCGTCCGGTTGATCGCCTCGACCAGCGATGCCTCCGAGGTGACGGCGGAGTCATAGGTGATGACGGCCTGCTTCAACATGAGATGGACGGACGCATCGACGACCCCGGGTTCCGCTTGCACCACCCGCTGGACGCGACTCTGGCAAGCGGCGCAGGTCATGCCCTGAACTGGAATCGTCACCTTCCGGAGCTGCGGAGGCTCGGGCGCCTCCGCACCCACAGATAGCTCCCCCTTCCCTTCCAACAATACAACCTTCTTCATGTCGCCCTCCCGGCCGGCTGGGCCTCATATCCCACGTCGTTTACCGCCCGGGCGATGTCCGCCGGCGTGATCTCTTCCTGGTCGTAAACAACAACGGCTTCGCCGACCTTGACAGTCTTGACCTGCACGCCATCAAGTTGGGTCAACACCTTCGTGACCTGCCCGACACAGTGCCCGCAGCTCATTCCGTCAATTTTCAGGATCAAATCTTTCATGGTGCGCCTCCTGGGTTGAGTGAACGGTTCGATGAACCCCATGTCCAATCAAGCCGCTCCGTCACCTCTAAGGACGGAGATGGAGGCAACGCATTACAGTGAGAAATTTATGAGGCAGGAATAAAAGGTTCAGCCAATTCGCAGGAGCAACGGTAGGCCCAAACAAGAGTACGACGATGGCTTCGTCTAAATTGTTCTGGGAGCAGGCCATCTACGCTCTCCGCCGAGGGGAAGCAGGCAATTCCTTGATGATATCTCGCGCCAATTAGGCGTCGGCGAGGCCATCTTCTCTAGTGACAAGAAGTACGCGCATCTCGCCGCGAAAGGATTCGACCGACTTCGTTCCCCACCCAGGGCTCGCGTGCAAATTACCCCCCTCGAACTCGGAAGGTAAAGATTGCTTCCCGCGTCGTAGCGCCTCATGCGCTCTCTTATTCGTGCTTGTAGCACATCCTGCCACTTTGAAACCGAAACCCATTCGAAGAGAAGATGACACCACCCCCGATAAAAGTTGAGTTACTACCGTATGAACCTACTTGGGCCGCATTGGCCGAGGAAGAAGTAAAGGCGACCAAGGCTGCCCTCGACTCAATGCTGTTAGTGGTTCATCACATTAGCTCGACAGCAATTCCTGGCATAACCACTGACCCGCATGCGTTGCCCCACAGCGCGAAGGAACTCAACTCAGAGGAGGTTCCCGGTAGAGCCCACCCACCACATTCGCGCATCACAAGACGACCGGGAAGCGGCTGGACTGGAGGTTTCGCTCACGGATTTCGACGAGGACACTCGGCGCCTTGGCCTCTACGTCAAGAGGTCGGACTGTTCTTCGCCCCGGCCGACGATGCATTGCGGTTCACTTCATGACTCGGGCGCTTCACGGCTGAGGAACAATGCTACGAGAGCCGCTTCCTCTATATAAGCGGAGCGGGCCAACGTGGTGAATCAGTAATGCGGCAATGGAAGGAACCTGCTTGACAGCAGAACGGCTTGGCAGCATCTCCCTCGCTGGCTCTCATTCGAGAGCTATTGAGTTCGAGAAAGAGAATGGCAACGACAAATCTGATGCGCTTGTTGCCGTCGATAAAGGGGTGGTTCCAAAGAATCAAGAAAAGCACTTCCATGGGCAGCACGTAAGAGAGATCGTCTGTCGCTCTCCGCGGCGATCAGACTCGACGGAATAGCGGGCATGACAGGAGAATGGCTTTGCGGAGAGGGGGGCATGACTAGGCAGAGTCAGCCCGGGAGGCGTTCCTCAGACGGTTGAGGCAAGGAATCGTAATGAACCGGTTGGATTGCAGGATGAGCCGCCGTTTCTGCAGATCTGCCAGTACACGGCTTACCGTTTCCCTCCTGAGTCCGGCCATGTCAGCGATGATTGTGGGGGAAAGCTTCACCGGTAACCTCACCTCCTCTTCATCCAACAATGTCAGTTGTCGCACTAGGTCAAGGAGGAGGTGGATGACCCGACTGGACGCATCCTGCACCGCCCGAAGTCCAACCCTCTCTTGGAGAGTGCCGACCTGGGAACCAATTTGCCGAAACAAGGCGGTCAGGGATCGAGGGTTCGACTGGACCTGAGCGAGTAAGTCCTCCGGTCTAACAAAGACAACGGTTGTTTCCATGAGGGCCCGCCCTGAGCTTGAATAGCTACCCTCCCCCTGCAACCAATCAGCCAACCCAAGGAAATCCCCAACCCCGCAGCATTGGAGTGCCACCTCGTCTCCGACCTCAGTAAGTCGCGATACCATGGTTAAACCGCGGCACACTATGGGTAAGGAGGCGCGTGGCTCGCCATGCAACATGACATAATGCCCGGCCCGATACGATTTAATCTCAACGCGTAGCGAGGTGGCAGCGAGAGGCGGCAACACACACTGCTGCTGCTTCGAGCACCCTGAACACAGTTCCTCAAATCGTGGAGCCGCGAGATGATGTCGGCGCCGCGACCGTGGAGGGTTGACGTTGTTTTTCATGAACAATAGTACTCGGCCGGTTGCGACTCACAATTCAGATCTTAGCGATTGCGATGGAACCGTAGGCGCATTAAGATCGACACCTTCGACCTCCTCGACCGCAGACGGGAACTGCAGTAGCCCAACCAAAAACCACCTCTATCCCGTTGTGCGGAGGCCAGTTGCCAAATCGGAGGCCCCCCCCAATTCAAATCGCTCGTTTCACGAAATGGGTGTCTTTTGTCGCTCATTGTCCTACAGAGTGGACAGCCGCTGTGCTTCTCTTGTGGTCATCGGTCCATGCCAGGCTGGACATCCTTTACTCGGATCATGCCCCTAATGTTTTTCTATCATACCAACTGGTCTTGAAGAAAAAGCGTGATGCAGATCACAAACAAAAATTTCTCCGTCGAATACGATGCTGCGCTTGCATTTGCGGGGTTTCCACGAGGGATAGACCCGTGGCTCGACCTTTCCACCTTCCATTCATCGTGAACTTGCTTATCGGCAAGTTGACCAGCCGTCTCACGCTACAACTTGAATTCTGGGTGCTGGTAACCGCCTTCCCGTCATTGCTCCTGGGGGGATGGTTATTCACAAGTGTGTATCGAGAACTCGTCGTGACCCGACAGCTCAGCGCCGAGACGGTGGCCCGGCAGACATTGGATGCTGCCGAGCGTCTCGTCTTCGAACGTCACGGAGATACACAAGTCTTTTCCGGCCTTCCCGTGGTCCGAGGTCTCGACCGGATCCAACTCGCCGACGTTGCGGACTACCTCGTCACCACCTACGCACCATACTATCGGCTGGCGCTTGTCCTTGATCGGGAAGGTCAGGTCTTGGCTGTCAATCGGGTGGATGCGGCCGGGGGCCCCATCCCGACGGCACAACTGCTTGGGCGATCGGTCGCGGGGGAGCCCTGGTTCAAGCGAGCTCTGAGCACGACTGAATCGGTAGTGATTGAAGATTTTCACCCTGACTCGATGAGTGAGGCGATCTATCAGGACTCTCGCCCGGTCATGAGCTTCTCTGCGCCGATCAGAAACCACGCAGGTCTTGTGATAGGGGTCTGGTCCACGCGACTGTCCCTCGACTCTCTTGAGGAGATGCTGGCAAAGGTCGCCAGCATCTCCTCGCCGGCATCCCTTTACGCGCTGAGATTGCTGACACCTCACCAAGACTGGCCTCTCATTCAGGTGGGACCCTGGCCGCGGCCTGAGGATCCACGTCGGAGCAGCTTGCACCAGGGGGCGATATTTCCCTTGCTCGCTGTTGCCGATTCCACCGGATTTTCGCGTTGGCCGGGGCTGCATTGGCGACTTGAAGTCTATGAACCACCGGACGCCCTGGGCTGGCCAAAAATCCTCACCTGGCTTTCAGTCTGGCTCGGAGTGATGGTGCTTGGGGGAATGATCGGTTTGGGATGGATCGTCCACCACCGGCTGATAAGGCCTATTCTAACCCTGACGGAGTTGGCTAGGGACCGGGCTCGCCTGGCCAGGACGGTCCCGATTGAGCGCATGGTTGTGTCGACTCCGTTGGCCACGTCCAAAGCGGCGTTCAGCCTTCGCACACGTCCCGATGAACTGGGAACACTGATGCGCACGCTCGGGGCGATGGCGCAGGAGGGCGAGGAGCAAGTGGCCCGGCTTACTTCGCTGAATGCGATTGCGCAGAGCTTTCAGCGCGAGATGGTCTCGCTGCCAGCGCTACTCGCACGAACCGTCAATACAGCTCGCGATCTCACTGGCGCCCGTTATGCGGCCTTGGGCGTATTCGATGAAACCGGAGAACGCCTCACCCAGTTCATCACGGCCGGAATGGACGAGGCCACCCGAACGACGATTGGAACGCTTCCAATCGGCCGGGGCCTCCTCGGACATCTCGCGAAGGAAGATGGGATTCTTCGTCTGAGCGACCTCACCCAGCATCCGACATTCAGTGGGTTTCCTCCCCACCATCCGCCGATGTCATCGTTCATGGGCGTGCCGATCCAGGCACATGGCAAACTCTACGGTCGACTCTATCTGACGAACAAAGAAGGACCGGCGCAGGTGGCTACTGACTTTACCGAAATAGACGAACAGGTCATCGTTGCACTGGCATACCAAGCCGGGACCGCGATCGAGAATGCCAGTCTATTCCATCAAACCAAGACAGCCGAAACGCGGTATCGTGCCATCCTGGATTCCGTCGAGGAGGGGATCTACGGCATTGCCCTCTCAGGACACTGCCTGTTTATCAACAGAGCTGGGGCTGTACGACTGGGCTATGGGCCGGATGACTTGGTGGGCCGGTCGTTGCATTCGCTCATTCATCATACACAGGCTGATGGCCTGCCCTGCCATGAAAGTGCGTGCCCTCTTCATGCCGTGCTCCGCACGGCAACGCCCGCCCGGTTAGAAAACGAGGTTCTCTGGTGCCGGAACAGGACCTCCCTTCCGGCCATTTGTGTCTCCACGCCGCTATATGATGCGACAAGAACGGTCATCGGAGCCGTTGTCAGTTTCACGGATGTGACGGAACGCCGACACCTGGAGGAACAACTCCGACAAACACAGAAAATGGAAGCGATCGGGAAACTTGCCGGAGGGATTGCCCACGATTTTAACAATCTCCTTACCGCCATTTTGGGATACAGCAACCTCCTGTTGGAGAGAGTCGCTCCAGCCCAACAGTCAGAGGTGATCGAGATCAAAAAGGCGGGCGAGCGGGCGGCCTCGTTGACCCAGCAACTCCTCGCCTTCAGCCGCAAACAAGTGCTCGCGCCCTGCGTACTTGACCTAAATACAGTGGTGACGGGGATGGAGCGCCTGTTGCGCCGCCTCATTGGAGAACACATTGACCTGCTCACGATCTCCGCTGTCTCGCTGGGGCGGGTCAAGGTGGATCAGGGCCAAATCGAACAGGTGATCCTGAATCTGGCGTTGAACGCACGGGATGCTATGCCTCACGGTGGACGGCTCACCATTGAGACAGCCAATATCGAACTGGATGAACAGAATTGCCGGACACATCTGGACGTCAACCCCGGGAGGTTTGTCATGCTGGCTGTCGGCGATAACGGCCACGGCATGGACGCAGGAACGCTCTCGCGGTGTCTGGAGCCGTTTTTTACCACTAAACCGCTAGGCACGGGCACGGGATTGGGCCTTTCGACCGTATACGGTATCACCAAGCAAAGCGGTGGCGCCATCGAGATATGCAGCGAACCAGGTTGCGGTACGACGGTGAAAGTCTACCTGCCATCAATCGAGGAGGATCTGCCTCCCCTCGCGCAGGCCGCCAGAAATACCCTGCCCCGGCGCTGCACGGAGACGATTTTGTTGGTGGAAGACGATGAGACCGTGCGGTTCTTCGCGCAGACGGTCCTTACTCGAGCGGGGTATGCCGTCCTGGAGGCCTCAAGTGGAGAGATGGCGATAGGCATGAATACCCGACATGAAGGGACGATCCATCTCTTGTTGACCGATGTCATGATCCCCGGCATGAATGGCCACGTATTAGCGAGGCGTCTGATGTCAGAACGACCGGGTCTGAAGGTGTTGTACCTGTCGGGGTACGCTGAAGATGCCGTTGTGCACCACGGAGTTTTGGACTCTCGCACGCCATTTCTCCACAAACCCTTTACCGCTGACCGTTTGGCTGAGAAAGTCGGTGAGGTGCTGGATGCGTAACTAGGTCGTCTAGCGATTGGGGCGACTCAGTCGTCCACGAAAATGCAAGACAGGATCGCGCCACGATGCCGCAAGAAAGGAATTGACCCATGTCAGATCCCTCACGAGTGATGCCGGACGATTCAGGCGAGGGTCTGCGTATTTTGATCGCAGATGACGACGTAACCTTTCGCGAAACCGCAGCGGTTTTCCTCCGTCGCGCCGGATATCTGTGCACATGGGCCGGTGATGCGGAGGAAGCCGCAACGGCCTTAGCGGCCTACCCCTATGAGTTGCTCATCACGGATATCAATATGCCGGGCAATGAGAATTTGGAGTTATTGCATCGGCTCCACCGAGGGCAGACCACCGTGCCCGTGATCCTTGTCACGGGATATCCTACGGTCCCCACTGCCGTGGAGGCTCTGCGCCTGTCGGTGGTCGACTATTTTATTAAGCCACTCGACTTTCCTAGCGTACTTTTGAGGATCAGGCACGCCATCGAAAAAGGGCGCCTTTTGCGCTGTCTGCAGCAGTCTCGCCGGGAGGCGAGTGCCTGGATTGGCACCATGGAGCGTGTTGAACAGGGGCTTCTCGCCTCTGGACCAATCGGTTCCGCGGAGCAGCAGGCATGGTCAATCGATCGGTGCCTAGGCCAGATGGCGACACAGCTGCTTCAGCTGATGATGAGTTTCAAGGCTGCCGCGAATCTTGCGAACAAGCGTCAAGCTGGGCAGGCCATCGATCTGTGCGCGGCACTGCAGTGCCCACGCCTGACACAGTACGAAGAGGCCGTGAAGGCCACGGTCGACGTGCTGGAACGCACCAAATACGCCTTTAAGTCGAAGGACCTCGGCCTGGTCAGAAAACAATTGGAAACTCTGCTGAGTGCCAATCGTAGCGGCCCCTCAAGTTCCTCGTAATATCGTCCGAAAAAGATCCTGACAAAAGAGCCGAACGTGATACGGCAGGTCGGCTCGCCTTAGCGGACACGGTTCAGCCTTGTAAGTTGAAGGCGCAATCGGAAACTCCCCCCTTCTCGCGGGAGCAACCGGTCGCGCCTTTTGTATTTTTTGCGATGACGGCCCTGCTCGCTCCTCAACGGGGGCGGTGGAGCTTCCGGCGTACTGACGTCCATCATTTTATGTCTCAACCGTTTCAGCATCAACAGTACCGTCGGCTGTCGTTCTTAATCCTGGGGATGGTTGCCGTTGCGTTGGCGGTCGGGCTGGTGCTCTTTCAGCATCTCAAGCAGCAGTTGATCACCGACTCTGGGAAGCGGCTGGCCCTGGCAGCCATCGACCTTGCAGAGAGGCTCGATCGGGTTCTCTTTGAGCGATATGCCGATATTCGGCTCATGGCTGATGCGGCGGTGTTCCAGGGAGATAACAGGGCCGCCATGGACAGTTATCTGCGTAAGATCCAGCAAGCGTATGCCATTTATGAGTGGATCGGGGTGACCGATGCAACAGGCCGGATCATCGCGAGCACGGAGGCAGCCAGCCTAGGCAAGAATCTCGACGCTGAGCCTTGGGGCCCCGCGACTCAGATTGAGCGGGGCATCATTCTGGGAGATGTGCAGCGTTCGTCCGAGACGGGGAACAGGCTGGTCATCGGGTTCACTGCTCCGATCATAGAGGCTGATGGAAAATTCCGGGGGACCATCACGACCCGCGTGGCCCTCCAAGCATTAGAAGACATCATGGCGCCAACCTTGGTGGCGCTGCAGTTGCAGCAAGGTACATCGGCCAGGATCGAATACCAGCTTGTGAGTCGCGAAGGTGACCTCATCGCCGATTCGCTCCTACGGGAGGAACAGCAGGCCAACCTGATTGCCGCCGGGGTCCTGTCCGCGCAGCTTGCCGGAACGAGGCCGTCCGGCTATGTCGAGGAGGAACACCGGCGCCGTCACGTACCGGTGGTCACGGGCTTTGCCCGTACGAGAGGCCATGAAGACTTTCCTGGTTTCCAATGGAGCCTCTTTGTCCGGATGGACCGTGACGATATCCTGGCCTCTCTGTCGGCGGTCGTGCGGCCCCTTGGTTTCGCCGGAGCGGGCCTTCTCATTCCATCACTGGGAGTGCTCTTCTGGACGATTGGACGGATACGGATGGAGGGGGTCCGGGCACAAGGGGAGTATGCGCGAGCGACGACAGCTGAGGCGAACCTGCAGGAACGGACCCATGCGTTCGAATCCTTGCTGGAGACCGCGCGGCAGCTTTCGGCAGAACACAACCCAAGCCGCATTCTTCAACAGGTGTGCGATACCGCACGTCGCTTGACTGGCGCCTCCTATGCTGCCATCGCGGTGTTTGATGAACGGGGGCAGGGGCTTTCCCGCTTCATCACCGCTGGAATGAGTCGGTCCGAATGTGACGCCATCGGCGTCCAGCCGACGGGACGTGGCCTCCTCGGGCATCTGGATGGAAAAACGGCTGCCTTTCGACTCAGTGACCTGACCCAACATCCCGCCTTCACTGGGTTCCCAGCGCATCATCCGCGCATGCGCTCCTTGCTTGGTATCGCGATCCGTGTGGGTGATGAGGTCTTTGGACGCCTCTATGTGACTGATAAAACCGCTCCACCATGCTCCACATTACCTGGGAAAGGGAGGGAGGCAGCTGTGGAGTTTACCGAACTGGATGAGGCGATAGTCACCGCCCTGGCAGCTCATGCCGCTGTTGCCGTTGAACAGACCAGACTCCTGGAGCAGGGGCAAGAAAGTACTCGCCTCAAATCCGAATTTCTCGCAACCATGAGCCATGAGATCCGTACCCCGATGAACGGGGTGATCGGAATGACGGATCTGCTCATGGAGACTCAGTTAACAGATGAGCAGCGCGAATATGCGGACACGATCCGCAAATCAGGGGAGCACCTGTTAGCAATCGTCAATGATATTCTCGATTTTTCAAAAATTGAAGCTGGGAAGCTTATCCTGGAACGTGTGGACTTTAGCCTTCGCAGTCTAGTCCAGGACGTGATGGCCGTATTCAGCAGCCACGCGAGCGGCAAGGGGCTGGCGCTCAGGTCCGCGATCCACCCCGACGTTCCAGATTCGTTGCAGGGCGATCCCGTCCGTTTGCGACAGATTCTCGCCAACTTGGTCAGCAACGCCATCAAGTTCACCGAACAGGGCGAAATCGTGATAGCCGTAGAAATGACTGATCGGGCGAGCGGCGAGAGCGGTCCGCTTGAATCACCCTGCGAGAGTGGAGATGAAGACAACTCTGCCCGGAAGTCGACACCCATCGGATCCCCCGAGGAAGTCGTCTTGCGGTTGTCCGTACGGGATACAGGGATCGGTCTCGAGCCGGAGACCTGCGCCCGCCTATTTCAGCCCTTCGTCCAAGCGGATGGTTCTACTACGAGAAAATATGGGGGGACGGGACTGGGGCTCGCGATCTGCAGACAACTGGTTCAACTGATGGCAGGGCACATCGGCGTTCAGAGTCGTCCTGGGCAAGGTAGCACATTTTGGTTTATCGTACGGCTTGCCAGGAGGCCCTCAGAGACCCTGCCACGAGCCACTCGCGAGGCACCACTCCACGGTGCCCCTGTCCAAGTCGTCGCCCCCGACACCATCACTCGAAATAGCCCTGAGCGTCACCTGTGCGACGAGGAAATGGTCGCGCCTGGCACCGAGACCGTTCCCCAAGCTCTTGACCTCCTGCGTGGCGCGGCTCGACTGGGTAAGCCGTTCAGGCTGGCCCTCCTCGGTATGCAGATGGTGGCCATGAGCGGCATGGAACTAGCCCCTCTCATTCGGGCGGACGCAGCCCTGCGCTGCACCCGACTCATCTTGCTGATGCCGACGGGGCAGCACGGTGAGGCCAAGCCTGTGGTTGGAAAAGATTTGGCGGCCACCCTTCCCCAACCTGTGCACCCACCTGATTCATATGACTGTCTGTTGTTGGTGATGGGCCATGAAGTGTCCGCGGTTCCTGAAACAGGAACCACGAAGGGTGATACCCAAATGGAGGCATGTGCGACCAATGAGAAACAGTGCGTCGCGAACAGCGTGACGCCCGTACCAAATGTCAGTCGCCATGTCCTAGGCGGACAAACGGTACCCTCTCGTCCCCGTGTGCTCGTCGCCGCCGACGACTTGCTCACCCAGACCGCTACAGTCCACATGCTGAGAAAACTTGGGTGCGAGGCCGATGGGACCGTCAGCGGCAACGAAGTCATGCTGACGCCCACACGAACGGCTTACGACCTCATATTCGTAGATAGCCGTCTGCTGGAATCTGGCGGATGTGACCCCACGTACATACTCGGTCAAGGTCAGCAGGCAGAGTATCCCACAGAAGGGAACATGGTGAATCCTGACGGGCGGCCGAAGCACCCCGCATCAGCGCAACATTCGGAGGGCCGCGTGCCCATTGTCGCTCTTGTGCCCAGTACGATGAACAAAATGCACGGCCACGGGGTCACCTGTGGCGTGGATGATTCCATTAGCAAACCTGTTCGTACCGAGGCCTTGTCCGAGGTTCTGGATCGATGGATTCCAGATCGGCACCGTGCGGCGCCTCCTCCTGTGCTTTCCACTACAGATCCGCAATGGGATCGGCGGGAGTTGAAGGACAATTGGGAACGCCTCCAGTTTTGATCCGGTCCTTCAATACATGCGAGGCCGACTCACGACATATGAGACGAATACCGGAATATGGTTACCTTGGATCTCGCGCAGGCACTGCCTGCAAGGCCCGTCTGCGGACGAGATACCGTTGGTCATGTTGTCGTGATCGCATCCTTCACGGGCGCGACCCAGAGACGCGATCATGCGACAGCGCCGCGCTCGTGCGTGACTACTGTGGCACTGTGTTGCGGAGCTCGGCTAGGGCGGTTCGCCAGCAGGCCTTAACATGGGAGTGGTGTAAGTGGGTGGGAATACAATCGTCATGCGGTGGCGGCAATGGGTTACTGCAGTGGCCTGTGAATGGGGTTATGCAAGGATGAGATGTTGTGGTGGATGGGCGAATGTTGGCCGACTGCTACAAGCGAAGGAGGCTGCCGCTCGTCATTCTGTCGATAGGGAGACGATTGATGTGTCGTCGGTACGCATGGCTCGTAAGGCGGAAGAAGAGCTCACCGCCGCGCTCGCAGGACTTCGTGCGATCAACGAGGAACTCGCGACCTTGGCAAGCGTGCATCGATTCCTCGCCATCACAGCAGCCACAGGTGCGAAAGAAGTGGGTGCATCGGCGCATCCCTTTATCGGTGTGGCACAACGGGCACGGATCTTAGCTGCACGGATTGATCGTGCCAGGGAAGGCATCACGGTAGTTCTTCCTCCAGGCCACGGATTCCAGGCAGGATTGCCGGCCCCTTTGGCGGCTGCAAAGAATAAATACCCTCGGCAAGATCGATAAGCATGATTCGCGTAGACGATAGATTTGACGAAGGTGCGGCGCTATGACCGACGTGTGGATGACTGCGAGTCTGGCGCTGTTGGCAGGCGCATGTATCGGCGGGGCAGTGTGGTGCATCATGGTGCGACGGATGGAGGACTTGCGCGCGCGTTTGGAGGCTCAGACCCTCCGCATGCAGGCCCACACAAAAGGGTGGGAACAATTCACAGATAAGGCCGTGCCGCTCTTTCCGGTTTTGACACGGCAACTTGAATCCGTTATTGCGGACACCGAATGCGCTGCGATGAATCTTGGTGAACGGTTTCGGATGATCGCCCCAAAAGCCACCGCTTTGACCAGCGTGTCCACTCGGCGCGGTTCTAGCCATCCCAACGGATGCGGGCCGTCTGTGCAAACGATACTCGACGGGATGGATGGCATGCTGACTCGAATCGTACAGGACTTCAGGACCTTAGCCGACATGTCTCCCCGAGCAGTTGCAGCGATCAGCGATGTGGAACGTTCAACCAGATCCGTGACCGCCATGTTGAGCGACATCGAAGGCATGGCTGACCAATCGGCGCTACTAGCGGTCAATGCCTCCATCGAGGCGGCACATGCCGGCGAGCATGGTCGTGGATTTGCCATTGTGGCGGATGAAGTGGGGAAACTGGCCAAGCGGTCGGCAGAGGTGTCGATGTCCATCAGGAAACTGGTGACGGCAATCCAGATGGGCATGCAGCATGCTCACATGGCCATCGGTGAAATTGCGACTTTCTCCGCTTCGCATGCCACTACCACACATGCCATCCAGACCGAAGTCCACGACTTAGCGGCGACCTTATGTCGATCCAATGCTGACTTGGACCGAGATGTCCAATCAGCCATGTCACTGGTCAAGGGGCTCATGGCTGACATTTCTCAAATTGTGGTGTCACTTCAATTTCAAGACATCGCACGCCAAAAACTGGAACATGTCATCGATCCCTTGGTGCGCTTGGAACGCGCATTGTTGTTGGCAAGAGCCGATGCGACATGTAGTGGCAGCGACGTGTGTGAGGCGCTACCAAGCCTGTCGGAACTGCAAGCGACCTACACGATGGCCAGCGAACGAATGGTCACTACCGCGATGGAAAAAGGGGGAGGTCCTCAGGTCTTCACTACCTCCGCGTCGCAGGCGGAGTCGGATGACACGGTGACACTGTTTTGATCAAGTTGGATGGACCTGAATCTGTTTCAGGGAGTACGCCGATTGCCCCCCCCTGCCGCTGTCCCTTGTTGCCGGGATGTACCGGATGGTGTCCGTCAATGAAGGCGAGTATTGGGTGGTGAGTGATTGCGTGAAGTAAGGGACCTTGCCTCCGGGCCAACGGACTGTTTTCCATGCAAGTTCCCTTTACGATCGACCATGTAAGGTGGAGGAGAGTCAACCCTCCGCTGTCCCCTGTCGGCGGAGAGTATTCAGCTACGCTCCATGACTCTGCAGTGGCCTGAACAGAATGGCAAGGTGGAACGTAGTCATTGCAGGTGAAGAAGAATTGCGGAATCGCTCGACTGGTCGACGGCTTCATGTCAGTAGCTTCGACTCTGTGCGTCTCGGAGTATGACTCTAAATCACAACTACTTCACCCTGGCTCTGCAGGGTGTGGGTAACTAACGGTGTCTTTTATCGCCGAACCTGTCATCACTATCTAAGCCGAGCAAGTACCAGGGGGGCCGCTAGCCATGATCTCTCAGAATTACAAGAACTACGAGTAGCCAATTCAAGGGAAGACTCCCACGGGAAACCTTATCAGCACTGCCAGGTCTGTCCCGAACGGAACGCGCTGTCATTCTTTCTCGTTATCATGCCCCCCACGCTTCAGCATACTCGCCTTGTTGTGTGTCGCCTGCATCCTCCTCTTAGCTGGGTATCTGGCAGGTGTATCGTACCCCGACCTCATGCCGCGAACCTTCTCCCTGCAAACAACTCCCCTCGACCCTTCACACCAACAGCCTGGTGTTACCATCAACCTCCCAGCGGTCGTTGCACCGGTGGATGACGGCCAACGGTACTATTATGTACAAGTGAATCTTGCTGTGGAGCTCGATCGTTCAGGAACCGCCGGCTTGATCCAGGCCCGCCACGAGGTGATCGACCGGAAGATTATGGAGGTGCTCCATACCTATTCCGTCAAGGAACTCCGTTCGGCCGGACTGCGGTCGACCTTGCGCACTGACATTCGACGCGTTATTAACCAATTGCTTCCGCAAGGTCATATTCGTAACGTCTACATCACGAATTGGTTGATGACACCGGTTGGACCCTAAGCCACTTTCCCAGGAGGATCTGTAAGGGCTTGTTAAGCACTCGCTCGGAGAGCATGCGAAGATCTGGCTTCTTTAGTCCGGCCGCAGCAAAGATGTCCACGATTTCGTTGGGCACTACCGCCGTTAAGCCGACTAGGCAATGGTATGTTCGAGTTCCGCATTGGTGGTGCGTTTTCTCGGCGTGTTCTTCGCCAGCATCGAACCCGCGGCCTGGAAGCATTCGACATCATCCGAATTCGGAAGGTCCCTCCTGCTGCACAGATAACGCACCGGCGTGCCAACGATCCGTCAGGGCATTGGGCAGACGTGCCGTACTGTCTTGCCGTCCCCTTGTGCAACAGGCAAGATTAAAAGTTGCTCCTGCGACTTGCCAGTCATTCAGACCAACCAGTCAACCTCGTGAAAACGGCCTCCACAAATGTCATACTTCTTCAGCAGCACCACGACTGCCTCGGCCTGGGTCAATTGCCGCCTGCCCCCCTCTCCCGCTGCTTTCAGTATAGATTGCGAGGGTCTGCTTGAGTTCGTCATCGAGTGCCTCCCCGTAAGCTGAGACACTCACTAATGAGAACTTTCTGGCAGTGACGTTGGCCCCGTTTCGAGACAACATTTAACCAGAGCAGACGACGTCTTCGACGATCGGTTGCCCCTGACGTTGTGCGACGAACTCGTTCGGGGTCAGGTGCCCAAGCGAGCTGTGAGGCCGGCGCTGATTGTAGTCCACGCGCCACGCTTCGATGATGGCTTGCGCTTCGACGAGCGAGGCAAACTGGTGCATGTTCAAACATTCGTCCCGCAGGCGCCCGTTAAACGATTCGATGAAGGCATGTTCCATCGGTTTTCCTGGTCGAATGAAGTCGAGTTGGACGCCCCGCCGATAGGCCCAATCCTCGAGCACTCGGGATTGGAATTCGGTGCCACGATCCACCGTGATCGAGCGGGGCACCGCTGGTGTGTCCAGCACACGATCGAGCACCTGACCAACCGTCTCTCCCGTCATCCGAAACCCTGCCTCTAGTAGGCGACTGTGCCGATTCATCCACGACCGTCAAGATTCGAAACGGTCGCCCGTCTGTCAGATCGTGAATACGCAGCGCAGCGCCGACTGATCCCTTGCGCGGCTGTGTCGATACCAGGAGGCTCGCCCAAACTGCCCCAACCGACAGGCCCGCGCACAACTCACCGAGAACGTATCTTGAAACCTGTGGGCCAATTCTCGGCGGCGAGCGAGCCTCAGACTTTTTTTCGGAGGGCCTCCGAGAGCATGTGCTTGTCGAGGGAGCGATCGGCCACCAGCCGTTTGAGCCGGGCGCTCTCCTCTTCCATTTGACTTGCCGTCGCTTTCGGGAGAGACGTCAAATCGGTGTTGACCACCTGTCGATTTCTGACCGCCGCTGTCCTCAGCGTGGCAGAAGACGAACTCGTCAACCTCAAATTCATGATTGGTCCTACGGTCTAGAGCTGGACTGCGGAAAAGTATCATCCGCAGCATCAATCCAATTGCGACTAATTAAAAAAGAAGAGCGCAGAAGTGGTGCCGTTAGGCGGGAAGACTGTCTATAACACTGTCTATAAACGAAGAAGAGAGGATCTGATGAAACGTAAGTGGAGGAAAAATTGGAGCGGGAAACGGGATTTGAACCCGCGACCCTCGCCTTGGCAAGGCTTCTCTAGCTGTTAGGACAGAAAGAGACGGAGTGTGCCGGAGTATTGCAAAGGGCGTGCATCACAAGCGTTTCGGCACTTTTTGGTGTGATGTAATGGTATTAAAGCAATTTGGTAATCGTGACTAAAACCGTGGCAGAACCGTGACCGCAACCGGGACCAATTCAGGACATTTTAGCTGTTATGAGAAGCGGTGAACGCACTCTGATAGGGCATCTCATGTACCCCTTAGTCTACGCCTACGGCTACCCTATGGAGAACGCCCCAATATGTGCTATTTCTGCCAACAGTGGCAGACTGTCAAAAGAAGGAGTCTCTAGAATGTCCGTGCCTAGTAAAATTCGGGGCGCTGTCTGTGGGAAATGTGGGTCAGAGGACGATGCGATTCAGCCCCTCTTCGACTTGGACATGGCATCCTCTCTCATACCGATGCGCTACGGCTCGCTCAAGACCTATCTATCTAAGCACAAGGAACAATATCCTCCACGCTACATGTTGACTTACGGGCATAGACGGATACGCATGTTGACCGCTACTGAGGTGAAAGCAATACGGACATCCGTGCTTCGAGGGCCGGGGCGATTTTTATGACGACCAATCGCTGGAACACCAGCAGGGGGAGTAGCTTGTCATCCTAAGTGTCTGGTCTCTCCTCCGGATTATCACATTCAAACTTACTTTTAAGAAACCGTAACACCTCTAACTGGACTTTTCGCGGAGCTCTTCTAATCTTTTCCAGAAGATTTAGAACGAGTTCATCGGGTGGCTTCTCTAAATTAGACCGCCCCTCATTGCATGTGGAACATAACACCCGAAGATTTTCGTCCTGGTCAGTACCGCCTTCTTTCTTGGGGATTATGTGATCTATTTGTAGCCTGACTCTACGGCTTGACCCATAGGGGTCTACCTCGCCGCCACCAGCACCACAGACTTGGCATGTATAGCCGTTCCGTGACAGGATCCTTGCTCGTTTTTTTTGATCAATTCCCGTGGCGATAACAGGCATAGGGTGAGGATCTTCTAAGAGATATTGGCCGGGCTTTAAATAGTCCCGGTCTCTATGGGTCAATATCTTATAACCTTCTTTTCCTCGTAGCTCTCTTATACGACGCTGATATGTGAGAATCATCGCGACATCTCTTAACTCTGCGGTGTCTATTATTCTTCCTTGATTCGCAAGGAAATATTCCCGTAGCCGTTTAAGGCCTGCTTCTTTATTTTTCTTCGATTCGGTCACTTCTTCTGAAGGCTCCTCCTTAATGCCTCCGCTACTGCCCTAGCAAGCATGGGAGGAACGGCATTTCCGATTTGGCGGGCCACCTCTATCTTTGAGCCTAAAAAGATGAAACTATCGGGGAAGGTTTGGAGTCGAGCTGCCTCTCGATGAGTGATTGGCCGGTGCGCCTCAGGGTGTAAATATCGGCCCTTTTCTGGTTTAAAAAATTCCGTCCTTATAGTTAACGCTGTTTTGTCCCACTCCAGTCTCCCAAACACATCGGTACTTCCCGTCCGCTTTCTTATCCAGCAGTTAGGGGCAAGGTCTGGGCGCTTCCTTACCAAGTCAAAACGATTACCTCCTGGAGGAACACACTTATATCGTAGGACGGATTTCTGTGTCGGATTACGCCCTATATGCCAATTTTGACCTGTTGGTTGTAGAGGAAGATCGCCGATAGCGTCTCTCACCGTTACCTTCTTGCCGGACGGTTGCGGAAGCTCAGGTTCGTGAAAGCCTCGCCGAATTCCAATAACAAAGGCACGCCGTCTAGCCTGCGGAACGTAAAAATCCGCGGCATTAAGGACTCCTTCGGTAACAATAAATCCTAGCTTCTCAAAAGCTCGTTTGATTTTTGGATATTGAACTGAGCGCAGTATTTCCGGAACATTCTCCATAACAAACGCGATTGGTTTCACTTCACGGGTTATTCTTAAATAGTGCCGCCACAATTCATTCATTTGCGCGTGGGCCTCGCGAGGTGACATTAGCCCAAGGGGTGAGAAACCCTGGCAGGGAGGACCACCAATAACTATGTCTGCGTTTACGGGAACATTGTTCAGTTTCTCAATTGGGCCTTGGTATACATCATGTCCAAAATTGAGATTGTAAGTCGCAGCGGCAGCGGCTTCTAACTCAACTCCGTAGACGGAGCGGAACCCTGCCTGCCGAAAACCCTCAGCCAGGCCACCAGCCCCTGAAAACAAATCAATAAAGGTATATTCCTTCAATGCCGTCCCGCCGCATTACCGCTATAACGATTGCAAATCGACTGCATTGGACAAACGCCGCACTTTGGTTCCCTTATTGTGCAAACTGTTCTACCAAGATCGAGGAGCGCCCAATTAAACTCTTTTGGCTTTCGTTTCGATACGAGTCGATCAACTGCGATCCACATTTCTTTATCTGTGTGTGGGCGCGATTTCTTACTTTTTATACCGAAAGCTCTAGATAAAACACGGCCTATATTTGGGTCGAACAACCCATATGACTTGTTAAATGCAAACACCAGGATGGCCCGTGCGGTGTAAGGCCCTATTCCAGGCAACTCGAGTAACTTCTTCTCGTCGCAAGGGACTAACCGATCATGGTCTTCGACAAGAGCTTTCAAGGCCTGCCTTAGCTGTTTGTATCTACCAGCTCGACCGAGTGGAGCCAAAATTTCTTGCAGATCTATGTCATTAGCGGAGAAGGCCCGTTCCAACGTTGGAAACCGCTCGAGAAAAGCTAAATAAACAGGGACAGTCTGTGCGGCCCCAGTTCTCTGGAGCATGAATTCAGCCAAGAGCACCTTGTAAGGATCGGACGAAGTCCTCCAAGGATAGCTTTGCCGATTTTTGCGATACCAGCGAAGGAGCGTCGTTGAAATTGCGATCTTATTTCTTCCTATCTACCTAACAATATAGCTCGAACAGGTAGGCACTATGGTTCGCCTGTGATATGGCTGGCTTTATTGGGCCTGCCAAGGAAAGGGAGTAATATCAGGATAGTCTTCGACATAGGTCTTCAATTCATCTTTATCGAGACCATACCACTCATCATAGGGATATCGCCGGTAGAACTCACTCAATCGTTCGCGAAAATGCTCGTCTGCAATGCTATTCAGTCGGCCTTTTCTTAGGGAGAGGAGCGAGTTCAGATCGGCTCTGGGAACTCTTAGTGTTATCATAAAATCCACGCCCATCTTTTCGGCAAATCCTACCTTTACGTCGGGCGGGAGATAAAACCACTTTAGATTTATTCGAGCATGTTGGGTGATTATGTTTTTCCAGCTCTTAGCTGTTTTCGTCTCTTTGGCTTTTCCTTCCACCTGCCGAAACTCACGTATTTCGCACAGAGTTACATCTCTTCCATTTGTCACATCGCAATCTTGACTAGCGACAATAGCTGCCACCGGGCGGACGCCAACCAAGGCCGTAACAGGTTCCCCGGACTTTGAGATATCGGACCACGACATTTCTACAGGCTCATCTTCTTTAACGACTAAAACCCGGGACAAGGACAAATCAATACGCGGAAGCCCGATGAAAATATCACCTTGCCGGATGGGATCCGATAGGGTTGGATACTCATAAATCATCCGTGTGCCCAATCGATCCCGCGACGTCCATCTGCTTCCGCCATTTTTCGTCGCTCTTCCTCGGCCTCAAAAAGGATGTTAAGTGCAATTCGCCGAGCTTCAGACAGCGTTATGGACCTATATCGCTGTCTGAAACTAAAGTGTGCCGCTGAGGTTCGATAACGCATATCAGAAGAGGTAAAGCCAACCCCAGTCGTGCTGGTACTGACCATGAGAGCCATTGCTACTGCGACGCCGAATGCATCGCGCACTATTTCGAAACCGGCTTTCGGCCGATAAAAGTCCGCTGGCGCCGGTTCAAAACTTTCAACCGCTATATGTGCTGTGGAAGTGTTATTCACCGGAAAACTGCCTATGAAGATCACCTTCTATCAACGTGAAAAACCATTTGTCTGCAAGATCGTGCGCTGCATCAAGCCAACCCATAAAGTCTTCGGAAAGCTTGGGTACATCATTGCCATTGGAGATAACGATTGTCTCCCAGATTAATGACGGGCGCCCATTCCTTTCGCCGGTTCCGAACCTTAGCTTTATTCTTCCTTTGGGTCGTTCCACGCCATATGAAACTTGCCATTTGAATGAAGCAGGCTTGTCCTGTACTCGGGCTTCCTTGAATAAGGCGCTAGGTAACTCTAGCCTCGTCTTCATCTTCTCTTTCATGAAATGGAAAATATTCTCCTTCGGATGGTTAAACTCAACTGCGTCTATGTACCAGAGCGCCAGTGATTTCGGCTTCAGCGAGGTAGGGGATGGGTATGACTCGACGAAATTTGCTATGGCCTTTTCACATCGCGACCGAAACTCCGGCCAGTGATACTTCTCGGTTTCATTCACGCTCAGCAGACCAGGCCCCAACTGTACGAGTGGCCATTCTCCAGCCTCGGTGCGAAAACGATGCTGAGGCAAATTCTTCACCATCTCGTCCGGAATCGTAGAAGAAGGGAGAGGTTCGTGCACTGTGTAATCCTTCATAACACGCTCAAAAAACCTGCCCAGCAATATTCTATAGTTTGGATCCACAGGCGATGACTTATTTTCCTCTGCTGCCTCCCACTTAAACTCTAATATTGCCTCTACAAGCGGTTTGTTTTTTAGACTTTGGGGCTGCATTGCTTCTCCTAGATAATGCAGTTTCGCAGTTTAACCAGCTCGCTAATCAAAAGCCAGTAGCCACCAGCAGCCGAAAGGTGCAATGCAAGAACCATTGTCAATAAAACAACGCCATCGAAACGATATGCAGGCTTCGTACCATCTCCGTAGCAGAGTCAGCCGAGCCCCTTCAGTCTGGCCATAATTGGACCGTGTTTGACCATCTTTCTCGCTTGCAATAGCCTGTCACCACCCTATTACCTTCGCTGATTCTGAAAAAGGCGAAAAATCTACCGGTCATTCTAAAATAGCCATTTCTGGAAAATTCTTCGTGTGCGTATCTAAATGCCAAGCGGGAGGGGCTTTTTCCTCTGCCGGGGGGGCCTTCGAGTGGCAATACGACACGACGCTTGCGTCGTGCCTTAATTAACATGAAAAAAATGCCTGGCCCCCGGCTGAGCAATAGCCCAACCGGGAGGGGTTTCAGTAAGCCAGGGGATGATACGCTTTGCGCCCTTTCACAAAGCGTCCATGGCGCTGTTCATTCCGCGCACCATGAAGCCGACAGACTCCCACGGGGCTAGTAACCACTAGCACCTAAACAACAACCCTCACATCTACCTGGACCATAACCAGCACCACCCAGGCATCCAGGAAGCCTCAGTGTAGAAGTAGCGTTTAGAGATCGGCTTGTCATTTTCCACCTGCTTGGACAGCGGCCAACTCGTCAACGACACTGTACTGTTGTTCCTTGGTTCGGAGAGTCTGGCGGGCGGTTTTAGTTACAATCCGTACCCTGCCTCTAAAAACTTTGTTCCTGAATATCCTTGTGCTCATGCGATCACCCCTGGTTGGCCGTTTCCCAGCCGCCAGTACCCACGCAAGCCAAAACTTATGCGAAGGTGACCACTTGCCTTTGAGGGGCACTGTGCAGGTCATAAAGAGCTGGGTTCCCATCCAGTCTCCAGGCGTTATGATCTTAAACCACAGAAACGACCTCTCTCCGCCTCCAAACATATGCTTCTTGTCACCTTTCAAGAAAACAAGGTCATAATCTCCCTCTGGGACACGGGCAGGGATATCGGAGTTTAGGGGAAACTCGATATCTCCATCTGCATTATTAACGGGCATGGCGTTCCTCATTTATTACCGCTGGCCGAAAGCCTCGCTCAATAATTCGTCTCACGGCTGACTCCGGAATGCGAACAGCCCGCAGGGATGGCCGCACCGTTTCCACGCGCCGATTTAGGATCATGCGCCGAATGGTGGCAGGCTTGAGGCCAAGCCGGGCCGCTGCTTCGCCTACTGTTAATAGTCTTTCGTCTAGTACCATGGCTCTCCTTCGCTCCGGGTGATTGACAATCGTCTCTCTGTTGCTTCATCATATATCTGTGACTTTACTTCTTCAAGTATCGCAACCGGTTGTTGCGTGAAATCTTGAATCGAGACCAGGTAATGCAACCAAACCCCGACGAACCAATGCCGTGCGACGAAGAGCGCTCGCTCGCCAGGGTAGGCTTGTATCGGCACACCAGAACAGGGGGCCAACAAATAGACTATGCGGCTCTCCTAGGATGGTTTGTGAAGTTCTCAAGTACTGATCTCGCCGCAATTACCCCCGCTGAGCTGTTACTTTTTCGTGAAGAATTCAGCGCTCTTCAGAGGAAGGCGCTCAAAGACATCATGGGAACATATGTCGTTGAAATTGAGGAATCCGAAGCCAAGAGCTTTCATGCTGCTAAGAAATCCATCGCTCGCTACCTAGGTGAATTAACGCAGACAGGAATAGTTACCTTAGGCCCTTTCCATTTGACTGTTGGAATCCAGCTACCGAGATTCTTCAAGGATCCTGACCCGAACCCACCGTTCGCTATCGCGACGGGGGAACATGTGGGACCAGGCAACGGCCAGGGAGTGATTTACCTCTTTGCCAAAGCAGTGCGATGCGCAGGAGATCGTTTGAGATGTTGCGAACGCTGTTCCGCTCTCTTCGTGCAGGCGAGACGAAAGCAGCGTTATTGCTCTCGCGACTGCCAACAGGTCGCATCCATGCGCAACCTACGAGCGCGTCCGAAAACTAAACCTCACAAACCGCGATCAAGGAGGGCTAACGATGGCTCGAAAAAACGGGCAGGATAGAGGCATCACCCAACGCAAGGGGCGGGAAGGCTGGTGGGTACGGCTATATATTGAAGGACGGGAACGCTGGTTCCGTTGTGATACCAAAACCCAGGCGAGAGCCCTTTACGGGAGATTGAAAGCTGAGCAACGAGAGGGAAAGTATTTCGAAAAGGCCAAGGCCGTTCCATTTCGAGAAATCGCTGAGGAGTATCTACAAATCACTGATTCGCGCCGTCGCAGAAAAGGTGATGACAGGGCGCGTATGAATCGCTGGCTTGTGGCGTTTGGTGAGCAGGACGCGGCCACAATCACTGCTCGCCAAATTGAGAAACTTTTAGCGGATCTTCAAACCGAGGGAAAGGAACCTGCGACCCTCATTCGACACCTTACCGTTCTCAAAGCTGCTTTCAATCGCGCCAAGCGGCTGGGCCTCTTGCGAGAAAATCCTGCTGCTTTCGTGAAAACGGCCAAACCTAATAATGTTCTCGTTCGGTATCTCACGCCCGCTCAGGAATCGGCATTGCTCGAACGGTTGCCCGCCCAATACCGTCCCATCGTCATTACCGCGATGCATACCGGCTTAAGGCAAGGTGAATTGCTTAGGTTGTCATGGGCTGACGTGGATTGGAATATAGGGGTGGTCACGATCCATGAAACCAAGGCCGGGGAACGGCGACGTGTGCCTATGAACTCGACAGTTGTGGGACTTCTGACTGATCTGAGGCGAGAATCAACCAGTTCACAGCTTGACCCAATCTTTCCCCATGACGGACGTTATCTCCGTCGTGCCTTTGTTAAGGCCGTAAAGAGCTCTGGACTGACTCCATTTCGCTTTCATGACCTCAGGCATACCTTTGCCTCACGCCTAGCTATGCAAGGCGTGAATGACCGAACGCTCATGGCTCTGGGTGGGTGGAAGTCCCCGGCGATGCTGACTCGTTACGCGCACCTTTCCCCCGCCCACCTGTGGCAGGCAGTCGAAGGCCTTACGAAAGTTGGAACCGTGACCAAAACCGTGACCAAAGGAGAATTGGTGGAAAAGGGTATGTATAAGTAGTTGAAGTTTTGGAGCGGGAAACGGGATTTGAACCCGCGACCCTCGCCTTGGCAAGGCGATGCTCTACCACTGAGCTATTCCCGCTTGCTCCGAAAATGAAGAAGCGGGATTGTACCGAGCAGGGCATGGACTGTCAAGCGGCTCGGAGCTGAGTAGGACGTCCACTGCATCGAGGCCATGCGACAGATACAGAACCGCTCATCGTACCGCGTAGGCCAAACAGCGCTCCCGCTGCGCCGTTTTGAGAAGCAACAGACTCAGCCTTTCGACTCAGGCCATCCTGCGACTTCTGTCCACTTGACGGGCTATAGGGGCTTGAGTAGAGTGAATTCCCATGTCGGCTTCACTTCCATCATCCCGTAGCGAGGTAGCCCCAGCGTGACCTCTCGCCCGCAGCAGTCCATCCCGTTTGCGGCACAGGCAATCCCCTTCGACGAGTATCTGGCGACAGGCAAGATCCCAGACGGCCTCATCACCAGCGAGTATGTCGGCGAACAGTTTGTGGAACGACTGGTTCACTACGTCCTCAGTGTTCCCGCCGGCAGCTATACCATGGCGCAACTCAGCCGCCTCCTTGAACAGTTGGACCCGCGCACCCAAGTATTTTTCTTCAAGCGTCTGAAGGAAAACAGCCCCGACAGCCTCAAGGATTTCGCCCCACTCTATTATGGTTTCATGAACGAATTTCATTCCCTCCTGTTTACGTAGATCGCCGTTCGACAAAAAAATACCTTGTCGCACCTTCAATCTAGGGTATAATCGCGAGAACTTATTTCACGGACCGAAGGAGATTTATGAATCCCACGTTACAACGCGCCGTCACAAGTTTTTATAACCTGGTGTACGAGGCCCAGACCTTCGCAACCACCATGGCCCGAATCGATACCGCTGAACAGGAACACTACGCCGGCCGAATCGAGGGCCTGAATTGGGTGCTGGATCGCTGCCAAGAGCTCGAAGACATGGATGCGAACATTACGCCCACCACGTTGCAGCGCGTGCTGACGGAAGTGAAATCGGACTTGGACCATGAGCTCTCCGTGCAACGTCGTGAAAAGGGGCGCCGCGCGGACGGACGCGAGGAAGCGCTGACGTTCGTGGCAGATTACCTGTCGAGCTTGATCACGGCTACCGAGATCGAATCCGCCAAGACCTCCGTTTGACCGCCTATCGATCGTTCTTAGGCTTTTCCTCCGTCATGGCCTCCTCCGAGGGCGACTATGGCCCGTGAATGGATCGTCTTCGCCATCTGCCTCGGGCTAGGAGGCCACATTGCCCTTGCGGTTGTGCTGCATGCCCCGGACCTCTGGCCTTGGAGCAAGGCCTGGCTGTACGGACTTCTCTCCGGCTTGGCCCTTTATGTTGTAGTCCAACTCCTGCGCTCGGTTTGGTGGCTACGTCGAGGCAAGAACAGCGACGATCCCTGACCACATTGCACAGGACGGTCCTCGATCGGTAGAATACGCACCATGCAACGTCCCCCGCATAGCCCCGTCCCCCCTGGATGGCCGCCCCGCGCTGGCCGCCCGCGCCCTCACGGCTCGCCTCCGCCGGAAAGGCAAGGGGATCAGTATGAATCCTTCAATGCTTCGCTGCTCTATTGCAACCAATGCCGCCAGGCAACACCGACTCGTCAACGATTGCTCCTCGTCCTCCCGAGCGGGAATCTTTACGAGTACCTCTGTGCCCGATGCGGAACCGCCACCGGCTCCAAGACCGAACGACCCCCCGCAGAGGGCGGACTCGTTATTCCCTGACAACGTGGTGGCGGGTGACCGGTTACGGCAGGATCGCGGGAAGACGGCAGAACGTCTAAGCGACTTGGTCGAGGGGGATTCCCTCATCAATTAACATGACGGGGATGTCTTCGCGGATCGGGTACAAGATCTTATTGTCAGACCGTACAAGGCCGCCGTCGAGTTTCTCCGTAACCGGTTTCTGCACCTTATTCTTCAGGGCCCCACGCGCGATAGCGGCATTTAATTTTTCCACCAGCCGATCATCGGCGAGCGTGACGGCTTGCTTGGTTTCCGGACAACACAGAATGGCGAGGAGTTCCTTGTCGATACTCACGTCGTTCCCACCTCATTGATGATCCCCGCGCACATGCGTACCACAACTGACGCACGGGTTGTTGACGGAAAGATAGTCCAACTGATCGGAGAGATCAAGCAGATACCACATCTCCCGGTTTCTCTGGTATCGTAGCTCTTCGTATTGAACCTCCGACGACCGATCGAGGAGACTTCCATGGCACTCTCCCACCGGCTTGGGCGCATCTTTCTCACGGGCCTTCTCGTGCTCCTCCCGGCTTGGACGACATTTCTAATCCTCGTCACCATGTTCGATGCACTGGACTCATTTCTACTGACCCTCGTCGGGGGCGGGATGGAACCCTACGCTCCGGGCCTGGGACTCCTCATCCTGATCGCCATGGTGCTGATAGCCGGGGCGGTTGCCACCCACGTGTTGGGGCAACAGCTGGTCCAGTGGACGGAACGGACCCTTGAACGCATCCCCTTGATCAGGAGCATCTATCTGACCTTGAAGAGCATGACGGACCTGTTGAACTATCGCGCACGCTTCGGACGCAGCACGGTCGTGGCCTTTCCTTTCCCGCGTGATGGCCTCTGGGCATTGGGATTCGTGATGGGGTCTCCGCCGCCGGCCTTGCAAGTCGCCCCCATGGCTGAACTGGTCATGGTGTTTGTTCCGACCGCCATCCATCCGTTTACCGGGTATCTGGCGATGATTCCGAAAACACAGCTGCAACCGCTCAATCTCCTCCCGGAGGAAGCCTTGAAATTAGAGTTCTCCGCGGGACTCTATCGCCCCCTACCAGGCTGGCTCACCACACCTACCAGGGAACCCACATGAGCCCGGCAGATCGGTTCCATGTCCGTCCCGCAACGGTCCAGGACCTTGAGGTTTTGACGGACTTCAGCGCCGCCATGGCGCTAGAAACCGAACAACGCACCTTAGATCGCGCACGACTCCGCCTGGGCACCCAGGCGGTGTTCGACCAACCGGCGCGCGGACAGTATTACGTCGCCGACTTGCGCCATGGACCTCAGGACGATACAGTGACGATAGGCCAGTTGCTCATCACATACGAGTGGAGCGATTGGCGCAACGCGCAGTTCTGGTGGATTCAAAGCGTGTACGTCCACCCAGCCTGGCGCAACCAGGGGGTGTATCGGCAGATGCATACCACCGTGCTGGCCCTCGCCCATTCGCATCCGGACGTGTGCGGCGTCCGTCTCTACGTAGAGCGCCGCAACAGCATCGCCAAGCAGGTCTATACCAGAGTCGGTCTTTCCACATCGTGTTACGATATCTATGAGGTTGATTTCGTCCTCCCGTCCCATTCTCTTGATTGAGAGCCTAGCCAATGGCGCCGTTCGACGTCGATGAACCAAGGAGCCTTGCCCATGAAATATGCCACAGTACTCCTCGCTCTGTTGATACTCACGTTGAATGCCTGCGCATTCAGTCGCGGCACACTCGGCGATGAGTTGAAGACCGAGACGATCAACTCCATCAAGAAGGGCGTGACGACCCGGGCCGAGGTCCTGGCAAAATTGGGGGCCCCGGACCGCATCGTGCAGCTGAACGGACGTGATCTCTTTCAGTACTATCGCTATGACGCGAAAGTCGGCAGTTTACTGTTGATCATCTTGAATTTCTCGCGCGTCACCATCAAGAGCGATGACCTCTTCGTCCTCGTCGACCGAGATGGCGTGGTCGAGGAGGTGATCGCCTCGAAACGAACTGAAGGCCTTGAGTTCCGATTCTGGCCGTTCGGGGATTAAGACCATGCCGATCCGAGGATGGCGAGGAGCCCTCTTGTGGTCGCTCGTGGGCACCATGGTGCTGACGGGTTGCAATGTCGCTAGCCTAACCATCAATACGCCCCTGACGGTGGACCATGTGGCCTTTATTACGGAAGGCCGCACGACGCTGACCGACGTCGTCGAACGATTAGGGGCGCCGGACAGCATGGCCGATTCGGAGACCGGAACCATCGTCACCTACCGGTTTCTCAACGCCAAATACTCGCGAGTCAACTTTGGCTGGTTGCTGAAACCCTTCTCCCCCGTCGATCCCGACCTGGTTTTCTCGCGTTCAGGTCTCGGAACAGATGCCTATGAGCTGATCTGCAACGAGAACTGGGTCGTCATTCACCAGGCCTTCGTCCGTCAGCCGCCTGCGCAACGGCTCTTCACCCCCTACCCTTTCTGACCTGCGCGCAACGCGAGACGACAACTGAATTGCCGCCCGCAGACCATCCCGATATAATGCGCGCCATGGGTGCAGCCTCTTCCGACCACCATTCCGTCGTTACCTCCTCTTCCTACATTCCAGCTGATCACGACATCGAATTTCTGCAACGTGACGAGTTGCGCGCCGTACGACTCGGCTTGGAGCTGCTCAAGCCGGAGTTGATCCAAACCGAGCAGGGCATCCGCTCCACGATCGTCGTCTTTGGGAGTGCGCGACTCCAGGAGCCTGCTCACGCGCGCCGAGCGCTGGAAGCCGCGCAGGCCGAGCTCCAAGAAACCCCGGACGATGTCCAGCGCCAACGCCAAGTCGCGGTCGCGGAACGTCGCGTCGCCTTGTCGCCATTTTACGACATCGCCCGGGAGTTCGGACGGCTCGTGTCAGCCACCTGCCAGATCGACGGGCAATGCGATTATGTCGTCGTCACCGGGGGAGGACCAGGCATCATGGAGGCGGCCAACCGTGGAGCCGCCGACGCCTGCGCAAAGTCCATGGGGTTAAACATCACGCTCCCCCATGAACAACGACCGAATGCCTACATCACTCCGGAACTCTGTTTTCAGTTCCGGTATTTTGCCCTGCGCAAGATGCATTTTCTCCTGCGCGCCCGCGCGCTGGTCGTCTTTCCCGGAGGCTTCGGCACCCTCGACGAACTCTTCGAAACCCTCACCCTGCTTCAAACGGGCAAGGTGCGCAACGTCACCATCGTTCTCATCGGCCGGGCCTTCTGGGAACGCCTGATCAACTGGTCCTTGCTGGTAGAAGAGGGCCTGATCGGTGCGGATGACCTCGGCCTCTTTCATTTTGCGGAAACGGCACAACAGGCTTGGGACCTCATCAGCCGCCACCATGGCGGGCCGGGAGGCCGATGAACCTATCCTTTCACGGCGCCGTCCGGTCCGTCACCGGCAGTCGTCATCTGCTGGAAATGCCCGGTCATCGTGTCTTGCTGGACTGCGGCCTCTTCCAAGGCCATCGACAGGAGGCGGATCGACAAAACCGATTTCTCGGCTTCGATCCCCGCTCGATCAACGCCGTGCTGCTGTCCCATGCCCACATCGACCATTCAGGCGCCCTCCCCGTGCTCGCCAAACACCAATTCCGCGGCCATGTGCATGTGACCCGGGCAACGGCTGACTTGGCCGCGGTGATGCTGGAAGATTCCGCGCGACTCCAAGAGAACGATTGCGCCTATCTCAACAAGAAGGAGAAGCGACGCGGGGCCGGCTGTCTCGAGCCCTTTTACGATTCACGCGATGCGCGTGCCATCGTCCGCCGGTTCGTCGGCGCCCGCTATGATGACACCATCAAGGTCGCGCCACGCGTGACCGCATCGTTTCACGACGCCGGACACATCTTGGGCTCGGCCGCCATTCGCGTGAAGTACTCCGCGCGCGGCAATACCACCACCGTGCTGTTTTCCGGCGATCTCGGTCGAGCCCGGATGCCCATTCTGCGCGACCCGGCCCCACCGCCGAGCTGCGATGTCCTCATCCTCGAGTCGACCTACGGAGACCGCCTGCATGAGGCAGCCGGAGAAGCCTTGACCAAACGGGCACAAGAACTGGTCACTCACGCCAAAGTTCACAACGGCAAGATCATCGTGCCGGCCTTCGCGCTCGGGCGCACGCAAGATCTGATCATGCGGATCAAACGGCTGGTCGCGGAAGGACGCATCGACCCGCTGCCGATCTTTATCGACTCGCCGCTCGCCTCGAAGGTGACGGAAGTGTTCCGCAAGCACCCGGAATGTTACGACGAAGAAACCTATCGCACCTTTACCTCGGAAGGAGACCCCTTTGCGGCCCGGTATATCCGATATGTGTCTTCCGTGGAGGAGAGCAAACGCTTGAACAGCCTGAAGGGGCCCTGTGTCATCATCGCCTCGTCAGGTATGTGCGAAGGCGGCCGCGTGGTGCACCATTTGAAGCATGCGATCCAAGATGAGGCCAATGTCATCGCCATTGTCGGATTCCAAGCCGAGCATACGCTCGGTCGCCGGCTAGTCGAAGGCTGGGACGTCGTGCCGATTTACGGCATCCCGACTCCGCGCCGCGCGCAGGTCGTGGTCTTCAACGGGCTTTCGGCCCATGCGGATCGGAACGACCTGCTGGCCTACGTACGGGCCATCTCGCCGGCTCCGCAGCAGGTCTTCGTGGTCCACGGAGAGGAAAAGCAAGCCCTCTCCCTGGGCGCAGCCATTCAAGCCGAACACCCGACCATGTCGGTGGTGGTGCCGACGAAAGGGACGACGTACGACATCTGAAACCGAAGGTGCCTCTGATGAATCGCCCTCGAACTACGACACGGCTCTTCGCGTCCTGCTTGATGACCGTCCTCCTGTCGTCGGCTCCCTCATGGGGGTTCGAGCCCGGTCGCACTCAAGACATCGAACACACCCGCATGCGGGCGCGGGACCTCGGCCTGTTCCTCGGTTTCCTGCAGACGGGCCCGCTCAATGCCATCACCGATGTGCCCGGCGTGAAGGTCGGACAGGTGACCCTCTCACGAGGCGACGGGCCGCTGCAGCCTGGACAGGGTCCGGTACGAACGGGGGTGACCGTCATCATCCCCCGCGACGACGTATGGCATCAAAAAGTCCCGGCCGGAACCTTCGTCCTGAACGGCACCGGCGAAATGACCGGCCTGGCGTGGCTAGCGGAATCCGGCTTTCTCGAATACCCCGTTGCGCTGACCAATACCCTCAATGTGCCGCGTGTCGCCAACGGGGTGATCAGCTGGATGCTTCGCCGTTACCCCGGCATCGGTATCACCGATGATACCCTCACCCCGGTGGTGGCGGAATGTGACGATGGCCGACTGAACGACATCCAGGGCCGTCATGTGACCGAAGAGGACGTGATGCAGGCCTTGGATCAGGCCTCGTCGGGGCCGGTGGCGGAAGGCAGCGTGGGCGCCGGAACTGGGATGATGTCGTACGGGTTCAAGGGCGGGATCGGTACCGCATCCCGACGCCTGTCCGACGCCGACGGCGGATTTACGGTCGGCGTCCTCGTCAATGCGAACCATGGCCGACGGCCGGAGTTGATGATGGCAGGCGTGCCGGTCGGCCGTCTGTATGATCCAGCGCAGGCGCAGTCCGGGCAGGTGCCGACGAAGAACCCAAGCGCGCCGCGAGCGGAACGCGAGGGCCATCCCGGCAACGCCGAAGGCTCCATCATCATCGTCGTGGCCACGGATGCGCCGCTGGACAGTCGACAGCTCACTCGCTTGGCCAAACGCGCAGCCCTCGGGTTGGCCAGGACCGGCTCGACCGCAAGACACGGAAGCGGCGACTTCATGCTGGCCTTTTCGACCGGCAACGTGATTCCTCATTATCCGACAGTTCCCATCTTCTCGATGGCCCATTTGGCCGATACACACCTAAACCCCTTGCTCACCGCCACGGTGGAGGCTACTGAAGAAGCTGTGCTCAATGCCCTCACTGCCGCAACGACGGTCGTCGGCCGAGACGGGTTTCGTGCCGAGGCTATCTCTCTGTCTCGCCTGCGCGGGCTGCTGTCGACGAACCCGACTCTGCGACCGTGACGCCGTCCAGCAACCGGCCCGGGCCTGTCGGCACCTTGCTTTTGCAGGTCGCCGCGGCTATTCTCCTGAGGTCTTGGCACAGAGGAGGGCTATGGCTGATTATCACATCGGAGGCAGTCTAGCGCTCCTCACGGCACTCGATAAGACCAACAAGTTTGCGGATTTTTTGAAGACGCGCATGACCGGGGCGCTCGAAACGCAGGATCCGACCGAACTCCATTATTTGCTCGCGCAACTCGACGACTATCACTCATACATATGGCGCTATTACAAGAAACTGGCGTCGGATCGTCCGCAGCGATGACGCCGGACCTCCGACCGAGGGCAGCCCCCCTCACCGCACCACGCTTTATGACGTTCGGCTCGTGATTAGCACACCTCCATCGACATTGCGGTTCGCCGCAGCCCTGACGCGCCGGCAGGACGCCCAGGCGGCAGCCGATGAGTTAATCCATCAGATCCGCGAGCAGTTAGGGGCCGCGCCTGTCGACGTCGCCTGCCTGTTCGTCTCGGCCCATCATACCCCCCACGCGGAGTTTCTCTCGCAAGCGGTTCGCCGAGCCTTGGATCCGATGGCCTACGTGGGCTGTACGGGCGAAGGTATCATCGCGACCGGGTGCGAGATCGAGACAGGACCGGCCGCCACCCTGTGGGCCGCTCATCTGCCCGGCGCAACCGTATCTCCGTTGCGGTTATCCTTTTCGAATGTCCACGACCAGTTCTCGCTACAGGAGTGGCCGGACCTGGAGGTGACCGGGAGCGCAAGACCCGTCCTCCTCCTGTTTGCCGACCCCTTCTCCACCCCCATGCAAGATGTCTTGAGCCTCATCGAAGAACGATATCCGTACGCCATGGCCCTAGGAGGGTTGGCGGGAGGAGGACAGGACGTCGGAGAAAACCGTCTCTTTCTGGATGACGCGGTACATGCCGATGGGCTGGTCGGCCTGGCCCTGACTGGTCACCTCACCGTCCACAGCGTCATCTCTCAAGGCTGCCGACCGATCGGCGAACGCTTTATCGTGACCAAGTCGGAACATAACGTCATTTACGAACTCGGCAGTCGCTCGGCCCTGGACTGTCTCCAAACAGTGTTTGCCGAGCTGAATTCCACGGAACAGGCCTTGGCGCAGCGGGCGCTCCACATCGGCATCGCGATGGACGAGCAGCGAGCCCGGTTCACACGCGGGGATTTTCTCATCCGCAACCTGGTCGGAGCCGACCAGCAGACCGGAGCCATCGTCATCGGCGACGTCGTCCAGGAGGGGCAAACGATTCAATTTCAGGTTCGTGACGCGGAGTCGGCCGACGAAGACCTGCGAGCCTTGCTTGCCTCACAAGTCAGCGCGGAGGCGAGGAAACCGCTCGGAGCCCTCCTCTTCAGCTGTTGCGGGCGCGGGAAGGGTCTGTTCGGGACTCCCCATCACGATGCGTCCGTGCTGCAGGAGCAGCTGGGAACCATCCCTGTCGCCGGGTTTTTTGCCCAAGGCGAGGTGGGACCCGTCGGTCCGAGGAACTTCCTCCACGGCTATACAGCGAGCATTGCGATCTTTCTCGAACCGGATCGATAAGGTTAGGAGTTGCTCATGAACATTCATACCTGGATTACAGCCGGTTGTATGGCTCTGATCCTTTTGGCCAGCATAGGGAGACCGACCATGGCGCAGCAAAACAGCACACCCCCTCCCCAAGAAGTGACCACCGAATCAGGCTTGAAATATGTCGATCTCGTAGTCGGAACAGGCCGTGAAGCGACAACGGGCAACCTGGCGACCGTCCATTACACCGGCTGGCTGACGAACGGCACCAAGTTCGACAGTTCGGTAGATCGGCGCGATCCCTTCTCCTTCCCCATCGGCGCAGGGAGGGTCATCCGCGGTTGGGACGAAGGAGTGGTCGGCATGAAGGTGGGCGGCAAACGAAAACTGACTATTCCGCCGCAGCTCGGCTACGGCTCCCGCGGAGCGGGTGGGGTCATTCCACCCAACGCCACACTGGTATTTGATGTCGAACTCCTGGAGGTGCGATGAGCCTCACGCGCGCGCACCAAGCCCACGTCCTCCTGTTTACACTCAGCGAACCACCATGCGCCAGACGCCGCTAATCGAAGCCCATCGCAACGCCGGAGCGAAGTTGGTCGACTTTGCCGGGTGGGAAATGCCCATCCAATATTCCGGTGTCGTAGACGAGTACCACACCGTCCGCCGTCAGGCCGGCCTGTTCGATGTGAGCCACATGGGACGCATCACCGTGACCGGCCCGGGATCCCTCGCCTTCCTCCAGTATGTGACGACCAACGACGTCTCGACCCTGTCCGTACGGCAGTCGCAGTATTCCATGGTCTGCTCCAAGGAAGGCGGCATCAAGGATGACATTTTCATCTACCACGTAGCGCCCTACGAGTTTTTGATCTGCGTGAACGCGTCGAATCGTGAAAAGATCCTGGCGTGGCTGCACACACAAGCGGCCAAGGCTCAAGGCTGTACCGTAGTAGACCAGTCCGCCACCATGGCACAAATTGCCATTCAAGGGCCGGCCTCGCGCGAGGTGCTGGCGGCAGCCGGCATCGTGGACCTAGCCACATTGAAAGTCCGTCACTGCCTGCAGACCACCCTCCGTGAGCAATCAGTCCTGGTCACGAGGACGGGGTACACCGGCGAATTGGGGTACGAACTGTATCTTCCCGCGGAGGGGGCCGCAGACACCTGGCAACACCTGCTTGCCGTGGGTCAGCCCTTCGGATTGAAGCCGGCCGGCTTAGGCGCTCGGGATTTGTTACGTCTCGAAATGGCCTACTTGCTCTATGGCAACGACATGGATGAACAGACCACACCCCTTGAAGCAGGTGCAGGCTGGGTTGTGAAATTTGAGAAAGGTGAATTCATCGGCCGGACAACCCTGTTGGCGCAACAGGCCACGGGTCCGGCGAAACGACTGATTGCCTTCGAACTCGTTGAAAAGGCCGTGCCTCGCCACGGGTTTCAGATCCTCCATCCCGAGGCACCGCACGCGCCGGTCGGCCTGGTGACGAGCGGGAACCTCTCTCCGCTTCTGCAGAAAGGTATCGGCTTGGGATATGTTCCGCCCACCCTTGCCACCCCCGGTAGCGCGCTCCGGATCGAGATCCGCGGCAGATCCTGCCCAGCAGTCGTCGTCACACCTCCCTTCTACAAGAAAAAGGTCGGCACATCATGACGAGGGTCAAACCGGTCTATCAAGGGAAGGTCGTAACGCTGAACGTCGACACGGTCTGCCTTCCGAATGGGCACACCATCGACTTGGAGGTCATCCGCCATCCAGGAGCGGCCGCCGTCGTTCCATTGAAAGAGGACGGGACGGTCATCCTCATTCGGCAATTTCGCCATGCCGCAGATGGTTTTATCTACGAAATTCCTGCAGGCAAGCTGCACCCTCAAGAAGATCCCTTGGATTGCGCGGCCCGCGAGCTTGAGGAAGAAATCGGCTACAAGGCCGGACAGTTCGCACTCCTCTCCAGCATCTTCACCGCCCCTGGGTTCGCAGACGAAGTCATCCACGTGTACCTGGCGACCGACCTCACACGAGGCACACAGAACTTGGATCAGGATGAAGTGCTGGAAGTCGTGGAGATGCCGTTACGGGAAGCGATACACAAAATTCAAGACGGCACGATCCGGGATGCCAAGACGATTGTCGGGTTACAGGCGGTCTTCATTCGGCAGGAAGGGAATCGATAGAGGACCCGCGAGGCCTCCCGCTCCAAAGAGGGGAGACCTCCCAAGCCAGCTAGCCTCGCCGAAAATCGCCCAGGCTCAGTGTCCGCCCTTCTTCTCTTCCTTCTTCTTGTCGTCGCCGAAGACGGTCTGGGACAGGTGGCCACCCTTCTTCTCTTCCTTCTTCTTGTCGTCGCCGAAGACGGTCTGAGAGAAGTGTCCGCCCTTCTTCTCCTCTTTCTTCTTGTCATCACCGGCGAAAGAGGGAGCGCTGAACGCGACCAACATTGCTGCCGCCATCACCGTCAACATGATCTTCTTCATACTGACTTACCTCCTGTTATGTTGAGTTTGAGACTGCCACCTACCGACGGCCGAGAGCAAAGCAAGGTCTTTGCCGGAGACGCTGCTCGATCTAATTCGTTGTTTTTCAAAAATTTCGAATACTCACCGCCCTTGCGAGCACGGCGATGGGCGCCGTCGGCTGTGGCAGAATAGCCAAGCCAAGACTAAACCGCCTCAACAATCAGTCCTGCCATGCCGAGAGCACACCGTCCTCTTCCCGACTATCTGGCACCGAATCTGGGCATCCTCTTTGTTGGGATTAATCCGGGGCTCCGATCCGCGGCCCTCGGCCACCACTATGCCGGACATTCGAATCGGTTCTGGAAACTCCTAAGCGAAGCCCGGTTGGTTCCCTTCCCGCTAGGGTACGAAGACGATCGGCGGCTGCCGCAGTGGGGAATCGGCCTCACCAACCTGACCACTCGATCCACAGCAGAAGCCAAGGAGTTGACCGAGCATGACTATGCGCGCGGCCGTCGAACGTTGTTACGAAATGTGAGCCGTTATCGCTCCAAGGCGGTGGTCCTCCTCGGTATGGGGCTCTATGCCGTACTATTCCCGAACGAACCAGCGGCCATCGGCCGCAAACCGGGTTTGCAGCCGAGCAAACTCTGTGGATCCGATGTGATCCTCCTGCCCAATCCGAGCGGACGGAATGCCGCCTATCCCTACCGAGCCATGCTGGAGGGCTTTCTGATGCTGAGTCACTACTTGCCCAAGCCTGACAGGGCTCCAGGTGAGGAGAGTTGAGTTTGCGAGGCAAGAGACCGAGAGATGAGGATAGAATTTTTCCTGCAGGCTGAGATAGAGTCGAGAGTCTCACTTCTGAGTAGGTTCTAACCTGGACAGCCGATGAAGTTTGCCGTCGCCACCGCCTTAGCCGTATCTCTTCCGCTCGCCTCGACCGTCATTGCCGGCACTGCGGTCCACCAACTCGTCACCAACGCGATGCAGGAATGCGCCCTTGGCCGACAAAGCCAGGATCGCGCGTCCAGGATCGACCATTTCTTGCGCGGGCAAGCCTATGGGGAGCAGGCGGTGGAAGCCAATGAAACTTCTGCACAAGCCCATTTCGCGCTGTTCTGTAATCTCGGCGAGCAAATGCGCATCGACGGGGAGCAGAGCATCGGCTCGGTTTTTGGATTCCGACGGATGATGAAAGAATTGAATCGGACGCTGGAACTAGCACCGGACCATCTCGACGCCCTGTCAGCCAAAGGCACGTTTCTCATTCGCCTCCCGTCGCTACTGGGGGGCGACAAAGAAAAGGGAGAACAGATTCTTCGTCACGTCATCGACCGTGAGCCAGCCGCCGTCAACGCCAGACTCAGCTTAGCCAAGAGTTATTGTGCCGGCGGCCGCCACGAGGAGGCCATCACCATCGCCACCAAGGCGCTCGAACTCGCCCAAGGCCTACAGCGGGCGGATTTCATTCCCGAGGCTCGACAGGTCCTAACACACCTGTTAGCCCAGGCTCCGAAGAGCCGCTAGCTGCTGCCGACTCACCGCGCCGGACACCGCCTCGTTCCCGACCCACGCAAACCTTCGATGGCGCTCCTCAACGGCATAGCCTCCTGTGCTCCTTGAACCGTCGAAGCCAGTGCGCCGGCCGCAGCGGCCACCTCAAGCCCAACCTCGATCGGCAGGTCTTGCGCGAGGGCACAGGCCAAGGCGCCGTTGAAGGCGTCACCGGCACCGGTCGTGTCAACCGCCTCCACGAGGAAGGCGGGGACCGCACTCACCCCGTGATCAGTGCCCACAAGGGCGCCCTCGGCACCACAGGTCACGACAACAGTCCGCACGCCTCGGTCGACCAGCCAACGGGCAGCCTGGGCAGGATCGGACAATCCCGTAAGAATGCGGGCCTCGGTTTCGTTCGGCGTCAGAATATCCACCAGCTGCAGGAGTTCGGTCGAGAGCGGTACGGCCGGCGCTGGATTGAGGATCGTAGTCAGCCCCTGCCGCTTTGCGCAGAGCAGCGTCTCCTGTACGGTCTCCAGGGGGATTTCCAATTGGACCAGCAACACCAGCGCTCCTGCCATCACCCCTGACTGCCGACGCACGTCGTCAGGGGTGAGGGCACCGTTGCTTCCCGGAACCACCACGATTTGGTTGCGACCTGCCCGATCAACCAACACCACCGCCAATCCGGTCGGGGCATGCCGATCCCGCAGGAGGGTCTGTCGAGAGAAACCCTCCGCAATCAGATGTTCCTCAAGGAGAGCGCCATGGGCGTCGTCCCCGAGCTTACTGAGAAAGACCACCTCTGCGCCGGCGCGCTTCGCCGCAACAGCCTGGTTGGCGCCCTTCCCGCCGAATGATCGGGCGAAATGATGGCCGGGAACGGTTTCTCCCGGGCCGGGAAGGCGGTCGACTGTAACGACCAGATCGATGTTGCTGGAACCGACGACTACGACCATGGACAGAGCCTGGCCCGGAGCAGATCCAATGAGCGTTCCACATCGACACCCACGGCGACCTGCATATTCGGCATGACTTTTTGTTCCGCCTTGCGGCTACGCCGGTCCGCCACGGTCATCCCCCGCGCCACGATGCCCCTCGTCTCGACCGAAACATGGAGGGGCTCGAGCTTCAACAGGCTCGCATCGACCGCCGCCAGCACCGCCAGTGGATCATGAAAGTGAAACAGACCATGGCCTTCTACCTGTTCGGCAAAATCGAACGCACATCCGGTCACATCCGTCACCAATCGACTGAACGGATCGCGCGATGCAGTGACCCACGTCGCCAGCACATCCCTTGTGACCGAGAGGCGGGTCGTGACGTCCAAAGGAACCAGCGTGATGGGCAAGGACGCCTGGAAGACGCGGGCTGCAGCATGGGGATCGGCGTAGATATTAAATTCGGCAACCGGCGACACGTTCCCCGGAACACCGATCGCCCCTCCCATCACGATCACCGATTGAAATCTCTGGACCAGGAGCGGATTCACCTTCAACGCCACCGCGAGGTTGGTCAACGGACCGATAGTGATCAGCGTCAGCCCTTGCGGATACCGTCGCACACACTCGTTCCAAACCTCATGTGCTGTCGGCAACAGCGCCGGCAACCGAGCAGGAGGGTAGAGGGGCGTTCCCTGCGCGGTCAGGAGGCGATCCAGTTCACCTAATCCATCGCTGCCATGCACGTGGTCGGCCGTGACGAGGTCCTCCTCAAGCGGTCTGGCCGCCCCTTGCCCGACCGACAGACCCCGCAGCGTCGACCGCAATCCTAGCAAGCGGAACAGATTCTTGGTGGCTTGCCCCACCGGAACATTGCCGCAGACGGTGGTCAGGCCCACGACCTCCAGCTCCGGAGAGGCCAACGCCAGGAGAATGGCCAACGCATCGTCGGCACCGGGGTCGGTATCGATGATGACTCTGGTGGGAACGCATCGCGGCATGATTCGTTGGGCGTCAGGGGCTATGGCGTCACGGTGAGGTCTTGGGCGCAGCGAAATCCGGTCCCATGGTTGCGCATGGTCGGGCGTGATCCATCACGGACCGCGCCGCGTAGAAACGCCTGGTGGTTCAACCAAGATCCGCCACGCAGGACTTTGTATTCGCCGGAAGCCGGTCCCGGCGGATTCCGTTCTGGCGCGACGGCATAGTAGGCTGGGTCATACCAGTCAGCGACCCATTCCCAGACATTGCCCGCCAGGTGTACCAGTCCTTCGGGAGTAGCCCCCAGAGGCAGGGCCTGCTCGGGCAACGTGGCTAGACCAT
The DNA here is from genome assembly GCA_015709715.1 of Nitrospira sp. Lineage (NCBI taxonomy): Bacteria > Pseudomonadati > Nitrospirota > Nitrospiria > Nitrospirales > Nitrospiraceae > Nitrospira > Nitrospira sp. The sequence goes on from CP054184.1 coordinate 2,085,110, forward strand.
GCGCTTCTTCCTGATTCAGCAAGGCAGCCCCCTCCTCGGCCCACCAGGCCTTCGCCGCCTCGACCGTTAGAAGGTCTTGATTAGCCCAGTATGAGGCCCCATTGGCCCGCGTACGATCCCACAGATCAGACCAGGGGAACCTGCGTCCATGTGTACCACGAGCCGCCCGCTCCCATTCGGCTTCTCGCGGCAACCGTTTCCCATCCCAGCGGCAAAAGGCCTCGGCATCATGCCAATCGACATTGACCACGGGATGGTCAAGTCGAGAGGCATCGATCTCATAACCATCCCACAGATTGTAGGAGGGGTCGCAGCAATGCTCAGGCGTACGATGACCGGTCGCCTGAAGAAAGGCCCGGTACCGTCGATTCGTCACCTCCTGCCGATCGAGCCGAAACCCATCGAGGTACAGCACGCGTTGCGGTTCTTCATCCGGATCCCCGTCGCCCGGCAAACTCCCTCGCAGGAATGTTCCGGCCATGATTGTGACCATGTCGCCCTCAGCCTCCACCGACCGGCTCGGCGCGCTGCTTGCCTGGTTCGGATTCTGAGTTCCAAACCGGGTGGAGGCCGCAAGCCGCTCCAAGGTCGCGTCATAATCGGACGCTTCGTCGGCAGGCCCCATCAGGAAATAGAGAACGCAGGCCTGCTCCGGCCCAAAGACCGCAAGGGCCCGTCCTACCAGCTCCTCACTTTGAAAGGACCGCCCCATCGTGTGGGCTGTTTCCACCTCCGTCCCCGATGGCACAAAGGACAATCCGTGCAGCAACGACAGGGGTTGACTCAATTGCTCCCGAATACTGTCGCGCGTCGCATCTACCATGGGGAACACCATACCCAGAGCCTTTCCCGGCTCTGAATAGACAAAGGGCATGGGCGAATCTTCCGACCGATTGCTCTTCCAGCCATTTGGCACGACAAACGACCAGTCGGTGTCGGAAATGCGGAGTCTCGTTCCGGCTTGATAGGTGATACCGGGCTGGGCTTCCTGGAATGCCTCCTCGGAACCAGGGAACGCCCTCGCGCCCGAGGCAAATCCCAACAGGAGCAGCAGACAGCACAGAGCCGCCGCTGAGACTACGGAGAAAGACGGCGGGCAACCGGCGATATCCCGATCGAGGACATCCCCACGCAGCCGCGCATCAGGAAGCCGCGTCCATCGGAGGGCAGGTACAAAAGAGGTGGCGGTCCCCATAGGCTTCATCGATACGACCGACGCTCGGCCAGAATTTGTTGTCTCGAACCCAGGGCGCGGGAAATGCCGCCTGCTCTCGCGAGTAGGCCCTGGTCCAATCGGAGACGATCACCGCCGAGGCCGTGTGTGGCGCGCTCTTCAAGAGATTGCCGGCGCGAGGTTGCCGACCGTCCACGATATCCTGGATCTCGGCGCGTATTGCGATCAACGCCTCACACAACCGATCCAACTCCCCCTTGGTTTCACTCTCCGTCGGTTCGATCATCAGGGTCCCGGGCACGGGAAACGACACCGTCGGGGCATGAAATCCATAATCCATCAATCGCTTGGCCACGTCCATCGCCTCGACGCCGCTGCGATCCTTCAGGGGCCGGAGATCCAGAATGAATTCATGGGCCACGAAGCCACGCGCGCCCGTGTATAAGACCGGATAATGTTTTTCCAGCCGTTTGGCCATGTAGTTGGCGTTCAGGATGGCCACCTGCGTCGCTTTGGTCAACCCTTCTCGCCCCATCAACGCGATGTAGACCCATGAGATCGTCACGATGCTGGGGCTCCCATAGGGCGCGGCGGACACCGGACCGATGGACTGGGTTCCGCCCACTTGCACGACCGGATGGCCGGGAAGAAACGGCACCAGGTGGCGAGCCACCCCGATCGGTCCCATGCCCGGTCCGCCGCCACCATGCGGAATGCAGAACGTCTTATGCAAGTTCAGGTGGCACACGTCGGCTCCCAGATCAGCCGGCCGACAGAGACCGACTTGGGCGTTGAGGTTTGCCCCGTCCATGTACACCTGCCCGCCGTGCGTGTGGACGATCTGGCACATGCGACGGACGCCCTCCTCGAACACCCCGTGCGTCGAGGGATAGGTAATCATCATGGCAGCCAAGCGGTCACGATGGTGCGCAGCCTTCGCCTCAAGATCGGCGACATCGACATTGCCGCGTGCGTCACAGGCCACCGGGACGACAGTCATCCCGCACATCGAGGCGCTGGCGGGATTGGTCCCATGGGCCGACACAGGGATCAGGCACACATCGCGCTGTGTCTCGCCCCGATGCCAGTGGTAGGCGCGAATCACCATGAGTCCGGCATACTCTCCTTGTGATCCCGCGTTGGGCTGTAAGGACAGGGCGGCGAATCCGGTGATCTCCGCCAGCCACGACTCCAGTTGCTCAAACATCGCCTGATACCCTTGCGCCTGTTCGACAGGTACGAAGGGATGGAGGCGACCGAACTCCGGCCAGGTCACCGGCAACATCTCCGCCGTGGCATTGAGTTTCATGGTGCAAGATCCTAGGGGGATCATCGAATGGACCAACGAGAGGTCGCGTGCCTGAAGCCGGTGGATGTACCGCAACATCTCATGCTCCGAATGGTAGCGATGGAACACCGGATGCGTGAGATACGGGCTGGTGCGTGCCAGGGACGCCGGATACCGCACGTCGACGGACTGGACGAGGGTCTGCAGGTCTTCCGCCGGAATGCGGTGGCCGACGAACAGCGCGAGCAGCTGCTGAACCTCATCCAACGTGCTGCACTCGTCCAGCGAGAGTCCCAAACTGTAATCGTCATACCGCCGCAGGTTGATCCGGTGCTGGCGCGCACGATTCCAAATAGTCTCCGCCTGTACCCGCGACAACGGCACCCGCAGGGTGTCGAAGACCGACTCCAATCCCACTTCACACCCATGGCGACGGAGGCCTTCCGCCAACACCATCGTCAAGCCATGGATGCGTTCCGCAATCCGCCGCAATCCGTCCGGGCCGTGATAGACGGCATACATGCCCGCCATCACCGCGAGCAATACCTGCGCCGTACAAATATTACTCGTGGCCTTTTCCCGCCGGATATGTTGTTCTCTCGTCTGGAGCGCGAGGCGATAGGCGACCCGACCAGTGGCATCCTTGGACACCCCCACGATCCGTCCCGGCATCTGCCGTCGGAATTCCTCTTTCGTGGCGAGAAAGGCGGCGTGAGGCCCTCCGTAACCCATCGGAACCCCGAATCGTTGACTGGATCCGATCGCCACATCGGCGCCGAACTCGCCCGGCGGTCGCAACAGCGTCAGGGCCATGAGATCCGTCGCCACCACCACAAAGGCGCCACCCGCATGAGCCTGCGTCACGACATCGCCGTAGTCCCCCACATACCCATCCGTCGTGGGATATTGCAGCAAGGCGCCGAAAAACTCGCCCTGGGAGAAATCCACCGCCTTCACCGCCCCGACTTGGAGCGTGATCCCCAGCGGCTCCGCTCGCGTGTGGACGACCGCGATCGTTTGCGGATGACAATGCTCCGAGATAAAGAATTTCGTGCGTTCCCGTCCGGCAGCGCGTGAGAGGGCCGCGCACATCGTCATGGCTTCCGCCGCCGCGGTAGCCTCGTCCAACAGCGACGCATTGGCCAGCGGCAAGCCCGTGAGGTCGGCCACCATCGTCTGGAAATTGACCAACGCCTCGAGCCGCCCCTGCGCGATTTCCGCCTGGTAGGGCGTGTATTGGGTATACCAGCCGGGATTCTCCAGGATGTTGCGCTGGATCACCGGCGGAGTGACGCAGTCGTAATAGCCCATGCCGATGAGCGTCCGCCACACCTGATTTTGGACGGCCATGCTACGCAGTTCTTCCAGCACCGCCTGTTCGCCTCGCGGGGCCGGCATATTCATCGCGTTCTGCAGGCGAATCTCGCCGGGGACCGTCGCGTCCACGAGCGCCTCCAGCGACGGGAGGCCGAGTGCGGCCAGCATCTCCTGAATTTCCGGTTCAGTCGGCCCGATATGGCGGGGCACAAACGTGTCGCTCGACTCGAAGAATTTGGGCTGTGGCATGGGAGTGAAATCCTGCTAAAAGTTGGCGTATGCGCTTCTAGAAGCGGCGAAGGCTACCCTATCATGCAGACCAGACTTTTCCAAGCGCCCGGAGTCAATCCCTTCGCCTTGTAATCCGGAGATCCGTACGGTATTAGTGAGCGGGGCAGGCCCCGGCGCGCTATCCTTTGCCCCCGGACGATCGAGAGGCATCAGCACGGATGATCACGCATGACATCTTGGTCGTGGGGGCGGGATTGGCGGGTATGCGTGCGGCCATCGCCGTTCCACCTGAGTTGGACGTCGCCCTCCTCTCCAAAGTCCACCCCGTTCGCAGCCACTCCGTTGCCGCCCAAGGCGGCATCAACGCCGCCATCGGTGCAGAAGACTCTTGGGAGGCCCATGCCTACGATACGACCAAGGGAGGCCTGTACCTCGGTGATCAGGATGCCATCGAAGCCATGTGCCGGGAGGCACCGCAGGACATTCTAGAACTGGAGCGCATGGGGGTGATCTTCAGCCGCACCTCGGAAGGGCGCATTGCCCAGCGTCCGTTCGGAGGCGCCGGCTACCCGCGCACCTGTTACGCGGCCGATCGTACGGGACACGCGCTCCTGCATGCGATGTACGAGCAACTGCTCAAGCGTCGTTGCCGCGTTTACGAGGAATGGTACGTCACGGCGCTGCTGGTCGAGGACGGTCGCTGTTGTGGTGTCGTCGCCTGGGACATGGTGCGAGGCGGGCTCCAACCGCTGCGCGCCAAAGCCGTCATCTTAGCCACGGGAGGTAGCGGCAGGGTGTTTTCCACCAGTACCAATGCCGTAATCAACACCGGCGACGGCATGGCCCTCGCCTATCGCGCCGGCGTCCCGTTGGAAGACATGGAATTCGTGCAGTTCCACCCGACCACCCTCAAGGACACGGGCATTTTGATCACCGAAGGCGCCCGGGGCGAGGGCGGCTATCTCCTAAACACGCTCGGCGAACGGTTCATGAAGCGCTATGCCCCGGAGCAGATGGAACTGGCGACCCGCTCGACGGTTTCACTGGCGATCGGGCAGGAAATCCAGGAGGGACGAGGCGTGGAAGGGTGCGTCCTCTTGGACTTGCGACACCTGGGCCGCGGCCGCATTCTCGAGCGGCTGCCCCAAATTCGAGAGTTGTCGCTGGAGTTTGCCGGGCTCGACCCGATCGAAACCCCCATTCCCATCCGTCCAGGAGCCCACTATCAAATGGGTGGCGTGAAGGCCAATGCCTGGGGAGAAACCGACCTCCCAGGTCTCTTCGCCGCCGGAGAATGCGCCTGTGTCAGCGTTCACGGGGCCAATCGCCTCGGGGGCAACTCTCTGCTTGAAACCATCGTCTTTGGGCGGCGGGCTGGTACGAGGGCTGCGGAGTTCGTGCGGGATCGAGACCTGCCTCCGGTTCCGCCCGCTGCCTTGGAAGGCGAGGAGCAACGCATCCACAGCCTCATGGCCAACCCGGGGCCGGAACGGGCTTGGCAGATACGGGACGAGTTGGGCAAAACGATGAGCCTGAATCTCGGCATTTTTCGCACCCAACGGTCCATGCAGGAAGCCCTGTCGACCATACACACCCTCAAGGTCCGCGCTCGGACGGTACGGCTGCAGGACAAGGGACGAATGTTCAACACAGACCTCCTTCAGGCGCTGGAACTCCAATGCCTCTTGGAGATCGCGGAAACGATCGTCGTCAGCGCCCTGGGACGTGAAGAAAGCCGTGGCGCCCACTACCGCGCCGACTTCCCGGCACGAAACGATGCCTCCTGGCTGCGCCACACGCTGAGCCATTGCCGGCCCGAGGGCCCCGTCTTGACCTATGCCCCCGTGACCATTACCCGGTTCCCTCCCGGCTGACGCTAGACCGCCCAGACCGAGGGACGCTCGACCGCCCGGCCTTCTCCACCTCGGTCCCCATGCCCCCATGAGTTGCACTCCTTCTCTTTTGCGCTATTCTTTGCAATAGATCACCAATCGATCCCACTGACGGGACACACCGACTGGCGCCGGGGCGAAGGGTCTTCAGGTACCATGACAACCGTTCTCCCAGGCACGGAGGCTCCCGCCCAGCCGAGCACGGCTCCTCACGAGTCGCCCTGTTTCCCCATCTGCCCCCTCTGTCAGGCTGTTCACGCTGACAACCCAGCCGGAGAAAGTCCGTTGCAACAGTTTCCCTGTCTGTCCTGCGGAAGTAATCTGATCGTCCTCGACTCCGGCAGTGTCCCGGAGGAAGACAGGACGGCAGCCGAAGCGTCGTTCACTCCGCCCGAAGTTGTGGATCTCTCACGCCGACTGACAGGCCTGGCGATCGCAGTCCTGACGTGCCTGCTGAACTATGCACTCCTCACGGGCATGGGGTCGTGGCTCTTCACCCAAATTACGGCAACCCACGACCCCTACGATGTCGACGGGTTGTTGTTGTCCCCCTTGATCCTCACATACGACGGTTGGACCCCGCTCCACCTGGCGGCGGCGCGCGGGGACCTGGCCACGACCCTCGCGCTGATCACAGAGGGAGAGCCGATCGATCGGCGAAATGGCAAGGGGAGGACGGCCCTGTACGAAGCGGCGAAACGAGGACACCACCAGGTCGTGGCAGCCCTGCTGCAACAGGGAGCCGATCCCAACAGCCGTTCGAAACAGGGATTTAGCCCCCTGTTCGCGGCCGCAGAACGCGGGCATGCGGAGACCATCACCCTGCTGCTCGTGCATGGCGCCGACCTCCATGCTCGTTCCGCCTCGGGTGATTCGGCTCTGCACCGCGCCGTTCGGCAGGGCCATCCGGCCGCCGCCCGCGCACTCTTGGAACGAGGCATTGCAGTGAACGACAAGAGCCACGGGCAGACCCCGCTCGAAATCGCCCTTCAAGGCCAAAACGATGAAGTGATCGCGGTAGTGCGCACCTACGGCGGGAAGGAATTCTCCCAAGCGAAAGCGCAGCGGGAACGGGGCGTAGCCTTGCAAAAGTCGGGACAGCTCGACCGAGCGCTGATGGCCTATGCGGACGCCCTCAATCTCGATCCTGACTTTTCCGAGGCCTACTACAGTCGCGGCACCGCCTTGATGGAGAAACGCGCGCCGGATGAAGCCCTCATCGCCTTCCAGGCAGCCATACGCCTGGACCCGAACCTGTTCGAAGCCTACCGTGCCTCGTCACAGGTGTATCAACAGCGCCAGCAGTGGGACCATGCGCTTCGACTGTGGGATCGCTTCATCGCGCGGGAACCCAAACATGGCCGCGCCCGGCTCGAACGGGCGATCGTCAAGCGAACCAAGGGCGATGCCAAGGGGTTTATGGCCGACCTCCAACAGGCCTGCGCCTTGGGGCATCGTCCGGCCTGCTGACCATGACCACGCTCCCCAGTCCCACGGACACCTCCCACCTCGACCTCAAGATTGAGTGCCACCACTGCGGTCGGCGCTATCGCGTACGGCATCCTCAACAGTTGACCCACGGAGCCCGTAGCACCTGTCCCGCATGCCAGACTCCCTTCGCCGTCATCGTCCGCCCCGTCATGAAGACGACGGACGCTCCCGCCCGGCAAAGCCGCAGCGGCGAAACGGCGGCTCTGTTTCAGGGGTCCTTCCATGGAAGGGGCAACACCCTCCTCGGCATGCAGATCGTCACGTTCTGTCTCACGCTGCTGACAATGGGCCTCTACCATTTTTGGGGCAAGGCCAGGATCCGCCGCTACCTCTTCAGCCAGACGGCCTTTGGTGGTGATCGTTTCGCCTACCACGGGACCGGCAGAGAACTCTGCCTCGGATTTCTGACCGCATGCCTGATCTTCGGCCTGCCCTATGGGCTGTTGGTAGCAGTGCAGTCCTTCCTGGACCTAGTGGTCTGGGTAGAGATCCTCCTTCAGGGGTTGGCTGGGCTGATGTTATTCACCTATGTGCCGACGGCGGTGGTGAATGCCAGACGATATCGATGCAACCGTACCTCCTGGAGAGGCATCCGTTTTTCCTTCCGTGGCCGCACGTGGGACTTCATGAAACTCTATGGCACCGGCTGGTGTCTCACACTGCTTACGTTGGGGACCTACTATCCCTATTTCCAGACCGAACGCCAGGCCTTCCTCTCTTCCAACACGACATTCGGCAATCGCCGCTTCGGATTTGGAGGACACGGGTCCGGCCTGATAGGACCTTTTGCCCTCGCGCTCGTCACTACCTATCTGTTGTTCGCCCTCTGCGGCCTCGCGTTGCTGCTCGACATTCGCAACGCCGCCTTAGCCCTGCTCCTGATTCCCCTGATCGTTGTTCCGCTCTGGATTCGATTTCTGGCGAAGCAGTACCAATACTTCTGGAACCACACCACATTCGGCCAAGCTCGTTTTTCATCGAGTATCACCTGGCAGGGTCTCGTAATGCTGTACTTCGGCAACCTCGCCCTCTTGATCGTCACCCTCGGAGTGGCGTGGCCTTGGACGACGGTCCGAAGCGCTAGGTTCCACGCTGCATCGTTGTCGCTTCATGGGCCTGTTGCTCTGGAACAGGTGCTCCAGCCGGACAAGACGACGGCGCCGACAGGAGAAGGGCTCGCCAACTTCCTGGAGAACGGCTTCGAACTGAGTTAGCACCCATGACCATGAGTTGGAGCGCTTACTACCTTGACGGCCGCACGGCCACGCGCCACGCTGTTACGGTGCATCCCACCCCTTCGGCGCTGCACCTTCTCTTCGCTGACGGCAAAACCGCTGAGTGGCCCTACCAGCTGATTCGTCAAACACAGGGGGTCTATTGCGGAGAACCACTCCGCTTGGAGTTCGGCGAGGATCCCGCTGAAGCGCTCATATTCGACGAGCCGGCCCCGCTCCTCCACCTGAACAGGCTGGCCCCCGCTTTGACCACCCATCTCCATCATCCCGCACACCGCAAGGCCTGCATGGGTTGGACCATAGCCGCAGCGTTCGGCCTCCTTGTTGCCGTAGTCGGACTGTATCGATGGGGCATCCCCGGCCTGGCCGCTGCAGCCACACCCTTCGTGCCGGTCTCCTGGGAAGAGCGGATCGGCCGGGAAGCCGCAACGCACCTCGCCCCTCCGGCGCTGCAATGCCGCGATCCTCATCGCCTCCGACACCTCGATTCCATCGTGCAACAACTGACCGCGTCACAGCCGCCGTCTCCCTACCGCATCCACCTCGTCATCGTCGACAGTCCCCTGGTGAACGCACTTGCGGCCCCGGGCGGCCACATCCTGCTGTTTCGCGGACTCCTCGAACGAACCGAGAGCCCTGAGCAATTGGCCGCTGTCCTCGCCCACGAACTCCAGCACATCTACCAACGACATACGACCAGGGCGATCCTGGAACAGGCGGCCATGGGCCTCCTCCTGAGTGCGCTGATCGGCAACCTGTCCTCAGGGCTGGGCGTAGGCATGGAAGGCGCCCACACGTTGGCCGCGTTACACTACAGCCGAGTTCATGAAGCCGAAGCAGACCGAAACGGCTTCCGCCTTTTGGAGGCTGCGCATCTCGATCCGGCTGCCATGATCGCGTTGTATCGCACCCTGCAACAGGACGAGGCACAGCGCGACGACGACATTGCATTTCTCTCCTCCCATCCGGATATGAGCCGGCGTGTTGCGGCACTGACCGCATTGGCAGCACCACCACAGATGCCTGTCACCCGTCTGCTTCCCGGCGCGGACTGGCACGACATTCGAACGCTCTGCCGCCTCCACTCCGCGGATCCTTCCACAGCCGAAGGCCTGCAGGGCCCCTGACTCGCCGTAACCCGCTCACAGCTGCAGTCCACCTCTGCTATAATCCACCAATTCGCAGGCAGAGACGATGCGTATTCTGGTCATTGAAGACGAAACCAAAGTCGGCTCCTTCATCAAACGGGCCCTCGAAGAAGAAAGTTACGCCGTCGACCTCTGTGAGGATGGTGCCCAGGGTCTCGATATGGCCCTCATCGGCAGCTACGACCTCATCATGATCGACCTCATGATACCCAGCCTGCCGGGGCTGGAGGTGCTGACCAGGCTCCGGCGGGCCAAGATTCAGACCCCCGTCCTGATCCTCACGGCGCAATCCAAAGTGGATCAGCGGGTAAAAGGGCTTGATGCGGGGGCGGACGACTACCTGACCAAGCCCTTCGCTATCGATGAATTGCTGGCGCGAGTCCGGGCGCTCTTGCGGCGCGGACCGGCGGAATCGCCTGGCGTTCTGCAAGTCGATGATCTGGTGCTCAATCCGGCCACTCGTGAAGTGACCCGCGGGGGGCAACGGATCGACCTCACCGTGAAGGAATACGCCTTGCTGGAGTACTTCATGCGGCACGCCGGCCGAGTCCTGACGCGGCCCATGATTTCCGACCATGTGTGGAATCAGGATTTCGATACGTTCACCAACGTGATCGACGTGTACGTGAATTACCTGCGCAATAAGATCGATCGGGGACGATCCAAAAAGTTGATCCATACGATTCGGGGGAGTGGGTACATGCTCAAGGTTGACTGATGCCGCTTCGAGTCCGTCTCACACTGTGGTACGGGACCGCCTTGGCCCTCATCCTGCTGACCTTCTCTGTGGTACTGTACACGATCACGGCCCGCAGCCTTCGCGATCAAGTCGACGAATCTCTGGAGGAAACCGCCGCCGTCGCCGTTCAATCGTTGGAGAAACGAGGGTTTCTTCCACTGATCGACGAAGACCAACTCCTCAGCCAATTCCCCGAGCTGACGCGCATCGATAAGTTTTTTCAGATTTTCAGCCCCTCCGGCACCATCACGATCCGCTCGCCCAACATTCGGCAACACGATGTGCCCCTGAGCCGGCATGCGCTCGAACTTGCGTTTACCGGGAACACGATTTTTGAATCGGCGCGCTACCCCAATGAACCGCCGCTCCGGCTGGTGTCCGTCCCGATCATTTACCGAGGCTCCCTGCTGTACATCGTGCAGGTCGGGACGACCCTGGAAGGGGTCGAAGAAACCCTCCGCCGCTTCCTGTTGGTACTGCTGATCATGGCGCCCATCGCACTCGTCGTATCGCTGGCCGGCGGATGGTTCTTGGCCGGGCGGGCGCTGCGCCCCGTCGATTCCATCACGCTGGCCGCGCAACGTATCGCCGCGGGAGACCTGACGCAGCGACTCACGACGCCCCGTTCCTCCGACGAGATCGGACGCCTCACTGATACCTTCAACGACATGATCGCGCGGCTGGAAATGTCCTTCGCCCAAATCCGCCAATTCAGCAGCGATGCTTCACACGAGCTGCGCACCCCTCTCACGGTCATGAAAGGGGAAAGCGAGTTGGTGCTGCGGCGCCCTCGCCCGGTGGAGGACTACATCGCTGTCTTGGAAAGCAACCTCGAGGAAATCGACCGGATGTCGCGCATTGTCGACGAACTGCTCTTCCTGTCGCGGGCCGACATGGGCCAGATCAAGACGGAGTGCGAGCCGGTGAAACTGGAGGCGCTGGTGGAGGACATTCAACGCCAGGCCTGCCTCTTGGGGCAAGAGCGTGGCGTCGAGGTCGTAACGGGAACCATCCAGCCGGCTACAGTGCAGGGGGATGAACTCCGGCTGCGTGAGCTGATCCTGAACATCGTCGACAACGCGGTGAAATATTCCCACTTTCAGGGAAAAGTGGAAATCGATCTTCGCGTCGACGGCCGAACTGCCCGCCTCGCCGTGCGCGATCACGGCATCGGCATTCCCCCGGACGCGCACAAACAGATTTTCGACCGCTTCTTCCGGACGGACGATGCCCGCGCCCATACCAAGAAAGGCACAGGCCTGGGGCTCTCGATCTGTGCCTGGATCGTCGAGGCCCACCACGGGCGGATCGAGGTGCAAAGCGAACCGGGCAAGGGCTCAACGTTCACCATCGTATTGCCCCTGGCGGCCCCGCAGCTTAACGCCTTCTAATCCCTCATTAATAGACTTCTCATCCCCGGTTGTTACCTTCCGAATGACTGTCACAGGCGGAGTCCTCTCTGCCTACAACCACCCAGTCTTCAAGGAGGAGCGATCGATGAAACGACCCATGCAATCCCCCGGCATGATCGCCGGCATCGCAGTTCTGGGCGCTGCCCTGATCGGGAGTTATATGACGATCACGAATTCCCACGCCTCGAATACGGCGTCGCCGGCTGAACAGCCGGCCACCGTGACAAGCAGCCTTCCAGCCGCAGGATTCACCGACGTGGCCAAGGCTGTGACACCGGCGGTCGTCAACATTACCACCAGTGGATCCGACATGGTCTCCGACACCCGGGGGTCACGCGACCGCAGGGAGGAATTTTTCGGCTCCCCGTTCGGTCCCTTCGGCCCTCGGCGCTTCGGCCCACCCATGGAACCTCGCGAGCGACGAGGTGGAGGACAAGGGTCGGGGGTGATCGTCAGCACCGACGGGTATGTCTTGACCAACAACCATGTCATCGCCGACGCCAAGATCGTGACCGTGACCTTGCCGGACAAACGGGAGTTCAAGGGCCGGATCGTCGGCACCGACCCCAAGACCGACATCGCCGTGGTCAAGATCGACGGTGATCGACTCCCCACCATCCCTTGGGGCGACTCCAGCCGCCTGCAGGTCGGGGAATATGTGCTGGCCATCGGGAATCCCTTCGGGCTCAGCTCCACGGTCACTTTGGGCATCGTGAGCGCCCTGGGGCGTGGACACATGGGCATCACCCAGTATGAAGATTTCATTCAGACCGATGCCGCGATCAATCCCGGCAACAGCGGCGGCGCACTCGTGAACACAAAGGGAGAATTGATCGGCATCAACACGGCCATCTTCTCCCAGACCGGCGGCTATCAGGGTGTGGGCTTTGCCGTCCCGACCGGCATGAGCAAACCCATCTACGAGAGCCTGGTGAAGACCGGCAAGGTCGTGCGCGGCTACTTGGGTATCGGCATTCAGGACCTGAATCAGAACCTGGCCAAGTCCTTCAACCTGAAGGGCAGCAATGGCGCCATCGTGACCGATGTGAAGGAGGACGGGCCGGCGGAGAAAGCCGGACTCAAGCAAGGCGACGTCATCATCTCCTATGAGGGCGCTACGATCGATGACGCCGTGACCCTGCAACGGCTCGTGACGCGGAGCACGGTCGGCAGTCAAGCCACGGTGAAGGTCGTTCGCGACGGACAGGAGAAAGACCTGCGCATCACCATCGGCGAACTGCCTGAAAATCCGCAAATCGCCAAAGTGGACAGCAGCTCGACCGAACAACCCCTCGCCGGTCTCGCCGTGCAGGAACTCGACCGCGAGACGGCTCAGGAATTGGGCATCAAGGGGAAACTGCAGGGAGTCCTAGTGACCGACGTCGAGCCGGACAGTGAGGCGGAGCGGGCCGGGCTGATGCCCGGTGATGTGATCCGCGAGATCAACCGGAAGCCGGTCACGTCCCTGAAGGACTACGAACGGGCGGCCTCGGACTTGAAGAAGGGGCAAAACGTGCTGGTCTTGATCAATCGGCGAGGCGCTTCGCTCTACTTGAGCGCCAAGATATAACCCTGGCGTGGGTGGGCTGCTGGCGTAGCAGTTACCGGTAGCCTGCCCCAACCTTTTTGGGCATCAGCAACGGTTGCGCGGCCGGGACCTCGGCGGTCTTCGGGCCGACTGGCCGCGCAATCAAATCGTATCCCGCCACATCCGTTACCGTAACGGAGAGAAAGTCTCCCGGTTTCGCGGCAGCACACTCACAAAATACAACCCCATCAATCTCCGGCGCCAACCCCTCGTGCCTCGCTTCGAGCAACCGGTCGGCGTCTTGAGACGGTCCGTCGACCAGCACCTCGATGGTGCGACCCAAATAGTCACGGTTCTTCGCTGCCGCGATGGAATCCTGCACAGCCAGTAATTCATTCCGGCGCTCTTCCATCACCGCCCGTTCGACCTTGCGATCCAGCTCGATGGCGGGAGTTCCTTCCTCATCCGAATAGAGAAACACCGCCACGCGGTCGAACTCCATGTCCACGAGGAACTGCCGAAGGTCTTCGAAGGCCTTGTCGGTCTCGCCGGGAAACCCCACGATGAAGGCGGTTCGAAAGAACACGCCGGGAATCTTGCGGCGGATGCGTTCGACCAGTGTGGTGAGATGGGCCCTGCCGCCCAACCGATGCATGCGTTTCAACATCGCATCGTTGATGTGTTGCAGCGGCATATCGACATACTTGGTGATGCGCGGGTCACCGGCATACAGGTCCAGCAATTCATCGGTGACCTGTTGCGGATAGAGGTAGAACGGCCTGATCCAGCGCACGCCGTCGACGGCCGCCAAGGCTCTCAAGAGGGCTGTCAGCCCCTGGCGTAATCCCAAATCCACCCCATAGTTGATCGTATCCTGAGAGATAAGATTGATCTCTTGCACCCCCTCCTGCACCAACCTTCTCGCTTCGGCCACGACGGAGTCGATCGGCCGGCTGCGCTGTTTCCCTCGCATCAGCGGAATGGCGCAGAAGGAACAATTCCGATTACAGCCCTCGGCGATCTTTAGGTAGGCGCTGTGGTTTGCCCCGAGCCGGATGCGTGGAGTCTGGGCGTCGTAGAGAGAGGGTGGCTCCCCCATCCACACACGGCGGCGGCGTGCCTTCGGGGCCATGAGCGTCCGGCAGATGTCGGCAATACGGCCGAACTCACCTGTTCCGACCACACCGTCCAGTTCCGGCAGTTCCTTCAGCAACTCGCCCTGATACCGCTGCGCCAGACAGCCGGCTGCGATCAACACCCGACAAGAGCCTGATTTCTTGAGGCGGCCGTGCTCGATGATGCTGTTGATCGATTCCTGCTTGGCTTCCTCGATGAAGCCGCAGGTATTGATGATCACCACTTCGGCCGCGCGCGCGTCCCCCGTGAGCTGGAAGCCCTCGGCCACCAACGTGCCCAACATGACCTCTGAATCGACCTGGTTCTTGGAACAGCCCAGGTTCACGAAGCCGAGCGTCGTCTTCTTCGAATTCGCGCGGGATGGATGGATGAGGGATGAAGCCATGACGCTGCAGTCTACGAGACGCTGGAAAATCCTGTCAAACGCCGTCTCTTGCTATTCCACTCGACGCTATCCTAGATTGAGGCATGATTCGCACGTTCCAGGGCGTCAAACCGACCATCCCGGACTCTTGCTTCATCGAAGAAACAGCCGTCATCATCGGCGATGTCGTCATGGGCGAGGAGTCCAGTGCCTGGTTCCACGCCGTCATCCGCGGCGACGTCCACTACATCCGCATCGGGCATCGCACCAACATCCAAGACCTCTGCATGTTGCACGTGACCCACGACACACACCCCCTCATCATTGGGGATGATGTGACCGTCGGGCACAACGTGGTCCTGCACGGTTGCACGGTTCGTGATCGCGTGTTGATCGGCATGGGATCGATCATCATGGATGGAGCCGTCATCGGGGAAGACTCGGTGGTCGGCGCCGGCGCGCTGGTCACGGAAGGAACGATCGTGCCTCCCAAGAGTCTCATCCTCGGCTCCCCCGCCAAGGTTAAACGGCCGGTCACCGAGCAGGAATTGGCCTGGATCAGGGAGTCGGCTCAGAATTACATACGTTATTCACGCCAATATCTATCCGGCCCTGACCGGTCTCGCCCAGGATTTTGGGTCTAATCCAGACCGGCTGAGCACTCGCTTAGCCGCGAAGCTTTCCCGCGCGTGCATCCACACCCCCGATCTTCACCAGACAAATGGGATCGCCCACTGTGGGCGATGGAAACGTTCGCTCCTCGATGTGATACCTGATGCCTCGACGGTGGCACCACTCGGCGATCCACACCACCTCTTCCACCGTAGTCGTCACCAAGCCCGGTCGCTTCAACCGCGCGAGACATCGGTTGACCAGTGCCGCAACGATCCGTTGTTGGGCGAGGAACCTGTACCCATTGAAGACCGCAGGGTTGGCATGGCCATAGGAGAGTGCGGACAACTCAGGAAAGCGCTCCGGGTCGTTCAACACACTCACCAGCCACAGATGGTCATACGTGATGCGAACAGTCCCGGCATCCCGATATTCGAATCGGTAGGGCAAGCCGTCACAGGCCCGATTGAGAAGCACGGCTTCAGCCTTCCGTAGGTTGCAGGGAACCACGCGTCGTCCAAGGTCCAGACTTTCCATCGCAATCGGGGGGATTTCTGCCACCCCCGCGCCTACGTAGAGGCTGGTGCCTTCACTCGCTAACCGCGACCGCAGTTCATTTGCCAGCCGAAGGCCCAACCTCAGGCAGACTGCGCGCTTGGCTTTCCAGAACTCATCGCCCCCTTCGTCACAATAGATCGGACCCAATCCCGCATAATCCAGCCTGGCGAACACCTGGCGGACAACCTGCTTCGTCGACGCGCTCACGGTCACGGCCTGAGACTGCATAGGTTCAATCCCCTCTCCACCGGCGGGCCGCTGCCACCACACCCCGCACGACCTGCTCCATAAACTCCACATTCAACGTATCCAACCTGTCGCTCGGCTGATGGTAGTGGGGGTTTCTGAAGTTCGCCGTGTCGGTCAACATCACGGCGGGAAATCCCTGGTCCCACAACGCCGCATGGTCGCTCCGTCTCGTATCGGGCAGGGCTTCACCGTTCCCCGGAACCACCAACGGCACAACCGGCACATAGTCCTTCATGGCCCGTTCCACCTCCAACGTCAAACTCTGGGAGGCATGGTTGCCGACGACGGCCAGAAAATTGCCGACCGTCGGCACCGCCACCGGCACACCGGGAGGGGTCCGTTGCGTTCCCTCTTCCGACCGCGCATATCCGACACATTCCAAGATAATCGCCCCCGCCAGCGTGTTATTGCGGGCTCGCAAGGTCGCCGCATAGGCCGTGCTTCCCAACAACCCCTGCTCCTCATGGGAGAAAGCCACGAACTGGATGGGTCGTTCGGGCGCTACGGTCCGTAGCGCATCGGCAGCCTCCAGGAGCACGGCCAACGCGCTGGCATTGTCATCGGCCCCCGGAGAGCCGGGCACCGTATCGTAATGGGCGCCGATCAGCAAGGGTGGGCGTGCCCCCGACCCAGAGGAGGCGGTCGTGGCGATCACGTTATGTGCGGTTCCCTCGGGCGACGTGAAGGGCTGTTTCGTCACTCGGTAGCCCATCGCCTGAAAATGGGCGACGAGATACTGCCGGACGGCCAAGAGGTGGTTCGGCGCGGTCACGGGATGGCGCTCGCCGACCATAGCCCGCAGATGGGATTGAATCCGCTTGGTCACCGGCTACGCAACAATCTCCGTGCCGATCCCCTTGTGAGTGAAGATCTCCAGCAAGATGGCGTGGGGGACCCGGCCGTCGATGATATGCGCCTTTCCCACCCCGCCGGCGAGGGCATCCAGGCAGGCATGCACTTTCGGGAGCATGCCTTCGCTGATGGTTCCCCGCTTGACCATCCGTTGCACGTCCTTGCGCGAGACGGTGGAGAGGTGTCGGCCGTTCGCATCACGGATTCCCTTCACATCGGTCAGCATGACCAATTTTTCGGCTTTTAGCGCCGCAGCAATCGCGCCGGCCACCAGATCGGCATTGATGTTGTAAGTGTTCCCTTCCCGATCGGTGCCGATGGGCGCGATGATCGGGATGTAGTTGTCTTCCTGAAGTTTCAACAGGAGCGTCGGGTCGATCGACTTCACGTCCCCGACGAACCCGAAATCTGCATCCGACTCGTGAGGATCGATGTCCTTTTCGATGCTTTCGGCCCAAGCCTTGGCGGTTAGGGGCTTCGTCAACATCAACCCTCCGTCCTTGCCGCTCAACCCCACCGCCTGGCCGCCATGCCGATTCAAGAGATCCACGATTTCCATGTTGATGCGCCCGGCCAGCACCATCTCGACGATTTCCATCGTTGCGGCATCGGTCACCCGCACCCCATGACGGAATTTCGCTTCCATCCCCAAACGATCCAACATCTGATCGATTTGGGGGCCGCCGCCGTGCACGATGACCGGATTGAGCCCCACATACTTCAAGAGGACCACGTTTTGCGCGAACCGCTCCTTGAGCGAGGCATTGGTCATCGCATGCCCGCCGTACTTGATCACCACCGTCTTGCCCTTGAAGGTGCGGATGTAGGGCAGGGCTTCGATGAGCACGTCGGCCTTCTTGATGAGTTTATTCATGCGTCGCTCCTGGTTTCGGCAAGCCGTGGCCTATAGGATGTACCGGGTCAAATCTTGATCCTTCACGATATTCTGCAGGCGCTCCCGCACATAGGCCGCGTCGATCATGATGGTTTTGGATTCGAGCTCGGGGCCATCAAACGACACCTGTTCCAGCAACCGCTCCATGATCGTAAACAGGCGCCGAGCCCCGATGTTTTCGGTCCGTTCGTTGACCTGCACCGCCGTCGCGGCAATCTCCGCCAATCCTTCTGGCGTGAACTCTATTTTGATCCCCTCCGTCACCATCAACGCCTCGTACTGCCGGACCAGTGATCCGTGCGGCTCGGTGAGGATCCGCACGAAGTCCTCCGTCGTCAAAGCGGCCAATTCGACTCGGATCGGAAACCGTCCTTGAAGTTCGGGAATGAGATCCGAAGGTTTGGCCACATGAAACGCACCCGCGGCAATGAACAGAATATGGTCCGTCTGAACGGCTCCATGCTTGGTGCTGACGGTGGAGCCTTCCACGATGGGCAGCAAGTCCCGCTGCACTCCCTCACGCGACACGTCAGGTCCCGCCGTGCGTTCCCGGCCGGCAATCTTGTCGATTTCATCCAGAAAGACGATCCCCGTCTGCTCGACTTTCGTGATCGCTTCGCGGACCACCTCGTCCATGTCGATGAGCTTTTGCGCCTCCTCCTGAGTCAGCTGTTTGAGCGCCTCGGGGACCTTCATGGAGCGCTTCTTTTTCTTGCCTTGAAACAGGCCGCCCAACATGTCCCGGAGATTTCCTTCCAGCTCCTCCATGCCGCCCGCGTTCCCCATCATTCCCAGAGGTAGGGAACGTTCCTTGACCTCGACTTCGACGGACCGATGATCCAATTTGCCGTCCCGTAATTGCAGCCGTAACTTCGAACGGGTCGTGTCATACGTATCTGCTCCGCTCGGCTGATCCGGACGTGGCGTGGCATGCTCGAAGCCTGGCCGCCCAGGGGGCGGCGGGAGCAGCACATCCAACAACCGCTCTTCTCCGAGCCGGGAGGCCTTCTCCTGCACCTCATCCAGGTGTTTAGTCTTCACCAGGTTGATCGCCTGTTCGGTGAGGTCACGGATGATCGACTCGACATCCCGCCCCACATACCCGACCTCCGTGAACTTCGACGCCTCGACTTTAATGAACGGCGCATCCGCGAGTTTCGCCAACCGGCGGGCGATTTCCGTCTTCCCCACACCGGTCGGCCCGATCATGATGATATTTTTCGGCATCACCTCATCGCGCAAGTCCGCAGGCAGCTGTTGCCGCCGCCAGCGGTTGCGAAGGGCGATGGCCACCATGCGCTTGGCATCCTGTTGTCCGATCACATACCGATCCAGGGCCTCGACGATCTGCCGGGGCGTCAGGCTGTTCATGTTGAGCGGACGCGATGGGGTGTCGGTCGTCATGCGGGCTGCATCCTACCGTGACAGCGATTCGATCACAATCTGTTGATTGGTATAAATGTCGATCGCACCGGCGATCGTGAGTGCTTCCTGGACGATCTGATCGGCCGGAAGCTCGGAATGTGCGAGGAGCGCGCGCGCCGCGGCCAGCGCATAGGGCCCGCCGGAGCCGATGGCCAGAATCCCATCCTCCGGCTCGACCACGTCACCGGTCCCTGAAATGATAAAGGAGTGGTTCAGATCGGCCACGGCCAACAGCGCTTCCAGCCGCCGCAACATCCGATCAGTCCGCCAATCTTTCGCCAGCTCTACCGCCGCCCTCATCAGGTTCCCGCGGTATTCCGCCAGCTTCCCCTCGAACTTTTCGAACAGCGTGAAGGCGTCGGCGGTCGCACCGGCAAACCCCGCCAACACGGCATCGCCGTGGAGACGCCGCATTTTTTTGGCGTTGTGCTTCATCACCGTCGTACCGACCGTCACTTGCCCGTCACACCCCATCGTCACGCGGTCGCCCCGCCTGACGCACAACACCGTCGTGGATCGAATGGTCATCGCAATCCCTTTCGCCCTGTTGCTTGACCCGTCGCCGAATCTGGGCCCGCCCGCGGGTGGGTGCGATCGTATAACGCCAGCAACTGGTCTGTCGCCAAATGGGTGTAGCGTTGCGTCGTACTCAGCGAGGCATGCCCCAGCATTTCCTGAATCGCTCGCAGATCCGCCCCCTCATCCAGCAGGTGTGTGGCAAACGAGTGTCGCAGCGTGTGCGGGTGGACGGCCCCACCGCTCAACGCTCCGGAATATTTTGCGACCAGACGCGCCACGGTCCGCGCGCTCAACCGCCGGCCGCGGTTGTTTCGAAAAACAGGGACTTCCCCCGCCCTCTCGCCGGCCAATCGAGACCCACCCGTCATCTGATCATGATAGGCGGTGATGGCCTCAAGCGCCAGACTGCTCAGGGGAATGATCCGGTCCTTGCCGCCCTTGCCGCGTACTGTGACGACTCCCTCACTGCGGCTGATATCCTCACAGTTCATGCCGACCAACTCACTGACCCGCGTGCCGGTGGAGTAGAGCGTTTCCAAGATGGCGCGATCCCGCAAGGCCATGCCCCCTTGGCCGACAGGAAACTCCATGAGGGCGGCCGCATCGTCCTTCGTCAGGACGCGAGGAAGATGTTTGGGGAGTTTGGGAGCATGGACCTCGTCCGCGGGGCTGGACGTCAATCGACCGTTCCGTACCAGGTAACGGAAAAAACTACGCAGACAAGCCACTTTTCTCGCAAGGGAAGACTTCTTATCACCGTGACGGTCTCGGTCCGCAAGAAAGGCACGAATGATGGCCGAGTCGACCAATTCTGGAGTCGGAGGAACCGGGGTCAGCGCACCACGCGCAAAAGTCTCAAACTGAGCCAGATCAGAGGTGTAGGCCCGGATGGTTTGGGCCGAACATCCTTGCTGCACGGTCAAGGTGTTCAGGAAATCCCGGATTGCGCGATCCATGCGTCAAAATCCTCAACGGCTCGTTGCTGGATGAGACGCCGCTTCTGATCCTTGTCGCGCGTCTTAGCGGAGAGAGGCGGGAAGAGTCCGAAGTTGGTGTTCATGGGTTGAAAATGCGCCGGATCGCTGTTCATGAGATGGGCGATGAGGCAGCCATGCGCGCTGGTCGGCGGCGGCGCCACCAAGGGTTGTCCGGCCATGAGTCGAGCCGCATTGATTCCGGCAAGCCCTCCCATGGCCGCAGATTCGGTGTAGCCCTCGACTCCGACAAGCTGTCCGGCAAAAAAGAGAGACTCCCGCGACTTGAGTTGTAACGTCCCTCGCAAGAGCTGCGGCGAGTTGATGAAGGTGTTGCGATGAAGGCTGCCGAAACGCAGGAACTCGGCCTGCTCCAAACCCGGAATCATCCGAAAGACACGGCGCTGCTCCGGATAAGTCATTTTGGTCTGAAAACCGACCATGTTATAGCAGGTGCCATGCACGTTCTCGGTACGGAGCTGGACCACGGCATAGGGGCGTCGCCCAGTCTTGGGATCTTCCAAGCCCACGGGCTTCAACGGGCCGAACTGCATGGTCTGCCGACCTCGTTCCGCCATGACTTCGATCGGGATGCAGCTTTCAAAGTAGGGCACCTTCTCAAATTCCTTCGGCTGCACCTTTTCCGCAGCCATCATCGCGTCATACAGAGCATTGTAGGCCGCTTCATCCAACGGGCAATTGAGATAGTCATCCCCGCCCTTGCCGTAGCGGGAGGCTCGGTAGGCGATATTCATATCGATGGAATCGGCATCGATGATGGGTGAAATGGCGTCATAAAAGTACAGATGCCGTGCATTGGTCAGCTCAGCAATAGCCTTCGACAACTGGTCCGACGTGAGAGGACCGGTCGCGATGATACAAGTGGCATCGGATGGAATCGCCGCCACTTCCTCGCGAACGATCCGAATATGAGGATGGTCCTCCAACGCGCGAGTGATGAACCGGGCGAACTCTTCACGATCGACCGCCAAAGCCGAGCCAGCCGGGACACGCGCCGCTTCTGCCGCGCGAATGACGAGGGAGTTCAATCGGCGCATCTCAGCCTTTAAAATCCCGGGAGCATTCAGCGGGTCGGCCGATCCCAAGGAATTCGAGCACACCAATTCGGCCAAGTTCCCGGTCTTGTGGGCCTTGGTCATCTCCTTTGGACGCATTTCGTACAGGGTCACCTTGACCCCGCGAGCGGCGGCTTGCCAGGCCGCTTCCGAACCGGCTAAGCCCCCCCCAATAATCACAATATCGTCGCGCATGAACGGGAAACTCTTGAAATGTGGAAGGAAGCCCATTGTAAGAATCGGCTTTTCAGGATGTCAAGAAACGCGCCGCCTCTTCCAAATCAGACGGGTGTGCAACCGATGGTGCCACTATGAGTTTGTTGCTCCCTTTCGCCGGACCATGCTACACTGCGCCCGCGTGGGCGATTAGCTCAGTGGGAGAGCGCTTCCTTCACACGGAAGAGGCCACAGGTTCGATACCTGTATCGCCCACCATTGTCAGCCTTTCCATCCTGTTCTAGCCTTCCAGCTTCGATGCTCCTTGAAGCCCTCCTCATTACCGGGCCGCGCGACTGGACAGAATGGGGGCCCTGCGCTAGACTTTTTTCACGAGAAATCTGGCGACGCGTCCCCGTTTCCACCCAGCAGAAAGAGAGGTTCGTATGCGCGGGACTTTGGCACTCATCATGTTGGGGCTTATCCTGACGATCGGTTGTTCGACGACCAACCAAGTAGCGCCGCAAGACCAGACCTATACTGCGCCGCTCAGCATTTATAGCGCCATGGACAGTACGTCTCTCGTCTATTCAGACCCGGTTGCGGCTTCGTCTGCCAATGACAACCCCTTCCGATGGGCCGGCTTCGTGCTACACCCAGTCGGACAAGTCATCGACTATACGGTGAACAGACCCCTTTACACCATTGCCCGCCACGCCCCATATCTGTTCGGCTACACCGCTGAAGATTCCATGATCGACTCGCAGCGCCGCTAGGCGCAGCCCTGCGCCGGGCGGATATGAGCCGACCCGGCGCAGCGATCGGACCTTCGTGTTTCCCTTTCTGTTCCTGCCTCTCTCGCAACCCAGCCTCGTTTACGGTATGCTTCCCGGTACTCCTTCAGCCAATTGCGAGTGGGACCATGTCTCCGACCAGACCCTATCGACGCGTGCTTGTGCTCGCACTCTGCGCCCTCTGTAGTCTATGGTGGGCTGGATGTGAAACCCCGCCCCCGCCACGCGTCCCCCTTCCGCCGTCGGAAAGCGACCTTGATCTTAAAGGAACGACAAAACTCTGCGACTCTCGCCAGGACTTCCGCAACACTCATCCCGGGATCGTCTCCCAAAGCCACCTGTGGGGCAGCGGAGAAGAGTTACGAATCCCATCGACACAGAGTCGCTCGAAAGCAGACGAATCCTACTTCTTTGATGAGGATGGAGTCTTGGTGGGTATGCTCTTCGTCTTTCGGTCGGGGCTTGATTTGGAGCCGTACAAGACCCTTCGCTATACCCTGTCCCAACTGAAGCCTAGCTTGGAGTTTTACCTAACCGTCGCGCAATTGGTTGATCGACAGAACATGGAGACGAGTACCCTCTTCGAAACGGGCGACGAAAAGACCACCACCCAGTATCTCATCTTGGGCGAACGTTCAGCCCCGCGTCTGCTTGAAGCCTCTTTCACCATCGATCCTTATGTGAAGTTGTTTTCTCCCTACCGGAAAGAATTCCTTGATCGGCTTCGCCCGACCCCCCAAGAGTCCGGAGGACAGCGCCTCGACACACAAGGCTCCGAAGACAAAGAGCCCTTTTCGTCCCTCCAACAATTTGCGCGGGGCCAGACTGCCCAACTCGCCTATTGCGGCAAAAAAGACCAGGTCATTGCGCTCGACGCCTATCAAAAGGCCAGCATCTCGGGCTTCACCAACAAAGTATGGCAAGCCGAATTGCACCATCGGTTAGGGGTTTCATCGGAAGCGACGGGAAATTTGGAGCAGGCGAAGACCGAGATGCTGGCGTCCCTAGCCAAACGCCCGAATTCCCCGGAAGTGCTCAACAACCTCGGCACTGTCTATGGGAAATTAGGAGACACACGTAGCGCTCTCGCCTCATTCGAGAAAGCCGTGCTGTTGCGCCCGAACTATGCCATTGCCCGTTTCAACCTGGCGGAGGCCATTGGAGACAGCAACCCCAAGCGAGCCATCACGGAATACGAGACCTACCTCGCCTTGGTGGAAGGCCTCCCCGAGGAGACAGACCGAGCCACGCTGGCCCAGAAGCGCGTGAAAGAGCTTAAACACCATTAATTCAGCAGCTTGTGGTTCGGTAGGCAACAAGGCAGTGGAGGAGGCTAGCGGCGGGTCTTTTCTTCTTCTTCCTGACTGGTCTTACACTCAATGCACAATGTCGTTACCGGGCGAGCCTTCAATCGCTTGTAAGGGATCTCGCCGTTGCATCGTTCGCAGATGCCATAGGTCTGGGTCGCGAGTCGACTCAAGGCTTCATCGATCTTCTTAAGCAATTTGCGCTCGCGCTCGCGGATCCGAAAGGAGAAGTGCTGGTCGGCTTCAGCGGAGGCCTGATCGCTGACGTCGGGAAAGATTTCCAGTCCGGTGGGATTCGTGAGTACGACACCGGCTTCCGCGAGAATGGCGGCCCGCTGGCCTTCGAGATCCCGCTGAATGTCTGGGTATTTCACGCCGTTGGCCTTTGT
Source organism: Nitrospira sp. (assembly GCA_015709715.1). Taxonomy (NCBI): domain Bacteria; kingdom Pseudomonadati; phylum Nitrospirota; class Nitrospiria; order Nitrospirales; family Nitrospiraceae; genus Nitrospira; species Nitrospira sp. The sequence continues at coordinate 2,109,872 of CP054184.1, forward strand.
AGGCTTTGGCCGATCGGCGGCGGTTTTCTTTGTCGAAGCCTTCATCTGATATTCGGCCTCAGCAAATACGACTTAGCATCCAGGAAGGTAAAACTATAGCAGTCCGACGCAAAAGGGGTCAATCACCCACGCTACGCGACACTCGAGCGCGAGGAGGGGTCCTCTCGTCACAACTCCCGTCGCCCTTCGATCGATTTCACGAGCGTCACTTCATCCGCATATTCGATATCCATTCCAACCGGGATGCCATACGCGATGCGAGACACCCGCACCTGGTGAGGCTTCAGCAGTCGGGTCAAATAAATCGCCGTGGCCTCCCCCTCGATCGTCGGATTGGTCGCCACGATGACCTCTTCCACGCCGCCCGCCTTGACTCGCTCCAGTAATTCCTCAGCGCGAATATCCGACGGCCCCACGCCGTCCAGCGGCGAAAGAGCGCCCAGCAACACATGATAGAGGCCGCGATATCCACCGGCTCGTTCAATGGCATACAGCGTGCTCGGCTCCTCGACCACCAGAATCTTGCTGCGATCCCGCTTCGGATCCTTACAAAATTCGCACAGTTCTCCCTCGGCGATGTTGCGGCATTGTCGACAGAAAGACAGACCATCTTTCACGGCTTGGATGGCCTCGGCCAGCCGTATGGCCTCCTCACGGTCCGCTTTCAGTACATGAAACGCCAACCGCTGGGCCGTTTTTTGTCCGATCCCAGGCAGACGTACCAACTCGCGCACCAACTTCGCCAGCAATCCCTGTTGATCGACACTCATGACGTGTAATGAATTGCCGCTGCCGTGAGGACGCAGCAGCTCAAAAGAGACCGGGAATTTTCATCCCACCGGTGACGGCCTTCATTTCCTCCGCCATCATCTCGCGGGCTTTCTTCAGCGCATCGTTGCCGGCGGCAACCACCAAGTCCTGCAGCATATCGACATCGCCGGTTTTCACGACCTCAGGGTCGATTTTCACGCTCACGAGATCCATGGCACCGTTGACCGTAACCGTGACGATTCCGCCGCCGGCGGTTCCTGCCACGGTCTTGGCCGCCGCCTGCTCCTGCACCCGCGCCATTTGTTCCTGCATGGCCTGGGCTTGCTTCAAAATATTCGACATATTCCCGAATGGATTCTTCATTCCTGTACCTCCTGCGCCGGAGCGGTGGTCCGAACCTCAGCGAGTTCTCCGCCGAACATCTCCAGCGCTTGTTTGACAAGAGGATGCGCCTTCGCCTGCTGCGTCAAAATCAGGCGTTGCTCCTGTTCCTTCGCCACTCGAATCTGTTTCATCGTCGGTGCAGCCGTCGGATCCTGTTCGGCGATTTCGACAATCCGAAATCGCAAGACGCGTCCGTAGAGCTGCTGCCCCAGCTCTGCAAGCGCGCGCAGGTTATCCTCGTTTTCCAACCTGCCTCTCGCCGACGTGGCCTGTTTAGGGAAGCCGAGCGTGACCAACGGTCCTTCGATCGTCACCACTCGTCCCTGCTCGAGAAACGGAGCGATGTTCGGGTAATTCGTCGTCACCGCCTCCTGAAATTGTTCCCAGTTGACATCCAGCACTGTCGACGAGGCAGTCGGTTCCGATGTCGGCGCAGGCGACGATGGCGAGGCAGGCAGCGACGACGGCGGCACCGAAAGGGCAACAGGGGAGGCTGATGTGCGTCGAGAAGCCGCAGATTCTCGTGGCGCCGGGGACGGCGCTTGGGCCCCATCCTCCACGACTACGGCGGGCGGTGGCCCCTTTTCGAGCGGGCGCGGAGGGGACTGAGCGCGACCTCGCCCCTGAACGGCGGATGGGTCGGGCCGGAGCGCCGCCGCAGAATCCGACGCTACCGCTCCAAGCTCGGCCAGCAACCTGGTGACCCGGACGGCCGCCGTCTCCAATACAAATCTGGGATGGGCACTCGTCCGCAAATTGTCCTCGGCCGCGGTGCAGATCCGGAACAACTCCTGGAGCTGCTCGATGGTGAATCGCGCCGCATCACCGACCAGCCGCACCAGATCCTCTTCGGATGCCTCGATTAACCCACGCAGCTCACCCGGCTCTCGCACCACCGCCGCCACCAGCATATTCCGCACATATTCCACCAGATCGGCACAGTAGGCCCGCACATCGTGCCCTTGATCCAGCAACCCGGCGATGACCCGTAACGCCCTCGGCCCATTTTGCTCGATCACCGCCCCGATCATGGCCCGCACATGCTCCTGAGGGACCATGCCCAACAAGGTTTCCAGATCCTCATGGCGAATCGTCTTGCCCCCAAATGCGATCACCTGATCGAGCAGGCTCAGCGCATCGCGCATACTGCCTTCGCTGGCTCGGGCCAGCGCCATCAGACTGCGGTCCTCAATGGAAAGGCCGTCCTGCTCCGCCACATGACGTAACCGCTCCACAATTTCGGCTTTGGAGATGCGACGGAAATTGTAATGCTGACAGCGCGACAGAATCGTCGCCGGGATTTTGTGTATTTCCGTGGTCGCAAAAATAAACACCACGTGCGCGGGCGGCTCTTCCAACGTTTTCAGCAATGCATTGAAGGCTGAATTGGAGAGCATGTGGACTTCATCGATGATATAAACGCGGTAGTGCCCCCGGAACGGCGAGAATTTGACGTTCTCGCGGATCTCCCGGACATCATCGACACTGGTATTCGAGGCGCCGTCGATCTCGACCACGTCTACGGACGTGCCTTGGGCGATCTCCGTGCAGTTCGGGCAGGTGTTACACGGGCTGCCCGTCGGGCCCTGTTCACAGTTGAGGGCCTTGGCCAAGATCCGGGCGACCGTGGTCTTCCCGACGCCGCGTGTACCGGAAAACAAGAACGCGTGAGCGATGCGTTTGGTCGCAATGGCGTTCATCAACGTCTGGACGACGTGCCGCTGGCCAATCACATCGTCGAAGGTCCCGGGGCGATATTTTCGGGCTGAGACTTGGTAATCCATGCTGCGTCGGTTGTTCGGCGTGATGGGCACTCAGATCGGATTCAGCGCGTCATCGATGAGGTGTCACGGGAGACGTCCCAGAATTAGCGGGGCCAGGTGATCCTGCGGCACACAGAACGGACCGCTTACCGTTGCTTCCTTCCGGACCTGGCGGGGTTCACAGAGTTCTGTTGCACAGGGCCCGGCCCCTATCACCATCGACGGCGGACTCCGCCGCCACATTCTTACGAGACCGGCCGGAGGTCAAACACACTAGTATGGCGGAGAGGGTGGGATTCGAACCCACGGTCCCGTTACCGGGACGCATGCTTTCCAAGCATGTCGATTCGTCCACTCTCGCACCTCTCCGCGATCGGACGACGTTGAGGGACGGCATCTTATCACGCAGGTGTGTGAGCGGCAAGGCAAGCCAGACCCGGCGGACGACGGCCGGGCTTCGGCCATTGACCAGCTTGCCGCGCATTCCTATACTGCCACACTCTTTGGTTGGAGGTTGGTAATGAAGATTCTGGTCGGGATCGGCATCCTGATCCTGCTGTGCCTCGTTGTGATCCTGACCTTGCCCTTCCTGATTGATTTGAGCGCCTACCAGGACCGCTACCGCCCCATGATTGAAGGGGCGCTCAACCGCAAGGTCGAATTGCGGGAAATTCGCCTGACGCTGTGGCCGCGTATCGGCGCCCGGGTTGGCGGATTCGTCGTTCAGGATGATCCGACGTTCCGCACCGGCTCCTTCGCCTCGCTGTCCTCATTGGACGTCGGCGTCAAACTATGGCCCCTCCTGTCAGGCAGGATTGAAGTCGAAGACATTACCCTGCGCGATCCGGTCATTACCGTTGTGAAGAATGCACAGGGGCAACTGAACGTCTCCACCATCGGGGCGCAGACGTCTCCGCCCCCCTCGCCGACGAAGCCGGAGATCGCGCCTCAGCCAGCGGGCAGCCCGCTGCAGGCCTTGGCCCTCTTTGCCGTCGATCGCGTCGCCATCGACGGAGGGAAGGTGACCTATCGCGACGAATCCATCCCCAAGCCGGCTGAGTACAGGATCGAGAACCTGGAACTGTTGCTGACCTCCGTGCATCTTGGTGAGAGCCCGACGATTCGCGTCTCCGCTACGGTGCAACCTTTCCAACGTCCGGCACGACTGAACGGCACCTTCGGACCGCTCACCGAGACCCTCGACATCAAAGCGTTCGCCTTCAATGTGGGATTCGGCAAAGTCGAGTTAAGTCTCAAGGGCCGCGCCCTTGGCGGCACGGTGGACGCCACGGTCACCGCGCTACAGATCGACAGCGCCGATCTGCCCGTCCAACTTCCCCTGGCGAAACCCGTTCAGGTCAAAGACCTTCACGTGACGGTTCACGCCCCCGTTCCGCTGCAGCCGGATGCCCTGCCCCTCCACCAAATCAGTGCGACCGACCTGGGCTTGACCCTGGTCATGGGAGGGTCCGCCATCAGCGTCAAGGGCAATGCAGCCAAGGGTATGGCCGACGTCACGGCCACCTCCGCCGCGATCAATTCATCCGATCTCCCGATCTCCGTCCCCCTCGCCAAGCCGGTCGAGTTGAAGGATGTACACGTGAGCCTACGCGCCAAGTATCCGCCCAAGGAAGGGGCACCGCCGCTGGAGTTAGCGGAGGTTCCCGACCTGGGCATGGTCGTCGCGATGGGCAGCTCCCGCATCGATGTGAAGGGCTCGGTCCTGGGAGGGCTGGCAAAAGTGACGGGCCATTCCAAACTCGTCCACACCGCCGACCTCCCGATCACCCTGCCGCTCAAAAAGCCGGTGGAGATTAAAGATCTGTCGGTCACGCTTGAGATGAAGGGGCAGGAAGCCCGGCTGCACAATCTGTCCCTGCAGATCTTTGGCGGACTCCTTCGAAGCCAGGGAACCCTCGGCCTGGGAACGACCGCCCCTCCATTCAACGGCAAGGCCTCGCTGCAGGGGCTACAACTCGGGCCAGCTCTTCAAGCTGTAGGAACGGATCAGGTATCCATCAGCGGCACGGCCGGCGCGGATCTCACATTGAGCGGGCGAGGGTTTGCCCATGCCGACCTCGTCAGGACCCTGACCGGAAATGGGCATATCCTCGTGAAGGACGGCAAGATTGAAGGCATCAACCTCATGCAAGAAGCGGCAACGCTGCTCAAGGTCGTCGGCGTGTCATTGGACCAGGTCAAGGCGACCGCATTTTCCACCATCGAAAGCGAGTTCGCCGTCAAACAGGGAGTCGTAGCCGTGCAACGCCTGCTCATGGATAGCCATGACTTTCAGGCTACAGGCGGCGGCACCATCGGCCTCGACCAGTCCTTGAACCTGAAACTCAATCTGAACCTGTCGCACGCCTTGAGCCAAAAGATTGCCGGTGGGTCCCCCATTGCCCGGGTGGCTCTGAACAATGGACGCCTTTCCCTACCCTTGCTCATTACAGGCAGCACCCACGCACCGACCTACGGCCTCGACACCAAGATGTTCGCCGGGAAGGTGAAGGAGCAGGTCAAAGAGAAGGTGACGGGGGCCATTGGAGAGTTGCTGAAGGGCTCCGCAAAGCCGGAGGACCTGAAGCAGCAGGGGAAAGACTTGCTCAAAGGGTTACTTGGTCGCTGACAGCAACCGGGGAATATATGCCGCTGGCGAACCTGATCACCCAATATGTCGTGCAGTACGGCTTCCGCATCATTGGAGCGGCGCTGGTCCTGGTGGTCGCGCTGTTTGCGGCCCGGTCCGTCGGACGGTTCAGCGAGCGCTGGTTGAGTCAGCAGGACCTTGAGCCCCCACTTCGCCTGCTGCTGGCTCGCGTCATCAAGGCCTTGGTGGTCATCGTGGGGCTGCTCATCGCCCTGGACCAACTCGGCCTGCAAATTGCGCCCCTCATTGCAGGACTCGGCGTCGCAGGGCTCGGCATTGGCCTCGCCCTGCAAGGGGTGCTGAGCAATGTCGTGGCAGGCCTCTCGATCATCTTCACCAAACCATACCGAGTCGGCGAACATGTCTCCCTTCTCGGTGTCCACGGCGACGTCGCCAAAATCGACCTCTTCACCACAACCCTCTCTCATCCGGACCATTCCCGCATTGTCATCCCCAATCGCAAGGTCGTCGGTGAAATCCTGCACAACTTCGGCACGATCCGGCAACTCGATCTGTCCGTCGGGGTGTCTTATGGTACTGATTTGGACAAGGTGCTGAACCTGCTGAAGGACGTGGTAAGTCGACACCCCCAAGTTTTGCAAGACCCTCCCCCCCCTCATCGGCATCGCGGGGTTTGCCGATTCCTCCATTACCCTCTCCATCAGGCCCTGGGTCCATGTGGCTGCCGCAGGGTCTGCCCATATCGAGCTTAATCGAGCCATCCTCGAACGGTTTCGAGCCGAGGAGGTAGAGATCCCCTTTCCGCAGCAGGAGATCCGCCTGCTCAATCCGTCGTAGGCTCTCACGGCGGCAGACCAATCTCCAGGCCTTCCCCCGCTTGTTGGCCTACTTCTATCGTGCTACCCTAGTCGCCTCTCAGGACTACGCGCGCATACAAGGAGATCGCCGATGAGCAGGCAGAGTGATCTTGAGCGCACTCGACGGGGCACTCACATCGCCGACGACAGTCCCGCCACCCCCGAAGTCGACGCCTCACTTGGCGACGACCACGCAGCCGGGAATAACCTCGCAAAAATTCGCGACATCCTGTTCGGCGCCCAGGTACGAGACCACGAGCGCCGGTTCACAAAGCTCGAAGCGCAGCTGCTGGCCGAAGCGGCGCAGTTGCGCACCGACCTGAAGGATCGGTTCGCATCCTTGGAACAGTACATTCGGAATGAAGTGGAGACCTTGATCGGACGCCTGAGCCGCGAGGAGCAGAGTCGAACGAGTGCGGTCGACCTCCTGGCAGGGGAGTTGCAGCGCCTCGCCGCCACTCTCCAGCAGACCGCCGACCGTCTCCATGCACAGGCCGAGCAGGGAGACCAAACCCTGCGGGACCAACTTGACCGTCGGAGCACCTCGCTTGCCGATGATCTCAGAGAGAAGCATGCGGAGCTGTCGGCTGCCCTCGATGCGGCCGTCCGGCAGCTCTCGACGCAAAAGACGGATCGCGCGGCCCTCGCGGCACTCTTCCAGGAGGTCTCGCAGCGGCTTTCCCATGAGCAGTCTCCCCAGGGTTCATAGGACGCTCTTTCTTCCCACCAGGAGACGGAGTCACGATGGCGGAGTCGTTACCTAACGAGACTGCGCCGACATCAGAGGATGACTACGCCGAACTGCGGCAGCTCCTGCTCGCCCCGGAACGTTCGCGCCTGGCACGGCTGCAGGCACAGGTCGCACACTTCGACCTGACCCCTGCAAACCTGAATCGTGTCCTCCCCGTAGCCATCACCCTCCGCGGCGACAAGGATCTCCGATTGACTCAGGCGCTGACTCCGCACGTCACGGAAGCCTTGAGCACCACGGTCCGTCAGCGCCCCCACATGATCGTCGATGCGATTGCGCCGGTCATGATGCCCGCCATCCGCCAAGCCATCAGCACGACCTTGCGCAGCATGATCCAATCGCTGAACCAGACGATTGAACACAGCCTATCCCTACGCAGCCTGCAATGGAGGCTGGAAGCGTTCAGGACCGGCAAACCCTTCGCCGAGATTGTGCTTCTGCATACGCTTCGCTATCGCGTCGAGCAGGTCTTTCTCATCCATGCGCACACCGGACTCCTCTTGGCCCATGCCGCAGGGGATGCGGTGGTGGTTCAAGATCAGACCCTGGTGTCAGGCATGTTGTCGGCCATTCGAAGTTTTGTACAGGACTCCTTCGGGGCAGCGCCGGACCAGGCCCTGAATACCTTGCATGTCGGGGACCTCACCGTCTGGATAGAGCAGGGTGATGTCGCCATTGTGGCCGCCGTCATTCGGGGGACTCCACCGGAGTCTTTACGCCATCACCTTCAAGACACGCTCGCCCGCATCCAGGCCGAACAGCCTGAGGCGCTGGAGGCATTTTCGGGAGATCGCGCGGCCTTCGCCGGCGTCACCCCGCTGCTGGAGGCATGCCTGCAGAGTCACTTTGAGTCGGGCGGACGAAGCATTTCCCCTATGATGTGGATCCTGCCGGTTGTGCTGCTGTGTGGCGTGGCTTGGTGGGGTGTCACCACCTATCAGGCCCAGCGACAATGGCAGGCTTCCCTGGACCGGCTCAAGGCTGAACCGGGCCTGGTCGTGACCGCGGCCTATCCCGACGGCGGCCGCTACCGTATCGAGGGGCTCCGCGATCCCTTGGCTCGCGACCCGATCCAAGTCCTGCAGGACCAAGGCCTCTCCTCCGACCGCATCAATTTCAAGTGGAGCGCGTACTATGCCCTTGAACCGGCGTTGACCCTCCGTCGGGCGCAACAGATCTTAGCCCTGCCGAATTCCGTGCGGTTGAGCCTGGAGGGCACACGCCTGGCCGCCTCCGGAACCGCGCCACCCGACTGGATTGCGCAGAGCCGCGTCACTGCACGTCTGATCCCCGGCGTCGACGCGTACGACGACAGTCGCCTCGCTCATCAAACCTTGGAAGATTGGGCTCGCCGGCTGTCGACGGAACGGCTCCTCTTTTTGCCCGGCGTATCCTCCCTTTCACCAGACCAAGAGCCGGCCATCCGACGTCTTTCAGAGCAGCTCGACCGCCTGAACGAATTGGCACAGCTAGCCGGTAAGCGCGTCACCGTGGAGATCATCGGACAGACCGATGTCGTCGGTCGCTTGACCAGAAATCGCACACTCAGTGCGCTCCGCGCGCAGACTGTGCTGAAAAGCCTCCGCCCTGAGGCCCTACCCATGATCACCTTCCACGCCACCGGCATCGGTCCGGGTTCGGAATCAGGCCAAGGCACGGCGGCTGAAGCCGAGCCGAATGACCGACGCGTCTCTTTTCATATCACCGTCCATCCGGCCTCCTAGGCAGTCCCGCGCATGATCGAAAAGAAAATCTGCATGTTGGGCGCGTTTGCCGTAGGGAAAACCAGCCTCGTGCGCCGGTTTGTGACGAGCCTCTTTTCGGAGCAGTATCACACGACCATCGGCGTGACGGTCACGAAGAAGACCCTGGCAGTCGATGATGAAACGATGACGTTCGTGTTGTGGGACCTCTATGGAGAGGACGAATTTCAAAAACTCCGGCGGTCCTATCTGCGCGGTTCCGCCGGATACGTGTTGGTGATGGATGGAACCAGGAACACCACCGTGGAGGTCGCGCGACGGCTTCACGACGCCGCCATCGAAACGCTTGGCCCGGTTCCATTCGTCGCGCTCGTCAACAAACAGGATCGGCAGATAGACTGGGAAGTCACGGCAGAGGACCTGACGAACCTCAGCGGTCGCGGGTGGCCCGTGATCACCACCAGCGCCAAGACGGGACAGGGAGTGGAAGAAGCCTTCTCAATGTTGGCGAAAGCCCTGCTTCCCGCACCATCGACTGAGGTTCCGGCGACGGAAGACACCCATGGACCGGCCTGACGCAGCCCCCCAACTCGACGACCTCTTTACCGACCTCGTGCGAGCATTCGAGATCGCCGTGTTCGAACACAGGTCCGGTGCGGACTTTCACCTGCTCGGGCATCCACCGGCTTGGCTGTCCCAACTCTTCCCTACAACCGCACAAGACGGCATCTTGTCTGTCGATGGCCGCGCGCCGGTATTGCAGAATTTCCTCGCCGATGCCGCCCAGGCTTGGCAAGATCCGACGGCTGGCCTGATCCGGTCAGGCTTCTGGGCCGAGGCATCCGAAACAGGCGATTCCTGGCAGGTGGAGGCCATGGCGGTTCGTTGCGCCAATCGCCGCATCCTGCTGCTGCAGCGGTGCGCCGCCACCTACGACCAGCAAGTGACGCTCTTACAAGCCGCCCGGGACCGGGTACTCCAACAGCACGAGGAGGCACGGCACCATCGCAAGTCCCAGCAGGCCCTTACCACGAAACTCGTCGACAGCGAACGCGCGCGCGACGACGTCATGACTATCCTGCAGCAGCTGAACCTCGCCACCCTGCTGATCGACGGGGCTGGCGAGATTCGATTTGTCAGTGCGGCCGCGACACGTCTCCTCCGGTTGCCTGCAGCGGCCTTCCCTCGCCCCGGGCGCTCTTGGCAGCGCCTCCTGCCCGTGACCAAAAGCGATCGACTCGCCTTACAAAACATGCTGCACCGGCACTCGGAGCAACGCGAGCGCCTCTGCTGCCACCTCGATACATCGACCGGCCAGCGCATCTGGCTGGAGTTCGAAATCCATGATGACCCCCGGGACGCGCAGAGTCGTATCATCTTCCTCCATGATGTGACCGATCTGCATCATCTCCGTCGGTTGCTCGATCAGAAGGCCCACTATTACGATCTGATCGGGAAGAGTCGCTGCATGACGCGGGTGTATGAACAGATTCACGACCTCGCCCAAGTTGATACCACCGTGTTGATCGACGGAGAGACCGGCACGGGCAAGGAACTCGTCGCACGCGCCCTGCACCAGGCCAGCCCCCGCCAGAAGGGCCCCTTCATCGCAGCCAACTGTGCCGGACTGACGGATTCGTTGCTGGGCAGTCAATTGTTCGGACACAAGCGAGGGGCCTTTACCGGGGCGATCACCGATCACCAGGGATTTTTCGAGGCGGCGCACGGCGGCGTCGTGTTCCTCGACGAGATCGGGGATATCCCGCCCAACGTCCAAACCAGCCTCCTTCGGGTCTTGCAGGAAAAGGAGATCACGCGGCTGGGTGATTCTCGACCGCGGCAGGTGAATGTGCGCATCGTCGCGGCCACCCATCACGATCTCGGCCGAGACGTCGCGAACGGTGCGTTTCGCGCCGACTTGCTGTATCGAATTCGCGTGGCACGTATTCACCTCCCTGCGCTCAGGGAACGGAAAGAAGATATCCCGTTGCTGGTGGCCTCATTTCTCTCCGAAGGACGCGCCAGCATGGGAAAGGCCGTGAGCGAACTCACTCCGACCGCTTTGGCGGCACTGATGGAATATCACTGGCCGGGCAATGTGCGTGAACTGAAGAGCGCGATCGACTATGCCATCATTCATTGCAAGGATGAGACGATCGACAGCGACGACCTTCCTCCCGAACTCTTGGACACGCCGTCGCCACTATCTTCACGGTTGATAAGCTTTACGCCGACCGGCGACGAGCGCAGCCGGCTCACAACCGCGCTCGAACGCGCACGCGGAAATAGGACCCAGGCGGCGCGGCTGCTGGGAATCAGCCGCGCGACCCTCTACCGCCGGCTGACCGACCTGGGCCTTCTCAACAACTGACCGGTGCCCCCTCCTCTGCCTTCACACCATACGTCTCAACATGAGACGGCGTGAGACACCAATTCTGTCTCACGGGATTGATCCGACTGGGCGGCAGCTTCGCTTCCTCCTCGCTAAAACAGCGCAAACCTCAACAACAGTCAGGCTCGCCACGCTGTCGCAGAATAAGGCATAGGTCTTGATATGCCTCACCGGCAATAGGGTGTTTCCCCTGCTGATGTTTGACGAACCGGCGGCGGCCCACCCCACCAGGACTACAAGGAGAGCGATCATGCACGCGATGCCACAACCGTCATGCCCAGGAGCAGCACCCATGACTGACGAATAGATTGGCCGACGAAGCCGGCCCGATGAACCCACTGCGCGGGAGCGAGAAGTCTTGCATTGCCTGTGGGAGGGCTTGACGAACCACGAAATTTCAGTGCGGCTTAAGATCGCACAAAAAACCGTGGAGGCGCATCGTGCTAATCTGATGCGGAAGTTCCGTGCGGGGAACATTGCGCAGTTGCTGCGAGCCTCTCTGCGGGAAGGCATTCTTCAGGTGGAGTTCCCCCGGAAGGGGTCGCGGCCCTTCTCACCGCCACCCTCCTCGACAACGCGAACGGACGCACAGGAACGGGAAAACCAACCGCCAAGCCTCTGCCCCGACAACACTCCGAGACAGCCTTCATGACGAAAGGAGTCGCGGTGTGCGAATGGACCGGTCACGTAGGTACACGCCCGGTACGTTCTTCGCCTGATGAGTTGATCTCGTACGCACAATCATTTATACATCGTGCAATTTTTTACTCGACTACCGTACATGCACACGCTCGGAAATCATCCAGGAGGACTGCATGACGCGCCGACTCGCCTGTTTCTTCTCCGTTCTGTTCATCGCACTCGTCACGGCTTCACTCGTCGCGGCCGAACCGGCGACCACGCCGGATGCGTCGACGGGGCCGGCGGCCCTGGACAGCGTCACGCTCAAAGACGGCACCGTCATTTACGGGCAGGTACTCGGCATGATCGCGGACGAATTGCACATTAAGACGAACTTCGGCCCAACCGCCGGCTCCGACATCGTCAAGGTCATGTGGCCCAACGTGGCCAAACTGTCCGTCAATCGTCCCATCCCGTTCAGCCTGAAAGAGGGCACAACGGTCGTGGGAACGGCTCAGCCCGGCGAAGCCGGACAGATGATCTTAAGCGCGGCGCCGACCGGCGCACCGATGACGATTCCGCTCGATACCGTCGTAGGGTTGAACCAACCCGCCGTCGTATACACAGGTGCGCTCCAGGCCGGATTCTCCCAAACCACGGGTAATAGCCATTTGCGGAACGCGAGTCTCCTGGGCGAACTCTCCGCTCGAAGCGAGTCTCTGCGGCTCACGATTTTGGGACGGTATGTGTACGGCGACGACCGCAACAACATCATCGTCCGCAACAGCCGCGGCACCATCAAACTCGATTTCTTCCTCACGAAACGGCTGTATTGGTTCGCCTCCGCGTACTTCGAACAGGACACGTTTCAAGACCTGAAACTGCGGACCTCGCTGGCGACCGGCCCCGGCTATCAACTCCTCGACCGGGGTGATCTCAGAGGGATCTTCAAGGACATGACCCTCTGGGCGGAAGCCGGCGCCGCTTATTTCAACGAAGACTTCAAGACCGCCGACGACAAGGCCAGCACCCGTGGACGATGGGCCGTCAAATGGAATTGGCCCCTGTGGGGCGGCGACCAAGTCAACCTCTACCACTTTCAGGAAGGGTTCCAATCGTTGTCGAATGCGAGCGACCTCTACATGACCATGGACACCGGGCTACGATTCAAAGTGTGGGGAGGCTTGGTCAGCGGATTTCAATGGACCATGCGCTACAATAAGAACCCGCCGCGCGGCGTGTCCGATACGGACAATCTGTACCTGATCACCCTGGGCTACAGCTTCGACACGAGTCGGAAGCAGTAACACGAGAGCCGAGTACCGCACTTAATCGTTCGAGCTGGGAGGTGACGCGATGAGCATGCTGAGTGAATTCAAGGAATTTGCCGTGAAGGGCAATGTGCTCGACATGGCCGTCGGAGTCATTATCGGAGGGGCATTCGGAAAAATCGTGTCGTCCATGGTCAGCGACATTCTGATGCCGCCCATCGGGCTGCTGTTGGGGAAGGTGGACTTTTCCAGTCTCTTTATCCCCCTCACGGAAGAAGGCCAGGGTAAATCACTCGCCGCCGCCAAGGCCGCCGGCGCCGCGACCATCAATTACGGCGTATTTCTCCAGACCGTCCTCGATTTCACGATTCTCGCCTTCGTCATTTTTATGGTAATAAAGCAGATGAATCGCTTCAAAAAGGAAACTCCTCCCGGACCACCACCGGCACCGCCCAAGGAGGAAGTCTTGCTCACGGAAATCCGAGACCTCTTGAAAAAGGAGCGTCGCTGACCCGTAGGCGCCTCACCGCTCACACCGTCCGGAGGCCATCGCCGACTTATTTGGACTTGAAGGAGGATTGCATGAAACAGGTTCACATGGTTCCCCTGGCGCTTAGCGCGCTGTTGGTGACGGCTTGCACCACGGCCCCCGCGCCGAACGACACCGCGAGTCGAGCGCTCAACGAAATGAAGGCGGTGGCACGTCCGATCCCGCCGAAACCGGATCCCCGCGACCTGCGCATAGCCGAACTCGAGCGGCAGAAGGCAGAGTTGGAAGCGGAACTGGCGCGGGTTCGCGCCTCACTTGCAGGCGACGTCGATCAGGCCAACAGCCGGGCTCGCGACCTCGAATCGCAGCTGAGGCAACGAGAGGCCGAGCTGGCCTCTCTTCGCAGCGCCTCCGGCGAGCGGGACCGACTGGCTGGCCAGCTATCCGACACCGAGCGCCAATTGACGGCCAAGGACCAGGAAATTTCCTCTCTCCGAGCCGGTGTTGGGGAAAAGGATCGACTGGCCGCGGAATTGGCTACCCTGCAGGGGCAACTCTCGGCCAAGGACCAGGAATTGACCGCCCTCAAAGGTACAACCGGCGACAAGGACCGTCTCGCAACCGAACTGGCTGCATTGCAAGGACAACTCTCAGCCAGAGACCAGGAACTGGCCGCCCTCAAGGGCACAGCCGGCGACCGGGACCGTCTCTCCGCAGAATTGGCGCAGGCGAAACAACACGTAGCCGAGCTTGAACGGCAACTGGGTGCAAAAGATCACGAAATCACCGCCCTCAAGGGGGTTGTCAATGAGCGTGAACGGCTCATCGCAGAGTTGGCTTCGGCCAAACAGCGCACCGCCGATCTTGAAAACGAACTCGCACGCCGTGACCAGGAAATGGCCGGCTTGAAAGGCGCACTCGACCAACAGAAGACGAGCCTCGCTCAAGCGAAGGAAGACCTTTCCAAATTGCTGCAGGCCGAAGTGGCAAAAGGACAAGTCACCATGAAGCAGCTGGGGGACCAGCTCACCCTGGGATTGGCCACCACGCTGCTCTTCGATTCCGGCGAAGCCGCGCTCAAGCCGGGCGGCGCGGACGTGCTGCATCGCATCGGCGGCGTGCTGAAGCAGTACCCCGACCGGTCGATTCAAGTGTCCGGCCACACCGACAACGTGCCGATCAAGGGACGGCTGGCCCAAAAGTTTCCTACGAACCTGGAACTCTCGCAGGCGCGCGCCGAAAGTGCACGGCAAGCGCTGACCGACGGCGGGATGGCCGCCGAGAAGATCGAGACAATGGGACACGCCGACAGTCGGCCGATCGCCAGCAACTCCACTGCGGAGGGCAGGCAGAAGAACCGACGCGTTGAGATTGTCGTCAAACACTGACCGACCGGCGCCAAGGCCACCTTGCATCCACCCCGAGAACGCGTTAGAGTGCCGATGTGTTCTCGGGGCATGCACCATTTCACCGAAAGCCCGCAGGCTCGCGTCGTTCAGAGCGACCGGTCAACATCCGTCAGCGTGGCCCTCACCATCTCTCCCTGTTGACCATGGCGGCTCCTACCAGGCTACGGTCCTGTTCATCCAACCAACCCCCGGCTTTCAGGGAGGGACACCATGAGACGCGTTGCATGGACGATGGCCTTGCTCTGCAGCGTCATCACGGGATGTGAGACTACCGCCTCAGTCGCACCCGCCCCACCGCTTGCTGCTGCGCCGCCTGCCGATGCGAAATGGCTTACCCTTCAGCAGGAGCGGGAACAGCTCCTGACCACGTTGGGAGAATTTCACGACCGCATTCGCGACCTTGAGGCCAAACTGGCGGACCGCGACAACCAGCCGGCTGCGGCATCCTACGACCAGCTGCTGAGCGCCAAGGAAGCCGAACTCGCGGAGCTGCGCCGACTGGGCCCGGAACGGGAGAAATTGGCCGGCCAGTTGGCTTCCGCCACCAGTGAATTAGCGCAAGCCCACCAACGCATCGTAACGCTGGAGCAGCAACTTGCCGCCCGTGACAAAGACCTCGTAGCGCTGCAGACGCATGCCTCGGTCGTCGCCAACCTCGATCAAGCCCGCCACCGGATCCTCGAATTGGAAGGCCAGCTTACCCGACAGGATCATGACCTTCGTGCACTTCGGACCGGTACCGCGGAACGCGACAGTCTTGCGGCCCAGTTACAGACAGCCACCACCACAGTCGATTCGTTGAAGGCGCAGGTCTCCGCCCTCGACCACCAACTGAAGGAGCGGGAGCAGGCGTATGGAACGCTGCGCTCCCGGCTCATCGAGCGGGACAAACTGGTCCCGCAATTAAACGCGATGATTGCGGAAGTCTATCAATCTCGCCACCGCATTGCGGCCCTTGAGCACCAACTGAACGAGAGAAACCCGGGACAGTCTTCCAGACCACGAACCATTCAACCGCCGGCTGAAGCGCCTCGGGGTCAAGCTCCGCGAGAAGCCAAAGCGACCGCCCCCTCGACACAGGACCCCGCGACTGGATTCCCGCGCCGCTCGATTGATGTGGCCAGCCTGAAGGCTGAGCTCTTGAAGGTCATCCCGAGCGAGATGGTCCGGAGCGCACTGACCTTCGCACAGAACGGGGAACAGATCCTCATTTCCTTAGCTGCGAATCGACTCTTTATGAACAACGATGCCGCACTGACTCGTGAAGGGATTACTCTGCTTCAACGAATCGGGGGCGTGGTGGGGCAACTTGCCGGCCGGGTGATCTACGTGGCGGGGCACACCGATAATCAATCAATCGGCAAAGATCTTCAAAAGACCTTCCCCGACAATAAGGCATTTTCATGGGCCCGCGCCGAGAATGCCCGCCGCGTACTCGTCAATGCGGGGGTACCGGCGAATCGGACTAAAGCAGTGGGGTTGGCCGACACCCGCCCGATCGCCTCAAATACTACAGAACAGGGGCGTCAAAAAAATCGCCGGCTGGAATTGGTCATCGCCCCTGGACCGTCCATCGCTTCAGCGCCAGACGCCACGCCCTCTCCGGACTCTCACCTCGCTGCCCTTGACCCATCAAGACCCAAACCGGCCCGCTGACTCTATTCCCTGGGGCCCGCGCCCTCATCAGCCTCGTCGCATAGCCCTGGATCAGAAGCGGTAGGGCGAGGCAGCGGCCGTTGACGCGAACCTGTCTGCCGAAATAGTCGCGAGGATCTTGTAATGACCGAGTCCCAGCTCTTTTCCGTACGCTTCGCCCACGAGCACATCCTGCACATGCTGATGATCGGAAGCCCGAAAATAGGAACGCCCTTCTTTCAAACCGTCGAACTCGTGCCCCTCCAAGGCCTTGATGAGCGCCTGAGCCTCGGTACTGCCCGCTCGCTGAATGGCTTCGAGAATCTGCGTCATAGCCGCATATCCCAGGTAACAGCGGGATGTCGGCGTATGTTGGTACTTGTCAATCACGCCCTGGATGAACCGTCTTGAGCTTTCCGTGTTTACCTTGGGGTCCCAGATCAGGCCCCAGATCCCGGCGTTGTTGGCATACCCCAGCGGTCGCCCGATCTGTTCGCCGGAAACCATCCCCCCAACGCCGACTTTCTCTTCGGCCAACTCCAATCTCGCGTAGGCCTTCAACGCGTGAACAAGATCCCAGCCATAGAGATTCAATACCACCAGTGTCGGCTGCTTCGATTTGGCTCTCTCCAACGCATTCGTAAAGTCGGTCGCGCCGAACGGCACCAGCGTCTCACCCACAAATTCCACGCCCTGAGCCTGGCCGGCAGTCACCATCGCTTGGGCCATCGCTTTTCCGTCGAGAGAGGCGGTCGTCACCATGAACCAGCGGGTGCCATAAACCTTGACCAGATAGGGGGCGACTGCGTGCGCCATCATAGTTGCGTTCGGCATAAAGACAAACGTGTGCGAATCACAAGCGGCGCCGGTCAGTTCAGGTAGATGAGCCCCGGTCACCATAAACAGCTTGTCGTGCTTCTTGGCAAACTCTGACACGACCAGCGCACAGTCGGCGTTAAATGTGCCCATCAAGACATCGACACCGTCTTCCTGCACAAACTTTGTAGCGGCTTTGAGCGCTGTCTCGGGGTTGGATGCATCGTCTGCCTCTAGGATCACCACCTGGCGACCTAGCACCCCGCCTTGGCTATTGAACAAATCCACAGCAACGTTGGCGCCATGTACATCATGGATGGAAGACGTTTTGTAGGGGCTCGACAGGGGATCCAGAATCCCGATCTTGATCGGCCCCGCCGCGTAGGCGAGTCGACGACTCGGCGTGAGGGCAAGAATCTGATTCACGGCCTCTCCGGCCACTAATGCCCCGCCGGCCATCGCCGACAACTGCAAAAACTGTCTTCGCGAGATCCGCGTCATAGTTACCTCCTGATTGCCCTGTCCACTTCGCAGACACCTGGCACCTTTTGACAGCTGGTCTACAAACACTTACTCACTACGTGGCGTCTGGACGAGACTATCTTGGCGGAACACCGGTGAGCGCAACCGAGAAATGAAACGAGGCCAAGCCAGGACTGGAGGATCAGGGGGCGTTAACTGTACTGATCCTCCGTATAGACCTGCTTAATGGACCAAAACACCGCCTCCTTGAGACGTTTAATCTGCGGGTCCGGCGGGTCCTTCCGAATCTTCTGCAACTTCCTATCTAGAGCAAACAGCGGCTCCACCGAACGACGGTCCGGCACCCGCCCCAGCGCCCAAGCAATTTCCGTCTGAACCGTGATGTCGATACCCGGGGCATCGAGCATCTCCAGCAAGGGAGGAACCACGCTTGAATCACTGTGAATATTGCCGAGATCGCCTAGTCCCTTTGCAGCGGCCGCCTGCAACTCCGGCTGTTTCGAATTCTTCAGTATGTCGATGAGCAGGGGGATCCCATCGGTTCCCATGTTGCCCAATGCCACCGCGGCCTGCTTCGCAAGATCTTTGTCTTTCAACGCTTGCTTCAGGCGCGGTAGGGCTTCGTCGGCCACCATCTCGCCCAAGAGGGAGATGATCTGCAATTTTCGAAGCTGGTTGGTCTCGGGAGAGTCGAGGATCTTCAATAACCGATCCGGCTGCCCCCACTCAGCGGTAAGAAACAGAGGAAACTCGTGAGTCGCAAGCACCTCACGAAGCGCAGCCATAGCATAGGGGCCCGGAGCGCCGGCGTGAGCCACGAGGGCAGCCTGAGCGGCGTCCTCAAATCCCGTGCGAACCTCCTTCTGCCATTTAATCTTCATACCTCCCAACGCATAAGTCAGTTGACAGGCCGGCCCCTTCCACAGCCGGTTGGGAGCATCCGGCAAATCGTTATCACCGCCGGCCGATGCAGTGCCCTCCCACGTCTTATGCTGTTCGCACTTCACCTTCACAGACACATCATGGGGCTGAGCCGCATCAGTAACAACGGTATAACCCAACTCATTCATCCGCCGGAGCACCGTGTCTCTGATATCATCCGCACTTGTGGCACCATCATCCGTCAGCGCAATCGCCTCCAGCAACACCGTCTGAATCCGTGCCAACTGCGCTTTTTGATCCTGGGTGAAATAGTCCCGATAGGCCCAGGCGGGAGAGGTCAGAGCAAGCAACACAACCAGAACACCAGTTGAGACGGCGACCCCCTTCCTACTCATGGAATGATCCTCCTTGCTCTCAATGGAACACTCCGGGTGAGCACCTCAGCGAGAACAGTTGTCGTTGCCATTATACGCCTCCGCAAAAGACTCAAACCAGAGGAAGTCGGCAAGCACACTTCCAGAACTCGCCCCGCCTGCGTATGGGTTGACAGGTATGCTCTTCGGACGGTACAAAATGTCATTATTCAAGGGGCTTTCCGCACGCAGACGCATATTGTGCGCATCATCCATGGGTGAAGATGGTGCCCAGCGTCGGGCGAGAGTGGCGGAACTGGCAGACGCGCGAGACTTAGGATCTCGTGGGTAACCGTGGGGGTTCAAGTCCCCCCTCTCGCACCATTTCTAGAGGGCCCTTCATGACAGCAAGACTTTTCCCCACGCGGAGGATGCGAAGAGACCAATGAAAATGGAAATGACTGAGCTCGGCCCAATGAAGCGAGCCCTGAAGATCGAAGTGCCCGCCGAGGAAGTGAATTTGCGCTTTGTGCAGGCCTACACTGAATTGAACCGGCAAGTCCGCATCCCAGGCTTCCGCCCCGGGAAAGCCCCGCGCCACTTGTTGGAGCAGCGTTATGCAAAGACGGTTGAAGAAGATGTGATTCGGAGCCTGGTGCCCGACTATTACGATCGTGCTGTCCGCCAGGCCGGCATTGTCCCAGTTGTCGTGGAGATTCCCCCGCTGGAACGAGTGAAGGTCAAACGCGATACACCTTTCAGCTTCACGGCTACGGTGGAGATCAAACCGACCATCGAGCTGCGAGACTATAAAACCCCCAACCCCATTTCACTCAAGCAGGATCAGCGGACGGTGACGGACGAGCAAGTTCAGAAGGCGCTCGAGGTCTTGCGTGAACAGATGGCGCAGCTCCATCCAGCTCCTCAAGGAACAGCCTTGGCAGAGGGAGACTATGCGGTCATTGACATGGAGGGATCGCTGGATGGAACACCTCTGACCGGAGCTCGAAAAGAGGGGCACCTCTACAAGATGGGATCTCACGCCCCAATCCTCGGAGTGGATATTGAAGCGCATCTTGCGGGAAAGACGGAAGGCGAGACTATTGAAATCCCACAGTCCTATCCTGCGACACACCCTGACAGCCGCGTTGCAGGCAAAACCGTCACGTTCAGGTGCATAGTGAAATCGGTAAAACAAAAGCGGCTGCCGGTCTTGGACGATGAGTTTGCGAAGGATTGCGGCCCCTATCAATCCCTCCAGGAAATTCGAGAGAAGCTTCGCACCGAGATGGAACGTGCGCTCAAGAAAGACATCGAGGATTCCTACAAGGAGGCAATCATCAAGCGGCTGGCGGAAACTCACCACTTCGAATTGCCAGGAACACTGGTTGAACGAGAACTGTCAGCGATGATTCGGCAACAGCTGCAGTCTCGTCAGCGCAGGGCTGACGATAGTTCCGAGCCACCGACTGCGATACCACGAGCCGAAGAGGCCTCCAAACTTCAAGAGGAATTGCGTCCTGAAGCAGAGCGGCGCGTGAGAGTGGGGCTGATCCTCGAAGCCATTGCAGCAAAGGAAGGCCTGGCAGTGACCAACGAGGACCTTGCGCAGGAAGTCAACAGGCTTGCCGCAGAAGTCAAACTCTCCGTTGACGAAATCACTCGAATGATTCAGGCTGGTGGGCAAGACACCCTCAATGACTTGCGATCCAAGATTCTCGCGGACAAGGCGTTGGATTTTGTCTACCGCCACGCTGTGATCCAGGGCTAATCAGGCTGGTGGGTGTGTGGATGTCACCCAGCCATGTCGTGGTGAACGAACCGAATGGTTGGCAGAATGTGTCATCTTGTAAGACCTCTAATGGAAAGGATTGGGCTGAATGCTAGTTCCCATTGTTGTCGAACAAACCAACCGCGGTGAACGCGCTTATGACATCTACTCACGCTTGCTCAAGGACCGCATCATTTTCCTCGGAGCTCCGATCGATGACGTATTCGCAAATCTAATCATCGCCCAACTGTTGTTTCTGGAGGCGGAGGACCCCGAGAAAGATATTAATTTGTACATCAATTCCCCTGGAGGCAGCGTGACGGCGGGCCTCGGGATCTACGACACGATGCAATATGTTAAGCCCCCCATTACCACGATTTGTTTGGGGCAAGCCGCCAGCATGGGTGCGTTTCTGTTAGCGGCAGGAACGAAAGGCAAACGGTATGCGCTACCGAACGCACGGGTGATGATTCATCAACCGATGGGCGGATTTCAGGGCCAGGCGACCGAGATCGACATTCACGCCAGGGAAATCCTCAAAATCCGTGAGCGCCTGAATGAGATCATGGCCAAACATACCGGCCAACCTCTGGATAAAATCGCCCAAGATACGGAGCGAGACTACTTCATGTCCGGTGAGGAGGCAAAACGCTACGGACTGATCGATGAAGTTATCACTCGCCCATTAAAAGGACTCAAGCCCGTGGGGTCAGCAGAGCCTGGCAAGGACGGCGGCAAGAGCTAGTTGACCTTGGTTTACAGGAGGCAGCATGGCCAAGCAAGAAAAGATTGATCGGCACCTACGTTGTTCCTTCTGCGGGAAGAGCCGCGACGAAGTCCGCAAGCTCATTGCCGGTCCAACAGTGTACATTTGTGACGAATGTGTGAACCTCTGCAATGACATCATTGCCGAAGATTGGGAAGAGGCCAAGGAAGAGATCTCCTCCAAACTCAAAAAGCCTGCCGAAATCAAGCACCATCTCGATCAGTATGTCGTGGGCCAGGATCGCGCCAAACGAATCCTCTCCGTTGCCGTGCACAATCACTATAAACGCATCTCCGCGAAGGAGAAGGACGTCGATGACGTCGAACTCCAAAAGGGCAACATCCTCATGATCGGGCCAACCGGGACTGGCAAGACCCTACTAGCCCAGACACTGGCCAAGTTCTTGGATGTACCCTTCACCCTCGCGGATGCCACAACACTCACTGAAGCCGGATATGTGGGAGAAGACGTCGAAAACATCATCCTCAAACTCCTCCAGGCAGCCGATTACGATGTGGAGCGAGCCGAGCGAGGAATCGTGTACATCGACGAAATCGACAAGATCAGTAGAAAGAGCGACAGTCCCTCGATCACCAGAGATGTTTCCGGAGAAGGCGTCCAACAAGCACTCCTGAAACTCGTTGAGGGGACCGTTGCCAACGTTCCTCCGCAGGGAGGACGTAAGCACCCACATCAGGAATTCATTCAAGTCAATACGTCAAACATTCTGTTCATCTGCGGCGGGGCATTCGTAGGCCTTGAACACATCATCGAACAACGGCTCAACAGGAAATCCATGGGATTCGGAGCAGAGGTTCGTGGTCGCAACGATGTGCGCCTGGGAGAATTGCTGCCCCACGTTCAGCCCGAGGACTTGCTGAAGTATGGCCTCATTCCGGAATTCGTCGGACGACTCCCGGTCGTGGCGACGCTGGACGAACTCGACGAAAAGGCATTGGTCCGCATTCTCACCGAACCCAGGAATGCCCTCACGAAGCAATACGAAAAATTGCTGTCTTTTGAAAAAGTGAAATTGAGGTTCACGGAGGGCGCGCTGGGAGCCATTGCACGCAAGGCCTTTACCCAAAAGACCGGTGCGCGCGGCTTACGAGCTATTCTCGAGGAAGCTATGCTGGACGTGATGTATGATGCGCCTTCGCAAAAGCAAATCAAGGAAGTCGTCATCACGGAAGACGCCATCACCGGGAAACATGATCCGATTCGGATTTTTGAGCAGGACAAGGAAGTAAAAAGCGCTTAACTCTCCTCACGCTCTGCAGTTCAACCGTGAATCATCATGAGGGGGGCAGTCGCCCCCCTCACTCGTTTACCCGCTCGCATGCACTGCTCCTCACGGAACCGCTCTTACAAACTTACCTTTTTATCGACAGGACCATTTCGTACGGTATACTTGCACAAAGATGTGATATCGCCGGGGCGGATGTCTCAAAAAGGACAGCACCAGTGAAATTTCCGGTCGTGACCAGCACCAAACATAAGGGTAAAACGCTCGAAGTGGACACGACTCAGGAAGTCATCACTCTAGTCGACCTCAACGGCGAACCGATTGGGAGCGTGGGGTGGGATGCGTTGGTCGATCAAATTCTCATCCACCGAAAACCGCAAACGACACGAGAAGCTCGGGTTGAGCCCCGCATTTCTCTGTCCATCCGCGTCAGGTACAACACCCCGGAAGGAACTCAATTCGAGAGTCGTGCCGGTGGAATCGGTGGAGGAGGACTCTTCATTGAAAGCTTCGCCCCACTAGCGGTGGGCACCAAATTGACGATGGAATTCAGGTTGCCTGAAACGCAGGGCGAATGGCTCAGGGCTAAAGGAGTCGTCGCTTGGATTTGTCCGAGAGCCGATCAGTATACCTTTAGTCCGGGAATGGGCATCCGCTTCACGGACATCGCGCCGGAGACGAGAAACCTGGTACTAAGTCTGGTGCGCTCCGTGAAAGGCATCTCGCAGGACAACGTCGGCTGATACCCAGAACCGATTACCCGAATGAAATTTCCTGTGACAGCCACCCTTGAGCATCAAGGGAAAAGCCTGGATATCGATTGTGCCCAGGAGACGGTCTCGCTATTCGATCGCAAGGGGCATCGTCTAGGGGTAGTGGGTTGGGGTAGCCTTATCGACCATATCCTTTCGACCGATCAGGACACTCACTTCGCTCACTGCAGATCTCACCCACGCGCGTCGCTTGCAATCAAAGTGCATTGCATCACGGAAAACGGCAAACATTTCGACACCCTCACCAGCGGCATCGGGGGAGGTGGCATGTTCATTGAAAGCAGTGCCCCCCTGCCGCCAGGGACGAATCTGAAAGTCGAGTTCTCTCTGCCGGATAAACCCAACGAAAAGCTGGAAGCTGAGGCAACGGTGGCTTGGACGCGAACGAGACCCGAGCGCTACCTCCTATTTCCAGGAATGGGTATTCAATTTACCGGCATCAATCAGGACGCGCGAGAACGACTGATCGACTTGGTCACTTCGTTGAACCGGAACCGTGCGAGTGCCTGATCTGATCCGCTGCCCATCGTGCCCAATCCCGCACGGTTACATTCGAGTCAGATTCCGCTACCGCCGCCACATCGCCCACAACGCGTCCATCGCCTAGTTTCCCAAGCCTAAAAGCCGCCTCGGCACGTACCCCAGGAGCACTGTCCTTCTTCACGAGCGCTAACAACAGCTGTATAACCCGCTCATCCCCAGTCTCACCAAGGGCGGCAGCAACTCCTTGGCGAACGGCGGGTTCCGGACTGCGAAGACCCGCCACCAGATCCGGAGAAAAAGAAACCGTCTCCAGTCCTAACAACGCACGAGCGGCGGCTTCTCGACCAGATGGTGTCCCTTCCCGTAATACCGCAAGGATTTGGGCTTCACGAGTTGAAGAGGCCTCAATTTCACCGAGAGCCAGAGCAGCATTGGCCCGAACGGTCTCGGCAGGATCGGATAAGGCACGAGCGAGTGCGGTCCCGCTCCTGCTCTCACCGAGACGACCCAGCGCAAGAGAAGCTGCAGCTCGTACCCGAGCGTCACCATCGTTGAGCGCACCCAGCAGGCTGGAGCCTGCCTCCCGGTATCCGATCTTTCCCAGAGCCTCAGCCGCCGTTCGACGGACCTCCGGGTCAGGATCGGTCAGCAACCCATCCAACTGAGCCGATATCACATGCGGAGAGGCGGGAGGCGCATCGATGTAACAGCCTGCCGTGGCTGCCCCGATGAGCAAAGAGATCAAGACACCAAGACCAGGTCGCGTCGGCATACCCTTACAACCTAGGAGCGACAGGAAGGAGTCCGCTGCTTGCTATGCAGACTTGGCTGAAGGATCGTCCTCCGGCACAGGCAACTGGCGAGCCGCCTCAATCGACTGCTCCAGTTCCTTCTGTGCCGAATCCATTTCGGTCCGAATCGTGCGTATTTCCGGTTCAACCGAACCCCTGACGTCAGCAACTGCCCGTCTGAATGTTCGCACTGCATCCCCAAGCCCTTCCCCAAGACTCTGAAGGTCCTGAGGAGACATGCCGGACTGTTGAGACTGTGCGGCCTTCGCACGCATTGCAGCCTGCGCAGCCTGCACACGAGCTACAGCATCCTTATTGACAATTGCCGACGGCCGCTTCGCCGCAGGCTTACTTTGAGCCGTCGAGGGAAGCGGGGGGTACTGCGCACGCATGACGGGCGACGGCGAAGCCATACGGTCTTCCATCGTCGGAGGCTGATGCCCAGACGAGGAGGGAGTTGCGGCCGACGCTTGAGCGGTTTGATTCGGCGCCACGCGGGGCTTTACCGGCTGGGCAGCTTGCGGCCCTTGGGGTCCGGCGGAAGCCATCAAGGCTGCCGTGGTACCGGGGGTGAGTTCCGGCCCCGGTGTGTAGGGAGCCGTGGCTTGGGACGCAGCAGGGACGGATGGGGCAACCGCCGGTCGACTTACCTGCGCGACATCCGTCGCCGGCTGCACCGGAACCTGCGCCGGATCAGCCTGTTCCACTGTGGGAGGCGGGATGTCGTTGACCTCCTTCTTAAAACCTCTCAAGGCCTTCCCGACCCCTTCACCGATCTGTGGAAGCTTGCCCGCGCCGAAGATGATCAAGACGATCACCAGAATAATGATGAGCTCGGAAAACCCCATAGTCCCAAACATGTGCGCGTTCCTTCCCCTGAAGAAAAGAGGATGAATAGTGCCGGAAAAACTCCCATCAATTCAGAAGCTTCACGATAGCCCCCTGACGCAGAGAGTGTCAAGAAAGCATGGGTCGCGACTTAGGGAGTGGGAATGGCGATAGAAACGAGTTCCGTCTGCACTGGTTGTCCATACACGACGGCATCTTGCTGAGCGAGAGGAAGATAGACGTCCAGTTCACTACGAATACCGAACTCCTCGGGAAGATAAATGCCTGGCTCGATCGAGAAACAACTTCCCGGCAAGAGCCGACGGGCATCTTGCGTCTCTAGGTTGTCGATGTTGGCCCCATTCCCGTGGACTTCCTCTCCGATGGAATGGCCGGTTCGATGGACAAAAAACTCTCCATATCCGGCAGTGTTGATCACCTGCCTGCAGACATCATCCACTTCCCACCCATAGGGATTGCTCCCTGCCTGCACACGTCGTCGGACGAAGGCCACAGCCTCATCGCGAGCCTGACGTACGACCTGAAACACCTCTTGGTAGCGCGCCGGCACGGAACGCCCAATGAACCCGGTCCACGTAATATCGGCATAGACGGCTCGCGGGATCGGCTGTTTAGCCCACAGATCAATCAGCAGCAAATCGCCAGATCGAATAGGAGCAGATCCTTCAGCAGGAGGGCTATAGTGGGGATTCGCGCTATGACCATTGACGGCGGCAATGGGCGCACTGGACGTCACCAACCCGCGCGCGTCCATGCGTGACAGAATGTATTGCTGTACGCCGTATTCGGAAAGAACGTGACCGGCCGCCAATGAAGCCCCAACCCAGGAGAAGGTCTCATCCACAATCGCTCGCAATCCCTCCGCCGCCACCTTGTGGGATACCAACTGCGCCTCATCCCAGACTGCCTCGAACTGTTGAACCAAGTCGGCAGACGTCACGACTTCAACGCCGAAGCTGCGCACGAGGTCAATTGTCCCGGCATCCACGCGTGAAACATAGGGAATGACATTCATCGGAGAATATTGCATGGCAATGCGTCTGGCCTGGCGAAGGCAGGACGCCAAGGCCGCCTGCTGCTCTTGCCAGGAGACATAAAGGTATCCAGCCCCGGGCAATCCCTGCAACACATGGGGTTCGATCTTGTGTTGAAGTTTCACGGGTGCGCCCTCAGCCGGAATCCAATAATACCAACGGCGCGTCACATGCAGAGACGGGTCTCGCAACAACACGCGGTAGGCAATCGGGTCGAGGTGGCGAAAGTCGTAAAACAGCCAGCCGTCAAGCCCTGGCTGCTTCCGAATGGCTTGCTGAATACGGGCCACCCGCGAATCGAGATCCGATTGTGCGTGCATGGAATGCATCTTAGCGTCATTCGCCGACGGTTACCACTGGCAAGCCCTCTTGCCTTCCCACAGCACGATGATACAATGCAGGCCGATTCCATATGACCAACGCTCCACCATTCGATCCCACACAATACCGTGTGACGTTTTTCTTCGGGCCGGAACCGGTTGACGACTCGCCGGACGCTCTCCGTTGCGTCTTCAACGTCAAGAAACGCAGTTGGAAGGGGGGCTTTCAAGTGGCCGTCGACATGCGCCAAACCCACCTGGCGCGTATCCGTGGATGGATCGCTTTTCAATCGTGGCTCAACCGACTCCTGCAGATTGTCAGCCCCGATGAACGAGAGGATATCAGACAACGCGCCGATGATCTGTTCGTGCAGGCCGTCTGTACCTGTAAATTAACCCTGGCGCTGCAGGACGGACTGGAACAGGCCAACCAGACGATCTCCAGCGAGGCCTTCCAGCAAGAACTGGACGTGACCCTCCAGACACAACCGGAACAGATCCTTGATCCCATCCGACTCGAACTGGATCTGGAAAACGCTTCGCCTCCGAACACATAAGGGGCTCCAGGCAATGCGGGAAGGGGTTTGAAATCGGGGGGGAATTTGTTATAACGACCCACAGAGGTACAGACGCACTCCGAACTCATCGGTCACCATTTTTTCACGAACATCCGATTTTTTGCACGAAGGAGGCATCAACGTGAACGTCTCTGTCAACATGTCTCATCCAAGACGCCGCAGCCTCTGGTCACATGCCTGCATCCTGTCCCTCATCATGCTGTGCTCGGTAAGCCTGCTCCTGACTCCGGTGTTGGCGCAGGAATCCAACGTCCCCGTTTCGACATCCGATTCCACTGCCTCCGGCGTCGGCATGCAAGTAGGCTCCTTCCTCGCCTCCCTGATCTACTCTCCACTCAAGCTGGCCTTTGCCATCGGCGGCGGCGTCGTGGGCGGGTTGGCCTACGGATTTTCCGGCGGCAGCACGCAGACGGCGAAGAACATCTGGATCCCCAGCATGTACGGCACCTATATCATCACCCCCGATCACTTGAGAGGCGACAAGCCCATCCGATTCCTTGGTGTCCCTTCCGAGTCCGACCGGGAGACCACCGAATCCTCTTCTCAGGAGCCGGCACCCCTCCCATTGGAGCCGATCCGGTAATATGAAACCGGTCATCGGAGTCACACCTGACTTCAATGCCGGGGATCGCAAAGAATGGGGCGGGAAAGAACCGACCTACTTTCTCCGTGCGCGGTATATTCGCGCCATTGAAGAGCTCGGTGGCATCCCGGTCATCCTCCCCCTCGTGGCGAGCCGCCCGGCACGCCACCGCCTGCTGGAGGGGCTTGATGGCCTGCTGTTGACGGGGAGCGGCCCGGATTTGGACCCAACTTTATACGGCGAGCGGCAACGCTACAAATTCGCAACCGTCGCGAACCGCCGCGCGCACTTTGAACTGGATCTGGTGCACTCAGCGCTACAGACCGACATCCCGACCCTGGCCATCTGCGGGGGCATGCAAACCATGAATGTGGCCTGCGGAGGAACTCTCTATCAGGATATTCCCTCCCAGGTGGAGGGAGCCTTACCCCACCGCCAAACCACGCCGGCTGTGCGCCTCTCCCACAGCATCTCCATCGTGCCAGGTAGCCTACTGGACCGGATTGTTCGGCAACCGCGCATGCGGGTTAACAGTTCTCACCACCAATCGGTGAAAACCGTCGGACAGACATTGATGGCCAGCGCCACCGCCCCAGACGGCATTGTGGAAGCCATCGAACAACCTGCACATCGGTTTTTCTTGGGGCTGCAATGGCACCCCGAATTCCTGTTTGAGCGGCACCTCCTGCACCGGCGGCTGTTTCAAGCCTTTCTTCGGTCGGCGGCCCGCCGCCCCTAGCTCCATGGAACGCCTGCTACACTTGAACCGACATGCGGCTGCGCCCCTCATCCGGACATATCCATCGATCTGAGCCTGAGGCCTGAGAAAAAGGACCCTTCCGTGGCCAACCCCCTCCTGCGCACTAAATCCATTGAACGAATCCTCGCCGACTCCGATGCTCCGGAGCATCGTTTGAAACGGACATTGACCGCGTGGGACCTGACAGGTCTGGGCATCGGAGCGATCATCGGCACAGGTATCTTCGTGCTGATCGGGACCGCCATCGTCGGCGACGCACATCGTCCCGGCGCCGGGCCGGGGATCGTCCTATCCTTCATCCTGTCCGGCATCACCTGCGCCTTGGCCGCGCTCTGTTATGCGGAGTTCGCTGCCATGATTCCGGTCGCCGGCAGTGCCTACACCTACTCCTATGCCACGCTGGGAGAGTTCTTGGCGTGGCTCACGGGGTGGAATCTCATTCTGGAATACGGCGTGGCTTGTGTGGCGGTCGCCATCGGATGGTCTGGCTACTTCAATAACATCCTCAAGTTGTGCGGCATCGAGCTTCCCTATTGGGCCACCCACGCGCCGGGTTCGGACGGAGGCCTTGTCAATCTCCCAGCTGCGATCATCGTCATGCTGGTCACGGGAATCCTCATTGTAGGCGTGAAGGAAAGCGCCCGAGCGACCTGTACCATCGTTCTCGTCAAGCTGGCGGTCATCGTCTTCTTCATCACCGTCGGTATGTCCTCCGTGGACACGGCCAACTGGTCGCCCTTCATGCCGTTCGGATTCGCAGGCGTCGGTGCGGCAGCCGCGATCGTGTTCTTCGCCTATATCGGATTTGATGCCGTCTCGACCACTGCCGAAGAGGCCAAGAACCCGCAGCGAGACCTGCCGATCGGCATTTTCGCCTCCCTGGGCATCTGTACCCTGTTATACATTTCCGTCGCCGCCGTCCTCACCGGCTTAGTGCCCTATGCGAAGATCGATATTCACGCTCCGGTCGCCGAAGGACTACGGGTGGCAGGATTCCAGTGGGGCGCCGCCGTTGTCGCCACCGGGGCGGTCGCCGGTATCACCAGTGTGCTCGTCGTGATGATGATCGGTCAGATTCGGGTGTTTTTTGCGATGTCACGGGACGGTCTGCTCGGCCCCTGGCTGTCCGGCGTCCACCCAACCTTTCGAACCCCGCATCATGCCACGTACCTGACGGGCGTCGCCGTCGCCATCATGGCTGCACTGATACCGATCGGGGAGGCCGCCGATATGACTAACATCGGCACCCTCTTCGCGTTCGTCCTCGTCTGCATCGGAATCGTGGTGCTACGGTACACCAAACCCAACCACCCGCGTCCCTTCCGCATGCCTTTGATGCCGGTCGTGCCGATCCTGGGCGTACTCGCTTGCCTGGGGCTGATGTATTTCCTCCCCTGGATGACCTGGATTCGGTTCTTCGTGTGGACCGCCATCGGCGTGGCGGTTTATCTCGTGTATGGGATGCGCCACAGCAAACTCGCGGCACTCCCTACCATGAAAGAGAAGAGCATTTCCAAGCAGGCGGAAACGGTCCAGTAAGCAGAAGAGTGAGGGACCCGATGAGGTTAGGAGGATGACTCGGCCGGTGTGACGGGGTCCGCCTTCGCTGCAACCGCAGCCGGTGATGCGGTAGGAGCAGCAGCAGGCGAAGCCGCAGGGGACGAGGCCACCGGTGCGGCGGCTGGTTTCGGCGGCGCAGCGGGCTTGGGGGGTGCCGGCTTTTCCGGCTTGATGCCGCGTTCCCAGGAAGGCCCTGAATACATGTCAGCGGCCAACCCCTTCCCCTTCCACTTTTCTTCGAAATCCGCCGCCGCCTTATTCGGCGTCTCACCGGCCCCCACAACTTCATTCCACGGATACACGCGTGGACCGATCTGACAACCGGTTTCCGTGCGCCGCAAATAGAGGGCAATCGGGTTTCCCCGATAGGGCCCGAGATAGATGTGCACCGACCCGACATATTCGAGCAAAGCGGCCACTCGACCTCCAAAAGGAACTGCATGATGCCATAAGAGGTCGGAAGAGGGCAAGAACGACCTCGCGACCCTTCGCCGAACCGAGCACGATGGGTTAGACGTGGGCTGGAGCCTGCTGGGTAGGACGCTTTCGGAGGAGGTAGACAGCCATGATCAGGACGATAATGACCGTGACATTCAGGCCGACATCCATCAAATACTGCTGAAATAGCTCGTGCCTGGTCTCTTTGGCGACCGCCTCCAGCTGGTGCGACAATTCCGCACTAGCCGTCAGGACCCGGCGGGTACAGGCGATGATCCCGACTGCCAAGTAGGGCTCCAATTCCAAGACCTCTGTCTGTAGAAATCGGACGACCGTCCGGAACAGTTCCAGCAGAATGATGACCAATAGCAGGTCGTTCAAGAGCTTGAGACCAGCTGGAAGCAACGCGACCTGCGTGGGCCTGGCCAAAAAGACATACCAGGCGTGAAAAAAAATCAACATACCCAGGATGAGCAGACTAAACCCTGCCGCCACATACCCGAATCGATCGAGCTGGTCCATGAGTCTAATTAGAGACTGCATGGGTGTGCGGTGGGATTTCTCGAGTTCAGACGGAGGAACCGGTTGCATCACGCATGACCTGCCGGCCCCGTGGGAAGAGGGGCTTCGTCGCGCCGCCGGCCGAATCGGAGATCGTTGACAGCCTCAGCCGTGATGGTATGGCCGCAACAGTCAACCCCCTCGAGTCCGGCGCCTCCATCCAACACTATAAGCCGTAACCCGCAGGAGTTCGGGAACTGCCGTTTCTCCTCCAGCATGGCACCGGGCATGAAGGCCCCTTTCTTCCGTCCCCTGGAGGGAAGCACGTCGGGCACGACATCCTCTTCGGTCAAGATATGGCCGCAGCAGCGGACTTGCTGAAAGCCTTCTCCGCCGCCTGCAATCTTAATTACCAGCCCGCAGGAATCAGGGAAACGTTTCCGCTCGTCGAGAATATCGCCCTTTTTAATAGCCATGATGACTTTTTTCCTTCAGAAGCCAAATCGTCGGTTTGGTAGTGAAGCAGATCCTCCATCGAAAATCCAGCGGGAGCTGTCCTCCCTTGACCGATTCATCACCGATCACACATGGGCTACTGGCGAATCGTGGTCGATCGCAGGCTGATGCGCAGCGACTGCACGAGGCTTCGGGATACGACCATAGGCGTTGCGTATCGAATCAAGGAGGACCTGATGAGTACGACACCCGACGACCAACCGGGCGTCTGAAATCGTCACGGGCTTATAGGGCAGGAGGTACCGTCCCTTCAGGACCGCAATTCGGGCAAGGGATTGCTCCAGCCGCTCCTGCGTGATCCGACCGTCCTCCACTGCCCGTTCCACGGCCTGGATGGCCGTAACGACTCGTTCTTGATCTTTACAAATCAACAACACATCGCAGCCTGCCACAAACGCCCGCACGGCTGCCTCACCGATGCCATCGTGATCGATGATGGCGTGCATCTCCAAATCGTCGGTACACACCACCCCCCCGTAACGAAATTCTTCTCGCAGCAAGCCTTGGATCACGGTCGAGGACAAGGTAGCCGGGGATTCCGGGTCGAGTGACCGATACAAGACATGGGCGGTCATGAGGCTGGCCACCCCTTGTCGAATCGCTTGCAGAAACGGAGGAAACTCGATCTCTCGCAGCCGGTGGAGTCCTGCATCCACGACCGGGAGTTCCTTATGTGAATCCACGGCGGTGTCTCCATGGCCGGGAAAATGCTTGCCGCAGGCAATCACCCTGTTGTCTTGCAACCCGCCGATGGTGGCCAGCCCCATTTCTCCCACCACGCTAGGCCGCGAACCGAACGCCCGATCGCCAATCACCGGATTGTCAGGGTTGGAGTTCACGTCGAGTACCGGCGCCATGTTCATATTGATGCCCACCGCACGCAGTTCTTTGGCAATGGTGGCCGCCGCCGAATAGGCCAGCTCAGAAGAATTACAGCACCCTAGCTGCTCGGAGGGTGGGAAAATCGTAAACTCCGCCGGCAGGCGAGACACCCGCCCACCTTCCTGATCAATTGCGATCAGCAGGGGTGAGGCAGGCGAGAGTTTCTGCAAACCGTTGGTCAGATCGACGATCTGCCCGACCGACTCAAGATTCCGCTTGAACAGAATGACCCCGCCAGGGCGAACGGCTTTGAGAAAGGATGCCAGCTCCGTAGACAGGCTGGTCCCGATAAACCCCACCATGAACAGCTGACCGATCCGTTCGCGCAATGTCATGACATCCCTCTCCGGCACCGCTGAGCAACTGCTCGACCAGCGGCACTCCCGCTCAGGCAACGCATGTTCATCTGATCACGAGGCCGGCAGGGTGCGATTGATCAAGAACTGAATCAGCAAGCGGGTCCCGATCCCCGTGGGTCCCTTCGGGATATAGGCTCGCTCACGCTCGCTCCAGTCGGTGCTGGCGATATCCAGATGGATCCAGGGATAGTCGCCGACAAATTTGCTCAGGAACAGGGCCGCCGTAATCATGCCTCCCCCCCGGCCACCAATGTTCCGCATGTCCGCCACGTCACTGCGCAGCTGCTCGAAATAGTCTTCCCACAAGGGCATCTCCCACACCCGCTCACCGGCGTAAAGACCGGCTTGGCGAATATCGTCCTTGACCTGATCGTGCGTCCCGAACATCCCGATGGCAAATTGACCCAAGGCCACCACGCACGCTCCTGTGAGTGTGGCGATATCGATCAACACCGCCGGCTTGTACCGGGTGGCGTACGCCAGCGCATCGGAGAGAATCAAGCGACCCTCGGCGTCGGTATTCTGCACCTCCACTGTCTTCCCCGACAGTGTCGTGACAATGTCGCCCGGTTTCATGGCGCGGCCGCCCGGCATGTTTTCCGCTACCGGCAAGATACTGACAAGATGGACCGGCAGCTTCAGTCGCGCGGCGGCCCGCATCGTCGCCATGACTTCGGCGCCTCCGGTCATGTCGGCCTTCATGTGCTCCATGTTTTCGGCCGGCTTGAGCGAAATCCCGCCCGTATCGAAAGTAATCGTTTTGCCCACCAAGACTACGGGCTGCTCGCCCCGTTTGGCCTTCGGATTCTTATATTCGAGAATGATGAACTTCGGCGGTTCATGGCTGCCTCGCGCCACGCCGAGCAGGGCTCCCATGCCCAACCGTTCCATATCGCGTTGTTCCAGCACCTTCAGCGTCACACCTGGTTCTTTTGCCACCACCTTCGCCTCATGGACGATTCGGGTGGGCGTCATGACGTTGGAAGGATGGTTGCAGAGGTCGCGCACCAACACAGTGGCTTCCGCTGCGGCGACTCCGCGCCGAACCCCCTCGGTGACCATCGCCAGCCGAGCCTGCTGCGCGGTGTAGATCGTTACGCGTTCGACGGCGACCGACTTGGGCCCGTTATCGCTGCGATATTCCGTAAACTGATAGTTGCCGAGAATGGCTCCCTCCACCATGGCTTGCGCCACCTGAAGGGGAGAGCAATGGTTCGGCAGCACCTCGGGCATGGCGACCGCAAAGGCGCGCACTTTGGCTTGTCGCACACGTTTCACTGCGGCCCCCAAGGCTTGGCGGAACGAGTCGAGCCGCAGATCTTTTTCCTTTCCGAGGCCGACCAGTACGACACGAGTCGCTTTGGCTCTGCCCTGCCCATGAACGAGCAGGGTTTCGCCCAACTTACCGTCGAACTCCGCACTTCGAACCAATGTGGAGAGATGCCCCTCTAACTGCCGATCGACTCCGGCAGCCTCCGGCGCGAGCGCGCGCGCTCCCTCGCACTGAAGCAGGACGAGCGCCTCGAGTGTTTCCTGTTCCACGTGCCCGGTCCGACCATCAACCTTGATCGTCTTCATCAATCCTCCGCATGACGTGCATCTTAAGACTTCCCTCTCGGCCCGATCTCTCGCGCAAGCGATGGACCATCGACCTCGCCTGGTTATACCCCACGCATGTCCGGTGCCCAAATGTATTTGTGCATTTGCAGTTGGAACCGCACCCGCAGCCGATCCCCCAACACCCATTCCGCCAGGCTGCGAGGTTCGAGTTCGCCGAACACCGGACTGAACAAGACGGGACAGGTGGCGGATAGATCCCGCTGACGCACCATCTCACGCGCCCATTCGTAGTCGGCTCGATCCCTGATCACGAACTTCACCTCATCTTGAGACGAGAGCCTGTCGAGGTTAGGCCAATGCATTCGGTCACTCATTCCGCTGCCTGGGCACTTGACGTCGAGGATCACGCGGACCCGCCGATCGACTACGGCCGTGTTGATCGCCCCGCTGGTTTCCAGCAGCACCTCGAATCTCTCATCGCAGAGTCGGGCCAGCAGTAGAGGCGCATCAGCCTGACTGAGCGGCTCCCCCCCGGTGAGTTCAACGAGGTCACACCCGAAGGTCCGAGTCTGAGCCACAATGTCCTCAATGCTCATCTCACGGCCTCCATAAAAGGCATAGGCCGTATCGCACCAGGTGCAGCGCAAAGGACAGCCCGTCAAGCGGATGAACACACAGGGATGCCCCGCATGGGTCGATTCTCCCTGGATACTGTGGAAAATTTCAGTAACGCGCATACCGGACTGTCATCCGAGATGTTGTAACGTCCCGGAGCAATGGGGGACTACCTCCACCGCTGCACCGGCCAGCCATGGCGCCGCGCAATAGACGCCATGCCGCGAATCGGATTCACCACCAGTGGATGCCCGACCATTTGCAAGAGCTCGACATCCCCTGGGCTATCGCCATAGGCAAAGGACCTTGCCAAATCCAGGCGACACTCGCGCGTCAAGCGGGCAATCAGCTCGCGTTTTCCCGGACCGTATGGCAGCGGCGCGCGCACGTGCCCGGTAAACCGCTCTTGGTCCTGTTCCAGCTTGGTTGCCAAGACAGTCGAGACATCGAGCAATGCGGCCAAAGGTGCGACGAGAAAATCAAGAGACCCCGTAACCAGCACGAGATGATGCCCAGCCCGGCGATGCTCGTCCATTCGGGTCAGCCCCTGCCTCGCAAGACGCGGAAAGATTTCGCCTTTGCAGAACTCTTCCGCCAAAGATTCCACATCGCCTGCGTCCTTTCCGGCCAGATAGAGTTTTCGTTCGCGCAAGGGCTGCAGGGATAGCGGAGGCATCCGACGGAGCGCCCATCCCGCACTCTCACGAATTTCCCGCCACCCAACCAACCCGCGCTTCCAGAGAAAGCGAAAAAACCGAACTTCGCTGGCTTGCCCCGGCAAGAGCGTGTTGTCGACATCGAAGATCGCCGCAATGTCGGTCTGTTGCCCGGTGTGGGACATCTGTGGCACTGAAAGGGAAGTCATCGAGATCGGTCGGCCTCGGCGTGAAGGCGGAGCGGCGCGGGCGCATAACTCTTCAACACGCGCTGGATTTTACCGGACA
This sequence comes from Nitrospira sp., assembly GCA_015709715.1. Classification (NCBI taxonomy): domain Bacteria; kingdom Pseudomonadati; phylum Nitrospirota; class Nitrospiria; order Nitrospirales; family Nitrospiraceae; genus Nitrospira; species Nitrospira sp. Next base: position 2,146,393 of record CP054184.1, read on the forward strand.
ACTAGTTGATTGACAAGCGTTTTGGACCACTTCTATAATGCGTTTCCTCTGGAGGCCATCGTTTGCCCCGGGCGTGAACTCGCGCACGGTCGCCGACAAGACGAAGGGTGCTCCATTTCGCAGTGATGGCCAGACCGACGGTTGCCGAAGTGGTGGAATGGCAGACACGCACGTTTGAGGGGCGTGTGGCGCAAGCCGTGCGGGTTCAAGTCCCGCCTTCGGCACCAACATAACCGTCGGGCTCCGTCAGATGTTTTCGAAACCTCCGCTCTCCAAATTCCCAATGTGCAGCTGGTCCCTGCTCCCTCGCCGGTACATGGGGCGCACTCATCCATGCGCTGCAGCCGCTGTTCTCGGGCTTGCCGGACCGTCCCGACGTGCTCCCTCTCGCTCTGTTGCCGGAAAATCCCCGCCGGCCAGGCATGAACGACGCACAAAGCCTTAGGTGCGCAAGACGCAAGAGACGAACGGACCTACGACACTAGGACCAAATTACCTCTATGAAAAATTCATCGATTCCCCCGCCGCGACATCGCTTAATGGTATGATGACGACCTTAGGTGTTTATTCACTGCATGGCGGTGCGAGAAATGACTCGTCCTCCTCTGCCGGTCGACAACTCATCGACGGGAGCGCAGCCCGCTGACGATCGCTATCGGGAAGCCGTCCATCGGTTACCGTACGCGGTATTCGTCCATTCCGAGGGCGCGATCCGCATTGCGAACGACGCCTGCGCCCAATTATTCGGCCTGCCTGCTAAAGATCGCATTGTGGGACGACGCTTGTCTGAACTTTTCTCACAGGACACTGTGCAAGCTCTGTTAGCCCAGGAGATATCACCATCAGGACCTCCGCTCTCCATCGATACATACCTTCAGCGCCGCGACGGAGTCAGCCCGATACCCATCCAACTCGTCGGCACCTCGGTCGTGCTCGGCGGCCGACCCGTCGTCCAGGTGATGATGAGTACGCTGACCGCGCAAAGGGACCCTGCCATCGCATTGCAACAGGCCAAGAGAATGGAAGCCGTCGCGACACTGGCCGGCGGCATTGCCCATGAATTGAACAATTGCCTCACCGCCATCCTCGGCTTTTCCGATTTGGCCCTCCCTTCCCTAGAACCGGAGAGCCGCGCCCACGGCCATATCCAGCAAGTCCTCCTGGCGTCGAGGCGGGCGCGTGACCTCATCACTCAGCTGTTGATGTTTGGCCGTCAGACGGACCAGGCCACACAACCTTTTTCTCTCGATATCCTCCTGAAGGAAACGCTTCGCCTCATGAGGAGAAAATGGCCCGAGCACATCCGCTTGCGTGAGTGGATCCCGGGTGCCATGACGCCTGTAATGGCCGACCCCTCCCTCATGCACCAGATCTGCCTAACGCTCTTGGAGCACCTACGCAAAACGTCGGACACGATGGGCGGGCCCCTGGAGGTGCGCTTAGACAGTCTCCACTTCGACAACCCAGGATCCGACACGGCCCCGCCCCTTGCCTCCGGCCAGTATGTGCGGCTCACGATGTCGAATGCCGTCGAAGGAGCGCCGGCTTCAGCCCCGCCCTTCACCGGTAATTGCCTCTCGACGGAGCGAGGGGAAATCGCGGACATCGAGACCATCGGTAAGGTGATTCAGGCGCAGGGAGGCGCACTTCGGGTAATCGGCTCAGCTCGCGAGGGCTACACCTTCGACCTGTATCTTCCAGCGGTGAATCGCCCCCCTTCGATTGTGGCGGACCAGTGATATACACCGCCTCTCAAGGGAGTAACGAATCCCTTGCCGAGATGAAAAGAGACCGGTAAAGTCTGTGACACAAGTGGCGGTCTCTTTCTGCATCGGAGAACCCGAACCGGCTTTCTCGAAACGCAGTAGGTGGAGCGGCAAAACATGACCATACACTCGCCTGCGAGGTCCCTATGGCATCGGTGTTGATCGTTGACGATGAAGAGGCGATACGTCGCTTGATGCGTGATGCTCTGGAACAGGCGGGCTATCAGGTACAGGAAGCGGCAGACGGCAAACAAGGACTCGCCTGTTATCGACAATCTCCGGCCGACTTGGTGATCATGGACATCCTCATGCCTGATCAAGACGGTTTGGAAAGCATCCTGACGCTCCGCAGAGAATTTCCCAATGCCAGGATCATGGCCATTACCGGTGGCAGCGACATGATCGGCATCCTCAACTTCCTGGATGTAGCCCGCATGTTGGGCGCCCGCCGCACCCTGCAGAAACCCTTCGACATGAAACAGCTCTTGGAGGCCGTGCGGACTGAAATCACCGGCTGAGTCGGCGTAGGCCTCGGATTAGATCCTGGACATCCGCCGGCACCACATTGACTTCCGACCGATTGATCCGCACACTGAGCAGGTTTTCTTCAAAATGGTAGGGCGATCATGCTGTGGTCCACGATCCCGTTCCACGCCGGACTCGGCGGCACGGTGCTCGCAGTCGGGGCGTTCGTCATGTGGGAGGGAGCTCCGCTCGTCGGAACGCTCACCTTCGCGATGGCGGCCGTCGCATTCCTCTGGTGGCAGGGACGAAGCGTTGCAGCAATCTGGGCTTGGACCGCCTTAGGGTTGGGCATAGAAAGCATGGCGTGGCCCATTGCCACCATGGTGCAAATTCGATTGGCCGGGAACGAACCCAGTGACGAGCAAATGGAAACCATCTTGAACGCCGTCCTCTTCGGGCTGTTCACATCGGTATTTTGGGTCACCTTTGCGTTCGGCCTCTTCAAGCGCATCCGTGAGGCCGACAGTCCGCCCGCTCCCATTTCGGCGAGAGCGTCCGCACCAATCCGAGAGAAGACAAAGCGGTCTCGCAGCTGAACTCGCCTACACCATCGTCACGGGATCGACATCGATACCGAACCGCAGTCCGCCTCGCCTTGATTCTCGCTCCAGTCGCTCCAAGGTCCGCAGGATCTTCTCCGTTCCCGCCCCAGCCTGCCGGGATTTGACCAGAATCTGCCAGCAGTACCGGCCCCTGGTCCGGACATGCGGCGCCGGCGAAGGCCCGAGGACCGTCACGTCATCAACGGAAGCCTGAAGATCTGCTCCGACTGGTCTCGGCGCCGACTGAATCACCTCCGCGCGAAGGAGTCCGGCCCACCGTTCGGCAGCACGGATCACAGCCCACTCCAGCGTACCCGAGATATTCAACCGCACCAACTGTGTAAACGGCGGGTACTCAAGCATTTCCCGGAAACCCAGTTCTTGCTCTAGAAACCGGCTCTCGTCGCCGGAGGCGAGGGCGGCCATAACGTGGTGATCCGGGAAACGAGTTTGTACGACGACTCGGCCACCGGCATCGAGCGGTTCGGCCAAGTTGATCGCATCCACCAACCCGCGATACGTTCGTTCAGCGGCACGAAAATCCGAGACGTGCAGGCCCGCATCTGCATCAGGGATCGCGACAAACGCAGCCCGTCCCTGGAGATCCAGTCCAAACAGCATCTGCGTGCCGATCACGACGTCAAATTCTCGCGCGGCCAGAGCGCGTCTGAATGCGAGCGCCTCGGGAGGCCGCCGGATCGTATCACCATCCGCGCGCCCCACGCGTACTTGCGGGAACAGGCGCCGGACGTCTTCTTCGATCCGCTCAGTCCCGGCCCCGACGGGCTCCAGCTTCAGCGATTGGCACTGTAGGCAATGATCGGGTACCGACCTGGCTCGTCCACAATAGTGACAGCGCATCTGCTGACTGTTTTTGGAGAACGTGAGGGCGATGCTGCAGGTTTCACACTGCGGCATCGCTCCACAGTCACGACAGTGCAGCACACTGGCAAAGCCCCGACGATTCATGTAGAGAACGGCCAGACCATTCCGAAGCAAGGCGGCTTCCAGCCCCTCACAGACCAGAGCCGACAACAGCCCCTGTGAACGGTCCTTCAGCAGGACATGTATGTCGACGACCTCCACCCGTGGCAGGACTGCGTCATCTCGATACAGGCAAGCAGTCATTACTCCGCGACGTGCCATTGACCAACTTTCCAGCGAGGGATGACTGGAAGACAGGACCAGTAGCGCCCCCTCATTGAGGGCACGATGCTGTGCAACCTCCCGCGCATGGTATCGCGGGACTTGCTCCTCTTTGAGTGCCTCCTCATCCTCCCCTTCGACCCAGATCAACCCCAGCCGTTCAAGTGGGGCGAAAACGGCTGAGCGAGTCCCGATCACCACATTCGTGGATGGCGCCTGCACCTCCCGCCAGACGGCCGCTTGCGCTTTGGCCGAGGTTGTACGGTGCATAAGCAACGCGGGAACTCCCGCAGACGCCAGAGCGTCCACCAAATATTTAGCGTGTTCGACATCTCCCGTCACCACCAAGACGCGCCGGCCTCGGCGGATGGTTTCCTGGGCGGCTTGAACCAGACACCAGCGCCTGCTCTCCTGGGTGGACTGCAGCAAGATAGGCATCCCTGCGGCATGCGAGAGCGCCTCCCCCACAGCCGCCGGCCAAGATTCGACCGCCTCGCGGGCAACTGACACCGGGCCCATAGCTGAATTTATAAGACCAGCCTGACCGACTTGGGTGCTTGCCTCATTACGCGGTCGAGAGGCCGGCAGAGCACCGTCGACCGCGCGGCGAAAGACGCATCCTTTCCCGATCAATCCCTGCAATGCTTTCGTGATGCTGGAATCCTTACCACGCTCCAGGGTTGTCGCTTCAAGGCCGTCGCGGCGGCAGAGCCTCTTTAGCAATTGCCATTCAGCCGCGGCGAGGCCATTACCGTGAGAGACGCATCTCAACCCCTCGTCGGTCGGCTGATACCGCACGCGGCCCTTTGTCGTCGGCACCATCGGAGGGGCAACGAGTTTGATGCATTGCCCCCAGGGAGCAGCGTACCGCTGTGCCAACCAACGGCTCAGATTCAGCTGTTGCGCGCTTAAGGTAGCCTCGGACACATCCGAGGCCAGGGCGCGAACGGCCTTGAGACTCTCCACCGGCACTCCTGAGGGAAGGTGCCCATACAGTGCGGTGACCAACCCTTGAATCTCCCGAGTCCCGAAGGGAACAATGACCGATTGACCAATGTCCACCTTCCCTCGGAGATTGTCGGGAATGAGATAGGTGAAAGGCCGATGCAGGCGGCGAGGCAAGATGACATCCGCAAAGGCAGTGGCACAGGCCGGATCGGCCGGGCGGCACAACAATTCAGGAGAATCGGGCATTGCGTCATTCTAACAACACCCAATTGAAGCAACAATGCAGGGGATGATTCGAAAGGCTGGAGGTAGGTTTGAGGGAGACAGGGGGCCAGGGGAGGAGGCAGCCTCGCTGGAGGCGGGCTATGTTCCAGCTGGACTTGGCATTGGTTCTGCTCCGGGAGAACCATTCGAGTCCGATCCATCCGCCGCTGCAGGAACGTGGTGGCTCACTTCATCCGAAGCGGCTGAGTCCCCTGGAACAACTCGATCATCTGAGCCCACCACTGCATCCACAGAACCCGAGAGGACTTCGGGCACCTTGCTGCTAACGGGCTGGCTGACAGGCTCTGCATCGGGTGAATACAACACAACTTCGATCCGTCTATTCTTGCGCCGGTCGGTTTCTGATGCATTGCTGGCGAGGGGCCTGGTCGCCCCATAACCCACGGCAGTGAGTTTTGCCGAATCCAGTCCACCCTGCTCCACCAAATACTGCACAATTCCCGCCGCCCGCGCCTTGGACAAATCCCAATTCGTAGGGAATTGTCCCTTGAGCGACGGCCCGATCTCCATGTTGTCTGAGTGCCCCTCGATTCGGACGAGCCGGTGACCAGCCAAGTCCTTGAGCTGGGTTGCCAACTGCCGGAGGACTGCCTCGCCTTCCGCTGTTACCTTCGCTTGCCCTGATTCGAATTCCAGCTTGCCGGCCAATTCGTCGAGGTCGAGCGTGGCACCGCTCCGCGGATGCCGGCTGGACTCTCCATCGGGCAATCTGAGGTCCTTAGAGGTGGGCGTCGAAGCGACAGCCGTCACAACCTGGGGCACCGCATCGTCTCCTGGCAATACCTCCACGGAGGACACCTGATTCGACCGAACCCGATCACCGACTAATACTCGAGCCCAGGCTTTGTGCAAGACCGCCGTCGCCGTACGAGCCTCTGTGGAAAGGATCTTCACGACGCCGATTTTCCTCTCCGGCAATCCGGCACCGGTCCGAAGCACTTCAAGCAGATCGCCTGCACGCACTCCATCCTCATGCCCCCTATCCAGATACACTACGTTGCCCTGAGCAACCAGCGACATGTTCTTATCGGACTGGAGATCCACCACCATTCCTTCAAGACCGCTCACCGGGGACGGCGTTTCACCTACTTCGTCAGTGGTTGGAGGAGTGAAGCGCACCACAGGATCCCCGGGCGAGAAGGGCCCATAGGACCTGACCACCTGGGCCAACACCAGCGCAGGATCGACCTGAATGATTTTCACCACTCCCAGCCGAGTGATGACATACCCCAGATACTCCTTTGTCCTGGGGTGAAAAACCTTCCGGGAACGCCTATATATGGTGTACAGGTCCCCGAGCGCTGCCTCCCCCGGGTTCTTCAACTTGAGGTATAGTGTGTCCGTCCCCGACCAACCAATCATCATCCGATTCCCGGTGATTTGATTATCCCCGGTGATGACATTGACGACACCGTCAACCGGCATATCTTGGCGTATGGATCCGGCGGCATAGGTCAGAGCGGCCTCCCCCAGACGAACGCTTTGGGCGTTTTGCGCATACAGAGGAACCGCCGTCAGGGTCGTCAGCCCGCAGGACAGCACCAGCACGCCGGCATGTAAAGGTACGGTTTTCATATTGATCACACCTAGGATAGTTGCCTGTAGCAACCTTAGCAAACAGCCACACCCTGTCAAGAAACGGCACGCCTCTCCAGGGTTTGAATCATAGGCACACGAATGGTATGGTGACAGCCATCGACATCTATGGATGCAGGTGAACCGCCATCATTCGTGACACCATCTGGAGCGGCAGCCTCATGACACGAGAACGAATCAACACCCAGCTGCCCCGACGGACAAAGGTTCGCAGCACAACGCCTCTGACCTCAGAATGGGAAGTGACGGACGGCGCACCACCTCGAGCGCTGAAAACGCCTGCCGACAAAATGGTTCATCACAGCACGAATCCATTCACTTCGCCCGAAGATATCGGCTCCAGCCTCACCGCTTCGAAAAAGCCCACTCAACAATAGTCGAACAAGGCTACTCACCTAACTGCTGGACAGTATTCAGTTTCTAGTCCTATCGGGACTGAAGGCCTAGGTCCTTTGTGCGCTTGCTATTAAAAATCGGCAAGGGCTAAGATTCCGACCTCTTAGAAGCCCTCAAACCTGTTGAGGTCAGAGGCCCATGGCCGGTTCCGAGCTCCTTTTAGAATACCTGAGCCGTTATTTCCCTATTTTGGTATTCGTGTTCGTTGCGCTCGCCTTCGGCGTGGGCACGTTGCTCATCAGCTATTTCGTACAGCCGAAATATCCGGAGCCGGAAAAGCTCTCAACCTACGAATGCGGGTCCGAGCCCTTCTCCGATGCTCGCATGCCCTTTCCGGTTCGTTATTACATCTTCGCCATGTTGTTCGTGATTTTTGACGTCGAGGTCATCTTCCTCTATCCGTGGGCCGTTGTATTCAACAAGATCGGCCTCGTCGGACTGGTCGAGATGTTGCTCTTCATCGGGCTCTTCCTCGTCGCCTATGTCTACGCCTGGCGTAAAGGAGCGTTGGAATGGGATTGATTCAGCTGGGAAGCCGGGAGAAAGACGGCAACCCCGATGTCATTACGACGACGGTTGAAAAAGCGGTGAACTGGGCCCGCAAGGGCTCATTGTGGCCGATGACCTTCGGACTGGCCTGCTGCGCGATCGAAATGATCGCCGCCGTCTCCTCCCGATACGACATGGACCGGTATGGAGCGGGGGTGTTTCGCGCGTCTCCCCGCCAGTCCGATTTGATGATCGTCGCAGGAACCGTATGCCGCCGCATGGCTCCGGTCATCCGCAAAATCTATGACCAGATGCCGGAACCCAAATACGTGATTGCGATGGGGTCCTGCGCCACTTCCGGCAACATCTACGACAGCTACAGCGTCGTGCAGGGCGTGGACCGATTCGTTCCGGTCGATATTTACGTGCCGGGTTGTCCACCGACACCCGAGGCCCTATTCGACGGCATCCTAAAATTGCAAGAGCGCATCATGCAGAAGCGTGTGTTCCTAAGCCAACCGAAGGAAGTGAGGGACGCGCTGAAGGTCTAAGGCGCAATCGCCACATGAGCTTACTCGCAACGCGCATCGAACAAACTTTTCCCGGAGTCGTGCTCAAGACCGTGGAATGGCGGGGAGACCTTGCCGTGACGGTCAAACGAGAGGCCTTGCACGACGTCGCTCATTTCTTACGACACGACCCATTGATGACGTTCGATTACATCGTGCATGTCAGTTCCGTTGACTGGCCGGATGACGAAGAACGATTCGAAGTGGTCTACGAGGTCTACTCGATTCGAGCCCGGCAACGAATCCGTTTGAAGGCGCGCGTTCCCGAATCTGATTGCATTGTCGACTCCCTCACCGACATCTGGAAGGGAGCCGACTTTATGGAGCGCGAAGTCTACGACATGATGGGAATCCGTTTTCGAAACCACCCGGACCTCCGTCGGATCTTGATGCCGGACGAGTATGACGAAGGGTATCCTTTGCGCAAAGATTTCCCGCTCCGCGGGAAAGGGTGGCGCGACACATTTGATTTTTTGGATGAAGCGGTCCGATAGCCCGACCTCACCCCACGAACAGGCGAGCGCCTATGGCACAGTTCGAAGATCAACGTACTACCATCTATAAAGTCGATCCGGACCATCCGGAAGACGCAACGTTGCCGACGCTCCGTACCGAGGAGTTGCTCCTCAACATGGGCCCCCAGCACCCTAGCACCCATGGCGTGCTGAAAGTCATCCTGGAGTTGGAGGGCGAACGCCTGGTCAAGTCGACCCCGGTCATGGGATTTCTCCATCGTGGCGTCGAGAAGCTGGCCGAGGAAGGGACGTATCATCAGTTCATCCCGCACACGGACCGGCTGGACTATGTGTGCGCGATGTACAACAACTTCGCCTACTGTCGCGCTGTCGAAAAACTCATGAACGTTACGGTGCCGGAACGGGCAGAGTATCTTCGCACGATCGTCGCCGAGGTGCAGCGCATCATCGGGCACCAGTTTTGGCTCGGCACCCAGGCGCTGGATATCGGTGCGATGACGGTGTTCTTCTATTGCTTCCGAGACCGCGAGATCTTGCTCGATTGGTTCGATGAACTGTGCGGCGCTCGTTTGACGACGAGCTGGTATCGCATCGGCGGCGTCGAACGTGACTTTACGCCGTCTCTCTTCGCAAAGCTCAAGCAATTTTTGGACTACTTTCCCCCGAAGATCGATGAATATGTGATCTTCCTGGAGAAAAATCGCATTTGGCTCGCTCGCACAAAAGGCGTCGCGGTGATTTCGGCGGAAGACGCCTTGAGTTTTGGCCTCAGCGGCCCCACACTCCGCGGGTCTGGCGTGGATTACGACCTCCGAAAATACGAACCCTATTCGGCCTATCCGAAATGCGAATTCAGCGTCCCGGTTGGAAAGAACGGCGATACGTACGACCGGTACTGGATCCGCATTCAGGAAATGTACGAGAGCGTCAAGATCATCCGCCAGTGCCTGGAGCAGATCCAGGATGGTCCGATCATGGCGGACGTACCGAGCGTGACGTTTCCCCCGAAAGAACGCGTCTTCACCAATTTGGAATCGATGATTCAGCAGTTCAAGTTGTTCTCTCAAGGGTTCAACGCCCCTCCGGGCGAGATCTACTGCGGCACGGAGGCCCACAAAGGCGAGTTGGGGTTTTATATCGTCAGCACGGGCGGAGGGAAACCTTACCGTCTCAAGATACGTGCACCGTCATTCATTCACATGGGCGCATTCGATCACATGTCTCGTGGCTACATGATCGCCGACGCGATCACGATCTTCGGTACCTACGACATCGTGATGGGAGAGTGTGACCGGTGAGGATTACGATTACGCCTGAGTTGAGGTAACGCGATGGGTCTGAAACCAGCGACAAATCCTGACGTTGAAGCCGCCACGATCGAATTGTCGATCGATGGGCGGACTGTTACGGCCAAGGACGGGGTGTCGCTCTACGACGTGATCGCCAACACCGGCAAGATCATCCCTGCCATGTGCTACCACTATACCTTTGATCCCTTCGGCTCGTGCGGCATGTGCCTGGTCATGCAGGAAGGCAAAAAGGCGCCGGTGCGATCCTGCACCGCCAAGGCGACCGCCGGCATGATTATCCGTACCGAAGGCGACGACCTCTTCGCCGCGCGGAAAAAAGCGGTCGAGAAGCATCTGTCGGTGCACCCGCTGGACTGCCCCGTTTGCGATGCAGACGGTCACTGCGAACTGCAGGACATGGCCTTCCAGCACGGCGTGACCAACCTCGCCAACGCGAAGCAAAAGTTCATTCCCGAAGACACCCGTAGCCTGGTCCTCGACTTCAACATGAACCGATGCATCGCCTGCGCCGAGTGCATCAACGTCTGTAAAGACGTGCTGATGATCGATGCCCTTCAGTTCATGAAAAAGGGTGGCTTCAACCAGGTCGTAGCCAAGGGGGACCAACCCCTGGTCTGCGAATTCTGCGGCGACTGCTTGGCCGTGTGTCCCGTCGGGGCCATTACAAACAAGTATTCGAAATATCTCTACAAACCCTGGCAGATGAAAAAGACGACGACCACCTGCAATTATTGCGGGGACGGCTGCCAGATGTATCTGGAAACGAAAGACACGGAAGTGGTCCGCGTCACCTCGCCGCTATCGTGGAAGAATAAGTGGGGCGACCGGGCAGAAACGGCCAAAGGCCACGGCGGGCTCTGTGTGCGCGGCCGATTCGGCTTCCAATACATCGACAGCGAGCAGCGGCTTCGACAGCCATTAGTCCGCAAGGGTGACCGCCTGACCGAAACGCCGTGGCTGGAAACCATGTACACCGTGGTCGATCGGCTATCCGAAATTCTCCGCAAGCATGGTCCCGAATCAATCGCCGGGCTCATCACGGCCCGCTGCACCAACGAAGAACTCTACCTCTTCCAAAAGCTGATGCGGGCCGGCTTCCGCACCAATCAGCTCGACAGCAGCGCCCGTTATGGGCACCTGAACTACGTGCACGCCGTCCGCCACGCCGTCGGGGTCGGTCGGCCGCTGAATGACTGGGAGGACCTCACGAAAGCCAAGGCCATCCTGGTGATCGGATCGAATATCACCGAAACCAATCCATTGACCTCCGTCCGCATCAAGGAGGCCATCCGGGTCTACAGCGCTCAGGTCATCGTCGCGGATTCGGCCAACACCAATATCGCGCAACTTGCCTCTCACCCTCTGTTGATCAAGCCGGATACGGAGTCGCTGCTGATCGACGGCTTGTTGAAGGCGGTCATCGAACAGGATCTTGTCGATGAAGGCAGCGCCGCGAAACATCCCGAAGCCTTTGCGGCCTTGAAGCAGGCCGCGACCAAGATCTCCATGGAACAGGTCGCGGCTCAGACCGGTATTTCTGGCGAGCAGATTCGTGAAGTGGCCACGATTTTTGCCGAAGCACCACGGGCCATCGCGCTGTGCGCAGAGGGCATCGTCCGTCGTCCGCACGGCTACCGGAACGTACTCAAACTCCTGGACCTAGCCTGGGTCACCGGAAAATTGGGGCAGCCAGGCAGTGGCGTCACCACCGTGACCGAGGAGATCAATGAACAGGGTGCGGTGGACATGGGTGTCGCGCCGGAGTTCCTCCCGGGACAAGCCCGATTCGATGATCCCGGTGCCCGCGAACGATTCGGAAAAGCCTGGGATATCACTCTCCCCACCAACGTCCACAGCGCCAACCTCCTGGAAATCTTGGCGCGGATCAGAAGCGGACAGATCAAGGCGTTGTATGTGATCGGAGAAAATCCGCTGGCGACCCTTCCCGCTTCTTTGAACGTGCGGGCCGCGCTCGAACAGTTGCAACTCCTGATTGTTCAAGATCCTTTCCTCACGGAAACCGGCCAGCTGGCGCACGTCGTGCTGCCTGCCGCCACCTATGCGGAAAAGGATGGCACCTTTACCAATTTCGAAGGCAAGGTCTTACGCATCCGCCAGGCGCTCGACCCCATCGGAGAGAGTTTGCCCGACTGGCACATCATGACGTCCTTGGCCAACGGATTGGGGTACGAATGGGCCTATGAATCCCCGCAGGACGTGCAGAACGAAATCATGCGCTTGCTGCCTGGGTATTATAATTTGGGCCAGCCCCGGCGCATCGCACCATCGCCCGATGCCTATCTGTCGAATGGATATGCAGTCGAAGTCGCCGGCCGATATGCCGCCGGCTCCCAATCAGCGGATTCAGCCAGACCGTTCACTCTGCTGATGGGACAACTCCTGTACCATTCCGGCAAGATGTCGACTCGCGCCTCAGGCCTCATCAACATCGAACCGAATCACGGCAAACTCCGTATGAACCCGGCGGACCTTGAGCAACTCGGGCTCACTGAGGCCTCGACGGTACGGGTCAGTTCCCAACAGGGCTCCGTCCAGCTGGGCGTGAAGGCGGACCCTGACGTGATGCGAGGCACTTGCTTCTTCCCAGAACATTTTAACGAGCCGCCCGTCAAGGATGTGATGGCCGTCGACGTCGATTCCACGACGGGAGTTCCGTCCTTCAAGTCAACGCGCGTGAATATTGAAAAGGTCGGCGCGTAGGAGTAAGCTCGTCCGTCTTTTTGAGGTCGTCAGAGGTGAAGGGCATGAATGTCGGAGACTTGGCCAAGAAGGTGCTGCAGGCGGCCCTGTTTTATGAAATTTGGGACGCTATGAAAGTGACCTTCAAGCACATGTTCCATAAGCCGATCACGTTCCAGTACCCGCGAGAACAGCGGACGATTCCCGACGGCCACCGCGGGGCACTGGGCCTGCTTCGCTACGACGACGGCCGCGAGCGTTGTGTGGGCTGTGACCTCTGTGAAGCCGCCTGCCCGTCCCGCTGCATCAAAGTCATCAGCAACGAAGATGCCGACCGGCCCCTGCAACGGTACGCCACGGAATTCTATATCGACATCACCAAGTGCGTGTTCTGCGGCTATTGTGTCGAAGCCTGCCCGGTGAACGCACTGGCGATGACGAAAATGTATGAATATTCGACGCACGACAAGCGCACCCTCCTATTCGACAAGAAACGCCTCTACGAGATCGGTGAACGCCATCTCGCGGACGCGAAAAAATATCTGTATACCCATAATCAAGAAAAAAATTCGGACGAGAGCCGGGAGTATCGCTACTACTTTCCCCAGTCGGTGCTCAAGCCCACACAGTCACAACCCAAACATCTAAGCTGACCGAACCGTTATGGCCTTTGTGTTTTTCGGGTATTTCGCAGTGGTAAGTATTGTCGCGGGCATCCTGACCGTGACGCTGAAGAATCCGGTCCAATGCGGCCTGGCCCTCCTCGCGCTGTTGCTGCACGTATCCGGCCTCTTTGTCATGTTGAATGCTGAGTTCTTGTGGGCCGTGCAAGTCATCGTATACGCCGGCGCCATTCTCGTGCTCTATCTATTCGTCCTGATGCTGTTGAACCTCAAAACCGACGACCGGTATTTCCACGCCAAGGCGCCGTACATGCTGGCACCGGCGGTCATCGGCCTGCTGTATCTCGTCTTCCTTCTGCTGCAGTCTCCGCTCAGCGGAGCCAAGGGTGACACTACGGCAGCGGCCATCCTGCAGGACGGGGACGCCCATGCGGTCGGCATCAAGATGTTCAGCGAATACCTCCTCCAATTCGAAATCATCGGAGTATTCCTCACAGCGGCCATCATCGGCGCCATCGTGCTGGCCAAAACTCCCAAGCCCATCGAAACGAGGCGTGACGGATGATTCCACTATCCGCATACGTCGTGGTCAGCACCGTGCTGTTCGCCACCGGCCTGCTCGGAGTGCTCATCCGCCGCAACTTCATCATTGTGTTGATGTCGGTCGAGATCATGCTGAACGCCGCCAACATTAACCTGGTCGCCTTTTCCCATTATCTGGAGTCCATGCAGGGCCAAATTGTCGCGCTGTTCATCATCGCCATCGCGGCGGGCGAAGCGGCCATCGGTCTGGCCATCATCATCGTGGTCTTCCGCGGGAAGATCTCGACCAATGTCGACGAAATGAATTTACTGAAGTGGTAACGTGTCGGACTCTATCGATCTCATCGTCAAACTGATCCCCGTGTTCCCATTGATGGCCGTTCTCGTGAACGGCCTCTTCGGACATCGTTATTCCCACGACTTGGCGCATCGCTTCGCCTGGGGCTCCGTGCTGATGTCCTTCCTCTGCGTCCTGGCGGTTTTTACCGACGTCCTGAAGACCGGGGCCGCACGGGAGGTGGTGGCCTACAAGTGGATCTTCGGCGGGGACCTGACGATCAACCTGGCTTTTTTGATTGATCCGCTGACCTGCATCATGTTGCTGGTCATCACAGGAGTGGGCTTCCTCATCCATGTCTATTCCGTGGGCTATATGCACGGGGAGTCGGGCTTCACTCGATTCTTCGTCTACATGAACCTCTTCATGGTCTCAATGTTGTTGCTGGTCATGGGCAACAACTACGTCGTCCTGTTCATCGGCTGGGAGGGCGTCGGCCTCTGTTCGTACCTGCTCATCGGCTACTACTACGACAAGGTGTCAGCCGCCAAGGCGGCCACGAAGGCCTTCGTGGTCAACCGTATCGGTGACGCGGGATTTCTCCTGGCAATCTTCCTCGTGTTCATGAATTTCCGCACGCTCGACTATACGCAGGTCATGCAGAACGCCTCACAGCTTTCTCCTGGTATGGCTACGGCCATCGCCCTTTGCCTGTTGGTCGGCGCCGTCGGAAAATCGGCCCAGCTGCCCCTCTACACCTGGTTGCCCGACGCCATGGAGGGCCCCACACCGGTCAGCGCGCTCATCCATGCCGCCACCATGGTCACGGCCGGCGTCTACATGATCGTCCGTAACCACGTCATTTTCGACATGTCCCCCGTCGCCATGACGACCGTCGCATGGATCGGAGGCCTCACCGCCCTGTTCGCCGCCACCATCGGCTTGGTCCAGACCGACATCAAGCGGGTACTGGCCTATTCCACCGTCAGTCAGCTCGGATACATGTTCCTTGGCTGCGGCATCGGGGCCTATACGGCGGCTGTCTTCCACCTCATGACGCATGCCTTTTTCAAGGCGCTCCTGTTCCTCTCGGCCGGTTCCGTGATCCATGCCCTCTCCGGCGAGCAGGACATTCGGAAAATGGGGGCCTTGAAATCGAAGATTCCTTGGACTCACACCCTGTTCCTCATCGGCACGATCGCCATTGCCGGGATCCCGCCCTTGGCAGGCTTCTGGAGCAAGGACGAAATCATGGGCCATGCCTTCGTCCACCATCACTATGTCCTCTATGGGATGGCCGCCGTCGGCGCGTTCCTGACATCCTTCTATATGTTCCGGCTGACGTACCTCACGTTTTACGGCACATCCCGCTTGGACCACCACACCGCTCACCACGTGCATGAATCTCCGATGGTGATGATCGGCCCCTTGGTCGTCCTCGGCACCCTATCCGTCATCGGCGGATTCCCCGGTGTCCCGCCTGAAAACGGATGGTTCCACCACTTCCTGCATCCGGTGGCGGGGGTGGCAGGAGAAGAACATGGGGTCGCGCCGGCCCTGCTCTTTGGATTGATGGGAACGGCTACGGCCATCGCCCTGTTGGGTTGGGGATTGGCGCATTACTTCTACAGCGGACACTCCACCGCAGCCGACGCTTTGGCCCAGAAGATGCCGGGTCTCTACACGACATTGCTGAACAAATACTATGTGGATGAGCTGTACGACGCCGTCTTCGTGGAGCCGATCAAGCGTCTGGGACAACTCTGGGATTGGTTCGACCGGACCGTCATCGACGGTGTCGTTCGCGCCGTGGACCGAGGCGCGGATCTCAGTTCCGCCGCCATTACCTGGACCGAAAAATACGTCATCTATGGCGGCCTCAATGTAATCGGGTACGCAAACCACCTGTTGGCACGATCCTGGCGCCGCCTGCAAACCGGCATGGTGCACCATTACGCGGCCATCATCGTTGCCGGACTGTTCATTCTTGTTCATGTGATTTTGTTGATTTGGACCGGCACCGGATCATCCGGGCATACCGCGCGCTGAGCTGGCGCGTTCGCTGGACACACGATGCTTGAAGAATTCAGCTTTGGATTTCCGATCCTCTCCTATCTGATTTTCCTCCCATTGGTCGGCGCCGCCGTCCTGTGGTTGATCGAAGACGAGGATTTGATCAAGGCGACGGCGTTGGGCATTTCGTTGCTCGAGATGGCCCTCGCCATTCTCGTGCTCTTACGCTTCGTGCCCGATTCCGCCGCCATGCAGTTTGCAGAACATGCGCGCTGGCTCCCGGCCATCGGCATCGGCTACCACTTGGCCGTCGACGGCATCAGTGTCCTCTTTGTGGGCCTTACGGCGTTCCTCACGGTCTTGATCGTCATCTATTCATGGGACACGATCCGCACCCAAGTCCGCCTCTATTTCATGGCCCTCTTGGCCCTGGAGACGACGACAATCGGCATTTTCGCCTCCATCGACTTGGTCTTGTTCTTCGTGTTTTGGGAATTGATGCTCATCCCCAGCTATTTTCTCATCAAGCTCTGGGGCGGCGGGGCAGACCGGCATTACGCGGCGCTCAAGTACGTGCTCTATACCCTGCTCGGCAGCGTGTTCATGCTGGTCGGCATCGCGCTTCTGGATATCAACTACCACCAGTGGGCCGTCGCCCATCACCTCGACCACGTCTATTCCTTCGACCTGCTGGAACTGTTGTCCGTGCCCATTCCGCTCTCTCAACAGATCCTGATCTTCTGGCTCATGTTCCTCGGGTTTGCATTCAAGGCGCCGGTCTTCCCCTTCCACACCTGGTTACCGGACGCCCTCATCGAAGGGCCGATCGGGATGGCCGTCATGCTCGCCGGGATGAAGTTGGGCACCTATGGGTTCCTTCGCTTCGTGTTTCCCCTGGTTCCAGACGCCTCCAAAAGCGAAGGTGTGATCTCGATCGTCATGTTCCTGGCCCTGGCCGCCATCATCTACGGCGCTATCGTGGCGCTCGTGCAGCCGGATTTCAAACGACTGCTCGCGTTCAGCAGCATCAGCCACCTGGGGTTCGTGGTGGCAGGCCTGTTCGCCCTCAATTTTCAAGGCCTCCAGGGCAGCCTCCTCACGATGATCAACCTCGGCTTCAGTACGGCCGGGCTGTTCTTCATGGCCGGCTTCCTCACGACGAGACAGCAAAGTTCGCACCTCTCCGCGTTCGGAGGATTTGCCAAACAGGTCCCGCTTCTAGCCACCTTCCTACTGCTGATCGGGATGGCCTCCATCGGTCTTCCAGGCACCAATGGGTTCGTCGGCGAATTTTTGATCCTGCTCGGCGTCTTCAAGGCCCAATGGTGGTACGGGGCGGTCGCCGTGCTCGGCGTGATCTTCGGGGCCGCCTATTTCCTGTGGTATTACGAACGGTCCATGTTGGGCCCGCTCGGCAAGCACGTCTCAGCGTCGATCAAAGACCTGCACATGCGCGAGATCACCATTGCTCTGTCGCTCTCCATCATGATCTTGTGGATCGGCCTGTTCCCGTCACCTTTTCTGCGCATGATGAACGGGTCGATTCAGGCATTGGTCGACCGGCTTGATCGGGCGAAAGTAGCCTCCGTAGACACCACCATCCGCGTGCCCACGGAGTAAGACGTATGGCTGATTACACACTCCTCATTATTCTTTTCGCTCCCTTCGCAGGGGCCCTCGCGCTGATCTTTGTCCCGAACCGACAGGTCTCAGCGGTCCGCAGTGTCGCCGCAGGGTCAGCGTTCATCGCGTTGATCACGTCGATCTACCTATTCTATGCGTACGATCCCCTCAGGGGCGGATACCAGTTCATTCAGAAAATCGAATGGTCGCGCCAGCTTGGGATCTCACTTCATCTCGGCGTCGACGGCATCGGAACACCGCTCGTCCTCGCGTCCGGCATCCTCTTGTTCGCCGGCATTTTCGTCTCCTGGCACATCAAGGATCGCCTCAAAGAGTTCTACATCTGGATTTTAATTCTCGCAGCCGCCACCATCGGCGTCTTCATGTCCCTCGATCTGTTCTTCCTCTATTTCTTCTATGAAATGTCCGTGATCCCCATGTATCTCCTGCTGGGCATGTGGGGGAGCCACACGAAGAAGTATTTGGAAATGACGGATCCCGAAGGCCTAAAGCTGCGGGATTCCGTCGGGTTCATCTTCAACTTCGGCGCGAACAGCAAAGAATATGCGGCCATGAAGTTGGTATTGTTCCTCTCGGCGTTTGCCGTCGCGGCCCTGATGGGGATCCTGCTCATCTACAAGTTCTCCGGGCTCAACACCTTCGATATTCTAGTGCTGCGCGAGAAGGCCCACTTCTCAGGCCCGTTGGCCACGCTGATCTGGATCCTGATCTTCTTCGGCTTTGCCTCCATCGCGCCGATCTGGCCGCTGCATTCCTGGTCCCCTGTCGGCCATGCCGCCGCGCCGGCCGCCACCAGCATGTTGCACGCCGGCGTGCTCATGAAGCTGGGCCATTTTTCGATCATCCGCGTCGCATTTGAGATCCTGCCCGAAACCACCCGTGAACTCATGCCGATCGCGGCTGTCCTGTGCATTTTCAGCATCATCTACGGCGGGCTCGTCGCCTATTACGCCAAAGACACCAAGTATGTCATCGGTTATTCCAGTTCCAGCCATATGGGCTACGTGTTTCTCGGAATGGCCGCACTCGACTACATCAGCTTGAGCGGAGCCGTGATTTATATGTTCGCCCACGCCATGGCCACCGGAATGCTGTTCGCCATGGCCGGCTGGGTGTACGACCAAACCCACACCCGCGATATCCCATCCTTGGGCGGCCTCTCCAATCGAATGCCGTTCATCTCCGCCGCCTTTGTCATCGGCTGCATGGCTTCGATCGGTATGCCGGGCACCGTCAACTTCATTGCCGAAGTCATGATCATCGTGGGCAGCTGGAACAAATACCCGTTCCAAGTCATCGTGGCCGTGCTGGGCATCGTGTTGACCATGGCATACCTCTTCAAGATGATGCGCGGCCTCTTCTACGGATCGATGGCCGAAAAATACAGTCATTCCCACGACGCCGTGGCGGTCATCGACCGGATGCCCCTCTTGCTGATGATCACCGTCAGCATCGGGTTCGGCATTTTTCCCGGCCATCTCTATTCAGTGGTCCGTTCCGGCGTCGATCCCCTGATCGCCCGTATCACCAAGGTCGTCCCCGTGGCGGAACAGCTCCACAACAGTCCACAGGCCGCCGCACCGATGCTACCGGCTGACGGTGAGGCGCTTGCGAAGGTGACCCCACGATGACGTTTGCTCTGACCTTCTCGGCATCGGATCTTCTCTATCTTCTGCCGGAACTATTCTTGACCCTGTGGCTCTGCGTGGTCTTGGCCGTCGACTTTTCCTTGAAACGCATTGTCCAAGAGCAGTTGGCCTACCTGTCCGTGCTCGGGCTGGCCGTCGCGCTGGGAATTCTGGCCTGGTTCGACGCCTCGGGCATCACCGGCACCCTGTTCGGCAAGATGTTCGTGTTGGATCGTCTCGCCATCTTCTTCAAGATGATGATCCTGCTCGCGACCATCCTGGTGATCCTGCTCTCGGTCGACTATGTGCATCGCTTCTCGTTCTTCCGCGGTGAATACTACGTGCTCGTCACGATGTCCGCGCTAGGGATGATGTTCATGTCCTCCGCGAACGATTTGTTATCGCTGTTCGTGACGCTCGAATTCTCCACCTTCGGCTTCTACGTCTTGGTCGCCTATCTCCGCGACGACATGGCCTCCAACGAGGCCGGTCTCAAGTTTTTCATCCTCGGCGTCTTTGCCGCCGGCCTCCTCGCTTACGGCATCAGCTTGGTGTTCGGCGAAACAGGCAAACTGGTCTTCTCCGACATGACCGGTGCCGCCCCGACCACCGGTCTGGTGATCGGCTTCCTGCTCATTTTTGCCGCCCTGGGTTTCAAGATCGGCGCCGTGCCCTTCCATTCCTGGATTCCGGATACCTACCACGGCTCGCCCACGCCCGTGACGGCCTTCCTGTCGATCGCACCCAAAGTGGCGGCCTTCGCCATCTTGCTACGGCTGTTCCTGGTCGCACTCCCGACCTTCAAACCAGCCTGGGCTCTCCTGCTCGTCGCCGCTTCGATTCTGTCGATGACGTACGGCAACATCGTCGCCATTGCACAACGCAACATCAAACGGCTGCTGGCCTATTCCGGTATCGCCCAAGTCGGCAATGTTCTGATCGGGTTGGCGGCCGGCACCAAGATGGGCACCGATTCGATCCTGTTTTACCTACTGACCTACCTCTTCGCAAACCTCGGAGCATTCGCGGTCATCATGGCCATCAGCAATGCGGTAGGGAGCGAGGAAATCGAAGACTACAGCGGGCTCAACCGACGTTCGCCGTTCTTGGCATTCGCGATGCTGATTTTCCTGCTGTCACTGGCCGGCGTTCCGCCGCTCGCCGGTTTCATCGGGAAACTCTACATCTTCGTCGCTGCGATCAAAGAGGGGCTCTACACGCTGATCACCGTCGGGCTCATCAACATCGTCATTTCGATGTACTACTACCTGATCGTCGTAAAGAAGATGTACATCAGCGAGCCACTCGATGCATCCCCCATCAAAACTACCGGGCCGCTCCGGGCCGTGGTGTACATCGGTCTGGCCGGAACCCTGGTGATCGGCATCTATCCGCAGCCGTTCATCGACTGGGTCGTTGCAGCCACGCTCATGTTTTCCAATCTTGTCGGGTCTTCCGCGGCGCTCCCTCCCTCGGGTCTTCCCTTCGGAGGGTAAGGCCCGCTCACGCGCTCTCTGCTGCGAATTGCGTCAATTCGCTCCGTACTGCACAGCCTTTTGTTACAATGCGCGTTGACTTGATTCGACGCGAAACGTTCTCGAACGTGGCCTGATGGACACCACGTTCCGTTCCTATTCCATGAGCATGGACGAACAACTACCCCAGGCTCCCGCCCTAGACGGAGACGCTGCGCCGCTCGTGTCCGATTCTGCGGAACAGGCTGCGGCCCACCCGTTACCGACGCCGGTCGCCGCCCCGCCGCGTCGAAGGTGGTCCATTGAAGGACGGGTGCTGGCAGGATTCGGACTCGTGTTTGCAGGGATTCTGGTCATTTCCGCCATTTCCTATCGCAACATGACAGTGCTGATTCGAAACGGCTTGCAAGACCAACGCAGTCACGAGTTCATCCAGATTCTGGATGCCACTCACGAAGCCATGCACGATGCGGAGAGCAGCCATCGCCGCTTCTTGGTCACGGGGGACGAGAGCTACCTGGCCCCGTTCCACAGTTTGCAAGACCGGGCGCCGGATTACGTCCGGTATCTCCGCGACCGCACCGAGCCGGACAGTCCTCAACGGACGCGGGTCGAAACACTCGCCCGGTTGATCAATCAGCAACTGCAGGCGGAGCGGGCGACCATGGAGTTACGCAAGCAGACAGGATTCGAGTCGGTGCGGGCCATGGCCCTGTCAGGCGTTGCCAAACAGGAACTCGACACCGCCCAGCGTCTCCAGGCGGAGATGGAGCAGGACGAGACCAAGGCGCTGGCGCGGCGCGTCCTTGAATCCACCGCGACCACCCGGTCCAGCATCATCCTGCTGATCATCGGCGCACTGCTGCTCTTCGTTCTCCTGGCCGCCGTGTACTATCTGATACGGCACGACGTCACCGAGCGTCGGCGCGTCGCAGCGGAGCTGAAGCGTCGCGGTGAATTGCTTGAGGCAGCCAATAAGGAATTGGAGGCCTTCAGTTACTCGGTGTCGCACGATTTGCGAGCGCCTTTGCGGCACATCCATGGTTATGCCTCCTTGCTCTCGAACGCGGTGGCTGCGTCGTTGGACGACAAGGGCAAACGTTATCTGCAGACGATTTCCGACTCGGCTACGCAGATGGGACAGCTCATCGACGACCTGCTCGTGTTTTCGCGCATGGGGCGGCAAGAGATGCTGCAGGGAACCGTCAACTTGAACCAACTCATCGCCTCGGTACAGCATGAGCTTCGGCATGACCTGCAAGGCCGCGCCATCTCATGGACCATCGCTCCACTTCCTGAAGTCACCGGGGATGCCGCCATGTTGCGGCAAGTCTTTCTCAACCTCATCGCCAATGCCGTCAAGTTCACCGGCACCAGACCGCAGGCCTCGATCGAAATCGGCAGCCACAGCAGTTCACAGGATGAAGTGGTGTTATTCGTGCGGGATAATGGTGTAGGATTCGATATGCGCTACGCCAGCAAGTTATTCGGCGTCTTCCAACGGCTCCATCGCGCCGATGAATTCGAGGGCACCGGCATCGGGTTGGCCAACGTCCGCCGCATCATCCATCGACATGGCGGAAGGACCTGGGCGGAGGGAGTAGTCGGGGGAGGCGCGACCTTCTATCTCACGCTTCCCATTGCGAGGACTGCATCATGACCGCAACCAAACCGATCCTGCTTGCCGAAGACAACCCCCGTGATGCCGAACTGGCCTTGGCCGCCATGGAAGAGCACCACTTGGCCGACAAGGTCATCCTCTGTCACGACGGCGCCGAGGTGCTCGACTATCTCTATTGCCGGGGCCCCTTCAAAACGCGACTACAAGGCAATCCCGCCGTCGTCTTCTTGGATCTGAAGATGCCGAAAGTGGATGGACTCGAGGTCTTGCGGACCATTAAGAGCGACAATGCCTTGAAGCCGATCCCGGTCGTTATGCTCACGTCCTCGCGGGAAGAACGGGACTTGGTCGAAAGTTATGCCTTGGGGGCCAACGCCTACGTGGTCAAACCCGTCGAGTTTCCCCAATTCCTCAAGGCCGTGAAGGAACTCGGCGTGTTCTGGGGCATGATCAACGAACCCCCGCCTGAAGGGGCCGGACGAACGGGCAGCGCGTCCTCGTAAGTCGACAACACACAGAGGATGTTGATGTTCGGCGTCAACCCGGTATCAACCACATCCGTCACTCCCCGGCGAAGATGGGTGGGGCGGTGTTTGGCGGCATGCGGAATCCTGTTTCTCGCGGGAGGAACGACTGATGCCGCCGAGGCGCCGTGGGAACGTCTGACGTCCGGTATCCAGGTCTCCTGGTGGAATCCCGGCGATGCCTGCCCCCAGGTTCCCCCGCTGCTCATGCTCCAGATCGACCCGGAGCGATTTCGCTTTTCGATCTATCACTTTCGCGACGAAGGCCTTCCGACCCCCCTCTCCATTCCTGAGTGGCAGCAACGCACCGACGCCTATGTGCTGTTCAACGCGGGGTTGTTTCGCGAGGACTACTCGTACCTCGGGTGGCTCTTCAAGGAAGGCCGCTCCCTCGGCGGCAAGAAACATCACTCCTGGCAGGGACTGTTCGCAGCGGAACCGACCGATGGCAGCCTGAAGAAAGCCCGGGTGCTGGATCTTGCCTTCGACATGGTTGGGGAAGGGCTACCGCCCTATCGGGAGGCGGCGCAGTCGTTGATGCTCCTCGACCGTACCGGCAAGCTTCGAGTGCGCGACAGCGGGAAACGCGCATACCAAACCGTCGTGGCCGAAGACCGCCAGGGAACCATTCTGCTGATCAAGACGGCGGAGATCGTTACCCTGCACCAACTGGCCGACTGTCTCCACCGCACCATGCCGTCGATTCACCAAGCCATGGCGATGGACGGCGGTTCGTCCTCCGATGTCATCGCAAGCCCCGACCTGCTCCATGCCGTGACACCTGCCGGAAACCAGGCTCCATGGCGCTCCCTGCTCGCCGGAACCTCGAGCCTGCACATTCCGTTGCCCGCAGTCATCGGTGTCAGCCCCCGCACGGGGCCCCATCACATGACCGCGCCGACGACCGTCGCCCCTCGGCACAACCCCTAATCCCAAGGTTATCGCGCAGGCTCGACGGGATAACCGGCCTCGGTCCAGGCGTTCATGCTGCCGACCACGTTGTAGACATGCTTATAGCCCAGGTCGGCCAGGGCCTCGGCGGCAATGTTGCTGCGGCGGCCGGACTGGCAGTACAGGACGATATGGTCGTCCAGCTTGGCTCCCAATTCGCGATGCCGCTCCTTGATCTCCCGAAAGTCGATATTCCCGTCGGTGCCGGGAATGACACCGGAGGCATGCTCTTCCGGAGAGCGCACGTCGAACAGGATGAATCCTTTATTGGCCGGTGAGGACGCCTTCGAGAGACCGGCCCGCAATTCCTGGACAGTCAACACGTAGGAATGGTAGGCAAAGGTGACCTGCGGGACCTGCAGGAGGAGACCGCAGAGAAGGGCGCCGCACAAGGTAAGAATGACAGCTCGCATAGTCCATACTCCTTTGCTCGGACTGACAGAAACAGTGGCGACGTTTCGCCTATGATAGGAGGCCCATGAAAAGCCGGTCAAGAGTCGTCCTGTTCGCCCTGTGGCCGCTCCTAACCGCCTGCGGGGAAGGCGCCATGCTGGTCAAAGAAACTCAAGACGGCGGGGTGGTGGTCTATCCCTACCGAGCAGAACAGGGGCGGTTGCTCTCCTCGTTTCGGAAAGAGGCGATACACCTGATGGAGCAAAAATGCCCGAGCGGATACACGACGGTTCGTGAAGGAGAAACAAAGGGCCGGCTCCGACAAGCCAGCCCCATTGCGGGATCCAGCGACGTGGTGGAGGAGCGGCGCTGGGGGATCCAGTTCCAGTGTAAATGATTGGCGCGCCTGCGACCTCCCCGGCCCCTCACGTCGTGGGGCGTCGGCCCTGCATCAAATCGTCGATGGTCAGGAGACTCCTGACCCGTACCCGTTCCTGTTCGATACGGGCCAGCCCATCCTGCTCCTTGCGATCGACGATGACCAACACATCCTGTACCTGAAGCCCTGCCGCACGAGCTGCCACGATCGCTTTCAGCACGGAGCCTCCGCTCGTCAAGACGTCATCCACAATCAGCGCGCGGTCGCCGGATGTGACGACACCTTCGAGCAGCCGACCCAGGCCATGGTCCTTGGGCTGCTTGCGCACAAAAAACGTCCGCCATTCGCGGCGCGGGACCGCGGCATAGGCAAAGTCAGAAATGGAGGTGGCGATCGAAATGGCCCCGATCTCCAATCCCCCCAGACAGTCAATACGCAACTCCTTCGTCGCCTCATAGGCCAAGTGAGCCACGAGGTGGCGCGCATGCGGAAACGCCATCAGGGTACGGCAGTCGACATAAAAGGGGCTCATCAAGCCCGAAGCCAGCTTGAACCCCTTGTCGGGATCCCATTTGAACGCCTGCGTGGCGTGAAAGGCGGCAATCAGTTCATCTCGCACCGTCATGGTTCACCTTACTCCCTGGAAAAAGTCCTCCGCCCCCCGCTGGGCCCTCCAGCTCGATTCGGGAAGGGCCGATTGTACACCGATCGGGAGGTCGATCACAGTACACCTCAGCGGAGACGGCCAGCTGCCGCGGAGCCGTGGATACGCGCGGCCGTCTGCACGAAGAGCGGCAGAAGCCCAGCCCACAGCAAAGCCAGCAGTAGAAGTGCCAAGGCGTCGGTGGGCCCCAGCGTCAGCGCCCCAAAGGCCTGTCCGGCCCCATAACTGACCGGCCCAGCCATCCCGCCGAGGAGGGCGGCCAGCCAGCTCCGCCCCTCCAGCCAGCGGAGCGAATGGTGCAACGTCGTGGCAAAGAGGTACCAGAGGGCACAGAGCCACGGTGGGCACAGCCAAGGCGCAAAGGGGTGATCACCGAACCGGAGCAGGCCCAACGCTGTCAGCCCGCTATCCAACAACAACCCGGCAGATCCAATCACCAGGACCACCAGGGTCATGGCGCGAGGCTGGGACGCATTCCAGATATTCACTGCGAGGAGCCCCCCCAGGACCGGGGGAGCCAACCAGGGCTGCCCCCGGCCGGCGCTCAGGATAGCGATCCACCATCCGAGCTGAAAGAAGACTGCATTGCCTAGGGTCTTGATCATCCTGCCATGGGGTCCTGTCGCCAGCCGGAGCGGGCGAACAGCAAATGCGCCGTCGAAATCGATCGTTCCAGGAATCCGCCTTCGCAATACGACAGATAGAAATCCCAGAGGCGGAGAAAGTCATGGCCAAAGCCGAGTTGATGGATCCGCCTCAGGTTCTGCCGAATGTTCGCGCGCCAGCCGCGCAGGGTCGGCGGGTAATGGGCGCCGATATCCTGGACATGCAGCAAGCTGAAATCCGATGCGCGGGTCATGGCGTGGCAGAGGCTTATCACCGAAGGGATACAACTTCCCGGGAAAATGACGCGCTGGATGAAATCAACCGACCGTTTGGCCCGTTCGAAATACCGCTCGTCGATCGTGATGGCCTGCATGAGCATCAAACCATCCGGTTTCAGCAGCCGCCAACAGGCGTCGAAAAACGCGCCATAATACTGCCACCCGATCGCTTCGATCATTTCGACCGACACCAACTTGTCGAATTGCATATCGAGAGAGGGCAGGTCGCGATAGTCACACAGCAGCACTTGCACGCGGTCGGACAGGCCCTCGTCACGAACACGCCGGAGCGCCCAGTCGTATTGGGCCTGAGAGATCGTGGTCGTCGTGACGCGACAGCCAAAGGTCTGAGCCGCGTGACACGCGAGCCCACCCCAGCCGGTCCCGATTTCAAGCAGGTGGTCATCAGGCGACAGATGCAGCTTGCGGCAAATGAGATCGATCTTGGCGCGAGAGGCGTCTTCGAGCGTACTGTCAGGACGAACGAAGTACCCGCAGGAATACATCATCGTCGGATCCAGCATCAGCGCGAAAAACTCATTGCTGAGGTCGTAATGCGCCGCGATGTTCCGCCGACTGCCCGCCTTCGTGTTGCGCCTC
The DNA here is from genome assembly GCA_015709715.1 of Nitrospira sp. NCBI lineage: Bacteria > Pseudomonadati > Nitrospirota > Nitrospiria > Nitrospirales > Nitrospiraceae > Nitrospira > Nitrospira sp. The sequence continues at coordinate 2,173,360 of CP054184.1, forward strand.
AGACCATGCATGAGCTTCAGGAATGGAGCCGACAAGCGGGCGGCTCCCTGCTCCATTCCATCGAGCATGGCGCGGTTCAGGACGAACAGCCGTACGAGCGAGGTGAGATCGTCGCAGCTCCATGCGCCACGGCCGTAACTTTCTCCGGCACCGACGGTCCCACCCCAGGCAATGTCCCGATAGCAGGCGGGGTCGTCGATGATGACCACCGGCCGGAGGGGACAAGGCGACGTCGGGCTGCCGAAGGTCGTCCGTTGCCCGCCCTCCACGATGGTGAGGGCCCCCTGCGTGATCAACTGGAGCCGAGCGAAAACCATGCGCCGCGCCAGCCGGATAGAGAAGCCGTCGCGAGCGCCGGATTCCCTTCGCGGGACGAGGCTCCGTTCCGTCGGTCCCGATGCACAGTCGGTCTTCATAAGACCGTTCATCCGGAAGACCTCCCTGTCTGCGCCAGCGAGGCGCGTGTCTTGGGGTGTGGGTAAAAGGGACAGTGTTTCATCCACAGCCGCAAGGCCTGCCAATGAATCGCGCCGATGACCCTGGCGGTCATGAACGGGTATTGCACCAGGGTCCGCGCGAGGGACGCGGCCGTAAGTTCACGGCGTGTCAGAACCATGGTCGCGTCGAAGAAGCGGCGCCCATCACGCAGATTCACCATATGCACCATCAGACGCTCGCCCGGAGCGCCAAAACGCCAATCGTAGTCCACGTCCATCGGCATAAAGGGCGACACGTGGAATTGCTTTCCGAATCGATACCGGTGGTGAAGGCCGTGGCCCTCGTCCAAAGTCCGATCCAACACATAACAATGCCGTTCGCCCCAGGGCGTGTTCGTCACCTCGGCCACAATGGTTTCCAAGAACCCATCCGCGTGGTCGAAGCAGTAGTAAAAACTGACGGGATTGAAGACATACCCAAAGTACCGCAGGTGGGTCAGCAGGCAGATCGGTCCCGCAGGCCTCCGCCCTGTAGCGGTTTCGACGAGGTCGCGAACGCTTTGATCCAGCGGCACGCCTGCATCGCCCACATGGTCCGCTCGGCGAAACCAGGCCAGATTCGGATGCGAGGCCGACCAGAACCAGCGCCCGTCGAACAGACTCGGCAACTCGTCCAAATCCAGGTAGAGCATGAACAGGGCATACCGAAACACATGGCTCACCGGGGCCATTCGCCGATGCCGCACCGTTCCCTCATAGACGCCGCTCCTCATTGCGCCCAGGCCTCCAGCGCTCGACAGGCCGCCATGGCACTCTTCACGCCATCCTCGTGAAAGCCGAATCCCCAATAGGCTCCACAATAGAACGTGCGCTGCTGCCCGTTGATGGACCCGTACCGCTCCTGTACCGCGACCGCCTGGGGCGAATACACCGGGTGGTGATAGACAATGCGCTTTAGAACCTTCGCCGGGTCGATCGCCTCGCCATGGTTCAAGGTCACGCAAAACTCACAGGGGGCATCGAGACGCTGCAGCCGGTTCATGTGGTAGGTCAGGACGACCCGCTCCGGCGGTGTGGGCAGCAGATGATAGTTCCACGCCGCCCAGGCCAGTCGCCGCTTCGGCAACAGGGACCGATCGGTATGCAACACCGCTTCGTTTCGCTGGTAGCGGATCGCACCCAACACGTCCTGTTCCAAGGGCGAGGGGTTCGCTAGGAGCGCCAAGGCCTGATCGCTATGGCAGGCCAGCAGGGCCGCCTCGAAGCGCTCGGCTTGCCCTCGTCCCTGCCGGTCTCGCCACCGCACTTCCACGCCTTGCGGGAAGCGTGCAATGGATTCCACTGGAGATTGCAGTCTTATCCGGTCGCGGAAGGGTCGTACCAACGGATCAACATACCGCTGCGATCCGCCTGTAATGACGCGCCAGGTCGGCCGGTTGTTCACCGACAACATTCCATGGTGCTTGAAAAATCGGACCAGATATTGGGCCGGAAAGTCCCAGATCGTCGCCTGGCCGGCCGACCAGATGGCCCCCGCCATGGGCAGCAGATAATTCCGAATGAAAGGCTCCGAGTAGCGCTCGTGTTCGAGGTAGGCCCCGAGCGACGGTCCGGGCCCCGGCTGCTCCAGCAACGCGACCGATTCACGATTGAATCGAAGGATGTCGCGAACCATCCGGTAAAAGGACGGCCGCAGAAGATTACGTCGTTGCGCAAAGAGGCTGTTCAGGGTGGTCCCGTTGTATTCCAGGCCGGTGCGCTCGCAACGCACGCTGAAGCTCATGTCGCTTGGCTGATGCGCAACGCCCAGCTGGTCGAGCAGGGCGATGAAGTTGGGATAGGTCCAATCGTTGAAGACGATGAAGCCCGTATCCACGGCATAGGTCTTTCCTTCGCAAGGGACCTCGACGGTGTTCGTATGCCCACCGATGTAGTCCCCCGCCTCGAACAGGGTGAGATCGTGCCGGCCGTGGAGGAGGTGGCCCGCCGTCATGCCCGCGATGCCGCTACCGATAATGGCGATTTTCATGGCTCTCTCACTAGCCGGGCGCACAAGCGCAGGTAGAGTCGAGTCGGCAGCAGAGTCAACAGCTTGAACGCCAGACTGAAGCGTTTCGGAAAGTGAATCTCCGCCTTGCCCGCTTCGATGCCATCCACGATTCGGCGAGCTGCATCCTCCGCCTCGATGCGAAAGGGCATGGGAAAATCGTTCCGGTCCGTGAGGGGCGTCCGCACGAAGCCGGGACAGACGACGGACACCGTGATGCCAAGTCGGTACAGGTCGATTCGCAGGGACTCCAACAGGTACCTGATGGCTGCCTTCGATGCCCCGTAGGCCTCGGCGCGCGGAAGCCCCGCGTAGGCCACTGTGCTGCTCATGCCGACGAGGTGAGGAGCCGGTGATTGTCGCAGGAGCGGCAACACTGCCTCGATGCCATAGACCATGCTGAGAAAGTTGCTACGCATCGTCCGCTCGAACACTGCGCTGTCGAAGCGATCGACCTCGACATATTCACAGGTGCCAGCATTGAGAACCGCCACATCAAGGCCGCCGAACTGACCGACGATCTCGGAGGCCGCCCGGCGATTAGCGACAGGATCGGACACATCGCAAGGGACTGCCGCCAGGCGGTCGCCGCCGCACTGCTCTACGAGGTGATGGAGCGGGGACTCGTTCCGCGCCGACGCGATGACGGTGGCGCCGCGACGCACCAATTCGACGGCCACCGCTCGACCGATGCCGCTCGATGCGCCGGTGACCCAAACCCGTCGCCCGTTGACCGGATGCCGCCTCATCTCACACCCGCTCCTTGATGAGTCGAATGACCATGCCGATTACGGGGATCTGTTCGTACAGCATCGCACCTGCGTCGAAATAATCCCGGTGGTAGTGAATCTTCTGCCGGAAGTGCAGGTGCGTGGAGCCTGGCACCACCACCGGCTGCCCGCCATTGAGCTTCGGGTGCCTCAGTGCCATCGTCCACATCAGCACGGCCCGCTGGTCCTGCAGCACTTCCTCGTCAAAGGTGAAAGAACAGGCTTCCACGTGGGCATACAATTCCGCAAAATACCGCATGACGGCTCCAAGCCCATCGAGTTTCCGGAAGGGATCCTGAAACACCACATCATCCGCGTAGAGATCCGGCAAGCGTCCCACCGTCTGGGCGTTCAGCCGTCGGTAGGTCTCCTTGAACCGCTCCACGATCGGCTGCATGGACATTGTTCCTCTCATCGCCGAATGCTCATCGGTTCAACAGCCGGGCCTTCAAGGCCTGGTTGATGGGGTCCGGCCCCAGCCAAATGGCGAAGTAGGCCGCCGCAAAGTCCGCACCCTCGACGGTCCCCTTCACGACTCCGTTGAGGGCCAGCTCGGTACCCACTCCCGGGAGATAGGTCAATCCGTACCGATCACCCGGCTTCACATCTTCATAGAGGCGATGCATCTGTTCGATTCGCGGCGCCAGGATCGAGAGCGTCTCCGGCGGAACATTGTCTGCCAAGACCTTGGTGGCGGCTCGCCCAAACTCTGCCCTCCGGATGCTGCGGAAATAGGACAACTCCAGGCGCTTCGGCACGTCGTCCAACACTCGGTCGGGCTCCAAAGCCGATGGGAGATAAAGGGCGGCCACATAGAGAGAAATCGTCCGCATGAACTTCGCGAGACCGACTCCCCGTAGTGGCAGAGTCACGGAACCGGCATGGATCGAATCGGGGAAGGTCACGCCCTCGAGGGAAGCCGCCATGCCTGGGCTCGGCATCGCGACCAGCAGAAAGCCCAACAGCCCGCAGGGTACCGTCCGGTTCCACCATTTCTGCCATCGCTGTTGTAGCCCCCTCCCCATAACCCACCCCCATTCCTCGTGCGAACCCCACTCGGTCAGGCGAAGCGACGGATCTGGTCCGCGAGGGTGTTCGCCACCCTCGTCAGATCAAACGGCCAGGCATAGCGCAATGACACGTTTGGATACTGGCTGCGCAAATGGTCTAAGATTTCCGGTATCTCCACCTCAGAATGCGAACCGCCTGGTGTAAACATGGTCGTCGTCACAGTGATTTCGGTGGCACCTTGCTTGATCAGAGACTCCACCGATTCCTCTAGGGTCGGGCCGCAAAATTCATTGTAGGCCACGGCGAACAGCGCGCCGTCCAATTGGGTACGTAGCCGCGCCGCCACGGCTTCCAGCCCTGCTTGGTAAGGATCGCTCTGCGCCGTGCGCGGCCAGCTTCGGATCGTGCGGTCCAACTCCAGTTCCTCTTGCGACGGAGGCAACTTCGCGGCCCGGCGCTGAGCCTCCAGCCGCTTCAATTTCGTGACGAGATCCTGCGGACAATCCTTCGGAATTCCGCCGTGCCCCACCAAAATCACCCCTCGTGTCGTCCCCGCCATGCTGCCATTCTCCTTCCTGACGAGTGTGGTCGATCGTGTCACACCGCTCTTTGATGGAGTTTCGCCGTCACACGTGGTTGCGTAACATGAGCTCTTTCGGATGTGGGTTGAGATACACCTGGTCATGGACGTACTCGACATCGAAAACCTGGACGTAATGTTTGATCAGCGTGAGGGGTACGATCAGCGGCGTAAGGCCCTGATGGTAATCCGCAATGACGCCCAACAGTTCCTGCTTTTCCTGCACGGTCAACCGGTCTTTGAAGTGCCCCAGAATATGTTGCAGAACGTTCACGTGTTTGCGCACCGTCGCCTTCACGGCCAAGGCTTGCATGAACAACTCGCCGTATCGGGAGGCCAGTTCGTGCGGGCGGTGTTGATTGGCCTGCGCCACCAGGCGTCCAAGCGTCTGGTAGTGCCGGACGCTGTGCGCGAGCAGGAGATACTTGTGAATCGTGTGGAACCGCACTACGGCCTGCCTGGTCGCCCCCCCCTGCACGAGATCGCGCCAGCGCCGATAACAAAACACCCGCTCGATGAAGTTCTCGCGCAGAATGGGATCACACAGCCGACCTTCCTCTTCCACTGGGGTCAGGGGAAAGCGTTTCATGAAGGCCATGGCAAACAGACCCACCCCCTTGCGGTTCGGCATTCCATGTTTGTTATAGAGGCGCACCCGCTCGATTCCGCAGCTCGGCGAGTCCTTCTTGAAGACGTAACCGGACAGGTCCAGCCGGTCGAGTTCAAGGAGGCGGCTCTTCGCCATCGCCTCGATCGCGGGCGTATGGTCCTGCCCGCTCTTGATGGTCATGAGGCGGGGACCATCAGGGTCGCCGACCAACCGCATCGCTTCGCGCGGGGTCCCCAACCCGGCTTCCACTTCGGGACAGACCGGCACCCATTCGACATACCGCCCCAACAGGTCGGTGAGAAAGGCATCCCGCTTGTGCCCTCCATCGAATCGCACACCCTCTCCGAGCAGGCAACGGCTGATCCCCAGGCGAAGCGGCGCGATGGTCATGTCGTCCCCTTCTGTTTGGCCAAGGTGAGATATTCTTCCCGCGCAGTCTTGTGGTCCACCATCGGCGCAGGATAGTCGACCCCGATCCGGCACCCGGCCCGCTCCTGTTCATCGGGTGGCATGAGATGCGGCTCATGGAGCCACTTCACAGGCACCTCCGCCAGTTCCGGCACATAGTGCCGAATGTAGTCCCCGTCGCGGTCGAATTTTTCGCTTTGGATGCGCGGGTTGAAGATTCGATACCCCTGCATGGCGTCTGTGCCCGTGGATGCGCACCATTGCCAGTTTCCGTTGTTGGCCGCCAGATCACCGTCCACCAGGTGCTGCATGAAGTACCGCTCGCCGCTCTGCCAATCGATCCGAAGGTCCTTCACGAGGAAAGAGGCCGTGACCATGCGCACCCGATTGTGCATCCAACCAGTCTGATTGAGTTGTCGCATCCCCGCATCCACGATGGGATAACCGGTGCGGCCCTCGCACCAGGCCGCAAACAAGCAATCACGATCGGGGCCCTCTGGGCGCGGTGCCGGCAATCCGTCCTTCGCCTTGAACGGTCCCTTGGTCACCTGGGGAAAGGCCATGAGCACCTGTTGAAAAAATTCTCGCCAGACCAATTCGTCGAGCCAGGTGAAAACATCGGCCCTGGAAACGGCCCCCCCTGCCGTGAGGGCGGCCAAGGCCGCATGCACGGCTGTTCGGGAGGACAGGGTGCCAAATCGGAAGTGTGGAGACAGTTTGGACGTCCCATCGAGCGCAGGCAGGTTGCGCCCATTCACGTAATCATGGATCGGCCCGCGCAGGAACCATTGCAACCTGGACTGGGCCGCCCGTTCTCCCGGTTCGATCCACAGCGGAACCTGCTCGTAGCCCAAGTCCTGCGCCGACGGCCAGTCCCGCGGCATCGATGTCTCGTTGCCGTCCGCTCTCCGCTTGGGCGCCGGAATCATCGGCGGAGTCGCTGCGCGCCACTGGTTCCACCAGCGATCCCGGTAGGCGCTGTACCTTTGGAAGGGGTCACCGGTCAACCCACGAACTTCCTCCGCCTCGAACACGACATGGTCCTTGAATGTCTTCACGGTTCTGCCCTGCTGGGAGAGGCAGTCCTGGACCCTGCGATCGCGATCCCGCGCGGCCGGCTCGTAATCCCGATTCCAGTAGACCGCGTCGATCCCGAGATCCCTCACCGCCTGGAGGACTGCCTCGGTCTGCTCACCGATGCGGTACTGGAGCATTAGCCCCAGTTGGCCAAGCGAGGCTCTCAATTCATTCAAGCAGCCCAGCATGAACCCGACGCAGGCAGATCCGAACAGGTGGGAGCGCAGGAGCGGCTCGTCGAACACGAACAGCGGCACGACCTCTCGGCAGTCCCGGCAGGCGGCAAACAAAGCGGGATTATCGCGGACACGGAGGTCACGGCGAAACCACACCAACCCCTTCATGACGGAACCTCCGGAGTAGACGCCAGCCGACGGGCCGGTGGCAAGGGATCGGCGAACAGTGCCCGCCGCCAGGCCAGGTAACAGAGAAACAAGACCGTGGAAACCATGAATCCCGTTCTCAATCGATGGAATCCAAATGCCAGTTGATTCAACAACTCACTTACGATCCCGAACCCGCCATACGCCATGGCGAGCCCCCAAGCCCAGGGGCGAAGGAACAAGAAGCCGTAGCCAATGACGAAGTGGGCGGCCGGAGAATGGAGCTTCACGATATAGGCCAGCGGACCGGCGATCGTGACGCCGAACAACTTCAGGGCATAAGCCGGGAAGAACTCGATGATGAGCAGATCGATCAGGCCGACGAGGACGAAGAGAGCCCCGAACAGTTTGATGTCCCGCCCGTGCTCACTGCTATGGCCGGCCATGGTCAGGTCCTCCTTCCATTGCGGCGGCGATATCGGATTGTTGCCGCACACTCGATTGGATCATTTCCTTCGCCATGCGAGCCAGGCCACCAGGCGGATCCACCAAGTCTTCCGTATGCCGATGCGCCAGGTTCAAGTAGAGCTGCTCCACCGCCATCCAGCTTTCATCCGGGGACAGCCGTAGAGAGTTTGACTGGATACTCGGGCAACCGTGATGTCCCGAACCTCGCCGTCTCGCTTCACGCCCAGCTTGACCACCGATCCGGCCTCGCCGCGTATCATCGACGCCACTTGTTCGTAGGTCTTGCCGGTGACGGCTTGCCCGTCCACAGTCACGAGTTCATCTCCTTGCTTCAACCCTGGTTGCTGCGCCGGCCCATCGGGATAGATCTGCGCGATGTACAAGACCGCCGGATCGCCCACACGCTCGGCGCCGACGTGGAGCGCCACCCCGATCACCCCATCCGGGCCCGACGTCTCCGCGCCGTGGCCGGACGTCGCCGTTCCCGGAGGCGATTCTGAGTGGGCCAGGGCCAAGCCAGAAGGGGGCCACGCCAGGGTCGTGATCAGCCCCACTAGCACGGTCATCTTGATTACGGATCTCGTCTCCATCGTTCGGTTCCTCCCTGTTAAAGGTGCAGGCTCATCAACAACAATCCCAGGCCCCCGAACAACACCAGTGCATTCAGATACAGTGACCGCTGATGCAAGCGGGTCCAGGCTGCCGACAACTGCGCATCCACGGCACCCTGACGCTCTTGCTCCTTGAGCCGATCCCGCATCTCATTACTCCGAGGGGTGAGGGGCGAAAGGCAATAGTCTTCAGCGGCCAGGAGACACAGCCAGGTGAGACCGACCGCCCAGTAGAGCGGGCTCACTCCAGTCACCAGGCCGATGATGACCCACGAGAGCAGCCCCATCCCCGTCGCCAGCATGCCCAGCAAGTAATAGGCCGGGAACAGCTTCCGTACGACCTTGCCGAACGATTCCGGCTCCAAGGTCCTGGCCAGCACCGGAGCCACGACGAACGAAAGGCAGACCACCTTCCCTATGAGGGTGCCGATTGCCAGCGTATGAAGATATGTGAGCAGTCCTTCCATCCGAGTCACCTCTCCCGATTCCAGGCCAACCGGCCCTTACGCCGCTTCCGTTCGGCTTGGCCCATGCACGATAGCCTGCAAGGCCGCTTCGAGCGTCGGATAGACGAATTGGTACCCACCCGCTTGAGCCTTGGTCGGTTCCACCCGTTGCCCGGTCGTTAACAAGGTTCCCAGCTCGCCCAGCGCCACCTTGAGGGCAAGTTCCGGCACCGGCAGCCACGACGGCCGATGGAGCACGCGTCCGAGCACCTCACAGAACGTTTTCATCGTCACGGCCTCGGGCGCGACGGCATTGACCGGCCCGGCGACGCTCGGAGTGGCGAGGGCCCACAGGATCAAGCCGATCAGGTCTTGGCGGTGAATCCACGAAACCCACTGCGTGCCGGGCAGCACCGGACCTCCGGCGTAGAGACGAAACGGCAGCAGCATTTTCGCCAATGCCCCGCCGTCTCGTTCGAGCACCATGCCGATTCTGAGGAGGACCACGCGGGCTCCGGCTTGGGCTGCACGTTGCGCTTCGGCCTCCCAGCGCGCGGAGAGATCGGCCAGGAACCCTTGACCCAACGGAGCCTCTTCACCCAGTGCCCGCGCACCACCGACCCCGTAATACCCGATGCCCGAGGCGCTGATGAGCACTGGAGGCCTTGTGGCCTCTGCCATGAGACCATCGACCAGACAGCGCGTGGCGGATAGGCGGCTGTCGAGTAGTTGCCGCTTCCGCGCACTCGTCCACCGCTTGTCGGCGATGGGCTCTCCCGCTAGGTTCACTACGGCCTGGGCGTCACGAAGGTCCTTCCACCAGGGCCCCGCCGACCTGGCGTTCCACTCCACCCGCTGCTCATTCGGGAAGGAGGGCTGTCCCGGCTTGCGCGTCAGCACGACGACCTGATGGCCAGCGCCACACAACTCGGCCACGAGCGCCCGGCCGATAAATCCCGTTCCGCCCGAGACAACGATCTTCATGGTGCCGCCTCCTTTCCCTTCCGTAGAGCCGACCATGTCAGGGGTCTTCGTCCAGGTCCGCCTCATCGTCACCATCCGATCCCGCGACCTCATCAGCCTTCTCATCGACCTGTCCAACCGTGCCGCCCTCGCTCGACCGTTTCGTCACCCGCTGACTGAACTTGCGTTCCTTGGTCCCGTACAGCAAGTTCGGCGGCGGACTGCGGCGATTTCTGAGAATGACGGGATCGATGACCTCGCCACAGAGGGTACAGTGCCAGGCGGTGATATCAATCTGACCCGTATCATCAAGCAAGTCGACATAGTGCTGTATGAGTAAGAGCCCTCCACATCGGGCACAGGCATGACCCCGCGCAGGCGTGAGGGAGGGTCTCCTTCGTCCCGGTGTCCCATTTGTTTCCATTGGAACCCCCGCATTAAGACAGGGTAGAACCTCATACTCAGGAGCCGCACGCATTCCTCCGCGCAGCTCCATTCACCGAACCGAAACCCGAACTGGGCCCGAACACCGACGGACCGGCATTGGCACCGGCCGACGAGCCTTGGCCGCCCAGGCAACAAGGCTTAGAGCGATGACTGCCATACCACCGAGCATCACGCCGACCATAACCACCTCCTTGGATTGAGCGATTGGACCCACCGAGGAGACAGGTCCCTCCGAGGGAGAGACCCGTCTGCCTCAGGGAGCACCGCGTGCGGAGTCGCGGTACCTCTCATGAGAACCAGCGTCCGCTGCTGGAACCGTCGGTTCATGTCCGACTCACTTCGCGCCGACCTCCTGACTCGCATGGCCCTGCTGAGCCGCCTCGAGGCTGCGCGCGCACCGGAAGCCCGTACCGTGGGTCTGCAGCGCGAATCCACCGCGCCCCCTCGCCGCCGCACCGATGTCCGAGACCGGGCTGTGCCACGACCCTCCTCTAATCACCCGAACGACGCCCTTGTCGGGGCCCACTGGGTTCCGGGTCGGCGCACTGGCGTAGTAGTCGGGGTCGTACCAATCCTGGACCCACTCCCGAGCGTTACCGGCCATATCCTTGACGCCGTAGGGGGAGTCGCCCTCCGGCTTTGTACCCACTGGATGCATGGTCTTCTCCCCATCCCATTCGCGATCGTAATTGGCCCGCAGCAGGCTCGGCTGGTCGTTTCCCCAGGGGAACTGACGCCCATCCGTACCGCGCGCCGCCTTTTCCCATTCCGCCTCCGTCGGCAAACGTTTTTTTGCCCAAGTGCAGTAAGCCTTCGCGTCGTACCAAGTCACTTGTACGACAGGCAGTTGTTCGATTCCCTTCGGCGAGGTCAACGAACCGGTGCCATAGGGGTTCGGCGGGTTGCGGTGCCCGGTCATGGTCACAAACGCCATGTAGCGCTCGTTGGTCACCTCCACCTGATCGATTGTGAAGGCGTCGACGTGTACCATGCGTTGTGGCCATTCATCGGCCCGGCCCTGGGGGTTGTCATTGCCCATCAGGAAGGACCCCGCTTTAATGGTGACCATGGGAACGGGGTCCAGCTCCTTGACCGGGGCCGCTGCGAAGACCGGCGACAGGGCGACCGCGCAGGCCACCGCAGCGAATAGGCCGATCGACGAATGGCTCGGTCTCCTCCTTATGAAAACATGTGTCATTTCTTCTGCTCCTTGCTCCCTTCGATGGCCCGGGCCGTATGCATTTTGATTTCCCCGACCAGGCGACCTACCTGCTGGACTTCTCCCCGGTCGGCGGCTTCTTGTGCCTGGGGCACGAGGGTTCTCGCTTCGTGGAGATGTTGCTCGATTTGCGCTTGTAGCGCGGGCGAGGCAATCGTCCCGCCCAACGCCGCACGGTGATACACCTCCCATGCATGGTCCACGCTATGCTCGGCTTCGTGGACCATCTGGAGCGCGTCCGGATGGGGATGGCGGGAGCTATCGATGGGACCCGCCTGCGTCACTGCCGTACTCAACACGAGTGCGATACCACCGATCAGAGAACCCATTCGTGAGCCCCTCATAACTCTGCCTCCCTCATGTCGGCGAGCGGGCGACCGGCCGCCGTCGCCTTCATCGCTGTTTCAACGACTGTTCGATGAGCGCCTTCAACTCCAGCAGCTCGACACTCTTCGGATCCAGGGCCAAGCCCCGGTTCACCGATTGCTGGGCTTCGGCAAACCGCTCACGGCCCATCTCGACCAGCGCAACGATGTATGTGTCCCTGATGAGCTGTTCAAGCTCGGGCGGTGCCACCTTCGCGCAGCGGAACCCCAACCCCACGCCGTAACTGTTGTTGAGCGGGTGGTTCCAGAACCGATGTGTCGAACGGACCGTGCCCTCAGGAGCGATCCACGACCCTCCCCGGATGACGCGCTTCTCGCCGACCGTGAGGCGATCGACGTAGGTCCCGGTGCCGCCGATCCAGAGCGGTTTCTCCGGACCGGTCGGGTTCACCATGGTCTGCAACTTTCCGTAGTATTGCGGGTCGTACCAATCGTTCACCCACTCGAAGACGTTCCCTGCCATATTGTAGGCGCCGTAATAACTGGCTCCCTCCGGCAAGGCATCCACAGGCAGCGTCGCTTCCCGCTGGCGGTTGTAATTGGCCTTGGCGGCATTGAACTCGTTGCCCCATGGATACAGGTTGGCATTAGGGCCCCGCGCGGCCTTTTCCCACTCGGCTTCCGTCGGCAGCCGCTTGCCACGATATTCGCAATAGGCCTTCGCGTCATACCAATTCACCCCCACCACCGGCTGGTGCGGTGTATTAAGACGAGGGTCATCCCAGTAGGCCGGAGCCGGGTGGCTTGTAGACATGATGAACTCGCCGTAGTCCTTGTTCGAGACCTCGTACTTGTCGATGAGATAGGAATCCAAGAAGACCATGTGAGCCGGCCCTTCGTCATGAAACGCCTCGGCCGACCAGGGAGTCTTCATGCGCTTGTCATAGGCGGTGAGCCGTTTGCTCGACTCGGTCTGCTGTTCATGATCGAGACCCATCACTGACGGCCCATGACCTACATAGACCATGTCCTTGGGTACGAGCGGGTCCTCTGCCTGCGCCGCCGCGCTGAACAGCGAGAGCGTCGTGATCACTCCAACCTGTAAGATGCGTTCGATTGTCTTCATAGACGCCTCCTCTGCGTCATCCTGAGCAGGGAGCGGCTGCGCCGCTCCCTCCCGACAGGAGACTACTTTTTTGTGCTCTTCTTGATCAGCTCTCGGGTTGCCTGGTATTCCGCATTGTTCGGATCCAGGGAGAGGGCTTTCTCGATTGAGGCCATAGCATCGGCTTGTTTCTCTGCCCCCATGGCGACCAGTGCTTGGATGAACGCCTCACGAGCGGCCTGGATCGACTCTTCGGACACGGCGGTGACCGACTTCGCGCAGCGGAAGCCCAGCCCAACGCCGTAGGAATTGTTCTCCGGCTGATTCCAGAATCGATGGCTCGTATGCAGTGAGGTCTCCGGCGCCAGCCAAGATCCGCCGCGCAGCACCTTGACCGGGCCCTGGTTGGCGAAGTTGTATCCCTTCTCGGCGCCGCGAGGATTCAGCGCGAGGCTGCTCTTGTAGTACTTCGGGTCGTACCAGTCTTCGACCCACTCGAAGACATTGCCCGCCATGTTGAAGACGCCAAACCCGCTCACGCCCTCGGGATAGGAATCCACCGGCATGGTGCGGCCGACGTTCTGTCCGTAATTGGCCTTTTTGGGGTCTAGGTGGTGGCCCCAAGGATAATGATTGTCTCCCTCCGGGCCCTTAGCGGCCCGTTCCCATTCCGCCTCAGTCGGCAGCCGTTTCCCCTCCCACTTGCAGAATGCGTTCGCATCCGTCCAACTCACGCCGACCACCGGCTGAGTCGGACCGTTGAGCCGCGGATCGTCCCAGTAGGCTGGGGCAGGGTGACCAGTCGCCCGCATGAACTCCTTGTAGCGGGCGTTCGACGCTTCATACTTGTCGATCAAATAGGCATCGAGAACGACCTGGTGCTTCGTTTCATCCGAATGTTCATTACTGCCCATGGCGAATTCCCCCCTGGGAATCTTCACCATATCCTTCTCGGCTACCGTCTCGGCGGCATTCGCCAACGAGAGTGAGCCTGCAACCAGCACTGTCCCGAGTCCCACTTGCAACAATGTGTGTCTCCGCATGACCCCCTCCTTGATAGTGACCAGGGCATTCCCTGGCGAGTTAAGGACCTGTTAGACCGGAACCTGCCCTTGGATGGCTACTGCCGGCTGGGAGATCAACCGTTCCGCAGTCGAGATAACACGGAAATGCCGCTTGCGCCGAATGACTGCATCGACGACGTCCCCGCATTGCACGCAACGCATGGTTTCAGAGTCCAGTTCGCCGATCGTGGCCAGCACATCCATGTGGCAATCCCGCACAAGCAACCCTTCGCAGCGGGTGCAAGCGGTTTCACACCCTCGATGATCTACCGTTCTGAGAGCCTCTCTGTTGCCGCCTCGCCCCGCCATCGCCATGTTGACCTCCTTCTTAATGTTCAATCTTTGTAACGAGTATGTCTAATGTATAACCTCTAATGTCCAATGTGTCAAGTGTTTATATATTAAATATTTGACAAACATTAGACATGTGAATATAATTCCAATGAACGATGAATGCTCATAGAATTCATAGAGTTGCGAAGCTTACCGGGCTGTCGAAGGATGTGATCCGGGTTTGGGAGCGCCGATTTGGACTTCTCAAGCCAACGCGAGGAGCCAATCGGTACCGCAATTATTCGGATGAGGATGTGGCACTGCTGCGTTATCTGAAGGAACAGCTCGATGCCGGTACGTCGATCGGCGATTTGGCAAAACTGGGGCGGGAAGAATTACTGCATCGTGCACGGGTCGCAACGCCGCGCACGGCGATCGTAGACAATACGTTTGATCGGCTGCTGCGGGAGCTGCTCGCGGCGTTGACCCCGCTCGACCGGATCACGTTCGAAAAGCGCTTGAACGGGGCGGTCGCGGTCGTGCCGTTCGAAGAAGCGCTCCACGGCATCCTCGTGCCGCTGCAGGAGCAGGTGGGACAGCTCTGGCACGACGGGCGCATCCATATCGCTACCGAACATTACGTGACCAATCAGATCCAGCAGAAGATGTTCGCGGCGCTGAATCAGCTCCCCGTCGCCGAGTTCGGCGCGAAGGTCATCGTCGCCTGCCCGCCCGGGGAAGAACACAACCTCGCCGCCCTGGCTCTAGCCTATCGGTGCCGCGTGCGCGGCTGCCGAGTCTACTACCTAGGATCCAACGTTCCGGTCGCTTCGCTGAGTGCGCTCTGCCGCGAAGTGAAGCCGAACCTGACGATCTTGTCCTTTCCTCTTGCCTTCCCGGATGCGCGCGCCGCCGACGTGGTGCAGGCGCTGGCGTACGAGGTCTGTCCGTTTTCCACCGTCGTGGCCGGCGGCAACGGCGCATTGGCCATGCGGGACCATTTCAATCGGGCTCACATCGAAGTACTGGAAGGGTTCGGAGAGTTGGATGCCAAGTTGGAACAGCTCACGAGACGTTCAACTATTCCAAGTTAAGGGACTTCGGTCTCCCTGGGACGAAATCCCTGAGAAGCCGCCCGTTGCGCCAACGCATCACAGGCTTCGTTCTCAGGATGGCCATTGTGTCCGCGAACCCATTGCCAGCTGATCTGATGCCGTCCCGCCAACTGGTCCAGGACCGCCCAGAGGTCATGATTCTTGTTGCGTTTCCAACCCAGCGTCATGGTCTTGATCAACAGTTGCGAATCCGAGTGCAGCACGATCGATTGCGACGGCGGCAACACCCTCAACGCTTCGATCGCAGCCGTCATTTCCATGCGATTGTTGGTGGTGTCGGGACAGTGCCCCCATCCCTCCCGCCGCTGCTCTCCATCATGGATGATGTAGGCCCAGCCCCCTGGCCCGGGATTCCCCAGACAACTGCCGTCGGTATAAATCTGCACGCAACCTCCGTTCATCGCCTCACCATGATCGACACCAGCGTGATAGGCACCGCCAGGCCGCTTTAAGACTTCGGCCTTCTCCCAAGCCTAGCGCCAGCCCTTCGAGCAACGCGGCTCGGCCTTCGCGGGCCTGTCCTCCCTTGACCAGATGTTTGCCCCGGTCCGCCAGGTAGAACGCTCGTTCGCGTTGAAGATACCGGCGTTTCTCGGGATCTGTCCCGAACCGTGTCATCAAGCGTTCGATCAGGAGGGGCCGGTGGCCGAGGGCAATGTCGGGCGGCTTGATCTCACGATTGCGGTGATAGGTCAAGGGCTCGGGAATCCCGACGATGGTGGTCGCGGCGGCAATCCTGGTCCATAATTCATGGTCGTCCATGCCGGCGGAATTGAACTGTTCGTCGAATCCGCCCACGCTCTCGAGCACGGCCTTGCGAATGAGCGTGGCCGACGGTGTCGGGACAAAGCCCTGCACGAAGAGTCGCGCGAATTCATGCTGTGGCTGAGAGGCCGGCCCGATTTCATGCATCGGGCGTCCGGCTCGATCCAGATGGGCCACGTCCGTCACCACCATGCCGACCGTCGGCTGGGCGTCCAGAATCGCAACTTGTCTGGCGAGTTTCTCGGGATCCCACAGGTCGTCGTGATCCAGTAGAGCGACGTATCGCCCACGTGCGGCGGCGATGCCGCGATTTCTCGCTTGGGCCACCCCGCCGTTGGACTGCCGGAGATAACGAACCTGGTCCCCGAATGCGACCACAAGCTCGCCCGAGCCATCCGTCGAGCCGTCATTGATGACGACGATTTCGAAATCCCGATAGGTCTGCGCCAAGGCGCTCCGGATCGTCTCTTGAATGACATCCCGCGCGTTGTACAGAGGGATCACGATGCTCACGACCGGCTCAACCATCCGCTACGGTTTGACCGCCTCCAAGATGACCGTCATCTCCTCACACACATTCCACAGATATCGCCGGGCGCGTTTTTGAACATAGGCCGGCAGATACGCGAACGGCTTTCGCATGCCGAACTCGATCGCGACCGTCCGAAAGTTCGTCGGCAATCCGTAATAATTGGGCGACTTAAAATATTCGAAACTCTCCTCCGTCATGAACCGCACATGCGTCGGGTCGAGGAAGGCTTTGCGGGACGTGTAATAGGGGGTCTTGATATAAACCCGCGCCCCGGGCGCGCAGACGCGATAGAGGTCCACCATGAAGGTGATCAAATCACGCATATGTTCCACGGAATGGATCGAGTAGGCCGCCCTTACACTGTCGGTCTTGAAGGGGAGCCCCCGCTCGAAATCGCAGACGACATCGACGCCCGGCACGGCTCGTTGATCAACGCCGACCGTACCCAGCTGCTTGAGGGAACCGCAGCCGATGTCCAGGACAAGGCCCGTGCGAAGCGCCTCCGTCACCTCGGAGGGGACAGGTCGATCAAGCCAGAATCGTTCAGAACCGCCGCCAGTCATCTACGGCATAATCCGCGGAAGGAGGCGAGGAAAGCTATCGCAGCCATGGTTTCTCTTTGTCTCCCGGATGGTCCGCTTGCTCTGGGCTGCCCATGCAGAGTGACACCTATATACCACTTGGTCGGCCAGGCTCAAGCGTAGGCATCCCCTTTGAGAAGGACGGGCCCTCAGGGGATCGACCATCGTCTTCTGGACGACCGATCCCCCAGACACCTTACTCCGTCTTGCGCAGATCGATCACCGTTCCGTTCTCATCCAGCTCCACGGTGACCAGAGCTCCCTCCGCGATCGGTTTCGTTTTCACCTCCATCCGATCCAACGGGAACACCTTATCGCCTTCAGGCGTCCAAAGTTTGATTTCCTTCTTGGTCAAGCCCGCATAGATCAACTTGCCGGTGATCAGACGATGCGCGCCCGCCTTGTTCTTGTGTTTGCCGTGGTGGTCGATAACCATGTTCTCCTCGTTCAACCACAGGGTCACCTCATCCCCAACCGCCGCGTCAGACGGCGCCGTCTTCGCGTTGATGGTGTACTGCCCCACGGGTGTCTTCACATACACCAACCCCGACTGGATTTTCGTCACCTCTCCGTTCAAGGTCAGGTGATAGCCGGACTTGGTGTGCGGTTGCTCGTCGATCTCGAGTTCGACGGTCATGCGATGGATATCGATGACCTTACCGGCCTCATTCAGTTCCACCGTGATCTGGGTGCCCTCTTCGATGCCGGACAATTGCGAGCGACCCGTTTGCACGGCGAAGGCCTGTTCGCCTTCCAGCGTCCAGAGCTTGATCTCCTTGCGGTCGACGGAGGCATAGGCCAACTTGCCGGATACGAACCGATGAGCATGAGCGGCTTCTCCCTTGCGATGCACATCGACCACCACGTTATTCTCGTTCACCTGCATTTCCACTTCCTCGCCGACCGCCAGACTCTTCGGAGCGGTGCCGGAGGAGAAGCGCACCTTGCCCCAGGGCGTCTTCACCGTGATGAGATCGCCTTGGACCTGTGACACCACGCCGCTGACCTTCATATGTGTCCCCGGCCGATGCGAATGCGTGCCGCCTTGATCGGCCAACGCGGGTGAGGCAGCCACGAGCAGGCCCAGCAGCATAGCCCCCGACACCGAAAGGCCGTGAGGGGTGTGGCGGTGAGTTGAGGGTTCAATGGGATGATGGTTGGTCATGATGCGTCCTCCTTGTGAATGATGTGTAGGTCCCGTTCGCGCATGTCCTGTGTCGCCATGCGCGACTACCCACGACACATCGCAAGCCCCGTTCCCGGCGGCACAGTTGCGCAAACTCGTTGATGAAACGAAGAACGCGGCCAGAAGGCGGCTCGAACCACGTCCAGGTGACGAAACCAAACGACGCCTCATCGTCAAGTGACGAATCCGTCGTCAGATGCGATCCATCACCGCACGGCTTCCGTGTCGCAGTCGGAAGGTTGGATCCATGCTCGGCTCAGCATGGCGCCATTCTCCTCGGCGACAGCAGCGGGTGCCGTTGCACCGTTCGCCAAGAGAAAGGCCGTGAGAGAGAGGAAAGCATGAATGCGCATGGGCGTCCCTTGAAGTGCGCGTAATGTGTCGCGCCACGAGTTGTGGCCTTACATCGCGCGCCCACTATACGGATCGCGTGAACCGGTCCGGCTAGGGAATTCCCCCGTGCCCTGCCAAACGCCCCCCTTGATAGAACCGAAAAAGACCCTGGCCCGCACAAAAGCCTCCGTGACACCGATGCGAAGGCGCGTTCCGCATGGTAGATACGTACAGATACCGTGGGGAGTCGAAACATTCCCCAATGCAGCGCGTGATCGCGCGCGCCGTTCACACTTCGCAGATCACGCGCAACCACCATGTTCGGAGGGAGGGTAAAAATGAAAACCATCATTCATGCAGCAGCGGTGGCGGCTTTGTTCATCGGATGCGCGGGCTTGCCGCAAACGTCGAGAACGGCGGTCATCCACGAGGTCAAATTTGAGGACAAAATGATGCCCGCCGACCTGACGGTGAACGTCGGCGACGAGATTCGGTGGGTGAATCACCGCACACTTCCAGTCAGGATCGACATCCCCGGCCTGAAGAACGGCTTGTTGTCCTGCGATCGTGGCTTCTCGAACGCCTTCGGCAGCACACGCGAGGTGACCGAACTGGATCCCGGCAAGAGTGCCAGCCTCTGTTTTGCCCAACCGGTGGTCCTCGGCTACAACGCACGGATGAAATCCGCCGTTCCCGGTGGCATGGCCATCGAGCCGGGCACTCTTCGGGCAGTCGCACCGACAAGGTAACTGCTCTGGCTGCCCCATCCTGCTCCCCCTCACCCTGGAGCTGAATCAGTTCCAGGGTGAACACACCGGATCACGACTAGGCGCTCACCGCGCAGACGGGTGCCATCACCGGACGAGGCACTACACACTTCACAAGTTCTCGAGGTCGATAGGGGCTAGGAAGAGGAAGGGATGGTGACGAAGCCGGGATACAGCAAGCAATACTGCTTTAATTTCGACTATTACGCAAAGGCTCTATCCATACGGGTTTTCAGTTCTTGCTCTTTCGGCTATCATAGTGGAGCACCTAGGTTTTCGGCTATTACGGTTTAGCATCTCCGTTTGTAAGCAGGCATGAACGAACCAACCTTCGATGACCTACCAGACCCAGCCAAGACCAGCCTGGAAGATTTCCTGAAGGCCGCTTCAAGGCGTGCTCGGGCGATCTGGAAGCAACATCACCCTGGCCGGCCTATACATATGGGCCGGCCATCCCAACGTTTGATAATTATCGAGGCCTGCGAACGTTTAGCTAAGCAAAAGCAGAACGATTTTAGCCATCTGACGCTTGGGAAAATTGTACAAATACTTTCTGACCGCTTGTCGGCGACAACCAAGAATATTAGCGGAACCACTCTTTCGAAACATGCGAGGGAGTGGTTAGTCGAGGGACTAATTTCCGAAAGATTTTCGCTCGATCAGTTGCCGCTGGGATTAACCCCCTATCTATTTAAAAGCCAGAACTCTTTTGCGATGTTGCGCTGGATTGTTTGCTGGGGTGCCATTTGTCGAGAGCAACCGGAGGTGCAGAAATGGGTGAAGGAAAAAATGGGCATGTTGCCACCGGAGTTACCGCATGAGGTGTTACCCGAAAAATTTACAAAGCGCTATAAGAATTGGGAGTCACAGTATGATCAGTGGGTGCTAGGCGGGCTGCTTAAAGCCCAGAATGAGCGCCGATCGTTTCCCCGCTAGAAGCTTCTCAAAACAGTCTATCTTTCGATAAAACCCCCAGAAAAGTACCTTTTTAAATTTCTTGCCCCCCTGACCTCTCGTCTGTCGTGCGGTACTGTTCCAAGCGAAAGCAACGGAACACCACGCAGAAAGGGAGGTCCTATGCACAAAAGCAATTCAGCCCGCACCAGAAACCGTCGGCATCTCGGTCCCCCACTGACATTTGGTGACTTGCCTGATTGGGTCTCGCCGTTACAGGCAGCCAGATATCTCCAGTCCGGACTTGTCACCGTTTATGACCTCTGCAAACGTGGCTCCCTTCCATGCAGGCGATTTGGACGTTTGGTCAGAATCCCCAAAGAATCCCTAAGACCTGCTGATACCACTGGGCCAGGCTGCTAGTCCATGCGTGAATACGGAAAGGTCGCGCCAACGTTTTGGACCGGCGAGACAGGCAAGAAGATCAGGAAGGCTGGCCTGAATGCTCAGGTCGTCGCGCTCTATCTGCAGACGGCTCCGGGGTCGAACATGTTGGGTCTTTATTACCTTCCCATTCCTGTCCTAGCTCATGAAACGGGGATGACCTTAGAAGGGGCTTCGAAGGCCCTTCAATGTCTCTCTGAAGTGGGCTTCGCAGAATATGACCATGAGTCTGAGTATGTGTTCGTGGCTCGCATGGCGCATTACCAGATCGGAAGCAGTCTGACCATGGGTAAGGATGGGCCGGATAAGAGAGTTGTGGGTATCAAAAAGCAGCTCGAACCCCTCAGAAAGAATCCGTTTTTCAATCGATTCCTAGAACTCTACCGCGAGGCATATCACCTTCAGGATGTAAGCCCCTCCGAAGCCCCACAGAAGCCCCTTCGAAGCCAGGAGCAGGATCAGGAGCATCTTCAGGAGCAGGATCAAGAACAGGAACAGAAGCAATATGCCGCTGCGCCTAAATCCGGCGCGCGGCCACTGGTGAAGGTTGTCGAAGGTAAGACCGTAGGAACTTGGGATGCCTATTCAGCAGCCTACCGGTTTCGGTATGGGGTCGATCCACACCGAGATAAAAAGGTCAATGGAGTGTTAGCCAAATTGGTTGATCGATTGGGCCCAGAGGTGGCCCCTCATGTTGCCGCATTTTACGTGGATCACAACAAGCCCTCCTACGTTTCAGAGAGGCACCCCGTCGAGTTGTTGTTGAAGGATTGTACTGGTCTGAAGACGCAGTGGCAGACGGGTGTGAAGGCTACGACCGGAGAAGCCAAAAATGCCGAAAGAAGGGACGATGTGATGGAACAGGTCAAACGCGTCACGGCCATGATGAAAACTCAAGGAGGTGCGTAGTGGAGTTGGCAAAAGCAGTAGCCGCAACCTTTGCCGTTGTTGGGCAAGAAATGCCGGATATCGGTCTTGCGACCATCGTCAGTGAACTCCTGGACTATCCGCTAGGAGATGTCCTCAAGGCCCTTGCGCGCTGCCGAAAAGAGCTTCGAAAAATTACGCTGGCTGACATCATCGATCGCATCCCGAGTGGACATCCCGGAATTGAAGAGGCTTGGGCCATGATCGCGGGATTGCTGAGCGATGAAGACCGTTCAGTGGTCTGGACTGGCGAAATGGCAGAAGCCTTCGGAGTGGCAAGGCATCTAGCTCATGACAAGGTTGCGGCTCGTCTTGCGTTCAAAGAGGCCTATTCAAAAGCCCTTGCTGAGGCGCGAGATCAGAAGCGTAGTCCAAAATGGCGGGTGTCGCTGGGACATGATCCGCATGGCCGGCAGGGAGCGCTTGAGGAAGCAGTACGCCTTGGACGGATACCAGCGGAGCACGCTCAGAAACTAATTCCCGATTATTCAATTCCTGAAGGCGTCACTTTGCCAAAGCTTCGAATCATTGCCTAACAACCAGGAGGCTCTATGCAAGTGGTCACTTATGAACCAACGCCGGAGCGGTAAGGGGAAAGAGCATGGCAAGAGAGGCCTTAGTGCCAGCTAAGAATATGAAACGTAAAGAGAAAACTATACGGGGTATACCCCAGGAATGGCGAGATCTGGCAAACGTCGGTGATGTGTTTCGCATGCTTCGCTACTGCCTGCTGCAAGTCGACAAGGGCAGGATGACCATTCGCAAGGCTAACTGCATGGGCTTTTTGGGCGGAAAGATGATTGACGCAGCTGAGAAGGTCGAGTTTGAGCGCCGACTAGCAGAACTGGAAGGACGCCAAGGAAATCATGACGGTGGAGTCATCCAAATTTCGGTGAGCAAATGAAGCGATCAGCACTGACACGACTTGAACGATTGGAGAAGGGAAAGAGTGGGCGCAGTGGAGCCCTCGCTGTTCCGAATCCCTGCACGCTGGAGGAGTGGCTTGCCCGTTGGCAGAACTACAACCATGAAGAGAGAAAGCCGTCCATTTTTATCGATGATCGGAGACCCTTATGAAATTTATTCAGATCGAAGACATGCACGTTGACCTTGAAAAGATCCAGTTCATCAAGGAAGAACCGCAGCACTTCGACACACCGCGGATTGATGTCTACTACGCGTCCCGCAAATTTGAGATCCGCTCTGACTCTCCCAAATGGACAGAGCTGCAGGCCCTTTTCCCTACCTCGTTTTGCTTCGTCCAAGGCGCCCACATCGACGTGGCACAGATCGACTTTGTACGCGAGGAAGCGCAGAGCCAAGGCCAACCGATATGCGTGGTCATGTACCACAACCGAGAGTTGCGCGTGCTCAAAGGTTCGACCGAATGGAACGCACTTCACGCGAAGATGTACGGAGAGGCCTAGAGATGAATCGCTCGCTGCGCAGCCGGCTGGACCGTTTAGCAGGTCAGAAACCTGGCGCTCCTCAGGTTGCTTACATCCAATTCGATTCCTTGGAGATGACCTCCGAAGAAGCCATCGAAAAGGCGTTTGAAGCGGGATACATCCAGCCCGGATGCGCGTTGATGGTGCTTCCTAAAACGGTGACGCCTGCACAGTGGGAATCCATGATTCCGATTTGGCAGGAGTGCATCCGTACCGGATCGAAATGGGATGAGCTGCCCTATTGGGCCGGGGGCGGGGCCCTGTTGCCGAAGGTGAAGTTCGGCACCGCGTTTTTGAGGCGCGTCAATCGTGCGGCTTACAGATCGTGATAACCATTTGCTAATGCTGAAATGTGTTCCCTGTCACACACGTTAGACAATTACGCCTTTTTTTTAGAGGTCGCGTACTTCTTCAAAAGATCCTTCAAGGCTTCCTCTATGAGCTCGTTGAACCTTCGGCGCTGTCGAAGCCCCAAGATTCTGACTTCCGTCAAAAGCTCGTGATCAACCCTCGCTCCTATCTGTTGTTTTGTTTTTTCTGCTTCTTCTTCGCCTGGCATGGGAGCGGACGATACTGAAGCATGTCGCATGAGTCAAGTGACATGATTTGACACCATTCAGTGTAACGTGGTAACACTATCACATCTGCACAGGAGACCATTATGAAAATGACACGTCTTAACATCCAGATCCCTTCATTGCTCAAGGCGAAACTTGATGCTTTGCGCGCAGAGGGAATCACGGCAGCCGGCCTGATCCGGCACCTATTAACCCAACATTTCAACCAGGCTCAGAAGAGCCAGAAAGGCAGGTGAAGAACATGGACGATGTAGGCCAAGAGACAGCATTAGGAAGAGCTGAAGGGAGAGCTTGCGACCTGTCAGACGAGGTGAATGGGTTAGCCAGTTTATGCCGGATGGTTGCTTATCTCGGAGATGGCACCGACAGAAGTATCAACGAACGCGATTTTGTGAGTGCCATGAACCTTATCAGCACAAACATGGATCGATTCAGGAATGAGGTCGAGCAGATGGTGAGTCTTCTCGGCGATGCCAATGATCAAATCAAACGACTAGAGAAAACGATTGCTGAAACTCGGACGACTAATATTTGAAAGGGCGGTGACTCATGGCGAAACCACATGTGAATTATGAGGTTGTTCGTGATGTGCCAGGCTATCCATTCGACCCGTGCGGCTATCAGTCGAGCAGCCTCAGGGACGCACAAAAAGAACTTAGGCAAGCACGCCGGCACTACCCGGAAGCCTACTTAGCACGAGTGGAATACACCCGTTACCAGAAGAGCAGATCTAAGAAGGGACGGTGATTCATGGCGAAGAAGAAGCCTGGTCGTTTCCTGCACATCGAATTCCCCTCAGAAGGCATCAGCTCGTCTGCTGACATAGCGTTTCGGTTGTCCATGCTTCATGCGACAGCTTTGGAGCTTAACGCGCATAACCGAGTCAAAGTCTCATACACCGGAATGCCTCGAACCAGTGAAGAAAAAGACCCACAAAAGGATAACGGCCTCCGGCTCGTGAAATAACCACAAGAAAGGACAATTATGCCAAGCAAAGACTTCCGGATGAATCCAGACAGAATGAATGAAATCATGACAGCGACAAGCCATGTCGCAGAAGCGGCTGAGCGATTGGCGAAGTCCTGTCGAGAATTCACGACGAAGGATGCCAGTTACATTACATTCGAACAATTTCAGAATGCAGGTATCCCCATTCATGCCGCCGCCAATGATCTCGGCGCCTGCTTTGCCAGCTTGGCAACTTTGCAGGCGAAATTCGAAGCAGAAAACGAAAAATAAATCTCACAAGTTCCTTTCAAGAGGTACCTATGCGCGGCCACATCTTTCAACGATCGGAAGGCAGTTGGACCATCGTCCTAGACGTCGGCCGGAAAGTGGACCCGGCCACGGGAAAATTGAAACGCATCCAGAAGTGGAAGACGGTTAGAGGGACCAAGAAAGAGGCTCAGGCCGAACTGACTAACATGTTACACAACCTAAGCCGGGGCCAAGTGATCAGCCCTTCACGCATGACCCTCGGTGAATGGCTGGAGGAATGGCTGAAATCGGCCATCCAGCCGCACAAACGGCTCAGGACCTATGAAACCTATCGATCCGTCATAGAGCGTCACCTGAAGCCCGTTTTGGGTCAATATCGGCTCTGTGATCTCAGGGCGAGCCATCTCCAAGCGTATTACCAGTCGGAGAAGGTGGCGCCGGCCACTCTGCAACAGCATCACACGATTCTGCATAGTGCCTTGAAAGCGGCCACCATGCAGGATCTGATACCCCGAAACGCGGCATCGCTGGTGATAGGCAAGCCTCGGCGCAGGGATGGACACGAAAACATCCTTCAGAACTGCTGGGAGCCTGAAGAGGCGAGAAAGTTCCTCGATACGGCTAAGGCGCATAGCACGCATGCGGCCGCCTTGTACTCTGTGGCCCTTGATAGCGGAGCCAGAAAAGCAGAGCTCTGCGGGCTCAAATGGTCGGAGGTTGATATTGAACGACGGTCTATCTCGATCGTGCGCCAGCTGGTGAAGGTCCGGGAAGAGCCATTATTTGGCCCACCGAAGAACGGGAAATCCCGGACCGTTCAGCTAGACGAAAAGACAATCGAGGTCTTAAGGAAGCAGAAAGCTGCGCAGGCCGCTCAAAAACTGCTTCTTGGAACGTCCTATAGAGACCATGGCCTAGTTTTTTCGCGCGACTTCGGGCAACCCCTCACCTTGAATAATATCGGGCAACGCGAGTTTGCCAGGCTTATTAAAGCGGCCGGCGTGAAGCCGATCACCTTTCACGGGCTTCGCCACACGTGCGCGACCTTGGCACTCAAGGAAGGGGTTCCGGTGAAGGTGGTATCAGAACGACTAGGACACAAGCGGATCGAGATTACATTGAACGTGTACGCGCATGCCCTCCCCTCCATGCAGCAGGAAGCAGCGGCAAAGTTGGGGCGATTGCTGCACGGTTAGCGGATTGTTTGCAATCGAACAGCTTGAACGGTCTAAACCACTGACAAGTTTACAGTCTAGGGGGTATGGTGCCGAAGCCGGGACTTGAACCCGGACAGGCTTTCGCCCACATGGTCCTGAGCCATGCGCGTATGCCAATTCCGCCACTTCGGCCAGAGGAATGGAGGCGAATTATCGCTGATCGGTCGGAACCCGTCAAGGTGAGCGGGAGGAAAATCTAGGGGCGGAGCCGACCGCTGATGTTCCACCGCCCCTTCTCGCTCAACTCGGCGAGGTCGCCGGTTAGGACGATTCGTTCTCGCACCAAGCCGGCCGCGGCCAACAGGTAGGGACTGCCGATCCTGAAAGCGTCGTCCGCAATCAGGACGTCGAAGCGCACGCGGCGAAAGAGGGGATCTACCGCCACCCGTGAGGCGGTGGTCACAATCACTCGCCGGTTCTGCACGAAGGCTTGTCGATTGGTGTTCTCCTGCGCCGCCAACAGCTCTCGAATCTTCTTGGTGCCGCCCAACTTCAACACGTCCTCTTTGAGTTCGGCGAATTCCGGCTTCAGGTCCTTGGGCACCGTCGCCTCCGGAATCAACTCGGCGATGCGCGCCTTGGCAATGTCGATTTCCTGGCGCAAGCCCGCGCTCTGCCGGTCATAGATGGCCTTATACTCCCGCAAGGATTCGACATTCTTCCCCACGGCCTGCATCGAGAGGCGCTTCCAGATCGGCAGTTGCTCGTACGCGGCCAGCGTCTGATCGATTTCCGTGATCTTGGCCTGCAGCTCGCTCAGATGCGTCATCAAGCGCCATTCCAACAGCCGGACTTCATCCAGATCCTTTTGCTTCTGCGCCTTATAGGCGAGCAGCGGAGTCAGTTCGCGAAACCGCTCGTACTTTTTGCGTAGCGCCGCCTTTTCGGATCGAGCCTTGGCATAAAACTGGTGCATTTGGGCTTCGAAGCCGAGGTCGGAAAGGGGAATGCCGCCGCTGTCCTGGCTGATGGCAAGCTCGTACCGGCTGACCCAGCTCTTAAAGGTCAGCCCGGCCGCCTTCATGACCCGCGCGATCTGGAGGGTGATGCGGTCGGCATCGTGGTGATCCGGCGTGACCAAAAGCAGGCGCTTGTTGGCCCGGATCAACTCAATGACGAGGGAGGCCACCTTCTGCTGCCGAGCAGCCACATCGCCATGCCACAAGGGCATCAGGACCGAGGTGGCGGTCAAGCCTTCCAGTGCAGCCCGATCCCCCACCTGACCGGCCGCCAACAGCGGCAATAGACGTTCCGCGGGCCCCAACGTATAGGAGCCGCCGGCCTTGCTCATCTCATGCAAGCGATGGGCGGCCGTCTGCGCAAATCCCGCCGCATCGGGCAGCAGGGTGGCTCTGGGGACGACGTCACCGACCGCGTCGAAGGTTTGCACCACCAGGCGCTCTCCTTCCTGGGCAAGGATGAGCCCCTCCGTCGGTTCATCCTCCTCACCCAACAACACGGTCACCGGAACATCCAGCCCCACAGACAGATTAGGGGGCAGGACAAACTCGTAGAGATGGAGCGTGCCGACCGTCTGGATCCGGCGACCACCGGTCACGACCACCGTCTGATCCGGTTCGGATGTCGCGGAGGCAGCGGCTTCCCGCTCCAATTGAAGGGCCAGCTGCTCCAACAAATCAGGCAAGGTCTCAGGAATCGTCGTCATGCGGCAGGTCCCGGGTGGTTCGGCGCCGTATCTTAATGACTCGGGAAAGAGCCTGTCCACTGGGGCGGCAGTGCGGCGAGTCAATTGACTTTTGCACAGCCCCTCAGTATGCTTTTTCCCTTTCCAACAGAAGGAGTTGCAGTATGAAGGTGATTCTCCAAGAAACCCTCGAAGGCGTAGGCGACCTCGGCGACCTCCTGGATGTCTCCGACGGCTTCGCCCGAAACTACCTCTTGCCTCGCCGCAAGGCGGTGGAAGCCAACAGCCGCAACATCAAGGAATTCGAACATGCCAAGCGGGCCGCCGCCGAAAAGGCCAAGAAGGAAAAGCTGGAAATCGAGGCCCATGGCAAGAAGATCAGCGCCGTCTCGCTCACGATCTCGGTCCAGGTCGGAAAAGACGACAAGCTGTTCGGCTCCGTCACCGCCAAGGACATCGCGGAAGCCTTAGCCGCACAGGGCCACACCGTCGACCGTCGCAAGATTCAGCTCGCCCAGCCCATCAAGGAACTGGGGACCTTCACGATCCCCATCAAGCTCCCGCGCGAGGTCACCGCCAGCATCGCGGTGCACGTGGTGAAGCAACAGGAAGAGCCGGAAGCGGCCGCGACGGCCTAAGCCCTTGTGCCAAATCATGCGCGGCGTTCGGCCTCGTCCGCCGTGCTCGGAGGACCCATGCAGGATCTGATCGGTTCGTTGGACGCGCTGAAAGCAACCGACCCTGAGACCTATGCGGCCATCACGGCCGAGGAGGAGCGTCAGCGGGACAAACTCCTGTTGATTGCTTCCGAGAATTTCGCGAGCCCGGCCGTGTTGGCCGCCCAAGGCAGCTTGATGACCAACAAGTATGCCGAGGGCTATCCCGGCAAACGCTATTACGGCGGCTGCCAACACGTCGATACCGTCGAAACCTTGGCCATCGAGCGGGCCAAGCAGATCTTCGGCGCCGAACACGTCAATGTGCAGCCACACTCCGGCTCTCAAGCCAACATGGCCGCGTACCTCGCCGTGCTCAAGCCCGGCGACACGATCCTGGGCTTGGACCTGGCGCAGGGCGGACACCTGACCCACGGCAGCAAGGTGAATTTCTCCGGGACCATCTTCCGCGCGTTCTCCTACGGCGTGGATCGCCAAACCGAAACCATCGACTATGCCGCGGTGCAAAAGATCGCCGAGGAATGTCGACCGCGCATGCTGGTGGTCGGGGCCAGCGCCTATGCCCGCACGCTCGACTTTCCCAAATTCCAGGAAATCGCCAAATCGGTCGGCGCCTACCTACTGGTCGACATTGCGCATATCGCAGGGCTCATCGCGGCAGGGCTGCACCCCAACCCGGTGCCCTATGCCGATTTCGTCACCACCACGACCCACAAGACCCTCCGGGGACCGCGGGGCGGCGTGACGATGTGTAAGGCCGAACATGCCAAGGCCGTCGACAAGATCATTTTCCCCGGCCTGCAGGGCGGACCGCTGATGCACGT
Organism: Nitrospira sp.; assembly: GCA_015709715.1. Lineage (NCBI taxonomy): Bacteria > Pseudomonadati > Nitrospirota > Nitrospiria > Nitrospirales > Nitrospiraceae > Nitrospira > Nitrospira sp. The sequence continues at coordinate 2,202,696 of CP054184.1, forward strand.
GATCGCCGCCAAGGCCGTCGCCTTCAAGGAAGCGCTGTCTCCCGCCTTCAAGCGTTACCAGCAGCAGGTGCTGGCCAACGCGCGCACCCTGGCCCAAGGCCTGATCGATCGAGGATACAAGATCGTGTCCGGGGGCACCGATACGCATCTGATGCTCGTGAACCTGACCAATAAGGGTCTGACCGGCAAGGAGGCCGACGCCGCGTTGGATGCCGCCGGCATCATCGTCAACAAAAACGCCGTCCCCTACGACGAAAAACCGCCGGCGGTCGCGAGCGGCATCCGCATCGGCAGCCCTATCGTTTCCACCCGCGGCATGCGGGAGGCCGACATGCGGGAGATCGTGGCCCTCATCGACCGCGTCTTGCAATATCCGCAAGACCAGCAGGTGCAGGCTGACGTACGGGCGCAAGCGAAGGCGCTGTGCAACCGCTTCCCCATCTTTCATGCCTACGATGCGTCTCCCTCATAGGCAGGACGTGCGCCGGTGAAGTGTCCCTTCTGCGACGATGTCGAAGACAAAGTCGTCGATTCACGGATGGCCAAGGAAGGCGAGGTCATTCGACGGCGGCGCGAGTGCCTGTCGTGTAAACGCCGGTACACGACCTACGAGCGGGTCGAAGAAACCATGCCGGTCGTGGTGAAGAAGGACGGACGCCGGGAACCCTTCGACCGCGGCAAGATCGTCTCCGGCCTCAAGAAGGCCTGCGAAAAACGCCCGATCAGTACGGCCACCATCGAGGCGGTCACCGATCGCATCGAAAAGCGGATCCAAGAGATGGGGGAAACGGAAATCGTCAGCACCTCCATCGGCGAAGAGGTCATGAAGGAGCTGTCGCAACTCGATCAGGTGGCCTACGTGCGGTTCGCCTCCGTGTATCGGGATTTCAAAGACATCGACCAGTTCATGGACGAAATCAAAGCCCTGGCCCAGCAGCGCCGAGAGCGTTAAGGGCTGCCCCTTCCACCGCCGGGACGGCCCTCGCAGCCCCGGCATCAGCGAACCCATGGCCACGACCAAGACTTTACGCGAACGACGAAAAACGCTGCGACGCCGCCGGGCCTCGGGTGCCACCCATGTGGCCATCATCGGCGCCGGCCGCGGCGGCACCGCCTTGATGGAGATTTTCGCCAACGATCCGCTGGTCCGGATCGTGGGCGTCGCGGACATCAGCCCCCAAGCTCCGGGCATCGGCCTGGCCAGACGCCTGAACATCCGCGTCACGCGGAGCTACCGTCAACTGCTGAAAATGGGACCGGTCGACTTGGTCATCGACGTCTCCGGCAATCCGGAAGTCGGCGAATTTCTCCAAGACATCCGCCGTATGGGCGTGGCCGTCATCGGCGGCGCCAGCGCCAAGTTCATGTGGCAGTTGATCGAGGCCCGCATTCGAGCCACCGCGGAAATCGAGAAGACCCTGAACAAATACCAGTCGCTCTACCGCCTCTACGTCAAAGAAACCGGCGCCGCGGTGACGGAAGAACGTACCCGCATCGCCTGCGAAATCCACGACGGTCTGGTGCAAAGCCTCGCCGGCGTCAACTTCAAGTTGGAACTGTCGCAGGAGCTGATCCGGAAGAATCCCAAGGCCAGCCTCGCGACCCTGCGCGAGTCGAAAGCTCAGCTGAAGATGGCGATTCAGGAGGCACGACAGGTGATCTTCAATCTGCGCCCGCTCCATTACGACAAGATGGAGTTGATCCCCGCCCTCACCAACTATCTCAAGTCCTACGAAACGCAATACCACATCAAAACCGCGTTTTCCGTCACCGGAGACGAAACGGTCCTGTTCCCGCGCACGAAAATCTTCCTCTTCCGGATCGTGCAGGAGGCGCTCAGCAACGTCCAGAAACACGCCAAAGCGGACCGGGTGTCCGTGCAGCTCGACATTCGCGAGAACCTGCTGCAAGTCACCATTATCGACGATGGGATCGGATTCGACATGGACACGGTCCTCCGCGATCCCGAAAAATGGGACCACTTCGGCATTCGCGGCATTCTGGAACGGGCGCGGCTCGTGGGCGGAGAGGCAACCATCGACTCGAAGAAGGGACGCGGCACAAAGATCGTCTTGCGTGTGCCGCTAGCCGACAAGGAGACCATTCGCAATGGAAAAAATTAAGGTCCTGATCGCCGATGATCATCGCGTCGTTCGCGAAGGTCTGGCCGCCATCCTCAAGACCAAGGAGGACATCAACGTCGTCGGAGAAGCGCAAGACGGCGTGGAAGCGGTGGAAAAAACCAGGACGTTGCTGCCCGACGTCGTGCTAATGGACGTGAGTATGCCCCGCATGGGCGGCGTCGAAGCGACCAGGCAGATCAAGCGTGAATTTCCGCACATCGGCATCGTGGCCCTTACCATGTACGAAGAGCAGCAGTACATCTTCGATCTGGTACGGGCCGGGGCCACGGGTTATCTCCTCAAGGATTCCGAGTCATCCCAAATCGTGGCGGCCATCCGGGCCATTTACCGCGGCGAATCCCTCATCCATCCCTCCGTAGCGAGCAAGATCCTCGCGGAGTTCTCCCTCATGGCGCAAAAGAAGGGGAAAAAGCCCGCCTGGGTCGAACATGATCTGACCGAACGGGAAATCACGGTGCTCCGGTTGGTCGCCGATGGAAAAACCAACAAGGAAATCGCCAACAGCTTGGACTTGAGCGAGAAGACCGTGAAGAACCATGTGCGTAACATCTTCCATAAGCTTCAGGTGTATGACCGGACCCAGGCGGCCATCTTGGCCATTCGAAAGGGATTGATCGAGCTGGAACCCAGGCCGTAATCCGCGTCGGGATTGCGTGCGCGGGCACACGCCAGTGCGCATGCGCACTGTGAGGTGGTTGGTATCAGCCCGCTCGGCGTGAGCAGTTCGACCGCTGCTCACATCAATTCTTCAAATCAGAGGGTTTTGTTGCTCCCCGGTACGTGGCCTCCTTTTTGCTCAACGACTGAACCATGGACGTGCTCTTCCCCCTTCTTACGATTCTGGCGCCGCTGCTGAGCGCGTTGCTGATCCGAACCTTCCAAGCGGATCTGGGAGAACGATGCGCCCGCATCGGGATTGCCGCGTTGGCCTGCTCGGCTGTCGGCGCGATCGCGACCCTGTGGCTCGTCGTCTACGGCGAGCCGATAGTCCTGACCCTGTTGACCCTAGGTGCCGGCGCCTTCGACCTGACCCTCCTGGTGGATCGATTGGCCGGCATCATGATGGTGCTGATCAGCCTGGTCAGCCTCGTCATCCACCTCTACTCGAACCGATACATGGTGGGCGATGCGGGCTATACGCGCTTCTTCGCCCGCCTGGGCCTGCTGACCTTCGTGTTGCTGAGTTTGGTGACGAGCGGCAACCTCTTGTGGTTGTTCGCCTGCTGGCACCTCGTGACCTGGCTGCTCGGGACACTCTTGGCCTTCAATCAGGATAGTCTTCCTGCCCAGCGGGCTTGCCGAAGCACCGTCACCATCCACAGCATCGGGGATGCGGCCTTCCTCCTGGCCATGGGGCTCCTCTACCACGTGTACGGCACATTGGACCTGCGTACCCTGTTCGATCGGCTCGCAGAGGGCGCGTCACAGCCGGTCGGCTTCATGGGCCTGGAGGTCCCGACGTTCGCTACCCTGCTGCTACTGGTTTCCGTGATGACGAAATCCGCCCAGTTTCCCTTTCACATCTGGTTGCCGGGTACGATCGAGGCACCCACTCCGGTCTCGGCGCTGCTGCATGCCGGAATCGTGAATGCGGGCGGATTCTTGGTCAATCGACTGGCGCCGCTGTACGGCCTCGCGCCGACGACGCTGCATCTCATGTTCCTCATCGGCGCCCTGACGGCCTTGATCGGCGCGACCACGATGCTGACCCAATCCAGCATCAAGCGCACTCTGGTCTATTCGACTATGGGACAGATGGGCTACATGGTGATGGAATGCGGTCTGGGTGCGTTTGCGCTCGCGGTATTCCACCTCTGTGCCCATGGACTCTTCAAGGCCACCCTGTTTCTCAATTCCGGCGCGAACATTCACGCTTCGCGCACCGACCTCAAGCTCCCCGATCACCGCACGGTGGGAGCGCCGGCGCAGTTCTCCTTCATCACCTGGGCCACTGGCTTGGTCATGACCCTCATGCTGCCGCTGATGATCCTCCTGATGGCACATGGGCTCGTGAACATTCCGCTGTTCGAGGCGCAGGGGACCGTGATCTTCCTGTTCTTCGCCTGGGTCACCTCCGCCCAAGCCATCTTCAGCCTCTATCGACTCCATAGCGTGGCGTCATGGAAAGTCTCCGCTACGATGCTCGCGACGCTGGCCTTCATCGGCCTCACCTATTTGTGGGCGGGAGAAACCTTTACCCACTTCCTCTATCCGACCCCAGGGCAAGCGGCCGCCTACTTCCAGGTCGCCGGATGGAACCAAGGCCTGTTCGATACGTTCATGGCCCTCTCGGCCTGCATGGTTATCGGAGTCTGGATGATCCTCTACGGGAAGGCGCATGGTGTCAGAATCCTCGTGCCCGAATGGCTGCGTACTCTCCAAGCGGCCGCTTACGTGGCGTTTCTCAACGGGCTCTACGTGGAAGACGGGCTGAGGGCCCTCCGCGGCGGCCAGCACCGCAAGACCAGCTGACGGGACGTATGACGACTCGCCCGCCACAGGCCTTTACCGATGCCCAACGCATGGAACTCCGCTCATACGTGGAGTTGGCCGGCGAGGCCATTGCGCAGTTTTGGCCCATGCGAACCTTCATTCACCATAACCCCCTGCATGGGTTGGAGACCCTGTCGTTCGAACAGGCGGTGGCCCGAGGGACGGAACTCTTCGGCGCGTGCGGGTACTTGAGCAACGACACCTACCGCCGCTACTTTCGACAAGGCCGAATCCGGGAAGAGGATGTGCGAACGGCGCTCCATCCGATGGCAGGCGACAAGCGAGTGACCTTCGGTTCGCTAGAAGTCTCGCATCAAGATGTCCTCGCTGCCTCCTTGATCCATGGCATCTCGGACCCAACAACCAGCAAGCCGAGCCACACGCCGGATGGTGATCCCGAAGCCCCCTCGCGCATTGAGGCCTGGCTGGCCTCCGCCTTGGGCAACCAGGTCGTCGGTACCCCTCCCGCACTGGCCCCCTGGCCCTCGTCCGACTTGCCGCGTCGGGAAACCCTGGGCGCCTGGTGTGACCGCACCCTGGGGACTTCCATCGTCGAGACCCTGAATCGCGAGCTGGTGAAATGGGCCAGCGCCTTCCTGGATGAAGGCGAGGTCAGCTGGTCTATGCCCGAACGCGAGCAAACCTTTTACCGCGCCTGGAAGACGCTGGCGCGTCACGACCTCACGCTGCGCCTTCTCGGCATCTCGGAGGCGCCCGCCAAGATCCAGGCGCTTCCCCACCGGCCGGAAGAGGCCTTACTCCAAAGCCTCATGCAGCTCGGCATCCCCAAATCGGCCTGGGAGGAATACCTCGCACGGCACCTGAGCGCCATGCCGGGCTGGAGCGGCTACATCAAATGGCGAGCACACCAAAGCGACCATCCTTGGCAGGAACAGTTCCCCATCGACTTGGTCAAGTACCTGGCGGTCCGCCTGTTTTACGAACGGGAACTCGTCGACCAGGCCTGCCGCTCCCAACTGGGCCTCGCCGGAAACACCGGGGACATCGCGGCCTATATAGACCACCACCCGCATGCCTATTGGTTCAGGCGGGAATGGATCGCCGGCCGGCTGTCTTCCGACGCCGCCGCCATCGGGAAGAATCTAGCCGCGTCCGATCGACGGCACGATCACACGCAGTGGGAAGAGGCGGGACGCCGACAGTATGAAGCGGTCTTGAACGAGCACCAGGCCCGGGCCATCCGGCGCGGCGCCGACCGGCTGCTGCGCTTGGCGCAAGCCCTGTCGGTCCCTCTTGAGTCGGTTGTGACTACCGCGCCGTCGGATGCCCGCACCATCCTCCAATGGCTGGAGGACTTTCCTCCGTCACACCATGGAGCCGTCTGGCTCGAAGCCTTCGAGGGCAGTCATCGCCATCAGTTGCTCAGCGAGCTGCAAACCGCCGCCCAGCAGCCTCCCTCCACTCCCTCGTTGGGTGAGGGGGACAGCGGATCTCGCCCGCTGGCCCAAGTGGTGTTCTGCATCGACGTCCGGTCGGAAGTGTTTCGCCGCCACCTGGAAGACCGCGGCGGGTATGAAACCTTGGGCCTCGCCGGATTTTTCGGCGTCCCCCTGTACTACCAGCCGTTCAACGCGCACCATACGGTCACCCATTGTCCGGTGCTGCTGAAACCGAAGAACCACGTTCGCGAGCTGCCCCGCAGTTACCACGGTGTGCTCGCCGAACGGCACAAGACCGCCGCGCAACTCGCGGAAGCCGCGCACACGCTGCTCCATGACCTGAAGGAAAACGTGGTCACACCCTATGTCATGGTGGAGGCGCTCGGCTGGTTTTTCAGCCTGCCCTTTTTCGGAAAGACACTGCTCCCCCGCTGGTACCATGCGATCGGTCGATGGCTCCGCGAGATGTTGACGCCGGCTATGGCCACCACCCTGACGGTCGACAAACTTTCCCGGGAAGAGGCGGAGGAAATGGTGGCGGCCGAGCAGCGGGGCCAGATTCGGGAAATCCTCCGGGCGCGCTTCGGCCTCAGCGGACCGACGCTCTCTCCGACATTGCTGGAGTCAATCCGCAGGAACGCCTTAGGCCAGGCAGACCCGACCGGAAGCGAAGTGGCCGCCCTGCTCTCGCTCACGACGGAGAACGAGCAAGCGCTCTACCGCGACCTGCGCGAACACCAACGGATCAGCCCGCGCGGGGTCTCGGAGCGTCTCGACCGCATTACCCAAACGGGATTCTCCGTCTCCGAGCAAACGTACTTCGTGGAAGCCGCTCTCCGCCTGATGGGACTCACGTCGAATTTTTCGCGGATGGTGATTTTCTGCGCCCATGGCAGTACGTCGCAGAACAATCCCTACGAGTCGGCGCTCGATTGCGGCGCCTGCGGCGGCAATCAAGGCCTGCCCAACGCGCGAGCCATCGCCGCCATGGCGAACCATCCGGCCGTGCGGGCCCAATTGCTCGCCCGTGGCATTACCATTCCCGGAGATACCCATTTTCTGGCCGCGCAACATGACACCACCACCGACCGCGTTCGCATCGTCGACTTGGAAGATGTGCCCGCCACGCACCGGAAGGATCTCCAACGCTTGCTCACAGACCTGGACGAAGCCGGCACGCAGGCGTCGCTGGAGCGGAACCGCGCCCTCGGTCAGGTGGCTGCACCGTCGGACAGCCGCCGGTCTCGGCTTTTAGCTCAGCGAAGAAGCGAGGATTGGTCCGAGGTCCGTCCGGAATGGGGCCTGTCGCGGAACAGCGCGATGATCATCGGACGACGCGCCTTGACGCAGCCGGTGGACTTACGGGGCCGCGCCTTCCTCCATTCGTACGACCACCGGCAGGACGCCTCCGGCAAACTGCTCGAGGCCATCATGACCGCTCCGCTGGTGGTCGCCCAGTGGATCAACATGGAGCATTACTTTTCCACCGTCGACAACGAGGTGTACGGCAGCAGCAGCAAGGTCTATCACAACGTCGTCGGCCGGATCGGGGTGATGACGGGTGTGTGGAGCGATCTCCGGATCGGGCTTCCCGCCCAAACCGTCCTGAACGGTGGAGAGCCATACCACGAGCCCATGCGGTTGTTGGCGATCATCGAAGCTCCCCCGGCGCGCATCCGCGCAATCGTGGATCGGCACCCGCTGTTGGAACAATTATTCCGTTTGCGATGGGTCACGCTCGTGGCGTTGGACCCGCAGGACAACCGCTTTTATCACTACGACCCTTCCGGCGAATGGAGAGGAGGAGACACGAACGATGCTCGGGTTCACACTGCATCCCATGAAGGAAATTAAGATCGTCGTGCAGGGCGATCAACTGAAGTTTGTCACGGAGGTGCTGGATCGGGTGGGAGCCACCGGCTACACGATCATCAACAACGTGTCCGGAAAGGGCCACCACGGATTCCATGAAGGCCACCTGCTGTTCAATGACACCAGCAGCCAGGTGATCGTCTTCACGGTCGTCCCGGAAGACAAGGTGGAACCGATCCTGGCCGCACTGGGACCGCTCTTCAGCAAGCACTCCGGCGCCATGTTCGTGAGCGATGTGGCCGTCAGTCGGCGGGAACACTTCCTCGCCAAGTAACGGCAAGGGTGTGGCCGGCGCCGGATACCGGAAGCCTGCGGGATTGATTGCGCCTTGGACCACTACCGGCACTGCCTTGTCCGGCCACGAGGCCTCGGCTCGGCCCGAATCCGGACCTCATCTCCATGTCTTCACCCAAACGTCCACGCCATAGCGCCTCGCCCCCCGTCCTGCAGGAAGCGGCCGCGGCAGAGGTCTTGGCCTGGGTCAGCACCTGCATTGAGGACGGCCTCTGTCTTATCTCCCAGGGTATCCTGATCTTTGAGAGCCACCGCTTCACGGACCTCCTCAGAGCCGTCAGCGTTCCCGAGGCCGCCCACGGAGAAGTGGTAGCCCCAGACCACCGACCCCTTCGAGGCCGGCTGTTTGCGGAGGCTCGCGCCTGGAACCAGGAACCCCTTGGAGCACAAGGCTCCAGGGAGTATCGGTTCACGGATACGCAGGGCCGTCCATTGCAGTATGAATGCCGCTACACGCTCGTGCCCTATCACGGCGAGACCGGCGTCTTGCTGGCATTGCGGGACGTCACCGGACAAGCCCTGCCGGTCCAGGAGGAGTCGCAGGCGGTGCGGTTTCAATCGGTGCTCGCCCGCATCGGCGCGCTGGCGGTGAGTGATGCCCCGGCGCAGGAGCTGATGAACCAGGCCGTCCGATTGACCGCGGAGGCGCTCCGCGTTGAACTGTGCAAATTGCTCATCCCGCGCGAGCCCGATGACCACTTGGCCGTCATGGCCGGGGTCGGCCTCAAGGAGGAGCTGATCGGGAAACTCACCATCGAAGGCGGGACCCATTCGCAGGCTGGTTACGCCATCGGCAAGCGCCTCCCGGTCGTCGTGCGCGACCTGCGCAAAGAAACCCGCTTCACTCCCTCGAAACTCCTGACAGAACATGGAGCTATCGCGGGGATGTGCGTGCCGATGCTGATTGAAGACCGGGTGTACGGCGTCATGACCGCCCACACGCGACAGGTCCGGGACTTCTCCGACTCGGAATTGGAGTTTCTCTGCTCCGTCGCGAACACGGTCGCGACCGTACTGGAGCGGCGGCGGCGCGCGGATACGCAGATGGACCTCTATCACCGGCTATTCATGTCTGCACGAGACGGCATTATGCTGACCGACACCGAAGGGCGGATCCTCGAATGGAACCCGGCCCTGGAGCGCATGACGGGGTGGACGCGCGAGGAGACGCTGGGGCAACGACCGGCCATCCTCAAATCCGGCAAACATGCGCCGGACTTCTACAATCGCCTCTGGCAGGCTATCCGCTCCGGCCGTCCATTCGTCGACCGGTTCATCAATCGCCGCAAAGATGGATCGGAGTTTCTCGTCTGGGAAAGCGTCAGCCCCGTGAACGATCGTGACGGCACCACCCAGTATTACATGGCCATCCTGACGGACCTGAGCGAGCGCGAACAGATGCTGGAGGCGCTCCGACATACCGAGCAGGTGAAACTGGTCGGACAACTGGCGGGTGGGATCCTCCACGAGATCCGCAATCCCTTGATCGGATTGGGCAGCCTGGCCACGCACCTCGCCGCTCAGGACACGCTGCCCCAGTCTGCGCGAGACCGATGCAGACTGATCGCGAGAGAAGCGGCGCGGATCGACGAACTCCTGGAGTCCCACCTAGGACAATTACGGCCTCGCCCTTTTGATATGCGCCCTTGCGACCTCACCTCTTTGCTAGACGATGCGTTGACCCTCTTGAGACCGAATCTGGTCAAACACGGGATCGTCGTACAGAAGATCGTCGCGCCCGACCTGCCGACCGTGGAGCTATCGCTTGCCCACATCCATCAGGTCTGTCTCAACATCATGCTGAACGCCATCGACGCCATGCCGAACGGCGGACAACTCATGGTCGGGGTGCGGCTCGACAACAGGCAACGCCCCGGCCTGCTGCTGTCCTTTGCGGATTCCGGCAAGGGCATCCCACCGGACGACCTGAAGCGCATTTACGAGCCCTTTTTCACGAGCGGCAAGGCCAAGGGGGTCGGCCTCGGCCTGACCATTACGCAGGACATCGTCGAGCGGCATGGGGGCCAGTTGGCCATCAACAGTCCGCCCAGCGGCGGCGCGGTGGTCGACATTTGGCTTCCGTTGCATCACGAGGCCTAACATGGCATGGCAATTACTGTTGGTCGAAGATGAAGAATCGGTCCGCGAGGCCTTCGTCCTGCGCTTAAGCGACCACGGCTACGTCGTCAAAACAGCCGCCTCAGGTGAGGAAGCCTTGGCCATCCTGCACTCCTTCGAGCCCGATATTCTCGTGCTGGATCTCGTGATGCCCAACCTCTCCGGCCTCGACGTGTTGGCACGTGCCAAACAATCGTATCCTTCGCTTCCAGCCCTGGTCCTGACCGCGAGAGGAACCGTCAAGGATGCGGTGGAGGCCATGCGGCTCGGCGCGTTCGACTTCGTCGCCAAGACGATCGACATGGAAGACCTGCTCCACGCGCTCCGACGGGTGACGACGTACCTGACGTTACAGCGACAGGTTCGCTTGCAGAGCGGCCGAGACGCAGCCCGCTATGCGATGGATCGTGTCATCGCCCACAGCCCTGTGACCCAGGCGTTCCTCGCCCAAATACGCGAATTGGCCAAGAACGATCGTGTCACCGTCCTGCTCCAAGGCGAAACCGGAACGGGCAAGCAGTACATGGGGCGCGTGATCCATTTCAACAGCCCGCGAACGGACAAGCCTTGTCTGGAGGTCGACTGCCCTTCCATTCCTCGCGACCTCTTCGAAAGCGAGTTATTCGGGCACGAGAAGGGATCGTTCACCGGAGCCGCCGGTCGCAAATGCGGCCTGATTGAGATGGCCGATGGGGGCACGGTGCTGTTCGACGAGATCGCCGATTTACCGCTCCCGCTGCAAGCCAAATTGCTGCGCGTGCTCGAAGAGCGGACGCTCCGCCGGGTCGGTGGCTCGACGTCGATTCCCGTCGACGTCCGATTCATGGCGGCGACGAACCGGGATCTCAAAGCCGCCGTGGCGCAGGGAGACTTTCGGGAAGACCTCTATTTTCGGCTGAACGTGGTGACGGTCACCGTTCCGCCGCTACGGAGTCGAGGCGACGATATCATTCCGTTGGCAGAACAGTTCTTGTTGCGGTCGGCGGTGGAGCTGAATAAACCGGTGCGCGCCCTTGGACCAAGCGCGCAGTCGTTGCTTCGCCGCTATCCCTTTCCCGGAAACGTCCGGGAATTGAGCAACGTGATCGAACGGGCCGTCCTCTTCAGTTCGGACACAACCTTGGAGGCCACCCATTTCCCGCCCGACATTCAAGACCACCCGGTCTCGACCGGCAAACACCAGGACACACCGTCGTCGGTCACGGGACGGGCGGATTCGGAGACCGTGCGGATCGACTTTCGGGTCGGCGAACAGACACTCACCGATCTGGAGGACCGCATCATCACCGAAGTGTTAAAGCGTTGTGAGGGCAACAAGACCCTCGCCGCAAAGCATTTGGGCATTACCCGGTGGAAGCTGGATCGGCGCCGAAAAACCTAAGCCGCTTGGGGGGTATGGCACGACAACCTTGCGCCTCATCTGCCGATTAACCAATTGAAAAACAATTATTTTTTAGACCACTGCCATCCCCACAAAAGATACAATTGTGTTTTTTTAGCAACATGCGCCTAAAAGGAAATGTTTCCACAACTCATTAATTTTTAATACATTTTATCCATATTCATAAATGGCACAAGCATTGCTAAACTCTGGATCCGCAATATTGAGGAGGCCCCAGTGCGGTTTCAGCAAACCATCGGATCGTCTATTTCTTGTTCAGGTGTTGGTCTTCATTCCGGGCAGCCGGTCACGATGACGTTGCGGCCGGCCCCCCCTAACACGGGCATTGTCTTCGTGTGCAAGACCGGCTCAGACGAGGTCCTGCTTCCCGCTTCGGTGACGAATAAAGTCCCGACCGAACTCTGCACGGCCATCAGCTCGAACGGTCGTCAAGTGAAGACCATCGAACATGTGCTGGCCGCACTTGCCGGCATGGAAATCGATAACGTTTACGTAGAGGTCGACGCCGGGGAAGTCCCCGTCCTCGACGGGAGCGCCAGCCCGTTCGTGCACCTCATTCGGACGGTCGGCGCCATTCCGCAGAGTCGGCGGCAATCCTTCGTGAAGATCACACAACCTATCGAAGTCGTGGATGGAGCCAAGCGGGTCCGGATCGAACCTTCGTCGACCCCCAAGATTACCTACTCAATCCATTACGACCATCCGATGATCCAAACTCAGTCCTATACCTACGCGCACTCCGTTGCGGCATTCGAACGTGAAATCTCAGCCGCTCGGACATTCGGGTTTTTGCATGAGGTCGAAGCCCTGTGGTCCCGAGGCCTCGGCAAGGGCGGAAACCTGGACAATACGGTCGTGCTCTCCCAAGAGGGAGTCGTCAATCAGTCCGGGTTGCGCTTTCCAAATGAGTTCGTCCGCCACAAGGTGCTGGACCTCATCGGGGATGTGGCGCTGCTCGGCTTCCCGTTCATCGGACACATCGTGGCCGAGCGGTCCGGCCATGCGATGCACACAAAACTCGTCGAACAGATCCTGGCACAACGCGACAAATGGGTCTTGATCACCGCAGAGTCCGCCCCGGTCGCGCAGGAATCTCGCCCGTCGCTCGGCCTGCTTCGCCCAGCCCCGTCGCTCGCAATCTAAACACGCCTGCGCGTCGGTTCATCCTCGCACCGGCTGGAAAGCGCCTCCTGCCGCCGGCGACCTCTTTTCGACACAAAAAAACGCCGGAGGCAAGTGGCCTTACCTCCGGCGCGTAAATCCTGGTGGGACTTACTTCTTCTTAGCGGTCTTCTTCGCTGGCTTCTTCGCTGCCTTCTTCGTTGCCAAGACTCCTCACCTCCCTTCACACATTAAATGTTCATGCCCTGTTCGCCCACTGCTACTCACACTGCGGCCGTCAGCTCCTGAGCCATGACGGCAAAGGTATTCGGCCCGACCTTTTGGAACCGCTTATCCCGTTTCAATGATGTCGCCACCGAGGTCAGCGGTGTTTTGCCCTTGATCTGCAACCCGCCCTCGAGCAGACGTTGCAGCAACTCTTTAGCATGCATGGGGCGGCTCGCCTCCCGCAGAATCTGATAGGCAGCTTCGGGCACACTTTTGCCGACGTACTTGCTCTTGCCCAGCAAAATCTCGCGGGATTGGTCCGTCACATCCGTGACAGGAAGAGGACGGATTCCCTTCTCGTCCGTGATGATCTGACTCGACAAACTCGCCAACTTCGCCTTGTCGGCCTCCACTCGATACAAAGTTTCGGCCAGCTCCAGATATTTCTTGATGGTCGCAATTTCGTCGTCGAGCCGTCGCCGCTTCTTCTCGAGCTCCTGATAGCGGTTGCGGTAGGCACTGATCCGCTGTTCGAGGCCGACCAAAATGTCTGTTAATTCTTCCACAAGCAATCCTTAAAGAAGCATACTTGCTTATTAGCAAATCTTTTAAATTGTGTCAAGCTAGCTGTAATTATAATTTGATCGCATACTCCGCATACTGAACAAGAGTGCAATCAATGCCTTTTCAAGCCTTGTCATACAAGAACAAGCTATTGTAACATCTTTTATTATCAATATGTTACAATGCTACTCCGAATAAACGAGATCGATGGAACTAGCTTCCCCACGTGCACCAAGGAGACTGTCACGGAGATGCAGACCACAGAGAGGATGCTTCCCCCGGATTATCCGGACCTGATGGCCACTGCGGTTCAGGCGGCCCAACGGGCAGGGGAGACCCTGCGCGACTATGCGAAGTCCGGCTTCCGCATCCATTACAAAGCCGCCATCAACCTCGTCACCGATGCCGATCGCCAGGCCGAGGAATGCATCGTTCAGACCATTCGCCACACCTATCCCTCCCACCGCATTCTTGCGGAAGAGCGCGGCCAGGACGGGACCGCACCTTCGCCCTATCAGTGGATTGTCGACCCGTTGGACGGCACCACCAACTTTGCCCACGGCTTCCCCTTCTATTCCGTGTCGATCGGGTTGGAATACCGAGGCCAGTGCGTGTTGGGCGTCGTGCTGGACCCTGTGCGCGGCGAACTCTTTACAGCCGGGGTCGGGCAGGGAGCCTTCCTCGACGCAGAACCCCTGTCTGTCTCCGCCATCGATACACTCGACAAGTCCCTCCTGGTCACGGGTTTCGCCTACAACATTCGCGAAACGGCGAACAATAACCTCGATCACTTTTCACATATGTCGCTCCGGGCGCAGGCGATACGGCGTACCGGTTCCGCGGCACTCGACCTCTGTTATGTCGCGGCAGGACGATTCGAGGGGTACTGGGAAGTGACTCTGAGCCCATGGGATATGGCCGCGGGCATCGTCATTGTGCGGGAAGCAGGAGGGAGAGTCTCCGGGTTTGCTCATGAACCCTTTTCACTGTACGGCCGAGAACTCGTCGCTACCAACGGCCGTATCCACGAGCAACTCCTGGCGGCACTGCGCCGGCAAGACGCTCGTTAACTGAAGCGCCCGCCCGGTCATGGGCGGTGCAACCGCGCCATATACAGCGTCACGACCGATGGAGTATCATGCCCCATCCACAGCGCTCTCCAAGGAGTACAGCGACATGGCCAGTCAAGCGCCTCCACCGAAACCCGGCGCCGCTCCGCCGCCTAAAACGCAAGATGTGTGGGACGTTGAGTTGCTCCATGTGCTCGTGTCGCGCAAGGGGCAGTCGGTGAATGCCGAATGGGCGATCCATCCGCAGATCAAGGCGGATCTCAACGCCGACGAGTGGAAGGAACTCGGGGATTTGATGCGAAAGGTCACGACGATCGTCGGAAATCGATTTTCTCAAGTGCTGAGCAAGGCCGAACCACCTCCCCCGGGCAACGCCTGACAGCCACCGCACTCAGCGTCGACAGCCGGTCTCCGCGCAAGGCTTCCCTTGCACGCACCATCTACTGACCCTGCGAGGTAATCCATGGAGCATTATTACCACTCGAAAGATCTCGGCAAATTCTCGGAGATGGGCAAGGGCAACCCGGCGCTCTGGGACAAATTCATGGCGTACTACAATGCCGTGTTTGCGGAAGGTGCGCTCACCGAGCGCGAAAAGGCCTTGATCGCCCTAGGCGTCGCCCATGCCGTGCAGTGTCCTTACTGTATCGATGCCTACACCCAGACTTGCCTGGAGAAGGGATCCAATACCGAGGAGATGACCGAGGCCGTCCATGTGGCCTGCGCCATCCGAGGCGGCGCCTCACTGGTGCATGGTGTGCAAATGCGGAACGTCGCCGAGAAACTCTCGATGTAAGGCGTTGCCGGCCACGTTACCAGTGGGGATGCTCAGGAATCGCGAGGGCGAAATATTTCCCCCGCTCCTCGTAGAGGATGCGCTTGGCGGTCAAGTGCGCCAATGACTCCACCAGGGCGCTGTCCGACAGGGCATCGCCGTCACCTTGCTCTCGAATGGCCTGCTTCAACTGCTCCAGAGACTTGGGCGCCTCATTGCAGGCGTCGATGACGAAGGCTCCGGGCCAATCGAACCGCTCGCGGGTCGGCGCTGACGGCGTCCGGCCGTCATATACCGTCACATAGTCGAAGGCCTTCGAGTAGTAGAGAAAGGGCTTGTCCGGTGACGCGGCGCGGCGCTGCCATTCCTGCACGATCTCTACCAGCTCCTGGTAGACATCAGGATCGACCGCCCACCGGTCCAATTCATATTCGAAATCGTAGGCGATTTTCATCAGATCGACCTGGCGCCCGTCATACACATAGGGGTAGGCCAGACCTGGGCCGGTGATGCGCACCCCGTGCTCCCGTGGACGTGTGTAATAGGGACTGAACCGTTCCAGCCAGAATTTCCCAGCACCCTCAGGAGGCTGCAGATGGAAGAGCGAGGGAATGATTTCGATTTGTCGACGGTAGTCCTCGTTGGTCTCCCCGGGAAACCCGAGCAGAATATTCCAGGACACGGCGACACGGTAGTAATAACACCACTTCAAGCACACCAGGTTCTGCATGGGCGTCACGCCCTTATCCATGGCGCGCAACTGCGCCAGACTCAGACTCTCTAATCCCGGCTGCATACACTTCACGCCGCCGGCGGCGAGCAGCTTGATCTGACTCTTCTGCAGGTTGCTCTTGGTCTCGATGAACACATCGAGGTCGCGTCGGTCCTGTGCGAACCGGCCAAACAAATTCTCGACGTACTTCATGTCGATGATGTTATCGACCAGCCGAAACCGCGTCGTGTCGTAGCGGCTCGAAAGGTATGCCATTTCCCGCGCGACCTGTTCCGACGACTTGGCGCGAAACTTCATGCTTTGGGCGTTGAGCCCGCAGAACGTGCAATGGTGTTTCTCGCCCCACCAGCAGCCGCGCGACCCCTCGTACAACAAGACCCGATCCAGCCCACGCGCCGTTTCGGTCCCCAGTTCGGCCAGCAAATGGTAATAATCATCGTAGTCCGGCGGGCCGGTCTGAGCAAACTCCGTGAACAGGTGCGGGTTCGGCTCGAACCGGACCTCGCCGCCCTGTCGATACGTCACGCCCTTGGGATAGGGATCGCTCGAATCGGTCAACACATGCGTGACGAGGGCGGGGAACGCCACCTCGCCCTCGCCGACCACCACGTGGTCGATGAAGGGAAACGCGCGGAAATACTCGAGCCCCATCTCGCCGTCGAAATTCGCGCCGCCGAAGACGATTCGGACATCGGGGTAGAGGTCCTTGATGAGTTTGGCCATCGTGAGGCTGGCCACATTCTGATCGAAGGTGGAGGTAAAGCCCACAACTCGGTACTGCCCCCAATCGACCGACGTCATGGCGGCCGTCAAGAACTGCGGCGCCGTGCGCGCCGCCATCTCTTCGAAAAAGGAAATAGGTCGGCCGCTCGCCCGGGCCATTTGCTCCAACACCGGCTTGAACACGCGCGGATATTCCGCACGTTTCGGATTGTCCCGGAAGAGCAGGTAGGAAAACAGCCATTCCCCGAAGAGCGCCCGCTTCTCGCAGATCGCCTCGTACAACTCCACGCCGATATGATGCGCGAACCGCACGTTCAGGTGGTGACAATCGACGTCGATGCCCTTCGACTTCAGCAAGGCCGAGAGGGTGCCCAGCTGAATGGAGGGGTACTTCGAGAAACTAAAGGGCATGTTGACGAGCGCCACGCGGGCTTGGTCACTCATGATCGACCTTGGTGACAGCAACCGCCTGCAGAAACGACCTCATTGAGGCGTTGCGCGAAACGGTTCAAACGCCCGATCCGCCTTGGCGGCGAGATAAAAATCGCTCTCCGTGAGCCCATTGATTTTGTGCGTCCAAATTTCCACACCGCACTTCCCCCAGGCCACATGCAAGTCGGGATGATGCCCTTCCTGCTCCGCCACCGCGCCGACCTGGTTGGCAAAGGCAAGCGCTTGGGCAAAGTCTTTGAAGGTATAGAGCCGCTCAAGATGCCCCGCTCCATTCAACCCCCATCCTCGTCCCAATTGACTCAAGAGACCCTGCACACGGTCCGCCGGCAGGGGAGGGACGCCGCCGCGGCAAGGCACACATCGTTCATCAGCCAGACTCATAGAACCTCCTTAGCAGACACGGGACAGACTCGCCTCTGCCAGCGAGAATCGTGCCATTGTACGGGGCTGCCGCTCGGTCTCGCAACCGGGTTACGGTCTCGAGAATGACGCCACGTCCTGCCGGCTCGTCGCCACCGGTCCCCGCTCGAAGAACAGGCCGCGATTGATATCCCCGACGCTGACCATCCCGACCAAACGACCGCCCTCGACGACAGGGATACGGCGAAAATTTTTCAGGCCCATGTAAGAGGCCGCTTCCAGCACCGGCGCGTGGGGGGAGACGGTCAGGGGATTCAGACTCATGACGTCCTCCACGCGCTGCCGGAGCACATCTGCGTAGCCTTCTTCCATTTCCACGAAGTCGCGGCTGTGCACATTGTCATGGATGTACTCGCCGTAATTGGGATACAGCGGGAGCAATACGTCGCGCAACGTCACCATCCCGATCAACCGGTCACCGTCCTCCACCACTGGGACCGCGCCGCAATGACGACTCAACATTTTGATCACGACCGAACGAACGGTGTCATTCCGTCTGGCCGTCACCACGCCGGTCGACATGACATCTTGGACAACCATGGCAACCTCCTTTCCCGCAAGGTGGGCGAGCAGCACCGGAAAAGTCTGAACCTTTTCTTCGGACAGAACAAGAGCGCCGGTCGGCTTTGCAGATCGACCGATTTTGTGATAGGGAGAGACGTATGCCCTAGGGACCTTCCCGGCGGCGTCTCGTGACGTGCCGGGGGATGCAGCGAGCCATCTCACACGAGGTCGCCATCACCTCCCTCCTGCGCATCAGCCATCGGGGGGCCGCCGGCCATGCCCCCGAAAACACCCTCGCCGGCATTTGGAAGGCCCGCGCGTTCCTCGCAGACTTCGTTGAATTGGATGTCCGGGCGACCAACGACGGGCATCTCGTCCTTTTGCACGACGACACCGTCGACCGCACCACGAACAAGACGGGCTCGATCGCCGAGTTATCGCTCGACCAGGTACAACGGCTGGATGCCGGTCACTCGCAGCGGATTCCGACCCTGGAAGAGGCCTTGGAGATTGCCTCCGGCAGTATCGGAGTCATTCTCGAACTCAAGGTCGAGGGCATCGGCGCCGAGGCTTGCGCGATCGTCAAGCGGTCCGGCTTTTCAGGAGCGGTCATCTACGCGTCGTTTCTGGGGCCGGAGCTGCGGCGCGTCCGCCAGGCCGATCCGAACGCCACGCTTCTGGTCCTCCTCCCTCGGCAGCTCCCGCGCGACCCGATCGCCGAGGCCCTCGCGCTGAACGCCTCACTGGTCGGCCTCCACTTTTCCACCCTCACGCCGCCGCTGCTCCAGACCTACCACAACCTCGACCGCCGCGTGTTCGTCTACACGGTCAACGATCCAGCCGACATCGCACGGATGCGCGACTTTGGCGTAGACGGGATCGTGTCGGATTTTCCGGATCGCCTGTAAATAAAATGGAGCAAGAACGGCGGAGCTGAAAATGTCACGGGCGACCCTACACTGCGGTGGGAGGTCGCCCGTGATGGCGCTTAGGACGCCGATGCGTCGTTTAAATTATAGAACCGTGCGAGACCCGTTCAAGATGCGAGAGCGCTCAGTCTTCGTCGGGGGATAGATCAATCCCAGGAAGCCAGTGTACCTCGCATTCGGTCAAGATTCTTCGTGCTTGTGTGAGGTGGCTGTGATCCTGTCGATCGGACAGTGCCGTGAGGCACAGCCAGCTGAGAATCCACCGAACACGACCGACGAAAACCTGCCGTCACCTCGGCGGGCCGCTGTGGTCCGGTGGCGTAAGTTCTTCCATGATGAACCTCCCCGTTTGAGGTTGGCGAGGTGTCCCGAACAGGCGCGCACTGCTGGTCGCCTCGTCACGGTTAACACGGCATCACGAAGTTTACAGTTCCCCTCTTACGCTTGTTAGAAAATCCTGTCAATACAAAAAATCAACCTTAGGTAATTTTCTCAAACAGCGCGGGCCCTCCCGTGAAGGAGGGCCCGCGGATGGCGCTTGGGACGCCGTGGAAATCGTGGATCATGTTGCGGCCCGCATGGGACCCGTCGAGTCAGTCACAGGGGAGGGTGCCTCGTCAGGGGATCGCATCGCCGCCCTCTTTCTCCGGCCTGGAGTTCATGCAACAGCCAGCCGCACGCCTTTCACGTCCATGAGGACGCAACCCCGTGGAGAATCCGGCGATAGGCCCGACGAGAAACCCGCCTTCACCTCGGCGGGCCGTACGGGCCAGGTGGCGTGGTATCATTCATCGTCCACCCTCCTCTCTGCGGTATAGATGCACGGGAGATCTAGACGGCAGCCGCGCGGTCTGTCCGGTCCCCCGCATAACGCAAGGCGGTACATACGAGCCGCAGGACCTATCTACGCTTCTCGAAAAAATCTGTCAACAGGGCTGCCGAGCGCTCGCACAACGGGGTTGCAGGAAGCGGCGTGAGTCACTCTCTTTCGCCTGACGGAGGCCGGGGCGGCGCGTCTTCGCCCGGCGATTGCATCACGGCGTCCAAGTCGATTCGCGTGAATCCGGGCAGTGGGGTAAACAGGCCGTCGTCCAACGGCTGCGCCTCGACCTTCGTCGCCTCCGATCGAGATTCCTCCCGCCCGGCGCTGTCCCGATCAATGGTTCGCAACGGAAACCCACCATCCTTGACCAACTCGCGCAACCAGACCGGAGCCTCCGCCCTCGTGGAGGCATCGCCGGCGATGAGGGCAAAGAGAGCCGCATTGCCCAGGCCCTTCCCGATGCAGAGTTCGCTGCTGCCCTCTTCGTCCTTCTCTTTGGCGAGGTAGATGTCGCACGGGTAGCCGGCGACCCGGTCGGTCCGCCCGGTCCTTGAGGTAGGTCTTTTGAACGGACACCTCGGTCCCTGCCACCTCCTTCATGGTAATCACACCTTCAAACGCTCCAGTCTGCGCCGAGAGGGGATCGTAGGCCCATAGAAACAGGCCGCCCGCAAGCCACAGCTTCCACATGATGCGACCTCCTCTCAGATGACCTGGAGTTGATCGAAATCAATGCCCTCAGGAGGCGGCGGGGGCGACAGCTTCATCGCGCTGAGCACTTGGACGATCAAGTCGGCGACGACCAGGTTGCGATACCACTTGCGGTTGGCCGGCACCACATGCCAGGGCGCCCGCTCGGTGCTCGTGGCGGACAACATCGCCTCGAACGCACACATATAGTCCTCCCACAGTTTCCGTTCTTCGAGATCGCCCTCGTTGAACTTCCAGCGTTTCTCCGGATCGTTGATCCGTTCCAGCAGTCGTTCCTTCTGTTCGGCCTTGGAGATATGCAAATACACTTTGAGAATCGAGGTCCCGCTTTCGGTCAGCAATTCCTCGAACTCGTTGATCTGATCGAACCGTTGTCGCACGACCTTATCCGAAATCAATCCGTGCACGCGGGTGATCAACACGTCTTCATAGTGCGAACGGTTGAAGATCCCGATGTGGCCCTTGGGCGGCACCTCCTGATGGACGCGCCAGAGAAAGTCACGCCGCAGCTCTTTCTCGCTCGGGGTTTTAAACGAGACCACCCGGCAGCCTTGGGGATTCACGCCGGACATGACATGCTTGATCGTGCCGTCCTTCCCGCTGGTGTCCATGCCCTGCAAGACGAGCAGGAGCGCCTTCGTGCCGTTGGCATAGAGGCGTTCCTGTAACTGATCGAGTTGCGCGATCAGCTTCTCCGTGACCGCCTTCGCCTTGGTCTTTCCACCGTCGTTCTTCTTGTAGGAGCCGGTATCCTCGGGATCGACAGCGCTCATCGCAAAACGGCGGCCCGGTCGAATTCGGTAGTCCTTCATCCCTGTCTCCTTCCCAGGACCAAGCGGCGCGTCCGATCATGCCCGCAAGCCCCACAGTGATTGACCGACAGAAGGCGTTGTATGGTATGAGGTTCTCTCACTCTTACTTACTCAGGGAGGCGTCAGTCATGCTCAAGGAAGTGACCGGAGACATCCTCTTATCCACCGCAAGCGCCATCGCCCACGGCGTGGCTCCCCACGACAATTTCAAGCAGGGGCTCGCCTTAGCGCTGCGCGAACAGTGGCCCGGGATGTACAAGGATTTTCGCCACTATTGCCAGACCTACAACCCCAAACCGGGCGGGGCCTGGTCCTGGAAGGGGCCCAATTCCCCGGTCATCATCAATCTGTTCACGCAGGAACCGCCCACGACCGATCAGGACCGTCCGGGCAAGGCCTCTTTGCCCAACGTCAACCATGCGCTCCAAGCCCTGAAGAAGGAATTGCAGGAACATGGCGTCAAAAGCCTCGCCCTGCCGCGATTGGCCACAGGCGTCGGCGGGTTGGAATGGGAGAAGGTATATCCCTTGCTGCAGCAAGCCTTGAAGGACCTGAACATTCCCGTATACATCTATGCCCTCTACAAGAAGGGCATGGCCGCACAGGAAGCCTAGCCCAGACGCCCCCTCGCCTGAGCCAGATACCGGAGCAACGAGCCCATCTGCGACTGCCGCTCAAGATACAATTGGGCGGCAGACATCAGCTTCTTTCCCACCCGCACCGACAGAATGCGCTCATCCGGCAGCGAAAACACGTCTTCGTCCGTATCGTCGTCGCCGACGTACAAGGCGGCGGCCGTGCCCTGTTGATGCATCAATTCCAACATGGCGGTCCCCTTGTGCAGGTTCCCGGACGGAATGACATTAACCACGGATTTTCCCAATACCAGACGCGGGGCAGGGGAGAGAGCGGCTACCGTATGGAAGATCGCTTCGCGCGCCGCGGGCGGAGAGCAGGCCTGACGATAGTGGAAGGTGAGCGAGTAGTCCTTATCCTCCACCACCACGCCGACCTTGGCCAATGCGGACTCGTCCCGCGCGACCGCTTTGAGCCAGCCCCGGCAACAGTCCCGGGCCTGCTGCATCACCCGTTCCGACGCGTGCAGGCCTTCCAGTCCATGGTTGCCGATCAGATGGACGGGAATCCCATCCAGGCGAGGACGCAAATCTGCGAGGGATCGTCCGGAGATGACGGCGGTAGGCGCCGCTTCCGCCACCGCCCGCAACGCATCGCGCAGGGGGTGGGTGAGCCCCGCCGCGTGGCGATCCTGAACGATCCGGGCCAGGGTCCCGTCGAAATCAAAGGCGAAGAGAACAGCCTGTTCCGCGGCTACGCGATCCAGCAGTCGCTTCCCCGGAGCTGTGAGCGCACGCAGCATGGGCATGTTTAACGCACACGCCCCGGAGCCTGCCCCACCTGCTTCATGACGCGGATCCGCCGACGCATCCGCGCCGCATCCATCAACATACGTCCCGCCCAGCGGTAGACATTGAACTCCTGGATCAGCCCACGCATGCTCCGCATGCGGGCGCGCTGCTCCTTCGGCGACATCGAGAGCGCCATGTGCAGAGCCGCCGCACATTGATCGATGTCGTAGGGATTGACCACCAATGCCTCGGGCAACTCCTGGGCCGCTCCGGTGAACTGACTCAGGATCAAGACACCCTGCTCGTCGTCGCGCGCCGCGATGAACTCCTTGGCCACGAGATTCATCCCGTCATGCAGGCTGGTGACGAAGCACAGCTCCGCCGCGCGGTAGTATTCGTAGACGTCCGGAGGCTCATGGTGTTTGACCTTCAGCACGATGGGCTCATAGCCCTCGCGGCCGTACCGTTTGTTGATCCGTTCCGCCAGAGCGTAGACCTGATCATGAAAATGTTGATACTGGTCGATGATCGTGCGGCTCGGGGCGGCGATCTGGATGAATGAAAACTTCCCCACCCATTCCGGTTGCAGCTCGAAGAGGCGCTCAACCGCCAGGAATCGCTCCATGATGCCCTTGGTGTAATCCAAGCGATCCACGCCGATCCCCACCAAGCGATCCGGTCCCATCGCGTGCCGCTCGCGGATGTGCAAGCGGCAGTCAGGCACGGGCCGCTGATTCTCAAGCCAGCGCGACGGCCACTCGATGGAGATCGGGTAGGGATTCACCGCCGTGAGCCGGCCGCCGTATGAGACCGTGGATGTGTCGCGATCGATGCGCGCCTCCAGGATGCGATCGATGCAGGCCAGGAAATGGTTTCCGTGTTCGCGCGTATGGAACCCGACGATGCTGCTGCCGAGCAGTCCCTCCAAAATCTCCTGCCGCCAGGGACAGATGCCGTAACTTTCGGAGTTGGGCCAGGGAATGTGCCAGAACATGATGATGGTCGCATTGGGCAACTTCTCCCGCACCATCTTGGGAAGCAGCGCAAAGTGATAGTCCTGGACCAGCACGACCGGGTCGTCCGTCTTGGCCTCTTCCACGACAGCCTGTGCGAACCGCGCGTTCACCGCGACGTACTGCTCCCAGTCCGAGGTGCGGAACGTCGGCCGCACGTGGGCGTTGTGACAGAGGGGCCAGAGACCCTCATTGGAAAATCCGTAGTAGAAGCCTGATTCCTCATCGGGCGACAACCAGATGCGGCGGATGTCGTACGAAGGATGGTCCGGCGGCACCCGCACGTGGTCCCGGCTGTCCACCACCTCACGGTCGGCCGAGCCGTTGCCATGAGCAATCCACACGCCCGAACAGGCCCGCATGACCGGCTCAAGCGCCGACACCAGGCCGCTGGCCGGCAGTTGCACCTCGATCTTTTGCCCGCGCCGGTTGTGGATGTAGGGTTGCCGGTTCGAGACAATGAGGATCTCATCCCCTGAGAGGTGTTCGTGGAGAATCGTCTTGAGGCTGGCCGGACTCCAGGTGATTTGGCTTTCATCGCGCATGCGGCGGTCCGCTTCCAGCTCGCGGATCAACGCCTGCAGGTCCTGGGCGACCGGATGCAGTTCCGGCGACGGCGCATCATCCTGCTTCGTCGGCAGTCCCGTATTGGTCAACATCGCGCGGACCCCCGCGACCCACCCCCGCCAACTGAGGTGCGCCACCAGCACCGTCACCCCGGAAATCACCGTCGCGAGTCCGGCAAAGAGGTAAAAGACGTACCACTTCGTATCGGTGCTGCGCTGGTGCACGAAACTCATGTCATGGACGAGCATCAGCCGACCATGCACCTTGCCGCCCGATTGAATGTTCGCGACCACGACATGCAGCGGTCCTTGCGCGAAGGTCACCACCTCCGACGAGCCGGGCGCCAAGTGAGCCAAGCTTTCACAGGACAATTGATCGGGGTAGGTGAGCGTCTGGTACAGCAGGCGTTGTTGCGTGTCGCAGAACCCCAGCGCGTAGAGTCGTTCGTCCTGAATGACCTTGTGGAAGTAGGCGAAGATCTTCGTCCGCGAGCGCGACGAGACCAGATCCGCCAGCGGCACCTCCATGGTGCTGGCCAGCAATTTCGAGCGACTTTCAAGGTCCCGCGTAAACCATTTCAGCGTGAGCGAATCGACGAGCGGCACGACGGCGTAGGCCACGAGACCGAGCACCACCAAGAGCGGCAGGATGAAGCGGAGAGACAGACGCATGTTAGTTTCGGCAGTTTACTTCGCCCTGAAAATCTTTTATGGTCTGAGCCATGTACCCGTACGGACTCATCGGCAACTGCCACGTTTCGGCCCACATCCACGAAAGCGGCTCGGTCGACTGGCTGTGCCTGCCCAGGCCCGACAGTGACCCCGTCTTCGGTCGGATGCTGGACCCGGAGGGGGGCCATTTCTCCATATCAAGCCCTACGTCCTCCAACCAAGTCAAGACGACGCAGCGCTACCTTCCCAATACAAATATTCTGGTGACGGAGGTGTCTACGTCCAAAGGGGACACCTTCAAGATCACGGACTTTTGTCCGCGTTTCGAACAGTACGGTCGGATCTATCGGCCCGCCGCCCTCTTTCGCATCGTGGAGCCCCTGGCCGGCACCCCGTCGATCCGCGTGAGCTGCCGTCCCGTCACCGGATGGGAGAAGGACTACGCCCGCGGCATGCGCGGCAACAGCCATGTGCGGTACGACATCCGGGGAGAGTACCTCCGGCTGCTGACCAACATGCCCTTGACCTACCTATACGAAGAACGCCCCTTCGCCCTCACCGAGAAGACCTACTTCGCCCTCACCTGGGGCCTGGGCATCGAGGATGATCTAGCCAAGGTCAGCCAAGAGTTTCTCGACCAGACGACGCGCTATTGGCGCATGTGGGTGAAACATTGTTCGATTCCCGTCCTGTACCAGGAAGAAGTCATCCGCTCCGCCCTCGCCCTCAAACTCCATTGCTACGAAGACACCGGCGCCATCCTGGCAGCCTTGACTACCAGTCTCCCGGAGGAGCCGGGTGGTCCCCGCAATTGGGACTATCGCTACTGCTGGCTGCGCGACGCCTATTTTTCCCTCACGGCCTTTCAAAACCTCGGCCACTTCGAGGAGATGGAAGGCTTTCTGAAGTTCTTGCTCAATATCGCCTATACTCACGAACATTCCCGTGAGCGCCTCGCCCCCGTCTATACCTTGAGCCAAGACCTGCCGCTGCCCGAGACGGAACATGCGAACTGGGCGGGCTTCCAGGGAAGCGCCCCGGTGCGCAGCCAGAACCAAGCCGCCGAACATATCCAAAACGACGTGTACGGCGAACTCGTCCTCGCTTTGGCTCCGATCTTCTGCGACAACCGCTTTTACGATCTCCGCACCAGAGACCAGGAGCAGCTCGTCGCGAACCTCGCTCGGCTCTGCGAGCGCACCATCGCGCAGCCGGACGCGGGCTTGTGGGAAATTCGCAACGGGTGGCAGGAACATTCCTTCTCCAACCTGATGTGTTGGGCCGGGCTCGACCGCGCCCACCGCATGCAGCAGGCGGGATTCCTGCCGTCGGTCACGTTCGACATCGGCACGGCCCGCGCGCGGGCGGCGCAAGCCCTGCTCAATGCCGCCAAAAACGGGGCACTGCGGAACGGGCCCAACGACGACACCTACGATGCCTCCTTGGCCCAGGCCCCCATCCTGGGGTTCCCCAATCGGGAGGTCTGCGAAGCGACGATGAAGCACATCGCCCAGGAACTGGCCGTTCAAACGAACGGCAAGGACACGGGCTTCTACTTCCGCTACCTACGGACCGATGATTTCGGGCGACCGCAGTCCAGCTTCGTCATCTGTTCATTTTGGGTGGTGCAGGCCTTGGCGAGACTGGGGCGCATGGAAGAAGCTCAGCGGATCATGGCGCAAGTCCTCACCGGCGCCAACTACCTCGGGCTCTTCTCCGAACACTTCGTGCCCGAGACCCGCATGCAACTCGGCAACTTTCCTCAGGCCTATTCCCACGTCGGCCTCATCAACGCCGCCTTCGCCGTCAGCCCATCCTGGGCCACAGTGCTGTAACCGGCATACCTGCCCGCAAGCCACTCCCACGAGCCGAACAGGATTCATCTCAACGAGGGGAACCGATCAGGAGAACGAGAGACCCCGTCACCCCGGAACCACGTCGGCTCCAGGATGACGAGCAAGGAACGAGAGGACGTTGGATGGTTGTACCGGCTACTGCGGCGGGGCCACCACCCGGATGGTGCCCGGCTCGATCTTCATCCCGCCTGGGTCAGCCGACCGCATGCGCGCGTTATAGCTGATGACGATGGGCTTGCTGAAACACAAGCTCACGCTTTTGCTCGGGTCCAATTCCGTCAACTCGCGCGCGGTCCCGAACATGTTCGAAAAGCCGCGATCGCAGGACAGCATCTCCGCGTTCAGGCCCGGAATGTCGATCAGCACCGGCAACGTCCGGTGGTTCACCCAACGGATTTCATCACCCACGCGCACGGTCAAGTCCGCAGGCACTAAATTCGCCTCGAACTTGATCTCATGGATGGCCGCCGTTCTCGATGTCTGCGGCAACCCCGCGCACCCGGCTAACAACGCCACGGCGGCCGACGCCCACAACAATTTCTTCATCCTTGCCCTCCTTCCGCAAAATGGTGGTCGCCCGTGATCAGGGCGCAGGGCCTGCGCAATTACCGGGCCCGATCACAGGCTCATTCTGAGCCCACTCTCTATATACCAGGTACAGGGGGCCCGCCGCCATGCCGCATGGACCTATCCAACCCTGGTCACCCGATTGGCATCGGTGTGGTGGAACAGCTCGGCCCGGCCCTTCATCTTCAGTTGCGTATCTTCCCGATAGCTGAAGCTGTCGGGCCCGTGCATCGTGATCGTGAGGGTGTACCGCACGGTCTTGAATTCCTCATCGAGAAACTTGTTGGAGCAGATGCCGTACGTGTCCGACCCGACTTCCGCCGACAGGTCGAACGACACCGCGTCGGGCTCGGCCGTCCCGCCCGCCAAGACCGTCACGCCGCGCGGCACGATAAAGCAGCGCAGCACCTGCTTCGCCGCCGCGTCCCAGAGCCAGTACCCCGTTTCCTCGTGGAAGGGCGATTCTTCCCCCAGGCGCCAGGCGATGGTGGAATAGCGCAGGCCGTACAGGCGTTGCTCATGATTGATAACGGGGCCGAAGGGGATGAACGTCAGCCGTTCGCGGTAAGCATTGTGTTCGGTGCCCCGGTCGTCGGACGGAGCCACATCCTCACCCTTGTCTCCCTCCCACACCCCGGCCAAAGCGGCCAACGGACCCAGATGCGCAAGCAACTCGTCACCCATAATCACCTTTCCTCCTGGTTAGGACACGATGCGCGCGGTCGAACGACCGGGCCCAGCCGGCTGCTCTTGTACCAGAAGGGAACGGCGAGACTCAAATTGGTCACAGCCCCACGCTGTAGCAGGCCGCCGCGCGAATGACCTTGCCGCTGCCGTTGAAGAAAAAGGTCTCCGCCACCGGCCCACGATGACCGCGGTAATGCAACGTCAGGCAGTCGGCACCGGTGAGCACATCCAGGAGTTCGAAGCGAAGGTCCGGGAGCTTTTGAAGAGCCGCAGCCCAATAGGCGCGGATGGCCAGCTTGCCCGTGAGACGGCCGGAGGGTTCGTTCGCGATGTTGATGATGAGGGGTGACCGGAACTCGCAGTCATCGGCGTAATGGGCCAGTACGCGATCGATGTTGTGAGCGTTCCAGGCGTTCACCACTCCTGCCCGAAACGACGGGCGAACGCTTCTGTAATCTGCGGCATGGATGGTCTCCTTGGTCAAATGGGGCTCCTTCCGTTACTCCTGCGTCACCAGCACGTCGGCCGCCAGCAGCGCGCGCAGTCGGTCGAGTGCCTGCGCGACAACCCGGCCCTGCGTCTCAATGTTCGTAATGATCTCGGCCGGGGTGCGCTGATCCATCGTAGTGACGGCATGTGGATTGACCGCCTTGAGATCGAACAGGGCGGCATCGATGGCGGCAGCTTGTAACTCCAGGTCGCGGGCTGATTTATCCTTCTCGCGGATCTGGGCGTCAAGCGCCTCACATACTTTCTTGGCGGCCTTCTCCTTCTTAAGGCCCTTCAACTGTTCTTTCAGGTCAACCACCTCAGCCCTAAGCTTGGCCGCTTGGTCCAGCAAGGGCTGCATCTCCTCGCGCGCCTTGGCGCGGCGAGCCGAGAAGTCCACCGTCCAGGAGTAGCGGCTGTTGGCTTCGGCGGTGCTGCGCCGGGCCAATAGCCGGGCGTAGCTCGGAAAAGGCTTGCCTGCGTTCGCTTCATCAGTCTGCCAATCAGCCACCAGCGCGGGTATCCGCCTCATTCATGCTCATGCGGCCCCTCCCGGAACCTCGACCGTTGGCTTTTCTGATGCGTCTATCGACCATGCTCCAACGACTGCGGCCGATAGAACGCTTTGATTCATGAGGCCTGTACCGGCATATCGCCCAGCCACTATCACCCAGTTCTCGTCGATAAGGCGCTTGTTGTCCGATAACCTGCTCATGACACCGCCCAGTAACGCCGCCAACGTTTGTCACCATCGTAGCGGACCGCGCCTCGATCAATCAGCTGATCCAACGCGCGCTTGATCTGTTTAGGGTGGATCTCGGCGCCCACGCGCCGATGGATCTCGCTGACGGCGGATCGCGGGTACCGCTGCAGGTCTTCGAGCACTAGCGCGGCCAATCGGTGGGGCTCGATGCGCTTGAGCGTGGTCGACCCGACGAATTCCAGGCCTCGCAGCAAGCCCGGATCGACGAAGTAGCGTGTGGCCTGGGTGCGCCCCGGGCTTTGCACGAGTTGCCAATCCAGCAGGCGTTTGAGCCAGGGTTGCAGCACTTCGACCGAAGGCAGCTCCAACTTGCTAGCCAACTCGCGGGCAGTAAGCGCATCGTGCTGGGCCAACAATACAGCCTCCCCAGGTCCGGTTCATTTTCTTAGGCCTGACTCGAATCGGCGCCAGTCTACCAGAGCGAGGGCTCCGCAACTAGGGTCAGGAGAGGCGAGTTTCCGGAGGCTATCGACGGAAGGAGAATGCGTGGCCGTACGTGGACTCTGGCGGGGAGTGCCGGGCGAAGAAATGGCCAAGGAGTACATCCGGACCCGAGAAATTTGATGGAGCGTGATTGACCGTGAGACCACTGTCCCCCAAAGTTATGAGCATCTTGGGCGGGTGTTCCGTATCAAGCGCCGAGCAAACGGCGAGCCAGCAGGGACTGCATGTCCCGACGCCCATCGATGATGAGGTAGATGACGACTTGCCTGCCGATGACGCGGTAGATCACGCGGTAGGGCTTGAGCGCAGTCTGGCGGTACTCCTTGATGCCCAGTGCCATAAGTTCTTTTGGGTAGCTGCCACGTTCGGGGAACTGAGCCAGCCCCTCCACGACCACCATCAACCGGTCAAGCACGTCGTTGGCGTTGGCCACGCAGTCGAATTCAGCGATGTAATCGCAGATGGACTCCAGGTCCTGCTCCGCGCCCTGGGTGAGCAGAACCTCGTAGCGCTTCGGTCTGCTGACCATCAGGCCGTGGTCCGCTTTGCGCGCAGACGCGCCACCACGCCGGCCATAGGCTTGACCCGGCCTGCCTCCACGTCCTGGCTGCCAAGGGCCAAAATCTTGAGCAGCGCCAACGTCTCCTGGGTTTCCTCAAAAGACGTGACATCCTGCAGCACGGCCTTGGCTTCGCCGTTTTGGGTGATGACCAGGGGTTCGCGCTGCTCGGCCAGATGCGTCAGCACTTCTGCAGCGTTGGCCTTGAGGTAGCTGATCGGTTTGACCTGCGAAGAATAGCGCATGGCGTTGTTCCTGTGACCCAATATGGACTAAATATAGTCTTTATCCAGTCTGAT
The DNA here is from genome assembly GCA_015709715.1 of Nitrospira sp. Classification (NCBI taxonomy): domain Bacteria; kingdom Pseudomonadati; phylum Nitrospirota; class Nitrospiria; order Nitrospirales; family Nitrospiraceae; genus Nitrospira; species Nitrospira sp. Next base: position 2,233,547 of record CP054184.1, read on the forward strand.
CGCAACAGCGCTCGATCCATGCTCGATGCGGGCACGATCATCCTCGGTTTCGTAAAGCGGACATTCACCGGACTGCGGCTTTTGGAGTTCAGTCCTATCAAAGCCATCTCTTGATGGTTGGCAGGCAAGTTCGGGGTTCGTCTAATCTGCAGGGGATTGGGGCTTGAAACACGCACCCAGGCTGCCGCAGGACGGCAGCAACAGCCTCTTGTCGCGCAAACAAAACGGCAGTACCCACAGACGCAGTGCGGCAGATTTTGGGAACTCGAATACGGGCAACGCCTGGGCGAAGGCATCCGTTTTGGGATAGATCAGCACCACGTCACCTTGGCCATCGAGATAGTTCTGGCCGTAGGCATACAGCTGATAGAAGTCGCCCTGATCCAGCTCGTACTTGCCTGAACGGTTGGCATTGAGGCTGTCGATCAATTTCCACTTGGTGTCCAACACCAGACGGTTGTCGCCCGAATCCTGAACGAGTACATCGGGTTTGAGCAAGAACCAGTTCTGGCCTTGATGTCTGACCAGCGAGAACTGTCGTGCCTGCGCGCGCAGCGTGCAACCTGACCGTAGTTGCCGGGCCAGATGCTTGGCGACGAAGGCCTCGAACACGGTCTCCATTGGGAACAGCAGAGACGGTGCACGATGATCGCCGCTGCCGGTAAGCGGGGATTCACCCTGCAGAATCAAACGGGTCCAGGCCAGCGCCGCGTCGTAATGCGCCATGCCGCGATCGAGGCGCACCCGTCCGAAATCTGTGTCTGGCCCATCCGATGTAGGAATATCGGCGAACACGAAACACAGCTCCCGTGCCAATTGCTGGTTGGCCTGCGAGGCCGTCCACGCTAGTGCGCACCGCAGCGCCGCGTGCAGCAAGCGGTTTTCTGGTCGGTTGGGAGAAAATTCGTCGAATTCGGTAATGAAGCGGTCACGCCGACACAGGTTTTGCCGCAGGTGTGCGGCCATCTGCAGCTTGCCGCGCAGAGCAAACAGGTTGTCTTGCTGTTCACGGTAATCGCTGCGTAGGCCACGCTTGACGACGTGCTCAACGGCGCACAGAAACTCACTGATGAACACCTCCAGCAAGGGCATCCGTCGGGCCAGCAGCTTGGCGCTGTCAGTCTGGATGTGGCGGAAGCCACCCAGGCAGCTCAGCATCTCGACCAGCAGTTCTCTCGCCTCACTATAGCCACCCCCGATAGCCTTTCCGACCTTGGGCAAGACCTCGATCTGATAGCCATCCGGGGCGCGGATCACGCCGACGAAGCTGGTGACTTGCACGACGCGACAACCACGGCGCTGGGCAAGGCGCAGCCACACAGCGTCACCTTTCTCAGCTGCCCGCAAGCACCGGTCCTCAAGCCACTGATACACCCTGTTCGGGATGAGATGTGCACCGTCGGCGCCCTTGATGCCCACACTGTTCCCCGTTAGCGTGTCGAACTCGTAGACCATGATGTTGTTCATCATAGATCAACCGTTCAGGCCATCAGGGATTGATAGATACCAATGTAAGCAGCGGGACTGGAGAAGGCAGCAGGCTGCACCGAATAGCGTCGCTTGGCGGCGTAGCCGTTCAGGTCGTGGCTGCTGCCGAACAGACGAGTCAGGTCGTCCTCGTGATTGTCGCTCTCCCGTACGAACTGCGCCGCATCAGGCTTCTGGTTGTCGCCCAGCACCAGCCGAATCTTGCGCCAGTCCTCGAAGAAGTATTCCTCCAGCAGCGGCAGGATGCGCTTGCGGAAGATCTCCGCCAATTTCTCGAAACGCGCCGGGCCGTCTGCCACGTCGCCCAGTGGGGTGAAATAGGCGTGACCAATGCAATGGTCGCGGTCGTACAGCGTCTCGATGCGCTCGTTGATCCGTCCCAGCATCCGGCGAATGTCGATAAGGTCTACCTCCGTGGTCACCACCAGCCCGGCCAGCGGCGCACTGTGCGGCTCGCCGGGTAGCTTTTCGGCACAGGTGTCGGGCAGCAGCGGCACGAAGTCGAAGCGGCGGCGCAAGGCCATATCCAGCAAGGCCAGCGAGCGATCTGCCGTGTTCATCGTGCCAATGATGTCCACGTTGGCTGGCACCGAAAACTTCTCGCCCGAATACGCCAGCGTCAATTCCAACGGCGGCATGTTGCCATCGAGCGGGTCACGTTTGTCGGGCTCGATCAGGGTGATCAGCTCGCCAAAGATCTTGCTGATGTTGCCCCGGTTGATCTCGTCGATGACCATGGCAAAACGTTGTTCGGGCGACTAGCGTGCCTTGCGGCACAGCTCCTTGAAGGCGCCGGGACGGATTTGGTAGGCCACTTCGCCGGCCTCCTCATCACCCTGCAGCACTGGGCGCAGGCCCTCGACAAACTCTTCATAGCCATATGATTGATGGAAGGTGACAAAGCTGTAACGCTGCTGCTCGTAGTCCCGTTTGAGCAGCTGCATCAGTCTATAGGTTTTACCGGTTCCCGGCGGACCGTAGTAGATGCGGTTGACGCAGGTGGCAACGGGCTGATTAGCCCCAGTCTGGGCCGAAGCGGTTGCAGACAGTGGCTTGCTGGCACTATCTGCACGAGCCTCCTCGATGGGCTCGCCAGACAATGCAGCCAGCTCCGCCAGGTCGGCGTCGAAGAAGGGCTTGAGCAAGGTGGATTCAAATTCCGGCAGGTCGTGCGGGGGTACTTGTTTGAATGTGGAGCGGTAGTTGGGCGTCCATCCCTTCTGGCCGCCTTGATAACCTCCCTGCTTGATGGCCCGCTTCAGTACTCGATAGCGGCGCTGCAGCCAGCCGTCACCCTTGTCGCTGGGGTCGGATGCGGAGATGAACTGGCCAACCAGCAGTAGGCTTTCGTTACCATGGCACAGGTAAAACAGATCGCCTACAGAAGCTTCCTGAAAATCTTTTCCCTGGCCCTTTGCCGTTTCGCCGTGCATCACACCCAATTCGGCTTGCAGGTAATGCTGTCGTTCGTCCGCAGAAAAATCGTTCAGCCCGTGCGAGAGCTTCCAGATTGGCAGATTTTTCTTGCTCCACGCATCCCATACCTGCCGCCCAAATTCCAGGATGCCCAATTCGGTAGGCCGTTTTGCCAGCGTCGCCTCTTGCAGCACTGCCATGCTCTGGTTCGCGGTGCCGCCCACATAGACGGCGAGCGGCGCGCGCTTGAAGATGTCCACGATCACCGGAGCCTGCCGATTCTGGTAATGGAAGGCGATCTTCCATTTGAAGGCCTCACCCAGATGCTTGAAAGACTCGATGCCTTCCAGATCGCCTTTCTCGGCCAAGTCCGCCACCTGGGCCACGTAGTTGCGCACCTTCTCGAAGGCTTCCGTGGAGGTCGCGCCCAGGGACGAATACCAACCGTGGGTGTCGGAGTAGCTGAGCTTGGCATCCGATACCTTGCCTTCGGTGTCCTTGCGTGAGAAGACGCCGAATTTGAACGAGGACCCACCCCAAATGCTGCCCAATTTGTCGAGCCGTGATTCGATCCAGTGGGTAAAGCTGTCCTTTGAACCCACTTGGGTGTATTCGTCCAACGTCATCGTGGCCAACCGCGCGTGTGGCCAGACGGTCAGGAATTCATCCCACAGGGCGTACATTTGCTGGAAATCGCTCATGGTGTGATCTCCCTAGCAGCAGTGAACATTATCTCGGCAAACCGGAGCACTGCCTTTGACGCAAACGGGCGCCAGTCTATCAAAGGGAGACTTCAGCAGCCAGCCCGAAAGAGGCGAGGGGAGCCTCTCCACTGGACCTTGTGATCATCGGCACGTCGATACGTCTTGAACCAGCACGGATCGCATTCCCGATGCCCGGCTGCCAACCGCAATTGCCAGCGCGACAAGGATCAGCAGTCCCGCAATGGCGAACGTGGCTCGCATCCCCGTCGCGACGGCTTCGGGAGGGGCCGTGGTGATATCGGGCACCCCCGACGCGAAAGTGAACAGGGCACCCATGACGGATGCGCCGGTGATGAGCCCGAGGTTACGCGAGAGGTTGAGCAGGCCGGAGATCACGCCCCGCTGGTCGGGATGAATGTCCATCATCACCGCCGTGTTGTTGGCCGTCTGGAACAGCGCATAGCCGACCGTGATGACGACGATGGGGGCGATGTAGCCGACAATCCCCCATGCCGTCGGCAGCATGGAGAGCATGAAGCAACCGGCCGCGAGACTGATCAGCCCCACGACGGTCATGCGATGAGTGCCGAAATCGTCTGCCAGCCGCCCAGCCGGTACCCCAGCCAGCGCGGCGAAGAGGGGACCGATCGACAACACCAGCCCCAAACGAACCGCGCTCAGCCCGAGCGTTTGCGAGAGATAGAAGGGCCCGACCACGAGGGTCGCCATCATCACGGTCGAGACGAGCAGGCTCATGGAGAGACTTGCGCTCAATAACACATTGCGGAACAGCGTCAACCGGATCAACGGTGAACCGGCCCGTCCCTCGGCGACGATGAAGAGGCCGATGCCGAGCAGGGCCGTCACCAGCAGCCCCATGTTGCGTGTTCCAAAGTTGCCGCGCCCAACCGTCATCGCTAGGGCATAGGCCGCGAGCGTCACCGCCAGCAGGAGGGTACCCACATAGTCGAACCCAGGCTGTTCCGGCTTCTGCCGATGCTCATCGACCGGGAGGTAGCGATGGATGAGCACCAGAATGGTGAGGCCCAGCGGCACATTGATGAGAAAAATAGCCCGCCAGCCAAGTGCTGAAATCAGCAGGCCACCGAGGGAAGGGCCCAGTGCGGTACCGGCTGCGGACATCGTGCCAAGCAGCCCCATCGCACTGCCGACCCTGGCTTTGGGCACCGTGTCACCGACAAAGGCCATAGTCAGGGCCATCATAATGGCGGCCCCGAGCCCCTGCGCTGCTCGGGCGACGATGAGCAGCCACAACGTGGGTGCGCTTCCGCAGAGCGCGGAAGCCACGGTGAACAAGGCGACGCCCACCATCAGCAGTCGCCGACGCCCCATGATGTCGCCGAGCCGTCCGACGCTGACGATCATGGTCGTAATGGCGACGAGATAGGCGAGCACGACCCATTGCACCTGCTGAAAGGAGGCGCCGAACGCCTGCGCCAAGGTCGGCAAGCTCACGTTCGCAATGCTCGTCCCAATCGAGGACAGCAACACGGACAAGGACAGGCTGGCGAGAATCCATCGAACCGAAGCCGTTTGCGCTCTGTCCACCACTAGCGTCCTCCTTTTCTCAGCACATACATGCGTTCTGTGGCCGGGCAGCGTCCTTTGAGGCCACCGGGGACATCGAGGCTGGCCAGGACCGTGATGTCATATTGCCGACCATAGTGCTGTCGGATCTCCTCTTCGCCGACCGAGAAGGGCGGGCCCTCCATCATCCGCTGGTCATACTCAAAGGAGATGAGCAGTTGCGGCGCATGCGCGGTGAGCGTCGCGAGATGAGCCGCGTATCGACCGCGCATCGGTGGCGGGAGGGCGACTAACGCCGCTCGATCGTAGATCGCGTCCACCGGACCCAGCTGCCCAAGCGTCACCTCAAAGATGTCGCCCACGAAAATGTCGAGCTGCGGGGCACGGTAATGATCGAGTCTGCCGACTCTGGTGATCACCGGTATCAGGCCGAGTTCCGCGAACAATTGCTCGATGGCGATGGCACTCAATTCCGCCCCGGCCACCCGATAGCCGCGAGACAGCAACCACCCGATATCGAGCGTCTTGCCGCACAACGGCAGGAACATACGGCAGCCCTTCGCCAGCGACAGTGCATCGACATATTTCACGAGCAGCGGATTGGCTTCACTCTTGTGAAAACCGATTTCATTGCTTGCCCACCGATCATGCCAAAACTGTGGCTCCATGCTCCCTAACCTCCCGTAAGAGATGAACAACAACCGTGCGGCCATCTTACGCCGTTGTCTCACATGGCGGAACACGCAGCCCGTGCATTGTATGCGTGCATAGGACGCCACATCATGACGAGGCCGTGCTATCATCCCGCCATGCCTCGGCCGGATCTCAACCTCCTGGTGACGCTCGATGTGCTGCTGGCGGAAGGCAGCGTGGCTCGCGCCGCCCGACGGTTACGGCTGAGCCCGTCGGCTATGAGCCGCGCGCTCGCGCGACTGCGCACGACGACCGGCGATCCGCTATTGGTCCGGGCCGGACGCGGTCTCGTCCCGACGCCACGAGCGCTCGAACTCCGGGAGCGAGTCGGTCATCTCGTGCAGGAAGCGGAAGCGGTGTTACGCCCGGCGGAGCAGCTCCATCTCAACGTGCTCGTCAGAACGTTCACCCTGCGGACCAGCGAAGGCTTTGTGGAAAATTTCGGGCCGGCCCTCATTGCCCGTATCGGCTTGGAGGCGCCCGGCGTCCGGCTGCGTTTCCTACAGAAGCCGGATAAAGACAGTGCTCCCCTACGCACCGGAGCCGTCGATCTGGAAACCGGCGTTGTTGAGCAGACGACGGCTCAGGAGTTTCGTGTGCAGGCCCTGTTCAACGACCGGTTCATCGGCGTCGTCCGAATGGGGCACCCGCTGACCAAGGACAAGGTCACGCCTTCCCGATATGCGGCGGGCGGGCACGTTGCTGTCTCTCGGGAAGGCCTGAAACAGGGCCCCATTGATGATGCCTTGAAGCAGATAGGACTGGAGAGGGAGATTGTGGCGGTCGTCGCTGGGTTCGCCACGGCCGTGGCGCTGGCCCGCGCTTCCGACCTGATCGTCACCGTCCCCGAACGACATACCGGCATCTTACGAACCGGCATGCATAGCTTCGCCCTCCCGATCTCGACGCCGGAGTTCACGGTGTCGTTGCTTTGGCACCCACGGCTCGATGCCGATCCCGCCCATCGCTGGCTACGCGGCTGCGTTCGGGAGGTGTGTACGCAGCACCCGAACGCTTAGAGCGTTCGGGCAAGAAAAAAGGGCTCGGAGAGTCTCCGAGCCCTTGAATTTGGTGGAGGCGAGGGGAGTTGAACCCCTGTCCGAAGATCGTCGGCACATCGCGTCTACATGTGTAGCCGATTCTTTAAGCTTCGCAGCGACCCACGCCTATCGGCCGGCTTAGAATCACCGCTAGCCCAGTATTGTCTCGCCCCATGCCGCTGAGCACTGGCGTGGGACCAGCCCGCTGCATCGCGCCGTTCCACCCCCGCGGGCCTCAGATGGAACGACGTCTCAGCCTAAATTAGGCTGCGAGTGCCAGTTCTTGATTGGCAGTTGCGTTTTTCCCGGAATTTTACGAGTTCCCGAGATCTCGACATGCGACGATGGCGTCAATATCCCCGTCGAAACCGGTCGCCCCCCTTCGGTCGGATGTTGAAAAAGGCTTCTGGCTATTCGCATCTTTCTAGATGCTCATCATACAGCACGGGTCAAGGGGATGCCAGGGGAGGGATGGGGCGCCGCTCCACCGGATAGTTCCGCTCCCGCCAGGCGTCGAGGCCGCCTTCCAGCGGGCGGACGCGATGGATTCCCTTCTTCTTCAAGAGGAACGCCGTGCGGGCACTGGACACTTCGTTGGGGCAGGTGCAGTAGAGCACGATGTCGCGGTCGCGCGGGATTTCTTGATGGCGATGCTCGATTTCCTCCAAGGTAAAATTGATGGCGCCGGGAATGCTGTCCGGATCGAGTTGCACGGACAGGGGATGCCGCACATCCACCACGCTGATCGCCTCGCCCGCATCCAGCCGCTGCTTGAGTTCCTCCACGGAAATCTTCGACATGCGGAGGTGCCGCAAGAATTTCTGCCGGTGATAGACCTTGTAGCCGATGAACCCTGTGAGGCCGACGACCGAGAGCGTGAGCAGCAGACCACCGGCCTGGTCGAACAGGCCGACCAGTTGTTCGAATTGATTGCTGAAGAGGGCCCCGACTCCGGCACTCACACCGGCCCAGATGAGGGTGCCGGCCACGTCGTAGAGCGTAAACATGAGGGCGCTCATACCGACGATCCCGGCCAGCGGGGGCGCCACGGTGCTGAAGCCGGGGATGAACTTGGCGAGCAGCAGCGCGCGTGGCCCGTTCCGATGAAAGAGATTCTCCGTGTCCCGCACGCAAGAGTCCGGCTCCAGCGACAGCCGGCAGAGGAATCCCAGCACCCTCCCCCCCTTGTGACGCCCCAGATAGTACCAGGCCAAGTCCGGCGGCAACGAAGCGGCTACCGGCACGAAGAGCGCAGTCGCCACCGACATTTTGCCGGCCCCCACGAGGGCCCCGGCGGCGATCAGCAGCGGGATGGCCGGAATGGGAAAGCCGATCTGCTCGGCAAAGATCACCCAGAAGAGCACCGACACCCCATGGTCGGCGAGGAATTGAAAGGTATCCATCGCTCTCCTCTCCGGATTCAGGCACTGCGAAAGCGCGTGTAACGGGTAACCACGATGGCGGCGAAGGGCAGCAGCAAGCCGAGCACGGTCTGCACGATCAGCAACAGGCCGAGCTGACTGTAATCTTCGGAGATCTGCAGCGCGTTGGTGACGGGATCGCGCACTTCGCGGGTGACGACGAAGATCTCGTTCAGGTATTTGGTGCCCAGCTGGTTGAGCGAGAGCGCGAGGTTGGTGAAGGAGGCCATCACGGCGAAATAGGTGGCCTTCAGGTCGGCGGGCGCGGAATTGGCAATCCAGGCCAACATCGGAATCATGGAGATTTGGCCCAACGGGGATTCCAAGGCGGTATTCACCAAGGCAATGAACCGCGCATCGACCACGCCCCCGGTCACCACTGCCGTCCATTCATGCAGCCCGTAATACATGCTGACGATGGGCAGCCCGAGGAAGAACGCCGCCACGGTCAGAAATCCCACCACATAGGCGATGGATCGGTCGGCCATGAACCGGCGGAACAGAAACATGCCGACCAGGGTCAAGGCACTTCCGATGAGCGAGAGTACGGAGAGGAATTGCTGGTCGAATTTCAGCTTGTCGATCATCCACCAAGTGACCCCATCGCCTGGCCCCGGCACGGCACGGAAGGCAAAGATGACCAAGGCGGTGCCGAGCAGGATGTTTTTCCCCTCCGTCGTTAGGTTGCGGGTCAACTTCAGGATCAAAAAACAGACGATCCCCATCGAGCCGACGAAAACGATTTCCTCGCTAAAGGGAAAATCGCCCAGGCCGACGGTCAAGGTGAACAACACGAAGGCGAGGCTGCCGCCCAAAATCCACCAGTTGGGGCTGGTGGTCCCTTCAGACGGCGTCGTCAGGCGGGAGATCTCATCGGCGGTAAGGCCTTGACGAAGCAGTCGCCGCCGGTCGCGGGCCCGGACCACCGATGCGGTGATGACGCCAAGGACGGACACGGCGGGAATGGCCAAGGCCATCAGATAGACCTGTTGGTAGATCTCGGCAATCTTCTCTTTGGGCAGCTGCTCCACCCCGGTAAAGAGATACAGGTTGATCAGCGCCACCAGAATGCCGCCCCCGATGATGGCCACCCGTCCCAAGGTCTGCATGGTCGTGTGCATGAGTTTCCTGGTGCCTTCGTCGAGCGGACGCCCCTGGTCGTCCACCAACGGCACCGCTTCGACGGTCATGGCATCGGCCACGGTGTCTTGAATCACATAGCCGATCGGCGCCAACAGCACGCTGAGCACGTACCACACTTCAGCCGGCATGATCCCCGTCATCGCCTCGCGGTGGCCGATCAAGCCCACCATGATCAACAGGCTCGCGGCAATCACGCCCGCGCCCGCATAGACCAACAGACCCTTCCAGCGCCAAAGTAAGTCGACGAGATGGCCGAAGGGCATCTTCAACGCCCAAGGAATGCCGGCCCAGAACCCCAGCGCGGCGAGGAAGGCCGCCGACAGGCCCAAATAGTCTTTGACGAAAAAGGTGCCCACGATGCCGGTGAGGCCGGAGATCCCGGCCGCGAGATACACCATGAGCGGGGGCAGGTAGGACAGGCGGAACTCGCGCGCGAGTTCGAGAATGTTGCGGTCGACCCAGTCAACGAACGCACGCATGCAGAACCGGTTCCTTCCTTATAAAAAGGGGCCGGGGCACGAGCCCCGGCCCTCTCGCCGCTTACGGGGCGCATTGCACGTTGTTTACTTGGGAAACTCCGTGGGGGCCGTCACCTGCTGCCACCCCTCGCCGTTCAGGGATCGCAAGAAGGCTACCACATCCCGCTTCTCTTCTGCAGTGAGCTCCAAGGGAATCAGGGTATTGTCGAGATGCGGATTCTTGATGCCCCCCTGGTTGTAGAAGTCGACCACTTCTTCCAGTGTCGCGAATCGACCGTCGTGCATGTAGGGCGCAGTCCGCGAGACCTCCCGCAAGGTGGGCGTCTTGAATGCTCCGACGTCTTCCGGATTCTTAGCCACCAGGTACCGGCCCAGATCGACCGTGTTGGTGTCCCACCCGATGCCGAGGTTGTGGTACTTTTCGTCGGAGAAGTTGAACCCCGAATGGCAGCGAGTGCAGCGCGCCTTGCCGCGGAACAGTTCGAGCCCCCGCTGGGCGGAAGCCGACAGAGCCGTTTCATCGCCTCCTATATCGAACCGATCCGCCGGGCTATTGCCCGACAAGAGCGTCCGCTGGAAACTCGCAATGGCTCGACCCACATCGGCCGCCGTCACCTCGCGTCCGAACACTTCCTGGAACAGAGCCCGATAGCCGTCGATCTGCTTGATCCTCGCCACCAGCTCATCATGGTCCGTAAAACCATGCTCGACCGGGTTGACGAAGGGCCCGATCGACTGGTCTTCCAACGTGTCCGCCCGTCCATCCCAGAACTGCGCCTTGCTGTAGACCCGGTTGATTCCCGTGGGGGCGCTTCGCCCGCCTTGCAGGCGATTGATTCCGCTCGAGACGGCTTGACCGTCGGTGAAGGCTAGGCTTGGCATATGGCAATTGGCGCAGGCGATGGTCCCGTTCTTCGAGAGCCGTGTGTCGAAAAACAACCAGCGCCCCAGCTCGATTTTGCGAGCCGTCTGCGGATTGTCCGCAGGAATATATCCGCTGGGATCCTCCAATCCCAGCGGCACCACCTGAGCGGCGGGAACGGCCGCCCGTTGCGCGGTCGATGGTTCACCCGTGACCCTGGTGGCCACCAATCCGATCGCCCCGACCATGACCCTCGCCGCCACGCCCGTCACCCATCTCATCCTTCTCCTGCTCATGGCCTCCTCCCTTTCTCCTTCCCCCTTCGATGCCGTTTCCCGACGGATCATCGAAACCGCAGCGTCGTGCCGGGCCGATCCTGGCGTTCGATGTGTCGTTCCACGTTCTTGACGAATTCCTCATCCGACAGGGACGTCTGCCGCCCTTCCGCGAGGGCCACGGTCTCGTGACCGGCCTGCTTCGCAGGCGCAGCACAGCCCTGTACCAGCACCACGACCACTCCCATTCCCACTGCCATTGCAACCTGTCGCATAACCCACCTCCTTGTGACGTCGTTGTTCGGTTGCGACTTCATGAGCAGACGATACCCGGTTGCTGTCATATCAGTCCAATTGATACTCTATGAGCTAACGATTAGCTGGCCTTATCGATTGAGGAGTCCCATTCATGACCTTGACCGAGCTGCAGTACCTCGTGGCCTTGGCGCAGGAACGCCACTTCGGCCGCGCGGCCGAGCGGACCTTCGTGACGCAGCCGGCCTTGAGCCTGGCGATCAAGAAGCTGGAGGATGAGTTGGGGGTGGCGATCTTCGAGCGGCGGAAGAATCAGGTGGTGCTCACGCCGCTGGGGGAGCACATCGTGCATCAAGCCCAGCTGGTGTTGGAGGAGGTCGATCAGATCAAGCTACTGGCCGCGCGGGGCAAGAACCAACTTGTCGGCACCTTGCGGCTCGGCGCCATTGCGACCGTCGGCCCCTATCTGTTGCCGGACCTGATTCCGCTGTTGCACAAGCGCGCGCCCGAGATGCCGCTGGAGATCGAAGAAAATCTCACCGTCAACCTGACCGCCATGTTGAAGAGCGGGAAACTCGATGTGATCATGATCGCCTTGCCCTTCGAAGAGCCCGGCCTCTTGACCCAAGCGCTGTACGACGAGCCCTTCAAGGCCGTCGTGCCGGTCGACCACCGGTTGGCAAAGAAGTCCGCGATCGACTCGACCGCCTTGTCCACGGAACGAGTGCTGCTGCCCCACGCGGGACACTGTTTCCGGCAGCAGGTGCTGGACTCCTGCCCAGAACTCAGTCGCTCGGATACGGAAGGCCTGCAGGGCAATTCGTTGGAAACCATCCGGCAAATGGTGGCGTCGGGCCTGGGCATCACCGTCATGCCCTCCAGCGCCGTCACGGCCCGACATCTGAACAAGCGGCTGGTGGTGCTGGCATTCACCAAGCCGGTGCCGGAGCGGCGCATTGCCCTGGCCTGGCGGAAGGGATTTGCCAGACCAGCGGTCATCAAGGTGATTCAAGAGGCGGTGAGCCAGCTGAAGATTCCCGGCCTGATACCGATCCCCTCAGCAGGCTGACCAGGAAAGGAGGGGGCCCGGTCCTATTCGTGCGCCTTGGCCGCCACCAGGAGATCGGCAATGGCTTGATAGCCTTTCTGTCTGGCGTGGCGGAGGGGGGTCACGCCGTCGTGATCGGCCAGATTGGGATCCGCGCCCGCCACCAGCAGCAACTTGACGATCTCCTGGTGTGACGGCCCTCCGTCGCTCAGCAGGATGGCCTCCAGCAAGGCGGTCCATCCCAATCGGTTGACATGGTTCACGTCGATCGCCGTCTTCAAGAGTTCCCGCACAACCTCGACATGTCCGCGCTCGCAGGCTGGAATCAGGGCGGTGCCGCCGAATCGGTTGTACACCTTGAAATCAGGCTTGGCCGCCAACGTGAGCCGGAGGATTTCGAGATACCCGCTGGCACCGGCCAACAACAGCGGACTGTTCTGCATGGCATCCTGCGCGTTGACGTCGGCCCCGGCTTCTATCAGCAGCCTGGCACTCTCGACATGATTCCGATAGGTCGCCGCCATCAACGCCGTGCGACCGCGCCCGTCGCGCGCCTGGAGGTCGGCCCCTTCGCTCAGCAACTGCCGGAGCGAGACGACATCGTTTCGTCCCGCCGCGACGATCAACGCCTGGTCCCTTCCTTCTGCTCCGAAAGCCGATTCCGACCAGCCGACGCTGGCCACAAACAGGCCGAGGGCGCAAGATACCGTCAGGATGAGAGGGCTCACCGGTCACCTCCTCGCCGCCGCTGGACCAACTCCCGGAGCGCTGTGCGCATGTCCGCTGCGGGCAGGAACACTCGCCCGCCATGACCGGCCAGCACCCATTCGAAGGAATATCGCATCAGCCGTTCCAACGACCGGCAGAGGGCCTCGCGGTCCCAGACGAGCTGTCGCGGCGCTTCCAGCCGCCTGATCTCCGGTTCCCACCAGAGGTGGTCACCCGTAAAAAGAAACCGGTCGCGGTAGAGGAGACTCTGGCTCCCCGCCGTATGGCCCGGCGTGGGAATGAGCAAGAATTCCTCCCGAAGAAGCTGCGGCTCGTCCCCCGTCACGATCTCCTCCGCATCCGGCATCGCGTGGGCGTCTTCCCGATGGATGATGCGACGCGCGCCGAAATGCCGGGCATACTTCGCCGCATCGGCCACATCGTCCTCGTGGGTCAAAAAGATGTGTGCGATGCCCCCCAGGCGCTCGAACGCGTCGATCAGGCTGGGAACATAACGAGGCGAATCGACCAACCAATTGCCACCCGCTGCCTGCACGAAGAAACTGTTCGCGCCGAACGAAGCCTCCGCATTGAATCCGCAGTAGTACACCCCTTCGTCCAGCCGGAGTGGAAAGTCTGCCTTGGCGAGGCTCAACCGTTGCTTATCGCTCCGGAGCGTGCCGATCGAGCCGGTCGGGCAGGCCAGGAGCGCGCGGTAGGCGGCGCGGAGCTCCCGGTCGGTCGTCGGCTGACTGGTCACGGCTGAATAGTCCCCAACCTCGCTGAAGCTGAGCGGGGCCAGTTGGCGACAGGCGTCGCAGTTGATGCAGGTGGCATCGACGAAAAAGTCCCCCTCCACATTGCTGTCCAGACGCCGCGCCTTGTCCGCCATGTCCGCCTCGATCACCCCCATGAACCCATCACTTCAGCCGCTCCGACGCACGCCAGAGATACCAGGCCGCGGCGGTGCGGTAGGGTCGCCAGCGTTCTCCGTATTGCATCACGTCTTTCGGCGTCGGCATGTTCGACAGTCCGTAGGCGAGTCGAAATCCGTTGCGCACACCGAAGTCGTCCACGGGCAGGACGTCCGGACGGCCAAGTTGGAAGATGAGCAACATTTCGACGGTCCACCGTCCGACACCACGCACGGCAATCAGCCGTTCGATAATCGCCTCGTCATCCAGCCGTTGAATCGCAGCCGTGGTCGGCACAGTCCCATCAAGCGCCTTGGCCGCCAAATCTCGTAGCGCCGCCATCTTGGCGCGAGAAAACCCCGCTTCCCGCATCGCCTCTGTCGGCATCGCCAGCACATCGGCCGGTCGCGGAAACCTGCGACCGGGAAACAAGGCCGTGAACCGCTTGAGAATACTCTCCGCCGCCTTCTCATGCAGTTGCTGAAAGGCGATGGCGCGCACCAGCGACTCAAACGGGGAGCGCCGCGGGCGGCAGGTCAAACCATAGGGCCCGATCTGCGCGATGAGGCGCTTCATGACCGGATCGATCCGCGACAGGTGGCGGCTTTCCGCGGACGGGGTCGAGAGGGACAGCGTGACGGTTCTCACATCACGATGCCGCCGCCGGCCTGGATCGTTTGCCCCGTCAACCATCGGGCCTCTGCACTTACGAGAAAAGCGACCACTTCGGCAATGTCGGAAGGGAGCCCCAGCCGCTGCGTGGGGGAACCCTGAAGACCGATCTGCCGATACTGATCGGTCAGGACTCCGGTGTCGGTAATGCCGGGCGACACCGCGTTGACGGTAATCCCTCGCGGAGCCAGTTCCTGGGCGATGCCCTTGGTGAATTGCTCCAACGCCCGCTTGCTGCCCAAATACGCACTGGCACCATGAAAATGCAACTGCGTGCCGGCGGTGGTGATGTTCACGATGCGCCCATGCTCCGACAGCACCTTGGCCGCTTCCTGCATCGCAAAGTAGGGTCCCTTCGCATGGAGACCGATGAGGGCGTCGAAGTCGGCTTCGGTGGTTTCCAGAAAGGGCTTGGGCGTGAACTTGCCGGCATTGTTGACCAGGATGTCCAAGCGACCGAATCGGGTCACGGTCTCCGTGATCAATCGACGGGCATCCCCTGCGTGGCTCATGTCGGCCTGGATCGCGACTGCGGTTCCGCCCTTCGCTTGGATCGCGGCCACCACCTCCTCAGCCTGCTGCGCGCGAGTTCGGTAGTTCACCACCACGGCGGCAGCATCTTGCGCCAGCCTGAGGGCAATGGCGCGGCCGATGCCGCTGGACGCACCGGTCACGATCGCCACTTTTCCCGCCAACCCTCCGCTCATGTGCCCCCTCCGGGAACCGGAAAGGCGGGAAGAGGTCCGGCCCATTGTCCCTGAGAGACAAACTCCCTGATCGGCTTTCGTTCGCGCGGCGCCAGTTCCCGTTGACGGAGCCGCTCATCCAATATCGCCGGATCACCGGGATATCCGACCGCAATCATGGCCACCGGTTCGAACCCCGCGGGAATCCCGAGATCAGCGCGCGCCTTGTCCACATCAAACCCGGCCATCTGATGGGCAATCAAACCGAGCGCCGTGGCTTGCAACGACAGACTGATGGCAGCCATGCCCGTGTCGTGCCAGGCATGCCGGTTGGGTGTGCCTTCGTCCTCAAAATTCAGTCGTGCGACCGACAACATCAGAACCGGGGCGCGAAACGCCCACTTCTTGTTGCCTTCCTTGAGACAGGCAAAGAGCCGGTCGTACCCAGACGGGTCATCTCTTGTCCCGACAATGAAATGCCAGGGCTGTTCGTTATTCGAGGACGGAGCCCATCGCGCCGCCTCGAACAGGCTCCGCAACGTATCCGACTCCACCATGCGCTCCGAAAAGGCTCGCGGGCTCCATCGGCGCTGCAGCAAATCGTGAATGGGGAATTGTGTCTCGGCCGGCTTTTCCATGCATTATCCCTCTGTCCTGGTTGTCGATACCAATGTGCGCGCAAGACGGGCCGGATTGCCGACCACGACACAGTCGGGTGGCACGTCGCGAACGACCACGCTTCCTGCTCCGATGACGCTGCGGTCCCCGATCGTGACCCCCGGCAAGACCACCGTTACATCAGCGGGTCAGGCCGGACTCCGCATTCGTCCAAGTGACGCAGGAGGTCGGCCGGGTCATCGTAGGTACGGTACGCACCCGCCCGCTCTAGTTCTTCCCGACCGTAGCCGCCTGACAACAGTCCGACCCCGAGCGCGGAGGCACGACGGGCTGCCAGCAGGTCCCAGACGCTGTCGCCGACGACGATGCACCTGGCAATGGGCATCTGGAGCTGCTCTGCGGCAGCCAAAAATAAATCCGGATCGGGCTTCGCGCGCTTCACCTGATCCCGGGTCACCACGGGAGTTCCGGGAGGAAGCTTCAACAATTTCAACGTATGTTGCGCGCTGTGCAGTCGCCCGCTGGTGGCAATGGCGTAGGGCACACGACCCGCCGTCAGCGCATCCAGCAGGTCCTGCGCGCCCGGCAGTACCCGGAGCGATGGAGCCTGCTTGACAAACGCCTCTGCATGCACCCGCTGAATGCGTTCCGCTTCTTCCTTCGAAACCGGACGGCCGGTTTCGCGCAAGAGGGCGTGTAACATGAGGCCGCCGCTCATCCCGATTTGGCGATGAATCCTCCAGACCGGCAATTCGATACCGGCCGCTTGAGTGGCTTCACGCCAAGCCAGCACATGCTGGTAGACGCTATCCACCAACGTGCCGTCCAGGTCAAAAAGAAACGCGAGAGAGTCGAGATCCTGCGAGGCAGCCATCGGTTTAGCTCTCCAATTTCGCATCCATCGTAATCGTCGTGTTGAGCACACGCGAGATGGGGCAACCAGTTTTGGCAGCCATAGTGGCCTTCTCCCAGGCCGCCGCATCGGCCTTCGGCACCTTGCCCGCCACCGCGAGATGAATACCCGCCACGGTCCAGCCGGCCTCGAGTTTGTCGAATGTCACCGTCGCGGTCGTCTCCAACCGCTCGGCCACCAACCCCGCATTGCCCAATTGGGCGGAGAGAGCCATGGTAAAGCAGCCGGCATGGGCCGCCGCAATCAACTCTTCCGGATTGGTGCCGATGCCGTTCTCAAACCGCGTGGTAAAGGAATACTGGGTCTGCGAAAGGACACCGCTCTGCGTCGACACCATCCCCTTGCCGGTTTTCAGATCGCCGTTCCATTGTGCCGAGGCGTGACGTTTCATGTGATCCTCCTCTTGCGTATCGTTGATGACACAGGCCTGTCGATCGGCCTACCGCTTCGATTCCTGCCACTCGCCCCAACCGGCTCCTACCCGATGGGCGACATAACGATGAGGTGAGGTGATCTCTTCTATGGACCCGTGACTCAACTCCACGGTCATTGGTTCACCGCTGCGGAAATCGACGGTCACCTGTCCCGGTTCGCGGTCGATCGTCACGGAGATGCTCCGACCGCTCCATTGCAGGGGGAACGACAACCGATCCCAGTTCGACGGAAGGTGCGGGTCGATGACGAGCCCACCCTCTCGAAGCCTGATTCCCCCCATCCCAAACACGACGGCCTGCCAGAGCCCCCCAAGGGTGGCGATGTGAACGCCTCCCGCCGCCTTGCTCCCGTGATGGGACAAATCGATCGTCGAGGCATCCTGGAAGTACTGCGCGGCTAGGTCGGCCTCGCCGAGCCGAGCGCTCACCAGGGCATGGAGGGCGGGACTCAAGGAACTGCCATGTGCGGTACGCGGCTCATAATAACGAAAGTTCGCCTCATGGACTGCAACGGGGAATCGCTCCCAGAGAAGGGCGCTCAGCGCCACCACGTCGGCCTGTTTCACGACCTGAGCGCGCTGCGTCCTCTCGCGTCCGAGCGTCACATCGATGGGAACCGACATCGGGCGGTAGGGCTGGAGGTCGAGGTCCTCCAGATCAAAAAAGCCAGCAAATTGCTCGAACAGATTGGTCGCGGGATCGAACCCCGTGACCAGGAGCGCCGCGGTCCGGCGCCAGGATTCCGGTTCATCGGGCATGACCTGCAAGCGCTCGCTGATGACAGGCCAGACCTCCGGATGGCGAGAGCGGAGCCAGTCGACCGTGTCCGCGGCCCGCTCCAGGGTCCATTGCGCCATGACGTTGGTGTACGCATTGTCATCCACGGACTCATGGTACTCATCCGGACCGATGACCGTTCGAATGTGATACCGCCCGTCTGGCTCTACCCGGCCACGAGTGGCCCAGAATCGCGCGGTTTCGATGAGAATGTCCACGCCGGCTGCGAAGAAAAAATCCTCATCCGCCGTCGCCTGCCAATATTGCCAGACCGCATAGGCGATATCCGCGCTGATATGGTGCTCCTGGATCCCGGTGAGCACTTGAACTAGTCGGCCGTCCGGCGCGCGGACCGTCTCCGGCGTGACATCCGCTCCCGTATCGGCGGACTCCCAGGCGTACAAGGCTCCCCCATAGCCCCATCGCCGCGCCCGGTCGCGGGCAGCCGGAAGAGTATGGAAACGGTACTGCAACAGGGCCCGCGCCGCCCTCGGATCGGTAAAGGTATAAAAGGGCAGCAGATAGATTTCCGTGTCCCAGAAGACGTGCCCCTTGTAGGTGGGGCCGGTGAGCGCCCTGGCTCCGATCGACACATGTTCGTCCTGTGGATTCACGGCACTGTGAAGGTGATAGGCGGCAAAGCGGAGCACGCGCTGCGCCGTCTCATCGCCGACCACCTCGACTTCGCTGGCACGCCACCGGTCCTCCCAAGCTTGGGCATGTCGCAGCAGGTGCGCGTCCGGCTCCGTCTCGGACGCTCGGCGAGCATGGTCGCTTGCCGCCCCGGCAGGATCCCGTACCTCGCGGGATGAATAGACGACGACGGAGCGATCGAACCGAACCGCCGCACCCCGTTGGGCTCGCCACGTCCACTGCTCGGCACAGGCTTCGCCAGGCCCGTTCCCCGCGCCCTCCAGGCCCTTCTCATGCCGCAGCCGGCTGCGAGAGGCCATGGCGATCGTCGTTCCTCTGTCCGTCCGCCCTAGGATCACGGCTGGGTCGCCCTCCGCCGCGGAAGACCAGTGAATCTCCGGCTGGGGCCTTCTCGTGATGGATTCGATCGAGATGTTTCCCTCATAGTTTTCCGGCGTGATCGTGACGGACTGGAGCAGGAGGTGGCGATCGTGAAAACACAAGGCGCGCACATAGGTGAGCGTCGTCACTCGGCCCTGGTCATCCTGGTGCCGCCAGTTTCGAAACAGCAGACCATGCTGCAGGTCGAGGATGCGTCGGTGATCGAGCGTGGTTCCGGTGTCGAGCGACAGCGGGACCCCTTCCACCAATACGCGAAGATGCGTCCAATCGGGAAGCTCTGCGAGTTTCCGAATGCCTCCTCCACCCTCGGTTCCCGTAAACACCCCGGCCAAATACGTCACCGGGGAGGACGGACTCGCACGTTCGGCGAGCGAACCTCGCGTCCCTACGTAGCCATTAGCCACCGTGAAGATCGACTCGATCCCAGGCTCGTACTTCGGGTCAAACCCTGCTTCAACCAGGACCCAGCTTGGGTCAATGGCGAACGGCGGCCTGGCCGACAAGAACGGCGCCGCCGCTTGTGCCCCTTCTTCGCCCTGATCCGGGACGGACAGGATCGCTTTGTCGTGAGGTCTCCACATCATGACGTTCCTTCACCTCTTCGAAGGGCGGAATGGTAGCATGCAACATCACCACTTGTTCCGCGTGCCGACGCATAGACTGACACGCAAGGGAGACCGAGGATGACACAAGGCGCAACAAGAGAACAACCTTTCCATCCGCCACCCATCGATCCGACCAAGTTCGAGGCGGTGCTCTTCGATCTCGACGGAGTCCTCACCAAAACCGCCGTCGTGCATGCCACCGCCTGGAAACGCTTGTTCGATGAGTACCTGCAAGCAAAAGCCTTGCGCGACCAGGTCCCCTTTCAACCCTTCGACATCCTGCTCGACTATCAACGATACGTGGACGGCAAACTTCGGTACGACGGGGTCCGGGCCTTTCTCGAATCCCGCCACATCGTCCTGCCCAATGGCACCGCGCACGACGGCCCGGAGCAGGAAACCGTCCAGGGGCTCGGCAACAAGAAGGACGGGTACTTCCAAGCGCATCTCACACAGCATGGCATCGAGCTGTATGACGACGCAGTACGATTTCTCCGGAACGTACGGGCACAGGGGATGCGAACTGCTGTCGTCTCAGCCAGCAAGCACACGGCGGCCGTGCTGCAAAAGACCGGTCTCGCGGGCTCCTTCGAGACTCGGGTTGACGGTATCGAAAGCGAACGGCTCCATCTTGCAGGCAAGCCGGCCCCGGACGGTTTCCTCGAAGCGGCCCGGCGACTGCAGGTCGAGCCACTGCGAGCCATTGTCGTCGAAGACGCCGTCGCAGGCGTGCAGGCAGGGCAGAACGGTGGATTCGGACTGGTTATCGGCGTCGATCGGACCGGCCATGCGGAGGACCTCATACGAAACGGGGCGCACCTCGTGACGACTGACATGACTGAACTCTGCCCATAAACCTGTTCCAGGTGCCTCCTCCCGCCGCATCACAGATGCCCCGCAGCTTCCCCGGGGGCGGAGAGGCCGAGACCTCCCCGCTCGGAACTGCCGTCATTGCACCTCGACCGTGATCGTATCGGTCGCGGTCAAATGGTCATGGTCATGGGTCGCGGCTTGGACCTTGATCTCATGCTTGCCCTTACTCAGGCCCTTGAACGTACCAGGGAACTTTTTCTGCGGCTCGCCGTCCAAGTAGACATGACCGTGCGCAGCCTGAGATCCTTTCGTGAGCTCATATTTCAGCTCGAACGTGTCGCCGACCTTGGCTCCGTCCTGCGGCGACGTGATCTTGATCGTGGATCCGTCGTCCACATCGGCCAGGGCCGAACTCAGCGGCAACATTACAGTGACAGTCAGTAGCGCAATGGCGAAAAACAGGACTCGTCCCATGGTGACCTCCTTGATCAAATATGGGCCTCGATGGCCCGGGTTATGCGTCCGACACCTTCCTCCCGCACAGGGGCTCATCTACGTGGCCCTTTGGAACGGCGTTCCCCTGCAGTGATCAACCCTCGCGCAGAAGCCGGCGATGCGACAGCCAGGCCCTCTACAATGGCGCGCGTCAGACAACCTGAGGCCGTAAACGTCACTCCTCGCTGAAACAGCTCCGACAGGAGCGCCTTACCGGCCTCGTCCACGTGCGTCGTCTCGCGGAGATCGACCCGCCACCGGTCCCTGTACCCGGCGGCCGCTTCGTTCCAACAGCGCCGAAGCTCCTCGACCCAGGGACCGACCAACCGCCCCGCAAGGATGACTCTCGTTCCCTCTGGCTCCTGTACCAGCATGATCTTCAGCATGGTGATGGACCTCTTCGTGTCCTTGGTTCGCCGGGCCCTTGCCCGGCCACACGATGCCGATCAGAACATCCGCAGGGCGAAGCTCGCCTCACGCGCCTTGGAAGTCGGCGTCGTCGTCCGCTCACCGAGCCATTTGGCGATCAGCCCGTCCAGCGACCACTTGCCGCCACCGATCACCAGCAGGGCCAGACTCATCGCGATCACGAGCAGGTGAAATTCAAAGCCTTCACCTTGCTGCTGGCCGAACCAGTTCATGAAGAAACCCTGCGCCCAATGGACTTGAATTGCCCCAAGCATGATCACGATGAAGCTGGCCGCCGTGAAGCGCGTCAGGAACCCCGCGATCAAGCCTAAACTCCCGATGGATTCCCCGATGATGACGAGGAACGCCACGATCCAGGGCAAATGCATGACGTTCGTGAAGAAGCCCATCGTGCCGTCGAACCCATTGCCGCCGAACCAACCGAGCAACTTCTGCGCGCCGTGCGCGAAGATCACGCCGCCGACCGCAACCCGCAAGATCAACCCCGCCCAGGACTCGTCTGTTCGAAAGAACGCCTGCATGGTGCACCTCCATTGAGAATGATGACCGCCTCGTTGTGCCTAGGCTATGGCAAGGGCCGTTCCCGTTCGGCACCATGGAGGAGACAGGCGCTAACACATTGACGATATGGTGACTTTCTGAGATGAGCCCTGGTGAGTCCGGATGTGCGAGGCTGAAGTGACGAAGCAGAGACGACGGTCCATCGTCAGGTGACGAAGGCCATCGTCACGATATGAGGGGAAGTGGCTGGTGAGCGGCAGCGCGCACGGTGATGTGGTGATGGCTGCTCATTGAAATTGCCGCCGGAATCGCCACATGCCGAAGCCGAACAGTGTTCCGCCCAACAGGAGCAGGGCACCGACCGACTTCCACAGCAGGTCTAGACCAGCGCCCTTCAGCATCACGCCATAGGTCATGTCGATGTAGTAGCGCAGCGGGGAGAACGTCATGATCGCCTGCACCCACCTCGGCATGGACTCATACGGTGACGTAATGCCCGACAACAAGAGCATCGGACCTACGACGAAGAGCGTCATCATGCCCACTTGAGCCTGGTTCTTCGCGAGAGTCGCAGCCACCAACCCGAATCCGGCGGTGGTGAACACATGTAATGCAGTCAGGAGAAAAAAGAGTCCCGCCGACCCCTTCATCGGCACGTGAAACACGGGGTGCAACACGCCGTACAGGGCGAGGCCTGTCGCAAGGAGGATGACCCCGGACATCGCGAGCACCTTCGAAAACATGATCTGAAAGGGAGACAGCGGTGACACCAGCAACTGTTCGACCGTGCCTCGTTCCTTTTCACGGACCAGCGCAGCCGCCGGCAACAACACGGCAAAGATGGTGATCATGCGGAGCACATGGGCGATGGACTGGAACCATCGTTCATCTTGAGTGGGATTGAACCAGACGCGATGGGCACTGGTCACCAGCGGCAAGGCCGCCTTCGCTCCGATAAGACCAACAGAGGCCAGGCCCCTCTCGGCCCCGAACAGACCGGCGATTCGCACGGTATAGCCGGCTGCCGAAAGCCCCTGGGGTGCATTGGTTGTGTCCACAAGCAGCTGGACCGCCGTTCGTTCCCCGCTCATGAGGGCCTCGTGAAACCGCGGAGGAATCTCCAACAGTAGCATCGCGTTACCCTCATCCAGTTGCCGGAGCCCCTGACGAGGATCGCGGATTTCTCCGGCAAAGGCGAAATAGGGAGGCTGAAACCGGTGGATCAGCTCGCGGGACGAAGCACTATGATCCGCATCATGCACCAGCAACGCCGCATTGGTGAGCTGCATCGTGATCCCGGCCCCGCTGACCACCACCGAAAGGGAAAACGAATAGAGCAGAAACAACAACAACGGCACGTCGCGCGACAGTTGCAGAAGTTCCTTCCACGTCAGCGTCGCGAGACGCCGCCCCCACGTGGCTGCCCGCTGCCGAGCCGTCATGCTCCATCCCTCATGCCTTGGGCCTCTTGGTAAAGAGCCGATAGGTGATTCCGCTGATGGCGGCGGCAAAGATGGCCAGCGCCAGCAGATCGATCCACAGCACGTCCACGCTCACGCCCTTCAGAAAGCTGCCTCGCACGATGTTGGTGTAATACATGGCGGGGTAGAGATGCGCCTGCACCTTCGCGCCTTGCGTCAACGAGGCCACGGGGACCAAGAGGCCGGAAAACAGAATCGTCGGGATCATCGCCACGACCATCGTGATGATCAGCGCCGCCATTTGCGTCTGCACAAGCAGCGAAATCAGCAGACCGATCCCTGTGGTACAGAACACGAACAGCACCGACGCGGAAAAGAATAGGAGGAACTGTCCCTTGAACGGCACCTGAAAGAGGCCGACGGCCATCAGCCATAACATGCAGACGTTCACAAGGGAAATGACGATGTAGGGCAGCAGCTTCCCGGTAAGGAACTCGGCGCGGCTCACAGTGGAGCTGTAGATGTTGTAGATCGACCCGGTTTCTTTCTCCCGCACGACCCCGAGCGCCGTCAGCAGGGGCGAGGCGAGCATCAGCGTGAACATGACCAGCGCCGGCACCATGGACCAGGTGCTCCGGACCTCCTCGTTGTACAAATAACGCACCTCGACACTCAGCGGGCGAACCAGTGCGCCGGCCTGCTCCCGGGTGAGACCTCGGGATCGGCGCAAATGCTCGATCAGCCGATCTTCCGTGAACGACTGGTTGATGGCGATGACGTAGCCCTTGGCGATATCCGTATGGAGCGGAAAGGTCCCGTCGAGTAACGTCTGGACGGCGACCGAGTCGCCTGCGACCAATTGCTCTTGGAACCGCTCGGGGACGATGATGGCCGCCCGGATCTTGGATCCAGTCAACAGGCGATCAAGGGCACGCTCCTCGTCGGCATACCCCTGAAAGGAAAAATAGCGCGACTGTATGAACCGCTGGAGATAATCCCGGCTCAACTCACTGTGATCCCGATCCACGACCGCGAACGGAATGTCCTCGACATCCAGATTCAACCCATACCCGAACACCACGAGCCAGAGCGCCGGCAAGAGAAAGGCCAACAGCAGGAACAGCCGATCTCTAGTGGTCTCCTTCCATTCCTTGAGCGCCACGGCGCCGATTCGTTGCAGGTTCAGGCTTACCCCTCCTTCTGCGCCGCCCGTTCCAACGCCATGACCCGTGACACAAACACATCCTCCAGACTGAGCATGCGGGGCCGCACCGCCTCGACGGAGAGGCCGGCGCGGGCCAGGATCTCCCGAAGCCGCGCCTCGTCGCGGGACGGATCACGCGAGAGCACATGGATCTTCGTACCGAAGAGCGCGGCACCGGCGAACCCCGCCGCCGCCATGTGCGCCAGTGCAACCCCCGGCTTGTCGGCGACCACCTCCAGGAGTTGCCCGACTTCCCGCTCCACCTGTTTTTTGAGGTCCGCCGGTGTCCCCTCGGCCACGATGCGCCCGGCATACATGAGGGCGAGCCGATCACAATGCTCCGCTTCGCTGAGGTAGTGCGTGGTAATGAGGATCGCGACGCCCTCCTCGCGGGCCAGCCGCGCCAGCGACTCCCAGAACCGCCGGCGGCCGATGGGGTCCACGCCGGACGTCGGTTCATCGAGAAACAAGACGCGTGGGCTGTGGACGAGCGCGCAACCCAACGCCAGACGTTGCCGCACCCCCATGGGAAGGCGCCCCGCCCGATCATCCTCGTATCCGCTCAAGCCCGCCATCTCCACGATCCACTCCATCCGTTGTTGCGCCTGTCGGCGAGCCAAGCCGTAGATCCCGGCAAACAGCCGGATGTTCTCGAGCACGGTCAGGTCCAGATAGAGAGAGAAGGCTTGAGACATGTAGCCGATGCGTTCTTTGATCGCACCGCCCGCCGTCCGCATGTCCGCGCCGGCCACGCGTCCTTCTCCGCCTGTCGGCGGTAAAATGCCGGTCAGCATCTTGATGACGGTCGTCTTGCCGGCGCCGTTCGCGCCCAACAACCCGAAAATTTCGCCCTGCTGGATCTCGAAGCTGACCCGATCCACCGCTCGGAACGAATCAAAGTCACGACTGAGTTCCTTGGCCTGGACGGCAAGTCCGTCAAACTGTGGCGTGCCCATGGAGCGAGCCGGTCGGTTCACTCCTCGCGACGCTCTCGCCTGCCCATCCTGCTCTTTCAGGAGCAGCGCCACGACGACATCTTCCAGTTCCGGTTCGTCCGTGCGGACCTGCGCAACCGGTAAGTTCCCCAGCACGTCGCGGATCCCCGCCACGGCGGCGGCCGGCTGCCGCTCCGGTGTGAACAGGTGCAGCCGGGGTCCCAAGGACTCCACCTGGGCATACCGGCGTTTCAGGCGGGCGACCGCTTCCAGTTGCGGGGACGATTCGAAGGTGACGACAAGGCCAGGGACCAGCGCTTGCACTTCTCCCGGAGTTCCCGAAGCCAGCACCCGTCCATGGGAGAGAAAGGAGAGCCGGTGAAAACGGGCCGCTTCGTCCATGTAGGCGGTCGACACGAGCGCGGTCATGCCCTTGCCCGCCTGCCATTCCGCAAGAATGGCCCAGAAGTCGCGCCGCGAGACCGGATCGACGCCGGTCGTCGGCTCGTCCAGAATGGCCAGCTCCGGCTCATGAATCAACGTACAGATCAGGCCGAGCTTTTGCTTCATCCCGCCCGAGAGCTGTTTCATCAGCCGGCCACGAAACCGATCTAAGCGCGTGATCGCCAGCAACCGGGCCTTGCGTTCACACAGCTCCGCCTCGGGAACCAGACGGAGTGCGGCAAAAAAGTCGATGTTCTCCTCGACGGAGAGTTCAGGGTAGAGATTGAGCCCCAGTCCTTGGGGAAGAAATCCGATTCGCCGCTTCACCTGTTCGGCGGCTCGCTCGGAATCCACGAAGGTCCCGAACACTTCGGCGGACCCGCCCTCGTACTGCAACACTCCGGCGATCGCCTTCATCACACTGCTCTTGCCCGCGCCATCCGGTCCGATGAGGCCGTAGATCTCACCCCTCTTGACGGTGAGGTCCAGGCCGTCGACCGCAAGGTGCTGCTTGTAACGCTTGACGAAGCCGGACAATCGGACGGCCACCTCCGGTGACGATGCAGCGGGCCTGGTCATCGGGGCTTCGACCAGGCCACGTCGTCCTTCCAGCGGATCACCGCGTCCGCCGGCAGGCCCGGCGTCAGCCGATGGTCAGGATTCCCGGTGAGATAGAGCCGAACGGCATAGATCAGTTTGACCCGTTCGTCCGGGGTCTGAACTTCTTTCGGCGTGAATTCCGCTTTCGAGGCGATGTACCGGACCGTCGCCTCGAAGGGCTCGTCGGGAAAGGCATCCGTATGGATGTGGGCCGGCAAATCCAGACGGACCTTGCCGATTTGGAGTTCCGGGACATAGACCTGCAGGTAGAGGCGGTCGAGGTCCACCAATTCGAGCAGGGGCGCGCCGGTCGCCACGACTTCTCCGACGTCGACCATGCGGGTCGTCACCGTGCCGTTCGTCGGGGCTACGATCGCCAGATCGTCGAGGATGCTACGGGCTTCCGCGAGCGCCGCATCCGCTTGGTCGCGTTGCCGTTCGAGCGCCGCCACCTCCGCTTCCTTCGATCGGATTCGCTCCCGCCCCAATTCGGCCTGGGCGAGTTCCTTGCCGGCTTGGTCGAGGGCAGCTTGCGCCACCGCAATCTCCGTGACCGCGACTTTCCAGCGCGCATCGGCCTGATCCACATGCTGCTGTGACACCGCCTGCTCCGGAAGCAAGGAATGCACCCGCTCGGCGTCCCGACGGGCTTCATATTCGACGGCTTTCGCCTTCCGAATGAGGGCGCGCGCGCTGTCGACTTTGGCGTCCGCCGCTTCGATGCTCAGAGGCACTTCGAGGTTCAGGACCGCCAGCGCGGTATGGGCCGCTTCCACCTGCGCCATCAAGCTGTCCACCAACCGCGCCGCTTGATCGACCTTCGCCGTCGCTTGGGCATCGTCCAGGCGAATCAGCAGGCTGCCTTTGACGACCTGGCTCCCTTCGCGCGCCGCCAGCTCGACGACGCGCCCGGGAAACTTGCTGGACACGGTGACATGGTCGCCTTCAATCCGTCCATTGGCTTGAACCAGCCCCTCCGGGAGGCCGTCCTGCCACACCAGCCGATCAAGGATCACATATCCGGCGATCAGCACCGATGCGAGGACGGCGGCCGCCATCGTGAAGGTACGGATGGTCATTCGTCGTGGATGGCGGACGTGAGCCCACCATCCTCCTCACGACTCAATGATCCCCGTACCGGTCCATCCATTTGCGGAGGTGCTCCACTGCTTCAGCCTTCTGTTCCGGCCGGAGAGTCGCATGCCAGTCCGCCAGCTTAGGCAACACGCGCTGCATCAGGCGGGTCTGTCCCGCTTGGTGCTGCTCGAACAGCCGGGTCAGTTTGGCCTGATCCAGCCGCTCACTTTGCACCTGAGCGATGACCTCTTCCATGGTCGCCTTGCGTTCTTGCTCCGACTCGGCGCGGGCGGCCAACACTTCATTCTTCACGGCGGCCAGCTTGGCCTTCTGCTGTTCATCCAGGTCCAGATGTTTAGCAATCTTGCCCGTCATCGAGTCGGCCCGCTCCGCCGGCGTATAGTGACGATGGCACCCGGCGCCGACCAACGCCCCGGCCAGAATCAATGCCCCGATCGCAACTCGAACCGTGTGCTGCATCTTCATGCTGCCCTCCTTGGTGATGGGTGTGAGAGCCGAGCGGCTCGTTCTCTTCACATTCAATCAGTAATCGACACGACATGGTAGGGGAGCGTCCACCCGTTATTCCCTGGGGCGGGAGAGACCGAGCTTCTTGATTTTCGAGGTGAGGGTCGTGCGTTTCAGGCCCAAGCGAGCCGCCGCGCCGTCCGGCCCGCCGATCACCCACTGTGCCTCGCGCAAGACACGCAGGATCTGCTCCCGTTCCGCATCCTGCAAGGTGGTGCTCGGTGCCGCAACCAGCCGCGCTTCCAGCTTCAGCTCCTGGAGCGGCACCTGGAGTTGAGTCCCCTGGGTAAGGATGACCGCGCGCTCGATCAGATTTTCCAATTCACGGATGTTGCCCGGCCACGCATAACGCGACAACGCCTCCAGGGTCGGGGCGGGAATCGATTCGATCGGCTTCTTCATGCGCGCGGCATAGTGCTGCGTGAAATACCGCACGAGCATCGGAATATCCTCTCGCCGGTCGCGCAGCGGCGGCATCGTGACCGGGAACACGTTCAGCCGATAGTACAGATCGCTTCGAAACCGGCCCTCTTCGACCAGCTTCGCCAGGTCCCGGTTCGTGGCAGCCACCAGCCGGATGTCCACGCGGATCGTGCGGGTGCTCCCGAGCCGCTCGAACTCCTGCTCCTGGAGCACGCGGAGCAGCTTCGACTGCAGCTCCAGCGGGATCTCGCCCACTTCGTCGAGAAAGATCGTGCCCTCGTGGGCCAACTCGAAGCGGCCGATCTTTTGGGAAATGGCCCCCGTGAAGGCGCCCCGCTCGTGGCCGAACAGCTCACTCTCCAACAGGCCGGTCGGAATGGCTGCGCAGTTGAGCTTCACAAAGGTGCGCTGCCGGCGGCCGCTGAGCCGATGGATGGCCCGGGCGATGAGTTCCTTTCCGGTCCCGGTTTCGCCCTGGATCAACACGGTGGCGTCGGTCGGCGCCACGATCTCTACCTGCCCCAACACCTGCTTGAGTACACGGCTTTCGCCGATGATGTCGTCGAAGCCATATTCCAGACGAATCTCTTCTTCGAGGTAGAGCTTCTCTTCGGTCAAGCGGTCCTTGAGCGCCCTGATCTCCTGATAGGCTAACGCGTTCTCAACGGCAAGGGCGACCTGCCCGGCCACCTGGCTCAAGAACTCGACATCTTGCGCGCTGAAGGCATGCTCTTGGCGGCTGGCCAGATTCAAACAGCCGATCACCCGGTCGCGCGACAAGAGGGGCAGCGAGCAGATGGAACCGAACCCCTTCTCGACCAGCAGACGGAGCACGGCGTGCGCAAAGGTTTCCAGCTCCTGACGCTCGTTGACCACCACGGGGCGTTTCCGCTGCAGGGCCAGACCGGCCGGAGAATCGCTCACGTCCGTGACCACGCCCTCGGCCAGCGCCCCTTGATTGTCGGGAAAATCCAAGGCGTGAAGGCGCACACGTTGCGTGTCGCCGTCGCAGAGAACCAGGCTGGCATATTCTTGCGACACCATCTCGCGCAGGCACAGGCTCACCGCCTTGAATACCTCGCGCAGATCCAACGTAGACGCCATCGTGTTGGTCATACGCAGCAACAGTCCGAAGCGATCCCGCTGCCGCTCCACGTCCCGTTGCGACGCGGCCGCCGCCTCGCGGTTGAGGACATTCTCGACGGCCACCGCCACCTGCCGTCCGACCTGCTGCATCAATTCCAAATCCGACGTCCGGTACACATCCTTCTCCAGGCTCGAGAATTCCAACGCACCCAAGCGGCGGACCGCCGAGGTCAAGGGCACCAGGCAACAGGACTGAACCCCGTCTTCCCGCATCAGGCCGATGACCTCCGGCCAACGCTGCTCCTTCGTCAGATCGTTAAGCAACAGCGGCTCCTGCGTGGCCCAGACCAAGCCGGCCGGAGTTTCGTCGGGCGGACGTTCCTGGCCGCCGATGATGTCCGCCGGCACATTGGCCTGCAGCACATGGAGCCGCATGACCCCACGCTGGAGATCGTGCAGCGAGAGCCCGACGAAATTGACCGGCACGACCGACGGCAGCAACCGCGCGAGATCCTGCGTCAGCGCGGCCAAGTCGGAGTGGCTGGCGATCGCCTCCGCTACGCGCAACAGGGCGCGATACCGTTCGAGGTTGAGCTGATCCGTCTGCGTCGGCGGTGGGTGAGTCATGCGCGGCCTAGTATGCCCGGAGCCCGAGCCGGGCGCAACGCCGCCCGTTTGCCCCGCTTCGACATTTCCTACCCTGTCACGTATACTGCTTCGCCGGAGTGGAGATGCTTCCATGAACAGTGCGACGATCGTGCGATTTCTGCGGGAGCACATTCCCGACCTCGTGGCCATCTACCAGTTCGGCTCACAGGTCCGAGGCGATGCGACCCCGGACAGCGACATTGACCTCGCCATCCTTGCCAAGCGGACGCTTCCCAGTGAGCGGCTCTTCGAATTGGGTCAAGAACTCGCCGCTCGACTTGGTCGAGATGTGGACCTGCTCGATCTCAAGCGAGCCTCCACGGTCATGCGTGCACAGGTCCTTGCCACCGGCCGCATCCTCGACAGCAGAGAGGGCTCCGCTCGGGCTGAATTTGAAATGTACGCCTACTCCGACTATGCAAGGCTGAACGAAGAACGGAGGCAACCTGTTCGACAATCAAACCAAGCAGGATGCGATCGTGCTCAATCTGCAGCGTGCCTGCGAGACCGCCATTGATCTCGCCATGTATGTGATCAGGCGTAACGGGTTGGGACTTCCGCAGGAAAGCAGAAAGGCGTTTGGCTTGCTAGAGAAAGCGGGACTGCTCCCGGCCGAGTTGGCGAACCGATTCCAGCGAATGGTCGGCTTCCGCAACGTCGCTGTTCATGACTACACCAGCCTAAACCTGGAGATCCTCAATACGATCATCACCACTCACCTCGACAACTTTCGCCGATTCTCATCCACCATCGTCAAGGCCTGCGCGTAGCGGGGAAGGCGCGTTTGGCCTCCGTCCGCTGAAAATCGGTGATGAGGGGACTGCTGCCCTTGCGCGTGACATAGGCCCAGATCCACTGCAGCATCACGGTGATGCGATTCCGGAAGCCAATCAGCAAGAACACGTGCACCACCGACCAAAGCAACCAGGCCGGTATGCCGGAGAGGTGCCATCGACCGAACTCCGCCACCGCGCGGTGGTGGCCGATCGTCGCCATGCTACCCCGATCCACGTACCGAAAGGGTTCGCGTGGCCGCCCTTGGAGATCGTTCAGGATGTTGCGCGCCGCCTGTTGCCCCTGCTGCAAAGCCGCGGCAGCTAGGCCCGGCACCGACCTGCCGTTCGCGTCGACGAGCGCCGCCATGTCGCCGATGACGAACACTTCGCGATGGCCCGGCAGGCTGAGGTCCTGCTCGATGGGCACCCGCCCCGAACGATCCGTGGCTACTCCCACTGTCTTCGCGAGCGGGGAGGGCGCAACCCCGGTCGCCCAAATCGTCACGTCCGTGGCAATCCACTCGTCCCGTACCTTGATCCGACCCGGTTCCACGGCTCGCACGAGGCTGTCGGTGCAGACTTCGACGCCCAGCTGCTCCAGTTGTTCGGCAGCCTTGCGTGACGAATCGTCCGAATAGGCCCCGAGAATGCGTGAGGCGCCCTCGTACAGGCGGACACGTGCCTGCATCGTGTCGATGGCCTTGAAATCCTTGGCCAGCGCCAACCGCGCGAGGTCGGCGATGGCTCCGGCCAATTCCACACCGGTCGGCCCCCCGCCGATGACGGCAAAACTCAACGGCTCGTGCCGTCCCGTGAGCTGCGCCTTCCGTTCCGCCCGCTCGAACGCCAGGAGCAAACGGCTTCGGATTTCGACCGCATCTTCGATCGTCTTGAGGCCCGGCGCATCGGCCTCCCATTCGTCATGGCCGAAGTAGGCATGGCGGGCTCCGGCGGCGAGAATGAGATAGTCATAGGCCACCGCCGCGCCGTCGTTGAGTTGCACGTTGCGGGCAGCGAGGTCGATCCCGACCACCTCGCCCAGGATGGTGTGCAGGTTGCGCGCCGGCTGCAGGATGCGGCGCAACGAGGAGGCGATTTCGCCGGGAGACAGCACGCCTAGCGCCACCTGGTAGAGCAGGGGTTGAAAGGTGTGATGGTTCTTGCGGTCGATCAGGGTGACGGCCACCGCCTTATTCGACAGGCCTTTGGCCGCATAGAGCCCTCCGAACCCCCCGCCGACGATGACGACCCTCGGAATCTGCGCACCACGTATAGGCATGTTCCCAATGCGCCGAGCCTCAATACCCCACCGTGAAGCGCTGCCGGACATGTGTTGGTCTCTCCACCTCATCGATCATCGCCATCGCATAATCCTGGGTCGAGATGCGGCTCGTTCCGTTCGTATCCACCAGCATCTGATCCTTCCCGAGCCGGAACCTCCCGGTACGGGGTCCTGGCGACAGGTCGGCAGACGGGGAGAGAAACGACCAGTCAAGGCCAGATTCCTGGCGTAGCATGTTCAGGGCCTCTCGGGTGGCGAGCGCGCCCTGTTTATACTCGGCGGGAAAACCCGGCAGATCCAAGGCCTGAATGCCCGGCTTCACTTCCAGGCTGCCGGCGCCCCCTACGAATAACAATCGCTTCACGCCGGCCCTTTTCACACCATCGATGATGGCTTGCGTGCCCTTTACCTGAAGATTGTAGATGTCCGCATTGCCCCAGCCCGGATTGAAGGCGCTGATCACGGCATCATGGCCCGCAACCAAACGGGCCACGCCGTCAACATTGTAGACATCTCCTTTCCGGGAGTGCAGCTTCGCATGCGGTTGCAACTTCTCGGGGTCACGAACGATGGCCGTGACCTCATGGCCGCGATCCAAGGCTTCTTTCAATATGGCCGAGCCTACAAACCCACTGGCGCCGATCAATACGATTTTCATAGGAACCTCTTGCTCTCCATCGAATCTCCTGCCTGGTCTTTAATGCCCGCCACCGCCGATGTCGGCCCCGTGCATATCGATGACCATTCCCGCTTCATTCAGTTCAACAGTGATCAATTCGCCCTCTGCCATTCCCTTTGTCTTCTGTCTTTCTTCCGCCAGCGGAAACACTTGCTCGCCATCCGGCGTTTGCAGCTTAATCTGCCTTTTCATCCGACCGACGTGGATGAGTTTACCGGTTATGTATCGATGTGTTCCTTCCTTCCCCTTGAGGTGCATGTCGATAATGTAATTGTTCTCATCCAACACCACGATGAGTTCATCCCCCGCTTTGAACGGCTCCTGCCCGTGGCGTCGAGCCATGTTTTCATTGAGTTGGTGTGTCGCTCCCTTCGGTGTCGTCACCACGAACACCCCGGCCTTTTTCGTGACCACGCTGGTGAACTGCGTGTGGCCTCGTGCAAGATCCTCTGCCCCAGTCGCCGCGTCGCCGCCGACTGGGGCGACGAGACATGTGTCGAGAACCGTCGACCACGCGAGTTGCGGGAATCTACCACGAAGCATGAACCCTCCTCTGTTGGTTACCGGTGATTACCGATTTCGCTCCCATAGCCTGGCGGAACAAAGGCAACATCGGCATTTCCGGAATCCGCCTTTCAGGATGTGAGTTCGGCCTTCAGGCAGTGCTTCGGCGGCTTTCCCATACCCCGTCGAAACGCTCACAACATCGCGAATAGCGAACGACGAATGCCTGATGACAATTCTTTCCGGAACCTCCCGCTTCAGCATTGGGCGTGTCCATGTGCGAATAACGGCAGGCCCGCGCCGCTCGTGTAACGTCGCGGTTCCTTCCATCTGCTATACCCATCCTACTCCTCCGAATTTTTGACTGCTACACGGGCGATTCAGCATATGTGACGAACCGCTCTCGATTTCTCGTATGTGCTCCGGATTGACGCGCACGTAGACGGACACCTCCTGAACCGTCCTGGCGAGCAATCCATCCGGCATTTTTTGAGCTCCGCGCCGGTAACAGCTGGCCTCTCCGTGCTGATACCGCGGTCCTGCGC
This sequence comes from Nitrospira sp., assembly GCA_015709715.1. Classification (NCBI taxonomy): domain Bacteria; kingdom Pseudomonadati; phylum Nitrospirota; class Nitrospiria; order Nitrospirales; family Nitrospiraceae; genus Nitrospira; species Nitrospira sp. The sequence goes on from CP054184.1 coordinate 2,267,671, forward strand.
AATCACGGCGGCCGTCTTGGGATGATCGCCGATGATCATCATCGACTCGATGTCGGCGCCCGTTCTCGGCTAAGACCGGGGGAATCTCCCGGCAAGGGCACGCGAGATGTGACCCGACGGCGCAAGCCTGCCTGTCCCAGCAGGTAGGCGCTGACGGGTGCGGTTATGAATAGAAACAGTGTGATGAGGAGTTCGCGCAGGCTGAAGTCCCGCCCAACGCCGTGAACGATGGCGGCCAGCAACATGCCGCCGACGCCCAGGGTCGTGGCCTTCGTCGGGCCATGCAGCCGCATGAAGAAATCCGGCAGGCGAATGAGCCCGATCGCACCGACGAGAATGAAGAAGCTGCCGACCAGCAGCAACAGGGACACGATGATGTCGAGCATGTGATTACTCTCCAATATTGCCACGGGCGAGGTAGCGCGCCAATGCCACCGTCGCGACGAACCCGATCATCGCGATGAGAAGCGCCGCTTCGAAAAATACGGACGTGGACTGGTGAATGTCCAGCACGATCAGCAGCGCAATGGTGTTGATATACAGCGTATCGAATGCCAAGACCCGATCGGCCGGATCAGGGCCACGCAACAGACGCAGAGTACAGAGTATGATCGCGAGCGCGATGGAACCGAAGGCGATAGAGAGCGCGACCGTCAGCATTCCAACATGTCCATGATCGGACGCTCGTAGCGCTCCTTGATCCTGGCGACGAAATACTGCTCATCTTCCAAGTGGAGCACGTGTAGAAGCAGGGTACGGGAATCCGGCGACAACGCGATTGACAGCGAGCCTGGCACGATGGATACGACGCTGGCAAACAGCGCGATCGCATGCGGGTGAGTCACGGCGAGCGGGACGTGCACGAAGCCCGGTCGCAGGCTTGGGACCGGCCCGAGCACTAGGCGCGCGACCGCAATGTTCGCCAGCACGATATCCCACGCCACCAATCCGGCGAAGCGCAAGGCGGTTCCGATCGAGCGGATTCCAGGCAGTTCGCCTAGGAGCGGCGCCGTGAGATGCGGGATGGCGACCGCGAGGAGGAGGGCCAGAATGAGTTGAGGCGGCGAGATCCCGACCAGCGCCAACCAGCAGGCCGCGAGCGACAGCGACAGCACCGGAAATGGAAACACCTTGTTCACCGGGGGCCTCCCGTCGTATGGGACCGGACAAGAGCATCTCGTTGAGGTCCGAGGACCGCATCGACGTAGGAGGCCGGCGAGAGCAGTTGCGCCGCCGTTTCATCGGTGTACTGTTTGATCGGCGCCGCGAACAGGACCAGAAGCAGGCTACAGGCCGCGAGCGCCCCCAGCGCCATCCATTCGCCGACGCGCGGGGCATGGACCGGGCCGACCGGGAGCGGTTCCGTCACATTCCACAGCACGATGCTGCCTGCTCGCGCACAGCCGACCAGCATGAGCACGCTCGTCACCATGATGACCATCCATATCGGCACGATCGCGATCGCATCCTTCGCGCTTTGCAGCACCATGACCTTCCCGAGAAATCCGGACAAGGGCGGGACGCCCGCCACCGTGGCTCCGGCGAAGAGAAACGCAAGACCGAGCGCCGCCGCGCGACGGATCTGCGGACCCGGATGGATCTGGTCAGTCATGTCGCCGCGGCCGCGTCCGATCAGATCGCCGACGAGGAAGAGAAGGGCAATGACGATGGTCGAGTGCGCGAGATAATAAAGCCCGGCAGAGAAGGCTGCCACGCCGCCGATCGCCACGGCAGTGAGGATTGTGCCGACCGACGCGATGGTCAAATACGCGGTCAGAGTGGCGAGGCGCCCGGCGCCGAATGCGCCCAGTGCGCCCAGCGCAAGGGTGATGAGGGCACAGGGCAGGAGCCAGGGAGAGGTCAACTCCATCACGACGCCAGCCCAGGCGCCATAGACCAGTGTGGTGATCCTAATGATCGCGTAGACACCGACCTTCGTCATGATCGAAAAGAGCGCCGCGACAGGGGCGGGCGCATTCGAATAGACCGCAGGTAGCCAGAAGTACAGGGGGAAGAGCGCGGCTTTAATGGAAAACACCCCGAGCAGCAGCAGGCCCGCAGTTCGCGCCAGCGCCACGTCCTCCGTCCGCATCTGGGCCATGCGCTCGGCCAGATGCGCCAAGTTGAGCGTCCCCGTGACGCCGTAGAGCAGGCCGACCGCGATGAGAAAGACACTGGAGGCGGCGATGTTGATCGCGGCATAGTGCAACGTTGCGCGCAGGCGCTCTGCAATCAGGCCCTGCAATGAGAGACAATAGGAGGCGATCAACAGAATTTCGAAGAAGACGAAGAGATTGAACAGATCTCCCGCAAGGAACGCCCCGTTCAGCCCCATCAGCTGAAACAGAAAGAGCGGGTGAAAGTATTGTCCGCGCGCATCCCAGGCTTGCGCCGAATAGAGCAGCACCGAGAGGGCGAGCAGCGCCGTCAGCAGAAGCATGAACGCGGAGAGACGGTCTGCGACCAACACGATTCCAAAAGGCGCCGGCCAATTGCCGACCTGGCAGACGAGCGGCGTACCGGCTTCCGCTTGCGCCAGGACGGCAATCGCTGCCGCGAAAAGACCCAGCGTGGCCGCCGCACTGAGCGCGCGCACCAGAACCACCGGTGCGCGCTGCAGGACGAGGAGCAGTGCGGCGGTGAACGCGGGGAGGACGATCTGCAGCGCGAGCAGGTGATTCATGGCTTACCCGCCGGCCTGGAAACGGCCTCCGGCTCAACCCCGTCCACATGATCACTCCCCGTCTGATGCCAGGTGCGCACTGCGAGCGCCATGAGAAAACCCGTCATGCCGAAACTGATGACGATGGCCGTCAACACTAGCGCCTGCGGTATGGGGTCGGCGTATCCGGCCGCTTCTGGTGAGAGGATGGGTGGTGCGCCGGAGGTCAGCCTTCCCATGGACAGGATGAACAGGTTGACGGCATAGGAGAGCAACGACAAGCCAAGTACCACCGGGAACGTGCGCCCACGCAGAACAAGATACAGGCCGCAGGCGGTGACGATCCCAAGCGCGCTGGCGATCATCAGCTCCATCACAGGACCTCGCCGGTTGAGGACAGCTTGCGCCTGGCCTTCCCAAGGGCGGTCACTGTCAGGAGCGTCGTCCCAAGCACCGTCATAAACACGCCGAGGTCGAACGCCGTGGCGCTGGCGAGCGGAATCTCTCCCAACAACGGCACATGCGGATGGACGGCTACGCTGGTGAGAAAGGGCGCGCCCGTAAACATGCCGATGAAACCGGTCAAGGCGGCGAGCAACAGGCCGAAACCGAGCAGGATTCTGAAGTCGATGCGTATGCGGGTCAGCGTGTGCTGGAGGCCCTCGCCCATGTACTGCATGATGAGCGCGATCGCGACGACGAGCCCGGCAAGAAATCCGCCGCCCGGCCGATTGTGGCCCCGCAGAAACAGATAGATGGCCACAAGGATGGTAAACGGCATCAGCAGTCGCGCCGCCACCGCGAACATGGTGCCGGTCGCTTCGGATGGTCTTGTGAAGACAGGCCGCTCGACGCGCAGTCCCGCCGTCACTATCCAGGCTCCCATCGCAGCCAGGCTCAGGACGGTGATCTCGCCGAACGTATCGAAGCCGCGGAAGTCAACGAGCAGCACGTTCACGACATTAGCCCCGCCCCCCCGCGGCAGGCTGTTCGCCAGGAAGTACCAGGCGATGGATTCCTGACCGCGCGTCAGAACAGCCCAGGATAACGCCGCGACACCGGTTCCGGCTGCGACCGCAAGGACGGCATCGCGAAGTTTGCGCCGCCGCTTCGACTCCGCGGGTGTCGACTGCGGCAGAAGCGCCAGGGCCATGAGCATCACCAGGGTCGTGACGACCTCGACAGCGAGTTGTGTCAACGCGAGGTCTGGAGCGGAAAAATACGCAAAGGCGACCGACACGGCCAGGCCGACGACGCCAGCCAGTATGACGGCCACGACCCGCTCGCTATGAAACCAGACGGTGCCGAGCGCGGCCGCGATCGCGGCGCCCCACAGGACGAGAGCCAGCGGCATCACCGGGGTCGCCTCCACCACTACAGCCTCGAACCCAAACTGGAGGAACGGCCACAAGCCGAGTCCGATCACCGCCGCGATGGTGAGCGCGAGATAACGCTGGAGCGAACCGTTCTCCATCCGGCTGGTAAGGCGGCCCGCGACGGCAATCAGACCATCGTAAGCGTGCTGGAAGAGCAGCCGTCCCGCATAGCGCACCGGCACGTGAAGATGCAGATCGTATCGGCGCCGTAACAGCCAATAGACCACCGCGCCGCCGGCGAGCGCGACCACACTCATGAGCAACGGCAGGGTGAAGCCATGCCACAACGCGATCTCATAGACAGGCAACGCGTCGCCGATCACGTCCCGCGCCGCCACATTCACCAGGGGTGCAACGGTGTAAGCGGGCAACACACCGACCGCGATGCATACCATCGCCAGCACTTCAGCCGGCACCTTCATGTAGCGTGGCGGCTTACCGGGGGTGTGCGGGAGGTCGTGCGGTTCATCGAAAAACACGTCGTGAATGAAGCGCACGGAATAGGCCACGCTGAACATCGAACCCAGTATGACCAGGGCCGGGCCCATCCCCCCGAGCAGAGGAAGATGCTCCAGATCGAGCGCTTCGGCAAAGAACATTTCCTTGGATAGGAACCCGTTGAAGAGCGGCACGCCGGCCATGGCCGACGCCGCCACAATCGCCAGGACTGAAGTTTGCGGCATGTACCGCCAGAGGCCGCCCAGCCGCCGCATGTCACGAGTCCCGCACTCGTGATCGATGATCCCCGCCGCCATGAAGAGCGACGCCTTGAAGGTCGCATGGTTGCCGATATGAAAAATGGCGGCCACCGAGGACATCGGCGTATCCAGCCCCATGAGAAACGTAATGAGGCCGAGGTGGCTGATCGTTGAGTAGGCGAGCAGGCCCTTCAAGTCGTGCCTGAATACCGCCACATAGGCACCGAACAAGAAGGTTGTGAGACCGACGGTGGTCGTCACGTATTCGAACACGAGGTTCCCACCCACCAAAGGATAGAGCCGCGCGAGCAGAAACACTCCGGCTTTCACCATCGTGGCAGAGTGCAGATAGGCCGACACAGGCGTGGGCGCGGCCATTGCCGCCGGCAGCCAGAAATGAAACGGAAACTGCGCCGATTTAGTGAACACACCCACTAGAATCAGCACCAGCGCGACATTGAACGAAGAATGGCTTCGGATACCCTCGCCCGCCGAGAACCACCTTGTGAGCTCGAAGCTTCCTGCGATATTGCCGATCAGCAGCACCCCTGCGAGCAGAGCGAGTCCGCCGGCGCTGGTGACGGCAAGCGCCATGCGCGCACCCTGGCGAGCCAGCGGGCTGTGAGTCCAAAAACCGATGAGCAGGAAGGAGACCAGGCTCGTTAGTTCCCAGAACATGACGAGCAGCAGGACGTTTTCGGACAGCACGACGCCCAGCATAGCGGTCATGAACAACATGAGCAGCGCATACAACCTGCCGATGCGATCCTCCGGAGCCAGATAATAGCGCGCATAGAGGATGACGAGCAGCCCGATGCCGAGGATAAGCAGTGCGAAAAGAAGGCCGAGCCCATCCAGCCTGAACGACAGGTTGAGGCCGAGCTCCGGCAACCACGGCTGGCTTATGAGGAATTCCTCGCCGACGAGCACCTCCGGGACCGTCCCAGCCAGCAGGGCCAGACTTGCGGCGACCGGCAAGGCGGCGGCCCAGGCGGCGGCGGTGAACCCGCGGCGTTGGGCAAGCAGCGTGGCGGCGGCGAGCAATGGAAGCAGCATGATGCTCGGTAGCGTCATGGCGTCAGCGCAAGGCCCGCTCATGGACTACAAGCACGTCACATTTCGAATCGGCGAGGACATGGCGCATGACGCTCCCGAGGAGCCATTCTTCGACCATAGACCGGCCGTGCTTCCCGATGATGATCAAGTCCGCTGAGAGTTCCTCCTCTTTGGCGAGAATCACGCGAGACGCGCCGCCGTACTGGACGGCATACGCTATCCGGAATGCGCCCTCGTCGGAATTGCGGATCAATTCCTTGATGTGTTTCACGGCTCCTTGTCGTTCCTCTTCCCCCGCGACGATGCCGGCGCGCTCGGCGCCATACCGGGCCTCCTCTGAGAAGTCGGTTGCCGCGATAATGGATTGAATCGACGCCACGCGCGATTGTCCTCCTTCGCTAGCGAGAGACGCAAGATGTGCCTGATCCCAAGAGTGAGCGCACGAGGCCGACTCTATTGGAGACGCGGATCGCGCCTTTCTCGATCTCGGTGAACGTCAAGACCTTCGCTCCGGCCAGCAACACCTTGAGCCATTCAAGCCAGGTCAAATCCGTCGAACCGCATACCTTCTGTAACGGGTCTGCATGGACATAGGCGAGCTACAACTGGGCGCAAGCGGCGATGACGATCGGACCGAAGCGATTGCCGAACAGCCCTTCTCGGTGCGGGCTGTTAACCATATTCTTGCCTGTGGTGGGAGCTCTATGAGTCTGCTCACCTTGCACTATGCACTGGCTGGCGGCCGCTCGTCATACCCTCAAAACGGGAACTGTCGTGGTGTATGTTGCACGCTGACCCAATGGTCCGTCGTGAACTCCTCAATAATCCAATCTCCGCCGAAGCGACCGAGTCCGCTGTTCTTCTCACCGCCGAAGGGACAATTCGGCAGATCGACGACCGGCTGGTCGTTCACATGCGTCATACCGGCCTTTACCTGCAGCGCGACCCGCACGCCGCGTCCGACATTCCTGGTGAACACCGCGCTCGACAGGCCGTATTCCGTATCGTTCGCCACCCGAATAGCCTCCGTTTCGCCGGTGACCTTCATGATGGACACCACCGGGCCGAACATCTCGTCCTGGGCGAGGCGCATCTGAGGCGTCACGTCGGCGAACACATGAGGGGGGAGCAGAAGGCCCTGAGGCTCACCGCCTGCCGTCAGCCGGGCCCCTTCCGAACGGGCGGTTGCAATGTGCCTGATCAATCCCTCGAACTGCGACTGATTGATGATCGGTCCGATCGCCGTGTCTGCGCTGTTAGGGTCTCCCACTTTGAGGCTACGTACACGAGCCGTGAAGCGCTCAACGAACTGGTCATAGATCGTGGCATCCACAATGATGCGGTTGGTGATCATGCAGATCTGCCCCTGGTGGATGAATTTGCCGAAGACGGCCGCGTCGACGGCCAGGTCGAGGTCTGCGTCGTCGAGAATGATGAAGGGACTGTTGCCACCAAGTTCGAGAGCCACTTTCTTGAGCATCGGACTCTTGGCGGCCAGCTCCGCGATGCGACGCCCGACCGGCGTGGAGCCGGTAAAGGATATGACGCGAGGGACTGCATGAAGCACAAACGCGTCGCCGATCACGCTTCCGGGTCCGATGACCACGCTGAGAACACCGGGCGGAAGTCCCGCCTCCTCAAAAATCTTCGCGAGTAACAGGCCGCCGGTCACTGGCGTATCGGATGCCGGTTTCACCACCACCGCATTGCCCACGGCCAGCGCCGGGGCCACCGAACGATTGCTGAGGTGGAAAGGAAAGTTCCAGGGACTGATCACTCCGACAACGCCGACCGGCTGTCGATACACCCGGTTTTCCTTGCCGGGAATATCCGAGGGCAGAATACGACCTTGGACACGGTAAGGCGCGGAAGCGGCTTCTAGCATGATCGCATGGGCGGACCCCCATTCGACATTCGCCTTAAGGCGCGTGCTGCCCGATTCTTTGATGAGCCAGGTGACGATTTCCTCGCGCCTGGCCTCCATAATCGCAGCGGCCCGGCGGAGGATGGCTGCCCGTTCGCCGGGCAACATCGCCGCCCATTTCGGCTGCGCGTCCGCCGCGACCCTGTAGGCTTCATTCAAATCTTGCTCGTCGGCGAGGGGAATGCGGACGAGAATCTCGTCGGTGTAGGGATCGCGATCTTCGGAGATTTTTCCGCTCCGCCCGCCCCGCCATTGCCCGCCCAACGGCATGCGGTCAAATCCCTCGTACGGTGTCGCTGTCATGACGATGCTCCTTATTTCATTTCTTTCAGAAGACCTTGCCGCCACTCACGATCCGAAGCGGACGATCGGCCTGATCGTGATGCCCTTCTCGCTGTCTTCAGCCGTCTGGTTGATCTGGTCGAGGCTGTAGAATTTCACCAGCCTGGCGAACGGGAAGCGGCCCTGCGCATACAATCCCACGAGACCGGGGATAAACAGATCCGGCACGCTGTCGCCTCGACAATCTCGGTAAGCCACTTGACGGTTGTCACGCAATTCACATCGAAGCTGGCTTCCGTGCTCAGCGCCGCGCCTCCACGATGCCCGCAAGTCCACCGCCTTAGGGCTCACCGAGGAGCTGTTGTCGCGTGTGGCCTACGTTGCCGTCTATATCGACGTTCGCATCATGTATTGATCCTGTAGACCCTCGGCGCGACGTTTGAGGGCGGCATTCATCTCTTCGAAACCGCGGCGTGTCACCGGTTCGATGCTCCTCCACAGTAGCGGCACCAGCAACCCACGAAAACGCTCACGTTGGATGAACCTGCTTTGATGATCGCCCAGACGCTCGATCTGGAATGCATGCTCGCCATCGAACAGACCCGGAATGATGAGATGCCCCAGCCAGCGTAATTCCTCGCCCGCTTTGGAGACGAGAACCCTGGGTCGAAACGTCATGCCTCGACCTCCAGTTGGCTGGATTTTCGCTTTGAGTGTCTCGCCGGGCTTCGGGTTACCAGAGATTGAACGGATAAACGGATTCCACTCCGGATAGGAGCTAAAATCCGCCAGCACGTTCCAGATGGTTCCACGCGACGCATTGATGTGAATCTCTGTGAGCAATTCTTTCATGGCAAGGCGCAGCGCGTCATCTGTTGACCGTCGTGAGTACAGTGGTCAGCGGTCTTCTCACGCACCGAGACGCACGATCGGCTTGATCGTGACGCCCTTCTCACTGTCCTCCGCCGCCTGATTGATCTGGTCCAGGCTATAAAATTTCACCAGCCTATCGAACGGGAAACGGCCCTGCGCATACAGCTCAACGAGACTCGGAATGAACAGATCCGGCACGCTGTCGCCTTCGATGATGCCGATAATCCGTTTGCCGGTGGTCATGACCCCGTTCACATCGAAGCTGGCTTCGGTGCCCAGCGCTGGGGCCCCGACGATGCCGCACACGCCTCTAATTGCCAAGGCATCGATCGCCTGGCGCAGCACGGCGGGACGTCCGCTCGATTCAAGCGTGAAATCTGCGCCGCCGCCGGTGATCCTGCGGACCGCTTCAACGGGATCAGTCTCGCGGCTGTTCACGGTGTGGGTCGCTCCGAGCTCCTTGGCCAGCGCAAGCCGCGACGGGACAACATCGGCGACGATGATGGTCGTCGCACCGGCCACCCGCGCGGCCATCACCGAGCTCAGGCCGACGGCTCCGCCACCGAACGCGGCGAAGCTGCTGCCGGGCCTGACTTTCAACCCGTTCATCACGGCTCCCGCACCGGTTTGAATACCGCAGCCGAGGGGACCGAGCAATTCCAGCGGTGCATTGGCCGAGACCTTGACGACGTTTCGCTCGTGAGCGAGGGCATAGGTGCCGAACGACGACTGGCCGAAGAAATGATCCTGGACGGCACCCTGCTTATCATGAGTCGCAGTACTGCCGTCTTCGCGCGCACCCCCGAAATTCAACGGGTAGAAATTCGCGCAGTAGGTCAGGTCGCCGTTCAGGCAGGGTTTGCAGTGGCCGCACCACATGTAGGTCAGCACCACGTGGTCGCCCGGTGCAATTTTTTTGACGTTGCTGCCGACCTGCTCTACGATACCGGCCCCTTCATGGCCAAGGACAACCGGTAACGGCACGGTATAGAGCTGGTCGCGCGCGACCATGTCGGTGTGACACATGCCAGTCGCGACGATCCGAATCAAGGCCTCGTCGGGACGTGGCCCTTCCAAGGTGAGCGTCTCGACCTGGAACGGTCCACCTTTTTTGCGAACCACCGCCGCCGTGATCTCGCGGGCTATACTCTTCTCCTTGTTTGTCATTTCCGTGCTCCTCTCAATCGACATGGCCAATCGGTGGCCCTTTCCTCCTGGGGCGCTGATCCCCCCACCTGACCGGCACCTCTGGGATGAATGACGTCCTCTTCACTATGGACTCACGCGGATTCACCGATTACAGCCTGATGCCGGACTTGCCCGGCGCGAGGATTCCGTTGGGGTCGAGCGCCTGTTTCAACGTCCGATTGACCGATCGCTGCACCGGACTGTATGTGTCGGCCACCTTGTCCATGAATGCCGTGTTTGTGCGATAGCTTCCGTACCCCAGCGCCGAAAACTCCGTTACCAGCTCATCGAAACATTGGTACGCGGCCTTCGTCATGGCTGGATCGGACCGGTCGTACAACATGTCGAGAATATGATGCATGTCACGCATGCCGACGATAAACTCACCGGTGTAATCCAACCCGTGCTTGGTCAGGATGCGCTTGGCCAGCGCCATCTGATTCAGGGTCTCACTGCCCCGCGCCGGACACACGGGGGCGAACCAGAGAGAACCGCCTCCGCCGCGCCAGTTGTAGAGATTAAATTCCCTCAGGTCCATCCCGCCGCGCATGAGGGCCGCCCGGTATCCGAACTGGGGATCATCGCCGACATCCTCTTGCGTCAAGAACTTCGCCTTGCCCGACTTGCCGAAGGCGTCGGTCACGATCTTCCAATTCACGTCCACCTGTTCCTTTGTGCCATAGAGTGCGGCCGTAACATTCCAGAGGCCCATGTTGTGATCCTTAACCAATTGTCGCACCGCTTCATCCGAGATCGAACCGGGCCCTGACACGTAGTCGCTCCGCTTGGCCTTCACCGCCGCTTCGTAGAGCGCATGGGCGATGACTCCTGAATTGGGAATGACGCCGTTCAGGCGAAGAGGGCGCATGGTCTCCACGATCTCCACGACATCTTCTTCATTTTGATATTGAATCAGGAACGGCTTATACACCGGCGGCGCCGGCTGCAGCCAAAACCCGAATTTCGTGACGATGCCGTAGTTGGACTGGGTAAAGATGCCATCGAGATAAGGACCGTAGCCCCACTTGAACACCTGCCAGGTATTGGATTTCGGCAACCCACCCATTGCCGTGCGGAGAACTTCGCCGTTCGCGAGAACCACTTCCATGCCGCAGGCGTTCATAAAATGCTCCCCGTAGGGGGTGTAGCCGACCCCCCGGTCCAGCGTATTGCCCGTCGGCCCGGCAATGGCGGAGGGCGCCGGCACGGAGAGCCATAAAGGAAGCTTATGCTCTTGAAAGTAGTCGTAGAGCTGTCGATAGGTGACGCCCGGTTCAACGAGGGCGTAGCAGAGGTCGCCATCGACTTCGAGGATGCGGTTCATGCGATGGAGATCGAGCACGACCTGGCCACGCTCCGCCGGAGCCGCAGAGCCATATCCCAAGTTCTTGCCGGTCGAGACCGTCCATATCGGCACCTTGTGTTTGTTGCAGATACCAACGATCTTCTGGATTTGTTCCACAGTCGTCGCCAGAATCGCGGCGGACGGCTGGTGATTCGCCTCCGCCACCGGCATCATGACCTTGGTATAGGGTGCGAGCTGATCAGCACTCGTCAGCACATTACTCTCCCCCAAGACGCCACGGAACTCCTTCACCGCGGCATCAAACGTTTCTTCGGAAACACCCTTCGGCAAGGCGATATATTTGCTGGCCATTCTTCTTCCTCCTGGCTCGGGCTAGAGATCCACCACAAATGACACGAATCGTTCCTGCGGATGCGTCCCATCACCGATTGGCGATTGCCGCACGAACGCGCGGCTGGCACAGGATTCTCGAACGGAATCGACACCCAGCGCCGAGACGGTCACGGCATAACCCACGGACTCGACCCAGTCGCCGGCCTGCAACCTGACGGTCTCGCGCCTGCATGCTCGCAGGGGAATGGGCTCCCATCCCTCGATTGCAGTCAGGCCGATCAGCCTGCGCCCGTCCGCCAGCGAGAGCCCTGAACTGTGGAGATGGACGGATTCCGATTCGGTCGACAGATACGACGAAAATCCCGGCGCAGACCAACCTGACACGGGGCCCGCTTCGTTCGGGGCGTGAAGAAAATCTTCAGTTATCGAGAATCCGTCCTGGTCGGCGGCGAGCTGCGACGCCAAAATACCTCCCACGCCATGAGCCGGGGAGGTGGTTGCCCAGGCATGGCGGAGCTGACAGGCACTGTCTGCCGAGCACACATGCGTGCCCATCGAGAGGAGCCGAACGCCGGCTGTCCGAGCCAGCTCAAGAACAATCACCGCGCTGGCATCGTCCATCACGGCGATCATCCGCGTTCCCCGGGACTGATCCAGCAGAGTGACCATCCGGTCCACGGCGGTTAACAACCCGCCTTTCAGTTTCACGATTCGGAGCGCTTCGTATGTCAAACCTACACAGGCGGCGCCTGCGCCGCTTGCGAAGGCCTCGTCCGCACCGGTACCGCCCAAGACCAACATGCACCGGCTGGGTCTTCGCACAGGTGACTCCGCAAAGGTCCATGGAGGAACACCCATCGCCAGGAGAGCCCCGCCCGCTAGCAGGCCCTTCATCAGACTGCGTCGATCAACCTTCATGGAGTGAGCCCTCCTTACTTGTTGGCCTCTGCTTTGGACAGATATTCGGCCAGTTTTTCCAACGACTGGTCATCGATCTCGGAAGCGCGAAACGCCGGCATTGCCCGGTTGCCGTGTCGCACGATGAATTGGATGTAGGTAGGATCCAGGCCGCGACCTCGAAGGGTCGGACCTACTGCGGTTTCGTGGCACAAGGCGCAGATCTTCGCATAGACCTCGGCTCCATTCTTCCACGCGAAGCCTGGCTTGGGCGCCTCTTCGGGCGCCGCCCCGGCGACTCTCGCTGCCATCCCAGCCGCAACGAGCACCACCAGGCCAAGCCTGGACAATTGCTTATTGGTTGTTATCCCACCCATATCGCCTCCTCTTGCTGGCCTCGCTCACTCTCCTCCGCGCTTCACATAGGCGGGGACATCTTGCATCTGGCAGTCGAAGACATGCCCTCCCTACTGCCCCTGCTCATCGATCGCCGCTTTGAACTGTCGCACCACGTTGAGCAATTCTCTCTGAGGTCCTGTCCTCTGTTACTTCCTCAGCGTCAGCACATAGGCGAGCAGGTCCTGGATCTCTGCCTCGGAAAGTTGGCTCTTCCACGCCACCATCGCCGTTTTGGGTTTGCCGTTCTGAATCACGTCGAGCAATTCCGCGTCAGACTTCTTTTTGCTCTCGGCGCTCGTGAAGTCTCCCGCCGGCGGCTTCAGTTGTTTCCCGATGGGTCCGTCGCCCTTCCCCGCCGGGCCATGACAGGTCACACACTTGGCCTGGTAGATGGATTTCCCCTTGGCGGCGTCGCTACCAGCCGCAGACACGAACTGCGTCATTGAAGACCATCCCCACGCCGCAACCAAGGCAGCCAGCACCACCGTCGATCGATACATCGTTGCCATCGTCGCCTCCTCTGTATGTGAGATGAGCGGTTTCATGCGATTTATGACTTCCATCTCCTCAATACGAACTCCAGAATCGGATCGTGTAGTAAATCCCCCAAGCAATAAGTCCGAGCGAGACGAGTTTGAGCCAGGTCGGGATAGATCCGCTTCGTTCGCGTATTCCCGCCGGCTCATACACATAGGTGCCTGGCTCGTCACCGGTCTTGGGCATCGGCTCGGAGGACATCACTTGATCCTTTGGCGCGGATGGGTCGTTCATTCGTACCTCACGGACCTGCATTCCCAGGTCGGACGCCGCCTACTGCGCCGGACCACTGGCCATCATGGGTGTCCGAACTTCCGCGCGACCGGATATTGCCGACCAGATTCTCTCGCGCGCTCTCTGCCGGTCCTGCTCTTGAAGACCTGCCGTCACGAGTTCAGCTTCATGGGCCATGGCTCGCAACGATTGGACGTAATGCACCAGGTCCCATACTTCTTCTGCTTTCAGACCGTCGAACGGCGGCATCGGCGTCCCGCCGATCCCGCCCACAATCGTCTGGAACAGGTGCGGCCCGTCATGCCCGAGCTTAACTCCTCCCGGCATGCCGGCCGGAAGCGAGAGATGGGCGGGCCTGATGGGCTCACCCCAGTCGTCCATGAGCATGCCGGGCCCTGCCAGCGGGCCATCCGCCTGGCCTTGCTCGCCGTGACACAAGACGCAGTTCATCTGAAACAAAACCTTTCCCCTTTCAATCGATGCTACCGTCAGCGGGACTTCAGATGGAATGGAGATTGGGATACCAACCGACTCCTTTCTCCAGCGATCGGAGAATGTCTTCAGATACTGGACGACGGCCCCCCGCTGTCGGTCCGGGATCTCTTGCATGGACGGCATCGACGTGCCCCACAGGCCATGCGTCAGCGTCAGGTACAGGTCGGCATCGGTCGGCAAAGAGTCCTTGCCGGCGGTGGACCGGAACTTAAACACCCCCGTCGTGAAGTCGCGGGGTTTCGGATGAAGAAACACCGCCGATGGACCTTTCCCGTCACCCTTCGCACCGTGACAACCGGCGCATCGTCGGGCGTACACCTCTTTGCCGAGCGACAGGACTTCCTCGCGGGCCTGCGGACTCCCGGGGAGGCTTGCTGCGCCTGACATCCGGGTCGAGGGTGATCCCGCACGCCAATCGCCGATCGCAGTCCCGAGACGTTGGAGATAGGCCACGAGGGCCAAGCCTTCCTCATTCAATTGCGGCGGGCCTTCCTTCCCACCCGTATCGAACAGCCATGGAAAACGCGGCATGATCGAATCGTAGACGACATCGGCCGGATTCCAGAGGTGGGCCACATGCCAGTCATCCCCGTATTTCCGTCCGACGCGCGTGAGGTCAGGCCCGATGCGCCGGGTACTGAACAGGTGCGGCACATCATAGGCCGATTCACCGATCTGAGACACCGGCCCCCACCGGAGCGACTCGCCGGTTACGGGGCGGATGTACTGGGAATGGCAATGCCAACAACCGTCGCGGATATACACCTGCCGGCCCCGCTGTTCGAGGGGGGTGTAATCCTCCACCCGGACAGTGAGATCAGTCACAACATCGACGACGGTGGTCACGCGGGAAGCAGGCTGAAGCCAGGGAATGATGCCCAGGATGAACACCGCCACTGAGAAAAACCCGATGCCTGCCAGGATACCGACCGTGGAAGGATTCTCAAGCCAACTTCTGCCCGGCACCATCGCAATCGGCTGGCTGTGCCTCTGCATCGGCACAGCCAGCTCTGTCTCAATCGGCTCACCCTGACCGATGGTTTTATAAAAGTTATACGCCATCAAGCCGAGAGCCAGATCCATCATGGTGCCCACGACGGTTCTCGCTACCCACCAGGGCTGCATGACTTTGACCGAATCGACGAAGTCCGCGCCGTGTTCCAGCATCGATCCTTGAATGAACCCCTGCGCCGTGAGGCCGAGAATCATGGCCGAAAATCCGGTCACCGTGAGCCAGAGGTGCCAGCTGGCCAGACGATCGCTCCAGAGTTGCCGGCCCACCAGGCGCGGCCAGACATAATAGAGCCCTCCGACCACCCACAGAATCATGGCGCCGAATACGGTCAGATGGGCATGGCCGATGACGAAATCGTTGAAATGGGTCAACTGTTGAAACCGGTAGAGAGATTCGATCGAACCCTGCACGCTGCCGACGAGGTAATAGAACACCCCGATCATGAGAAACTTCGCCGCATAGTTGTCGCCGCCTCCGCCGCCCAGGACGGTTCCCCAACGCCCCAGCATGGTGCCGAAGAAATTCACGATCACGGTCACGACCGGAATGATCATCCACATGCTGTGGACGATGGAGACCGTTTGCGTCCAGTGCGGGATGGGACTGTAGAGGTAATGATGCGTCCCGACGAGCGGATAGAACAGCGCGAGGGTCCAGAATCCTAACAGCGAAAGCTTGTGGCTATAGAGCGCATTCTTCGCCGCAAGCGGTAAAAAATAATAAATCGTTGCCAGCCCGGCCGGCGTCATCCACAAGCCAACAACATAGTGAATGTACAATCCGTGCATCGCGGCATTGTTCGCTCCCGCCAGCGGTCCATAGGGGAGCAGCACGTTGCCGATGAGCAGGTTGAGCAGAGTCCAGATCGCGGCGGCGAGCGCGTACCACAGAGACACATAGAACCGGGCCGCCCGCCGACGGAAGATCGTGCCAAGGACTTGGATCGTGAGACCCACGAATACCACGTAGCGCAGGATATTCAAGGGCCATTCGAACTCCGCGTTCTCCACGCCGATAACATAGCCCATCAGCAGCGACAGCGAACCGAGGACCAGAAAGGCATTCCAGAGCCAGAGCAGTCCCCATCCCCATTCGGCCTTGTACAGCGGGGTCCCGCACAGTCGTGGAAGGAAATAGTAGAGGAGCGCGATGAAGGCCGTGGTGAACGACCCGAAGATCACGCCGTTCGTGTGCACGGGACGGAGCCGCCCGAACGTGAACCAGGAGATTCCCCCCAAAAATTCAGGATTGTGAAATTGGATCGAAACAAGAACGCCGACGAGCGGAAAGAACGTGAGCCAAACCAACGCCCACCGAGCCCAGGCTTGCACAAGCGATTTTGCGGACGGGTCTGTCGTATCCATCTACAGATCCCTTGTTCGCCGAGGCATTTTTCCCACGTGTAATACGTGGACAATGTCTAATACCTATTTATTCGTCTAAGACTCTGTCGTGAATAACTCCCTTGGGCTGCACCGTGAGACCGCCACAGAACGCCGCCTTCAGTAGCCCGCGAATTTTTCGGTTCGAATATCGCTGTCGTCGATGCGAGCCTCTTTGAGCATGGTCCGCAATGCGCCAACCATGCCGGGCGGGCCGACCACATAATAGATAGGCTTGTTCACGTTCGCAAGATGCTTAGCGAGCAAGGCCGCGTTGATGTATCCCGTTTCCCCCTGCCAGACTAGAGAAGACTTCTCCGGCTCGGTCATCGTGCCCACGAACGTGTAGCGAGGATTCGTTGCCTGTAAGGCCTGCAATTCGTCCAGGAATGGGGCATCCTCCGGCCTTCGGTTCGAGTAGAACAAGATCATGCGGTGTGACGATTGCTGCATCGCCGCCTGCACCAGCATGCTGCGGAACGGTGTAATGCCGATCCCGCCCGACAGAAATACGGCCGGGCGAGTCTGATCGGTATGCAGCACCAATTTTCCGAACGGCCCTTCCATGCGGACGGTTGAGCCGATCGGCATACGTTGCAGTTCACGTTGAAGGCCGTATCACGCAGTCTGGTGGCCACCATCAGGGTGGATTCCTGCGGCGCACTCGCGATGGAAAACGCTCTGGTGTTGCCCTCCGCATCGGTCTCGGACGGTTGAAGCAGCGTCAAATCAACGAACTGCCCCGGTGCAAAGACGAACTGCGGCGGCTTGTCGAAGTAGAACGCCATCGTCCCTTCCGCCACCAGCCGTCGTTCGGTCAGCGTGACCGTATAGCCGTTCTCGTTCACTGCCTCACTCATGGCGCACTCTTATGGTCGTACAATATACGCACTTCAACCACGCCGCTCAGAGTGTCTTGTGCGTGCCGTCGCAGAATGGGGGATTCTTGGTCTGCTTACATTGACAGAGCGCAACCGTTTTTTTCTCGGTCGTTGTGAACTCCATAGGTGTGAAGCTCGTTCCCTTGTGAGACCCGTCGCAAAACGGCTGGGCTTTCGAGCGCCCACACCGACACCAATAATACGTGCCCGCTTCCAACTCCAACACGGCCGGCTGCTTCGCTGCAATGACTGGCTTTTCCATTCTCGGTCCTCCTCGGAGCCATATGTTGAACAAGGCACTCCCGCAGGGGACACCTTGTTCCCATAGACCATCTGTCTCTCTGACGGTCTCCGTCGGCCGCATGGATAATAGCCGCACGGACGCCCTGTGGCTCTAATTCATAGGGCCATCCGTCGTGAGACGGATGGCCTTCTGACATTCAATGAACAGACGCGGTCATTGCGCCTTGAGATCAATCACTGTCCCGCTCTCATCCAATTCCACGGTCACCATCGACCCCTCTGCGATCGGCTTGGTCTTCACTTCCATCCGATCCAACGGAAACACTTTCTCGCCTTCCGGTGTCCACAATTTGATTTCTTTTTTGGTCAACCCGGCATAGACAAGCTTGCCGGAAATCAGACGGTGCGCCCCTGGTTTATTTTTATGTTTTCCATGGTGGTCGATCACCAGATTCTCTTCATTGAGCCACAGTGTGACCTCGTCACCGACGGCGGCATCGGCCGGGGCCGTCTTGGCATTGATAGTGTATTGGCCCACGGGGGTCTTCACAAACACTACACCGGACTGGATTTTCGTCACCTCCCCATGCAAGGTCAGGTGATAGCCTGACTTGGTGTGGGGATGTTCATCCAATTCCATCTCCACGGTCATCCGATGGATATCGATGACCTTCCCGGCTTCGTTCAGCTCGATGGCGATCGGTGTCCCTTCCTCCACGCCCGACAGCTGAGACCGGCCCGTTTGCACGTCAAATGTCTTCTCACCCTCGGGCGTCCAGAGCTTGATTTCTTTCCTGTCCTTCGACGCATAGGCCAGCTTGCCCGAGACGAACCGATGAGAATGGGATGGATCTCCCTTCCGATGGACGTCAACTACCACATTGTTTTCGTTGACCTGCATCTCAACTTCTTCACCGACTTCCAGGTTTTTCGGCGCCGTGGCGGAGGAGATCTTCAACTGGCCCCATGGCGTCTTCACCGTGATCAGGTCGGGCTGGATCTTGGAAACGACGCCGCTGACCTTTATGTGCGTCCCCGTGACATGCGACCCACCCGGGCCGTGCGCCCCTCCTTGGTCAGCCAAGCCATTGGGCGCCTCCATCAACAAGCTCAGAACGATCGAACCGAGAAGCATTATCTTGCGCATCTGCATACTCCTTTTCTGGCAGCTCACTAATTCCGGTTGCCGTTGATTGTGACCATTCACATGACCCTCCCTGGTGATAGGTTATATACGAATTCTCTGATCTACAGAGTTACAACTCCGGCCTCCGGAAGATCATTACCAGATCAGCATTCCCGGTCGTGGTAACCTCCTGGACCTGATCGCACTCAGACTTTCTTTCTTCTTACAATCTGGTTGCGACGGTCCTATCCCACGTTCCGAGTTCTGATCGTGCGAAATCCCTGCCACATCAAGACATGATATTTCGTTCCTGATGCAGGGAGTATCTAGAAACTCTGGGTAAAAATGCAACACTTTCACAGGTACAGAAGGGCAGGAAGGGACAGGAGTAGCATACCGGATACGCTCCCACCTACGAAGGTGATCTTAGAGTCGCAACGGCTTGATGGGCGAGACTACCGCCGACGGATCGTTCTTCCAGATCGCTTCGGCGGCATCGACATAGACTTCGACTTCGTTGCCGTCCGGATCCTTCAGGTAGAGGCTTTGGCTCACCGTATGGTCGCTCATGCCGTCGATGGGCACGCCCGCCGCTTCCAGTTCCTGCTTGGCCGCGCGCAGTTCGTCGAGACTGTCGCCCACCTTGATCCCGATATGGTAGAGCCCGCGTCGTCGGCCGGACGGAGGCCCCGGGGCATCGCCCACCTGAATGAGCAGCAACTCGTGGTGCGTACGGCCGGAGGTGAGCGCCGCCGCCGCGCCATTGAAAATCCGCCCGACCTCCTGAAACCCCAACAGGTCACGATAAAAGGCGAGGGAGCGTTGCAGATCCTTCACGTAAAACACCACGTGGCCCAAGTACTGTGCTTTCATGGTCCTCCTTTCCTGTGATCCCCACGCCATCGCCGCGGGGATGAAGGCCTTTCGTTCCGTCAGATCTGCCGGGTCGCCGTGAGACGATCCGGTCGCTCAGCGACACCGCGACCTGCCTCCGCGATGGGCACATACTGCCCGGCATGGTCGTCGAAGGCCATGACGTGCCCGCTCTCGATCTCATAGACCCACGCATGGAGCCGCAATCGGCTGCTCGCCAACGCCGCCAAGACCGATGGATGCGTCCGGAGATGTTCAATCTGGACGAGCACGTTCTCTTCGATGCAGACTTCGAGCTGGTCGTCATTCGATAGATCCCGATAGTGCGTCGTCATGACCCGCCGCGTGGCCTCGGCATAGGTCAGCCACCCCTTGGTCGCCGGCAGCTTGTCCAGCGAGGACGGATCGAGCACGGCTTTCATGGCACCGCAATGGGTATGCCCGCAGATGATGAGGTCTCGCACCGCCAGGACATCGATCGCATATTCGATCGCGGCGGCTTCCGCTCCATGAATCGGGCCGTAGGGCGGGACAAGGTTGCCGGCATTGCGGAGAATGAACAGGTCGCCCGGCACCGTCTGGGTCAGGAGCGTGGGACTCACCCTGCTGTCCGAGCAGGTAATAAAGAGCGCGTCCGGCTCTTGCCCTTTGGACAGCCGCTCGAACAGTTCCTTCTTCGCACCGAAAACGCCCGATTGAAAGCGATGAATACCGTCGATGAGTTTTTTCATGCTTCCGGCCTCCGCTCCCGGAGCAGCGCCCGCACCGCCGCATGCGCCAAGCCCACATCCGGGTCCCGTTGCAACGCATCGTAATAGTGCCGGCCGAAGCCGTCACCCTCTTCGGAGGGCGTGAGTAACGTGCGCACCGAGGCGACCACTACGGAGATTTCCGCCCGGTCGGCGACTTCTTTGCTTTCCGACAGTTCGTCCAGCTTTGCCATGAGTTGCGAGAGAGGCCGCAGCCAGGCAAACCAGGCATCGCCCAGGACCAGCTGAAAGAACGCCCCGTTGGTGGGGATCCGCCCGTGCACCCGCTCATAGGTCACCCGCTCGCCGTCCAGCAACGCCTTGTGCAGACGAAGCAGCGCCCGGGAGAGATTATCGAGGTGAACGCCCGCATGGTCCTGACCAGACATGATCCGTCTCCTTGAGCGTCATGGTTTCTCTTCTTCTTGCTGAACCGTCTGACGCGCCCCTGCCATGACGCGGCCCGCTTGCGACCCACCCGGCAAGGCAGCCGCTGCCAGATTTGTTTTTCCTGCTCGGCCACTCGCCCGGTGGCTGATGGTGCGAACGAGTACGAAGAACAGCGGCACAAAGAAGACCGCCAGAAACGTGGCGGCAAGCATGCCGCCAAACACGCCGGTGCCGATGGAATGTCGACTGGCCGCGCCGGCTCCAGTGGCGATGACCAGCGGCACCACGCCGAGAATAAAAGCCATTGAGGTCATGATGATCGGCCGGAACCGCAGTTTGGCCGCTTCCATCGCCGCATCCACCAATGACAAGCCATGTTCGTACCGCTGATTGGCGAATTCCACGATCAGGATGGCGTTCTTCGCTGCGAGGCCGATGAGCGTCACCAGTCCAATCTGGAAGTAAATGTCGTTCGTCATGCCAGAGAGCGACACCGCAACCAGGGCCCCGAACACGCCGAAGGGCACGGCAAGGATCACGGCAAACGGCACGGTCCAGCTCTCATACTGTGCGGCCAGCACAAGAAACACCATGAGCAAGCCGAATCCGAACGCCGACACCGATTGGGAGCCAGCCTGGCGTTCCTGGTATGAAATGCCGCTCCAGTCGATGTCGAATCCCCGAGGAATCAAGACCTCCTGGGCGGTCCGCTGCAACGCATCCAGCGCTTCACCAGAACTGTACCCGGGCGCGGCCGCGCCCAACACCAGAGCTGTATTGAATCCGTTGAAGTGGGTTACGGGATCCGGGCCGCTGCCATAGGTCGTCGAAACGACCGTATCGAGTGGGATCATCGTCGGGCCTTGCCCGTTGTTCAACGCGCGCACGTAGATCTTGTTGATATCTGCCGGGGTAGACCGATACTGCGGCTCCGCCTCGGTTTGGACGCGATAGACCCGGCCGAACTTCACGAAGTCATTGATATAGAAGTTGCCGAAGTAGGCTTGCAGGGTGTCGAAGACTTCAGAAATCGGCACGCCCAGCGCCTTGGCGCGCTCGCGGTTGATTTTGGCGCGCACACGCGGGGCAGTGACGCGGAAGCTCGTGTTGACGGCTCCGATCGCCGGATCCTGCCTCGCCTTGGCGACGAACTCCTGCGCCACCGCCGCAAACTTTTGGAAATCTCCACCGCTCGGATCCTGCAGCTGCACGGAAAAGCCGCCGGTGGCCCCGAGGCCGCGGATGGAGGGGGCATTGAAGGCCAGGACCAACCCTTCGGGAATCTTGGCGAACTCCCGGAAGGCTCCCGCGATGATGGACTTCACATGGTTCTGCTCGCCGGACCGTTCATCCCAATGTTTCAAGGGAGTGAACATGGTCGCCGTGTTGGTGCCGCGGGTGTTGAAGACAAAATTCTGTCCGGAGAGGGTTTGCGTCCCGTACACGCCCGGAATCGAATGGTAATAGGCCTCGACCTTGTCGAGCACTGCATCGGTCCGTTTTTTGGATGCGCCGTCAGGAAGTTGGACCACCGTAATGAAGTACCCCTGGTCTTCCTCCGGCAAGAAAGCCGTGGGAATGGTCCGGAGCAGATGAGCCGCAACCCCGATCACCACCCCGAAGACGGCCAGCGAGAGCAGGCTGTGCCTGAGCGTGAGCCCCACCACCTTTCCGTAGCGCAGTTGAACCCAATCGAAGGCCCGGTTGAAGAATTCGAAGAAACCACGATGCTGACCGTGGCTCGGCTTGAGCACCAACGCGCAGAGGGCCGGACTGAGCGTCAGGGCGACGAATCCGGAGATTGTCACGGATACCGCGATCGTAATGGCGAATTGTTTGTACAATTGACCGGTGATGCCGCCGAGGAATCCCACCGGCACGAACACGGCGCACAACACCAGCACAATCGCGATCACCGGTCCTGTCACTTCGCCCATGGCTTTCTTCGCCGCCTCTTTCGGCAAGAGCCCGCCGGCCATGTGGCGCTCCACGTTCTCAACGACCACGATGGCGTCGTCCACGACGATACCGATGGCCAACACCAATCCGAATAGGGTCAGGGTGTTGATCGAAAATCCGAGCGCCTCCATGCCAGCGAACGTGCCGATGAGCGACACCGGCACCGCCACGGCCGGGATCAAGGTCGCGCGCCAGCTTTGGAGAAAGAGGTACACCACCAACAGCACCAGAATCATGGCATCCCGCAATGTCGCGACGACTTCCTTGATGGAAACCTCGACGAACCGCGTGGTGTCGTAAGGGATATCGTAGGTGACGCCGGGCGGGAAGACTTTGGCCAGGCTGGTCATTTCCTGGCGCATCCGCTTTACCGTGTCGAGGGCGTTGGCGCCGGGAGAAAGAAACGTGATGAGCAAGGCGGTCGGTTTGTGGTTGTACCGACCTTCGAGGACATAGGATTGGGCCCCGAGTTCGATCCGCGCCACGTCTTTGAGGCGAACCATCGATCCGTTCGGCATGGCTCGCACGATCATGTCCTCGAATTCTCGGACCTCCGACATTCGCCCCTCCGTGATGAGCGGCAGCGTCAATTCGGTTCCCTGCGGCGTCGGCTCCCGACCGATCGTCCCGGCGGGAAAGTCTCGATTTTGCTCTCGCACCACCGTGGCGATGTCCGTCGGCGTCAGGCCTAACTGAGCCATGTGCACCGGGTTCAGGATCACCCGCATACTGTAGTTCTGCTGTCCGAAGACCATCGCATCGCCCACACCAGGCAGCCGCTTGATATTATCGATGATGCGCAGGATGGCGAAGTTGGAAAGGAAGAAGGCGTCGTGCTGCGGATCGGTGGACTGCAGCACCATGACGGCGAGCAGATCCGGAGACATTTTCTTGACCGTAATCCCTTGCCGGATGACTTCCGGCGGCAGTTGCGGCTCCGCCAGCTTCTGCCGGTTCTGTGTCTGAACTTGCGCGATATCGATGTTGGTGCCGATTTCGAAGGTGAGCCGGATGGTCAGGTGACCATCGTTGGTGCTCGTCGAATCGAAGTAGAGCAGATTATCGATGCCGGGAAGCTGCAATTCGATCGGACGCGCCACAGATTCCCCGACCACCTCCGCACTGGCTCCGGGATAGTCGGCTTCGATTTGCACCATGGGGGGCGTGATCGGAGGAAACTGTGCGATGGGCAGGGCCTGCATCGCCACTAACCCGACCACGACGATGATGATCGACAGCACCGAGGCGAAGATCGGCCGATCGATAAAGAAGGTCGGGCTCATTTGGTTTCCTCGGAGGAAGCGGGGATCGGCGACGCCACAGTCACAGGCTTGACTTGCCCACCCGGCATCGCTCGTTGGAACCCGTCGACCACGACCCGCTCGCCCGCCCGCAATCCCTCTTCAATGATCCATTCATCGCCTTGCCACAAAGTCGCCTTGACGTCACGGAGTTCCACCTTGTCGCCCTCGCCGATCACGTAGACGACCGAGCCCTTGGGTCCCTGTTGGACGGCTCGCTGCGGTACCAGAATGGCGTGTGGTTTGGAGACCCCGCGAAACTTGACCGTGACGAATTGGCCCGGCATCAGCACGCGATCGACGTTGGGGAAGACCACACGCGCCCGTCGCGATCCGGTCTCGGCGCGCAGGCCGACATCGGCAAAGTCCAAGACACCTTCGTGCGGATAGGTCGTTCCGTCCACGAAGGTGATGACGCCGGTCAGTTTGTAGATTCCCGGATGCGCGATGCGCTTGGTGATGATGTCCCGTCGGCGCTTGAGCAAGAAACTCTCCGGAGCGCTGACGATGACGTACATCGGATCCATCTGATGGATGACGGTCAGCAGGTCCGTCTGGGCCGTGATCAGGCGCCCTTCGTAGTAGCGGGTCCGTTCGATCAATCCATCGATGGGCGCGACGATGAGGGTATTATCGAGATCGAACTTCGCCTTGACCACGTCCCCTCTTGCC
This sequence comes from Nitrospira sp., assembly GCA_015709715.1. NCBI lineage: Bacteria > Pseudomonadati > Nitrospirota > Nitrospiria > Nitrospirales > Nitrospiraceae > Nitrospira > Nitrospira sp. The sequence continues at coordinate 2,292,522 of CP054184.1, forward strand.
GCCCCCAATGCTGCCTTGGCCGCGAGTTCTTCAGCCACCGCGTCGTCCATGTCCTTTTGACTGACCGCCTGTTCTGCCAAGAGCGGCTTCACCCGGGCGAGATCTTGACGGGCTTGGACGAGCCTGGCTTCGGCTTGGGACGCTCTGGCCTTGGCACTGACGTAGGCCGCCTGAAAAGGCACCGGATCGATGCGATAGAGGGGATCTCCTTTATGGACATCGCGTCCCTCAAGGAAGAGCCGCTCCTTCATGATCCCCGTCACCTGCGAACGGATCTCGACGATACGGGACGCTTCCGCCTGCCCGATGAATTCCGGTTCGTCTGTGACGGTTTGGTGGGTCACTTCAACGACCTGAACATCCGGCACGGGTGGGGGGGGAGAAGGTCCTGCCTCTTGTTTGCAACCGAAGAGACCGGCACCTGCCATCAGGAACATACAGGTCATCCAAAATTTTATAGTGGAGGAGCACGCAGGCATCACGGTGTTGACATCCCCCCTGCCACCCGCTTTGGACGAACTTCGATTGGCGGCTCCACCTTACAATTGAAGGGTGATCCAGTACAACCCTCGGCCCGACCAATCGGCTTGCGACCACTTAGATGGTTTCAATCGGCGACTGCGTCGGCAGGATACTTGTCGGATGGCTGAGGCGACGGTCCGACCTGTGGTCGCTACCCCGTCGGTTCACTGTCGAGCTGATAGGCTTTGCGGCCGCCGCGAACGAGGGCTTGAGGGGCCAACTGTCCGCCGATCATCAGCCGAGCCATCTCGGTCGCCCGTTCGACCAGCGCCTGCGCCCCTTCGCGCAATTCGCGACTCTGCTGCACTTCGCTGTTGTTCCGCTCCATGTCCTCCGCGCTCCAGCCGCGGGAATGGGCGATAAATGGAAACTGCGGAAACTGACACCCGACTTCGGCAAAGAATGTCATCAGTTGTCCCGCCACGCCCTGCACGTTGTCCTGCCCGCCCATGATGATGAAGGCCGCGACCTTGTTCTTGAGCAAATGGCGGTTGGCGATGGTCTCCTGATTCTGGATGCAGTTCATCCGCTCCACCATCTTGTAGTACAGGCTGCTGGCGCCGCCCCACCGGATGGGCGTGGAGACCAGGATCACGTCGGCCCAATGGACGACGGCTTCGTACACTCGGTCCATCTGGTCGGTGGGGTCCATCAGTGTGATCGAGCAGGGCCAGGTGCAGGCCTCAGCCGCCTTGGAATAAAACCCTTCGCAGGGCCGGAAGGACAGATCGCGCAGCTTGATGAGCCGGCTGTCGAGACCCAGCTGTTCGCGCGCATGAGCCAACGCCACCTCCAGTAACGCATCCGAGGCGCTGTAACGCGGCTCGCCAGGAGTCATCGCCGTGGTGGCCAGGCCGAGCACGCGCACGGGGCCGTCCTGCCGAACGATCGGTCGAGCCAGGGGATGGGGGGTGTGCGGCGCTTTTCGACGCGCGGTAGCCGGGGTCAGGTCTACGTACAACCGGCCGTTCTCCTCCTTGAGGGCATAGGTCGCAACCTGATCCTGTTCGTGGCCGGGCTCGCCCTGGCCGGTATGCCGGTGAAATTTCCAATAGTGCCAGGGGCAGACGACGTAGTCGCCGTCGAGCCGCCCCTCGCCCAACGGCCCGCCGATGTGGTTGCAGACTCCCGAGATCGCCGCAAACCGCCCGTCTTTGTAGCTGAGCGCCACCTTCGTGTGGCCGAACTGCAAGGGCTGGAGCGAGTGTTGCCGAAGCTCCTCGATCGGGCCGATCTCTGTCCATCTCCTCTCGGGCATCGACTGGCTCCTTCGTAACGGTGGATCGGCTCAACCGGCTTTCTTGCGTGATCGCACGCGGGGCGGCTTCCCAAAGGTGATTCCGGCCTTCTGCACCTCTTGGTAGGGGAGGAGCCACACGAGCGACTCATCGCTCAGGTCGCCCACTTGAATCCGGTTGCCCCAGGGGTCGTGGAAATCGCAGCGAAACCCGGGGCGCAGGAGGAGTTTATATTTCTTCGTTAGCTTGCGACGGACCTCCTCAAGCTGGTCGGCGTCGCGGACCATCAGGCCGAAATGTTTCGTCCGATCCGGCTGCAGGCGCTCGACCTCGAAGATCGCCATGAATTGATGCTCCCCCAGTTTGCACCAGGCGGCGCCTTCTCCACCCTGCAACATCTGGAGACCGAAGACGTCCGCATAAAACGCGACGGCCTTCTTGGCATCCGTCACTTCGATGGCAATGTGATTGCAGCCATAGACCTGCACGGCCATCTCTCACCCTCCTTAGGCGGCGAAGTGGGTAATCGCCGCCACAAACGTCTCGACCGGTTGCGCGCCCGACAACGCGGGCTTCCCATTGACCAAAAAATAGGGCACCCCGCGGATGCCCAGCCGGCGGCCGCGTTCCTCTTCGTCCCGAACCGCCTCCGCGCCGTCGTCGCTCTCTAAGAACGTCCGCACGCGATCACCGTCCAGGCCCGCCCGCCGGGCCAGCGTGACCAACGTCTCGGGCTGCCCCACGTTCATCCCTTCCGTGAAGCAGCCGTGAAACAGTTCCTCGACCACGTCATTCTGGTACCCTTCTCGATCGGCGAAGCAAATCAGCCGGTGCGCATCGAAGGTGTTGGGCGTTCGCTCCATTCGCCCAAAGGCGAAGTCGATGCCCACGGTCCGCCCGACCGTCGCCAGCCGTTCCTGTATGGCCGTCACTTCCCGCGCGCTCCCGAACTTCGCTTCAAGGTAGACGCGGCGATCCATCCCGGCCTTCGGCATGGTCGGGTTGAGTTGGAACGGGCGCCAGACGACGCGGGCATCGTTCTGCCTGCCGAGCGCCTCCAGCGCCTGTTCCAGCCGCCGCTTCCCGACGTAGCACCAGGGGCAGACCACATCGGAATACACCTCGATCGTCAGGGGCTGGTCGGTCATGCCAGATGCCCCATCTTGCCGGCCTGGTAATCCTGCACCGCCTGGACGATCTCATCGCGGGTGTTCATCACGAAGGGACCGTACCGCGCGATCGGCTCGTTGATCGGCGCTCCGGCCATGATCAGCACCGTCCCGTCGCCGCCCACCGCCTGCAATCGGACCCGGTCGCCGTTGTGCCCCAACAGGGCGAGTTCCGCCTCGCCGACTGTGGCCGTCCCATTGACCGTCACCTCGCCGCCTAGCACGAAGACCGCCGCCTGGTGACCGCTGGGGATGGCCACCTCCGTCTCCCGACCGGCCTTGAGCCGGACATCGTACAACTCGACGGGAGTGAAGGTCTTGGCCGACCCTCTTACTGTTCCGACCTGCCCCGCAATCACCCGCGCGACTCCGCCGTCTTTCGGCAACGGCACGGCCGGGATCTCGCCGTCCACGATCGTCTGGTACCGCGGGGGCGACATCTTGTCCTTGGCCGGCAGGTTCACCCACAATTGGACGGCCTGGAGGGTGCCTCCTTCCTTGGCCCAGGCGCGCTCATGCAATTCCTCATGCACGACGCCGGAGGCCGCCGTCATCCATTGAACATCACCAGGGCCAATCACCCCGGCATTCCCGCCGGAATCCCGATGGGCCAGGCGCCCCTGATAGACGATCGTGACCGTCTCAAACCCCCGATGTGGATGCTCGCCGACCCCACGAGGATGGTCGGTCGGCGGGAAGTAGGTCGGGCCCGCATAGTCCAGCATCAAAAATGGGCTGAGCGCCTGATCCAAATCATTACTAGGGAAGAGGTTCCGCACGGGGAACCCATCACCGACCATGTGGGCTGACCCCGGCCGGAAGACCTCGGCGACCTCTCGGACACCAGTAGTTTCGAGCGATGTCTTCGTCATCGGCGGCCTCCTTTCTTGGTTTCTCGTCATGCCTGGGTCGCGAGCAGCCCCACACCTACTCCGGCGGCCATGCCACCTGATTGGGACTGTAACCCTCCGGCCCAGCCAGTTCCACCACTTCTTGCCCTGTCCTCTGACACCTCACGCCGGCACCCCAGTATAATAGTTCTAGCTAGAACAAAGTCAAGGGGCGAATGTGGAGAGGCACTCGTGACCAGAAGAGTTCGGCGTGACAGGAGACGCGTATGCGCCAGAAACGAGGAGGGAGTTGCGTTACTCGGCCTTTCGGCCCTTGATCGCCCGTTCCACTTCGCGGCCTGCTTCTCTGGCCTTGATGGACTCCCGGCGATCGTACTGCTTTTTGCCCTTCGCCAGCGCGAGTTCCACCTTGGCGTGGCCGCGCTTGGAAAAATAGATCCGTAGGGGCACCAGCGTCAGCCCCTTCAGCTGTGTCTTGCCGATCAGCTTACCGATCTCTTTCCGATGCAGGAGCAGTTTCCGCTTCCTGAGGGGATCGTGGTTCATGACATTGCCGTGGGAGTAGGGGCTGATGTGGCAGTGGTGGAGATAAACCTCGCCGTCGTCCACCGAGGCGTAACTGTCCTGCAGATTGACCCGGCCCTCGCGTAACGACTTCACTTCGGTACCGCGCAAAATGACGCCGGCTTCGAATTTTTCTTCGATGAAGTAGTCGTGGTAGGCCTTCCGGTTCGTGGCCACCACCTTGTACTGATCGTCTTTATCGTGCGTCTTGGTCATAGTCCGTCGGCGACGACTGGTCCGGCCGCCCCGCACTTTGTTATCATGCACCCATGCGTGGACAGAGCCGTTTCGACTCCTTCAGCAGCATCCTGGCCGGCGTCGCCCACCGGCTGGGGCTGGAGAGCAAACTATTCGAGGCGCGGCTTCGCCGGGAATGGCCCCAGATCGTCGGAGCCTCGCTGGCGGACCACACCAGGCCCGACCAGATCCGGTTCAAAAAACTCTACGTCTTCGTACGCAGCTCCGTTTGGCTGCAGCAACTCAGCTTTCTCAAGCCGGTCTTGCTGCAACGGGTGAACGCCTTGGCCGAACAGCCGTTGGTGACGGAGATCGTGTTGCGGATCGGGGACTTCTCCGCGATCCAACCACCCGCTCCACAACCGACCGAGGCAGAATCGCGGGCTACGCCGACCGATCCGCGCCTCCTGGAGGAAGCTGCCGGCCATGCCCAGAGCATTCATGACGAGGCGCTCCGCCGACACCTCACCGAGGTGATGGTCAAGGCCTTGAGCCGGCCTGACTCTCCGCCGACCCGGCCACGGCCGGCCCCTTGAAGAGTTGGCGGGAATAGGCGGCAGTGGCGGCGCTGTCCTTGCCCTGCGGCACCGGCCCCATGCGCCCCTCTTCTTCCCGGCCCTCCAATCGATAGAATCCGCGCACCGAACTCTCGAACCCCTTCCGCACCGTGGCATCGTCGCCCGCCACATACTTGTGCAACATGTCCGGCTCGGTCCAGCCTTCATCCGTAAACACGTAGATCGCGATCCGTTGGTAGCGCCCCTGCGGATCATCCGGCGTGGTCGGTCGAATCTTCATGGGACCGAAGTTGCGCGTCTCGCGGCCGACTTTCCGGAAGCGTTCGATGAGCGTCTCGATCTCCGTATCGCTGGTCCAAGGCGGTACGTGCACGGCGACGATCGTCTCTTCCTGCGAGCCGATGCTGTAGGGGGGGATCGACCGATCAGGCCGGCTGAGAAACATGCCGCCCCAGATCAACGCGAACGAACCGAACAGCACGCCCAGCGCCATCTTGACGACGGTGTCCAGCGGCCGTTTGGCGGGAGGTGAAGTCGGCGCTCCGGCCGGCGGCGTCGGGTGGTTCATAGCCATGGTGAGGAGAGCCGGGGGAATACCGGTATGGCTCGTGCGGCGCTTACTCGCCCTCTTCGGGCGCTCCTTCTTCGCGTTCGACCAACCGCGCCACTGCCACAACGCGGTCGTCGTCGCCGTCCAGGTCGAGGAGCCGTACCCCCTGGGTATTGCGGCCGATTTCCCGGATGTCGTCGACCTTGCACCGCAGGACCTTGCCCTGCGCGGCCATCAGCATGATCTCATCCTCGTCCCGGACCTGGAGGAAGCCCACCGCAAGCCCGTTGCGTTCGGTCGTCTTCACACTGATGATGCCCTTCCCCCCGCGGCCCTGGACGCGATATTCGTTCACGGGCGTCCGCTTGCCGTACCCGCCTTCCGTCACGGTCAGGATCGCCGTGGTCGAATCGGGAGTGATCGTCTCCATACCGATGACTTCGTCGCCGGCTTCCAGCGTGATGCCCCGGACGCCGTGCGCCGTGCGCCCCATGGGGCGCACATCCTCTTCCTTGAATCGAATCGTAATGCCTCGTTTCGTGCCGAGCAAGATCTCCCGTTGGCCGTCGGTGATTTCCACCGCGATCAGCTTATCGCCCGCATCCAGCGTGATCGCGATGATGCCACCCTGGCGGGGATTGCCGTAGGCCGACAATTCGGTTTTCTTCACGACCCCCAACTTGGTGGCCATGACGATATAGCGGTCGGCGGGGAAATCCTTGACCGGCAAGGTCGCCGTGACCTTTTCGTCTTTCGAAAGGGCCAGCAGGTTGACCAGGGCCTTGCCCTTGGCCGCGCGGCTGGCTTCGGGAATTTCGTGCACTTTCAGCCAATAGACCTTACCCGCATCCGTGAAGAACAGGAGCGAGTCATGGGTGGAGGCCGTGAAGAGCGTCTCGACGAAATCTTCCTCCTTGATGCCCATCGCGATCTTGCCCTTGCCGCCGCGCCGCTGCGCTCGATAGAGGGTGACGGCATTGCGCTTGATGTAGCCGGCGTGGGAAATCGTGACGACGACTTCTTCTTCGGCAATCAGATCTTCCACCGTCAGCTCGGCTTCTTCCTTCACGATCTGGGTGCGCCGCTGGTCCTGATACTTCTCCTTGATCTCGCCCAACTCGTCGCGGATGATCTGGCGCACAAGCGCCTCGCTGCCCAACACGGAGCGCAAGTACTCGATCTGCTTCAACACCTCGCGATATTCCTCGATGAGCTTGTCGCGCTCGAGTTGAGTCAGGCGCTGCAGCCGCATGTCGAGAATGGCGTTGGCCTGGATTTCCGACAGTTGGAACTGCTGCATCAAGCCGGTGCGCGCCACATCCGGCGAGGGCGAGCGGCGGATCAACGCGATGACCGCGTCGAGATTGTCCAGGGCGATCTTGAGGCCTTCCAGAATATGGGCGCGTTCTTCCGCCTTGCGCAACTCATAGGCGGTGCGGCGGACGACGACTTCACGCCGATGCTCGATGAACGCGCTCAGGATCCGCTTGAGGTTCAACACCTCCGGCCGATTGTTCACCAACGCCAGCATGTTCACGCCGAACGTGGTCTGCAACTGACTGTGCTTGTAGAGGTTGTTCAGGACCACGAGCGGGATTTCGTTCCGCTTGAGTTCGATGACGATCCGCACGCCTTCACGGTCCGATTCGTCCCGAATGTCGGAGATGCCCGTCACGCGATCCTGTTGCGCCAACTCGGCGATCTTCTCGATGAGCTTGGCCTTGTTCACCTGGTACGGAATCTCGGTGACGATGAGGCGCTCGCGATCGGTCCGTTCATCCGTCTCGATGGCGACCTTCGCGCGGATCGTCAAGAGGCCGCGTCCCGTCTCGTAGGCGTCCTTGATCCCGGCGGTGCCATAGATGAAGCCGGCGGTCGGAAAATCCGGGCCGGGGATCTTCTTCATCAGCTGCGCGATCGTAACCTCCGGATGCTCCAGCAAGAGCAGGAGTCCCTCGATCACCTCGCCCAGGTTGTGCGTGGGAATGTTCGTGGCGTACCCGACCGCAATGCCGCCCGCGCCGTTGATCAGGAGGTTCGGCACCTTGGAGGGGAGCACCAGCGGCTCGACCCTGGACTCGTCATAGTTCGGACCGAAATCGACCGTCTCCTTGTCGATGTCCGCCAACAACTCCTCGGCCAGCTTGGTCAGCCGGGCCTCGGTGTACCGCATGGCCGCCGCCGCGTCGCCGTCCATGGAGCCATAGTTGCCCTGGCCGTCCACCAGCATGTAGCGCATGTTGAAGTCCTGCGCCATGCGGACGAGGGTGTCGTAGATCGCGCTGTCGCCATGGGGATGGTAGTTACCCATGATCTCGCCGACGATCTTGGCCGACTTGCGATAGGGCCGGTTGGCGGCGAGTCCCATCTCGTTCATGCCGTGCAGAATGCGCCGATGCACCGGCTTGAGCCCGTCGCGCACGTCCGGCAACGCGCGCCCGACGATCACGCTCATGGCGTAGTCGAGATACGACGAGCGCATCTCGTCTTCGATCGCAATCTGTCCTAAGCGTTCATCCGGCGGCATCGATCCTCCACTACACGTCCAAATTCCGGACTTCCAGCGCGTGCTGTTGAATGAAATTGCGCCGGGGTTCCACTTCGTCGCCCATCAAAATCGTGAAGATCTCGTCGACCCCCGTCATGTCTTCCAGCTTGACGCGGAGCAGGGTCCGTTTCTCCGGGTCCATGGTGGTTTCCCACAACTGGTCGGGGTTCATTTCGCCGAGGCCTTTGTAGCGCTGGATGTTCAGTCCCTGTTTGCCCTCTTCCAAAATCGTCTGCACCAGCTCGGCCGTGCCGAACTTTTGCTGCTCCGTTCCCTTCACCCTGATCCGGTAGGGCGGCTTGCCCAAGCCGATCGCCGAAGGCGCTTGTTTCTGCAATTCACGGAAGTCGGCGGATCCGACCAACTCATGGGTGATCTCCAGTTGATGAGTCATCCCGCCCGCCGCCACCTTGCAGACCAGTTTGCGTGACTGATGTTCTTCGTCTTCCAGGATGTCGATCGTCGGTTCGCCCTTCGGATAGAGCTGGGCGAGGGCGGCCTTCACGTTGGCCACGATCGGTCGGAGCACCGCTTCATCCTTCAACGCCTCCCTCGTCAAGGCCGGCTCATCCACGAAGAGGCGCAGCATGGTGGCTTCGTGCGTCCGCTTGTTGACCTTGTGCAGCAGGCTTTCGAACGCGATCAATTTCTTCAGGATCGGCAAGAGGCGGCGACCAGTGACGAAGTCCTGCCCGCTCTCGGCATAGACGTCCACTTCCTCCACGGCCAAGTCCGCGAGGTAGTCGTTCATCGCGGGCTCGTCCTTGAGGTATCGCTCGGTCTTGCCCTTCTTGACCTTGAAGAGGGGAGGCTGGGCGATATAGATGTAGCCCCGCTCCAGCAGTTCCGGCATCTGGCGGAAGAAGAAGGTCAGCAGCAACGTCCGGATGTGGCTGCCGTCCACGTCCGCGTCCGTCATGAGCACGATCTTGTGGTATCTCGTCCGCGCGATGTCGAAGGCTTCCTTGTCGGGCTTGTCTGAGTCTTCCTTCTTGCGGCCGATCCCCGTGCCGAGCGCCATGATGAGCGTCCGAATTTCATCGCTCGTCAGCATCTTGTCGAAGCGCGCCTTCTCGACGTTGAGGATCTTGCCCTTCAACGGCAGGATGGCTTGGAATTTCCGGTCGCGGCCCTGCTTGGCGGAGCCGCCGGCCGAATCGCCCTCGACGATGAACAATTCGCTCAGGGCCGGGTCCTTCTCCGAGCAGTCCGCGAGTTTCCCCGGGAGGCTGCCGCCGTCCAAGGCGCTTTTGCGCCGTATGAGTTCCTTGGCCTTGCGAGCCGCTTCGCGCGCGCGCGCCGCATCGATGGCCTTGCCGATGATTTTCCGCGCCACCGTCGGGTTCTCTTCGAAGTACGTACCCAGGGCCTCGTTCACCGCGGCCTCGACGATGCCCTTCACTTCGCTGTTGCCGAGTTTCGCCTTCGTCTGCCCTTCGAACTGCGGGTTGCGCACCTTCACGCTGACGACCCCGGTCAGGCCCTCTCGGACGTCGTCGCCGGAGAGCGACTCCACTTCCTTTTTCAGGAGGTCGTTGGCCCCGGCGTAGGAGTTGATCGTGCGGGTGAGCGCGGCCTTGAAGCCCACCAGATGGGTGCCGCCTTCCTTCGTGTTGATGTTGTTGGCAAACGAGAAGAGGTTTTCGGCGTAGCCGTCGTTGTACTGCAGAGCCACTTCCAGAATCAGATCGGGTTTCTCCACCCGAACATAGATCGGCTTGTGCAGCGGGGTCTTGGCCTCGTTGAGGTGATCGACGAACGAGACGATGCCGCCCTTGTAATGGAAGACCTGTTCCTTTTCCTTGCGGTCGTCCTTGAGCGTGATCGCCAGGCCCTTGTTAAGAAAGGCCAGTTCGCGGAGCCGCTGTGCCAGGACATCGAAACTGAACTCCAACGTTTCAAAAATCTGGCCGTCCGGCTTGAAACGGACCTTGGTGCCGCGGCGTTTGGTCTTGCCGGTGACGGCCAAAGGCGCCTGGGGTTTCCCCCGTTCGTACCGTTGCTCGAAGACCTGACCATCCTGCCAAATTTCCAGCTCCAACCACTCGGAGAGCGCGTTGACGACGGAGATGCCCACGCCATGGAGTCCGCCCGACACCGTGTACGCGCCCTGCTCGAACTTGCCGCCCGCGTGCAGCACGGTCAGCGCCACTTCGGCCGCCGACTTTTTCTGTGTGGGGTGCATGCCGGTGGGAATGCCGCGTCCGTTGTCCACCACGGTGACGCTGCCGTCGATGTGGATCGTCACCTCGATGGTTTCGCCGAACCCGGCCATGTGTTCGTCGACGCTGTTATCGACGACTTCGTAGACGAGGTGATGCAACCCGTCCACGCCGGTGCTGCCGATATACATGGCCGGCCGCTTCCGGACGGCATCGAGCCCTTCGAGAACTTTGATCTGATCCGCGCTGTAACTATCGGATTTGGGTTTGGGGGAGTTGTCCTGCTGGTCGTCCTTGGCCATTCAGCTCCTAAATTTTGATGGGCATCACCACGCACCTGAATCCGGGGCTTTCGGGCTCCTGGATCAAACAGGGGCTGAGCGCCGTGTCCATCTGCAACGACACCGATTGCCCGTCCATGACGCTGAGCGCATCCAAGAGATACCGGGCGTTGAAGCCGGTGTTGAGCGTCTCGCCTTCATAACGCGCCGCGAGTTCCTCCGTCGCCTCACCGTAGTCGGGATTGCTGGAGAAGAGCGTCATGCCGCCCGGCGCAAAGGAGACCTTCACGGCATTGGCCTTGTCTTTCGACAGGACCGATACTCGGCGCAGGGCGCTTTCGAGGAGGACGCGGTCCACCACGATGCGTTTGCCGCTCTCCTTCGGCACCACCTGCTGGTAGTTCGGGTAGTTCCCTTCCATCAGCCGCGAGGTCAGGAGCAGGCCGCTCTTTCTGAAAATCATGAGGTTTTTCGTGAACCCGATCAACGGCTCGCCATCGTCGCCCTCTTCCAACAGCCGACGCATCTCGTGGGCAGCTTTCTTCGGGATGATCGCCTTGATCTCCTGCGACGCCTGTTTTGCCCCCGCCGGTCCCACCTCCCGCTCCGCCACGGCCAACCGGTGGCCGTCGGTGCCGACCAGTCGCAGGAGCGTGGTCTTCTTGTCGGTCGTGGTCAAGGTGACGAGCAGGCCGTTGAGGATATAGCGGGCATCGTTGTCTCCGGCGGCGAAGAGCGTCTTGCGGATCAGTTCCAGCAACCCGGCCCCGGCCAAGGGGGTGAGCCCTTCGCGTTCGATGGACGGCAACGCGGGGTAATCGCTGCTGGGAAGCCCCACGACTTTGAATTGGCTCTTGCCGGACTGGATCGTCGTCCAGTTATTGTCCCCTGAGGTCAGCTCGATCTCGCCGCTTGGGAGCTCTTTGATGATCTCGTACAACTTGCGAGCAGAGATGGTCACACCACCGGCCTCTAGGACCGTCGCCTTGTACAGGCCGCGCATGCCGATCTCCAAGTCCGTGGCGACGATCTCAGCCCCGTCATGTTTGGCTTCCAACAGGATGTTCGAGAGGATCGGCATGGTGTTGCGTTTCTCGACCACGCCCTGTACCCGCTGCAGGCCGGTCAACAGTTCCTCTCGTCCGATGCGTACCTTCATGGTTCTCTCCCTCAGGAGGGCTAGGCCCTCAAAATCTGTTCCTTCAGGCCCTCGAGCGTCGACTGCAGGGTCTGGTCGGATTCTTTCGCCTTGGCGATCTGCCGACAGGCATGCATGATCGTGGTGTGGTCCTTCCCGCCGAACTGGCGCCCGATCTCCGGGAACGAGGCGTCGGTGAGCTCCCGACAGAGATACATGGCGATCTGCCGCGGGTGGACCAACGTCTTACTGCGTCGGCGAGACTTCAGGTCCCCGATCTTGAGATGGTATTTCGTGCCGACGACCTCTTGAATGTCTTCGATCGAGACGATCTTCTTCTTCTCGCCGATCAGGTCGCGCAACACGTTCTTCGCCATATCGAGGGTGATCGTTCGCCCGGTCAAGGACGCATAGGCGCCCAGCCGCACCAGCGAACCTTCCAGCTCCCGAATGTTGTTCTTCATCGTGGTGGCGAGGAAATGGATGACGTCCTCGGGCAACGCAATCTTCTCGTCTTCGGACTTCTTGCGCAGGATCGCGATGCGCGTCTCTACGTCGGGCGGCTGCAGATCGGCGATGAGCCCCCACTCGAAGCGTGAGCGCAGGCGCTCCTCGATATCCGGCATATCCTTCGGAAACCGATCACTCGAGAGTACGATCTGCTTGTGCGCTTCATAGAGCGTATTGAACGTATGAAAGAATTCTTCCTGTGTACGTTCCTTCCCGGCGAGAAATTGGATGTCATCGATCATCAGCATGTCGACGTTGCGGTAGCGCTTCCGCAAGTCGATCATCTTGTCGTACCGGATCGAATTGATGACCTCGTTCGTAAACTGTTCGGTCGTGAGATAGGCGATCCGCAGCTCGCTCCGCTCCGCCAGATAGTTCCCGATGGCGTTCAACAGATGCGTTTTCCCTAGGCCCACGCCGCCGTAGAGGAAGAGGGGATTGTAGGCCTTGGCCGGCTGCTCCGCCACGGCCATGCAGGCGGCATGGGCGAACTGGTTCCCCGCGCCGACCACGAAACTTTGGAAGGTATATTTCGGATTCAACTGGATCCCGCGCTTCGACCGCGACGGGATGACCCCGCGTCCTCCCCCATCCGTACCGGCCACATCCTGCGCAGGCGCGGAGGGACCCTTCCGGTTGATCACAAAGGCGATATCCAGCGCATCACCGCCGTGGGCTGCCGAGACTGCTTCCGCCAAGAGCTCGCGATAGTGCTCACTCAGCCAGTCGCCGAAAAACTTGTTTGGCACCGCCAGATAGGCGGTCGCATCTTCGACCCGGTCGAGTACCACCGGAGTGAACCAGGTCTCGAACACCTGCTTCGGAACCTTTTCTTGGATGTAGGACAACACATCATTCCACATCTGATAGACCTTATGATTTCAATAACTTACAACTGTTCACAGCTTTATCAACAGGTGTGGATAAACAACGTCGCACGATGCGGTTTTCCGCCAAATCTGCTGTCCTACGCAGGTGCCGCCTGTGGACAACTTTCTCTCCCTCATGACTGTCCGGCCATCCTCTCCACAGCCGCTCCCACCCTATCCCTCAATATCCCCTGCCTTATACACCATCTCATCAACATGGGGTAGGGCCTTTGATCCCCAACAACCATCGCGTCATTCTCATTCATCCACATCACTCACATGGCTTATTACTACTCCTGCGACGACTGATCTTTTCTCTTCTTTAAGAAGATACATAAGAGAAGAGGAGCAGGTCACAGCACGATCGTCTTATCATGTTCCTCGATCAGGGTTACCAGCTCGCGATACGAAATTGGCTTAGCCGATGACGGCCACCCCTGACTCCCCTCTTCCGTCTGCAACACGTACAGCGGCCCAGGGAATGTAATCGGGGAAGACAGGGCCCCTTCCAGCAACACTAAGGACGCATTAGCTTTGGGATCGGTCGTCAACAAGGATGGCGTGGCATCCCCAACCGGGCGACGGAGCAAATACAAGGTCTTGTGTGGTGTCATGATGTCTGACTGCAAATCCTTAAAAAACCAAGACTCGATCAGCTTGGGTGATCGCAGCCTGTACCTGCTCGACCGATCCAAACGTTACCTGGAATCCCTCTTGGAGATCCGGAGTCTCCCCTTCCGGTAGAACCAGGAGAAAGGGGATTTCGAGCTGCTCAAAGGACGGCAGATATTTTTCGAGAATCTCCACGTCGACGATGTCGTCCGTTTCTTCGGCCAGGAGCTGCCCCGCCGCCCCCAGGAGCACAACCGTGATGGGATTCTCGCCTGCTGCTAGACCCAGGGCGATGCGAAGCGCCTCGACCGGCCGGTGGGTCGTGCGAGGATCCTCACGAATGACGAGAACAATGGACGTGGCCACAGTAGATGGAACTCCCTCGTCGAAGAATCAGGTGAATGCGAGAAAGCGGTCGCAGCCGTTCACGATATTCGAGAGCACCACGAGGCCGCAGAGGGAGATGCGACGATCCAGCCCTTCAGTCGGGACCCCATGTTGCTGGCAACCATAAGCGCAGACGAACAGTTTCATGCCTCGCCCCACCAATTCGCCGTACTGGGGGTCGCGCAGGTTCTTGACCCCCTCGTCGATGAAGTAGACATAGAGGTCGATGCCCTTGGCCAGGGCCTCAGAAGCGAGATTCGCCACGGTTTCGACGCTAGGGTGAGAAGGGGCTGTGGACAAGAGGATGCCGAACTTCATGGCTGCCATCCGAACGTGCCTGTGGACAATGATTAAGAGTGCTGAAGAATCAAAGGTTTGTAGAACAAGAGCCGAATGCGGAGCCTACGGAGTTTGTATAGGAAAGTCAACTGGAAAAAGGGCGAAAGGTTAGGGCGTGAGCAGCCTTGTCTGGAGGGTGGAAGAGACCTCGGAAAGTGTGATCTCTTCCTGGGCTTTGGTCTGCATGTTCCGGATCGTCACACGACCCTGTGCCACCTCATCGTCCCCTAGGATGACGGCATAGAGGGATCTGAGGCGATCGGCTTGGCGGAGGTGAGCCTTCAGGGATGCAGCGCGAAAATCCATGTCTGCCGGAACCCCGGTGCGGCGCAACTCGTCCAACAGGGTGAAACCGACAGCGGCGGCCGCCGTCCCGAACGCGGCCACATAGACGCGGGGAGTAGCCCCGATAGCCGACTCTTCGGGCAACATCAGCGCGATACGCTCGAGGCCGACCGCAAACCCCACGGCGGGCACCGCCGGCCCACCGAGTTGTTCGACCAACCCGTCGTAACGGCCGCCGGCCCCCACGGCGTTTTGAGCCCCCAGATGCGAGCAGGTCACTTCGAAGGCCGTCAGGCAATAATAGTCCAAGCCGCGCACGAGCCGATGGTTGAGATGGAACGGAATACCCAGCGCCTGTAATCCCGATGTCACGCGATCGAAGTGGGCGCGCGCTTCCGGAGAGAGGGCATCGACAAGGCGCGGCGCCCCGTCCGTGGCCGTCCGGCATTCAGGAACTTTGCAATCCAGCACCCGCAAGGGGTTCGCGTCGATACGCCGGCGGCAATTGCTGCAAAGTTGAGCCTCGACGCCCTTGAGATAGGTCACGAGCGTCGGTTTGTACCGTGCCCGATCCTCGGCAGAGCCAAGGTTATTGAGCTCGAGCGTCAACCCTGGAAGCGACAAGTCGGAGAGCATACGCCACAAGAGGGAGAGCACCTCCACATCGGCTCGCGGATCGGACATGCCGAACGATTCGACGCCGAATTGATGAAACTGGCGCAATCGCCCGGCTTGAGGTCGTTCATGGCGAAACATCGGGCCGAGGTAACAAAACTTTTGTGGTCGCGGATCCGCCGCACGGTTGTGTTCGATGAAGGCTCGGACCGCGCCGGCCGTGCCTTCCGGCCGCAACGTCAACGAGGAGCCGTCGCGATCGGGAAAGGTATACATTTCTTTCTCGACGATGTCCGTCGTGGCCCCGATGCTGCGCGCAAAGAGGGTCGTCGTTTCGAAGATGGGCACCCGGATTTCCTGAAAACCATAACGTAAGGCCCAGCGGCGAGCTGTCTCTTCGATCAGCCGCCAACGAGGAGTCTCCTCGGGCAAGAGGTCCTTGACGCCTTTGATGGCTTTGATCATTGCGGCCGGTGGGTCCTTCGGTTCGTGCGGGACTATAGCGGCGGCTTCGGCGGCAAGTCAACGCGCGACCGCGCATCAGCCGAGAGACCTCGGAGAGTTGCGCGACATGGCGCAGGCGGGTATAGTGCCGAGCCTAAAACCGTAACCCCTGACCACGCTCGACGACGATGACCACACAAGGCCGCCGCGTACTCGCCCTGGCTCCGATGCCGCCGGAGAAATCCGCCTATGCGTTGGCGCGTTATAGCCGTTCTCCCGATAGCATCGAGAACAGCCTCACGTGGGTCCACGGCCATTCGTCGGAGAAATTTTGGGAGCAGTTTTATTTCGACTATGGACATGCCTCGATTGCGGACCTGGGGCACGTCATCATTTGCTTCGAACAGATTTCCGAATTGGCCGCGATCCGGTTGGAGGATGAGCCGCTGTGGGACGGGCAGGCCAAATCCAGTCGGTATCAGAACTTCGCCTCCAATAACTGGTTCGTCCCCGACGCCATTCGCGGGCAGGATGCGGAAGGGTCGTATCTCGGTATCCTCCGCAGCCTCGGGACGGTCTATCGAGCCCTGCATGAACCGCTCTGCGAATTCCTGACCGAGAGGGAACCTCGGCCGGACGACATGACACCGGCGGCCTACCAGCGGGCGATCGCCGCCCGAGCCTTTGATGTGACGCGCTACCTGCTGCCGCTCGCGGCCCAGACCAATGTCGGCCAAGTGGTGAGCATCCGCACCCTGGAGAAGCAGATCTCCCGTCTGTTGTCTTCGCAACTGCCCGAACTGCGGATGATCGGCGAAGAATTGAAGGAGGCCTGTCAGCGCAAGCCGGTCAACCTCTGGGGAGAACTCTCCGGGCAGGCGGCCGGATTGGGAGAACCCCTCGCGCCGACGTTGGCGCGCCATGCGAAAGCCAGTCCCTACCAAGCGTCGGTCTACAGCGACCTCGCGCGTTATGCGAAGGAGGCGCTACGGAACACGGGCCTCGACCAGCCGACGAACTGGGGTGAAACCAAACCGGTCGACTTGATCGAGACCCACCATCCGCTCGACGAGGTGGTGACCACGCTGCTCTACCGCGCCAGCCAAGCCCCCTATCGAAAAATCCTGGCCGTGGTGCAGAACTGGACCGACAAAGACAAGCAGGCCGCCATCGAAGTCGCCCTGCAGCGCCGCGGACCCTACGATGAGTTGATCAAGGAATTCCGGAGCGGGTACGCCTTCATCTTCGACGTCACCATGGATATCGGCGGATGGCGGGACATGCATCGTCACCGACGTTGCCAGCAGATCCAACAGAATTTCACGACCGCGTTGGGGTTCGAGACGCCGCCCATGCTTGCCGAGGCCGGTCTCGAACGCGAATACCAGGACGCCATGATGCATGTGAAGGCCGACGTCGAGCAGCTCCGGAAGATCAGTCAGGAAGCAGCGCTCTATGCCATTCCCTTCGGGTTCTCCGTACGTTGTCTCTTCAAGATGGACTTTGCCGAGGCCGAATACATTGCGAAGCTGCGATCCGGCGTGAAGGGACACTGGTCCTATCGCACCATCGCCTGGCTGATGAAACAACAACTCACTGAACGGTATCCGATCCTGGGCGCCCGCATGGAGGCGACGCCGCCCGATGTGCAGGATGTCCTTACCCGCTGACCGGCCGGCCCCGTACCATGACCACCTTCCAAGACCAGATTGAATCGGCCTTCGTGGCAGGAGAGTGGGAGCGTCTCGGGCGCGAGGCTGCAGCCTGGGCCCAGGCGGTGGAGGCCGCCGCCGAACGCAATCCCCGGCCCTATTTCGCCCTCAATGTCACGCATCTGTTGCGGGGCCAATTCGCGGAGGCCTGGCGGGTGCACGCCAAGGCCCTGCAAGAGGCCGAGGACATCGAGACCGTCCGGCAGTGGGTGGAGTCGCTCGCGGCGCGGCATCCGGCCAATGCCCATCTGCATCTCGTGCAGGGGTTGTTCCTGGCGCAGTCGGGCCAGTCGGAGCAATCGGTGATCTATTATAAAGAGGCGGCCAAGCTCGATCCGCAGTCTGCCTATCCCCATTACTTCTTAGCGCAGATCCACGAGCGCGCCGCGCATGTCGAGATGGCGATCAAGGAGTATCGCGAAGCGGTCCGGCTCGACCCGACCTTTGCCCCCGCCCGCACCAATCTCGGCGTGGCCTATCAGGAACAGGGCCGACTCGAAATGGCGATTCCGCAATATCGCGAAGTCATCAAACTGAACCCCTATGATGCCATTGCGCACGCCAACCTGGCCTGTGCCTTGGCGGAGCAGGGCAAGTTCGAACCGGCCCTACAGGCCTATAAAGAAGCGCTCAGGCTGAATCCGCAGGATGCGGAGGTCCACCTCGCCTTGGGGGGCCTGTACGAAACGAAGGGGCGGACGGATCTGGCCATGAAGGAATATCGGGACGCCGTGGAGGCCAACCCGGCCCTGGCGTCCGCCCACACCGCGTTGGGCTGGCTCTTGATGGAAAAGTCGCGGCCTACGGAAGCCATGGAGTGTTTCAATCGAGCGGTGAAAGCCAATCCGGAAGATGCGCAGGCCTACTACGGCATCGGCCGCATCTACGCCGCTCGAGGCAAACGCGAATCCGCCGCCGAAAACTTCTCCAAAGCCATCCGCCTGGAAAAAGATCCCGCCAAGAAAAACGACATCATGAACGCCCTCTTCGCGAGCGGCCAGACCGGGGATTGAGCAGGCCAGAAAGCGTACGTTCTTATTAGCGCGCGGATCGACCGTTCGAAGCGAGATCGCGTGGCTCCAGGTAGGGCACTCTTCTCACTGAGAACATCCCCGGCAAGCGGTTCCCTCAAGGATGCCGGTCAAGCGATTGGTAAGAGCAAGGAGGGTGGAATCGACGGCGTAATTCGTCAGGACAAGTTGGGCTTGGATAATATTTATGTCCAAGCGAAACGGTGGAATGATAAGCCGGTGAGTAGCCCGGACATCGACCAATTCGCAGGCGCGCTTTCCAAGATGAAAGCGAACAAAGGCATTTTTATCACAACCTCCACATTCACTAAAGACGCGCGCGCATCCGTGTATTCCTCACGAATTATCCTCATCGATGGTGCGCAATTAGCGGGGTATATGATTGATCACGATGTGGGGGTGTCGATTGCTTCAACCTATGAAATCAAGAGAGTCGACTCGGATTTCTTCGAGGAGGACATCGAATAAATTCCCTTGTTCCATCCGAACCGTCAGTGGCTTTCAGCACCCTGTGCATGGACTCCGGCTTGACCCTTCCATAGGCCTCGGTTAGTATCCACAATGGTGCCATTACGGAACCATCTGAGAGGAGATTGCCGTGGCAACCTTGACCATCAAAAACATTCCCGAGCCCTTAGTCAAATGTCTCAAACAGCGAGCAGCTGCGCATCGGCGCAGTTTGAACTTTGAGGTCATTTCTTGCCTTGAACAGATGACCCACAGCGTCCCCGTTGATGCGGATGCCTTACTGGCAAGGGCGCGGGCGGTACGCTGTGTTCCTAAAGGCGTTCGACTCAACGATCGTCTGCTTCAGGATCTCAAAACGGCCGGTCGACCATGATTGTGGCGGATACGAATCTGTTGATCTATCTCTATGTCCAAGGCCAGCGGACTCAAGAGAGCGAGGCTGTACTGAGGCAGGATGCGGTGTGGACGGTACCACTGCTGTGGCGCTCAGAGTTTCGGAATGCCTTGGTCGGGCTGATCCGTACAGGCGCGCTTCAGTTGAATGATGCGCTCGCCATGAGCGAGGAAGCAGAACGATGGCTGAACGGATATGAATACAGCGTGCTCTCGCCACATGTGCTGACATTAGCCACTCGGTCTAGTTGTTCCGCCTATGATTGTGAATTCGTGGCTCTTGCCCAGGATTTGGAAGTGCCGTTGGTCACGAGTGATCGTCAGGTTCTGAACGCATTTCCAACGATTGCCGTTTCTCCGTCCGACTTTACGGCCTGATGGGAAAACGGTAGGCGGGGACAAATTCTCTGATGCCGTCTTTTCCAAGGGAAGATTGAGACGCAAACGATAGCGAAGCAGTGACGGAGTCGGTATCAGGATTGCGACGCGTCCCGCGTTACAGCTCTCGAATCGCGCCTTGGAGGACGGTGATCTGGGTGACGGGGTCGCCGGCGGCTTGCAGCTCCACGCGCATCTGTTCCTTGAGGTAGGACGAGTAGCCGATCTTGTCGATGAGGAGTTCGAGAAACCGCTCGGACGGCAGGAGACTCTGGGCCTTGAGTTCTTCGATGGTCTCATCGCTCACCGGCACGTAGCTGCTGCCGATGTGGAAGATGATGTTGTAGTGGCGATCGCGCCCCAACCGCTCGAACCGTAGTCCCTTCACGTGCCGTCCTTCCTGCTACAGGCCAACGGGGGCCCATTGTAGACAATCACCGGTGAGAAGACAAGGTCGCGGCATTCCACGCGTTTTGTCAGGACCGCCCGGGTTTTTTCCCGAAGTACTCGACCCGGCTGACGGTGACGTCGGACACGAACATGACGCCCGAGTACCGATCGAAGAGCGGCCGCAAGCCGGCCAGGATCGGCTCCACCTTTTCCTCCGGCACCACGGTCATGATCATGACCAAGCTCTCCTGTTCGCTGAACATGAAGTGGGCTTCGCGCAGGCCGTGATGTCCCTTGCCTGAAATGTTGCCGATGATTGTATAGCCGGTGGCCTGCACCTTGTCCAGCAACTCGGTGACGAACGGTCGATTCTCCCCCGACACGATGACGCGAATTTCTTTCATCGCATGCAGCGTCAACTCGCCCATGGTTCCACTCCTTTTCCAGTGTCGCGCAACGCGCTCGACGGCTTGTCGCCGTTATAAGTCCGACAGGAGGCCGACCCGACGCCAGGCCCCGGACGGCATATAGCGGTACCACGTGCCGTCGGCAGGGTCCAAAGCGGCCAGATGCACCCATTCATTCTGATAAAAATGTTGAAGCACCTCGTGCCGCGCGATGAGTTTTTCGATGCGAGCGCGCGGAGCTTCCACCAGCGTCAGCAGGCGCATGGGTTCGTGATAGGGCATGTCGCCGTTCATGACCGTCTGCCAGGCCAGGCCGAGGCGAAGGTCGCTCCAGGGGCCGGACATGATACCGGCGCGGGCGACCACGTTGTGGTAAATCTTACTGCCGCTGCCGTACACGTCGTTGTCCACGGCGGAAAAGTAATGCTCCATGTTGATCCATTGTGCCACCACTTGGGCAGCGGTCAGGAGCACTTCCAACAGCCGGTCGGTCGGGTCTTCGCGATGGTCGTACGAATGGAGAAACACGCGACCGGCGAGATTGAGGCCCTTGGTCAACTCGCGTCGGCCGATGACGAAGGCGGTATTGCCGGAGAGTCCCCATTCCGGCCGCACTTGGCTCCAATCCGCGCTTCGCTGGGCGGCCTGCGCGGCGGCTTCGTCGAGCGGGAGCACGGCGCCCACCTCGGGAAACCGGCTGCAGCGCTCCTGACTGGTCAAGGCGGCGGCTTCCCGTAAATCGTCCGAGAGCCGGGCCACGTCCTTGCGATGCGTCGGCGGCACGTCTTCGAGGTCGAAGAGCTGCACCTCATCGGTCGTGGTGTTGACCTGACCGGCCAGGAAGTGCGTATCGGGCGGAATCTCGATGCCCCGTCGCGCCAAGCGGTCGCGAACCGGAGGGCGGTTGGCCATGGCGGCCAGCGTCCGGGCGTTGGGGTGGCCCTCGTTGCCGCCGCAGGCGCCGCAATCCAACGCCGATTCAAACGGATTGTTCTCGGTCGTGCTGCCGTGCGCGCAGAAGAGTACGAGCCGAGCGAAGTTCCGCACCAGCCCCATCATGCGCAGGGCGGTTTCCACGGTGATGACCTGCTCTTCGAGGGTGAAGCCGGTCCGCGTGATGCGCTCTTTCTGGCGCGAGGCCGCGCGGCGATTGATCCGATAGGGTCCCCGTAATTCCTCGACAAAGGCCGTCAGTTGCTCGGGTGAAAGGTCGGCCGCCTCGCTCAGGAAGGGCTCCACCGGCGCATCTTCGTCCAAGGCGCGACGCCGCAAGGCCTCTACGAATTCCGGATCGACCCGCGCGCCGTGAAGTCCCAGCCGATCTCGCAAGGCTTTCCAGATCAACGCACGCTGTTCGGACATCACCATTTCTTCCGTCTCGGCTGGGGCCAATTTGTCCACGGTGAGGATCGTGGCGATGGGTGGCACGAACAGCCGGCGGAGCCAGCTCGTGAGGCGCTTGTAGAGGGAAGGAAAGAGCGTCTTACCCACGATCGGAAGCCCGTAGAACCAGCCGAGAGACTCCACCATGACATAGGGGGTGACGACGTTTTCCTTCAAGTCGTGCAAGAGCGTATGGCCGGCATGGACCAGCTTGGCGCGCGACTGATGTTTCGACACGTAATGGTCGAGGTAGCTGCGCGGGATCTCCCGCACTTCGTTCTTCGCGCGCATGATGACAGGGAACTGCTCGGTCTCATGCTCCTTGCCCCAGGCGCGGTAGCGGATGAAAACGGCGAAAAATCCGGCAAAACCGTAGGTGTCGTTGGCGCCGGTGGATTCCAGGTGGCGGCGGAACGGTTCGGACCGCACGTCGATGCAGAAGACCGACTGTGACTGAGGCCGCACGGGCGGTTGATGTTCCGGTGTGGGCGGCTGGGGTTTGGCTTGGGCTCGTTGGAGCATGGCGAACAGCTGCTCCTGGTACCCTGCCTCGAACGCCTTGAGCCAGACGGGACCATGGGCGGATTCCGGGAAGGCATCCATCCAGTCCACCAGGCTGCGAAGGTCGGCGGGCGCCCCTTCCATCAAAAGGGTGGGCACCAGTTCCAAGGCCTGCGCAAGGCTCAGCAGACGACGGGCCATGCTCCGATGGGCGGCCCGCTCGCGGCGCGGCCCATACTCGACCTGATAGTGATGAGCCAGGCGTTCCCATTCCACGGCGACGACGCCGGCTCCGGGAGGCATGGTTCTCATCCGCGCATGGAGCCGATCCACCCGTTCGGCATAGGCTGCCGGTAACAAGCCGGCCGTGCGCTTCGTGCGCAGAAAGTACGCGTGCGGTTGCCGTTCCATGAACGAGGCGATGGCCGGATAATTCCCATCGATCCCCAATTCCACGCGGCAGGCTTGTGCGACCAGCTCGCGCACGTACCAGAGGCGCACGGCTAGGAATTTGACCAAGCCGACAGGATAGGCCTGTTGCCAGGCGTAGCCGGTTTCCTCCGCCCGCCACTTGATGAATCCGGCCCAGCCGGGCAGGGCGGCGAGCTGCAACGCGAGGTAATCCTGTCGGAGCTCCATCGGGATGCCCAAGGCTTCCAGGCACTCGATCACGGTGTCTTCGGGATGCTCCGACAGGGCGGCGATTTTTCGCCCCGCGTCCGCGATGCCGCAGGTCATCCACTCCTTGGATGCGAGCGCCTTCCAGGCGGCATAAAACCCCTGCTCCCGGCCGGGCATCGCCCACGTGGCATGGCCCTCGTCCAGGAAGGCCTCGCACCACTTGATGAGTTCGCCATTGATCTGTTGGCCGATCTGGGTCCCCAGCGTGCGGTCGCACCAACTGGAGAGCGTGAGTTCCTTGCCCAAGGCGGCCAGCTCCTCGCGCACCATGTCGGCCATGCGGTCTTGGAAGGACGAGGTCGGTAGGGTCGCCAGGTGCTCGGCCAGGCCCTCGATCTGTTCCTCGTGCGGTTCGCGCTCCATGAGGCGGTCGAGCGGTTCCTCCACCGGCGCGGAAAGGCCGTGAGTCAGGCAGGCACGCAGGACCTCGCGATGGGCGATCACGCAAGGGCCGAGCGTGACCTGTTCGTCACGCGCCAGGGGAGCCAGCGCGCCCTCGATGTGGCGGACGAGGATGCGCCCGCTCTTCACATACTGCCGATAGACGTCTCCGGACAGGTACCCCTTGCCGCCCAGGAATCGCTCGCCACGGCGCACCGTTTCCGCGAAGGGCAGGTATTCCAGGCTGTGCAAGGGGTTATGGTGCACGAACGTCCGCATGGGCCAGTACTGCGCGATCACCTCGCTGGCGAGGCGGATCATGCCGCGCAGCTCCATGCGGCGAGCTTCGAGGTCGGCAGGATGGAGGCCGGCGGTTATGGAGTCCATCCGCTTCCCTCCATTGCGACCGAAAGCGGCACGACAGCCTCGCTCGATTCGAACCAGCGGGCAGGCGCCGTGCCGAGCACCAAAAGGAATAGGAGCACCAGCAACAACGACGCCCACTCCGTCCCGCGTAGATCCTCGTAGCGCAGGCCAGGCTTGGTTCGACCGAACACCAACTGTTGCGGGAGGTCGATGGCGTACCAGGAGGCGCTGAGCCAGGCGATCACAATGAGAGCCAGCGACGCCGAGGGCGTGAAGGAGGGATTCAACAACAGGCCCAGGAATCCGGCGTAGACGCCGAACGGCGGCATGCCCAGTGCCGCGAGCGCCAGCAACATCAGCACCGTGCTGAAACGAGGCATGGGGTAGGCCATGCCGCCGAGGGACCGCAGGTCCATATCTCCATAACGGGCGCGGATGCTGTACCAGGCCGACACCAGCCCGCTCGTGGCGAGGCCCACGGCGCCGACAAACACCAGGGCTTGAACCGGGGCGGCCCCGGTCTCTCCCACGTACCACCAGAGCATGCAGAAGAAGGCGACGGCGCCATAGGCGAAGCGCGGCAACGGTCGGCTTTGAATTAGCGCGCGGAGCGAACCGTAGGCGGCTCCCGCCAGGGCCAGAATCGACAGGGTGCGCAAGATCGTCGGCGACAGGCTCGGCAGCAGCAGATACAACTCGTGGAAGCCGAGCACGGGCAGGAGGAATGCCAAGAAGGCGGGCAGATTGCCCGGCAACCCGGTGAGCACCGCGATGTACCCTCCGTGCAGAGGCAAGAGCGGGAACAACGTCGCACAGGCGATCAATGCGGCCACCGTGGAGGCGGGCTCCGGAAGGAATAGGCTCGCCAGGGTCGTGACCACACCGAGTCCATAGGAAGCGAGACCTCTCCAGGCGGTCAGGCCGCCTTCCTGGTGCTGCGCAATCAACGCGCAGAGCAATCCGAACAGCAGCAACAGGAACAGGTGATGCGTCGAGTCCAGCGCGGTGAGCGTGCCGAGGCCCAATCCCAAGAAGAGCAGGGTCATGGCCCAAGGCCGCTGATGGCTCGGATGCAGGGGTTGGCCCAGCAGGGACAGGAAGGCCGCGATCGGCAGCCAATAGAGGAACGGCAGGCCTCCCATCCCTTCTCCAAGACTCCACGAGAGGCCGAGGGTCAGGAGCAGGGTAGCCACCGTGGCCGACAGGGCCCAGCGCTTCAGCCGATCCAGCGGGGAGCGCAGGAGCAGGGCGACGACCGCACCAAGGGCGGGCAGGGCCACCAGCAACCAATGCGCCAGCCAGGCCCGCATCATGACAGCCGTTTCTCCAAGCGATGCGCCACTGACAACAAGAGCCGTCCGCCTTTCAGGTAGAGCTGATCCAGGTAGAGTCGGTTCATGAAGAGGACATACAGCTGTTGCAAGAAGGTTTCGACCCATCCGGGAATGCGGATGGTGCGGCCATGCGCCCGCGCATACAGATAAAACCAGCCGAGAATCGTGAGCAGGGTGGTGCCGACCACCAGACTATCGAAGAGACGACGGGGCAAGGCGGCGGCGCGGAAGTATGAGGCCACCTCTTCGGGATCGGGATAGAGGAAATGGGTGAAGGTTTCGACCGCGAACAGGTAGGTGAAGACGACGAGCATCAGGGTCACCAGCATCGCGGCGGATACCTTCCAGGAAGCCACGGCGCGCAGGTGGGTCAACGAGAGGATCGCCTGTGACGATGTCACCCAAATGAAAAAGAGCAGGATCAGGGTGCCCTGCGATTCAAGCAGGGGAATGTGAAGCACGCCGTGGGTGACCAGCAGGATCACGAGCGGCAACAACAGCGTCGTGAGAAACCCCGTGGACCAGGTCAGGGTGGAGAGTTCGCTCTCCTCGGCGTCATGGTCCGTGCGCGGAAAGATCGGTTCCTGCCGCGCCTTGTGGATCACGTTGCCGCAATTCAAGAAAACGGTCGCCTTGAACAGCCCGTGCGCAATGAGATGGAACACCGCGAGGGAAAAGGCGCCGAGGCCGCATTCCATGATCATGTAGCCCATTTGGCCGATGGTCGAGAAGCCGAGCGTCTTCTTGATGTCGTTTTGGGTCAACATCATCGTGGCGCCGAGAATGGCCGTGAGGGTGCCGATGACGAATACTGTGTGCAGCGTGGCGGGGCTGAGGCCGTATAGCGGGGCCAAACGATTCAACAGGAAGCCGCCGGCATTGATGATCCCCGCATGCAACAACGCATGGACCGGTGTCGGCGCATAGAGCGAACGCGGCAACCAGGTGTGGATCGGGAACTGCGCCGACTTGCCCATCGCGCCGCCGAAGATCAGGAGCGTCACCGCCGTCACCCCGTCGATCTCCCAGCCCAGCGACGGCCAGAGCGCGAGCGTCACGGGGGACTCCGCCGCACGTGCGAAGAGGGGCTGGAATTCCAGCGTCCCATAGAGCGAATAGGCCAGCACAATACCGCCTAGGAAGGCCGCATCGCTGAGCCGCAAGAGGGTGAAGGTATTGGTGGCGCCGGCCAAGGTGGGCTGGTGCGCGTGGTTGTGCGCGAGGACGAACAGTAGATAGGACAGCATCTGCCAGAATAGGAACAGCATCGCCAGATTGGCACTGGTGACCATGCAGAGCAACACGGTGGTGGTGAGGGCCAGCATGCCCAGGTACCGGCGATAGCCGCGATCTTGGTACATGTAGCCGATGGAATAGCGATAGATGAGCGTCGTGACACCGGTAATGAGCACCATCATGACCGCGCTCAGCCGATCGATGTAGAAGCCCACCGGAACCGCCGGGTTTGAGATGGCCGCCGGGTCATAGAGCTGGACGGTGATGGGACCTTCCGACGTCACCACTATCAGCGTGGCGAGGGAGCCGAGAAATGAAGCGACGATGGGCAGCAGTCCGGTGCGGGCATGGCGCTCCTGCTCCTTGCGGTCGCCGGTCATCACGATGAAGGCCGTCAACAGCGGCACGAGTGCGACCAGCACGAGCAACGACATCACGACCCCGTGTGTGGACAAAGAAAAAGGCCAGCCGAGGGTCCTGGCGGCGAGGACCCCACGACTGGCCTGTACTGTCTCCGGCCTTTCCCCGCGGGGAACCACCGGACGGACCCTACTGCCGGTCTCAAGCGCATCACTGCGGTGGGTGCAAGCCGCGCAAGGCTGTCGGCCTCTCGACGGGACCACCCGAAAACTGGGCTACATGTAGCCGCGCCGTCCGGCAATTGCAAGCGAAAAGTCCGGGAGCCATAGGCTGTGCCGACGGGACTGGAGTCCGGCTGCGGCGATGACTATAATCCGCTGCTCGCGCCGCATCCAGCGAAAGGATTCGTGCCCTATGGCCAGCAAAGGAGAAACCGAAGCCGCCGTGCGGACGGCGATCATCAAGTTCGAGCAGGAGTTTCTCGGGCGCGGCCCGGATGAAGTGCGCGTGTTCATCGTGCGCGACATGCTCGTCGTGCGGTTGAGGGGCGTGCTGACACCCGCGGAACGGCAGTTGGCCAAGACCTCCGAAGGGATCGACATGGTGAAGCGGCTGCGGCAGACCCTGATCGCCCAAGGGCGCGAGCGTCTCTGCGAACAGGTCACGGAACTCATCGGGGCTAAGGTCACGGCCCTGTTCACGGACATCGACACCCTGGTCGGCGAACGCGTGTTCGTGTTTACATTGGAATCGGACTTGGAAGCGACCTTCCGCCCATCATGAGCCGGCATCGCCTCGAAACCCTCACGTTCGACAACAGCTACGCGCGGTTACCCGACGCCTTCTATGCCAAGGTGAACCCGACACCCTTCTCCTCGCCGCCGCACCTCATCAGTGTGAATCCGGCTGCCGCCGCCCTCATCGACCTGGATCCTGCCGAAGCCGCTCGTCCGGAGTTCGCCGGCGTCTTCGGGGGCAGTTTGCTGGTGCCGGGCATGGAGCCGCTGGCGATGCTCTATTCCGGCCACCAATTCGGCGTGTATGTGCCGCAGCTCGGCGATGGGCGGGCCATTCTGCTGGGGGAGGTCGTCAACGCACGGGGTGAACGCTGGGATCTGCATTTGAAAGGGGCGGGAATGACACCCTTTTCACGCGACGGCGACGGGCGGTCCGTGTTGCGCTCCGCAATCCGTGAATACCTCTGTTGCGAAGCCATGCATGGCCTTGGCATCCCGACGACGCGCGCCCTCTGCCTGGTCGGGAGCGACGACAAGGTCTACCGCGAGCAGATCGAAACCGGCGCGACGGTCGTGCGGATGGCACCCTCGCACGTGCGCTTCGGTTCATTCGAAGTGTTTTACTATCGCAAGCAGCATGAACAGTTGACGCGCCTGGCCGACTATGTGATCGACGGCCACTTTCCCCACCTGCGCGAGGCGCCGGAGACATACGCGCGGTTCTTTGATGAGGTGGTGGAGCGCACGGCGAAGTTGGTCGCCCAGTGGCAGGCGGTCGGTTGGGCCCACGGCGTGTTGAACACCGACAACATGTCGATCCTGGGGCTCACGCTCGACTATGGTCCGTACGGCTTCATGGACGACTACGATCCCGGCTTTATCTGTAACCACTCGGACCACAACGGGCGTTATGCCTTCAATCAACAGCCCTACATCGGCCTGTGGAACCTGGGTTGTCTGGCGCAGACCCTCTTGCCGCTGGCGCCTCGTGAAGAGCTGAAGGCGGCGCTCGATCGTTATCACGAGCGCTTCGACGCGCACTATCGAGGCTTGATGCGGGCCAAGCTGGGCCTGCTGCAGGAGCAACCGGAGGACGAGGCGCTCCTCGCGGAGCTCCAATCGCTGATGGCCGAAAGTCGGGTCGACTATACGATTGTCTGGCGGGAGCTGGGTACGTTCTCCACCGAGGCGGGTGCGACCAACGACCGGCTGCGGGACCACTTCCTGGATCGGAATCGATTCGACGGCTGGGCCGTCCGATACCGTGAGCGACTGGCGCGCGAGCAGAGTCGCGACGAGGAGCGACGGCAACGGATGGATCGTGTCAACCCCAAGTACGTGCTGCGAAACTATCTGGCTCAGCTCGCGATCGAGAAGGCGCAACAAAAAGATTACACCGAAATCGACCGGCTGCTGACCCTCCTACAGAACCCTTTCGTGGACCAGCCCGGCATGGAATCCTACGCGGCTCCTCCGCCGAATTGGGGCAAACATATCAGCGTGAGCTGCTCGTCCTAATGCTCTCTTCCCGTCCGCTCCTCTCTTGACCGACCCGCCTCACGGTATCCAATTGGATACGGCGTTGTATCTGAGCCGATACAACCAGTCAGCCTGCTATCTCTCAACCGACAGGCGGAACGTTCCGATTCTCCTGCGGTTTATACGCTACGTAGTTGGCACAGGAGATGCTGACTGTACCTAGTGGCCTGTAACAGGTAATTGTGTACCGATACGCCGAGACGGATCACAGTATTTCCACTTCACGATCTTGGGGGCCTTATTATAGTGACGGATGTAGTGCATCAGTTTCTTATCGAGGTCTTTGACCGACGTGAAGACGCCCCGCGCGATGACATCGCGCTCGATCTTGGCGAACCAGAGCTCGACCTGGTTCAGCCACGACGAGTACGTCGGCGTGAAATGCAGGTGCGCCGTCGAATGGGTCTGCAGAAACTCGGTGACCCGCGTGGTCTTGTGCGCCGAGAGGTTGTCCGCAATCACATGGATCTCCACGCCCTTGGGTTGATTGGCCACGAGGTCTGTCAGGAACGCGATGAATTGCTCGGAGGTGTGTCGGTCGGCCGTCTTGCCCAGCACCTCGCCCGTCTTGGTATTGAACGCGGCGTAGAGGGAGAGCGTGCCGTGGCGGTAATATTCGAAGCCATGCCGTTCGGCCCGCCCCGGCGACAAGGGCAGCACCGGATCCTTGCGGTCCAAGGCCTGGATCGCGGTTTTCTCGTCCACACAAAACACGGCCGCATGCTGAGGCGGGTTCAGATAGAGGCCGATGATGTCCGCGGCCTTTTTCTCGAAGTCCGGGTCGTTGGACGCCATATAGCGCTCCAGCCGATGGGGCTTGATCCCATGTTTCGCCCAGACTCGCGCCACCCTCATATGGCTGACCCCGAGCTGGGCCGCCAGCTTGCGGGTGCTCCAGTGCGTCGCGCCGTCGGCCGGCGCCCGCCGCGTGGCCTCCAGGATGCGGGCTTCCGTCTGAGGGGTGTGCCGCAGGGGGGCTTGCCCGCGATGACGGCTGTACAGCCCGGCCAACCGCTCAGCGGCAAACCGCTGGCTCCAGTTCGCCACAAAGCCGCGGCTGCACCCCACGGCCTGACACACGGCATCCCAGGTCGCCCCCTCAGCCAGGAGCAGAATCACGCGGGCCCGTCGAGCGGTTTCGGCACGCCCGGTCCGGCTCCGCGCTCGTCTGATGAGTTCCAGTCGTTCACGTTTCGTCAGGACAATCGTGTGTTCCATGAACACGATTATAGTCTACAAATGGGTGTTACAGTCCACTAGTGTGAAAGGGGTAGTCCAGCGCCTTGAGCCGTTGAAGCAAAGGATTGCACATGGCCTTCAAGGGAGACGATTCCACCTTTTCCTTGGCCACGACGGTCACCCTTGCCCTCGCCGTGGCCGCCATGGTGCTCGTGAAGAACCCGCTGCAGAGTTCGCGACCGCCGGGCATCGGCACGGGACTTCAGCAAGCGGCGGACGAGTTATCGGTTCGCGCCAGGCTGTGGGAAGACCCCTTCGCGGCAGTCGAGAAGGAGGTTAACGCTCAGAAACCCACCGCCCTCCAGGTGGTCACCGACGGCAAGCAGATCGGGCAGGTTACCGTCACAGTCAGTCTGCGATCGTCGGACGCTCACAACAATGGGCTGAAGCGCCTATCCGGTAAGATCGAAGAGGCTGGAAACGAACGAGTCCTGACGCTGGTCGTCATGACCGGAGGTGGAACGTCGGTCGAAGCGGTCGAGGAGCGTATCCGGGATCGTTACGCCGTCGGGGCCGCGCTGGAGGTGGGCTGTTTCGCCCCGGACAAGGCTGAGTCGCTGTCCTACTTCACCTGGAATTATCGGATTCCCTCACAGGCCCAATCTAAGGAAGAAAAACTTCTATCACAATACACGCCCTACGAATGGTACAGCCGGGATACGGTCAGGGCCTGTCCTTACTCAGGCCTGAGCCAAACCATCGAAAAGGTGTTGGTGCTCTGGGTGAAGACGTGGGAGGGCGAGGAGAGGATTCTGGCTCGTATCGATGCCTTGCTCTCTGTGCTCGCCTCGCGCTTGTCTAGCGACAAGAGAACAGCGAGTGCGCTTCCTTTTCAGGTGAAGCTCGTCGGCCCTCGTACGTCGTCTGAGTTTCGGAGCATTCTCCAGGAGATCGAGAAGCACAATCCGAAAGAGGAGTATCGCTGGCAGCAGACGAAGAAGAACCTCCAAGTGTACTCCCCTTGGGCTACGGCCATGCCAGACCTCCTCTTACGCGGGCTGAAAGAGGAAAAAAACGAGAACGGGCAGGTCTGCCAACCCTACGCTGAGTGCGAGGTACTCAAGCAACTGCTGGAGAGGGCCGGTCTCGATCTCTCTTACCGCGTCACCAGCGACGACGTGCTCTTCGACTCCCTCCTGAGGGAACTGGAGCGGCGGCGGGTGACGATTGGACAAGACAGGATCGTGTTGATCGGAGAATGGGATTCCCTTTATGCCCGTGCGCTTCCGTTTGCCTTCATGGCAGCCGTCTGCCGCCACGGGACCTTGCGCGATGACGTTCGATGCAAGGCAAGCGAGCCCTCGTTACGGGATTTCAAGATCGGGCAGTACAGCTACCTGAGCGGCTTGGATGGAGAGGCGTCGGACGATCAAGCTAAGCGCACCAAGTCCAAAGAGGACAATAAGGAGAAGGATAAAGACAAGGCGGAGGGCAAGGGACGGCTCCGGGACATCGACTCCTACGAGCGGCCGGAAGGCCCGTCCCAGCTTGATTATGTGCGACGGTTGGTGGCGCGTATCGAGGCTGAGTCCAAAGATCCGGCTGCGGGTCAACCTGGTGGAAAGGAAGTGGGAAAGGTGAGGGCCATCGGGATCCTGGGGCGAGACCCCTACGATGCGCTTCTGATTCTCCAAGCATTGCGGGAGCAGTTCCCGAACGCCCTGTTCTTTGCGACCGATCTGGATGCACGGTATTTCCATGAGGACGAGCAGAAATGGACGCGCAACCTCATCATAGCCTCCCAATTCGGTTTGCAGCTGGAACCCTCGCTGCAACAGAGCATCCCGCCGTTTCGCAGCTCGCTCCAAACCTCTGCGTTCTTTGCAGTAATGCGCGCGATTGATCGCGTCGGATGTCAGTCATCGGAAAAAGGGCGCCAATTTTTCATCTCAAGTCATGGTGTCGAACATGCGTATGCGACGGAGATCCCGCCCCGCCTTTTCGAAATCGGGCGCCATGGCGCGGTTGATCTGAGTGCGGATATTCCACGCAATGGGGACAAGAGCATCCATCTCACGAGGGTCGATCTTGCCGATGATCAGAGGTCTCTCAACCTCCCGCCGAGAATCGGATCACTCTGGATCGTCGGGCTACTCCTAGGCTTCCTGGTCCTGTGGGGCTATGGGCGGCTTTGGAATTGGTTGACGGCATGGAACGAACCGGATTCGACCAAACAGCCCTTCTTGTGGATCCTGCGTCGTGTCTGGGTCTTCATTCCCGTCATCCTGGCCCTGTGGTTTTGGTGCCAGATTGCCCATTTTTCCTATGCCGAAGAAGAACCGTTTTCCTGGTCCGACGGCGTGAGCATCTGGCCCACGGAAGGCCTGCGACTATTCGCCATCTGCCTCTGCCTGTTCTTCCTGATCAAGGCCTGCGCCGATTCCGGTCGCAGTGTGGACGAGCTGACGCAGTCCTTTTTCCCAGATGTCGCCTGTCAGCAGAAGCCCGACGGATGGCGAAAGGCCTTGAAGGGATTTTGGGGTGACCTCAATTGGATGTTTCACGGGTCTAAGCAAGGCGATCCTGGCCTAGCGAGCGCCTTGTGGATGCGCTACTGCCGTGCCCATCGGTGTCCGCCGCGCATAGGACGAGTTGTCGTGGGACTGGTGGCCTATCTCTTTCTGGTCGTACCCCTGTGGTGGTTCATGAACGACGGTGAGTTCCAGCTCTCTGTGCCCTGCCGTGGCACGTTCACCTGCGCCGTAGACCTGTATCTGACCAGGGGAAGCGTGCTGCTGCTACTCCTCCTCAATCTGGCCGTGTTGGACGCGGTGATCCTCTGCACCAGATGGGTGCAGGAGATGCCGGCGGGCACGAAGATGAGCGAGATGCAGCAGATCCGGCTCATCGTCGAGCGGACCAAGATCGTGAACCGCCGGATTCTCCATCCCTTCCTGGCCCTCTTCCTGCTGATCGCCGCCCGGAACCACTACTTCGACAATTGGGACTTCCCTCCCGTGCTGATCCTGGTCTTGACGGTAAACAGCCTGGTGGCCATCGCCAGTGCCAGCATGTTATATCTGGCGGCCGTGCAGGCGAAGCGGCGGATTCTTGCGCCCCTTCAACAGCGTCTCGACCGCCTTGCGCAGTCTGCGCGTGATGCCCGTTCAGCCAAGGATCAGGACGGCATGGCCGAAGGGCTCCGTCAGGTCATCAGCGACATCGATGCTGTGCAGCAGGGAGCCTTCGTGCCCTTCTATCAGCAGCCGATGGTACAGGCGACATTGGTTGCCGCGCTGGCCTTCCTGCAATATTGGTATCTGGGTCAATAGTCCCAACTCCTTGGGGGAGCAGCAGCCACATGCGTCTCGACAGGCTCGGCGGCCTCACGGTTCGCCTGACCGGAGGTACCGACGGCAAGGGTGGAGGCAGCGGCCCCGTCCTCGTCTTGCTTCACGGTTTCGGCGCCCCGGGTGACGACCTGGTTCCGCTCGGCGAGTACCTCGATGTGCCCGCCGGTACGCGCTTCGTCTTCCCTGAGGCGCCGCTGCCGATCCCAATGGGTTTCGGCGAGTCACGCGCCTGGTGGATGATCGACATGGCCCGTCTCCAGGCGGATCGGGCGGCAGGGAAGATCCGAGACCTGTCCGGCGAAATCCCGCGCGGGCTCCCGGAGGCGCGTGCGCGTGTGAGCAGCCTGTTGGACGATCTGCACAAGACCTTCGGCGCTGATCCGGCGCGTACGTTCCTGGGCGGCTTCTCGCAGGGGGCGATGCTCTCCTGTGATGCACTGCTGCAGAGCGCGCGGTCCTATGCCGGATTGATCCAACTCTCCGGCACCCTGGTCGCGAAACAGGAATGGGGTCCGCTGTTGGCCAAGCGCAAGGGCCTCCCCCTCTTTCAAAGCCACGGGACACAAGACCCGATCTTGACCTACGCCATGGCGGAGCGGCTGCGCGATGAGTTTCTGCAGGCCGGACTTAAGGTGGAGTGGCACCCGTTCCGTGGCGGGCATGAACTTCCGGAGCCGGTGCTGCGCCAGCTGGGCCTGTTCGTCACCAACGTCCTGCGGCGGGGGTAACCGGATGGAGCTGTTTCAACTCACGGCGGCGGACGGCAAGGTCGTGCGAGGAGACCGCCTCCCCGGCGTGGAACGGACGATCCTCTTTATCACCGGCTTTCTCTCCAAGCGCTGGGGGAACAAAAGCAAGGCGCTGGCGCAATGGTGCGAGGCGAGGGGTTGGGGTTTTTGTTGTTTCGACTTTCGTGGCTGGGGCGATGCGGACGGGACCTGGGGGGACTATCGTCTGTTGCAATGGTTGGAGGACGCGGAGGCGGTGACCGAGCAATTGGCGGCAGGTCCCTCGATCACGATCGTGGGCAATTCGCTGGGCGGCTGGCTCGCTTGGTTGGTGGCGCAGGAGCAACCTGCGGTGGAAGAACTCATCCTGATTGCGCCGGCCTTCAACATGATGGGGGTGCGGGCCGCCGATATCCCCGCCGAACGCCGCGCCCGCTGGCAGGCGACCGGCTCCATGCCCTGGGACGACGAGCCGATGCATTGCGAGGCGCCGATTCCCTGGACCTGGGTCGAGGACAGCGAAGAGCTGTGGCAGCGCCGCTTGGCGCCACCGCGCCGTGTGAAGACGACCATCCTGCATGGGCTACAGGACAGCGTGATCAAGCCAGAAGGGAGCTGGGCCTTCGTCCAACACGTCCTGTCGCAAGATCCGCAGTTCCCGATCGAACTGTTGCTGAAAACCGGCGATCATCGGCTGAGCAGCCCAGAGCATCTGGGCATCTTCCGCAGACTGGTCTGTCGGGAAATCTAAGGAATGACGATGCCGATCTTGATCCATAGAGAATGCGGCGATTCCGTTTCCCTGCTTCACCTGTCTGGACGAAATGGTGAGATTTGGGCCTTTGAAATGACCCAGAAGGAGAGATGTCGTGACATCATCGCGTCAGCACAGCAGCGGGCCGGATTCGGAAGGTCCTGACGTTCCCGAACCCTCCCATGCCGAAAAAGCCAGGACGCTGGTGTATCTGCAGCAGACGGGCGGGCTCTCGACCCTGTCGCGGAAGCAACCAGGCTGGCCGTTCGGGTCGGTGATGCCCTACGGCTTGGACGATCAAGGCCAGCCGAGTTTTCTCATCAGCTCCATGGCGATGCACACGCAGAACCTGCTCGGCGATCCGCGGGCCAGCCTGCTGGTCACCCCGCCGGAAAGTCAGCGTGATCCGCTGGGCGCAGCTAGAGTGACTTTGATGGGGTCGATCACGAAGGTGCCGAAAGACGAGGTCGCATCGGTGCGTGAACGGTATTTGGCTCGTCATGCGAACGCGGCCTATTGGGTCGACTTCGACGACTTTCACTTTTTCCATATGGCCTTGGCGGATATCTATTTTGTCGGCGGGTTCGGGTCGATGGGCTGGGTGGCACCGGCTGACTACATGGCAGCGGCAGTGGATCCGCTCGCAGAGACCGCTGCGGACCTTATTCGTGAGATCAATACGAAGCAACAGGAGACACTGCTCCAGCTTGCCCGCTTGTGCGGCAAGCTGGACGCGCAGCAAGCTAGCATCACGACCATGGACCGGCTGGGATTTCATCTGCGGGTCAAGACACCCGATCGGATGCAGGGTGGGAGATTTGCCTTTACGGACCCGGTGCGCAATGCTGAGGAGGCCCGCGCCGGTCTCGCCGATCTGGCCACGAAGGCGAAGGCAGGCGGCCAGGTGCTGCACTCGTTGTAGCTACCAGCGAGTGCGAACTGGATATTGGCTTATCAATGGGTCAGGCGTGAGCAACAGGCAATCATGTTCAATCGCTTGGCAGATCAACATGCGGTCAAAGGGATCTCGATGTAATTGGGGAAGCTTATGCAGATGCAAGACCGCGCCCTCATGAAGCGGCAGCACCGCGATTCCATGTCGCTCCCGTTGCTCAACCAGAAACTGATCGAGCGGACTCGGCAGCGACAACCTTCCAAGCCCATGCTTCACAGAAATTTCCCAGACCGACACGACGCTCAGCAACATCTCGTTGGCTGGGTCGGTGAAGAGCTCTCGCGCGGTTCCTGACAGCTCCTTAGCCCCCGAGATAATCCACAGAAAGGTACAGCTATCGAGGAGGCACTTCACTCGTGCGTTCCCTCGAACGCCTCAAGGAGGACATCCGGGAGTGGTGCGAAGAAACTACCTGGGACGGTAAAGCGGCCTTTCGCCAGCCCAATGGGGCGAGGGTGGGTGGGTGGTTCCGGCAACGCCGTGATCTCGGCAATTGGGTGATTGCGTTTGCACAACAGAATTCGCTCGCCGGCCTTGAGCTTGGCCAAGTATTTGGAGAGGTGTGTCTTGGCTTCATGAACATTGAGCTTAATCATGACCACATAGTAGACTAACTTCTCAACTACGTCAAGCCACTCTCCCTCTCGTAACCGTCTCTCCACCAACTCTCGCGCAAGCAACCAGGCTGGCCCTTCGGGTCGGTGCTGCCCTTTTAGTTTTTTCCGCATGGCCTTGGCAGATATTTATTTTGTCGGAGGGTTTGGGTCGATGGGCTGGGTCGCACCGGCCGAGTACATGGCGGTGGCGTGGATCCGTTGGCAGAGACCGCTTCGGACCTCATCCATGAGGTCAATACGGCGCAACAGGAGACCCTCTTGCTGCTCGCCCGGTCTTCGGCAACTTGGATGCGCAGCAGGCGAGTATCGCGACGATGGACCGACTGGGATTTCATCTGCGCGTGAAAACGCCCGACCGGATTACTTCCCTTCGATCGCTCGCTTGATCTCCGCGCGTAACGTCTCCGAGTGCGGATTCTTCACCTCGTGACGAATCACGATGTCGGTCGGGGTGACGGCCTTGCCGTAGTAGGCACGACTCCATTCGTCCCGTGCGATCAGCGCGGCTCCCTCCAGCGAGACCCCCGCGAAGAGCCCCTTGGCTCGCACGAACGACAAGAGGTCTGCGCTGAGATTCGGGGTGGTCGCACCTGAGACGCCGGCCCCGATTGGTCCCACGGCGACCGATCCATCCGCTCCCAGTTTGAAATTACCCAGTAACAGCGAATCGACTCCGCGTTGCGTCAGGACCAGCAGCACGACTTCCGACATCTGCGCGCCGAATTGAAAGCCGAAACTCGCGGCCCCCATCGTGAAGAACGCCGGTTCGCTCCATTCGCCCGTTTTCTCGTCCCTGGCCACGAACACGCCGCTGCCGCCGGCTGCGCCGTAGAGGAGCGCGCCCTTCATATATTGCGGGACGATGAACAGCCCCTTGGCGTCTTGGACGTGATCGCGGAACCAGGTCATGTTGGGATCGGCGAGAAAGTTCGAGAGCGTCATGCGAGCTTGGTCGACGAGGTCCCGCTGCTCGCGGTCGTCCGCCGCGGACGCGGGCCGGACCACGCTCGGGATCAGGAGGACAGCCAGGATGAGATAGGTGATCGGCAGAGAATGGAGATGACGAATCATGGTCGACGCAGGCTCCTTGCGCGGTTGTGAATCATGCCGCGCTTTGTTATGGTGGCCGATTGCACGAACGAACAGACAGCTCACACTCTACTGAGGATGGCTATGGCGACGAACGATAAGCAAGTCATTTTTTCACTGGTCGGCGTGGGCAAGGTGTATCCGCCGAAGAAACAGGTGCTGCGCGATATCTACTTGGGCTTTTATTACGGCGCCAAGATCGGCGTCCTCGGGTTGAACGGGTCCGGCAAGAGCTCGCTGCTGAAGATCATCGGGGGGGTGGATTCCAATTACGTCGGAGAGATCACGCGCTCGAAGGGTTACAGCATCGGCCTGCTCGAACAGGAACCGCAGCTCGACCCCAATAAGACGGTCAAGGAGGTCGTGGAGGAGGGCAAGAAGGAACTGGTCGCTCTGCTCCATGAATACGAAGAGGTCAGCAACAAGATCGGGGAAGCGGATCCTGATGAGATGGAAAAGCTGATCGACAAGCAGGCGCAGCTGCAGGAGAAGATCGAGGCGGCCAACGGCTGGGAGTTGGAGAACGAGCTTGAGGTCGCCATGGATGCGTTGCGTTGTCCCCCGGCGGACCAAAAGGTGAGCGTGTTGTCCGGAGGCGAAAAACGGCGGGTGGCGCTCTGCCGGCTCATGATCCAAGAGCCGGACATCTTGTTGCTCGACGAGCCGACCAACCATCTCGATGCCGAATCCGTGCAGTGGTTAGAGCAGCATCTGCAACAGTACAAGGGGACGGTCATTGCCGTGACCCACGACCGGTACTTCCTCGACAACGTCGCGGGCTGGATCCTGGAACTGGATCGCGGCCACGGCATTCCCTTCCAAGGCAACTACACTTCCTGGCTGGAACAGAAGCAAGAGCGGCTGGAGAAGGAAGAGAAGGCCGAATCGAAGCGCAAGAAGACGTTGGAGCACGAGTTGGAATGGATCCGGATGTCGCCGAAGGCCCGCCAATCGAAGGGTAAGGCGCGCCTGAATCGCTATGAAGAACTGGTCAACCAAAAGCAGGAACAGTTGGCGGAAGACCTGGAAATTTACATTCCCCCAGGGCCTCGATTGGGCGACCTCGTTGTCGAGGCGAAGGGCGTCAGCAAAGCCTACGGCGACAAGGTGCTGTACGAGAACGTGGAGTTCAGCCTGCCGAAGGGCGGCATCGTCGGGGTGATCGGCCCGAACGGTGCAGGCAAGACGACCATGTTCCGCATGATCATCGGCAAGGAAAAGCCGGACAGCGGCACGATCCGGATCGGCGAGACGGTCAAGCTCGGCTATGTCGATCAGGACCGCAGCCTCGATCCGAACAAGACCGTGTATGAAATCATTTCGGACGGCCAGGATACGGTCAAGCTGGGGAAGGCCGAGGTGAACGCGCGCGGCTATTGCGCTCGCTTCAACTTTGCCGGGACTGATCAGCAAAAGAAGGTCAAGGACCTGTCGGGCGGCGAACGCAACCGGGTGCACCTGGCGCGCATGCTCAAGGAAGGCGCCAACCTCATCATCCTCGACGAGCCGACCAACGATCTGGACGTGAACACCCTGCGCGCCTTGGAAGAGGGGTTGGAAGGGTTTGCCGGCTGTGCCGTCATCAGCAGCCACGACCGCTGGTTCCTGGACCGCATCGCGACACACATTATGGCCTTTGAGGGCGACAGCAAAGTGGTGTGGTACGAAGGGAACTACAGCGAATATGAAGCCGATCGCAAGCGACGGCTCGGCAAAGAAGCCGACCAGCCGCATCGGATCCGGTATCGGAAGCTGACGAGAAATTAACAGGCTGTTGAAAACCGGATAACCGGCTGCGTGCTCAGTCCCTGCACGCCTCGCCAGGAGCGCCCGTCTTTTCATCCGAGGAGACATCCGTTCGATCGATCCCTTCGTAGAGGGAAACATGGGAATGCCGAACGGTCGTCGGAAAAGCTCCTGGGTGCTGCTGGCCTTGGCGTTGGCCTCGGTGTCCTGCATGACGCTGGAGCCTCATCCAAGCAGCCCGGCTCCATCCCAGCCGCAGACTGCCACCAGAGCGACCCTGCAATTGAGCGCGACGGAACTCGCCGATGGTCGCTTCGTCGGCCTGGCCTTTTCCGGCGGGGGCAGCCGCGCCGCCCTGTTCGGTGCGGCGGTCATGAAGGAACTCGATCGCGTCGGACTCCTGTCGCAGGTCGATGTGCTGTCGGCGGTATCTGGCGGAGCCTTGCCTGCTGCGTCCTATGCGCTCGATGGGTATCGAGACCTCAGTTTCCAGAACGGCTTTCTGGAACAGATCGGGCGGGACTTCCAGGCCGCGGTCCTCGGGCCCTGGTACATGGCTCCGCCGAATGCGTTTCGGCTGCTCCTGACCAAGACCATCGCCGCCGACCGGGTGATCCGCGCCTTGGATGACGGTCTTTTCCATGGCGCCACCTATCGGGACCTGAACCCTTCCCGGCCGATCCTTCTGCTCAACTCCACCGACGCCCTGACGGGCGATCCGCTGGTGATCTCGCAAGAACGGTTCGCGGAGCTTGGGCAGCCGCTCGCTCCGTTCAGTATCGCCCGCGCCGTGTACATGTCCGCCGCCTATCCCGATGTCCTGGAACCGCTTGCGCTGGATCGTGGCGGGCCTGGCCTCAATGGATCGGCTCCGCCTCCGTTACTCGCCTACGATGGTGGGGCGGCCGACAATCTCGGCATCCGCACCCTGATGCAAGTGTTGGACGTGGCCTCGACGCAGCGGCCGTGGCAGGAACTATTCCCCCGCGGCTGTTTGGTGCTCTCCATCGATGCGACCGGTCGAAAACAGAACGAAGCGCGACGTCCTCTCTCGGCCGCTGCGGTGTTGCTCAAGAGCCATCGGCGCGATCTGCTGGAACTGGCAGGAATCCCCGCGTCAGACCAGGATGTCGCTCGGTTCGGGCGGTTTCCCGTCGGCAGAAACGGCGACGGCGGCTCCTGCGATTTTTGGCACCTGGCGCTGCGGCAACTTCCGGACAGCGATCCGCTGGGGAAGCAGGTGACGCAGATCAAGACCAATCTCGGCCTGTCGGCGGAGGAGCAGGCGGCGTTGACCGAGGCGGCTGCGCGTCTTGTCGCCAACGGCCTCGCGGAACTCCGGACGAGGAACGGCTTGGCGAAATTTCTCGAAGGGCGCCCCATGGTTCAGTCGCAGCCATGACCTTACCCCCGCGCAAGCGGCAGGTGTTCGTCACGGGCGCCACCGGGTACCTCGGGGCGCGGCTGATCCCGTTGCTGCTCGAGCGGGGCCACCGGCTGACGGCTCTGGCGAGGCAGGAATCGATCGGCAAGGTTCCACACGGCTGTGACATCGTCATCGGCAATCCCCTTGATGCAGGCAGTTTCACGGACTCCTTACGGGGGGCCGATACGCTGGTGCAGTTGGTTGGTGTGCCCAAGCCGGCGCCTTGGAAGGGGCCGCAGTTTCGCGCGGTCGACGGCCCAGCCGCGCTGGCGGCGGTTCAAGCGGCTAGAACGGTCGGCCTTCCCCACGTTCTGTACGTCAGCGTGGCCCATCCCGCGCCGATCATGCGTGACTACATTGCGGTGCGCCGGGCCTGCGAGGCGGCCATAGAAGAGGCCGGTTTGGTCGCGACCATCATGCGGCCCTGGTATATTCTCGGGCCGGGCCATTGGTGGCCGTTGGTGTTGCAGCCTTGGTATCGGCTACTGGAACGGATACCAAATACCAGGATGGCGGCGACCAGGCTGGGATTGGTGACCATGCGGGAGATGCTGACAGCGATGGTGTGGGCGATTGAGCAGCCGCCGGACCGGTGGCGCGTCATGGACGTGTCGGAAATCCGGCGGCGGGGTGTGGGTGAGTCGTGAAGCCGGTCGCTTGGATTACGGGGGCGGCCGGCCTGATCGGAGGCTATCTGGTGCGGAGTGCCACCCGATGGGCTCCAGGGTGGGAGGTGCGTGGACTCACCAGGAGTGACGCGGATCTGACCGACCCCGCGCAGATAACGCGTCTCTGGCGGGCTCGGCCGCCGCAGCTCGTGATCCACGGCGCCGCGCTGAGTCGAACCGGCGCCTGCGAACTGGATCCGGTGCGGGCCAGGACCATCAACGTGGAGGCAACCAGGGTCCTGGCCGACCTTGCCCAAGCCATTCCGTTCATTTTTCTCTCCAGCGATCAGGTGTTCGACGGCGCGAAGGGAAACTATGTCGAAGAAGATCACATCAATCCGCTGAACGTGTATGGACGGACCAAGGCGGAAGCCGAACAGGTTGTGATGCAGAATCCAGCCCATGCGGTCGTGCGCATCGCCCTCACGGCCGGGACCTCATCCTCGCACGACCGCAGTTTCGTCGAAGATATGCTGCGCGCCGTGGGCAAGGGGACGACGCTCACGCTATTCACCGATGAGTTCCGTTGCCCGGTTGCAGCGGGCCCCTTGGCGCGGGCCCTGTGGGAATTCGCTGCGCAGTCGACTCCGGGTCTGTACCATCTGGGCGGCAGCGAGCGGCTGTCGCGCTGGGAAATCGGAGAGCTGCTCTCATGGATCTATCCCGCGCTTCGCGCCCACATTCAGCCGGGCTCCGTGGCCGACTATCAGGGACCGCCTCGCCCGCCGGACCTCTCGATGTCGAGCGCGAAGCTGCAGGCCCTACTGTCGTTCCCTCTGCCGGGTTTTCGCCGGTGGATTCAAGCGGGCCGAGGCAGCAAGGAAGACCCCTGGGACGACCAATCCGCCGGATGAGGCCTGAGATAGCCTTCCGTCACTTCGAGAGCGAGCGAACATACGCCAAGACGTTGTGGATGTCCTGCTCCGAGAGGATCCCTTTCCACGAAGGCATGTTCGGTTTGCCCTCGTGAATCGTGGCCAGCAGGGCGGAGTCGGGTTTTTTGGTGGTCGAGGGAGCGGTCAGGTTGGCCGGATCAGCGCCCAGCAGCTTGTACCCGTCACCCTGCCCCTGCGGGCCATGGCAACCGGCGCAATGCCGACTGAAGAGGAGTTTGCCCCTCGCGGCATTGTGGGCTTCGGACGGAGCCTTGTCCTCGGCATGGGATGGGAAGGGCATCACCCACGCTGTGAATACCGCTACGATCGCCAGTCCGCTCAACGCACCTTTTATCATCTCACCGTACCTCCCGGGTTTCCGTTGTGCTCTCTTCCTTTCGACCTCCCATCTTAACCACCCGCCGGTCACTGTTCCACGAAATGTTTCGACCATCTGCTTGCGGTAGAATCCGACGACCGATCACGGAGGACCCCGATGGATCCGCTGACCCTGCTCCTCCAGGCCTGGATGGCTTCAGCAGCGCTCATGGCTCTGCTGTGGCTGGTGGAGCGACGTCGTCGCAACGCAGCCGTGGCCGACGTCGGCTGGTGTTACGGACTGGCCGTGGCCGTCTGGTGGTATGCGGTCAACGTATCCGGTGAACCGGCCAGACGGCTCTTGGTGGCGCTGATGGTCTGTCTCTATGCGGTGCGCTTGGGCACACACGTGCTGCTCGACCGAGTCTGGGGAAAATCGGAAGACGGTCGTTATCGACGGTTGCGGGAACAGTGGGGTGGCCAGGCCACGGTACGGCTGTTCTGGTACTTCCAATTACAGGCGGCGGCCCTCGCGCTGCTCTCCCTGCCGCCCTTGATCGTGATGCAGAACCCGCATCCGCCGTTCCACCTGTGGGACTTGGTGGGTGTGCTGCTGTGGGCGGTGGCGCTGGTCGGAGAAACGATGGCCGATTGGCAGTTGGCCTCCTTTCGAAACCAGCCGTGGAACAGGGGCCGGGTGTGCCGTGTCGGCCTCTGGCGCTATTCCCGTCACCCGAATTATTTCTTCGAGTGGGTGCAGTGGTGGAGTTATGTGGTGATGGGCTGGGCCATTCCGACGGGGGGCTGGGGCTTGACCGTGATCGGTCCCCTCGTGATGGGGGCGGCGCTCTGGAAGGTCACGGGTATTCCCTGGACGGAAACGCAGGCCATGACCACACGCGGTGAGGAGTATGCGCTGTATCGCCGTACGACGAATGCGTTCTTTCCCTGGTTCCCCCGCCGGCCCGGGTGACAGGGGGTCAGGGTTTCTCGGCCAGTTGCGCGAGGCGCGTCTTGGCGGTCTGCGCGGCGGGGCTCGCGGGGTATCGGCTCAGGATCTCTTTGTAGATCTCGACGGCGTGGGCCTCGTTATGTTGCCGTTCCTCGAATTGCGCGGTCTCCAAGAGTTCCGCTGCTTGGTCGGAACTGCAGGCTGTTCCTGCGAGGAGGAAGACGGACAGGATGCCGAAGGCCGATCTAGTCATGGTCATAGGACAGCTCCTTGGTTCGATTCGTCGCGGATGCCGTACCGCGGGGCGGTAATGGATTCGCTGCGGCAACGTGGGCAGCGGCTGGGGCGGGTCAGTTTCGTGCGATCACGAAAGGTAAAGCCGCAGTCCTGGCACGTTGAAGGTTCGAGAATGAAAGTGCGCGTGCGGTCGCGGGCGAGTGTTTTGACCACATGCGACAGGTGGTCTTCCACCTGCCGTTCCGGCATCCCCAGCAGTTGTGCCAGTTGATGCGACGAGAGCAGCGTGCCGGTGAGCAACTCGATGAGGCGGCGGCGTGGCGTTTGCGCGGGCGGTAACATCCGCTCACCATCATAAGCAAACGAGGCCGTGATGAAAAGGCAGAACAGGCCGCCGGGATCTTGTTATACTACCGCAGAGATTTCCGGTACTTTTCTTGTGACGAAAGAGGCGCAAT
This sequence comes from Nitrospira sp., assembly GCA_015709715.1. Taxonomy (NCBI): domain Bacteria; kingdom Pseudomonadati; phylum Nitrospirota; class Nitrospiria; order Nitrospirales; family Nitrospiraceae; genus Nitrospira; species Nitrospira sp. Next base: position 2,337,013 of record CP054184.1, read on the forward strand.
GAGCGGATCATCGTGGGACGAGTTGGCCGAACTGGCATTGACTCGTGTGCGCGCCGCCGGGGTCGAGTATGCCGATATCCGGTTGCTCGACACCACGACCCGCACGATCGGCGGCGCGGATCGCCGCATTGCCCAGATTCGAGAATCATCCGATCGCGGCTTCGGCATTCGGGTGTTGCATCGGGGGGCGTGGGGTTTCGCGGCCAGCTGTATCCTCTCATTGGAAGAGGTGCCGCGCATCGCGGACCTCGCCGTCGAGATCGCCAAGGGTTCGGCCTCACTGGCGATCGAAAAGGTCCGTCTGGTTCCCGAACCGGTCCATCGCGACCGCGTCACCACAGCCTGTCGCCTGGATCCCTTCAGCGTGCCCTTGGAAGAACAGACCGCGCTCCTGCTGAATGCGATGGAGGTGATTCAGCAGCACCCCGGCGTGGTGCGCAGTTCCGCCGGTCTCTGGGCGCAACGCGACCGCAAGCTCTTAGTGTCTACGGAAGGGACGCATCTCGAGTTCTCCCTCTTGGCAGTGCAAGGAGAATGCACCGCCACCGCTCTTCATGACGGCCGGTTTGCCTGCCGTTCCTTCAACACCCCCCATTTGCGTACCGGGTATGAATTGATTCGAGACGCAGATTTTCTGCGCGAAGGGGCGAGGATTGCAGAGCAGGCCGTGGAGAAGGTGCGGGCTCCGGCCGTGCATGCCGGGCGTTATGATCTTGTGCTGGACCCGGAGCACCTCTCGCTGACGATGCATGAATCCTGCGGCCATCCCAGCGAATTGGATCGGGCGCTGGGCTATGAGGCTAATTATGCCGGCACCAGTTTCCTGACGCCGGACAAGCGCGGCACGTACCGATATGGATCGGCGGTCGTCACCCTGGTGGCTGATAACACGGAGGCGGAAACCCTGGCCGCCACGGGGTACGACGACGACGGGGTGACCTGTCAGCGGTGGGACATCGTGCGGGACGGGATTTTCGTCGGCTACTGTACGAATCGCGAGGTGGCCGGGAAAATCCATGAGGAACGGTCACGTGGATCGAACCGGGCCGATAGCTGGGGCAGCGTCCCGATGGTGCGGATCGCCAACATCGGGCTTGAGCCGGGGACGGCCACGCTCGACGATTTGATCGCCGACGTGAAGTGCGGCATCTATATCGAAGGCCATGGGTCCTATAGCATCGATCAGCGGCGGTACAATTTTCAGTTCGGCGGCGATGCGTTCTGGCTCATCGAGAACGGTCGCCGCACCCACATGCTGCGCGACGTCGTGTACCACGGCATGACGCCGGAATTTTGGGGCAAGTGCGACGGCGTGGCCGATCGGAGCCACCGCCGCCGCTATGGTTTCATCACCTGCGGCAAGGGGCAGCCGGGACAATCCGGCTGGATGACTCACGCCGCGTCCCACGCCCGCTTCCGACGTATCGATGTAATGACCGGACAGGCCAAGGCATGACGTCGCCCATCACTGCATCATGGCCCAAGTTAACGAGCCGGCAGGAGTTCGAGTTCCTTACGGAACTCGTCATGAAGCACTCGGCCGGCGACCATACCGTCCTCTCGATCCGGGATGTCCACGGCGGCACGACCCGCTTTGCGAACAACCAGGTCATCCAGAATGTCCATCAGCGACGCGGCACCCTCTCCATTACGGTGGCGTTCGGTCGGCAACAAGGCAGCGCCTCCACGACGGACTTCACGGCCGGCGCGGTGCGAGAGACCCTCAAACAGGCGGAACGGATCGCACGGGTCTCGCCCGAGGATCCGGAGTATTTGCCGCCGGTCGGGGCCCAGGCCTATCTGGGGCTCCCCACCTCTCGGCCGGAAACGGCTGCGGCCGGGCCCGCGCGTCGGCTCGACTATGCGCGGGAGGCGATCGGCCAATGCAAGATGGAGAACCTGAATGCGGCCGGCACGGTCTCGTCCAGTCTGGCGGTCGTGGGTCTGGCAGCCGACACCGGCCTGACGGCGTATGAAGAACGGACCGAGGCGCGCTTCAGCCTCACGGTGCAAGCCGGCGACGCCACCGGTTGGGCCGCGGCTGCCCACCGCTCACTCGATCGGCTCCACATACAGGAGCGGACCTTGACGGCAATCAGCAAGGCGAAGCGCGGGGACGACGATCCGCAGGAATTGCCGCCCGGCCGTTATACGGTCATCCTGGAGCCGGCCGCCGTGTCCGGCCTGCTGAGCGGGATGCTCTGGACCCTGGACGCCAAATCGTTCGACAAGGGGACAAGTCCCTTCAGCGGGAAACTCGGCGCGCGGATCATCGATCGGCGACTGTCGCTGGTCAATCAGCCGGACCATGTCGATCTGCTGGGCTATAGCTTTACATCGGAGGGGCTACCCGTATTCGGGTCATGCTGGATTGAGGCGGGCGTCCTGAAGCAGCTCCTCCATGATCGGTATACGGCGCAGCAACACCAGGTCGACCGGATCGCCACCCTGGAGTCACCCGTGTTTTCGGGGGAACGCCCGATCGGCACGCGGGTGGAGGACCTGATTCGGACGACGCAGCGCGGCATTCTCGTCACAAACTTCTGGTATATCCGTCTCGTCAATCCGTCGGACCTGACCTTGACCGGCATGACGAGGGACGGCACGTTCTTGGTCGAAAACGGCGAGATCGTGTCGGCCGTGAGGAATTTTCGCTTTCACGACAGTCCGTTACGTGTGTTCAACCACCTCGATGCCTATACGGCCCCTGCGGAGGCCGTGACCTCGGAAACCGGCAAGGCGTTGGTGCCCGCCATGCGCATCGACGACTTCAACTTCTCCAGCGTGACCCGCTTCTGAGTGAAAAAACCCTCCTGCAGCCATTGACTCAGACTATGGGAAAGAGTAATGAAAGAAGTTGGTTCAGCCGATAAGATGGGTATTTGTCCATGAACCGGAAGCAGCAACGCTTGGCGGAAAAGCCGATCAACCTGCTGACCTTTGTCCCCGACAAGGATCAGAAAGCAGCGGTCCATCCCTTCGCCCCCTCACCGTTGCGCGCTGCGATCGGCAAGGTTTTCGTGAAGCTGGAAGACCTCACCGAGCGGTTTGAAGACTGGTGCGAATACGGCAGTTCCGAGGGGCGCGGGGTGCAACCCCTGGGACAACGGGTGTCCAAATGGTTGGGAGCCCCTGTGGCCCGACACATCGAGCACCAGGTTCAAGCGGAGCATGGGCTGGTTCCCTCTCGGCGGTGGGATGGTGCGGTCGGAGATTTGATCTTCCGCATTCGCGACCGCGCAGGGTACGTGCAGCGGGCGCTCACGGCCCAGGCGCGCGAAATCAAGGAATGGGTCATTCAGCAGACCCAGAATACCCAGGCGGAGCTGAAGGATCTGCGCGAGCAGGTCGCGACCCAACAGGCGCAGATGGAGGACCTGACCAGCCAGATCCAGGATCTCCGCGCGCTGGTCACCTCCCAGCAGCAGGTCCTGATGTACATGGGGAAAGATATGGACATGGCCCAGCCGCCTGTGCTGGGCCTGACGCTCGGGCCCTCACGCTCCTTGCCCTACCGCGAAAAGCCCGTTTCGAGAGACCGGCGCGACAACTCGCCCGAACCCGCCGAGACTCCGTACCTCAACGCCTGAGCGCGTCCGGTCCGCCGCCCGGAACCCGTCGACGACGCAACCTTCGCCTGTGGGCTCCATCCATACACCGCTTACGTGGCTCCACGCAGAGTGAACGGGTCTGCCCTCACGCGGTGCGTGACTAGCATCTTGCTGACGGGGCTGCTAATTTGTGCTCGGCAAGCTGTCCGGGAGGCCTCCGTGCTTTTACGTTGTTTGCCTGCAAGAATGGTAAGGGCCGTGAAGGGGCGACCAAGGGTGGAACCGATGGGACCAGCTCGTTGGGCGTGGAGGGTTGTGTGCGGGGTGATGGCTGCCGGCCTCTCATGGGGGGTGCCTCAGGGAACGGCTCAGGCTGAGGTCACCTTGTACGACAACCTCGGCACCTGGCACTTCGAGATCACCACGACTTCGGCACGGGCGCAGGAGTTTTTCGATCAGGGGCTTCGCCTGATCTATGCCTTCAACCATGACGAGGCCATCGCGGCCTTCAGCGAAGCGTCGCGGCTGGATCCTGAAGCGGCCATGCCTTACTGGGGTGTGGCGTTGGCGCTGGGGCCGAACATCAATTCGGCCATGGATGCCAAGGCGGAAGCCCGGGCGGTGGAGGCGCTGAAACAGGCGAGCCAGCAGGCTGCCCAGGCGTCGCCCCGTGAGCGCGCCTACGTCGAAACACTGGCGACTCGGTACTCGCTCAAGAAAACGGGGAGCAGGCGAGCGAAGGATGAAGCCTATGCGAAGGCCATACGCCGGCTCGCGCAGCAGTATCCGGACGACGTCGATGCGGCGACCTTGGCGGCGGAAGCCTTGATGGTGCTGAGGCCGTGGGACTATTGGCGAGCCGATGGCAAGCCGCAGCCGGGGACGGAGGAAATCGTCGCCACCTTGGAGGCGGTGCTCCGGCGAACGCCTGACCATCCCGGCGCCTGCCATCACTACATCCATGCGGTCGAAGCCTCCCTTGAACCCCAACGGGCGCTTGAGTGCGCCGCGCGATTGCCCGCGCTCATGCCCGGTGCCGGCCACCTGGTGCATATGCCGGCGCACATCTATATGCGGCTCGGACGGTATGAACAGGCGTCGGAGCAGAATGCGGTCGCTGCGAAGGTCGATCAGGATTACCTGGCCGGGCAGCACCATTCTGAGGGTTTCTATGCGTCGGGATACTATGCACACAACCTGCATTTTCTGAATGCGTCTCTGATGATGGAGGGGCGGAGCGCCGAGGCGCTGCAAGCCGCTCGTGAACTGCTGGCCAAGGAGCCGATGCAGGATCTCTTTGCCCCGACCCTGCTGTTGACCATGGCGCGGTTCGGTCAGTGGCCCGACTTGATTCGCCAGCCGCCGCCTCCCAAGACGCTGCGGCTCACCACGGGGCTCTGGCACTATGTACGTGGCCTCGCGTTTGCCGCCACGACCCGGTGGGGCAGCGTGGAGGGGGAGTTGGCGAATCTCCGCAAGGCCCTCAAGCAATTCGCGCGGGCGAAGACGAGTGAAGCAAAAACGAGCCACGCGATCCTTCAGGTGGCGGAACGGGTCTTGGCCGGTGAGCTGGCCGCGCGGCGCGGTGACTACGATGATGGCATTCGCGCCTTGCAGGAGGCCTTGCGACTGGAAGCCGCCTTGCCCTACAGCGAGCCGCCGTTTTGGCTGCAACCGGTTCGACACAACCTGGGGGCGGTCCTGCTCCTGGCGGGGCGTCCGGCCGACGCGGAAGCGGTCTATCGGGAAGACCTGCGGCTCAATCCCAACAACGGCTGGGCCCTCCAGGGACTCGTCCAAAGTTTGCGGGCCCAGAACAAGGCTGGTGAAGCGGAAGAGGAAGAGCGCCGCTTTCAAGCCGCGTGGGCCAAGGCGGATGTGACCTTGCTGAGCTCCCGATTCTAGCCATGCGGCGCGGAGGAGCGGATCGAACAAGAAACGGGAGAACGTCGGGATGGAATATGTGTTTCAGACGGTTGAGGAACGGCGTGAGTTGGAACGGTTGCACCTGATCGAACGGATGTTCGATCCCGGCACCCAGCGCCGGATGCTGGCGACCGGTCTCACGACGGGATGGCATTGCCTGGAGGTCGGGGCAGGCGCCGGGTCCATCGTCCGGTGGTTGCAGCAGCGGGTAGGGCCTTCGGGGCGAGTGGTGGCGGTGGACACGAACCCGCGGTTTTTGCGGGGCGGCGTCGATTCGGCCGTGGAGATTGTATCGGGGGACATCTGTGAGGTCGATCTCCAACCGGCCGCGTTCGACCTCGTGCATGCCCGTTATGTGCTGATCCACGTCGCGGACTACCAAAAGGCCTTCGAACGGATGTTGCGCTGCGTCAAGCCCGGAGGGTGGGTCATGGTCGAGGAGCCGGATTTTCAGGCCGCCCGGGCGGTGACGGGGTCCGACGAGGCTCGGGGCAGCTTCGCGCGGGTGAGCGCCGCCATCGAACAGATGTTTCTCACGCTCGGTATGGACCATGCGCTGGGAGCCAAGCTGCCGGTCCTATTTCAGCGGCATGATCTGAGCCAGCTGACGGTGGAGCATGAGGGGCACCTGTCGTCAGGCGGCCAACCGGTCGCCCAGGTCATGAAGTTGTCGGCCGAACAATTGCGGGACAAGTACCTGGCGACGGGACGGGTCACGGGAGAGGACATCGACCGGTATTGCCGCTGTGCGGACGATCCGGAGGTCTGGTCCATCTATTACGCGACCGTGGCGGTTACCGGGTGGTGGCAGCCGCAATGCGGCGGAATGTCGTGAGGAAGCGGCCATGCGCTATGTGGTAGGGGTGATGGGGCCGGCCAAGGCCAGGAAAAAGGATATCGAGAACGCCCGCGTTCTCGGTGAATTGATTGCGCGGCGGGAGTGGGTGGTGCTCACTGGCGGCCGCGACGTGGGGGTCATGGATGCAGCTTGCCAGGGGGCCAAGCGAGTGCCAGGCAGCCTGACGATCGGCGTGTTGCCGTCGGCGCGGGAGCGCGTCTCCAAGTACGTCGATTTAGCCATCATTACGGACATGGGCAACGCGCGGAATAATGTGAACGTCATGTCGAGCCACGTGGTGGTGGCCTGCGGACTGATGGGCGCCGGCACCGTGTCGGAAGTGGCGCTGGCCCTCAAGGCGGGCAAACCGGTGATTGTGGTCGGCGCCACGCCGGTGGAAGAGAAGTTCTTCAAGAAGTTGGGACGGCGGTTGATTGCCGCCGTGGAGACTCCGGAAGAGGCGATCACCCTCATGATGAGACAGTTCGAGCAACAGCAGCCCGATCTCGTGCAGGGGGCGCGGGCTTGGGGCGGCGTGTAGATCCGGCGATTTCGCGGTAGGATGATTCTACGCGTGGAGGATGGCGTGATGGACAACCTACAACGAACCGTCAGGAATCTACTGCTGGTCCTGGCGCTCTTAGTGACCGGAGGATTGCTCGTCCAGGGACAGGCAGCCGAGCCGTCCGGCCTTGCCAAGGCCTATTTCGCCGGGGGCTGCTTCTGGTGCATGGAGGAAGTGTTTGAAAATGTGGCCGGCGTCACAGCTGTGACCAGTGGGTTCATGGGAGGGAAGGTCGAACGCCCCACCTACGAGGAGGTGTCGACAGGCGGCACCGGCCATGCCGAATCGGTCGAGGTGCTCTACGATCCGGCCAAAGTCAGCTACGCCACGCTCCTGGGCGCCTTCTGGCGCAACGTGGACCCCGTGACCCCGAATGCCCAGTTCTGCGACCGGGGCAACCAGTATCGCGCGGCCATTTTTTACCTCACCGATGAGCAGCAACGGTTGGCGGAGGATTCCAAGCGTGTGTTGGAGGACTCGCACCGTTTCACGAAACCGATCGTGACGGAGATCGTGAAAGCGACCCAGTTTTATCCGGCTGAAGAGCATCATCAGGATTTTTATAAAAAGAACCCGATCCGATACAAATTCTACAAATACAACTGCGGACGAGCCGATCGGTTGGAGGAGCTGTGGGGTGCACCATAGAATGAGAGAATCCTCCGGCTGAATGGTGAGCGCTTCCAGTCAGGCTCGTCCGCCCGTTCGTTTCCCCCATTTTCTTGTCGAATCCTCCCTGCCGTGAAATAGTGGCTTGGTGTCGTCTTCCCTGTCGTGCGCCGCTGTTCTCATCGGCCCAACCGGAGGTTCAGACCATGAGGCGTTTCTGCGCCCTTCGTGCTCACTGGCTCCTCGCCCTCTCCGCCCTCTCTTTCACTGCCGGTTGTTCGCAGGCTCCATCGATGCAGGGGCGTTCCCAGGAGGATCTCGGACGAGGCATCTTGTCCGGAACGTTGGGGATATATCGCCATTCGGTCGAGCCTGCCCCCGCTCCGCAGGTGTCCAGAGTGTTAGTGGGGCAGGTCCAGGTCCTCGAAGGAGGCGCGTACCTGGTGCGCGATCAACGAGGATACGAACATCGCATTCCTCACGACGAAAACACCCGGATTGATCGTCCGGCCCATGTGGGCGACCGTATCCAGGGCTGGCTCGACCGGCAGGGCCGAGCCATCCTCATCAAAACGGTCAACGAGCCGGAACGGTAACTCAAACCGCAGCTCGCTGTCTCCACCCCTCATGGCACACCCCGACTGGAACGTCCGCTGGACTCCGCTGGCCCGTGCACTCTGTCCGATCCTGGTGGTGGGGAGCCTGCTCCTCGTCATGTCGCCTGAGCAGGGCTGGACGCCGGGCCTCAGCCATGATGAAGACGAAGCGCCCGATAGGCAGCCCTCCATCGCCGCGCTCATTGCACTCCATGCGACGCACTATGCGTTGGATCCGGCCCTTTTGAAGGCAATCATCCAGGTCGAATCGAATTTCAATCCGCAGGCCGTGTCCCCGAAAGGCGCGATCGGCTTGATGCAACTCATGCCGCTGACGGCCTCGGCGCTGGACGTGTTGGACCCGTTCGATCCCAACGACAACATTCGCGCCGGTGCCGCGCTGTTGCGACGGTTGCTCGATCGATTCGGCGGGGATCTTTCGCTGGCATTGGCGGCCTACCATGTCGGAGAAGCGCGGGTCAGCCGGGCCGTCGGTCTCTCTTCCCTGTCCAGTACCAGGCTGTACGTCGAGCGGGTGCTCACCCATTACCATCGATTCGTCGCCGATGCTCGGTGACGGATCCGGGTGGAGTTTCGGGTTGTGTCCCGGTCGGAAGTTCCGGTATACAGGCTCACAGTGACGCCGACCAGAATCCATCGACAACGAGGACCCTATGCGGACCGGTAACCAGCGCATGGAGCAGATGGCCCAATCCGAGATTCGTGCGATGACGCAGGCTTGCGCACGGGTCAACGGCATTAACATGGCGCAGGGGGTCTGTGATACGGGGGTGCCGTCGCCGGTGGCCCAAGCCGCGCAACGAGCCATCGACCTGGGGGTCAATATTTATACTCGATACGACGGGTTGCCGGAGTTGCGGCAGGCCATCGCGAAGAAGCTGGCTTCTTACAATCAACTCACGGTCGACCCCGAGCAGGAGGTGACCGTCAGCGCCGGCGCCACGGGGTCCTTTCACTGTGCCTGCCTGGCCTTGCTGAGCCCCGGCGATGAAGTCATCGTGTTTGAACCGTACTACGCCTACCACATCAGCGCGCTCGTAGCGGTGGAGGCTGTGCCGCGAGTCGTCCGGATGCATCCTCCGGACTGGAGCGTGTCGCGTGACGAGCTGCAGCAGGCGATCACGGGGCGCACCAAGGCGATCATCCTCAATTCGCCCGGCAATCCGTCCGGTAAGGTCTTCACGCGCGAGGAACTCGAATGGGTGGCCGCCCTCGCCCGCCGGCACGATCTCTTCGTCTTCACCGACGAGATCTACGAGTACTTCTTGTTCGATGCACGACGGCACATCAGCATCGCCACGTTGCCGGATATGGCGGAGCGGACCATCACCATCGGCGGCTATTCGAAGACCTTCAGCATCACAGGCTGGCGAATCGGCTACAGCGCCGCCCATGCCAAATGGGCGCAGCTTATCGGGGCCATGAACGACCTGTTGTATGTCTGCGCGCCGGCGCCGTTGCAGTATGGGGTGGCGCGAGGGATCGAAGAGTTGCCGACCTCCTTTTACCTCGAGCTTGCGCGTGAGTATCAGCAGAAGCGGGATCGTTTCTGCGGGGCTTTGGCAAAGGCGGGCCTCACGCCGTCGGTGCCGGAGGGGGCCTATTATGTACTGGCGGATATTTCCCGTCTGCCTGGCTCGACCGGCAAGGAACGGGCAATGTACCTGTTGGAGCAGACGGGGGTAGCAGGCGTGCCTGGAGAAGCCTTCTTCAGCAGCTCGGACGGGCACCGCTTCATGCGATTCTGTTTCGCCAAGACCGACGGCGATCTTGCCGAGGCCTGTGAGCGGCTCACTCGTCTTGCCTTGTGACAGCCTTTCATAACCAATACCGTGGGTCGTATCAGGCTGAGACGGCCGACTGACTCAGCCCGTGTCAGGTCCGGTCAGTCCCATGTGAAAGCAGGCGCCCTGCTTGTGATGGGCTCCTGGTGGTGTTATGAGTTTATGTCTGAGGTCGCTCGAAACAAAGGAACAGGTGAGGTAGATACACAATGAGCGTGAAACATTCGCCTGGATCGTTGATGGTGGTCGGTGTCATGGGGCTGTTGGTACAGGCCTGCAGCCATGCTCCTCTGACCTTGCAGGAGTCGTCCGTGTCTCCGGTTGTTGCGGAGAAGAGTTCAGCCGCGCAGGAGAACGCTGTCTTGGCCGGTGAGTGGGAGTATGAAGAGGGTGGAATGGTCGTGACGCTGCGGTTGGACCGGTTCGGCAATGGCACCTATGAGTTCAAGGACGGCCGCTTCCGAACCGATCTCTTGGCCGACCATCGCTGGAGCGGCAAGTGGGCACAGCAGGAGAATGACCGGGAAGGCGGGTTCGAGATCGCTCTGTCGCCTGACTATTCCGAAGGCGACGGACGTTGGTGGTATACCCGCATTGAAGGTGATACGGCTCCGACCAAACCAGGCGGCCGTTTCCATGTGATGAAAGTCCAGTCGACGGTGCAGAATCAGGCCCTGCCGGCGGAGCGTTCGTCGCAATAGGCGCGTTACGCCTGCCCGGCGGGATCGATCCTCTCATAGACCGCCGAGTAGTCCATTTCCCCCAACCCCAGATCGATCGTGTCCTGGAGCAGGCTGCGGATCTCCTCGAGCCCCCCCGCTGCCAGGCCGGCCTGTGTTGCGGCATCGAGGACCAAGTTCACGTCTTTGAGCAGGTGGCGTGTCGAGAAGTTCGGCCGGTCATAGTTTCGGTCCGTCAGCCGCGGGAGCTTCTTGTCGAACATCGGAGCATAGAGGGCGCTCTTGCGGAGCAGTGCCATAAAATCCTCCACCGTGATGCCCGCTTGCCGCACCAGGCCCAGACTGAGGGCAAAGGCGGTGATCTCTGCGGCAATGAGCTGATTCAGCGCAAGCTTCAGCTGGGCCGCGGTTCCGACCGGGCCGATTAAGCGCACGTCGGACCCCAAGCTGCGCAAGAGCGCTTCCTGTTCGATAAATAACTCCGTCGTCGATCCGACCATGATGAGCAGATGACCGGCCAGCGCCTCCGCAATACTCCCAAGGACAGGCGCCTCCATGTAGCGACCTCCCAAACGTTCGACGGCCTGCTGGAGAGCCTGGCTCTCCTGCGGCCCAATCGTGCCCATCTGGATGATGGTGCGCCCTCGGATGGCTCGGCTCTCTTCGGGACCGAAGATGACCGCCTGAATGGCCGATGTATCCGAAAGCAGGAGCAGGACCGCCTCTGCGGTGGCCATGGCTTCGGCGGCCTGGGAGGTGATGCGGATTCCGGCCTGCGCAAGCGCCCCCATCTTTTCAGGAGAACGGTTATAGGCGCTTACCTTGTGGCCGACGACGTGTAATCGTTTCGCCACAGCGTGCCCCAACAATCCTGTCCCCAACAGAGCGATGTGCATGGATCTCCTCCTCACGGTACGGTCAAGGTCCGTATCGTACAGGGATGTGGTCCGGCTGAAAAGGTTCAGCGGGAGGAGGCAGGTCCGGCGGAGGCTCTGCGCCCGAGGCGGAGCAGCTGGGTGCGAGCGGCCTCCGGTGTCTTTGCGCCGATCGCCACGGTCCCCTGCAGGCGTGGGTCGGTCCGATTGAAGGCAAACGGCTCACCTGCCGGGGTCGTTGCACTGCCGCCGCCTTCTTCAACGAGCAGGATGCCGGCGGCGATATCCCATTCGTTACCCCCTTGAAGCATCACCGCTGCGTCGGCCTGTTCCGACGCGACCAATGCGAGGGCGTAGGCGATCGAACCGATCGGACGACAACGCATGTGTGGTTCCAGGGAGCGAAGGTGTCCGGCTCGATGTTCCCAGGGATTGACCAGCGCCACCGGGCGTTCGGCCACTGAAAATGGCGGTTGAGTGGGCGGGGCCTTGCGTTCCATGCGGAGGCCTTGATTGCGGATGGCCGAAAACAACTCGCCGGTGGAGGGGTTGAAGATGGCGGCGACGATCGGCCGTCCTTTCTCCACGAGGGCGGCCGATAGACAGAACTCCGGGACCCCTCGCACGAACGCCCTGGTACCGTCGATCGGATCCACGATCCACACGCGGGGTCGAGAGAGGCGGTCTGGACTATCCGCCGTTTCCTCCGACAACCAACCATCATCCGGAAAGGCGGCCGACAGGTGGTCGCGCAACATCTGGTTCACGGCCAGATCGGCCGAGGTGACCGGTGAGCGGTCCGCCTTCGTGTAGGTGTCAAATCCTTCCACTGCCAGCCGAAGCGCTTCCTGCCCGGCTCGAATCATGATATCGGCTAGAGTGGCCAGTTCTCGTTCCATGGTACACGCTACCAGGTCTTGAGCCCCCTTGACCACTGTCGAGGTTCCGCGTACAAGCTGAGAAAGGTATGAAGCTCGTCCATAAACATTCCCGCAAGGCGGGACTGCCCCCCGGTACGCTGGTCCATATCGGAGAAAAGAAATCCGAGACGGTCAAGATTACCGTGTATGAGTATGGGGAAGGCCAGTTCCACGAACGGTCCGTCGCGAAACCGGAAGAGGTGATCCTGGTGGGGGAACCGACCGTCCGGTGGGTGGACATCGGCGGCATCCACAAGATGGAGGTCCTGGAGGCCTTTGGAAAACTGTTCGGGCTCCATCCACTCTTACTGGAAGACATCGCGAATACGGATCAGCGGCCCAAACTCGACGATTACGGCACCTATGGCTATGTCGTGCTGAAGATGCTCTACGAAGGGCGGCGCGAGGGCGATATCAACGTCGAGCAGGTCAGCCTGGTGTTCGGGGAGAATTTCCTTCTGTCATTTCAAGAGAACGGCGGCGATGTGTTTCAAGGAGTCAAGGAGCGTCTGCGGAATGGCAAGGGACGCCTGCGGCATGCCGGCGCCGACTATCTGCTCTATGCCTTGATGGACTCGATCGTCGATCGATACTTCGTGGTGCTGGAACACTTGGGGGAGAAAATCGAAGCGTTGCAGGATCGCTGTGTCACCAATCCAGGCCCGGAGACATTGCGGGATATCCACACGCTCAAGCGACAGCTGCTGTTCCTGCGCCGCTCCGTCTGGCCCCTCCGCGAGGTGATGAACAACCTCTCGCGGTCGGATGGCCAATTTCTCCAGGGATCGACGAAGGTATTCTTTCGCGATGTGTACGACCACATCATCCAGATCGGAGACACCATCGAAACCCTGCGCGAAATGGTGTCCTCGATGATGGAGGTCTACCTGTCGAGCGTGAGTTATCGCTTGAATACGGTCATGAAGGTCCTGACGATCATTACCACGATCTTCATGCCGTTGAGTTTCATCGCCAGCATTTACGGGATGAATTTTGAGCACATGCCGGAACTGAAATCGCCCTGGGGGTACCCGGCGGTGCTGGGTGTCATGGCCGTGACTGGAACGGCCATGCTGTATTTTTTCAAACAGAAGGATTGGTTGTAGCGGAGAACCGAAAGGGGCTCAATCCATGAGCTCGACGCGATCGACGAAGTAGGTCGTTTCGCCGAAGCAGGTCGTGGGGATATAGCGATACTCCTTGTAGTGCAGCACTACGCGTTTTCCCATCTGGCCGTCCAACTTCTTGGCGACCGCCTCGTCCCAGACGCTGAAATTCCATAACACCGGCGCCACACCGGGAACCGTGGTCATCGCCAGTTCGCCTTCCTGCGTCTTGCAGACCCACCCTTTGCGGGAAAATTTCTGAAGGTAGCCGACGCGATCGCCATCCGAATAACTCCAGTTGAAGACGATCAAGAGATAGGCCGCTGCGCCGAACAAGAGCACCGCAAGAAACCGTAGCATAGACCTCCTATTCTTGGGTGGCGTCTGGAAACAGCCAGGGGGCGTCGGCACGGCGGCGCCGCTCATAGGCGGCGATGGCATCGGCATGTTGGAGCGTCAGGCCAATGGCGTCCAGGCCGCGATAGAGACAATCTTTTCGGAAGGGATCGATGGCGAAGGGATAGGACGTGCCGTCCGGGGTGGTGACCCGTTGGGCGGCGAGGTCCACCGTGAGGCGATACCCTTCCTGGGCGGCGACTCCCTCGAACAGGGCTTGAATTTCGACCCCCGCCAACACCACCGGCAGAATGCCGTTCTGAAAACAATTGTTGTAGAAAATGTCGGCAAAGCTGGGCGCGAGCACGCAACGGAATCCTTGGTCCAACAGGGCCCAGGGCGCATGTTCACGCGACGAGCCGCATCCGAAGTTATCCCTTGTCAACAGGATGGTAGCGTGTTGGTAGCGGGGCTGGTTGAGAAAGAAACTCGGATCCGGTGATCCATCCTTCAGGCGGCGCCAGTCGTAGAACAATCCTTCGCGTAACCCGGTCCGCTGGATGGTCTTCAAGAACTGTTTGGGAATGATTTGATCGGTGTCGACATTGAGCCGATCGAGGGGGGCCACGAGGCCTGTGAGTGTGGTGAAGGCTTGCATCATCTATCCTTTGTTATCTCATGCAGTCAGCCGAGCAGGCTGTGCTGTCAGGACCAATGGCGAATGTCTACGAAGTGCCCTTCGATGGCGGCGGCCACGGCCATGGCAGGGGAGACCAAATGGGTCCGCCCGCCCGCTCCCTGCCGGCCTTCGAAATTGCGGTTGCTGGTGGAGGCGCAGCGTTCGCCCGGTTGCAGCACGTCGGCGTTCATCGCAAGGCACATGCTGCACCCCGCTTCCCGCCACTCGAAGCCCGATTCCTTGAAAATGCGATCCAGCCCTTCCTGCTCCGCCTGTTGTTTGACCAGCCCGGACCCGGGGACGACCATGGCGTGGACCGTGCCTGCCACCTTTTTCCCCTTCGCGAAGGAGGCGGCGAGGCGTAGGTCTTCGATGCGTGAGTTGGTGCAGGAGCCGATGAAGACTCGGTCGATCTTGATGTCGCGAATCGGCATGCCGGGCGTCAGCGCCATATACTCAAGGGCCCGTTCGGTGGCCTGCCGGAGCTTGGCATCGTCCATGGTCCGGGGATCAGGTACCGTTCCGTCCACACCCGTCACCATGCCTGGGCTGGTCCCCCATGTGACCTGCGGGGCAATAGACTCGGCCTTCAGCTCCACGATCGCGTCGTAACGGGCGCCGGGGTCGGTCGTGAGTCGACGCCATGCCGCGACCGCCTGATCCCAGAGGGCGCCCTTGGGTGCCATCGGCCGGCCCTTGATGTAAGCAAACGTGGTCTCATCCGGGGCCACCATCCCGGCGCGGGCTCCGCCTTCGATGGACATGTTGCAGAGGGTCATCCGACCCTCCATGCTCAGGCTGCGAATGGTCGAGCCCGTGTACTCGATGACGTAGCCGGTACCGCCGGCCGTGCCGATTTTGCCGATGATGGCGAGGATCACATCTTTGGCGGAGCAGCGCGGGGAGAGTCGGCCCTCCACCCTGACTTCCATCGTTTTCGGGCGCTTCTGCACCAGGCATTGTGTGGCCAGCACATGCTCGACCTCGCTCGTCCCGATTCCGAAGGCCAGCGCACCGAAGGCGCCATGGGTGGAGGTGTGCGAATCGCCACAGACGATTGTCATGCCCGGCAACGTGAACCCCTGTTCCGGCCCGATGACATGGACTACCCCCTGCCGGATGTCGTTCATCCCGAATAGGGTAATGCCGAAAGCGGCACAATTGTCTTCCAAGGTTTGAATCTGCTTGGCACTGATTGGGTCGGCAATGGCGAGACGACGATCCGTGGTCGGAACGTTGTGGTCGGGCACTGCCAGCGCGGCGGCGGCCCGGCGCGGCGTCCGCCCCGCGACCCTCAATCCTTCGAACGCTTGCGGTGAGGTCACTTCGTGCACCAGGTGCCGATCGATATAGAGCAGGGTGGTGCCGTCGGCTTCAGCCCGCACCACGTGCTCGTCCCAGATTTTTTCGAATAATGTGTGCGCGGCCATGGTTCTACTCCTTCATAGCGCCGTGCGACCGAGACGCCGGAACGGCGCGGAAATACAGCGGCATCATTATACATGCGAGCAGGCCCGTCGCATCAAGGGCAAAGGGGCCGGCGCGTAAACTCTCTTTAGATTTTTCGACCGGCATCCGATAGAGGGGCCATGGCACAGGAACCTCCCGAGAGCGAACGCATCACGATCCCGCGTTGGACGATCAAGCGCGACCCGCGGGCCTTGGGCTGTTCGGTGTGTGGCTCGGCCATCGTGAAGATCACGGCAGAGTGGAGGCAGGTGTCCTTCTGCACCTGCCGCTTGATCGAATACCGCGTGTTGCCGCGCGCCCCCAAGGCCTTGCCGGCTCCTCCGGCCGCCGACCTACGGAACGACCCCTGATCGCCCGTCTGGTTGTGCGACTGCACGGACCATCGCCCGCCTTTCTGATGAATCGTGACTGCCCACTTGGTGCGATCACCTTCTGATCGCGACACAGAAGGAGGATTCGATGAAGCGAGCCGTGGAATTATTGGTATTGCTGAGCCTCCTTCTGACGGTAGATCTCACCGAAGCGCGGGATCGCCTATCGGCCTCATCGGCCGGCGCGGCCAAGTCTGCCATTGAACAGCAGTCCCTACGTCTCTGCGTGGGCAGCGACCTGCCCGGCAATTGGCGACTGGTTCAATTCGGAGCGCCCCGTCGCTTCAAGAACTCGCAGGCTCCGTACCTTTTTCCTCACCAGACGTTTCAGTATTCCGTCGAAGGCAGCATGCGGTCTGTGCATTCGCGGCAGCCGATTCCTGATCGGTTGGATCGCCTGTTCGCCTCCGTGCCGTCGGCCTTGAGTTATCGCATCGACGGCGCCGGCCGCGTGGTCCTCACGGTCGACGGGCAACGCACTGCCGTGGAGACCTGGTCCTGCCTGGTCGTAAGTCGTGGTGGCTACGATCAGACTCAGGAGATGGCCCTGCAACCGGGCGACCTGGTCATGACGTTGCACGGCTCGCAGGGACAACCCCTCTTCGTGCGCCAGTTGCGCAGGGTCTAGTTGCCGACCGATTGCATCGGGCCCTCCATCGTGGTACGACCGTGCGGATATCTGTTCGCCGGTTGTTCCCTGAGGAGCCATGCACGAAACGGAAGAGATCTGGTCTCGGCCGTCGGTCATCGAATGGAGTCAACACTTGCTGGACAGCTACCGCCACTGGATCGGTCGGGAATTGTTGCCGCGGGCGGGATCACCGGCTGAGCAGGCGTGCGCGCTCTTTCTGGCTCCCTTCGTCGTGGTGTCGCACGGGATAGAAGCCGACCCGATTCTCAACTACGGCTCGGACCTTGCGTTGCGCCTGTGGGAGACCAGCTGGGAGGAATTCCGCCGCACCCCCTCGCGTTTGACGGCGGAACCGGTGAACCGGGCGGAACGAGAACGGTTGTTGGAGCAGGCCCGTACGCGGGGGTTTGTCGAGCGCTATCGGGGCGTAAGGGTGTCGAGCCAGGGACGACGTTTTCTGGTCGATCAGGCAACCGTGTGGAACGTGATCGACTCGGCCGGTCTTCAGATCGGGCAGGCCGCGACCTTTTCAGGCTGGACCTTCCTCCAGCCGGCGGAACCGAGGGATCAGGGTTCCGCCGACCGGGACTGATTCGAGAAACATCTCCATCGGTCTGATCCACAGACTCCCTTCCCCATAGAGCTGCCGATAGACCACAAACTCTTCTTCGGTCTCGGAGTGGCGAGCCACGCCGACAACCTCGTAGTCTTGGCCCTTGTAGTGCCGATAGCGACCTGGTTTGATCATGGTGTATCCTGTTCGGCGAATGATCACAATAGTGTAACGAACCCTGCATGTCGCGACAACTCGACTCCGTTCCAGAGCGGCGACACGATGTCGTCGTCATCGGCGGTGGGTCGGCCGGCTATGCGGCGGCACGCACCGCCCGTGATGCCGGCGCCGACGTTGCCATCGTCGATGAAGGTCCCTTAGGCGGCCTCTGCATCCTGCGGGGCTGCATGCCGACCAAAACCATCTTGCGATCGGCAGAAATCCTCGCGCTCATGCGGCGCGCGCGCGAATTCGGGCTGGCACCCACCCAGGTCCGCGCCGACCTATCGGCCATCGTCGACCGAAAGAATCGCTTGGTGCAGGAGTTTGCGCAGGACCGTATCGCATCGCTGTGCGATTCAAAGTTCACCCTGTACGAGTCGCGCGCCGAGTTTGTGTCGCCCCAGGAGATACTTGCGGGCGATGTGCGTGTTCGCGCCCAGGTCTTCGTCATTGCCACCGGTTCCGAAATCAACGACGTGCCCATTCCCGGCTTGCAGGAGGCCGGCTATTTCACCAGTGACACGATCCTTGATCTTCGGCAGCTGCCGAACTCCATGCTCGTGTTGGGCGGGGGAATGGTGGCGGTGGAAATCGGACAATTCTTCGCCCGCATCGGGACCAAAGTCACGATGCTGCAGCGTGGTCCCACCCTGTTGGCCGACTTGGATAGCGACATCGGCTCGGCGCTGGAAGGCGCCTTTCGCGAGGAAGGCATCGAAGTCCTGACGAATTGCACCTTGCAGGGCATCACGGCGACGCCCGGGACCAAAAGCCTGCAATTCGTGCGCGAAGGCGTTGTGCAGAGCCGTTCGGCCGACGCCCTCTTCCAGGCGCTAGGGCGCCGGCCTCGTCTTGGAGGGCTGCACCTGGAGGCGGCTGAGGTGCTGGTGGAGGACGGTCATGTCGCCGTCGGGCCTGATATGCGGACCTCCCAACCGCACATTTTCGCCGTCGGCGATGTGAACGACCTGACGCCGATCGTCCATCTGGCCATCCAGCAAGGAGAGGTGGCCGGCTTCAATGCGACGCACCCGCAGGAGCCTCCGCGGACGATCGACCACCGGCTCGACGTGGAAGCGGTGTTCACCGATCCGCAAGTCGCGGTGGTGGGCCTCAGCGAGCGGCAATGTCGGCAACGGCGGATCCCGTACCTGGTGGCTTCCTACCCATTTGCCGATCACGGCAAGGCGATGTGTTTGGGCGCTGCCCATGGGTTCGTCAAACTCCTGTGTGACCCGACGCGCGGCGAAGTGCTCGGGGCGCAGATCGTCGGACCAGAGGCGGCGGAACTGATCCATGAATTGATCGCCGTCATGTATTTTCACGGGACCGCACAGGATCTCCTCCGCATTCCTCACTACCATCCTACGCTGGCGGAGATTGTCACGTATCCGGCGGAATCCATCCTTGAGCAAATGAGCCGACCATGAGACCGATCTTGGGCGCCTGCGTTGCCGTGCTGCTTGGGCTGGGAGCCGTGGCTTGCGGTCAACAGACGTGGGACAGTGCCATGCAAGCCGGTGATGCGGCGCTGCAGCGGGGACAATACCAGGAAGCGGAACGTATTTTTTCGCTCGCGGTCCGCAAGGCGGAGGAATTCGGTCCACAGGACCGACGGCTGGCCGTGGCCTTGAGCCATCTGGGCCAGGTCTATAGCGCGCAGGGAAAATTTGTGGAGGCAGAGCCGGTCTACCTCCAGGCGCTCAAGATCTATCAGGACGTGCATGGGGAGAATCATCTCGACGTCGCCGCCATGTTAAACAATCTCGGTGTGTTGCATCGCAAGCATGGGCAGTTTGCCGATGCGCAACGACTCTTGACGCGGGCACTCTCCATCAAAGAGCGGTTGCTGGGTGTGGACCATTTGGACGTGGCCTTGGCGCTGAGCAATCTCGCGGCGATGCATGTAGCTCAGGGTGATGCCGGTCAGGCTGCGGGATTCCTTGCGCGCGCCTTGAGCATACGAGAAAAGCAATTGGGGCCTGATCATCTGGAGGTGGCCAAGACCCTGGAAGAGTATGCGGGCGCACTCCGGAAGCTCGGGCGCCAAGTAGAGGCTGAGCCGTTGGAAGCGAGGGTTGCGGCAATCCGGAGCAAGACGATGCCGTGAGGCGTCTCCATGTGTGAGTTGAACAGGTAGTCAGGGTCAGTGTAGCGTACGGGTTCCTAGGAAGAGACCATGTCGGACTTGCGGACCAATGCGATGATTGCGCGCGGAGTCGGCGTCGCCTGTATCTCCGCAGGGTTCATGCTTGGTATCTATGGGCTGGAGCATCCTGAGACGCTGTGGTTGCGGACGGCACTGGGCCTGTTGGTGACCGGGATGCTGGCTCAGGGGTATGCGATGTATTGTTCGATTCAATGGGTGAGACGCCAGCGTGATTCAAAGTGGTAACAGCATGAAGGACGGCACCTCGGGCCGGAGGCACCTGCGCGGCTGGCAGTGCGGCCTGCTTTTTGTGCTCTGCGCCCTATTCCTGGGCGGGTGCGGCGGGCCCTGGCGCGACCAATACTTGAAAGGCGGCGTCCGGAAGCTGACTCAGGACGACGTAGTCGAGAAGTTCGGTCCTCCCCATACGGCGAAAACCCCTGTCTTGGGTGGGGACACCGTCTGGACGTACCGTGTACCGATGGGGGATCGGGAAGTTCATCCCTGGGATCCCAGCACCTTGACCGCCGGGCGTAAGACCAAGGCGCCTCCCTCCCCTTCGCCCTTCGGCAAGAGTTTGGCGGGCAGTGAAGAGCCCTATCGGGAGCCGCTCTACTGTTATCGTTACACCCTGGCCTTCGACGAACAGAAGATCCTCAAGGAGTGGAAACGGGAGGAATGTGTTCCCCGCCAAACAGAGGACGAGGGGGCGTCTCAGTAAGGCCGAGCCACACGATGCAAGACTACCTGCCGGTTATCGGGTCCAGCGTCTTTTTCGATCTCCTGAAATCCCTTCTGCTGCTGTTGCTGCTCCTCATTACCCGCACCCTCCTGGTTCGCTCGATCGCGCGCAATGCGACCTTGTCGATTGAGGCGAAGCGCCGTTGGATCGTCACGGTCCGCAACAGTACCGTGCTCAGTTTGAGTGTCGGGTTGGTGGTAATTTGGGCGCATGAGTTGGAAGCCTTCGCCGTGTCCTTGGTGGCCCTGGCGGCCGCGGTAGTCCTTGCGACCAAAGAGTTGATCCTCTGCTGGAGTGGAGCTGCCTTACGAGTGGGCGGCGGTGTCTATGCCGTGGGTGATCGGATCCAGCTAGGAAATTATCGCGGCGTGGTACTGGACCATGGGGCATTTGCGACCAAGTTGCTGGAAATCGGGCCGGGTCAGACGTCGCATCTATACACAGGCCGCATCGTCATGTTTCCCAACAGTTTGCTGTTAAGCAGTCCGCTGGTCAAAGAAAACCCATCGCAGGAGTACGGTTTGTATGTCTTGTGTGTACCGCTGCAGAGCCACGAGAATTGGCGCGCGGCGGAACATGCGCTCCTCGAAGCTGCCAGAGCGGAATGTGCTCCCTTCATGGACGAAATGGGTCGGCAGATGAAGCTGTTGGAACAGCGCAACCTGCTGGAAGCGCCGTCGCCCGATCCGCGTGTGACCATCCAACTCCCTGAGCCAGGCCGAATCCACCTCGTGCTACGGTTCCCTGCTCCGGACCGAGGCCGCTCCCGAGTGGAACAGGCCATCCTCCGGCGGTACCTCGCGGCCATGCGTCCCTGACGGCGGCGGGGTCTGCCGCTCTGATCACGGCGCAGGAGCCGGTCTCCCCGCAAAAACCGGCAAATTAATTGGCAACTGATCGGCTTGCAGGTATTCATAGGTACCGCGCTCGATCGATCCCTTCAGGGAATCGGGCGTCGGAGTTCAACCTTGAGGGAGGTCTGTCGATGAGAAGGTCGATCGGGTGGGTGGTTGCCGCCGCCGTCATGGGCGTCAGTTCGTTTGCCTTCGCCGACGAGCTGGGGATGGGAAGAATGTCGGAGGACATGCGCCAGGAAATGGGTGGGATTTCGGATGAGATGAAGGCGCACAAGGATGTGATGGTTGAGGACCTCAAGAGCCAGAAGGAGTCCACGAAGAGTCAGATGAAGGCGAAACGTGAAGAGGCGAAGGCCAAGCGAAAGCAGGCCCAAGCTGCAGCGAAGGCCAAGAAGGAGCAGCTCAAGGCCAAAGCCAAGGCGAAGAAGGACGCGGCGCATGCCAAGGCGAAGGAAGCAAAGAGTGCGGCTGCTGATATGGCTCAAGGGGTCGAGGATACAAAACAAGACTTCATTGACGCGGTTCGGAACTGACGCACCAGACGAGGTGGCGGGAAGGCTCTCTTCACCGCCGGTGAGCGATGACGGCCTGCAGTCGATCTCTCGACTCGCAGGCCGCCGTGTTTTTTCCCGTCCGAGTTGTTGGCGTTGCCGGTGCTCTGGTAGAATCCGCGTCTCGCCATGAAAATTGCGACCTTCAACGTCAATTCACTTCGGAAGCGCCTGTCCATCGTCCTGGGGTGGCTCGAGCAGCATCAGCCCGACGTATTGTGTCTTCAGGAGACCAAAGTTCAGGACAGCGAATTTCCCTTGGCTGCGCTGGCGACCTCCGGTTACGAAATTACCTTTCGCGGCATGAAATCGTACAACGGGGTCGCGATCCTCAGCCGCACGAAGCCCGAGGCGATCGCCTATGGATTTGATGATGGTGGGGATGTCGAAGATGCGCGCCTGTTGCGGGTGGTCATTCGAGGGATTCCGATCGTCAATACCTACGTTCCGCAGGGCTTTGAAATCGATTCACCCAAATACCAGTACAAGTTATCCTGGTTCGACCGGCTGCGGAACTATTTCGACTCTCACTTCTCCCCGAAGGAGCCGGCGATCTGGTGTGGGGACATGAATGTGGCCCCAAGACCCATTGATGTCCACAGTCCGGAGAAGCATCTCAAACACGTCTGTTATCACGAAGACGCGCGCAACGCCTATGGGAAGACAATTGCGTGGGGCTTCGAAGATGTGTTCTGCAAACTGTATCCAGATCGCCAGCAATTCACATTTTGGGATTACCGAGCTCCGAGTTCATTCGCTTCCAATAAGGGATGGCGAATCGATCATATCTTGGCAACCCCCCCGCTGGCCGAACAGTGTCTGCGGGCTGACGTGGACATTAATCCACGGCGCGCCAGCGATCCGTCCGATCATACGGTGCTCTGGGCAGAATTCAACATCTGACCTTCCATCGAGTCGAAACGGGGCTGTGTCCCGTCCGGACTCTTGAGGTCTCCTCACTGTAACGCCTCCACCGGTTCCAACAACAACTGCTCAGCCATTCGTGTGCGCCGATTTTGTTCGATCAGAGGATCGACGATTGATCCACAGTTGATACATCGCCATACAAACGTTTCCGGAGAAAAATCGGGGCGCCATTCATCGACCATAAATCCTTTGCATCGTCCGCATGTCATGGCTTCTACCTCCTTCAGTTTGTATTCCCTCGGGGGGACGTACCCACGAGAGGAAAGGTAACAGCGGGAGATTAGAGAGGAGTTAGCGAGATGTTAAAACAATTTAATCCTCAATGGTGAGGAATATGAATGACTTGAGACTCGACGATTGGACAAATCAGCAGGCCTGTGGCGCAGGTCTGTCTAAGGGAGAAGATGCGAATCGTGCGCGGCCAACATCAACCACTGACTTTCTTGACAGATATCCGATGATCCGATAACGGTTGAACGCTATGGGTAAACCGCTGATCTGCCCGCAATGCGGACAAGCCAATGTGTTGCGTTCCCGCTGCCGAACGCTCCTTGAGCGCTTACAGTCGCTCGCCTGTTTCGTGCCCTTCCATTGTCAGTCCTGTACCTATCGCTTCCCCGCTCCTCGATGGGGCCGCGGAGCGGGGGGGCGGATCATGGACAGGCGGGAGCATCTCCGCATTCCGGTGCATCTTTTTCTGTCGTTTTCCGGCGGAAAAGTTCGGGGTGAAGGCGTGGTGTTGGACATTTCGATGGGTGGGTGCATCATCGAGAGCCAAGCGGCGGTGCATGTGGACGATATCTTCTATCTCCAGATTGCGCTGGACAAGGATCAACCACCTCTGGAGGTGGCGGCCATGGTCCGGTCCGTGAGCTCGCGGGGGATCGCCTTCAAATTTCTCCGGGCCGCTCAAGAAAATCAACGGCTCCTCGCCTTCGTGCAGGCCAAGACCGAGTCTTTGGGGAGTAGTCACGCGGCTGCAGTCAAAGACTGACGCTGAGTCTTCCGGCCGGAATCAGCGAACCCTTCCGCGACCTTCAGAGTCAGCTGGAAGGCACCGAAAACCGCGTCGCCGTCGCGCGCAAGCGGTATATCGACAAGGTGGCCGAATTCAACAAGATGGTTCGTTACTTTCCCACAAATCTCACGGCCAAATTTCTCCTGCACCTGGAGGAGAAGTCCAACTTCACGGTGGCGGATGAGGAGGCCGTGGCCACTCCTCCGACCGTGAAGTTCTAACTGGGACTTATTGACAGGAAAGGAGCGCCGATGTGGCTGTTGGGTCGAGGACAAGCCGCTGCCTTCGTCGGCACATGGCCGGCCACGATCCGTCTCCTCGCCTCTCGCGAACGCATGCATCAGAAGGTGGCGTTGAGGGCGGAACGCGCCTTCGCCCATTATGGGATCGGTCGAACTCGGCGTGGAACGGGCTTGCTGCTCATGGTCTCGTTGCTCGAGCGCGAGGTCCCCTCACCCGTGTCTGTCCTGTCGTTGAAGGTGACAATCCGAACGAGGTGATCCAGGATATCTGATGCCATTTCCTTAACCGGCGATGGACGCTTCCGCGCGGTTTCGCTACAATCCCTCCCAATGTCCGAGCCCACCGCTTCTGCCGAAACATCTCGCCAGACTCCGAACGAAAACCATTCCGTGGTCAAGGCGGCCGGTCTCATCGGCGTGGCCACCTTTTCCAGCCGTATTCTCGGCTTTGTGCGGGACATGGTGCTCGCACGGTTGTTCGGCGCGACCCCTGCGGCCGATGCCTTCTTCGTCGCCTACCGTATTCCCAACCTCTTGCGCGAACTGTTCGCGGAAGGGTCTATGTCGGCCGCATTCATTCCGGTCTTCACCGAATACCAGACGCTCAAGACCAAGCGGGATGCCTGGGAGTTGGCCAGCGCGACCTTCACCACGTTGTTGACCATCGTGACCGCCGTAACGATGCTGGGGATTGCTGCGGCCCCGGCCATCGTCTGGCTCTTGGCGCCAGGGTTCCATGCCAGCCCCGACAAGCTGGCCCTCACCTCGCTCTTGACGCGCGTCATGTTTCCCTACTTGCTGTTCGTCAGTCTGGCGGCGCTGGCGATGGGAATTCTCAACTCCCTCCGGGCCTTTGCGGCCCCGGCCTTCTCGCCGGTCTTCTTCAACATCTGCACCATCGCCTGTGCGCTGGTTCTCTCACCCCTGTTGGCCGAGCCGATCGTCGGCGTCGCGATCGGGATCGTCGCCGGCGGTGCCGCACAGTTCCTCATGCAACTTCCCGGCTTGCGGGGGCGAGGCATGTTGTTCGGTTTCAGGTTCAACCCCGGTCATCCCGGCGTCAAACGCATCGGTCGGCTGATGATTCCTTCGCTGCTGGGACTGTCCGTCACCCAGATCAATATTACGGTCAGTACAATCCTGGCCTCGTTTTTTGCCGGAGGACCGACCTATCTGTTCTACGGTATGCGGCTGATCCAATTTCCGCTCGGCATCTTCGGCGTCGCCCTTGCCACCGCGATTCTGCCGACCCTTTCGGCGCAAGCCGCCCGTGGTGCGTTGGATGAGTTGCGCGCGACGCTCGGCTTCGGTCTGCGGATGATTTTCTTTATCATTCTCCCGGCCATGCTGGGGCTCATCCTCCTGCGACAACCCATCGTGCATCTGTTTTTCGAACATGGCTCGTTCACATCGGGCGACACGCAAGCCACAGCGACAGCGGTGCTCTGTTACGCTGCGGGACTCTGGGCCTTTGCCGGCGTACGCATCATCGTCTCCGCGTTTTATTCTTTGCAGGACACGAAAACACCGGCGGTGACTGCGGGCATTGCTGTGGTGGCCAACATTCTCCTCTCAGTGTGGTTGATGACGTGGTTGCAGGCGGCGGGCTTGGCCCTCGCCACGGCATTGGCCTCCATGCTGAACGGCAGTATCCTGGTGGCCGTGTTGCATCGGCGTCTGGGGTCGGTGGATTGGGCGACGATCGGTCGCTCGGCGCTGCGAGTCCTGGCGGCCTCCGTTCCGCTCGTGGCAATCTGTCTGTGGGTTGCGGAGTCTGCCGTGTGGTCCGCGCCGGGGGCGTGGGTGGCCAAGACCGCGGTGTTGGCCGGAGGGATCGGCGCGAGCGTGTTCGGGTACTTGGGGCTGCATATCTGGATGGGCTCGGAGGAGTTGGACGTCGTCTTGGGCATGGTCAAACGCAAATTTGGTCGGCTGACTCGTCGAGCGGGAGGGAATTGAGCGATGCGCGCCATCATATTTCAGTCGTCCTGGGGTTGGGTGACGGTTGCGGCTTCCTCAAAAGGGGTGACCGCTATCGATCTATCGCCGACTGTACCTCGCAAGGAGGTATTCGCCGCGGCATGTGGCGAGGACGCAGCCGTGACGAAGCTGCTGGGTGATGCACGGGCACAACTTCTCGCGTACTTTGCGGGTACGATGCGGGAATTTTCATTGCCCTTGGACTTGTCAGGGGGGACGTCGTTTCAGCGGAAAGTGTGGACCGCCATCCAGCGGATCCCCTACGGACGTGTTCGATCCTATCAATGGGTGGCACTTCGAGTAGGAGGAAAACAATATGCCAGGGCGGTGGGGATGGCGCTCGGCGCGAATCCCGTACCAGTGGTCGTGCCCTGTCACCGGATCATTGCCCACGACGGCTCGCTGGGCGGTTTCTCCTGCGGCCTGACGTTGAAGCGGCGGTTGCTGGCATTGGAAGGCACGCTTGCGCAGCTCCGGAGGGTACGATAGGCGGGACGGATCGACGATGAGAGCGGTCATCCAGCGGGTGTCGCAGGCCTCCGTGGAGGTGGAAGGACAGGTCGTCGGTAGGATCGCGGCCGGATTGGTCGTCCTGCTGGGGGTGGCCCAGGGCGACGCCGAACCGGACCTCCTATATGTCGTCGACAAAATCCGAACGCTCCGCATCTTCGCAGATGGCACGGGCAAAATGAATCGCGCAGTGATGGATGTTGGGGGCGCTCTGCTGGTGATCTCACAATTTACCTTGCTGAGCGAGACGGCGAAGGGACGCCGACCGGGGTTTGACCGTGCCGCCCCGCCGGATGACGCGCGGAGGTGGTATGAACAAGCGATCAGCCGCTGGAAAGCCGCTGGTCTGCCGGTCGAAACCGGGGTGTTCGGCGCGCATATGCAGGTCACATTGACCAACGATGGACCGGTGACCTTCATCCTGGGCAGTCGACGGGAGCCATAACGATGTCGGACAAGCGGCTCAAGTTTCGAGCGACGGTGCCGACAAAGAAACGCGGGCGCAGGGTTCGAGCGACGCAACCTCTTCTGTTATACTGGCGTCAAAGGGCAGGGATTGCCCGGGAGGTCGTGATGGGAAGTCCTGTTTCGCGCAGCCATCCACTCCGTCAACTGTTCGGGGCGCTGACCGAAAAGAGCTTCACCGAACATCTCGGGTGGCCGGATCTCAATGTCACCGAGTACGTGTCCAATCTCCTCGTCGAATTCACCCACACCGATCAACTCTACCAAATCCGTAACCGACAGGGCCGTGCGGCAGACTCCGTCGTCGACATGCTGTTTGAATCGGAGGTGCTCCTGGAGGCCCAGTCCTTCGATCGCGAACGTGAGGTCCATCGCCACATCGGCGACTATACGTTGTTCATGACCGGGTTGTTCCCCGAATACCTGCGCCGCTTGAAAACTGCCGGCCTGGTCTACCACAAAGATTTTCTGGTGGATTACGTCAAGACGGGCAAGCGTTCCTATGGACTGGTGGCGGAGTATGGGGGGTATGATCCTGAGCAGGATTCCCCGCTCTTTCGAAAGCTCTCGGAAAATTTTGAACTGTGCGTGACCGGCCTGGGGTTCGTCCGTAGCGATTTGGATCGTATGCAAGATCCCGCCTACCGTCACATGAAGACGCTGCTGCTCAATTGAGACAATCCCGCCCGATTCTCCTGGTCCATGGTGGTGCGGGTCGACGCGCCATGACGCTCACCCAAGCCGCTTGCATCGAGTCGGCCTTGATTGAGGGGCGACAGTTGCTCGTGGCCGGGGCTCCGGCGTTGTCGGTCGTGGAGGCGGTGATTCGCAGGTTCGAAGCGTCCGGACTCTTCAATGCCGGATTGGGCTCCAATCAGCAGCTCGACGGGGTACAGCGGATGGATGCTTCCATCATGGAGGGCGATCGGCTGCGCGCCGGAGCCGTGGCTTCCGTCGAGGCCCTCGTCCATCCCATTACGGCGGCTCGACTGGTGATGGAGAAAACCTCTCACGTCTTCCTGGTGGGGCCGCCGGCCACGCGGTTTGCTCGATATTGCGGCCTGGAGCGAGCGCCAGGGAAGAAGGCCGGAAGGCAGGCGAGACAGGGAGCCTCACCTTCGAGTCGGGCGCCGGGTCGCCTGCTCCGTCTGCATCAAGCGCTGTCTCGGGCTGGGCGTATCCAAGCCCGCAGTCTGGGCAAGGAAACGGTCGGCGCCGTCGCGCTCGACCTGAATGGCACCGTTGCCGCCGGTGCCTCGACTGGCGGCGTGGATGTCATGTTGCCGGGCCGGGTCGGCGATACCCCGTTGATCGGCTGCGGCGTCTACGCGGATAACGAGGGTGGGGCCGTTTCAATGACGGGGTTGGGCGAAAGCATCATGCGCGTCGCAGTGGCCAAAGAGATCGTCGATCTTCTGGAGCAGGGAGCCGGGCCCCTGTTCGCGGCGAACCGTGTGTTGAAAAAGGTGGTGCAGCGGGTACGGGGCGCCGCAGGCGTCCTCGTGCTCTGTCCGGACGGTCGGTTCGCGATCAGGCACAGCACGCCGCATATGGCCGCCGGGTTTGTCGGCGGAGACGGCCGGCCCACGGTTCGTGACCGGTTTGCCTAGGCGCGCGAGAGGCTGATACAGTGAGGCGAGGTATCAGCCCATGGCAGCTCTTTTTCATCTGGCGTTTCCGGTGCATGATCTGACCGCGGCGAAGCGGTTTTACGTCGACGGCTTGGGCTGCGTGCTGGGTCGGGAATCGTCCACGGCCGTCACGTTCGGGCTCGCCGGCCATCAACTGGTGGCGCATCTCGCCCCCCTCCCGAAGACGCCGCAGCAAGGGATCTATCCGCGACATTTTGGACTCGTGCTCACCGAGGAGGAGGAGTGGCAGGCAATGGTCGATCGTGCCAGGAGCCTGGGGCTCTCGTTTTACCAGCAACCGAGGACACGATTCGCGGGAACGGCGGTCGAACATCGCACCTTCTTTCTGGAAGATCCCTCTCATAACCTGCTCGAGTTCAAACATTACCGCTTTGCATCGGCCATCTTCGGCGAACGAGCCATCGCCGCGGTCGGAGACGCCGACTCCCACTAGGGACGTCCGACGCGTGGTCCGCGTCCAAGGCGTTCAGTCCTGGGTCAGAGACAGCTCTTCTGATTCTGCGCTGCGGCGCCCGTTGGAAATGGCGTGGGGGCGTCTTCCGCTTCTCCGTTCCAACCAGCGGATGATGT
This sequence comes from Nitrospira sp., assembly GCA_015709715.1. Classification (NCBI taxonomy): domain Bacteria; kingdom Pseudomonadati; phylum Nitrospirota; class Nitrospiria; order Nitrospirales; family Nitrospiraceae; genus Nitrospira; species Nitrospira sp. Next base: position 2,366,409 of record CP054184.1, read on the forward strand.
GATGCTGCCGTCGATTCAAGTAGGCGGTATGACGAATGGGATCGTACCGGCGAGGTGAGGGAAGAATCGCCGCCAGCAGGGCGGCTTCCTCGACGGTGAGCTCCTTGGCTGGTTTGCCGAAATGGTGCCGGGCCGCTGCTTCAGCTCCGAATACGCCTTGTCCCCACTCGGCGACGTTCAGGTAGAGCTCCAGGATGCGTTCTTTGGTCAAACGGTGCTCCAGCGCGCGTGTGATCAAGGCTTCACGAGCCTTCCGGAGCAGCGACCGTTCCGAGGACAGATAGAGGTTCTTGGCTAGTTGCTGGGTGATGGTGCTGCCGCCGCGTTTAAACTCGCCCACTTCCAGGTTGTAGAGGGCCGCATCTTTGATGCCCTCCCAGTCGAACCCTTCATGGGCGAAGAACGACGCATCCTCCGCCGCGACCACGGCCCGTTGAAGCGAGGGAGCGATGCGTGATAGCGGCATCCACATATACTGAATGCGCAGGGAACGGCCCTGTTCCTTGGCCTGCGCTCGTCGGGCCTCCATGAGCGCCGTTTCGGTGGGATGGCGTTGGGCGAGCGCAGCCACGTCCGGCAGCGTCGCCAGCCAATAAGCCCCCACCGCTCCCGCCGGGAGAGCGACGAGCACCGTGAACCAGAGGAGCACGCGTCCGAACCGACTGCCTGTTGACTTGCCCATTCCCGTCGCTCTATCTAGAGGTATCTCGTCCACCCATCGAGACGAGGCGGAATGTGAGCGCCCGCCTTCATTGCGGCGGGAACGAATGACGACATGAAGCTACTCGGCGCCGAGTTTATCAAAAGTTGCGGGGCTCCAGCACAGTTTCCTGCCGAGCGGCTACCCGAGATCGCTTTCGCGGGCAGATCCAACGTCGGCAAGTCCTCACTCATCAATTCGCTCTTGCACCGGCGCAAGCTGGCCAAGGTCAGCAAGACTCCCGGCAAAACGCGGGCGGTGAATTTCTTTGCCGTCCGCACCAGCGATCCCGCCCTCTCGACTCTGACGCTGGTCGATCTTCCCGGTTATGGGTATGCCAAGGTGTCGAAAAGCACACGGGCGCAATGGGGGCCGTTGATCGAACAGTACCTTGCCGAGCGTCAGACGCTGGGCGCGGTGATTCTGTTGATCGAGTCGCGGGTGTGGACGCCGCAGGACGTCATGACGGTCCGCTGGGTCCAATCCCTGGGATGCGGTCTCATCGTCGTGTTGACGAAGGCGGACAAACTGAAGCGAAGCGAACGCGACGCGGCGGTCACGGCCGTGAAGGCCGCTTGTGAGCTGAGTCCGGACGTGCCGGTCATACTGTATTCGGCCGAGACGCATGAAGGCCGAGACGCGCTCTGGGGCGAGATTCGCGCGCAGCTCAGAACTTGATCTCGATGTAGGCCTTGTTCTTCAAATCCGCCATCCAGATCTGATACTGGTCTTCGGTCTTTTGTTGGAAGACCAGGGATTGGATTTCGGTCTTGACCTGCTCGTAAGGGCGGAACTGCCGAGGTTTCTTGTCGTCGATGCGGACGATATGCAGCCCTTCCGGCGTTTCGACGATGTCCGTGATGTCTCCGATCTGAAGCGCGGTCAGGGCCTGTTCCAAAACCGGAATCAGCTCACCTTGCCGGACTAACCCCAAGCGTCCACCACGAGACGCATCGGGCCCGTCGGAAAAGCGCAACGCCAGTTCCTCGAAGGACTCACCTTGTTTCAGCGTGGCCAGCAAGGCCTCTGCGCGACCTTGGGCAATGGCGCGGTCTTCCTGGCCGCGCGGCTTGATCAGAATTTGGCTCAGCTGATATTCCTCGGGGTAGGCGAACCGGTCGCGGTGTTCCTGGTAATACCGTTTCATTTCGGAATCCGCCACCATGATCACGCCGCGGACTTCCCGATCGACCACCCGCATCAATGTCAACTGTTCGCGCACGCTCCGGGCAGTATTGGGGTCGGTGCTGTCGATCTTCTCGCCTTGCTTTTTCATTTCCTCTACGGCCTGGACCACCTCTTGATCGGATACATCCAAGCCCTTTTTCTGGGCGGCTTGGAGCTGGAGCTTTCGCTCGATGAGTTTGGTCACCGCCATGGCTTCGGCGGTCTTGATGCGTCGCTCCAATTCTTCGCCCTGGTACAGTTTGCGAAGCCGCTCCTGGTCGGGGAATAAGTCCCGCTTCAATTCCGAGAGCATGATCAGGTCGGAATTGACGACCGCCACGATGCGATCCTCAAGCTTGGCCGCGCTGACGGGCGAGGCGCAGAGGCACAACAGGCAGAGCCACCAACCGTATCGACCGACCGCTCGGGCTCGCAGCCGGCCGGGCCGATTCAGGCTGGTGAAGGCAGTGGTCAAGGAAGAGGTCCCCTCGTTCATAGAAATTTGGATTGTACACAATCGACGGGTCGGAAAGGGAGCATGCCGGTGGTGAAAAAGAGGCAGGCTGCGATGTGCAGTCGAGGGGGAGCCGGGAGAACGCCTTACGGGTGGCCTGCGCCGTCGGTCACATACCGGGCGGCGTCGGCGAGGCGGATCGTGGCCCCGGAGCGGAGCTCCGCGAAGATATCATCCAACCGCTTCCGGCGTTTCTCGGCGAGCAGTTCTTGTCGAAGCCGTTCTCGGGTGGCCTGGTCGGCTTGGAGTATCTCGGGCTCCAACGGGCTCACCTTCATGAGGTAGTAGCCCTTCTCCGTCTTGATGGGATCGCTGATGGCGCCTGGATGGAGGGTCGGAACGAGCGCGTCCAACTCAGGTTCGAGCAATCCTCTGCGATAGGGGCCCAGCTCTCCGCCTTTGCCGCGGCTGCGTTCATCGATCGAATACCGCTGCGCGAAGCGCGAGAAGTTGCCACCGCCCTCCACCTGCCGTTTCAAATCCTTGGCAGCATAAATGTTCGGGAGCAGCATGACCGAGACCTGCACTTTGGGATTGGCCAGCAGCTGGTTGGCATGTTTTTCCAGGTACTGGTCCAATTCGTCTTTGGTGACCTCGACCTTGGTCTTGATGCGGTCTTTGAGCAACTCGTCTAGGATCAGCTGTTCCCGATACCGCAACGTCTTTTCACGGATGTCGTCCGACTGATCCAAACCTTGTTTTCGGGCCTCTTGCATCAGCAGTTCGCGCATGATCAGCTCGTCCAGGAATCGCCTCTTTCCGCCTTCCTTGTCGTACCGAGCCCGGGTGGCTTGCGAGAGTTCGCCCCACCGCATGTCGAACTCGGACTGCGTGATGGCACGGCCGTTGATCATCGCCACGACGGGTTCTTCCTGGGGCGGTTCCGCGCAACCGGTCAACCAGGCGCATGCGCAGAGGCCGAAAGCGGCGATGCTGAGGCGGACGGTCTGGCCTGCGGTCTGTCGAGCGGGCGATGGCGTCATGCGGGTGGAGTGGAGCATCCTCTGCGAAGGTCAGGGTAAGCCGGACTCGCGGCTCTGTTTGTTGGTATCACAGACGTTGAGGGTTTGCAAGATTGCGTTCAATTCAGGAAACACCAAACTCCAGTCTTCATGCGGCATCTGGAGATCGAAAGACACGGGCGAGAGAAAGCGAAGCCGTTTCTTGTAGCGGTCCATCAACGTCTGCACCGCCGATTCGGGGACCCGAGCCTTCACATCGAACGTGATCACCACGGCGTGGGTCTGCTCGACGACCGAACTCAGTCGCAGCTTCTTGGCCAGCAGCCGGATCTGCATCAGTTCGAAAAGGCGTTCCACCGGATCGGGCGGATGGCCGTACCGGTCTTCGATTTCGCCGTGCATCAACGCCAAGTCTCCGAGCTGATTGCACGACGAGAGCCGCTTGTAGAGCGACAAGCGATGATGAGTGTCCGCTACATAGTCTTCGGGGATGAAGGCGGACACGTTGAGCCGTAGCGTCGGATCCGGTTCTTCCTCCACCACCTGGCCGCGCAACCGTTGGACGGCCTGTTCGACCATCTGGAGATAGAGGTCCAATCCCACCGCGGCGATGTGTCCCGACTGCTGTTTTCCGAGCAGGTTCCCTGCACCCCGAATTTCCAGGTCGGCGGCCGCGATGCGGAAGCCGGAGCCCAGCTCGGTAAATTGCTGGATAGCCGTCAGGCGCTTCTGGGCATCTTCGGAAAGGGTCCCTTCGTCCGGCACGAGGAAATACGCATAGGCCTGCTCGCCGCTGCGTCCCACCCGTCCTCGGAGCTGGTACAGCTGAGCCAGTCCGAAGGCATCGGCGCGGTTGACGATGATCGTGTTGGCGTTCGGTACGTCGAGGCCCGATTGTATGATGGCCGAGGCCAGCAGAATGTCAGCTTCCTTGTGAAAAAATTTCAACATGACCGCTTCGAGCGGCTTGGAGTCCATTTGGCCGTGAGCCATCACAATGCGGGCCTCAGGGACCAGCTCTTGAAGCCAGGCCCCCATGCGCTCCATGGTCTCCACGCGGTTATGGACGAAGTACGTCTGGCCGCCTCGTCCCAATTCGCGGAGGATCGCTTCGCGGATGGCCTTATCGTTGAAGCGGAGCACCTGCGTGCGGATCGCCAATCGCCCCGACGGAGGCGTCTCCATCACCGATAGGTCCCGCACACTTGCCATCGTCATCTGCAGGGTCCGCGGGATCGGTGTCGCCGTCAGGGTCAAGACGTCGACCTGGGTGCGCAGCTGCTTCAACCGCTCCTTGTGCTTCACGCCGAACCATTGTTCCTCGTCGATGATCACGAGGCCCAGGTTGCGGAATTGGACGTCCTTCTGCAGCAGCCGATGGGTGCCGATCACGATGTCGATGACGCCCGCCGCCACATCCTTGAGAGCGGCCTTGGTGTCCTTGGGGGATCGAAACCGCGACAGGAGCGCGATCCGGGTCGGAAAGGGCGCGAACCGTTCGGTGAAGTTTTCATAATGCTGATGCGCCAGCAGGGTGGTCGGAACCAAGACCGCGACCTGCCGGTTTTCCTCGATGGCCTTGAAGGCGGCGCGCATGGCGACCTCGGTTTTCCCGTAGCCCACATCGCCGCAGACGAGCCGATCCATCGGTTTCGTAGAGGCCATATCGTTGATGATGTCTTGGATCGCACGGCGCTGGTCCGGGGTTTCCTCATACTCGAACGCGGCTTCGAATTCGTGGTAGAGCAGGCTATCCTGGGCGTATGACGTGCGCTGGACCAGTTCTCGGTTCGCATACAGTTCGACGAGCTCATGCGCCATTTCCTCGATGTCTTTCTTGACCCGCGCCGTCGTTTTGGCCCAACTCGTGCCGCCCAGGCGATCCAACCGCGGCACGTGCGACTCTGCCCCCGCATACCGTTGCACCTGATGGAGGCGATCCAACGGGACGTACAGTTTGTCCGTTCCGGCGAATTCCAGGACCAGGTAGTCGCTGTCGAACTCCTGGACCGACAAGCGCCGCAACCCCTGGTACCGGGCGATGCCGTATTGCACATGGACGACGAAGTCGCCCACGTTCAGGTCCTCCAGCGACGACAGGAACGTCGCGGCCTTGCTCTTCGGCGGGGGCTTGTGTCGCGCGCCCTTGGCGAAGAGTTCCTCCTCGGTGAGGACGACGAGGCAGAGGTCGGCGGAGAGAAAGCCGGCCGAGACATCGCCGTTCAGTACGGCAAAGGGTGCCTTTTGGGCGCCGCCCGCGGAGAGGGCCGAGGGGGTCCATTCCACGGCTGGTCGGTCGTGTTCGCGGAACAGGGCCAACAAGCGGCCGACCTGTCCCTGGCTGCGCGCGACCAGCGCCACCGGCCCGTTCTCGCGCAATCGATCGAGCACGTCGAGCGTCTGGCTGAAGGCGGTCCCTCGCAGTCCGAGCCCGACGCTGGCCGGGGTTTGCGCAGGGCAGGACAACACGGGCGCCCAACTCGCATCGGGCGGCGTTACCGGTTCAAGGGCTAGGCAGGCACAGCGTTGCGTGTCCGCGAGGATCTGATCCCACGTGAGATAGAGCCGGTCGGGAGTGGGGTAGGGATTCGGATCGGACCGGTCTTCATGACGGAGATAGCCCTCCTCGGCGGCCTTCCAACAGGTCTCGCTTTGGGCCTTGAGCGTGGCTGGTTGATCCAGCACGAGCAGGGGCGGCTGGGGAAAATAATCGAGCACGCTATCCATGGCTCCGTAGACGGCCGGGGCATGCCATTCGGCGTCGGCGGTCAGGGGGGCGAGTGCGTCGGGCGCATCCTCGGGGCGAATCAATTCGCGCGCCGGCAGGACCAGCGCCTGTTTGATTTTGTCGGTCGACTGTTGCGTCGAAGGGTCGAACAGGCGCAGCGATTCGATCGTGTCACCGAGAAATTCGACTCGCAGCGGGTCGGGATAGGCCGTGGAATAGATGTCGACGATGCCTCCGCGGATGCTGAACTCGCCGGGGATTTCCACCACCGAACTCTTCTGGTACCCCAATCGCAAGAGGCTGGAGACGAGCGTCTCGCGCTCGATGGTCCCGTTCGGTTGGAATTGGAGGATTGCGTCGTGCAGGACCAGGGCGGGAAGCACCCGTTGCGTCAGGGCGGGAACCGACGTGAACAGCACGGTGCGCGGCGTCGTGCTGAGGCGATGGAGCGTGCGCATGCGCCGAGCCACCAGGTCGATGTGCGGCGCCGTCGACTCATAGGGCAGGGTCTCCCATTTGGGGAAACAGGCCAAGTCGTCGCCGGACTGACCGAGGAGCGTGCGGAAGAACAGGGTGTCGGCATGCAACCGTTCCGCCTCCTCATCGCTTTTGGCTACGATCAACCAGCTGCGATCGGGGAACGGATGCGCGGGCAGCCGATGGGTCAGGAGGGCCAGGCTGAACCCGGCCGTCGAGCCATGCAGTCCGGTGAGACAGGGTTTACCCTCTCCTGCGCGGAGGGCTTCGAGCGCAGGCATGAGCCACTGACTGAGATGGGCGGGAATGGGAGGGGGCACGGGTTCCTTAGGCTGTGGTGGCGCGAATCCGTTGCACTAACATGGTCGTCGATACGCCGGGCACGAGGGGGATGGTCTGGACGCGTCCGCCGCGGGCCTCGACGATCTCCCGTCCTACGATGCGATCGAGCGGCCAGTCTCCGCCTTTCACCAGCACATCCGGTTGAATGGCCGCGATCAACGCCCCCGGGTCTGGTTCAGAAAAAATCACCACAGAGTCCACGCAGGCCAGGGCCGCCAGGACTTCTGCCCGTTGGGCCTCCGGGACGATCGGGCGGTTCTGGCCCTTGTTCAGGCTGCGGACCGACTCGTCTGAATTCACACCGACTACCAGCAGGTCTCCCAGGTTGCGGGCGGCTTGCAGGTAGCGGACATGGCCGATGTGCATTAGGTCGAAGCAGCCATTCGTGAAGACGACGCGGTGACCCTGACGGTGACGATCTGCCACAAGGGCGGTGAGTTGATCGCGAGAAGTAATCTTCGTTTGCATGCTCGTGTCGATTGAAAGGCCTCATCTTAGGGGGAGGTCGTCGTGCGAATCAATGCCTCGCCCTCTCCCTGGTCTTCGTGTTACGCCACCCCGTCGCGTGGGCGCGCCCTCCTTACCCTGAGGAAGGCCTCCGAGCCGGACCACGTGGCTGCCATGCCGCTCGATCAGTTGATCGAGCGCGGCCACCGCATCACGTTGTCGTCGGTCGAAGAGCGGTTCAGGGGCCGGCACCAGATCGGAAAGACCCAGCCCGACCAGCCGGTACCGCATCCGCGGCTGCATCAATCCGTTCAACGCCCGGCGAATGTCGGGCCACATGGCTGGGTCGTAGTTCAGCGCGGTGGGGAACCGACGTTGGCGCGTCGTGATATGGAAGTGGGCGTCCTTCAGTTTGACCGTGAAGGAGCCGGCGGCCAGCCCTTCAAGCCGCAGGTCGTGCGCCAACTGCTCGAGAAAGCCATGGACGACGGGCTCCAACAGGGCGGGGTCATCGGTGTCTTCCTCGAAGGTCGTTTCGTAGCTGACGCTCTTGCTCTCGCGACCCGCCACGACCGGTTCGGTATCCTGTCCGCCGGCCAACGCTCGGAGCGGTGCCAGGCGCGTACCGAGCAGATGGGTGAGCAGCGGCGCAAACCGGGGTTCCAGCAGATCGGCGATGATCCGTAGGCCGAGACGCTCGACCGATTCTGCCGATTTGGGCCCGATCCCCGGCAGGGATCGAAGGGGAAGCGGCCCGAGAAAGGCGGCTTCAGAGCCGGGCGTGATCACCGCGAGCCCGTCCGGCTTGTGCGCGTCGGCGGCGATCTTCGCGACCGTCTTGCCGGTGGCCAGGGCGATTGTGCAGGTCAGTCCGGTCGCTTCACGAATGGCGGCCTTGAGCGCGACTCCCAACGCCGTGGGATCGGGATGGCGCGTCTGCAAAGTGGTGGTCTCGGCGTAAAACTCGTCGATGCTGGTCCATTCGGTGGCAGGAAAAAACCGATCGGTCACCTCCTGAAGGCGACGGTGAAGGCGACGGTACAGGGGGCGGTCCGGCGGCACCAGGATGAGGTGGGGACAGAGGCGCAAGGCTTGAATGGTCGGCATGGCTGACCGAACGCCGAAGCGCCGGAGTGCATAGCTGGCTGCGGCAATGATGCCGCGCGGCGGCGGGCCACCAACCGCGACCGGTTTTCCAGCCAATGAGGGATCGGCCAGCACGGCGGCGGAGGCAAACATGGCGTCGATATCGCCGAACAGAATCTGACGAGGCCATCGGTCGGTCATGAGGCTTCTAGCGTGCGTGAAACGGTAAGGCCAGCTGCAAGCTCTCCGTCTGGTCTTCTTGTACGGGTGAGACTTCGCGCAAGGGGCCGCGACAGGCTCCGCAGCGGTGCCGACGCGGATGGATGCTGCGACGTTGCCGCCGGTAAAGGTCGCCGCAGGTCTGGCAACGCCAGGCGTATTTCGCCAAAGCGGCCACCTCGCGTCCCAAGGAGTGATAGACCGTGATTCCCAAGCCTTCTTGATTCATCCGTGCCATCATCCGGCGAAAGTCTAGGCCGTGGTTGGGGCGTCGTTTGAGAATATCGTACTGCCACTGGTGGATCATTTCGTGCGCGAGCGTGGAGCGGGTCTCTTGCTCCCACTCCGACTCGTCGCGGCGGAGGAGGACCGACGAGAGTCGGATCCGGCGGCGGCTGCAGTCGTCCCGTTCGGGCCTGGGTGGTTGACGAGGGCCGACCCGGCAGACGAACAGGCCGGCGGAAGCAGTGAGCCGGCTACTCCATTCGATGCGAATCGGCGGCAGGCAGCTGCGGAAAAAGCGGAGATTCAGTTCTTGCCAGAGGCTCTGCAAGGATGGTTCGGAAGACGACATGCGATCTCTTCCCGACGTCGTAGGATGGGCCGGCCAGCCGGGTGCGTTCGATCAGCGGCCTGAGAGTTCCTCGATGACGGCGGCGGCCAACAGCGGCACCATGATTTCGTGGTGCCCCGTCAAGGCATACCCCTTGCCGCCTTTCTGGGTGGGGCGGCGGACGACGTTGGTCATGGGGCGATAGTGCGTGAGGAAGTCCATGTTCACCGTCGTGATGTCGGTCAGGGAATGGCCGAGATTCCGTCCGAGCGAGACGGCCTTGAGGAACACTTCCGGCAAAATGACGGCCGACCCAAGATTCAGGTAGACGCCACCCTCCATCTCCGCGACGACCGCGGCCAAGCGCCGAAAATCCAATAACGAGCCCGCGCCGATCGCCGCGCCGTCGGCTGACGGATGCATGTGGATGATGTCGGTGCCGACCGCCACATGCACGGTCACCGGAACCCCCAGCCGGATGCCCGTGGCCAGCAGGCTGGTGGCGCGGTTAGGGAACTGCTGCTTGTGCCGTTGAATGTAGCGCCCGAGCGACTCGCCCAGGCCCCACCCTTCCTTCATGCCCAGGGTGATGGCTTCGTTGAGCAGGCGGCCGGTTTCCTCCGCCATTCCGAACCGGCCGGAGTCGATTTCGGCGTCCACCTCCTCGGAGGTGTGGCCCATGAAGGCTAGCTCGAAGTCATGGATGATCACGGCGCCGTTCATGGCAAGGGCGGTGACGATCCCGCGTTTCATCAGGTCGACGAGCAGCGGGCCCAATCCCACCTTCACCACGTGCGCGCCCATCCCGACGATGACCGGGCGGCCTCCGCGATGGGCCTTGGCGATGGCTCGGGCCACTTCGCGCAGGGTCTTGACCGCGAGGATATCCGGAAGCGAGTCGAGAAACCGCGAGAAGGAGCCGCCGCGCTTCCAGACCTTGGCGAAGTTCGACACTTGGACCTTGCTGTGACGGCGTTGAAGCGGATAGGTCTTCAGGCGCGAGGCATCGATCGGCGGGATCAGCGCAGGCGGCTCGGCGGATCGGCTGGTGCGTTTACGGGTGATCGGCAAGGACCTGATCCTCAATGAGTTCGCACAGGACGTGACCCAAGGTGATATGGCTTTCCTGTATGCGGGCGGTCGAGGTGGAGGGCACGACGAAGGCGACATCGACGAGGCCTGCCAGTTTGCCGCCTGTGCCACCGGTCCAGGCGATGGTCGTCAGGCCGAGGTCCTTGGCTGCCACCACCCCGTTCACCACGTTGGCCGAGTTGCCGCTCGTGCTGATAGCGATGGCGATGTCGCCCTTCTGCCCATGGGCGCGGACCTGGCGGGCGAACAGTGCCTCGAAGCCGTAGTCGTTGGCGATGCAGGTGATGGCGGCGATGTCCGTGGCGAGGGCGATGGCCGGCAGGGGGGCGCGCTCGCACTTGTAGCGACCGACGAACTCGGCGGCGATGTGAGCCGCATCGGTCGCGCTGCCGCCGTTGCCGAAGAGCAGCACCTTTCGCCCCTCGCGAAACGCTCGACCCATCAGCTGCGCAACCTGCGCGATTTTCTCGGCATGGTCGCGTACGAAACGCCGTTTGACCTCAGCGCTCTCGTCAAAAGCCTTGATGGCGAAATCTTGCATGGCGCGGATTGTAGGGAAGGTAGAAATCTCTGTCAAACTTAAGAAAGCCCGGGCGAAAGAGGAAAAGCCTGACAGGGAATCAATCGAAAAGTGAAACTAACTTCTTTTCCGGCATCTCTAAGACGTCATCATCAAACGGTAAAAGGTTTTCGATGTTCCGTCTGTCAAATCTATAACGACTGCCCTGCAAGTATCCTTCGTTCATCTCAATGGCAGTCCATCTGCGAGATTCGCGCTCACAGGCCTCACCGGTCGTATTACTTCCGGCGAATGGGTCGAGCACTAGATCGGACGGGTTGGTCAAGAAGCGAATAAAGAAGAGCGGTATTTGGATCGGAAATCTAGCAGGATGAGGCTTGACTCCGGATTTCTTGCAAGCCTCCATATAATACCCATTGCTATCGTTATTTCCGAACGTCAGTAAATTTGATGGAATCGCTCCACCATTATCCCGAAACTTGTTGGTAATTGTGTGTCCAGAGGGGCGTGCTTTAGGGCGATATCCTTTAGAAAGCAATCGCTTCATGTCCGGACTGTATTCATTCAGCACTTTTTGGTTGTTTGCCTTAGGGGTCGGAGTTTTGGATAACCACCATATGCAATTCACCGAATCCTAGAGGGGGCTCCGGAAATTCGGACAGTGTGATCAGTGGTAGCCTGGCTTCAGCAAAGCCACCGCGAGGTGGCGACACAAAGGAGCGAGGTAATGAAGAGGACGAGACGGAACCACGGAGCGACCTTTAAGGCCCAGGTGGCCTTGGCCGCAGTCAAAGGTGACAAGACGGTGGCCGAGTTGGCCGAGCAGTTCAGGGTCCATCCCACCCAGATCACCGAATGGAAGCAACAGCTGCTGGCTCGGGCGGCGGATGTGTTTGGCGGCTCAAAACCGCCGTCGGAGGCGCCGGATCTCAAGACCCTGCATGCCAAGATCGGGCAACTGACCCTCGAGAATGATTTTTTAGAAGGCGCGCTCACCAAGGCGGGCTTGCTGAGCGCAAAGCGATGAGTGATCGCACCCATCCATTACCGATCGGGCGACAATGCCAGGTGCTGCAGCTGGCCCGGTCGACCGCGTACTACCAATCGAAGCCTGTCTCCGCCGCGACGCTGGCACTCATGCGCCGGATCGACGAGCTCCATCTGCAGTATCCGTTTGCTGGCGCTCGCATGCTGCGGGATTTGTTACGGCAGGAGGGCCATGCCATTGGGAGACGACAGGTCGCGACGCTGATGCGACGGATGGGCATCGCGGCGATCTATCGGAAGCCGAGGACCAGCCAGCGGCATCCTGCCCATCGGATTTATCCCTATCTGCTGCGTCAGCTGACGATCACGCGGCCGAATCATGTGTGGGCGTCTGATATCACGTACATTCCGATGCGGCGTGGCTTCGTGTATTTATGCGCGATTCTCGATTGGGCCAGTCGCCGGGTGTTGGCGTGGCGGCTGTCCAACACGTTGACCACAGACTTCTGCGTGGAGGCGGTACGGGAGGCAGTCACCCGGTATGGCACACCCGAGATCTTCAACACGGTGTCAACACCGATGATGTTTGTCCCCAAATCACCGACGTAGAATGTCCCCTGTTCACCGGTCTTCCTGTCCGCTCGTCGATATCATGGTGTCTCGGCGGGCTCGTCGTCCCCGATCGGTCGACGTCCCAGGAGCCCGGCCTTTTTCTTCTCACGGAGCCGGTAACTCTCGCCTTTGATATTAATGGTGGTCGCGTGATGGAGGAGGCGGTCCAGGATGGCCGTTGCCAGCACGTGGTCGTTGAACACCTCGCCCCAATCCGCAAAGCTTTTGTTGCTGGTCACGATCAGGCTGCCCCGCTCGTAGCGGCGGACGAGCAGGCGGAAGAAGAGCCTGGCTTCGTCGCGCGAGAGCGGCAGATAGCCGAGTTCATCGAGGATCAGCAGCCGAGGATACGCCAGCTGTTGTAACGTGCGCTCGAGGCGATTCTCATGGCGCGCCCGGATCAAGCGCCCCATGAGGCTCTCTAACGTTAAGAAGAGGACCGAGGCGCCCGCTTCGACGGCTTTGACGCCGAGCGCAATGGCCAGATGGGTTTTCCCGACGCCGGGAGGACCCAGCAGAATGATATTTTCCGTCCGGTCGATAAAACTGAGTCCGGCGAGCTCCCGAATCACCTTCCGATCGATGGAGGGCTGGAACTCAAATTCAAACTGGTCCAGGGTCTTCAGCCATGGGAACCGCGCGAGCTTCAACCGACTTTCAATCCCACGCTGCTGGCGACCCCGCCATTCTGCGTCCAAGGCGCGGAAGAGAAACCCTTGGTAATCGAGATCGCCTTTGGCGGCCTGCTCACAGACTCCATCGAGTTGCGCGAGCAAATGGTCCATCTTGAGGCGTTCGAGCAGGTGCGTTAGCTCCATGTGCTCACCTCCTCGTATGCGCTCAAGGGCCGCCGTTCGACCTCCAGCGCCGTCGTCCACAGGGCGGCATGATGGTCTGGGACGGTGACCCAGCCGGCGGTCGCCGGCACCAGGGTGTGCCGCGCGATGCACATCTCCCCGTCGAAGACCATCACCACGCCGTCAAGCGACAGCCGCACCGAGACACGGCGGCCAGCGAGGGCGGCCGGGACGCTGTAGCGATTGCCGCGCACCTCAATATAGGCGTCCCAGCTCACCTGGCGCAGTTCCCAATAGGAGGTGTCGTAGCGCCGTGCGGGGAGTGGCTGCAGCACCGGCGCCTCGGTCGCAAACCGCTCCGCCACAATTTGACGGACGGTGCCGTGGCGGCGCTGGTCGGCTTCTTCCCGGAGCCAGTGCTCCGCCTGTTGATTGAGATGGGCCCCACTCTCGAAGTGGCGATAGCGGACGAAGAAGTGGTGTTTGATGTAGCCGACCATCCGTTCGTCCTTGCCCTTCGTCTGCGCGCGGGCTGGACGACACGCTTTCGGGACGAAGCCGTAGTGCCCTGCCAGATCGAGGAAGCGCGGATGGAACTGCACCACGCCGCTCCGCGGATGCTCCAGCACGGCCGCCTTCTGGGTATCGACCAGGACTTCTCGCGGGACGCCGCCAAACCATTCGAAGGCGCGAATCAGCCCCTCGTAGGTATGTTCGGCATCGGTTGAGTCGCTGCACCAGAAATGCACGCGCCGGGAGAAGCCCAGCGTGTTGACGATAAAGGCGACGGTCGTCGTCCGTCCGGCAATCTCCGGCTGGATGGTCGCCCAGTCACTCTGGAGCTGGTGCCCCGGCTCGGTTTCAAACCGCACGGTCGCGCGGCTGGGGCGGAGCGTCCGCTTGGGCCGGATGTAGTCCCGCAGGATCGAGACCTGCCCGGTATACCCCTTCGCCTGTAATTCGCGGAAGATCACCACGGCGTTCCAGACCCCGGCAGTCAGGAGGCGATCGATGTCGGCCCGGTACGGATCCAGCTGACTACGCCGCCGGCCCCGGCGCCCTTCGGGCGCCTTGCCTCGCCCGAGCGCCCGCCGAATCGTCTTTGGATGCACGCCGAGCTGCCGTGCAATATCGCAGAGGTAGACTCCCTGTCGAATGAGTGCTTGTATCACGATAACGTCCTCCTTTCTCAGCATCCGTCCCTCCTCCTGTGCTGGTGTGTCCAGGAGGGACATTGTCATCGCTGTTGAGGGGACTTCCTAGGGAAGGTCTGATTTATTCTCTTTGCATGATGTGCTAAGGGTAGCGCAGCACTGAACTGGAGGCGTGCCCCATGCAGCAACAGACGTTTGCCGAAGTCTCGTTTGAACAGTATCGCAAGCCCACCCGCCGGGAGCAGTTTCTCAACGAGATGAACCAGGTTGTTCCATGGGCGGAATTGGTAGCGGCGATCGAGCCGGTCTACCCCAAGGCCGAGGGCCCAGGGCGTCCGCCCGTGGGTGTCGAACGCATGTTGCGCCTCCATTGTCTGCAACAGTGGTTTAACCTGTCGGACCCGGCGGTGGAGGAAGCGCTGTACGACTCACACGCCATGCGGCAGTTCGTGGGGATTGATCTGGGCCGCGAGCCCGTACCGGATGAAACCACCATCTGTAAGTTTCGGCATCTGCTGGAAGCCCACCACTTGGGCGCACAGCTCTTTGCGCGGATCGGCGCGTATCTGGCTGCCCACGGGCTGAAGGTCAGCCGGGGCACGATCGTGGATGCCACGATCATCAATGCGCCCAGTTCGACGAAGAATCGCCAGAAAGAGCGAGATCCGGAGATGCATCAGACCAAGAAGGGGAACCAGTGGTATTTCGGCATGAAGGCGCATATTGGAGTGGACAGCCGGACGAAGCTGGTTCACTCAGTGGCGGCCACGGCGGCGAATGTCCATGACAGCCAGGTGTTGCCGGAGTTGCTGCATGGACAGGAGACACGAGTATGGGGCGATGCCGCCTATAGCGGGCAACGCGACATGATTCAGCACCATGCTCCCCATGCCAAGAGCTTCGTCCAGACGAAAGCCCATCGCCATCGGCCCTTGAGCGAGACGGAGCGGGCCCGCAATCGGACGAAGTCGAAGGTTCGTGCCAAAGTCGAGCATGTGTTCTTGGTGATCAAGCGGATCTTCGGGTGGGCCAAAGTGCGGTACCGGGGGCTCGCGAAGAATGCGCACTGGTTGTCTATCAGTTGCGGCTTGGCGAATCTGTATGTAGCACGCCGGCACTTGCTGGCGGCAGCCTAGCGGACGGGGGTGCGAACGGGGCGCGGGCCGCCTGACGGCGGAGGAATCCGAGAAAGGCGCTCTCGGACCAGCGGGTTCCCAGCTGATGGCCCGTCTTGATCCACCGAGAAACAGATTGCTTCGTGGAAACGCGAATTAATCAGACGTTCCCTAGATCGGTGTTCAGGAGACTTCTATCATCGGTGCTGACACACGGATCAAGGCTGCCAGTTCACCAGCCAGGAATTCACCGGGTTTCTCAAAGACCAGGGTATCCAGATCAGTATGGATGGGACGGGACGGTGGCGGGACAATGTGTTTGTCGAACGGCTGTGGCGGAGCCTCAAATACGAAGAGGTCTATCTGCACGCGTACGAGACCGTCCGAGACGCCCAGGACGGGATGGTACGGTATCTGACCTTCTATAATCAGCTCAGGCCGCATCGCGCGCTTGACGGACGCACGCCCGATCGCGTGTACTGGGAGAGCGTGCCTGCACGGCCTACGGCCGCGTAGGCGTACACCGCCCGGCACCACTTAGGAACTGAAAGATTCTGTCCAAAGAAGCGGAGCCATCTCACCTTTACTCGGATTTTGCGGACAGTGACCCACTCAGCAGGTGATGGTAACTTAGCGGGGTTGTGCCAATAAAACTCCTGAGCAAGGTGAAAACCGGTTTCTTTACACAAAGCGATAAGCAGTTCGAAATGGTAGAGCGAGCGAGTAGGGCGTCCTTGTTGCCAACTACCCCCTAAGTCGATGACTAGGCTCCCGTCTGGCCTCAGAAGCCTAAAGAATTCTTCTGCAAAACCCATGAACCATGCCACATATTCTGCCTGGGACTTATTGCCATACTCTTTCTTGAAGTGGAGTGCGTATAGAGGAGACGTAAGAATTAAATTTACGCTCTCAGAGGGAAGCTTTCGCATTAGGGAGAGAGAGTCGCCAAGGTAGGCATGGCCCAAAGAGGTGCTATAGAATGGCGTGAATGGAAATTTCATCTCGGCCGAGCCCCAGAGGATTTCCGGCGCAAGCATTCGTTTATAGCTGCTTCTAGAGAGGAATGCCAGGGGGGTGTTGCTGTGAATGGCACGGGGTGCATTATTTTCAAGCACTCTATTTCGTTTGGCCTGACTTCCAGTTTTGCGGTGCAAACGAATAGGTATTCCCAGTGCTTCGTATGATTAAAAAGGCACGCGGCAAGGATATCAAATTCATTTCGTCGATCCTCGCGTATTCGTTCCATCCTTTGAATTGCGTGTTTTCTGCAGCTCGATTCTGTAACTGGGAGGGGAACGAAAAAGTTGCCTGCTCCGTATATTCTTGCATTCGATCTTCAGGGGATGCCCTTGGCACTCCACCAAGAAATCTGGTTGTCCGTCCTTATCCGTCCAAACAAACTCTGCCACAAGCCCCTTCCTTTTTAGTCGCTGGATCTCCTTTAGCAGGAAGTACTCGGCGAGCTTGCCTTTGACATCGATTATCGTGCGAAACCCTTTCTGAATAGCAGATAGAATGTCTGATGCATCCGCGTTCAAGTCGTGCTCCAGTGGATGGGTTCGCATGGTTCCCATCCTTCGGAAATAAGTCACGAATAGCGACACCAAGTGCTTGAGCAATATCTGCAATAACGGCCAAGGTGATATTCCGTTCTCCTCGCTCGATGCCGCCAATGTAGGTCCAATGATGCCCGGCTCGCTCGGCAAGTTGCTCTTGCGTCCAACCTTTCTTGAGTCGCAGCTGTCGAACTCGCATGCCGAGGCGCTGTTGGAGAGGCTTCATGCTGGGAGGAAAGCAGAGGGGAAGCTTATCGGTCTAGAGACTATGAGTATTGCTTGGACGAAGGGAACGTCCGGAGGTTTTTGCGTTGCCTTCGCGAAATCGTGGGGATGTGCCTGTCGCCCATTCGGGGTCTGTTGAACCGGCTAGCCGGAAGAAGTCACTTACTGACTGGAGGAGGAGGCGAGGGTTGTTTCCCGATCATGTTCATGGCCAGCGTCAGCATGGACCCCACGTCCGACAGATTGGCGGGGAGCACGAGGGTATTGCTGCTCTTGGCCAGTTCGCCGAACTTGCCGATGTACTGCTCTGCCACTCGCAACTGCACCGCTTCGTAGCCGCCGGGAACCTGGGTAGCCTCGGCGACCTTCCGGAGCCCCTCGGCGGTGGCGGTGGCAATGGCCATGATGGCCGCGGCGGCCCCTTCGGCTTCGTTGATCTGCTGCTGCTTCTTGGCCTCCGAGGCCTTGATGACCTGTTGCTTTTCGCCCTCCGCCTGGTTGATGGCGGCGTCGCGTTCGCCTTCGGAAGTGAGAATCACCGCGCGCTTCTCCCGTTCTGCGCGCATCTGTTTTTCCATCGCGTTAAGCACGTCTTTCGGCGGGGTGATGTTCTTGATCTCATAACGCAGGACTTTGACGCCCCAGGGTTCCGTAGCCTTGTCCAACTCCGCGACCACCTGACTGTTGATATTGGTCCGTTCCTCGAAGGTGCGGTCGAGTTCGATCTTGCCGATTTCGCTGCGGAGCGCGGTCTGAGCCAATTGGGTGATGGCGAACCGGTAATCGCTGATGCCGTAGGAGGCTCGCTGCGGGTCCAACACCTTCGAATATAGGATCCCGTCGACGCCGACCTGGACGTTGTCCCGCGTAATGCAGATCTGCTCCGGAATGTCGATGGCCGTTTCTTTCAGCGAATGTTTATATTGCACGCTGTCGAGAAACGGGAGCAGGATGTGAAAGCCCGCGCCGAGTGTCCGTGAGTAGCGACCCAAGCGTTCGACCACATAGGCGCTTTGCTGCGGCACGACCCGCGCCGTTTTCGAAATCACCAACAGGACCAAGCCTGCGAGAAATACGAAGACCCAGAGTCCGCCCGGCATGCCGCTCTCCTCCATGATGATCCGCCCTCACTCAGGTTTGATCCACAGGGTGATTCCGTCCACCCGGTCGACGCGGACGCGCTGCCCGTTGCGCAGCGGTCCGTCGCCGCCGTTCCGTGCGTTCCAGACGCTGCCCCGACATTCGGCCTTCCCCAGGCTGCCGGGCGCCAGGTCCTCAAGGGCCAGCGCCGTTTCACCGACCATCGTATCCATAGGGGAGAGGCCGCCCGAGGTGTTCGACATGAGGCGGCGGAGCGACGGCCGGAGAAGGAGCAGCGAGGCCACGGAGATGACCGAGAACAACAGCCACGACATCCAGTCCGGCGCGACGAAGCCCAGCCCGACCAGCAGGCCGACGGCCAGCGCGCCGATGCCGAAGAACAGCATATAGAATCCGCCCGGCGTGACGACCTCGCCGCCCAGCAGAGCGAGTCCCAACAACGCCCACAGCCACCAGCTCATTGCGGCTCCTCGAGCGGGACGGTTTGTCGATCGCACGTCCCCGCTGGCGAAAGTCTAAGCGGCTTCCCGTAGAGGGTCAAGAACTGTGCAAGATGGCTCGTTCGTTGAAGCAGCCGGAAGGTGGTGGTATAGTCCGGCGGTCATGGCGCCAGACAGCCCCGTCAAAGCCCTCGTCCTCGCCTTCACCGACGCATCGGCGCCGGCGGCCTATGTGATCAACCGGCTACAACCGGAGCTGCTGTGCTTCTTCGTCCCGGAGTCGGCCAAGGCGCAGGTGGAGGCGGCCGTGCAACCCTTGGTGCGGCAGATGCCGAAGCGGTGGGATTGGGTCGTCACGCCCGATCCGAGCGACGTCATTGCCTGTCACCAGGCCCTGTCGCGGTCTCTTCACGATCTCTTTCAAACCTGGGACGTCCGGATGGGCGAGGTCGTTGTCGATTTGACCGGGGCTACGGCTGCCATGGCTGCCGCCTTGGCCTCTGCGAGCCAGCCCTGGACCTCGCGCGTCATCAGCCTGGTCGATGCGCAGGGGACGGAGGAATCGGAGCCCATCGTCATCGATGGCATCGGCAAACGCTGGGTGCAAGGGAACCCATGGGATGACGCGGCAGTCGTCGTGCGGCGCGAGGCCTGCGAGGCTTTCAACCATGGCTCATTCAAGTCGGCGGCGATCCTGTTTCATACGCTCGAAGCCAGGGTTAGCGGCGGCCAGAAGCCGCTCTATCGCGCACTCGGCGATTTGGCATTGGGGTATGGATTGTGGGAACAGTTTCACTATCGACAGGCCTGGGAGAAACTCAAGACTTCTTTTAAGGCGCTCGACATGGCCTCGCTTTGGGGGGGACCACCGGGCTTGAAAGCGCTGCTTCCCGCCATCAAGGCGAACAGCGGATTTTTAGAAAAACTCGTGCTGGATCCGGCCGAGGTGAAGGACGGAGTCGTCCTGGATTTGCTGGCCCATGCGCATCGCCGCGCGCAGGTGGACCACGATCCCGAGCGAGCGATGGCGACGCTCGTGCGGGCGCTGGAAGCCGTCGCCCAACGACAGCTATTCAAACAACACAAAATCAAAACGTGGGATGTGCAGCCGGACCAGCTGCCGGCGGACCTCCGCGACACCTGTCGCACCTGTTGCCTGGACGATGTCGATGGGAAATACAAGCTGCCCTGGCAGGGACAATTCCGCGTACTGGCCGGATTGGGTGATCAGACGGGCCAGGCGTTTCTTCGTGAGTGGCCCAAGATGAAGCCGCTGATCGATGCCGCTAACCACGCGGTGCTCGGCCATGGGTTTGAGGCGATCAAGGCCGAGCGGGTGCAGCAGCTGGCCGAGATCGTCATGAAACTCAGCGGCGTCACCGACAACGCGTTGCCCAAGTTCCCGGTGCTCGCTCTCTAGGCGCCGATAGCCGCACCGCGCGATGGATGTGCGCATCTACTACGAGGACACCGACTGCGGCGGAGTGGTGTATTACGCCAATTATCTGAAGTATTTCGAACGGGCGCGGACGCAGTATCTGGAAGAGCGCGGCCTCTCGGTCTCGGGGCTACGGGATCAAGGGACGCAGTTCGTGGTCGTGCATGCGGAGGTGGACTATCGCTCCCCGGCCCGGTATGGCGAGACCCTGATTGTGGAAACCACGCTGGGACCGGTCAGCCAAGCTTCTTTTACCTTTGCCCATGTCGTGCGCGAACGACAGAGTGGTCGCCTGGTGGTCGAGGGCGCGGCCAAGTTGGTGACGGTGGACGATCAGTTGAAGGTGAAGCGGCTCGACAAATCGACTCTGGCTACGTTACAAGGACCTCCACAGACGAGGGGCTAATGGAGAAACTCGGTACATGGTTGGCCATCACCGGCGTGGCAATCGGCTTCGTCGTCCTCGCCTGGCTGCTCTTCTCGGAGAATCCAAAAGATAAGAAAAAGAAATAGAGCCATGATTGCGGCGCTGTCCCTGCTGCACTCGTGAATGGTGCGGGCTAGGTGTCCAGAGGGACCGCCTTGGCTCGGCTGCGGAGAAATGCCAACAGCGGATCGAGCTGAGGCACCATGCTCATGTCATCCACCACCGCGCGCAGAATCTGCCCGGCCTCTTCGACGACCACCTCATAGCTGGTCAGGTCGCGACCCCGTTCTGTTTTCCGTACTCCGATCTCCTGGAGTTTGGCTTGTTCTACCAAATGGGTCAACCGGAGCCCCTCGCTTGGTGACAGTGTGGCGGTATCCAGGTCGCATCCGAGGACGAGACCTCCAAATCCTCCCGTTTGACGGAAGCGCACTTTCATAACGTCAGAATCCTACGGCTTTCCAGGCTTTCACCACGGCCTTGTATTCGGCGCTGCCGGCGCCATACAGGGTGGATGCCGTTTCTGTCGAGCTCTCGACCATATCGTGAAACTGGCTGGTGGAGGTCAGTTTCAATAATGTCTTGTACCAGATTTGGCCGGCACGCTCCCAGGCCTTTCCGCCGATCTCGGTCGCGACCAGGTAGAATGCGTGATTGGGGATGCCGGAATTGATATGTACACCGCCATTGTCGCTCGAGCCATTGTACTTGTTCCTGAGGTGTTTGGGTTGGGGATCGGTTCCCAGCAAAGGATCATTCTCGTAAGCCTTTTCGGCTTTGAAAGTGCGAAGAGATTTGGCGGTAGTCGCCGGACCCATGATGTCATTCCCGATCAGCCAGTCGGCGCTCTTGACCGACTGCCGCCGGCGCCACTGCTTCACCAGGCTGCCGAACACGTCGGCGAAGTGTTCATTGAGAGCACCCGGTTCGTTCGAATAGACCAGGTTGCAGGTGTGTGAAATGATACCGTGTGAGAGTTCATGTCCGACGACGTCCAACGATTTGGTGAATCGGATGAAGATTCGACCGTCTCCGTCGCCATAACACATCTGTTCGCCGGTCCAGAAAGCGTTATTGAGATTGCGTCCCAGGTGGACACTGGAAATGAGACTCATGCCACGATCGTCCAGCGAGTTCCGCTGAAATACTTTCTTGTAAAAATTGTAGGTGGTTCCCGAATGGGTGTAGGCCTCGTTCACCGCCGGATCGTCGCTCCGCGGGTCCCTTTCCTCCCGCATGAGTGTGCCGGGGAGATCGTTGAAGTTGCCGTGCTTCACATCGTAGACCAACCGATGGCATTTCGCGGATGGTGAGGGGACTGCGGCCCACCCCGCCATCATGGCCAAGGTAGACCGGACAGCGCGCGCAGCGGACCCCGCAGCGATGGCGTCGATCGCCAGCTGCCGAACCTTGCTGTCGTCCGACTTGGCCAGCTGATCGAAGACATAAGGTGGAATGATGGAGCAGAAAGTCTGGCACTCAGACGAATGGGTTCTCTGATCAATCTGCATAGGTCACTCCTGCTGGTGAGCCGCGTCTTGAGAGTAGGTGAAATGCTTCGTGAGGAAGAAAGCAATCTGGATGCCGCGAGAGGGAGTGGGGGAAGGGAGTGGATTTGTTCGCGTTAAAATACGGGCAATTCACCCCGGCCGTTTCGATGTAGGGGAGACGTATCGGAAGTGATACCGCTTGTGTATCGCAACGGATACGAACTGAGCGAGGGACCGACGGTGGGGAGAGGCCTTGCTGCTGCCCAGCCACGAGGCTGCCCTACGGAACCCTATGGACGAGACTGAGGCCCGCTGCTTCGCGTGAGGGCATCGATGGGGCCGGTGACTTCCACTTGAACCTTGACTCCTTCGATTGTCGTCGGAAGCTGCTTCGTCACGGTTGCATCGTGAACACCGATCACGATTACGGGGTCGCCTAGGAGGCCTTGTCCTATTCCCACCATTTCCACGCCGGCGATGCTCATGAGCCGACGACGGTTCGTTTCCAAGACTCGTTCTATCGTACTTTGCGGTACGTCGCGCTCGCTGGGTGCGTAGGGCATGGCTGCCTCTTCGTGCGCGTGCTCGTCCATAGTTTCTCCTTGGGCAGAGGGCCTCGGATACGATTGTACTCTCCAAGACGACGTGCTGCAAAGCAGTCTGCCAGGAAGAGGTGGAAGGAGGGGCACGTTTCATTCGTGCCCCTCGCGATCCTACGGTCGCCGTTAGGTGTACAGTCTGATAGCAAGGGCGGAGAGCACGTGGGTGATTCGATTCGCAAAGGTCCAGCCGCCGCCTCCGGCGAAGAGCAGGCCGACCGGACTACGACGACCGTCCCACGTCCAGATGAGCGAACCCGAGTCCCCGCCCGCGCTGAAATCTCCGGACAGTCCCTTGATGCCGATCTGGTCGCGAAAATGGGCTACTCGGCCGCCGCCGTAACCGACGTTTACGCTGACGCCCACCGACATGATACGTCCGGTGGTGATCTGAGTGGTCCGTCCGGACTTGCCGACCAGCATCCCAAGTTGAGCGGCCACGGGCGCGCTGCTGACGGTAAAGAAGCGCGGCTGGCCCTGTTGGAGATAGACCAATTCCTTGCGGACCCGATCCGGCCAAGCCCAACCGGTCGCAGCATCTACGTAATTGACGGTCCCGCCGCTGAAGTTGATGGGAACAAATCGTTCCAAAATAGCGATTTGATCTTTCGGGCACGCTCCACCGTCGTAGGGGCCCGGCTGGCAAATGCAATCACCGTATGCGGCATTGTTTGAATTGGCCAGTACATGGTTATTGCTCAAGATCATCAGGCGCGAGTTGCGGGGCGCACTCAGTCCGGTCGCCAAGCACCCCAATGTGCCGGCGGTGATCCGAAAATGGCCGGCCGAAATCCCTCCCGGGGCCGGTCTCATCCTGAAGCGGTGCGGTTGTGCATCGATGAATCCGGTACGGACGATGGACAACGGAACATCGTCTCCGCTCAGGACTGAAATTCCCATCGACTCTACCATCACCGACTTCATCACGTCCGCCGATGTCGATTCAACGACATAGATTTGCAGGCAGGGCATTCCTGGCTCTAGGCTCATACTCATGCCGTCGGCCTGGCCGTAATCGGATGCGCCCAGCGCGATCCCCACGCCCACGATATTGTTCATTCCGGTGTACGTATCCTCGGCCAGTGCCCTGGTTCTCATGGAGGCGGCCTTCAACTGCTCCTCTACTTGATGTTTGATGTCCAGAAGTTGAGCATCCACTCCCAGGACCGCCGCCCTTGTCTCTGCCGCTGCGGCCTCTTCGGCGTTGTCCGGTGTGGGTTCCTCAAATTGCTCTGTCGTCGCCTCCTCATACTCGTGCTCAGTGTCCTGCGGCGGCTTCGGCGACGGAGGGTCCTGGAATCCTTGTTGCTCGACCCGTCTTTTCGGCTCATCTTTTCTGGGAGTCTTCTCAGCCATGATCGTTCTCCCTCAAATCATGAATTGATGCGATGAGTTTGTCGTGGTGCGACGGCTTCGGCTCAAGGAGCGATCAGCGAGTCGAACGTCGCCTCGCAACCATCGTTCTGCGCGCCGGATTCAGGCTGCGAGCAATAGTGAGTAGGAGCCGCCATTGTCATCCCCTCTTCATGGGATGATCTCGAGTTCCGTCACGGTCGTATCGCTGTCGGGCGCCCGCCGAAGCACGCGAACACGCTGACCCGGTCGGAGCACGCCCGGGTCGACGAGGACTCCGGCTCGATATATGCGCACATTCTCATCCAGCACCACGTCTTCTCTCACGGAGTCACTCTGCAACACTAATTGCAGTGGCCAGCTTTCCATTATGTGAATGATCGTGGTTTCCATCGAGATGGTGTATCCCAACCGAGGCGGACAACCCCTTCGGTTGCCCGCCCACGGTCACCGGCATGGAATCAGCTGTTCCGCCAGCTCATCATGTTGTTGAACACTGCCGTAACGATTCGAGTCGAACTGTTGGGGCAGCCACCATAGGCGTGGATACCGACGGCATGGCGCTGACCGTTCTGAAAGCGCCATGTCGGACTGCCGCTTTGGCCACCGTAGGTATCAAGCATGTAATAGATCTTGCGAGCCGTGACATTGGTCACGCGTCCCGCGTTGTACCATTGGGTGCCGAATGGTTTGTCGCCGGGATACCCCGAATTGTTTACCAGGAGATTCTGTAGAGAGGCATCGGTCAACGCCGCAAATCCGAAGTAGCCCAGTTGATTGCCAAGATTGGGACTCGGCAGGATGATGCATCCATAATCGTAGTTGGGGTCGCTGTTTTGTGTCCAGCCAGTGACGCTTCGGAAGGACGTTCCGATCATGGATCCGTACGGACGAATGGCCCCTCTCATGCCGGGAATGACTTCGATCTGACGCGCCCACCCACCGTTGGCCCGTGAATACACGCAATGGCCGGCCGTCATGACCGCTTTGGGCCCGATGAACCAACCGGTGCAGCCACCGCTCGCACCATTTGGAAACGTGATAATGAGCTTGCAAATCCACCGCCATGGCACGATGGTCGTGTTTGTCACCTCGACACGATCGTCTCTGCCGCACACGGTTTCAGGAACAAATCCCTCTGGTCGACACTCGCCAAGCTCCAGCAGCTCGTCGGTCAGGATTTCCTTGGGCATTCCTTCGCCCAGCGCACGCTGAGGATCAAATCCCGACAAACTCTCCAGTTCTCCGCCAAGCGCGGCCCCGTCGAAGCTCTCAGCGACTTGATCGACGACGATGGCGGCTTCCCCTGCGCTGCCTTCGCCGCCGCCTTCGCTGCTCACCGGAGCGTGTGGTGAACGCGCGGATTCTCCCGTGCCTCCCTCACCGCTGCAGCCACATCCAGGCTTTGAGCCGCCGCTATCGGCCGGCTTTTCAGATTCGGACTTGCTTTCATTGTGTTTCGACATACGAACACCTCCCTTTCCGATCGATGAAGTGAACCGTCAATGTGGGTGACGACGCTTCAGGGAGGAAGCAAAACCGGTACTCAAAAGATGGAGCAGGGGGCTTCGCTTATTTGATGCCGCGATACGAATGGAAGGATTGCTTGGGGCGGGAGACCACGAGACAAGGGTGTATCTAAACGAAAATGCGTGCTTTACCCAAAGAGATACAGGGACATAAGCCTTCCTGCCATCTGCAGAGGCGAGGCTTCCTTCGGCTCTTCCGGGAATGTCTCGTCGAAGTGCGGAGAGAGCGATGGAGACTGACGCCGCCCGCTCTATCGGAGGGGCCGGTGGTCGGAACCGGGCCGGTCAAGATCCAGGCGGAATGGAAGGGGAACGAACCGTCAGCTGGGACTTGCTCAAGAGGCCGTCGAGTTCTCGACTCACCAGTTCGGCGACGATGCGGTGACCGCGTTCATCCGGATGGGCGAGGTCCAGATAGAGACTGGGGTCTTGTGCCAGCACCTGTCCCGCTTCGACGACGACGGCGCCGTACTCGCGCGCCACGGCCCGCACGATGTCGTTGTACTCGCTGTCGAGTCGTAACGGTCGTCCGCCGTGCGTCAATTTCCACGGGGGAAGCGTGAGCATCGCCATGCGCGTCGCCTCGCCCGCGGCCCCCTGCCGTTCAAGTAAGCCGGCCAGGTATTTTCTGGCCAGGTCGGAAAACCAATTGTCCATGTTGACGGCAATGCGTAACTCAGCCTCGGCCTGCTCGTTGCGCCCTTGCGCCAAGTGCGCGAGTCCGGCGCGCAGGTGCTCGGCGTGCGCCGGATTGTCTTGAAAGGTGATGAATAGCAGGGGGACCTCGCGCTCCCGACAGAACCGCGCGATTCCCTCCAGGTTGGCGCGATAGTGCTCGGGCGAGACACGCGTGGGCGCCGTGCGCGCGTCCACCGCCAGGCCACCGTCTCCGTCGCCTTTCAGGAGCCCGGCCTTGACCAGTAGGCGCTGGATCAAGCGGTAGAGATAGATCTTTTCGCGCACGACGTCGGTGCGATGGAGCAGTGCCTCACGTTCGAACTTCTCTCGACTGTCCGCCGCTTCCGCGGACGGCACCACACGCCGATCGTTGAAGCTGAAGGAGGCAATCACCATATCCGGGTGGACGGCATCAAAATATTTGCGCAGGGAGGCATAACCCTGAAAAGACGAGTAGCCGCTGACGCCCAGGTTGATCACATCCGCATCGGAACGCAGCGCATCCAGCACTTCGGGAAAGGCTTGGCTGGTCGGCACGCCCCACCCGAAAGTGTTGGAGTCGCCGATCGCCAAGATGCGCTTGTGGGCCGTATCCCGGACTTGCGCGGTATCGATGGTGAAGAAGCCGTGGGCGTCGAACTCGCGAAGGTACTGCGACGAATCCCGATGCCGCAACTCTCCTGCGACCAACCCGTTGAAATGGGGGCGGCGTTCCCATCCCAGGTCCGCCGCATATTGATACCAGTCGGTCGGTGTCGACGAGAGGTCGGCCCGCACGGAGAAGACGACCCGAGACAGGCCTTCCAACGCCAGGAGTGAGGCGAGGGTCAGCCCCAATCCGATCAGGGGCGCGGTCCAACGACGAGTCATACCCGAACTCCGATGAGGGGTGAGATCGCCTCGCGCGTGCCGATCTGCGCGGGGCGGCGTACGCCGGTTGGATCAGTATTGAGGAAGCGATGCATCTTGCCAAGCAAAGCGCAAAGTTTTGCAGGGGGAGCGGACCCAGAGGCGGCGTAGAGGGAAGATGAAGCCGGGAAACGGGCGTTACGGCGGGGCTGTCAGGTCGGTCCGTACCCAGGTGAGGTAAAAGAGCGCTGTGTATTGATCGTAGCGCGTGCGGCCGATGATCGTGGCCGAAGATCCCTTGTATTCGCCGGTGTGGTTGTCGAACACGTCCAGGTGGAAGCGCGCATAGCCGCTTTGCGACTGCAATTTATAGAGCGTCAATTCCGGCAATGCGAAGGGCACGATGACGCTTTGAATGGGCGGCATGCCGATGAAGGTCAGCCCCTGCATCGTGCCCAGCGCCTCGATGGCAATCTTGACTACGTAGGGAGGGCGATCTTCCCGGTGCTTGATCCGGTACCCCATTTGCCCGAGCGCGACGGCGACCGTGTCCTTGACGAGGAGAAAATCCACCGCCGGGTCCTGCACGACGCCGCTGGTCTGGTCGCGCATGTTCAGCCGCGCGCGATCGATGTAGAACCCGCTCGCTTCCAGATAGACCTCAGCCTGGGCCGGCAGGGTGAGGGTCAAGTTGGTGAGCGCGCGATCCACCGCCTTCGTCAGCAACAGTTGCTCGACGGCCGTGCGGGGAGTGCGGGAAATCTCCTGCTCGATGGCACAGCCGGCGCACAGAAGCAGAACCGCTGCCGAATGCATGATGCCGCGCCAGTGATGGCGACGGTTGCAACCTGCGACGACGCGACGCTCCATAGGAGACCATCCTGCCAAGTTCAGCCGGCCAATTCCACGGAATAGTTGAGGGGCCTCTCCTTTCAAGAGCTTCGGGTCAATACGTGCAAACCGGTGCCTCTGGCTTGCTCCTTGCTCCTCTCCAGGATGAGACTCCAGGAGAAACGTTGCGAAAGGAGGATCAGCCATGAAACGCCGCTATACCATGCTAGGCGCGATCGGCATGATGGTTCTCGTCACCGGCTGCGTCGCCCAGCACACATGCAGCAGTCAGGACATGATTGGGATGAAGGAGAAGGGATTTGCCGTGGACGAAATCAACAGCCTCTGCACCACCTACAAGCTACAGGATGAAGCGATTCAGGCCATGTCACAGGCGCTCCAGAGCGAATTTGCAAAATCCCGGCAAGGCGGTGCTCAAACGACCCCGGTGACGGCGGCGAACGCTGCCCAGGCCCACTCGCCTGGAGGATGGGCACCTCAGGCCGCCACCTGTACGACGCAGGTTGGGACCTGTCGCTTGATACAACCGGTGGATCGCGGGCTGGACTGCACCTGCTTCACGCTCTACGGGCAGATTCCGGGCGTGACACAGTAGGCCGACGATCCGCTGCCGTCTCAGCCTTGGCAGCAGCCCTTGCGGTCCGTCTCCGGCCCGATGGATGAAGCCGGTGCCGCCTCCGCCGCGACGCGCGGTATGCCGTCCTCCGCATCCTTCGCCAACACCAACTTTTTCAGCCGAGCCCATGGAAACTCCGGGCCCGGGTCGCTACGCCGCGTCGGATCGAGCTTGGCGTGGGAGACCACATGCTTCAGGTTGGGGTACTTGGCCCAGCAGTACCGCACGAGCTGCGCGGTCGCGCGGACCTGCCACTCGGAAAAGGCGTCTCGGCTGAGTTGACTGTTCACGACCTCGATGCCGAGCGACCAATGGTTCACACGGTCGACCCCGCCATTGACGTCGGGGTGGCAACACGCGTTGCGCACATGCCATGCGGCTCGGGCCTCCGGGGCGCAGGCCCAGACGAGCTGTCCATGTTGCGGCTCGTCTTCATCGGGCACCAGCCATTGGAACGAGGCCTTGCCCTCCTTCATCACCGAGACGGCTCCTGCTGAACTGGAGCCGGCGGTGGCGTGAACCACCACTGCTTTGATGCCTAAGATCGCATCGAAGATGCGGCTCGACGTGCTGGTTTCCCAATAGGCCTGGATGCCGGGGTACCAGACTTCGTTCAGGATTACGCCGGACGGACGCCCTTTTCGCGGCAGATTGAATTGATACTTGATGGGATTGGGCATGGGGACCTCCCTGGTTCGATCAGCTGTCGGACTCGTTCGGTAGATGCGTCGCTCTGCTCTCTGGTCCAGGGTGCCGGATAGTACCGCATGACATCGGTATCGGCGTTCATTACTGCGAACGGCGCAAGGTCGTCGCCCCGCCACTGTCGGAGCGTGAGGCGGGAGGTGGCGATGGGAGCCTATCCATCCAGGGAGTCGGTGCACGGGCTTCGCCGAGTACGCAGTCTTGATCGGCATAACGCCCATGGTTCGGGGACGTAACGGGGTGCCTGGCTCAAGTCTGGACGCTCTGACAGCCTCTGCAAGGGCGTTCACCCACAACACGCCAGCCGCGATGTTATCGAAGCGAGCACATCGACTCCGATTTCCTCCAGAGCAAGACGAACACCGACGAATCTTGTAGGTTGTGAGAATTCCGTCTGGCTTAGCTAGTCGACCAGGACAATATCAAGGTGCATATACTCGCTT
The DNA here is from genome assembly GCA_015709715.1 of Nitrospira sp. Taxonomy (NCBI): domain Bacteria; kingdom Pseudomonadati; phylum Nitrospirota; class Nitrospiria; order Nitrospirales; family Nitrospiraceae; genus Nitrospira; species Nitrospira sp. Next base: position 2,396,182 of record CP054184.1, read on the forward strand.
TTCAAGATTTTGCGTCACCGAACGCCTATGCTGTGGGGTGCGAGCCGCAACGCGGTGAAGCATCCCGCACGAGCGCCTTGCGGGGGCAATTTGTGTGACAGATGCGTCACTTAAAATGGGGCACAGAGCTGCCCGACGCTTGGCTTCATCCGCCGAAAACCGCGAAGGGATTTGAGATCGGATGCAAGCCGTTATTGGGCTACGGATCTGTAAGACCTTGCTCACTGCTGACCGACGAGATGGCGAATGTGCATGTAGTGGTCGTCAAGGTGGATTCCGCAACTTTCCAGAAACGACAGAATCCCCTCAAGATCGCCTTTCATTCCGACAACGATTCCACGAAGCTGTTGCTCAACTCTCGCCTTCTGGACCGGGCTGTCCATCAGTGCAAGTTGCGGGTAGACTTGCGACCACACCGCATAATGGTTCTCCATGGACTGTTCAAGAACCTTGATGTGTTGGAGCTGGCTGGGCGGGAGATTCACAAGATCCTGAGCCGTGATCCGCTGGACAACCTGGCCATGGGAGCTTGCAACAATATCCGCATCAGATTTCTCGATCTTGAGTCTGTGCTCCTTTGGAACGTCTGGTGTCGGCCGTTTCGTAATGAACCTCTCAATTTGGTCCGCCATCTTGTCGAACAACTCAATGGCTGATGTGGCGGCGCCAATCGCAGCGATGATTGTCGCTATGTCAACCATATGCCTTACTCCTGTTCTGAAGGGACCTATTCGTCTCGTCGCCCAATTAATAGGCCTTCTGCAGCCTACCCGCGCGACAAGTAGTCCTGATCATCGAAATATCGTGTCGGTCCTCCAGTAAATGGGTGGCAAGTGGTCTGAAGTCCTGGCCACAAGCCATGATAACGAAAGAACATGTCTAAGCGTTCCACGCGCTTTCACCCCCTCCTCCCGAATCCCTCCCCCATCATCACGTCTGCCACGTTCTGGCCGTTCACGTATACGTCGGCGAGCGTGCGGCCGTAGACATCGTGGCCATGGGGTACGATGTCGATGGCTCCTTGCTGCATCAGTTGTCCCAGTCGCAAGGCGGCCTCTCGTCCTCCCGGTTCCGATAACTCCGGCGCGTTATATCCTCGGATGCGAATTCGGTCCGTGCCGTAGCGAATGGTATCGCCGTCCACGGTTCGCACCTGCCAGCTCTCCACGCTCCGGGCGAATCCGCCGATCGAGAGGAATTGACGCGGCAGGGAGCGTAGCCCCCCGTGGCCTCGGGATGTTTTCGCAAAGGGGTTCTTGTGCGGCCGCGGCCCTCGTTCGTGGTGACTCCTCTTGAACCGTGGCGCTTGATGCTGGGAGAGCGGCGCCTGATCGCCTTGTCTAAGGGACCAACAATGGTCGCAATGGAAGGGGCTGGGGCAGTCCGTGGGAGAGGGGGCGGCCGGCGCGGGTGTATAGGTGCGCAGAGTCGAGCGAGGTGCTTCCGAGGGGTCGTAGGCGGAAGTGATCGACGGGAGCAGGTATCCGCACAGGACGACCAGGGGCGCGAGCCGGATGCCGGGCACGAATCGTTGAGCCATGGGACTGCGACCTCCTTGTTTCGTTGCGAAAGAAGCAGTCTCCATGCCATGACAGCTGGGGAGGGTTCCGCGGTTGACAAGCCAAAAAACCGCGTGCTCAAATGCCCACCGGACTCAGGAGTCCTTCACGCATCGATCAGTAGACTCGCGACGATCACGGAGGTTGAACTCATGGATATGTTTGGCAAAGTGGGACTGGTCGAGATTCCGATCTTGATCGCGCCGGATCAAAAGGCCTGGATGGATCGCATGATCAAGGAGGGCAAGATCGCCATTCCCCCGGGTGGGACGCTCGAAAAGGGCTCACTCTATTCGATGTTCGTCCGCATGCTCCTGCACAATGCGATGGAAGAACAGAAGCGGCAGGAAGCGCTGGAGATGGACGACGAGGACGACGACGAATAGGGAGGCTGCCGTTGTATCGGAATGGATGCATTCCGTATCGGTTCCGATACGGAATGCGGTCCGCCCGAATGGGGGTCAGAGGTTCTTGAGCGCGTTGTGAGCCGCCTTGATGGTGCGCTCGATGTCTCGTGGGGTGTGGGCCAGCGACATGAAGGCCGCCTCGAACTGGGAGGGGGCCAAGTACACGCCGTCTTCCAGCATCTGGTGAAAGAATTTCCCATAGGTCTTGGTGTCGGCCTTCTTGGCCGACGCCCAATCCACCACCGGTCCTGCCGTAAAGAACGCGCACATCATGGAGGCGATGCGGGTCTGAGTGAGGGCCACGCCAGCCTTTTTCGCGGCCTTGCCGATGCCATCGGCCAGCGCGGCTGAGCGTTGCTCGAGTTGCTCATAGACGCCGGGCTTTTTCAGCCGTTTCAAGGTCTCGATCCCGGCGGTCACGGCCAGCGGATTACCTGACAGGGTCCCCGCCTGATAGACCGGTCCGGCCGGGGCGATCAGTTTCATGATGTCCTTGGCGCCGCCGTAGGCGCCCACAGGCAGGCCGCCTCCGATGATCTTTCCTAGGATCGTGAGGTCGGGTTTGATGTCGTAGAGGGTTTGCGCCCCGCCGTACTGAACGCGGAAACCGGAAATGACCTCATCGAAGACCAGCAACATGCCATGGGCGTCGGTCAATCGGCGCAAGGCCTGGAGGAATTCCGGCGTGGGGGGGATCACGCCCATGTTACCTGCGATGGGTTCGACGATGACGCAGGCCAACTGCCGGAAGTACTTCTTGATGAGCTGCTCGACCGCTTGGATGTCGTTGTACGGCGCGGTGAGGGTGTGCTTGGTGAAGTCCTCCGGGACGCCGGGGCAATCGGGAATACCCAGGGTTGCGAGGCCTGATCCAGCCTTGGCCAGGAGATAGTCGCTGTGGCCGTGATAACAGCCTTCGAATTTGAGGATGCCGTCGCGTTTGGTGTAGGCGCGGGCGACGCGGATAGCGCTCATGACCGCTTCGGTGCCTGAGCTTACCAACCGCACCAACTCCATAGAGGGGAGGGCTTCGCGAATCATCGTGGCGAGCTGAATTTCCAACTCGGTCGGGGCGCCGTAACTCGTACCGTTGGCGGCGGCCTGCTGAATGGCTTTCGTCACGCTGGCCGGCGCATGGCCTAAGATCATCGGTCCCCAAGACAGCACATAGTCGATGTAGCTGTTCTCGTCCACGTCGTACAGCCGCGAGCCTTTGGCACGGGCGATAAAACGGGGTTGCCCTCCCACCGAACGAAAGGCCCGCACCGGGCTGTTGACCCCACCGGGAATGATCTGTTGCGCCTCTGCAAAGAGTTGTTCGGACCGTTGTGTCTTCATACGCCTCTTTCCGTAAGCCGTGAATTGGGGCGCACCCTACCATGGGAAATTCAAAACGGTCAATGCGCTGCCGGCCTTAGGGTGACACCGGCGCTGACATGGCCATGCCTACCCAGGTGTCCTGACATAGGAAACGCTGGGCGGAGGGACGCGGAAGGCCTAAAAGGGGCAGGAATCGTCACAATGCCGCGTTGTGTACGGACCGACAGAACGATGGAACAACGTATCGTGCTGAAAACATTGCGAGATGGTCCGGCGGGCGTGATTGGTGCGACTCTTGCGCCCCTGCGCTCGGACTGTCGCTCGCTTCGAAGGGGGGATCTCCAGTGAAAGTGCTGTGTGCCTGGTGCCTACGAGAAGGAAAGCCGGCGTTCATGCGAGAGAAGCTGCCATTGGAAGACCCCAGCGAAACGCACGGGTTATGCACCGACCACTTTCACTCCCTCCGCGCCGGAGTGCAACTGACCATGAGGGCGAGCCGATGGTGGGTCCGTCCGTTGACCCGCCTCCGTTGGATGCTTACCGGCTGGGTGCATCGGCGGGTGGGTTGTTGGTTGCCCCTCTGCTGACCAGGCCGCTCGACCTCTTAGCCCAGTGTGCCCCGCAAGAGGTTCAATCCCTGTTCGACCAAGTTGGAATCCGGGAGTTTGCCCTCCGGCGTGAGTTTGTCGATGAGGCCGGGAAGGAGGGCGGCCAGTTGGCCGCCGGCGGCCTCCGAACTCAGCCCCGTCTGTGCGGCAAGTTGTTTCAGTAGGTCACCGCCCAATCCCTGCCGGACCTGTTCAGCCGAGATGGGCAGGTTCTGACCGGTGCCCACCCACGAGTTCACGATGTCGCCCAGACCATTCTTCTGAAAGGCTTGCACCAAGCCGCTGAGTCCGCCGATGTGACTGTTTTGCCCCAACAGGCCGATGACGGCCTGCAGCAGGGGATTCTTCTCACCGCTTCCCAACATCCCCGCCGCTGCCTGTCCAACGTGATCCAAGAGACCCATGCTGACCTCCTGTGAAATGGGAACCGTTCGTTTACCGCGTCGACTTTTTTGCCTTGCCGCCCTTGCGTTCCATGGCCAGAGGGGGGGCGAACCAATTGTGGCGCGCATGTTTGTGTCGGTCCGAGACGACCAGTACGGCATGGAAGGGTAATCCATTGCCCGTCGCGTCGTCCGACTCCTTCAGGCTCCAGGCCTCTCCGGCCTCGCTCAGGATTTCCACAAAGGTTTCGAAATCATCCTCTTCGTCGGGCTTGGTCAAGACCTGATCGGCGTCGATGACCACCACCAGATATCCCTTGGCCGGCAACCAATCCAGATCAGCCAAACATTCTTCCAACGCATCCCAGTTGTGGCCGAAGTAGTCGGGGAAGGAGAAGACTCGGCTGAACTCGTCCAAGAGGCCTCCCTTGGTCTTGCACTTTTTCCCGGCGATCGTCTTGGTGATGAAATGTGCGGGAACGGACAGGACTTTCTCAAGGGACTCTCCCTCCGCCTGCACGTACAGGTGAGCCCAGGGTTTCTTGATCGATTGGAGCGCGGTCAGTGACATGCGTCCTCAGTTCATCGGAGTAAAAGAGTTGTAATGGTCGTGCGTGTAATACGCCTTGTCGGTCCGCTGTTCAATGACGATCCGCTCGGCGCCGCGATTCTTGCCCGGCACCTTCGGATGGACGTCGTATTCCCGATAGCGTCCGCGAGGGAGTTTGCGCTCGCGATTCTGAAAGCTACGCCCGCCGACGTACCCCGGCGGCGGCTCGCCATATCGCTCCTCAATCGCCTTCAACGTCGCCCGGGCGGAAGCGGGAATGGTTTGGTGAGTGTCGGTCCCATCCTGGTCTGTCGTGATGCGGTCGTGAATCGAAGGGGCGGCTTCGGTCGAGAGCGGAGCGGGGATGAAACTCGGTGCTCCCGCCCAGGCGACGCCCAGGGAGAGCAGGAGTACGGCCCACAACAACAGGAGGCGAGCGGTAAATCGAATAGACATGGCGATCACTGATCCATGACTTCGACAGGGTCAGACCCTAACATGTCACACTGGAGGGGTCAATGTGGCTGCGGAGGAGGATTTTTTGCCGCGTCGAGGTGCGTTTGTTAGAATGACGCCAGTGCCGAAAGGATGGACGGCGGATCGAGCTTTTCCCGCCAACAGAACAGGATCATGCGCAAAGCGAAAATCGTCTGCACCATCGGTCCCGCCAGCGATGGACCGGCCGTCTTGGAACAACTCATTCAGAGCGGCATGAATGCCGTCCGTTTGAATTTTTCCCACGGCACCCATGAATCGCATGGCCGCGCCATCAAGGCGGTTCGCGAGCAGGCTGAGCGTCAAGGTGTGGCGGTCGCCGTCATTCAGGACCTGCAGGGCCCCCGTCTCCGGGTGGGAGAGATTCCCGGCGGCGTCACCCTCGTGGCAGGTCAAGTCGTGCGGTTGCGAACTATGACGCTCCGCTCCGGCGGACAGCTCGGCGCCAGGACGGTGCTGGCCGGCGGTGGACCATTGAACATCCCCGTCACCTACCATGCCATGGCTCAGGACGTGCGGCCTGGGGCGCGGATTCTGATCGACGACGGCCTGGTGGAGTTGAGGGCGGACCGAATTGTCGAAGGGGCGGTGGAATGCTCGGTGGTGGTCGGCGGTACAGTGACGTCGCACAAGGGCATGAATCTGCCGGGCACGGCCGTCAGTGCCCCCACCTTGACCGAGAAGGATCGGGAGGATCTGCGGTTCGGAGTTGCGCAGGGCGTCGATTACATTGCGCTCTCATTCGTGCGCGGTGCCGAGGATGTGCTGGCGGCCAAGCGGTTGATTGCCGATTGCGGCGGAGATGTGCCGATCATTGCCAAGATCGAACGCCACGAAGCGGTGAGCGAACTGGAGGCCATCTTGACCCATGCCGATGGGGTCATGGTCGCTCGAGGGGATTTAGGCGTCGAAATGGGGCCCGAGGCCGTGCCGGTCTTGCAGAAACGCATCATCGCCAGTGCGAACCGGCGCCGCCGGTTGGTCATTACCGCCACCCAGATGCTCGAATCGATGACGCGCCATACGCGCCCGACCAGGGCCGAGGCGTCGGATGTGGCCAATGCGGTGTTCGATGGGACGGACGCCGTGATGCTCTCGGCCGAAACCGCCATCGGGCAGTATCCGGTCGAGACCGTGCGAGTGATGGACCGTATCGTGCGTGCGGCGGAGGTGGAGACCGAACCCGGCGCCGTGCACGGGACCCGGACGGAGGCGGGGCAGCTTCCCTTCCCCGAGGCTATCTGTCTGTCGGCTTCATCGGCCGCGGCCGTGACCGGCGCGGCGGCCATCGTCGCCTTCAGTGAACGCGGGGCTACCGCGCGACTGGTCTCGAAACAACGTCCCGTCGCGTCGATCATCGCCTTTACCCCCTTCGTCCCCATTCGGCAACGGATGGCGCTGTATTGGGGCGTCGTCCCCCACACGATGGCGCAGATCCCGACGACCGACGAGCGGGTGGCCGAGGCGGAGCGCCGGTTGAAGGCTGAAGGGCTGGTGCAGCGTGGGCAACGACTCGTGATCTTGTCCGGGACGAGGGTGGGAGAGCCCGGCGGAACCAACCTGATGAAATTGCACGAGGTGAGTTGACGTATGGGAACAGGAGGGGCGCGAGGGCTGTTCTGCCTGCTCATGTTGGGCTGGTTCTGGTCGATGGCGATGCCGGCCGTTGCGCAGACCAATGCCATCTCCCATTCCCCCGCCAAGGTCGTGGAGAAGTACTTCGCCCTGGATAACAAGGGCGTGCGCCTCGACGCGACCTCGTTCGAGTCGGTGGCGAGTCTCGTGGAGTGGAAGGAGGAGCCGGCCTGGGGCAAGGTCATCGTGATCAGCGGCTTCACCGTGCCGGATGATTTTCGCCAATGGGAGATCGTCAATCGACTGGAGGTGGTGGTGCCGGTCGAGTTTCGGGTCTTGGGCGTGATGTACTTGGATACGGCAGGGTTTGTGCCGGAACCGGGAACGGAGCAAGTGCGGGTGCGGGTCAAGGTGCAGGGGGCGCGGTGGAAAATCGTGGAGCCGCTCGTGCCGCCTCATGTGGGGCAGAAACGAATGCTGAATTTTGTCCGGCAGGCCTTGTTGGAAGAAACAGACAGCGCGAGGCAGGCGTCGTTGACAGTCTTGCAGGCCGCGTTGCGAAAGGCGAAAGAATGACGAAGAAAACGGAAGTCGATCTGCTCATCTTCGACCTCGATGGCACGCTCATCGAATCGAAATGGGATATCGCCGACAGTGTCAACCTGACGTTGCGCGATTTAGGGGTGCCGGAACGGCCACAGGAGGAGATTTTCGGGTTTGTCGGCGACGGCGTGAAAAAGCTCCTGCGCCTCGCGGTGGGGGAAGGCAATCAGGATCTCTACGACGAGGCCCTGCGGGTTTTTCGAGGCCATTACCTCGCCCATTGTCTGGATCGGACCATGTTTTATCCGGGGATCAACGAGGTGCTGATGCATTTCTCGGCCAAACCGAAGGCCGTCGCCACCAATAAGGCAATCGAATACACGAACGTCATTTTGAACGGCCTTGGGCCGCAGCACTTTGCCTATGTGGTCGGCGGCGACAACGGGTTCGGCCTGAAACCGGAACCGGGGATGTTGCTTCACGTCATGGAGCAATTGGGGGTGGACAAAGACCGCACCGTGCTGATCGGCGACAGCACCAACGACATCAACGGCGGGCACAATGCGGGGATTCGCGTCTGCGCGGTGGGCTACGGCATGGGTAATCGCCGGAAGATGGCGGCCTGTCAGCCCGATTGGTTCATTGAACGACCGGAGGAACTGATGGAGCTTTTCCTATGATCAGCAGCGGACGCGTGCGAATGGTAGGCGTCGTGGTCCTGGCCTGGTGCGTGGCGGCGACCGTCCCGGCGCAGGCGGATGCTCCCAGCTTGGCCGACCGAGTCATCGAACATAAGTTGGCGAACGGCATGACGGTGTTGCTGGTGGAGCGGCATCAAGCCCCCATTGTCAGCATCAACATGACGTTCGGCGTCGGCGGGGTCAATGAGCAGGTCGGACAGACCGGCTTGGCCCACCTGTACGAACACATGGCCTTTAAGGGCACGCGGAGCATCGGGACCACGGATTACGAACAGGAACAGGCCGTTCTCGATGAATTGGCTCGGGTCGGGACCGAGCTTGACCAGCGCGAGCGGGACGAGGCCACCCGGGCACAAGCCGAAGGCAAGCAGCCGGTGCCGTCCCAGGCCCTGCAGCAACTCCAGCGGCGGTTCAAGGAACTGCAGGAGAAGGCCGGGGAGTTCGTGGTGGGCAATGAGATGGCCCTGCTCTATCAACGGCACGGGGGGGTGGGACTGAATGCCTCGACCGGAAAAGACATCACGCGATACGTGATCAGTCTTCCGTCCAACCGGTTGCCGCTCTGGGCGGCCTTGGAGTCCGACCGGATGGCCCACCCCGTGTTGCGTGAATTTTACAAGGAACGCGGCGTGGTGATGGAGGAGCGGCGGTTGCGGACGGACGACAGCCCGAACGGCCTGCTCTATGAGACCTTTACCTCCACCGCGTTCCAAGCCCATCAATACGGCGTGCCGACCATCGGCTGGGGGTCCGATATTGTGGCGCTTACACCTGCGGCGACCGAGGCCTTCTTCAAGACCTACTACGGTCCGAACAACGCGACCGTAGCCATCGTGGGCGACATCAACCCGAAGGAGGTCATCGCGTTGATCGAGCAGACCTTCGGGAAGATCCCTGCCGCGCCGCCGATCCCGGAATTGGTGACGGTGGAACCGCCGCAGCGTGGCGAGCGGCGGGTGGAGATCGAATTCGATGCCGAACCGGCGGTGGCGATCGGGTATCACAAACCGACCATCGGCCACCCCGACGATTTCGTGTTCGATGTGATCGACGCCGTATTGACGGAAGGCGTGACCTCGCGCCTGTACGGGCGCCTGGTGCGTGAGAAACGGGTGGCCGCCTCCGTGTTGTCCGACACCAACTACCCAGGTGTGCGCGGACCGAATTTGTTCGTGATCGCGGCGACCCCGTTGGCGCCTCATACGGCGGCAGAGGTCGAGGCGGCGATTTACGAAGAGCTGGAGCGGCTGAAGACGGAACCGATTTCCGCCAAGGAGTTTGAACGGGTGCTCAATGGGTTGGATGCGGATTTGGTCCGCTCGTTGCGTTCCAACAGCGGCCTGGCCTCACAGCTGGCGTTCTACCAGACGGTGGCGGGCGGATGGCGGTACGTGTTGGCCGCGCGAGACCGCATTGCGGCCGTGACGCCGGCCGACGTGCAGCGTGTGGCGTCGCAATATCTCGTCAAATCGAATCGGACCGTCGGTGTTCTCGTCAAGAAACCAGCAGACAAGAAAATAGCTTCGGCAGGCGAGGTGGTGCGATGACGGGCCGAACTCGGAGAGGGGCGCCTGTGGAGCGCGTACAGGACAAAGGAAGGATCATGAGCACAGCAGCGGCGTGGCGGTCGATTGTGTTGGTCATCTTCTGTCTGCTGCTGCAGGTGGCCGTGGGAGCTGCAGCGGACCTGAGCCTCGGCGATCCCCGCACGATGCGGTTCCCCACGGTGGAGTTCAATCCGCCGGACGCAGAACGGATTGTGCTGGATAACGGCATGGTCGTGTACCTGCTGGAGGACCATGAGTTGCCGCTGGTGACGGTGAACGCCACGATCAGGACCGGCAGCTGGCTCGATCCGGCGGACAAAGTGGGATTGGCCGGGATGACCGGGGCTGCGATGCGCACGGGCGGCTCGGCCAAGCTGTCTCCGGACGAGGTAGATGAAGAGCTTGAACAGTTGGCGGCCACGATTTCCATCGGCTTCGCCAAGGAATCCGGGTCGGCCTCCCTCGACGTGCTGAAGAAGGATGTGAAGCGCGGGCTCGAAATCTTTGCGGACCTGTTGCGTCGGCCCGCGTTCGAACCCAGCCGGGTGGAGCTGGCGAAGCTCCAGGCCCTGGAGGGGATCAGGCGCCGACAGGACAGTCCCGGTTCGATCGTCGGCCGTGAGTTTGCCAAGCTGTTGTACGGCGCCGACCATCCGAGCGCTCGCGAGATCAGCACCCGTTCCATCCAAGCCATCACCCGCGAGGACCTGATCACGTTCCACCGACAGACCGTCCATCCCAACGGCATGATCCTCGGCGTGACCGGCGATTTCGAGAAGGGAGCCATGCTGGTTCTGCTCAAGGAGTTGTTCGGTGATTGGGCCAAAGGCGCGGTGCCCGAGCTGAAGCTACCGCCTGTGTCGGAAGCGGAGTTCAAGAGCGGCGCGGTGCGGTTCGTGAATAAGGAGACCTCACAGACGCATCTGCGCGTAGGACATTTGACGATCAAAGAAACCGACCCGGACTATGTCGCGGTGGCCATCGCCAACGACATTTTGGGCGGCAGCTCGTTCCGCAGCAGGCTGTTCAACGACGTCCGCACGAAACGCGGCCTCGCCTATTCCGTGGGCAGCGGCCTTCGGGCCAGCGTGTATGACGAGGGCGTGTGGCTGATGCGGGCCGAGACGAAGTTGTCGTCGACCCAGGAGGTGGTGAACCGGTTCGTGGCCAACATGGAGCGCATGCGGAACGAGCCGGTAACGGATGCCGAGTTGGAGGAGGCGAAGGAAGCCTACGTCAACTCGTTCGTTTTTTCCTTCACGAGCGCCTCCAGCATCGTCAGCCGCTTGATGGACCTGGAGTACGACGGCTTGCCGAAAGACTGGCTGCAGCAGATCCGCGACAAGGTCGTGAAGCTGACGAAAGAGGATATTCAACGCGCGGCGAAGACCCACTTTAATCCCGAGCGTCTGCGCATTCTGGCGGTCGGCTCCGGCGAGACCCTGTCGAAGGTGTTGGCGAACTTCGGCGAGGTGGGGGAGATCACGTTGACCCCGGAAAGTTGAGAGAGGAAGGCAGGTCGAGTGACTCTTTGCTCGCGCAACGCGCGGCCTCGGAAGGCCCTCGTTGGACGCGCGCAATCAGCGTCACATCGACCTGCCTACTTCAAGTGATGGAAGTGTAAAAAGGTGCTCGCTCGATACGCGCAGCGAAGGTCCTGTGGCCAACTGTTGATCTATCAGTTGGAGCCTCATGATGGCTGGGGAACGTGCGTTCCACGACCCTCAAGACCTTTTCCGAAGACGACTACCGCCGGATCATTGCGAGACTGAGTTAGTATCGTGAGCGTCAGGGCGACAATATGGAGCGAACGTTGTCCCTATTAATCTTTGTGGTTCGGGGGAGCATTCTTGAGGCCGAGGCCGACGTCATTGTGAATGCGGCCAACAGCCATGGCATCATGGGCGGAGGTGTGGCAGGGGTGATCAGAAGGGCGGCCGGGCAGGAGGTCGAAGATCAGGCTCGGGCACAGGCGCCGATTCCTGTTGGGCGGGCGGTGTTGACATCGGCCGGGCAAACGAAGTTCAAGGGAGTCATCCACGCTCCGACAATGCCGGAGCCTGGCCTGCGGGTTCCGGCTCAGAACGTCGCGCTGGCGACGAGGGCAGCGCTACTCCTGGCCGATGAGAACGCCTTCGCATCGGTCGCGATCCCGGGGATGGGGACCGGGGTCGGTGGCGTGACGCCGCAGGATGCGGCGGTGAAGATGGTCCAGGAGGTCAGGATGTTCGTTCCGCAGGCGTTACGATCCGTGATCCTGGTCGATGTGGATCAGTTCATGGTGGATGCCTGGCGTAAACAGCTCAGCGCTGAAGGTAGCGGTTAAAAGAACATGCCGCTTGAAGATGAACTGAGTGACATCATCAAGAAGGCCCGGCTGGGTCGGCAGCGGTCGGTTGCCGAGGTCGCACGGGCAGCCGGGCTTGTGGAGGAGGACCTCGCAGAGCTGGAGCGGGGGCGTGCCCCTAGCGGAGCGGCACAGGTTGCATCCGTCGCCAAGGCTCTTGGCTTGAAGCCGGATGCCCTGGTGGAGGTGGCCCAGGGCTGGACACCCGAGGCCCAGCCTGCGTCGACAGCCCATGTCGAAACCGTCTTGGGTTCGATCGGCGGATATGAGGTCAAGGGCTATGTCGTCCATGATCGCGGTGAAGCCATCCTGGTTGACACGGCTTACAATCCGGATGCGATGCTGGCGTTGCTCACGAGCCGGCAGCTCACGTTACGCGCCATCTGCCTGACGCACGGGCATTCGGACCATGCCGAAGGCATTGAGCGCATCCTGCGGACCAGACCCGTGCCGGTGTATCTGGGGCCGGAAGACCTCAACCTGCTCCACTGGCGCCCCCCCCAGGACATACTCCAGGTGCCGCGTAACGGAGAGAGCCTGCAGGTCGGCGGCTTGACGGTACGATTCATGACCACGCCGGGGCACACGCCGGGCGGCATCTGTTATCGTGCCGAACAGGCGGGGCAGCCGCTCTGTTTCGTAGGCGACACGCTATTTGCCGGGTCCATCGGCCGCTCGAATCCGGCCGGTCTGTATGCGGCGCACCTCGACTCGGTTCGTCGGCAAGTGTTGACGCTAGAGGCCGACACGCGGCTCCATCCGGGTCACGGCCCTTCCACTACCGTGCGGGAAGAGTTGGTGCACAATCCCTTTGCGGCCTAGCAGGATGGGGAATGCCGCATGAACCGTGACGGGTCGAAGCAGGGGCCCTTGCAGAACGACCTGATCGAGCCCTCCCTCGACGAGGCAGACGATGAATGGGATGAAGAGGCGCAACCGTTCTTTTCCCGAGTGATCCTCCCGCTGCTCCTATTTGTCCTCACGGTGTTTACCGTGTTATGGGCCGGGGCGTACCAAACCAACACGAATCCGCTGGTCGGGCCCTTGGCGTTCTTGCTGGATGAGCCCGGCGCCCTGTGGCGAGGACTGCCGTTTGCCGCCACCCTGCTCGGGATCCTGGTCACGCACGAATTCGGGCATTACCTGTTCTCGCGCATCCACGGCGTGCCGGCCTCCCTGCCGCTGTTCGTACCGGGCTTGCCGCACTTCGTTGGCACGTTCGGCGCCATCATCCGCATGCGCGCGCCCGTGACGGACCGCCGCGCCCTGTTCGACATCGGGGTAGCCGGGCCGATCGCGGGCTTCGTGGTGGCGGTGATCGCGCTGGTGATCGGGCTGCGACTTTCCACGGTCATTCCCGTGCAAACCGGCTACGGACTCCACCTGGGCGAACCGCTCCTGCTGCAATTCATGTCCTGGCTCATCATCGGGCCCCTTCCGCCCACGGCCGATGTCATCCTGCATCCGGTTGGGTTCGCCGCTTGGTTCGGGCTCTTCATTACCTCGCTCAACTTGTTGCCGATCGGACAGCTGGACGGTGGGCATGTGGCCTACGCGCTCTGGGGAAGCAGGCAACGTTCGGTGGCGGTCGCGCTCGTGCCGATCCTCATGGTGTTCGGCTGGCTCGGATGGAAGGGCTGGTTCCTCTGGGTGGGGCTGGTCGGTTTGATGGGTTTGGCCCACCCGCCGGTGCTGAATCCCGAGCGCCCGTTGGGGCGCACCAGGGTCGTGATTGGGTGGATTGCCTTGGCCATCTTCGCGATGACCTTTTCCTGGGAGCCCTTCATTCTTCGTTGACCATGCCATGCCCACAGTGCGGATGGGAGCAGGCGGCGGACCGCGACGACTGTGAACGATGCGGGACCGTCTTCGCCAAGTATGCGGCGGTGCAAGCGCGCCTGGCGGCAGCGCGGCGACCGGTGTCGCCGAAGGAGCCGACGTGGGTCGACCAGGCCATGACTTGGCTGCTGACCGTCGAGGAGTCGGTGAATCCCTTCTACTTCGGCGGCCGGGTCTTGGTCCTCCTGCTCCTGACGTGGTGGGGGTGGCGGCTCATGCGGGCGCCGCTCGAAACCAACGAGGTCGGTGAGTCGTTTCTGCATCTCATCAACCTGCCGTTCCATGAGGCGGGCCATCTCCTCTTTGTGCCCTTCGGGCGATTCATGATGATCCTCGGCGGCAGCCTCGGCCAGATCCTCATGCCGGTCGTGTGTGTGGGCACCTTTCTCTTCAAGACCCGCGATACGTTCGGTGCGTCGGTCGCCCTCTGGTGGACGGCCGAGAATTTCATGGACCTGGCGCCCTATATCAACGATGCGCGGGCCATGGACCTCATTCTACTCGGTGGGTTCACCGGCAAAGAGGTTGATGCCCACGATTGGAACCATCTGCTGACGATGCTCGGGTGGCTTGAGCATGACCATCGCTTGGCGCAGCTGGCCTACGGCCTGGGCAGGGGGCTCATGCTCCTGGCGTTGCTGTGGGGCGCCCTGCTGCTTCGCCGGCAATTCCGCCGAATCGAGTGGTGACAGAGCCGCGGCCGTCCTTCCCACATAGCCGCCATTGCAATGGCTCGGCACATCGGGCACACTGCCGATCATGACGCCTGCCATCCGTCACTCGTTGCTCCTGTTGCTGCTGATCGTCGTATCGTCGCCGGGCTGGCTCCTGGCCGACCAAAGCGAGTCTCGGTTCGTGTTGACGTTGAACGACGAGGCGGTGTTGGACAGCGCGACCGGTTTAGTCTGGGAGCGGGAGCCGGACTACATCTTCGATGCGTGGGAGCGGTCCATCGCCCGTTGCGCGACCAAGACGGTCGGAGGACAACAGGGCTGGCGCGCTCCGAGCATCGACGACATCAAGACGCTGGTCGATCCTGATCAACAAGACCCTGCCTTGCCGCCTGGCCACCCTTTCCGTAACATCAAGTCCGGTATCTACTGGACCGCCACGCCTCATCCGACCGACGACATCGTCGCCTGGCAACAGAGTTTCCTGTCGGGGCAGGCCGTCACCGACCAGAAGTCGGGCATGCGCCGTCTCTGGTGCGTGCGGGGCGAGCGGCGCTAAGTCGCCATCCTATCTTCTTCACCTGCGCCGATTCCCCCGTTTCCCCGCTCAAGGTTTCCCTCTCAGTTGCGTCTGCCGCCGGAAGGTGATACATGAAAATGAGCGCGACTGGTTTCTTCGTACTTTGACAAATGCAAGAGCTGACGTGTCTCTTGATCCATCCGTGAGTATCACGATGCTCCGTGAGCGCAGGGTTGCGTCGTGATGGCCGCTCTGCTTGCCCTTCTCCTGGCCTGTTATGTCGGCGGGGGGGTGCTCCCCCTGTGCCTGCGGAGATCCCCTCACCTCCAGTCGGTACTGGCGCATGGAGGAGCCGCCGTGGCCGGAGTGAGCGGGGTCGTGTTGGGTCTGGTCGGCTTGCATGCCGCCGAGCCGTTCCGTGTCTCCGTTTCTTCCACCATCCCGTACCTGACCGTTGCCTTGCGGCTCGATCCGCTGGCCTCGTTCTTCGTCCTGATCATTTCCTTGGTCGGCCTGGCCGTGGCGATCTATGCCTTGGGGTATGTGGACGACTATGCCGGACGTCGCTCGTTTCCGGTGCTCGGCTCCCTCCTGAACTGGTTCCTCCTCTCCATGACGCTGGTCGTCCTGGCCGACAATGGGTTCTGGTTCTTGATCCTCTGGGAGGTGATGTCGCTGCTCTCCTATGTGTTGGTCGTGACGGAGCATGAGAAGCCTGAGGTGCGGCAGGCGGGGCTCTTGTACCTGGTCATGACCCATGTCGGGACGGCCTTTATCATCCTGACGTTCTTGATCTTCTTTCAGGTGACCGGGTCGTTCTCCTTCGAGTCGTTCCGGCCTCCCGACCAGCGGCTGCCAGAAGGGCTCCGGTCGGTCGCCTTTTTTACTGCCCTGATCGGGTTCGGCGCGAAGGCCGGCATCATTCCTCTCCATGTATGGCTGCCCTATGCGCATCCCGCCGCTCCGTCGCACGTGTCGGCCTTGATGTCCGGCGTCATGATCAAGACCGCCGTGTATGCCCTAATCCGCGTGTATTTCGACTTTCTGGGCGGCCAGTTTCCCTGGTGGTGGGGGTTCACGATCTTGGGAGTCGGAGCGGTGTCGGCGCTTCTTGGCGTGCTCTACGCCCTTGTGGAGCAGGACCTGAAACGGCTTCTGGCCTTCAGCAGTGTGGAGAACATCGGCATCATCTTTCTGGGTCTCGGCGCCGGCATGATCTTCCACACCTACGGCCTGCCCGACCTGGCTGCGCTCGGTCTCTTGGCCGGCCTCTACCACACTATGAACCATGCCATGTTTAAAGCCCTGCTGTTCTTGGGGGCGGGGTCGCTCCTCTATGCCACACACACGAGAAACATCGAGCGCTACGGTGGGCTCTTACGACGTATGCCCTGGACCGGCCTGTGGTTCCTCCTGGGGGCCGTGTCCATCGCGGCGTTGCCCCCGACCAATGGATTCATCAGTGAGTGGCTCGTGTTTCAAAGCCTCTTCCTGAGCGTCCAGTTACCCACGCTGTTCTTGAAGCTGATGTTGCCGATTGCCGCCGCCATGCTGGCGCTCACCGGGGCGCTGGCGCTGGCCTGTTTCGCGAAGGCCTTCGGCCTGTCGTTCTTGGCCCAGCCGCGCAGTCCTGAATCCCGGCGCGCGAGGGAAGTGCCGTGGCCGATGCGCATCGGCATGGGACTCCTGGCCGTGCTGTCGGTCGTGATGGGAGTGGCTCCGATGCTGGTCATCCCGCTGTTGGACCGCATCACCGCGCCTCTGGCGGGCACGGCGGTCAGTGCCAAAGTGTTGGCCATGGACGGGTGGGTCGTGGCGCCGATGACCGTCGAATTCTCCAGCGTCTCGACGCCGGTGTTAGCGGCGCTGCTGGTTGCCGCCGGAGGGTTAGGATTGCTGCTGGCCAGGACCCTCGGGAATTCATTGTGTACGCGCTTCGTCAAGACGTGGGGCTGTGGGCTGAACCTGACCCCGCGCATGGAATACAGCGCGACCGGCTTCGTGCAGCCGATCAAGCGGGTCTTCGGGACGATCTATCAGCCGACGGTCACACTCGAAACGGAATTCTTGGAACAATCGAAATACTTCATCAAGCAGCAGCGGTTCGAGTTCAGGATCAAGCCGCTCTTCGAAACCTACCTCTATCAGCCGATCGTCGCGTGGTTGTGGACCGCCGCCGACCGGCTGCGGGTCATTCAGGCCGGAAGCCTGCATCTCTACCTGGCCTATATTTTTGTCACGCTGGTGCTGTTGTTGTTATGGGCGGTCTAGGAGAAGTGATCGTGCAAATGTTGCTGGTCGTTGTGCAGGTGATCACGTTGCTCGTCCTGGCGCCGTTCATCGTCGGGTTGATCCGCAAGGTGAAGGCACGATTGCAGTGTCGCAGCGGCGCCGGGTTGCTGCAGCCCTACGCAGATTTGGTGAAGCTGTTCGGCAAGCAGCCCGTGGTCTCTTCCACCACTTCCTGGATCTTTCCCGCCGCCCCCTACATCGTGTTTGCCTCCACGATGGCCGCCGGCCTCCTCATGCCGGTCTTTGTGTCGCACAGTCCGTTGAATTTCGCCGGCAACATCATCGCGCTGGTCTATCTGTTGGCACTGGGCACATTTTTCCTGATCCTGGCCGGCCTCGATGCGGGGTCATCGTTCGGGGGCATGGGGAGCAGCCGCGAGGCCATTGTGGCGACGCTGGCGGAGCCGGCCATGATGTTGTCGATCCTGGCCATCGCCCTGACGGCCGGCTCGACCAATCTCAGTACGATCGTCCACCAATCCGCCTCGCTGGAAGGGGGCCTGCTCGTGCCTCCACCGCACCTCATGGCCTTGGCGGCGCTGTTCATCGTGACCCTTGCGGAGACGGGCCGCGTGCCGGTGGACAATCCCGCCACGCATCTCGAACTGACCATGATCCATGAAGCCATGCTGTTGGAATATTCCGGCCGGTACCTGGCACTGATGGAATGGGCGGCGGGCATCAAGTTGGTGGTGTTCCTGACGTTGATCGTCAACGTCTTTGCGCCCTGGGGCATCGCGACGACCCTGACCCCGGATGCGCTGGCGCTGGGGGTGGCGGTGTACCTGGTCAAGGTCTCGACCCTGGCCGTCGTCATCGGGGTGATTGAATCCATGTTCGCCAAGCTGCGGCTGTTTCGCGTCCCCGAACTCTTGGGCGCCGCCTTTATCCTGTCGCTGCTGGCGTTGGTGTTCTTTTACACACTGAGGGGGTAGTGGTGCCGCTCTCGACCCATCTGGGCTCGCAACTCGTCGATCTGTGCTCGGTGCTGTTGTTGCTCTGCTGCTTCGCCATCGTGGCGCAACGGCGGTTGTCGGCCTGCGTCGACCTGTTCGCGCTGCAGTCCCTGTTCCTTGCGGCGACCGCGGCGCTGGTGGCCTTTCTGACCGGGCACACACACATTTACCTGGCCGCGGTCCTGACCATCGTCATCAAGGTGGTGATCTTGCCGCGCATTTTGAAACGGGTCATCGAACGCCTGAACGTCTCGCGAGAGTTGGTGATGAACGTCAACGTGCCGGCGGGCCTGCTGATCTGCGGAGGCCTCGTGATCGTCGCCTTCTTCATCACCCAGCCCATCATCCCCCTGGGCTACCTGTTGACGCGCGACTCCCTGGCCATTGCCCTCGCCATCATCATGATCGGATTCTTCACCATGATCGCGCGGATGAAGGCGGTGACGCAAATGGTGGGTTTTCTGGTCATGGAGAACGGCGTGTTTCTGGGGGCGACGGCGGCCGCCTACGGCATGCCGCTGATCGTCGAACTGGGGGTCTTCTTCGATGTGTTGGTCGCGGGGCTGATCGTGGGGATCTATACGCACCGGCTCCAGGACGCGTTCGATAGCATCGATACCAGTACGCTGACGGTGTTGAAGGAATGAAGGGCGACAGGATGGACAGACGGGGAGGTTGTGCCGCATGTGGCCGGTGATGGTGCTGCTGGCCGGGCCGGTGGCGGCCGGGTTGCTGAGTCTGGTCATCCGGCGTGCGCGTGTCCTGCACTTGGTGAATTTCTTGACGATGGCGGCCTTGGCCGTCGCGGAAACGCTCCTGACCAGGCAGGTCCTGGCGCAGGGATCGGTCACGACGCTGGGGGACCTCGTGTATGTGGATGCGTTGTCGGATTTCATTCTCGTCATCATTACGACCATTGGACTGTCTTGTTCGCTCTACATGTGGTCCTACATGGACGACCAGGTGGCTCGCGGGGTGATTGCGGCGAAGCGGTTGAGCCTCTTCTTTTTTCTCTTCCACATGTTTCTCTTCGCCATGGTCGCGGCAACGGTGGCGAACAGCCTGGGCGTGCAGTGGGTGGCGCTGGAAGGGACGACGCTGGCCACGACGTTTCTCATCGCCTTTTTCCGTCGCCGGGAATCGCTGGAGGCGGGCTGGAAGTATCTGATTCTCTGCTCAGTCGGTATCGCCCTCGCCCTGTTCGGCGTCGTGTTGACCTATTACTCGTCGGTCCGCGTCCTGGGCGACGTCGGGTCCGCCTTGAACATCACCGCCTTGAGGCAGGTGGCGAACCAATTGGATCCGAACGTGCTCAAGCTCGCCTTTATCTTCGTGCTGGTCGGCTATGGCACGAAGGTGGGGCTGGTTCCGATGCATACGTGGCTGCCGGAGGCCTATAGCGAGGCGCCGGCTCCGATCGCGGCGATGTTGGCCGGTGTGTTGGAGACGGTGGCGGTGTACACGTTACTGCGCAGCAAGGCGCTGGTGGATCAGGCCTTGCCGCCGACGTTTACCGGCAACCTCCTGCTGACCTTCGGGCTCCTGTCATTCCTCGTGGCCACCCTGTTTGTGTTGATCCAACACAACTACAAGCGCCTCTTCGCCTATTCGAGCATCGAACACATGGGACTGGCGATGATCGGGTTCGGCGTCGGCGGCTCGGTCGGCACGTTCGGCGGGCTGTTCCACCTTTTGAATCATGCGCTGGCCAAGGCGCTCGCCTTCTTCGTTGCCGGCAACATCCATCGACGGTGCGAGACCTTGGAGATCGACGACGTGCGTGGCCTGATCCGCGCGCAACCCATCACGGCCGTGGCGCTGATGGCAGCCGGTTGCGCCCTGGTGGGACTCCCGCCCTTTTCACCGTTCGTGAGCGAACTTCTGGTGGTGTCGTCGTTGGCGGCGCAGGACTTTGCTTCCGATACGATGCAGGTCGGGCGCTTCGTCACCGTCACAATCTCCGACGAGATGCGGAGCCTCGGCATTGTCGCGCTTTTCCTGCTGTCGGCCGTCGTCCTATTCGGGGGCTTCATGTCGCGCATCGGTGCCATGGTCTGGGGAATTCCTCCCGCGCGGCTCACGCAGGGGGAACCCTGGACGGTCGGCCACGTGCCGGTGGTGATCATGGTGGCAGCCTTGCTGGGGCTGGGGTTCGTGTTGCCGGGCCCGATCCAGGCCCTCTTGAGCGGGGCGGTCCAGGTGGTGCTGTTGAGGTGAGGGGATGAGCGAATCCTGTCCGATCGTCGAGCAGCTCCAAGGGACGTTTCCGCAGGCCATTCTGGATGTGCGGATGCAGCAGGGTGTGCCGCTGGTCCGACTGCGCACACAGGACCTGCCGATCGTCGTCCATTTCGTGCACCAGCAGCCCGCTCTACGGGGCTCGCTCTCGTTGTTGTGGGCGATCGATCACCGGCCGCGCGAGGCGCGGTATGAGCTCTGTTATCTGTTCACACTCGCAGAGCGGAAGGAGTGGCTCTTGCTGACCACTGATCTGCGAAGCGATGAACGGGAATTCCCGTCGGTGACACCGCACCTGCATGCGGCGAAATGGTACGAGCGAGAAATCCGTGATCTCTTCGGCCTGATTCCGGTCGGGCATCCCGACATGCGGCGACTCGTCCGCCACGAGCACTGGCCGAAGGGCTGTCATCCCTTGAGGAAGGACTTTCCCTGGGATCGAGTCGTGGCGCGGGTACAGGGGCAATATGCCTTTCGAAGAATTCAGGGCGAAGGGGTCTTTGAAGTCCCTGTGGGCCCGATTCACGCCGGTATCATCGAGCCGGGCCATTTCCGTTTCTCCGTCGCGGGGGAACCGATCATGCAGCTCGAGCTGCGTCATTTCTGGAAACACCGCGGGGTGGAAAAACTATTTGAGCAGCAGGGTCTCATGGAGGCGGTGCCCCTCTCTGAACGGGTGTCCGGTGATACGACCGTGGGCCACAGCCTGGCCTATTGTCAGGCCGTTGAAGAATTGTGTGGGATCGAGGTGTCGGACCGGGTCCGTTATTTGCGGAGCCTGTTTCTCGAACTGGAACGGCTGCACAACCATATCGGGGATGTGGGGGCGATTTGCAACGATACCGCCTATGCCTTGGCCCATGCCCATTGCGGGCGCCTGAAGGAACAGCTCATGCAACTCAACGAGCGGGTGAGCGGGTCGCGGTTCCTTCGCGGCGTCCTCTGCGTCGGTGGGGTGGCGATCGACGTGCCGAATGCGCAGCTCCTGCAGGTGGAGTCGGAACTCGATCGGCTGGAGCAGGAGTTCAGCGGTGTAGAGAAGATTCTGTTCGCAAACGCCTCGTTGACGGAACGGCTGGAGCATACGGGAGTCCTGACCGAGCGGGTCGCCTGGGATCATGCGGCGGTCGGCGTCGTGGGGCGCGCCTCCGGCATCAATCGCGATGTGCGGCGTGATCGTCCGTTTGCCGCCTACGATCAGCTTCAACCGAAAGTGGCGCTGTACCG
The DNA here is from genome assembly GCA_015709715.1 of Nitrospira sp. NCBI lineage: Bacteria > Pseudomonadati > Nitrospirota > Nitrospiria > Nitrospirales > Nitrospiraceae > Nitrospira > Nitrospira sp. The sequence goes on from CP054184.1 coordinate 2,417,960, forward strand.
GTACGGCGATGTGCGGGCGCGAATGAGGGTGCGGTTGGATGAGGTACATGAGTCGATACGCCTCGTGCGTGAGATTCGTCGCCGCCTGCCGCAAGGTCCGCTGGTCGCGCTTTCGACGCGTGACCCCCAGCCGGGCGACTGGGCGCTCGCCGCCACGGAAGGCTGGCGAGGGGAGATCCTCTATATGGTCATGGCCGGTGCAGAGGGGCGCATTCATCGCTGCAAAGTGCGTGATCCCTCGTTCGTGAATTGGCCGGCCATCCAGTGGGCGGCGGTGGGGAACATCGTGCCGGATTTTCCGTTGATCAACAAAAGTTTCAATTTGTCATACGCCGGGAATGACTTGTGACGAGAGAGTGACGGAAAGCAGGCGGCTCGGCCGCTCTGTGTGATGGAGGACCCATGTTTCGGATCATTGCTAAGAGCCTCGCGACCGGCGTCGTGACGGGCCGGCATCCAGAGGCGGATCACGCTCTGGAGCCGGTCAGCCCTGAGGCGATCGAAAAGGCCAAGCCTTTCCGGCGTTCTCTCACGATTCGCGCGGTGGATACCGGGTCCTGCAACGCCTGTGAGATGGAGCTGAACGCGTTGATCAATCCGATCTATGACGTGGAGCGATTCGGGGTACACATCGCCGCTTCACCGCGCCACGCCGACGCGCTGGTCGTCACTGGTCCTGTGACCGTGAACATGGAGCGGCCGCTGAAGGAAGTCTACAAGGCGACCCCTGATCCCAAGCTTGTGATCGCCCTGGGGGATTGCGCGCTGACTTGCGGAGTCTTCAAGGGCAGTTATGCGGTCACCGGTCCGGTGGACCGGCACCTGCCTGTGGATGTGCGTATTCCCGGTTGCCCGCCTAAACCGGCGGAGATCCTCGCGGCGTTGTCCGACCTGCGAGGAGAGAACCTCCCGCCCCACCAATGACCCTCGTGCGCCGCCGCCTCCTGCGTTTTTCTATTTCCATTCTTCCACCGGTTCGGCTTCGATCCTGCCCGGCCACGATCCAGTCTGAGGGGGATGTCTTCACGGGAAGGAGGGCTGGCAGCGTCCAGGTTTTTACGCCGTTTTTACATTGGGTTTGATAGCCTGGAAATGTCGGTACAGACCCGCAGCCTGATCGAAACCAGATCGGAGACGCCATGGATGTCCTGTACATCTCCATCACCATCGGATTCTTCATCCTGTCCAGCTGGCTCATTCGGGCCTTGGATCGTCCGTAGGGGGCACGTGAACGCGATGGATGTGCTGGCGACGGTGCTGTCGGTGGGTGTACTGATTTATCTCATGGTCGCCTTGCTAAAACCGGAGTGGTTCTGATGACGATCAATGCGTGGTTGCAGATCGGCCTCTTGATCGTCTTGCTGCTTGCTTTGGTGAAGCCCCTGGGTTGGTATATGGCTCGAGTCTACGAGAATAAGCCTTGCGGACTAGATCCTCTTCTGGCTCCACTGGAGCGAGCCCTGTATCGAGTGTGCGCTATCCGGCCCTCGGAAGAAATGGATTGGAAGGGCTACGCGACCGCGATGCTCTGGTTCAATGCGGTCGGCATGCTGCTCCTCTACGGAATGCAACGACTGCAAACCTACCTCCCCCTCAATCCGGCTGGATTGCAGGCTGCCTCGCCAGATCTCGCCTTCAATACGGCGGCCAGCTTTGCCACGAATACCAACTGGCAAGCCTATAGCGGGGAAACGACGCTGAGCCACTTTACGCAGATGCTCGGCTTGACGGTTCAGAATTTTGTCTCCGCGGCAACCGGCATGGCCGTCCTCGTGGCGTTGATTCGAGGCCTCACTCGACGGAGTGCCACCACGCTTGGAAACTTTTGGACCAACCTCATCCGCACCACGTTATACATTCTCCTGCCGCTGGCCCTGCTGCTGTCCCTGCTGTTGGTATCGCAGGGAGTCGTCCAGACCATCAGCCCATCCCCTACGGCAACGCTGCAACAGCCGGTCAGTTATGACAGGCCGGTGATGGATGAAAACGGTCGGCCGGTGTTAGATGCCCAGGGAAAGCCGAAAACCGAATCTGCCACGGCAGCCGAACAGGTGCTCGCGATAGGGCCCGCAGCCTCGCAGGTCGCGATCAAACAATTGGGTACGAACGGCGGAGGGTTCTTCAACGTGAACTCGGCGCATCCCTATGAGAATCCCACCCCCTGGTCGAATCTGCTCGAACTCCTTTCCATGCTCATGATCCCGGCGGCGCTGTGTTACACGTTCGGGCTGTTGGTCGGCGATACCCGCCAAGGCTGGGCATTGCTGGCCACAATGATGATTCTGCTGCTCTGTTTCGTCCCGATCGGACTGTGGGCTGAACAGAGCGGCAATCCCCTGTTGGCCGTGGTTGGCGTGAATCAGGAGGCGCATCCCGGTCAAGCCGGTGGGAACATGGAAGGGAAGGAAACACGTTTCGGCATCGCCAACTCAGTCCTGTGGTCGGCTGCCACGACCGCTGCCTCCAACGGTTCCGTGAACTCGATGCACGATTCCTATACGCCTCTCGGCGGGCTGGTGCCGCTGTTCCTCATGCAGTTCGGCGAAGTGGTGTTCGGCGGAGTGGGTTCCGGCCTTTACGGCATGATCGTCTTTGCGATCATCGCGGTCTTCGTCGCGGGGCTGATGGTCGGACGAACACCGGAATATCTGGGAAAGAAAATAGAGCCTTACGAAATGAAAATGGCCGCCTTGCTGATCCTGATCATGCCGATGGTGGTTCTGGGAATGACGGCGCTCGCGGTCGGGCTCACGGCTGGCACCTCCTCGGTGTCGAATCCGGGCGCCCACGGCTTTAGCGAGATTTTGTATGCCTACACATCGCAGGGCAACAACAACGGCAGCGCCTTTGCCGGCCTCAATGCCAACACGCCCTTCTACAACATCACCGGCGGCATTGCGATGCTGATCAGCCGATTTTGGCTCGCGATTCCAACACTCGCATTGGCCGGTGCCTTGGCGCGAAAGAATCTCGTTCCTGCCGGTCCTGGCACACTGCCCACTCATACGCCTTTGTTCGCAGTACTCCTAATGGGCGTCGTCATCTTGGTCGGCGCCCTGACGTTCGTGCCGGCGATGGCACTCGGCCCGGTCGTCGAACACTTACTGATGATCAGATGAAAGGAAGAAAGCAGGCGGGAGATACAGAAATGGCAACCGACACATCTCAACTCAGGGGGCGGTCCTTGTTCGAGGGCGCGATCGTGAGGCAAGCCATCTCGGATTCGTTCGGAAAGCTCGATCCTCGGCATCAGATCAGGAATCCGGTGATGTTTGTGGTGTGGATGGGGAGTCTGCTGACTTCGCTGTTGTTCGTGCAAGCTTTGCTCGGGGCGGGGGAGGCCCCTGCCGGCTTCATTTTGTCCATTTCGGTATGGCTTTGGTTTACCGTGTTGTTTGCCAATTTCGCAGAAGCCATGGCGGAAGGACGAGGCAAAGCCCAAGCCGCTTCGTTACGGGAGGCGCGCCGCGAGTTGCAGGCCAAGAAACTGGGCATCGCGGAAGGCGTAGCCGATGGCATCTGCGTGCCTGCCTCTGTCGGCAAGCCTGGTGAGAGGTATGTGGTAGTGTCCGCAAGCACGCTCAACAAGGGGGACATCGTGCTGGTCGAGGCCGGGGACGTGATTCCGTGCGATGGAGAGGTCGTGGAGGGCGTGGCGTCCGTGAACGAGAGCGCGATCACCGGTGAGAGCGCCCCGGTCATCCGCGAAAGCGGAGGCGATCGCAGCGCGGTCACCGGCGGCACCAAGGTCCTTTCTGATTGGCTCCTGGTCTGTGTCACAGCCAGCCCGGGCGATACGTTTCTCGACCGCATGATTGCGATGGTCGAAGGCGCTACGCGCCAAAAAACGCCGAACGAAATCGCCTTGAATATTCTGCTGGCGGCCTTGACGATAATGTTTCTCCTGGCCGTAGTCACGCTGTTGCCGTTCTCCTCGTATAGCGTCACCGCGGCCGGCCAGGGTTCGCCTGTTACGGTCACAGTGCTTGTTGCTCTGCTGGTCTGCTTGATCCCGACCACGATCGGGGCCTTGCTCTCCGCTATCGGGATCGCCGGCATGGATCGCATGGTGCAAGCCAATGTGATCGCCCTGTCGGGAAAGGCGGTTGAAGCGGCCGGTGACGTCGATGTGCTGCTGCTCGACAAGACCGGCACCATCACGTTGGGTAACCGCCAGGCCACGGCGTTCATCCCGGCTGACGGCGTCAGCGAACGGGTTTTGGCTGATGCTTCTCAGTTGGCGTCTCTGGCGGATGAAACCCCGGAAGGGCGCAGCATCGTCGTGCTCGCCAAGGAAAAATATGGACTGCGTGCTCGTGAGATCCATGAACTGGGCGCCACATTCATTCCATTTACCGCGCAGACACGCATGAGCGGCGTCGATATGGAGGGTCGGCGTATCCGCAAGGGATCGGCGGAAGCCATCGAAGCCTCTGTGGCGGCGGTAGGAGGTCAGTTCTCGGTCCTCGTCCATTCGACGGTGGACGCGATTGCCAAACAGGGTGGGACGCCTCTGGTCGTGGCGGAGGGGGCGAAGGTCTTGGGAGTCATCGCCCTGCAGGACGTCGTCAAAGGGGGTATCAAGGAACGGTTTGTGGAACTGCGGCGGATGGGAATCAAGACCGTGATGATCACGGGAGACAATCCGAAGACGGCGGCGGCGGTCGCGGCGGAAGCCGGCGTCGATGATTTTCTCGCTGAAGCGACCCCGGAGGCCAAGCTGAAGCTGATTCACGAGATGCAGGCCGGCGGGCGCCTCGTGGCCATGACGGGTGACGGCACGAACGACGCGCCGGCCTTGGCCCAGGCTGATGTGGCGGTGGCCATGAATACCGGGACGCAAGCCGCAAAGGAAGCGGGAAACCTCGTGGATCTGGACTCCAACCCGACCAAGCTGATCGAGATCGTCGAAATCGGCAAACAACTGCTCATGACGCGCGGCGCGCTGACAACCTTCAGCATCGCAAACGATGTCGCCAAATATTTTGCCATCATCCCGGCCGCCTTCGCGACGACCTATCCGGCCTTGAACGCGCTGAACGTCATGCATCTCGCGACACCCCACAGTGCGGTCCTCTCGGCCGTGATTTTCAACGCCTTGATTATCATCGCGCTCATTCCCCTGGCATTGAAAGGCATCCGCTATCGACCGATGGGCGCCGCTCCGCTGCTGCGGCGACATCTGCTGATCTATGGACTCGGAGGCGTCATTGTCCCATTCATCGGGATGAAGCTGATCGACATGCTGCTGGTTGTGTTGCGCCTCGTATGAGGTGTGAGAGAGAAGCAGAGACGCTTATGGAGCGCCCTGACGCATTGAGACGGCAGGGAAGGATGGCGGAGGATGAAGGAACAACTGAAACAGGCGTTGATGGTTTTCCTGGCGCTGGCTGTGCTGACCGGTGTTGTATACCCGCTGGCGGTCACCGGTTTAGCGCAGGTCTTATTTCCACATCAAGCGAATGGAAGCCTGATCGTCCAGGATGGCAAGCTGATCGGTTCGGAGCTGATCGGACAGCCATTCAATGCGCCTGGATACTTCTGGAGTCGGCCATCCGCCACCTCGCCGTTTCCGTACAACGCCGCCGCCTCATCAGGATCGAATCTCGGCCCCACCAATCCTGCTCTTGCCGAGGCAGTCAAAGCGCGTATCGCGGCTTTGCGCTCAGCTGATCCGGATAACGACTCTCCGATCCCGGTCGATCTTGTAACGGCGTCAGGGAGTGGACTCGATCCCCATATCAGTCCTGCCGCCGCGGCCTATCAGGTCAAGAGGGTGGCCAGGGCACGAGGGCTGGATGCTGCCGATGTCCAACGGCTCGTGGCCCGACATATCGAAAGGCGCCAGTTCGGATTGCTCGGTGAGCCGAGGGCGAACGTTCTCTTGTTGAATCTTGCGTTGGATAAGATGCGGAAGTGAGATCGACTACGGCGCTGGGATGGCTGCCGGTTTTGCCTTGTCATCTTCGGTCTGCCGTAGCTGTTCGTCGCAAACCGACGAGGCCGTATAGACTCGTGCGGGGAAGGCATCCGTTGACGCCCCATTCCTTCGCTCCTAGAATTACCCGCGTAGAAGGTGGCGTGCTCTGTACGGTCTCGGATGAGTAAGATATGGACGTGCAACGACCCGATCCCGATGCGCTGCTCAAGCTGGTGCAGGCCGAGCAAGCTGGGCGCGTGCGTGGAAAGCTGAAGGTCTTTTTCGGGGCCACGGCCGGAGTCGGTAAGACCTATGCGATGTTGCAGGCGGCCCACGAGCAGCAGACCGACGGCGTGGATGTGCTCATCGGCGTGGTCGAAACGCACGGGCGCGCCGACACTATGGCTTTGGTGAACGGACTCGAACTCTTGCCGTCTCGGTCCGTCGAGTACCATGGGAAGACTCTTCAGGAGTTCGATTTAGACGCCGCCCTTGCCCGACACCCGAGCATCATTCTCATCGATGAGCTGGCCCATACGAACGCGCCTGGCTTGCGGCATGCCAAACGTTGGCAAGACGTGCAGGAACTGCTGAGCGTCGGCATCACGGTCTACACCACGGTCAACGTGCAGCACCTAGAGAGTTTGAACGACGTGGTCGCGCAGATCACGGGTGTGCGGGTGCGCGAAACCGTCCCCGATTCGGTGCTCGAACGGGCGGATGACGTGGAATTGATCGATCTTCCTCCCGATGATCTGCTCCAGCGGTTGAAAGACGGCAAGGTCTATGTGCCGGAACAGGTGCAGCACGCCATCCAGAATTTTTTTGCGAAGGGCAATTTGCTTGCGTTGCGCGAGCTCGCCCTGCGCCGAACTGCCGAACGCGTCGACCAGCAGATGGAAACCTATCGTCGCGACCACGCGGTGGTGCAGACCTGGCCGGCTGCCGAGACGATCATGGTCTGCGTCAATTTGAAACCGCGCGGGCCGAGGCTGGTGAGGGCGGCGCGTCAAATGGCGGCCGGCCTGCATGCTAAGTGGCTTGCCGTCTACGTCCAAACGCCTCGTCATCTCACGTTGTCGGAAGCTGAACGAACGCGCGTGGTGGAAACCCTGCGTCTGGCTGAGAAGCTCGGCGCCGAGACGATCACGCTGACCGGCGATCAAGTCCCACAGGAGCTGCTGACCTTCGCGCGAAGTCGGAATGTCACGAAGATCATTGTCGGCAAACCGGTGCGTGCCTGGTGGAAGGAATGGATGTTCGGTTCCGTCGTGTCGGACCTCGTCCGGCGCAGCGGCGACATCGACATCTATGTCATCACCGGAGAGGCGGGCGAAGGTCGACCGCTGGTGAGGCGGACGCTGCAGCCCACCAGCGACTGGTCGAAATATGGATTTGCCGGCCTCGGTGTGACGCTCTCCACGGTCGTGGCGTGGGCGATGTTTCCCTATTTCGGCTCCGCGAACCTGATCATGGTGTATCTGCTTGGCGTGGTATTTGTGGCGGTTCGCTGCGGGCGTGGCCCCTCGGTGCTGGGCTCGGTGCTGAGCGTCGCGACGTTCGATTTCTTTTTCGTCCCTCCCTACTTCTCATTTGCCGTCTCGGATATCGAATACCTCCTCACCTTTGCCGTCATGTTGGTCGTGGCCTTGGTGATCAGCAATCTGGCGGTGCGGATCGGCCGCCAGGCGGAGATGGCGCGGTACCGTGAACGGCGAACCGGCGTGCTCTACGCCATGAGTCGCGATCTTGCAACCCATCGCGAAGCTGCGATGTTGGCCAACGTTGCGGCCAAGCACCTGCGCGACGTTTTCGACAGCCAGGTTGCCATGTTTCTGGCCGATGCCGAGCAGCGCTTGCAATTGCAGCGAGGTGAGCAGTTATTCTTCGAGTTCGATCCCAAGGAAATGGGAATCGTGCAGTGGGTCTTCGATCACAGCGAACGAGCCGGTCTTGGGACCGATACGCTGCCGGGATCCAGTGCGTTGTACCTGCCGCTGGTCGGCTCGACGGGTGCGATCGGAGTGGTAGCTGTACGCCCGGCCCAGTCCCATCTTCTTCTCGACCCAGAGCAACTCCACCTGCTCGAATCTCTCATCAATCAAACAGCGCTCGCGATCGAACGCACGAAGCTGTCGGAGGAGGCGCAACGCGCGCATGTACAGGCGGAAACGGAGCGTATGCGAAATGCCATACTCAGCTCTGTCTCTCACGACCTGCGGACGCCATTGGCCGCCATTACCGGCGCGGCGAGCAGCCTGTTGGACGACTCGGGCCGGCTCGATGTCGCCTCAAAGCGGGAGCTTGCGCGTTCCATTTATGAAGAATCGGGCCGACTTGATCGCCTCCTCCGGAATCTCTTGGAGATGATGCGGCTGGAAGCTGGAGCGGTACAGCTCAAGAAGGAATGGCACCCCCTTGAGGAAGTGGTCGGGGCCGCATTGGGGCGGTTGGAGAGCCGCTTGCGCAACCATGTCCTCCACACGAACATTCCGCCCGACCTTCCCCTCGTCAACGTCGACGGTGTGTTGTTGGAACAGGTGGTGATCAATCTGGTCGAAAACGCTCTCAAGTATGCGCCGGCTGGCACGGCCATCGAGCTATCGGCCTTGGCCGGGGATCGGGAAATGGTGGTGGAGGTTGCCGATCGGGGACCGGGCCTGCCGCCGGGGGAAGAGGGGCGGGTCTTCGAGAAGTTTTATCGGCTCCAGCCGGACCGGGAAGGCGGCGTGGGGCTGGGATTGACGATTTGCCGAGGCATCATCGAGGCGCACGGCGGCCGCATTTGGGCGGAGAACCGAGCGGGACAGGGAGCCTTGTTTCGCTTTACGATTCCGTTGATCGAGCGACAGCCCACCGCGTATCCCGAGTCGAGTGGGGCTCGCTCCGCCTAGGCTCGGGCTGATCCCCATCGACCCGCTCCAATCCTATGACCCAAGAAGCTTCGATACTGCTGATCGAAGATGAGCCGGAGATCAGACGGTTCCTGCGGACCTCGCTGCCGGCGCATGGATTGAGGCTGTATGAATCGTCCACCGCGAAGGAGGGGCTGATCGAGGCGAAGGCAAGAAACCCCGATCTGATTCTCTTAGATCTCGGCCTTCCGGATCTAGACGGGAGTGAAGTGATTCACGCGTTGCGGCAGTGGACCTCGACGCCGATTATCGTGCTGTCCGCGCGAGACCAGGAAGAGGTGAAGGTGGCGGCACTCGATCTTGGGGCCGACGACTATGTGACGAAGCCGTTTGGAATCAACGAGCTGCTGGCGCGAATGCGCACCGCCCTTCGCCATGCCGCACGTCCTGAATCGGAGGCGGCCTCCTCGGTCTTTACGGTGGGCAACATCCGCGTGGATCTCGGACGGCGGCAGGTCTTCGTCTCAGACAGCGAGATCCACTTGACCCCGATCGAATACAAGCTGCTCACGACGCTCATTCGCTACGCCGGCAAGGTCATCACGCATCGGCAACTTCTGAAGGAGGTGTGGGGCCCTTTACATGTGGAGGAAGGGCAGTATCTCAGAGTGTACATGCGGCAGTTGCGTCAAAAGATCGAGCCCGACCCCGCACAGCCCCGCTATCTTGTCACGGAACTGGGGGTGGGGTATCGCTTGCGGACGGAATGACTGTTCCACGGATGAGTCGCCACTTCGCTGCTCTGTTCTGTAATCTTTATCCCGTCTTGATACGGCACAGTGTAAAGTCCATCTCGTGAACAGATTGGTGTCGGAGTTGAGAGAGATGGGACGATACCTCCTCTGTGTCTTGGTCCTCGGCGCGACGATGACGGTCCCCGCTGGTGCGGTGGAACCCCCATCTCAGACAATCGAGGCCTCACTGCAGCCAGGGGCAAGCCCCTCGGAGTCGACACCGGTTCCGACCAGCCTCTGGCATTACGGCGCCTATCTCGATGTCGGGTATGTCGTGAATTTCAACTTCCCCGAGAACCATCTGTGGCGGAACCGCTCGACGGCCTCGCGGCACAATGAGTTTGCGCCGAACATGGCCTTAGTTTCTGTCCGTAAGGAGGCGACGGAGGCTTCTCACTGGGGCATGGAGTTCGGGGTACAAGGCGGGTACGACTCGGAACGGTTCGCGTTTCTGCCGGGTGAGCGCGAGGTCGACGGCGCCGATACCCTGCGGCACATTCACCGCGCGAATGTGTCGTATCTCGCCCCGGTCGGCAGGGGCCTCATGGTCACCGCGGGGCTCTTTAACAGTCTGATCGGGTATGAGTCGCTCTATGCCAAGGACAACGTGGCCTATACCCGGTCTTGGCTGGCCGACAATACGCCGTACATGATGTTCGGCGTGAATGCCAAGTATCCCGTCACCGATCGGCTCACTGTCGCGGCCTTTGTCATCAACCGCTATTTTCACTTGGCCTATACCAACGATCAACCGTCCTATGGCGGGCAATGGTCATATAGGGCCACGCCTCGCCTCACGCTGACTCAGACGGTCTACGGCGGCCCGGATCAGACGAATACGGCCCTCCAGTTCTGGCGCGTGTATGCGAACAACATCGTCGAGTGGAAAAGCGACGATGTAACCCTCGCGGCCACTTACGACATCGGGACAGAGAACATCGTCGATCGTCCCGGGCACCCCAGGGCCTTCGTCATGGGCGGTAACATCGTTGCGCGGTGGCATGTCTCCGGTCCCTGGGCCTTGGCCGTTCGGCCCGAGTTCTACTGGGATCGGAACGGACGCTGGACGGGGTCGGAGCAATTCGTGAAGGCGGTCACCTCAACCGTGGAATACCGAATTCCTTACAAAGGCACACAGACGATCGTGCGGTTGGAACATCGCTGGGACGAATCGACCGGTGCCGGAGGCGGATTTTTTCGACGGGGTGAGATTCAACCGGGGGTGATCAGCCTGACGCCGAATCAGCATCTGTTGCTGCTGGGGCTCCTCTGGGTGTTTGACGGCCCCTAGTCGGCGGCCCGTTGCTTCTCCCTCACCAATCGCACCATCTCTGCGACTTCACGCCCGAACCGCTCCAAGGCCACATCTTTGGCCTCAGCGATCGCGTCCCGGTCTTCCAGCGAGGGGGCCGGGCCGATGAGTGTGGTCTCCCCTTCCGCCGTTTGGGTGCCGTAGAGGTAGCCCGTTCGCACGTCCCAGAGCGTGCCTTCCATCATGAAGAGCGCGTGACTTTCCGTGCCGTGGGCCAGGTACAGGCCCACGCCGGTGGCGTACCAGGCGGCATGGCCGTTGTTATAGCGCTCGACGGCCGAAGCTCCATCGATGACCAGCAGGGCATCGGCATGATACCGGGCAGCCGCCAGGCGAAGGTCGCGAAACGTCGTGCCCTGCACCGTCGAATCGGCCAGGACGAAGCTCTCTCGCACGATCCCTTCTTCCGTGACGGGGGCCAGCGCCCGGATCAGGCGGTCGGCGTCGGCACTGACCCAATCCGCGCGTCGCAAGGAGGGCGTGGTCGGAAACTCACGCGGCTTGAAATAGACGGCCAGGCGATAGGGTGTCGTCAACTGCGGTTGCAGCGCGAGGGTGGCGGCGATGTCTTGATTGGTGACCACATCCGGATGGTCGTGGAAAGCTTGCTGAAGGAGTTGCCGATTGAGCCCGCGCCCGCCGCAAGCCGATAGGGTCAACAGCAGGAGGCAGAGGCAGGCAAGCGCAACGAGGGATCTGTTCATAGGAAAGCTCCTGTCATGGCGCTGCAGGCCGACCATCAGGACTCTTTTGTGAGAGGGCTTCGAGCGCGAGCATGAGGGCGTGAGTGCCTGAACGCCCATGTCCCAGCGCCGTCACCTTCTCATACAGCTGATGGGCCAGTGCCAGCCCAGGCAGGGTGAGCCCACGCCGCCGAGCTTCCTCCAGCGCGATCCCCATGTCCTTGATGAAATGTTCGACGAAGAAACCGGGGTCGAAATTGCGGGCCAGAATGCGCGGTGCCAGATGATCCAGCGTCCAGCAGGCGGCGGCTCCACCGCGAATCGACTTCAGCATGCGGTCCAGTTGCAGGCCGGCTTGCACCCCATAGAGCAGACTTTCGCAGACGCCGATCATGGTCCCGGCGATCACGATCTGGTTGCAGAGTTTGGTATGTTGTCCCGCGCCGGGTCCGCCCTGATGTACGATCTTTTTCCCCAGACATTCGAACAGCGGCATGACGGCCTGGACCGCCGGAGCGGCGCCGCCGACCATGATAGACAGCGTGGCCTGGCGTGCGCCGACATCGCCGCCGGACACGGGCGCATCGACGGCGTAAGCGCCACGCTCCTGCGCCGCTTCGGCGATCTGCTTGGCCAGCGAGGGGTCGGTGGTCGTCATATCGATGAACACCATGCCCGGGCGCGCAGCATTCAACAGCCCCCGCGCGCCGAAATATACTTCGTGCACATCCTGCGGAAATCCTACTATCGTGATGACCACGTCGGTCTGCGCGGCGACCGCAGCCGGCGAGCCGGCCCACACCGCTCCCTGAGCCGGAATGGTCGAGGCTTTGCTCCGGCTGCGGGTGTAGAGCGTGATTCCGTACCCGGCTTCGTGAAGATGGGTACACATGGGCGCACCCATGACACCGGTGCCGATCCATCCTACGCGGGTGTAGGCCGGCGCGACGAGCCTGGGGGCGGTGAGGTGCCGATCGCTCATGGTCAGTCCGCCAAGGGGGTAATGCGGGTGGCGATGGCTTGCACGATGCCTTCCTGATCCATGGCGATCTTGCCGCCCTTGAAGCTCAAGGCGTACCCGCCGTGGCTGGGGGCCTGGATGGTCGCCTCGATGGCGACACGCGCGCCGTCTTCCACATCCGGATCCTTGACCAAGGGGATGCCGCAGAGGCCGGGTACCGCGACGGGCAGGCTGGCGGTGTCATCTTCCAGGGTGAACAGGTATCCGCCGTAACAGGTGGAACCGGCCGGAATCTCATAGGGGTCCAACGGCTGAACATTGCGCACCGTGCCGTGAAGCGTGATCTGGCGCAGGTGGAACAGCGCCGGATCGGACAACACCTCCTGGATCGTCGTCGTGGCTTCGGCTTGGAGGGGTGAAGGAACCATGGGGATGCAGGCTAGGGCGAAGGATAGCCATAGGGAGAGGCAAGGATCGACTCGGAAGGGACGTAGGCGCATCGGCGGCATTGTACCATTGTCCGGGGGGCGGTGTGACCAGCGTAGGTTTTCGTCCAACGAGTGGCTATAATCCTCGCCCATGACAGGGAGGACCGGCGATGCGCGACTTTCAGCGGCAGTTGGAGACCTATATCAAGGATGTTCGCCCGCGATATGAAGACATGTTGGGTCAAGCCGTGGAGATTCCCTCCATCAGCATGGACCCGACCCATGCGCCCGACGTCCATCGCATGGCGGAGTTGGCAGCCCAGTATCTGCGGGATTTCGGGGCGGAGGCGCAAGTAGTAACGACACCGGGCTATCCGGTGGTGTCGGGAGGCTGGACGGTCGATCCTCGCTATCCGACGGTCACGGTCTACAACCATATGGACGTGCAGCCGGCCCAAGAACCGGAATGGAAGCAGGCCCCGTTCGCATTCCGCAAGGCGAACGGCTGTTATCACGGGCGCGGCGCAACGGACGACAAGGGCCCCGCGTTGGCCGCGCTGTTCGGCGCGCGGTACGCCATGGAGCAGGGGCTGCCCATCAACGTCCGGTTCTTGTGGGAATTGGAAGAAGAAAACGGTAGCCCGAGTTTTTCCGCCGCGATCAAAAACCGCGCCGCGATTCCACGGCCGGATTCGGTCATCATTTCGGACACGATTTGGCTGTCAAAGACCCAGCCTGCGATGCCCTACGGGTTGCGGGGGCTGCTCGGGGCACGATTGGTCCTCCGTACCGGCGACAACGACGCCCATTCCGGCGTCACGGGCGGCGCCGCTCGGAATCCCCTGGCCGAGTTGATGGATCTCGTGCATGCCTGCGTCGAGGTGAAAACCGGCCACGTGAAGATTCCCGGTTTCTACGATGATGTGGTCGAGCCCACCAAGGCGGAGATCACGAGTTTCCTCAAGTCAGGCTTCCAGGTGACGCGATTCAAACGGGCCTACGGGTTCAAGACGCTTCGGACGGAGAATCCGGCGGAGGTCATGCGCCGGATCTGGGCGGCCCCGACCTTCGAAGTGCATGGGCTGGTCGGCGGCTATCACGGGCCTGGGGTGAAGACGGTGGTGCCGGGCCATGGCGAACTGAAGATCAGCATGCGGCTCGTGCCGAATCAGACGCCGGAACGGGTCTTCAGCCTGCTCAAGCACTATGTGGCGAAGCTGAATCCCTCGGTGAAGGTCGAACGCGAAGGAATGTTGCATCCCTTCCGCGGCGTCTTTGACGGCCCCTACGTCGAGGCGGTCAAGCGTGCCGTACGGGCGGGGTTTGGGAAAGCCCCTGCGTTCATCCGCGAGGGCGGCTCCATCGGCGCCGTCGTGACCATGCAGAAAACGTGGAAGGTCCCGATTCTCTTCATGGGCTTGAGCTTGCCGGAACATGGGTATCACGCCCCCAACGAATATTTCGATTGGGGGCAGGCCTCGGGCGGGATGAAGGCCTTTGCGCATTACTTTGCGGAACTGGCCGTTCATCGATGATACGGATGCCCGGAGCCTGGCGCATGGCTGCAACTCAAGCAGATCCTCTGGGTTACTTCAGAGAACTGAGGTCGATGACGAAGCGGTAGCGCACGTCCCCACGCACCAGCCGATCGTAAGCCTCGTTGACTTGCTGGAGGGGGATCACTTCGACGTCCGCGCCGAGCTTGTGCTTGGCACAAAAATTCAACATGGCTTGGGTCTCGCGGATGCCGCCGATCAACGATCCGACCAGGCGCCGCCGCTGCATGATCAAGGGGAAGGCTCCAAGCTGAGCCGGCGTATCCGGCACGCCGACCAAGATCATCGTCCCGTCGGTCTTGAGCAATTCCAAATAGGCATTGAGATCATGGGGGGCAGAGACGGTGTCGAGGATGAAATCAAAATGCTTGGCCAACTGCGCGAAGGTCTCGGGCGCACCGGTCGCATAAAAGGCATGCGCTCCCAGGCGCTTGGCGTCGGCCTGTTTGTCGGACGAGTGGCTCAACACGGTGACCTGTGCGCCCAGGGCCCTGCCGATTTTCACGGCCATATGCCCCAAGCCGCCCAGCCCGATGATCGCCAGACGATGTCCTTTCCCGACGCCCCACCGGCGTAGCGGAGAATAGGTCGTGATACCGGCGCAGAGGAGGGGCGCCGCCTGCTCCGGGTTCAATCCCTTGGGGATCTTCACGAGGTAGCGGTGATCGACCACGATTTTCGTGGAGTAACCGCCGTAGGTCGGTGTGACGCCGTCGCGCTCCTTGCTGTTGTAGGTGAAGGTGAGAGGCCCTTCGCAGTATTGTTCTTCCCCCTTCTTGCACTGGGGGCACTTGCGGCACGAATCGACAAAGCAGCCGACCCCCACCATCTGGCCGACCTTGAAATCCGTGACGCCGGCGCCGACCTTCTCCACCACCCCGACGATTTCATGGCCCGGCACCATCGGGAAGAGCGACCCGCCCCATTCATCGCGGGCTTGATGGACGTCCGAATGGCAGATGCCGCAGAAGCGTATCTCGATGAGCACGTCCTGTCGACGGACCGTACGGCGAGCAAAACGAAACGGGACCAATGGACTCGTCGCGTTCATGGCAGCGTAGCCTTGGACATCGATCATGCGGGCGGTTCCTTTCTTGTATGAGAGCCCCTCGCCGTCGAAGGACGGTCGAAGATGAGGGCGCCGGGGAACAGGGGAGCGGTGGTTGTCCGGATGGGGCGGACCGGGGGCTCACCCCGGTCCCGTCCACAGCGATGATTAGGCGTGGGGCCCACCTGCGGTAGCCAAGATCGGCTGAAACATCGGGTCTGCATCGAGCACGGCCTTGAGCAGTTCCGTATGGAGGAAATAGCGCCAGATTTCGTCGGTCTTGCCCGGCACTTCATCGAACCAACGTTTGGCTTCGGTCAAGTGATGCAGCATCTTCGCCTTGTCGCCGTAGTTCGGCAAAAAGATCATGCTGTAAGCCATCGTGTATTCGGCGAGGAATTTGTCGAGCGGGAGGTCGGCCTGCGCCAACGACGCCTCGGCATCGGCGTAGGCTCGCGGTGTTTCTTGATCGTGCAGAATGCGGTTCCAGGACACCTTGTTGATGCGCGACCAAGCCAGCTGGAGCAGCGCTTCCGCCTTCGGCGTCCGGCGGTTGTCCGGAATATCCCTCACGAGGGTTTCGAACGTCTCCACCATCGGCCCTTGGTCATTGTTCCAGCGGTAGGCCACACCCAAACGGAAACGATTGTCGAGTTGCTCCGGCCTGATGCTGACCAAGGTCTGGAGCGCCGGGATCAGCCGATAGAGGTGATCGGCCGGCGTGGGTTCGGAGAGGCCGCCCATTTCCATGCTGTTGGACAGGTCCAGGCGGGCCCCCTGCGCATAGATGTTCCAGTAGAACTCGTCCACCACGATCCCTAGCGCAGGATCCTTCACATTCAGGTTGTGATTGTGGCGGCCCTCGCGCAGCAGCACGCTGTAGAGATGGCGCGACAGCACGGTCAGGGCGTCGGGTTGTTTCGGGTCGATCAACAACACCCGATTGAGCAGCGCGACGCGGTCGCGCAATTCAGGAAACCCAGCGGCTCGGGCGGCGGCGGCGGTCAAGGTGCCCGGTTGGTCCTCCGGGCCCCACCACACCAGGCTGTCGGGCAACGCGCGGCTGGTTTCCGTCGCAAAGGGAATCTTTTCCGTCACCATGCCAGGGGCGTCCGGTTGGGGTTGGGTCGCGACCGGCAGATTGAACACGGCGGCGTCACCCGGGAACCCATGGGCCTTCAACCCGGTGAAGACGACCCACTGGGTCGTCACGGATTTCAGGGCGCGCCGGGGTTTCTTAATCGTGTTGGTCCATTTCACATTGCCGGCGGCATAGGTGATCGGGGAGGTGAGCGGGTCATGGTATTGCACGGAGACTTGCACCAATGTGGCCGGCACGCCGACGACCTTGCCGGTGGTCGTGAGTCGGAAAGAACCGGCCGGAAGCGGCCGGCTGTTCAGCGCGGTGAGTTGAATCCCGGTTCCGGGAGGCGAGATGCCCAGCACGTCCATGACAAAGGCGGAGCCCGGTGCGCCGGGGAGGTTGTCGCCGAAGAACACCAGCGGCCCCGTGCTCGGCCAGATGACATCCATGGCAATGTCGGTGCGTTTCAAGAATGGGGCATGGGCCGCATCCAGCGTCTGCCAACAGGCCTCGTAAGAAGGGTCGGAGGACGGGGGATAGTGTGTCACTTTCTTGGACGCGTTCGTGACCAGGCGATATTGACAGGCGAAGTCCAGCTGTCCCGTGGTGATATGGTCGCCATGGGCCACGGCTTCGGCATAACGCAAGGCTGTTTGAACTGCGGTCGTCTGTTTGGGGGCGGCGGTGGACTTTTGACGTTTCGCGCTAGCCGCTAACAGGGGATCGGCGGTCCCGACCCAGAGACCGGCGGTGAGCGCAATGGTCAGAATGGCAATCGACTGTGGTCTATTGAACCGGTTTCCGCGAATCATGCGAACGACCTCCGCTAGCAAGAAAAGAATGTCACTCTACCATGAGGCTCTTTTCATTCGAAAGAGGTGAGCGAGGGGGATCATGTCGGTCAAGGACTGGGCGGTGGCGGCGTCCCCGGACGGCTGAATCGGACCAGCGAGCGGATGTACTGCAGCACCGCCTGCTGCTCTTCCGCTGAGAGCACGCCTTCCCAGGGCGGCATGGAAGTGCGCGATTTCCCCTGGGCGATGGTGCGCAACAATTCGCGATCGGTCTTGGCAGACGTTCCGGCGGAGACCAGGTTGCCCGGTCGAGGAGAAAGAAACGGCGCCTTCGGGCCGTCGCCCTTGCCGGTTGGGCCGTGGCACTTCAGGCAATGGCGCTCATAAAGTGCTTGGCCACCGTTGTGGCTGTCGAGAGATTGCGCAAGAACCAGCCCGGCTGCCGTGCCGGTCAGTAGAAGGACGAGCAGGCCACGTGACCGATCGAATGGCGCCTTCCGGGAGCGGCGGAACTGGGTGATGGCTTGGCTTCCGCCTCGAGGTTCGCGGCCGCAGTCAGCATCGCAGGAGCCTACGGTCGATTAGGCCGAAGTCGCCGCCTTGAGGATCTCTCGACGCAGGTTGGCACGATCCCGTGAAGAGAGCGCAGGGGACGGGCGGTGCTGACATAAGCGGACCGTCTGGCGCAAGGAGTCGAGAAAGACCTCGCAGTTCGGGCAATCGCCGAGGTGAGCGCGAATCTCGTTGCAGACGTCGCCGGACAGTTCGTCATCCAGGTAGGCCGACAACCGCTGCAGGATCTTGACGCAGTTCCGTTTCCCATGGTGCTGGTGAGGGGTGGGCTTTCTCGTGCCTGAGTATGTGCGAACGCGATCGGCCATGATGATCTGCTTTCCTGACTATACCAAACTATCCGTGCCGAGTGTGAGCCCCGTGTGGCTGTTGTCCGTCGATACCCTTGGCGCTGAGTTCCTTTCGTACGAATAGTCGGGCTCGATGTAGCCGCGACTTGACGGCGCGCTCGTTCAGACCGACGATGCTGCCGACCTCCTTCGCGCTCAGGCCCTCCATGTCGCGGAGCACCAACACCATGCGGTATTTCGGCGGCAACTTTGCGATGGCCCGATCGAGAATGTGGCGCAGTTCCTTATTTTCCAGCGCCTCCTGGGGGCTCATGCCTTCCACCGGCACTTGCAGGGTCAGCTCACCTTCAGATGTCGGGATAAATTCCTCCAAGGAGAGCTCCCGTTCCGGCTCTCCCTTGCGTTTCCGGCGCATGCGCAGGCAAGCGTGGGAGGCAATGGCGTAGAGCCAGGTCGACACCTGTGCGTCGCCGCGAAACCGGTCGTAGGCTCTATAGGCGTTGAGGAAGGTTTCCTGGACCAAATCCTTGGCCGCTTCGGCTTCTCCGCAGAGACGATAGGCGAAGCGGTACATTACGTCGACGTGATCACGATACAGCTGATCGAAGGTGCCGCCTGTTTGAGAAGGCAGCAGGTGCCCGTCTGCCGGCTCCGCCCGATCTTTGAGGTGGGAAGCCATATGCGGGGGGAGTCTACGGGCTGGCGATTTAGACTGTCAAGCGATGGGCGGGAGCGGGAATCTGCCGGTCAATTGACGCGACGAACGTCCACCAGTCCGCCATCCTGGTCCAATTCGACGGTGATGGGCGTGCCTTCTTTCAGGGCCGCCAGGGCGGATGGGCGTTGGGTCAGGGGGATGGCCTGCGCGCCTTCCGGGGTGTGCATGAGGAGTGAACCCCGCGCCTCAGACTCATAGGCGAGTGGTCCGGACAAGAACCGCCGGGATGGGGTCGAGAGACCGTCCTGATAGAGGTCGATGGCCACATGCCGCTCCTGCACCCACACCGACATTTCCTGTCCTGCCTTGGCATTGCGCACGCCGGTTTTTCCGCTGACGGTGACGATGCCGAGCGGAGTCTTGAGGAAGACATAGTTGGACTTGAGTTTCGACACCGTGCCATTGAGTAGGAGACGCACTTCGGACTGGGTGCGCGGCACCTGGTTCACCTGCAGGTCGAATTGGACCTCATGTAACCCCCGCACGTTGCCCGCCTGATCGACTTCGAGGGCGACCGGAAGGTGGTCTGGCCGAGCGGCGACCTTCGACGCGAAATTGCCCAGGGAGATCGGGCGGTCACCTTCCGGCGTCCACAGGGTCAGCGTCGTCTGGTCTCCTGAGGAAAAGTTCGCCGGCGCGCTGATGTACCGATGCACCAGCGTCCCCGCTCCTCGTTCGCGAATATCGATGACGGACGTCGTGCCATGGACCCACAGCGTGATCTTGTGCGAGTTGCGAATGTCACGAAGGCTAGTCTTCGAGCTGAGGGAAAGCGGTCCGATGGGGGTCTGCAAGAACACGATCCCCGGTTTGGAGCGCCAGATCGAGCCGGAGATTTGGACTGAGGGAGAAACGGGGGGCGCGGCGGAGTCCGGCGTCTCCTGCAGCTCGTGGGATTCCGCCTGGTCGCCGCTGCTCACTTCCGACGAGCCCGTGGCCGGCACGGCCTCGGCGGCGGGATCAAGGGCCTCTGCCCACGTGGGCGCTGCCAGGCAGGGGAACAAGGCGACCGTACTCAGCAAGAACGAATGAACCAGCAAGCCCGTGCGGGAAACCGTCGAGTTGGCCATGGCGGTACCGAACCCTTGTGATGGAAGTGTGTGACGCCGACTGTGAGAGCAACAACCTGTCGGGGTCCGAGAGAGCAGGCTCTGGTGGCGTTCAATGTCTTTTGTGCGAATAACACGCCGGGGGTATTCAGTCAAGCGTAAAGCCGTGGCGGTGCGTAGGACGCCGTGACGGCGCCGCCTCAGGGCATCAGCAGGACGAGGAATTACCTCACTTCTTCCGGACGAGCAGGCGCAGCGGGGTGCCTGAAAACCGATATTCTTTTCGAATTTGGTTTTCCAGGTAACGGAGGTACACGGAGGTCATGTCTTGGGGATGGCCGACGAAGAGTGCGAAGACCGGCGGGCGTGTTGCAACTTGGGTTAGGAAGGCGGACTTCACCGCCTTGCTCGGCTTGCCCTTTTTGACCGGCAGGGGGTGCTCCTCGAGCACCGATTGAAAAAACTGATTCAAGGTGCCGGTCGGGACCCGCTTGCAGAACGAGAAATAGACTTGATCGATCAGCGCAAAAAGCCCGCGGAGAAAATCCGGTTCCAACGCGGAGATGAACAGCACCGGCGCCCAGGAGAGGAAGGGGAACCGTCGCGCCAGGTCGGCCTTGTAGGCATCGCGCGCATTCGGCTGCTCATTCTTGAGGTCCCACTTGTTCACCACCAAAATGCAGCCGCGGCCCTGGCGAAGGACCAGGCCCGCGATCTTCGTATCCTGTTCGGTGACGCCCTCCTCCGCATCCAGCACCAGTACCGCCACGTCCGACCGGCCGATGGCGCGTAACGACCGAGCGACGCTGTAGCCCTCGATGCCCCGTTCGACCCGTCCCCGCCGCCGAATGCCCGCCGTATCCGTCAGCACATATTGCCGGTCTTTGAATGTGGCGATCGAATCGACCGGGTCACGGGTCGTTCCTGGGACATTACTCACGACGACGCGCGCTTCGCCGAGGACCGAATTGACGAGGGTGGATTTGCCGACATTCGGGCGTCCCACGATTGCGATCCGCGGAATGTCTGCAGTCTCTTCTCCCTCGTTCGGCTCCGCCATATGGGCGAAGAGATCGTCCAGCAGCTCGGCCACGCCGATGCCGTGTTCGGCGGAGAGCGGATAGAGCCGTTCCTGCCCCAAGCGGTAGAAATCGGCCACCAGGTTGTCGGCCTTCGGCGTATCGATCTTGTTGATCACGTAGAAGACGGGTTTCTCGGTTCCGCGCAGGGTTTCCACGACTTCTTCATCCGGCGGCGTGAGGCCGGTGCGGCCATCCAGGACGAGGATCAAAATATCCGCTTCGGCGATGGCCAATTGGGACTGCTGCCGGATGAGCGCCAGCATGCCTTCACTGGCCGTCGGGTCGAGCCCGCCCGTATCCACGAGGCGAAAGCGGCGGTTGCGATAGGCGGTATCTGCATAGTTCCGATCCCTGGTCACTCCCGGCACGTCATCGACGATCGCGGCCCTGGTACCGAGAATGCGGTTGAACAGGGTCGATTTTCCCACGTTGGGCCGCCCGATGATGGCGACCACCGGCAGGTGGGTGCCTTCCGGCGTAAACAACGGGGTAGCGGGGCCTGGTGTGGGTTTGGCGCGCGGCATGGTGACTCGTTGGGATTGATCGTTCCGGACCGTATCACACCGATTTCATCCAACACAACGCCTCGTCTTGCGGGCCACGCTCCGGTATACTCTCTCCATGCAGCAGCCTAGGGCGAACGGATCACCCCATACGGTCGACTGGAATGAGATCGACGACGTGTTGCTCGACATGGACGGCACCCTCTTGGACCGTCACTTCGACAATTTTTTCTTCGAGGAGGAATTACCTCGACGATATGCGGTCAAGCATGCCTTGGGTTTCGAGGAGGCGCGGGACCGGCTCCTGTCGATGTATCGCTCGGTGGAGGGAGAGTTGGCCTGGACCGATCTGCATTATTGGGCGAGACGGGTGGACATCGACGTGGTGGCGTTGCACTGGGAACTCGATCACATGATCGGATTCCTTCCCGATGCGGAGGCGTTCTTGATGTCGCTCCGCCGTTTGGGGAAGCGCGTCACTATCCTCACCAATGCCCATCGCGCCGGGGTGGAGGTCAAGGCCGCCAAGACAGGGTTGGATCGGCATGTGGACCGCATTGTCGATGCGTTCGAGGTCGGGTGGCTCAAGATGCGAGAAGAATATTGGCCCACCTGCCGGCGCTTGGTCGGTTTCGACCCGGCGCGCGCCCTCTACATCGATGACGACGAACAATGTTTGGCGGCCGCGGCACGGTTCGGCATCGGTCGCATCTTTCATCGCTCCAAGTCGAGTTCCCAAGCCCACCCGGTGCCGTCCGACCGGTTCGCCTCGATCGACTCCTTCCGCCTGATCTTGCCCGATTGATTGCCGGCACGGCCCCACAGGTGGCGTGCATCACTTGATGGGGTCGAGGAGATCGCGCAGCTTCTCGGCCAGTTCGGCAGGGAGGAACGGCTTTTGGATGAAGCCGGTTCCCGGTTCGCTGAGAAAGGTCGGCAGCACGCTCCCTTCGGCATACCCCGACATGAACAACACCCGCAGGTGCGGCCATTGCCGCCGCAGGCGTTCGGCCACAGCCGGACCGGTCATGTGCGGCATGACCACGTCGGTAACCAGGATGCTGAATCGGCTCGTTGACGGCTGCGGCGAGGTGTAAGGCGTCTTGCCCATTGGAGGCTTGCAAGAGCCGATAGCCGTAATCGGTGAGCACATGGGCGAGGAGTTGCCGGACCGCCTCCTGGTCCTCGACCAGCAGAATGGTCTCGGTACAGCGTTGGGCTCGTGATACCGTCGCCAGGGGCGCGGTGGGCAGAGGAGCTTCGACCAGCGGGAAGTAGAGGTCGAAGGTCGCACCATCCCCGGGCAGGCTATCGGCAAAGATGAATCCTTGGGTCTGTTTGACGATGCCGTAGACCATCGCCAGGCCAAGCCCTGTCCCCTTCCCTTCCTCTTTGGTCGTGAAGAAGGGCTCGAAGATATGCGACAGCGTGTCCCGATCCATGCCCTGTCCGGAATCCTGCATCCTCAGAAGCACGTAAGCCCCGGGAGGGAGAGTCGGATAGAGGCCCGAGGTGTCCGGATTGCTGGCGACGATTCTCGTCGACATGGTCAAGCGCCCGCCCTGGGGCATGGCGTCTTTGGCGTTGACGGCCAGATTCAGCACCACTTGGTCGATCTGGCCGCGATCGGCGCGAATGGTGCAGGGAACGGCGACCAGGTCCTTCGACAGCGCAATGTCCTCGCCGATCAGTCGTTCAATCATGGCGGCCATCGACACCAGGGCTTCGTTCAAATCGAACACCTCCAGGGCGAGCACTTGGCGGCGGCTGAAGGCGAGCAGTTGTTTGGTCAGGGCCGCTGCCCGTTGGCCGGCGCTGAGGATTTCCGCGAGCGAGTCGTGCAGCGGATCTTCGTGGCGCACCTGATCGAGGAGCAGCGCGGCGCAGCCGTTGATGACCGTGAGCAGGTTGTTGAAGTCGTGTGCAACGCCGCCGGCTAGCCGGCCGATGCCTTCCATCTTGTGGGCCTGTCGCAGTTGATCCTCAAGCAGTTTGTGTTCGGTGACATCGATGAAGAAACCGATCGAGCCGAGGGTCTGG
Source organism: Nitrospira sp. (assembly GCA_015709715.1). Classification (NCBI taxonomy): domain Bacteria; kingdom Pseudomonadati; phylum Nitrospirota; class Nitrospiria; order Nitrospirales; family Nitrospiraceae; genus Nitrospira; species Nitrospira sp. Next base: position 2,441,650 of record CP054184.1, read on the forward strand.
TTGCGATGGCCATGGAGGAGCGAGCCCCACATGTTCACGTCGACGAGGGTCCCGTCTTTTCGGAGGCGGCGCAGTTCCAGGTTGCGCGAGGCCCTGCCGCTCATGACGGATTGCCAGAGAGCCTCGGAGGCCTCTTCCTGTCCCGCCGGGACATACGGCAGTTCTCGACCCAACACCTCCTCCTTCGTCCATCCGAACATGGCGGCTGCGGCGGCATTCCAGGTCGTCACATGCCCGACGTGGTCCAGTTCGATGATGGCCAGCGGCGACTCTTCGATGATGGTTTCGAGGTGGGCCGTGGTCCGACGCAATTCGGTACTCCGTTCACGCAGGTGCTGTTCGAGCGATTCTTGAGCCCGCCGTCGGTCGGTGGCTTCGAGCGTGAGGGTCGCGATAGCCGCCAAGGAGGCGGCGAAGGTCCGCTCCTCCGTGCTCCAGACCCTGGTGGTTCCGATATGTTCGAGGCTCAGAACCCCGATCACACGGCCGTGCCGTCGGATCGGCGCACCCAGCAACGCCACGATGCCCAGCGTCTGCAAGTAGGAGGGGGCCAACTCGCTGGTACGCGGATCGGTCCGGGCATCCTGTGCGGCCAGGGAATAGGGCTCGTGTTCCAACGCGCGGAGATAGGCGGGATATTGGCCGACCGAGAGGGTTCGCCCTCTGGTGTGTTGGCCGGTCTTGGCCTCGTACACATCATGGAGCACCAGGGCGGATCGGGTCTCGTCGAAGAGCCAGATGCCGGCTCGTTCGACCGCGCAGGTGCGCGCCGCATCTTCCGTAATGACGGCAAAGGCATCGGCGGGGTGGCCGGTGTGGATGGCCGGATGCTCAGCCAGTTGATGGAGGACAGCCTGCTGGGTTTGGAGGGTGTCCAGGCGGAGCCGTTCGATTTCCTCGCGCTGCTTACGCTCCGTGATGTCTTCCGAAATGCCGAGGAGATAGCGGGGTATGCCGGCCTGATCGTAGAGCGGCAGCTTCTTGGTGTGCAGCCAACGCAGCCCCAAGTCCTTGGTTTGGATGGGCTCGGCCGGAATGTCGAGGAGGCTGTGCCCGGCCAGGACCTCGCGATCGCGTTGGGTAAAATGCTCCGCCTGCTCGCGGGGAAAGAAGTCGAAATCGTTTTTGCCGAGCAAGGTTTCCCGCTTCAGTCCCAGCAGCTGTTCTCCAGCCCGGTTGATCTGCACGAACCTTAGGCCGTCGGCCTGTTTCAGAAACACCATATGGGGGATGTGTTCGACGATCGATTCGAGCAACTGACGAGTCTGCGTCAAGGCGTCTTCGATGCCTTTCCGTTCGGTGACGTTCTCGCAGGCAATGACGAGGTCGTAGCGCCCTTCCTGGTTGCGCACCGCCCGTGCGGCCTCTCTTGCCCAGAGGACGGTCCCATCCTTCCGGATCTTGCGGAACTCCCAACGGAGGATGTCGCCCGGATGGTGCAGACAATCGGCGAAATGGCGTTGGAGGGTCGCGTGGTCCTCAGGATGGACGATCAGGGTCACCGGCTTGCCGATGAGTTCCTCGGGACCATAACCCAGTTCGAGGGACGTGGTGGAATTGACCGCGAGCAAGATCCCTGTGGCGTCGACCGTGAGCAACATTTCCGGGCTGCTCTCAAACAGGGCGCGATACCGATCCTGGCTGATGCGAAGGGCTTCCTCCGCCTGCTTCCTCGCTGAAATGTCCCGCAGCACGGCTTGAAAGCCGGTGACTTCGCCCTCGCGTTGCAGCAGCTGCACATTCTGTCCGACCCAGATCACGGGCCCGTTTCGCGTGACCATGGGGAACTCATAATAGGTGCTGGGAATCTTTCGCAGGAATTGGCGGATGTAGAAATGTTCGGTCGCGCGGCGGTGGTCGGGATGGACCAGGTCCAGCGAACGATGGCCGAGCAATTCCGTTTCATGGTATCCGAGAATCCGCACGACGGCCGGATTGATGAAGGTGAACCGGCCGCTCCGATCGGTGCGGTAGATGAGGTCTTGGGCATACTCCATGACGAAGCGGTGGTGTTCCGTTTTCACATTGAGGAACAACTCCATCTGCGCGCCTTCCTGCAGCTGCAACGAGAGCTGATCCACCAGGTGCGCGTTGTGGTCCTTCAGGCGAAGCAGTTCCAGAACCGTGGAGGACATGCGGAAGGCCGTGTAGACCATGAGCAGCGAGAACAGCAACGTGCAGACCGCCATCGCGACGGCTTGCCCGGTCCCGAGGGTCAGCAACCGGATCAGCAGCGGCAGCAGCGTGGGAACGGCGAACGACAAGAAGGCGTCGAAGCGTGGCGCGAGGCTTGAGGAAGCACCCGCGGTGATCCCTCCCAGGATAAAGGCCAAGAACAGCTGGTGGGCCGGGGAAGAGCTGGGGAAGAGGAAAATCGCCGTCATCCCCCAACCGAGTCCCGCCAAGGAGGTTCCCGCCAGGAACAGGCGGTTCCAAGAGGCCAGGTCGTTCGTGGTGGGCTTGCTGGCCGTGAAAGCCCGTGTCAGCCGGTAGCGACCGGCCGCCAGGCTGGCCTGGTAGGCCAGCCAGCCGAGCAGGGCGTTGTGCGGCACGATTTCCCAATCGACCAGTACCAGCGCGATCGCGCAGCCGCCTCCCGCCAGCAGCGCCGCCGGCAAGGCCTGGTACAGGAGGGTGAGCCGTTGGAGTTCGAGTTGGGATTCTCGGGCAGCCGGACTCGGTGGCGGCGGGGAAAGGGTCGTGCTGAGATCCTTGTGCGGGGATGGTTGCGAAGCCGACATCTCGTTCCGTCTCGCGTCGTGGATGCCGGAGTGGGCACAGCTCCGCCGTCAGTGTACAAAATCAGTCGATTCGATTCAATTTATGCCGACGGAGACGTGGGCGGATGGGGCAGTGCTGAGGTCGTGGCGGGGACGGCCTGCCCCCGGTACAATTCCCCGCCGATCCGAGGGACACCTGAGAGGACGTATCGATCCAGCTGTGACAGCCGAAAGCCCGCTTGAATGATGAGTTGATCGATCCGTCGATTGAGATGGCAGCCGCAGCCCACGATGTTTTGCAGCGGATTCAGCCGATCCTGCCAACAGGCGACGCCGGGATCGTCGCTTCGGCCATGTTCGAGGAACAGCAGGCGTCCTGCCGGCTTGAGCACGCGTCGCACTTCGCGGAGCGCGGCGATCGGATCGGGAATCGTGCAGAGGGTGAAGGTGCTGACCGCGCAGTCGAACATCGCATCGTCGTAGGGGAGGCGCTCTGCGTTCACCGCCGTGAAGAAGACCGGAAACGGCGCCGGTGCCGTCCGGGAGGCCACCCGTTCCGGCAGCAGGGGGGCCGGATCGGCTGCGTGGAGGGCCGTAACCGCAGCGGGATAGTGAGGCACGTTCAGTCCGGTTCCGAACCCGATTTCCAGCACGACCCCATGCGTGGCGCTCAGGAGAGTGCGGCGCTCGGCTTGAAACCGTTCGCCCCGCAACACCCAGTCCATGAGGCGCGGAAAGATGTACGTAGCGTAGAGCGACAGGGGCCACCTCGATCGTTCCGGCCCATTTCACCAGGAGTTTCCGCGGCGATCAAGGCCGCCCCGCAGGCTGCCTTGTCGCTCTCCGCGCCGTATGCTAGAGTCGTCCGTTCTCGTCCCCTGTCGGACCACCCTGACTGATGCAATCGAGTACAAGCGGATGAGCAAGACCTACGATCACCTGACCGTCGAGGCCAAATGGCAGGCCTATTGGGAACAGCACCGTCCGTTCCGCGCGCTGGACGATGCGTCGAAACCCAAGTTCTATTGTCTCGACATGTTTCCCTATCCTTCTGGGTCCGGCCTCCATGTCGGGCACCTCGAAGGCTATACCGCGACCGACATTGTGTCCCGCTATAAACGCATGCGCGGGTTCAACGTGCTCCATCCGATGGGCTGGGACGCCTTCGGCCTACCGGCGGAGCAGTATGCGGTGAAGACCGGCGTCCATCCGGCCGTCACGACGGCGCAGAACATCGCGACGTTCAAACGCCAGATGAAGCGGGCCGGGTTGTCCTACGACTGGGACCGCGAACTCAGCACCACGGACCCGGACTACTATCGCTGGACACAATGGATCTTTCTCAAGCTCTTCGAGCGCGGCCTGGCCTACGTGGCGGAGGTGCCGGTCAATTGGTGCCCGGCGTTGGGCACCGTGTTGGCCAACGAAGAGATCGTCGATGGCAAGAGCGAGGTCGGCGGCTTCGATGTCGTTCGGAAACCCATGCGGCAGTGGGTCCTGAAGATCACCGCCTACGCCGAGCGGTTGCTCGATGACCTCGCCCTGGTCGAATGGCCGGCCAGCACCTTGGAAATGCAAAAGAACTGGATTGGCCGCTCCATCGGGGCGGAGGTTGATTTCCCCCTTGCCGATGTCCACGGCAATCTGCGGGTCTTCACGACGCGGCCCGACACCCTCTTCGGCGCGACCTACATGGTGTTGGCGCCCGAACATCCGCTGGTGGAGGTCGTGACTGCCGAAGCGCAGCGTGCCCAGGTGACGGAGTATCGGGAGGCCGCCGCGCGCAAGAGCGATTTGCAGCGCCAGGAATTGGAGAAGGAAAAAACCGGGGTATTCACGGGCGGCTTCGCCGTGAATCCCGTCACCGGTGAACGCTTGCCGATTTGGATTGCCGACTACGTGCTGATGAGCTACGGCACGGGAGCGATCATGGCGGTCCCGGCCCACGACGAACGAGACTGGGCCTTCGCCACCCGCTACCATCTGCCGATTCGGGAAGTCATCGCCGGTGGGGATGTCAGCCGCGCGGCCTTCGTCGACACGGGCCGTGGCAAGGTCGTGAATTCCACCAGAGCCGACGGTTCGTTGTCGATCGACGGCTTGGTTCCAGCGGACGCGATCCCGAAGATCACTGCCTGGCTTGAGGCGCAGGGCAAGGGAAAGAGGACCGTCAATTACAAGCTGCGTGACTGGCTTTTTGCCCGTCAGCGTTATTGGGGCGAACCCTTTCCGGTGCTGTGGGTCGAGGGACAGCCGCAAGCCTTGCCGGAAGAACAGCTGCCGCTGCGTTTGCCCGAAGCCAGCAACTTCAAACCGTCGGGAACGGGGGAAAGTCCCCTCGCGAATCTGGAGGACTGGCTCCAGACCACGGATCCCCGCACGGGCAAACCCGCTCGGCGCGAAACGAATACCATGCCGCAATGGGCCGGGTCTTGCTGGTACTACCTGCGGTTCATCGATCCTCGGAATCCGCGGCAGCTGGTCGATCCGGTCAAGGAACAATATTGGATGCCGGTGGACCTCTATATCGGCGGCAGCGAACATGCGGTGTTGCATCTGCTCTACAGCCGGTTCTGGCACAAGGTGCTGTATGACGCGGGCATCGTCTCGACGCCCGAGCCGTTCAAAAAGTTGGTCCACCAGGGCATCGTGCTGGGTGAGGACAATCAAAAGATGTCCAAGTCGCGCGGGAATGTCGTGAATCCCGACGAGATGATCGATCAGTTCGGGGCCGATGCGGTGCGGCTCTACGAAATGTTCATGGGGCCGTTGGAATCGATGAAGCCCTGGAGCACGCGGGGGGTGGAAGGCATCACGCGTTTCCTCGACCGGGTCTGGCGATTGATGGTCGGGGAGGACGGTGCCCTGAGCGCTGCGGTGGTCGATAGGCTGCCGACGGCCGAGCAGCAGCGACTCCTGCATTACACGATCAAGAAAATCACCGACGATATCGAGGCATTGCGCTTCAACACCGCCATCTCGCATATGATGGTCTTCACCAATGAGATGACCAAGCTGGAGCAGCGCTCCAGGGCCCTGTTGGAACCCTTCCTGCTGCTGCTCTCGCCCTTTGCGCCCCACGTGACCGAGGAGCTGTGGGAGCGGCTGGGCAAGGCGCCCTGCGCCGGTCAGCAACCCTGGCCCGCGTATGATCCGGCGTTGGTCGTGAGCGACCGGCTGACGATTCCGATTCAGGTCAACGGCAAACTGCGGGCGAAAGTAGAGACCGAGGCAGGTGTCTCGCGTGAGCAGGTGGAGGCTAAGGCCAGGACCGAGATTGCCGAGTGGCTCGAGGGAAAGGTCGTGAAGAAGGTCATCTATGTCGAGAAGAAGCTGATCAACTTCGTGGTGTGAGGCCGTGTCGCAGGGAGTGAGGACCAGGCAAGGGAAGCCGCTGGAGCTGCGGGGATCACGAGGGGTCCTGCTGCCGCTCCTGTTGTGCCTGGCCTTGTTCGGTATAACGGCCTGCGGCTACCAGTTTCGCGTCCAGGGCGACGGCCCGACGATCGGCGGCACGCAGGAGCCGGCGGTGAAGCGACCGAAGGCGCCGCGGCTGGCCATTCTCCCCATTTCGAACAGTACCTACGAAGCCAATTACGAGATCAAGCTCGCCAATTACCTGCGGCGCGAATTTTCCTCCGGCGCCGGCGCGCAGATCGTGGGGTCGTCTTCCGCCGCCGATCTTTACCTGTCCGGCCAGATCATGCAGATTTCTCTGCCGACCCTGAGTTTCGATCGCACCACTACCTTCGAGAGTCGCGTCGAAATGCTCGTGAGCGTGCGCATCGAGGATGCGAAGACCAAGCGTGTGGTGTGGTCGCAGGTGTCCAAGGGCACATCGGAATTCTTCCTGACCCAAGATCTGCAATTCAACCGCGTGCTGCAGAACCGGGCGTTGGAGCAGGCGGGAGGGTTCATCGCCGAAGACTTGGCTTCCCGATTCCTGCTGTTCCTCGATACCGGCGAATTGGAACGAGTGTTGGCGCGTCCGGTCAAGGCTGATGCCCCGCCCGCCAACGGTGTTGACGCGGGGGCCGGACGTTAAGCGATGGCGAAGTGAGTGACATGAGTACCTCGGTCATGAGCCTGGAGTTGGCGGAGTCCCTGAAGCGGGCCGGCATCCAGCCGGTCTATGCCGTCGTGGGCGAAGAAGACTATCTGCGCGATAAGTCCGTTGCAGCCATCCGGGCCGCCGCGTTGGGCGCGGAGGCCGAGTGCGGATTCAATTACGATGTCTTTTACGGCGACGATGCAGCGCTTGAAGATGTGTTGGCCTGCGCGGCGGAGGTGCCGGTGTTCGCGGGGCGGCGCGTGGTGGTATACAAGTCGGCCGAAAAGCTGTCGGCGCGAGAGGGAGACAAACTGTTGTCCTACCTGTCGGCTCCAAACGAGACGACCACGCTGATCGTGACCAGCGCCAAGCTCGACGGTCGGCTCAAATGGACGCAGGCGCTGGGAAAACGTGCAGTGACCGTGAATTGCGCGCCGTTACGCGAGGGACAACTGCCGTCCTGGATCAGGCAGGAGGCGGCGGCTTTGGGGCTGAAGGTGCATGAGGAGGCCATACCGCTCCTCAAGGAAGTGGGCGGCGAGTCTCTGTATGCGGTCCGGCGAGAACTGGAAAAGCTGGCTGCCTATGTGCCCGCCGGTCAGATGCTTCAACCGTCGGACGTAGAGGCACTCCGTGGGACCGAGCCCGGCGCGTCCGTGTTCGATCTCGTGAATGCCATCGCCGCGCATGATGCCGGGCGCGCCATACGGATTTTAGCCAGAAACCTGGAGAACGGGGAGGCGCCGTTGCGTATTCTCGGTGCCCTGATCTGGCAATACCGTCGACTGTGGAAAATCAAAGAGCAGGTCGGCTCAGGCGGTCGAGAGGGGGAGGCGGCTCGGCAGTTTCGTCTGGATCCTGCCAAGGTGCGGGGCTTTTTGGAACGATTCTCCGACGCGCATCTCGCGCAGGCGTTTCACTGCTTTCTGGAAACCGACTCGAAGCTCAAGGGCGGCAGCGGCAGCGCGCCTGTCCGTGTCATGGAGGATCTGCTGCTGCGGCTGTGCGGCCGGCCGGCAACGGCTTCGCCTCGCACGGGCCCTGCCCAAGCGGAGACACCGGTCACGCGACCGTCGAAGTCGAGACCGGTGTCGAACGTGAGAACAGTTACGCGTGGGAAGCGGTGAGGGCGTTCACGCGGGTGGTCAATCGGGAAACGCGGCGCGACGCCGTGTTCTGCTTCAAGACACCCTTGGTGACGGCCTTGCTCAACGCCGCGGTCGCTTGCCGCAACGAGGTCTTGGCTTCGTCGGGCTTCTTGGCCGCAATGGCGTCCTGAACCTTACGGATGACGCTGCGGACCGCGCTCAGCGTGGCGCGGTTACGCAATCGGCGCTTTTCGGATTGACGGGCCCGTCGGATCGTCGATTTGTGAACAACTGGCATAGGGGTTCTCCTGCGTTCAAAGCCTGCGTTTGTATCACAGGAAGAGAAGTGGGGTCAAGAACTGGGAAAGGAGTCGGCCGACCGGGGCCGCATGATCATGATGACCGCCGTTGATGCAAGAGATCGGTTGATCGTGGCATTGGATGTGCCCTCCGCCGCGGAGGCGGAAGCGTTGGTGGATAGACTGGGGGAGCAAGTCCGGTTCGTGAAGGTCGGGCTGGAGCTGTATACGGTGGCCGGGCCCGACATCGTGCGGAAATTGGTCGACCGGGGCAAACGCGTGTTTCTGGATCTCAAGTTCCTCGACATCGAGGAAACCGTCCGTCGCGCCACGGCGCGGGTAGCGGCCATGGGGGTGACGTTCTTGACGATCCATGCCAACCGCAAGGCGTTGGTTGCGGCGGTACAGGGACGGGGAGAGTCGCCGCTGAAGTTATTGGCCGTGACGGTGCTGACCAATTTTGATGGTCAGGATTTGCAGGATATGGGCATTCAGCGGACTGTCCAGGATCTGGTGACCGCCCGCGCCGCCTTGGCCGCCGAAGTTGGGTGCGACGGGGTGGTGGCTTCCGGGCAGGAGCCGCAGGCCATTCGCGCCAAGGTGGCCTCCGACCTCCTGATCGTGACGCCGGGGGTGCGGCCGACAGGCAAGGGGATCGACGACCATGCTCGGGTGACGACACCGACCCAAACGATTGCGGCCGGCGCGGATTATCTGGTAATCGGACGTCCCATTCGCGATGCGCAGGACCCTCGGCAGGCAACCGCTGCGATTCTGGAGGAGATGCAGGCGGCTTTCGACGGGAAAGGTCGGTGAGTGTGTGGCGCTGCGGTTGCGACTGTTCTCCCGGGTTTGTTAAAATGCCGGTTCGCCAGCGACCGCAGCATGGTGGGTGTAGCTCAGGTGGTTAGAGCGCCGGATTGTGGATCCGGAGGTCGCGGGTTCGAAGCCCGTCACTCACCCCAACCCTTCTCTCCGTAAATACTGGATACTCCACACGATCTGACGACGCGGGCATGATCACCGGTGGCGGTGGTTGCGCCGGGGTTGCGGATTGGGCCCTGGCAAACCATGCCGCGGCTGGCGTATCGAGGCGGTCCACCGCTTGTTTGTTCCCTCCCGGAATCAGGTGTCCGTACAGATCGACGGTCACCTGAATCGAAGAATGCCCCATCTGCTCTTTCACGTAGACCGGGCTTTCGCCTTGCTGCAACAGCAGTGAGGCGAATGTATGCCGGAGGTCGTGGAATCGCACCTTCCTGAGCTTCGCCTTCGTGAGCAGGCCATAAAACACCCGATCGCGCAGGTTGTGGGGATGCAGGAGCCCGCCGGTCTCACTGCAGAAGACCCATGGTGGGGTATCGGTCCATTGGTTTGCTGCAGCTTCAATTTGGCGCTCTGTGCGGAGATCTTGCAGCGTCTGGGCCAACTCCCTGGACATGTCCACGCGTCGGCTCTCGCCGCTCTTTGGCGTGGTGAGCTTGAAGTGGGTATAGTTGCGCCGGACTTCGATGAAGCGTCCGTGCCAATCGATGTCATCCCACTGGAGTGCGAGTAGCTCGCCCATGCGGAGCCCAGTCCGAACGGCACAAAGAAACAAGGGGTAGTATCGGGGCAGCTTGGTCTTGGCGGTCTCGATCAGCAGGGCCACTTCCTCACGCGTCAGAGGGGAAATCTTGTGGCGTTTGGTGATCTTCGGAAGGAACTTCCCCGGCTTCAGCGCAGGGTTGACCTTCACCAGGTTGTCTTCGAGCGCGTGGCTCAGAAGGCTGCTGAGGCAGCGGACGATGTTTTGCACGGTCTTGGGAGATTGGCCCTTCCGTAGGCCAGTCAGGGCCAAGGCTTTGACCTTCTCGCGGGTAATGTCCTGCAAATCGAGGTGTTTCAACGTCGGTAAGATGTCTCGATCCAGCAGCTTCTTGTAGTCGTCAAAGGTCGTGTGTTTCCGCGTGTGCTGAATCCTCTCCAAGAACACTTCGGCATAGCGTTCGAGGGTCATACCGGACTTCTGGCTTTGAAGGGCTGGTTGGCCCAGGGCAAGGCGTGCCTGGATCTGCTGCGCGGCCTGCTTGGCCGCCTTCTTGGCCGGCTCACCGACGCCGATCCGCTTGGCCTTTCGCATGCCCTGGTGGTCGATGAAGATCCACCAGGCGCCCTTCCATTGCCGAATCTTTACGCCCATGGGGTTGACCTCGTATGTGAAGGTGCGACATCACACCATCGCGCTGGGATTCGGCTATTGTGACTCCTCAGGTCCATTCGACCATGCTCCGCTGCCATCCTACCAAGACAGCTGTTTGCTGAACAAACCGTCCAGGACATCATCAACGAGTGTGCCTAACTCCGTCGAGGGCCGAACTGTTCGGAACTGATTGATCCAGACATCGAAGTCCTCTCGACGGATGAGAATCTTGCCTCCGATACGATGATGGGGCAGAGGGGCCAGAGGATCGGTCAGGCGGTCCCGCAACCAGCGAACCGAGCACGAACTGTAACCGGCCAAGGCCTTCAAGTCGAGGTATCCCGGAAGTTGCAGGGCTGACGAGGCAGCCAGCGTTAAGCATCCTCGTTCCTCCAATGACACATCTGGTTGTAAGGCATTCGGTTGATGCTGTCTCATTCTCAGTCCGCCGGCAGATCCTCAAACTTGGCATATTGCTCACGGAACAAAAGCCTTCGGTCTCCAATAGGCCCGTTCCGCTGCTTTCGAATAAGGATCTCTGCCACTCCCTTTTCCGACGTAGCGCGGTTGTAGACTTCTTCTCGATAGATGAACACGACGACATCGGCATCCTGCTCAATGGCGCCGGAGTCTCGAAGGTCAGAGAGCATGGGGCGTGGATCATCGCGGCTATCGCATGCTCGAGAAAGTTGGGAGAGCGCGATGACTGGGATGTCCAGCTCCTTGGCCAACAACTTGAGCGCCCGTGAGGCATCCGCAATGCCTTGCTGTCGCGTTTCTGCCGTGGAAACTTGGAGCAATTGAAGATAGTCCACCACGAGCAAGTCCAGCCCTGTTGAGGCATGAAGGTTTCTGGCTTTCGCGGCGACTTGTTCCACGGTGAGCTGTGTGGAGTCATCAATCCACATCGGCAGGACTTCCAGCTCATTGGAGACAGTAGCGAGGGCGTTCCATCCGCGTGGAGTCAGTCGTCCGCTTCGTAAGGCGTGGAGATCGATTGCGGCTCCCATTCCGTGGAGTCGAAGCCCGATCTGACGACGCGACATTTCCAGTGACAAAATGCCAACCCGAGCACCGTTCTTGGCTGCCGCAAGCGCAGAGCTCAGGGCAAGGGAGGTTTTTCCCATGCTGGGGCGGGCAGCGAGAATGATGAGGTCCGATCGCTGCCAGCCCCCCAATAACTCATCCATTGATGCAAAGCCAGTGGGTATCCCGACCAACGCGCCCACGTCTTTGCGCTTCGCCATCTGGTCTACAAAGTCCACAGTCTCGCGGACAATGTAATCGAGCGTCATCCAGCTTCGCTCCTCGCGGCCGGAAGCTAGTGCAAAGAGTTTCTGTTGTGTTTCCCGGAGGAGGTTCTCGGCGGGTTCGTTCCGGTAGGCGCCCTCACTGACTTGGGCTGCGAATCCAATGAGGACTCGCCTGATGGCATGATCTCGGACGATGCGAGCATGCGACGCGATATTCGCGGAAGATCCTACAGCTGACAACAACTCCGCCAGTCCGGCACGTCCTCCCACCGCGCTAAGCTGCCCCGATTGCTCTAGCGCATTGCCCACCGTGAGAAGGTCAATCACGTCGCCTGCCGCAGCTAGTGATGCCATGGCGGCGAATATCCGCCGATGACGACCATCATACCAATCGTTCAGGCCCAACAATTCCTGAGCTTTGACCAGTGCTGCTGGATTGAGCAAGATCGCACCTAGGATGGCACGCTCGGCATCGGCATCATGTGGCTGGATGCGTGGGGTATCACAGGTCAGCATGTAATGGCTCCAGAATTGAGAGTCTGTACAAAGTGCTTAATGCATCGAGGTTCATCCGAGTTACAGTTAGGGGCGGGTGGAGCGCCGCACTGACTCAATAAGAGGTCTCCAGGTTTATGGATCCGTTTCGTGCAGGTGCGGGGAAGCGACGATTTTGTCATTGTCACTTTGTGCTCTGGTTCGATCCATTCGCGCCACGGTTCATCTTTGTTGCCGTTGCGCAGCCATCGGTGAGGGTCCTTGATGCCGATGCCCTCTGATACCGTCTTGCTGGTTGCATAGTGTTGGACGGCAATGAGTACTTGGCCATATTGGTCCGGTGGGATGCGTTGCCATTTCCTCAAGGCCTCGGACCTTCCTACACGCTTCCCATTCCGCATCGGGTAGCGGTTCCAGAATTCTTCAAAGCCCTCATCGACCGCCGGAGGTATATCTTGTTCCGGCTCCTGCTCCTGCTCCTGCTCCTGGATGGGACATGGCTCTGACTTGGCATGTTCGATGCCATCTCCGAAGGCTTGCCAGATGCCATCGCCCATGGCTTCCTTGAACTTATGGGACCTTGTTTCGAGATAGGATCGGCACCGCTGAATCAGGCGGAGTTTCTCCTGGCATTCAGGAAGTAAGTCTAAGGCAGCGACCCATGCCTTCGTGACCGAGTTGGGGCCTTCAGGCTCGTTGTACCGAAGAAAGTTTGGAATCCCGACCCACGAAGCCTCCCTACAGGCCTCTACGAGGCCCAGCGTGGCAGCCTCATGGACAGCTGACGCGAAGCGCTTTGCCGTCCAGCCCAGCTCGGCCGCCAATCCTGGCAATGTGCCGCGCATGGCCCCGAGAGCTGTCATGTGTGGGTGAGTGAGCAGGAAAACAAATGCAAACTTCCCGTCATCAGTGAGCGCACGAAACTTCTCATCGTTCCAGATACGCGGGTCGATCTTTCTGTATCGGACAGCCATGACTTACCGCCTTCCTCGGCCCATGGACCGGAGGCGCGTCGCTGCATATTTTCGAAACGCATGAGCTTGAAGTGGGGGAAGATGGCTAGCGATCACTTTTACCCAAAAGGCCGTTCGCGCCACAGTTTCTGAGCTAGGTAGGTGGGTTCGCCGTTGACCTTGTGCTCTAACAGTGCTATCTCTTTTCATAAGCTGGTTCCTTTCTCTATGCCGCGATTCGAGTTCGTACCTCGAGTCGCGGCGCGTATTTTAGTTGCCCGCTGATTCCTCTCCTGGATGCCCTCGCCGTTCCATCGCTAACCTCTCGACATCAAGTGCACGGAAGATTCGACGACCTCCTGGTGTCCGCATGGCGGACAGGCGCCCTCTCCGTTCTAGCGAGCGAACGTTGTCTGGTGTACAGCCAAGAACCTTGGCTGCGTCACAAGTGGCTAAGAACTGGTCATGATGCATTGCACACCTCCATTGCGAATCCTTGTCCATGGATCACGGATAATGTTTATCTCAAGAATCCTGGGAGGCCGCGACCACATTTCGAGCCTCGAAGTGTGGTCATGGATTTGTGTGAGGATAAAAGGGCTTGTTCGCGATGGGGGTCAGCGATGAAGGAGCCGCTTCAGGAGAGATTCGCTGGAGATCGGATGCAGGTATTCCAGCACTAGGGCATTCAGCTTGCTAATGGATGTCTCTTCGCCGACTTTCCTCAGGATCTTATTCAGATCTTGAGCAGTCAGATCGGGCTGCCGATGCCAGCAGGACACACGCTGGGCCTCGGCAATCATCGCCGACAAATGCTCCCGGCACCAGGTTGGTCGCTGGGCTCGCCGGATAGAGGTTCCTGTGGGGTAGCTATGTGCTCGTCCAAAGGCGCGAAGCAATTCATCTTGCCGACGAAGAGTCCTGATGTGGCAGGTTTGCTTGCCGACAGTTCGACGGTAGATGTCGAAATCATGCCGCAGATTGGTGGGCTGGCCCGCTGTCGGTCCCAACAGCCATTCAAGTTTGGCTGCCGTGGCGGCATCAGATGGCAGCCCCTCGGTAGACGTTGTCAAATCGAGTAGGTCTAGTTGCGCATGCATAGCTGCATAACGACGCAATGCTTCAGCTGTTGTCTGGTTATAGAGGCCGAGCAGATTAACCGCCAAGTCAAAGAGCGCCCGCGCTGTCGATGGCTTGAAAAGAAACTCATGAGGCGGCGCGACCAAGATGGTGCCTACAAGATCGGAGAGTGCAGCGGTGCGTGCCTTAAAAGCAGAAGTGTTCTCCGTCAGAGGTGAAGATGGGGAAGGAGAAGTACTTTTAGCTCTCGCGGTTGAGACCGGGGAAGTGGGGGGCCGGTGTCGAGGCACGTTTTCCTCCTGGCTAGATGCCTGGTTGAGGAAGGGAGGCACGGGCGCCAGGAACACCCGCCGATCGGTTCATGAGGCCGACCGTTGCCGCCCTTGTACCTGCTTAGCTCTCGTGTGTCGATGTCACGGGAACGAGGTGCAATCCTGCGTTGCCGTTCCCATCAGCTCCTTGCCGAAGGGCTGCAGTTGGGGTGAGGCACTCAATTAATTTGCGCAATCCATTCGCCAAATCCTCGGTCCCATCGAGTTTTTCGTCCAGCATTTGTAAGAGGCCGCTCAAATTCACCGGATCGATTTTCCTGCCACCTTTGCAGAGGGCGAGGAGGATCCTCACCGTGCCGTGAATAGACTGCAGGTCGTCACAGAGCGTACAGACATCCCCCATTTCTCCGTCCAATTGACCATCAGTCAGGCCGATCTGAACTTGATAGGATTTTGCCTGCTGAGAGGTACCCATGACCATTGATCACCACCCTTTCTGGTTCTGTATGGAGTTAAGGTCTATACGTGCTCAGTCTTACTATTCCTTCTCCTTGCCGGCGAGTGTTTTAGAGGCAAACAGGTGCAGCCGTATAAGGTAATCCGTCAATGTCAGGCTGCAGGCCTTCGCCACGCGATGCATGTCATCCCGCTCTTGCCGTGTGACGCGAAACGTGATGGGTGTGTCTTTTACGAGGACATCGCGGAGACGATCGGGGGACACATCTCTCAGCGCTGCGGCGAGTCGGTCAAATCGCTTGGATTGCTTCATTACACTACCTTTCTGAGGATTCCTCGGATAGATTCCGGGCTCCAGGCCGTCCGTGTTTTAGTGGGTATGCCTCTTTCGGTCAAAGCTGCTGCGATTTCGCGCAGGCTGCAGTCTTGCGTTCTCAGTTCCTGCATTAGGCGAATCGCCTCCTGTTCTTTAGCGTGGGGGATCAGGTCCACCCCATTCACTGCCAGGCTGTATCCGAATGGAATGCGGCCGCTGATGCGTTTACCCTGGTGGCGGAGATGTGCCAGCGCAGTCCTGGTCCGCTCAGCCACTTGGTCGCGCTCGAATTCAGCCAACACGGCAAGCATCCGGAAGACCATTTTCCCTGCAGCCGACGTCGAATCAATCCGCTCGCTGAGGCTAACCAGGTCGGCGCCGCTCTTGGACAGGCGCTCGCTGATGGCAATCGCATCAGTCGTGGATCTCGCCAGTCTGGAAAGCGAATAAACAACAAGGATGGCCTTCAGCTTGCACGCTTCAGCCAGAGCGGCTTGCAGAGCGGGGCGATTATCGGCCCGCCCGCCAGAGAGTCCCGCGTCAACGTGTACAGTGGCGAGTTCGCATCCGTTCGCGAGACTCCAGGCTTCTATCCGGGCTTGTTGCGCATCGAGGGAGGCACCGTCTTTGGCCTGCCCTTCGCTGCTAACCCTACAGTAACCGACGGCTTTCATGTGTCACCCCGCTCCAATGTACATATTGTATGCAGTATTCTGGCAGAAATCAAGCCCCCCGCGGCGGATAAACGGAAATCGTCTTTGTCAATGACCGTGCGGTTACTGACAGGACGTTGCTTGACTGAGGAAGGTTTGCCGGTGAAGAATTGCTGGCCTGTGTCCCCGCACGGATCATCAATCCACAGCTGGAGGTATGATGAGCCAACTTCTATTCACATTGCTGATCCTATTCGTCATGCCCACATATGCAGTGTCGGGCGATTTTGATGATGGTCTGGTGGCGTATGATAGGCAGGACTATACGACGGCATTCGCGAAGTTTAAAAACGCCGCCATAGGATCAATACCTCCGTACGACGAATGGCTTGCAACAGCCCGCTCGGCCAATCCTGGCGTGTCGGACGAAAAGTTGGGTTGGTCCCATTTGGTGGAAGACCTTGAACATGAGGGGAACCGTGCGAACGCAGGGTTCTATCTCGGCCTATTCTACGAAAAGGGACTAGGTGTTCCACAGGATAAACAGAAAGCCGTGCGGTGGTACCGGTTTGCTATAGACTCCGACCACGAAATGGCTCTCTTCAATCTTGCAGTCTTATATGCGAACGGACAAGGAGCTCCACAAAACTATCAGGAAGCCCTCAGGTGGTACACGAAAGCGGCGGAGGCTGACCATGCGGGTGCGCAGTATGTTCTCGCCGTCCTATACTACCGCGGGAAAGACAGACCCCAGGATTATGTCCTTGCCTACATGTGGGCTAATCTTGCTGCCTCGCACGGGGATGGCGATGCCATAAATGAGCGTCGCGACATCGCGAAAGTTATGACTCCTAGTCAGGTCGCCGTAGCTCAAGGGTTGGTTCGCGAGTGGAAGCCGAAAGTTGGCTCGATCCCTGATCTCCTGCAGGGCAGCGGTGGGGGCGAGCTGGCGGCGAGCGGCACTGGGTTTGTCGTCAGCCGCCAAGGATACGTCCTGACCAACTATCACGTAATCAAAAAATGCGGGACTGTTCGCGCCACAGCAGAAACTGGCAAGAAACAGGTCACGATTGCCGGGATTGATGCGGAGAATGACCTAGCGCTCCTCCAACTTCCTCATTCCGTTCAGAGTGCGGCTCGCTTTCGCGAAGGACGCACGATCCGGCCAGGAGATGACGTAGTTGTAGTCGGCTTTCCCTTGCCCGGCTTGCTGGCGACTGAAGCACAGGTGACTATCGGCACGGTGAGTGCACTGGCAGGCATCGGCAACAATACGCGCTTTCTTCAGATCACTGCCCCCGTTCAACCCGGCAACAGCGGTGGGCCACTCTTGGACCAGGGCGGCAACATTGTGGGTGTTGTGGTCAGTAAGCTGAATGCCGTAACTATCGCCAAAACGACCGGAGATATTCCGCAAAACGTCAACTTCGCCATCAATGGTTCCGTCGCGAAGGCGTTCCTTGACTCTCAGAGCGTGGCGTATGAAACAAGTGTCTCCTCCCGAGCCGTGGAGGCTGCCGAGATCGGAGCTGCAGCGAGGAAATTTACACTCCTGCTGGAATGCTACCGATAGACGCGACGAAGCCGTGGTCAGCAAGCAGTCGCTGTGAGATGATCAATCACCCTATGAGCAACGACCAGGCGAACCCGAACAGCGCAACCTCGACGCCGCCAGAGGCGCCCTTGGGGACCTTAGCGGACTGTCCCACGTTCAAGATTCCGGAGGAATACTGGGGCGGCCTGGACCTGCGCCCAAGGCCCAACGTTCGGGAGGCGAGCGCCTTGCCGGGCTCGAACGTGCCGGAATCCGCACCCAGCCGTCGCGATCTCCAAAGACCTAGCCATCAAGTTACTGTCATCCTGAGGAGCTACCAAGTTGACGCCCTGCCCAGACGAGAACTAAGCTGGGCTCATCCAGGAGATGCCATATGCCCACATCCGTCCTTTTGCTACTTCTCTTCCTCCCCAGTTTCGGGCTCGCGCAGTCCGGCTCCAGCATGGAGGTAGGGAGTACCACTTTCTACAACTTTGACGGGCTCAGCGGGACAAGACAATCCGTCGGGGAAACCGATTTTTACAACTTTAGTGATGGGACAAGTACGACGCGCAATCAAATCGGGTCCACTGACTTCTATTCCGGATCCACGCCGAGCCTGAGCGGATCGACGAATCAGATAGGTGGAACGACGTTTGGCACCTGGCAGGATGGAACGACCAGTACCCATCAATCGGTTGGTGGAACCACCTTCCACAATTTCAGCAACGGTCGGAGTTGCACGAGCAGTCGGGTGGGGTCTACTACCTTCTCCAACTGTTATTGATCCGCTCACAACGGGATAACACCTGATCTGACCAGGCTTCTAGGTGCAGGAGGTAGGTATGAGGACGATACGGTTCCTACTCGGGACTCTAATGCTCGCGGTCGTGACCCAAGCGCACGCGGGGGACCTCATGTGGAGTGGCGCCCTTTCTGGTGCTGGTCAAGGCCTTAACAATGCTGCGTCTCAGATGATGGCCATCGAAGGGGCGCGACAGCTTCAACAACAACAGTACGAGCAACAGAGAGCCCGCGATGAGGCCGCTTATCAGAGGCAACAGGCTGCATACGATCGAGCGCAGACTGGCCAGCGTTCGTTGAATCAGGCGTCAGTGCAGCAACAACAGGCACTCCAGCGTGAATGGGAAGCTTTGGCTGAAGCAAAACGTCAGGCTATCAATGAATTTCTGGTGGCAGAAAAACGTGTGCTGGATGAGGAGAAGCAGTGGTTCGATGAGCAGAAGCGGTTGTTTGATACCCGACTTGCGGCGTTGCGAAATGAGCCTGAGAGCGCTGATCGACAAGCCCGATTTGCCCTCTACGAGAAAGACGTGGCCCAATACAATCCACGAGTAGCGGATTTTAATCGCCGATGGGCGAATTTTATTGAACGGGCGGCTGCGAATGGATGGGTTCGAACTGTACCAACCGAGCAGGATAAGCACGCTGTTTCGAAAGACCTTGCCGAAGAACGTCTTCGGAAGTGGCGAGCTGGGGAACCCATCGACTGAAAGCAGAGTCCGGCATTCTATAACTGGTTCGAACGCCATGCGCAAAATTGCATTTGTGCCCATTCCGAAGGAAGTGAGGGACGCCGACTCGCAGCAGCGTGGGCCGATCCCAGTGGGATTGATCTGCGTGAAGAGCTTCTTGCCGCCTTGGCCAGAAACGCCTTTGCCGATTCTCGGTTCCTAAAACGCTCGTAGGGAAGAGAGCGTTCTCGGGGCTCCTAATGTCTAGGATACGCAGCTGTTCAGCGCTCGCCCCTTTGCTCGACAAGTCATGTCGGCGAGGGCAAGGCGGAGACTTACCGCTCCACATGATTCGCATAGTCGGCCAGCGTGAGTACCGCTTCGGGTTTGCCCATGCGATCGAAGATGGCGCTCAGATCGTCCTGCATGGACCTTCCCAAATACCTCGCATCCATTTATGATAGACGTGTGAGATTCGGAGCGATCCTCCACCAAGTACACCGTGCCCTCATCGTGGACGGCGGGAACCACTTCCGCTGGTATGCCCAGCTTCGCAGCTTCCTCTTTGATCCGGTCCGGCAGCGCTTCGAACGGCGCGACGACTATTTCTGTGCCACCCGCGTCAATCCGTCCGGCGACGGCCCGCATTTCCGCTGCGGCAAGCCGAGAGATTCCGGCTTGCCGCTGGAGTAGCGCACTGGGGCTGTCCTCGTCTGACTCGTCTTCGTCCCGGGAGTCCCGTGGGCCTTCACCATCATCGTCCGGGTCTTCGCTGTCGCTGGCATCGGTGTTCGCCTCGTCCTTCGCGGGAATCAGGGCCTTAATCCGCCTCGGTTTGAGGTGTTGTGTACATTCGCACAAATGCCCAGATGAACACGGCTTGTCTGGACATGATCGCCTGGAAGCGCAGAGGGTGTGTCCCCCCGTCTCCTAGACCTCACCCCATAACCGTACTGTCGTCCACACGAGCTATTGCGTTACCAAGGCGGATGTTCTAGCCGGCTCCACGAACTCGACGGTGATGTTATTGCTGACCTCGATCGGCTGGCCGTCAACTCCCGTGACTACCATTTTCTCGGCGTAGTAGCATTGCGCCTTGCCGTACAGTTCCAGGGCCCGCAGCCGATCGGCCAGCTTGAACTTCTTCGTGTAGCCGACGGCCTTTCGTGACTCGCCTTTGCCCTCAAAGTCCTCGTAGAACTCAAATCCGGCGATCGCTGAGGCCTCGTTCTCGGCCAGCTCGGTAATTTCGAGCGGGTTCCCGTGCGCATCGAACATCTTGCGGGGATCGGCAAGGATTACCCGAGCCAGACATTCTAGCCACTGCTCGCGGGTTAATTGCGCCCGCTGAATAACCGGCCGCATCAGTTCGGCCAACCTTGCCCGAATCTTGCCCTTCGCCATGAGGCGGCTCGCCTTCTCATGAATCGTTTTCGCCTTCGCCCGCCGTGGTTTAAAGGCTTCTTGATATGCCTTCGACGAGTTCTGTCCGGCAAGGACGGACAGGCAGAACGCCTCTTCTTTCAGGGTTAGTGTTAAGGCTGTCGTGTCCTCAGTCATTCCAATCATTCCTCCCGTTTATAGGTTCCTACCCACGTATTTTCCTGCCAGGCAACAACGTTTTCATCATCTCTTCAACGAAGTCGGCCAGTTCAGCCGGGCTCTGCCCGTTCTCCCGGAAGATCGGGCCATAGGTCTTAATGACCAAGTCCTGCAGCTGGCCAGGCGTCGCGGGCCGTTCGGAAATACCCGGCTTCAGGACTCGCTCGCGCATGTCCGCGATCGCGGTCTTCTGTTCGGTCGTCAGGAGGTTGGTGAGCTGCTTCGGCGTCAGGGCGCGACCCGTCGGTCGCGAGGCTGGCGTGCCATCGGCCGAAGCCTGCTTACCGTCCGCGTCCAGCGGGTCCGGTTCAACCGGTGGCCCGTTCGGGTCGGTAATCGGCGGCTCCTGCACTCTCGCGAGCATGCCTTTCGGTTCCTGCCCCGTCAGGGGGAAGGTGGCGCCAGGCTGCCCGGGCGTCGTGCGCGCCTGCAGTTCGGCCTGCTTGGGGTCCACAAACTCCGGCGACTGCGCGACGGGCGTGGCCGGTTGCGGCGTGGCGCGGTCCAATTCTCGCGGAACCTTGGCCGGTCGATCCGTCTCGAATTGCTTCAGGGGGTTGAGCTTTGCCACCATGCCGGTTGGCACGCTCACGTCTCCAGGCGCTTGCATGGCTCGCGGAATTTGCCGTTCCATGGCTGTGATGGCCCCAGGCATCTGGGTAGGCGGCTCGGGAAGGGGTGTCGTCGCGGCGGCCATGCCCGGCTTGTCGGCATCCATGGCGGCCTGCGCCTGCTGCTGCGTGCGGCTCTTCATCGCTGCGGCCCGCTGGTCGGCCTGCTGCCGCATCTGCGCCAGATATTCCTCCGCGCCAGTGGCTGGGGTGCGCCGCGTCGTCTTCGTGGACGGGTCAATGATTTCGACCGGGCCCTTCTTCTCCGGCGCCATCCCTAACAGCCGTTCGGTATTCTGCTTCAGCCGGTCAATGTCGGCGTTGATCGCGTTGCGCTCATCGGGGAGCAGACTAGGATTCTTCAGCTGTTCACCCTTGAACTGAATCATGGTCTTATTGATGTCGACCATGAGCTTCGTCATCGCCGGGAGGTCCTTGGGCCCCTGCAGCGGCTTTCCCGTGTTTGGGTCCATCGCGATGCCGATGGGTCGCCCGTTCGCATTGAGTCGCATAAACGTCCCATCGCCTAATGGCTTCAAGTCCTCTTTATTCGCCTCCGCGGCGAGCTTGGCCTCGGCGAGGCGGCTGGTCGCCGCCTGGTGCTCCTTATCGTTGGCCAGGCGAGCGTCACCTTGCGCGAGCGTCGCATCGGCGATGGCCTTCGCTTGCAACTGGTCTTCGCGATGCTGCTGCCTGGTCTTGTCGTTCTCGTCCCGCGTGAAGCCTTGGGTTTTGTCCAGAGCCGAGCTGGCGTGAGCGAATTCGGCGTTTTGTTGGTCGCGCAGAAAGACTTGCTGCCCGGCCTGCATTGCCTCCGTGTGGGCATAGCCGCGCTGTTCACGGGTGTTCTGGTTGTCTTCCATGAGTTGCAGGCGGCGCATCTCCATCTTGTCCCGCTCCTTGTGGAGCATGGATGACCCATAGATGTCAGTAGCCTGAGAGGCGGCTTTACTGAGCGCCTCCCCCGCACCCGATACCATTCCAGCTAGTGCGAGTAGTCCCATCGCTGTTCCTCCTTGTCGTGAATGTGCCGGACTCGCGGCAAATGCCTCTTACTCATCGGATGTCCCCGAGGAGTCGCCTTGTTTCAACCTCTGTTCTCCTCCGTCCTCTATGGAGCCAGGTCCCTGGTTGCGTCCGGTTGCGGATTTGCGTACAATTTGCTCAGTTTTGCCCTGTTTTGCCGATACAAGTGTTTGATTTCGTTGATTGGGCTGGGGGTCGGATGTATTTCGAAGCCCGTCACTCACCCCAACCCTTCTCCCCGTCACACGCGACAATTTGTCGATTCTCACTGTTGTTGACACTGGATCAACACACAGAGTAACGCACCCTCTTCGTCATCCGTCGGCACGTAACGTCAGAGGAAATGCGTTCAGGGAGACTGTCCTGTGGAACCAGACAAGTTCGATCTTCGTTCTCACGATATCGCTGGGGACAAGCGGCAAGAACTGCTTCGCCTCTTCCCAGAGGCCCAGACCGAAGAGGGCAAGATCGACTTCGAACGGTTGAAGCTCGCGCTGGGCGAATCTGTCGATGTGGGCAAAGAACGCTACGGCATGCACTGGCCGGGGAAGGCCGATTGTTTCCGGACCATTCAGACGCTAAGTCTGGCCACGCTGCGTCCCTGCCCCGAAGAGAGCATCAACTTCGACCAGACCGAGAATCTCATCATCGAAGGCGACAATCTGGAAGTGCTCAAGTTCTTGCAGAAGTCCTACCTGGGCAAGGTCAAGATGATCTACATCGACCCGCTCTACAACACCGGTAACGATTTCATCTACCCAGACAACTACAGTGAATCCTTACAGACCTATCTGGAATACACCGGCCAGGTGGATGCCGAGGGGAAGAAGTTCAGCACAAACGCTGAGACCGACGGCCGCTACCATTCCAACATCCGCGAACCGTGGCGGCAAAGAAGCCGGAACGGGTCGTGTGTCTCGACGAAGGCTTCGCCGGAAACGATCAGCTCAAAGCCAGCGCCGTCCAGATCTTGAAAACCAAAGGCATGATCAGTTTCAAGACGGTGTGACCCGAGAGAAGGAGTTCGTAAATGTCCGTCATTAATTTCAATACGGCCAATCAGACATTTCGGCAACTCATGGGCAATGGACTTTCATTCCGTGTCCCTCGATTTCAGCGGGACTATAGCTGGACACAGGACGAGTGGGACGATCTTTGGCAAGACATACAAGGCACGCTTCAGGGCGGGGAGCCGGCGCACTATATGGGCTACCTAGTGCTTCAAACCCGTGACAATAAGGCTTTCGACGTGATTGACGGCCAACAGCGTATGACAACGCTCAGTCTGATGGTCCTTGCCGTTCTGAGAGTAATGCAGGACCTCGTGGACTCCAAGGTGGAAGCCGACAACAACCGCCGCCGGATCGAACAATTACGCAATTCCTATATTGGATTTCTCGACCCCGTTACCTTGGTTGCCCAAAACAAGCTGACGTTAAATCGGAACAACGATGGCTATTACAAGGACTACCTCGTACCCCTTCAAAAACTTCGGCAACGCGGCTTGAGAGCTTCTGAGCATGCACTGCGGAAATCATTCGAATGGTTCTATAAACAGGTCCGTGACACATATGGAAAAGAGCGGAGCGGGGCTAGCCTTGCGAAGTTCATTGACGACGTTTCGGACAAGCTCTTTTTTACAGTGATTACGGTGACCGACGAATTGAACGCGTTCAAGGTCTTCGAAACGCTCAACGCACGTGGGGTGCAGCTGTCGCCCACAGATCTCCTCAAGAACTACCTGTTCTCGGTGGTACACCGCGAAAGCGCGCACTCCGGTGAGATTGAGACACTGGAGCGCCGCTGGGAGAATATGGTCGGGCGCCTCGGGGGCGAAAGCTTCCCGGATTTTCTTCGTGTGCACTGGAATAGCCGCCGGAAGTTCGTTCGCGAGGCGGACTTGTTCAAGACCATCCGAGCCGAGACCCCAACCAAAGCGCGAGTCTTTGAGCTGATTCGCGACATGGAAGAGGACATCGACACGTACGTGGCGTTATCGAATCCCGAAGACGCCTTATGGTCAGACGACCAGAGGCCATATGTGCGCGAGTTGCGCATGTTCAGCGTTCGCCAGCCTTGGCCTGCCTTGATTGCGGCCCGCCGTGCTTTTGATATGCAGGGATTCACGACTTTTTTGAAGGCCTGCAGCGTCATCGCGTTCAGATACAACGTGATCGGAAGTCTGGCTACGAATGAACAGGAACGGGTCTATAACTCCGTCGCCCTTCGAATCGCTTCGAACGATTTTGGCTCACCTTTAGACGCGATACGATCGCTTGCGCCCATTTACGTTCCCGATGCCGTCTTTCGTCTAGCCTTTGAAGGAAAGGTATTGCCTACTACGTCCTCGCGGAATCGGCATGTTGCTCGATACATTCTCTTCAGCCTAGAACGACACCTTACCGGGCAGGAGTATGACATCGACAGTCCGCGATATACCTTGGAGCACATCCTTCCTGAAAGCCCAGAGGAGAACTGGCCGGAATTCACCGACGAGCAGGTAGCAGAATTTGTCTTCCGCCTCGGCAATTTGACCATCATGGAGGCAGGGCAAAACCGTGACTTGGGTAATGCTGGGTTCGACAATAAACAGCAAGTCTATAGTCAAAGCCCTCTCGAAATTACAAAGAAAATTGCCCTCGAAAATACCGGCTGGAGCGTAGACCGCCTTGCCGAGCGCCAGCGTTGGATGGCCAAGCAAGCTACATCTATCTGGAAAATGTCACAATTGGGTTAGCCCATGCAGGTTCATTTCAACCCCGACCAGTTATTCCAGCTCGAGGCAATAGCTCCCGTTGCCGACCTCTTTGACGGTCAGCCCCAGGGAGCGCCGGACTATGCCGTGATCGACATGGGCAGCGGGTCAGGGCTGTTCGCCGGGCAACAACAAACCGAATTAGGCGCCGGGAATCGGATGCTGGTGTCGGCTAAACCCTCCTGGCGAATGCCCGTGCCGTAGGGACGGATGCCGGCCGATCCTCGACGGAACGATTTTACGCTGGAGCTTCCGGAGGGGCAGCGAGACCACCTACCGTGTCGAGTTCGAGGCCGATAAGCTGGTCGAATGCACCGTCGATGCCATCACGCGGATGGAGAAGATCGACGCGCCGAGCCGTGATGGCAGAGGACGTCTGACGGCGGGAGACTCGGTACCCTTACGCCCGACGCCGGTCGTCTCATGCCAAGGCCTGCTCGATCGCCGACTTCAACGTCGCCAACCCCGCCTGCACATCGAGGTCGAGGTGGATCCGCAAGAGGCGCCGACCTCGTTCCGTCAACACGTGGAAGTCCCCGCGCGCCTGCATGGCCTTGACGAGACCGAACGTATACCGTTGCCCCGGTACCGACAGGTCGACGGCATCTTCGCACGTCAGCTGGAGAAAGAGGCCGTTGTGGGGTCCTCCCTTGTAGGCCTGTCCGGTGGAATGGAGAAATCGAGGGCCAAACTCGAGGCAGGTGGCGATGCGTTTGGCATCTCGGATCCTTTGACGCATGGCCTGCAGTTCCGCCTTGTATTGGGGACGCATCTCCAGGTAGGCCAACAACGCCACGTAATCGCCGGGCTTCAATTGATTGAGATGGGCCTTGAGATAGGCTTGCAAGGACGGTGTCGTCCCGGCGGCGGCGCGCAGCTCTCGGGCGTATTGAGGGGTCGCATAGAGGCTGAGGCCACGCTCCTCGAAGATGGGCGTTTCTGCCGGTACCCTCCCGCTTCGTTCGTACTCGGTGGTCAATCGCTTCGTGGCTGCTTTGCCGGCCTCCACATCCGGCTGGTCGAAGGGATTGACTCCCAGGATCGCCCCGGCGACGGCGGTGGCAAATTCCCAGCGGAAGAATTCCTGTCCGATCTCGTACAGGTCGGCCACCGTCATGCGGACCACCGGGTGGCCTGCTCGCTCAAGCCGGTCGACCGCGGCATCGTGGATCGGGTCAGGGGAGGTCTGCAGCCGGATGGAGAGGAAGAGGCGGTCTTCTCCATACATCTTGGGATCTCCGACCGCTTCACCCTCGATGGGAATTATGCCTTTGCCGGTTTTCCCGGTCGATTCGGCCAGAAGCTGCTCGAGCCAGATGCCCAAGGAGTCGAGCTCAGGCGACGTGAGGATCGTGACCTTGTTGCATCCTCGATCGGCGAACACGGCAAGGATGGTCCCCAGCACCAGGCCGGGATTCTGCTCGACCGGTACGCAGGGGAAACAAGCCTCTACCATTTCTTCCGCCCCCTCGAGGAATTGCTCGAGGTCCAGACCCATCACAGCCGCCGGGACCATGCCGAAGTTCGACAGGGCCGAGTAGCGACCGCCGATCGTCGGAACCCCGAAGTAGAGACGCCCAAAGCCGTCGGCTTCTGCCAGACGTTGGAGATCCGAGCCGGGGTCCGTGATCGCGACGAACTGCCGTACGGCCGCTCTGGCTCCAACCAGGCGTTGGAGCCGATCAAAGAAATGCTGTTTCAAGAGCATCGATTCCATGGTGTTGCCGGATTTGCTGGAGACGAGGATCAGCGTGGTCGCAAGCTGCAGCTTCTTTTCGACGGCCCTGATCTGCGCCGGATCCGTGGAATCCAGGACATGAAGTTCCGGATACCCCGCCTGCTTTCCGAATGTCGTCCGCAGGACCTCCGCGCAGAGACTCGACCCCCCCATGCCCAAGAGCAGCGCATGGGTAAAGCCTCTTCTGGAGACCTCTTCCGCGAGGGAGGTGAGGGGGGAAAGATGCGCGAGTTGCTGATCGGTAATATCCAACCACCCAAGCCATTGATGCTCGTCGCCATCGGTCCAGAGCGACGCGTCGCGTTCCCACAGCCGTCGGACCTTGTTGGCGTTGCTCCACTCCTTGAGTGAGGTGTGCACGTCGGCCGCCACGGCGGCGGGCAGGCGGTAGGACCAGCGGTTGAGTCGTCCGGGATAGGTACCCTTCCCGTGCCGGTCGATTGCGACGAGCAGGCGATCGAAGGCGCTACGGAAGGATTGCAACCCGTCCGCCAACAATCGGTCCGTGATTGCCGTCATCGAAAGCCCGGCCTGGTCCATGGCACGCAGCACTTCCCGCGCCCCATCAATGTGTGTGGCGAGGCGGCCGGCCGGACGTCCGTGGTCACGAAAGGCTTCAAGGGTAGCGGGAGCCATGGTGGCGACCGTGTCTGGTCCGATCAGCTCCTCCAGGTACTGCACATCGCGAGAGGGGGGATTCGTGGTGGTTGTGTCGGCCCAGAGTAGTCGTTGAGTCATGGCCCCGCGCCTGGCGAGCGCCTGCCAGCGTGGGCTCGAAAACAGCGTGCGATAACGTTGATAGGCCAGCTTGGCGTTCGCAATCGCGACGGTTCCCTGTAGTCCCCTGAGCAGAGCCGTGGTCGTCTCGTCCGGGGCTGTCCGGAGGGCGGCGGCAGCCCAGGCATCCACCTCCGTATCGATGCGGCTGATGAAGAGACTTGCGACGCTTGCCACGCTCGTCAGGTCGCCGCCCCGTATCGACCGTTGTTCCAAGCCTATGAGATAGGCCTCTGCCACCGATTCATAGATATCTTGTGCGAAGATCCACGTGACGTTGACGTTGATTCCCTTGCCGATGAGTTGCACGATGGCCGGTATGCCTTCCGGCGTGGCCGGTATTGTGATCATCACGTTGTCTCGCCCGACAGCGTCCCACAGCCGTTTCGCCTCGTCGAGCATGCCCCGCGTGTCGTGAGCCAGGTGCGGTGAGACATCCAGGCTCACATACCCGTCGCGCCGCTTGGTACGGGCATAGATCGGCTGTAAGAGGTCGGCGACGGATTGCGCATCCTCGACGGCCAATCGTTCGTAGCGCGCCTTCGCATCCAGACCGGCCTCGCGTGTGAGGATGTGCAGCGCCTGGTCATAATCCGAACTCCCGGTAATGGCCTGTTCAAAGATGCTGGGATTCGACGTGACTCCGGACAAGCCATCCTCTTGGATCAGGCGCCGTAATGCCCCACTGGTGACGGCACCCCGCCGGAGGTCGTCCAACCAGATCGATTGGCCGAGCGCCGGGAGAGCACGGAGAGGGTTGTCGATCTTGATTTGCGAGACCTTCATCATGACGGCTCCTTATGCCTTCGGAGTGAATCCGCACGTCGCAATACTCCTTCCATGCCGGACCTTCTCGGAAACGTAAGCGGACCTCGGCGGCTATGCAGGGCGCTCTGATCGGGCTTCGGTATGTTGGTTCCGGCCATCGGGCCGTGATGTTCTGATCGGCGGGTCATCGTCTGGACAGCTTATTGAAGGCGTCGAGTGAGGCCACCTTGTAACATTCCGCCAACGTCGGGTAATTGAATACGGTCTGCAAGAAGTAAGGCAGGCCTCCGCCCAACTCCACGACCGCCTGGCCGATATGGATCAGTTCTGTGGCGCCCGTTCCCACGGCATGGGCGCTCAGCAGCCGCTGGGTTTCACGATGGAACAGCAACTTCAGAAAGCCGCTGTCGTCCCCGAGAATCTGTCCTCGGGCGATCTCGCCGTAGCGAGCGATTCCGCTTTCATAGGGGATCTTCTTTTGGGTCAATTCATGTTCAGGCGGCCCGATGGCCGACACCTCCGGCAAGGCATAGATGCCGATCGGTAGATAAGGGCTCATCGTGCCCGGGTCCACGCCGAACGCGTAACAGGCCGCCAGCCGGCCCTGCTGGAACGACGTGGAGGCCAAACTGGGATAACCGATGACGTCGCCCACGGCGAAGATGTGTGGGATGGCTGTTCGGAACTGTCGATCGACGGTCAATCGTCCCCGCTCATCGGGCTTAAGTCCCACGGCGTCGAGATTGAGTCGGCTGGTAGCCCCGATCCGGCCGACCGAAAAAAAGACATGATCGGCGGCAATGGTCTTGCCGGATTCCAGATAGACGACGGCCTGTCGCGGACCGGTGCCTGTGATGTCCAGCCGCTCGACGGCTTCCCCGAGGCGAAACGTGACCCGTCGCCGTCGCATTTGATGCATGAGTTCATCGACACTCTCTCGGTCGAGGAATTCCAACAGGCGGTCGCGCTTATCCACCACAATCACATCGCTCTGCAGGGCCGCGAACATGGAGGCGTATTCGATCCCGATGATGCCTCCGCCGACGACCACGAGCTTTTTCGGCAACCGCTGCAGCCGGACCAGGTCGTCACTCGTGAGGATCAGGTTCCCGTCGGCCGGCACGCCGGGTGGTGGGGCCGGATAGGTGCCTACGGCAATGACGATGTTGTCGGCGGTGAGCGTCCGTTGTCCGTTGTCTGAGGTCACCGTCAGGGTGTGCGGATCGACAAAGGAGGCTTCGCCTCGAATCAACCGGACTTCGTTTCGGCACAACTGCTGCTCGATCACCCGAGATTCGCCGCGGCCGACCACTCCCACACGATGAAGGAGTTCGTCCGCCGGAGGGCGGCGTCCTCGTTCCGTCTCGACGCTGAATCCCGACGCACGGCCGAATCCTCCGCGTTCGTGTGAGAGAGCGCACACGGCTTCGCGAAATGTCTTGCTCGGAATGGTGCCCTTATCCAGGCAGACGCCGCCCACCGTAGGGCCCTTCTCCACGACCGCCGCTCGCTTACCGAGTTTGGCCGCTTGAATCGCGGCCCGCTGACCGGCCGGGCCACTGCCGATGCAGACGAGATCGAAGTCGAAACCTGTATCCATGACACCTCCAGTCGAGCCGGCCCCTCATACGACCGATGGGATCATTCATGCCGTCCATTCGCGTCGAGGGCCGCCTCGGCGGAATGGGGCAGGGCCTTGTTGCCTGCCGATGTCCTCACAATCGTGGTAAGCAGTTCCCGGCTCAGGTCAGTTTGTCCCGTGGCCTTGGCCACATCGCTTCCATGCAACGCACAGGTCACGGCCATCGCGTGAGGATCAACGGCTAATCTCGACGGCGGCAAGGCAAGAAAGGATCTCAGCGAGGCAGGCAACAGAAGGAACGATGCGCGGTTCCGGCCGGAGGCCATTCGTGCGACATGGGTGAGCTGCAACAGGTCGGCTCGGATCTCGGCAGGATCGGCGCTTGATCGACAGTGAAGGTAGGTCTTCCAAGTGGCCATGAATTGAGCGTTGTCGAGTGCGAAGGTCGGTCCGGCGAATGGCCCCGAGGCCTGACAGCCGCCCAATCCCAGGCCGCTCAGAAGTACGAGTCCAAGCGTACCTGGTGCTGCGACCATGCGAATGATCGAGAAGGAGGCCTTCGTGTCGCGATGCGTTCCTACCTGCATGCCGCTTGTCAATGTGCAAGGGAAATACCTGGCGAGATAGGGCGAGCATTCCTGCGGCGGACGATGCGATAACAACGGGTTAGAGGTGCGGGATGGGTGGGCATACGTTCGAGTGCCGGAATGGAGGCGGATCGGCCCGCGATGGCTCACGATTTATGCTGTGCAGTCGCGATTTGTCGCGATGGACTGAGTCGATCACGATCGGCTGAATGAGCAGATTCGCGCAGTGCGCGGCATCAGGATTCGCACGCCTCAGAATTTCTCGGGGAATTGTGCTGCGAGTCCATCCGTCAATGCGTCCGCGACTATGTAGATATGCTGCTTCATTCCGTGCCACGTTTCGCCTTCTCGGACATACTCTCCGGCTTTCAGTTGCCGAAACTCCGTCATGTGATGGGCTGCGTGCGCTGTCAGCAAGCCCATCAGCCTGTGCTTCGGCAAGTAAGGATTTGCGCTGCTGAGAAAACTCGAAATGTCGGCCGCATTGGCGGTGAGGACTGTGACGGCCAGGTCTTGATCGTCCTGGTTTCCGGCGGCGAGGGCATCCAAGTGGTCGCGGATGGCGGTATAGTGCCCGGCCAACAACGTGAACAGTTTGTCCGACGAGGACTTGCCGTAGAACGGTTCGATCGAACGCGCAATTTGTTCGGCATTGGTGACCACCGTGGATTCGGCAGCCTCTCTGGCGGCGGCGTTCTTGTCCATCGTCGCCACGGCTACGTTGCGAATCGACAGGATATGGCCGAGCCACAGATCCCTGAGGAGGGCTTTCGTTTCCGCCACCTTCATCGGTGACGCAGCTGCCGCGCCTGTTGTCACGGTGGGACGTATGTCGGCGGCCTCCGCACAGGCGCCGGTGATGACCATGAACATCGAGGCGCAGAGTAAATGCAGGACGCGTGACATAGAGCACCTCCTTGTGAGCCGTGCACTCCGGCTCGCCGAACGCATCCGCACGTCGAGCGAGCGTACGAGTCAAACGATCCGCTGTCGGGTGAACGTGGCGATCTTCGGGCGAGGTGCGTCGGAGACGTCATCCTGCGGCGCCGGCACCCATGCGAGTCTGGTCCACGAACCGCTCGGTCGCATCGTCGAGCGCGCGGGCCTGTCGCCCCCGATCCTTATGGATATAGATCAAGTGGTTCTCGACGCGATCTCGACGGGGAGGGGGCAGCGCCATCTCATACGTAATCGGACGGCTGTGGTCGGCCAACTGGAGTGTCGGGTTATACACCGAGTTGAACTTCCACAGCATCTTGATGAAATTGGTTTGTCCGCGCAGGAGATGTCCTGCCGCGATTTTCGCCGTTCCCTTGAGCGCGTTCCATCCGAGATGCTTGATGTTCAGCACTTGCTGGGTCTTCACCAGTTCCTCATAGAATTCCCGAAGCGGCAGCCTGGTGGGCAGCACGGCATGCTGAATATCGAACAATCGGTAATCGCGGCTTTGGACCTTGTGTCCGTCCGTGTGCCAGCTCTCGGTGCCCGGATACGGAGTATTCACGCTGATATTGACGATTTCGGGAATGTCCAGGCACCACTGTCGAATGGTTTCGAAGCGGGCCCTGTCCCAATCGGGATCGGCAATGAGATTGATGGCCACGGTGATCCCTAGGGAGCGCGCAAACTCCAAGGCCTCGAAGTTCTTGCCCAGGGACACACGCTTGCGGTGCAGTTTCAGACCTGCTTCGTCGATGGCCTCGACTCCGATGAACATGTATTGCATCCCGAGGCGCTTCCAGAGTTTGAAGACGTCCTTGTTGCGCAGCAGGACATCGCCGCGTGTCTCCAGGTAGTACTGCTTCTTGATGCCCTTTCTGGCGATCGCTTCCCCGATCTCGGCGCCGTGTTTGGCTTGGATAAAGGCCACGTCATCCACGATGAAGATGCCCGGCTCCTTGATCCTGGCCAAATCCTCGATGACGCGTTCCGGACTGAGCGGACGATAGCTGCGACCGTAGAACGTCCAGGCGCTGCAGAAGGAGCAGTCCCAGGGGCAGCCGCGGGTGAATTCGATCGAAGCGCAGGGATCCAGGACACCGATGAAGTACTTATGCCGGCGACGAAGGAGGTCACGGGCCGGCTGGAGATCATCCAGGCTCTGGACGAACATGGGAGGAGGGCCCTCGCCGTACAGGCTGACGGCGCCCGGCACCTGGGTCACGGCTCGACGATCCTGCTCGATGACGTCGAGCAGCAGCGGCAAGGCGGCCTCTCCTTCTCCTTTCAGGACGCAATCGATGGCCCCCGCGCCATGCGCCAACAATTCTGTGGCGATAAAGGATGCACTGTGTCCGCCGACGAGCACGAAGCTCTTGGGAGACCGCTCCTTGGTCCGTTTGGCCAAGTCGAGAATTTCCGGCACATTGGCTAGATAATTACAGGAGAACCCCACGACATCAGGCTGCCAACTCTCCAGGATCGCGAAGTAGTCTTTGTGGCGTTCCACCTGGAGGTCGATCAGGTAGACCTCGTGGCCGGCCCGGCGAACGGCTTCAGCAACCAGTTCCAGCCCCAACGGCTCCAATCGCAAAAAGATCTTGGTATACATCAGAGGACTTGGATGAACGGCCAGGAACTTCATGGTCTCAGGATCTCCTCCCATGCGTTTTCTGCATGGCCTTTGTGTGTATTGTAAGGGCGGCCTCTCGCTCCTGTGATTAGGCTAGTCCCTAGAGCAAGCCGCATACCACGACTCCCGCCGGACTGAATGGGCCTCCGTTCAACTCCAAACGACGCACGAATTCTGCCTACAGGGCGTCGAGGAGCTTCGAGAAGAGAAGGCTTGCGGGACCTGTCGGCAGACATCGACCCGCGATTGGTCGCGGTTTTTCACACGGCATCGTGATGTTCAACGACGGGAGGGGAGTAGGGCGCAATGATCGAATCGAATGAAGCAAGCGGAGGAAGCAGCGTCGTTGGTCGCGAGAGTCCCAGTTTCTTCATGCGACTGCGTAAGGTGCTGGGATTAATCCCTAATCGAGTGGCGGCTCCCAGCGGACCGTAGATGCGCCATCCCGCCTGTTCCAGCGTGTGAAGAATGTGGCAGCGTTCCGACTCATACAAGGTGACGGCCCGTTCCACGGTCGGCCCCTGCGGTGGCGGTGTACGCATGATGCGTTCATCGATTTCCACGAGACGCGTCGGCGCGAGGATCGCAGCCCGTTCGATGACATTTTGGAGCTCGCGGATGTTGCCCGGCCAGTCGTACTCCGTGAGCCGCGCCAAAGCCGTGTCATCGAGCAGCAGGTCGTCGCGCTTCAATTTGGTACGGCACAGGCGGAGAAAGTGTCGGGCGAGGAGAGGGATGTCTTCTCTGCGCTCGCGCAAGGGGGGCAGGACAATCGGAAAGACCTTCAGCCGATAATATAGATCGGCCCGAAATCGTTTCTGCGATACGGCTTCAGCCAAATCGACGTTGGTGGCGGCGATGAGGCGCACGTCAACGGGGATCGCGCGCGTTCCGCCTACCCGGTCGACCTGGTGATCCTCCAGGACGCGCAGGAGTTTGGCCTGGACGGTCAAGGGCATCTCCCCGATCTCATCGAGAAACAGGGTTCCTTCGTGGGCGAGCTCGAACCGGCCTTGATGCCGCTGAATCGCGCCCGTGAACGCGCCTCGCTCATGCCCGAACAGCTCGCTTTCCACCAAGCCGCTGGGTAGGGCCGCGCAATTCAACCGTACGAATGGCCTGTTCTTGCGCGGACTGCTTTCGTGGATGGCGCGGGCGACCAGTTCTTTTCCGGTTCCCGTTTCACCGGCGATCAGGACCGTCGAAGCTGTCGACGCGACGGCATGGATTTGTTCCATCACCGTCCGCAATGACGCGCTTTGGCCGATGAGCGACGCAAAGCGACGCTCCTGTTTCACCTCCTCCTTCAGGGAGGCCTGGTGTTTGGTTAAGCGATGACTCAGTTGCGTCAATTGCTCATAGGCCTGGATCGTATCGATGGCCAGGGCCACTTGAGTGGCGATCTGGCGGAGAAATTCCAGCATGTCGGCATCGGGGTTGCCTGCAGTCACGCTGCCGATATTGAGTGTCCCCAAGCAATTCCCACGTACTAGGAGGGGAAGGTTGACCATGCGGCCCAGTCCCTCTTGGGCGTAGAAGTGGTCTTCGATGAACACCTGTTGTGTCTGTAGGAAGGGGCGAATGTGGACGTCACGATGGTCATACACCCATCCCGCCGCGCTGCCTGCTCGCGGGATGACGGTCTCGCGCTCAAGCACCCGCTTGGGCATGGTGGTTTCCAGGGCATAAAACCGAAACCCATCTTCCTCCGGCACATAGAGCAAGAGACCCGCCCGTTCCCAAGGTACCACGGACTTGATGCAGTCGGTGCAGGCTTGCCACAAACGTTCCATCTCGCGTTGCGAGTTGAGGACATTGGTCACGTCCAGCAAGGCCTGATAGCGACGGTGGACCGAGATCACACGTAAGACCTCCTGAGGGGGCGATGTCGTGGGGACGCTTGTCGCGGCTCTGATCAAGCAATAATCCTGCCTGTATGGGCGGCCGATGGCTCCACGGCGGTGGATGTGAAGTTTATTGATTTTCGGGTAACGGTCTGCTCGTCTCAAGACCGACGGTGTGCAGAAATCACCTGAGCGGACTGTGCAGGATCGCTCGGATCCATAGGATCTTAGGCTGACAGAGGATGCTCAAAACGAAGAGCGTGGTGCGGGGGGCGCCTGCACGGTTTGGGGGAGCATGGTTTCCGCAATCGACTGCCGCGGCTGCCGTTGTCGAGGCGATGGTCTGGGCCGTTCGCGCAGCACGACAACTCGCTCAAGACGGTGCCCGTCTCGCATGACCTCGATCCGGATTTCCTGGCCCACTTGAAATTGCGAGACCACTTGGGCGAACACCTCCGCCGTCTCGACGGGCCGGCCTTGAAGCGAGACCACGATATCCCCGCCCAGTACCCACGGCACTCCATCGATGACCAGACTGAGGGGACCCGTGACGAGGCCGGCTTCCTTGGCAGGGCTGTCGTCCTCCACCTCTTCGACCAACAACCCATCGGTCAACGGCAATCTCAGTAATCGCTGTAGGTCGCGCGTGACGAATTTCCCGCCGATGCCGAGCCAAGGGCGGATGACCCGTCCCTTCTCTCGCAACTCCGTCAGCACCTGTTTGGCGGTATTGATGGGAATGGCAAAGCCGATGTTTTGGGCTCCGGCCAGCGTCGCCGTTGCGATGCCGACCACCAACCCTTCCGAATCGACCAAGGGACCGCCGCTGTTGCCGGGGTTGAGCGGGGCGGTCGTCTGAATCAATCGGGAGGGCACGGCCGGCAGACCGCGCACTGGTCCCATTCCGCTGACGATGCCGGTCGTCAGGGTAAATCCCAGACCAAACGGGCTCCCCACCACCAGCATCTGTTGCCCAATGCGCAACGTGTCGGAATTGCCCAGCCTGACGGGGGTGATCGGGGGCCGCTCCGCATCCAATTGAAGGACTGCCACGTCCGAGACGGGATCTACTCCCACGATGGCAGCCGAGATCCGCCGTCCGTCATAGAGCGTGGCCATGACGCCTCGAGCCTCTTCCACGACGTGGGCATTGGTCACGACCGTGCCGTCTTCATCCACGACGAAGCCGGCCCCCACCCCTGTGGTCGGCGAGCTTGAGAAGGGATGGGCCGGGCCATGCGTGACGGAAAGAAACACGGTGGCGGGAGCCAGTTGCTGATAGAGAGTAATGGTGCGATCTTCGTCCGGAATGGGTTCTCCCGACGCAGACAAGGCACAGGTCAAGACGCTCACGACGCCCATTATGCCGAGGAGGCACCGGAGCGCCGCTCCTGAGACAATGGTATCGCCGTACATCCTCGTCATCGAACGATGTTCCAGACCATATTCGGAAGTCGTCAACAGGTCGTCATCCCTAACCCGGGCCGTGCGCGGCGGCGGTCTACTCCGCGCTCTGTCCTCCAGAGGACCCGGTTCGACCGGGCAACCGCCGAGCGCGTCGGATGAGGCGGTCTTCGAGGTTGCCGCAGTTGAGGCAGCGTGTGATCGGTAGCCACCGATGAATCGATCCCTCGCCAGGACAAAACAAGAATTCGGTGACCATCAATCCTTGACATCGGCTACACGACATGCACGTCCTTCCCTGTTCAATCCGGCACGATGCCCGTTCATTGTTTCCGATCCATCACATCCTGTTCCGCTCTCGTCAGGCCCTCACGACTCGGTTTCGCCTCGTCACCGCTGTTCGGAGCGATCAAAATAGGAACGCGCACATCCTCCGGCAGTAACACCATCTTTGCCGTCGGGCTGTCATAGAGCTTGTAGCGCAGGTAGCTGGGGGTGAGGGTGGAGGTGATCGTTTCCTGCGCCTTGGCTTGTCCCAACGCCCGGATCTTCATGCCTTCCGCTTCGCCTTCCGATCTGATGCGCACGGCGTCTCCTTCGCCGCGTGCCCGTCGCCGCGCGATTTCGGCGTCTTTTTCGGCGATCACGAGTTCGAATTCCTTTTGTTCTTTTTCCTGCTCCTTGGCCTGCTTCCGTTCGACGGCTTCCAATACGATCTTGGCGAGTTCGATATCGGCCAAGGCGACGCTGTGGACTTCCAGATGGCGCCCCTTCAACTTGTCCACCACCACGGCCTGGACCTTGCTGGCGATCTCGGCGCTCCGCTCAGGAACCGAGACCATGGGGTAGTTCGACACCACGCTGCGCACGGCGGCCAGCAGTTCCGGTCTCACGACACGCGGATAGAAGTCCGGTCCGATCTCTTGCGCCAGAAAGTAAATCTCATCCACGATCGGCCGCATGATGATTGCCGCCTTCAGCCTGACCAGCAGATCGTCGGAACTGAGGGCATCGACCATCTCGGTATAGCTTTGCAGGCGAACGTCGTAGATGAAAATGTCGTTCCACGGAGCGCGCCAATAAAATCCTGACTTCAAGGTCTCCGTCGTCAGACCTTCCGTCAGCGGGTACCACCGGAGCCCGCGTTGTCCGGGATGGACGGTGTTCCCGCAGCCTGGGAGGCTGCAGAGGGAGGCCAGGGCGGCTCCAACCAGGATGGCTCGTCGCATGGCTCCTCCTTGCGAAACCCGAGGTGCCGGCTCAGGGAAAAAAGAATCCGTGGCCTTGCGCCGCCTGCCGATGGGTTTCAGCGGTTCGCTCGCGGTCCTGCGCCGCGGCTTCATAGGACTCCACTAACAACTGCGTACCGGTCACCCAGTCAGAATCCTTTCCGAACAGATGCTCGTAGACTGCAGCGCGATGGGTCAGCTCACGGGCTTTTTGGCGGAACCGTTCTGCTTCCTGCCCTAAGAAACCGGCGATCTTCTGCTGATCCTGAGCCAGGTCATACGCGGTCAGTTCGAGTTCAGTGCCTGTCGTCCGGCAACCGACGAGAAGGAGGCATTGTCCCGCCACCATCAACAGTGAGACCTCAACCGCCTTCCAAAATCGCATGGTCGCGGCCCTCCAATGATGAGGATCGAGGCGTGAAGGCGGTGCGTCGCAAGATCTCGTAATCTCGTTTCAGCGCCAGCAGTTCGATCCGACCCTGCAGGTGGAGTCGAGAAAGGGCGATGAAGAGCGTTCGCCACGTGCAAGCCGGCAGGTGTTCCGCCAACGCGAGAAAGGTCATTCGAGAATGCCGTTCCAGCAGGAGTAGAATTTGCCGATCGATCCCATCGTCGCATGCCAAGGCCGGTTGTGAATGCGTGGCGGACATCGTTGGTCACCCCGTTCAGATCGAACGCGATAGCCTGATCAACATAGGTGCATTCTCTACGGTTGCACGCTGCAATATATGATCCCGACAAATGTCTCGAAAAAGCTTGGTGCCCGTTGTGTCCGTTCTCTCCAGCGAACCGCGAAGAGGCATTACGCACTGTCTGCATTGTGCGGATCCGCTCGCAATGGTCTTCCTCTCTGCTCGTCCTGGTTGCGGCTGGGTGCGGATTCGCGTAGGATTCGCGCAGCTCCCCTGCGGCTTGAACGTGTAGGAGTGGACGTTGCCATGTTGAGCAGTCGCTTTCACCTTCGCGCCTTCCGCCGCTTTCCCGTTCATTGTTCCGTCTACTATTCCTCTGATGAGTTCCAGGGGACCGGCACGGCTTGGAATTTGTCGCTCAGCGGCTGGCGCGTCGACGGAAGCCACCCGGTGCCACCCGGCGCCGTCGTAACGCTCTGTGTGTTTCTCCCCGATCACAATCCGACGGTGTTCATCGATCAGGCCGTCGTTCGATGGTCGCGTGGACAGGAGTTCGGCGTCGAAGTGACGTCGATGAAACCGGTGGAGCAAGCGCACCTTCGGACCTTCCTTTCCGCACTCATGTAACCGCCTTCTGCTCCCAGAAACGGGATATTCTTTGCCCTTTCTTCGCAAGTGCGTACACTGGGCATCGTTCGATGAATGCCGCCGGTTGATCTTACTACTGGAGCCCGCCATGGCCGAGTCACACAAGCCCCGTTCGCATGCCCGTGTGCCGGTCAGCTGTTTCTTGTACTATCTCGGTGAAGGGCTGGTCGGTACCGGGAAGGTCTGCGATCTCTCTGTGAAGGGATGGCGGATCGAAGGCGACAAACCTGTCT
The DNA here is from genome assembly GCA_015709715.1 of Nitrospira sp. NCBI lineage: Bacteria > Pseudomonadati > Nitrospirota > Nitrospiria > Nitrospirales > Nitrospiraceae > Nitrospira > Nitrospira sp. Next base: position 2,480,485 of record CP054184.1, read on the forward strand.
CGGTCGGCATGAAGCTGACCTTGCGCGTCTTCCTTCCCGATCAGCCGAAAGCGATCGACATCGAGGGCGTGACGGTGCAGTGGGTACAGGGCCATGTGTTTGGTCTTGAAACCGTCACCATGAATGCCGTGGCCGAGGCGCGGATCCAGCAATTCATCCTGTCGATGCTCGAATCGTCGGGCTCCTCCCGCGTCGCCTGACCCTCTCCGGCCGGATTTTCGACCGCTTCCTCCCTGCGAAACAGCCGCAAATCCCCCGCTTTCGAGGACTATCGAGTCATTTCGCGTTTTTCATATTCTGCCGGGGCTCGTGGCTGGAGGGTTTCATGGACCAACAGAGCCGTCCCCGATTTATCGTCGAATGCACCGGGTCTCGTGCGGAGAACGGTCTCCTGGTCTGGAACGGTCGGATGCTCGACCTCTCCATTCCAGGGTGGTCGCCGAATGGCCTCAAGGGACTTCAGGCCGGCGATCTGCTTCAATTGCATCTGCATATTCCGGGGGAATCCAAGCCCCTGTCCGTGCGGCTCGCCACGATCCGTTGGGCCCATGAGTCCCGAGTGGGCGTCGACCCGATTTTGATGGACGCCGACGACCAGCTTCGATTGAATGCCTTCACCGATGCGCAGGGCATGTGCTCTCCCTCCACTCAGGACCGAAGCGAACAGATCATTATCTTCGACGGCGGGTAACCGTCCCGCATCCCATCACCCGCCGGTCGGCTGCACGTTGCTTGACATCCCCACGCCAGATAGTGTCTCTTACCCTTAAGGACCTTATTACAATCCGGCCTTTCGCCACTTCGGTTCGTTCACGTCATACAACGGGTCATGCGGGCGAAGGCGTAAGAAAGTGGACGCATGACACCTGGCTCTGACCTGCCCGATGATGCTCACACCACTCCGCTGACGCCTGAAACCGAGGCGCAGGTCGAGCAATTCGACCGTACCGACATCCTAGTCGGGATTCCCAGCTTCAACAACGTCGAAACCATCGGCCACGTGGTCCGCGCGGTCAGCGCCGGGTTGGCGAAATACTTTCCCCAGGCTCGAGCGGTGTTGGTCAACTCCGACGGCGGGTCGACGGACGGAACGCAGCAGGTCGTGGCCCAAGCGGTCGTGGATCTCAAGACCCTCTTCATCGGGGATCAACAGAGCTCGCTCCATAAAATCATCACGCCGTACCATGGTATTCCCGGCAAGGGGAGCGCCTTTCGCACGATTTTCGAGATTGCGCGCCGCTTGAAGGCGAAGGCCTGTGCCGTGGTGGATTCGGATTTGCGAAGCATCACACCCGAGTGGATCGAACTATTGGTGAGCCCGGTGTTCGAACAGGGGTTCGATTATGTGGCCCCCTATTACCTGCGGCACAAGTATGACGGCACGATCACGAACAGCATCGTCTATCCCTTGACGCGGACGCTCTACGGGCATCGCATCAGGCAACCGATCGGCGGCGACTTCGGTTTTTCAGGCCATTTGGCGCAACATTATCTGGATAAACATGTCTGGGAATCCGAAGTGGCCAAGTTCGGCATCGATATCTGGATGACTACGGAAGCGATCGCCAGTGGGGCTCGGGTGTGTCAAAGTTTTCTCGGGGCGAAGATCCACAACCCCAAAGACCCGGCAGCGGACTTGTCGGCCATGTTGGTGCAGGTTCTTGGCGCGGTCTTCGCCTTGATGGAAGATCACTACGGCGTCTGGGCGAAGACGGACGGGTCGAACGTCGTGCCGCTGTTCGGGTTTCAATATGAGGTCGGTGTGGAGCCGGTCAACGTCAACGTGGACCGAATGATCAGTACATTCCGGCAGGGATTGAGCGACCTCGGCACAATCTGGGATCAAATTTTAGCCCCGGGGACCAGGCAGAGCCTGAAACCGTTGGGCGCCTGCGCCCTGCAGGATTTTCGCATCGCCGACAGCCTGTGGGCGCGAGTGGTCTATGATGCGGCGGTGGCCTACCGCAATCGAGTCTTACCGCGCGACCACGTCTTGAAGGCATTTACTCCCTTGTACCTGGGCCGCACCGCGTCGTTCGTGTTGGATACGCAGGGGCTGACCTCCAGCGAGGCGGAGGGGCGGATCGAAACTCTCTGCCAAGCGTTCGAAAAGGACAAGTCCTACCTGGTGGCGCGATGGAATGAACCCCCTGCGGGGTGAGGTGCTCGATTCCAGCCATCTGAAGGCAGGCTGCTGCGGGAGCCGGAGGAGGGAACCATGAAGGAGTTTTTTGAAAAGGGACTATTGGACCCGTTGGAGCTGATGGCCAGGCAGGTGCTGGCCGTGTTGCCCAGCGTGTTGGCCATGTCCATCATCTTTTCCGCCGGGTTGGTCGTGGCCTGGACCGCCAGTCAAGCGCTGGAGCGATTGCTGCGGGTCGTCGGTCTTGACCGGCTCTTTGACCGGTTGGGAGTGACCGGCGCGCTGTTGCGCGGGGGCGTGAAGACGGATCCGTCGCGGTTGGTCGGGCAAGCCGCGTACTGGTTGGTCATGATTTTTGCGACTGTCGCTGCATTGGGGGCGCTGAACCTTCAGCCCATCAACGATTTTGCCAAATCGTTCCTTGCCTATGTGCCGCACCTGGTGACGGCGGGGCTCATTCTGGTGGCTGGGTGGTTGCTTTCGAACTTCGTATCGCAGGCGGTGCTCATCGGAGCGGTGAACGCGGGCCTGCCCCCCGCTCGGCTCGTGGCCACCTGCTCCCGTTGGGGAATCCAATTGTTGGCCGTTGCGATGGCGCTCGAACAACTCGGCATCGCCCAGAACATCGTGGTGGTCGGATTCGGGATCACATTGGGAGGAATCGTGCTGGCCGGAGCGATTGCCTTCGGGTTGGGCGCCAAGGACCTGGCCAAGGAGTATCTTGAACGCGGACTTTCCATGCGCGCCAGAAATGGGGCGCCGGATGATTTGCGCCATCTGTAACGGGCCATCGGCAGCGGCTCGACGACAAAGGACCAAGCATGAACAGGAACATCTCTGAAGTGGATGGGGAGGCGAAGGCCAGGGCGTGGTTGGGAGGGGAAGCGGCCGTGCCACGGTATCCGCAGCGCGGAGGAGCCCCATTCGTCTTCAAACGGTCACTGCTGGGGCTCGTGGCCTTGGCGGTGGGGCTGGGGTTTGCCGGTGGCCTGCTGACCGGGCTGCAATGTCGCTGCCGTGCTGGATCGGATAGGTCGGATCGCTGACCGCCTCAGGTCCGTCGGCCGTTACAGCTCGCGCAACAGCTCCAACAGACTCCGGTTCCATCCGACCGGTCCCACCCCCTCGGCGCGGATGAGAGAGGGCAGGTCCACATCCGGATCATAGGAACGATCGGGTTTCTGTACGAGGATGGGATAGTCCACTGCCTCAAGTAGCGGCAGGTCGTTCAGGCTGTCACCCACTCCGATCGTGACCAACCCCTGCCCTTCCGCCGAGGCACACCCTCGATACTGCCGGATCAGCCTCCTTGCCGCGATTCCCTTATCGTTCGCCCCCATCAAGTGATAGAACCGACCCCCTCTCGTGCAACGAAGTCCCCGTTCCTCAGTTGCCTGCACCAGCCGAGACCAAGGGATTGGGCCGTGGGGGATGAGAAAGGGCTCGTCATATTCCCGCTCCTTCGCCAGAACGGCCTCTGCAGGCGATAGCCCCGTGAGTTGGGCAAACTCCTCCACCGACAGGTCCCCGGCACCCACGAGGCGACACTCAAGTGCCTGCCCGATGGCCGGGAGCGCCTTGCGCAGCACCGGATAGGGCACGCCGATCTCGACGACCTCGTAGGCGCCTCGTCTGGTCGAATGGTCGAGCGGAGCGGGAAAGTACCCTGCCGGACAAAACAGCGCGCCCCCGTTCTCCACGATGAAGGGATGCCGGTTGCCCAAGCGAAGGCGAAGTGGTTCCATTTCCGAGCGGGTCTTGCTTGAGACGAGCACCAGTGCGTCCCCACGGGCGTGGATGGTGGCCAGGGCCTCCTGTGCCGCATCAAAGGAGTAGTGATCGGCATCGAGGAGGCTTCCATCGAGGTCTGTGAAGATGACGAGGCGCGGCATGGATCGGTCCCTGCCGCAGTATACGGATTTCCTCTGTCGGACAACAGGCTCGCCGTCGTCTGGCTCGAATCTGTCTCGCCCCTGATACAGGGCAAACCCTGATAAAGGTCGGGCCCGTTCCTGCCGAAAAGGAAGTACACAAAGTCGGCAGGATTCGATGCATCAGGGGCCGTTGCTCCTGGGCGTCCCTCCATTCTGCTCTGCGATTTGGCCGGAGGGCCTCTGTTTCCACACCTCCAAGGATCAAGCCGTGCGATTCGAGAAAAAATCTCCCCTCAAGTCGGATAAAAAAGTTCCTCCCAAGACGCCGAAAAAGGGCGTGGTCGGCTACAACAAGAAGTCGGCTCTCCTGGAGGACGCCATCACGCAAATGAACGCCGGCAAGTATGGCCGCGCCTCCTCGGTGCTGAAAGAGCTGCTCGCCCTCGATCCCCAGAATGCCGAAGCCCGCCGCCTCTTCGCCACGCTCCATCTGCGCCTGGGGAGCCTTCTGAGCGCCAGGACGGCCTTCGAGGCCTTGGCGCGCGAGGCGATGGAGCGCCAAGACTACTGGCTGGCCGAGTCCCTCTTGCGCGAATACCTCGCTGCCGGCCCGCGGTGCGTCCCCTTTCTCGAAATGTTGGGAAATGTGTATGAGGCGAAGGGCGATGTCATGGCGGCGGTGGCCGAATATGGCAAGGCGGTGGAGGTGTTGCTGGAGGACCCCGACAGCGAGCGACCGACCCATGCCGGCGACCTCTATGAACGGATTCGCTCTCTGGCGGCGGGAAGCCCGGTTGCCTTCCGTCTGGCTGCCATGTTTGACAGTGTGACGGGTCAGGCGTTGCCGCCGACGGCACAGGCTTTGGTTCCGGCGACCGATGCGAATGGAGACATCGCCGTTCAGGCCACGGACAACCAGGCCGATCACGCTGAAGCGGTCCCGCTGGTGGAAGCAACGGAAGACCTGTCTTTGCCTTCTCCGACGGAGCCGGTCGCGGCAGTATTGCCGGAAGAGGCCCTGGCTAAGGTAGACCCCAGCCCTGTTGCGATGGAGTCGATGGGCGCGTCCGCCCAGCTGCCGTCGGCCGACAGCGAGCCGATGGTGGCGGAGCAGCCGATCGATCCGCCGTTCCCGGCTCAAGACTACGTGGAAGACCAGCCGGTCGAGGTTTCCGTGCCCGTGGTCGAAGCAGTCTCAGCGGTGCCTGAGCCTCCCTCCATTCCGGTCGCCGACCTCCCAGATGCGCCGGCGACAGTGCCCGAACCGGCGCAAGAATCGACTGTGGTGCCGTTCACGATCCAGCGCGAACCCAGCCAACAACCGATTGCTACTCCCTCCTCCACTCCGGGTCCCATGCCGTGGGACCAAGTCGAAGAAGCCTCTCCCATGCCGCCGCCACAAGCGGAGAGGACGCCTCCTACCGCAACGGGGGCGGGAGACCAACCTGTTCCTGAGGTGACTTCGTCGGGGCTGACGTGGGATGAGATTCTGGCGGCGGTGGCCGCGATGAAATCGTCGGCTGAGCCCGCACAGCCTGAGATGACCCATGAGTCGGAACCGTCGGCGGTAACTGTCCAGGCATCCGAGGCGGGGCCTGAGCCGGAGTTCAAAATCCTCGAAGGCTCACAAGCGCCGGACAGCGCCTCCTCGGTGGTGGTTCCGGAGCCGGCCGCCGCATCGGTGTCTGTCGAGACCACGGCAGACGGCTTCCGCATTTTGGACGAAGAGGATCGATCCAGGGTCGAAGAGCCTGCAGGACCGATCGTGGAGCCCGCGGCTGAGGCTGTCCCGGAGACAATACCTGAACAATCCTCCGCGGGAGAGCCGGCGGTGTCTCTTGAGTTCATAGAGAGGGTGGAGGCAGAGACGCCCGTGCCGGCTGAACCGGAACCGGAGCCGGAACTCTCGGTCCCGGAGACCCGCGAAACAGAGGCGATGATCCATCTCGAACCTGTGGCCCCCGCCGCCCCCGTCGCTCCGATCGAAACGCCGCTGGAAGTAGAGGAAGAACCGATCGCTATCTCGGTTCCTTCAATTACAGAGGAGAGCATGCCTGCGACGCTCACCCTGGAGCGTTCGACTCAGGAAGTGATTTCGAATGAAATGCCGAGCTCCGCCGAGGCCGAGCCGACGGCATCGAAGCCGGAGTCCGATGCAGGCCTCCACATCCTCTGGGATGCCTACCGATCCGCGCCCCTGCTTGAGCAGACGGAATCCGTGACCAGTGCTCCGCCGCTAGCGGTGGAACAGGCTTCGGCTGAGGTCTCGGAAGCTGCTGTCTCCGCGGAGGCCCCTTCCGGCGAACGGCCTGAGCTTGTCGCGATTTCAGCGACGGATGTCTTGGAAGCCGTGACCGCGCAGCCGGCGAAGCACGGAGCGGGTGCAGCCCGGCGCATCGGTGAAGCGCTCGCTACGGTGGTACGTACCGGTTTCAGCACCACCAGGTCCATGGTCCTGCTCTCGCTGACCCTGGTCGGTTTTGTTGTGGCCGTGACCCTGTGTGGCATCGGTGGGTTGGCAGCCACCTGGTTCTTCCTCGAAGAACAACCGAGCGCAGCCTATCGCGCCATGACGGCGGTGCCTCAGCGGATTTTGCAGGAGCCGCATAAGAATGGCTACTTCCTGCTGCTCGGCTTTGGAGCGGCTTCGTCCCAAGACGCCGTGCAGGCGGGCCTCGATCGACGTGTTGAGGATGCCGACCAGGCCCTGGCGGAGGCCTGTCTCTCGGGGGAGGGGAGCGCGTCGAGCCGGGCCGGCGGATCTGCGAATGGGACCATGACCACGTGGTGGAAAGGGTCTGATCCAGCGGCACAGATGCGGACCGCGGCGGCCGACGTGAAGTCGTGGGCGTCGGCGGCCGATGTGTCTTTGGCGCGGTATCGCCAATGGCTGACTATGCCGTTTGAAGACTGGGGCTACGGGCAGGCCATCAGTCCGAATTGCGGGCTGATCCTCCAGGCCCATCGACTCTATCTGGCGGAAGGATTTGCGCAGGATCCGGACACGGGGCTGGCGAGGTTGGAAACTGATGCCGCGGCTTGGCGTACCGTGTTGGGACATGCCAAGACGCTTCCCGTGAAGTTGTTGGCCAGTGACGCCCTCAATGAGGACCTGGCCGTTGCGAGCGGGTTGCTGTTGAGGCCGGACCTTGAAGATCGTCAGATCAGTCGGCTCGCCAAACTCGCGCGGCCGTTGGAACAGGCCGAGCTGTCGATCCGGTGGCCCATGCAGAGTCGGTTGGTGTTGGCCGCTCAGACGATCGACGAAGAGGTGGCGCAGGACAAGAAGGGCGGGCGTCCGTTGTACGCCTCCATCGCGGCGGCCCTGCCGTTGCCCAAACAACGGCGACTGAACGCCTACGTGGAATACTACGAAGCCGCCGAGAAGGCTGCGGCCGAAGGGCGAGTGGCCGATCTGCCGAAGCCCGCACAGTTTGTGCGAACCTCGCCCTACGGCCTTGCCGACGTCGTGGTGAATCCGATCGAGGGGGTCATCGGGCTGGATCCGCTCCCGACGTGGGATACTTTTGCCGGTCGAATCTGGGAAACGGAAGCGCGGCTGCGCCTGACCTCCTTGCAGGCGTGGCTGCGCCGGACGCCGCCTGAACAGGAGTTGCTCGCCCGATTGGCGAAGGCCGGCCAAGGTCACTACGATCCCTTCACGGGGTTCCCGATGTTGGTCCACCTGAAGAAGGGCCTCCTGTATAGCGTCGGACGTGATCTGAAGGACAACGAGGCTCAGGATCATGCAGACGTGGTCGTGCAGATTCCACGGAGTGCATGGACCGGCGCCAAGCGAGCCGGTGACTCGGCGAAGGGTAAATAGCCAACTCCTCCGGGCCGCCCCGCCTCCTCATCGCTGCGATACATCGTCGGCCCACGGTTCTCGTTGATGCGTCAACCACGAGCCCCTCCGCGCGTTCCATACCCGAGACTGATTCTGGAACCGATGGTGGCGGGAGGGCGGGGCATGGTCATCAGGCGATCGAATGGCCTGGGAGGACGACAGGGATGGATGCGAGGTCGGCGATGAGCGGGTGGCCGTTTCCCATCGCCATGGAAGGACAGCCGGGCAGTCTCTGCCTGGGTGAACGGGTGGAGCCTCTGGATCGAACCCAGGCAATGGACCGCTTCCTGGCGGGAGTCGAGCGCCGAGCCTTCCGCATGGCCCAGCTGGCCACGGGAAATGACGACGAGGCTCTGGACCTCGTGCAGGATGCCATGCTGACCCTCGTGCGTCGGTATCGTCATCGTGACGAGGGAGAATGGGGGCCGCTGTTCCATTGCATTTTGCAGAGCCGGATTCGCGATTGGTATCGTCGAGCCAGGGTGCGCAATCGGTGGCGGGATTTTTTGCATCGCCCTCAGGACGGCGACGATGCCGACGATCCGCTGGATCAGGTTCCTGATCGGGGGGCGGCGCAGCCGGACGAGGAACTCACGCGCAAACGCGCCTGCATGGCGTTGGAGCGTGCCCTGCACAATTTGCCGTTGCGGCAGCAGCAGGCCTTTCTGCTTCGGATTTGGGAGGATCTGGATGTGGCACAAACGGCCAAGGCCATGGGCTGTTCGGAGGGCAGCGTCAAAACCCATTTGTTTCGTGCGCTGCAGGTCTTGAGGCGACACGTGGGAGAACATTGGCCATGAAGGACTGCTCGGATGAAGAGACGGATCGGCTGGCTCGGGCTGCGAAGCAGATGCTCGATCATAGCGCGCAAGACCTCGATCCTTGGACCATTGGGCGGTTGCAACGTGCCAGACTGCAGGCGCTGGACAAGGCGTCGCGTCGACGCCCCTGGTTGGTCTGGGCCTGGGGAACGGCAGCCTTCGCGTCGCTGGTGGCGGTCGTGTCTGTCATGTGGTGGACCTCTTCCGCAGGGTTGCACTCTTCCAACCTGCCTTTGCTGGAAGACTTGGAATTGGTCCGGTCTTCGGAAAATTTGGAGCTGTCGGAGGATCTCGATTTTTATGATTGGCTGGCCGAAGGCCCTCCTACGACCGGATAGCGCGACGAGGTGGCTGCTCGCAAGCGTGCTCTGGGCGGCCACAGGCACGGCCGTCGCTCTGGCCCAGGGAGACCGGGCGGGGGTGCCCTGGAACCAGTTGACCCCCGGAGAGCAGCAACTGCTGCAGCGGTTCAGTGAGACATGGGACCAGTTCCCCCCTCGCAAGCAGGAACGGCTGCGCAGAGGTGCTCAGCAGTGGGGCACGATGACGTCGGAAGAACGCCAGGAGGCCAAGCAGCGGTTCAAACAATGGCGCTCGCTTCCACCGGAGCAGCAGCAACAACTCCGCGAGCGGTACCAACGGTACCGGCAATGGCCGCCCGAGCAGCGGGAATCGGTGCGGAATGCCCGTCAATGGTTCAAGTCCCTGCCGCCCGAAGAGCGTAAGGCGTTGCGAGAGAAGTTCCGGACCATGACACCTGAGGAGCGCAAGGCCTATAAACGGGAACTCCGTCGCCGATATGAAAGTCAAGGTAGTGTGATCGAACCGCACGATCAATCAACTCCGCCCACCGATCATCCCGCCTCCGGCCAGTGAATCGTGTGTGACTCCCTCCGGCTTGACAGGATAGGGGACATTCCACAGAATCGGGCCGATCGCTGTGGCTGAAAAAAGAAGGAGCATGGCATGAAGAGTGAGATCCTCTATCCGGGCGCGTTTCCGATGGTGCGGGTGTATTTGAACGACGGGGAGACGGTGAAGGCGGAATCGGGCGCCATGGTCGCAGCCTCGCCGACGATCGACATCGAGAGCAAGATGGAAGGCGGCTTCTTGGGCGCGCTGTCCCGCAAAATGCTGAGCGGAGAAAAATTTTTCTTCCAAACGCTCAGGGCCGGCCGCGGAGCCGGCGAAGTATTGTTGGCGCCGACGGTGCCGGGCGAGATCGTCGTGCTGGATCTCGACGGCGTCAACGAATATATGGTGCAAAAAGACGGCTTCCTTGCCGGCGCGGAAGGCGTCAAGATCGAAAGCAAGATGCAAAGCTTGACGCGGGGCCTGCTGGGAGGAGAAGGCCTGTTTATTCTAAAGATCAGCGGCCTCGGTCAACTCATCCTGAACAGTTTCGGTGCCATTCACAAAATCGAGTTGAAGCCGGGCGAGGAATACATCGTCGACAACAGCCACTTGGTAGCCTGGAGCTCGACGACGACCTACAACATCGAGAAGGCCTCATCCGGCTGGATTGCCAGTTTGACGTCCGGGGAAGGGCTTGTCTGTCGGTTTCGCGGTCCCGGGGTGGTCTACATTCAAAGCCGGAATCCCGGCAGCTTTGGGGCGTGGATCAGGCAATTCATCCCCGTCTCAGAATAGCGGGGACGCCTCCGGTTTTTCTCGCCTGCGGCGCGTTGGGGGCCGCCGTTTTGAGCGCCCGCTGAGGAAATTCCATACCGATGAATGCCATTGCCAACGCGCTCTGTTTCGGAGAGAGGCTACCGGCATCCGGGGCGCCTTGCCACGTGGCGTTGTCGCCGGAGGGAATCAGCCTGCGTCCGGCGGATGGGGGAGAGGTCATGGAGGAATCCGTGGCCTTTGCCGCCCTATCGGTGGCTGCAGGAGGGTTGGACCATGATCAGCTTGTCTTGTCCTGGGGAAGCGGCCTGTCGGCCCGCACCCTCTATCTGAAAGATCCCGCGTTGATTCTGGCCTTTCGCCGCGCGGCGCCGCCCGAATTGACGGCGCACGTGGAGCAAGCGGCGGCGGAGGTCCGGCGCGCGCGCCATCGGCATCGGACCATCTGGAGTGTGGTGACTGCGGTGATCGTCGGACTCGGCCTGTTCTTCTGGCTCGGGTCGGATGTAGTGGTCGAATGGGCGGTCGCGCGGATTCCCATCGAATGGGAGCAGAAACTCGGTGAGGCGGTCTATCAGGACTTCTTGGCCAAGGAGACGGTAGTCAAACAAGGGCCGGCGCTGGAGGCCGTACAGGAAATCACCCGCCGCCTGACGGACAAGATTCCCAACAACCCCTATCACTTTCAGGTAACAGTCGTCCAAAGCCCGGTCGTGAATGCCTTTGCCTTGCCCGGCGGGTATGTCGTGGTCTTCACGGGGCTGATGCAGAAGGCGGAGAGCGGCGAGGAGGTGGCGGGAGTCTTGAGCCACGAGTTGAACCATGTGTTGCAGCGCCACGCCATGGAACGCATGGTGCAAATGGTGGGATTGGCCGCGGTGGTCAGTATTCTCGTGGGCGACCAGCAAGGGTTGATCGGATTGGCGAGACAGCTCGGTCTTGAACTCGCCACCTTGAAGTTCGGGCGGGAGCAGGAGACGGAGGCGGACCTGACCGGTCTCAAGCTGTTGTCCGAGGCGCGCGTGGCTCCGGAGGGCATGATTACCTTTTTCGAGCGCCTGTCCGAAAAGGATGCGGCCCGCATCGAGCTGTTCTCGACCCATCCCATGAGCGCCGCGCGGGCGGAACGGCTGAAGGCCGAATTGGCCACCTTGCCGAAGCGAAGCCCCGAACCCTTCACGTTCGAGTGGAAGCGAGTCCAAGACTCGCTGGCGAAGAACGATTCCGCGAAATGAGGCAAGCCTGCCGATGCGAATCGGGGCGGGGATCCTGTTGTTCAACCCCGGCTCCGCCGATCCTAAACGGTTTCATCTTCCACGCGCGCTCGGCCTGTTACTACTGAGTTCCGAAACGATTGCGTTCAGGCACATTGAACTGTCCGACCGCGCACCTTCCGGTAGGATGATTGACATTCTTACGTACTCTGAATATAGTGGCGCCATCGTGGACTGTCATGCCTAGGAAATTTCCACAGTTCCTTGTGACAGCGCGGAGCGGTCGTCCATTCAATCTCAACCACAAAGGGAGGATGTCTGTATGAAACGAATGCTGATGTCGTTGGGCATAGTCGCGTTTGCTGCATCACTTTATGGCTGCTCTAGCTACGGTGGGTACACACAACCTGCTGGAATTCATCCCCATGGGTGGATTTTCTCAGAAACCACCTCTGGAAGTATTTTGAATGACAATGGGGCCACTCCTTCGAAGACGGGTAGGTCGTGTGGTACGAGCATCCTGGGTATGGTGGGTACGGGTGATACGACCGTCGAAGCGGCTATGAACAACGGCGGCATCAAGAAGGTTGTATACACTGAGCAGTACATCAAGAACATCTTGGGTCTGTACATTGAAGTGTGCACGATCGCCAAGGGGAACTAGTCGCTGACAGAAGGAGGGTTCTCTTTCTGAACGGGGAAGCGTGGATGGCAGCAATGCCGTCCACGCTTTTTTTGTGCGATTGCCGGCGCGTCATAGGTTTCTGGGGGAAGACCAGGCTATGATTGGCGACGCGGCGTAACGGGATGGAACCTCGTTTACTCATGAATCGACAGGGGGGGGCGCGTCGGGTTGTCGGCAGGCTCGTGATTGCTGTCAGTGCCTTCGTGGGAGTGCAGCTTCAGGGGCCGCTGGCACCCTCGTCGGCAGATGCAACGGACACGACGGATGTCTATCTGAGCCTTTCTCTGGTGAGTGGATTTCCCGATAATGGAGGACTGAATGTGGGGGGACGGGACGCCGCGAAAGTCACGCTGCACGATAGCCTGGGCGGCGGGCTGAAGATAGGAATATTCCCCCAATTCACCCATCGGGTCGTGGGAATTGAGATCGAGTACTTTGGGGCGACCGGCAGGCTGTCAGCCCTGACAACCGGAAGTAATGGGGGTGCCAGCTCGGGGCTGACCGTGACGAGCAGCATGACCAATCTCGTTGTGAGAAAGCCGGGAGGCGCCTTCCATCCCTACATTGGATTCGGAATTGGCTACTCTTCCGGGATTCTCCATGGCGCTGACTTCCCGGGGAGATCGAATAAAGATTTCGATTCGACGGCTGCATTTGCCTATCAAGTGATCGCGGGTCTCCAATACCATGTCAGCGGTCGGACGTTTCTGTTTTCCGAGTACAAGCGGCTGACTACCAATTTTCACTGGAGCGATGTGTCCCTCAATTATCACGCACACTACGTGCTTGCGGGGATTGGCTGGAGCTTTTAGGTGTCGAAGGCATGGGCTGTGGCGGGTGAGCGGCGCGTCGACAAGATTTTCTTTCTCTATGATGAGGCGGGTTCGTTATAATGCCACAGGCGGTGAACTTGTAGCCTGTTTGCAGGAGCCATTTACTTCTTTATTTAAGGAGGAGGACGTATGCTGAAGAAACTCGTCGTTGCGTTGGGCACGGTGGCGGTGATCTCGCAGGCCGGGTTGGCCCTGGCGGCCAATCCTGACACCGGACCTGGCTGCGGGCTAGGCAAACTTGCATGGGCCGATTTTAAGCACCAGAAGAACATCCTGCCGCAGGTGTTGATGGTGACAACTAATGGGACCGGCATGAACACCTTTGCGATTAGTTCGGGGACATCCGGCTGTACGAACGATGGCCAGGTTTGGGCGTCCGAAAGAGCGAACGTGTTTGCCGCGATCAACCTTGAGAATCTGTCGCAGGACATGGCGCAAGGCAAGGGCGAGCACCTGGCGTCCCTCGCTTCGCTCATGGGCATTCCCGACGAGCAGCATGGGGCGTTCTTTGCGCTGACCCAGGAACGCTACAGTACCTTCCTGCAGGAAGGGGAAACCTCGTCGGTCGCCTTGGTGAAGGCCTTGAACGAGGCGGTCGCCAAGAATCCCGTCCTCGCACAAGCCGTCGCTCGCTAACCTCTTTCCGGCAGGGTCCCGGCCATCGACCGGGGCCCTGTTCTTTTTTCTCCCGCTGTGCAGATTCTGTTTTTCCTGTCGGTCGGTCTTCTCTTGGCGGTGCCTGCCGCTGCGGATGACACGATTCCTGCTTATCTCGCGCACCTCCGGCAGCAGGCGCGCGAACTGCGGTTGGCGGAGCAGCGCGAGTGGTACCTGTTGCTGCACTACCGTGCCAACCTGTTCGGCGGATATACGAGCGAACAGGACGACCCCGGCTTCTTCTTGTCTCCCAATGGCAAGACCGATCCGCAGGCGGAACTGGATGCGACGCTGGCCGAGTTCTTTTCCGAGGAACTCGTGGGCCGTTCGAAACAGCCGGCGCAATGTGCCTTCGTCGCGCGCTACACCTGGCTCAAGAGGGAACTCTCTTTCGACGACGCTCGACTGAGGCCGTTCAAGTGTGACCGGTTTGACGCGTGGTTCGCCGGATTCGACGCGGAAGCGGTCACCCTCATCTTCCCCTCCGCCTACATGAATAACCCCGCCTCGATGTTCGGCCATACGTTTCTCCGGATCGATCAGAAGGGCCAGACGCCCCAGACGCGCATCCTGGCCTACACGATCAACTTCGCCGCCGATGTGCCGAAGGACGAGGGCCTGGCCTATCCCGTGCGCGGCATCTTCGGGGGGTACTCGGGATATTTTTCGACGATTCCGTATTACCTGAAGGTGCAGGAGTACCGGGACATCGAAAACCGCGACATCTGGGAATATCGCCTGAATTTCGACGCTGGCCAAATTCGGCGGCTGCTCATGCATGCCTGGGAGTTGGGCAATGCGTCGTTCGACTATTTTTTCTTCAAGGAGAATTGTTCCTATCACCTGCTGGCGTTATTGGAATACGCCGATCCTTCGCTGCATCTCACGGAGCAATTCCGGTTCTGGACAGTCCCGGCGGATACGGTCCGGCTGTTGGCGGGCCAACCGGGTCTGGTCAACGACATCGCCTTCCGTCCCTCGCGGGTCACGTTGATCCGCCGCAAGCGCGAGCGTTTGTCTGCAGCGGAACATCGTGTGGTGAAACGGCTGGTGCGCGATGCCACGGCCGGGCAATCCGAGGAGATCAAGAGTTTGCCGCTGGCGCGCCAAGCCTTCTTGTTGGATGTGGCGTCGGACTATGTCCGATACAAGGGAGATCGCGACGAAGATCACGCGGCGGAATACCGCGCCCACAATCGTCAGCTCCTGACCACCCGCAGCCAATTGCGGATTCCCTCGGAAGATCTGGCCATTCACCCGTTCAGCCTGCAGCCGGAATCGGGCCACCGCACGTCGCGGGCCGGCATGGGTGTCGGCTGGCGCAACGACGACACCTACGAGGAGGTGAGCCTGCGCGCGGCCTATCATGATCTGCTCGACCCCGAACCCGGCTACACGCCCGGCGCACAGATCGAAGTCGGCTCCGTTACCCTGCGCCACTACAATCGGGCGGAGCAGACGAGAATCGAGCGGGCCACGCTGGCCAACATCGTGTCGTTGTCGCCGATGGACAGCCTATTCCGCTCGCCGTCCTGGAAGCTCAACTTGGGCATGCAGACGATCACGCACCGAGGCTGCGAGCTGTGCAGCAATTGGGTGATGAACGGCGGCATCGGGGCTGCGACCGACACCCACTTGCTGCGGCGCGAGGTCTGGTTCCTGTTTGCGGAGGCGGAGGGGAATTACAGCCGCGCCTATGAAGAACGACACCGGGTCGGCGGCGGCGCTTCCGCCGGTTTCTATGCGGACCTCGCGGAGCGTTGGCGGCTGCTGGCGTCAGCCGGGTACCTTCGTTATGCGTTGGGTGACAAATCCGACGACGTACGTTGGTCGGTGGGACAACGGTATACGCTGGCGCAGAATTGGGCGCTTCGGCTGGAGTACCACCATCGCGACCACGACAACGACGTGCTGTTCACCCTGCAGGCGTTTTTCTGATTCGCCGGGATGCCATGAGCTTGCTCGACCAATTTTTCGTGTACCACCCGCACCCCTGGGAGGAGCGCGATTGGGCGGCGCGGAGCGGTCTGCCTTTAGAAGAGGTGTGGTTTCCCGCCGCCGATGGGACGAAGCTGTTCGGCTGGTACGTGGAAGGGGCGGCGACATCCGCCGTGCTCCTCTGGTGCCATGGCAACGCCGGCAACATCATCGATCGGTTGGAGAACCTTGCCATGCTTGCCCGTCTCGGTATCTCCCTGTTCCTCTTCGACTATCGCGGGTATGGGCGCAGTGCGGGGCGGCCTTCGGAGGAGGGGCTGTACCAGGATGCGCTGGGGGCCTACGACTACCTGACACAGACACGGCGGATCAGGCCTGAGCGCGTCGTGCTGTTCGGGCGCTCGCTCGGGGCCGCAGTGGCCGGGGAGCTGGCCGCTCAACGGCCGGCCGGCGGGCTGGTTCTGGAATCCTGTTTTCCGTCCATCGAAGCGGTGGCGCGCCGTCACTACCTGGGATTGCCGGTCCACTGGCTCTTGGGAGCCGCGTTTCGATTGGACGAGCGCTTGCCCCAGCTCTCTCTGCCGAAGTTGTTCGTCCATGGCGACCGTGACGACATTATCCCGCTCGAACTGGGACAGCAGGCCTATGCCGCCGCGAAACCGCCGAAAGAGTTCTACGTGGTGCGCGGTGCCGACCACAATGACGTGCCCTGGGTCGGCGGGAAGGCCTACTTCGCCAAATTGTCCTCCTTCTTCTCGGCGTCGCTCGCCCGCTGAGCAGCGACCTCGTAGCCGCACCTTCTGCGTTTTTTCTGTTCTTGAGGACCTCCCTTGGTAAGATGCACTGCGTAGCACCGGTCACGTCGCCGCCTGCGAACCTGCCATCGCCATCTCTGGCAGGGACTAGGTACATTCTGGTACAGTGCGACCGTTTTGGCTCGGACCGCGGGAGACCGTCGCTCCGTTTCGAAGTGTGGATGGGCCGACGAAGGAGAAAGGGTGCATCGCGCAGCCATGGAAACGAAGATGATAGGCCGGGTGATCTGTGCTCTGGCGCTGTTGCTGGTGGTGGGTTGTGCCGGAGGGCCGACGCGGCCGACTGCGGACCCAACTGCTCGCTCAGGTTCGGGAGTGGAGCCGCGTTCCGTGAACGGACTCGGCGAACCCCTGTTGATCGCAAACGTGCCTTCTTCACCGACGGAGGCGTCGGCGGACGATCCCTTTTACGACCCCTTCGCCAAGAGCGACGAGCCGGAAGGGGGCCTGGAGTACGACCCGTGGGAGCCCTTCAATACCAAAGTGTTTGAGTTCAACAGGCAAGTGGATAAGTGGATTCTGAAACCGGTGGCGCAAGGGTACGACGCCGTGGTGCCCAACCCGGTGCAGATCGGGATCAGCAATTTGTTTTATAACATCCGCTTCCCTTCGCGCTTCATCAATAACCTGGCGCAAGGGAAATTGGCCGGTGCCGGAACTGAAGTGGGTCGGTTTCTGCTCAACAGCACTTTCGGCCTCGCCGGGCTGGTGGATGTGGCGAAGTATCTGGACATCACCACGCCTGAAGAAGATACGGGTCAAACGCTCGGATATTACGGCGTGGGGCCCGGGCCTTACGTGGTGCTGCCGCTGCTGCCGCCCTTCACCGTGCGGGATTTGATCGGATATGTCGGGGATATCGCGCTGAACCCCATCAACTGGATGGTGTTTCCCATCATCGAGGTCGATGGGATCCCCTCCTTGGTGGCCCACCACAATCGCACCACCTCCTCGATCGCGCAAATCGGCGGACGGGTGGAAGAGGTCTTGAACGAGCGTTCGTTGAATCTGGAGAAGTTCCAGGGGGTGGAAGAGGCCACGCTGGACCTCTATACGGCGGTCAAGAATGCCTATATCCAGAAACGGCGGAACGCGATTCGGGACTAAGCTTCAGCGAATCACCTGCAGCTCCCGTCCCACTGTGGCAAAGGCGGCCACGGCCCGTTCGAGTTGCCCCCGGTCGTGCGCCGCGGACAATTGCAGCCTGATGCGTGCCTGCTCTTTCGGCACCACCGGGTAACTGAATCCCACGACATAGATCCCTTGCTGTAACAGGCGATCGGCCATCTGCGTCGCCAGCGTGGCCGCTCCCAACATGACCGGAATGATGGGGTGCTGTCCGGGAACCAGGGTGAATCCGAGTTCGGTCAATCGGGCGCGAAGCCACTGAGCCTGCTCCAGCACGTGTGCGCGGAGGTCGTCGCCATGCGCCACGAGGTCGACGGCCTTGAGGGCCGCCGCCGCAATGACTGGCGGCACGCTGTTCGAGAACAAATAGGGGCGCGAGCGTTGGCGCAATAGGTCGATGAGGGCGCGCCGTCCGCTGGTGAATCCGCCTGCGGCGCCGCCTAAGGCCTTCCCCAGCGTGCTCGTGATGAGGTCCACCCGCTCCGCCACGCCGCAATGGTCCGGCGTGCCGCGTCCCCCTTTGCCCAGCACCCCGGTGGCGTGGCTATCGTCCACCACCACCGCCGCGTCGTACCGGTCGGCCAGATCCGTGATGCGATCCAATTTCGCCAGATCGCCGTCCATGGAGAAGACGCCGTCGGTGACGATCATGCGTACGCGACTCGACGCCGATGCCGCCAGCTGCGCTTCCAATTCCGCCATGTCCGAATGGGCGTACCGCAGTCTAGCCGCTTTGCAGAGGCGGATGCCGTCGATCAGGCTCGCATGGTTCAAGGCATCGCTGATGATGGTATCGCGTTCGTCAAGGAGGGTTTCGAAGAGGCCGCCGTTGGCGTCGAAACAGGAGCTATAGAGGATCGTGTCGTCGGTGCCCAGGAAGGAGCTGAGGGCCCGTTCCAGTTGTGTATGGAGCCGCTGCGTCCCGCAGATGAAGCGGACAGAGGCCATGCCGTAGCCGTAGTCCCTGAGGCCGTCGGCCGCCGCCTGTTTGATCGCTGGATGGTTCGCCAGCCCGAGGTAGTTATTGGCGCAGAGGTTGATGACCTCTCCCTGCGCTGTCCGGATGGTCGTGCCCTGCGGGCTTAGGATCTCTCGTTCCGATTTGAAAAGACCGGCGGCGCGGATTTCCGCCAACTGCTGTTCAACCGCCTGCTTTAAGGACGTGTAGGCCATGGAAAAAGCACCACTTTGCCGCACTGGCCGGACTTGATCAACTCAAATCCTTGAGCGAAGTCTTGCAAGGGAAAGGTGTGGGTGATGACGGGCCGGATATTGAGCCCGGCCTTGAACAGCCCGGCCAGGCGGTACCAGGTGCTGAAGAGCCGACGGCCAGTGATGCCGTGGATGCGAATGCCCTTGAAGATGACCTCGTTGGCGAGGTTGCAGGTAATGGGGCCGGACGGAATACCGAACAGCGTGACGCGCCCCCCGTTTTTGACGGCCCGAAAGGCATGATGCAGAGCCGTGGGATGCCCGGACATTTCGAGGGAGGCGTCGACACCTTCTCCGGCGGTGATTTCGAGGATCTCGGCCGCCACCAGTTCCGGCGAATCGGCCTTTGCGTTCAGTACATGGTCGACACCCACCTGTTTGGCCAGCCCGAGGCGATAGTCGCTCACATCGGTGGCGATGATCGTGGCGGCGCCGGCCGTCCGAGCGACGGCTGCGGCAAACAGGCCGGTGGGGCCGCAGCCCGTAATGAGCACTGTGTGGCCGGTAAGGTCTTCCACGAGCGCGGCGTCCACCGCGTTCCCCAGGGGTTCCTGCACGGAGGCCACTTCCGGTGGAATGTCCGGCGAGGTTTTCCAGAGTACCGTTTCCGGCAGCACGACGTACTCGGCGAACGAGCCATCCAAATCGACGCCCAGAATGCGGTAATTCTTGCAGACGTGAGCTTGTCCGGTTCGGCATTGAAAACAGGCGCCGCAGGTCAAGTGCGACTCCGCCGCGACATAGTCGCCCACGCGCACCAGCGTGACGTCACGGCCGACCTCGACCACTTCGCCGCACATTTCATGGCCGATCGTCCGAGGCGGGCGGAGACGACTGTGCGCCCAGGCGTCCCAGTTATAGATGTGGGCATCGGTCCCGCAGAGCGAGGTGGCTTTGACTCGAATTACCGCATCGGCGGGACCGGGTGTGGGGTCGGGTCGATCGGTGTAGGTGAGGCCCGGTTGAGCCGCGGTTTTGACGAGCGCGCGCATGGGCCCATTATAACAAGACGAACGGAAATGCCCAGTCGAGACGCAAACCTGCTCGCGTGATCGGTGCGCCTCCTTGCCGACGGGTCGGCGCCGCGCGGTCTCGGCAAAAAGCGGTTGAACTGACCGAGTGGCCTGAGTAGGATGCCGGAATGCGGTGCTGTCTCGACAAGGTTCTCGGCCGTAGTATCGCCGGACTGGGGCTGGCACTCGGACTGGTGGTCTTCTCCGCGCCGGCGCAAGCCGGTCCTCCTCCCGCTGCTCCACCCTCGGCTCCCAAACGCTGGGCCCAGTTCGAACTCATGAATGCCGAAACGGACGGCACGGTCCAGGCGGGAAAGGACGTGGTCTTGAGCATCACGCTCGGGGGGGTGTCCGCGGGGACGGAGTCGGTCATTGCCATTATCGAATCGCCGGGATTCCAGAGCCAAACCGTGTCGCTGAGCGAGGATTCGACACCGGTGGTCTATCAAGGCACGGCGATTCTGGAGCCCAACTCCACCTTGAAGAGCCCAACAACCGTGCATCCGAAGGCCGTCCGCCTCCGTGTGACCTTTGCGCGGGCCAAGATCACCGGCCTCGATGAATTCTTCAAACGCGATGTATACGTGACGCTCGGAGACAAGCCAGCCGAGGAATCGGAGACCGAGCTGACGCCGGCGCCCCCTGCGGACAGCGGCGACATCGACCCCGAGGCCGTGCAAAAGGCCACCGAGCAGGTCATGGCCGTGAATGCCACGATTGCGGAGGAGGATATTCTGCCGTTGCCGCCGCCGGGTGAATCCAAGGCCTACTGGAAACAGGTGAGCGACTTGATCAGCCGAAACTGGGGCCGGCAGGTGCGTTCCATCCGCCGCGCGCCGAGCAGCGAAACGGTGCGGGTGCAGTTTAAGATGTACGCGAGCGGTGTGGCACAATTGATTCAGCTCGAAAAGGGGTCCGGGGCGAGGGACCTCAATGATGCCGGATTACAGACCATCATCCATGCCCATCCGTTTCCGCCGCTCCCACCGGAAGTGGGCGGAGAGGTCGTCGATGTGCATGTTCGGATGCGAACGGGGGCGAAAGTCGCGAACCGCGATGTGGAAATGACGGTGGAGAAGAAGCCGTCCAAGTCTGCCGCCCGCCAGCCCTCAACACCCAAGGACGGACCCGCCGTCGGCGGTTCCGCAAAGGAGTAGGTATGACGAATCGGATAGGTCGTGTGGTGGTTGCTGTGTGCCTGAGCGTCGGCATATGGTTCGGGGCTTCGATCGGGTCTGCCGAGATGGCGCGATATGACGTCGATCTCGATCACTCGATCGTGGAGTTCAAGGTCGCCCACATGGTGATCTCCAAGACCACCGGACACTTCAAGGACTACACCGGCTTCATCGAAATGGATCCCGACGCCGGGTCGGTCAAGGCCATCGAAGCCACGATCAAAACGGCTTCCGTGACGACCAACCACGAAAAGCGCGACGCTCATCTGCGTAATCCCGACTTCTTCGACGTGGAGAAGTACCCAACCATGACGTACAAGATGAAAAGTTACAAAAAGACCGGCGACGGATACACCGCTGTGGGCGACCTGACGCTGCATGGCGTGACGAAGGAGATCACGCTGACGGGAAACTTCAACGGTGTGACCACAGATCCGTGGGGGAATATCCGTGCGGGGTTCACGGCGGAGGGGAAACTGAATCGAAAAGACTTCGGGATGGTCTGGAACAAGGCGCTCGATAGCGGGGGCCTGGTGGTGGGAGACGAAGTGTTCATCAAGCTGGACATCGAATGTATTAAGGCGAAATCCTAAGACGACGCATCCCCTCTGCGCACGCGGCGGGGTATCCCGGTGATCGGGATGCAGGCCGCCCCCTTCTCGTGTCGCGAGTCTCAGCCGACAGTCTAGTGGGATCGGCGCCGGAGGCAACGCCTCCGCGCCGCCCCTGCGCCGGTCCTCGGTCGCAGCAGAAGTCAATGGGTGCAAGTCTGACCGGCCCCGGTGGCGCCGGAGCAGACGGGATGGAGTGAAGGAGACGGGCGATGAACGAGAAGAGCGCTGGAAAATGCGGATGGCACCTCGGTAGGATGTACCGGTCTTGGCCCGTCAAATGTGCAACGATTGCGGTGGGGTTGTGGAGTCTGTGCCTTTCCCAGGCCGGAGCGTTGGAGTTCACCGCCGATCAGATCACCAAAATCAACGGGAAGACCCAGAAGGCCAATATCTATTACCGGGACAACATGTGGCGGATCGAACACCACACCATGGGCCCGGTCAATGTCAGTATCGTCCGCAAGGACAAACAGCTGGTGTGGTTGCTGTTGTCGCGGATGAAGCATTTCAAGACCGTCCCCTACAATGCCGACCAGGATCTAAAGGTGTCCGAGCGGCTGGAGGGGGAGGTGTCCCGCGAAGAGATCGGGACGGAGGTGCGCGAGGGACACCCCACGACGCTGTACGAAGTCACCGTACGGGAAGGCGAACGAACGGAAGTCTATTACCAATGGCTCGCGACGGACATTCGTTTCCCGATGAAGCTCGCCAAGAAGGACGGGAGTTGGATCGTCGAGTATCAGCATGTCAAGTTGCGCTCGGTCATCGACTATCTGTTTCAGCTGCCTCTGAATTTTGAACCGTTGGAAGAGTTCGATCAGTTGCCGGCTGCTCCGGCCCCGAGCCAGCAGCCGATGTAAGGTCGGATTCGAGCGAGGAGGAGAGATCACGTGCGAAAGGCAGGCATGATGACGGGGGCATTGTTGGCGACGGTGCTGGGATGGAGCGGTGCCGCCTCCGCATTGGATGTGGCGGATGTGACGCGCGAATGGACGCCGGAAGGCAAAAAGCTGGCGAACGAACGGGTCAAGCTGCCGGCGCATGACGAGATGATCCGGGTTCCGGCGGGCGAATTCCTCATGGGCAGCGACAAGAAGGTCGACAAGAACGCCTATATCGCCGAGCTGCCGCAACGCAAGGTCTATCTCGATGCCTATGAGATCGACAAGTACGAAGTGACCACCGTGCAATTCTTGAAGTTCGTCCTGGCGACGAACCGCGATCCCTTGATCGACTGGCAATACGACGGCGGCAATTTTCAGGACACGATGGTGAGCCACCCCGTCATGCACGTCTCTTGGTTCGATGCGGAGGCCTATTGCAAGTGGGCCGGGAAGCGGCTGCCGACGGAGGCCGAATGGGAAAAGGCCGCCAGAGGAACGGACGGGCGCATCTATCCCTGGGGCAACCAAATGGCCGGGCTCTCTCGGGCCAATTTCGGCCGGACCGGCCTGTCGGGACCGGTGCGTGATCGTCCGGAGCGGTTGTTGCTGTATCCGCCGATCATCTCGGTCGATAAGTACGACAATGCCGCCAGCCCCTATGGGGTGTTTCAAATGGCGGGCAACGTCGCCGAGTGGGTGGCCGATTGGTTCGACCCAAAGTACTACGCCAATGCGCCGGACAAAAACCCCAAAGGGCCGGATAGCGGAACCCAGCGCAGTTTCCGTGGCGGTGGCTGGATCGACAGCACGCCCAGCGTGCGCGCGGCCCAGCGGAATGGGACGGACCCCAACACCAAGATGAACTGGATGGGATTTCGTTGCGCGCGGGACGTGAAAGAAGGGGCGGGAGAGGCACAGGTCGAGGCCAAGTAACTACGGCGGTCTGTCACCCCGCAGCCTTGTGAGCGAGGATCTCCCGCGCCCGCATACTCGCTTCCCTGACCAAGATCCCCATTTTGCCGTGCGAGGGCTCGAAGTCGACGGGCAGGCCGTGAGCCTTCAGCCGTTCGCTGGCCGTCGGGCCGATGGAGGCCACCACCAGCTTCCGACAACTGCGTTTAAAACGATCCGTTTCGTTCTCTGCTTCCACCACCTGCAGCACATGGTCGATCTGGGCTGCGTTGGTGATCAGCAGCACCTGAACGCGATCCGTCACGATCTCGCGGATCACCCGTTTCATGGGCGCGAGATCTTCCGGCAGGGCCCAACGATACACAGGCACCGGGACCACATCGGCCTCGCGTCCGCGCAGGGCTGTCAGTAACTCCTTGTTCGACTGCCCATATTCCTGCACGGCGACTCGCAACCCGCGAATCGATCGATAGGCATCCAGCGAAGACAGAAGATCCAGCCAGGTGTTGGGTTCCGGCACGGTCAGGGTCGGGTGCAGCCCGACGGCCTTGAGGGCGGAAACGGGTTTGGGCCCTCGCGCCACCAGGGTGGTGCGCTGCAATGCCGCCGCGATCCGATCCCACGGCGAATTCGTGCGCAGAATCTCGAACAGGGTGGTCGTCCCGACGCCCGTCATCAGGATCAGGACATCGACGCCCTCCGTCAGCAACATGTGACCGAAACGAAGGGCGGACGAATTGTCTTCCAGCGGAATCTCGCGCAAGGCCGGCGTCACCAGCGGCTGGCCGCCGTGACGTTCGATCAGGCGCGTCATCTCCGGTGCCATGCGTGACTCGAATGAGGCCACCGTGAGGCCGTTGAAGCCGGGCTCGGCCATAGTACGCGAGGCTCCGTCACCACCTGCGAGCATGGATCGGCTACTTCGGTGCGTCCATCGCGCAACGGAAGCCGGTCGATTCGTTGCGAATGGTTGGGTCGCTGTCCACGCGGGTGAAGATGCGGACCGTGGGCGTTTCATTTTGCCAGCCAGCCCCTCGGATGACGCGCTTGGTGCCGGTCTCAGGACCGGGAGGGTTCTTGGCCGGGCTCTTCTCGTAGTATTTGGGGTCATACCAATCGTTCACCCATTCCCAGACGTTCCCTGCCATGTCATAGACCCCATAGGGGCTCTTGCCGGTCTCATAACTTCCCACCGGCATGAGGGTTCGTTCCCCGACCCACTTTTGATTGAAATTGAGGTGCTTGTTGGTGGGTTCCACGTTGCCCCAGGGAAACCGCCAGTCGTTGTTACCCTTCGCCGCCTTTTCCCACTCGGCTTCCCGAGGCAGTCGTCGGCCGGCCCAGCGACAATAGGCGTCGGCGTCGGCCCAATCGACGTTGACGACCGGGCGGTCGGTGAGCGATTCCGGAATGCCTGTGCCCTCCCAGAGGTTGCGGGTGGGATTCTTGGGATTCTGCGGCACGCGGTGGTTCGTGGTCTTGACGAACTCCAGGTACCGGCCGTTGGTGACCTCGAACTTGTCGATGTAAAAATCATCGATGTCGATCACATGGCGGGGGTATTCATCACGTCCGCCGTCGCGGTCTCCATGGGGCACCCCCATGGGGAACGAGCCGGCTGGGATCAACAGCAGAGGCGCGCCGTCCTTTCCCGTGATTTCCTTGGGTAACGCCGATCCCTCGCTCGCCCAAGCCGAGACTCCGAGGCCCGTCACTGTCCAGAACGCCACTGCAATCACCACGACTGCTCGTACCACCATAACGCCTGCTCCTTTGATTCGAAAAAGAGGTTGGATGATCGTACCACAGGGAGCAACGTGAGAGACAGGCTCGGCAAGCAGTCCAGCGCCGCTTGGCGGCAGAGAATGAGGATTGACGGGGTAGTGGCCCCCCACCTACTATACGGACCCGGGAGCAGGGTGATGCCGAAGCATCGCGGGTTGCGACATGTGGCGTTGCGCGTCACGGATCTGGCACGGTCGCGGGCGTTTTATGAACGCTTCTTGAACATGCGCGTGGTGTGGGAACCGGACCCTGAGAATGTGTATTTCAGTTCGGGCAGCGACAACCTGGCCCTGCATCAGATTCCCCCACACGACCTGGCGCAGTACGAGCCGTCGCGGGGACAATTCCTCGACCATGTGGGGATTATTTTGCCGAGTCCCGCCGAGGTGGACGAGCTGTTTCGCGAGGTACAGCAGGATGGAGTCCGGTATGGGGCCACCATCGCGAAGCCGCCGAAGCAACATCGCGACGGCAGCTACTCCTTCTACTTTGCCGATCCGGACGGCAATGTGATTCAAGCGCTCTACGAACCGACCATCAGCCGACTCGATTGGGTGGCCGGTAATCCATAGGGCCGAAGGCTGCTTCGGCCCCATCGCCCAAGAACGAGATTCCACGAGCATGGGAATTTGGGACACATTGCCGCGTGACCAATACGTCGGCCTGGCGCCGTGGGTGTGGGTGCAGCTGGAGAGCAACCAGCCGCCGGGCCCGTTCCCCTTCGTAGGCGGTGTGGCGCCCGATGTCGTCGCCAGTCTGCATGAAGCCCACAGCCTCTTGCTGGCCTGTGTGGAGACGGCCATCAGCGATGTCTTCTCCCGGCGCGCCACGTTAGGGGACCCGAGGACGAAGCAATTGTTGGAAGACGCCTATGCCGAACTGGTCAATTCCCGACCACAGTTGAGTCGGCATATCAGGACCGGGCGGCAACCGGATGGGAGTTTTCTCTGGTCACACCCCTTCGACTCGACCAAGTCCGCGACGGTGGTGAACAGCGGACTGCGGATTTTTCACGCGGTGAAACGGCAGGCGATTCCGGTTCCGTTCGAGCGGCCGATGGGCCCGATCGTGGGGAAGTTGCTCGGCATGTTGGATGGGACGCAACAAGCTGGCGCGCTCCGGACCATCGTCGCTACGGCCGGGCGGGACGGCGAGCGATTGTTGACCAAGCTGATGGAGCTGTTCCTGCAACACGACTGTCTCGTCCCGACGACGCAGGCCACGATCAGGGAACACTGGCTGCTCAATACCAGAGACCAGGATACGATCCATCTCGGCCATGCCGCCCTAATGTATCGGCAACGGGACCAGTTCTTTCTGTTCGACCCCTGGCTGCTGCCGTGGTTCGCGGAATCCAACGTGCCGAGCCTGTGGGTGCCGCTCTTGCCCAAGCCGGCGGGGATTTTCTTGACCCACGACCACGACGACCACGTCGATCCCCGCACGTTGCTGCATGTGCCGAAGGACGTGCCGATCGTCATTCCCAGCCGACGGAACCGAAAGAAATATTTCTACGATTACATTCCGCTTCTTCGGGAATTGGGTTTCACTCAGATTGTCGAGTTGGCGCACGGCGAGGCCTGGGCCTTCGAGGGCGGTGCCGTGGTGTCCGTGCCCTTTTATGGTGAAGATCCATGCGACCTCGAGATGCCTCGGAACTGCTATCTGGTCGCGGATCGCGGCCACAACGTGTTGGTTCACGCCGACAGCGGTCCGACCAACAGCGGCCGCTCCGCGATCAAGGAAGGTGTGATCCAGGGGTTGGTGGGTAAGTATGGACCCCTGCCGCTGGTTCTGGCCTCACAACAACAACTCCAGGAAGTCCGCAGCTATGCCGCCCATGCCCCTCTGTCCCATCCGGGCGCCTGGTTGGACGTGGGGGAAAACGGTTACCTCACCAACCGGTATCTGGATGAACTGTGCGGGGCGGCGCAGGCCAAATTGTTCGTATCCTATGCGACGGGCGGCGCCGATTGGTATCCCGACCATTTGTCCTTCATGTTCAGCCATCGCAA
This sequence comes from Nitrospira sp., assembly GCA_015709715.1. NCBI lineage: Bacteria > Pseudomonadati > Nitrospirota > Nitrospiria > Nitrospirales > Nitrospiraceae > Nitrospira > Nitrospira sp. The sequence goes on from CP054184.1 coordinate 2,507,682, forward strand.
TCCTGCGCGCACGGCGCTCCTCACCGCCCATTGGGAACAGCCTGAAAAGCTGAAAGATCTCCTGGCTGCGCACAATTGCGGGTACCATCGGACTCAGGCGCTGGACCTGTTCCGGCGTGACGGGACCGGAGGCCTGCAGGTCCTTTCCTCGGCGGCGGCGCTGTCACCGTTACCCCTGTACCGATATGACCATGGGGACCCGCCGTTCATGCAGCGAAGCGGGCGTAATTGAATACGTTGGAATCATTGAAAAGGGGAGGAGCGATGGCGGCCACGGACGGAGCAGTGCTGGTGACGGGAGCAGCCGGATTCATCGGGTTTCACTTGGCCAAGCGGCTGCTTGACCGCGGTGACCGTGTCATCGGGCTCGACAACCTCAACGACTATTACGACGTGCGGCTCAAGGAAGCGCGGCTGGCGCAACTGCAGGCCAGACCGCAATTCCAGTTCGTGAAGCTGGACCTTTCCGACCGCGCTGGAATGGCCGATCTCTTCGCGCAGCAACCGATCCGGCGGGTGGTGAATTTGGCGGCTCAGGCGGGCGTCCGATACTCGCTCGTGAATCCCCATGCATACACGTCCAGCAACGTGGACGGGTTCCTGAACATTTTGGAGGGTTGCCGGCATCACCAGGTCGACCACCTGGTCTACGCTTCTACGAGCTCGGTGTACGGCGGCCACACCCACATGCCATTCTCGGTGCATGACAATGTGGACCATCCCGTATCGTTGTACGCGGCGACGAAAAAGGCCAACGAGTTGATGGCGCACTGCTACGCGCACCTGTACCGGTTTCCGATCACGGGTCTGCGGTTTTTTACCGTCTACGGACCCTGGGGCCGTCCGGACATGGCGTTATTCCTGTTCACCAAGGCGATTCTCGAGGGCAAGCCGATCGACGTGTTCAATCACGGTAAAATGCAGCGCGACTTCACCTATGTGGATGATATCGTCGAAGGTGTGATTCGGACGCTCGATCGGCCGGCGCAAGCCGATCCCACGTGGTCGAGTGATCAGCCGGACCCGGGCAGCAGTTCGGCTCCCTACCGACTCTACAACATCGGGAATCACCAACCGGTCGAGCTGCTGCGCTTCATCGAAGTCCTGGAGGAGACACTCGGGAAAAAGGCGCAAAAGAACTTCCTGCCCCTGCAGGCCGGCGACGTGCCGGCGACCTACGCCGACGTCGCGGACCTCATGCGGGACACCGGGTTCAAGCCGTCCACCCCAATCGAAACGGGGATCGCGCGGTTCGTGGCCTGGTATCGCGAGTACTACAGAATCTAGCTCGGTTCTACTCGTTCCCCACGTAGAGGCTATCTGCTTGCGCACTCGCTGGCACGATGAATCATCAGCCCGAATGTTCCCGTCGACAGTTGATCAAAGCCCTTCTCGGGCTTGGGTTAGTGGTTGTCGCACGTTCCCCGACTGCTGTGTTTGCGGAGGGATCGTTTGAGTCCAAGGTTGACGGCACGGCTCCGCTCCTCCACGCCCCGAAGGAGCCGCAGCAATGGCCTTCATGGAGGGAAGGACTAACGGAATGGCGAAATCAGGCGCGCGCAGCCTTGAGGTATGACCATCGGCGTTACCAAGAACCAGCTCAGGCCTGGGTCACGTCCAGCTTCTCCAGTTGTTTCCTCATGCTGTATGACCAGACCTTCTTTGATCAGGAGTCGGGCCAATATCATGTTGAAGCCTTCCTGCGAACGGCGATGGAGGACTTCGGTGGCTTCGACAATCTCATTCTGTGGCACGCCTATCCGAGAATCGGGGCGGACGACCGCAATCAATTCGACTTCTACCGAGACATGCCGGGCGGTTTGAACGGTCTGCGAGAGGTTGTGAGGCAATGTCACCGCTTGGGGGTCAAGGCCCTTATTGTGTACAAACCCTGGGATATCGGAACGAGGCGGGAGGCCACCTCTGATGTGGAGGGCCTGGCAACGCTTGTACAAGCTATCGAGGCAGACGGCGTGTATCTGGATACGATGCCGGAGGCTCCGGAGCATCTCCGCGCAGCGCTCGACGGAATCGGTCCTGGACTTGTCGTGGAAGGTGAGGGGGTACTGCCGCTTGAGCATATCCATGACCACCATATGTCCTGGGCGCAATATTTCGAGGACAGCGAAGCCCCCGGGATTCTCAGAAATAAATGGCTTGAACGCCGCCACATGATGCACCAAACCGCTCGGTGGAGGCGGGACCGTTCTGCCCAACTCCATACGGCCTGGATGAACGGAACCGGGATGGTGGTGTGGGAAGTTGTCTTTGGTTCTTGGGTTGGGTGGTCGGCAAGGGATCGATCGATCTTGCGCAGAATGTTGCCGATTCAGCGGAGGTTTGCTGCGCTCTTTTCCGGAGAGGGTTGGACTCCGCTCGTTCAGACGGAGGCTGGCAATATCTATGCCACGCTGTGGGAGAGGCAGGATCTCCGCCTGTGGACCCTGGTGAATCGGGGAGACCAGTCAGTGTCAGGTCTGCTCCTAAAGGTTCCGGCAGTGATCGGATCAAAATATTTTGACCTATTCACTGGCCAAGAGGTGGTTCCTGACATTCAGGACGGAACTGCTCTCCTGCAGGGGGCTCTCGCGCCGCGAGGGATTGGTGGCTTCGTGGCAGGAACGAGCACCTCGCTCGGCCCTGATTTCTCACAGTTTCTGGCGACACAACGAGAACTCTATCTCCGTGAGGCAAGTTCGGTTGAGTTTCCGACGCGTCCCGTCCTGGCCCTTGGGCAGCCGACGGTCGCTATTCTCACGAGCCAGGACCGCCTTCCCGAAATGGCCAGGATTCCATCTGCACGCTTCACCATGCGCGTCCAACTGAGGACCAGAGAATGCGGTTTCTATGAGAATGAAATGGACCACGGCGAACTGTATGGGAACTTTCACAAACCGCGGTGGTTCGAACGAGCGGTCACGTTACCGGCCTATGCGATCGATGTGGCGCCGGTGACGAATGCACAGTATGCCGAGTTCCTTCGCGTGGCGCGTTACCGGCCTCGACATACAGAGAACTTCCTGAAGCATTGGGTCGACGGAAAACCACCAGGAGGGAAGGAGGATCACCCGGTGGTCTATGTCAGTCTGGATGATGCACGAGCCTATGCTCAATGGGCCGGCAAGGCGATCCCGACTGAGGAGCAGTGGCAGTATGCAGCCCAGGGACCGGCGGCCTTGAAGTATCCCTGGGGGGAAGTGATGGAGCCTGGGCGGTGCAACGGCGGGGAAACCGGTACCACCACAAGTGTCACGGCCTTTCCCAACGGGCGCTCTCCATTCGGGTGTTATGACATGTGCGGCAACGTATGGGAATGGACAGAGAGCGAACGCACCGATGGACGAACTCGTTTCTGCATGGTTCGCGGCGGGTCACACTACACCGCTCAGGGTTCTCATTGGTACATGGACGGAGGCCCTCGACCAACCGATTTTTCCGCGAAGTTTCTGCTCCTGTGGCCCGGTTTGGACCGCTGCGCGACGATCGGGTTTCGATGCGCCGTTCTGCTGGAATAATCTCGCGCATGACTTCCTGATCCCTCCTAGTGCGATGAACGCAATGCAATGTGAAGGGCTGGAAGTCAAGCGGCGGAGGTGGGAACGTGACCACTCACAAACTTGTCGAGTCGGTTTCTTTTCTCTTGATGTCCCTGCCCATAATTGCGTTTGCCTGTCTCTGGTACGTCACAACTTTCTCTGAGAAAGAGGATTGGCGGGTTGGGTTTCTTCAAGCGGCCATTCTGTGGGGCAGCGCCACGCTTCTAATCACGGAACTGCTCTCAGTATTTGCGGCTATCCGTCCCGCGACACTCGCGTTAACGTGGACCCTCGTCATCACCTACTCGCTGCATATCATCCGACGGCACATCCTCGAAGGGGGAGAGAGTCCTGTACTTGTCACAAGGAGACTCTTCGCGTTGCCGGCTGGAAATGGCTGGTGGATTGTCCCGCTCGTCCCAGCCGCCGCGATCGCGATTGCGACAGCGGTGATCGCTTTGATTGCCCCTCCCAACAACTGGGACTCCATGACCTATCACATGAGCCGAGTGGAACATTGGCGAGCCAATGGAAGTGTGATGCACTATTCGACAAACGTCGTGTGGCAACTCTACCTCAACCCCTGGGCAGAATTTGCGATCTTGCAGTTTCAAACGCTTGGGTTCGGCTCAGACCGTTTGGCTAATCTTGTGCAGTGGTTCGCCTTTGTGGGGGCGCTGGTGGGTGTCTCCCTCCTCGTCAGGATTTTGGGTGGTGCCCTGCTTGCTCAGAGCCTGGCGGCCTTGGTGGTTGCTTCCACGCCCATGGTTATCTTGCAATCCACTTCGACTCAAAACGATGTGGTCTGCCGGCTCTTTGTAGTAGCAGCGGTCTATTTCGCCTTTGAGCGGCTCACTATGTCGAGTAAGAAGGCCGAGTGGTACCTGCCGTTGTCGGTGGCGCTTGCGTTCGCGACCAAGGGTACGGCCTAGGGAAGGTCTGATTTATTCTCTTTGCATGATGTGCTAAGGGTAGCGCAGCACTGAACTGGAGGCGTGCCCCATGCAGCAACAGACGTTTGCCGAAGTCTCGTTTGAACAGTATCGCAAGCCCACCCGCCGGGAGCAGTTTCTCAACGAGATGAACCAGGTTGTTCCATGGGCGGAATTGGTAGCGGCGATCGAGCCGGTCTACCCCAAGGCCGAGGGCCCAGGGCGTCCGCCCGTGGGTGTCGAACGCATGTTGCGCCTCCATTGTCTGCAACAGTGGTTTAACCTGTCGGACCCGGCGGTGGAGGAAGCGCTGTACGACTCACACGCCATGCGGCAGTTCGTGGGGATTGATCTGGGCCGCGAGCCCGTACCGGATGAAACCACCATCTGTAAGTTTCGGCATCTGCTGGAAGCCCACCACTTGGGCGCACAGCTCTTTGCGCGGATCGGCGCGTATCTGGCTGCCCACGGGCTGAAGGTCAGCCGGGGCACGATCGTGGATGCCACGATCATCAATGCGCCCAGTTCGACGAAGAATCGCCAGAAAGAGCGAGATCCGGAGATGCATCAGACCAAGAAGGGGAACCAGTGGTATTTCGGCATGAAGGCGCATATTGGAGTGGACAGCCGGACGAAGCTGGTTCACTCAGTGGCGGCCACGGCGGCGAATGTCCATGACAGCCAGGTGTTGCCGGAGTTGCTGCATGGACAGGAGACACGAGTATGGGGCGATGCCGCCTATAGCGGGCAACGCGACATGATTCAGCACCATGCTCCCCATGCCAAGAGCTTCGTCCAGACGAAAGCCCATCGCCATCGGCCCTTGAGCGAGACGGAGCGGGCCCGCAATCGGACGAAGTCGAAGGTTCGTGCCAAAGTCGAGCATGTGTTCTTGGTGATCAAGCGGATCTTCGGGTGGGCCAAAGTGCGGTACCGGGGGCTCGCGAAGAATGCGCACTGGTTGTCTATCAGTTGCGGCTTGGCGAATCTGTATGTAGCACGCCGGCACTTGCTGGCGGCAGCCTAGCGGACGGGGGTGCGAACGGGGCGCGGGCCGCCTGACGGCGGAGGAATCCGAGAAAGGCGCTCTCGGACCAGCGGGTTCCCAGCTGATGGCCCGTCTTGATCCACCGAGAAACAGATTGCTTCGTGGAAACGCGAATTAATCAGACGTTCCCTATCTCATTCTCTTGCCTTTCGTCGGTTATGCCCTGATCGCTGTGATGAAGCAAGAAGGCTTCAGGGCAGGCTTCCGATCGATCAGTATCATGGTGCTCGCGATCCTCTTGATGAATGTCGGACATTGGAGCCGAAGCGTTTGGTTGTGGCATCATCCCCTTGGTGATCCCCAATGGTTGAGGCAATACCAAAACGAATCTTTCGGTATTCCGGAGACCCTGTCGAGCGTGGTACGGAATGCGGCCATCCATCTTGGGACCCCTTCTTCTAAGGTCAATGCCGTCATTGAATCAGTCGTACTGAAAATCCACGATAAGCTCGGAATCACCATCAGTGAACCATCGCTGACCTTTGCGCCGCGGAATAACATTGTGCCGGAAGCAGGGTTACTTACCCATGAGGACTATGCGGGAAATGGCGTTGTATTCATCTTGTCCTGCATGGCCGTGGGGCTGGTGATTCTGAGGCCGGTGGGAAGCAGGGCACGCTTCTTCGCCCTGATGCTCTGTGCGAGCAGCCTCCTCTTTTGCATATTTCTGAAGTGGGCACCGTGGAATAGTCGCCTGCATACACCGCTATTCTTCCTGGCGGCCGTACTGATTGGTTGGCTTCTCGCACCTGCCCAACTTGAAGTGCTTGATGAGAATCGAGTGTGGTGGAAGAGGGGCTCGGTACTCAGCGGGATTGGCCTGATCACAAGTGGAGTAATCTTGAACGAGTGGGTACTTGCAAAGTTTTTCAGTCCCGCCGGGACCATACACTCCGTCTCTCTCAGGCTGGGGATTTGGGGCGTCGACGGCATGATGGTTGGGTCTGGGCTTTTAATCATGATACGACCCAATCGATTTCTCCATACGGTGACAGGCCTGCTGGTGTTGTTCCTTGCGGTTACTGCGCTGCCGTGGGTTGCTCTGAATCAACTCAGGCCATTGATATCTTCTCAATACGCACCAAGCATTTTTGATCGACCCAGGATCGAGCAGATGTTTGCCAACAATAGCGGGCTAATCGGTCCCTACACCGAATTGGTTTCCGTGCTCATTCAGCGTGTGAAATGCCGCGAAATTGGTTTGAAAATACAGCTTGGAGCCTTCGAGTATCCTCTCTGGCAGATCGCACGCCACGCGGGGGAGGATCTTGTGTTTCGCCACGTCAAAGTCGACAACGAGTCAGCCAGGATCGAGAATGGTTTCTCTCCGCAGTTACCGTGCGCCGTCACGGTCATTGCCAGCGGGGGCGACTGGGATCCGGATCTGTCGGGTTTGGAGAAGATGCAGATGATCTGGTCTCGACCACCTATCCGGCTTCTAGTCCTGGCGCCTGCCGGCTAGAACACTCGAGTGTAATTCTGAAGAGCCTCGGATACCCAGCCGGTCTGAAACCGCGCGAGAAACCGACAGAGCGCTTTGAATTCCTTCATGCTGTCTGCGATCTCCATGCAGAGCGGGTGGGCGAGGATGGTGGCGATCCCGTCGTGTTCCTCGATCGCCTCGACCTGCTGCATGACGGTCTTCCGCCATTCCTGAATCGTCTTTCTCCCTGCGAGCCGGTGAGGTTTGGTGTGCGCCGGTAAGTACTTGCCGTGCAAGAGATGCTCGTGGTCCGGGAGCGTATTGATCGGCAGGGACACGAGTTCCTGACTGATCCGTTCCATCGCCCCCTCCACACCGGACACCCGATCCGAGACGATGCGGATGCCCCGCTCGCCCAGGAGGGGATAGGTCGAGGCGTCGCGCTTGTAGGCGTGGTTGCGCCATGCCGTAATGCGGATGCCCGCCGTCTCCTCGATGGCTGCAATGGTGCGATCGATATCGCGTCGCTGGAGCGAGGCAGGGCCCAGGATCGAGCCTCCCAACTTCCTGGAGAGCCAATGGCGCCAGGATCGGAAGGCGCAGAACGTATGGCCGCCGATCTCGCAGTGGGCTCGGCGACCTAATTCCGCCACGGTGTCCCGTTCCTCCAAACAGGCCTGTCCCGTGACGAACAACGTCACCTTGATGTGGTAACGGGCGGCAATGTCGCAATAGCGGAGTGCGAGTTGCGCTTCGCTCTCCCTTGCATATCGCGTATCGGCGCCTCGATAAGATCGATGGTGGACATCGCCGGTCAGGCAAATCATACGAGTTCCCGATAGATGGAGGCGGTGCGTTCGATCGCCTGGTCGAGTGAAAAGTTCTGCAGGACGCGCTGTCTGGCGCGCTGGGCTGCGGCAAGCGACTCCTCTCGGTGCTCCAAGACCCGTTGCACGGCATCCGCCAGCGCCACGGGATTCTCCGGCTCAACCAACCGTCCCATCGTGCCGTCCTCGATCAGATCGGGAATGCCGCCGATGCGGGTCGCCACGATCGGGATGCCCATGGCCATGGCCTGCAGGAGGACCTGGGGAGTGCCTTCGACCTTGAATGAAGGGAACACCAGGCAGTGCATGGTGGCGAGGAGTTCGGGGATGTCGCTCCGGAAGCCGGTGAGGATCGCATGAGGCTTGAGTTGGAGCCGATCCAGCAACTCATCGGCGGTGTGCCGGTCCCAGGGCGGGCCGTCTCCGACGAAGACAAACTTCGCGCGCGGCCACCGTTTGAGCAGGGCGGGGGCTGCCTCCATGAGGTAGCGGAACCCCTTTCCCCGTTCCAGGCGGCTGACGTACCCGATGATAGGATCTGCCTCATGGAGTCCGAATTCCGCGATGATCGCCTTGCCGCTGACGGAGGGAGAGAACCGTTCGAGGTCGATCCCGGCTGGAATCTCCACGACATGAGCGGGGTTCAGCGTGGGAATACGCAGCAGATCCTTCTTGGTGTCCAGCGAAGAGGTCAAGAGCCGATCGGACAGGGCGGTATACACGAAGCTGGAGAAGGGGTTGGTCTTCACGGGCGTGCCGATGTGGCGGGTACGGACGATAGGGATTCCTCGCCGTCGCGCAGCCGGGCCGCAAATCCAGTGGTCTTTCGAGCTGTGGGTGTGGAGGATATCGACCTGGTGGCGCCCCAGGAGGGCCCAGAACCGGAGCATGGACGGCAGGTCGTAGGACTGCCGCATGGGTAGCGGGAGGGTGGGAATACCTTGTGCGGCCGCTCGTTGTGCAAGGGCGGCTCCCGGATTGCAGACGAAGGTGATCCGATATCCTCTGGCTCGAAACCGCGCAGCTTCTTCGAGCATACGAATCTCCAGGCCCCCGAATCCGGAGGAGGCGCTCGTATGCCAGACAGCCAGGGGACGATCTCTGTGAGGACTCTTCACAGGCTCGATACAGTGCAGGTCCGACTTGCGACTAGAACGATGATGGAGCAATCGGCAAAAGAGTACTGGGGCTGTACAGGAGAATCAAGATCGGCCCGTGGGCATTGTCGCTCATGGGGAGGGCGTGAAGCGCATTCGACACAGGTGAGTCAGTGGTGCGACAGGCGAGCGATGTCGACAGCGGAGTCGGATGTCCGCGAGGTCCTGAAAGTCCTGCTGGTTGAGCGGATCCAGCCGAGTGGGTCCACTTGTTGCTTACCTGTAGAATGGAGTAAGGTACAAAGAGAATCAGGCGGCAGCGGAGGTTATATTTCGTGATACGCACTACCACGATGAGCCTGTGTGGTGTGGGGGTTTTCCTTGTCACCCTGGGCGCTGGTATGGCCCAGGCTGAAGAGGGCTCGAGCAGCGCAGCCATGTGGAATGCCTTCCGCAGCCCGTCTGGCTCTCCCGCGTCGCAAGCACCTGCGGCCGATCGGGACCAGAATGTCTTTCGCCAGACACCCACGTTGAGTGGGCGGCTTCAGATCAGCGAACAAACGCTTCTTCCCTTTGTGGGAGCGGGGTTCGGCGGCGGGTATGTGACCGAGCGCGACCGGGCCATCGGGCCGGCCCCTTCCATTCTGCAGCAGAGCATTCTCGGCGATTCTCTCAGCAGGGGAATGATGCCGAACGAATTTCAGCTGGGCATCCGTATTCCCTTCTAGCGACTCGGCCTCTCCGATCCACCTCAGTCGTTCTCCTTCGTCTCCAGACCCGCGCGAGTCCTTGATCACCAAGAGTTCCCGCTTGTTCGGCTGAAGGCCCTACGGTATGCTGCGTGACGGCAGCGGCCCGCATCGACGTTCGTCTGACCGGTTTCCGACTCCATCGACCACATGAGCGACTACGGCGTCCTCGGCGACCTATTGGTGATCTATGCGGTGTCTACCGTCGTGGTCTTCATTTTTCACCAATTTCGCCTGCCGTCGATTGCCGGTTTTTTGGTGGCAGGCGCGCTGATCGGACCGCATGGACTGCACCTCATTTCCGATGTGTCGCAGGTGCACGTGCTGGCCGAAATCGGGATCGTGCTCCTGCTCTTCACGATCGGCATGGAGTTTTCGTCCGCTCACTTTGCCGCAGCTCGCCGCGTGCTGGCCGTCGCGGCTCCCGTTCAGACCGGCGGGGTGCTTCTGCTCGCCCTGCCCGTGGCCCTGCTCGCGGGGCTCTCCTATCAACAGGGGATTTTCTGGGGCTTCCTGCTGGCCTTGAGCAGCACGGCCATCGTACTCAAGGCCCTTGCGGAGCAGGGGGAGAGTGATTCGTTCCACGGCCGCGCCACGGTGTCGATCCTGATTTTCCAGGATCTGGCAGTGGTGCCGATGATGCTCGTGACCCCGATCCTGGCGACTCCGGCTGGAGGGGCGATGGGGACGGTGCTCCTCACCCTGGCCAAGGCGGCCCTGGTGGTGGGGCTGATCGTCTCGGCAGCCTGGTATCTCGCGCCACGGCTGTTGCGGCACATTGTACGGAGTCGGAGCCGTGAATTGTTTCTTCTGTCGATCATCGTGCTGTGTCTCGGCATTGCCTGGTTGACTTCCCTGGGAGGGTTGTCGCTGGCCTTGGGGGCGTTCATCGCCGGACTGGTCATCGCCGAATCCGAATACAGCCATCAGGCGCTCGCGGAGGTGCTCCCCTTTCGCGACAGTTTCAACAGCCTCTTCTTCGTGTCCATCGGAGTGTTGATGGATATGAGGGTCGTGCTGGACCATCCGTTCATCGTGCTCGGTCTGTTGCTGGCCGTGATCGTGGGCAAACTCGTGACTGGAGCGGGCGCCATGTTGGCGGCCGGGGCGCCGCCCCGTTCTTCGGTGCTGGTCGGCGTGGCGCTGGCGCAGGTGGGGGAGTTCAGTTTTATTCTGGCCGAGCAGGGGAAGGACGCAGGCCTGCTGACCGGCGATTACTACCAGCTGTTCTTGGCCACGTCTGTCCTCACGATGGTGGTCACACCCTTTCTCATGCAATGGTCGCCGAGCCTGGGGCGACGGGTCGAAGCCGCTCAGCGGCTCAGGCGCTGGCTGCCGAGCCGCACCGCCGCCCATGTGGCGCAGCTGGAACACCAACCGGTCCGGATCAAGGACCATGTCATCATCGTGGGGTATGGGCTGAACGGCCGCAACCTTGCCCGCGTGTTGGGCGAGACCGAGATCCCCCATGTGGCGCTCGACTTGGATGGAGACACCGTGCGCCGGGAGGCGCGCCACGGCGTCCCCATCTATTACGGCGACGGTTCGAACGCCAATGTGCTGCGGCATATGCGCATCGAGGATGCCAAGGTGCTGGTGGTGGCGTTATCCGATCCCTTCACGGCCCGGCGCACGGTGAAGGTCGCCAAGGGGCTCAACCCCAAACTCCATATCGTTGTGCGGACGCGCTACTTGCGTGAACTGGAAGAGTTGCATCAACTCGGCGCCGACGACGTGGTGCCGGAGGAGTTTGAAACGTCAATCGAGATCTTCGCCCTCGTACTCCGCACCTATAGCCTGCCCCAGGAATTCGTCGTGCGCAAAGCCGAGCAGATCCGTCGGGAGGGGTATGCGTTGCTGCGCCGCAGCGAGATGCCGGAATTGGCCCATCATCTTCGCGGCGGGACGCTCACCGATGTGGAGGTGGAAACCTGTCGGGTCGACGACGAGGCGCCCGCGGTCGGCAAGTCTCTCGCCGAACTCTCGATCAGGCCGAGGACCGGTGCATCGATCATTGCGTGGACCAGAAACCAGATCACGCAATCGAATCCGCCCGAAACGGTGCGCCTGCAGGCCGGCGACGTGGTGACGTTGCTTGGCTCACGAGACCAGATTCGTCGAGCCATGGCCCTGCTCAACGAGCTCAATAGCGGCCCGCATCACATGAGGACGTAATCTCAGGGGGGTCAGCTTCTCCAGCGGAGGGTCACAGGGCTTTTCAGCGGGTGGTCGAGGGGCTGGCCGGTCTGGATCGAAGCCAAGTGGGCGGCCTTTAACTTGTAATACCACTTGGCGGGCGTGTCCGCATCGTCGATCAGCATGAGGGCCGGTTTGTACTTCAATCCGACGGCCTGCCGTTCCATCGCCTGCTTGTCTTGTTTCATGAAAATGTTGGCGAAATAACGAAACAGCGGCTTGGCGAAAGGCAACCAGGGCAGAATGTTCCAGGCGGCGGCGAAATCGATCCGGCATTGCTGGTCGCCGATGGGCGTGACGGTGGCGCGAGAAGAGACGTACATGGAGCCGCATTGCACGAACTCGAACCGTTGATTGGGCAGCACGAAGTCGATGGTCGTGGTGAGCGGGCCGCCGTACAGTTTGTTGAGTAGTTTATAGGGGCCGCTGTTCTTGGACGGGGCATGGGGGACCATGCGGAACCCGTTGGGAATCGGCTCGAACGTCTTGGCCTTGTCATGCATGCTGGCCTTCGTTCGCCACCAGGAACTCTGGTGGACGAAGGGGCCGTGCGCGGGATCCATGAGCCCGACAATGCCGTCGTCGATGGTGCAATCGAGGATCGTCGAGATCTGGATCATCCGATAGGGTGCGGACGGCAACGGGAGGCGCGGCACTTCCGGAACGACCTGGTTCGGCTGTTGTGGGTCGGTGAGGAAGACCCAGACATACCCATCGTGATCTTCGCAGGGGTATGAGGTAACGCCGATCTTCTCAGCCTTGAGCGGAGAGCCTTCGACCAGGGCTGGGATATGGCGGCAACGGCCGCAGGTATCGAACTGCCAGCCGTGATAGGCGCACTCAACGCGTTCCCCGTCGAACTCGCCGAAGGAGAGGGGCATGCCTCGATGCGGGCAAATATCCCGCATCGCCGCCACCTGGCCTTGGCGATCTCGGCAGACGAGAATCGGTAGGCCCAGCAGGACCTGCGCTTGCATCCGCCCGGTGGCCAGTGAACTGCTGGTGGTGGCCGGATACCAGAAGCCGAGCAGAGGTGCGCTCTTGGACGGTTTGAATTCGGTGATCAGGTCGGTGCTCACGTCCGGACTATAACGATGGGCCTTCGTGAGGTCAAGCAATCGGAAGGCCTGTCCGTGCCGCGCATTTCTTGACAAGAAAAAGTAGCGGAGACTATAGTCTTTTCAACGAATTTTCCGCTCGGGATCGGCGTCCCGAGGTAGAGAGAGGTGCCCGATGACCACAGCACAAATCGAGCCGACCGCCGCCTTAGCGGAACTGCGTGAATCCAAGCCGGATCGGGTGACGATCGTTCTACTCAGCGGCGATCTGGATCGCGCCATGGCCGCGTTCATCATTGCCACCGGCGCTGCCGCCATGGGAATGCAGGTGACCGTGTTTTTCACCTTCTGGGGTCTCAATACAATCCGTAAGAAGGGGGCGACCAGTTCAGCAAGCGACTGGCTGCGCCGCATGTTCGGCTTCCTCAATAAGGGAGGGGCCGACACCCTGCCGCTCTCGCGGTTTCACTTCTGGGGGCTCGGGACGAAGATGATGCAGCTCGTGATGAAGCAGAATCGCATGCCCGGCGTGCCAGAACTCATGGAGACGGCACTGGATTTGGGGGTCCGCTTCATTGCCTGCACGACGACGATGGGTTTGATGGGCATCACCAAGGATACGCTGATCGATGGGATCGACCAGTTTGCCGGGGTCACGACCTACTTGGCGGAGGCCAAGCAGGGCAGCGTGAACCTGTTCATCTAAGCGAGGGCGGCATGATTCAGGCGGATGTGAAGCTGGATACGCTCGGGTACTTTTGCCCGATGCCGATTATCCTGACGTCGAAGAAAATCAAGGAGCTGACGACCGGCCAGGTGTTGGAAGTCGTCTCGGACGATGAAGGGATCAAGAAGGATATGCCGGCCTGGTGCCAGACCACCGGGCATGAAATGGTCGGGATGGAAGAGGAGCAGAGTTCCTCGAAGCGAATCTACAAAGCGTTCGTCAAAAAGACCAAGTAGGGAATCAGCGACAGGCGCGCAGATACGAGACTGTCTTGCGCGGCAAAGCCGGAGGGCCAGGTACAGAGCCTCCGGCTTTTTTCTTGTGCGCGCCGAACACGTCTTGGTTGTGAAGAGGGAACTGCGGTGAATCAGGTCGTCGAGTGCATCCCCAATTTCAGCGAAGGGCGAAATCCGGACGTCGTGCGAGCGTTGGTCGAGATTGTCCGTTCAGTGCCCGGCGTCGCCCTGCTCGATCATAGCTCGGATGCCGATCATCACCGTTCGGTCGTGACCTTTGCCGGCCGGCCCTACGCCGTTGCCGAGGTTGCCTTTCAAATGGCCAGGACGGCGGCCCAATTGATCGATCTGCGCCGCCATGAGGGCGAGCATCCGAGGGTCGGGGCCCTCGACGTCCTGCCTTTCGTGCCCATCAGCGGCGTGAGCATGCAGGATTGTGTGCAGTTGGCCCGTATGGTCGGGCAACGCATCGGGAACGAATTGAAGATTCCGGTTTTTTTGTACGAGCAGGCGGCTTCCAGACCGGAGCGGACCAACCTGGAATGGATTCGGAAGGGGGGGATCCCGGGGTTGGCAGCCCGGATGGCCGCCGATCCGGTTTGGTCTCCGGATTTCGGCCCGAAGCAATTGCATCCGACGGCCGGGGCGACTGTGGTAGGGGCGCGGGGTCCGCTGATTGCCGTGAACGTCAATCTGCAGAGTCGGGATCTCTCGGTCGCACAGGCCATCGCCAAGTCGGTGCGGCAGTCGAGCGGCGGCCTTCCCTTTGTGAAAGCGATCGGGGTGGAGTTGAAACGTCAGGGGTTGGTACAGGTCTCGATGAATCTGACCAACCATTTGCAGACGCCGTTGCACGTTGCCTTCGCCGCGGTGCAGCGGGAGGCGGCGGCTCGTGGAGTGGCGGTGGCCGGCACGGAAATCATCGGCCTGGTTCCGCAGCAAGCATTGATCGAGGCGGTTCAGCAGGCACTGCAGCTTGAACGGTTCGAGGGGAGCCAGATATTGGAGGCGCGGCTGAACAGCGGCGACTTGCGTGAAGCGGTGGGACGACTGGCGACCTCTCCACCGTCACAAGAAAAGGCGGCTCCTGTGAGCGGCGTGGCGGAACGGTCGAGCACGGATACGCAGGGACTGACCGGCGGTAGTGTCGGTGCGCGGGCCGCTGTGTTCGCGGCGACATTGGGCCTCATGGTGGCCCGGTTGAATCGGGTCCGCGCGATCGAAACCCGCCTGACAGAGATCAAGGCGCGGCTTGAGGAACTCGTCCAACTCGATCGGGACCGCTACGCGGAGGTGCTGCAGGCGAAGAAGTTGCCTCACGGCCATCCGGAGCGTGGATTGCGCCTTGCTTCAGCCCTGTTGGGGGCCACCGAGGTGCCGTTGGAAATCGTGAAGCTAGCATGCGAGATCATTTCGCTCCTCCGCGGGATGCTGGCACAGGCGAAGCCGGAGGTCGGTCCTGATCTGTTGATGGGCATCCGCCTGGCGGAGGCGGTCATCGACGGCTGTCTCGCCATGGTCGAAGAGAATATGAAATGTCAACCAAATCAGTTACTTGTAGAATCAATGCGGGGTGAATTCTCGGTGGCGGAACAAATGCTTGTGGAAGCACAATTGCTATGCTACACTCCGCCCTTCGATTCGTGGCCGCAGAAAATGTTGAATATTCTGAAACTTCGGTGAAGGAGAGTCGAAGGTAGCCGACGATGGAAATCAAGGTCTTCAATAACAACGTTGAGAAAGCCCTGAAGGTCGCCAAGAAGAAATTGGCGGGCGAAGGATTGTTCCGCGAACTGAAGCGCCGCCGTTACTACGAGAAGCCGAGCGTGCGGAAGAAGGCGAAGGAGCGCGAGGCTCAACGCCGTCGGCAAAAGTGGCTCGCCAAGCGACGGTCCGACTAGCCGTCGGGCCGCTGTTCCCTCCGCCGCTCATCTCAACCACCTCCGGTCGTTCCTCTTCTGTCCCGGCTGTCCTATGCAGGAGCGAGATATCCATGCCGTCATTCGGACGGTGAAGCGGGAGATTGCCCGCTGGCCGGATCCGGTTGTGGGGCTCGTCGCCAAGGAGTCGGGCCGCGATCCCTTTCTGGTGCTCATCTCCTGCCTTCTGAGTCTCCGTACCAAAGATAAGACGACCGCCGAGGCCAGTGCGCGGCTGTTCGCGTTGGCGACCACGCCTGCAGCCATGCAGCAGTTGGCACCGTCTGTCGTGGAGCAGGCCATCTACCCGGTCGGGTTCTACCGCACCAAGGCAAGACAGATCCGGCAGATTTGTGCCGAGCTTGTGGAGCGATATGGGGGAGTGGTGCCGGATACCATCGATGAACTCCTGACCTTGCCGGGCGTCGGGAGAAAAACCGCCAACCTGGTGGTCACGGTGGGGTATCGTAAATTGGGGATCTGTGTCGACATCCACGTGCACCGGATCAGCAACCGGTGGGGGTATGTGAAGACGAAGACTCCAGAGGACACCGAACGGGCCCTGCGCGAGAAACTTCCCCGCCGCTATTGGATCATCTTCAACGATCTACTCGTGCCCTACGGACAGCACCTGTGCCAGCCTGTTTCCCCCTTCTGCAGCCGCTGTCAGATCGCGACCTACTGTGACCGCGTCGGCGTGACTAAAAGTCGGTAAGCCTGAGGAAGGCAAGCCGCCTGTCTGTCGACAGGGGAGGACGGCGTCTGCTTACCGGTGTCAGATGAAGAGCTTGGTCTCGGCTTGCGCCGTGAGGGAGAGGATGGAAGGCAAGCCCATGACGTCGTCGACATTCCGCTCGACGGCTGCGGCCTCGACGCCCATATATTCCAGGCCCGCGCTGCAGGCAATGAGGCGGAAGTGCCCGACCAGGCGCGCTTCCTGAAACATTTCGGAGATCTTCGGCACCTTCTTTTCCTTCAGGAGTCGGGTCACTTGCTCCGCGGAGGCGGCATACTCGGGTGGAAAGTCGATCTCGTCGATATTCCCCTCGGCCAGTTTCTTGATTGTCCAAAACAACAGCACCACGATGACGTCCTTGCCCATCGCGGCGGCGGTCAGGCCGAGGGTGGCGACCTGATGGAGTTTGTCGTACGTGGCGTTGTGGGCGAAAATGACGAACTTCGGCTTCCCCGACATGGTGGTCACTTGCCCTTCTGTGTGGTCTTCACGCTGTTGATGAAATCGGTGATGGCCGCATCGACTTCCGCGGCGCTCATGGAGCGGTCATGCACTTCGCTGTCATCCAGCAGATACCGGTCGCCGTCTTTTTCCTGTCGAACGACGACGGAGTTTTCGGGGGTCACCTCGACGCGCATGAACCATTCCCGCCGCCCCTTGGTGATGACCACTTCCTTGCCGAGTCCGATCTTGGTGATCTCGATTTGCAGGTCCGGTTCGACGTCGGACTCTGTCTCGGCGGCATGGAGCCGATCGACGGCGGGTACGATCACCCAGCACGAAAGGAGCAGGCCCAGCATCGCCATATGGAAGGCGAGACGTGGGCGGGCAGACAGACGGCGTGAGGGCAGCGGAGACATCGCGCAAAATTATAATCTCTGCCGCGGACAAGGTAAACCCGCTTTGCCTCGGTGCTCTTTTCGCCGCGCAAAGCCCCATGCTAGGATGCGCCGGTGATGGGCGAGCTTCTGACGCAGATCGAATCCTTCGTGCCGGCCAAGCTTCTGATTTGGTTCGCCGTCTCGTCGGGCGTGATGTTCGTGGGGACGCTCATCGCGATTCCGATTATCCTCATGCGGCTGCCGGCCGACTACTTCGATATTCGCAAACCTCGTCCCTGGATGGAAAACCACCATCCGATCCTCCGCCTCGTCGGCCACATTGTGAAAAACGTCGTGGGGGCGATTTTTCTGTTCGCCGGGTTCTTGATGCTGTTTCTGCCGGGGCAGGGTGTGCTGACCATGCTGATCGGACTCTCGCTCATCGAGTTTCCCGGCAAGCGCCGCCTCGAAGCCAAGATCGTGGGACAATCGACGGTCCTCAGTACGATCAACGCCATGCGGGCGAAGTTCGACAAACCGCCGCTCATCATCGCACCCGAGTGAACCACCTGTCTGCGTGACTGATGCCGATGCTCTATCTCATCGACGGGAGTGCCTACATTTACCGGGCGTTCTTCGCCTTGCCCCCGCTGTCCAACTCCAAGGGGCTGCAGACCAACGCCGTGTACGGGTTCACGACCATGCTGTTGAAGGTGCTGCGGGAGCATCGGCCGGATTATGTCGCGGTGGTGTTCGATGAAAAGGGGCCGACGCATCGACATGCGGCGTTCCAGGAGTACAAGGCCCAGCGGCCGCCCATGCCGCAAGGGATGAGCGCGCAGGTTCCCTATATCCATCGCGTGGTGGAGGCCTTGGCCCTCCCGGTCATTCGCCAGGCCGGCTACGAGGCCGACGACTTGATCGGAACCTTGGCGCGCAAGGCAGAGCAGGAAGGCCTCGAAGTGGCGATCGTCACCAGCGACAAAGACATGTTTCAGCTCCTCACGCCCAAGACTAAGATTTACGATCCCGTGAAGGACAAGTGGTTCGGCGAGGCAGACTCGGTGGCGCGATTCGGCGTGGAGCCGGCGCGGGTCGTCGACATCATGGGGCTTATGGGCGACACCAGTGACAACATCCCCGGGGTCAAGGGAATCGGCGAGAAGACGGCGGTCAAGCTCCTCACGCAGTTCGGCACGATCGAAGACCTGTTGGCGCGAGTGGAAGAGGTCACGCCGCTGAAGACCAAGAACTTGCTGCTGGCGCAAGGGGAACAAGCCCGCCTGAGCAAGCAGCTGGCGACGATTCACCTCGATTGTCCGGTCGACTTCATTCCCGAGCAATTTCAAGCGAAGGCTCCGCATCGCGAGGCCTTGGTGGGACTGCTCCGCGAGCTGGAGTTCATGACCCTCGCAAAGGCCTTCCAAGGGGAAACTGCGGCGCAGGAGCAATTGGTCGCGGAGGTGCAGACGCTGCAGGACGAGGCCGCGGCGGTCGCTTTCCTCAAGGCGCGTAAATATGGCGAACCAATCGGGCTGGCCTATGTCTTGAGCGACACTGGAGGCGTACGGGCCGACATGCGGGGCTGTGCCCTGGGTATGGGAACGGGGCAAGCAGCCTTCGTGCAGGGCGAAGTCGCTTCCTGGCCGAAGGTGGTGGAGCAGCTCCTGGACCACCCCCAGAACCCGAAAGCCGTGCATGACCTCAAACCGCTGTTGTTGGTGCTCCATCGCCAGGGCGTGCATCTCCAGGGACCCTGCTTCGATACGATGGTGGCGGACTATCTGCTGAATCCCAATCGCCGCGCCCATACCTTGGACGCGGTGGCAATGGATCAACTGGGGTACCAGTTGGGAGCTGGAGCCAAGTACGACGCGACCACGCCGCCCTCGCTGTTCGAGGTCGACGAGCAACTGGTTCGTCGTACGGGCGAGGCTGCCGCCGTGACGGCCAAGGTCGCGCCCCTGTTGCGTGACCGTTTGAAAGAACAGGGCAGTCTGATGCTGTTCGAAGAGGTCGAAATGCCGCTGGTGCCGGTCCTGGCGGACATCGAGCGCAATGGATTCCTGTTGGACGTGGCGGGCCTGCACACGCTGAGTCAGGAGCTGGATCGGGAGTTGGAGCGGATGGTCGCCGACATTTACCGGCTGGCCGACGGAGAGTTCAACGTCGGGTCCCCCAAGCAACTGGCCGCCGTGCTCTTCGAGAAGCTGGGGCTGAAGCCGCTGCGCAAGACCAAGACAGGTTACTCTACGGACGAGGACACGTTGACCCAGCTGGCCTTGCAGCATGAGTTGCCCGCCCAGATTCTGAACTACCGCACTCTGACCAAGCTCAAGTCAACATATGTGGACGCCCTGCCGCAGCTGGTGAATCCCGAGACCAACCGCCTGCACACCTCGCTCAACCAGACGGTCGCCGCCACAGGCCGGCTCTCGTCCACCGACCCCAATCTGCAGAACATTCCCGTGAAGGGCGACTACGGCCTTCGCATCCGCGAAGCCTTCATCGCGCCGCCGGGCCATCAGCTCCTCTGCGCCGATTACAGCCAGGTAGAGCCGAGGATCTTGGCGCACCTCTCGCAGGATCCTCGCCTCCTGCAGGTGTTCGAGCGTGGGGAGGACATTCATATGGCCACGGCCATGGAAATTTTTAATCGCCCTGCCGATCAAGTCACCAGGGAGATGCGTCGGGCCGCAAAGAGCGTGGTGTTCGGCATTGTGTATGGGATCAGTCCCTTCGGGCTGGCCTCGAATATCGGGGTCTCGCAAGCCGACGCCAAGACCTACATCGACACCTTCTTTGAGAAATTCGCGGCCGTCCGAGCCCTGATGGATCGCAACATCGAGGACGGCAAGACCAAGGGCTACACGACCACGATTCTCGGACGGCGACGTCCGATTCCGGAACTGCAGAGCGGCGACCAGACGCAGCGTGCGATGGGGGAGCGCATGGCCGTCAACAGCCCGATCCAAGGCTCGGCCGCCGACCTCATCAAGGTGGCGATGATCCGGGTCCACAAACGGCTTCGTGAAACCTTGCCGACCACTAAGATGATTCTGCAGGTCCACGACGAACTGATCTTCGAAACGCCCGAATCCGACCTTGAACGGGCCAAACAGCTTGTGAAGCAGGAAATGGAGGCGACGGGCGAAGCCCTCGGCCTCTCGGTTCCGCTCAAGGTGGATGTGGGTGTGGGAAAGAACTGGCGGGTGGCGCATCCGTAACGAGAACGGGGTAGTGCTCTATCGGTGATGGAGATGGCGCGGAAGCGGGCGAAACTCTCGGTCACGGAATCGGAATTTCAGACATTGGTGCAGCAGGCGCTGGACGGCCTGCCGGATGAATACGCCAAACTCCTGACCAACGTCGCGGTGGTGGTGGAGGAAGAGCCCTCACCCGACGTGCGCGAAGACCTGGAGATGGACGAAGACGAGGATCTTCTCGGTCTCTATCGAGGGCTCTCCATCGACAAGGATTCCTTCTTCGAACCCGGTGGGCAACTACCGGCCAAGATTTCCATCTATCGCGGACCGATCCTTCGACTCTGCCGCACCAAGGAGGACGTGGTGCAGGAAGTGCGCGACACGGTCGTGCACGAGATCGGGCATCATTTTGGCCTGGACGACGACGAAATGCCGTACTGAGGCTGGGAAGAGGCTATGAGGGTACAGAGTTTTCTTCGGACTCGGTATCTTATCATCGTGGCTATCTTCTTCTCGGTCGTAATGCCGGGATGTGCTATTCATGCCTGGCGGGTTGCGCCGACCGACGTTTTGGACGAATCAATCTCTTCGTATGCTCAACAACCAGGCGCAGTTATTTACTACAACGTGCCGGCAGTGTTTGAGAAACCGCCTGCTAGAGAAACGGTCGATTCATTTGAAAGCGCCAGGTCGACCCAACAGTTTGCGGAATTGTTGGGGAAGGCGCTCACCAAGAATCCTACTTTCGAAAAAGCGATTCTCACGTCTGAGGCGCCGGAGCGTGGCTATTATGTTTCTGTGGATGTCACTCACACGCCTCGCATGAATCTTCAAGCTGCTTGGAAGTTGCTCTGGTGTTCTCTGACCATTCTGGTGATCCCCTGTTATGTTGAAGACGCTGCCGAGTATAGGATCGGTTATCAATTAGTTAGCGACAGGAAAGAGCTGGGCACCTATCGTGGGCTGGTCCAACAAAAGACGCTTATCTGGGGACTTCTCTTGCTGGGGCTCCCATTTATCGGAGACTCCTGGACGGAATCACCGTGGACGTTTTCGAAGGAAGAGGCGTTTGCAGAAACATCAGTGAAATTCTGGCGAGATGCGCGAGCAGATGGGCATTTTTAGGTGTGCCACATGGCGAGCGTCCCTTCGAACCCTTCCCGGTGCCCTCCTTGCTGTGGGCCTGGCGATCATACTCTCGTCTTGTTCGTGGATGGGGGCCGGATCGGTGAGTCCTTTGTGGAGAGAGGCCGATGCTCCAGCCGTCGCACCCTCGACCAAGCGGGTGTATTACAACATCGACTTGCGTGTCGAGTATCGAGCCATTGCCGACGCCATTCGACAAGGGCTCGGAAAGGAGGCAGGTCAATCCGAAGCAGTCTACATGTGGGAACCACCAGACCATGGGTTGTTCTACAAGGTCACATTGGATCACCAGCCTCATACGGCGTTGTCGAATTTCTGGATGTTCGTGTCCGTGCTCAGTCTTGGAATTCTTCCCTTCTATGACTATGAAGGTGAGCGGGTGAGCGTTCGATACGATCTGTATACGGACCGGCAGCTCAAACGGTCCTATACCTATCTGATCAGTCGAAGAGGGCTCTTTTGGTTGGGTACTCCGCTGATCAAATCGCTTCTCCCCTCGGATTGGTCGGAGAGCATAATTGACGAGCAGGTATGGCACGGTGCTTTTCGGACTACGGCGCGGCAGTTTGTGAGAGACATTACCAAAGATGGTAGTCAGGTCTTTCAATGAGAACGCTGGGGACGGAAAGGTGGTCTTGCCTCGCTCGTATAGGACGGGTCTTCGGCCAACGTGTGATAGAGGGGGGCCGGTGTAAGGATGACGGGGAAGTGACGCACCGTTTCCTGCCCCTCATTGTCCGGGAACTCACGGAGGGCCAGGCGTCCGCCTGAGAGGAGCCGGATTTGGTTGGCTACCGAGTACCGCGCCGACTCCCGTAGCCGCTCTGAAGACCCATTGGAGGATGTGCTGGATCACCCTCGCAGGTCGGCCTTGCATCGTCTGTTGCAGCCGGTTGAAGAGCAGTTCCGTCGCCCCCCACAGGCTGAGTGTGATGAACAGACATTGCAAAATATCCGGGGTCGCCTTGGTGGCGGACTCCATGAATAGAATGTTGGAACCAAGGAGGGCCGCTGCCAACAGGCCGATCCGTGGATCCTGCGTCACGGAGCGCGCCAGGCGATAGGTCACCCACAGCGTGGCGCAGGCAGCCAGCAGGAAGGGAAGTCGCGAGGAGACTAGGCCAATGCCCAGGGTTGCATAACTCGTGGCGAGCACCCAGTAGGTCAGGATCGGTTTCCGAAAACGAAGGGAGCCATCGGCATATCGTGGCGTGACATAGTCGCCGCTCTGCACCATCTGGATGGCAGCGTGGCCGTAGTAGTGGTCGTGGACGTTGGTTGAGCCGCGCAGTCTTTGTCATCCACCAGCAGGAACTGGCCTTCGCTTGGGAAGCGGCCGGGATGGAGTAATTCCGCCATACTTCTTAAAATCCTCCCCCACCTAACGGTCAGCAAGTCCGAGCATCGTTTTCCAGCGGTCAACGTACGTCCAGTCGACGTGTAAGTCTGCCTGGCGCGCGCGGATTTTCTCCAAATCGGCATGATCCTGGAGTCGTCCTGCCACCATCTTTAGGATGACGAGATCCTCGATCGACAGCATAGGGACTTGGAGTGTGCCAAATGGGACCGTCTGTCTCCTCTCCAATGCGGTTCGAAGATAGGCCGTGTTTGCCACAAGAAAATCGATCACGACTTCCTGTCCGGATCGGATTCCCACAATTCGCCAAATTGAGATCCCCTGAAAGACCATAGGGCTCGGATGGATGATGGTGGAGTCGAAGAGGGATGAGACGAGCGTCTGTATCTGTTCGCGTGAAGGCGGGTCTAGCAATATGAGGAGGTCGATGTCCGTGGTGGCTCGAGGCTCCACCAAGGCGCTGTAGGCCCAGCCCCCGGCCAGCGCATAAATCACGCCGCGTCGGTTGAAGTCGGTGATGAGGTCGGAGAACGCCCGGACTAGGATTGGCTCTGCTGCCATGCCTGCTCTTTGGCCAGTCGGATTTCGTGCATGACCTGCGCGATTCCCCCACCCTCGCTAGGCCCATTCCGCTGTTCAATCACGGCTCGACGCAAGGCCAGTCCCAACTCCGTCAGTTCGATTGTGCGGCGCAAATTGTTGGCAATACGGACGTCGTCTGGAGATGGGGACGATGGTGACATGACCGGGGCTCCGAGCAAGCGCGTACGCTGAAGCAGAGTCTACGCGACGATCCTGTCTGGAGCAAGCAGGAGGGCGCGCTCTGCCGGCGTTTTCTCTCACAGAAAGGCTGGCGCCCTTCCTGGTGTGCGGGGCATTGATCTTCGTCACGACGGTCGTTCACTTGTCCCGTTCCCTGCCTGCTTCCTGATCAAATAGTACCGTTTCTGATCCTTTTCATGCTTGGGTGCTCGCTCCCCCGTCTTCAGCGCCGACCAGAGCTCCTCCGCGCTGAGCGGCTGGTACTCGAGTACGCAGGCCTTGCTCGTATAGGACGGGTCTTCGGCCAACGTGTGATAGAGGGGGGGCGGCGCGAGGATGACGGGGAAGTGACGCACCGTTTCCTGCCCCTCATTGTCCGGGAACTCACGGAGGGCCAGGCGTCCGCCTGAGAGAAGCCGGATTTGGTTGGCCACCGAGTGGCGCAGGCCGACGGTAGCGATGCGCTCAGGAGGCGGATTGAGCGCGAGTAGTCGTTGGGTGAGTTCGGCGGCAGGCGAAGTAATGACGACCGGTTTGAGAAATTGCTCCAAGGTGCCGAACGCCACCATGATGGCCAGCCCGAGGGCGATCAGCTGCGGCAAGGCTGAGCGGCGGAACGCCGCCCAGTCAAGCAACAGCAGCACCCCGCTCAGGCAGAATCCGCCGATCGCAAAGCGTTGGTCGATGCGCCAGCCCACGAGCGCGAGTACCACGCCGACTCCCGTGGCCGCCCTGAAGACCCATTGGAGGATGTGCTGGATCACCCTCGCAGGTCGGCCTTGCATCGTCTGTTGCAGCAGGCCCGCAAGCAGAACGGCTAGGAGAGGAAAGGTGGGCAACAGATATCGAGGACGCATGAGATTCCCGAAGGAAAAGACGGCCACGTTCACGAGCAGCCAGCCGAGCACGAACCAGAACCAGCGGCCTTGCTGGCGCACAGAGGCCCGCAGCAGGTCCCGCTGCACCACCGCGAGAATACCCAGCATCACGAACCAGGGCGCGAAGAAGCGGAAGGGCGTCAGCAGGTACAAGGCGATATTGCTGAGGAAGAGCCGATGGGCCCCCTCCAAGCGCTGGCCGACTTGATCCTCGAACAGGGTCGTGGCGACCTCGGGGCCGCGTAGCAGCAGGCTGCCGGCCAGCCAGGAGAGTCCCACGACCAGTCCCGCCATCAACCAGCCAACGTGAAACAGTCGCGGCGGCCGATCCGTCTCTGAAGGAAGGAGCCGAGTGAAGAGCAGCGGCCAGGCAATCACGGCGAACGGCAGCAGGCCTTTCGTCGCGATGCCGAGTCCGGCTCCGACATAGAACAGGGCGTACCAGCGGGGATCGTCCCGCCGGTTGAAGAGCAGTTCCGTCGCCCCCCACAGGCTGAGTGTGATGAACAGACATTGCAAAATATCCGGGGTCGCCTTGGTGGCGGACTCCATGAATAGAATGTTGGAACCAAGGAGGGCCGCTGCCAACAGGCCGATCCGTGGATCCTGCGTCACGGAGCGCGCCAGGCGATAGGTCACCCACAGCGTGGCGCAGGCAGCCAGCAGGAAGGGAAGTCGCGAGGAGACTAGGCCAATGCCCAGGGTTGCATAACTCGTGGCGAGCACCCAGTAGGTCAGGATCGGTTTCCGAAAACGAAGGGAGCCATCGGCATATCGTGGCGTGACATAGTCGCCGCTCTGCACCATCTGGATGGCAGCGTTGGTATACCACCCTTCATCGAGGTGATAGCGAGAGACGAGGGGCAAGGAGCCTAGCAGCGAGAGCAGGAAGACCAGGATGATGACGGCAACGGAGGGGGGAGGCCCTCCGCGCGCGGCGGCCGCCATGGATGAACTCGCGGGCGCGTCGGGTGGTAAGGAGGGCACGACAGCAACAGGCGTTATGTGTAGCAGCGGGTGACGATCTCGCCGAAGTTGAAGAGAAGTGCGTTCGCCCGGGTGTAGGCCGCATGACCGTAGTAGTGGTCGCGAACGTTTGCGGAGCCCGTGCAGTCCTTGTAATCCACGAGCAGGCACCGGCCTTCGCTGGGGAAGCGCACGGCGCGCCTGGCGCATTCCACCCAGCGCTCGAAGCCGTCGTAGGGCTCCATCAATTCCCACACGGCCTTGTTCGCCGCCTTTGCGCTGTCAGGTGGGAGCGCGTCGCTGCCGGCCACGGCCAGTTCCTGCACGTAATCGCCGCCCCAGGCGATCGGCATCTCGACGGTAATCTGAGGGAGATCCATTTTGGAGAGCCAGGTCTTGCCGTCGGTGCGGAGATTGCGATGGTTCACGATGTGGAGCAAGGTGCCGATGCCGGAGGGATCCCACCCGTACCGGACCGGCGTGCCGAGGGTCACGATATCAAGGGCGACGCCGTTGAGCAGCGTCCCCTGCGCGAGCGGTTGGTCGATGCGCCGGATCGCCTGGGCGTCAGAGCCCTCACCCGCATAAGCCAAGAGCACCTCGAATAGGGTCTTTCGGCCAGTGATTGGAGAAGGGCACAGCAGGTTAGAGGCCAGCGCGAGGACCAGCCCGGCTTGGCCGTGCGCCTGCACCAGGACGCGGTCGCCCGGTCCCAATTGCTGCTCGGCCACCACGGCATGGAGACGATCCAGCAGGCGGCAGGCAGCCAGCGCGCGTCCAAGATGGTGGTGTTCGCAGGACCAGAGACTCCGCAGGCAGGTGATCGGCTTTGCCGGCTCCTGGTTCAGGGCTTTGCGGCACAGCTCGATGGTGGCGGCGGTGAAATTGCCGGCATCGCCGATCTGGGTATCGAGGATTTTTCGGGTGGCTTCGTCGTCAGGGAGCGGCGGTATGAGCCCGCCGGGTAACGGCGTGATGCCATTGGATCCTTCGCGCATGAAGGAGAGCAAGGAATCCAATCCGGAGATTCCACGGGAATACCCTCGCTTGAGACCACCCGCTTCGTCGAGGCGTCCGAGGCCGAACACATCGGTGCCTGAAATCGAACCGTGCAGAAACAGCACTGCTCGTACCCCGGCTCGCGAGAGCGCGCGGCCGATCTGTGCCATGCCTTCCTGCCATGCCGGGGACCCGGGCTCGGGGGGCGGGGTCCAGTCCGTATAGGCCAGCCGGTCGCCGGGGTTCTTGCGAGACAGTTCGTCGTGCTGAAAATTGTTCTCGATGGGCATCGTTGCTTCTCTTACCTGAAACGGCGCGCGAAGTTCAATGGAGCGTTCGTGCGCCGGGGGGAGGCTCTCGCTCAGCGACGGGGAGGAGAATCGGGTGCGGCGGCGTCCAGAGGCGAGGGCAAGACGAGGCGGTTCTTCGGCATGATGGCCACGGCAGAACAGGTTTTCTGAGCTTCGTCGGTTCGGCGCTCGACGAGCGTGACGCCCTGCAGATATTCCTGCACCACCTCTTCCCGCAGGATCTCGATGTCTTGCTCCGCGTCATGGCCGGTTCGCTCGCGGACACGGTCGATTGCGCGTTCCTTGACCAGCACCCGGATCTGTTTGGCGATGTCGGCCCTGGCTGCCAGCTCTGCGACACGGCGGCAGACTAGGAGGCCTTTCCCAAGATCACCCTGGCCTTCACCGATTAAATAGTGCTCTCGATCGTGGGCAGGGTCGGTCGCGTCCGCCGCCATGGCCGGTGTGGTCAGGAGGAGGGTGCAGAAGAGCCAGAGCGGTCGGCGTCTCGGTCGAAGCGTCCTCGGCATGGTTACGGCTCTTTCGTCTCCGGCTCTCGACTGCCTGCTTGATAGGTGTGAAGCGTCGGCAGGGTTGAGCGTCCGTCGGGCAGCGGGACCAGTTGATACATCGATGTGAGGCGGTCTTGGTTGGGCGAGGAGGGGACCTCCTTGCCGGGTTCTTGCGGTACCCGATTGTAACCGGGCAGGAACGGCACTGTATGGGGCACCGGCGGTTTGGGCGGCTGCGGCGGAGTCTTTGCTCCCACAGCCTGTCGGGCGCTGCCGAGATGGGGATTGTCCGGATGCAGTTGCGCGGCCAGCAGGAGCAGCGCGTGAACCTGCGCAAGACCGCCTGCGGGGAAGGACTGACTAGTGGGCGCGGCGAGCACCCAATCGTTCCAGGCCTGGGCGACCAGAGCGTTCGACTGGACCTGATCCAGGAGGTCGTGCCGCCGTTGGGTGAGCTGTCGGTTCTGTTCCGGCGTGGCAGCGGTGGCGAGTGCCCGATTGGCCGCCTGCAGGTCCTGTCGGAGGCGATCGACATCCTTTTTCAACGCGAGCAGTTCCTGCCGGGCGTCCTGATTTTCTCGGAGCGCGGTGATCGCCCGCGCCACGTCGTCGGTATCGACTTGGGCCGTCAAGGTGACGCGAATCACGGTTGCGCCGCTGTCCACGTCCGTGGTGACACGCTGGTCGAGAACCAGCACCGTCCCGGCCGTGTAGCTCCGTAGTTCGTCCCTTGTGACGTCCAGGTTCCTGACGACCGTGACACTTTCTAAGTAAGTTGCGACCTGCTCCAGCGCTGCGCTCTTGGCCTGCTCGGTGGCGAGCCGGACGGCTTCTGCCCTGGTTTCGCCGGCGGCCAGGCGATGTTCGCCTTCCGCCGACACGATGCGAATGTCCGCTCGAGCCGGACTGCCCGTCAGCAATAGGAGGCCGATCAGGAATGGGAGGTGCAGACGTAAGGAAGGCGGCGTCGATTGCCGGTGAGACGGTCGTGGCCCTTGCGAATGATGCGGTTGACGCCCCATGCTCCTCACCGACGAGCTGCTCATGTGTCCCTGCCCGGTGGAAGATCACCGCTGCCCGTCAGGATAACATCGATCCCGCAGAATGCACCATGACGCGCGGTTTCGCGCCTTGTTTTCCCGGAAAACAGCATGCTAAGGTACCTTCTCTTCGCACTCTAACGCGATCCCGTCGTGAGGCAGGTAATGAAATCTATCAGTCCTGTACGTTGCGCCCTGATGAGCCTGTCGATGGCCCTCGTGGGCACATTCGTCCTTTCCATATCCCATTCGTCCGCTTTGGCAGCTCGGGGGACCGCAGGGGCTCCGGCCGCGCCGTCCACGGAACAGCGAGCCGAACATGTCATCTTGTTCGTGCTCGAAGGGCTTGGCCAGGATTCCTTGAAGGCCGGCGCCATGCCCGTGTTGTCGTCGTTGGTGAAGGGTGGGGCCGTGACGTGGTCCGCCACCACCGTCGCACCCGCGCGGCGGTTGCCGACGATGGCCTCGCTGGTGACGGGCATGCCGGTCGCCAAACATGGCATCAATTGGAATGTCTTTGAGTTCAGTCGTGGGTATCCCCGTGCCCCGACTGTCTTCGATTATCTGGATTTGAGCGGCGGCCGCGACAGCACCATTTTCTATATGGATGAGTCGTTGTACCAGCTCGCGAAACCGGAACCCTACACCGATTATCAACTCTGCGGCGCGCTCCGGTCGGAATGTAATCCGGATCGGCTGGTCAGTTATGTGCGGGACTATTTCAAGAAGGCGACGAGCGGTTCCGGTTATGGTCATGCCATTCCGGCCCTGCCGCATTTTCTCGTCGTGCATTTGCCGACACCCGGCCGAGTCGGCGAGGCGCAGGGGTGGAAGTCTCAGGAATACACCACCGCGTTAAAAATGGTGGATAAGGCCATGGGCGCGGTACTTGATCTGTACCGCGAGTTCGGCCTGCTCAAACGGACCACGGTCTTTGCCACTTCGCTCAGCGCCGTCGGCGAGACCCAGTTCTCCTCGGGCGAGGTGCCGGGGGATCCAGCCAAGAATCTCCCGATGGTTCCCTGGATCGCGTCAGGAGTCGGGATCAAGGCTGGTTATGCGATCCGCCAGCCGGTGTCGATTCTGGATACGGGGGCCACGGTCATGCGGGCGCTAGGACTGCAGACCCATACGGAGTGGGAAAGTCATCCGGTGGAGGAGATCTTCACCGCGACCTTCTCCCCGGCTCCGAAGACTCCATTGTTGCAATAGAGGTGCTATGGCATCGTCATCATCTATAGGTTTCTCTCGGCGACCGATTGCCTTGTTCGTCTTGGGTTTGACGGCGGCCTCTCTGGTGAGCGGGCCGGCGGCTGCCGGGCCTCCACCGGCCTATACCAAAGAGCACGCGATTACGATCGACCCGACTCCGTTGGTGCCGCAATCCTGGTGGCAAGTGCCAGGGGTGACACCGCAGTTGTGGACCTTGGACCCGGAGACATCCGATGCGTATCGGACTACCGAGGTGCGGGAGTTGAAGCTCAAGCCAGGGCAATATAAATTCGTCAGTTTCACGTTCGATTTTCCCTTCAGCGTCAATTTGGATGGGAGATTGGAGTACTCCAAGTCACTCGATCAATGTGTGGACGGTCGCGGCACCCAGACATTGGTGGTGCGATGCAAACGTACCTATCCGCACGGTGGGCAGCGGGATCCCTATTACGGCAACAGCGAGGTTGGTGATGGCACAGGCACTCGATGACCTTCTCGATGCGCTTGAGGACGCAGACGATGCCACTCGTGAAGAGGCGGCAAAGGCGCTGGCGGAGCTAGGCGACCCCTCAACCTTGGATGCGCTGGTTGGCGCCTGCGGGGATGAGTACTGGTCCGTGCGAGCTCGGGCGGGATGGGGGGTGGCCAAGATCGGCGGACCGAAAGCCGTCGACGCCCTCATGGGCCTGTTCAACGACCCGATCATGGAAGTCCGCAATGAAGCCGTGGCCGCGGTCGTGTCCTTGGGGACGGGGCTCATAGACCGGCTCCTGGCGGCCTTGAAGGACGAACGGTGGCGTGTGCGGGAACATGCGGCGAAGGCCTGCGGCGACCTGCGCGATCGGCGGTCCGTCGACGGACTGGTCTTCGCGTGTCGTGATCGGGACGGTGCGGTGAAAAGCGCGGCGGCAGAGGCACTCGGAAAAATCGGCGACCCCAAGGCGGTTCCGGCCTTGCTGAAGCTGTTCCGCGACTCCTCGAAAATCGTCCGCGAAACCGCAGGTATTGCCTTGGTGGCCATCGGGCAGCCTTCCGTAGATTTGCTGATAGAGACCTTGAGCGATAAGGACTACGTTGTCCGTTGTCATGCAGCCCGTGCTCTGGGTGGCATGACCACCGACTATCAAATCGGACGGAGTTGGGTGCGCGAGCCGCGAGTGGTCGATGCCCTGATCGGCGCCTTGAAGGATCCGGACCGTGCCGTCCGGGAAGATGCCACGATTGCCTTGGGCATGATCGGCGATCCGCGCGCGATCGATGCGTTACTCGAAGCCATGAAGGACGGGGCGGTCAAGCGCCATGCCATCGCGTCGTTGGGCATGATCGGCGACCCCCGTGCCCTGCCGGCCGTGCTGGCCGCCCTCAAGGGGAAGGGAATTCGGCAGGAGGGTACTCCGACGCCCGGCTGCATCGTCAGCGAAGATGCCTTCATCAAGGAGGCGGCGGCCACCGCCCTTGGGCACTTCCGGGACCCGCGTGTGATCCCCGACCTCATCATGCTGCTCAAAGACGGCGTGTTGCGGGAGAAGGCGGCGGCGGCGCTGGTGTTGATCGGCGATTCGGCCATCGAACCCCTGGTGTCGTTCCTCTATGATCCCAAGGCCTCCGAGGTCGAATCCGAGGGCGAGCGCGTCTTGTCCTATGCCTCTGTTCGGTTGACCGCCAAGGACTCGCTCCGTCTCCTGGTCATCGAGACGTTGGAAAAGCTGGGATGGACGCCATCCGACGACGACACCGTGGACTCCAGTCAAGCGGACAACCTCCGTGTCGATCGGCCCCTGGGTGATACGGGCCGGTTTGGTCCCAGCGGGGACTTTGCCAAGGGGTCCGTCCGGTAGCGTGGTCGGTCCATCGTGCTCTCCGTTCCCTTCCTTATCGACCGGCGGCGTCGCGTGCTGTCGAGGCCGGTCCGCACGAGTCAGCGCGCGTTGACCCTTCAAAAAAACCTGTGTTAAGGTCGATGGCTTCTGGAGTCCGAGGGACCATGGCCGACACCATCAGCGAACAGATCGCCGCCCTCTCGGATGAGGATTGGGCTATCCGAGAAGAGGCCGCGGCCCTGTTGGGATCGCTCAAGGATCCACGGGCGGTCTTGCCCCTGACGAGAGCCCTCCATGATACCGACCGCGCCGTGCGCGACGCCGCGATCGGAGCCTTGGCTTCCATCGGAGAACCCTCGATGATGGCCTTGGCGACCTGTCTCACCGATCCCGCGCTGCATGTGCAGGAGGCGGCATCGGCGGTGCTGGCGACCCTGGCTGACTCCCGGGTGTTTGTGCCGTTGGTTGAGGCTTTAGGGAGTCGGGACTGGATCGTCCGTATGCATGCCGCCAAGGGCTTGGGACGAATCGGGGATCCGTCTGCCGTGTCGGCCTTGATGCCTCTGTTGCAGGACAAGGTCAAGGCCGTTCGCGAGGAAGCGGCCGCCGCCCTCGCCGCGCTCGGAACAGCGGCCGTGGCTGCGTTGATCGACGCGCTGCAGCATGAAGAATGGCTGGTGCGGCTGCATGCGATCGAGGCGTTGGGGAAACTGAAGTCTCCGGAGGCAGTGGAGCCGCTGCTGCGGACCTTGTTCAATGATCGGGATTCGGCCGTCCGCGAAGATGTGGTCCGTGCGCTGGGTGCGATCGGCGACGCCAGGGCGGTGGACTATTTGGTGTTGATTATGAAAGAGCCGAGCCTGCGGCTTTATGCTGTTGAAGCACTCGGCCACATCGGGGATCCCCGAGCCGTTCCTATCCTGCGCCTCATCGTGGAGGGGGCTCCGCAGGGCGAACCGAGCCGTCCGACCGCCGCTTGCGCCGACGGTTGGACCGATGAGATGGCCACGATGGGGATGGCGGCTCGCGCATTGGGTATGATTGCCGACGCGGATGCCATTCCATCGTTGTTGGTGGCCTTGCGCAACACGGTGACTCGCGCGGAAGCGGCAGCCTCATTGGCCAAGTTCGGGCCGTCGGTCATTCCATCGTTGCTGTCGATGCTGTCCGCCGAGCGTGATGAGAACATCCGATACCACGTCCGGGAAACCCTGACGGCCGTGGGATGGCGCCCGGGACGGATGTGAGCCGGCCGGTGAGCTATGGTGTGAAGGTCGGCGGGTGATGGGAGATGCCTAAAGAGACGATCGAGACACTGGTCTCCGAGCTGACCCACGAGGAGGAGTGGCGGCGCATGCGGGCGACAGCCGCCTGCTTGGCCGGCGGGCCTCGTGCAGTGCGGGCTCTGACGGGCGTATTGCGAGCCGGGGACGGCCCGTTGCGCGTCGAAGCGGCTGCGATGTTATCCCGCATCAAGGACCCGGCGGCGGGGCCGGCCTTGGTCGGCCTACTGGGCGATACCGACGATGCGGTGCGTCGAGCCGGGTTTGCCGCGCTGGAGCAGATGGCCGGTGTGCTCAACGACGAAACGGCGGCGGGTTTGGTCCGCCATCTGCATGAATCGTCCGGCGACGACGTGCGGATGCGCGTGCGCCACTTGTTGGGGTTGATCCCCAATGCCATTGCGCCGCTGTGCGAGATGCTCCGCCATCCGGAGAGCGAAGCCCAGGTGACGGCTGCGACGATTCTCGAGCACTTGCTCGATCCTCGTTCCGCGGACGGATTGATCGATGCCATGGCATCCCCGACCGTCCGCGACATCGCCGTGCGGACGCTGAAGAAACTGGGTGCCATTCGTGAGCGGATCGACGACGCGTTCAATGCCTTACGGGATATCGAGGGCGCGAGCGAACGGGAAGAGGCCAGGATGGCGACGGTCATGGACCTGCTCGGAATCGGGCGGCCCAGCGTCGAGATCCTGATCGAGTATTTGGAAGACGACGACTGGGTGGTGCGCGAGGCCGCTGCGGACTTGCTCGGCAAGATCGGTGACGTGCGCGCCGTGGAACCGCTCATGAAACGGCTGCAGGTGGATAAGGATACCGGCGTCAAAGAATATGCGCTCAAATCGCTGGGCCTCATCGGCGATCCGCGTCCGGCGCAGCTCTACATCGAAGCGATTCCGATTCGACCCTTGCGTGTGATCGCGATCGAATCGTTGGCCAAGATCAAAGACGTGGAGGTTCTGCGCCCGCATAGCGAGTTGTTCAACCGGTTGCGGACTGACCGGGATGGTATCGTCTCATACAGTGCCGGGCTCATTGCAGACAAACTTGCCGCGCTGGAAGGCGCGCAACCGGTCGGACAGGAGGATGCGGAGGATCATGAATGAGGCCGAAAGAATCCAACAGTTGATCGCGGCTCTTCGGGACGAGAACGAAGCGTTGCGGGACCATGCGATGGCGAGCTTGGGCCAGATGGGGAGTGAAGCGGTGCCGCAATTGATCGGCCTGATGGCGGACGAGGATGTCGTGATTCGTGAAGCGGCCACGACCGCCGTCGTCCGCATCGGGCCCGTGGCGTTCGATCAGTTGCTGGAGGCGTTACAGGACGACGAATGGGCCATTCGCGAGCAGGCGGCGAACGCACTCGGGCGTCTGCGTGATCCGCGGGCGGTCGATCCGTTGATGCGGGCGCTCAAGGATAAAGACGGCGCCGTTCGAACCGCCGCGGTGTGGGCGTTGGAGCGCATCGGCGATTCGAGGGCGACGCCGGGTCTGATCGAGGCCTTGGGGGATGGCACGCTCCGCGAAGATGTCGCGCGAGTGTTGAAGAAGATCGGAGACAGCCGGGCGGTCGATGCCTTGATCGACGGTCTGCTGGGTCCCAACTGGATGGTGCGCCGTCATGCTGCCGAGGCCTTGGGCAAAATCGGCGACCCTCGGAGCACCCAGGCGTTGATCCAATCATTGCAGGATGAAGACTGGCTCGTGCGCCGGAATGCTGCGGAATCACTCGCGCGGCTGGGGGCGAAACAGGCCATCGAACCCTTGTTGCCCCTGTTGGAAGACGAAAATACCATGGTCCAGGAAACGGTCGAAGGTGTGCTTGCGAGTTTAGGATGGAAAGAGGCGACCTCGTCATAACCGCATAAAAGGAACTCAATTATGGCAGATGAAGCACCGGTAAAACTGATTCAAATCGGACCGAAGGGCGGACCCAAGAAAGACGGGTTCAATTTGGTGACAGAACGGGTGGTCGCCGTCAATCCGGAGGCCCGACAATTGGAGGTGGAACTTCTGGCCTACGACGGCAAGACCGTCGTGCTCGACGTCGGCGAAGAGGCGCTGGAAGACTTCCTCAAGATCAAGCCCGGTGATGGGGCGACGATTCGGGTGGTCGAAGAAGGCGGCAAGCGCGTCGCCAAGAGCTTTCGGGTTCGTGCGAAGGACCCCAACGCCGCCAAGGCCGATGCCATGTTGGTGGACCTGAAGGACTCGCATTGGCTCAACCGCAAATATGCGGCGGAGGTGCTCGGGGAGCTGAAGGATCCGCGGGCGGTCGAGCCGTTGGTCGGCGCCCTCACGGATGAGGTGGGCGATGTGCGGCAACGGGCTTATGATTCGTTGATCAAGATCGGCGGGGTGGCCGTGCCGTCACTGGTGCCGTTGTTGGTGTCGGAAGAGGACGAGGTCCGTCAGTCCGCGACGGAAATCATCCGCAAAATCGGCAAGCCGGCCGTCGAACCCCTGGCTACCGCATTGGCGGAAGCCGATGATCGGTTGCGGACGAGAATTATGAAGGTCCTCGACCGGATGGGCTATAAACCGAAGCCCAAAGAGAGTGTGGGGGCTGAAGCCACGAAATTGATTGGATAAATGGTGTGAGGAGCCGGCCGATTAGACGGCCGGCTCCTTGGTCGTGCGACCGACCGACACGTGACGGAATCCGAATCCCACCACGCGGTCCGAATCGTAGACGTTCCGCAAGTCCAGTAAGAGTGCCTGTTTCATCGACTTTTTCAATCGTTCGAAATCCAGGTTTCTGAACTGGTTCCACTCGGTCATGATGATCAGTGCATCCGCCCCTTCCGCCACAGCATACGTGTCGGCGCAGGGGATGAGGCCGGGCAAGAGCTTGACGGATTCTTCCAGCGACGCCGGGTCATATGCTCGGATCGTCGCTCCTTCCTTCATCAATTCGCTGAGGATCGTCAGAGACGGCGCCTCACGCATGTCGTTGGTGTTGGGCTTGAACGATAAACCCAGCACCCCTAGGATTTTGCCCTTCACGTCTCCGCAGGCTTCGCGGATTTTCGTCACCATCCGCAAGTGTTGTTCACAATTCACCTTGGCGGCGGCACCGGCGATCTGAAACGGATACCCCACTCGTTCTCCGGTCTGGACCAGGGCGGCCAGATCCTTCGGAAAACAGGACCCACCGAACCCCGGACCGGCATGGAGAAACTTGTTGCCGATGCGGTTGTCGAGGCCCATGCCCTTCGAGACCATCTGGACGTCGGCTCCAACTTTCTCGCACACGGTGGCGATTTCGTTGATGAAGGAAATCTTCACGGCGAGGAAGGCGTTAGACGCGTACTTGATCATTTCTGCCGTCGGGATGTCGGTCACGATGATCGGCGTTTCCAACAGATAGAGGGGGCGATAGAGATCTTTCATGATCGCGACGGCTTGTTCGCTATCCGCACCGATGACGACGCGGTTCGGGCGCATGAAATCTTCAATGGCCGAGCCTTCGCGCAGAAACTCCGGATTCGAAACGATGTCGAATCGGAATCGGCCCGTTTGGCTGGCTTTGATCACCTCGCGCAGTTTTTCTCCGGTTCCGACCGGGACGGTGGATTTGGTCACGATGACCTTATAACCGGTCATGTTCTTGGCGATGCCGCGGCCTACCTCTTCGACATAGGACAGGTCAGCCGACCCGTCCGACTTGGGAGGGGTTCCGACGGCGATGAAGATGACCAACGCCTTGTCCACGGCCTTGGCCACGTCGGTCGTGAAGTGGAGCCGGCCTTCTTTGATCCCCTTCCCCACCAGTTCCGTGATGCCGGGTTCGAAGAAGGGAACCTCGCCCTTTTCCAGTTTGGCGATACGGCGCGCGTCGGTGTCCATGCAGGTGACGTTCACGCCGAATTCTGCAAAACAAGCCCCGGTCACCAGCCCGACATAACCCGTACCAATCACGCTGATATGCATGGACGTCTCTCCTTATGAAGAAAAAACTGCGGGAGGTCTTGTGCGTGCCTTCGTGCAGTGCGGTCAGTATAACAATGCGTAGGGAGGCGAGCAAATGAAACGAACCTTTCGCGTCCTAATTCGAGGAGAATTGCAGATTGCGACGCACTCCAGTAGAATTTCGCCTTCTTTCGCAGGGAGAGGGCTGGCGAATGGCGGTGGCAGGTGGACCGATCCAACGACCCTTGGCCATGATGATGCGGCCTATCACACGGACCGTGCGGCCCGATGATACGTTGTTGACCGTCGCGCGGCAGCTGCGGGATGCCAGAGTGGGTGCGCTGCTCGTCGAGGACCACGGGGACTACGTGGGTATTGTAAGCGAGGCCGATCTGGTGCGGAAAGCGATGGCGAGCGGCGCAGCGGCGGAGCAGGTGCAGGTGCGGGCCGTCATGAGCGCGCCGGTCATGAGCATCGATATCGCACAGTCCGCCCATGAGGCCAGCGACGTCATGGCGGAACGCGGGATCCGACACCTTGTCATCACCGATGGAGGCCGCGTGGTCGGTTTAATCTCCGTACGCGACCTTCTACGCTATTTCAAGAATTGGGGCACGTTGTAGAGGTGCCACCCCTCGCGCTCTTGCCTCACCGATTTGCAGGCCTCTTGGACGCGGTCCCTCCGCAATGCTAACCTCGCCGCCTTCCTCCCATCATAAGATTTCTCGGCTGTTCCTGCTCCTGACGGCACTGGTGACCGGCGCCATCGTCATGGCCCTGGAAATTTTGGGCAGTCGTTTGCTCGCCCCGGTTTTCGGTAATTCCTTGTTTGTCTGGGGGGCCTTGATCGGCATCATCTTGGCCGCCATGAGTTCAGGGTACGCATTCGGCGGATGGGCCTCGGATCGCTATCGGGTGGCGTCGGTCTTGGCGTGGCTGCTGCTCGGTTCGGGCGCCTGGACCCTGTTGATGGCATGGATGGGACAGACGACGATCCTCAAGGTGGCCAATGCCATTGAAGATCCTCGGTGGGGCCCCAGTCTGGCCGCTTGCGTGCTGCTTGCTCCGCCGGCGTTTGGGTTGAGCGGGGTGATGCCGGCGCTTTTGCGGTTGGCCGTGGTGGATATGGGCTACGTCGGCCGGCACACCGGCAGCATGATTGCGTTATCGACGGTCGGAAGCTTAGCCGGAACCTGGGGCACAGCGTTTTTTCTCCTGTCGTGGTTGGGGACCCATACGTTGGTGGCGTCACTCGGGGTTGCGCAGTTGCTGCTGGGGTTGTTGTGGCTGCAGCAGGGAAGTGCCAAGGGCTTGAAACTGGCGGGCTTGGCCCTGACTGGCCTGCTGATCGGCGGGTGGCAATTGTTCGGCCAGGCTCCCCCCGTCTCGGGCTTGGTCCATCAGGAGGACAGCCCTTACCAGCAGGTTCGGGTCCGTGACGATGATTTGTTTCGCTATTTGGTGCTCGACAGGACCTGGCATGCGGTGATGTGGCGGTCGGATCCCACGACGCTGTTCCTCCCCTATAGCCAATTGATGGTTGCGGCAGTGGCCCTGGCGCCAGAGCCGAAGCGGGGGCTGATTTTGGGGCACGGAGGCGGTTCGCTGGCGAAGTGGCTTGCGGTCGTCTGGCCGGAGTTGGAGTTGGATGTGGTGGAGTTCGACCCAGTGGTCGTGCGGATGGCGGAACAGTATTTTGACTATCGGCCCCCTGCCAACCACCATGTGCACGTGAAGGATGCACGGGTGTTTTTGCGAAATGCCCCGGCCACCTACGATGTCATCTGGGTGGATGCCTTCGCCCGGCATCTGATCCCGTTTCATCTGACCACAGTGGAGTTCTTTTCGGAACTCCGCGGCCGGTTGAATCCGAATGGAGTGCTGGCCCTGAATTTGGCTTCTTCCGGAGAGGGTGGAGATCTCCAGCGGGCGGGGGCGGTCGTGCAGACATTGAAGACGGCCTTTCCGACGATCGAGAGCTTTGGCGTCAAAGGCCCGTGGCGGGCGCATCTCACCACCGCCGAAAATCTGATCTTCTTCGGCGGGGCGCCCATCGACCGTTTGCCCTATGAGGAGATCGTGTCGCGCATCCAGGCCGGCGTCGAGGCGCGTCGATTGCCCCCGGAGGCTATGGCCCTCTTGGCCTCGCGGCGGACCAGCATATGGCCACCGGGTCTGACCTTGACGGATGATTACACCCCCTATGACCTCCTGGTCGGCTCGCAAGTTCGTGAGTTTGCCCCTGAGGGAAAGTCCACGCAATAGCGCATTGAAAAAGTAGGAGAATTGGTGCGTCGGGTCGCTGAAGGCTTCGGGAGGTGTCCGGCGGGCGCCGCTGCCGTGATCCCTTAAGAACTTTCTTGCTTCCTTTTTCACCCCTGTGCTATAAGGGGTCCCTCGTTAGCCTTTATTTAGGACATCTTCGATTCGTAGCAACTGTGCTCCGGTGCAGGGCAGGGCGTCCCACAGAGGTTACTGAGCGCGGTGGTCATTATTCACCAACCTAATCACATCTCTTCTTAATCTCTTTAAGGAGGTAGGTCATGGGTAAGACGATGGTGGCAGTGTTTTTTGGCCTGGTCATGCTGGTGGCTGGGGCATCAGGCGCGTATGCGCTGCAGGCTGGCGGTGTCGAGGTCGGCGACTTGGAGACCGGCTCCGTCGTCGGTCAGCCGTTTAAGGAATTAGTGGTCGATGGCGAGCTGTTTGCCGTAGAAATCGGGAACATGAAGGCCTGGTATCCGCCGGTCACGGTCATCGATTTCAAGGTGCGTCCGGGCCGTCCGGTGGTGCTCAAAGTCACCAACAGCTCGTCCGCTGAGCATGGTTTCCAGATGACCGATGCGGTCAATGCCGGATCACCTTTCGTGATGAAGGCGGAAGTCGTCCTGAAGCCGGGCGAGACGAAGTACATCGGTGTGCCCACCAGCGACATGTTCTATGCCACGCAGGGGAACACGCTGACCTATCGTTGCCATCTGCACCCGGCTCACGTCGGTGGCAAGATCTTGATGATCAAGTAATTCGCCGTCACAGCGTGTGAATGACAACGCCCCGGTTGCGGTGACGCGGCCGGGGCGTTGTGCTATCCGGTGAAACGGCTGCGCATGGGGCCGTATCGCTTACACTTCCTCCTCTCTCTGGCATTCTGCAACCGCATCCAAGGGAATGCTCTGGGCCGCCTCCAACTTACCTGCCACAATCAACAACAGAAACCGGTTGGCCACCGGCTCCGGCTGTTGAGGCGGGACGACGATCGCATTCACGTCCACGATCATTTCATCACCATCCCATTGGGTCTCATTGACCACCCAAAAATGACTGGCAGCGTCAGGGAACTGTTTGGTGACGAAGTTTTCGATGATGGTGCCGATATCGCCGGTGCTAGCTCCGGCTGGAGCCGATAATAGAGGGAAAATGGTCAGAGAACTGAGTAGGGCCAAGCGGATGAAGCATGTCATAGGTGCCTCCTCGGTGAGAGGATGATGGGTAGGCGGGTTGGAGCGGCCCAAGAGGAAGGCGCGACCACTCGGCATCCGCGAGTCCGTCTTCTCTAGAGTCTACTGCCATTGACTGTGGAAAGCTAGGAAGGCGTGCGTCTGGACGCAATAGGACTTGCGCCTAAAATAGCGAAGGCTCCCGGAGGAGCCTTCGCGTGGCACGATGGAAATGTGCAAACGGTGGTCAGTTGCGGACGCCGCTCCAGACCTTGGCAGGATCGATCTGCTTGTCGGGATTCAGCGTCTTGGCCTTTTCCAGTAGCACATCGGTCGTCTCCGGATAGGCGGGGTCTGAAATGCAGCAATTGTCGACCGGGCAGACAGCCGCGCACTGTGGTTCGTCAAAATGGCCGACGCACTCCGTGCAGCGATCATGGGTGATGACATAGATGTTGTCGCCGACGCCCTGCCCATCACCCACATGGTGGCCTTTGCCCTCGGCATCGCTGCGCGTTTCAAAAATCGCTTCGTTCGGACATTCTGGCAGGCATGCCCCGCAGGAAATGCATTCGTCGGTGATCAGAAGCGCCATGGCCTATGCCTCCTTCTCCAGTGCTTGATAACGGATAAGATATGTTGACAATTTCGCGTCGCCGCGACCATAGTTCGCGACAAAACAGGAGCGCATTCTATGCCGCGATTCTTTGGCAAGTCAACAGAGTGACCGTTGGGAAGAAGGCCTAGGGTGCTGAAAGTCATGGGGCTTTGGGCCCAATGTACATGCGGCTTCGCGCGTGTCCGAATGCATGGAGCTTGTTCGATGGGTGGCAATCGTTCGTCATGGTGAAGAAAACAGGCGGGTCTGAGTCCGACCCGCGTCGCAAGAAAATCGTGACGCTGGTTTTGTTGGTGATCCTGTTGTTCAGCGTGGCGGTGTTTCTCGGGGGGCCTAAGGAATCCGAGATCATCATTGTAGAATTTCCGAACGGCAAGACGATTGAGACTGAAGTGGCGAGTACGCCCGAGAAGCTGCTCTTCGGCTTGGCGTTCCGCGAAGGATTGCCAGCCGACACAGGGATGCTTTATATCTTCGAATCGACGGGGCTGCACCGGGTTCGAACCAGGCAGTTCCGCTTTGCCGTCGATATGCTGTGGGTGGATGAAAGCCATCACATTGTCCAGATTCTGGAAGGGGTGCCGCCTTGTGCCCAGGACCCTTGCCCGCTCTATGGACCGCCGCCTGAGCCGGTGCGCTACCTGATCGAAGCGAATGCGGGCTACGTCAAGCAGGCAGGCATCACGACCGGGATGGAACTCAAATTTACGCTCCGCATGTGAGGGGAGTTGACTCGCTGTATGGAAGGGTTTCTGTGCGTGGCTAAAGTGGAGGAGATTCCGCCGGGCCAGGTCAAACTGGTGCAGGTGAACGAGCGTGCGATCGCCGTCTTCAATGTCGACGGACGGTTTCATGCGATTTACAATGA
Organism: Nitrospira sp.; assembly: GCA_015709715.1. Taxonomy (NCBI): domain Bacteria; kingdom Pseudomonadati; phylum Nitrospirota; class Nitrospiria; order Nitrospirales; family Nitrospiraceae; genus Nitrospira; species Nitrospira sp. The sequence continues at coordinate 2,549,297 of CP054184.1, forward strand.
ATGCCCGCACGAAGGCGGTCCCTTGCACAAGGGGCGACTCAAAGGGCATGTGGTCTCCTGTCCATGGCACGACTTGGCCTTTGACGTGCGAAATGGGCAAGGCACGGACGGAGGAGGCTACTGTGTCGGGAGCTACGATGTGCGGGTGGAGGATGGGCAGATTTTTGTCGGCGGGCGTCGTAGGGTGTGACGGGTTCGACCGACCGAGAGGGGCGCATGAGTCCGACCAGTAAACCATTTCCCACCGGCACGGAGCCGGAAGCCGGGGCGAAAGCCCTTACGGTTCGCGTGGGCGCACCGGTCCGCATTCATCTGTGGGAGGATCGCACTCGGGGCGAACTGTGGGTGCCGAATTACGATCCTGCCGTGATGGCTCTCGTGGAGGATGACTACCTGCGCGTCGCGGGCAACAACGCCGTGGACAACGGTAGGCGCACGTTTGAATTCATCGCCGCCGCAGTCGGTACCCATCAGCTCGTGTTCGAAAAGCGGATGGGATGGAAATTTACAGCGGAAGACCGGCAAATTTTTTATGTGACCGCCGCCTAACCACCTGACGCCGAGACTCTGCCTCATGCCCGATATCGCCTATGTGAACGGTCGTTTTGTCCCCCTTGAGGCTGCGGTGGTCAGCATTGAGGACCGCGGATTTCAATTCGGCGACGGCGTCTACGAGGTCATTCGTACCTACCATGGCCGGCCGTTTGCTTTGGACGCGCATCTGGCTCGACTGGAACGAAGCGCACAAGCCTTACGGCTTTCCCTCGGCCACAGCATCGCGGAGTGGGTGTCCCTCATTCATGAAGGCCTTGAGCGGAGCCGTTTCCCTGAAACGAAGATCTATCTGCAAGTCACGCGAGGGCAAGCCCCTCGGGACCATCCCTTCCCCGGCAATGCGCCGCCTACGACGGTCCTGACCTTCCGCGCGTTTCATCCGCTTTCATCGGCGGTCCGGATGGCCGGCGTCGATGCCATTACGCATGATGACATTCGATGGGGGCGGTGCGACATCAAGAGCGTCAATTTGCTGGCGAATGTGTTGGCACGTCAGCGCGCCAAAGAGGCCGGGGTCTTCGAAGCCATTCTCGTTCGGGACGGGCGCGTGACCGAAGGCTCCGTCAGCAACGTCATGGTCATGCGGGATCGGGTCCTGCAGACGGCGCCAGAAGGCCCCAGCATTTTGTCCGGGGTAACGCGGGCGCTGGTGCTGGAATTGGCGCGCAAGGAAGGGATGGCGGTGGTGGAACAGTTCGTGACCGCCGCCGACCTTCTGACAGCTTCCGAGGTCTTTCTTACGGGAACCACCGTGGAGATCCTCCCGGTCGTGCGGGTCGACGGGCGGGTGATCGGGACCGGTTCGCCGGGCCCTGTGGCCACTCGGTTATCGAAGTGCTGGGAGACGCTCTGCGGGTAGCGGGCCTTGCTTTCACTGCCATGGCGTGGTAAGGTGCCTCCGCTTTAAGTGGGCCCAGGCCCACTTTTTTGTTTGAGCTTCTTTTTGGTCATGAGTGAGGGGGGAACAACGTCGGCCGACAAGTCCACGGCGAAACGTGCCGAGGCACTGAATGCGCGCATCCAGGAGCTCGCGGCGCCGATTCTCCAGACGCACGGTTTGGAACTGGTCGAAGTAGCCTGCGTCGGTCAGGGCTCTCGCACAGTGGTGCGTGTCTTCATCGATAAACCGGGTGGAATTACCCTGACAGATTGTGAGCAGGCCCACCGCTCCCTGAGCCCGGCGCTGGATGTGATCGATCCCTTCCCCCATGCGTACACGTTGGAGATTTCATCGCCCGGGTTGGATCGCCCCTTGCGGAAAATTCAGGACTACCGTCGTGTGGTCGGTCACCCGGTGAATATCAAGTTGCGGGAGCCTCTGAACGGACAATGGAGGCTGGAGGGGACATTGGCAGCCGTGGAGGACGACGCCGTGACGCTGACCATCCAGCAGAAAAAAACAACGGAAACCGTTCGGGTTGCCTTTGATCACATTGCCCTGGCGCGCCGGAGTGTGGAGTTTTGAGAGGGCATTGGGGCAGCGGGGACATCATGAGGTGTGAGCTATGAACCGAGAGTTGATCGCGGTCATCGATGAAATCGGGCGTCAAAAGGGGATCGATAAGGCCAGGGTGATAGGAGCCATCGAATCCGCCTTGCAGACCGCTGCGAAGAAACGATTCGGTCAGGCTGAGAACATCCAGGTCGAAATCGATCCCAAGACCGGTGAGATCTCCGTGGTGTCGAAGAAGGTCATCGTCGAGACGGTGTCGAATCCGAAGGCCGAAATTTCGCTGAAGGAAGCGCGCGAATACGACGAGGGGGCGGAGATCGGCGACGAAATCGGATCGCTAATCGAGATGGATGAGCTGGGCCGTATTGCCGCGCAAACGGCGAAGCAGGTGATTTTCCAGAAGGTGCGCGAAGCGGAGTGGGAAGCGGTTCAGAAAGAGTACTCGACGCGCCAAGGTGATTTGGTCAACGGCATCATTTTGGGGATGGAGCGGCGAAACTTTTTGGTCGATCTTGGAAAAACCGAAGCGATCCTGCCGATTCAGGAGCAAATCCCCCGCGAGACCTATCGGCGCGGAGATCGGGTAAAGGCGTTGCTGCTGGAAGTGCGCCGGACCCCGAAGGATGTCCAAGTTATTCTCTCCCGCAGTCATCCCCAATTCGTCGCGAAGCTGTTCGAATTGGAGGTGCCGGAGGTCGGGGAGAAGATCGTCGAAATCAAGTCGATCGTGCGCGAACCGGGCGATCGGACGAAGATTGCCGTCTCGTCGCGGGACAAGGCGGTCGATCCGGTGGGAGCCTGTGTCGGCATCAAAGGCTCGCGGGTGCAGGCCGTGGTGCGGGAGTTGCGCGGCGAAAAGATCGACATCATCACGTGGACGCAGGATCCGCGCGTGTTCATCGCGGAGGCCTTGAATCCCGCCACGATCGAAAAGGTGGGCATCGACGAAGAGAAGAAGTCGGCTCTGGTGGTGGTGGCGGATTCTCAGTTGTCGCTGGCGATCGGAAAGAACGGGCAAAACGTGCGGTTGGCCGCCAGGTTGACTGGATGGAAGATCGACATCATCAGCGCGACGGAATACGAGAAGGAAAAGGCCGAGCGGGATCGGGAAATCAAGGCGGCGCTGGCGGAAGAGACCGAAGCGCAGCGGCAGCAGGAAGAGGCGCGGGCGGCGGCCCAACAGGCGGAGTGAAGCGGCCTGCGCTGTGTGGGTCGATGGCAATTTCTTAAGCGGGTGGAGCTGAGCGGGAGCGTATGCGGGTTTACGAATTGGCAAAGCAGCTGGGGGTGGAAAATCGGGAGCTGATTCCTGAGCTGAAACGGCTCGGAATTCCGGTGGCGTCCCACAGTAGTGCCTTGGATGAGGATGCCGTCCGTCTTGCGCTGGAGAAGTTGGGGGCAAAGGCGCGGACCGGAGAGGCGGGCTCTGGCGGGCACGAGGGGCGAAAGGGCTCACGCTCGACCAAGGAGGTTGCCGCGCCGCATGAGGAGCCTCCCAAGCCCGATAAGAAGCGCATCCTCATCAAGAAGAAGAAAGAGGAGATTATTGAGGAGTCGCCTGCTCCTCTTGCCGCGGCAGAGGCTGTGTTTGCGGCGACTCCGTCCGCGCCCCCTGCAACAGAGGCGGCGGTCCCAGCACCGGGTGTCGGTCCTGTCGCGGAAGAGCCGGTTGTCACACCGTCCGAACCGGTTTCAGCCGAAGCGGGTGTCGCACCCCCGGTTAGCCAGCCGCCTTCCCTCGAAGCGCCGGTCAAGCCGGCGCCGCTCGGCCAGCCCCCCTCGACGACCGCCCCAGCCGCGGATGCGTTGGCGAGCCTCAAGAAGAAGAGTCTGGCTGCCGAGGCGTTGGAAAGTGAGGCGGCGGCTCGCGAGAAGTTGAAGAAAGCGAAGAAGGGCCCGCGTACCCGTGAGGAAGACGAAGTTAAGTTTAAAGACGATGCCACCCGGTGGGGTGACCTGCGGGCCATTCCCGTACAGCGGCGTGAGGACCGATCCAAGCACATTCACCATGCCTCGCCGACGGAAGTCACGAAGCCGAGAAAGAAAAGCGTGAAACTAAGCGCAGGAGTGAGTGTCAAAGAGTTTGCGGAATTGATCGGCCAACGCCCGGCCGAAATTGTGAAGAAGCTGATGGATATGGGACAGATGGTCACCTTCAATCAGCCGATTAATCATGAGGCCGCAGCCCTGATTGCCGAAGAATATGGGGCCCGGGTGGAGGTCGCCACAGAGAAGGTGGGCGAGGCCTTGCTTGAAGAGGCCGCACAGTCGGAGGGGGAGGAGCATGCCATCCCCAGGCCGCCTGTCGTCACGATTATGGGGCACGTCGACCACGGCAAAACGTCGTTGCTCGATGCGATCCGTCAGACCAAGGTTGCGGAGGGTGAGGCCGGTGGAATCACCCAACATATCGGAGCCTATACGGTCGGGGTGCGCGACAAGCAGGTCACGTTCCTCGATACGCCGGGTCACGAGGCTTTCACAGCCATGCGGGCGCGAGGGGCAAAAGCCACGGACATCGTCATTTTGGTGGTGGCGGCCGACGATGGCGTCATGCCTCAGACGGTGGAGGCTATTCATCATGCCAAGGCCGCTGGGGTGCCGTTAATTGTCGCCATCAACAAGATCGATAAACCAGGAGCCAATCCGGATCGTGTGAAAAACGCCCTGACCGAGCATGGGCTGATTCCGGAAGCCTGGGGTGGCGATACGATCATGGTCGAGGTGTCCGCGAAACAGCGGACCGGCTTGGATCAGTTGTTGGAAATGATTCTGTTGCAGGCGGAAGTATTGGAGCTGAAGGCGGATCCTGCGCGGATGGCGAAGGGGTTGGTGATCGAGGCGAAGTTGGACCGCGGGCGCGGTCCGGTGGCGACGGTCCTCGTTCAGAGCGGAACGCTCCGGGTCGGAGACGCATTCGTCGTCGGCAACTTCAGCGGGCGTGTCCGGGCGCTTGTCACGGATACGGGCCGCAAGACACAGGATGCCGGGCCGTCCGTTCCGGTCGAAGTGATCGGGTTGCCCGGCGTGCCCTCTGCCGGGGATCAGTTCACGATTGTGAAGGATGAGCGGGTAGCCCGTGAGATTGCCGAAGAGCGTGCCCGTAAGCAGCGGGCGGCGGAGTTGGCCGGTCCCGCCAAGGTGAGTCTGGATGACTTATTCGCTAAGATTCAGGAAGGGCAAGTCAAGGAGTTGCCCATCGTGATCAAGGCCGACGTGCAGGGATCGGCCGAAGCCTTGGCTGCGGCGGTGGAAAAGATGCCGGTCGGGGCGGTCAAGCTGCGGGTCATGCATAGCGGCGTCGGAGGGATTACGGAAACGGACGTGCTCCTGGCTGCCGCGTCCAAGGCCATCGTCATCGGCTTCAACATCCGTCCCGAACCCAAGGCAGCTGCCTTGGCTGAGCGCGAAGGCGTCGATGTGCGTCTCTACAGCATCATCTATGATGCGCTCAATGATATTCGTGCCGCTATGGAGGGGCTCTTGGAGCCCCTGTTGAAAGAGCGAGTCATGGGACGGGCGGAAGTGCGACAGGTGTTCACGATTCCGAAAGCCGGTCTTGTCGCTGGCTGTTATGTTCTCGACGGACTCATTTCCCGTGCCAGTGCCGGTGCGCGTGTGATTCGCGATCACGTGGTTGTCTACGAAGGCAAGCTCGGCTCGCTCCGGCGCTTCAAAGACGATGTGCGCGAAGTGCAGCAGGGATATGAGTGCGGCATCACGATTGAAAATTTCAACGACCTCAAGGCCGGCGATATCATCGAAACTTATGTCGTTGAAAAGGTGGCCGCGAAGCTCGAATCAACGAACCGAGGTGCGTCTCCGCAACAAAGTCAACGAACATGATCGTCGGTGTCTGTACGGTTGAATTGTTCATCCCCGACGGCCATTCACTGAAAGACAAGCGGCAGGTCCTTCAGAGCGTCAAGACCCGGTTGCGGGCGAAGTTCAATATCTCGGTTGCGGAGGTGGGCGACCACGACCTGTGGCAGAAAGCGGTGCTCGGGATGGCCTGTGTGGCCAATGAGTCTGTCCATGTCAATCAGGTGCTGGATCAGGCCATGAACCTGATTTACGGGGTTCCCACTGTTCAGGTGGTGCGTTCGCAAATCGAGTTGCTGTAGTGTCGTCTGTCCTGCGACGTTCGCTCTGCGAACGGACTGGGGCGGCGGATTCTACCACGACAGGGCGGCGACATGGCGAAATCGACATACAGTCGGGCTGAGCGCGTAGCGGATCAGATTCGGATGGAAGTAGCGGATATCCTGATGCGCAAGATCAAGGACCCGCGCGTGCGTTCTGTGACGGTGACCGATGTGGAGTTGACCAAAGATCTGCGCATCGCCAGGGTCTTTGTCACCACTATGGAGCGCGATGAGGCCGAGCGGGAAGTCTTCGACGGATTGGCCAAGGCGAGCGGGTTCGTGCGGGTTGAATTGGGGCGGCGGCTGACGCTCCGGTATTTGCCCGAGCTCATTTTCATGAAGGATATCAGCGGCCCGAGAGGCGATCGAGTGTTGCAGTTGCTTGAAGACCTCCATCGCGACGAGACGCCGGAGCAGGCGGCCGATACGCCGGCTCGCCCCACGGTCTAGCCTATGGCCGCTGCCTCGCTGACAGATGCTTATGTGACCGCCACGTTCCGGGACGGCGTGTTGAATGTCCGCAAAGAAGCGGACTGGACCTCGCATGACGTCGTCGCGCGCCTGCGCGGCAGACTGCGGGGCCTGAAAGTCGGTCATGCCGGTACCTTGGATCCGGCGGCTACCGGGGTGTTGCCCGTGCTGGTGGGGCGTGGAACTCGTATCGCGGAGTATCTGGTCGAGTGGGACAAGACTTATCTGGCCGAACTGCGATTAGGCGAAACGACCGATACGCAGGACGCGACCGGGACCTTGCTGAGCCGGTCGCCTATCGATGGGGTGACGGAAGCGCAGGTTCGTGCGATTGCGTCGGGGTTCATCGGGCGTATTCAGCAGATTCCCCCGATGTACTCGGCAGTCAAGGTTGGCGGGGTGCCCTTGTATAAGGCGGCCAGAGCCGGCCGCGATGTGGCGCGCGAGGCACGCGAAGTCACCGTGTTTCGCCTCGATCTTGTTCGAATCTACCTGCCGGATGTGACGCTGCGGGTCGTCTGTTCAAAGGGGACCTACATTCGGACGCTCTGTGCGGACATCGGGCAGAGGCTAGGGGTCGGGGGGCACATGCGTTCGTTGGTTCGTGAGCGGGTCGGCCCGTTGGCTCTTGAGCAGGCCCTCACAGTAGGGGAGTTGGAATCGCGTCTTGCGCAAGGGGCATTCATTACCGCGATGCTCACGTTAGACGAGGCGCTGGCAGGACTCCCTGTCTGCCGTGTGGGCGAGGTCATGGCCCGGCGCGTGATGCACGGGATGCCTGTGCCTCCCGCCGAAGTGCGTCACTGGGCGGGGCTGCAGGCCATTCGAACTGCATCGGAAAATCAGGCTGTCCGGATTCAGGACGAGGCGGGCCGGTTGCTGGCGATCGGGATCCTTCCACCGGATGTGGAGGCTGCGCGACCGGGGAGCAGTCGTCAACCGATTGCAGTGGCCAAGGTATTGGTCACGGAGGACTCTCACGTATAGAGGATTGTATTCACTGGAGGAGTAGAGACGTATGGCACTCGTGAAAGAAGTCAAAACGGAGTTGGTGAAAGGTTTTCAGCAACATGAGAAAGATACCGGCTCACCGGAGGTGCAAATCGCCATCCTGACGAACCGGATCACCTACCTGACGGAACATTTCAAATTGCACAAGAAGGACCACCATTCCCGCCGCGGCCTGTTGACGTTGGTCGGTCGTCGTCGGCGTTTGCTGGACTATCTGCGCCACATCGACGAGGCGCGGTACCGTGCGATTCTGGAGCGCCTGGGGATTCGGAAGTAATCAAGTTGACCGAAGGCCGCCACGTGGGTACGTGGCGGCCAAACCATCGTCCCTGCAGGTGAACACTGACATAGGCTCGGCGTCATGCTCTGAGCTTATCTCTGTGGGCATCTGTGGGACTTAACGGAAGGAAACCATAGATGAAACAAGTCGTCGAGTTGGAGTTGGCGGGGCGCCGCTTAACCTTGGAAACGGGGCGTATTGCAAAACAGGCGGACGGTGCCATTTGGGCTACGTATGGGGATACGGTCGTGTTGGCCACGGCGGTGGCTTCGCAGACCGTCAAGCCGGGTGTCGATTTTCTGCCGTTGACGGTTGATTACCAGGAAAAGACCTATGCGGCGGGGAAGATTCCTGGCGGATATTTCAAGCGGGAGGGGCGCCCGTCGGAACGGGAGGTGCTCACCAGTCGATTGATCGATCGGCCGCTTCGACCACTTTTTCCGGAAGGATATTATTTTGACACGCAAGTGATTGCCTCAGTGCTGTCGGCGGACAGGAGCGGGGTGTCGGACGTCATCGGCATCATCGCGGCTTCCGCGGCCTTGGCGGTCTCTACGATTCCTTTCAACGGTCCGATCGCCGGCGTCAAGATCGGCCGTGTCAACGGACAATTCGTCGTGAATCCGGATTTGGAGGTCTTGGAAACCAGCGAACTCAATCTGGTGGTGGCCGGCACGGCCGACGCGGTGATGATGGTCGAGGCAGGGGCCAGTGAATTGCCGGAAGCGACTATGTTGGACGCCATCGAGTTGGCGCATCGCGAGATTAAGAAGATCGTGGCGAAGATCGAGGAACTGCGCGCCTTGGCCGGAAAGCCCAAGCGGGTGGTGACGCAGGAGCCCATCGATGCCGGGTTGAGCGAGCAGGTGCGGGCGTTGGTCGCCGGCCCCATCCGTGAAGCCATTCTCATTCCCAACAAGAGCGCCCGCCAAGAGCGGCTCGATCAAGTCCTGGCGGAGACGATCGAGAAATTGAAGAGCGACGACCCCAATCGGGCGCGTCATGTAAAAATCATTTTCCACGGCCTGGAATACACGGAAGTGCGGAACATGATTCTGGAGCGGCGGGTGCGTGCCGACGGGCGTGGTCCGGCGGATATCCGTCCGATCACCTGCGAAGTAGGCGTGTTGCCGCGCGCGCACGGGTCGGCGGTCTTCACCCGTGGAGAGACACAGAGCTTGGCCGTCGTGACCCTCGGGACTACGGACGACGAGCAGCGGATCGATGCCTTGGAGGGCGAGTACATGCGCACCTTCATGCTGCATTACAACTTTCCACCGTTCAGTGTCGGCGAGGCTCGGCCGCTCCGCTCTCCGGGCCGACGCGAAGTGGGCCATGGCGCCCTCGCCGAGCGGGCGCTGAAATCCGTGATTCCCGGAAAGGACAAATTCCCCTATACGGTGCGGATCGTGTCCGAAATTCTAGAGTCGAATGGGTCGTCCTCCATGGCGACGGTCTGCGGCGGAACGCTGGCGCTGCTGGACGCCGGGGTGCCGATCAAGGAGCCGGTGGCCGGCATCGCGATGGGTTTGATCAAGGAAGGGGACCAGGTCCTTGTCCTCTCCGATATTCTGGGGTTGGAAGACCACTTGGGCGATATGGACTTTAAAGTCACCGGCACCAAAAACGGCGTGACAGCGCTGCAGATGGATATCAAGATCGGCGGCATCACCTCGGAGCTTATGCGCGAGGCGCTGGCTCAGGCCAAGACGGGTCGGCTGCATATCTTGGAGCGCATGGCGGGGGCGCTGAACGAACCGCGTACGAAGTTGTCCGCCTTTGCCCCGCGTATTTATCCGATGAAGATCAAGCAGGACAAGATCCGCGACGTGATCGGGCCGGGCGGGAAGATGATCCGGAGCATCATTGCGGAGACCGGCGTCAAGATCAACGTCGAGGACACCGGTGACGTCACGATTGCCTCATCCGACGAAGCATCGGCTCAAAAGGCCATCGAGATGATCAAGCGGCTGACCGAGGAGGTGGAGGTCGGAAAGATTTATCTCGGGACGGTCCGCAAAATCATGGATTTCGGCGCCTTCGTCGAAGTGTTGCCCGGCACCGATGGTCTGGTGCATATCTCACAGTTGGCTCATCACCGTGTCAAAGCAGTGGCGGACGAAGTGTCCGAGGGCGACCAGATCATGGTGAAAGTACTGGAAATCGATAAGCAAGGGAAAATTCGGCTGAGTCGGAAGGAAGCGATGCCGGCACCGACGGGATCGCCGACGAACGAGCCGACGCCGGCGGGATAACCGACTGTGTATCGAAAAATCGTGCTCGACAATCGGCTGCGCATCGTGGCCGAACATATTCCGACGTTGAAGTCGGTCACCATCGGGATTTGGGTCAACGTCGGTTCCCGCGACGAGCAGCCCGGTGAGGAAGGGCTCTCCCACTTCCTCGAGCATATGTTCTTCAAGGGAACACGAAGCCGGTCGGCGACGCAGATCTCCCGGGAAATCGATGCCCTAGGGGGCGAGATGAACGCCTTTACGACCAGGGAGACCACCACGTTCTATGTGAAGGTGCTTGACCAGCAGTTGGATACCGCGTTGGAACTGCTGGCGGATCTGTTTTATCGTTCTCGCTTCGAGTCGAAGGAGGTGGAGAAGGAAAAGCAGGTGGTGCTGGAGGAAATCCGGATGGTGCAGGATGATCCGGAGGACCTGGTTCAGGAACTTCACATGAAACATATTCTCGGCAACCACCCACTAGGCCGGCCGATTCTTGGGCAGGCTCCACGGATCAAGGCGCTCAACCGTAGTGATTTGTTGGCCTATGTCCGTTCTCACTATGACCCGCAACGCACAGTGGTGGCCGTGGCAGGAAATTTTTCCTGGAAGCGGCTCGAACAGCTGATGGCGCGCTACTTTTCCGGTTCGCATAAAGGATCGGCGCTCAAGCCCGATCGCCGCCCTCCCGTGGTGAAGGGAGGAGTCTTTGTGCAGCGCAAACCATTGGAACAGGTTCATCTCTGCCTTGGCCTACAAGGCCTCGGTGCCGGCCACAAGGATCGGTACGCTGCGCATGCACTTAACGGCGTGCTGGGAGGCAGTGTGAGTTCGCGGTTGTTTCAGGAGGTGCGTGAAAAGCGGGGGTTGGTGTATTCGATCTACTCGTTCCTCTCGACCTACTCCGACGGTGGCATGCTCACGGTGTATGCCGGGACCAGGCCGAAAGAGGTCCAGCGCGTCGTGGAGGTCGTCTGTCGAGAACTCAAAAAGCTCCGAACGCGTGGCATCGATGGGAAAGATTTAGCCCGGGTCAAAAACCAAATGAAGGGCAGCCTGATGCTCAGCCTTGAAAGCTCCCATAGCCGCATGAGTAAGCTGGCGAAGGATGAACTGGCGCAGGGGGGGCACGCGTCACTTGAGCAGATCACGGCCGATATCGATCGTGTCACCATAGGACAAGTTCACGAAGTGGCGCAAAGCCTGCTGGATCAACGGTGCCTGTCGGTGACGGCGCTGGGACCGATCGCCACGAATAGTCTGCAAGCCATCGCCTTGTAACGAGGATCGAAGTGAAAAGCGATGGAGTGACGGTTTCAAGGTTGGACGAGCAGTTGAAGAAGGAATGCGCGAAGTCGTGGCGATAAACTATTGATAACGTAATGACTTATTGCGCGAGACCATGAGGCATGTTCGGCAAAACATTTTCTTGACAGGGTTATTGGATTTCAGTACGATGGCCGCGTTTTTCACTACCCGAGTCAGAATTTTTTCGACTGTATCACAGGGGAAGGTAAGCAGAGAGAAAGGGGGTGTGGAGCGCACTTCCTCCTGCTAGCGCGTTCTCTGAATTTTGTTTTTTTCGAACTCTTTTTTTGCATACTGGGATTCACAGTTCTCTGGTCATCATTTTTCCAAGGAGGGTAGGGTTATGAATAGGGTCGGAATTCTAGCCGCACTTGCAGTGTCCTCCGTTGTCGGCTTGTTGACCGCCGAAATCTCGGTGGCGGCCGATGATGCTGGGGGAGGGGTTAGCGAGGTCATCACTGGTAGCGGAAAGCTTTTTAAGGGTGAGCCTACCAACACCCTAAAAGGCCGAGTATGGTCGCAGTGGGCCGACAATCCTGATGGAGAGATTTTGTTCGGTATTCAGTATTGGAATACCGGCGAGCCCGCCTCTGGTGAGGGCGGTGGCCGATCTTCAACCTCCATGGATGTGAAGCCGCCGGATCCTTTGTTCGTTTGCTGTGCGTGGGGGTACACTGGCGGTACTGAAAAAAACAACCCATACGCTGGGTGGCATCAGGCGGCAACCACCGTCCGGTTGGCTGTCAAGGACAAGAACCTGATGGACCAGATCATCAAGGCTTCGCAGGAGCTTGTGGCGATGGAAGTGACCCTTGATGGTCGTACCATCACCGGCTTCAAGGTCTTGAAGTAAGATTTATATCCACGTCGATATTATGCAGGATCTTTTGTCTTCTTTAAGGAGGATGTGATTATGAAGCTTCAAAAGCAAGGGTGGTCATTCATGGCCGCCGTGGCTCTTGTGGTGGCGTTTGCCTCCAATGCGATGGCCATTGAGGCATTCCAAGAGCGGTTCGAGTGGGGTGACCTGAGCAAGCCCACCACACTGCAGGGGCGTGTGATTATCTTGGATCCCTATGATGAAGCCGTATGGATTAACATTGCCGTATTCGGCGGAAATGCCGAGAGCAATCTATTTTGGCAGAGAATTCATCCGGGAAAGAATCTCAAATTCTATCCTGGGGATAAGAATGTGTGGGAGCAGCTCAAGTCTATGGCGCGTCCTCATGCAGGACCGGCTGCGGCAAAGGAAGTTCCTCCAGGATCCCCCACCACGCTCGTCGAGTTCGTGGCTCAGGAGACCGAGCAGAACCATCGTGTGATCTCGTCCGTCAAGAAGTTGCAAGACAATGCCGGTGAAATGGGCAAACCGAAGAGCATCTCGTCTCTCCGCTTGAAGGAATGCGAAGGCAAGACCGAAGTGGACGCCGCCTGCGCCGCCGCTAAGCAGGGATTGAACACCTCTCCGAAGGGTGGCGACAAGGTGTTGATGCAGTACGACGTGTTGTTGCCGAACGGCAAGCCGCTGGCCAACCTGATTCCCTGGACCGCTCAATACAATCGGGGTGGCGGCGCGCACTGAGCCTTTTCAAGATTTCATCTTGAGGGACAAGGCGGTACTCCTCACGGGGTGCCGCCTTTTTCTTTGCGGTCCTTCCGTATAGTCCCTATGGGGAAAAACGTGCTTATTCGTCTCGGAGCCGCTGCTGAAGGGAAGCCAGGCGGTTGAGGGCATCCAGAGGAGTCATGGAAAACAGGTCTATCTGACGGACTTCATCCAGAATGGGATGCGGTGTTGGGAGGGTGGCGTCGAAAGCCAACGACTGCTGAGAATCTGTGATCGGAGCAGAGGAAGTGTTGGACGATTCCAACTGAATAAGGACTGCTTTGGCTCGCTGGATGACCGTCTCAGGAAGCCCGGCTAGTTGCGCCACATGAATGCCGTAACTCCGGTCGGCTCCTCCTGGGATGATCCGTCGCAGAAAGATGACTTCACCGTCCCGTTCCTGTACGGCCACGCAATAATTGGCGATTCCCTCTCGGAGACTCTCCAGTTGTGTCATCTCGTGGTAATGGGTGGCGAAGAGGGTGCGAGCCCCGAGACGCCGGGGGTCCTGAATAAATTCCGCGATGGCCCAGGCAATGCTCAATCCGTCATAGGTGCTCGTCCCGCGGCCGATCTCGTCCAACAAAATCAGGCTACGAGCCGTCGCGCAATTGAGAATGTGTGCGGTCTCTGTCATTTCCACCATGAACGTGCTTTGCCCTCCGGCCAGATTGTCGGAGGCACCGACACGGGTAAAGATGCGGTCAACCAATCCGATATGCGCTTCCTTCGCGGGCACGAAACTCCCCATTTGGGCCAGCAGGGTGATCAAGGCCGTTTGCCGAAGGTAGGTGCTTTTCCCGGCCATGTTCGGTCCGGTCAGAATGTGCAGTCGACTTGTGGTGAGGTCGAGATGCGTGTCGTTGGGGATGAATCCGCCGTTTAGGTTGAGTCGCTCCACGACGGGATGCCGGCCTTGCACAATGTCGATCCGGCTGCCTTCATCGATGGTGGGCCGGATGTAGCGGTTGAGCGCTGCTGTTTCGGCTAAGGCGGCGAACACGTCGATGGAGGCGAGCCTCTGACTGATGTCCTGTAGGCGCCCGGTTTCCCCGGCCAATCGCGCTCGCAATGCTTCAAAGAGTTCTTGTTCGAGGGCGGTGAGCTTGGTCTCGGCCCCGGTGACGCGCTCCTCCAGCTCCTTCAGTTCCGCCGTCATGAAGCGCTCGGCGTTGGCCAACGTCTGCTTCCGAATATAGTCGGCGGGGACTTTGCCGAGATTGGCCTTGGTCAGCTCGATGTAATATCCGAACACCTGGTTGTAACGGATCTTTAGGGATTCCACGCCGGTTCGGGCGCGTTCTCGCGCCTCCAGCTCTGCGATCCATTGTTTCCCTTCGCGGCTGGCCTTGCGGAGCTCATCGATGCCGGGGTCATACCCCGTTCTGAAAATGTTCCCGTCGCGAATGGAGACGGGAGGATCTGGGGCCAGGGCCTGCTCGATCAGTTCGTAGAGGTCCTGGGCATTGTCCCATGCCGCTGAGAGCGCGGCCAGGAGTGGCGCGCGCAAGGCCGCCAGGAGTGCGTGGATGGCCGGGAGCGAGGCCAGCGACAGCTTGAGCGCTAAGAGGTCCCGTGGATTGGCTGCTCCAAGCGAAATGCGGCTGCAGAGACGCGAAATATCCTGCACGCTCCTTAATGCTGTCCGTAGGGCGACACGACTGTCGAGGTTGATTTTTAGTTCATCGACTGCGGTCAGACGGGCCTCGATGCCGGCGCAGTCGAGCAGCGGACGAAGCACCCACTCGCGTAACAGGCGCCCTCCCATGGCGGTGACGGTTCGGTCGATTACCTCCAACAGTGTGCGAGGTTGGTGCGAGGAGTGATCTTCCACGGAGCCTATCGGTCTGACCAATTCCAGATTCCGGACGGTCGCGCTATCCAAGTGCATGGCCGCATGGTGGTGCCGTACGCGTATGTGTCGGATATGGTCGAGGGGCGCGGTCGGCTGGGTTTCCCGTACGTACCGTAGAATGGCTGCGCCAGCCTGGATGGCCAGCGGGAGTGCGTGGCATCCGAACGCCTCCAGGGAATGTACGCGAAAGTGTTGTTGCAGCCGGGTCCGGCCGTCTTCCAAGTCGAACCAGGCGGTGGGTCGCATGCAACACCGTGGTCCGGACAACTCCTCCACCCATCGCCGCTCATCCGGTGAGAGGGTTTCCGGGAGTAGAAGTTCTTTCGGTTCAAGGCGGATGAGTTCGTCGACCAGAGCCGTGGTTGCTTGTGGCCCATGAAACTCACTCACCCAGTATTCGCCGGTCGACAGCTCCAGGGTCGCCAATCCGAACGACCATGCTCGTTGTCCGCCGCCGGCTGACTGGGAGCGAGAGACCACGGCTGTCAGGAGATTGGATTCGGCGGAAGAGAGGAACTCGCTGTCGATCAGTGTGCCGGGCGTATACAGCCGGACCACTTCTCGGCGGACCAGTCCCTTGGTGAGTTTGGGATCCTCGACTTGCTCGCAGAGCGCTACCGTTCTGCCCGCGCTCAGCAATTTGGCGATATAGTTTGTCGCGGCGTGATAGGGAACTCCGCAGAGAGGGATCGGTGTTTCGCTCGACTTGTCCCGAGAGGTCAGTGCGATCGAGAGCAGTTTGGAGGCTTCGACGGCGTCCTCCTGAAACATTTCGTAGAAGTCGCCGACGCGAAAAAACAGGATGGCATCTCGGTAGGCCTGCTTGATCTCGCGGTACTGCCGCATCAAGGGCGTGCCGTCGCTGTCACCCATCGGTCGCGTCTCCTTCGGCTTCCGAGAGGGTCGGCATGTCGGCCCGGCGCGTGGCTCGGTCGAGCGCCTGTCGGAGGCGCTCCAAGTCTACTTCCGCCTCTTGCAGCGCTTTCGTCTTCCGGCGTAACTCGATGCGGCCTCGCACCCATGCGGGAAACAGCAGGATGCCCGTGACGAGCAGGCCGACCCCGAACGCGGCCAGAATGGGCTTGTAGATCAATGTGGAGGCGGATCGAAGGCCGAAGAAGTAACGCAGCGTAACTTCCTGCTCCTGGTTCTGCAGAAAAAACGACAGCGAGAGCAGCAGCAGCAGCCCGACCAATATCAACCGAATCACCGTTCAGTCCTCCTCTGGCGCCGCAATTGTACACGGGTTTGCCCGGCCCCTCTAGGGGGCGTGGCGGCGGTCCAGCGAGCATGCAGGGCTGCCAGCAGCTCTTGCGCAGAAGGGCCGATGGCGATCAGGCTGGCGCGTCGTCCTGCCGCGCCCTGATGAGCCAGGTGAATTTCCAACCGGTCCGTCGGAAGGCTCCAGCCCCACCGATCGGCCCATTCGACGGCTGTCACGGTCTGTTCATCCAAATAATCGTCGAGGCCGGTATCTTCGAGCTGCTCGGCCGCCAGGCGATAGAGGTCGGCATGAACCAGGCGAAGGCGTCCGCGGTATTCGTGGATCAAGGTGAAAGTGGGACTGCTCACGGCCGTCGGTTCGGCCCGTAGTCCGGCCGCGATGCCCTTCACGAGCGTCGTTTTACCCGCTCCTAGCTCACCGAAGAGGGCTAAGATTTCGCCCCCTGTGGCCAGTTTGCCGATCCAGGTTCCCAAACGACGGGTCTGTTGCGGGGATGGGAGCCGCAGTTGCCACGGCTTTTCAGCAGGGCCGCGGACCGGTTTTGGTTGACCGGTCGATGAGACCCGCGTCGCTCTACGATTGCGTGAGGGATGTGAGGGCATGGGGTAGGTGGTGGATTACGTCTCCCGCGATCATGCCGGGTTGTCCCAGGTCGGCGGCGGCGCGATCTCCCGCGAGGCCGTGGAGATAGGTCGCGGCGCAGGCGGCCTCCCACGGGCCGACCCCTTGGGCCAACAGCCCGCCCACCATGCCGGTCAAGACATCGCCGGTACCGGCCGTGGCCATCCCTGGATTCCCGGTTGGACAGATCGCTGCCATACCATCCGGGCGTGCGATGACCGTCCGTGCGCCCTTGAGCACCACGAAGACGCCACGCTCGTGCGCGAAGCGAACGGCCGTTCCCAAGCGGTCCTGATTGACGGATTGCGTCGTCGCTTCCGCTTCCAACCGAGCCATTTCTCCGGGGTGAGGGGTGATTATGGGGGGATGCTTACACTCGGTCAGCAGCGAGGCCTTCCCGGCCAGGGCATTAAGCGCATCCGCGTCCAACACGCAGGGCTGATCGACACGTTTAATGAACTCCTGCACCAGATCGACGGTTTCCGGGTGGGTCGTGAGACCAGGACCAAGAGCGATCGCATCCCGGGTACCTGCAAAGGTCAGCAGCCGGTCCAAGCCGGACCGCGCGAAGGTGCGAGCCTTGGTTTCCGGCATCGGCCATGTCATAGCTTCCAGGAGTTTTGCTTCGAGTATATCGTTGACGCTCGAAGGGACTGCAACGGTGACCAATCCCGTACCTACACGCAGGGCGGCGGTGGCTGCCATGGCCGCGGCACCGGTCTTCCCGACCGAGCCGGCCACGAGCCCGAGGTGGCCGTAGGTTCCCTTATGGGCCGTCAGATGCCTGGCGGGGAGCGCGGCGCGCGCGAAGGTGCCACTGATGAGCATGACACGGGAGCCGACAGCGTCGACGAAGGAGGAAGGAATGCCGATATTAACGAGCCGGACTGCTCCCGCGTGCTCAATGCCGGCCCCGCAGTATAGGCCCAGCTTGGGCAGTCCGAGTGTGACCGTGAGGTTTGCGCGGACAGCAGTTCCCATGACGGCTCCCGTATCAGCCTGTAAGCCGGATGGAAGATCGACTGCGATGGTGGGACGGCCGGCTGTATTGATGGCTTCGATCACATCGAAATAGAGGCCCGTGACGGGCGTCGACAGTCCGGTGCCTAGAATGGCATCCACTATGAGCTCACTGCTTTCCAAGCGGCGCCGCATCGTATCGGAACCGGTCGGGCGTGTCACGGCTGAAGGTCCGGCACTCCTGAGAAATCGCTGATACATAGTTTTCGCGTCCCTCGCCAGATCCTGAGGGGAGACGAGCAGTAGTACATGGACCTTGGCTTTCTTTCGTTTCAGGAGGCGGCCGATTACGAATCCGTCGCCGCCGTTATTGCCTTTCCCACAGACAATGGTCACCACTTTTCCGGCCGGGGACCCATACCGTTGCTCAAGGTGCGCCACCACACCGGTGCCGGCTCGCTCCATCAGCGTGAGCCCGGGCACCTGGGCTTCGGTGATCGTCCGGCGGTCCAAGGTGCGCATCTGCTCTGCGGTGACAATGGGAATCATGTCGGTGCCGCTCACGTGTCAGGCGACCAATTCTTTCATTTCGCGGACCGCCTGGACTATTCCGACCAGTACAGCACGGGAGATGATGCTGTGGCCGATGTTGAACTCGACGATTTCCGGCAATCGAGCCAGGCGTTTAACATTGCGATAGGTGAGACCGTGGCCGGCATTGACGCCGAGGCCGAGCTTGTAGGCCAATTTGGCGGCCTGGGTGATCGCTTCGAATTCCTCGTCTTCTTCTTTTGAGCGCTTGGCGTTGGCGTAACGACCGGTGTGGAGTTCGACATAGGCCGCGCCGATCTTGTGGGCCGCCTTGATTTGCTCGAGGCTGGGTTCAACGAATAGGCTGGTGGGAATGCCTCCGTCACGCAGCAAGTCCACGATTTTTTGCACGCGCTCACGATGGGTGACGATGTCCAGCCCGCCTTCTGTCGTCAATTCCTGGCGTCGTTCGGGCACCAGCGTCACCAGGTCCGGTTTGACGTTCAAGGCGATCTTGGCCATGGCCTCGTCGGCGGCCATTTCGAGGTCAAGCTTGGTGCGCACGATTTCCCGCAGCATGGTCAGGTCGCGATCTTGGATATGCCGCCGGTCTTCGCGCAGGTGCACCACCAATCCGTCCGCGCCGGCCAATTCGACCAACAGGGCCGCACTCAACGGATCGGGATCATTGCCGCCTCGCGCTTGGCGGAGGGTTGCCACGTGATCGATATTCACTCCCAGTCGAGCCATCACACCTCCGAGTCGTCCCGCAGTTTCATTGGGAAAAGTTTCAGAACCATTGGAAATTCATAGACAATTTGCCCGTCGCTGAGGCATTATTAACAGAATCGGGCGGGCGCGAGCAAGCGGGCTGATCGCAGGCCCATTTCAACTCTTCATGATCGTGGCGAAATTGACTCGTTCTGAGGGCTCCATTACAATACGGCCCTTCCAGAACGATGACGACGTAACCTGTTGCAATTAGACCCCGCCCTTAGGAGTCAGACGCATCCATGGCAATCGGAGACGGTTTTTACCGAATCAAGAGACTCCCTCCGTACGTCTTCGCGCAAGTACAAACCCTGAAGCTCGAGGCGCGGCAGCGAGGTGAAGACATCATCGACTTCGGAATGGGTAACCCGGACCAGCCTACTCCTGGTCATATCGTCGATAAACTCATTGAGGCGTCGAAGAAGGCGAAGAACCATCGCTATTCGGCCTCGCGCGGAATCACGAAACTTCGTCATGCCATCACGGGCTGGTACAAGCGCAACTACGATGTCGACCTGGACCCTGAGACTGAGGCGATCGTCACCATCGGTTCCAAAGAAGGGATCGCGCACCTGGCCTTGGCGACCATCGGTCCCGGTGACGTGGTCCTGACACCGACGCCGACCTATCCCATCCATATGTACAGCTTCATCATCGCCGGTGGGGAGGTGCGAGGGATCGAACTGCGTCAGGACAGCGACTTTTTCGACGATCTTTTGAGGGTCTACCGCCAAACCCTCCCCCGGCCGCGCATCTTAGTGATCAACTTCCCGCACAATCCGACGACCGCGGTGGTCGATCTGGAGTTCTTCAAAAAGATCGTCGCATTTGCGAAAGAACATGACGTGATCGTGATCCACGATTTGGCCTATGCGGACATCGCCTTCGACGGATATAAGGCGCCGAGTTTTCTGCAAGTACCCGAGGCGAAAGATGTCGGCGTGGAATTTTACACCCTGTCCAAGGCGTACAACATGCCGGGGTGGCGGGTGGGCTTCTGCGTCGGTAATCGCGAGGTGGTTGGGGCGTTGGCCAAGATCAAGAGTTATCTCGATTACGGGATTTTCCAGCCGATTCAAATCGCCAGCACTGTCGCACTGAACGGCCCTCAAGATTGCGTGAAGGAAGTGGTGCAGCGTTATCAAAGTCGCCGCAATGTGCTGGTGAACGGGCTCAATCGCATCGGCTGGTCGGTGCCCTTGCCGCGTGCGACCATGTTTGTGTGGGCGCGTATTCCGGATCCCTATCGACACATGGGGTCTCTGGAGTTCTCCAAGTTGTTGCTGAAAGAGGCCAAGGTGGCCGTGTCTCCCGGGATCGGTTTCGGAGAAGGCGGAGATGAGTTCGTGCGGTTCGCGCTGGTGGAGAATGAGCATCGGACGCGGCAGGCCCTGCGCGGGATTCGCAAGGCGTTGAAGTTGGACGAGCAGGACGTATGACACGCGAAATCGGAGTGGGGATGATCGGCTTCGGGACGGTCGGTACGGGTGTCGCCCGTATCTTGATCGAGAATGCCGAGTTGATCCGTCGGCGCGTGGGAGTGCCGATCAAACTGGTGCGCATTGCGGATCTGGATATCACGCGGGACCGCGGGGTGCCGTTGTCCCCCGGGGTTTTGACCACTGACCTCCAACAGATTCTGAGCGATCCTCAGGTCGACATCGTCATCGAGTTGATGGGCGGCTATGACGCAGCCAAGCGCGTCATTCTGGACGCGGTGCAGCGGGGCAAACACGTCGTCACTGCGAACAAGGCCTTGTTGGCGGTGCATGGGGAAGACATTTTTGCGGTGGCTTCTCGGCAGGGTGTCGATCTTGGGTTTGAAGCCAGCGTCGGCGGCGGGATTCCCGTGATTCGGGCCTTGATGGAGGGATTGGCGGCAAACAACATTCAATCCATCTACGGCATCATCAACGGCACGTCCAACTATATCCTCAGCCGGATGACCAGCGAGGGTCAGCGGTTCGATGTGGTATTGGAAGAAGCGAAACGAGCCGGGTACGCGGAGGCTGATCCGACGTTCGACGTCGCCGGCATCGATTCCGCACACAAGCTGACCATTATGGTGAGCCTGGCCTATGGGACACCCGTGAATTTCAAGGAAGTGTACACGGAGGGCATTACCGGACTGACCCCGCTCGATATTGCCTATGCTAAGGAGTTCGGTTTTACGATCAAGTTGTTGGCGATCGCAAAGTATTCCGACGGTGAGATCGAAGCGCGCGTGCATCCCACGATGGTGCCGTCTGCCTCTCAGATTGCCAAGGTCGACGGGGTCTACAATGCCATCCAATTGGTCGGGGATGCCGTCGAAGACGTCGTGTTATATGGGCGCGGGGCCGGGTCCATGCCGACAGGCAGTGCCGTCGTCAGCGATGTCATGTCCATTGCGCGTAACATGCTGAAGAACGCCAGCGGCCGTGTTCCTCCCGCCTCGTTTCAGCCGGATCAACGGCGGCCCTTGCGGATGCGTCCGATGGAAGAGATCACCTCGCTCTACTACATTCGCTTCATGGTCTTGGATCGACCGGGTGTGTTGTCGCAGATTGCCGGGGTGTTGGGGCGCTGCGGTATCAGCATCTCTTCCGTGCTGCAGCAAGGTCGGAAGGAGGGACAAACGGTGCCAGTCGTCATCATGACGCACATGGCGAAAGAACGGGATATTCAACGGGCCTTGAAAGAGATCAACACCATGCCCTACATTTCGGAACCCACGACGCTCATCAGGGTGGAGGGGCGTGACGAATGATGCGGAGCATCGGTCCTCTGAAGACCGCAGATTGGTGACGAGGTCATGATTCGCTGGCGCGGCATCATCGAAGAGTACCGGAAGTTCCTTCCGGTCACCGTTCACACTCCCGTCGTGACCTTGGGCGAGGGCAATACGCCGTTGATCCGGGCCGCACGACTGGCGAAGAAAATCGCCCCCGGTATCGATCTCTATCTCAAGTACGAGGGGATGAACCCCACCGGGTCTTTCAAGGATCGCGGCATGACCCTGGCGATCTCGAAGGCCTTGGAGGGCGGTGCTCGAGCGGTGATTTGTGCCTCGACGGGGAACACGTCGGCCTCGGCGGCGGCCTATGGGGCGCGCGCCGGACTCGCAGTGTACGTCTTGATTCCTGCCGGGAAGATCGCCTTGGGTAAATTGTCGCAGGCGATGATGCACCAGGCGACGGTCATCCAGGTGGAAGGGAATTTCGATCAAGCGTTGACCATCGTCAAGGAGTTGTCGGCCACCTATCCGGTGGAACTGGTCAATTCGTTGAACCCGTTCCGCATCGAAGGGCAAAAAACGGCGGCCATGGAGATCTGTGACGATCTGGGCGATGCGCCGACCCTGCATGTACTTCCTGTGGGCAATGCGGGTAATATTACCGCCTACTGGAGCGGTTATAAGGAATATCGCGCTGCGAATCAGACGACGCGTGTCCCGCAGATGATGGGGTTCCAGGCTGCGGGAGCGGCCCCGATCGTGTTGGGGCACGTGGTGGAGGCTCCGCAGACTGTCGCCACCGCCATCCGTATCGGCAATCCGGCCAGCTGGCAATCGGCGTTGACAGCCGTGCGGGAGTCCTCGGGGGCCATCGATATGGTGACCGACGAAGAGATTCTCCACGCCTATGCGCTGGTGGCAAGCGAAGAAGGAGTGTTTTGCGAGCCGGCGTCCGCAACGTCGGTGGCCGGTGTCATCAAGATGAGCCAGGCCGGCTTGTTGAAAGAAGGTGTCACAGTCGTCTGCACGTTGACAGGCCATGGTCTAAAAGATGCCGATACGGCGATCAGCATTTCGCGTCAGCCTAAAACGGTAAAAGCCACCCGCGATGATGTGGCCCGCCTCCTTGATGTGTGATTATCTCGAGACCATCGCATGAAATACGTCATTCTCCATGCCGACGGCATGGCTGATATTCCCTGTTCTGAACTCGGCGGAAAAACGCCGCTGGAGGCGGCTGCGACGCCACACCTGGATCGGATTGCGCAGAGCGGAGAATTCGGGCTGCTGAGTTTCCCGTTTGATACGGGTCCGGCGGCGAGCGAAGTTACAAGCGTGGCTATCCTAGGATATGATCCCCGGAAATACTATCCGGGACCTGGTCCGCTGGAAGCCGCCGGATTGGGCGTGACGGTCGGCGAGCAGGATGTGGTCTTTCGCTGCACGATGGTGACGGTGCGGGGCGAACACACGGCCGGTTCGAAGGATCGCGTTGCCGATATCAAGAAATTAGGGCCGCATGTAGTGATGGACGATGCCACAGCCGGTCTGATTGAGACAGAGCAGGCGCGTGAGTTATTGGAGGCGGTCAACGAGCAACTCGGTTCGGAATCGATTCAGTTCTATCCCGGCTCGGGCCATCGGCATTTGATGGTGTGGGTCGGGGGGAAAGCCCGTTCCCTCTGCGTCGATCCGCAGCAATTGGTCGGCGCGTCGATTGCCGATGCGCTGCCCGGCGGCGACGGGGCTGATGTCTTGCGCAAGATCATGGATGCCTCGCTGTTTATCCTGCGGGGTCATCCGGTCAACGACGAACGGGAACAGGAAGGGTTGAAACCGGCGAATTGTCTGTGGCTCTGGGGGCAGGGGCGCGCATCCCTCTGGCCGCCGCTTCCGGAGCGGTATGAGGTGACCGGCGCGGTCGTAGCGTTCAGCGATGTCCACCGGGGAGCCGGTGTCTGTGCTGGGTTGGAGCCGGTGGAACTTCCGAGCCATGACATGACGGAAGCGGAAAAATTTTCGGCCTGCGTCGAGGCGGCAGAGCGAGAGCTGGGGCGGAAGGATTTCGTCTATCTTCATGCGGGACTTTCCGATGACGTGCTCCATGCCCCTGATGTGCAGGACAAGGTGCGAGCGATCGAACGGTTCGATGCAGCGGTCGTGGGGCCGATACTTACGGCCTTGGCCGCCCATCCGTCTTACCGACTTTTGCTGGTCTGTGATCCCGGTTTGGCGAAGGCCAAGGGATCGGACGTTCCGCCGATTCTCTACGCCCTGTGCGATAAGGTGGCCCCGGCTCAAGCGGAGGCCGGTAAGCGATTCCATGAACGAGACGCGTCGGCTTCCGGAGCGGGGCCGCGCGATGCGACCAAATTGTTGGCGCGCCTGTTTCCTCGCGGAGCCTAACGGTCGTGGCATTGATCGTTCAGAAATACGGCGGGACCTCCGTCGGAACTATCGAACGGATTCACCGGGTGGCCGAGCGGGTTGAGCGGGCCCACAAAGACGGCCATGGTGTGGTAGTTGTGCTGTCGGCGATGAGCGGTGAGACGGATCGGCTCATCAAGCTGGCCCATGAGGTCACCGGCACGCCCGACGAGCGTGAAATGGACATGCTGCTCTCGACAGGGGAGCGGGTGACCATTGCGCTGTTGGCCATGGACTTGCGTGGGCGCGGAGTGAACGCCCGCTCCTTTACCGGTCGGCAGGTCGGCATCCATACCGACAGCGCCCATACCAAAGCCAGAATTTCCCGCGTGACCGCCGATCGTATTCGGAATGCGTTGGCGGAAGGTATTGTGCCTGTCGTGGCCGGGTTCCAGGGCATTAATGCCAGTTCGGATGTGACCACCCTGGGGCGCGGCGGGTCGGATTTGACTGCGGTCGCCCTTGCGGCGGCATTGAAGGCCGATCGATGCATCATTTACACGGATGTGGACGGCGTCTACACGGCCGATCCGAATATCGTGCCTGCCGCGCGGCGCCTCGAGAAGATTTCTTATGAAGAGATGCTCGAGATGGCGAGCCTCGGGGCCAAAGTATTACAGAGCCGATCGGTGGAGTTTGCGGCCAAGTATGCGGTGCCGGTCGAGGTCAATTCGAGTTTCAAGGAAGGAAAGGGAACGCTCGTGACACGTGAAGATGCCGATATGGAAGGGGTCATGGTATCCGGGGTCACGGGCGACCGTAATCAGGCCAAGATTACGATTGTCGGCGTGCCGGATCGTCCGGGCATCGCCGCGCGGGTGTTCGGCGCGGTGGCCGCAGCCAACATCGTGGTCGACATGATCATCCAGAACGTGAGTCAGGCCTCCATGACGGACATCTCGTTCACGGTCCCCAAGCCGGACTTGCGCAAGGCCGTCGACCTCGTACAGCAGTTGGCGCAGGAAGTTGGTGCTCGGTCGGTGGCGGTCACGGAAGCCATCGCCAAAGTTTCATTGATCGGCGTGGGGATGCGCTCTCACTCCGGCGTGGCGGCAAAAATGTTCGAGGTGTTGTCCCGCGAAGGCGTCAACATCATGATGATCAGTACGTCGGAGATCAAAATCTCCTGCGTGATCGAGGAAAAATATCTGGAGTTGGCGATGCGGACGCTCCATACGGCATTCGGGCTTGATCGGGTGTCGGCTCCTGCGTTGGGCTAGTCTCGACAGTTCGACCGCATCCCTGATACGCTCAGTACACTCATGACCACCCGGCGTACGAAACAACGGCCTCCCAAAGCCGAGCCTGTCACCGTACCGACCTTAACGGCTGCGCAGACTGCCACGCTCGAAATTTACGACACGACGTTGCGCGACGGTGCTCAGGCGGAAGACGTAAGTTTCTCCGTCGAAGACAAGATCCGTATCGCGCAGCAACTGGATGATCTTGGCGTACAGTACATCGAGGGGGGATGGCCGGGCGCCAATCCCAAGGACATCGAATTCTTTCGACAGATCAAAACCCTGCCATTTCGTCATGCGACGGTGGTCGCGTTCGGCTCGACGCGGAAGGCCAGCAACCCGGTTCGCCAGGACAGAAACCTCCAGGCGTTGCTTGCGTCCGAGATGCAGACCATTACGCTGTTCGGCAAGAGCTGGTCGTTTCAGGTAACGGATGCACTGAACATCTCGCTCGCCAAGAATCTGGAATTGATTGAGGACTCCATTCATTATTTGCGTTCGAAGGGGCGCCGCGTTTTCTATGACGCCGAGCATTTCTTCGACGGCTATAAGGCCAACCCGGAGTACGCCCTGCAGACCATACGGCGAGCCATCGCCGGTGGAGCCGAGCGCGTGGTCCTGTGCGATACCAACGGCGGCACCATGCCGTGGGAAATTCGCGAAATCTGTCGCGTGGTCAAGCAGGAGTGCCCGGTGCCGCTGGGGATTCACGCACACAATGACAGCGAAATGGCCGTCGCCAATTCGCTTGTGGCGGTCGAATCCGGCATCCTGCAGGTCCAAGGAACGATCAACGGCATCGGCGAACGCTGCGGGAACGCCAACCTGTGTTCGATCATCCCCAACTTGCAACTGAAGATGCAGCGTCCTGCGCTGGGGAAAAATCTTACGCGTCTCAAGGATGTCTCGGGGTTTGTCACGGAAATCGCCAATTTGATGCCCAACAAGCACCAGCCGTACGTGGGGGATGCGGCGTTCGCACACAAGGGTGGGGTGCATATCCATGCGGTGTTGAAGAACGCCGCCACCTATGAGCACATCGACCCGGAAGAAGTCGGGAACCGCCGAAGAATTCTCGTTTCGGATTATGCGGGACGGAGCGGACTGCTCCAAAAGGTGGAGGCCTACGGTATTTCCCTGGACAAGAATCACGCGAAGCTTCAGGAGCTGGTTGAAACGCTGAAGGAGCGAGAAAGTCAGGGCTATCAGTTCGAAGGCGCGGAAGGCTCGTTCGAACTGTTGATGCGCAAGGCGATGGGTCATCATCGTCCGTCGTTTGAGTTGCTGGGCTTTCGGGTCATCGTGGAGAAGAAGCAGGAACAGGGGCTGTTGTTGTCGGAAGCGACCGTGATGGTGAAGGTGGGTCATGTCGTGGAACACACAGCCGCCGTCGGGACCGGCCCTGTGAACGCACTCGACCATGCGCTGCGAAAGGCGTTGGAAAAGTTTTATCCGCAACTTCGCGAGGTGAAGCTGCTGGATTACAAGGTGCGGGTGTTGTCTGCCAGCGAAGGGACAGAATCCAAGGTGCGGGTCCTGATCGAATCGGGTGATCATAAAGAGAAATGGGGAACAGTCGGCGTGTCGGAGAACATTATGGAGGCCAGCTGGCAGGCCTTGGCTGACAGTATTGAGTATAAATTGTTGCTCGCGGATCGGTAGGTCTCGACCCCCGAGAGGTGCACATAGTCCTTGACAGGGCAGGTAACCTCACGTAACTTATGGGAAAATTCTTTTCTTGGACGCTCGACACCAAGAAAGACTTCCTAAGGAACGACTCTAGTGGACGGCGGGGGGAGAGGCATGAGAAAGGCGGATATTGCGAACGAAATCTTCAAACAGGTTGGCGTGTCCAAGAACGATGCGGCTGATATCGTCGAGCTCGTACTCAACCTGCTGAAGGAAGTGTTGCAGAAAGGCGATGCGGTCAAGATCGCCGGATTTGGAAATTTCGTGGTTCGGAGCAAAGGAGCCCGCAAGGGACGGAACCCCCGCACGGGTGAAGAGATCGGGATCACTCCTCGTCGAGTGGTGACCTTTCGGCCCAGTCAGGTCTTTAAGAAGTACGTCAATTCCTAGTTGCCACCTTGCCACGAGTCACCGCAGCATGAGGACCGGTCATGGGGAATGATCCCAGACTGGGAAGTAAGGTTTTTTATAAGATCGGAGAAGTCAGCAAGATTGCCAAATTGCCCGCGTATGTCCTGCGGTTTTGGGAGTCGGAGTTCAGTTTCTTAAAACCACGGAAGAGTCGCGGGAATCAGCGACTGTATGTGCAACGAGATGTGGAGACGGTGCTGGAGATCAAGCGGATGCTCTATGATGAGGGGCATACGCTGGCCGGAGTGAAACGGTACTGGGCCCGTCGAGGCCGGGTCAACCAGAAGCGCGGTTCACGGAAAGAGCTGGCGCAACGCGTTAGGGGAGATCTCCAGGCGATCATTCGGTTGATCGACTCATATCCGTCTTGAACCGTTCCAGTGATGCGGGCGGCTGCGTCCTCACCACGCAGGTACATCGATGTCGTGTATGTCGGGGCGTAGCGCAGCCTGGTAGCGCACTCGCTTGGGGTGCGAGTGGTCGTGGGTTCAAATCCCGCCGCCCCGACCATCGACATGATGAGGTTCCGCAATCGGTTCCGTCCTCCCTCCCTCAGCCCTACCCCGCCGAAGTCCCGTTCTCACAATGTTCTCGAGAGGAGAAGCGATTGTGGCACGTCCGCGCATCCTGGTGACCAACGATGACGGTATCACCTCCCCGGGCCTCCATGCGGTGGCAGGCGCGCTTCGTGCGCTCGGGGATGTGTGGGTAGTGGCACCTGATCGTGAGCGAACGGCGGTGGGGCATGCCGTGACCCTGCATAAACCGCTTCGGATTACCAAGCTCGCCCCGCGCGTCTTTGCGGTGAACGGGACGCCTGTGGACTGCGTCAACTTGGCGTTGGTCAAGGTTTTGCCGGCGTCGCCTGCCCTGATCGTGTCCGGCATCAACCGCGGTGTCAACCTTGGGGATGACGTCATGTACTCAGGCACCGTGTCGGCTGCGCTGGAGGGAGCAATCTTGGGCGTCCCTTCCATGGCCGTTTCACAGGAAGGCGACGAGACCTTTCGCTTCGAGGTGGGGGCTCTCTATGCGGCACGGGTAGCCCAAGAAGTTCTTACGGAGGGATTGCCGCCGGAAACCATTCTCAATGTGAATATTCCGAACCGGTCACTGGGGATGATCAAGGGGGTCAAGATCACGTGCCTGAGTCGGCGTCGATTTGAAAATCCCATCGTGGAAAAAGTCGACCCTAGAGGACGTACATATTATTGGATCGCCGGAACCCGCCAATCATGGGGTCGCCGGGAGAATGCCGACCATGAGGCCTTGGCGCGGCGGATGGTGTCGGTCACGCCGATTCATCTCGACACGACGCATTACGGCGTGCTGGATCGCTTCAAACGGTGGGAATCGGCCCTGTCGCGGCCGCCTGTGCGTCGCCGGGCCACCACTCGAAAGGTGCGAAAGAGAGGACGCGCATGACCGGCCTCATCGAATGGCTGATCGAGCAACTCGGCCGATTCGTCATCGCGACGATTTCGGCCTTTGGTTACACCGGCATTGCCATTACCATGGCGATTGAGAGTGCCTGCATTCCACTGCCCAGCGAAATCATCATGCCCTTCTCCGGCTACTTGGTGTCGACCGGCCAATTCTCGATGGTCGGAGTGACGCTGGCCGGGGCGATCGGCAACGTGTTGGGGTCACTGGTGGCCTATTATGTCGGCGTGTGGGGGGGGCGTCCCTTCGTGGAGCGCTACGGCCGGTATTTCCTGATCTCTCAGCATGATTTGGAAATGGCCGATCGGTGGTTTACGAAACATGGAGACGCGGCGGTGCTGGTCAGTCGCCTCCTGCCGGTCGTGCGAACCTTCATCTCGCTGCCGGCAGGAATCGCTCGGATGAATGTGACGAAGTTCGTAGTCTTTTCCTTCATCGGTGCCGTGCCCTGGTGTTATGCACTCGCCTACGTGGGGCTCAAAATGGGTGAGCACTGGAATCAGTTGCGGGAATACTTTCATCACGCCGATCTGGCGATCGGACTGGTCCTGGCTGCCGGGCTTGGGTACTTCCTATGGTCGCACTGGCCGAGGCGCCGAACCTCCATGGAGTAACCGTTCATCATGTTGCGTCTCTACAATACGTTGACTGGAAACAAGGACCAATTTGAACCTCTGGTGCCCGGAAGAGTGCGCATGTACGTTTGTGGCGTCACGGTCTATGATTACTGTCATCTGGGGCATGCCCGAAGCGCCCTCGTGTTCGATGTCCTCCGACGATTTTTGGAATATGCCGGGTATGCCGTCGAATTCGCGAAGAACTTCACTGATGTGGATGACAAGATCATCAAGCGGGCCAACGAGCAGGGGGTCAGCTGCGACCGGATCACGGCCACCTATATCGACGCGTACTATGAGGATATGGGCAAGCTTGGCGTGCGCCGGGCCACGGTGGAGCCGCGAGCAACCGAACACATCGGCGACATTGTCGCCCTGGTCGACCGCTTGGTATCGAAGGGCCTGGCCTATCGGGTCGATGGGGACGTGTATTTCCAGGTCGATCGTTATCCGATGTATGGTCGACTGTCCAAACGCAAACTGGAGGATTTGCAAGCGGGGGCACGAGTGGATGTGGATGAACGCAAACGGCATCCGATGGATTTTGCACTCTGGAAGGGCAGCAAACCCGGGGAGCCGGCTTGGGACAGTCCCTGGGGGCCGGGACGGCCAGGCTGGCACATCGAATGCTCGGCCATGGCTATGCGGCATCTCGGTGACACATTCGATATCCATGGCGGCGGCATGGATTTGATTTTTCCGCACCATGAAAATGAGATTGCCCAGTCGTGCGGAGCCACAGGAAAAGAGTTCGCACGTTATTGGGTTCACAATGGATTCGTGCAGACCAATCAGGAAAAGATGTCTAAGTCGTTGGGGAATTTCTTCACGATTCGCGACATCCTCAAGCAATCCGAATGGCCTGAGGCAATTACCGGCGAAATACTGCGGTACTTCCTCCTCTCCACGCATTACCGGAGTCCGCTGGAATTTTCGGATCAAAGTCTGCGGGAAGCCAAGTCTGCCTTGAATGGATTCTACGACCTGTTCGAGCGGCTGAAGGAGTCGACTCCGGCCCAAGGGGCTGCCGATAACCAGCTGCAGAAAGAAATCGTGCGGTTGCGACAGGAGTTCGTGGAGGCGATGGAAGATGATCTGAACACCCCTGCGGCGGTGGCGGCTCTCCAGAAGCTGCGTGGGGAGGCGAACAGGTGCCTTGAGGCGGGGGTGGGAGAAGAGGCGCGATCGGCGGTCCGCCAAGAGTTTTGCAAGCTAGGTGATGTGTTGGGGCTGTTGCAGATGCCCAACTGGCAATTTAAGAGTCAGGTTCCGCAAACGCCGGATGGACAGGGTGCGGAAGGGCACATGACCCTGTCGGACGAAGACATTGCAGCGCAAATCGCGGCGCGGATCGAGGCCAAGAAAGCGAAAGACTATGGCCGCGCCGATCGGATCAGGGCGGAATTGGCGTCCTTCGGCATCACGATCGAGGATCGGCCTGATGGCACGAGTCGATGGAAACGATAACGGCCCGGAATTGATCTACGGCCTCCATGCCGTTCGGGAAGCGTTGAGAGCAGGCGGCAGGCCTCTGCAGCGGCTGCTGGTGTTGGGGACCGATCGGCAATTCCGGGACATTGTCCAGCTCGCGAGGGAGAAGCGGGTGCCCGTGCATCTTGAGCCACGGTCGGCGTTCGATCGTTTGGTGCCTGCCGGCCGCCATCAAGGGGTTGTCGGAGTGGCGGCGGCCAAGGCCTATGCGGAGCCGGGTGCCATTCTGGAACGAGCGAAAGCGGAGGGGCAGGTGCCGCTTCTGGTTTTGCTGGATGGCGTCGAAGATCCGCACAATCTCGGCGCGATCCTGCGTACGGCTGAAGCTTCTGGTGCTCAGGGCCTGTTCATTCCCGAGCGACGGGCCGTCGGTCTGACCAGTGTCGTTGCAAAGGCTTCAGCCGGTGCGGTCGATTACATTCCGGTGGGGCGCGTGACCAACTTGACCCGCTTGATCGAGCGGTTGCAAGCCGAGGGCCTGTGGGTCTATGCCTTAGCCGCCGAAGCCCCCAAGCTTTACACGATGTTGGACCTCCGTGGGCCGGTTGCGCTGGTGTTGGGGGGGGAAGGGCAGGGGGTACGCCCGTCAGTGTTGAACGCCTGCGACGATGCCGCTCGCATTCCCATGATGGGGCACGTCGGTTCGCTGAACGTCTCGGCAGCGACGGCGGTCATTCTGTATGAAGCCCTGCGTCAGCGACGAGAGAACCAGCCTGGGGGGGAGCGAGCCTGAGTTCGAAAGGGAGGCTACCGCAGGCGCAGCAGCTTGCCTTGGATTGCGGCCTTCAGCAGCTGAGCGGTGTTGGAGACGCGGATTTTCTTCATCATGTTTGCTCGATGCGCTTCCACCGTCTTCACGCTGATTTTCAAGCGCTGGGCGATTTCCTTGTTCTTGAACCCGGTCCAGATCAGTTCGAGAATTTCCTGCTCCCGGGTGGTGAGCGTTTCCGGCCGCCGCTTGGGCAGCGAAGGGGCGACGTCCAATGGGGAGAGTTTTTTTCGGCTCTTGATGGTCTTGCCCGTTGTGGTCATGTGCATCTGGCTCCGCTACGAATCCGTCCAACCGTTCGGGTGAGCTCTGCGACGTTCGGCGTCAGAGTACGTACGAATTATACGCAGTTCTCCTAGCTTTTGCAAATAGGGCGCCGGAGAAAATATAGTCGTGAGAATGGTGAAAAACTAGTAGGCAATTATACATATGTTATATGCCGCCCATGCCGTCGGCGTGTGAAACGGGGCCGTCAGGAACGGAAATGACGTCGTATCTGATCATATTTCTGTTTGGAGCCGTGATCGGCAGTTTCCTCAATGTCTGTATCTATCGATTGCCTCGTGGAGAGTCGGTCGCGTGGCCGGCTTCGTCATGCCCTTCATGTAGGCAGGGAATCGCTTACTACGACAACATTCCGATTGCGAGCTACCTATGGCTTCGGGGGCGATGCCGCGTCTGCGAAGTCACCATCTCGCCTCAATACCCGGTGGTGGAAGCGGTGACCGCGTCGGCCTACGTCCTGCTGTTCTGGTGGTTCGGGTTTACAGCGGAGGCCTGGGCCTATGCCTTGCTGACTTCGGGCCTCATCGTGATCACCGGCACGGACCTCTCGCACACCATGATTCCGGATGTCGTCACGCTGCCGGGTATCGTGGCTGGGCTGCTCTGTGCCGCCATTGTCCTTCCCATCAGTGTCGTCGACTCGTTGCTGGGCCTCCTCGTAGGAGGGGGGATTCTGTGGTTTCTCGCGTGGATCAGCCCCTATCTCTTCGGAAAGGAAGGGATGGGCGGCGGTGACATCAAACTCATGGCTATGGTGGGGGCCTTCCTCGGCTGGCAACCGGTGTTGTTAGCTATCATGCTGGGCTCACTTCTGGGCTCGCTGGTCGGTGGGGGATTGATGATGTCTGGAGTATTACGTCGCGGTCAGTATATTCCGTTCGGACCGTTCCTCGCACTCGGATCACTGCTTGCCTTGTTTTTTCATCAGCCGCTGTTCACCTGGTACTGGACACTGCTCGACTTGCCGCAGTGAATTCCTGTAAACAGGCTGCCAGTAATGATTTGCAGCCACTCGTCTGTCGACTGACTGTATCCGAATGGATGAGCGGTTGTATCCGATTCGTGACAGTTCAGAAGTGTCCACTCCGCCGGTTGTGACCATCCGTCCGCATCTCCCGCTGACAGTCTGCCATATTCTCTCGACATCTCCATAGGTTTGCGGATCTCACGTCTGCGCGGTGCCGGTGATGGCCCTTGCCGCCTGGATAGAGCCGAACGGCATAGAAATTGGAAATGCCTTACGCGCCGACGAAAAGGAGCTTCTATGAATGAACGTGGTGTGAGTCTCATTGAATTGTGCGTGGTCACGGCCATGATCGCGATTGTGGTCGGCGTGAGCCTTCCGAGTTGGGCGACCTTGGTAGCCAAATATCAACACCGCGCGATTGAGTCGGAAATAGCCTCGGAGTTACGCATGGCTCGTCAGCTGGCGATCGTGCGCCGGGAGCGGATCCGGGTCG
This sequence comes from Nitrospira sp., assembly GCA_015709715.1. Taxonomy (NCBI): domain Bacteria; kingdom Pseudomonadati; phylum Nitrospirota; class Nitrospiria; order Nitrospirales; family Nitrospiraceae; genus Nitrospira; species Nitrospira sp. Next base: position 2,582,872 of record CP054184.1, read on the forward strand.
TCGTAGACGTCGATCGGTCGGAGTTGCGGACCGAGTGCGTGGACTGCGGCATGGGACCCCTCCGTCGGTATGACTTTTCTCGCAAGGGGACGGTGATCAGTTCCATGACGACGGGTCCTGAGGTCGTATTCCAGCCCAGTGGGCGGTCTGCTACCGCGACCACCATCATTCTCTTTGACCGAAATCAGACGCCTCATCGTCTGACGGTGAGCATGACCGGGCGGGTGGTCCTGTCATGATCGGGAAGAAGAAAGGGATCGGCCGGCCATGGAACGGTTGGAAGAAAGCCGACGGGTGTACCCTGGTGGAGAGTATGGTGGCGTTGGTGGTTCTTTCCATCGGTGTGATCGGAGGCATGGGAATGTGTGAGTGGGCGGAACAAGGGCTGCAGCGAGGCGTGCTGGCGAATCGGGCGTTGAGCGCCGCTGAATCGTGCTTGGAGGCGAAACGTAGCCTCCCATGGGAGGGGCTGTTGTGGGACGACCTGGATCAAGATGGAGTGCTGGAATCCAGGATGCACGACGACGGGTTGCAAGGCGATGAGATCGCCGGCGACGGTATCTTCACAGGCAGTCTTACGAAAGGCGATATGCGGTTGCTCTGGACGGTGGAGTTCAATCGCAGTGGGCAGGGTGCGTTTGCCAGCCTGGCGACGATCGAAGCGCGGGCCATGTTCACGACGATCCGTGGCCGCGAACATGCCATCAGACTGCGGACGATTGTGGCGAATCCACGTTACGTAGGAGCGTCTTCATTGTGAGGAATCAGGCCGTGAGCGGACAGAGTTCAACGGTCCTGCCTTCGCAACGGACCGTCGACATGGGGTGTCGCGGGTTCAGTCTGATCGAGCTGCTTATGGCGCTGACGATCGGGGGCGTCGCAGTAGCCGCGGCTCTTTATATGTTCTCGGCATATGGAGGGCGGTTTCATGCGCAGCAGTCGGCTATGGTGAGCAATCAAGAACTACGGCTCGCCATGGACGTACTCTGCAACGAGGTTCGTCTGGCGGGCGCCGGCGTGATGGGCGGTGACGTGCCGCTTACGACGATGAGGCCCGATGAAATGGAGTTTTTCGCGAATCTGAACGGCACCGCGACCGTGCTGACTCGCCTCGCCCTTCCGGGCGAGGCGGAGTTATCGGTGGAAAACGCTGCCGGTTGGTCCAAAGGAAAGCAGGTGCTGCTCTGTACGGCGGAGTCCTGCATGTGGAACCGTCTGGCTGCCGAGGGGCGAAAGCTGGCATTGCCGCTGACGACGCCCTTGGCTGCGGCTCTACCGGCGTGAAGTGCGGCGTTCCTTCTAAATCGAGTTCACTACTATCTGAAGGTCGACGAGGATGGGACCACGCGCTTGATGCGAGCGGTGGATGGCGGAGCCAGTACCTTGGTGGCCGACGTACGAGAATTTCATCTCCAGTATCTCGATCGGCACGGTCGCGAGACGGCAGCGGCCGATGAGGTGGTGCGCGTGCGCGTGCGTGCGCAAGTTGGAGTGTCAGGAACGCCGTTTACGCAGGACATTGCGATCAGGGCTTGAATGTAACAGAAGGAACAGAACGATGAGCAACAATCGAATGCGGTTCAGGTATGCAGAGAATGAACGCGGCGTGGCCTTATTGGCCGTGTTAATGGTGGTTTTCTTGATGACGCTGTTGGGGCTGACGTCCGCCCAGCTGGCGGGACAGGAAATGATCATCGCCGGCGCATTGCACGAGGAACGGCTCGCGCAGCATGCCGTCGATGCTGCCGTGGACGTTGTGACGGGGTGGTTCCACGATCCCGCACTCGTGCCGCACGACATCGCCTCGACGTTCTTGGCCAAACGTACTGCGAATGCGCAAGGCGCACCGTCCTATGTTGATGCCCAAGGCCGGTCACAATTCATCGGGACCGCGGAGCAGCCGGATCTGGTGTTCGACGCGGCTGTACCCGCCCAAGACCGCCTGCTCAATGATCCTCTCACCGGCTGGTTTCGGTCGCTCAAGGGCCTAGCCCGTATCCTGAAATTGCGTGTCTATGGTCCGACTAGGCCTGGGCTGCTCTGTACCGTCGAGGTGATGGCAGGGGCGGGGCGCGTGACGAAATCGGTGGCGATGGAATTGGGAGCCTATGCGATTCCGTCTCTCCATGCACCGATACAAACCGGCGCATTGGGCAGCGATGTCGAAGGATCGCGTCCCGGGTCGGTCACGGCCCATTGGGGTGATCTGGTTGTGCGCGGCCATGCGTATCTGTCTCGAGCCGATGAGATTCCAGCGAAAAGCTCCCTGGCGTCCGTGACGGGGCAATCCTATGCCGAAATGGGCTATCGGGAGGATCGATGGGTGGATCTCTGGATCGGTGGAGAGGTGTTTTTTTCTCAGGTCCCATCTGAGACTAAAACGGAGGTTCCGGCCAATGTACATGTACGACAGATGCCCGTTCCCGGTATCAAAATGGATCAGTGGGAGTATGAGGCACTGAAGCGGATGGCTAAGCAGTTTGGACGGTATTACGGAATAGATCGTGATGGCTTTCTCTATCTCGGTGGGGTGATTCAGCCGGGTTCGGGAATCCGAGCGGCCGAGGTGTTCGCCTCGTCCGGAGTCGGCAACCATCAAGGGCTGGTCTTTATCGACACGCTCGATGCCCAACCGCCACGTGCGGACAATTTGGGAACGATTGTGCTCGACCAGGAGTATGCGGAGGGCATGTTCGTGGTGAATGCTCATGTGCACTGGAGGGTACGGGAGAAAGGCCAATCTGTTCCGGCACTCAGTCCTCCGCCCGAAGGCGAGACATCCTTGGGCACCCGAGTGCCGGCGCAGCTGAGCGACATCCATCTGCAGGGCGTGCTGTATACGGCCGGTGATCTGCGGTATGCAGGGCACGTCAAAATTTACGGTGGCATTGCCGCCCAGGGAGCGCTTGTCGATGAGACGAACGGATTTGGTGCATTGGAGGTGTGGTTCAACCATGAATTGCGGGATGGGTTCGTGCAGGGAGTACCGGTGGTTTTCCAGGCACCGGGTAGTCGTCAGGTGCGAATAATGTAATGTGAGAGTGTCGGCGAGCGAATGGAAGAAAGGAAGAAAGCATGATTCGGGGAGCCGTATCGGGGAGTGAAGCGCTGCAGGGTGTCGCACGTGTGACGACAAGGGCGGTGACCGACGCCTATCACAAATTGGTCGACCAGGGCTTTCTTCGGAAGGAAGAATTGATGACTGCGAAAGGAGAGGCCGTTCGCCGAACGGTCGATCTCGCGACAGTGTTGATGGATCGGTATCGAATTCCTAAACCAGCGATCGGCGCAGTCCTAACCGAGTTTTACGGTTGTCCCTTTCAGCCCTATGACGAGCGCATCGTCATTGACCGGGGGTTGGTGAAGAATCTGAACGTAGACTATCTTCGCCTGAACCACTGGGTGCCTCTCGCACGTCATGGGTCTGTGGTCGAAATCCTCATCGATGATCCGCACAATTCGGAAAAGGTGCTCGATGTGCGTCGCGCCTTCCCCGGAGCGGTGCTGTCGTATCGAGTGGGATTGCCGCGCGATATCGAGCGGTTTCTCCTTATGGGGCAGGCCCGGCAACCGGATGACTTGATAACAGACATTTTGGGAGAGCTGGTCAGCGAGGCCCAAATCGAAGACCAACAAAATGCGACGATTGCCGCGATTACGGAAAATGACTCCGCGATTGTGCGTCTCGCCAACCAGGTTATCGCTGAGGCCTATCGACAGGGAGCTTCTGATATTCATATCGAGCCCTACTCCGACCGAAAGGAAACATCGGTACGTTTTCGGGTGGATGGCACGTGCTTTACCTACATGAAGATTCCGGCGGCGTATCGTCGGGCGATCGTGTCTCGCATCAAGATTATGGCGAACCTGGACATTGCGGAGCGACGCAAGCCACAGGACGGCAAGATTCGATTCAAACTGACGACGGGGCAAGAGATCGAGTTGCGAGTGGCGACGCTGCCGACAGCTGGGTTCAATGAAGATGTGGTGATTCGCCTGCTGGCAGGAAACGGTCCACGTCGTATGGAGGACTTGGACTTCAGCACAGAGACCCTGCAACTGCTGACCGAGTTGGCGCAGAAACCCCACGGGATTGTGTTGTGTGCCGGGCCAACCGGCTCGGGCAAGACCACGACACTGCACGCTCTCCTGGCGTCGATTAATAACGAGGAGCGAAAGATCTGGACGGCCGAGGATCCTATAGAGATCACCCATGATGGGTTGCGGCAGGTTCAGGTGCATCCCAAAATCGGTCTGACGTTTGCCGCGACTATGCGGGCATTCCTCCGAGCGGATCCGGACGTCATCATGATCGGAGAAATGCGTGATAAGGAAACGGCCGATATTGCGATCGAGGCGTCTCTCACCGGGCATTTGGTCTTCAGTACTATTCATACCAACAGTGCGGTGGAAACGGTGGTGCGGCTCCTGGATTTGGGGTGCGATCCCTTCAATTTTTCCGATGCCATGCGAGGAGTGTTGGCGATGCGTCTATGCAAACGGATCTGTCTCAACTGTCGAGAGTTTTATCAGCCGAATCAGGATGAGTGCGACGAGTTGGCCCGCGCGTACGGACGGCCGGAATGGGAATGTCTAGGCAAGGTGAATGGCCATCCCCTCCGACTCGCACGAGGCAGGGGCTGTCCGGCGTGTAATCAGACCGGTTATCGGGGACGGATTCCTATCCATGAGTTGATGGTCGGATCTGAACCTCTGAAAGAATTGATTCAAAGCCGGGCTCGAACCGCTGAACTGTTGAAGCAGGCCAAGCAAGATGGGATGAAAACGCTGTTGCAAGACGGAATAGAAAAGGTGGTTCGAGGTCTCACGACCTACAAACAGGTTCGCGCGGTGGCCATCAAGTGAAAGGCAAGCCGTTGTCGGCCCGTTATATATTCGTCGCTGGGAGTTCGCAGGGCGACAAAATTTGTCAATGTCAGGAGGTCTGAACGCTCGGAATTGTACTGCCCCTCGCCAGATCCCTAAGAAAAATATCAAAGAATTAGAGTGGGATAGGGAGACCATCATGACGGCATGGCATTTGCTCCCCTCCTGCTCGCCATGGAAGCGCCTGCGTGTTCGCGACAATCTCCTCTTGCCTTGAGGCAACAGGGTTTTACTCTGGTGGAGGTCATGATTGCGGTCGCCATCGTCAGCATTCTCACGATGGTGGCCATTCCGAATTACCTTCAGTGGAACGCCCGCTATCAACTCAAGCAGGCCACGACCGAACTGGCTGGAAGCCTGACCCTGGCTCGATTAGCGGCGATGAACAGAAACCTTACCGTTAGCGTTCAACTGACATTGGTTGCCGGGAGGGTCACAGTCGACTTCGGAGGCGCACTGGCTCCAGTGACCCTTCCGCCCCAAATTGTCTCCTTCGCCGGCGGCCCGACGATCCAATTTACGCCCCAAGGGTTAAGTGGAGCATCCACCACACAAACCGTGATCCTCACATCCGAACAGGGAACGATGTACGCGGTCGTCGTCACTCCGGCCGGCAAGGTGAATTGGTGTGCCAAGTCAACCTGCCCCTAAGTCGCGCATGAACGCTATGAGTTATGGTCGACCCACGTCAGTCGAAGGCCCTATGCATCAGCGGGGCTTTACTATTCTAGAAGCGATGGTGGCCGCTGGGGTGCTTTCGGTGGGGTTGTTGGGACTGGCAGGTCTTCAAGGAATGTCGCTCGGGAAAAATGTCGATGCGAATGATGTAACTCGCGTGACAAATCTCGCGGCCGACATGGCCGAGCGAATCCAAAACAATCGGCAGTACGTTTTGGATTACCACAACACGGATACTGGCGTTGCCTGCCCGCAGAATGTGAGCACGCAACGAATGGCTCTCGGAGATTGCGCCCAATGGCAGACGCTTGTGGCAAATTCCAGGCTTGCTGGAGCTCGTGGGGTCATCACGGTGACCAGTCTGGATCCAAACCCCACAGCGAATCCAGTCACAATGAACCGATTCTTGGTCACGATCACCGTAAGCTGGCAAACCATGCGTACTGATGTCAGTACAGCGCGAACCAAGACCGTGACCTTCACCAGTTTGGTTGCACCCGAATAATTGAAGAGGGTGGAAGTTATGAGAATGCGTCAATGCGCAGCGAGCGAGCATGGGTTTACGCTTGTGGAATTGATGATCGCCGTTCTGATCACGGTAGTCATTGTGGCGGCCACCCTGACGATGGTCGTCACATCGAATCGCGCCAATGTCGTCAATACTCAAGTTGCGGATGCGCAACAAAATGTTCGATTGGGCATTGATCTGATCGCGCGTGACATCAAGCTTGCCGGTTATAACTACAACGCCACCGATCCAGGGACAGCAGCTGTGGGTGCGTGTAACACTACGATCGGCGCTATCGTAAGGCCAGTCGGTTTGCTGCCTCAGGACCAGGCTCCGGCAGCCGCTGATACCGGCCCGGACGGTGTGTCCATGGTGCTTCCAATCAACGCGACCGGATGGACGCTGACTGCGGCGGTAGGGGGGACGCAGAATGCGCCTGCTCAGGACAATTCGATCACTCTCTCGAGCACGGCCATTGCCGAAATGAGTGCCCGCGGGCTTGGCGTCGGATCAACAATTTCGATCGGAGGGGCGCTGTCCAAGACTGTGGCATCTGTGGGCGCCACCTCAATCGGCTTTGGAACAAACAACTATGTCGATGGGAAGTTTCCCATCGGCACACCTATTTATCTCATGCAATGCGTTCGGTATCAAGTCGTAACCAACACGCCGGCGACGTGCGGGGGTGATGCGCCATGCCTGGTCAGAGACAATGTGCCGATAGTCGACGGGGTTGAAGATCTCCAAATTACCTATGCCTGCGATGGGTGCAATCAAACGGCTCCAAATCCACTTCTGCCAGATGGGGTTGTGGACAACCAAGACGGGTCGTCATCCATGGGATTGCCTACCTTCACCCAAGGAGATTTCATTTCGAACAACTCGTGGGCCGTCACTCCGTGGACGCCGGACAAGATTAAGATGGCGCAGGTCAGCCTCGTCGTTCGGCAAACCAAGGAGGACCAGGGGTTAAACGAAAGAGGCACGCGTGGTATTAACACCACCGGCCCCGTCGTGGTCGGCGACCACGACCCTTCTGCAGATCCCACCTATAACGAAACGACATATCAGCAGCAGCGACGGCGCGTCTTGGTCAGGACCATACAACCACGGAATCTGTAGCGGGCTGGCGTAATACGTGTGAAACACGAACGAATCGAGATTGGCATGCAGGATCAGCGTGGGATTGCCTTACTGACGGTGCTCTTGATGCTATTGATCCTCACCGTCTTGGGCATTGCTGCCATTACGGTGACGGGTTTGGAGAATCGCATGGCTGGGTTCTTTCGCGGCACTGAAGCCGTGGTTGCAGCGGCGGATTCGTGCGAAGGTCTTGCGGCAAACATTATTCAGCAGACGCTGGCCCCTCCTGGCGTGCTTCCGCCTTCCTTTGTTGCTCCGGCCGGTCCGGTTCCCACGGCCAATGCAGCTACGCTGTATGCGGAAATCTATGGGTATGACCTGCCTTCTCCGCCGGCTGCGTCGAACACGCCTGCCTATAACCACTCAGACACTGCCAGCATCACACCAAATTTTGTGATGGATAACCTGCCCGGATTTACGGTGAATGGCGACATTGATCTCCTCTACACCCATCAAAAGTACGGTCAAGGGGCAGGAGGGACAGGGTCTGTTGAAAAGGTCTACAGAATTACCTGCATGGCAAGCAACCCTGCGACCGGGTCGAATAGCACCGTCACGTCGGTGTATGGGTGCCTAGAGGGTGAAACGTGCGTGAAGAAAATCAACTAGGCGAACGGAATCAACGAGGTATGTCATGAGCCACCAAGGCATGGTGCTGCGAGTGGTCCTGACGATGGCGCTCGGCTGCCCGCTGATGGCAGTTGTCGTGTCGGCTCAGACAACAGAGGGCGTCCTGCCCTTTTCGACTGTCGGGTTCCAGTCCGGTGTTGTAGACGAACTACAGAGCGCAACGATCCGTATCGACGGGCGGAGTTATGTGTTGAAGCCTAACGTCCTGGTGATCGACCACGAGGGCCAGCCCTTGGAGTTGGCGCGAATCGTGCGCACCTCACTGGTGTACTTTCATCTCAAGGAAGGCCACATCGATAAGATGATGGTCAAGTTACCTCAATAGTGTTGGAAGGGGAAACTTATCTCACTCTCTGCCGAGTCTATGTGTGCGTGGTGTTGAGATGAGGAGGCCAATATGATGCGTCGTATAGTGGTCGCGTTCGCGTTGATGGCGGGAAGCAGCATGGTTGTCGCCCTGGGGACAAGCAGGTGGGCGGAGGGTGCGGTTTCCAATGCGGACTATACTGCGGTCCCTCCCTTCGTCTCCAGCGCTACGACTCCGAACATCATCGTGGTCATGGATAACTCCGGCAGTATGAGCAATCGAGCCTGTGAGTCGACCTCCTGTGGGACCTTAGCCGATGGGAGCACTTCTACAACCACGACGTTTACGGACACGACGAGATACTCCGGTTACTTCGATTCCTTGCGCTGTTATCTCTACGATACGGCAGATACTAGATTTGAAGAGGGGGCTGCGAAGACTGCGTTAAGTACACCATGTTCGGATACGGAATGGGACGGAAATTTTCTGAATTGGGCTACGTTGCGCCGGTTTGATGCTGTAAAGCGAGCAATGATCGGTGGCGACTGTTTTGCAGCAAGAGCGGCCGATGGAACGTGTCCAGCGACGGGTACTCCTGCGCTTAAAACGGTTCGTGCTCAAGCGAGCGGTGTGTCGAGAGAGACTGTCAGTGTGGCGTCTGGTAGCGGGGCAAACGGCTATGAAGGGCGAATTCCATTAGCTGATCGCGGGAGCAATCCAAACCCGATATACATTCACACCGATGCAGCCTACTTCTGCGTCGAAAATGACAACAGTTTTGATAGCAACTGTGGAGACAGCTTCAGTCTTCGAAAATATCTCCTGAAAATTGGGTATGCGACTGAACCGACGGGTGTCATCCAGCAGATCGGAAGCAAAGCACGATTTGGATTGGTCGAGTTCAAGTCCAGTAGTGAAGGGGCCAGAATGTTGGTCGGTGCAGGCTCACGTCAGTCCATTGACTGGTCTGGGAGCAGCGTCGAGACCTTCAATACCAACATGGCTGCGATGGTGGATGCCGTGCAGGAATCCTATCCTTCAACCTGGACTCCTCTGGCGGAATCGCTATATGAGACCGCTCGCTATGTGGCACAGATCCAGTCCACTTTCTCTTCTGGATATGTATATCCGATTGCCTTTTCTGGCGGTGTCTCCAATGGAGTGAACTTTGCGACGAGCGGGGCAGGATCCATCGGGATGAGCGAGATCAGTGCGCTAGGGGCGAGTGAGACGTGCCCGGCTGGTTATATAGCCAGTGCCTGCGGGCGCGACCCCTATTTCTTTGGAAAGAACCATACACCGCCGTGGGCCTCGACCTCTCAGGTTGTCAATTGTTGTCGAACATTCGTCATCATTTTCACGGATGGTGAGCCGACACAAGATCAAAATATCCCAGCTGCCATTCAAGACCATGGTCATGCGCATCACGGGCAGCACTGCACCGGTAGCGATAATCTCGCTCCTCCGCGACCGATCGACTCCACGTGCAACACGCACTCGTTGACCCCATTTAGTGATTTGCTCTCCGAACACAAGACCTCCTATGCGGACAGTGGCAGCCATTACTTGGATGATGTCGCCTATTGGGCCCACACAAACGATCTCCGTCCCTGTAACGGAACCGCTGATGGAACGATTGCGGGTCTTGGTGTGACAGGACATTGTTTGCCTGGGACCCAAAGCCTAACGGTATATTCATTCTTTGCGTTCGGCAATATCAACGGGCGAGGGATTTTGGCGCAAACCGCTCGATTGGGTGCGTTTGAGGATTCAAATGGGGACGGGATCCCACAAACCAATGAGTGGGACCGGGAGAATAACTACACCGGCGCCGCCGTACCGGACGGCATCCCCGACGCGTATTTCGAATCATCCAATGTTGATGACTTGCAGGATAAGCTCTTGGCCACGATCGCAAGTATTTTACGGCGTAGCTCGTCAGGCTCTTCGGTATCCGTGCTCGCCACTGCGTCCACAGGTGAAGGAGCCTTATACCAGTCGTACTTCTATCCGAGTACGATCGAACCGTCCACATTAAGCGATGTGAAATGGACGGGCTATACGCAGGCTCTCTTCATCGATACGTTTGGCAATACCCGTGAGGATACCAATCAGGACGGTCGCCAAGATTACAAGGTCGACAAAATCATTAAGACGCGATTCGATACGGTGTCCAACTCGGTCAAAGTCGATAAGTATGTCGACAGTGACGGCGATGGAATGCCGAACGATCAGAATGGGGACGGACAGATAACCGTTGCCGACTGTAATCCTTGCGGTCAGCTACTTAGTGATATTCTTCCTATTTGGGAAGCGGGGAAGCAGCTTGCCCTGAAAGATTCTTCGACTCGAACGATCTTGACTTGGGTGGACTCCGATCACGATGGTTTTGTCGATGCCGGTGAACAGATTCCGTTTACGACAGCGAATGAAGCGGTGCTGCGACCATACCTTCGTGCTGCGTCCAGCGCTGAGGGGACCAAGATCATCAACTTTGTGCGGGGGTGTGAACCAGCGACCTGCGCCGAGCAGGCCACCACCAGAGATCGGCGCTTGCAGGTGCCAGCTGGAAGCTCGGCCTTAAAGGTATGGAAATTAGGCGATATCATTCACTCGACTCCTACCGTGGTGGCGGCGCCGAAGGACCGTCATGACGCGGTATACGGAGACCAGAGTTACTCGGCCTTTTTGCAGCTGTACCACAACCGTCGTCAGGTCGCTTATGTGGGAGGAAACGACGGTATGCTGCACGCATTCAATGCTGGATTCTATCATCCTGGCGACGACACCGGCGCCTCAGCTCCCGCGAATACCACCGAGCATGGCTGGTTTACCAAAAATCCAAACGATAATTCGACGGGGCAACCACTTGGAGACGAGTTGTGGGGGTTTGTGCCATATGAACTGCTCCCACAATTAGAGTTCCTGTCGCGAGCTGACTATCAACACACCTACTATGTTGATTTGCCCTTGAAGGTTGCCGATGTCCGCATTTTTACACCGGATGCGGACCATCCAAACGGATGGGGCACGATCTTGATCGGTGGATTTAGGATGGGAGGCAGCTGCGGCGCATGCACGGCGGGAACCGGAGCGCCGCCCATGACAGTCAACATCGGCGGAACAGACTACACCTTTTTAAGTTCCTACTTTGCCCTAGACGTCACGAATCCCGAGGTTGCGCCGAAACTCCTCTGGTCATTCAGCAGTTCAAATCTGGGGTTGGCCACCAGTGTCCCGGCGATCGTTCGCGTCAATCCCGGAGCCGATGCAATGGCCAGTCATACGAATGCCAAGTGGTACATGGTCGCTGGATCTGGTCCGACCGGTTATGACGCGAGCGTGACCCAAAGCGCAAAGGTGTTCGTGGTCGATCTTGCGACCGGCCCGGGTACTTCCAACAGTCTCGTCACCACCTTCTCAGTAGGTAGTTGGAATTCATACATCGGTGATATCACCGCGTTCGATCGGAATTTGGACTATCGCCATGACGTGGTGTATTTCGGTCGCGTGATTCACGATGGCTCGCTTCCTTGGCGAGGCAAGATTTATCGGCTCACGATGGGCGCCGGTGGGGCGACGGCTCCATTTGGTACGGTCACAAATCCTAATCAGTGGGGGATTTTGTCGGGAGCTTCCCGTGTGCCCACCGAAATGTTGGATACTCTTCCATCTAGCGCTGAGATGGGACCGGTTGCATCCGCACCCTCGGTAACGGTGGATGATGCGGCCAACGTGTGGGTATTTGCGGGCAGTGGCCGGTATTACAGCGGGACGGATAAAACCGATCTCTCGACTCAATATTTCGTGGGCATGAAGGACTCCGTGCTGAATTCGGGATGTAATCAAACCGTCAGCGCTCTCAATTGCATGGAAAATAACCTCGTTGATGTCTCGAACGCGACCGTTTGTGTGGTCGGGGTGGGTGATTGCGGGTTACCGAGTGGTACGACGCAAGTGTCCGGTGTGACTGGCGCCACCAGTTTTACCCAGTTGATTGGGCTTGTCCAAAGTAAGGATGGCTGGTTCACGAAACTGGTCGAACCAGGCAGTCCTCCGTCGATTCCTCCATATGGGATTGGTGAGCGAGTGGTGAATAGCCCGACAGTGTTCGGAGGAGTCGTCTTTTTCCCAACGTTTACCCCTACGAATGATATTTGTGTGTCATCTGGGACGAGCCGACTGTGGGCGCTGTTTTACAAAACAGGCAGTGCCTATCAAGAGGCTATTATTGGAACGGCCACATCCGGAGCCAATCAGATAGTCAATAGGTTCGGCTCACTGGGCGAGGGGTTGGCCTTCGGAATTGTCGTCCATATGGGCTCTGGGAGGGATGGTGGGAGCCCATTTGGTCTATTGATCAACATGAGTCAAGGAAACTTTGGTGACTGCCCAACCTGTGGATTGGGAGGAAGCTCTGGAGGCCTTCCGAGTTCAAACATCGGGGCCAATGTAGCGGTCGACCCACGAAGTCGATTCTTCTCATGGACCAGTTTATGATAGCGAGCCGTGCAATCGCCGATGCGGGGAAGGTCCGGCTAGTTGGCTGCCTGACTTTCCCCCAGGCAGCACTCTCTGCAATCCTAACCCTCCTATTGGCGGCCCAGACCGGTTGCACATCATCACTCCAGGACGAGTCAGTCACAGTGGATCCTGCGAAATCTGGACAGCGCCCCGAAGTGCGTTTCGTCACAATTGTGCCGAATCCTCCGACTCTGGCGGCTCCAATTGGAGCTCATGTGGTTGTGAATAGTAGATCCGATGCGTCGCTGGTTAAGCATTTTCAGTGGATTGTGAATGGCACTCCACTCCTTGGTGCGACGGACTATGAACTCAAACAACAATATTTAAAGCGAGGCGATTCTATCGCCGTTGAGGTCGTTGTTGCGGATGGTGAGTTAGAAAGTCTTCCCTATCGTACTGAGCCTGTTGTTGTGACCAATACTCCACCTCTCGTCACGAGCGTGACTATTGAAGCAGATCCCGCCTTGCCAGCAAGTGGTCTTCTTGCAAAGGTCGACGTTGTCGATCCTGATCGCGACGACCTCCACTACCTGTATCGGTGGTTGCGCAATGGAAAATTGGTACAAGAGGGAGAGGAGAATAGACTCGACACTGCAGGATTTAGCCGAAAAGATACGGTGGCGGTGGAGGTGATTATTCGGGATGAGGAGGTCGCTACGTTACCAGTCCGAGCCGCGCCTATTGTGCTGGGGAACTCGCCCCCTCGTATTACTTCAACCCCCGCTGCAGTTGGTGGCCGAGAAGTATATGAGTATGTGGTGCAGGCGGATGATCCGGAGAGGGATGCAATCACCTTTGTGTTGGAAACAGCCCCGCCGGGCATGACTATTGATCGGAACTCCGGGCGTATCAGCTGGAGACTGATCCCTGGACCAGCTGGAACACATCGGGTTAAAGTCCTGGCGGATGATGGACAAGGAGGGATGGCTTGGCAAGAATTTGAACTCACTATCCCATCTGCTTCTGATCTTGCCGTAGCCCCAACCTCTCGGGGGTAGTCTTCGTACGGTAGCCATCGGAATTCTTGCAGGCTTTTTGCGGCCTTGTTCCGGGCTTTCCGGTTTTGCTACAATCCAGCTTCGAGTCTGCTGAAAGGAGTTCTCATCCCAGGCGTGCGCAAGATCAAATTACCTGAAGATACCAACACGGCTGTTCTCTTTGGGCACCATGATCGCCACCTCAAGCTCATTGAGGAAGAGTTCGGGGTGCGGCTGTCGGCTCGCGGCGAGGAAGTGACTTCAGAAGGGCCCATTGCCGAGGTAAAGCAAGCGGAACGCCTGCTTCACGAACTTGCTGGACTGGTTAACGAAGGTTACGACCTCAAGCCGGATGATATAACCCACGCCCTGACGGCTGTCCGCCACAATCAAGACGTTCCGCTCAAGGACATCCTCGCGAGTTCTTCTCCCATCGTCACAAGAAAACGGTACATTGCGCCCAAGACTCCGACGCAGAAAAAGTATATCGATGCAATTGAAAAGCACGATATCGTGATCGGAATTGGTCCAGCCGGAACAGGGAAGACGTATCTGGCGATGGCGATGGCGGTCAATGCGTTGCTGAGAAAGGATGTGAATCGCATCATTCTCGCCCGCCCGGCTGTGGAAGCAGGAGAGAAGCTGGGTTATCTGCCTGGCGATATGTACGCCAAGGTTAATCCGTACCTCCGGCCTCTCTACGATGCCTTGTTCGATATGATGGATATGGAACGAGCCAACCGTTTGATCGAGCGAGGAGATATTGAAATTGCACCGCTTGCGTTTATGAGAGGACGTACCCTGAACGATTCCTTTGTGATTTTGGATGAAGCACAGAATGCGACCGCCGAGCAAATGAAGATGTTCCTCACCCGGTTGGGATTTCACTCAAAAGCTGTCGTGACCGGAGACATTACGCAGATTGACCTGCCGTCGGACCGAGCGTCCGGGCTTATCGAAGTAAGAGAGATTCTCAAGGGTATTCCCGGCATCGAGTTTGTGTACTTCAACGAGCGAGATGTCGTGCGTCACCGCCTCGTTCAAGAGATCATCAAGGCATATGATCGGCATGAGGCGGGTCAGCCGCCCTCCTCCCAGGCGCGCACTCATGAGTCTCCCTTCCGTGGGCATCGGTCCTCTCCTAAGAGTGTCCGTCCTTCCTCGACAGGCTCAATAGGCCAGTCTCATTAATGGTCGTTTTCATCGGTATGCGGCTTCGGACATGGCGCTTGCAGAGGGGCGCGCTGCGGAAGCTTGCGTGTCACGTGTTGGAGGGAGTCGGTGAACCCCAGGCTCTGCTGAGTCTGGAGATTGTCGGCGACGATCGAATGCGGCGACTGAATCGGATGTTTCGACGTCGTGATAAGACGACGGATGTTCTGGCCTTCGCCAGCCGGGAAGCGCCGGGCCCTCCTACGAGGTTGCTCGGCGACGTGGTGATCTCGCTCCCGCAGGCGATCCGGCAAGCCAGACGCCATCAGCATGGCTGTGATCGCGAGTTCGCCCTGCTTCTGATTCACGGTATTCTGCATCTGTGTGGCTATGACCATGAGCGGAGCCAGGCAGAGGCACGACGAATGGCTCGGCGCGAACGGGATCTCCTCAGGCGGATCAGTCCGATTCCGCCACTGATTACGAAGAGGGTCGAAAAGATGCCCAATCCAGGTAAGACACCTATGGATTCGGGCGATAGGGGAAGAGGTTAAGGTGGGGTGGTTTCAGAAACTTAGTGCAGGGTTGTCAAAAACACGTGATGCGGTGACCGGTCAGTTGGATCGGTTGCTGGGGCGGGCGGCTGATCCAGCGTTGCTCGATGAGCTTGAGGCGGCCTTGATCGGCGCGGATCTTGGAATGCCGGCGGTCGGCCGAATTATGGACCAACTCCGCACACAGATGCGTGGTGGAAACTTTTCTTCTGCCGACCGGGTCAAAGAGTTATTGCGACAGTCTCTGTTAGACATTCTCCTTCCAATCCAATCCTCCTCGCTCGAGCATATGGTAGCCCATGGGCCTCGACCTTTTGTGATTCTGGCAGTCGGCGTAAATGGCGTTGGAAAGACGACCACTGTGGCAAAGCTGACTCAGCGTTTTCGCCGGCAGGGGAAAACCCCGCTTCTCGTTGCGGCCGATACGTTCAGAGCCGCGGCTATCGATCAACTTCAAGTGTGGGCTGACCGTGTTCAGGTGGATCTGATCCGCCATAGACCGGGGGCGGACCCCGCCGCCGTGGCCTATGATGGGATGACGGCAGCCAAGGCGCGCGGCTCGGACGTGGTACTTATTGATACTGCGGGACGACTCCATACCAAAACCAACCTGATGGATGAACTGCGCAAGATCAAACGAGTCGTCGCGCAGGAGTGCTCGGGGGCGCCTCATGAGGTGCTGCTGGTGCTGGATGCGACCGTCGGGCAAAATGCTCTTGCGCAGGCCAAACAGTTTCATGAAGCCGTGGGTGTGACTGGAATTGCCTTGACGAAATTGGACGGCACCGCCCGTGGCGGCATCGTAGTGGCTATTGCTGAAGCCTTGAAGCTGCCAGTTCGATTGATAGGGGTCGGAGAATCGGTCGAAGACCTTCAGGATTTCAACGCGAAAGCCTTCGTCGACGCCTTATTCTGATGCCATCCCGGGTTCACTCGAACCCGCTTCCTCCGGTATTCTTGCAATTCCTTCTCATCATCGTAGGCCCATGTTAGGCTCCTTGCACGTTCCAGTTCAGAGAGCCGCGACAGTTCTATCAAGGGACGGCCATGAATCGGTTGCTGGTAATCGACGATGATCGACTGCACTGCGACCTTTTGCAGTTGGCATTGGTTCGATACGGTTATCAGGTGACGACGGCGATCCGTGGCGCGGACGGGGTTGCCCTATTCCGGCAGCATCATCCGGTCGTCACTCTCCTCGACTTACGAATGCCGGAGATGGATGGATTGACTGTGCTGCGGGAGATCCGCGCACTCGATCCTTGTGCCGGGGTGATCCTCCTAGGAGGAGGTGCGACCGAGGAGGAGGAGAATCGCGCGCGTGAGTTGCAGGTCACCGAGTTTTTTCGGAAAGGGCTTTCCCTGGATGTGCTCATTGCGATGGTGCAGCGAGTCGCGCAACGAGCCGGGATGGAGACGAAGTCGATGACTGGTTCATCGATCGACGAGATGGGACAAGCCAACTCTGAGCGCATTTTGGTGGTTGACGACGATGTCATGGCGAGAGATCTCTTGGTACGTTTCCTCTCGCTAAGGGGATATGACGTTCGTGGGGCTTATGATGGGCGAGAGGCGTTGCGCTTGATCAACGAGTCGCCCCCCGACTTGATCATTCTGGATCTGGCCATGCCGGAAGTGAATGGGGTTGAAGTGTTGCGCCATCTTTCAGAGAGCGGATATTCCGGCGGAACGATCATCCTGAGTGGCCATCAGAGCGACGCGTTACTTGCGGACGCCTGGGCGTTGGGGCCCCACGAGGTATTAGACAAACCGCTGGACCTGGAACGGGCTCTGATGACCATCCAGCTTGTGATGGTCTGTCGGGAGTGCTAAGCTTCACCTCCACGTTCAGTGGTCGGTGAAGGGTGAATTCCGTACAGCGACTCCTTTGTGTCGGCTTTGTGGCAGGGCTGGCGGCCCCGGCCCTGGTGTGCGCAGATCCAACCTCCTCTCCTGTATCAATCCAGCATCATCAGCTCGCTCTGGAACTGGTTCCCGAGAGCCATGCCCTCGCGGCGGTCGACCGAATCACGCTTAGCGGTGGGCGGCCCGGCGAAAGCGTCGTTTTTTCACTCGCGCCGACTCTGCAAGTCGATCGTATCGAGGACGTCACGCAGTGCCAGGGGGCCTGTGAGGCTGCTCCCTCCGTGTTGTTCGAACGAAGTGAGGGGGATGATAGGTCTGGTCTGAGGCCCTTGATCGCCACATTGCCGACGACGATGTCCCAGAACGGCTCCATGCAGTTGCGCATCGTCTACCGCGGCACGATCAATGATCCCCCGCGTGATCCCCGCCATCTCCGCTTCGTCACGCCGAGCGAAACCTCCGGGCATATCGGTCCGGAAGGGGTGTACTTGAGCAGCGAAAGCCAGTGGTATCCGGATGTGGAGGGCTCATTGGCCACGTACGACGTGGCTATCACTGTGCCGGAGGGGTGGACGGCAGTTACCCAAGGCTCGCCCCAACCCGATTCGACCCAATGGGTAGTTGCCAGTCGAAGCGAAGCCTTAACGGTCGTGGCCAACCGGTTTGTCGTCAAGACCCGATCATGGCGTGCCGCGTCCGGCCAAGCAATACAACTCGCCACCTACCTGTTTCCTGAGGAGGCGGCGCTGTCCGACGAGTACCTCGATGCGTCAGCTCGCTATTTGGACGCATATATTCCGATCCTCGGACCGTACCCCTTCTCACAGTTTGCCGTCGTCGAGAATTTTTTTCCCAGCGGGCTCGGTATGCCGTCATTTACGCTATTGGGCAGCGGCGTGATCAAGCGTCATTACATACAGCCCTATGCCCTTGGGCATGAAATTGTGCACTCCTGGATTGGAAACGGGGTGTTCAATCGAGTGAACGAGGGAAATTGGGTGGAGGGGTTGACCACCTATTTGGCCAACTATTACTACCATGAGCTTACGGGGGATCAGGCGCAAGCTCGTGAACAGCGACGTCACATGCTGCTGGGATATTCCGTGTACATTCGATCGGGCGATGATTACCCTGTGGAACGTTTCAGTCAAAAGCATGATGAAAAGGACAACGCCATCGGCTATCAGAAATCTGCCATGGTGTTTCATCTGCTCCGGCAGGAATTGGGTGATGCCACGTTTTGGCGCGGCATCCGGCAGCTCTCGGATCGATACCTTGGGAAGGTGGCGGGATGGAAGGAACTGGAGCGCCTCTTTGAAGAGGTGGCAGGCCTGGATTTGCGATGGTTTTTTGCGCAATGGATAGAGCGGGCTGGTGCGCCGGAATTGGCGATTACTGGGCTACAGCTGTATCCCCTGCATGGGACTGCCGGAGATCCCCGAACGATCGAGGCTGTCGTTCAGGTGCAGCAGGCGGGCGATGCCTATCAGGCGCCGGTCGATCTGGAATTCGAATTGGCGGGGGGGCGACGCCATGTGGTTCGGGTCCGGGTGCGTGAGGGACAGGATAGATGGGTGGTTCCGCTGTCGGAACGTCCGTTGGCCGTCAGACTGGATCCAGACATTCATCTGTTTCGTCGCGTGGCTCGAAGCGACATGCCGCCTATGTTGAACCTCTATGTGACCGATGGGGTACGGACGGTCGTCCCCCCTTCGATGCCATCGACGGAGCACACCAGCCCGTTCACGGAGCTGGTGCAGCGGATCATGACGCAAGAGCAGGCCAAACCGAGTATCTCGCCGACGACCATCTTTCCGTCTGAGCGCCGAGAGGGCCAACTCCCTAATGGGTCAGTCCTGATGCTGGGCGGGCCGCTGGACAACGTGGTGGCGATGGACGCCTTGCGGGGGTGCGGGGAGCGCATTCGGGTCACCGAGAGCGGGTTTACGGTGCAGGGGAAAACTTATGATGGACCGGGTATGGCGCTGTTGGTTTCCTGTCGGCGTGACGACCAGCCGGACAGCGTGGTGACCATGCTTTACGGGACCTCACCTCAGGCGCTGGGGCGAGTCGCGCGGCTCTTGTTTTTTTACGGATGGCAGAGTTATGTGGTGTTCCAGGATGGTGCCGTCGTGGCACGGGGAGATTGGGAGGACAAGATGAGTCCAGAGGTGCGATTTGACCAGCCATAACGCAATTATCACGGGGATAGCGGGCCTGCTGCTGTGTACTCTGTCGATCACGGCAGAGGCAGCGGAAACCAAACAGCCCAAGGCGACGAAGCCCGCTGTTTCGGCAGAACGGCATCTGACCAATATCCGGCAGTTGACCTTCGGCCGCCAGAATGCCGAGGCATATTTTTCCTTCAATGGAACCAAGCTGATCTTTCAGTCCACCAACAACTGGATGAAAGACACCTTTGCGGCGGCAATGAAACCGGCCGACGAACCGCTCGGGTGCTATCAAATGTACGTCATGGATCTCGGGAGCGGTGCGATTCGCATGGTCAGCACCGGGGTAGGGGCGACGACCTGTGGATATTTCTTTCCTGGAGACCGGCGCGTCTTGTACTCGTCCACGCATTTGCGCGGACCGAATTGCCCTCCAAAACCTAAACGGGATGGGGCCTATCGGTGGGCGCTGGATGATTATGATCTCTTCTCGGTCCGTCTCGACGGGCAGGACCCGCAGCGCCTGACCACTACGCCGGGGTACGATGCGGAGGCAACGGTGTCCCCGGACGGCAAGACCATCGTGTGGACTTCGATGCGCGATGGTGACCTCGATATCTATGCCATGAATCTGGACGGCACGCACGCTCGGCGCCTGACCCAGGAAGTGGGCTATGACGGTGGTGCGTTTTTCTCCCCCGACAGCAAACGCATCGTCTATCGTGCGCAACATCCCGGCAATCAGGACGAGTTGGACCACTATCGGGCGCTACTAGCTCAGAACCTGGTGGAACCAGGACAGCTCGAACTGTTCATTATGAATGCCGACGGTTCCGGCAAGCAGCAGGTGACGAAAAACGGGGCGTCTAATTTTTCGCCGTATTTTCATCCGGACGGGCATCGCCTCATCTTTTCCTCCAACGTTGAGACGAGGAACGAAGGCGGGCGACCGGATTTCCACCTGTATTTGGTGAATGAGGATGGTTCCGGGTTGGAGCGCGTGACGTTCGAGGGATCGTTCAATAGCTTTCCCATGTTTGCGCCCGACGGAAAGAGCCTCGTATGGGTGTCCGATCGTGGGGCCAAAGAGCGTGGAGAGTTCAACGTCTTCCTCGCCGATTGGGTTCCATGACCGAAACAGGTGACGGGTCGGCTGCGCCCTGGGTGGCGCAGCCGATGCCCCCACCGGCCCGCCCCTCCGGGTGGGCCGTCCTCTTGTCCACGCTGGCCCTGCTCGGGTCCTTTGCCACGCTCCTGCACATCGACATTCCGATCCTCTGGTTTCTCCGCTCCCACAATCTGGCGGCCTGGCAGCGGGTGGGCGACCTTGGGGAGAAACTCGGCAATGGCGGAACGCTGGTGGCGATCAGTCTCGTGATCGGAGCCACGGGACTGTTGCTCAAACGGCAGGCGCTCACGCGGCTGGCCTTGGACAGTCTTCTGGCGCATGGGGTCGTCGCGCTCGTGGTCAATACGCTGAAACACGTCATCGGCCGGCCCAGACCTCGTCTCACGCATTCAGGCGGATGGCAGTGGTGGCCGTCTCTCGATTCGGGGTTGGATTCTTTCCCGTCAGGACATACTTCGGCGACAGTGGCAGTCGTCACTGTCTTGGCGCGAGCCCTTCCCCGCATGAAGTGGGTCCCCTTTGCCTTGGCTGCCTGGGTTGGAGCGAGCCGGATCTGGCGGGGGTCTCATTTCCTCAGCGACGTGGTGGCCGGTATGGTGACAGGCTTTATCATCGGCTCAGTCTTCAACGGTCCGTTGCGCTGGTGGGCACGGTCCTGTGTTGTCGCGCTGATCCGGATCGCACCGGCCGCTGTGGCGCTTGCCGCACTGTTTTGGATCTTGACGCATCGCATTGCCGACCCGGCGACCGATGCCGCTTTTCTTCTGTCAGGAACGGGCTTGGTGATCGGTGGCCTCGTCCTTCCGTGGGTCCGATCGCGCCGGATCGGAGCGAAAGGCAGCTCGATGTGGCAGTCCCAGGGGGACTGTCTAGTCTGGCTGGGGATGGGTTTCGCGTCCGGGGCGTCGGTGATTATCGGGTTGACCGGCCTGGTTTGCCTGGCCCGATGGATCTTTACTGCGTCCGGCGCGATGGAGGTTCCTGTCCCCGCGTACTCATGGCGCCGACAGTTTGTGTTTGGGGTGGGGGCAGGGGTGACGCTCGCACTGCTGCAATCGCTGAAGGGGCTTGTCCCTTTGCAATGAACAGGCGCTGCACAGGCCTGGCTAATGGCCGGGAATGCGGATCGGCGGCTGCTCGGCTTCCTCTGGCACGTTGATCATCTGTCGATTGGCTAACAGCACGTAGCCGAATCGTTCGAGCACGATCGGATAGTCCATCGTCTCGAACGGCAGCCTTCCCCGCAGGGCATTCGGAAGCAAGATCATCGTCCGCCCCGGTTGGGTCAGGTAGGGCTTGATGTTCGCCTCCTCATTCAAGGGAATCATGATGGCGTTCCGCTTGGCATAGAACACCAACGAGGGGCGAGGCTGACCATAAATGATCAATCGATCATCCGGGCCAAGGTTTGCTCCTGCGACCTCGGCTAGTCGTTGCGGCGGCTCAATGACAAAAAAGTTGACGATCGGGAACACCAGTTGTGTGACGGCCAGGACGACGAGAGCCAGTGATCCTCCGGCAGCCCAGAATGCGGCAGGACGTCTGGATTCGCTCAAGCCGAAGTAGGCGACGAGTCCCATCCCCAGCAGAAAGATGGATGCGATGGTGTAGGGACCGGGTCCGAGTCCCACTTGGCCTGCCAGGGGGAATTCGTTGGCGAGTTTGGGGGCAAACCGTGCGTACAGCGGAGGCAGTAATGCAAACGCGATCGCCAAGAGGCAGCCGACGGAGATCATGGTGTGCAGTGCGGCGCGGGCTCCAGGCGCATCAGGGTCGGTCACGCAGCGATGCCAGAAGGAGGCCGTCAAAATGGCTGCCGCAGGAAACAGCGGGGCGATGTAATGAGGGAGTCTGGTCGAGGAGAGGCTGAAGAAGATCAATCCGCCGATAAGCCAGACCGCAGCAAACCACTCCAACGCCCGTGGCGAGGCTGACATGGCCTCCGCAGAGGAGGCCTCGGCGAACAGCCCCTCGCGATTGGCGTTCCGCCAGCTCTTGTAGGCGTGATACCAGGCAAACGGCAGGAAGCCGCTCCAAGGGAAGAACCCGAGCAGGAAGATGGGCAGGTAGAACAGCGGTGTCCCGCCGTGGCCCTCCATAGCGCCGAAGAACCGACCGATCGTATCGCCTTGTGCGGAGGTCGTATAGCGCTCTCCGTGGATACTCCACATGGTCAGGTACCAGGGTAAGGTCAGCGTCAAGAGGACCAGCAGGCCGGCGATGGGGTGCCCACGCTCCCGGAACAGTGACCACGAGCGGGTCAACCACAAATAGCCGCCCGCCGCCAATATGGGGATCAAGAAGCCGATGGGCCCTTTGGTCAGGGTAGCGAAGGCCATGCCGACGTAGAAGAGCCATAGGGCATGACGTTCCCGCCCCGAGCCATAGAGGCCCAGCCAGAACCCGTAGAGTGCGAGGGTCGTGAAGAAATTCAGCACGCTGTCGGTCAGGGCCATGCGGCCGAGGCCGATGATTTCCAGGTTCAACAGCAGCATCGCTGCGCCGAACAGTCCCATTACCGGGCCTCGACAATGGGTCAGGAAGAGGTACTGAAGCAGAATCAGTCCGAGCCCGAAGAGGGCCGAGGGGAAGCGCGCGGCGAACTCAGTGACCCCGAAGGCGTGGTAGGAGAGGGTCATCAGCCAATAGACGAAGACCGGCTTGGCGAATCGTGGCTCATAGTTGAAGGTCGGACTGATGTAATCCCCTGTTTCGAACATCTCGCGTCCCGCCTCGGCGTTCCGTCCCTCATCGCGGTCCGTGAGTCCGAGCGAGCCGAGGCCGACGAAGAACAAGACGGCCGCCATGGCCAATAGGAGCAGCAAAGCCGGCGGTTGGATCGATCGATCCGCCGGCGTCGGCGCTGCGGGGGGGGCGGGTTGTCCGTTCAATTCCGGTTCCATCAGGATTTCGTCGCGGGCGAGGTTGCACCGGGATCGGCGTGACCAGGGCGGTGGATGAGCATGAGGTTCCGCAGATAGACGATACTACCGATGCTCTGGCCGGCAATGAAGACGGGATCCTCACGATAAATGGCGTAGGCGAGCGTGATCAGACCGCCGATCAGACTCATGTACCAAAAGGCCGTGGGGACCCGGCTTTCGGCGTGGCGTTCTGAGGCAATCCATTGGACGACCCAACGCATGAAGAAGATTCCCTGGCCAAGGAACCCGATGATGAGCCACAGGGTTTCGATGGTCATAGGGGTGTGGACGTCGGAATAGAGGGAGATGGCGTCGGAGCGGTGCGATAACGGTATCGGAGACAGCGATGTTGCATCCAGCGCACGGCGATCAAGTCGTAGAGTCCCTTGAACAGACGATTGCCGACACCATACTTCGACGTGCCGCGCGTGCGGGGGGAATGGCGCACCGGGACTTCTGTGACGGTAAATCCGTGCATCAAGGCGAGGGCCGGGAAAAATCGATGCATGCCCTCGAAAAGCTGCAGTTTATCTACCACCGTGCGGCGGAACAATTTGAGCGAGCAGCCCGTATCGTGGACGCGGTCTCCGGTGACCGCGCTGCGTACGGCGTTGGCGATACGAGACGACACCTTGCGCGTCAGGCTGTCATGCCGATTCTTCCGCCAGCCGCACACGAGATCGTACGTGTGAATGTAGGGGAGCAGCGTGGCGAGATCTGCCGGATCGTTCTGGAGATCTCCGTCGATGGTCATCACCAACTCTCCAGTCGATTGTTTGAACCCCGCATCGAAGGCGGCGGACTGGCCGTAGTTCCGATCGAAATGGAACACCTTCACTGGGGCATATTGGTTGGCCAAGCGATCCAAGAGATCCGAACTCCCGTCGGTGCTCCCATCGTCGATGAACAACAGCTCGAACGGAGCCGATCGCGACTCTTCCCGGCCATCCAGGACCTGCATGAGTTGCTCCGTCAAGGGAATCAAGTTGTCGTGTTCATCCTTGATGGGGATGACCACGGAAGCCCATGGGCGGGTCACCACAGTCATGGAGCGGGATCGGATCCTTCGCGCAGGGGTTCGTCGATCGTCACGGGCGACATTCTACAAAAGGCATGGAGGAGTGGTCAAACGGTGCCGGCCTCCGGGGCCGCTGACGGACAGCGCCTACTCGATCAACAGCCGCCGGTCCGTATAGTCGGCGATCTGCGGATCCTGCGAGAGGAAGAGGATCGACCAGAGTTCGTCTTTCGCGCAGAGCCGCCGGAGGATGGTCTCGCGCGTGGCCGGCAGCATGTTGTGAAGGGTGCCGTCGAAGATCAGCAGCTGCGGGCGAGTCACGATGGCGCGCGCCACCAGCAATCGCAGGGTTTGGCTCAACGACAGGGGCGACCGGTACCCTGAGATCCAGGTGTGCAACCCCTGCGGCAACGCGTCGATCTCCTTGTCGAGTTCCACGAAGTGAATCGCCCATTGCAGCTGCTCGTAGGCGATGTCCGCTCGGCCGAGGGTGATATTGTCTTCGACCGTGCCGTCCAAGAGCGTGGGGAGGGAATCCAGCACCACTCCTCGAACGCGACTGATCGATGCCCGCTGCACCTCGACCAAGTTCATCCCGTTGTACCGCACGAATCCGGCGGTCGGGGGGCGAAGGCCCGCCAACACCATCGCCAGTGCTGTCTTGGTATGGTTGGAGGCACAGAGCAGTGCGACCTTTTCCCCGGGTGCGACGTCCAGGCAAACGTTCTCAAAGAGGACGGCCCCGTCCGTCGCCTTGTCGGAGAGGTTGCGGCAGGTCAGGTGGATGCCGGATGAGCCGAACGCCGCTGCCGGCACCTCGGCCCTTGTTCCCTCATCCTCCGTGGGCAACGAAAAGACGGCCGCGATCTCACGGCAGGAGACAAACGCGAAAAACATCGCCACCATGCGCCGGGCCAGGGTGTCCATGTTCAGCAGGAGATTGCCCACCAGCACCTCGGCGGCGGCGAATTGTCCCACGGTCAATTGCCCGTCGACTACGAGCAGCCCCGCCGTGACGATGAGCCCGCTGTGGCCGGCGACCTGCCAAAGCGCTGCGGCCTTGTATTGACGGCCGGTCAACGTGTCGGACCGGCGCTGCCGGATCCTGGCGTAGATGCGCGTCAGTGCGTCGGTGCGCGTGAGCAGGTAGGGGCTCTCTCCTGCCGCCCGCAGATGGGGGAGGTTGTGAGCGATGTTTTGAATCCACCCGAAGATCTCATAATGCAGGCGCGACATCTCCAGCGTGATGAAGAAGCCTCCGCGGCCGAATATGGTGAGCAATCCCACGAATCCAAGCAACAGCACCAGGATATAGACCACGAAGAGCGGATGGAACAGGATGAGCATGGTGATACCGATGGTGCCGACCACGGCGACGTTGAAGAGGTCCGCCACCATGGCCACCAGTGCGCGCGTCAGCAGGTCCGCTTCCATGAAGCGATGGGCCTGTTGAGGGTGGAAGGTATCGTCGCGCAGGCGGGGCAGGAGCAGCGTGAAGGCGAGGGCAATGCGGGTATAGAGCCGTTGCTGGAATGTCTCTACGGCGCGCGCTTGGAGCACGCGAAACGCGGCCACGCCGGTCAGGGAACTGGCCACGAAGAGGGTCAACGTGAAGATCATGCGCGGCTCCATGGCGAAGGAGAACGTGCTGACCAATTCTTGAACGGCAATGGGTACGCAGAGGAGGAAAAGTCCGATGCCGACGGCATAGGTCGCAATGATGCCCAACATCTCTCGCTCAGCCTTCAGAAGGAAGCCGACGTGCGTTAGGATGTCGCGAAGGACGTCGACGAGACGGTATTGAGGGAAGGTATCGTGGTCTGAGGTAATGGTGGTGTTGGGAAGGGCCACGCAAGCACTCCTACTGTGCGATGTGCCAGTAGGAGTTATCAGCCGTCCATGTGCATCGTGGACCGGCGGTTCTCGGTGAACTCCATCACCTGTTGAAGCGGCTGTCGATGGCGGGAGTCTAGACCGAGTCTCGCCCGTCCGTCAACCAGACGAGAGTTTCCCGACGGCTCCCCTGGCGGACCGCTTCAGGTCGTTATAGGAACAGAGACTTTGCAATCAGCGCGAGGCCGGAGAAAAAGAGGAAGGTTGCAAAGCTGGTTCGGTACCGCGCGCTATCGAGGCGACCGTATAAAAAGCGATCGCTCAAGAGGAACGTGCCGACCCCCAGCGCCATGTAGGCCGTGGCTGTGGTGGACAGGATGGCGGCAGGGCCCAATGAGAGCCCCAAGGTGATGAGTTGGAACAAGGCGAAGGTGCCGTAAGCGGCGGCCGTCGTGGCGCGCGTGCGGTCCTTCTCATAGTGGCGAGTGTGGATGATGGCGGTCAAGAGCGAGCCGCCCAGGTTGGTCAGGCCGTGAACGATCCCCATTACCATGAAATAGATCCGTTCCCACCGGACGAACGATTCGATCCATTGATTGAACGGCCCGTAGACGCTCTTCAGCGCTGCGACAATCAAGAAGAGCCCGACCAAGCCGCCGATGTTCAAGCGGAACTTCGCCACCAACAGGAGGCACAGGATGACGCCCGGAATCGTAAGGGTAAGGATTTGCCGGTAGAAAGGCCGGTCCACATGCCGTGTGTCCTTCGCCACTTGCAGGATATTGATGGTGAGCGAGATCGGCAACAAGATCGTGAGGACCGTGAGGAACTCATGCCCCAGGACGAGCAGAATGGGGGTGCCGAACAAGAGCACCCCGACGCCGAAGAGCGACTGAATCGTCGCGGTGAGAAGGACGGTGGCCAGAATGTCCCACTGCATAAGGAGCCTAGCGGGGTGATTCAGAAACCGTGGCGTCCGCCGCCGCGATGGTAAAGCGCATGGTGCCCATCAGGCTCATCTCGTTAACCTCTTCGCCGGCGTGAATTTCGACCCTGTAGCGTCCCGGCCGCCAGTCACCCTGAGTGGGAAACAACTTCAGGTAGCCCGTGTGGTCCTCAAGGGCGATGAACATGGCGTCTTCCGCAACGAGGGCGGTGGTTTCAAGGCCGGCGACCTGCTCGGGGTAGCAGCGCCCGAAGATTTGGAAAGATTGGTAATGCTGGTGGAGTTCGAACACGATGAAGACCGGCTTGGAGCCGGACGGAAACCGTTGGG
The DNA here is from genome assembly GCA_015709715.1 of Nitrospira sp. Classification (NCBI taxonomy): domain Bacteria; kingdom Pseudomonadati; phylum Nitrospirota; class Nitrospiria; order Nitrospirales; family Nitrospiraceae; genus Nitrospira; species Nitrospira sp. The sequence continues at coordinate 2,610,449 of CP054184.1, forward strand.
TGGGTTTGACCGGCACGATCTCATGGGTTCGCTGGAACCCCAGTTCCTCTTCGAATCCCTCCGCGAGCACGATGGAGCGAAACATCCCTTCCGGAGGCGCATCGAAGTTGTAGGGTTTGGTGTGCTCCGGGCGGTTCTGGTATTCCGGGATCGGGACATTACGGGTGAGCGGAAGGTCTTCCGCCTGAAGCAGAGAGGGAAGCAGCAGGAACACACACAGCAGCCCGCAGGGTGGCCTCATACCGCCTTGGTACACTCCCTCGATCAGGCCTGTCAAGAAACCCGTTTCGTCGGATCAGAGGCCCTAGTCGAGTTGCGGGGGAAATTTCCTTCCTGTTAGAATTTCGCCTTTCCTAGAGGGGGGATGGAATGGATCAACAACTCATGACGAAGCCCGATGACCTTGACGCCTTGCCCCAGCCGCTCGGGGAGTATAAGCCGGTCGATCACTGGCAGTCCCACATCAATGTCTTGTTCTATCAATTGCGAGGCGACCAGCAGCGTAATTTCTATCAGACCTTCGCTTCGGCCGACTATCGCCTCGCCCATGCGTTGGCTGCGGACTATTATGAGCAGGTCACCAAGCGCGACAAGAAAGTCGCCGCGAAACGAGCGTCGTCCCCCGCTGCCGAGCCCTCGAAGGAGCCGGCTTCGCCGCCTCAATTGACCGTGATGGAATGGGGGCCCACCAACGGGAACCTGGCCGCCTGTTTTCTGAGCCATCTTCAGTGTCTCGATCAGGGGGGCACGGTGTATCCGCGAGTGCGCTACGTGCTGGTGGATTCTCAGGCCCATGCGTTGGAACTGGCGCGTGCCCATCCGGACCTCGTTCCCCATATAGGCCGGGTCGAGACCCTCTGTGCCGATGTAAGCAATCTAGCTACAGTCGCGGACGGCACGGTGGATCGCATTTTCTGCAATGAGTTGTGGAACGAATTGTCGACGAAGCTGTTGGTCAAGAAGGCCGGTGAGTTTGAGGAGGAACATCTCCGCCCGAATCTCAGCGAACGCAAGGCGCTGTCGATCGCTGATTGGTCGGGATTTCTGCGGGCCTTCGAGGCTAAGGATGTCGAGCGACTCAAGCAGTTTCCGCCCTTTCTCGACGATCTGATCTGGGAGCGTGAATACCATAAGGTGGACTGGAAGGAGGTCCCCTATCGCAAGACGATCACCGAGTTCATGAAGGGCATCGACGACGAAGTCTTGATGCCGGTGAATCTAGGCGCCTGTGCCTCCATCAAGGAAGCGAAGCGGCTGCTGGCGTCCGACGCGGTGGGATTCAGCAGTTTCGACGCCGGAACGGCGGATATGCAGGTCCTCCAGGACCCGGACAAACCCTGTTATGGACAGTTCGGCGGCCAATACAGCTTCATGGTGAATCTGGCCTTGATCCAGGCTGTGGCCAAACACATGGGGATCAATACCTCCACGATCGAGACCCAGCGAGAGTTTGTGGGGAGCCGGCTGAACACCAACGTGATGACGCTCATGGATCTCTTGGCCTGTCATCCGATGGTCGGCTCCAAGGTCCAACCGTGGGAGTTGGATCGATTGACCCTGCAAACCATCCGTGCCCTCAACGAAACGTACGAGAGTCCCTACCAGCGCAAGATCGAGTTCCCGCTGCGCAGCGAAATGCCCGCAGAAGAGCGAGAAACGGCGCAGGGGATTCTCTTGTCGCTTAAGCCAAGCGGCATTCCTGACACCATTGCGTATGTGACCGAGGAGGAATTGAGTCAGGCGCAACCGGAGTTGGAAAAGCTAGGGTATGAACGCGAGGCATGGCTGATGGCACTCGGGGCGCCTCCCAGCCCCATCGAGTATTACCATTTCTCCTTCCGTCCGTAAGGCCTCCTGCCTAACGAACGGCGCGAAGGTGTCGCTCCCATGCCGCGGAAAATGCGGGAGAAAGAGCTTGACTAATCAAGTTCGTTTCTATAGCCTTTCCCGCGATTTCTGAAGGGAGACTCGTCGGCCGCCACCATGGCGTCGAAAGCGATGAGGTACGGTATCCCGGTCCCGGTCATCACAGACGCCTTTCTCCACGATAGCGGTTGCGGGGTGCAAGTGCCTGACCGTGCGTCGTGCGAATAATCGCACAGCTGTAACAAGGAGCATACAGTACCATGTTTGGTTCGTTCGGCTGGATGGAACTGCTGCTGATTCTCATCATCGTGCTGATCATTTTCGGTGCGGGCAAGATTCCGCAACTCGGCGAGGGATTGGGCAAAGCCATCAAGGGGTTCAAGAAGTCGGTGCATGAACCGGATGCCATCGATGTCACGGCGTCGGAGGCCGATTCGCCGACTCCCCAGCCGACGGCACAAATCCAGCAAGCCGGACAGCCGGCTGCACCGCCGCCTCCGCAGCAGGCTGCAGCGGCTCCACCGCCACGGGAGACGCAGGGGTAACTTGCGGGACTGAGAAAGCACACTGAAGACCGAGAGGCGCGGCAGCGGGTCGCCCCTCCTTCAGCAGAATCGTCTCAGCAGGAAACACCATGTTCGGTCTTGGCGCCGGCGAAATTCTCATCATTCTGGTGATCGCGTTTCTGTTGTTCGGGCCGAAACAGTTGCCCGAGATCGGTCGTCAGGTCGGGAAAGCCGTGAAGGGTTTCAAGGAAACGGCCGACGACCTCAAGAAGACGGTTGAGCCGGAGCTCAACATGATTCAGCAGGAAATGAAGATGGTGGAGCAGGATTTCGAGGCGTCGATGAAAGAAGCGGAAGAAGAAATCAACCACGCAACGTCGGGTGCGGAGCGCGCGGCAGAAGAATCGGGCCTGCCCAAGCAGGCCTAGGATCAGTTCATTGACCGCTCTGCGACTGTGAAGGGAGGTGAAGGCCGTAAGATGACAACATGCTTGGTGGGGTGGCGTTCGTCTCGGGATTGGGACGGGCAGCGGAGCCGGATGGTGGGCACCATCAGGTCTGGCCGACACCGCACCAGACAAGATTTGTAGCTTCATAGTGCAATAGCGGTTGGATGTACATGCGGCGCCCTGCGTGCATGGGTACACAACGGGTTGCCATCCAATTCACAGGAGGAACGCTATGAAACGCATCCATGGACGGATGAGATGGGGTCGATTGGCTGCCATCTTTGGCGCTGCAGTGGTTTCGGCGCTGCAGTGTCTGACGGTCCCGGCCTTTGCCGGATTTGAACTGCCCCCGGGCGAACGTATCACCAACCTTCCCGCCATTCCTCGCAACATGCCACAAAAGGAAGCGTACGAAATTTACGATCCGGTCATCGGACGCAATTTCGACGTGAAGAATCTCTGGATGCGCGCCGACCTGCGCGTGCGGCCGGAAATGCGGAACAACGGCTGCTTCGGTATGGCGATGAACGCCAACGGCTCCTGTAATACGTTCGGAACCAGGGGTAACGCCGCGGGTGGCGGAAACAAGGGTAACGACTTCTTCGTGCAGCAATGGATGCGCTTGGGCATTGGGTATGACCTGTCGCCGGATGTGAACTTCTACCTGGAAATCATCGACAGTGCTACCTGGGGCGGTAACGGTACCGCGACGAACGCGGGTAACGGCGGCGACCCCTTGAACCACAACTGTTCGGCCACCGCCACCGGTTCCTGCCGTCTGGGCGTGCGCGCGGCCTACATGTTGGTGAGGAACCTCGCCGATATTCAGGGCTTGAGCATGAAGGTCGGTCGTCAGTATGTGATATTCGGCAACCACTCGTTGTTCGGCCACTTCGACTGGGCGAACACCGGCTATTCCCATGACGGTGTGATGTTCGCCTACCAGACCAAGAATTGGGACAGCTACTTCGGTTGGTTCAGAAATTCTGAGTCTGATCTCAACCAGGCGGCGGCCGTGGGCAGCGGATCCGGAAACATCGCCGGCAATGCGAGCGGCAGTGATGCCAACCGCGATGCGGACATGTTCATTTTTTATAACCAGATCAAGGTGGTTCCGGGCATGATTATCGAGCCGTTCTATGTGTATTACAAGAACAACTACGGCTCTTCTGCCACGGCGGGTGTCGGGAATCAAGCGTTCGGCTTGGGCACCGCGAAGCATGCCAACCAGACTCGGCACATGATCGGTAACCGAATCGAGATCCGCAAGGGTGGATTCGACTTCAGCAACGAAATCGCCTGGCAGTTCGGTCAGATGGGACAGGCCGGAGCCTGCGCCGGAGACCAGAAGTGTTTGCACATCAATGCTTGGGCGACCAGGAACTGGATCGGCTATACGTTCTATGATACGGCTTGGAAGACGCGTATCGCGTTCAACTTCGACTACGCCTCCGGCGACGGTCGGAATAACACCTGCGGTGCGACCCCTGGGTCTTGTAGCACCGCCAACACGTTTGAAAACTTCTTCCCGACCAACCACATCCACATGGGGTATATGGATGTGCAGGCTTGGAAGAACATGCTATCTCCCTCGGTCAACCTGCAGGCCCGTCCAACGGCTCGCGACCACATTGAGCTGTGGTACACGAACTTGAACTTGGCCAGTTCGAAGGACTGCTGGTATCGAGGTGCGCAGGGCTGTTACGTGCTCTCCAACGCCAACAACACGAAGACCCACATCGGTGACGAAATCGACGTGGCCTACACCAGAATGTTCGCCGACGGCAAGGTGGCCCTGCAGGCCGCCTACGGCACGATTTTCAGCGGCGGCTATCTGACGAGCACGTTGAATCAGCAGGTCAACCAACACTGGGCCTACATGTCACTGTGGATGAACTTCTAAGCATGCGCGAAGCGTGACACGTCAGGCAACAAGGCGAGGCCGTTCCTGGCGATGAACAGAAAAGGAGACACGCAATGAAGACACTCATGTTCGTAACGCTGAGCGTGGCAGCGTTTGCGATCGGCAGCGGGCCGGTCGTGGCGCAGGCCCAGGTGGCGGATGCGATTCAAGCGGTGAACGATGCCATCGTCGAGTTGACCGACGCACCGGCACTCGGCAGGCGGACCACCGTCGATGTGACGAAGCGTTGGGGGGCTGATCGATCGGTCATCGACAGCGCCACGGCGAAATTGCAGGATGGACTCAGTAAAGCCCAGTCAGGCGGCGTCGGCGCCGATGCCATGCGTCAACTGAAGATGGCGGTGGATTACGGCAAGGCGCGCTTGCACAAGGAGGCTCGCTTGTCGGCCCAAGGCGCGCTGTATTATCTCTGTCAAGCCAATCAGAGCCAGGGGCCAGGCTGCGACACCGTGCCGAAGTACGGCAGCTACACTGCCCCATAGGCGATTCATTTCGGGTTCGTGAGGGGCAACCCCCGCACGTCCCACATGGGCCCCGCCGAGTGATCCTCGGCGGGGCTTCTTATTCCATGCCTCCGCTGGATCTCGCGCCGATGCCCCCACACGAGGCGAGTCCGATGTCTTGTCCGACGGAAGTCGCGCAGCATATACTCGCGCAACCGTGACTCACGACGACCTTCCTGCCGCCGTACGACTCCCCGCGGACGACCTCTCGCATCGCCTCACCCATACATTCGGATTTCCGACCTTCCGGCCAGGACAGCGTGACGTGATCACCGCCGTGATGGCTCGACGGGATGCGATGGCAGTGATGCCGACGGGCCAGGGAAAGTCCTTGTGTTACCAGCTGCCGGCGACGTTGCTGCCGGGATTGACGCTGGTCATTTCTCCTCTCATCGCCCTCATGCAGGACCAGGTTGCCGCCCTCACACAGCGGAAGGTCGCGGCGGCGGCCTTCCATTCCGGCTTGTCGGAGCAGGAGCGGGAGCGGGTGGTGCTCGATCTCAAGTTGCGGCGGCTGCGATTGCTCTATCTCGCTCCGGAGCGTATGCAGCACGAGCGGTTCCTTCGGTTATTGCGTTCGCTCTGGGTGTCGTTGCTGGTGGTGGATGAGGCCCATTGCATTTCGCAGTGGGGGCATGACTTCAGGCCCGACTATCTCAAGATCGGCCGACTGCGCCAGGAACTGATGCATCCGCCCTGCCTCGCTCTGACGGCAACGGCTACCGCGCGTGTTCAAGCGGATATCTGTGAACGGTTGTCGCTCCGAGACCCGCTCTGTCTGGTGACGGGCTTCCGGCGATCGAACCTCGCCCTGTCCGTGCGCCCCTGCAGGACTCGCCGGGAGAAACTCATGCAGTTGGAGGAACTGATCCGTGAACAGGAGGCCGGAGCGGTTCTCGTCTATTGCGCCACCCGACGTGCGGTCGAAGAGGTGGCGGCGTGGCTCGGACGGTCGCACTCCTCCGTTCTGTACTACCACGCCGGACTGTCGGATGACGATCGGCGGGCCGTGCATAACGCGTTCAGAACGGGAGCCATCCGGATTCTAGTGGCGACGAACGCCTTCGGGATGGGCATCGACAAGGCCGATGTGCGGCTCGTCGTCCACTTCGACATTCCCGGCAGTCTGGAGGCCTACTACCAGGAGGCGGGGCGAGCCGGCCGCGACGGCCACCCGGCCTCCTGCGTCTTGTTCTTTCATGAGTCGGACGTGACGACGCAAGAGTATTTTATCCGGCAGGCTTCAAGGGAAACCGGGCCGTCGGCGCGTGCCGACCGTATGAAGACGCTCCTCCAAGATGTGCTGGGGTATGTGTCGAGGACAAGCTGTCGGCAACTGGCAATCCTCGAGTATTTCAGCGATGAGGCCGAGCGGGCATTGGGACCCTGCGGCCTCTGTGATCGCTGTCGGCCGGAGCCCGCCTCATCCGGGTGGAGAGCGGCTTCCGTTTCAGCGCCTCCAGGGCCGGTCTCGGCCGATCCTCATCTGTTTGAGCAATTGCGTCGATTGCGCTTGGAGTTGGCGGAGGAGGAAGGTGTGGCCCCCTTCGTCATCTTTCACGACAAGACCCTGCGGACCCTCGCCGGCTTGAAACCTACCACCCTCTCGGCCCTGTCCGATATCCCCGGCATCGGCGACGTGAAGATCGAGCGGTATGGCCGCCGCGTCCTTGCGGTGCTGCGTGGCGACCGGTAGCGGATCTCGCGTTGCTTACGACCTGAACCCCCCTGCCTTCGAAAATTGCTGTTGGAGTTCGGTGTAAGTCTGCGTCACGGGGAATTGAGGAAACTCTTTGGGAAGGTGGGCTGGGGGGCGGAAAAAGAACCCTGCGTGAGCCTCACCCAACATCGCGGTATCGTTGTAGGCGTCACCTGCCGCCATGACCCGGAAATTGAGATTCTTCAGCGCCGCCACCGCGTGTTTCTTTTGGTTGGGCTGCCGCAGCTTATAGTTCACGATGCGGCCGTTCTCGCCGATCTCCAGCTGATTGCAGAAAATCGTCGGATACCCCAGTTGACGCATCAACGGCAGGGCGAATTCGTAGAAGGTGTCGGACAGGATGATGACCTGGGTCCGCTCGCGGAGCCAGGTCATGAACTCGGCGGCCCCCTCCAAGGGGCCCATGGCGTCGATGACAGCCTGAATGTCGGTCAAGGTGAAGCCATGTTGATCGAGGATGGCCAAGCGACGCTTCATGAGCGCGTCATAGTCAGGCATTTCGCGCGTCGTGATCTTGAGCTCTTCAATGCCGGTCTTGATGGCAAAGTTGACCCAAATTTCCGGTACAAGCACACCTTCGAGGTCGAGACAGACAATCAGGGGATTCTGCATGGAGTCTCCTTTAGACGGTTATGCGGGATGCAATGCGTTCGGTTCAGGCCTCGCCTGCTCAGCGGACCTTCTCTTGACTGAGGTACCGCCAGACCTTATCGAGAGCCTTTTCGAATAATTCAGTGCCGGCCCATCGACGGGCTCGTTCGGCTTCATGGCGTTTGGCCCAGTCGATGGCGAGTGGAAGTGGGATCAGTCTGGGGATAGTCCCGGTCAGCTCGGCCCAGAGCAGGCTCAAGGCCGTGCTCATCCGCACCGCGACCGGGACCGAAGCCACCTGCGGGCTGGTCATGTCCTGACAGGCCGTGGCGGGGGACGTGACGGCCAATTCGCGACAGGCGGCCGGGCGATGCTCATAGATGCTGCAGGCTTCGTTCTTCAGAAAGGGGCAGGGCATCCGGAGGGCGTAATAGGATCGGTTCAACGGCTCGATGGCTTCGTCGTTGAGGGGCTCTTGGGAGTCCGCCAACGAGGACAACTGCTTCAACAACCCCGCTTGGGCCAACCGTTGAGCCGCCAAATCGAGCCGTGCTTGGAGACGAGTCCGTTCGGGCAGGTCGAGACGCTCAAATGCTTCTGCCAGCGCAAAGGCTTCCGGTGCGGAGACGGGTACGAGCATGCGACAGCAGGCGGCGCAGCCCTTGCGACAAGAAATAGCCTGCCCTCCCTCCACGAGCCGTTGCTGTTCCAGGCGCTGCGATTCTTCGTCCAGGCCTCGCAGGAGGGGAAGGATCGATGCGACCGGCACAAAACTCGTCGGGACCGCCACCGCGGTCGTGACCTCGCCGCTGGGGGTTTGCAGGGAAATCTCAAAGTGTTCTACGACTGGTTGGTGACTCGCCGGCGTCGACATCGTTGCGGTTCGTGCATAGTGGGGTGGACAGTTCAGAACCTGTGGCTCAGGACGCTATCATAGAGAACCATGGAATCGGCGGTCAACCGAGCGCCTTGCAGGGGGAACCCGTTCTGAGTACTCTGTCTCCATGCAGATCTCAGGGCACCTCATCGGATTGCTGAAAAGTTACATGCAGGATCTGGTCGAGCAGGCAAGACAAGAGTCCCAAGCCCAGCAGGCGTTCGGCTTTTCGCCTCCGCCCTATCAGCCGGACCATGCCATCGCCGACCTGCTGGCGATTCTAGATGACCGCATCGAGTCGGAAGGGGTGCAAGTCGGGTTACCCCTTGAGTTTCTGCATGAGATGTGGGGGCGGTGCAATCAGGCGCGCGGTGAGATCGCCGACCGAGTCTGGCTTGAGACCAATGCCGGCTCCATCGCCCCATCCAAAGCCCTCATTCGCGAACTGACCTACGCCGCCCTCATCGATCGGCTTGAAGAGGGCATCTCGGGCGAGTGACAAGCAGGCGATCGGCCTCCCTGAACGGGAGCGCTGGCCATGCCCCTAATCCCTCCCGACAAGCCGGTAGAAGGCGATGCCCACCACCTCCTCAACCGCGTCAGTTGTTACGGAAAGGGCTTTGGAATTGGGTAGAAGGTCGAACAGGGTGAACTGCTCCCATGTCTGTCCGGGGGTATGGGTGGCCTTGTACCCGCAAGGCGCCGGCGTGACGGACAACCCTTGCTTGGCGAAGAACTCCACCGCGCGAGGCATGTGATAGGCATCGGTGACTAGGAGCACTCGGCTGTTTCCCAGGAGCGCGCGTGTCTGGATGGCGTTTTCATAGGTGGTCCTGGATCGATCTTCCAGAAGAATCGCCGATTCCGGCACGCCGAGTTCGATAGCCCACCATTTCATCTTGTGGGACTCCAGCACACCGGTTCGGCGGACGGTTGCATCGCCGCCTGACAGAAGCATCTTCGGCGCCAGGCCAGCCCGCCAGTAGGTGGCCCCACAGACCGTGCGCAGACGTGATGCATCCATGAGTTCATCGACCGGGCGGAGAGAACCCTTCGGGAGGATGCCTCCTGCCAGCACGACGATGGCATCGAACTTCCTGGAGGGGTCGGCCCGAAAGGGAGGATAGTGCCCTTCCAGCATGGCCATGTAGCTATTCGAAAACAGCGGCGTCGCGGTCAGAAAAATAAGTAGCACCGTGCCGAGGGCACACCATCTGAGCCACGCCGTGCGCCGTGGCGTGACCGGCAGGCAGGCGATGACGAGCGTCGCCATTGCGGCCATGACGATCCACGACAGTGGATAGATTGCGAACTTGGCGAGCTTGTAGACCCCGAACCAGGCAGGGCTAAGATCCATTCTACGCCTCTTTACCCGACGACGGCCGCAGCATACACTGAGCGGCGCAGGACACCAAGCGGTCAGGAGGGACGCGATGGCAGGGAAACGACAGTATTGGCTGATGAAATCGGAGCCGGATGTCTTTTCAATCGATGATCTGGCGCGTGCGCCGCGGCAGACTACGGCTTGGGATGGGGTCCGTAACTATCAAGCGCGTAACTTCATGCGGTCGATGCAGGTGGGAGATCAGGTCTTGTTTTATCACAGCAATGCGGATCCGCCCGCCGTGGCCGGGCTGGCTGAAGTGGTGAAGACTGCGTACCCCGATGCGACGCAGTTCGACAAGCGCGATCCCCACTATGATCCGGCCGTCGATCCGGCGCGGCCTCGATGGTATGTAGTCGATATTCGGTTTCTCCGGAGGTTCGAGGTCCCGCTGGCGCTGGATTTTCTGCGTAAACAAGGGGCGTTGAAGGACATGGAACTGCTCCGACGAGGATCGCGGCTTTCCGTGCAGCCGGTGCGCGAGTCGGAATGGCAGGAAATCCTTCGCTTGGCGCGCGGCCGGGCAGGTCAGTAGGGCCTCACGTGCGGGCCTTTCCATCGTCCAAATAGCGGTGTTGCCAATCCAGCCACGCATGGCCCAACTCATGGGCCAAGATATACCGCCGTCTCGTGACCGGAAGTCGTTTGCGGATATAGATGGTTTTGGTTTCGTTGTCCCAAATCCCGTCGGCGTTCGTGTCTCGCCGGTCCATCTCGGAGTCCGTGAGCTGTCGAACCGTGATGTGGTATCCGAAGGGGAGGACGACTTTATTCGGTATGCGCACGTGATCCTCGTCTGTTGGGCAATGGGCGACCGCTGTCCCCAAGCTTGCGAGTAGCCTACCATATTTCCTCGGTGCGCTTCCGCTGACGAACAGGCACCATATCAAAGACTTAGCTGAGAACAACGGGAGTGTGGAGAGGATTTCCTTTGAAAGAGCGGATAGTGTAAGATGCGCGCATGGTAGACGGACTCTTAGCTCACGAACTGGCTCAGCCCTATCCCGCCGTCGTCAGGGTCGTCGGAGTCAAGATCCGTGACCGCGGCGAAGTGAAGAAATTCGACGCGGGTAATGCATGCCTCCGGGTGGGGGACCGTGTGCTGCTCGACGTGGCCGGGGAACTGAGTTACGGAGTGGTCTATGGAGCCCCTCAGGTTGTGCCGTTCATTCCGCCGATGCGCGTGATGCAACCCATCACCAGAAAGGCGACCTCGGAGGATGATGCCACCATCGAGCGGTACGAGCGGCTCTCGATCGATGGCTGGAAGGCCTGCCGGGAGCAAGCGGCGGCGCTCGGCTTGAGGATGAAGCTGGTTGAAGTGTTTTGCTCGTTCCAACGCAGGCAGATGACGTTTGTGTACACAGCCGACGAGCGGATCGATTTTCGTGAATTGGTCCGACAGCTCGCCCGCCGATTCGGCGGGCGAATCGAAATGCGCCAGGTGGGGGTTCGTGACGAGGCGAGTCGGTTAGGCGGCATCGATACGTGCGGCTTGGTCCTCTGTTGCGCCAGTTTCCTCACCGAGGTCAAGCCCGTGACCGTCAAGCAAGCGCGCCTTTTGGGCCTTCCCGTGGATGACCCCAAGCTCTTGGGTGTGTGTGGACGACTCAAGTGCTGCCTGCTGTTTGAGGCCATGGACAATCGAACGCCGCCTACCAAGACTTCTTCTCCCTTGATCACACCCTCCCGCCTCCGTCAGGCCTCCTCGTAGCGACACCTTCGCAGTTTCTGTCCTCTCCGTTCCGCATCGTTCCTGCACACCTGAAGGAGTATAATGACCGTGAGGTGACGAATGCCTCAGGTATTGGTGCTCGGGGCGGGGAAAATCGGTTCTCTGGTCGCAGGGCTGCTGTCGGTCGAGGGACATTATGAAGTCCATCTTGCCGACCTGACTCTGGATGGCCCCAAGCGCCTGATCGATGAGTTGTCGCTGACGTCCGTGACCCCCTGCGCATTGGACGTGCGTCGAGCCGATTCCGTTGCAGCCTACGTCTCATCCCACCGATTCGATGCAGTGGTTTCCAGCCTGCCCTATTTTTGCAATCCTGCTGTGGCTGAAGTCGCACGCGCCCAGCGGCTTCATTATTTCGATTTGACGGAGGATGTAACCGTCACCGCTCGGGTACGAACGATCAGTGCGGGCTCCGACAGGGCATTTATTCCGCAATGCGGTCTCGCGCCCGGATTTATCAGCATTGTGGCTAACGATCTGATCGGGCATTTTGAATCGGTGGAGAGTGTGAAATTGCGGGTGGGGGCTTTGCCGGTTCACCCGAGCAATGCCCTGAAGTATTCCCTCACCTGGTCGACGGACGGGTTGATCAATGAATACGGGAATGTCTGCGTTGGGATCGAGGGGGGCCAGGAGGTTCGTCTGCAACCTTTGGAAGGGTATGAAACGATCGAATTGGACGGGCTGCTGTACGAAGCATTCAACACGTCGGGCGGGCTGGGCACGTTGGCCGATACGTACCGCGGCAGGGTCCGCACGATGAACTATAAGACCCTGCGCTATCCGGGACATTGCGAAAAAATTCAGTTCCTGATGAACGATCTCAAGCTGAACGACGATCGTGAGACGCTGAAGCGGATTCTGGAGCGGGCGATTCCCCAGACGCTGCAAGATGTGGTGTTGATCTATGCGGCTGTGACGGGCACGCGCCAAGGCGAATTGTTCGAAGAGACCTATGTGAAAAAAGTGTATCCGCAGGCGAGGCTTGGACGATTGTGGTCGGCCATTCAGGTCACCACGGCCTCTTCACTCTGTAGCGTTGTGGACTTGGTTCTGTGCAATCCTTCGGCCTATCGTGGGTTCGTGACGCAGGAATGTTTCCCGTTACGTTCTATCCTGGACAATCGATTTGGGATCTCTTTTCGATCGTAGGGATCAGATGAATATAGGGGCGCTTTTCGATCTTTTGGGATGGCGGCCGGAGCAGCGGGAGACTCCCCTTTCTTCAATGCCATGGGAACCCGTCGAGCCTGCCGGTCTGATTACGTCCCATAATCCCGCCACAGGAGCGCTGCTAGCGCGGGTTCGTTGTTGCACGCAGGCCGACTATGAGCGTTCAATGCGAGACTTGCAGCAGGTACAAGCGGTTTGGAAAATCGTCCCGGCTCCCAGACGCGGGGAGATTGTGCGCCGCATCGGTCAAACTTTGCGGGACAGGAAGGACGCGTTGAGCACCTTGGTATCGCTGGAAGTCGGCAAGATCAAGAGTGAAGGTGAGGGGGAAGTCCAGGAGATGATCGATATGGCGGACTTCGCCGTCGGGTTGTCCCGCATGTTGTATGGACAGACCATGCACTCTGAACGTCCCCGACATCGCATGTACGAGCAGTGGCATCCCCTTGGAGTGGTGGGCGTCATCACGGCGTTTAACTTTCCCGTGGCGGTGTGGGCGTGGAACGCGTTCATCGCAGCCGTCGCCGGCAATGCAGTGCTGTGGAAACCCTCGCCCAAAGCACCCCTCTGTGCCTTGGCCGTGCAGCGGCTGTGTCACCACGTCTTGCAGGAGGCGGGATATCCGGGGCTGTTCTCCCTGATGGTGACGAATGAAGTTGAAATGGCCGAGCGAATGGTGAGGGATGATCGGCTGCCGTTGATCTCCTTCACGGGGTCCGTGCCGGTTGGGCGTCGGGTTGCGGAGACAGTGGGGCGGCGCCTCGGCCGATCTTTGCTGGAGTTGAGCGGCAACAACGCAGTCATCGTGGACGAAACGGCTGATCTTGATCTGGCTACCAGGGCGATCCTCTTTGGCGCGGTAGGTACGGCGGGGCAGCGTTGCACCAGCACGCGGCGATTGATCGTCCATGAATCGCAATACGAGCAATTGATCGCGCGACTGGTCGCAGCCTATCGAGAGGTGAGGGTCGGCGACCCGTTGGAGCCGGGTGTCTTGATGGGGCCGCTCATCGATCGGGAAGCCGTGGAGCGATACCGGGAGGCGCTGGCGACGGTGATCCGGGAAGGAGGCGAAGTGCTATACGGCGGCCGGGTATTGACGCACCCCGGGCACTTTGTGGAACCGACGATCGTTCGGGCCGAGAACCACTGGGCGGTCGTTCAGGAGGAGACCTTTGCGCCGATTCTCTACGTGATGACGTACCGATCGTTTGATGACGCGATCTGGATGCAGAACGGGGTCCCGCAGGGCCTGTCCTCGTCTTTATTTACCCGCGATCTGAGAAGGAGCGAGGTGTTTCTGTCCGCCGCCGGCAGCGACTGTGGCATTGCTAATATCAACCTCGGCACGTCTGGGGCGGAGATCGGGGGGGCGTTTGGCGGCGAAAAAACGACAGGTGGGGGCCGCGAGGCCGGGTCCGATGCCTGGAAGGCCTATATGCGGCGGCAGACCAACACCATCAATTGGGGAACGGAATTGCCGCTGGCACAGGGCATCACGTTCGGGCGAACCGAAGGAGGGTATGATGGGGCAAGAGGCTGAACTAGAGGCCGTGCTGACTCGTATGACCGCCGACTTTCTCTCCCGAAACTACGCAGGCCGACTGGTGCAGGAATCTCTGGATGCGGTCGGAGTTGGCTTCGTGCCGGTGATCGATCATGTCACGATTCGCACGATGGATATCGATCTGCGCGCCCAGGAATTCGTATCTCTCGGCTACGCCTACGATGAGACTCTGCAGTATGACGACTGGTATGCCAAGGTGTATCGGCGGGCCGGATTCCCTGCCCTCTTCGTCGATCAGGCCTATCCGGATGAGCGTGGGAAGACCAGTATTATTCCCCGTTGGGTGCAGAAGTTCGGCGACCAGCTGTTCCACCACGTGGCGATTCGGGTGGAAGACATCGAGCAGGCGGTCGATCGCTTGAAAGCGCAGGGGATCGTCTTTGCCGGCGAAATCGTCGGGGCTCGAGGTGGGACCTTACGGCAGATCTTTACGGCGCCAGAAATGGTGGAAGGTCATCCGTTCTCCGTGCTGGAATTGGCCGAGCGTCATCAGGGCTATCAGGGGTTCCTTCCACCGCAAGCCGACAGCCTCATGCGATCGACTGTGCACGGCCATTGACCCGCTGGCGGTGGTCTGTCCACGCACGAGAGTCTCGACCTCGACCGTCATCCTGAGTAGAATGCCGCAGGTGCCAATTCTGCGACAATTGGCTGATCCAGGGATTGCAAGAGGAGGTGACAATTATGGTGCGACCCCGCTGCGCTCCGCGTACGGTCATGATGGGGGTGGTGTTGTGTATCGTCGGAGCTGGAACTGCTGTGGGCCAGGCCTCACCCTCCGCCCATGCTCCGCATCGGACGGTGACCCTCGACGGCATTACCGTCCCGGATATTGGGCCTCTCCCGTCGTCGGTTCCCATGCCTGGGACCAATTTAGGCTATGCTGCCAAGGTCGAATTGGGCAAGCAGCTCTATTTTGACGGACGCTTATCCAAGAACAATGCGATTTCCTGCGCGTTCTGCCACAACCCCGGAACAGGATTTGCCGATGCGCGCCAGACGTCGATCGGTGTGGGAGGCGGGATCGGCGGACGTCAGTCGCCGACGGTCTTCAATACGGCGTTCAATCCCTTTCAGTTTTGGGATGGCCGTGCGCGGTCGCTCGAAGAGCAGGCGATTGGGCCCATTCACAACCCGATTGAAATGGCGGAGACCCATGAACATGTCGTGGCCAAGCTGGGCAAGATTAAAGGATACCAGCAGCAGTTTCGTGTCGTGTTCGGCACCGATGTGAATTTGCAGGGCATCGCCGAGGCCCTTGCGGCCTATGAGCGCACGGTATTGTCGACCAATTCCGCGTTCGACAAGTATGTAGGTGGAGATCACCGCGCCATGAGCGACGCGGCGGTGCGGGGGATGGCGCTCTTCAAGGGCAAGGCTCGCTGCATTCTCTGTCATAACGGGCCAAACTTTACCGACAATCAGTTCCACAACCTCGGTGTCCCGCAGGTCGGGCCGTTGAAAGAAGATCTAGGCCGTTTCCTCGTAACCAAGGCAGAAAAGGATAAGGGCGCATTCAAGACGCCGACTCTGCGCAGCATTGCCGAAACTGCTCCGTACATGCACGATGGTGTGTACAAGACGTTGGAGGAGGTGGTGGAGTTTTTGGACCAAGGTGGCGAGGCCAACCCCAATTTGAGCCCGATGATAAGACCATTGGGGCTGACCGCGGAGGAAAAGGCCGACTTAATTGCATTTCTGCAGGCATTGACAGGAGAGCCCCTCAAAGTAGTCATGCCCAAATTGCCCCAGTGAGGCTTGCGCAGGTGCGGTGGTCGACCATTGGGGCTCGAGAAAAAACTTAGAGGAGAGGAAGTTTTGCGAATCGTTTCTCTGAAACGGGACTCTAAGCTAGAGGTGCGTGAGGAGCAGTCGGTTGCAGAGACCGGCTTCGGTAACCAACCAAACCATAGAGGAGGCCACCTGTGATGAAAAAAGGACTACTGGCTGTTTTGGCGGCAGCCACAATCGGATGCGCGGGAGTTGCTCCCCAAAAGGCCGTGAGCGGAGAACCGCAGTCTCCGGTTCAAGGTTTTGATATCCATGTGCAGGCCCCCCATCTCATGCCCAACGGGGAGCCGGGGGGCCCCTTCCATCACTACTGTAAGGGCATCTCAGACCAAATTCTGCAGTGTCTATTGTTCGATTCGCCGGATCCCAAAGCTAAATTGGTAGCGATCGAGTATTTCGTCTCGAAAGACCTCACCAGGAAATTGCCTCCGATTCAATGGCACCGGCACTTCCATGACCACAAGGTTGAAATTGCGACCGGTCGGGTGCAGGTGCTGGACCTTCCGCCGGACCAGGCAGCAAAGGTGGCGGAAGTGGCGGCGGGGACCGACGGCGTCATTTACCACCTCTGGCAGGCTGGGCAAGAGTTCCCCGATGGAACAGTCTCGTTCCCGCAGTCCCTGGGGCATAAATTCCCCGGGCACTCTGAGAAGTAAAGCCGTCTTGGGCCGGGCCTCATCCTGCTGGGATGGGGCCTGGCCTCAACCGACGTGGCAAGAAGAGACATGGCCGGGTGCGGGGAACGCTATGGTGCCAGAACGATGGAAGAGGCTGGTTTTCTGTTTTTTCATTCTTGGCGTTGGGGCGTGTCCAGCATTGGCAGCCGATCAAGCGGTCTTGAGGCCTCGCGTCCCGGCCGACAAAATCGACGAAGCGAAAGCCTGGGCGAATCCCGTCCCAGCGACAGCTGACAACATCGAAAAGGGGAAAGCGCTCTTTCAAGGAAAGGCGTTTTGTGCGACCTGCCATGGCAGGGACGGGAAGGGGCTGGCCGACATCGAAGGGCTGCGCGGGAAATTGCCGAGAAATTTTACCGACAAAGTATGGCAAACTGCGAGAAGCGATGGAGAACTATTCTGGATCCTGAAGAATGGAAGTCCAGGAACCGATATGGCCTCCTTCGTTCCGCTCGTGCTGACGGAAGAAGAGGCGTGGCAGGTGCTCTTGTATGTGCGCTCGTTCGGCCGTTGATGCGATCTGTATAGGTCGTGCCTCCGGAGTACTCCCCTGCGGCCCTCCTAGAATACTCAGTTCCAGTGTCACCTTCCCTGGAGCGACTTGAGAAATGTCGCCAGGCGAGACTGCTCCTGCTGGGGGAACCGCAGAAATTCTACGCCCATGCGATCGCCGTCAACCCAACGCACCGCCGCCAGCTCGACAATCAGGGAGCGATGGTGGTCAGGCAACAAGATTCTGAGGGGCATATAACTGCCCTGCAGGACCGCGCGGTCACACTCGAGTAGGCAACCGGCTTGCGAGAGGTTCCGCACGGTCCCTTCCGCAATGAAGAGTGTTCCGCTGAATAGAGCTGGGCATGTGATATTCAGCCGGTGATGCAGCCGGTCAAACGACAGTGTCGCTGTCGCATGGTCTGGCTTCTGATGTGCTGGAGCGGGTGGTGCGGCTTTGGGATGCATGGTGGGAGGATAGTGGTCGGACGGTTGAAACGGTATCCTGCATTGGAGGGGCGGCGTGCTGTGGTGACAGCGCTCGCTCGTTCGGCAATCACTCCTGCCACCACACCAACCGAATTAACCAAACTCCTGCCACATAGGTGCCAATGAGGACAATCATCACCAGCATGGTAGTACCCTCCCTTTTGACTTGGTGATCATGCGGCTGCTTAGCCCTATACCGGGAGAGGCAAGCAGCTAACATGCCAGCCATAAAATGGCTGATTTCGGTCAAAAAAGATGTGCCTAAGGGGATTGGGATTGGCCTGAGCGACTGCGAGGGCATAATGACTGTGTCTACTGTATCTGATGTGATACGGGTTGAATCGTTACGGATAAACGAAAAAATTGCGTCAAGGTCGGTTCAGGTGTGGGAGGCCGGTCTCGGCAGGGAGACGTGTGACGGCTTGGCACGTGCTTCAGCGGAAGGTAATTCGTGCCAAAGCAGCCGCAATCATCAAAAGGGACAGGATGAGGCTTACTGCTACAGATAAATTCTGTGGCAGTATGCGCTGGCCATGCTTCTTCGGAGTCATATCAGTCCCCATGACGTCCTCCGGTCATGATGCGTGAGACGGTAGGGGATGATTTTGCAGTCGCTGGTCCATCGCTAAGGCCAGTGCTGTGATCGCGTAATTGCATTGATGGCAGGACAGGAATCCGCCGGTCGGGACTAAGCTCTGTTGGTTACAGCGTGGACAATCGTAGATCTTCATCGAGGCTCTCCCTCTAGTGACAGGTGTGCGGATGGATTGCGGGGAATGGATCGATCTGCCGCTCATGCTGCGATTGCTTGTACTGAGCGAAGAGATGAGCGACGGCTTCCGCGAACGCGGTAAATTCAGCCGGCTCAAAATGGAATGTGACCGAATCGTAGCTGAAGTGTAATTTGCCGCAGCTGCACAAGGCGAGGGCTGTCCTGCTCCGTCTAGGGCTTAACGTACGCATGAAGTAAGAGCTCCTTTTGATCGCGGGACTTGGGGGAGGCGAGCCGGATGAACGGTTTGCGGTTGAGCGGCCGAGAGGACGATCTTCAATTCCTCAATTTCTCGCGCATTCAGGTCGTGGGTCAGGTGAAATCTGAGCGTGCCTGCTGGATCGACGAGTACGCTGCGGCAGCGCCCATCGGAGGGGTGTCGAGACAGATTGAGGGATCGATGGATGCGCATGAGGGGGTCAGCCAACATCGGGAGGCGCAGGGTGGGATAGAGTCGAATCCACTCAGCATGTAAGGTCGTGACCTCAGGGCAGAGCACGACGAGCCGCGCGCCGTCCCGTTCAAAGTCCTCCTGGTGACGGGCGAGAAAGGTGGCCTCGTGGAGGCCGAACGAGGGAATGGCGCAGAGAGCGAGCCACTGCCCTCGGAAACTGGACAAATCGCACAGCGTGAGGGTACCTCTCTTGAGCGCAGGCACGCGGAACGCGGGAATCTTCTGGCCGATTTCGATCATACGTTGGACCTCCTTGGTCGTGATATGGCGGGCATGCTCTGACTTGAAGTACGGTGAGGCAGCATTGTTGCTCACATGCAATAACTCTGGCATGGCGCGGGCCCTCCCTGTCGACGGTGGACGGAAAGCCACTGGAGGGGAGTGTGGACGGGGCTCTCCCCGATGCCTCCCTCCAGCGGGTCCGTTTGCGCTGCCCGGTGCACTGATGGGCATGATCAGTGCTGTCATGCTTGAGCGAGGGACGGGAACAATTGGTTCAGATCCGACTCGCACAGAGCATTACGGGCAGGACATTAGTGATATCAATTCTCAATATCAATATAGCGTCGGCCCGGATTTTGGAGAATGTTTACTTTCCGGATTCAGAAATAATTCTGAAGGCGTCGACGGCAAAGCTCGCTGGAAGTGGCGTTGCGATGGTCAGGGGGTGAGGGCAGAATTGACCCTTGGCGATGAGGGAAATGCTGCTTGCTGCGAAGATACCGTGGAAACTGAAACAATGACTGCTTTAAATCAGCCTGGGGTAGGAATGACTGAAAACATTCAGCGAGAGTTTGGTGGGCCGTGTAGGGGTCGAACCTACGGCCCGCTGATTAAGAGTCAGCTGCTCTACCAACTGAGCTAACGGCCCCACCGGTATGTGTGTTGTCGAATGCGAGTGCCTGACGGAGTGAATGGCGCGCCTGACAGGATTTGAACCTGTGGCCCTCAGCTCCGGAGGCTGATGCTCTATCCACTGAGCTACAGGCGCTCCAGCCGAACAGACCCGTCACATTAACACAGCATTTCTGTCGATGTCTAGGGAGTGGTGTCGAGGCTCACCAAGAAACCGTAAGGAAGCAGAATCTCTTCGCCGCTTGTCCGCTGGGTCTGGGTGAGGATCGACAAGCATACCGACTCTTCTGTCGAGAGTAGTCGTTCCTCCTGCCGTAGAGCTGCGGAAAGTCGCAGGATAGGCACCGCTGTTTGGACCGTACAAGCGCCTGCCACCGTGCCGCCGGCTTCAGTCGGAATACCCATCGTTCGGCAGGTGAAGGGGCGGAATCGATATATGCAACAACTGCCGTCCGTCGAAAGGGCCGGGCAGGGGAGATCGGAAAATCGTTCGACCATGATATCAATCGCCTCGTCGCGCCACTTATCCAATGAAGGGGTGCTGCGGAGTGCGGGGTATGCCGTTTCGAGCAGCTCAACCTGGCGGCGTGCCGTGGCGACGATCCTGAGGCGTTTGGGTTCTGGGAGAGTCTGAAGTCCGTGCTGGAGTTCGAGCGCATCCAGGCACGTGATGGGGAACGGACCGATACAGCAGTGGGAGCATCCGCGCGAGCAGGGGAGCGTTTCGAGAAGAGCGGCGTGAGCGCGCTGGAACCACTGTTCCGCTTGCTGGAAGAGAGGTAAGGGGGCTGGAGAGGCCGGCGGCGCCCCCATCGCCGTTACTCCTGAGGCACGGACAGGTCGACGATCAGCTCGCCCTTCGGGGAGAAAAACCCCTGTCCGTCGATCTGGACGATACCGTTGCAATGTTCTTGGAAAAACTCCAGGATCCAACCGTTGAAGTCGTAACCGTCCTCATTTACGTCTGCCTCGATCATGCGGGTGGTGAGAATGAATCGGGCACGGCGCACGTGTTCTTGGGCCAAAGTGGCTTCGATGTCGTCGTACGAAGACAGCGTCTCGAGAAACTGCGTTTGCTCCTGCTCGAATACGTCTTTGTACGAACCCCGGTCACGGACGCAGAACACGTGAATCGGCTTCCGTTCCCGGGCATAACTCAACGTGATCTGTACCCAGGCCCATTCATCCAGCAAGGCGTCGTCCATGTCGGCTGGAAGGATGGGGAGTTGTCCCCGAGATTTCAAAAAATCGATGAGGAGCCGAAGCGGAGGGGCATTCTCGTTCTTGCAGAAGACTCTGGAATAAACGACCGCTTCCGTTGCGGCCCCTTCCGCCGGTTGAGCGGTCGAAGGAAGGATGGGCAGTTCTTTGGCCATGAGCGCGCCTCTTGATTCTGAGCGAGTTTCGAAAAGATCTAGGACGGCTTACTGTACCCTCTGCCGCTTCCGAGGCGCAAGGCCGTTGGTTGATGGAGAGGCTGAGCTACAGTCCAGATGCCGCGATTCTCACGGACGGCTCTTGACAGCCCCCAGGGCTTTGGATACACTCTCGCCCTGTTTTCGGCCTGTTCACGCTTGACCGACGCAGAATTCCGGCTCCACCTCTGCACAAACGAGTCCATAGACCGAACACATCAGTTCACCTTCATTCGCTGTTCAAAGGGAGGAACGCATGGCCAAGTCGATGACGAAATCGCAGATTGCTGACCACCTCGCAGGAAAGGCGGGGATCACCAAAAAGACAGCCGTACAGCTGTTGGATGACCTTGCCTCGCTTGCCTATCGCGAGGCCAAGAATGCCTTCGTCGTGCCCGGCATCGGGAAGCTGGTGTTGGCCAACCGCAAGGCGCGCATGGGTCGGAATCCTCAGACGGGCGAGCCGATCAAGATTCCGGCAAAGCGAGTGGTGAAATTCCGCGTTGCCAAGATGGCCAAGGACGCGATCCTCGGGAAGAAATAAGCAGCCTGCGTTCTCATCACTCTGTTGCACAGCGAGGCCGACGCTCCCTCGAAGGGGCGCCGGCCTTCGTGTTTTGTGAGGTCGTTCGAAGGATTAGAACGAAGGGGACAGGCCGCTGCCCCCTGCGCCGTCATGTCCGACGAAGCGCAAGGCATCGCCGTCTTGCACAAGCGAATCTTCACTGGCGATACGTTTATTGATGGTGACGAGGACCTTCTTTTCCCGCAAGAGTTGCAGTACGTGGCGAAGACTGCGCCCCTGCCGTTGGATGATCTGCCGGACGGTGAGAGGGGCCGGAAGGTCGCAGGCCAGGTCGCGTTCTCCGTCTGTCGTTTGAAGTTGTCCCATCAGTGTGATCGTAATCATGTGGCGTGTGCCCTTTCAGTACCTTGTCGTGCAGCTTGGAAGTGGCCTCGCAACCTGGGCGATTGACTCCGGGAGGGGGCGACCTGAATAATAAGTCCATGCAATCACTCGATCTTCAGCACCCTGGAATGCCGGACTTGCAGTTCGTTCTCATGGTGTCGGCCCTGTGTACGTCTGAATTGTCGACCTTAAATGTTCCGGCTGAGGTGCGACGCAAGGTCTTCGATCGCTGTTGGGCCTTGGTGAGCACGGAACCACCGCCGACCGATCCCCCCAAACGTGTTCTCGACCTGAGGTTCGGGACGGAGCTTACGTTGGAGGCCCTCGTTGCGGCCATTCGTGAAACGTTCGCCGCGGTCGGGATCTCCGTGCTCACGTGGGATCATCCGCCGAGCAATCCGACTCAGAGCAGCAGTCCCGCTGCCCAACCCTTAATCGACCGACTACAGAAGCTCTATCCGGAGCCGCCGCCTGAACAAGCGGGCCCCGACTAGCCCTCGTTCCACAGGACTTTCCCGCAAAATCCGGCCCAACCACATTCATCATCCGCTTCAACGACCAGTTATGCTCCTCATAGGCGCTCAGTATGGCCGAGTCCTTTTGTGACATGCAAGGTCGCGAACCGGCATATCCCGCTATGTTACACCTCCAATGGGCGACGCTTTGCCGTTGGCCTGGAACCGGGTATGATGGGCGCGCACAAGCTCATCCCAACCCACGGAGGTGTCATGCAGATTACGTCCACGCCCCTGCCGGGCCTGGTCCAAATCGAACCGGATGTGTTTCGAGATCCTCGCGGACGATTTGTGGAACTTTACAGACAACCACGGTATGAGGCTGCAGGGATTGATCGACCATTCGTCCAGGATAATTTTTCCTGGTCTGTTCGCGGGACTCTGAGGGGCCTGCACTATCAACTCGGCCGTCCGCAGGGAAAGTTGGTGACTGTCATTAAGGGCACGGTTTTCGACGTCGCGGTGGACATCAGGCAAGGGTCGCCGACGTTCGGGCAATGGTACGGAGTCGAACTTTCCGATACCAACATGCGGCAGTTGTATGTGCCGCCTGGCTTCGCCCATGGGTTTTGTGTGCTCAGCGACGAGGCCGGCTTCCTGTATAAATGCACGGATCTCTACTCTCCTCAGGATGAGCGAGGGATCGTGTGGAATGATCCCGCTTTGAGCATCGCCTGGCCGGTCACGGCTCCATTATTGTCCGCTAAGGACCAGGCGTATAAGTCTCTCACCGATATGACCACAGAGCTGCCTCGATACATTCGTCCGTAGAAACTGGGTGTGAAAGAAGCTCAGCCGACATCGCGGTGAGACAGGAGTGGTCATGAGGGCTCTTGCTGTGCGTCGAGGCGTCGTGCTATTTAGGAATGATTCCTAAATTAGGCTGCGATGAAATTAACCGAGCGGGAAATCAAAGAGCGGTTTCGTGAGCATGCCATTCGATGCACTCGCCAGCGGGCGGCCATTTATGCTGCGTTGGCCGAGACCACCAGCCACCCGACTGCCGATGATTTGTATCGAACCGTGAGACGGGTCTGTCCCAGGATTTCTCGTAACACGGTCTATTACACGCTTGGGGCGCTAAGTCATGCGGGATTGGTCCATGAAGTCAATATCGGGCATGATGGGGCGCGGTTCGACGCCAACCTCACGCTACACCATCACCTCATCTGCCGTGGCTGTCATCGGATTCTCGATGTGATGGACGAGGCGTTGGACCAGTTGCACGTCCCCCGTGAGCAGGCCAAGGGGTTCCGTATTTTCAGCCATCGTGTCGAGTTTCAAGGGTATTGCGTCGGGTGCCAGTGATGCGGACTTTCTGACGCCGGGCCTCATCAATTCACCGTCAACATCTGCAAGGAGGAGCGCATGGGAAACAGTTTGAAGGGGACGAAGAGTCATGAAAATTTGAAACATGCATTTGCGGGAGAGTCGCAAGCCAACCGGCGATATCTCTACTTCGCCAGGCGCGCCGATATTGAGGGGTATCCCGATGTCGGGGGGCTGTTCCGGGACACGTCGGAAGCAGAGACCGGCCATGCCTTCGGTCACCTGGATTTTCTGAAGGAAGTCGGGGACCCGGCAACGGGCGTGCCTATCGGCAATACAGAGGCCAATCTGAAGTCGGCCATCGAGGGTGAAACCTACGAATACACCCAAATGTATCCCGGGATGGCCAAAACGGCACGCGAAGAAGGTTTCGCGGAACTCGCCGAGTGGTTCGAAACTCTGGCTAAGGCAGAGCGCTCGCACGCAAATCGTTTTGCCAAGGGCCTCGAGAGCTTGAAACAGTAATTTCCGAATCACGATCGAACAGGCGGAGACGAGGGCGGGTCGGAGGCAGGTCCGGCCCGTTACCCGTTCCGCTGCCCCACGCGACGAGAAGGACCCCGCCCGTGAAGCCATTGAATCTCCTGCAGCCTATCGAGCCGTCGGCACTTGAGAGGGAAACCCTTCGGATCTATGACGTCTGCGACGGCTGCCGCCGCTGCTTCAATCTCTGTCCTTCGTTCAATACGTTACTGGATCGAATCGATGTGTACGAGAGTGATGTGGCCAAGCTGACTCCGGCGGACCATCGCCGTGTGGTAGACGAATGCTACTATTGCAAACTCTGCTTCAATCACTGTCCCTACACGCCGCCGCATCAATACGGTATCGATTTTCCATTATTGATGGTGGTCTGGAAGAAACGGCTCGCGACCGAGCGGGGAACCAGGTGGCGCGACCGGCTGCTGACGAAGACGGACCTGCTGGGACGAATCAATGCCTTGGTTGCGCCGCTCGTCAACTGGAGCTTGAAGCAGCGGTGGTTCCGGACCTTGCTCGAAACGGTGATGGGGGTGCATCGGGATCGGCAGGTCCTGCCGTACCGGCGTGAGACCTTCAGCGGCTGGTGGGCTAAACGGTCGGCGCCTGAACAACCGTCGTCTTCGCGAAAGGTGGCGTTGTTTGCCGGCTGTCTGGTGAACTACCAAGCCACCGATGTCGGAAAGGCCACGGTGCAGGTGTTGGAGAAAAACGACGTGGAGATCACGCTGCCCGATCAGTCTTGCTGCGGCATGCCGTCGTTCGATATCGGGGATACGGCGGCGATGATGGACGCGGCCAGGCGCAATGTCGCATCGCTGAGCGCATGGATCGATCGCGGATATGACGTGGTCATTCCGGTTCCGAGTTGTAGCCTGATGGTCAAGCGCGAGTATCCGAACCTGATCGAGGGGGATAACGCCAAACGAGTATCCGAGCGTACCTATGATGTCTGCGAATATCTCATGAGACTGAAGCGTGAGGGAGCCTTGGCGGAAGATTTCACACGCAAGCCTGGCCGAGTCACGTATCAGGTGCCGTGCCATCTGCGGGATCAAAACATCGGCTTCAAGTCGAAGGAACTCATGGAGGCTGCCGGGGCGCAGGTCGAGGTGATCGAGAAGTGTTCCGGTCACGACGGCTCCTGGTCGGCCAAGACGGAGTTTTTTCCGCTCTCGATGAAGATCGCCGCGAAGGCGGTAAGGCTGGTGGAGCAGACGCCTGCGGATGTGGTCGCGTCCGATTGTCCGCTGGCCGGGTTGCAACTCGACCAGGCCGGGGCCGCCGCTCACGTCGGGGGGAGGGCGGTGCGGCATCCCATCCAGATCGTTCGGGATGCGTATGGTCTTCCGGCCGATCCCCCTGCGGCAGGATGAGATCCATCAGCACGATGATGACGAGGACCACGATACATCCATGAAACCCCTCACGCGAGAAGATGTGCTGTCCCAGGATGAGTACGACCGGCAGCGGGATGCCTTCCGGCAACGGATCATTGCGCTGAAGCGTCGGCGTAGGATCGCGCTGGGGGACAAGATCACGTTGGTTTTTGAGAATCGCGAGACCTTGCGCTTCCAAATTCAAGAAATGGTTCGTGTCGAACGGATCCTGGACTCCCAGAAGGTTCAGGACGAGCTGGATGTGTATAACGCGCTGATTCCGGCGCCAGGGGAATTGAGCGCGACGCTCCTCATCGAGCTCACCGATGCAGAGACGATGAAGGAGTGGCTCGATCGATTCATGGGTTTGGACCGCGGCCAACGTCTCGGGCTTCGGGCGGGGGGCGAAGTGGTCTATGCAGCGTTCGAAGGCGGGCACAGCCATGAAACCAAGATCAGTGCAGTGCATTTCGTTCGCTTCCGTCCGACCGCATCCATGGTCCGCGCGATCGGCGATCAGGCCGCCCGTGTGGCCTTGACGGTGTATCATGCCGGCTACGAGGCGGAGGCCGAAGTGCCGTGGGCGATGCGGCAAGAGTGGCTTGAGGATTTGGGCGCCGCCGGGTAAGGTACACACACATGGCCGTCGTCCTTCTCACCAAACGTATCGAATTCGCCGCGTCCCACCGGTATCATCGGCCTGAATGGAGCGACGCGAAAAACCGTGCGACCTTCGGCGCCTGCAATAACGAGCCTGGCCATGGGCACAATTACATGCTGGAAGTGACGGTGGCGGGCGATGTGGACCAGCGGACCGGCATGGTGGTCAATCTCTTCGATTTGAAACAAGTGTTGCTGCAGGTCTTGGAAGAATTCGACCACAAGCATCTCAACCTCGACTTGCCGTATTTTGCGCGGCAAATTCCAACCTCGGAGAATCTTGCGCGTGTGCTCTGGGACAAGCTCGATGCCCAGCGGGATATCGGCACGCTCCGGCGGATTTGTCTGTACGAAGACGAGGATCTCTGTGCGGATCTGACGGCGGAGGCTGGCCTTGAGGTGGGCTCGGTGACGAGGCGCTACTCATTCACGGCCGTGCACGAGGGCCAGCGCGGCCACACATGGGATCTGTTCGTGACCGTTCATGGACGGATCGATGCGGACACCGGGATGGTCACCGACATCGTGGCCTTGGATCGATTGGTCCAGGAGCGCGTGGTGACGGCCTTTGAGGGAAAGGATCTGCGCAGCGTCCTCGCGACGTCTCCCGTGACGGGTGAATACATGGCCAAGACGATCTGGGATCGCCTCGCTTCTCGGATACCAGCCGGAACGCTTCAGGGCGTCAAACTCGTTCAGACGCGAGATCTCTTCTACGAATACACCGGCTGAGCCGGCAGCCCTTCCTCTCGCTTCCAAGCGTCTGCCACCATTCCGCATCAGGCCGGCCACCCGACGGGGCCGGCCGTCGTTACGATCGAAACAGTAGGATCACGCCAAGGGACACCGAGAGCAGGACAGTTGCTGCAAGCACGCTCCACGCCATTGAGAGCGAGCGCTGTGTAGCGGCCAGCGTGAGGTGGAGCTGGTGGATGCGGTCGACTTGCGCGCGCATGGTTTCCTGATGGGCGTCGAGCTGCTCTTGCAATGCTGCGATGGCGGGATCCGGAGGGGCAGGGTTTGCCGGAGTCGGCGTGCGGCGTCGCTCGAAGGTCTTGATGAGGTCCGGAGCCTTGTCGATCACGACAGGGAGCAACTTCCTCGCGATCTGTAGCGCTGCTGTCCATGGAATGGTCATATTCCCCCGTTGGGTGTGTCTGGATATTAGACAGGAGTGGACGAGCGGCTGCAAGGGCGGGTAGCCGCGGCGATGTCGGATAGGAATTTGAACATTGGATTCGATGATACCCTGCAGAAATTTCTCGCGTACGGCAGTTCTTGCCCGGCGCCCGCCATGCGACTGCCGCATCGAAACATCGTAAGCCCATAGTTTCAGGTGCTTAGAACGCAGCTGATTTTGGCGTGAAAGTTGAAATTAGAAGGTCGGTCATCCAACGCGTAGGAGGTGCCGGCCCGATGATGTCAATCTGGGAATTATTCAGTCAGGACGTAGCCCTCTTCGGGAGTCTCCATAGTCCCCTGTTAAGCTGGTTGGGCTCCTGCGGATTGGTGATATTTTTTTTGTGGCATGTGGGACGTCTGACCAGTGCCGTCTCGTCGGTGCAAAGTTGCTACACGCGTGTGTGGCCGATCTTGAACGCCCTTGCCGCTGCGCGCAAGGGCCTTCAGTCGCAGTGGTTGACGATTCCGGCCTTGAGCGACAGCAAACGTCCCGCCCAACAGCCTGGCTCACAGGCCGACCGGATCGATTTAGACGATCTTCAGGCTCTCGACAAGGCCCTGCGTCGAGAACCTCGACTGGAGCAGGCATGGTTGCGGTTTCGCAAGACGTTTGTCATCGAACGCACCGCCTGGTTTATCGAGCCCAGAGTCTTCGCCACGAGGTCCGCAGCCGAGTTTTTCCCTCGTGACCTTCTCCAGAGCCGTCTGAATCTGGCGTTCTACCATCAGTTTCCGTCCTTGATTACCGGATTAGGGCTGCTCCTGACTTTTCTCGCCATCCTCATTGGATTGAGCAAGCTTCATGCGGACGGATCGCATATTGTGGGGATTCAGGGTCTGATCAACAGCCTCGCCGGTAAATTCCTCACGTCGATCGTCGGCCTCATCTGTGCCAACCTCTTCGTCCTCGTCGAGAAATCGGTGTTGCACCGTTTGGCTACCACTCAGCAGCAATTTGCCACCGTGCTCGACGAACTGTTCCCGCGCAAGACGATGGAACAGATGCTGGAGAATTTCACGCCCGGCCACGGCAGTGGGGTTGGTCCGACCTCAAACCCTGTCTTGGTGCCGGGCTCTCCGGATCTCGGCGACCGGTTGGCTGGAGCCCTCAGTGATCGCCTGAGCCCGACGGTCACGGCGCTTCGAGAAGCCGTGGAGGTTCTGAGTCGGCGAGAAGGAGGCGTGCGCTCGGTTGTTCCGGACCGTTTGGCGGAGGAACTGTCTCGGGCGATGCAAGAGACTATGGCGGGGCCGATTCAGGAATTGAATCAGGCGATTCAGACGCTGGCTCGCTCCGTCGAAGACCTCAAGCGAGAGCGCCGTGCGACGGATGTCGTAGAGGCCGCTGGCCCGACGCCTGAAGAGGCTGCAGTGAAAGCCGGCTTCGACGAGGAGGAGCCCGCCCCGGAGGCCGGCATGGTGGGGCTTCGCTGGTTCGCCAATTGGCGTCAAGGTACGGAAATGAAAGGTGTCATCTGAGATGAACCACGATCCGACGACGCAGGGGAGCGACCATACCTCTACCCTCACCATCGGTGTGACCGATCTCATGACCTCGCTGGCGGTCATCTTTATTCTGCTCTTCAGTGCCTATGTGACCAAGGTATCTGAAACGGAATCGCAGGCCAAGGTCCCGGTTCCGCCGCCGGCGCAACCGCTCGCGCGGACCACGACCGACGACATCAAGGGAGCGCTCCGCGAACATTTCCAACGGTTCAACCTGTCTCTGGAAGCAGATCCGGGTGATCGCGACGTGGTGCGGATCGTCGTGCCGGAGGCCTTGCTCAATTTTGAGTTTGGAAAGGGAACGTTGTCCCTCTCGGCTGATCGGTTTTTGACGGAGGCCATGCCGACCTATGCGGGTGTGCTCTGCGGTGCATTGCGGGACCGTATCGAGTCCTTGGTCATCGAAGGCCACACCGATGATCGAGGGTCGGATATCTACAATCTGAAACTGAGCCAAGAGCGTTCGCTGAGCGTGATGGGCAAGGGGTTGCAGGTCATCAAGGAACGAGCGCCTTGGGCCTATCGCTGCTTTCACGAAAAGACGTCGGCGAGCGGGCGGGGGCGCCAAGATCTCATCGTCGATGAATGGCACCTGCCTGATCGGGAAAAGAGCCGACGGGTAGTGTTCAAAATCCGTCTCCGCTCTGCGGCAGAACCGGCCGACATGGGTCGACCTCTCGGGACCAGCAACGGCCAGGCGTTCGTCTCCGGCCTGTATTAGCGAGTGCTCTGGTTGGGCGCATCCTTCGCGCAGCGAAACCCCACGTCGTTCCGCCTGGCATCCGGGGTATAGCCCGCGCGATTCGTCGATCGGATGGATTTGGCATCGTTGTTCCAGGCGCCTCCCCGCATGACCTTGAGCGGACCGACGGAGGGGCCGGGAGGGTTGTCCCGAGGGCTGTACTGGTAGTAGGCCGGGTCGTACCAGTCGGCGACCCACTCCCAGAGGTTCCCCGCAAGATCGTAGACTCCGCTTCGGCTTTTCCCTAATTCGTACCGACCCACATTAGTCAAGGTGTCATACCCTCGCCACTTGGTTTGGCCGGCGTTGACGTGGCCTTTGGTCGGGTGTTCATCTCCCCAGGGATAGAGCCGGCCTTCGGTTCCCCGCGCCGCCATTTCCCACTCTGCTTCCGTCGGCAACCGTTTGCCTACCCACCGACAATAGTCGCGGGCGTCGTACCAGTCGACGCCTGTCACCGGTTTGTTGCCATGTGGACCTGCGAGAGCTTCGTTCCACTTGAACGGCGGGTCTGGTTTTTGTGAGGCCAGAAACTCGGCATAGCGGGAGACGGTCACTTCAAAGGCATCGAGATAAAACGCTTTGATGACTATGCGATGGACTGGCTGCTCGTCGTCATCGCCTCGGTCACTCCCCATCGCCAACTCCCCTGCTGGGATACCCACCATGGGAACGGCGTTCCGCGAATCGAGTTGGGCCGCCGTGATTTGTGTGCCGGCGATCAGATGTCGGTCCGTGAGATCGGGACGAGGAACTGGAAGTCTCGGTTCGGCGGCGCCGGCTTGAGCGGTGATCAGGAAAGCGCTCGCAACGGCTATGGAAAAAAGGCGTATCCTGACTTCACGCATAGGCGTATCCTTCTGCCCACCGTGGGGCGCAAGTACGAAGCTGTCTACGGCATTGTAACGCGTGAGAGGGAAGAAGTGGGGCCAGCTGACGGTTCTTTATTTGAGCAGGTGATCGGAGATGAGGGCGGAGAGTTCTGCCGGCTGGATGACGCCTTCTCTCGTCAGGAGGAGTTGTCCTCGCAGAAAAAAGTGCGTGGTGGGATAGGTCTCGAAGGTGTGGGTTTTCTTGATCTCGCGACAGCGACCAGGGACATGCATCTTGGCCTTACCGATCTTCACGGTCGGAAATTTGGCGGCGATGTCTTCCAAGATAGGGTCGTATTGTTTGCAGGGTTCACAGGTGGCAAGACCGTACGCGATGACCGCGCCGTCGCTCTCGGTGAATTCCTTGTAGTTCTCGTCTCGGACGTCCTGCACTGTGCCGTTCATGCCGTCTCTCTCCTTCGCATAAGATTGGGACCGAGCGAAGGATCCTTGTGCACCCACCGCTCGGCCCACAATCCCAGTGGTTAGCTCAGCTTGGAGAGGGCGGCGAGGATGTCTTTGTCATCCCGGGCCACCTTGATTTCCTGAACCTTCACATAGGCCACCTTGCCGTTCTTGTCGACGATGACGGTGGCGCGCTTACCGCAGTTCAGCGGCTCGAAGTACAGGCCGTACTTCTTCACAACTTCGCGATTGAAATCGGAAAGCAGACGATGCTTCAGTTCCAGGGAGTCCGCCCATGCCTTGTGAGAAAAAAAACTGTCGCAGCTGATGCCGAAGAGTTCGGCATTGGCATTTTGGAATTGCGGAAAGTCGTCGGTGAGGCACTTGTTCTCACCCTGACAGACCGGGCTCCAATCGAGAGGATAGAATGCCAGCACGACATTCTTCTTCCCTCGGAAGTCGCTCAGTTTGACGTCTTTCTGGTCTTGATCTTTTAATGTGAAATCCGGCGCGGTGTCGCCGACCTTGATTTCTGCAGCTACATCACTCATTGCAATCCTCCTCCTGGGTTGACATACCGATCCTGCGCAAACCTCTTGGTGGTACCACGCCCGGAAAAACCTTGTCAACGGGACCAGAAGACCTAAGGAAAGGCGGAATCAGACGATTTTTTGATTGGGCGGTTTCAAGTTCCAAGTGCAACGGGTGAATGATGGCGCAGCTGCGCATAGACCTCCAGGGGCGTGGCAAAGTGGAGACATTTCCGTGGGCGGGTGTTCAGCCGATAGGCGATGGCGTTCAATTCCCGTTGGGTATAGCGCGACAGATCGGTGCCCTTCGGCAAATACTGACGCAGGAGTCCGTTCGTATTCTCGTTGGTTCCCCGTTGCCAGGGGCAATGGGGATCGGCAAAAAAGATACGGATCGTCAGACGCTTCGCCAACCGTTCGTGAGCGGCCATCTCTTTGCCCCGATCATAGGTCAGGGTGGAGCGCAGCGCGGCTGGCACGTGCCGAAGCTTCTTGGAGAACCCGCGATAGGCCCTCTCGGCATCGGTGCCCTCCATTTTCGCCAACAAGACCAGGCGAGTAGTCCGCTCAACCAGGGTGCCAACGGCCGATCTATTGCGAGCACCTTTGAGCAAGTCGCCTTCCCAGTGTCCGGGCACCGTCCGGGTCGCCACTTCAGCAGGGCGTGCGGCAATCGGGGTCATGTTGGGAATCTGGCCGCGGCGGTCGGCCCCCCGTGCGCGCGGCCGACGCGTCTTGCGTGCCTGACGCAGGGCCGCCAACAATTCGGTCCGCAAGGCGCCACGTGGCAGCACGTACAGGCCCGCATAGATGGTTTCGGCAGACAGCCGCTTCCTCATGTCGTCAGGATACATGCGGCGGAGGCGTCCAGCAATCTGCTCGGGCGAGCACCCTGCCGCCAGATGCCGCTGGACGTACTGCCACAACCACGGGTCGAGGAGTTTTCGAAGCCGCCGTGGGTGATGCGCTCGGATGCCTGCGTGGCGCTGCGCTGTACAGGCCCGATAGGGACAGCCGCGTGTGGTGTTCCGGGCTACCTCGCGGCTCACGGTGCTCGGGGCTCGTCCCAAGATCCGCGCCATTGTTCGGAGCGAATGGCCATGGGTCAGCCCCAGACTCAACGTCTCACGCTCTTCAGCACTCAGGTGTGTGTACGCTCTCGTGTGCATGGCAACACCGTAGCCCATTCGGGCTGGCAGTGTTGCACTTGGAGTTAGACCTCAAGTTGCAAAACAGCAGCTTAAGTCGATGAGAGTGAGCGCCGGGATCATCCTTCGATGGAGACGTCTGCGATCTGCCGGAACGCGCGCATCTGGCCGGTCGGGGCGGCAGTCCGGTGTTTGACGATCCGAACCGTCTGTGCGAGGTCGGGAAGGTCCAGGTTCTGTCCGACCTTGGGGTTGTGCCCTCCGCGCTGGACTTCGTCGACCGCCGACAGGAGAAGCTCGATGGTCTCACGTTCGGGCAATCCCCGCGGTTGAATCAATTCCAGTTCGTCGAGACCGAATTTCGTGAGCCCCAACGTGTAGAACCAATCGGCTGCTCCGTCCTCTGTTTCCTGGTGTCGGATACTCACATGGTCTTGTATCATGAACATGTTGAGCGGCCGATCCTGCCAGTCTGATGGATTTAGATAGTCGTGACAGGTGAGGTCAAACGCAGTGCCCTGGGTCAGCAGCGTCAGTCCACGAGCGAGCCTGGCTGTGAGCAGGATCGTATCTACAATGATACCGGGTCCAACAGCGGTAGGAGCCACCGTTCCAAGCGCCTGATGCCCCCAGGCCAGGAGACGATGCCATTCGGCGGCATTCGCTTCCGGAAGCTTGGTCGCGATGTGAGCCTGCCATGGACCATGGCGAACGATTAGAGTGGGGCTGCCGCTCCCTTCCTGGCCGAGGAGGGGGCCGCCGTAGTGGAGGTCGTACCAGGCCTTCAGTTCCTCGATGGGAGGCGCCGTGCCGCGGTAGCCGATGAGATAGAGCGGTGGCTTGGTGAGGGCCGGCTTCGGCGCCTTTTTCCGAATTTTCATCTCGGCCCCGAGAGAGTGCCTGGATGAGCCATGGGCTTACTTGGCGCTCTTTTTCGCTTTGCGGCGATCCTCCGGGTTCAGGAGCCGCTTTCGAAGGCGGAGGCTTTTCGGGGTGACCTCGACGAGTTCATCCGGGCCGATATATTCCATGGCGAATTCCAAGGTCATTTCACGCGGCGGCGTCAACACCAGGGCTTCGTCCGAACCTGCGGCACGCATGTTCGTGAGCTGCTTCTGTTTGCAGACGTTCACATCCAAGTCTTCGTCCCGGCTATTCTGGCCCACCACCATGCCTTGGTAGACCTCGACCCCAGGACCGATGAATAACTCGCCTCGTTCCTGCGTCATGAACAGCGCGTAGGCCGTGCTGGTTCCGGCTTCAAAGGCCACCAGCGATCCGTGAGGGGCCACCAACAGAGCCTTTTCGTCGGCTGGCGCATAACCCGAGAAGACGTGGTGCAAAATCACGGTGCCGCGTGTCTTGGCCAGGAGTATGTTTTTCAGCCCGATGATTCCCCTGGTGGGGATGTGATACTCGATGTGCATCTCGCTCGCCGTGCCTTCGGAGTGCACGAGCTTCATGTGTCGAAGTTCACCCTTGCGTTTGCCGATTTCTTCGATGACGGGGCCCTGATATTCCGACGGCACCTGCACCGTCAGGTCTTCGTACGGCTCCGTCACACTATCGCCGTCGCGGTGCAGAATGACTTCGGGTTGCGAGATCTGTAGCTCATACCCTTCGCGGCGCATTTGTTCGATCAGAACACCGAGATGGAGTTCGCCGCGTCCGGCGACCAGGAAACGGTCGGCGCTGTCGGTCTCCTGGACGCGCAGGGAGACGTTGGTTTCCAGTTCACGAAACAGGCGTTCCCGGAGGTGACGCGAGGTGAGGAACTTGCCTTCTTTTCCGGCAAAGGGACTATTGTTGACGGAGAAGGTCATCTGCACGGTCGGCTCGTCGATCGTTACGCGAGGCAGCGCGACCGGATTGGTTGCGTCGGCGATCGTGTCGCCGATGTTCACCTCATCGAGGCCGGAGACGGCCACGATTTCTCCGGCGTCCGCCTGCTCGATGTCGGTGCGCTCCAGACCGGAGAAAACCGAAAGGTCAGAGATGCGTCCCGCGACCTGACCGCCGTCTTTCGTGAGGGTGGCGACATTTTGGCGTCGTGCAATGGAGCCGGATTGAATCTTGCCGATTCCCATCTTGCCTTTATAGGAATCATACGTCAGGGCCAATACCAGGATTTGCAGTGGGGCATCACGAGTGATGGCTGGTGGGGGAATTTTGTCCAGGATCGTATCGAGCAGCGGCGTAATGTCGTTCCCCGGTTTGTTCACGTCCAACGTTGCGACGCCTTTGAGAGCCGACGTGTAGACGATGGGAAAGTCGAGTTGCTCATCGGTTGCCCCCAGGTGTACGAAGAGGTCGAACGTGCGGTTCACGACGTCGTCGATCACGGCGTCGGGCCGGTCGATTTTGTTGATGACGACGATTGCCTTGTGTCCGAGGGCCAGCGCTTTCCGCAGCACGAAAGTGGTCTGCGGCATGGGCCCTTCCTTCGCATCGACCAGGAGCAGCACGCCGTCCACCATGCGCAATGTCCGCTCGACCTCGCCGCCGAAGTCCGCATGGCCCGGGGTATCGACAATGTTGATCTTGACGTCCTTGTAGGTGACGCTGGCGTTCTTCGCGCGAATCGTAATGCCGCGCTCGCGCTCCTGGTCCATGGAGTCCATGATGCGTTCGCCCATGTCCTCGATCTTTCGGTGCACTCGCGTCTGGCGGAGCAGGGCGTCGACGAGGGTCGTTTTCCCATGGTCCACGTGGGCGATGATGGCGATATTGCGAATGTCGGAGCGGCGGTCGTGGGGAGCGCGTAGTTGTGTCATGGTGTGGTCGTCTCGCGGTCAAAAAAAAGACGCCTCACCAGTGAGGCGTCGGGCTGCAGTATACCCGAAATTTCTGATCCGGCACAAGCGAAGCTCTGTTTCAAGTCGGAGCGTCCTTGCTTGAGTTTTGAGGGGATGCGTTGTAAGTTGACCAGACTACCCTCCTCAGTTTTCATTCCCTTGGGAGCTGGTTTGCATGCCTGGTCATGATCGGTTTGCCCAAACGCCGCTCCCCCGCCGCCGCCGGCGTTGGTGGAAGATTGCCCTGATCGGAGTGCTGCTCGCTGTCCTGCTCGGCGGCGGTGGCGCGGCCGGCACGCTGTGGTATTTCTCCCAAGACCTTCCGTCGCTCGATCCCCTGCAAAATTACCAGCCCAGTCTGGTCACCCGCGTCTATTCCGAGGACCGGCAGGTGATCGGCCAGTTTTTCATAGAGCGGCGGTTCCTGAAGCCGCTTCAGGAGATGCCCAAGAGCCTGACGCAAGCGGTGATCGCTACCGAAGATACGAGGTTTTTCGAGCACCCCGGACTCGACATCGTCGGTATCCTGCGCGCCGCCTGGACCAATATCCGCCACGGCGGGCGGAAGGTGGAGGGCGCCAGCACCATCACGCAGCAGTTGGCGCGGTCGCTCTTCTTGTCTGCGGAGCGCACGTTCGACCGCAAGCTTCGCGAACTGATCCTGGCCTACAAGATGGAACTGGTCCTGACGAAGGAACAGATCCTGGAGATGTATCTGAACCAAATCTATTTCGGCCAAGGCGCCTATGGGGTCGCCGCGGCCGGACAGACCTATTTCGGCAAGGAACTCTCCCAGCTGACGTTAGCGGAATCCGCCTTTCTCGCCGGCCTTCCCAAGTCCCCCAGCCACTACTCCCCTTTCAAGGCCTATGACCGTGCCAAGAAGCGGCAGGAACATGTATTGGGCCGGATGGAGGAGGCGGGATTTATCACCCGAGCCGACCGGGAACAGGCGGTAGCCGAAAAGCTGAACTTCCGCCGACCGGGGAGCGAGCATCTGGGGCCCTATTTCGTGGAGTACATTCGGCAACTGCTGGTCGCCAAATTCGGCGAAACGATGGTCTATAAGGGCGGCCTCGAAGTCTTCACCACGTTAAACGCCGATATGCAGAAGGCAGCCGAAGCCGCCGTGTCGAACGGACTCCGTGAATTGGATAAACGCCAGGGCTGGCGTGGGCCGGTGCGCACCGTTGACCCGGCCACGTTGGAGGTGTCGGCGCCCGATCCTTCCGTGAAGCTGGCCGAGGGAGACATGATGGAAGGCGTCGTGACGAAGATCCAGAAGGATCACGTGCTGGTGCAGATCGGCGGCGGCACTGGCCGGCTCGCGTTTGACGATATGGCGTGGGCTGCCAAACGGTTGAAGGGAAAGGATCCGATCAAGGACGTCGTCCTGGTGAAAAATCTCAAGCAGCTCCTCGTGCCCGGCGACGTGATCGAGGTGGGAATCAAGAAGCTGGAGAAGGAGATCGTTCATCTTCGGTTGGAACAGACGCCGATCGCCGAAGGCGCCCTCATCGCCATCGATCCCAAGACCGGAGCCATTCGAGCGATGGTAGGGGGGTACGACTTTACGCGCAGTGAATTCAATCGCGCCGTGTTGGCTCGGCGACAGCCCGGGTCCGCGTTCAAGCC
Organism: Nitrospira sp.; assembly: GCA_015709715.1. Taxonomy (NCBI): domain Bacteria; kingdom Pseudomonadati; phylum Nitrospirota; class Nitrospiria; order Nitrospirales; family Nitrospiraceae; genus Nitrospira; species Nitrospira sp. The sequence continues at coordinate 2,647,777 of CP054184.1, forward strand.
GGTCATCTATGCGACCGCGATGAACCAAGGCATGAGTCCGGCCACGGTCGTGCTGGATGCGCCGGTTGTGTATGAACAGGAAGAAGAAGACAAGACCTGGAAGCCCGAAAACTACGGGAAGCGGTTCCACGGCATCGTGAGTCTGCGCGAAGCGTTGATCCATTCCCATAACCTGGCGACCGTTCGGCTGCTGGACAAGGTAGGTATCCGAAATGTGATCGATTTTGCGCGGACGGTGGGAATTGTCAGCCCGTTGGCGGCGGACTTGTCCTTGGCATTGGGCTCGTCCAGCGTCAGTATGATGGAGTTGGTCTCGGTGTACGGGGTGTTCGCCAATCAAGGGTTGCGGGTCGAGCCCTACGCGATCGCGAGTGTGCAGGACAGCGGAGGCCGGATGTTGGATCAGGCCTCGATCCAGCCCCGCCAAGTCGTCTCACGGGAGACGGCCTATCTGATCACCAACATGATGGAAGATGTCGTGCAGCGCGGGACCGGTGTGGCGGCGAAGGCGGCCATCGACCGGCCGGTGGCGGGAAAAACCGGCACGACCAATGACTTCACCGATGCCTGGTTCATCGGGTCGGCGCCCAATCTGGCCGCCGGAACGTGGGTCGGGTTTGATGACCGGCGACCGCTCGGCGAAACCGAGTCCGGAGCCCATGCGGCCTTACCAATCTGGATCAGCTTTATGAAGGAAGCCCTCAAGCAGTTGCCCGTCGTGCCTTTTGAGATTCCTGATGGGGTGATGTACGTCAAGGTCGATCCTGCCACCGCGCTGTTGACGGATCAGGATGAACAGCAAGGGACCGTCGAACTCTTCACCAGAGGAACCGAGCCCACCAAAAGCGCGGGCTCGAAGATCGATCCGACCGATTTCTACAAGCTCGATCATATTCCAGAGAGCGCGCCTCCGCCGACAAGCGAACCCTAGCCGAGGGCAGCCGGTCGCTTCGGTCAACAGAGGTTCAATCAATACAGCGGAGGGCTGGGTGCGAGGGGGTCAGGACTGGGCGTCCTGATACTCCTCGTGCCAGGCCATTTGGATGGACTCCAGAATCTTCTCGTTTGACTTCTTGGGATCATCCTTGAATTCCGGCAGCGCCACGATCCAGCTGTGCATGTCCGTGAAGCGGACCGTCAAGGGGTCGGTCGTGGGGTGGGTTTCGACCAGGCGGATCGCGATTTCTTCGGTGTCATTCCATTTCAAGTCCATGCCGCTGCTCCCTAGAGCAGGCCCTACGCCTGCTCGGTGATCTCCGAGAGTTTCTTGTTTTCGAGCGCTTCCTTCAGAGAGGTATCCATCAAGAGTTCTGCAAAATGATGGGTGACTTTCTCCACCTCTTGAATGCGGCCACGGATGGCCTTGTGGTCATCGGCCTGTCTGGCCTGGCCGAGGGCGGTTAAGGCTGCCTGAATGTCGGCCAGTTCATCCTGGGCCAGCAGGTGCCCTCCTTGACCCAGCGCCTTTTCCGTCGCCTTCAGGATCGCCTCAGCTTCATTGCGGGCTTCGATCAGTTGCCGGGCCTTGAAATCCTGCGCGGCGAATTTGAAGGACTCGCCGATCATCCGTTCGACCTCTTCGTCCGAGAGGCCATACGAGGGCTTCACGGCGACCGACTGGCTCGCGCCGGTCCTGACATCCCGGGCCGAGACGTTCAAAATTCCGTTCGCATCGATGAGGAAGGTGACCTCGATGCGGGGTACGCCGGCCGGTAGCGGCGGCATCTTCAATTGAAAGCGAGCCAGGCTTCGATTGTCCTTCACGAGTTCGCGTTCGCCCTGCAGAATATGGATATCGACTGAGGTCTGGCCGTCGACGTACGTCGTAAACATTTCCTTCGCGCTGGTGGGAATCGTGGTGTTGCGACGGATGAGAGAACTCATGACTCCGCCCATCGTTTCAATCCCGAGCGAGAGCGGCGTTACGTCCAGCAGCAACATGTCGGTGGTGCCGCCGGAGAGGATATCCGCCTGCACTGCTGCCCCAAGCGCCACCACCTCATCGGGATTCAAATCGCAATGGGGGGGCTTTCCGAAGAGGGCCTGGACCTGTCGGCGGACCAGCGGCATTCTGGTGGATCCCCCCACCAGCACCACTTCGTCGATATCGTTGGGAGCAAGTCCGGCATCCTTCAGGGCCATACGGCAAGGGCCCAGGGATCGTTCGACCAGCGGCAGCGTCAGCTCGTCCAGCTGGCTGCGCGTGAGATCACGCCGGTAGGGCCCTTTGCCGTCGGGCAATTCCAGCATGATGGTGGCGGCTTGCGCATCGGAAAGCCGAATCTTTGTTCGCTCGGCTTCCAGTCGCAGGCTTTGCATCGAATCAGGATAGAGCGAGATATCGAGGCCCTGTTTCTGGAGAATGTCCTTTGCCAGCAGATCCACGAGAACACGGTCGAAATCGTCGCCACCCAGGTGCGTGTCCCCATTCGTCGCCAAGACTTCAAAAATTCCGTTCTTCAACTTTAGGATCGAGATGTCGAACGTGCCGCCGCCCAAGTCATACACCGCGATGGTGCCTTGGGTGCGTGCTTGCAGGCCATAGGCCAGAGAGGCGGCCGTCGGCTCGTTGATAATCCGCAGCACCTCCAATCCGGCAATCATACCGGCATCCTTCGTGGCTTGACGTTGGCTGTCGTTGAAGTAGGCCGGGACGGTAATGACGGCCTTGGTGACGCTTTCCCCCAGGTACGCTTCCGCCCTCTGCTTAAGCTCCTTCAAGATCATGGCGGAGATTTGGGGGGGAGAGTAACTCTTGTCGCCGATCGTGATGCGGATCACACCACCTTGCTCGTGCAGCTTGTAAGGGAAATAAGGGAGTTCGTTTTCGACATCCGCCAACCCCTTACCCATGAATCGTTTGACGGAGTAGATCGTGCGATTCGGGTTGCGGACGAGATGCTCTTTGGCCGAATCGCCGACGATGAGGCCGTTGTCGGTTAAGGCGACGACGGACGGAACCATCGATCGTTCATTGCGCCCGTGAATGATTCGAGGCGCCTTGCCGTCCATGTAGGCGATGAGTGAATTGGTAGTGCCGAGATCAATACCGACGATTCGAGTCATGGGTGCGGTTATCCAACGGTTGCAATGAGATCGTTGACGATGTTGCGGACATAGGTGCGGTTGGACAGCAGTTCGCGCATCTCCTTGAGGACCGCTTCTTTCTTGGCCCGCACGGCCTCCGTGGGTTCTCCTTGCCGTTGTAAGCGGTCCCAGGTTTCGAAGAGGTCAAAGAGTTTGGATTCCATGTCCTGCTGCCGTCCCTCCAGCGTTTCCCGATCGGACTGGAGCTTCGCTTTCAGTTCTGTGAGATCCGTCGAAGGTTGGGTTGCCGCTGCTCGAAACTCTTCCAAATCATCCTGCAGGGAAAGGATCTCCTCGAAGAGGTCAGCTGGCGGTGAATTTCTGATCTCCTTGGCAGCGCCAGCCTCCAGGCGGACCAAGTATTCGGCTCGTTGAATGGGGTCCTTCAACGTGCGATAGGCCGTGTTCAGCAGGGCGGAGTTCCCTAAGCTGATGGTGCGCTCGGTGTCCGTCTTCGTCTGATAGAAGTCAGGGTGAAAGGAGCGGCTCATTTCATAGAACTTGTTTTCGAGGCTACTGGCATCGATCGTCAAGAATCGAGGCAGGCCCAGGCAGGTAAAATAGTCCAGTTCCTTGGAGAGAGGCTGGACTTTCACGCAGCGGTCACAGAAATATTCCCCTGTGACTTCCGATTGGCAATGCCAGCACATGCTGCGCGCCATCTGGAGTTCGGTGCGAGAGCTTCCGACTTTCGAGGTCTGTTCCATCACGGGTCCTTTGCCGAGGCGCCTTGTGCCCACGTTCGAGCGGTCGCTGACGTTTAGGCCGAGAACGATTCGCCGCAGCCACAGGTCTTGTTGGCGTTGGGATTCACGAACTTGAATTGCCCGCCCATCAAATCCTTCTGGAAATCCAACTGAGTGCCCTGAAGATAGATGGCACTCTTCGCGTCGACGATGACCTTGATCCCTTCAATGTCATAGACGGCATCGTATTGCCCGATCTTGTCGTCGAAATTGATGGTGTAGCTGAGACCGGAACATCCGCCGCCTTTGACGCCCAGCCTGAGTCCGCCCTCCGTCATACCCTGCACATTGATCAACCGCTTCACTTCCTTGACGGCCGATTCACTGAGCGTAACGACAGGGGCTGGTGTGGTCGTATCGGGAGTATTCATCGTACTGGCTCCTTGTTGGACAGGATGTGTTACTTCGTTTGTCCTTCGGCTGCGGGTACCTGAGTTTCGGCCTTCTTCCTGTAATCAGCCAACGCGGCCTTGATGGCGTCTTCCGCCAGGACCGAGCAGTGGATCTTGACCGGCGGGAGATTGAGCTCCTGCACGATATCCGTGTTCTTGATTTGGGCGGCCTCTTCAACTGTCTTTCCCTTCAACCACTCCGTGGCGAGGCTGGAACTGGCGATAGCCGATCCGCAGCCGAATGTTTTGAATTTAGCGTCCACGATTGTGTCGTTCTGCACCTTGATCTGCAGTTTCATGACGTCGCCGCATTCGGGCGCGCCTACCATGCCTGTCCCGACACCTTCCTCATCTTTCTTGAAGCTGCCCATGTTGCGGGGGTTGTTGAAATGATCGACGACTTTATCGCTGTAGGCCATGGGGTCCTCCGAAATATTATGGGTGACGATTCGATTGAGTGTTGATCAGTGTGCCGCCCACTGGACGGACTTCAAGTCGATGCCTTCCTTCGCCATTTCATACAGGGGCGACATCTCTCGGAGCTTGGTCACGGTCTCAATAATGCGTGTGGCCGCGTAGTCAACTTCATCGTCCTTCGAAAACCGCCCTAGGCCGAACCGGATGGAGGAATGCGCCAGTTCGGTTCCGACGCCCAAGGCACGTAGCACGTACGAGGGCTCCAAGGTTGCAGATGTACAGGCGGAGCCAGAGGAAAGGGCAATCTCCTTGCATCCCATCAACAGCGATTCTCCTTCGACATACGCGAAGGACAGATTCAGGTTGTTTGGCAGCCGCTCAGTGGGATGGCCATTGAGATAGACATCCTCAAGCGCCGTGGTGATGGTCTTGTGGAGTCGGTCGCGCATGGTGGTCAAGCGGGCGGCTTCTTGCGCCATTTCTTGTTCACACAATTCGCAGGCTTTCCCGAAACCCACGATCAAGGGAACGGCGAGGGTGCCGGACCGCATGCCGCGCTCGTGACCGCCCCCATCCATTTGAGCCGCGATGCGGACGCGCGGATTCTTTTTTCGGACATACAAGGCGCCGATGCCTTTGGGGCCATAAATCTTGTGGCCGGTGAAGGACATGAGGTCGATTCCCATCTCTTGGACGTTGATAGGAACCTTGCCCACCCCTTGCGTGGCATCGCAATGGAAGAGCACGCCCTTCTCCTTGGCGATCTTTCCGATCTCTTTGACCGGATTGATGGTGCCGATCTCATTGTTGGCGAACATGACGGAGATCAAAATGGTCTTGTCGGTAATGGCGTTCCGCACATCTTCCGGATTGACCATGCCGAACTTATCGACTGGCAGATAGGTGACCTTGATCCCTCGCTTGGCTTCCAAGGCCTTGGCGGTATCGAGCACCGCACGATGCTCCGTGGCTGAAGTGATGATGTGGTCACCCTTCTCGTGGTACATCTCGACCACGCCCTTCAAGGCTAGGTTGTCGGATTCGGTTGCGCCGCTGGTAAAGACGATTTCCTTGGCATCCGCGTGAATCAGCTTGGCAATCTGCTTCCGGGCGTTCTCCACCGCCTCCTCAGCCTCCCAACCGAACGCATGGTTCCGACTGGCGGCGTTGCCGAATTTTTCTGTGAAATAGGGAAGCATAACTTCCAGCACGCGCGGATCCATCGGGGTGGTGGAATGATTGTCCAAATAAATCGGGAACTTCATCGCTCGACTCCTTCTTGTGTCGTCGTGACAGATTGGATGGTGATGAGCGGCGTGCCTCCCATCATGTCCTGCAGTGTCATACTGTTCAGCATCTGATAAATACTGCTTTGAATCTTGAGCAGCGGTGTTCGGATATTGCAGTGTTCCCGCTGCATGCAAACGTCACCGTCCCGTTCGTGCGAACAATCCATAATTCCAAGAGGGCCTTCGAGGCTTTCCAAGACCTGGGCGATGGTGATCTCTCGCGGGCTTTTGCCGAGAAGGTACCCGCCTTTGGGTCCGTTGTGGCTTTCGATCAAGCCGCTCTTCGAGAGGGTCTGGAGGACCTTGGCTAACAATTCGACTGGTATGTGGTATTCCTCGGCGATCTCTTTGGTGTTGACCACGCGTGCGCGCGCCACATCTCCATATTGGTTGGAAGCAATGTGTTGCAGTGCCATCAACCCGTAGTCCGCCTTTTTCGATAATTTCAGCATGGGACTATTGCCGATCCATAAAGTCGGAGACTATAATGATCTCCGATCAAAAGAGTCGCCTAAAAGCTATCATGCGATCTTTTGGGCTGTCAAGAGAGCTGGGACCACGTTTACGAGAAAGGGGCGAAGCACCATGGGCGGGACCAATCCCTATATCCAAAAAGCTGAGGTGGAGTTACCGACGAAGGCGTACCGTGTGACCTTCATCTTCCCCGACAAGAGCGAGCGAGAGGTGATCGTACAGCCCGACAGGATTCCCTATGGTCACACGGGGCTGCCCGGCAGCATCCTCGATATCGCGATGGGAAATGGAGTCGAGTTGGAACATGTCTGCGGCGGCGTCTGTGCCTGCTCCACGTGCCATGTCATGGTGAAAAAGGGACTGGAGACCTGCAACGAAGGAACGGACGATGAGTTCGATCAGTTGGATGAAGCGCCCGTCACTACATTACAGTCTCGGCTGGGATGTCAGTGTGTCCCGAACGGCTCGGCTGATGTGGTGGTAGAAATTCCGGCGGTCAATAAGAACCTGGTGAAGGAGGGACATTGATCCTCGCGTGCTGAAGCCTCGTCGTCCCACGGTTAGTCGTAGGTTTCGAGTTTTACTTCCTTTCGGTCGTACCCCAGCTCCATCAAGAGTGCCCGTAGGGGGCGGGCAAAGGCCTTGATCCCTGCAATCAAGGGGGTCACCCTGTGTCCGTTCCCCGCAGTCTGTTTGACTGCGTCCGCGGTCGCAGGTGCTGCTGGGTCCTCGGTCACAAAGCTGAGGTAGTGGAAGTCGGACTGTGCCGCCGCTAGGGCCAGAAACTCTTCATGATAGAGCTGCTCTGCGCCACTGGGGGCTTGCGCAATCAACGTGGTTGAAGGCAAGGTCCCTTGCGCCGCCATCGATCGGATCATGCAGCGAAGCGGCACCAACCCCGAGTAGCGTCCTACCAACAGCAGCGCAGTGGACGGGGAATCAGGAAGCAAGAAGTGCCCGTAGGGGCCGGAGAACGACAGTTGGTCGCCTGGCTTGAGTGAGCCCAGATACCCTGATCCCTTTCCTCCCGGGACATGGTCAAAGACCAGCGTCAGGTGACCGGTAGAGGAAGGCGGTTCCGCCAGCGAATAGGCGCGATTGAGTGGGGGATGGTCTCCAACCGGCAACTGCAGGGAGATCCACTGACCGGGCTTGAACGACATCGGGCCCTCGACGGGGCGAAGCACGAGTTCCGTCGTGTGGGGCGTCAAGGGGATCAGAGAAATGATGTCGGCGACTCTGGTTGGTTCGGCCATGCTCTGTACATAACAAAAACCGTTTCAGAATGAAACTGCCGCGTTCTGTACATCCCCTCGGTCCCATGTTATAGATGCCCCGCTGTTTTCCGTTCCTCCACGCTCCATCAACCGCACGGTGACGCGATGAGTCAGGTCAGGGTCCGGTTTGCACCCAGTCCGACGGGATATCTCCATATCGGTGGGGTGCGGACGGCATTATTCAATTGGCTGTTCGCACGGCAGCAGAACGGCGTGTTCGTGCTTCGGATCGAAGATACGGACCAAAGTCGATCGACGGATGAATCCATTCAAGCCATTCTCGATGGGATGCGATGGGTCGCACTGGATTGGGATGAGGGCCCGTTCAGACAAACCGAGCGCATGGACCTCTATCGCGCCCATGCCATGCGGCTCTTCGACGAAGGGCGAGCCTACTGGTGCGTGTGCACCGCGGAGGAACTCGAGGCGCGCCGGAAGGAGGCGGAGGCCGCGGGGCGATCGCCCAAGTACGACGGGCGCTGTCGAGGGCGCGGTCTGAGCAAACCTGCCGGAGAGGCGGCGTTGCGATTCAAGGCCCCACAAGAGGGCCAGACCGTCATCGACGACCTAATCAAGGGCCGGGTGGTGTTCGACAACCAGATTTTGGACGATGTCATCATCCTGCGCTCCAACGGCTATCCGACCTATAACTTCTCGGTGGTAGTGGACGACGGCCTGATGGGGATTACCCATGTCGTGCGTGGGGACGATCACTTGACCAATACGCCGCGGCAGATACCTATCTTTGAAGCACTGGGATTTCCGCTTCCGCGGTTTGGCCATCTGCCGATGATTTTGGGCTCGGATAAGGCGCGGTTGTCGAAGCGCCATGGCGCGACCTCGATCATGGCCTACAAAGAGATGGGCTATCTGCCGGATGCCATGGTGAACTACCTGGCGCGCTTGGGCTGGTCGCATGGGGACCAAGAGATCTTTTCGCGGGATGAATTGATCGAGAAGTTTTCCTGGAAGAACGTGCAGACTTCGGCGGCCGTGTTTAACCCGGATAAGTTGTTGTGGCTCAATGCCGAATACATCAAGGCGAGCCCCCCCAATCAGGTTGCGCAGGCGTTGGTGCCGATGCTGGAACAGGCGGGGCTGAAAGAAGCCGTCGAGGCCGTGTCGGAGGAGTGGTTGGCTCGGCTGGTCGTCTTAGTACGCGAGCGAACGAAGACTCTCGTCGAAATGGTGCAGTGGGTCTTGCCGTACTTCGGCGAGGCCGTCGCCTTCGACGCGGAGGCAGCCCAAAAGTTTTTGACTGCGGCCCAGGTGCCGGCTCTGACGAAACTGGTCGAGCGGTTCGAGGCGATGCCGATCTTCTCGAAGAAGGAATGGGAAGCGGCCTTTAAGCAGGTGGTCGAAGCAGAAGGCCTCAAAATGGGGCAGCTGGCGCAGCCGGTCCGTGTGGCCTTGACCGGTCGGACCGCCAGTCCCGGGCTCTTCGAGGTGATGGAGGTGTTGGGGCGCGAGCGAACTCTTCGCCGCCTCCGCGGGGCAATCCAACGGGCTTCGCGCGCCTGAATCCGTGCACCGGAATCGGCCTCGATCTTGACGAGGCAGAGAGGCTTATATTACTGTGTGGACCGGTTGGGGGATCGTCTAGCGGTAGGACGTCAGTCTCTGGATCTGACTACCTAGGTTCGATTCCTAGTCCCCCAGCCAAAATTTCCCACACCCTGCGATCCGAAACTGCGTCTGGATTGGTTCCGTACCGCGCTGGGGGATCGTCTAGCGGTAGGACGCCAGCCTTTGGAGCTGGCTACCTAGGTTCGATTCCTAGTCCCCCAGCCAATAAGCCTGCCTCCATCAATTCTCCTGGAGTTGCGCCCGCTTTTGATCCAGTTCAGCCCACCGGACATAGAGCCGATCCACTTCGGCCTGGGCAGCGGCCAGTGCCTGTCCACGGGCCTGCAATTCCCCCGCATCCGAAATAATCGCCGGATCATGGAGGGCCGCTTCACAGGCTGCGACCTGCTTCTCCGCTTTCAGAATATTGTCCTCGATCGTGCCCCACTCTTTTTGCTCGCGATAACTCAGCTTCTTGGGTTTGCGCGCGGGAATCGCCGAGGTGGTCTCGTTCTGGACGGCACTACGCCCGTCACTTTTGGATTCCGGGGCGGATCCACCGGCTCGCTCCTGCGCGCTTTCCCACTGGGCATAATCGGCGAACCAGTCGGTCCGTCCGGTGCCGTCCAAGGCGAGGAGGATGGTGGAGACACGATCCAGCAACCAGCGGTCATGGGTGACCAAGACGAGTGCTCCGGGGAATTCGAGCAGGCTATCTTCCAGAACATCCAGGGTTGGGATATCCAGGTCGTTGGTGGGCTCGTCGAGAATGAGCACGTCTGCCGGTTGCAGCATGAGGCGTGCGATCAGCAACCGGGCCTGTTCTCCGCCGGAGAGCCGGGAGACTGGTAGGTCCAGCTGCTCCGGACGAAAGAGAAAACGTTTGGCCCAGGAGGCGAGATGGATGGAGCGGCCTTGATAGATCACGGCGTCTCCGGATGGAGCCAGCGCTCGTCGCAACGTGGCGGCGGGATCGAGTGAATCGCGATGCTGCTCGAACGACACGATGCGGAGACCTTCGGCCCTCGTGATCGAGCCCTCATCCAGCTTTAAGGTGCCGGCCAGCAACTGGAGCACCGTCGTCTTTCCGCTGCCGTTGGGCCCGAGAAGTCCCAGGCGTGTCCCTGGACCGAGGAGCAGATCGAGGTTGGTCACGATGGCGTGGGTGCCGAACCGTTTTGTGACCTGGTGCGCCACGATCAGCTGCTTGGACTTTCGTCCTGACGCGGAGAAGTCGATCTCGACAGTTGCTTGGGCTGCGCGAGCTTCTGCCTGGTCCAACTCGTCGATGAGCTTTCCGGCTGCGTCGATGCGACCCTTCGCCTTGGTCGTACGAGCCTTGGGGCCACGGCGCAGCCATTCGATCTCGCGTCGTACACGGTTCGCCAACGATGATTGGTACTCGGCCTGCGCCTGCAGGAGCGCATCACGTTGTTCGAGAAAGTCGCTGTAGCGGCCGCGCGCTTCAAAGCAGCCGCTGGGATAACAGCGATTGAGTTCCACCATGCGCGTCGCGATCGATTCGAGAAACCGCCGGTCGTGGCTGATGACGAGAAAGGCCTTCGCACGTTGCGTCAAGAGCCTTTCCAACCAGAGAATGCCTTCGAGGTCCAAGTGATTGGTCGGTTCGTCCATCAACAGGACATCCGGCTCCAGCAGCAGGGCCTGGGCGATGGCGAGCCGTTTCCGCCAGCCTCCGGACAGAGTGTCGACCGTTTGATCGGGGGCGGCAAAGGTGCCGATGCTGAGCGCGCGCGCGATTCGACCGCCCTGTTCGTGGGGATCGAGTCCTTCCTCCACGAGCGTCTGTTGGAGGACCTGTTCAACGGTGGAGTCCGCGGAGAAGCTGGGTTCCTGCGGCACATAGCCGACGCGGGTGTGGCGGCGGAGCGTGCGGGTCCCGCGATCGGGGATCTCAAGCCCGGCCAGAATCTTCAACAGCGTGGACTTGCCTGAGCCATTCGGGCCGATCACGCCGACGTGGTCTCCCTCGAAGAGCGCGAGCGACAGATCCGCAAACAGGGTGCGGACGCCATAACCCTTGCTGATCGATTCGCAACTCAACAGGATGTTGCCGGCCATAAGCGGGGGTGCTCACTTCACGACGTGACGGCTGAGAGGGCGCTTGCTTAGCCTGTGGGCTGGCCCTTTTCGATTCGGGCCCAGGCGTCTTTGAGCGTCACGGTACGGTTGAAGACAGGTTTGCCTGGTGCGGAGTCCGGATCGGCACAAAAATATCCGACACGTTCAAATTGCAGCCTCGTCCCGGGGGAAACCGTCGCCAGGCTGGGCTCTACTTTGCAAGCCGAGAGCCGTTCGAGGGAGTGGGGATTGAGGTGGGTGGTCCAGTCGTCTTCGACGGGAATCTTACCGGGATCCGTGAGCATGAGACGATCATACAGTCGGACCTCTGCATCCACGGCATGTGGCGCAGATACCCAGTGGATCGTCGCCTTCACCTTGCGTTGCGCCTGAGGGCCGCCGCTCTTGGTGTCCGGATCGTACGTGCAGCGCAGCTCGGTGATCTCGCCGGTCGTCGGGTCCTTGATGACCCCCACGCATGTGATGATGTAGGCATAACGGAGGCGGACTTCGCGCCCTGGCGCTAGGCGGAAGAACTGTTTCGGAGGATTTTCCCTGAAGTCTTCTTGGTCGATATAGAGCGTGCGCGAGAAGGGCACCGGCCTTCTCCCTGCCGACGGATCTTCCGGATTGTTCACGGCCTCCAATTGCTCGACCTGCCCTTCAGGATAGTTTTCGATGACCACGCGCAGGGGGCGGAGCACGGCCATGACTCGGGGCGCGCGCTTGTTGAGATCTTCCCGAACGAAATGTTCCAGGAGCTGCACCTCGACGACGGCATCCCGTTTCGCCACGCCGATTGCCTCACAAAAGGCGCGGAGCGCCTCAGGCGTAAATCCGCGGCGGCGGAGGCCCTTGAGCGTGGGAAGGCGCGGATCGTCCCAGCCGTCAACCAGCTTGCGCTCCACCAGGTCCAGTAGCTTGCGTTTGCTCATGACGGTAAAACTGACGTTCAGCCGGGCGAACTCGATCTGCTGCGGGCGTTGCGACGTCTCACACTGCTCGACGACCCAGTCGTAGAGGGGGCGATGGTCTTCGAATTCCAACGTGCAGATCGAATGGGTGATGCCTTCGATCGCATCCGAGAGGGGATGCGCGAAATCATAGGACGGATAGATGCACCAGGATGCGCCGGTGCGGTAGTGAGCGACGTGGCGGATGCGATAGAGCACGGGGTCGCGCAGGTTGATGTTGGGTGAGGCCATGTCGATCTTGGCTCGGAGTACGTGCGCCCCGTCCGGGAATTCACCTGACCGCATGCGCTGAAAGAGGTCCAGGTTTTCCTCGACACTCCTGCTGCGATAGGGGCTCGGTGTGCCCGGCTCCGTCAACGTGCCGCGATGGCGGCGCATTTCTTCGGCGCTGAGGCTGTCCACGTAGGCGAGTTGTTTCTTGATGAGGAGCACCGCAAAGCCGTACAGCCGCTCGAAATAATCGGAGGCGAAGAACAGCTTGTCCTGCCAGTCGAACCCCAACCACCGCACGTCGTCCTGAATGGCCTGCACATATTCAGGATCTTCCGTGGTGGGGTTGGTATCATCCATCCGCAGGTGGCAGACCCCGCCGGGATTCTCGGCGGCGATGCCGAAGTTCAAGCAAATGGATTTGGCATGGCCGATATGGAGATAGCCGTTGGGTTCGGGCGGAAACCGGGTGACGACGCGACCGGCATGTTTGCCGGCGGCGCGGTCTGCTGCCACGACCTCACGGATAAAGTCGGAGCGTGATGGGGATTCTGGGCTGTTGGACATGGTCGTGATCGCGCCTCGTTCTATCACAGAAGAGGCGGTCGAGTCGATTTTCTCTAGCGGGATCGCATAGACTGCCGTAGGATAACACCTCTGCGCGAAAAGAAGATCGTCCTGTCACAAGCCGACAAGGAGTATGGGTGATGAACTGTCGCCGGTTCGGGTGGATGTGGCTGATTGTGTCCGGTGTATTGTGGGCCGGCGTACTGCATGCCGAAGAACCGGCACTGCCGGGGGCCTGCCGTCCCTTGTCGTTCGAGGTCAAGATGCGCTGTTACCAGGGGCACCTGGAAACGGTGCTGCAGCTTGAGGGAACGGAGCGGGCGCTCACGGAGTTGGAGCAGATTACCGCGCAAGATCCTGAAGCGTTGCGGGAGGCCCATCCGCTGGTTCACCACATCGGGCAACGCTCGTTCGTGCGCTATGGCTCTGCGCCTCAGGCCATGGCCCATTGTCGCGATGTATTTTGGTCCGGCTGTTACCATGGCGTGTTGCAGGCCTATCTGAGCAGCCTCACCACTGTCGAACCGGAGCATATTCTTCCGGTGTGCCCCATCAGTGAGACGGTGTCGGCCTACTCGTTTCAGCGGTACAACTGTCTGCACGGGCTGGGACATGGCTTAACCATTCAATTTCGCTACGATGTCCTGAAAAGCCTCGCCTTCTGCGACGCGCTGCCCGGCAGCTGGGACCGCGAGTCCTGTTACGGCGGCGTGTTCATGGAAAATATCGTGACGTTCCAGCAGGCTCGGCAAACGCAGGTGTCCACTGCCCATCACCACCACGAGCATGCTCCGACCAGTTTCTTAAACCCCCAGGATCTGCTCTACCCCTGCTCCGTCCTGGCCGAAAAATACCTGCGCGCCTGTTACCTCATGCAAACCTCGACGATCCTCACCTTCCTGAATTATGATTTCGCCCAGGCCTTCGCCCAGTGCGCGCGGGTGGAGGGAGAACACCAGACGACCTGTTATCGGAGTCTGGGGCGGGATATCAGCGGGTATACGCTCCGCGATGCCGCTCGGGTCAACGAACTGTGCCGACTCGGCCAAGGCGATCAGATCCGCCAATGCTTCATCGGCGCGGTCAAGGATTTTATCCTGACGGACGCCAGCCCCGATCCAGGGTTGGCGCTCTGTCGGAGTCTGGACGGGCCTTTCAAGAAGGACTGTTACGCCACGGTGGGGGAAATGTCGGTGCCGCTCTTTGACGACAAGGACAAGCGCGCACAAGCCTGCCGCAAGGGCGAGGATGAATTCGTCGAAGCCTGCCTGACCAACGCCACGGCCTTCTGACCGCTCAACATCCCTCGCACGCTCCTCGCGCGGCTCATCCCCTCATGACGGGCGTGGTGAAGCCTGGTGGCCGGGCGGAGGGACAGTCTGCACTACGGAGAACTCGCTCCGCGCGATCACCTGCCCCTCCACGTGCAAGCGAAACTCATAGCGGCCTGGAGCAGGAAAGACCAAGACGGGGATATTGATCCCCACGTCCGACATTTGCCGCCGGTTGGGGATGGCGACGTGGGGGAGCGAGGCGCGGCACACCAGTTCCTCCGTAGGAAGGTACACCAGGTCGATGTCGAAATGGTACGTGCCCTCCGCGTCGGTCATGCAGAAGTACAGGCCCAATTGTTGGTGCTGAAAGGGAAAACTCGCGGCTTGTAGGTGGGTGAAAATGCCGATCAGGGAGCGCTTCCTCGTAAGGCTGTCCTCAATGACGTAATCGCAGGCCAGGAAGGCGTGAATGGTCGGTCGGGGAAGATCGGGCATGCTAGCCCAGTACCGCCGTTCCGCCGCGCGCCTCGAAGACATCCCCGAACAGGGTCTGCGTCGAGCCGATCCGGCAGTAATGCGACGTAATTTCGACGAGTTGGCCACGGTGTGAGTAAAACTTTCCCGTTGCGACCTGAATCTTTTCGCCCGGCGCCACGGCCGTTTCCAGAACGGTCTCGCCGGTCTCCTGATCGGTCACTTTCAACCACGCTAGATTAGGAAACAGCGTGGGCGGCGAATCGCTGGTGCTCAGGGCGAAGCGGTTGCCGTCATTGAAGGCCCAGCGGTTGCGACGCAAGTGGGCCACATGGTTGCCGCTGCCGTCGTACAAATCGATGGTCAGTAGGATGCGGCCATGTTCGGGGTTGAGTTCGAGCACCAGCTGTTCCTTCCCCTGGATTCGCAGCACGCCGTTCGTGTTGCGAAAGATGTTCGACCCCAGGCGAATTTCCAAACTGTGCTTCTGTCGATCCGGTTCGAGCGACCGGAAAGGGTTCGGGGTTTCCGGGTTTCGTAATTCCATGCCTAACGACCGTAGTGGTCAGAGGCGCCGAGGGCCACGAGCTGCTGCAACGTAGGCTCTTAGGGGGGCGCTGTCAAGCCCGTAGTGGGCGCAAGCTTACGGGGAAGCGGGGCCTTCGCGCTCATCCGAGTCGGTCGCGGTGACACAGACCGTCACCTCTTGGTCGGAGGAGCCTTGGACGGGGATCGTGATGGACTGGGAGACGGAGCCTCCACCGGTTTTCTGGGAAGCCGGAACGATCTTGGCGATCACCGGCCCTTCCCCGGCGTTGTAGTAAACAGTGGTATAGGCGAGGTTGGTGAGCGGCTTGCCGTCCGTGCCGGTCGTCGGTTCGGAGTACGAAACGGTCACCGTCGATTGCGGCGGCTTCACGCGCACCTTCGTGGTGGCGCCGCATTTGGCCCAGGCACTGGAGTAAGGTGGAGCGACCGTTCCCTCTAGAAAGCTGGCCCCGCAACCGGCCACGCTGAGCAAGACGATGAACAATCCTGATACGGTCAGGCTGCGAGTATGGCGAGACCTCACAAGCATGGGCGTACTCTAGGCCAATTTTGTGCTTCGTTCAAGTAATAGTCCGCGGTGCCCGCCCGCCGTTTGAAAAGCAAAAACCCGCTGTGGTACAGTCCCAGCTCTTTGCACGTCAGTCCATCGACCTGCCTGGTCCCATCGTCTAGCTTGGCCTAGGACGGAGCCCTCTCAAGGCTCAGACACGGGTTCAAATCCCGTTGGGACCACCAACCTTTTCAGGCAGTTAGCACAAGCCGGGTCGTACCCACCCCCGGCATTGTGCTAAATTTGTGATAGTCGTCCTTAAACACCTGCACCGCTTCCCGCAAATTCTCCGGCGCCAGATGCGCATACCGTTGCGTCATCCGTCCATCGCGATGGCCGAGCAGCCGTTGCACCCGATAGAGATCCACGCCCTTCTGTACGAGCGCGGAAGCGAAGGTATGCCGTAGGTCGTGAAAGCGGAAGTTCATCACGCCCACAGACTTGCAAGCTCGCCGAAAGGCCGTCGTGACCATATCCGGTGTCACCGGCTCCCTGTCCGCAGTGTGTTGCAGGAACACAGGGCCGCTTGCGAGTGGACGAGATGGTCTCACGGATTCTAGAGTCCTCATCGCAGGATCACACAGAGGAATACCTAAACGATCCCCGTTCTTCGTGTGATCCAATAGGATCAGTCCCCGAGCCATATCGACTTGCTCCCACTGCAGGCACACCACGTTTTCCCGGCGTAGGCCGGTATAGCGTGCCAGCATCACGATCGGTTGCAACCACGTCGGGCAGGCTTGGTAAATCCTCGCCAGCGTCTCGTCATCGCAGTACCGGACGCGAGCATTGTTCACCTTGCCCATCGACACGCGACAGACCGGATTATCACGGCACCATTCCCACTCTCGAATGGCGATATTGAAGGCGGTCTTCATCAAGGCCAACTCCTTCACGATCGTGGCTGGCGCGGCTCCCGCTTGTTGCCGTTTCCACTTGTACGCGGCAATTTCCTTCGATGTGACCTGAACCAAGGTCTTCTTTCCAAAGACCGGTAGAAGGTGAGCCAGGACGCCTCGCGCCCGTCGTTCGCCATGACGGCTCGCTCCCACGACTCGCTCAGCCACATAACGCTCGACCATCTCTTCAAAGGTCCGTTCTTGTTCTTCGAGCCGGTCGAAATAGCGACCTTCGACCAACTTGACCTTGATCTTTCCGAGCACCGCTTCGGCGAGTCGGCGATCGGTGCATTCGGTACTTCGTCGAACCTGCCGCCCCTGATAGACAAACGTCATCCACCACACTTTGTTGCGCTTAAACAGCCCCATCTGCATCCTCCTTCTGGATGAGGCCTGATTTCGGTCTAGTTTCCCCGTGGCGGGGAGTATAGACCTCAGATTTCGCCGCTTCAATGAGGTGGTCTAGGTCTCGGGTATCGTCGCGTCTCAGGGCGGGTAAGCGGCTTGCTGTGGCCGATTGAAAAGCATCGAGCCACTTCCGAATGTCTTCTGGTTCAAATCTGACTAGGCCATGAATACGACGGCAGGGAATCTTGTTCTTTGAGACCCAGAGATAGAGCGTGGATTGTTTGATATTGAGCCACGCGGAGAGTTCTTTGACGGTGAGCATGATGCAGATACACCGGGGGAGTCTTGCGACACCCCCAGTCCCCCTAACATGGGCTGCCCGCGTGACCGCCGGCAGACCGGTGAAACCGAGTAGGCTGTTTGAGCAAATTGCGGTGTCGGTCTTTCCACCGAGCAATGCCCCTGACAATTTCGTTTAGTAGCCATTCTTCCCCTCCAGGGGTGGCGCAAATCACCGCCAACATCGGCGTCAGGGTGTCACTCACCCATCGTTTCACGTTCTGCAGGGTCTGCACCTGCTTCTCCTGGGCCAATCGCCCCTTCTGAAATCCCTCCGTCAGGAGGGCGTACCACTCCAACACTGGAGCCCGGTACCGTTCTTCGTCTTCGGTGTCTTTAGTAATGTCTCGAAAATCCACATAGGACCGAAGTAAGCCAATGACTAACTCCTTCCAGTCGGTTTCGTCTAACGTTGCCAGTGCTCTTGCACATTGTTCAGCGCGATCCTTCTTGAGTTCCAATTCCCATCGAGTCCCATACTCCTGCCAGTTCTCTTGACCTTTGCTCTGCAATTCGAGCCGTTTGTCATAGATCCGCAACAGGGTCTGACTCTGCGGACTCCCGAAGTACATGGTTTCACCGGTCGTCGCCCCGGTCCCATGCGTCAGGTTGGAGACGATGTGCCGGACCTGAGCCGCCCTTGTGACACATTGACCTGCCGAAACGGCTTCTCGGATTGTTGCCACCGGTACGGTTCCCGCCCGATCATCCAGCGCGCAATCAATGCGCGTGACGTGCCCT
The DNA here is from genome assembly GCA_015709715.1 of Nitrospira sp. Taxonomy (NCBI): domain Bacteria; kingdom Pseudomonadati; phylum Nitrospirota; class Nitrospiria; order Nitrospirales; family Nitrospiraceae; genus Nitrospira; species Nitrospira sp. The sequence goes on from CP054184.1 coordinate 2,666,032, forward strand.
TGTTGCGCATGGACCCATTGCAAGAGGGTGCGGATTTCACGCAGTGTCAGGGCGGACGCGAGGCCGCCAGAGAGATCCACATGGATTTCGTTCGGGCGCCGAGGGGCATTGGTGCCCAGTTTGCCGACCCCGCGCAGGCCATCTACCCGCATCCAGGACAAGGGATAGCCTCGGAAGCCGCCTTTGGCCTTACTCCAGTCTCCACCCAGGACCTTCATCGTCTCTTGCGGATTACTGGCCAGGACCGTGAAGGCCAGCCAATCAATCGAGAGGGTGAAGCCAGAATCCATGGAATCTATCGAACTCCTGTACGGAGCGCTGTGGGTAGCGCCCCCGTGTTACCAAGACGGGGGCCATTCCGCTCCGCCCCGCAGCCTGCCGGCATGCGGCGCGGACCGGCTTTGCCTCCTCGTGGTGTGACGGATAGCACTGTTTTCAGCGTCCTTCCTGTGCCGGTCGAACAAGCTTCTGTCGGACCACGCCAAAGGCCTTCTCACCGACCTCTTTAGCGACGATCTTAATCGCCTCGGCTTTGCCGTCCATCACCATGCTCATCAGGACCGCCCCGCGCACATACTTGGAGACGGTCGTGCCTTCCTCTTCTGCGCATTTCTCAATGAGCTTGCGTTCCTGCGCCGTGACTTTGAATTGCAGTGTTTCAGTTTTAGTGTCCTCCATTTTCATCCCGTCCTCCATGTGCGAATATAATACATAATAGAATATGAACAGAAATATGTCAATCTGGTTAGGCCAGTAATAGGGATGGAGAGATGAGCTAAAAGTACAGCTGAGGAAGCACCCACTGCCGCCTCGGATTGTTCATTTAGGCAGGATCTGAAAGGATGCTTTTACCGTCGAACGTAGATTAAATCGATTCAGTGGACAGATTCTCTAGCTGTGAACTGCGCCGATTGCCTATCATGGATGGGATTAATCTGGCCTTAAAGTGAGACTTTTCTGGAAGCGGAAGCGGGGTTGTTGGAACTTTATAAGCGTCTGTAATCGGTTGGATCAAAGCAAGAATCGTAAACGTTCTTATCTATGAAGGACCAAATAGTGCCAGGAACTCCGCGAGGCCTAGGGATATTCCTGTAGTTAGTGAGATTGCATGGGAAGGCAGATTCGAAGCGCAACTGCCGTCCTTGATCTTGGGCTATTTGTTTGGCTAATTTAACGGCTGGTCCAAAATCGTGATCCTGGCTTACAAGAATGGCAACATCATATTGTTTCTCATATGTTAGATTAATCAGATCAATGGCAAGGCTAACGTCAACACCTTTCTCTTGGCCTCCAGGATTAACTCTACCTCTATAAACATAAATTCCTCGACTGCCTAAAAAACGCAGTTTATTGGACCAGAATCCATTCCAGAATGGATCATGCTGTACGTTTGGTACACCCGTGTAGAATCGAGTTTGAGTCAGCGCGCGCCTTGGTTGGAGGTTGACCAAATATGTGGCCAGTTTCGAAACATCATAGCTAGGGTAACAGTAGGGAGAATTTGCAACAGCGGGTACAGGAGCCCACGCACTCTTGGCCAAGTGATAGATATTCTGGCCATCAAAAAAGACAATGACTTTCAGGAGTCCTTCTTCTAAGTTATTGTTTAGAGGCATAAAATGCTAGCTTGACTTTTGGTCGGAAGGACTCCATATTTATTGTATACTTTCCCCCCGCCCACTGGTCGTGGCACAGGCTGCACCCTGGGCGGGTGTTTTTTTATCTGCCGTCGATCAGCATCCCTAGATTTCTTGCCAACAGTTAAAGCCGAATGAATTCTTGCTTACGTAGGTGGGCATATGAAATTTCTAACTTAGCTGTTGCCGTTAAGCACTTTATGTCTGTAGAATTGCCACATCATGCCACGAATAGTCACCAAGCGAAAACTTGTGGAAGAGACCGCTCAAAAAATGACGGCAATTATCCAGCATGCATTGGATCAGCTGCCGTCATCGGAGCGGGCTGGAAAGCTAAAGACTTATCTCTCTAAGGATTCGCTTGAGTCTTCTTCCTCTTCTTCTGCAGCGTCCGGTGAAAGTCGTTCCACAGCATCCGCATCTGTGCGGACACCGGCGTTCCGGGTAAGTGCCCAATCGCGCTAAGCCTCTCCTGTACCTCCGTCCAAGTTGCATTCATGAGCCATTCCATGTGCGCGCGGTCCAGGGCTTGTGCCTCCTTGACCTTATTTTCATCGACGGGAGTTTTTCTCCTTGCTTCATCCCGGACATGCTGTTGGATTTCCTTCGGTGTGAATTTGCTCATGGTTTTGGATCTGTCTGATTCTCCGGCTCAATAGCCTCCAGCAGCTTCTTCATTTTTTCCCATGCCGATCTTGGGAGGTTCCTTGGGACAACAATGCGCGCCACTCCACTAGGCACTGGGACTGGATAGACGAGCCATCCTTCCGCCTCTTCCTTATTTGATAGAAGGGGTTCCATGCTTTCGGTCGACACGTTGGCTGGTTTCCGAGAAGAAGATGGAGGGAGAGAAGCAGGCTCAGCCCCGGTAGCCGGCCGTCCTGCCTGATGTGAGTCAAAGAGGTCAACAAATCTTGCAGCTTTTAGAAAGCAGGAGGCCCATGCTTTGGCCTTATCCTGTTTTACCTTTGCCTCCGATATGAGGACGTTTTCCACATATTGCTGAGCCGGCTCGCTTTTACCTTGATACCTATTTACCAATGCGTGGAATACAGGAAAGTGCCGCATCGCTAGAATGCGGGACTCTGAACGTTCATTTTCATCCTTCGGCCGAATTATCATTTCCCCTAATTCTGTGAGCCGCACGCGATCTTTTTCGAGGTGAAGAAATCCATAGGCACGCAAACTATTGAGCTTCAACGTGAACCATGAACTGGTAGGTTTGTTGCCGAGAATGGATCCAAGATCAGCCTCCGAGCATTCTCCGCCGTAGTTTTGGTACAGCTGTTGGATGTAGTTGAGGCAGGTTTCGAGATCGCTAAAATCTGGCTTCAGGTATGTAGGTGCTGGCATGGCTAGAGTGTACTGTGAATCTCTGCTAAATTCAATACAAAAGTGGGTCAACAAAATCAATTACTTGCGATTTTATATGAGTTCATTTCACATTAATCGGCATAAATAGTGCCGACTCTGGAGCCGCCCTTACCATTTCTTGTCCTCCCAAATTTCCACGTTCAGCGTTCTTTCCCGATTAAAGTTGAAGAAGCGGCATCGGGACTGGCTCTTCTCCGACAAAGCCTATTTGTGCAGCGTGCCAGTCCCGCCAGGTAAGACTTTGAACGACGTCGAATTGTTTTTCCGGACAATGGGGAATATAGGAAAGATCAGGGCACATCAACGTGAGAGAGTTGGCTGGCGGCACCATTTTCCACCGGCGGAGCCGTGAGCCCAAAAGGTAGGGTAGTGAACGGTCGCTCAAACGAGTAACTGAAACGCGTAGGACTCGTACATTTGCTGTGCTAAATTTGTGCTGAAAAGTTTGAAATCCCACCATACTGGTTCAAATTAATGGAAGCCATGGAATGCTCTTAACTGCTCAATTTAGAAGAAAAAATGGGGAAACCTTCGCAAAATCAAGCCACTATGAAAACTACTTAGTATCGACTCTCAAGGCTCAGACACGGGTTCAAATCCCGTTGGGACCACCAACCTTTCCCCTGACCTTCCAAAGTGTTCGCGACTTTCCTGAGAACCGGCCTGGCGAGGGCTGACCCTTCATTAGGACAATCTATAGGACAAACCAGGCGTGGTGTACGTAGTTTCTAGCTGTGTCAGGCGTCGCGGAGCTTTAGGGGATTTTCCAGTTGATGACATTGGTGAGGGCAACTATGATGAAAATGATTTGACTTGCCGCGAGAGTGAAAGCGATTAGTGGGGGGGAAGGTATTTGTCCGAACAAGGAACGTCAAACGTGTATAATTATGGAATGAAAGGCGTGAATCGTCGGGGGCACTGGTGGGCTCAGATTGTAATAGTGGCGCTGTTTGTTCTACTGAGCCCGGATGTTGAGGCAGGTGGACGGCTCCGTGACTTTAGTGGCGATGCGATGCAGCGCTATAACAGTCGGATGATGTCTTCCCCGGTAGTGCATTTCCCTGGTTTGTTCGGGAGTTCCCCATGGCCATACATCATCTATCCCCCGGCCCCGATGCTGACAATTGTGAACATTCAAATCCAAATTCCCGAGTTGGATCGACAGCCAGCGCCAGCGCCCACACCCCTGCATGGGCCCAAATTTTGGACCGCCCGGTGTGGGACCTTTGTCGAGCTTGAAGGGAGTTCGATGCTGAATTTGATGGAAGAGGAACGGAAACCCTGCTCTCCTTGAGGAGCGAACAGGCCGACTGATGGACAAGACGATTGAACCTCACTTATCCCACCCTTTGTCGCTATTCCATTTCTTTCAAATCTATTCCTGGCGCTGCACATTGGTTTGAGTGCCGGCGCGCGTCGCTGCCGTTCCACGAGGTTGAAGCGACCCGCGCGAAGGGAGGATAATCGTGCAGCCTCATGATCCTGCCTGCCCACAGACTGCTCCTGCTCAGTATCGTCGTCCTCGGCATCGGCCTCTACACGCTTGACCTTTACCTTCCCTTGGGAATCGGCAACGGGGTGCTGTACGGCGGCCTCGTGGTGCTGTCGCTTGCGATCCCGGACCGAAAAATTCCACTGCTGGTCGCGGGGACCTGTTCGGTGCTGGCGCTCTCGGATGTCTTTCTCGGCGTGACGTTTCCCAATGTGCCGCTCTGGATGGGATTTAGCAATCGGCTGTTCAGCTTGACGGCCATTTGGTTCCCACTTATGTATGCATTCCAGCGTCGAAAGACCGAAGAAGCGCTCCGCCACGCGCATGATGCGTTGGAAGAGCGGGTACAGGAGCGTACGCGCGAGCTGGCGACCGTCAATCGGACGCTGGTCCAGGAGATTGCCGAGCGGATGGAAACGGAGCAATCGCTTCGCCGGAGCGAAGCTTCGCTGAAGGCGAGCCAGGAAGAGTTGCAGCGGAGCCGGGAGGAACTGCGGGCCTTGGCCGGTCAACTCTTGACCGCCCAGGAGGAAGAGCGCCGCCGGATTGCGCGGGATTTGCATGACGATGTGAACCAGCGGTTGGCAATGTTGGCGATGGACCTGCGCCGGATCGAGAAGGGAGAGGCGGGGGATCCCGACGCCGTCCTAGGCATGGTGCGGTCGATCACGGGTCGCCTGACGGGAGTGTCCGATGATCTGCGCCAGATGGCCTACCGGTTTCATCCCTCCATTCTGGATGATCTGGGGCTGACCAAGGCGGTCCGTCGTCTGGTGGACGACTTCTCGGCCAGTACCGGACTGGAGGTGGTGTATGTGCATCACGATCCCGTGAGGGCGGTTCCCACGGATCAGGCCACGTGTGTTTATCGAATCGCCCAGGAGGGGTTGAACAATGTGGCTCGGCATGCCCGGGCGACGGAGGTAGAAGTGGAACTGATCTGTGATGATGGGACGATCAGCCTGTCGATCCGGGACAATGGCGTCGGGTTTGATCCGTTGCAAGCCTCACAAAAGCAGGGACGATTGGGACTCCTCAGCATGAAGGAGCGGGTGCGGCAGGTCGGGGGGACGTTGGAGGTTGCGGCTGCGCAGGGGGGCGGGACGCTGATCGAGGTGCGGGTGCCGCTTGGGAGAGGGACGGATGTCTAAACCGCGGGTTCTGTTGGCCGATGACCATTCGCTGGTGTTGGAAGGGTTTCGCAGAATCCTCAATGAGCAGTGTGAACTCGTGGGGATGGTCGAGGATGGACGGGCCCTGCTCGAGGCTGCGCAGCGCCTGACGCCGGACATCGTGATCCTTGATGTCTCCATGCCGCTCCTCAACGGCATCGACGCGGCGACCCAACTCAAGAAGCTCCAACCGACGGTGAAGGTCATCTTCGTCACCATGCATGCCGATGCGGACTACGTTCGCTCGGCCTTCGAGGCGGGAGCTTCGGGGTATGTACTCAAGCGATCGGCGGTGGATGAATTGGAGCAGGCCATCCGAACGGTATGGGCGGGGCATACCTACATTACGCCGTTGATCGCCAAGGATCTGCTCGATGTCCTGTTGTCGGCCAGGTCAGAGCAGCGTCCTCGGCGGAAGGCCCTCACCTTTCGCCAGCGTGAGGTGCTACAGTTGTTGGCCGAAGGCCGCACGGTGAAGGATATCGCCCAGCGGCTCAAGATTTCGACCCGCACCGTCGAATTCCACAAGGCACAGGTGATGGAACAACTCAACCTGCGCACCACGGCGGATTTGATCAAATATGCATTGACTCATGGGCTTCTCGCCCCTTCCTAATCTCTGCCTTCCCTGACCCCTCGTAATCTTCCTGTCCAAACTATCGGGGTTTACGAGTTCCGCCACCTCGGCCCGTGGCTTATAGAGGTTCAGCGGCGCGGGAACACTCTTGTTTCCCTGCATCCGCCAGGAGCCTCGATGAGCCACACGGTGCTCGGTTTGTCCACGGAGATACCGTACGGAGCCCGCAGGGTCGAAGCCGGCGGTAAGGTCTCTGCGCGCGCAGGCCGCGCACTTCGACAGTTTCGGCTCGCGCTTCAGCGACGTACTTCAGGTCCTCTTGCCTCACGGCTTGCCGGGTTCGCCGATCAAGTGGCGCAAGCGGCGGCCACATCGCCGTCCTCAGACCTCTGGGACATGGTTCGCGCGGATTGTCGACGAGAGTTTTCGACAGCGGCCCTACGTCATGGGTCGTTGGCCGACGCGATCGAGTGGGAAACGATCAAACTCCAGTCACGACTGGGAGGTGGAATGGAGAGCGCGCCACCTCCGGCCGTCGCGATGTTTCGCGAACGGCGCGTTCATATCGGGCGCCTGATCCATCTCTGGCGTGGTCTGGCGGCGGAGACTGAAGAGTGGCTGGCGGGCCAGGGGGGCACCACGTTCTTGGATGTCGGGCCGTGGGGCGGTTTCAATTTTGTGATCGAGTCCGACGGGTATACCCGCATGCCCTTCGCTCGGCTGACCTTGGCGATGGGGGCATTGCCGGAGACACCCTTGACCGAAGCGGGCGGACCCCTGTTCGATCACTTCCTGCCGCGTTATTGCGAGGCCTTGGCGGAGGCTGGGGTAACCATCCCCGATCACTGGCAATACCAATTTCCCAAGTGGGACTATGCGGGGCGATTGATCGAGCTTTCCGGCACCTATTACTTGCCGAGCCATACCTATGATCGGCGCACCTTCATCAAGGTCCGGTTGTCGCGTGCCTGTGAAACGGTCGAGGAGATCACGCTGCAGGGTTTTCTCGTGCTGCTCGAACGGCTGCACTTCACCACCGATTGGGCGTTGTATCGAGAACAGACCAAGGACGTGGATGCCCGATTCGACCTACAGGATTTCATTTCGCTGAATCATGTGGTGGAGGGGGTTTACCAGCGCTCGGCCGATGAAGAGCGGCTCTTGGTTGAAATCAAAGACGCGTTCCGTGGGACCATCAAGACGCCGGCCGTCCTCTACGGTTATTGGAGGCAGGTGATCATATCGCGATGGGTCGAGAATCTCTATTGGGTGCTGGCTGACGTAGCGCTTGGCGTGAAACGATACCAGCGGATGGTGTCGTTCGCCAGAGAAGTAGTTGATCAGATGCCTCCTCGGCTCCTCATCCCGGTGCGTCGGCAACTCCAGGAGTACCACAGCCGCCTCGGCGCCTTCGGTGTGATCGGCGGCGACGCCGTTTCCTCATAACCTGACAGCGTCCAACGTGCCGATACTGCCCATGATGGGCCGCCGTCGCAGGCGGCCGAACCCTTCCTCGTGTAGCCACCTCTCGATTTCCTTTCACGCATAACAACGGCCTGTCGCGGTGAACGCATACATCAAGAGCGAGAAGACGGCGGCGTCGGCCGGCTGGGTCTTGGCGTCGTTGAGAAAAAACTCCACGATGAACAGTTTGCCGCCCGGGCGTAGCGCCTGGTGGAGTCGTCTCAGCAAACGACGATTTTCTGTCTCGTCGAAATCGTGGAACAGGTTGGAGGCGATGGCGGCATCGATCTGGGATGGAAGGGGAGCGGTGAAGACGTTGCCCCGGATCACGTGAATACGGTCGGTGAGTCGATTGCGTCGGATCAGTCGTCGGGCGACCGTCACGGATTGATCGATCACCATGCCGCTCAGGTACGGGTAACGCTGCGCGAGCGCGAGGCTATAGGAGCCGGCTCCGCCGCCGAGATCGAGAAATCGCCTGGCCCGGGGAGGCAACCGGAAGGTGCCGATCGTGCGAGGGGCGAGCATATGACTTCGCTCATGCATGGCGAGCGCAAACCGACGTCGAAAGGTTGCCGTAGCGGTAACCGGCGCCCAGCCCCGGCGGCCGCGGCGGATGCTGGTCACCTGTCGGTCCAATCGGACCAATGATGGTTGAGAAGCCATAACAGGTTCGTCAGCGCCGTGGGGCTGTGGCCGTCGAGAAACTTCAAACCGAGCGGGGTGTTGCGGTAATAGGAGCCGCGTTGACGGAGCAATCCTAATCCCGCGAGGGCCTGCAGCAAGAGCGTCATCCCTTCGACGAGGGTGCCGCACCGTTTTGCCAGAAGCTCGGCTCGTCGTTCGCTCCGTCCGATTGCGGTGAAGAGGTCGAGTTCGTTCGCCAACAGCAATACTTTGGAGTCGGCATAGCCGTTCGCCAGACGCAGCAGGTCCCGATAGGTCACGACTCCTCCTAATCCCACAGCCCGCATGTATTCCGGCTGGGGCCCCGCCAGTGATACCACAGCGGCGCGGCAATGTCCGGCACTTCACAAGGCGGGGGGGCTAGGAGCCGACGGGGGTCATGAGCCAGTTGGTGATGTAAACGTTTTTGACCCGGCCTCTGGGAAGGAGTTCGTTGATGGCCTGCTTGATGTCCTGCCGGAGGGTGGGGGATTGTCCCGCCGTCTGCAGGTCGGTCGGGGAATAGGCGTGGAAGATCTCCAAGATTTTCCGGTCGATGACATCATGGCGAGCTTGGATCAATCCTGCGGTGCCTAAGCGGTCAATCTCTACCGCGACACTCACTTGAACATAGTAGTAGCGGCGACCATCGTCGACCGGTGCGACGACCGCAGGGAGATTGATCATCACGCCAGGTGGCGTCTGGGCCTGGCCTTTCGCGTTCGTTTGCAGGGAGAAGGTACGCGGCATGATGTCTTTATAGGACAGGCCGATCATGTATCCTGAGAAGATCAGGATGCCGACGATTCCCGCAAGGATCAGGATGGTGAAGCGGACGGTCATGAAAGAATCGATGAAGGGACCCGTCTCGGTGTCTTCGTCAACAGTAGCAGCTCTTTCGGAAATGTCTGTACGTAGTCTTGAGAGGCGAGGGTGGGGGGCGTACGAGGACTAACAGTCAGAGTTTACGAGGGTTCTACCGGCGTCGCACGTCAGATGTCTCCTGCGTAGCAGCGCGTCGCTCATCGAAGTTTCATCTGTCCTTCAGAAAATCTTCATCTTCGCGCCGTACCATGCGCCCCTTTGAAGCAGATCCTCAACGAGGACAGGAAGGAAGGGATGTCATGCGTATTGCCCAAGTCAGTCCGTTTTGGGAGGAAGTGACGGTCGAGAGTGAGGGGGCCGAGGGACAGACTGTGGCTCAGTTGGCCAGGAGTCTTGTGCGGGTCGGTCATGACGTGACGGTCTTTGCGAGTGCCGACAGTTGCGTCACCGGGACGCTGGTGGGCGTGGCCCCGCGCGCGCTCCGGCACTATGCGGCGCCCAAGCGGCACTTGGCCGAAGGCCTCACCTTGTTGGCCCTGGAGAAGGCGCTCTCGTCCCCGGTCCCCTTCGATGTGATTCACGTGCACGCCGGGTTTACCGCGTTTCCCTTGATGCGGCGAAGCACCGTTCCCGTCGTGGCGACGGTGTATGGGGCATTGGATATGCCCGAGGTGGCGGCGTTGTATCGAGAGTTTAAGGAGTTGCCTCTTGTGGCGACGAGTTCCGAGCAGCTGCGTCTTTGTCCCGACTTGAATTGGCAGGCACTGATCCCGCTCGATTCCTCCCAGGATGGAGGCACAACCCATCCTGAGCCGTCGATCGAGACCGCGGTCGCCTACACGGCGGTGTATGAAAAGGTGTTCGCCGTAGCGGCCTCGTTCAGGCGCCCGTCCGTGCCCCGTCACGTGCCCTCCCGCTTTGCCGAAACGCACGCGTGACCGGTTGCGTCTCGAATCGTGCGTCCGATCAGGATGCGTCCTCCGATGGGACCGTGAGCGATGAGGCTTGAACGGCTTGCGTTCACGGTCCTTGAATTGACCCCGCGACAGTCGGTTGTGTATAAAATGACCTGCTCGTTCGGAACGTCGATCGTTGTCGGGAGGTATTTGTCATGTCGGTGCGCGAGTTTCACGATGGTGCGACGGATGGCCTAGAGGCGTTGGAGCCTCTCGATCCCGAAAAAATCCATTCCTTTTCCGAACTGCTGCAGGCGATGCGGAAGACGGCCTTTGGCGGCCGTCGGCTGGGCGAAGCCTTCGAGACGCTTGCCGCGATGATCGACGATCCCGATTGCAAGGTTGTCCTGACACTTTCGGGCGCCATGACGATTGCCAAGATGGGCAAGATCATCAGCACGATGATCGAACGGGGCATGGTGCATGTCGTCATCTCTACCGGCGCGCTGGTGGCGCACGGGTTGAGTGAATCGATCGGCAAGCTCCATTACCGCCATCCCGAGTCTGCCAGCGACGAAGAACTCTTCCGCAAGGGGTATAATCGCGTGTACGACACGCTTGAGATGGAGTCCAATCTCAACTATGTCGAGCATGTGGTGTCATTGACGCTCAAGCGGCTCAACACCGACCAGCCGTTGGCATCCCACATCCTCACCCGAGAACTCGGCAAGACGTTGGCCGAGGAGTTCGAAGGCGACGGCATTCTCAAGAGCGCTTACCTGAAGAACGTGCCGGTGTATATCCCGGCGTTCACCGACTCCGAAATGGGGCTAGATGTGGGGACCTGGGCGATGGGGAAAAATATCGACCGCGTCCGCAGTCAGGTCAAAGAGGGCGGCGACATGGCCGTGCTACGTGGGTTGCACCAATGTTACCCGAACTTTAATCCCTATCTTGATCTCAACCATTATGCCGATGAAGTGCTGGGCGCCAAGCGGCTCGGTATCTTCACGATCGGAGGGGGAGTGCCTCGTAATTGGGCGCAACAGGTGGCCCCCTATATCGAAATCGGAAACACGCGCTTGGGCCTGGATGTGAAGCCGCCTCGGTTTCACTACGGCGTGCGGATCTGTCCGGAGCCCGACTATTGGGGTGGGTTAAGCGGTTGCACTTATCAGGAGGGCATTTCGTGGGGCAAGTTCGTTTCTCCGGCCGAGGGCGGACGCTTCGCCGAAGTGCTCAGCGATGCCACCTTGGTCTGGCCTCTCCTCATGCTGGGATTGTTGGAACACAGCCGCACCAAGAGCGCGTCCACATGAGCCGGATGAGCAAGTGGGTGTCGAGGGCCACGGTCGCGGCCGGTCTGCTTGTAGCGGTCGCCGGCGTTGCCCTCGCGGCGGGGATGCCTACAGTCGATAATCGGGTGCGGGGTAAGGCCGATGCCCCCTTGACCATGATTGAATACTCGGACTTCACCTGCGGGTACTGTCTCAAGTTCTTCAAGGAAACGTGGCCGAAAATACAGGCACGTTATGTCGATACGGGGAAGGTGCGATTCCTCTATAAGGACTATCCCCGTGCCGATCAAGGGCCGGGCGTGACGGCGGCTCTGGCGGCACGCTGCGCCGGTGACCAGGGCGCCTACTGGCCGATGCATGATCGGTTGTTTGCCGCAGACGGCCGGCTCGACGTGGACAGCTACGAAAAACATGCCAAGACAATCGGTCTGGATGAGGGGAAGTTCCGGCAATGTTTGCGCGACGCCCCCTACGTCCAAGCCATTTTCCAAGATCGCGACGAAGCGAACTCCTGGGGATTCCGCGGGACACCCGGGTTTGTCTTGCTGCGAACGTCGCAACAGCCGACGACGAAGAATCCGGCCATCGCGATTCCCGGAGCATTCCCTTTTGAGGCCTTTGAGGAAGAGATCGAAAAGTTGCTCTCGTCGTCTGGAGGGAAGCAGAAGTAGGGTGCGCAGTCGATCATCGTCTAGCCAGGAAAGAGGAAGCGCATTATGGGGTCGCAACAAGCGTTTTGGGCTGTGCCTGCGAACGATGGGGAACCGGATGTCTGGGTGTGCATGTCTTGTTTGAGCGAGGCGTTCTGTCGCAAGGTGCCGATGCCTGACTGTCCGACATGCCATGGGGTCTCGACCTATGAGGCCTTCACGTTGGCTGAGGTGCAGGATTGGGGTACCGAGGAACTGATCGCCAAGGCGACGGCGGCTTGCCGAGCCGAGGAGGCGCTACGCGCGGCTGCACCGGCACCGACCTCACTCGAATCGGTGCAGTAGCATTTCCCCCCTTGCGGAGCGGGTCCATTGGTAGAAGGACGTCCATTTCTTATCGGCGGCCGGTGGCATCACACCGAGTCCGTCGCCCCTATATGCAATCCCTATAATGGTGAGACGGTCGCCCATGTGTGCCAGGGCGGGGCGGCCGAAGCCGCGCAAGCCGTCGAGTCCTCGGTCGAGGGGGCGGCGGCCATGCGCCGGTTGTCGAGCCATGCGCGTGCCACCATCCTGTTGAAGACGGCCCAGGCGTTGACCGCCCGACAAGATGAGGTGGCGCGTCTGATGATGAACGAGTCCGGGAAACCTCTGAGCGACGCGCGTCGCGAAGTGGGGCGTTCGGTTCAGACCTTCACCGTTGCGGCGGAAGAGGCCAAACGAATCGGCGGTGAGGTGGTCCCCTTGGATTGGTCGCCCGGCATGGAAACCTACTGGGGAGTGACGCGACGCTTTCCCATCGGCCCGATTCTCGGGATCACGCCGTTCAATTTTCCGCTGAACCTCGTGGTGCACAAGGTGGCTCCGGCGCTCGCCGCGGGCAACTCGATCCTCATCAAGCCGGCTCCCCAGACTCCGTTGACGGCCCTCTGGCTCGGCGCACTGTTGCTGGAGGCCGGGGCCCCTCCGGGGGCCCTGAACGTCCTGCCCTGCGGCAATGCGGTGGCCGAGCAGTTGGTCGTCGACCCGCGATTCAAATTGCTCAGCTTCACGGGCAGCGCACCCGTCGGTTGGATGTTGAAGGCCAAGTGCGGCAAGAAAAAGGTGGTGTTGGAACTGGGCGGCAATGCCGCGGTCGTCGTCGAGCCGGATGCCGATCTGGAGTATGCGGCGCAGCGATGCGTGACCGGAGGCTTCAGTTATGCCGGCCAGACCTGCATTTCTGTGCAGCGGATCTTGGTGCACGAATCGGTCGTATCCGCGTTCACGGAGCGGTTGATCACGCTGGTGCAACAGTTGGAGTTCGGCGATCCGGCGGACGAACGCACCATGGTGGGCCCATTGATCGACCGAGGGGCGGCCGACCGGGTGGAGCAATGGATCGGGGAAGCTATCGCCCAGGGCGCGGAGTTGTTGTCCGGCGGAACTCGTTCCGGATCCGTCGTGCGGCCGACGGTGTTGGCGCACGTGACACCGGCCATGAAGGTGTCGTGCCAGGAAGTCTTCGGGCCGCTGGTGACCGTGACCCCCTATCGAGACTTCGAGACGGCGCTCGAGTCGGTGAACGCATCGGCGTACGGCCTGCAGGCCGGTATCTTTACGCAACACGTCGGGCGCATCTTTCAGGCCTTCGACCGGCTGGAAGTCGGCGGCGTGCTGGCGAATGAGATTCCCACCTTCCGAGCGGACCATATGCCTTACGGCGGCGTCAAGGAGTCCGGGATCGGCCGTGAAGGGGTTCGTTATGCGATCGAGGACATGACGGAACCCAAACTGCTCGTCATGAACCTGCGCCGCGTCTGAGACGATCGCACGCGACTCAAAAAAAGCCCGCCGCCATATTGCGGATGGCCCGCAAACTTGATACAACTTCCGCCCGTAGAGCCGCACCCCGCGCAGGCGGGATTGGTCTGTGACAATCATCGAACACTCGGCGAAGAGTGATTTCGACGAGGGATGAAGAGGGACGCGCACATGGTACCAACTCACATGTTCTTGACGAGAGGCGTCGGGGTGCACAAAGAAAAGCTGGCTGCGTTCGAGCAGGCTTTGCGAAGCGCCGGCGTGGCCTACTGCAACCTCGTCAGCGTGTCGTCGATTCTCCCGCCCAACTGTAAAATTCTTCCCCGCAAGCGCGGCGAGAAATTGCTGAATCCGGGCGAGATCACGTTCTGCGTCATGGCCCGTTCAGAAACCAATGAGCGCAACCGCCTGATCTCCGCCTCCATCGGTTTGGCCGTCCCAACCGATCGGAAAACGTACGGCTATCTCTCCGAGCACCATGCCTATGGTGAAACGGACGAGGAATCGGGAGAGTATACGGAAGATCTGGCCGCCCAGATGCTGGCCACGACACAAGGCATCGAATTCGATCCCGATGTCGCGTGGAAAGAACGCGAACAGGTCTTCAAGATGGGCGGCAAAATCGTCCGCACGCTGAACATTACGCAATCTGCGGTTGGGCGTCCCAACCGGTGGACCTGCGTGATCGCCTTGGCTGTCTTCATCCCCACGGAAAACGTGCCGAAAAGTCTCCGGAACCAGGCGTGACGGCGAGCGAGTATGACGCTCCCATCGGGCTGGCTCGGGCAGAGCGACAATTTCCTCGGCATCGACGAGCCTTGGTGTCATCCGGACCAGGCCGGGGTCTACGTGCTGCCGGCCCCCTACGAACATACCTCCAGTTACATCCTCGGGTCTGATCAAGGCCCCTCCGCAATCATCGAAGCGTCCCAGCAGGTCGAGTTGTACGACGAGACCGTGAAGAGCGAGCCCTACCGCGACTGGGGTGGCGTTGCGACGCATGCCAGTGTACAACTCGAGGGTCGGGTAGATGGCGCGGCCGTCGAGGCGATTCAGTCGTTTGTGCAGCCGCACGTCGGACAGGGAAAGTTCCTGGTGACCCTCACTGGTGAACATACAGGGGCGCTTGGGGCGATTCGCGCGCATGCCCGGGCCTATCCCGGCATGTGTGTCCTGCAGATCGATGCCCATGGAGATCTCCGCCAGGCCTATCAGGGGAATCCCTATAGTCACGCCAGCGTCATGGCCCGCGTTGTCCAGGATGGACTGCCGTTGGTGCAGGTCGGGGTGCGCTCGATCAGTTCGGAGGAGATCGACCTGATCGAGAGAACACCCCGGATCAAGACGTTTCTGGCGGCGTCGATCCTTGATCCGTCCGGTCCCTATGAAGGGCGAGCGGCACGCTGGATTCCAGAAGTCGTGGCGGCCTGCAGCGGTCCGGTGTACCTGACCTTCGATTGTGACGGCCTCGATGCGTCGCTCGTGCCGGCACTGGGCACGCCTGAGCCGGGCGGCTTGGGGTGGTACGACACGCTGGCGTTGATCACGGCCCTGGCCAATGGCCCCGGCATCGTGGGTATGGATATCAGCGAAATCGCACCGATCGAAGGATTCGTGGCTCCTCAGTTCTGCATAGCCCGGCTGATCTATCGCATGCTGGGTCGCATTCGAGCCGGTCGGCGCGTGCACTGAGTCCGACCGAGACCGACCTTTGCGTATCAATAAGTTCTTCACCGAGCAGGGACTCTGTTCCAGGAGAGAAGCCGATCGGTTGATCGCCGAGGGGCGGGTGACCATCAACGGCCGCACGGCCAAGCTGGGCGACCAAGTGACACCTTCGGACGTCGTCGCGCGAGACGGGACGATCGTCCAGCGCGGAAACCCATTCGTCTACCTCAAGTATCACAAACCGGTCGGGGTGACGACGACGACCGAGCCCCAGGTCCGCCGGAACATCATTGCGGAAATCGGCCATGCCCTCCGGATTTTTCCCATCGGGCGGCTCGACAAGGACTCGTCGGGCCTCATTCTGCTGACGAACGACGGCGACATCGTCAATGAGATCCTGCGGGTCGAGCACGGGCATGAACGGGAATACCGGGTTGAGGTGGATCGCCCGTTCGACGAGGCCTTTCTCTCGGGGATGGCACGGGGCGTGGTGATTCTCGGAGCGCGGACGAGACCCTGTACCGTGACGCGACTGAGTCCGCGGCGGTTTCGCATCATCCTTACGGAGGGACGTAATCGGCAGATCAGACGGATGTGTCAAGCCTTTGGGTATCGCGTCGTCTCGCTGCACCGTGTGCGGATCATGCACATCACGATCGACGGTTTGCAGCCCGGTCAATGGAAGGACCTGACGGAGACGGAGCGGAGAGACCTGTTCGCGGCTTTGGGGCGATCGGTGGAGTCGACGAGATGAGGCGCGCCGCCGGCTCGGTCCGTTCGGCGTGCGGGATCATGCCTCGTGAGGAAGGTTCACGGAAGAACCGGCGCGCGGATGTCCTTCAGATCGTGGCATCGGCGTTTCCTGCGGCCGGCCCGCACGGCTCAGGAAGAGATTCAGGAAGGCAATAAAAAAACTGCCGCCGACGACCCAGTAGCTGGTCGTGCGAATGGTTTTGGTGCCTTCATCGCGCATGTCCTTCGCGACCTCGGCGACCGTTTCAAGCAGCCGATCCAGCGCCAGGCTCACTTGCATCACCTTCGGTCCGCCGTTATCGGCAGCATGGATTTCGGCTTTGCGCCGCAACTCGGCTGCCTCTTGTGAAGTTCCGGCATTCCATTCCTGCGCCAGAAGATCGACGGTGTTGCTCGCGACGTGAAAGTATTGATCGAGGCTCTCGCGCACGGCCAGAATATCTTTCTCTTCACTGCGCCCGCTGCGCGACACACGAAGACCGGCGGCGGCATACCGATCCACCGCATGCTGAATGCGCGCCCGTTGAGAGGGCAAGGATTCGGTGATGCGCTCAAAGGTCTTCCGGTCCGCTGCCTCCAACGACCGGATGATCGTATTCCGATACCGGATGACGTCGGCGGAGATATGCGCGAGGTCGGCGGCTCCCAACGTGTACTCCGTGTACATGATGCGCAGGTCCTGGTCGATTCGGCTGAGGGCCTGGCCGCTGATCCAGCCCAATCCGGCGATGAGAATGCTGATGATCAACTGATTCGTGCTGGGGAAGGACAGCTTCAGTCGCGAGGCCAGTGACACGGGCGTCCCTTTCGTCGAGCCGGACAGGCGCCAGGCCGGGAGGCCTAGTGCGGCTCAGTCTAACAGATCGGGCTGAAAGAAAGAAATCGAAGGCCGTGTGTCCTTACGGGCTCCGTCAGTCGAGCACAACCCGCCGCTCGACCAGCTGGGCGATCTCGGGGTCATTGGAAACGAAGACCAGAGCCCAGGGTTCTTCCCGGGAACAGAGCCGGCGTAAGAGCGTCAGTCGAAGGGCCGGTTCGATGTTGTGCAGGCTTCCGTTGAAGATCAGCAGTTTGGGCCGAGTCACGATCGTGCGGGCGAGCAGGATCCGTAAGATCTGACTGCGGGTGAACGTCGCGCCGTTGGCGGACACCGGGGTTTCCAGTCCCAAGGGTAAGGCGTCGATGTCCTCTTCCAGTTCGACGAAGCGGATCGCCCAGGTTAGGTCTTCGAACCGGATAGACGGTCGCTGTAGCGAAATATTCTCCTCGATCGTGCCGTCGAACAGAGTCGGATGGGTATCCAGCATCAGCCCGCGGCATTGATTGATGTAGTTCAACGGCACGTCGCGGAGGTCAACGTCGTTATAGCGCACGGCCCCGCCAGTCGGACGGGACAGGCCTGATAAGATCAACGCGAGCGACATTTTGCTCATGCTGGTCGCCGACAACACGCTGATTTTCTCGCCCGGCAAGACCTCCAGATTGAACGCCCCGACGAGCAGCGTCCCGCTGGGGCTCACAAATGAGACCTCCTTGCACGTGAGCCGTACACCGTGGAGTGACGGGTCCGGGAGAGCAGCCGAAATGGGGCCGGAAAGCTCTTCCTTTGGCAGGTCGAACAGGCGCGACAGTTCGTCGAGCGAGGTGGCGACATAGATGGCCGCATACATCCGGCGGGCCACCGTATCGAGGTTGAGGAGCAGGGTGCCGACGATGACCTCCGCGGCGACGAATTGCCCGAGGGTGATATCACCGACCGAGAGCAGCCATCCCCCGAGGCCAATCATTCCGCTGTGGGCAAAGGCTTGGAAGACGACGGCGCTCTTATATTGGGCGCCGCTCAGGATATCCGACCGGATTTTGCGCGCCGCCACGTAGGCTTGGGTGAGGGCGTCGGTCTTGTTGAGCAGGAGCGGGAGGCTTTCGGTCGATTTGAAGTGCAAGCGGTTGATGCCGATGTCTTGCATCCAACGAAAAGTGCGGTAGTGCAGCCGGGAGACCTGCTGGGTAATGGCGAGGGCCCCGCGCCCGAAAAAGGTCAACAGAAAGGTGAAGCCTGAGATGACGAGGGCGTTATAGCCGAGGAAGTAGGGATGGTACATGATCAGGATCGTCATGCCGATCGTCCCGGACACGCCGACGTTGATGACATCGACCAGCATGGCGACCAAGGCGCGCGGGAGTAACTCCGCCTCGATGAAGGTGTTGGTCAAGTGCGGGAGAAAGACATCTTCCCGAAAACGCGGCAACGCTTCGGTAAAGGCGACGGTCAGGCGCGCATAGATGCGCTGAACGAGAATTTCCACCGCGCGGGATTGGAGCACGCGGAACGCGCCCATGAGCAGCAGCGCCCCCAGCATCACCACCACGAGGGTCACGATCATGATCGGTTGAATGGCGAAGGCGAACGTGTTGACCAACTCCTGCACGGTCAGGGGAACGATGAGGGCGAAGAGGCCGATCGCGACGGCGTAGGAGGCGATGATGGCCAGGATACGGGACTCGAGCCCGATCAGGAGGTGAAATCGAGCCAGAATGGTCCAGACCGACGGTGTGGGTCGGGATGGTTCGCTGTTTGCGGGCTTCACCGGTCAGCTCAAGAGGATGCGGCGGTCCACGTGGGGGGTCAGGTTGGGATCGTTGGAAACGATGATCAGGGACCAAGGCTCTTCCTTGCTGCAGAGGCGACGGAGGATGGTCTCGCGGATGGCGGGGTGCATGTTGTGGAAGGTGCCGTCGAAGATCAAGAGTTGCGGACGGCCCAGAATGGCGCGGGCGATCAGGATGCGCACGATGTGGGTGGGCGCGAAGTGGGTGCCCGGCATGTGGACGTGGGTTTTTAACCCGTGCGGCAAGGCATCGACCTCTTCTTCCAGCTCAGTGAAGCGTAGCGCCCATCGCACATCACTATAGGGGATGTATTCCCTGCCCAAGACGATGTTGTCTTCGAGCGTACCTTCGAACAGGGAAAGTTTGGAGTCCAACACGAACCCGCGAAACCGGTTCACCGAATCCAGATCCAGATGCCGCAGGTCGACTCCGTTATAACGGATCACTCCGGAGGTAGGAGACTCCAGGCCTGCCAGAATCCGCGCCAGCGTAGTCTTGGCGGCGGTAGTTTCTGCGTAGATCCCGATCTTTTCGCCGGGCGTGACTTCCAGGTTGAAATCGGCGAACAGGGGCGGACCGCCGGTCGGGGCGAACGTCAGATCCTTGCACGTCACGCGGATGCCGTGCACGGTTGGGTCGGGGAGTGGGATAGAGAGGGTGGCGGTGTCCTGGTCCTTGGGCAACGAGAACAGATGATTCAGTTCGGTCAACGCGGTGAGGAAATAGAAGATATGGCCCATACGTTTGACGACACCGTCGACACTCGACAGGATGCCGTTGACCACCACCTCCGCCGCGACGAATTGTCCCAGCGTCAATTGGCCGATCGCCAGGAGCCAGCCGGCGGTGGCGATCAGGCCGCTGTGGGCGATCGCCTGCCAGCCCAACGAGCTGAGGTATTGTCGAATGAGGATGCTGAATCGGGTTCGGCGCGCTCCCATGTAGGTGTTGAGGAGCTGGTCTGTTTTCTTGATGAGCAAAGCCTGGCTGTCCGTCGCCTTGAAATGGAGCAGGTTGTAGGCGATCTCCTGGAACCAGTGCAGCGTGTCGTACTTCGCATGGGAGAGATTCAGGTCGGCCTTCAGGCCACCGTGACTCATCAAAAAGAACACTGCGTTGACGCCCATCAGCAGGATGGCGTTATAGAGTAGGAAGTAGGGGTGGTAAAAGACCAAGATGGTCATACCGACCGCGCCGCCGACGATCACGTTGATCAAATCGACCAGTAACACCGAGATCGCCCGCTGCATCAGGATCGTCTCGACGAAGAGGTTCGCAAAGCGAGGTTGGAATCCATGGTACTGCACGTGCGGGAGCTGCTGAGCCATCGCAATGGCCACTCGCGCGAAAATGCGCCGTTCCAACACCTCCACCGCGTAATATTGCAAGGCTCTGAAAGCGCCGACGAACAACAAAGCCGCCACCATGACCGCCGCCAGGGTCACGATGGTGATCGGCTGTAGCGCAAAGGCGAAGGTATTAACGAGTTCCTGAACGGTGAGGGGAACGATGAGGGCGAAGAGCCCGATGACGATCGAATAGGAAAAGATCAGCGCCAGGATACGGCGCTCGAGGTGGAAGAGGAGGCCGAGGTGCCCGACGATTGTGTTGAACAGGCTACCTTGATTAGCGGAATGGTCTTGGGCCATGCGCACGACTCCTGCCAAGACCTGATGCAGGGCCCTCCCTGATGCTCGGCGAGAGCCGTCTCAAGTCAGGAAGGGAGGCGGCGCATGCCGGCTCCCTTCGCATCGGTAAACCCTATCAGAGCACATTCGAAAATGCCACTACTTGGAAAGGCCGGCGCCGATCCGGTAGTTGACCGGAACGGCGGACGGCTGGCTGCGCGCCCAGGTGCCGGTCGCCCATTGATAGAGGGCCAAGGCCTTCTGGTAGTCGGCCTTCGCTCGGACTAATTGCATCTCCGAATCGACCGAATTGCGCTCCCGCAGGTTGACGAAGAGGACGCTCGTGGCTCCCATGCTGAAGCGGAACCGTTCACCCTCCTCCAACGTCTTGGCCATGCGTAGGGATTCGGTCGCTGCGGCCACCCGTTCCTTCGCTCGCTCAATAGCGGAGAGGGCATTGTCCACGTCGACCACCACCTGCTGCTCCCGGTATTTCTGTACCAAGACCAAACGATCAGCCTGGGCTTGCGCTTCCAGCACTTCACCGCGGCTTCTCCGCTGCAGGATCGGCATCCGGAGTTCCACGCCGAAGCGATACCCCAGGCCGAGGACGAACTTTTCCGGCGCTCGCGCCGGAGCGGCTTCCAGGTCGAGGCTCGGAAGGAGGTTGTTTTTGGCCAACTCCAGGTCGATGTTGTTGATCTTGGCCTCGATGTCGACCTCGCGAATCTCCGGACGGTCGGCCTTCGCCTGTAACTTGTCGGTCCGCACGCTCTCCGCCGTGGGGGAGGCAGCGGTCGGCGGGAAGTCCGGAGCCCGTTCGAGCTGAGGGGCGGTTGGGGTCTGCTGTTCCCAGAGAAACATCGACATCTTGTATTGCTCTTGCTCCAGGACCCGTTGCGCCGCAATGGCGACCTCTCGGCGGCGCTGCACTTCCTGGCCGGCTTCCACCACGTCCAGCGGGGCGACGGCTCCCGCCTTCGCTCGACCTTCCACCTGTCTCAACCGCTCTTCCGCGACGCCCAGAGCCCGTCGTTGTACGTCGATGAATTTTGCCGCCGAGACCCAATCCCAGAATTGTGTGGCTGCGGCGAGAAAGAGATCCTGCCGGGTCTGGGAAATCTTGACCTCGGCGCGAGGGTCGGCCAATTCCGAACGTTGCAGTTCCGCGTTTTCGGGGTTGATCATGAGCCCTTTGAGAAGCGGCATGAATCCGCCGAGAATGACCTGTTGGTTACCGTTTCCGAACGAGAGGTCGGGAATCTTGGCATCACCGATCGCCTGTCGAATGCCCGCGCTTCCACGAAAGCCCCATGGATGGCGGGCTTCCACGAGAGTGTCGTTGAAACCGACGCTTTGTGTCTTAGTCGTGCCCTTTTCAATAAATCGTTCGATCTCCGTGTCGTTGACCACCACCGGCTCGAAGGCCCCCAAGGCCTTGAGCATTTTCCCGCGTGCCGAGACCTTTTCGGTGCCGGCTCCCTTTAAGAGCGGATGGGAGCGATCGATCCAAGCCAGGACTTCATTGAGGGAGAGCGGAATGGGCGGAAGTGGCTTCGATTTGGCCGCCTCTTCGGCGGCCATAGTGTCGTGGGGCAGCCACGTCAGCGCACAGGCAGCCATGACACCGATCCATACATGCATTTTCATGAAAGGCACTCCTTTCTCTATGTGCAAGGCGAAGAGTGAGCGTTCGGGGCGTCGGGAGTCCCGGCATGATTGCCGATGAGGAGGCGTGCTACTTGGCGCCTCGCCCGGCTTTTGGCAAGAGCGTATCGATCAGGCTCGGAGGGCGTTCCTGGTAGTCGGGCGGAAACAGGTTGAACCGGCGCCACAGTTCGTACCAGAGGGGGACGCGGTTGAGGATGACCCAGCCCATGGCTTTGGTGCCTTGACGAACGTGCTCTTGCGGGGGCCATGGACGTTCTTCCAGGTCGGGGACGACCCAGAAGCGAAAGTTCCCTTTGCCGTCGTCCACCTGGTCGATGACCTTGATGACCCCGTTATAGGTGCCCGCCATGATTTCCGGCCAAGCCGGAAGCGGAATCGCGGGGATCCCATAGAACAGAATTTTGACTTTGCGTCCCACGTTCAGCAGGGGGGCGTCGATGCCGTCGGCAACCATTTCGATGGCCCTGTCCGTGCTGTTGGGCGAGATCCGGACCAATTTTTCCCCGGGGCGCACCGTTTCGCCGGCTCCGGCCTGAGCCATCTTCACTACGGTTCCGTCGATCGGTGCCAGGATACGGCTGGCGATGCGCCGTTGATTGGCATTGGACAAGCGCAACGACACATCCGCCAATTGATCGGCTGCTCGGGCCGCTTCCGCGATCGAGGCATCACGCGCCGCCTCGGCATCCAATAGCCGCTGGAGTACTTCGGCGCTGACTTGCTCCCGTCCGAAGCTCAGGGCCCGCATCCCCTGTTCGGCTGCGCTGAGGTTGGCTTGCGCACCCTGGAGGTCGGCCTTGCTGGCGATGGCGGCTTGGATCGTCAATTCCAATTCGCGCTGCGACACCAGTCCTTGAACGGCGAGCTGCTGATGGCGTTCGACGTTGAGCTCGGCGGTGGCCACAGCGATCTTGGCCGCCTCGACTTTCTGTCGCGCCTCCCGGACCTTGCTTTCGGCTTCCAACACCCGTGCCCCGGCGGACGGAACCGCGGCCTTGACGAGGTTCTGCATTTCCTTGATGCGCTTATCCAACTGATCCGCGCGGCTCAAGGCGGCCTTCCGGGTGTCTTCCAGTGCGTGTTTGCGTTGTTCCAACAAGGTGAGCAGATCGGGCGCCATGAAGTTTGGATCGTAGTCGTCCAGTTCCAGGATGACGTCGCCGGCCTTGACCCGCACACCTTCAAAGACGTGCCATTTCTTGATACGCCCGGTGATCTGCGACTCCACGTCCTGAGGCCGCTCAAACGGCGTATAGGCGGAGAGCTGACCGGTTACCGTAATGGTCTGGGTCCAGGGCACGAAGGCGACGATGAGGGCGAACAATGCGACGAGAAGGAGGGCGAGGCGAGAGGAAAACCGCAGTCGTTCGGGAATCTGAACTGCTTCCCAGGACTGGAGCTTGGTCGATGTCGCCAGGTCATCGACCGCCATTTCGTCCAGTCCGGTGCGCTGGGTGACGAGCGAGCGAAGTCGAATCTTGAGTCCTTCGCGAATGCGCTGCACGAATCCCTCCGCGCACCAGTCATGACCGATGATGCCACTGGCCATCATAGAGGATTGTCGAGAGCTTGGTCAATTCGATCGCCGGTTTCGTAGCGGCGCGGCTTGACCCTGCGCCCCGAGAACGGATAAGGTTTGCGCCGCCTCTGGGATGGGAGTACGGGTGGTGGCTGATATGTCGAGACAGGCTGCGGTCGGGCGAGTGTCCGTGGGAATAGTCGGCGGAAGTACGTCCGATTTTCCGATCTTGGAAAAAGCTGTTGCGCTCTTGAACGAGCTCGGCATCGCCAACGAATTGTTGGTGGTCTCGGCGCATCGTACGCCGGATCGCCTCTTTGCCTATGCCGAACAAGCACGGACGCGCGGTCTGCAAGTGATCATCGCCGGGGCCGGAGGGGCGGCGCACCTGCCGGGCATGTTGGCGGCTAAGACCTCGCTTCCCATCATCGGCGTTCCCATTCCCACCGAAAACCTTCGCGGACTGGACTCCTTGCTGTCGATCGTCCAGATGCCTAGAGGCATCCCCGTGGCAACGGTGGCGATCGGTGGTGCGGAGAATGCCGCGCTTCTGGCTGCAGAAATCCTTGCCTTGCGCTCCACGAAGATTCGGCAGCGCATCGATCGGTTTCGGGCCGCTCAGGCGCAGCGGGTGCTCGATTCTCAGGACGATGCGCGGTTGGCTCCCCCGTTTGTCTCCCCAGGCATGCCGAGGGCGGGATCACGCCCGTGACTGTGCCGCCCATCGAGCCCGGAGCGATGCTGGGGGTCTTGGGAGGGGGACAGCTGGGAGCGATGTTCGCAACGGCCGCCCACCGCATGGGGTATGGGGTCGCCGTGTGGGATCCGGATGCCCATGCGCCGGCCCATCGCCTGGCCGACTATTCCCTCACCAAGCCGTTTGCGGACTCCGCGGCGCGAAACGAATTCCTGCAACAGGTCCGTGCCGTCACCTACGAATGGGAAAATGTGCCGAGTGACCTGTGCGCTCACCTGGAGCGCAGCGTGCCGGTTCGGCCTTCGAGTGCCGTCCTTCGCGTGATTCAGGACCGGATCGAGCAGAAGACCTTTCTGCAGACTCATGGATTAGCGGTCCCGGCGTTTCGCGTGATCACGACGCCTGAGGAAATCGGCCGCCACGCGGTGCTCGGCTATCCCCAGGTGTGCAAGACCGCCACTTCCGGTTACGACGGCAGGGGACAGTGGAGAATTAATCAGGCTGGCGATTGTGACGCCGTGCAGCGGGAGTTGGCGCAGACCCAACGGCCTGGGGCGCGTTGGGTCGTGGAAGAATTTCTGGCCTTCGAGCGAGAGCTTTCGGTCTTGGTGGTGCGAGGAGCCGATGCCATGATGCGAACGTACCCACCGGTGGAGAATATTCACGAAGAAGGCATCTTACGCGAGACCATCGTTCCGGCCGCTCTCACGCTTGCGGTCTCGGAACAGGCGACCATGATGGCGCGTGGTGCCGTGCAGGCCTTGGACGGGGTGGGTGTGTTCTGTGTCGAGCTGTTTCTGATGGAGGACGGACGGCTTCTGATCAACGAGGTGGCCCCCAGACCCCACAATTCCGGTCATTACTCCCTGGATGCCTGCACCGTCTCGCAGTTCGAGCAACAAGTCCGAGCCCTCTGTGGGTTGCCCTTGGGAGAGGCACGGTTGCTCAGCCCTGCGGTCATGTTGAACTTGATCGGGGATGAGGTGCGGATGGTGACGAACGCCATGTCACTGGGAGAAGTATTGGCCGAGCCCGGCGCCGTGCTGCACCTCTACGGCAAACGGGAAACTCGGCCTCGACGCAAGATGGGCCACATGACGTTCCTCGCTCCAACGGTGCCCGGCGCCGTCGAGGCCGCCTCGCGATTCCGTTCCCGTCTTTCCGGGTCCGCCTCACCTTCCAAGACATGAACGAAGGCGGGGGGCGGTCCCCGTCCACGCTCCCCTTTCTTCGGCTTTCGGCCTGGTGTTCAGTTTTGTGATAGGTGAGGAGGATGCTGGCCGTTCTTGGACGGTGTGGGACCCCCTCCATGGCCCAAACTCCGCTGCGCCCCCATTTCCCGAAGGGTATGAGACTTGCTGATCCCCCAAACCCCGTCGGATCTTTTTCCCAACCAAGGCAGGTCGAGCGATGAAGGCATCCGCATGGACGGGCATCGGGATGTTGCTTGGTCGGACGCGAACTCGAACGGTGTTCTTGCAAAGTTTGGTAGCGGGGATCCTGGCCTATGAGTTGCTGGTCGGCAATGAGACGGTGTTCGGTCACCATGGCAGCCGTCTCGTCGCGGCGGGTCTGGTGGTCATCAGCGCTGCGATCATGCTGTTGCCACGAGGCTTGCTGGAGCGCCCCTGGTTCCCAGGAGCGTTGATCAGTCTCAATACCGTGCTGGTGACGGGCACGATCTACCTGTCTGGAAATGCGAGCTCCGAGTTATACCTGACCTATTTCTTGTTGGTGCTGATTGCCTCATCGGCCACATCGCTCCGGCAGCTCATCGGCCCGTCATTGGTGATCTGTGCCGGCTACGGTGTTTTGGTCGGTGAACATGCGGCGCAGGCCGGTGCGCTGGACGTGGGGCACCTCCTGGGCATTCCCATTCTACTGATCATGGCCGTGTTTTACGGCCTGATGCTGGAAACGGTCGCAACGGAGCGCCGGCGCAGCCGATCGCTGGAAGCCAATGTACAAGGGTTGAAACAGTCCGAACAGGCGTTGGAGCAGCGCCGTGCACAGCTGGAGACGCGAGTGCGTGGACTGAAAGAGGGATTATCCCGCGCGAACCAAGAAATTCGCCAGGGCATGGTGACGCGTACCGGACTGGAACGGCAATTGCGGGAGGCGCAGAAGTTCGAGGTGGTGGGGCGGCTGACGTCCAAGATGGCACATGAATTCGGAGAAACGCTCGCAGTCATCGGCAGTCAGACCGGCATCATTCTGTCGAAGACGAGGTCCGGTGATCCCGTGCATGCGGCGGCGCAAGAAATCCTCAGGGCTGGCGAGCGGGCGACGGTATTGACCGCGCAACTATTGGCCGTGCGTGTCCACGACACCGGGGTTCGGGATACCCTCGCGCTGGGGCCGGCCGTCGAGGGGTTGCGCGGGACGCTGCAAAGTATGCTGCCCGATCGCATCGATCTGCAGGTGATACCGGCGCAGATGGAAGTCTTGGTCGAACTCAGTCAGGAACGCCTCGAACAGGTCCTGTTGCATTTGGTCGCCAATGCGCGTGACGCGATGTCCGAGGGCGGGCGCCTTGCCATCGCGTGGAAGATTGTGACGGGCGAGGAATTGCCGGCGGAGCAGCTTGAAAAGGATCCACGACGTCGCATGGTGCGGATTGCCGTTCAGGATAGTGGGCGAGGCATGACCGTGGACGTGCAATCCCAGATGTTCGAGCCCTTCTTCTCTACCAAGGAAGCGAACGCCGGCCTCGGGTTGACGCTGGTGTATGGCATCGTCCGGCAATACGGAGGGACAATCGAAGTCGAGAGCCGACCAGGAAGAGGCACGACGGTCTTCGTGTATACGCCCTTGGTGGAACGGAGAAGTCTCATGAGAGAGGCGGGCGTCGTGGCTGGGGCCCTGTCGAAGGGCCATGAGACAGTCCTGCTGGTCGAAGAGGATGAGATCGTCAGGCGATTGACCTCAGCGACATTACATCGTCACCACTACCAGGTGTTGGAAGCGGGATCGGCTGTCGAGGCGTTGCTCCTGGCACAACAACACCAGGGGCCGATTCACCTCACGGTCAGTCACCTATCGATGGCGGAGATCAACGGAGGTGAATTGGCGCAACGTTTGGCGTTGCAGCATCCCACCATGAAAGCTCTCTTCCTGTCCGGTTTCCCTGACGCCACGGTCGCGAGCCATCACGGGGCCAGGAGGCACTTCTTGCAGCGGCCCTATGGGCAGCGGGAATTGGCCGGGAAGGTACGAGAAGTGCTCGACGCCTGAACGGTCGTGAGTATCAGTCGTACCAATTGCGCCGATAGGGCGGTGCGAAAAACCTCACCTCCGGTCGCTTGAACAGCCCCACCAAGGCCATGCCTGCAACGAACCCACCGATATGGGCGAAGAATGCAACCCCTCCGCCTTGTGAGCCCAGGTTGGCACTCCCGCTGAGCAGCTGCATGACGAACCAAAAGCCCAGCGCCAGGCCGGCAGGGACGGTTGTCGTGCCGACGACCGGCGCGAGCAACAGGACCCGAGCGCGAGGAAATAGGAGGAGATAGGCTCCCAGCACGCCTGAGATGGCGCCGCTGGCGCCGACCATCGGAACGGTAGAGGTTGGTTCGGTCAAGGCATGGCTGAGGGCTGCGAGGATCCCACAGGATCCGTAAAAGAAGATAAACCGAACATGTCCCATCGCATCTTCGATGTTGTTGCCGAAGACCCAGAGGTACAGCATATTGCCGATCAAGTGCATCCAGCTGCCGTGGAGGAACATGCTGGTGACCACGGTCGAGTAGGCAGGAATCGTCATGATCTCCGGCGGAAGGGCCGCATGACCAAGGACCACTGCGGGAATCGCGCCATATTGATAGACGAAAGCTTCTCCGACTGTCGCCGGCAGCGAGCTTTGGTAGAAGAAAATGAGGCCGCAGGCAAGAATCAGCGTGACGGTGACGAGCGGTGTGCTGGTCGTTGGATTATCGTCGTGCAGCGGCAGCATGGAAGCGCCTGTGGGCCGGGATCGTCATCGACAGGGGCGGGGAAGCCGCGAATCGGGAGAAACTGAGCCGTCAGGTTGCAGGGGAACAGAAAATCCTGCAGCATGCGTATGACCCCCGCCGCCGAAGGACGCCGCAATGGCCCCGACGTCCGTCCCCGTCTCGCGGGAGCGCATGCTGTAGTACCGTCGCCCGTTACGGTCATGCCAGATCAGGCAGAAGGGGTGAGCGGCTGAGAGCCGTTCCCCGATCTGGCTGGTCAAGACCGCGCTCTGCACGGCCGGGATCGTCTCCCCTTCGAAGTGCATCATAACGGCATGGGCGGCGAGTTTGGTGACGAGTTCATTTTCATACCGGAGAATCGCGCGCCCCTCCTGCTCCAGCTCACGCTGCTCGAATCGATTCCACAGTTCAAAGTTGAAGGGGTGGGAGGCGATCGCCGCGCTGATTTCCCGGCTGTTCGGCAAGACCCAATGCCAGAGATCCTTGTCTTGGATGTACCGTAGGAGCCACGGCACCGCCCCCTCGTGAGCCCATTCCCAGCCCAGCACCGCCCCTGACTTCTGTTGATTGAAGTGGGCATAGGGGAGGTCGGCCAACGCCTGCTCCGCTGTGATGTGGTGGTCCAGCACCACCAGGCTCCCCGCTGTTTTGGCAATCGTTTCCAGAACCGGTCGAGGATAACTGAAATCGACGATGACGATGTGTTGGCCGGCAAGGTCCGGGGGGGGAGGCTCCCCATGTTTGACGGGACGGTAGTCGGCCTGAGGGTACCGGTGCCAGATCGCCCAAGCGCCGCCGAACCCATCCGCACATTCCGCATGGTACAGAATTACTGTCGGGGGATCGGAGGAAAGGTGACGAAAGGCGGTGTCGCTCATGGGCAACCCACCTTACCATGTTCGCCCAGGAGACTAAAGGGGGTTACTCCGACGGGCTTGCCGGAAGTTGGTTGAGATGGTTGATGAGCTGTCGGAGGCGGCCCGCGCTCCGACGATTGAAGGAAAAGGTCAATCGCGCCAGATCCTTCAAGCTCGGCTCGTCGATTTCTTCGGGCAGCGACGGCCGCTGTTCGAAGACTCCGTCCGCCAGGATGTCCTTGAACTGTGCCTGTATATCGGCCACCTGCGGATCAGTCAAGGGAGTCTTCAGTCTGATTGCCAATTGACGCCCCACGAACCGAAGCGAGTGATAGCGTCGATAAAAGGTGCGAATCTCGTTGACCGCATCCTCCACATTATTCACGATCGTGAACAGCGAGAGGTCCTCCGCGTTGATGAGCCGACGTTTCAGGAGTTGCTCGGTGACGAAGGAATTCCAGTGGTCCCAATAGTCGCAGTCGGGAGCCTGCAGGCAGACGATCGGCTTGGGGTCGCTCTTGCCGGTTTGGACCAGCGTCAGGATCTCAAACCCCTCGTCATGGGTGCCGAACCCGCCGGGAAAGAGCGCGATGGCGTGCGACTCCTTCTGAAACATGAGTTTGCGGGTGAAAAAATACTTGAAGGTGACTAGTTTAGGATCGTCGGCGATCACGGCATTCGCGCCCTGCTCGAAGGGCAGCATGATGTTGACGCCGAAGCTGTGTTCTCGCCCGGCGCCCTCTTGCGAGGCTCGCATGATGCCGTCAGCCCCACCCGTGATGGTCATGTAGCCCTCTTCCACCATCCGCCGGGCGAACTGGAAGGCCAATTGATAGTTGGGGTCGTCCGCCGGTGTGCGAGCCGATCCGAATACGCTGATTTTAGGCCGCTGGCGGTATCCCTGGAACACGCGAAACGCGTGGCGAAGCTCCTTGAGCGCGCGATTGACGATTTTCAGGTCAAGGACATCGAGGTGCGATTCCGACAGCCGGATCACACCCGTCAGGATCTCCTTCATGAGCGCCGCCTGGATGTCGTCGTCGGGGCGATCGAGCAGAACGGTGAGTTGTGCGAGGATCTCGTCCTTGGTCAGAACGGGCTTGGAACGGGCCGCCGGGCTTTTCATAACAGTCACCTCTAAAGGGAAGCGCTTCGCACATCGCCGGAGCAACGAATCATAACAATCCGATTCGGGCGAAGCAAAGATTCATCGGACGAGATTAGGAGAGGTCGGAAGGTCGTGGCAGATTCTGAAGGACCCACGCACGAATTTTCGATTCATCGGACGCCGCCATGGGTGCGAACTGAATGTCGACTTCCGGGGGCTCGCCCATGACCGTGTAGGTAGCCGCACAGTCGGGCTCATATCCGCTGTTGAGAATCGTGCCGCGGATGGAGAAGCTCAGATCCGCCCCTGGAAGGATGAACGAGAGGACGACCGTGGTGCCGGGCAAGAGCAGTGTGCGGCTTTCGATCAAGGCCCCCACATGGCTGAGTTGTCGGATGGTCGCGAGGTGTTTCGCCCCCTCCTGGTCGCCATCCGTCACGCGTACGGTGGCGGGAAGGCAGGTGTCACAACGCTTAGGGGCCAACGCGAGGTCTCGGGCTGTGAGGATGCCCACGGGTTGGCTCTGTTTGGTGACGATCAGGAGCGAAGCTCCCGTGGAGGCCATCAAGCTGGTGGCATCACTCAGGAGTTGATCGTATTCCACGGAATGCACCGGCTGCGACATGATCGCACGCACTTCCACATCATGGGGCTCCAACCCCTGCGCGATGACCTTTTTCACGATGTCTCCGGAGGTCATGATGCCGAAGGTCGTCTCGGTGTCCTTGACGAGCAGGCAAGGAATTTGTTCCCGATCGAGCAACAGGGCGGCTTCGCTTACCGAGACATCCCCGGGGATCTGGACCACGCCCGGTGTCATCATGTGCGCCACCATGGGAGTTGAATAGTGAGAGGATCGGTCACGGGACATGTAGTCGGCCTTTGTCATCGCTCAAACCTGTTTCTCGCCGCGATCGGAACTGACGGTTTGGCTTGGCAACGACCATGACGGAAGGAAGTATACCAGAATGGTGCCGTCACTCAGATCGCTCCTTCCCTTGTCAAGGACGCGGGGCGGCGCTTAGACTGCTGTCATTAGTGATTACGTGCCGGTTCGGTCGTTTCAAAATATGACAAACGCGACATGATGCAAAGGGAATTCTTACAACGGGCGCAAGGCATCGCCACGCATGGTTTGGGGCTGTCCGTCGATGTGTATTCCCCCGATGTCATGGAAGTCATTTCAGCCTTACGGGACGTGGGGCTGGTGCCCCACTATCTGGAAATGTTCAAAGCCACCACGGTGGCCCTGCGCTGGGTGCGCCGGCAGTTGCCTGACATGAAATTGACCTACCATGGGGAAGGGTTGTGGGTGACACAGCCGGATTTTCAGGATAGTTGTTCAGGGCAGCGGGGGGTGGTCGAGGCCTGCGCCCAACTCACCGCTTTGGAAAGCGCCTGGTTGAATCACGAATGTGCCACAAA
Source organism: Nitrospira sp. (assembly GCA_015709715.1). NCBI lineage: Bacteria > Pseudomonadati > Nitrospirota > Nitrospiria > Nitrospirales > Nitrospiraceae > Nitrospira > Nitrospira sp. The sequence continues at coordinate 2,697,775 of CP054184.1, forward strand.
ATATATGGCGGGATATGCCTTCGGGACGTACTTGCCGCCATTGTATTCGGACCTGTCGGCGCGCGTCACCGCCGACAACCTCTGCTTTTTGCAGGATCAACTGGATCGACAGGTCCGGTTGCAAGGGGGCCACACTCCCCTGGTCCTGCTCGAAATGCCGCCGTTGACCTATTTCGCTTGCGGGTCGCTGCCTATTGCCGACTTTTTCCGCATGGTGATCCAGAGGACCCCCTGTGGCTTGGTGCTGGATATCGGACACCTGTGGACGGTTTACCGATATACAGGAGCATGGCGACAACAATCGCTCCAGGCCTTTGCCGCAGAGTTTCTGGAGGCCTTCCCCCTTGACCGGGTCGTGGAGATCCATGTCGCGGGCCTTGCCGCAGCGGAGGCCTGGCCGCGATCCGGACAGGAGCGTGAGCCTGCACCGCCACTCTGGATCGATGCGCATGGGGCTCCGATTCCTGATGTATTGTTCGACCTGTTGGAGCAGGTGCTGGCCCATCCTGGGTTGGGTTTTCTTAAGGGAGTGGCATTGGAAGTGGATACCAAATCGGTCGGCACGATCGTGACTGAGTTCGGGCGATTCGTGAGCCGATTTGAGGCGCAGGTTCGTCACCGTGAGGTGAGCGGGGTTGCCGGCTTCGCGGTCCCCGAAGACACTCAGGCCGGCGGGCCACAGCCGGCCGAGGCCGGGCTGACGGCCGATGAGCGTGCGGCAGTGTCACGCCAGTATGAGAGATATGTTCGCATGGTCACGACTCCGTATGTCGAACCGATGGGCAAGGATTGCGCCTTGCTCGGCGGAACAACCGAAGATCTCGACCGTTATCGCGAGTCCTATCTGCCCAACGAACTCCTGCATTGGGGAGGCGAATTGGTGGACATGTTTCCCAAAACCTGTCGTTTACTTGGGGCAGCGAGCAAGTCCTTGGAGGGATTCATCCCCTTTTGGTTCGAGCGGCCCAGGCCGGCGGTCGAGGACTATGACTTCTTCCTGCTGAAGATCGATCGCTTCGCCGAGTTCGCTGCTTCGATCTATCCCCCCGTCGCCGAAACGGTCATGACCGAAGCCGAGGAGCTGCGATCGGCCTATCGTCTGGCGAATGAGCCCATCGATTCGACCGAGGTACGCGCATGAGTGTGTGGGATGCGCTGCCGCACCCGATTTTCGGACTGGCCCCGATGGACGGGGTGACCGATGCCGCGTTTCGACGAATGGTCGCCGCACAGGGACGGCCCGATGTGACGTTCACCGAGTTCACGAATGTCAGTGACATTTGTCGAGGCCCCGAACGGCTCATGTCGACCTTGATCTACAGCGAAGCCGAGCGGCCGATCGTGGCGCAGCTCTACGGCAAGGACCCGGCGCTGTTCTATCGGGCGGCCCAGGTGGTCTGCGAATTGGGCTTCGACGGTCTCGATGTCAACATGGGCTGCCCGTCCAAGAACGTGGCTGCTTCAGGATCGGGGGCGGCCCTGATCAAGACGCCGGATCTCGCCCATGCGATCCTTCGCGCGACCAAACAGGGGCTCGATGATTGGGCTGAGGGTCAGTCCATCGACGGACTGGGATTCAAGCCGTCGCGCTTGGACTGCATTCGGACGATGAATACCGCACGCACCGGATCGCCGGTGGTTCCGCGAAGACGTCTGCCGTTGTCGATCAAAACGCGATTGGGATTTGACTGTGTCGTGGTGGAGCGGTGGGTGGAGCATTTATTAGCCGTGGGACCGGCCGCCATCACGGTGCACGGTCGGACGCTTGAGCAAATGTACCGCGGCACCGCCGATTGGTCGGCCATTGCGGCTGCGGCCAAGGTGGCGCGCGGCACGGGCACGCTGATCCTGGGAAACGGGGATGTCCATACTCTGGTGGACGCTCTCCGGCGCGTGGCCGATAGCCAGGTTCAGGGTGTCTTGATCGGGCGTGGGACGTTGGGCGCGCCGTGGTTTTTCCGCGAGAAGGAGCGGGCTCGCGAAGCCTGGCGGACGCAGGGGGACGTGACCGCCCTGCCTGGTTGGGCGTGGGAGCCTCGCGTGTCGATCGCGCAACGAATGCACATCATGGTCGATCATGCGCGACAGTATGAAGCGATCGCCGGGCTTGAGCGGTTCTCCTCCATGCGCAAACACTTGGGCTGGTACTGTAAAGGTTTCCCTCGTGCTGCGGCCATGAGGGCCAAGATGTTCCAAGTGTGCTCGGTACGGGATGTCGAAGCGGTCGTCGCAGAATTTTGCGGAGAGCCTTGTGCCACCTAGCCCCATGCGGGTGATCCTCGCCTCCACCTCACCCAGACGGAAAGAACTGCTGGCCCTCTTGGGGGTGCCGTTTGACATCGTCGAGCCCTCCTTTGTGGAACGGGTTGTGCCGAACCTACCGGCTGAGCGGCAGGCCATGGAGTTTGCGGCAGGCAAGGCTCGCTCGTGCGCTGCTGAGCACCCCGAAGCCCTCATCATCGGAAGCGATACACTCATCAGCCTGGGCCATGAGGTGTTGGGCAAGCCGCGAGACTTGGCGGAGGCCGAAGCCATGCTCACCAAGCTGGCCGGCCGGACCCATCGCATCTATACGGCGGTGGCGTTGGTGGGGCCGGTTTCGGAGCCGCTCGAGGTTCGAGTAGCAACCGTTCGGGTCACGATGAAACCGTTCGAACAAGAAGCCTTGGCGGGATACCTGCGTACGGGAGAAAGTCTTGGGAAAGCGGGCGCCTATTCCATTCAAGGTGAGGCGAGGGCGCTGATCGAGCGGATCGACGGCGATTACACGGCGGCCGTGGGCCTCCCGCTGCGGTTGACTGCAGAGATGTTGGTTCGCCGGGGCCTGTCTTGTTCGGTCGATATCGACCGACTCTATGCTCGCCAACCCTATCCCAACTGGAGTCATTTCGCTGCCTCACCGATTCGGTCTTGAGATTGAAAAGGTCTTCCGCATCCCATTACAATGCGGCCCATTGTTCGGCATTGCGCCAGGGAGGTCCTCATGCGAGCTTTGAGTATCCGTGGGATGGCGGGGGTGGTCGTCGGGTCGGTGATGTGGAGCATCGGTGGGTTGGCGTCGGCCATCGACGTGAAGCTCTCCGCTGAAGAGGCGAAACAAGCCTTGGAAGTCGGTCGGATTCCCATGGAAAAGGCGAATTCGCCGGAAGACGTCAAGAAGGTCCTGCAGCAGGCCTCGCTCACTACCAGAGTCGGAGCGGACCCGGAAAAGGACAGCTGTGGAGCGAGCGCCATTCTGCGCACCAAGCGCTATCGCCTCGAAGCGTTCGGGCGCCAAGAAGCCGCTGAGTCGAAGAAGCAGAAGAAGGAAGTGCGCATGCCCGATGAATTCATTCAGAAGGTCATCGACATGCCGAACATGGAAGTCGAAGTGCAGCTGTGCGGGGACGACGAATATTTTGCCGAGAAGGCCGACATCGTCTTCCAGCAAAAAGGGAAAAATATTCGTCCTATCGACATCAGTCCTGCCGATCGAGGCAGAAAGAACGAAGGCTCAGGACCGGCCTATCGGTCGCGCTTTACGGCCCGGTTTGGGTATGACACGTTTGATCCCAACGCGAAGACCACGGTGGTGGTGACGTTGCAGGACGGGCAACAGATCCAGTTCGACGCCGATTTTTCCAAGGTGAAGTAACCTTCTCTCGCCCGGGCGCCGCGGTATCTCGCTCGCGTCCGGGCCGCCTTCGTCCGTTCGTTTTCCTTCCGCTCTCTGCCCGTTTTCCTGCCATCTCGGACTCGGTACGGTGGGGTTGAGTCGCCTCGCTATGCCCATGCATAATGGGCGGCATGGATCGCGTCGATCTCCTGTCGCTGTATCGCCAGATGTTATTGATCCGTCGATTCGAGGAGAAGTCGGCGGAGATGTACGCCCTGGCGAAGATCGCCGGATTTCTTCATCTCTACATCGGGGAAGAAGCCATCGCCGTCGGAGCCGTGGCTGCGCTTCGCCCCGACGACTATGTCATCAGCGCCTATCGCGACCACGGGCATTGCTTGGCACGGGGCTCTGATCCGGGCAAGGTCATGGCCGAACTCTTTGGGAAGGCGACGGGACTGTGTCAAGGCAAGGGCGGGTCCATGCATCTGGTCGACGCACCCAATCGCTTCATGGGCGGATATGCCATCGTGGGCGGCCACATTCCGCTGGCGACCGGCCTGGCCTTCGCTGCGAAATATCAAAAGCAGGATCTGGTGACGGTCTGCTTTTTCGGCGAGGGTGCGGTACCCAGCGGCCAGGCCCACGAGGCGTTCAACCTGGCGGCCCTCTGGAAATTGCCCGTCATCTTTATTTGCGAAAATAACCGATACGGGATGGGGACGCCGGTGGAGCGGGCCATCGCGCTCTATGCCGATGTGGTGGAGACCGCCCGGTCTTACGGCATCATGGCCGAACGGGTGGACGGCATGGATGTCTTGGCCGTCCGATCGCTGATGCGCACAGTGGTGGATCAGGTGCGGGCGGGCCACGGCCCCTTCTTTATCGAAGCCATGACCTATCGGTTCATGGGCCACTCCATGGCCGATCCCGCACATGGTCACTATCGCACCAAGGAAGAAGTGGAGGAGCATCGGCGACGCGATCCGCTTCGGTTGCTTAAGGACACGATTCTGCGGGGGCAGCTCGGTACCGAAGCGGACTTCAAACAGCTGGAGCAGGAGGTGGGGGATAGGGTCGCGGCGGCCGTCAAGTTTGCCGACGAGAGCCCCTTTCCGTCCCCGGCCGCACTGCATACGGACATTCTGGTCGAGGGCGAGGTCTGACCATGGTGCTCTCCTATCGTGAAGCGCTCAACCAGGCGATGCGCGAAGAGATGCGTCGGGATTCACGCATCTTTCTGATCGGCGAAGAAGTCGGCTATTACCAAGGCGCGTTCAAGGTGAGTAAAGGGTTTGTGGAGGAGTTCGGCCCACAGCGGGTCATCGATACCCCGATCACGGAAGCGGGCTTCACTGGGCTGGCCATCGGAGCTGCCATGGCCGGGCTGCGTCCGATCGTCGAACTCATGACTATGAATTTCGGCATCGTCGCGCTCGACCAGATCGTCAACAATGCCGCGAAGATTCGGTATATGTCCGGCGGCCAACTCTCGGTTCCCCTCGTGATTCGCGGCCCTGGGAGCGCGGCCCATCAACTGGGGGCTCAACATTCGCAAAGTCTGGAGGCGTGGTTCTGCCATGTGCCGGGTTTGAAGGTAGTGGCGCCGGCCTTGCCGCACGATGCCAAAGGGCTGCTCAAGAGCGCGATTCGCGACCCCAATCCGGTCGTGTTTATCGAGGCGCAGTTACTCTATGGCACGAAGGGCGAGGTTCAGGACGGCGACTACACCATTCCGCTCGGTGTGGCCGACGTGAAACGTGCCGGAAGCGACGTGACGATCGTCGCCTACTCGAAGATGTTGCTGGTGGCACTGGAGGCTGCCGAGCGGTTGAGCCTCGAGGGGATCGAGACGGAAGTCATCGACCCGCGTACCCTCAAGCCGCTGGATGTGCCGACCATCGTCGCGTCGATCAAGAAGACCGGGCGTCTGGTCATCGTCGAGGAGGGGTGGCGCTTTTGCGGGTTGGGAGCACAGATCGCCGACAGCCTCTATGGAGCGGCATTCGATTATTTTGATGCGCCGATCGTCCGGGTGACCGGCGAAGACGTTCCCATGCCCTACAGCCGGCCGTTGGAAGACCTTGCGATTCCCGACGCCTCACGGGTGGTGGAGGCGGTCACGGCACTGTGTACGGGAAGGGGGCACCATGGCTAGTCGCGTCGTTATGCCGAAACTGACCGATACCATGGAAGAGGGCGTGCTCCTGGCTTGGAAGAAACAGGAAGGCGAGCCCGTGCAGGCCGGCGAGGTGATCGCCGAGATTGAAACGGACAAGGCGGTCATGGACTTGGAAGCCTTTGCGCCCGGCATCCTGCGGAAGGTGCTGGTGCGGGAGGGGGAGACCGTGCCGTCAGGCGCGCTCATCGCCGTGATCGGCGAGGCGGACGAGGACCTGACCGCCGCCCTGAACGACGGCGTGACCGCAGCGCCTTTGATCCAGGCGAAGACGAGCCCCGTCGCGGCGTCCTCAACGAAACCGGTCGCTGTACCGTCCACTTCTGCGGCAGGCGCCCGCCCCATCGCGTCTCCACGCGCTAAGGCCTTGGCGGCTGAACGGGGACTCGACCTCGCTGGGATTAGCGGCACCGGGCCCGGCGGGCGAATCCTGGAGGAGGATGTGCTGAAGGCCCAAGCCGACGGGGCGTCGCTGTTGCCGCCCGGCGTCGATCAACCGTTGAGCCAGATGCGCAAAGCCATCGCCCGGACCACGGTGCAGAGCAAGGCGCCGGTACCGCATTTTTATCTCTCGACCGACATCGACATGGAGCCCGCTGAACGTTTTCGTGACCGATTCAAGGCGCAACGTCATGGCCATCCCTCCGTCACCGATCTGCTCATCAAGGCGTCGGCGCTGGCGCTCCAACGGCATCCGGAGGTCAACGTCTCCTTTACGGGCGAGGCCATCAGGCGCCACGGCCAGATTGATATCGGTGTGGCTGTCGGGATGGAGGACGGTTTGATCACGCCCGTGATCCGGGATTGTGGGACGAAGCCGCTCAGCACCATCTCGGCCGAATCGCGTGCGCTGATCGAACGGGCCAGGCAGAAACGACTGCAACCGCAGGAGTATGCGGGGGCCACGTTTTCGATCTCCAACCTCGGTATGTACGACGTGGACAACTTCATTGCCGTGCTGATGCCGCCACAGGCCGCGTCGCTGGCGGTGGGGGCGATTCGCGATGTGCCGGTTGTCACGAAGGGGGTGGTGACGGCGGGACGGCGGATGACGGTGACGCTCTCCTGCGACCATCGCGCGATCGATGGCGTGCAGGGTGCGCAGTTTTTGAAAGAGGTCAAGCGGGTGTTGGAACATCCACAGGAACTCGCCGGGTCGGAGGAGATCTCATGAGCTTCATCCCCCTCTCGACCCTGCGCCCTGCCGACGAGGCGGCCGGTGCTACGAACGCACGGCGTCTGCCTCCCTGGTTCAAGGTTCGGCTGCAGACCGGTCCGGACTATCACGACATTCGCAAGACGATGGATCGGCTGAACCTCCACACGATTTGCGAGGAGGCGCGTTGTCCCAATGTGTGGGAATGTTGGAATGCCCGCACCGCAACCTTTCTGATCCTCGGCGACATCTGCACGAGACGCTGCCACTACTGCTCGGTGGCCACCGGCCGGCCGCATGCGGTCGATCACGACGAGCCGTTACGCGTGGCGGAAGCGGTCCAGGCCCTCAACCTGAGACATGCCGTCATTACGTCGGTGAATCGGGATGAGTTGGCGGACGGCGGCGCGTCGGTGTTTGCTGAAACCCTCCGCCAGATCCGACGGTTGATTCCCAGTTGCACGATCGAGGTGTTGATCCCGGACTTCGAAGGCAACGAAGCCGCCCTGGCGACGGTGGCCGCGGAGAAGCCCGACATTCTGAACCACAATATCGAAACCGTCCGGCGGTTGTTTCCCTCGATCCGCCCGCAAGGGAAATATCAGCGGTCGATTGAGCTGCTGGGCCGCGCCAAGCAGATGGGGATGACGACCAAGTCTGGCTTGATCGTCGGCATGGGCGAATCGACGGATGAAGCCCGCGAGGTCATGCGGGATCTCCGCGCAGTCGATTGCGACATCATGACCATCGGGCAATATCTCCAACCGACGAAGGAGCACCTGCCGGTCGCACGGTTTTATCACCCTGATGAATTTGCGTTGTTGAAAGAAGAAGGCCTCGCCATGGGTTTTCGCCATGTCGAATCGGGCCCGCTGGTGCGCAGCTCCTACCACGCGGAACAGCAGGTGGCAGGTGGAAGTGCGGGCGCTTGATAGGTTGCAGGCAAATAGTCTTCCGGGATCGTGGTTTTGTTGCCGTCGCGCACCTGCGCGTAGTGCGGAGACATGATCTCCACCCCGGCTTCATTAAAGGTGTCCTGAATGTTCTGGTGGAGGTCCGAGTAGGTGACGGCCATCTGGTTTGGGGCGCCGGTATAGGCATTCAACTCGTACGTCACATAAAAGTCATTGAGCGCGGTTTGCAACACAAACGGCTCCGGGTCTGAGAGAATATTTCTGGTTGCCAGTGCGGCGTTCTTGAGTAGGTTATGGACCGTCCGCCACGAGGTGTCATGCCCGATGGTCACCGACGTGTTGAGGATGAGAGGAGGGGCAGACAGGGATGTGGAACTGTAGTTGATGATATGTGCGCCGAGAATCAGTGAATTGGGAACGGTGATGTCGACGTTCTTGATGGTTCGAATGCGGGTGACGAGCAATGTTTTCTCCGTCACGTCGCCGACGGTGTCGGCTATTTTGACGCGATCTCCGAGTTGGAAGGGACGCATGTAGGTGAGGATAATGCCGGCGATTGCATTGCTGACGGCGCCTGCCGAGCCCAGGGAGAACAAGACTCCGAGGAAGACCGAGACGCCGCGGAAGGCTTCCGATTGGGATCCGGGGATGTATGGAAATATGGCGATGGCTGCAAACGCGATGACGAGGAAGCGGATGATCTTGAACGTCGGGTCGGCCCAATCGCGATGGAAGCCGGCAAAAGTGATCGCTCCCCGCTGGATACCGTTGAACACCATCTGAATCAACTTGATGACGTACCGCGTCACCATGATGATGACGATGATTGCCGCAAAGTCGGGCAGGGCGCTGAGGAAGGCCTGGGCGATGGTCGTGAGCGTTGCGACCACGGCCTGCACCAGCTTGGTGGCGAGTTGTCGTGTCCAGGGGAAGAGGCCCAGCACGGTCGTGAGATAGACATAGACGATCACGATAGTTAGCGCGAATCGCACACCGTTGGCGACTGCGATGACCTGCCGCGTGAGTGTCTCAGCAGAAAAGACTTCAACCCGCTGGATCTTGACCGCCTTGATGTAACTACCCTCCCAGCGCTTGATGCGGTGGTGAATCTTGGGAAATACCTTGTGGAACGTCAACAGGATCGCTGCTAACACCGCGGTCGCCGCCACCGCCAGGGCACCTTCCATGAGCAATGTTTCCAGGCTCAGCTCTTTGTGTGCCTTGTGCAGCACCGTGCGCAGTTTGCCGGCATACTCCCGGGCCAGGTCCTGTCGGTGCCGGCCGTAAGGTCTGGCATCGCCATCGGTCACCGTGAGCAGCACCATGCTGTCGAGTGCGATGTCGGTCCCGTGTTCGGTTTCGGCGATGGTAATCGCGTCGAAGTTCGTGAACGGCGCGTTAGCAATCTGTGTCAGGCGATCTCGAATTGCGTTGGCGCGATCCTGTGGCGTGAAGGATCCGACTTTCTGATGGAGCGTGAATAAAGATTCACCTTGATAGATCACCGGCGCTTCGCGGGTCTGCCCTCCCGGAACTTCTGCGGTAAGTGAGGTCGTCGGCGGATGCACCTGGGCGGGGGAAATGCCGGGGAAGCCGAGGACGCACACCAGCAACACGCAGTGAATCCCTCGCCTCATGGCGAAACTCCCTCAATGGTCGCCTGAAACATCGAACACGGAGCCCTGGGCTTATTCCTCGTATCTGGTGGGGCCTGCGCGATTGCGCGGTACTGTAGCGAAGATACTTGCCTCACGCAATCCTACCAGCCGTCACCGACGACGAGTGCTTGGGAATTCCACGCAAACGCCTACTCATAATGCAGCGCTTCGATCGGATTCATGCGCGAGGCCTTGTTGGCCGGGTAGAGGCCGAAGAACACGCCGACGACCAGCGAGAAAAGAAAGGCGACCGCCACGGCTTGAGAGGAAATAATGGTCGGCCAGCCGATCATGCGGGTCAGGAGCCGTGCCCCGGCAATGCCGAAGATCACGCCGGCCACTCCGCCGATGGCCGTGAGGATCACCGCCTCCACGAGAAACTGCAACAGGATGTGGCCACGTTTCGCCCCGACCGCCATGCGGATGCCGATCTCCCTGGTCCGTTCCGTGACCGATACCAGGAGAATGTTCATGATCCCGATACCGCCGACGACGAGCGAAATGGAGGCGATGCTCAACAGCATCACCATCATGGTGCGGCTGGCCCCCGCGACGGTCTTGGCCACGTCTTCCATGGTGCGGATCGTAAAATCGTTCTCCTCGGCCGGGTGAATGCGGTGGCGGGCGCGAAGGAGTTCCGAGATCTCTTCCACGGCGGTCGGAATGCTGTAGCGGTGGTGGGTGGCGACCATGATGATGCCGACGGTTCCGAGGAACTTGGTTCCCAGTACCTTCCGTTCGGCGGTCGTGAAGGGCAGGATGACGACATCGTCCTGGTCCTGGCCGGACAGAGACTGTCCCTTGGAGGCGAGGACGCCGATCACGCGTAGCGGCACGTTCTTGATGCGAATCTGTGAACCGATGATGTCTTCGCCCCGCTCGAAGAGGTTGTCGGCGACCGTTTTCCCGAGCACCACGACCTTGGTGGCTGCGTCTTCGTCCGCTTGCGTGAAAAAGTTCCCGTCGGCAATCGGCCAGTTGCGCAGGTCAGGGAAGTTCGCGGTTGTGCCGAGCGCCACCGTGTTCCAATTTTTGTGCTCATGCACGACCTGCAGCACCGACCTGGTGGCATAGGTCACCAGGCTCACGTCGCCCACTCGTTTTTCAATGTCACGGGCGTCTTCCACGGTCAAAGTCGAGACGGTGCCGAGGCCGCCGCGGACGCCGGTGACGGTCGTGGCGCCGGGAATGACGATGAGCACGTTGGTGCCGAGACTGGCGATTTCCCGCTGAACGGAGGCGGTGGCGCCCTGGCCGAGACTCACCATGCCCACCACCGCACCGACCCCGATGACGATGCCGAGCATGGTCAGCCCGGCGCGCAGAGGATTGCGCCGTAGCACGCGTAAGGCAGACTGGATGGTGAGCCAGAGAAAGCCCATCGATCGCACCTTCTGAAGCCCGAAGGCCTTAACGCATCTTCGGCCCGATTTCGAAACCCGGCGGAAGTTTTTCCTGTGTATTGTTGTCCGGTGTGGCCAGGCCTACGACCACCTCATCGCCCTCGTGTACCCCTCCGGACTGGATCTCCGTATACAACGAATCCGCGATCCCGACGGTGATGGGCTCGGGTCGGACGCGCCCATTCATGGTGTGGATCCACACCTGGGGCGTCTTACGGTCCGTCGTTGCCCCGGGCATACGGAACCGCAAGGCCGCGTTCGGCGTTCGCAGGGCGTTTTCGTTGCGCGCGGTGACGATCGTAATGTTGGCGGTCATGCCGGGTTTGAGCTTCAGGTCCGGATTTTCCACGGAGATGACCACGTCATAGGTCACTACGTTCTGGATGCTGATGGGAGCGTTTCTCACCTGCGTCACGGTGCCGTGGAACGACTCCCGCGGGTAGGCATCGACGCGGAAGTCCGCCGACTTTCCTTCCGTGACGCCTCCGATGTCGGACTCGCTGACGTTGGCGATGACCTGCATGCGGGTCAGATCCTGGGCGATGACGAACAGCGTGGGTGTTTGGAAACTCGCCACGACGGTCTGCCCCTCCTCCACATTGCGTGACACGACCGTGCCGTTTACCGGCGAAATGATGGTCGTGTACCCGAGATCCAGCTCCGCCGAGGCCAGCGTGGCCTTCGCCTGGTCGACCTGAGCCTGCGTGAGATCCACCTGCGCTTCCGCGTCGCGATGGCTGGTCCGAGCCAGGTCCAGGTCGGATTGCGCGACAAACTGCTGGGCGCGCAGGGTGGCGATGCGGTCCAGCTCGAGTTTGCGTTGCGCGACCATGTTGCGGGCCTTGGCCAAGTTGGCCAGGGCGCTTTTCAGCGCGGCCTTGGCCTGACTGACCTTCGCCTGGTAGGGCTTCTGATCGATCGACGCCAGGACCTGGCCTTCCCGGACCACGGAGTTGAAGTCGGCATAAATGCGAGCAATCTTGCCGGATACTTGGCTGCCCACTTGAACCGAGATGACCGGATTCACTGCGCCGGTGGCCGTAATCAGCGATGTGATGGGCCCGCGATCGACCGGCAGTGTTTTGTAGAGATGGGTGACGGTCCCGTTGGACCAGTACCACAGCCCCACTCCCAGCACGAGCAGGATACCGAGACCGCCCAACATGAGGAGGCGCCGCCGCTTGCGGCCGGTCGCAGACTGGGGGGTCAGGACGACGACCTGTTTCTGGCCCTGGCCTTGCACTATCGGAACGGGAGTCAACACGACCGGGGCAGCGGGCGAGGTCTGCCGCTGGTCCAGTTCCGACGGTTGGTCATCCATGACATACCTCCACGCTTCATCGCAGAAGACGCAAGAGCAGTGCCGTTTATCGACCTCAGAGACCGGCGCGCCGGAGGTTCCTCTGTCCCGCATCCTCCATTCCTAACGGTCCTCGCCAGGGACCGCAATTGGGGCATTTGGCGACAGAGGAGAGGGGACTGCTGCGGCATGCTGCCCCTTGACCGCCGGGAAACAACCCGATTAGGCTGAGGCCAGCAACAAAGGGATTTCTATGACTGAAGATTGGGGCGCAGTCCTGGTGGTCGATGACGACGCCGATATGCGGAGTCTGGTTTGCGACGTCCTCCAGGCGCGGGGACATCAATGCACAGGAGTCGGGAGCGGACAAGACGCGCTCCAGCGCCTGATGGAAGAAGATTATGCCGTGGTTCTCACCGACCTCCGCATGAAGGGGATGTTGGGCACCGAATTGTTGGCGGAAATCAAACGGACCTATCCGGATATCGGCGTGATCCTGATGACGGCGTTCGGATCCGTCGAGACGGCCGTGGAAGCGATGCGGCATGGCGCCAGCGACTACATGACCAAGCCGGTCAAGACCGAAGAGTTGGTGCGGGTCGTGGAACGGGCGATCCGAGAAGCGGCCCTTCGGCGCGAGGTCAGCCGCCTGCGCAAGGAAGTGCACCGCGAATACAGCTTTCACCAGATCTTGGGTAAGAGCAAGCCCATGCAGGCGATCTTCGACTTGATTCGACGGGTGGCCGACAGTCCTACCAATGTGTTGATTACCGGGGAAAGCGGCACGGGCAAGGAGTTGGTCGCCAAGGCGATTCATTACAATAGCGACCGGCGCGACGCGCCCTTTGTGCCGGTCAATTGCGCCGCCATTCCCGAACAACTGTTGGAAAGCGAGCTCTTCGGCCACATGCGCGGCGCTTTCACGGATGCCAAGATGGATAAGCGCGGCCTGTTCGAAGAGGCCCAGAAGGGGACCTTGTTCTTGGATGAAATCAGCGAACTCCCGCTCATGCTCCAGGCCAAGCTGCTGCGCGCGATTCAGGAAAAGGAGATCCGTCGTGTGGGTGCGACCAAGTCGATTCCCGTCGACGTGCGCATCATTGCGGCCACCAACCTCAATCTCGGCGACGAAGTGAAGAATCGGCGCTTCCGGGAGGATTTTTACTACCGACTGAACGTCATCGAGGTGCGCTTGCCGCCGTTGCGCGAGCGTCGGGAGGATATCCCCATTCTTGTGGATGCATTCTTGAAGAAATGCGCGCAGACGCGGGGAAAGCAGGTCAAGGGTGTCAGCGAAGCGGCGCTGGCCATGTTGGTCGATTATGTCTGGCCGGGCAATGTGCGCGAGTTGGAAAACGTGATCGAGCGCGCCGTGACCTTGAGCCATGGCGAAAAGATCATGCCGGACGATCTGCCTCCGTCGGTGCAGGGTGCGCGCGGAGACCGGCGGATCTTGGATGAAGCCGCCGAGCGGACATTGCCGCTGCACGAAGTGGAGAAGGAATACATCGTCAAGATCCTGGAGAAGACGGGCGGCAACAAGTACCAAGCCGCGCATGTGTTGGGGATCGACCGCAAGACGTTGTACCGTAAACTGGCCGAAATCGAAGGCAAGCCCCACTCGGACGAGTAGGGGCTCCCGCGCCACCGCTCGGAGTCATCGGCGTGCAGTTTCCCCACCAGAAGTCTTTTCTGACCGAGTACGGCCTTTCCATCATCCTCACCCTGGCGATTTTCATCCTCGACCTGCTGACCCCGTCCGGGGTGGTCGAATGGCTGCTCTATGCGGTGCCGTTGGCCTTGACCCTGTCTGCCTCGCGAATCCATGCCCCCCTCTATTGGGCCGGCGTGATCACCCTCTTGATCATCGTGGGATATGCGGTCTCGCCTCCCGGTGTCCTGCCCCTGTATTCCGCCATCAATCGATTGCTGGGCATCGGTCTCATGTGGGCCTTTGCGGTCGCGCTCGTCAGCCGTCGACTGACTCAGGTCCAGGCCGCAGCGACCCGCGAGCAGATGGCACACGAGTTGACTGTGGTGCAGGCGGAGCGGACCCAAGCCGAGTCGGCCAAGGAAGCGGCCGTACAGGCGAGGGCCCATGCCGAGGCGGCGGTGCTGGGGGCGGTGGCCGGCCAGCGGCGGGCTGAAGAGGAAACGCTTGAGGAGCGGCTTCGGCTCGAAGGGGTCGTCCAATCGGCCATGGATGCCATCATCACCATCGACGAAGCGGAACGCATCATCCTCTTTAATCAGGCGGCCGAACAGATGTTCAAGTGGCAAGCCGATGAGGTGCTGGGACAACCGCTGAATCAGCTCATCCCCGAGCGGTTTCGTGCGGCCCATACGGAACACATCAGACAGTTCGGCCGCTCCTGCATCACGAATCGTCAGATGGGTGCGTTGGGCATGGTGGTGGGCCTGCGGGCCGATGGAATCGAATTTCCCATCGAGGCGGCGATCTCGCAAGTCGCGGTGAGCGGACATCGGTACTATACGGTCATTCTTCGCGACATCACCGGACGGCGGCGATTGGAGCAGGAACTCGCGGAACGTGAGGCGCTCTTGCGCGCCATCGTCGAGGCGGAACCGGAGTGCGTGAAGGTGCTGGATCTCAATGGGGTCGTTCGGACCATCAATGCGGCGGGATTGGCCATGGTTGGGGCGAGCGGGACGCAGGAGATAGTGGGCACGGACGCGTGCGACCTGGTGGCCGACGAGTTTCGGCCTGCGTTTCGATCGCTGATCCGGCAGGCCGGGCTGGGAACCGCCGGACGACTTCAATTTGAGATGGTGGGACTGAAAGGCCGGCGGCGGTGGCTGGAAACGCACGCCGTTCCGCTGTCGGGCGTGGACGGCGCCATCCACGCGGTGCTGGGGGTGACACGCGACGTGACGGAGCAGAAAAAGGCCGAGACACTCTTGCGCCAGAGCGAGGAGCGGTACCGGCGGCTGCTGGCGGTGCTGCCGGATGCGATCCTAGTCATCCGCGGCGACCGCATCATTTATCTGAATGAGCAGGGCCAGCGGTTGTTCGGGCGGACTCTGCCGGCGGATCTGATGGGCAAGTCACCCTACGATCTGTTGCATCAATCCTGCCATGACTCCGTGCGAGCACGGCTCCGGCACCTGCTTGAAACGGGCAGCACGTTTCCCGAGGAGGAGGCGCAGATCGTCCGTTGCGATGGGACCGTCGTGGACGTCGGGCTCAGCGCGTCGTACTTCAGGGATGAGGAGGGCGGCGGGATTTTGCTGCTGTTGCGCGACATTACCGAGCGCAAACTGGCCGAGCAGCGGGTGCGGGAAAGCGAAGAGCGCCTGCAAAGCCTACTCGATGCGATGGAGGATGTCGTCTGGTCCTCAGCGTTGGACCTTTCCGCCATCTATTACATCAGTCCGTCGGCGGCGCAAATCTATGGCCGCCCGGCGGAAGATTTCATCCGGCAGCCTGGTCTATGGACGGAGCTGATTCACGCGGAGGACCGCCCGTCGATCGAGCGGGCTCTGCAGGACCTCCGGACGACCGGAGAATTCGATGTGGAATATCGGGTTGGCTTGCTCAACGGAGAAACCCGCTGGGTGCATGATCGGCGGCGCATTATCAAGGACGAGGCGGGGCGGCCGCTGCGGATCGACGGGATCGCCACCGACATCACGGAACGGAAGCATTTGCAGGCGCAGTTGCGGCGCACCGAGCGTGTGGCGGAATTGGGAACGGTGGCGTCCGGCATGGCCCATGAGATCGGGACGCCGATGAATGTGATCCTGGGGCGAGCCGAATATCTCATGGAGCGCACGAAAGAAGAATCGGTCAAGAAGGGTCTGCAGACCATCGTGAGTCAGGTGGAACGGATTACGAGAGTGATGAGTCAGCTCCTGGCCTTTGCCCGGCGCCGCCCGGTCGAACATCGGGCTCTGGATCTGCGCCAGACGATCGAAGACAACTTGGAGATTTTTCAAGAGCGGCTGGCGCATAACGACATCACCGCGGAAACCGAGTTCGCGGACGACTGCCCGTTGGTGCATGCGGACGGCGATCAGATGAGCCAGGTCTTGATCAATCTCGTGATGAACGCCATCCATGCCATGCCTACCGGCGGCCGATTACGTGTGGCCCTGGCTCCGGATCGTGGGGTGGTGAAGTTGACCGTGGCTGATACCGGACATGGCATGCCGAGGGACATCATCGCCAAGATCTTCGACCCGTTCTTTACCACCAAGGAGTTCGGCAAGGGGACCGGGCTTGGGTTGACGGTGGTCAAGGGCATCATTGAGGAGCATGGTGGAACCATTCAGGTTGAGAGCGAGCCGGACCAGGGGACCAGGTTCACGATCTGCCTCCCTCTCCATGCGGACAAGGGGGCCGTCACCTCGTAAAGTGCTGCTGTGCGGTTGTGGCGCTTCGGGGCAGACATCCTTGCTCCACTGGGGTCTTTCTCGCCAGCCATTCTGTTGCGTACCACTCGCCTGATACCCCATTCGATCGAAAATCGATTGTGAAATAACCGGTTTCCGCGCGCATTCACGTGTCGGGAAGTGGCACATGCCTTGCGAATGCAGCCTGTCGATGAACTGCCGTCATGAGAGGCTCAGTATGGAGCAGGGGAGGCCAGCCGTCCTACTGGTCGTGGAAGATGACAAGGATATGCGTAGCCTGCTCTGCGACGAGTTGTGGGGGGAGGGATACCAACTCAGGGAGGCTGCCACCGGGGATGAAGGGTTGGCGGCAGTCATGCGAGCCGCGCCGGATCTGATCGTCACCGACCTCAAGATGCCTGCCGGCGGCTTTGACTACGTGCATCGGCTGAGGGTGTGCGCCCCGAATTGCCCCATTATTGTCATGTCGGCCTTTGGGGATGCGCGGACCAGGCAGGA
This sequence comes from Nitrospira sp., assembly GCA_015709715.1. Taxonomy (NCBI): domain Bacteria; kingdom Pseudomonadati; phylum Nitrospirota; class Nitrospiria; order Nitrospirales; family Nitrospiraceae; genus Nitrospira; species Nitrospira sp. The sequence continues at coordinate 2,714,852 of CP054184.1, forward strand.
GGCGTTGAGCCATGGCGCGACCGCCTATTTCGACAAGCCGCTCCGGCTTTCCGAACTGAAGGTGACGGTGAAACAATTGCTCAAAAACATGGAGGGATCGCAGGGGAGCCGCCTCCCCCATTGACCTTGTCGGGGGCGCGATCGTCCCGCGTCGGAGTGGGTTGTTTTGCAGTCGAAATCATAGTAAAAATGGGGCCTTCGAACGATCTGAAGGGCCCTACGTGACATCCACCAGCACGAGGAGTGATGAGATGGCCGGATCATCATCACAAATTCCCGCAGCTCCTCCCTTTTCCGATCCTATTCTTGCCGCTCGACTCGAAGCTCTGAAACAGCTGGCGGATGGTCTGACCGATCGTGTCGCCGTCATGGATCGAGACCTCAATGTCGTGTATGCCAACGAACAGGCATGGGGCGAGGGTGGAAGCCCCATCGCCAAGCCGGCCAAGTGCTATGAGGCCTTCGTTCAACTGGAAGATCCCTGCGGCATCTGTCCGGCCACGACGGTGTTTGAGACTCGAGAGGTGCGTACCATTTCCTGCGCCAGTTCCGGCGATGGGACGGCTTGCGGGATGCATCAGGCGTTTCCGCTGATGTCGGCCTCCGGGGAAGTGGGGTCCGTGTTGGTGCTCTTCCATAAGCGGCCTGACAAGGAGTCCCTCTCGGCCCGCGCGATCCAGTCCTCTGGTCGGGCGCGGCCTGAGCGAACGGATGGGCGTCTTGGCGAGATCGTCGGAGCCAGCCCGGCCATGAATCAATTGTTCGACATGATCCGCCTGGTGGCAGACAGCGTGGCGACAGTGTTGATCCATGGTGAAAGCGGGACCGGCAAGGAGTTGGTGGCGCGGACGATCCATCAGACGAGTTACCGGCGAGACAAACCATTTGTCGTGGTGGATTGTGGAGCGCTTCCTGAAACGCTGCTGGAAAGCGAGCTGTTCGGTCACGTCAAAGGCGCGTTTACGGGCGCTGCCACCTCGAAGCCGGGCCTCTTCGAAGAGGCGGATGGGGGCACGGTGTTCTTGGACGAGATCGCCGATACCTCACCGACCTTTCAGGCCAAACTCCTTCGGGTGTTGCAGGAAGGCGAGATCAAGCGCGTCGGGGGCACGCAACCGATCAAGATCGATGTGCGCGTCATCTCGGCGACCAATAAGGATCTGACCGATCTGGTCCGGGCCAAGGCCTTTCGGCAAGACCTCTATTATCGGCTGGCCGTTCTTCCGGTTCATTTGCCGCCGTTACGAGAACGGAGAGAGGACATTCCGCTCTTGGTGTCCAAGTTCGTCATGGACTCTTGCCAGAGACACCGCCAGCCCCAGCGTTCGGTCGGGGAGGAGGTGATGCGGGCCTTGACGGCCGCGCCCTGGCCGGGGAATGTCCGGGAACTGCAGCACTACATCGAACGTGCGGTCGTGACGACCACCCATGGCGAACTCACCTGTGCGGACCTGGTGGCCATGGGAGCGTCGATGGAGAATACGGATTTTCGGACTGCGGTGCGGGACGCCACTCGCCAGGCCGAACGGGTGCGGATTCTCCAGGCGCTTCAGCAGGTATCCGGTAACCGAGTGAAGGCGGCTCGCTTGCTCAAGATCAGCCGTGCCGGCCTTTATAACAAACTGCGCGAATTAGAGATCGAGTAGCCCTTCCGTCGTGCAAATTCGCCTTAGAATCCTACGTGTTGTGGCGTAGTCCTGTTCCGGCAGTTCGTCCTCGTCCTGCCCCTTATTGCCCCAAAATCAACTCCCGCCTGTCCAAGTAGCTGGACAGTGTAACTCATTGTAATTACAGCACCATATTTTTGACCCCTATGGGACTGTCTAAGTGCATGGAAATCAGCCGTCGAAGTAGCCTCGTCCCTAGATCCCTATGCATAGTGCAACCAGCGGATTACGCAGGAGAAAATGAAAAGTTTTTCATGAGGGACAGAAAGGCACATGTATTGCCATTAGGTGGGACGCTGGTGAAGGTGCGGGTGATTAGGACCGGCCTCCGAATGACCTGCTCCCTCGATCTCGAGGAGAGCCTTCACCAGCCCTAATTCTCTTTGGAGCGTTTCGTGGAGGGGACTAGGGGAGGCCGGAGCAGCCGGGGTCCTACCTGACGGAGGCCGGTCACACGACCACGTTTTTTAACCACTCCCGCGGAAGGGCGCGGGAATTCACAAGGAGGGAGGCCGAAATTATGAGGTCTTCATTGCATGGGCCAAAACGCAAACGCTGGCGTCGCGATGCGATGCTGCGTCTGCAGGCGGCGCTGCTGTCGGGCAGTTTGCTCGCGGCGCCGTGGGTGTTTGCGGCCGGACCAGGAGATCAGTCGCATAGCGGACATGCGACGCAGGTCGCCATGCCCGGCTGGACCCAGACCCTGAAGGGTCAAACGGTGGTGGAAAACGCCATCGAGGGTCGTGCGGGAAGTGTGGAGCAGTCGGAAATGCAGCATCACCGACTGATGCAGCGCCTTGAAGACCAGGCCATTAAGGATGGGCAGGCGCAGGCGACATCCGGTGCCTTCAACACGATGTCGACCATGCACCAGTACATGGGCCAAGACGGGAGCAGCTTCCTGTTGGCGTCCGACTCGGGTAAGGGGGAGCCGGTCTTGACCAGCGGCGGGAAATGTCCGGCGGGTGTGCCGGTCAAGAACTACGACGTGACGATGATGAACATCGAAATCACGTTGAATCGCTGGTTGGACTACTATCCCGGCTACATGTATGCCTTGACCCAGGATGTGGAGAAGGCCCGCGCCGAGGAAGCCAAGAACAAGGCGGCCCGTGAGAAAGATGGATACGATCCGGGCGCGGTGAGCACGGGATTGCAAGGCGATGTGATCCAGCCCTTGGTGCTCCGTGCAAACCAGGGCGATTGCGTCAAGATGACCCTCCGTAACCAGATGGAAGCCGAGGATGGCAGCTTGTTCATCCAGGCCTCCAGCATGGTGATCAGCGGTACGGGGAAACCTGCCACCACGACCAACCCTGAATCCATCGTAGCGCCGGGCAAGTCGCAGGAATTCGAATGGTACATCCATCCGAACATGCAGGAAGGTGTGCGGCAGTTCCATTCCTACAGCCATGACCGTGAGCTGACCGTGTTGGGTCTGTTCGGTGCGTTTATCGTCGAGCCGAAGGGATCGAAGTACATGGAAGCGCTCGGCACCGGTCCCCAGAAGGAGACCGCGAGCGGCTGGCAGGTGAACATCGACAATGGGTCGGGGCCGGACTTCCGCGAGTTCGTGCTGTTCTATCACGAAATCGGCGATGAAGCCTTCCGTCCGTTGAACAAGAAGGGTGACTTCTTGCCGCAGCGCGATCCGCTGACCGACGCCTATCGTCCGGGCGGCCGTGCGTTGAACTATCGCAGCGAACCGTTCGGCATCGATCAGATGCACTTGCAGCACGAGTATTTCGGCTTCGAGGACGAGTCGATGGGCTACAGCTCCTATACCTTCGGAGATGTGCCGACCACGATTCCTCGCGGCTATCTCGGCGATCCGGTCAAGTGGCGGATCGTGCACGGTGGGTCCGAAGTGTTTCACTCCCACCATCCTCACAGCGGCACCATCCGCTGGCAGCGGAGTCCGGGCACGGAGCCCAACAACCTCTGGGCAGCGGGTCAGGATGGGCCGGTCAAGTATCCGGTCGTCCGGACCAAGTCCGACCGAGTCGACGTGGAAGTCATCGGTCCGTCCGAGGCCTTGGACCTTGAGCCGGAGTGCGGCGGCGGTGGCTGTCAGCACTTGGCCGGCGAATTCCTCTTCCATTGCCACGTGGCACACCACTATGTGGCGGGCATGTGGGGATACGGCCGCTTCTACAACACGCTCCAAGTCGGGGCCGCGCATACGGATACCATGCCGGACCTGCAGGAGTTGCCCGACCGTCAGGGTCGGATGAAGCTGGGCGTCAGCTCGGACAAGTTGATCGGCACCACGGTCGACTGGTTCGGGAAGACGTTCAAGATCGTCGACAAGGGTCAGAAGACCAACTGGAAATCCGATCCTGTGATCGTGAACATCAAGGATTGGGTCGAAATGTTCGTGCCGGCTCAGGGCCAACCGGGCCACACGAACGATGAAAAGGGCCAGATCTTGGCCTACGATTCCACGGTGTGGGACTGGAAGTGGGACGGCAACATCGCACGCGGTGAGCGTGAGAGCACCGCCCTGAATCCAAAGTATCCTGCCGCGGCGAAGTGGGATGACAGCACCAGACCCGCCATTCTGTTTGACCCGACCACGGGCAAAATGGCCTGGCCGCTGTTCAAGCCGCACTTCGGCAAGCGTGTGCCGTTCTCAGCCAACCACAGCGGTGCGCCATGGTTGGAGCCGATCCACCAGGATGAAAACGGTGATCGGACCTCCGAGCCGGCGAAGCCGGGCGAGCAGGGCCGTTGGAGCCTCTGCCCCGACAACGCCAACCGGAAGCATTACAACCTGCACTTCATCCGGTTGCCCATTACCCTGGCCAAGAAGCAGGGCAAGGAGCCACCGATCGTCGACAAGGACGGCTTGATCTACGTGCTCCATGAAGAGGAGCAGTTGACCAGGGCCAACGACGATCTGAAGTTGCCAGCGGTCATTCGCGCCAACGTGTATGACTGCGTGGACATTCTGTTGACCAGCGAGTGGGACGACGACGATTACACCAACTTCCAGTCGTCCAAGATCAACATCCATCCGCACTTCTTCCAGTTCGACACTGGAAACTCGGATGGCGTGATTTCAGGCTTCGAGTACGAGATGTCCGTCCGGCCGTTCACCATGTGGGGCAAGAAAACCAAGCACGGTCTGCCGGCTCCGATGGTGGCGAAATTGAAGGAGGGCATCAAGGCGGGCGCCTCGTCCATCAAGATCCAGATGGCGCCGGGTGCCACGCCGTTCCATGTCAACACCGAACTGATGGTCGGCATGGATTGTTTGGAGAAGGGGCACGACACGACGGCTTCCTTGCCTCGCGACAAGAGCTGTCAGGAAGTGGCCCGTATCAAGGAGATCAAGGGTGATGTGGTCACGTTCTTCAAGCCGCTGAAGCATGCGCATCCGGCCAACGACCTCGTGTCGCCGGAATTCGTGCGTTATCGGTGGTGGGTGGACGTGGATATGGGGACCGTGTTCTGGCATGACCACGCGTTCGGCGCGACGACCTGGCCGCATGGCGGGTTCGGCGTGACGATCGTGGAGCCGTACGGGTCCACCTATCATGATCCGAAGAACGGCAAGCTGGTGTACAGCGGGCCGGTCGCGGACATCCACAGCAATGAGCCGATCGGTGCCGGTGTGAGCGGCAGCTTCCGTGAGTTGATGGTCTCCATCCACGACACGGTGCCCCATACCGTCAACGTCATCGAAGCCGGCAATCCCCCGGGACAGCCGATCGAAGTGGCGTTGGAAGCAGGCAAGACGGTGTCCTTCCAGATGCCGGACAAGATCCTGAATGCGCCGAACAAGTACATCAACGGCGGCACGCACACGACCGGCAGCGGGTTTAACTTCCGCGCGGAGCCGTTTGCACAACGCCTGTCGAACAATCCTGATACCTCGAAGCTGTTCAGCAGCGCCATCCACGGCGACCCGGACACGCCTCTCCTGAGAGCGTATGTGGGCGACACGATGGTGTTCCGTCTGTTGCACCAGCTGATGAACGAATCCCATGTGTGGACGATTTCCGGCCACACGTTCCTGACCGAACGCTATGCGGCGGATGCCAATCGGAAGAACTCCATCCACGTGGGGATCGCCGAGCGGTATGACCTCGTCAGCAAGGCGGGCGGATTCCAGGGGATGCCGGGCGACTACATTCACTTCAACGGACGAAGCTCGCACTTCGCCGAAGGTGGATGGGGCATCGTCCGCGTGCTGGATAAGCAAGTGGAGGATCTGAAGCCGTTGCCGAAGGGGACCAACCCGATCGGCATTCCTCCTGTGCCGAGTTCCGTGTGTCCGTCCGATGCGCCGGTGAAGAACTTCAACGTGGTGGCGTTGGATCGCCCGATGAAGCTCAACCCGAAGGCGCCGGATGCCATCGAGGTGGACTTCGAGCGGAAGATCGAAATGACCATGCCGGAAGGCAAGATCTTCGCGCTGGAGGAAGAAGCCGCGACGGTCGCAGGCAACGTGATGCCGAACCCGCTCACGCTGCGCGCGAACCTGGGCGACTGCCTCAAGGTGCATCTGAAGAACAAGATGAAGGAGAGCCGGGCCTCGTTCTTTGCGCCGGGCTTGGCCTTCGATCCGCGCGACAGCCAGGGGTTGAACGTCGGCAACAACGGCGGCGACCAGACCGTGGCTCCGGGCGAGAGCCGGACCTATACCTTCTACGCGCATCCTTCCAACAAGGAGACCACGTCGTTGGTGTGGGACGGTGGCAACATCGTCGTCAATCCGCGCAACGGGTTGTACGGCGCGATCATCATCGGCCCGAAGGGATCGCAGTATCGTGATCCTGTGACCGGCGCCGATGTGTCTCAGAAGAACAGCTGGCGGGCGGATGTCATCGTCGACGCCAGCCTACCGGAGAACGCCGGCAAGCGGAACTACCGTGACGTGGCCCTCTTCTTCCAAGATGAGGACAACATCATCGGCACCGCGTTCATGCCGTATGTGCAGAATGTAGCCGGTCTGACGTCGGTCAACTACCGCGCGGAACCGTATAAGTTCCGCGAGGAAGAAGGCTGCTCGCTGGGCAAGATCTTCCAGCCGTGTAAGGTGGACAAGCCTGAGGATCCTGTGACGCCGTTGATCGAGGCGCACGCGGGAGACCCAGTGCGTATCCACGTGATCGGCGCGAACAGCGAACAGAACGGCATGTTCGGAGTCGAGGGCCACGAGTGGCCGATCGAACCCTATATGCCGGGTGCCGACATGATCAGTGTGGTGGAGTACGCCGGGTCAGAGACCCTGGATGTCTTCCTCCGGGGTGGTGCGGGTGGTCCGTATCGCCAGGTGGGAGACTTCGTGTGGTCCAACCAGCGGTTGCCCTACACGCAATCCGGACAGTGGGGCTATCTGCGCGTGTTGCCGGCTGGCGACCAGCGGATTCAGCCTCTCGGGGCGGCCGGATCAGGCGCACGTCAAGCGGAAGTGCAGCCTGATGCACAGGCGATCCCGACTGCCATGAAGTAAGCGGGCGAATCATGGCGTAACTACGGATGGGGGGGCTGCCTGTATCATGCAGCTCCCCCATCTGCGTTTCAGGCCCGGGTAGGAAAGGCGATTGGCTCCCTGTATCATTGATGGAGGGTGTCAATGATTTCATGGACCAATCACAGAGGAGGCCGGACGTGACATTGCGTACCATAATTGAAAGGACATCGTGCAAGAAAGAGAAGAGGGCTCGCATGGGAGGAAGGGGGCTGCTGATGGCAGCCATGGCTTGGGCGTGCTTCGCTGGTGTGCCCGCCTCGGCCTATGAAGAAGTGCCGGTGACGGACGGTGGAACCCTCACAGGGGCCATCACCCTGGAGGGAAAGGTCCCTAAACCCAAGGGATACAACCTCGTGACGTTGCCCGATCAATTCTATTGCGGGCGGATTTCCGATGGGCAGGGCTGGCGCATCTTGCAGCCGTTCCAGGTCGGGCCGGCCGGAGAGTTTCGTGACGTGGTCGTCTATCTGGAGGGCATTGAAAAGGGGAAGCCCTTCGAGGAAGGGACCGTTCCGCAGATTGAAGCGAAAGACTGTCTCTTCCTGCCGTTTACGACAGTCGTGCGGGACGATCAATCGGTGACGGTGGTGAACATGGATCCCGTCATGCACGACATTCAAGCCTATGAAACCTCGCAGCTGGGTCCGCGGGTCTTGTTCAACGTGCCGCTGCCGATGAATCCTCAGCATCCGCGCAACTTCAAAGATCGGAGCGATGCGGCGCTGTACCACAAGCACATGGCCGGCCCGCCGATGAAGCAGTTGGTCAACCTCAGCAAGGGCCGCCGGATCTTCGTCATGCAATGCGGGTTCCACGCCTATATGGAGAGCTGGGGCGTGGCCGTCACCAATCCCTACTTTGCCAAGACCGATGAGCAGGGCCGGTTTACCATGACCAACGTGCCCCCCGGCACCTACAAGTTGGTCGTGTGGCATCCCTACGTCCGCACCGCGATCGAACAGACCGTGACGATCGGGGCGAAGGGGACGGTGGAAGCCAATATCGTCGTGCAGGCTCCGACGGGACGGTTGTACGCGAACGAGGTGATCGACCATCCTTACGTTCGCTACAACATCCCCGAAGAAACGCAGAAAGAAATCGATCCGATGGTGCAGAAACAGGAACACTGAAGAGGACCATGGCAACACTCAGTCGGGTTTCGCTGCCGGCCGTCATGGTCGGTCTGGCGACAGGGCTGCTTCTGGGTTTGGTGACGACGAGCCATGCCGACCATGAATTGCCCAAGCCGCCGCCGCTCTGGTCTCCGCTCGATGAGGCCGAGCGGTTGGCGTTGATCGACGTGCCAGGCGGCATGGTCCAGGTGCCAGCCGGCCCATTCTTGATGGGCAGCGATCCGCGGGTCGATCGGGCGGCAGGGCCGCAGGAGCAGCCCCAGCATCAGGTGTACGTCGACGCCTTCCAGATCGATCGGTTCGAAGTCAGCAATGTGAACTATTTGCGGTATGTCCTGGCCACCGGAGCGCCATGGCCGCATTACTGGCGGGAACAGCCGTTTCCGGAAAAGATCGCGAAACATCCGGTGATCGGTGTCTCATGGCGGGAGGCTGATGCCTATTGCCGGTGGCGGGGAGCCCGTCTCCCGACCGAAGCCGAATGGGAGAAGGCCGCGCGCGGCGAGGACGGGCGCATGTTTCCCTGGGGCAATGAGCCGGCCGGTTGGATCAAGAGCAACATCGCCCATCCGGGATCCAAACGGGGGGCGAAGTATCCGCCGCTGGCCAACGTGGACCGGTACCAGAACGGTGTGAGCCCCTATGGGGTGTACCAATTGGCCGGCAACGTCAGCGAGTGGGTATCCGATTGGTTCGATCCGGAATATTACCGGCGTGAGGAGAATCGGAACCCCATCGGCCCGACCACGGGACAGGACAAGGTCTTTCGCGGAGGGTCATGGAATGAGGACCCCGAAGTCGCCCGCTCTGCCGGGCGCAACTCCGGAGGACTCGACCATTGGAGTTATTTGATCGGGTTTCGTTGCGCAGTGTCGGGCGAGAGCAGCCGTCAACTCTCGGCCGTTGATCCGGACCTTCTGCCGAAGGCCGATCGCTGAGCGGAGACGGCAGGACTAACAAGGAGGCCGAAGATGAAGAAACAGCGAGTGGGCAGGTTTCGGAAGGGCCTGCGAGTGACGCAGGCCCTGGTGATCGGAGCAGCATTATTCGCGCTGATTCCGGTCGCACGGGCGCTGGATACGCAGGACATCATCGTCGAGTGGACGCCGGAGGGGAAGGCCCTCGCCGAGCAGCGCGCGGCCACGATGAAACCCAAGGAAGGCACGGTGTTGGTACCGGCGGGCGAATTCATCATGGGCAGCGACAAAAAGACGGATCGCTTGGCCTATCGGTCGGAATTGCCGCAACGCCGTGTGTACCTGGACGCCTACGAAATCGACCAATACGAAGTCACGAACCTCCACTATCTGAAGTACATCCTCGCGACCGGCAAATTGCCGCAGTTGGATTGGCGGTATGACGGGGGGAATTTCCAGGAGTCGATGGCCAACCATCCGATCATGCACGTCTCCTGGTACGACGCCGATAGTTACTGTCGCTGGGCCGGCAAGCGGTTGCCGACGGAAGCGGAATGGGAAAAGGCCGCCCGCGGCGACGATGGGCGGTTGAACCCCTGGGGCAACCAATCGGCCGGTTTGAGCCGTGCCAATTTCGGTCGAACCGGCCTGTCCGGTCCGGTCCGGGACCGTCCCGAACGGCTGCTGATGTATCCGCCGCTCATTTCAGTGGATAAGTATGACAACGCCGTGAGTCCCTATGGGTTGTTTCAAACGATGGGCAATGTGGCGGAGTGGGTGTCGGATTGGTACGACTTGGATTATTACAAGTCCGCTCCGGATCGAAACCCGAAAGGGCCGGAAACCGGCAGCCAGAAGGCGTTTCGGGGCGGCGGCTGGATGGACAGCACCACCACCATGCGGGTGGCCATGCGGAACGGGACCGATCCGAACACCAAGATCAATTGGATGGGGTTCCGTTGCGCGCGTGATGTGAAAGAGGGCACGGCGAGCACCGTGTCCTACACGGGGCCGACGGGTCAATAGGGAGGTCACCAGTCGATCATGCATCGACTATTAGGAATGCTGATGCCTCGGGCCGGCGAGCGCGGTGCAGCAAGCCGACGGGAGAGCCAGGACGGCTCTCCCGCAACAACAGCCCAAGGAGGGGGGCATCATGCGGAGATGGAAGAGCAGTGGGATCGGTGGAGTCGTGCGTGCGACGGTTGCGATCGTCGCGGTCCTCGGTGTCTGTGGTGCTTGGCCGGCCTCGGCTGAAGAAATCGGCAACATGGTTGCGTTCAAGGGCGGATTCATGCGGTTGAACAGCGATCGCGCCGACAACTTATTTACGGATGCCAGGAATCCGTTGGGGGCTGGTCTCAACGACAGCCAAAACGGATGGTATGTCGGCGCCTGGTTGGATCTGGCCCTCTCCAAAGACGCGTGGGGGCTGATGAATGGGACCTGGGCGGTGGGGGAGATCGGTCTGCAGTTCAATCGCATCGCGTCGAAAGTCGTGACCAACACGGGCAATCTCGGTGTCGGCACAACTCCCCCGGCGGGCTTGCAAGTTACATCAACCACACCCTCGACGCAGCAATTGACGATGGTGACAATCGACATCTCGCCCAAACTGAAGTTCATGGAGGGCAGTGCGTTTCGGCCGTGGCTCATTCCGGTGGGACTTGATATCCATGTCATCAGCCCGCCATCCAACCAAACTCAGTATTTGGATGTCGGGGTGCAATTCGGCGCCGGTTTCGAGTATCAAGTGTGGAAGGCATTCAAGTTGGGCATGGATGCGCGGTACCACTTGACGGCCAACATGACCAATACGTCGAACAGTTACTTCCAAGTGGGGCCCTATGTCGGGATCTCGTTCTGAACGGGGTTCGGCAGTCGGATCATAGGAGCAGATGGGCAAGACACCGGGCGGCCTTTCCGCCGCCCGGTGTGACAGACGACCGGGTGCCTGCAGAGGACCTCTCAAGCCGCGCTCACCTTTTGTGAATCTTCTACAGTCTATCGATCTGGCGTCGCAGGTCACCGGTGAATCCGCACGGATCGCCGGAGCCTGCGGGAGTCGAGCGGCTAGGCGTCACTTGCCTCAGCCCCCTCCGGTCGGTCATGCTGCCTGCGGTACGTCATCAGAAAGGAGCGGGTGGTGTTTGTGCTGATTTGGATTCACCTGCTGTCTGCGGTGGTGTGGATCGGTGGGATGGTGTTTCTATCGGTCGTGTTGGTGCCTGTGCTCCGGCGAGGCGGCCAATTCGCCCAGCACGCGACGCTGTTTCGCACGGTCGCCTACCGGTTTCGCGGGCTGGTCTGGGGGGCGATGGGGGTGTTGATTGTGACCGGCTTGGTGATCGCGTCAGGGCGGTCGATCGATGTCACGGCGCCGCACTTATGGCCCGCGGTGTTTGCGGCGAAATTGGGTGTCGTGGCGTTGTTGTTCGCCCTCACGCTGCTGCATGACCTTGTCGTGGGTCCGCGAGTGCGACGGGTGCTCGGCGTGAAAGAGGTCGAGCGTACAGCAGGAGACCGGCTCTTGCTCCGGTACTCCGTCTTGGTACCGCGCCTCTCGTTGCTGTTGTCGCTGGTGGTGCTGCTGCTGGCCGTGATCCTCGCCCGCACGTAGCGAACCCGTCGCCGAGCCTACCGGATATCAATCTGCCGGAAGCGGGAGGGTGGTCTGGACGAGCCGCTCCGCCTGAGCCTGGCTGGTCAAGGACAGTCTGAGGACGACGCCGCAGAGGGCGAAGAGCGCCGCGGTCACCAGGAAGAACACCACCGTGAACGAGCCGGCGGTGACGGCCCAAGCTTGGGAATCGGCCCAATGGCGTTCCAGCGCCCTGACCTCTTCGTCCCGGATCTGTCCGGCGAGCTGCCGAATCGTGTTCATGGTGCCATGGTCATGATTGACGAGCACCACCGACTTGGCGACCGGAAGCCCCTCGGTCCGGCGCGCCAGGATGGCATGGTTCATCTCATCTGACCGCCGGTCGATCTGATTCTCGAGTTGAGCCACAAGGCGTCGCTGAACCAGGCTGTCCTGCGTGAGCACCCCGATGCGTCGAAGGTGCGTTTCCAAGGTATTCAAGGCGTCTCGATAGGGAGCCAGGTAGTGCTCCGAGCCCGTGATGAGGTAGCCGCGCTGATTCGTTTCCGCGCCTGCTACCGTGCCGACCATCCGTTCGAGTTCCAGCAAGGACTGTTGCCGGTGCGACACTTCAGCCGTCGATGTCTTGAATTGCAGCAGGCTGAGGAACGATGCGGCCACGATCGATTCCACCGCCACGAAGGCGATGATCAAACTGACGGGCAGGCCGTTGCCTGTCCCCATTCGCGATAGGAGTGACATGAGAATCCCCTTCCCAAGATGGTACGAGTTATACCTACTGGCCGGGCGAGCGGGAAGTCATTGGACAATTACCAGTATTGTCTCGACGATCTGTCCAAGTGTTCCATCGCGTCACAGGTCGGCCTGTCGCTATTTCTAGTGAATCGAGTGAATCCAATGGCCCATTTTCTGCTCTTAACAACCAAAGGGGCAAGCTGACGACGTCAATATCGAGTTGATGAGGAGGTGAATCATGGCGAGAGTGGTCATCATCGGCGCCTCGATCGGGGGGTTGCCGGCGGCCTATGAGGCCCGGGAGTTGTTGGCCCAGAAACATCAGGTGACAGTCATTTCCAATGTGGAGTCCTTCCATTTCGTGCCGTCCAATCCCTGGGTGGCGGTCGGGTGGCGTACGAGAAAAGACATCAGCTTCGCGTTGGGGCCGGTGCTGGAGAAAAAGGGCGTCGAATATATTCACGCCGTCGCCGAGCGGATCGAGCCGGAACAGAATCGGGTCATCACGTCCAAGGGCGAAGTCTCGTACGATTACCTGATCATCGCGACCGGCCCCAAACTCAACTTCGGCGCCGTGCCGGGCTTGGGACCGAGCGGCTACACCCAGTCCGTCTGTAACGTCGACCATGCGGAGCAGGCCTATGGCAGTTATCAGGCTTTTCTGAAAGATCCTGGCCCGATCGTGGTCGGGGCGGTGCAGGGGGCGTCCTGCTTCGGTCCGGCCTATGAAATGGCCTTCATCCTGGACGCGGATCTTCGGAAGCGAAAGTTACGCAAGAAGGTGCCGATCTACTTCGTGACGCCGGAGCCCTATCTCGGCCACATGGGCCTCGCGGGTGTGGGCGCATCGCGCCGATTGATGGAGGACGAGTTCGCGGAACATTCCATCAAGCCGCTCAGCAACCAGGCCATCAAGGAGGTGCAGCCGGGGAAAATGGTCCTCGAAGGCGGCCAGGAGGTACCCTTTCGCTATTCGATGATTATTCCGCCATTCGCCGGGGTCGATGCGGTGGCCTCGACGCCGGGCCTCTGCAACCCGAAAGGATTCGTGAACATCGATGCCTATCAGGCCAATCCCAAGTACAAGAACATCTATTCGGTCGGCGTGTGTGTGGCCATTCCACCGGTAGAGCAGACGCCGATCCCGACCGGTGCGCCCAAGACCGGCTACATGATCGAGTCGATGGTGTCGGCGGCGGTGCATAACATCAAGGCCGATCTCGACAATGATCCCAAGCGTGAGACGGCCACCTGGAACGCGATTTGTTTGGCTGACATGGGAGACACCGGCGTGGCCTTCGTGGCCCTGCCGCAAATGGCGCCGCGCAATGTCACCTGGGCCAAGAAAGGGAAGTGGGTCCACCTTGCCAAGATCGCGTTGGAGAAGTATTTTCTGCGCAAGATGAAGAAGGGCGTCAGCGAGCCCTATTACGAAAAGGCGATTCTCAAGACCCTGGGCATCGCCAAGCTGGAAGCGCCCAACTAAGCGCGATTGGTTACGCCGAACAGCCGAAAGGGACGGTGATGCACCCACTCCATCCTATGTTCGTCCATTTTCCGGTCGCCCTGTTGTCCGCCAGTGTCCTCTTCGACCTGCTCGCGGAAAAATGGCGGCCGGAAGAGTTGCGGATTGCGAGTTTCTATACATTGCTTCTGGGGTTGGCCGGCGCCGTGGTCACGGTGGCCACGGGAGCGATGGCGGAGGAATCGGTCGAGCAGAGCGGCGTGCCCAAGCGCGTCCTTGAGATCCATGAGGCCTTGGGATTCACGACCTTCTGGATCTTCGCCGGGCTGGTAGGGGTCCGCGCGGCGACGTGGCTGGGATGGATCAGGGACCGCCGCTTCATGCTGGTGCTCGGTTTAGTCGGGGTCGCTGTGCTGTTCGTGACCAGCTATTTCGGCGGCAGCCTGGTCTACGACTTCGGCGCCGGCGTTGCGGCTCGGCGGTAATATCAGGTCGACGGAGAAAGGGGCCGCAACCTATGAGGCAGAAGCTCTGCATAGTCGCTGTCAGTCTGTTGGGGATGATGTTGGTGGCGGGAGGGTGACAACTCCTCAAGTCCGTCGATGCGCTGATCCGAGGCGCCGGTGATTTGCAGCCGGATCGTAGGTTTATGGAAGCGGCAGCCAGGGCGGCCGGAATGACGAGGGCGCAGGTCTGGAACTCACGAAGACGATTGCCGATCGATGGGGCGCCTACCTTGATGGAGGCTACAATGTCATCGGGGACGCGCCGGGGACCAACTTCAATAATCAGTAGTGGTATGACGTGGGTGTCGGGCATGATGTGACGGAAGAGTTCCATCGAAGCCTGTTTTATGAGGAATATCGCGCCTGGTGAATACCGTGAACAATGCCCGTGATCTTCTGGCCATCGGGAACTACATCCTGGATGAGCATCTACACGTGACCACGTCGTTGTTGGTCGGGCTTTCGAACGGCGCCCCTCAGTATGGACTGAGCGCGGGAGCCAGGTTTCGGTTTTAAGCGGGATGGGGTCGGTGGTGTCAGCGCGAGACGGGCAGGGCCCTGCATGATCGACCAGGTGGTCCGTGCCGTGTTCGCCGGTGTGCCGATGGGCTTGCAATTGGGGGCGACCGGGACGGGCGGCGCCATTCTCGGCGTGCCCTTGATGGTCTACATCGCGGGCATCCCCGTGCGGCAGGCGGCGGCCATGTCGCTGATGATCGTGGCGACTTCCTCGCTGCTGGGCGCCTGGGAATACGGGCGCCAGGGCTTGGTCAAGCCGAAAGCGGCGGCCGCCTTCAGTTGGACAGGCATGATCGGAGCCTGGGGAGGGGCTTTCGGCCATCGGCTCGTGCCTGACGAAGTGTTGCTGATCTGCTTCGGCCTGCTGTTGCTCCTCACGCGCACCCTCATCTCGCGTCAGCGGGCGCTCATGAACCAGACCGAACGCCAGGACGGTTGCGCGACCCATTTCCCCCGTACCTGCTGGCTCAAAGTCGGCGGCATCGGCTTGGTGGTGGGGACGTTGAACGGCGTGTTCGGCGTCGGCGGGGGATTTCTGGTCGTTCCCGCGTTGAGCGTGGTCTTGGGGTTTCCGGCCAGGGCGGCCATCGGGACCTCACTCACCATCATTGCGCTCATTTCCATCAGCGGCGTGATCGGCCACTTGCAGTTCGGCCGGATTGATTGGCCCTTGACGGCCTGGGTGCTGCTAGGCAGTCTCTCTGGCATGCTCGTGGGGGTGCGATTGGGCGCGTGGCTCTCGCCGCCGACGATGAGCCGGATTACCGCCACCGTGACGATCACGATCGCCATGATCCTGATCGTCATCAATGCAGCCAAGCTGGCCGGGTTCTAGATCACTCGATGAGACCAGGGCGTCATTCTCTCCCGCATTTCGTCCTGCGTACCCTGTGCTCCTTGGGGGCCGGCTGTCTGCTTGGGACGTGGGATGGGCCGGCTCGGGCCGAATGGTCGGCCATTGCCGAACAGAAGACCAGTTACACCACCGACGCCTTTCAGTTCTCTTCGGCCCGCCGGCTCCGGCTGACAGAAGATCCCTCGCAGCCGACCGTAGTCTCGGCCGACAAACCGGAGGATGTGATTTGGGAGCCGGCCTTGGAAGTCGTCCATGAGGCGCACACGACGCAGGGGAAAAATGAATTCTCGGTCAAAGCACAGGGGGCCATCTATACCAACAATCCCATCTTCAACCATGCCGATTACCGTATTCAGGATCGCTTCTCGCTCGACCGCGCGACGACGGTTCTGGTGCGCTATCGATATGTGCCCAACCTCTTCCTCGGTCCCAATTTCGAGCGGCGCACCGGGGCCCGATCGATCCAGGAAGAACGTGTCAGTTCCCACCATTGGCGCGCCGAAGTTGAACGTCGCCTCACGCAGAACCTGACGGGCACCCTCGTCACCCGCTACGGTCTCCGGCGCTACAACGACTCGTTTGCGGAGCGCGATACGAATTTTGGGACGGTCGGCCCTCGGATCGATTACCGGGCTGCGGACTGGCTGACCCTGATGGTGACCTATCTCTACGAACGGGGCCTGGCCGACGGCTATGAGCAGCCGCAGTTCGCGGACGATGTGTCGTACTATCTTCACATGGTCTCGGCCGGGCTGGAGTTCCGGCTGCACCGCGAGTGGGATCTTGGGCTGACGTACATCCATCGACGGAAGACCTTTACCAGCGGGATTGTCGGCGACACTCACGTGGATCGATTCGACGCCACGCACCAGGGCATCGCGGAATTGCGGTATCACCTGTCCACCGCGGCGACGGCGATGCTGTCCTTTCAATACGGCAAACGGACGTCGACAAACGTCCTCAGAGATTTCCAGGACACCATCGTCTCCATCGGCGGGCAATATCGGTTTTGACGCCCATTCCAGAAGGTGATAAGTCTTTGATCCGCCTGACAATCCTTGGTGTCGGCGAATCCTTTCCCTCCAGAGAGACTCCTATGGGGTGAGGAAGGAGGTGGAGAGGATGAGACTCAATGATTGGCTTCGGTTGATCGCAGGGGTGTTCGTGTTGGCCTCAGTCGTGTTGGGAGCGACGGTGCATCCCTATTACCATTATTTCGCGGCATTCGTTGCGGCGAATCTGATCCAGTCGTCGTTTACCGGCTGGTGTCCGATGATGGCCCTGTTACGGAGGCTTGGTGTCCAGGAGTAACGAGAGGAGCGGGAGGGCCTGGTGGGCGGCGCTGGCGCTGCTGACCCTGGCAGGTTGTGGGCAAGGGGAGGATCCGTCCCGGTCCGGGGCGGTGGCGCCGACCCTAGCGGTTCGACCCACGATCCACGCCGCGGTGGTCGAGGTGAAGGTCGGGCAAGTGCCCGTCACGGTGGAAGTGACGGGACAGGTCACGGCCCTGTACCAAGCGACCCTGGCGAGCCGCATTCAAGGCACCATCGATGAGCTCTTGGTGCGGGAAGGCAGTCCCGTGCGCAAGGGGCAGACGCTGGTCAGGTTGGACAATCGTGATCTACGGGCAGAACTGGCCCGCATGACCGCGGAACTCGACAATGCCGATGCGCAACGAAAACGCATGGAAGACCTGTATCAGAAGGACGCTGTCTCCAAGCAGGAATGGGAGAATGCCACGCGCGGCTTCCGCGTGGCGGAGGCAGGCCGAAAGGCGGTGCTGGCTCAATTGAGTTACACCGTCGTGAAAGCTCCCTTCGATGGCGTGATCACGGACAAGAAAGTCGAAGTGGGTGAATTGGCATCGCCTGGGCAACCGTTGCTGCGGATGGAAGACCCGACGCGGCTTCGGTTGGAAGCCACGGTCGCCGAGAGCGATGTGGGGTTGGTCACGGTCGGCGCCGCCGTTCCGGTCGTCATCGATGCGCTGGGTTCCGAGCCGCTCCAAGGTACGGTGTCACAGATCCTGCCGGCCGGAGACCCGCAGACCCATACCTTTATGATGAAGGTGGAGTTGCCGAAGCAGCCGAGGGTGAAGTCCGGGATGTTCGGTCGGCTGCGGCTCGAACGGGGCGTGACCCAGACCATGGCGGTCCCGAAATCGGCTCTGATTGAGCGGGGCGAGCTGGCCGGGCTGTATGTCGTCGAGCAGGATCACGTCGCGCGCTTGCGGTGGGTCAAGTTGGGGCGTCCGTTGGAGCAGGGAGTCGAAGTCCTCTCGGGACTCAATGCCGGCGAACGGATCCTGGCCGATGCGACGAGGGGAGAGGACGGTGCCTTGGTGCAAGACGTGACGGCGGTGGCGCTGCCCACCGGAAAAACGGAATGAGCTGCCCATGACGGTTGCCCCATGACGACTCCCCGCCTCGGACCAAGCGGCCGCCTGGCTGCCCTCTTCGTCGGCAGCAAACTGACCCCCCTCATCATCATCGCCGTGCTGCTTCTGGGCCTCCTCGCCATCCTGCTGACGCCGCGCGAGGAGGAGCCGCAGATCGTCGTTCCCATGGCGGATGTCTGGTTGCCGTTTCCCGGCGCCTCCGCGAAGGTGGTCGAGGAGCAACTCACCAAACCGATCGAACGCAAGCTCTCCGAGATCAAGACCGTCGAATACGTCTACTCCATCTCCCGCCCCGGCGGAGCCTTGATCATCGTGCGTTTCTACGTGGGCGAGCCGATGGAGCAAAGCCTGGTGGACCTCTACGACAAGTTGATGTCGAACCAGGACCTATTGCCGCCGGGCGCCCTGCCGTTTCAGGTGAAACCGCGCGACGTGAACGATGTGCCGATCGTGACGCTGACCCTGTCGAGCGCCCGCTACGACGATTTCCAGCTGCGACAGCTGGCGGATCAGGTGCTGGAAGATGCGAAGAAGGTTCCGGGCACTGCGGGAGGGTTCATCGTCGGCGGACGCGGTCGCGAGTTGCGGGTCCAGATCGATCCCACGCGGCTCAAGGCCTACGGCCTCACGCCCTTGCGAGTGGCAGGTGTCATCCAGGGCGAGAATCTCGCCCTACCCACGGGACGCTTCGAAAGCCGGAATAAAAGTTTCCTGGTCGAAACCGGGCGGTTCATTCGATCCAAGGAGGATCTCGAAACCTTGGTCGTCGGGGTGAACGACCAGCGCCCCGTGTATCTGCGGCAGGTCGCCGCCGTGACCGATGGGCCGACCGAGGCGACGAGTTATGTATGGCATGGCGAACGAGCCGGTGCTGTGGCCTCGACCGCGACGGATGGCAGAGCCACGGCCGCGCAGGAGGTTCCCGCCGTGACGGTGGCCCTTGCCAAGCAAGCCGGTACCAATGCCGTGACCGTCGCCCACGGCGTGATTCAAAAGGTCGAGGAGTTGAAAGGCACCGTGATTCCCGCCGACGTGCGAGTCACGGTCACGCGCGATTACGGAGAGACTGCCGACGAGAAGGCCAACGAACTGCTCTGGCACCTGTTGATCGCTGTGGTGGCGGTGGTGGTGTTTCTTGGCTTTACGCTGGGCCTGCGCCCGGCCTTCGTGGTGTCGATTGCGATCCCGCTGACCCTCGCGATGACGTTGTTCGTGTCCATGCTCATCGGCTACAGCATCAACCGTGTCACCCTGTTCGCGCTGATCTTTTCCATTGGCATCCTGGTGGACGACGCGATCGTCGTGGTGGAGAACACCTATCGGCACCTGACGCTCAGGCGGCACCCACATCGAGAAGCCTCGTTGGTCGCGGTCGATGAGGTCGGCAATCCGACCATCCTCGCCACCCTGACCGTGATTGCGGCCCTGTTGCCAATGGCCTTCGTCTCTGGGTTGATGGGCCCCTACATGCGCCCCATCCCCGTGAATGCCTCCATCGCCATGTTCGTGTCCCTGCTCGTCGCGTTCGTCGTCATTCCCTGGTTCTGCCAGACTTGCTACCGTCCCGGCGTGACGATGCACGGCGTCGAGGGGGAGGCCTTTGAAGGCGGCCGGACCTACCGGTTGTATCAACGGCTGCTGGCGCCCGTGTTGTCCCATCCGCTGCTGGCCTATCTGGTGTTGGGCGTGATCGCCCTGTTCCTGGTGGGGTCGGTGTTCCTGTTCTACACGCGCGACGTGGTGGTCAAGATGTTGCCGTTCGACAATAAAAGCGAATTGCAGCTCGTGATCGATCTGCCCGAAGGGACCACGTTGGAGGAGACGGCCCGCGTGACGAAACGCGTGGCGGAGTATGTGCGGACGATTCCCGAGCTGCGCGATTACCAGGCCTATGTCGGCACGGCCTCGCCGTTCAATTTCAACGGGCTGGTGCGGCATTATTACCTGCGTGACCAGCCCCACGAAGCCGACATCCAGATCAACCTCCTGGCCAAGGAGGAGCGGCAGGCGCAAAGTCACGAGATCGCCCAGCGTATTCGTCCCGCCGTGCAACAGATCGGCCGACAGTATGGCGCCAATGTGAAGGTGGTTGAAGTGCCGCCCGGGCCGCCGGTGCAGTCGGTGTTGGTGGCGGAGATTTATGGCCCCGAGTACGAACGTCAACAGGCGATCGCCCGCGACGTACGCCGACTGTTCGAGCAGACAGCCGGTGTCGTCGATGTGGACGATTACCTCGAAGCGGACCAGGTGAAGTATGTGTTCACCGTCGATCGGGCCAAGGCCGCGCTGGCCGGGATTCCGTCGGAGGAAATCGTCAAGACGCTGCGACTGGCGCTCGAGGGCGCCAATGTCGGCCTCGTGCACTTGCCGAAAGAGAAACGACCGGTGCAGGTGATGTTGCGGCTGCCGATCAGCGAACGCACCGGCCTCGAACATCTCGGAGAACTCTCCTTGCGGAGCGCCGCTGGCTCGATGCTGCCGCTCTCGGAAGTGATCCGCGTCGAGCAGACGATGTTGGAGAAGGCGATCTACCACAAGAATCTCAAACCGGTCGTCTATGTAGTGGCCGATGTCGGCATGGCAGGCCAGGAGAAGGGCGAGAGCCCGGTGTATGGCGTGCTGGGCATCGGTAAGAAACTGGAGCAGTTCACCTTGCCCGAGGGGTACAGCCTGGCGCAGCACTATGCGGTGCAGCCCTGGTCGGAGCAGCGGTTTGGCATGAAGTGGGACGGCGAGTGGCACATCACCTATGAAACGTTTCGGGACATGGGATTGGCGTTCGGGGCGGCGCTAGTCCTGATTTATCTCCTGATCGTGGCGCAGTTCCAGTCATTCCTGACGCCGGTCGTGATCATGGCGCCGATTCCGCTCACCCTCATCGGGATCCTGCCGGGCCATTGGTTGACCGGGTCGTACTTCACCGCCACGTCCATGATCGGGTTCATCGCCTTGGCCGGCATCATCGTGCGGAACTCCATTCTCCTGGTCGATTTCATCCAACATCAGGAGGCGGAAGGTGTGCCGCTCCTGGAGGCGGTCATCCGTGCCGGCGCCATCAGGACCAGGCCGATTCTGCTCACGGCGGCGGCCTTGATGGTGGGTGCCTTCGTCATCATCCTCGACCCGATCTTCCAGGGCCTTGCGGTGTCTCTGCTGTTCGGAGTCGGCGCCTCGACGGTTCTCACGCTGGTGGTGATCCCGGTTCTCTACTACCAATGGATCGGCACCGGTGCGGCAGGTGAGACGGTCGAGGCCGGCCCTCCTGTCCAGTCTAGTGCCGATGTGCAGTCGGCGCCGGAGGAGCCGGGCGTCGGTGTCGTCCGCCATTCCTGACTACCAGCACCGGACAGTGCGCGCCGCGAATCACCGCCTCTGCCACGCTTCCGAGTAATAGCCGTTCCATGCCACGACGACCTTGAGTCCCCATCACGATGAGCCGTGTCTTTGTGCGTGTCGCGTGGGCCAGGATAGACTCGGCTGGATCTCCCTGCAGCAAGAGCTGCCCTCCGACCACGTCACCGGATCGGGAAGCGGAGAGGGCCCGTCGGAACTTCTCCTCGATTCGTGTCTCTGTAGAATCGGCCGCGACATGGAGGAGCAGGACCTCTGCAGGCAACAGCCTCGCTAGCTCGGTGGCGTGCCGAAGCGCCGCCTCGGATGAGGGCGAAAAATCCGTCGCCACCAGAATTCGACCCAAGTTGAGCCTTAGTGGATGGACCGCGGGATGGCCGCCGGCTGCGGCGCGGATGGTGAACACCGGGCAATGGGCCCTGCGCAGGACGGCGTCTGCGACGCTCCCCAGCTTGAGGCGATCCAGCCCCGATCGACCATGCGTCCCCATCACGATGAGGCCGGCTCGAATCTCGTCGGCAGTCTGCAGGATGGCATCTTCCGGTACCCCGGCGAGCAGTTTGTATTTGGCCGGCACCTGATTGTCGTTCGCGAAACGAATCACGCGGCCCAATTCGAGCATGGCCTTGGTCCTGAGGGGATCGAGCGAACGGCGGGTGACGGGTGTCCAGGACGTGAAACCGGGCGGCGCTTGGAGGACATGGACGACGGTGAGGCTCAGGTTCAAGACCGACGCCAGCTTGATGGCGTAGGGGACGGCTCGGGAGGCAGGTCTCGAAAAATCGACGGCCAGGAGGAGGGTGCGTGTCGTGCGCGCGGGTGTTTTCACGGCGACACCACCAGGACATCGCAGGTCGATCCGGTCAGGACATGGCGGGTGACGCTGCCAAGGAGGAGTTCCTCGGCCCGCGACTGGCCCTGTTTGCCGATGACGATGAGATCCGCCGCCTGAGTCTGCGCCTGGGCAAGGATCACGGGAGAGGGATCGCCTTGTTCGACGATGCAGGCGGCGCGCTGCGCCCGGGGCAGGCATTCGGTGATCAGTCGGTCGAGACGTTCGACGGCGTCCTGGCGTTGCTCGTCGCAGTAGCGTCGGATGGCGTCGTCGGTCGCTCCGGCGATGCGCAACCTGGCTTCGAAGGGCACGCGAAACGCATGCAGGATGCTGATTAGCGCATGGGGAGCCACCAGGCCGGCCATCGCGAGCGCGGGCGCTGAATAGGACGAGAAGTCGACGGGCACGATGACCCGTCCATAGGCTCCCTCCGGGGCACGTTTGACGACCAGGGCCGGGCGTCGGCAGATCCGCAGGAGGCGCTCGGCCGTCGTCCCGAGCACGAGATCGCGCAACGGGTTCGTGCCCCGTGCCCCGAGGACCAATAGGTCGGCCTCTTCGGCGGCAGCGCGGATGACTGCGATAACCTGACCGGTCACGACCTCTTTCTGAGCGGTCACGCCGGTCTTGTTGCGGAGAGCGTCCGCCGCTTCCCGAAGGGTGGCGTGCGCTTCGTCAAGCACCGATTCCTCGACGGCGGCGGATCCCCGCACCAGGTTCCGGAGATCGTCCAGCGAGGAGCTGCTGACGACGTGCAGCAGCCGGAGTGTGGCCCTCTGCTCCTGCGCGATGAGGGCGGCGCGTTCGGCGGCGGAACGGGCCTGCTCCGAAAAGTCGATTGCCGCGACGATCGAGGCCAGTGTGTTCATGCGTGACGCTCCCGGTCGGAATGGAATGGCTGCTTGCCTGTCGGCGTTGCCGACTGTACGGCGTGGTTTTTGGTCGCCGAACGAATGATGGCCTTCTCCGTCTCTGCGATCGTAAAGACGAACAGGCCCACCAGCATCACCCGGCCCCACTCCGTCAGGCTCAAGTCGGTCGAATGAAACACGGCCTGTAACGGAGCCGTATGGACGTAGGCGAGTTGAAGCAGGGCGCAGGCGCCGATGACGATCCAAACATAGGAGTTGCCGAACAGTCCCTCCCGCGATAACACGGGGCGGAGGATATAGCGACTGTTGAGGAGATACCACATCTCCGCCATTACGACGGCACTGACGGCGATGGTGCGAGCCCGTTCGCCGGGGGCGGGAGTCGGTTGGGACCATCCTGAGCCAGCCGCCGTGCGGCTTCGTCGATCGTCAAGCCGCGGCGAGGATCGGTCTGTAGGCGCGCCACGACCTCCGCGACTTCACGGCCATGCCAATCACCAAACTCTTCAGTTGGTGACGGCTCCAACGTCGTCCTTTCGATCGTCGTTCGGTTCGGCGGATGGTTGCGTGGACCCACCCGAGGGACGCTTCGGATCTACTGAGTTGCGATACCGTTCGGCATACTCCCGAATCCGGTCTTTCGGCACGGCGAACCAATCCAAGGTGTGGCGGATCAGCGTCACCGACGCTTCGACTTCGGGCTGGATGATCTCGGTCGCTCCCACGGCCGCCAACTTTTCGGCCTCCGTCTCACCGTGCGCGCGAGCCAGGATGCGTACGTGGGGATTCAGGCTGCGGATGCGGCGTACGGCCAACGTAGCGGGCTCGATTTCCGGCAAGGCCACAACGATGAGCGACGCATCCGCCGCTCGTGCCTGCGTCAGCAATTCGTGCTGGGAGGCATCTCCGTACAGGCAAGGAGTGCCTCGAATCTGCAGCCGCCGAATGATATCCGGATCCCGCTCGATGACCACGTAGGGCAAGCCGAATTCCTCCAGCGCTTTTCCCAGCGCATTGCCCACCGCACCGAAGCCGCACAACACCACATGTTGCGGAGGAAGGTCTTGCTCGCCCGACCACGGCTCCGGTAGGCGGCGCTCCCGCGCAAGGCGGCGTTTGCCCAGCCAGCCGGGGACATACCGCACCAAGGCGGCGTTCAGCAGAATGGTCAGCAGTGAGGCGGCCAGCGTAGCATTGTAGACGTCGGCGCCGACGTGCCCCGCCGTTTTCGCCACCTGCACCAGGACGAACGAAAATTCCCCGATCTGGGTGAGGCCGATGCCTACGAGGATCGCAGTCGAAAACGCGTACCCGAAAAGCCCCACTACCGTCGTCCAGATCACCAGCTTCCCCGCCATGATCAAGCCGATCATCGTGCCGAGCAGGGACAGGTTGTCGAGAATGACGTGCGGATCGATCAGGATGCCGATGGTCACGAAGAAGAGGGCGACGAACGCATCGCGCAGGGAGATCAAGCGGGCCAACGTCTCATGCCCATATTCGGAGCCACTGATGATCAGGCCGGCCAGGAACGCGCCCAACGCCAGCGACAGGCCGACCATCTGCGTGATGGCGGCGGTCCCCAGTCCGATGGCCAATGCCACGAGCAGGAAGAGTTCCCGATTCTGGGTTCTGGCTACACGCGTCAACAGGGGGGGGATCACCCTGGCCGCCAAATACCCGAAGGGGGCCAGGATCAGCAAGGCCTTCAGCAGGGCTTGGCCGATCAAGATGAGCCGTCCCGATTCGAACGTGCCGAGCGCGGGCACGAGCACGGTCATCGCCACGACGGCCAAGTCTTCGACCAGCGTAATGCCGATCATGACGCGCCCATGGCGGGAATGCAGCTCGCCGCGATCCAGCAGCAAGCGGGCCAGCACCATGGTGCTGGCCATCGAGATGGCCGCTCCGATCACGATACTCTGCGTCACGGGCCAGCCGATCAGGCTGCCGACGCCGATGGCCAGCCCGATGGAGAGGAGAATGCCGAGGGGGCCGCCGACCAGGGCGACCCATTTGACCCGCATCAGATCCTTGACCGAGAACTCCAACCCGATCGAGAACATCAGGAGGATGACACCGATCTCGGCAAAGAGATCGAACGTATGCAGGTCCGAAACGGAAAGGCCCGGCGTAAAGGGGCTGATGGCGATGCCGCCGAGGACGTACCCGAGCACTAGGGGCTGGCGCGCGATCCAGGCGAGGGCGCCGCCTGCGACGGCGGCCAGAAAGACGGTGGCGAGATCTCGGAAGAATAGGGGGTCCGGTTGCACAAGGGTCCTGTTCTGTAAAAGTGCTGCATGCCAGCGGAAACGCCTAGAAGGATCGATACCCTGGACCAGGTGAGGAATAAAGCGCCCAGTGAGTAAAGTCAATCATTGCTTTGTGCGAGGACAGTCGTCCATTGCACCACTTCCTTGTGGCCTTCCACCACAGATTCTTGGGGCAAGCTGTAGCAAGACACCCCGGACGGAGCACCTCTATATGGCCATGCGCGACTGATTCCGCTTCAGATGCCCATTGACAACTTGCAGATACAATAGTAAGTAATTGATTACTTACTTTCTGTCTTCAGAGGAGCCACATGCCGTCTCATCCCAAACACCTTCCAGCGGATCAACGCCGAATCAGCGCGGTCCAGGCTGTGATCGCTTTAGCCGCGGTGCGGAATCCAACGGAGATTACAACTGCCGCCGTCGCCAAGCGGATGGGGCTGACTCAAGGGGCCTTGTTCAGGCACTTTCCGAGCAAAGACGCCATCTTGGAGGCAGTCATGAAATGGGTGGCGGACCGCTTGCTCGTGCGAATCGACGCAGCCGCACAGGCTGCCTCCTCACCACTCAGCGCGTTAGAGGCCGTCTTCTTCACGCATATCGATTTTGTGGTCGAGCATCCCGGTGTCCCCCGGATGCTGATCGGTGAATTACAACGATCCGAAGACACGGTTACCAAGCGGATGGTGCGAACCTTGCTCCGTGCTTACACTGAGCGGCTGATTCGGCTCATGGAAGAAGGCAAGCAGCAGGGCCAGCTTGATCCGCATTTGGATACCGCAGCTGCTGCAACCCTGTTCGTGGGGACCATTCAGGGGTTGGTTCTGCAGTCATTGCTGACGGGAAACGTGCCACACATCCGCCGCCAAGCGCCCGATGCGTTTACCATCTATCGGCGCGGTATCGTTTCCCGCGGACAGCCAAGCGGAGCGAACGCCTCTCTCGGCGAGAACAACCACCCTGCATAGCGCAAGAAAATGGAGCGACTGATGAAGAAGCGAACATGGGGCATCGCGATAGTGGCATTTCTCTGGATGACGTGCCTGGCGGCGGCTGCCGAGCTGTCTCCTGTGCCTCCCGAGTTGCGTCTGAGCCTTCACGACGCGATTCAGGCGGCGGTGGACAATAACGTCAACGTCCGTTTGCTGAAGGAACGGATTGCAGCGGCACAGTCCGCCGCCGATACCAGTCGTGGTGCCCTGTTGCCGAATGTCGCGGGATATATGAACGGCCGAAACCAGACGGTCAACCTCGCCGCCTTCGGTCTGCCGGCGGATCGGCTGAGCGGGCTGGGGCTGACCCGCAGCGTCACCGATCCCTTCGAAGTCTACGATGCGCGCGCAACTTTGGTGCAGAACCTCTTCAGCATCAGCTTGATCCAACGGTGGCGAGCGGCACGGACCGGCATTGATGTCGCTCAACTCGAGGCGGAAGTCGCGAAACGCGACGTCATGGCGACGGTGGGACTCTTATACCTGGAAGCACTGCGAGGGAGTGAGGCCGTGAAGGCTCGCCAAGCCGATATCGACCTGAGTGAGCAATTGCTCAAGTTGGCACAGGACCGGAAAGCGGCCGGCGTCGCTACCGGCTTGGACGTGACGAGGGAAGAAGTGCAATTGGAGAACAATCGGCAGCGTCTCCTGATGGCGCAGAATGAGCAAGAGAGTGCCCGCCTGAACTTGATACGTGCGTTGGGAATTTCATTCGATGTGCGGCTAGTCCTGACCGATGCATTGAAGTTCGTCGAGGTTACATCACAGTCAGCCGATGTCGCGTTATCCGTGGCCCGAGAAAATCGTGCTGAGCTGAAAGCTCAGGCCCAGCGGGAAAAGTTGGCCTCGCTGAGCCTGAGCTCGATCACGAGCGAACGGATCCCCTCCTTGGCGCTCAACGGCGACTATGGGTGGATTGGGCTCAAGCCTGATGAGGGGCTGGCGACGAGGACGATCGGGATGACGCTGTCCATTCCCATCTTCGACGGCGGCCAACGGGAAAGTCGCATATCGGAAAGCCGCAGTCGGGTGCGGCAGGAATCAATCCGAATGAAAGACGTCTCGGATCAGGTGACCCTTGAAGTACGAAACGCCTTGCTTACGTTGGGCTCATCGACGCAGCAAGTCGCTGTGGCGCAGAAGGGCTTGGATCTATCGCTCAAGGAGCTACAGTTCGCCCGCGATCGGTTCGCGGCGGGGCTGGCCACCAATATCGAAGTGACGAATGCGCAAACTTCCGTGGCGCGCGCTCGCGACAATCTCATCGAAGCGTTGTTCCGCCTGAACGCGTCGCGCATCAATTTAGCGCGTGCCAAGGGAGAGATCGAAACGATCTTCTGACTCCCGAAGCTTCCTAGGAAAGAGGGGAAATGGGCATAGGTACGGCGACTAGTTCCGATAAACCGATGGCTCCTCGGCCCACTGCTCAGGGTGCAGCATCTCGAAGAGGAAACCTCCGTCCGTGGAGGGGGATGATCCTTGCCGCCGGCGCCCTCCTCGTCGCCCTCGCCAGCCTCTACATGCAGTCGAAGCCTGCACCGGAATCCGAAAGGTTACGGGTGTCGGGCAATATCGAAATGACCGACGCCGAGGTCAGTTTCAAAATCCCGGGCCGCGTGGTCGAGCGTCTGGCATCGGAAGGGGAGATGGTCGAGGCGAGACAGGTCGTTGCTCGATTGGATACCGGCGAGCTGGGGCAGGACGTTGCATTGCGCAAGGCGGAGGTCCGGGCTGCCGAAGCCGCGCTGGCCGAGCTGGAGACGGGATCCCGTCCGGAGGAGATTGCGCAAGCGGGGGCCGTCGTCAGGAAGGCGCAGGCGGACGTGTCGCGGGCCAGGGCGGATCTCATGCGGCTGAAACGGCTGTACGAGCAGGACAACGTCTCGGAACAGGAGTACGATGCGGCCAAGACGGCGGTGGCAGTGACCGAGGCCACACTCGGTGAGGCGCAGGAGCAGTTGCGTCTGGTCCGGAAAGGTCCTCGCATTGAAAAGATCGAGCGGTCGCGGGCACAGCTGCAGCAGGCCAAAGAAGCACTGGCGCTGGCCCAGACTAGGCTGGGTTATGCCACGCTGACCTCTCCGCTGACCGGGCTCGTACTCTCCCACAACATCGAACCGGGTGAGTTCGTCGCTGCCGGCACGCCGATCGTGACCGTCGGCGACCTGGCGCACGTGTGGCTGCGGGCCTACGTCGATGAAACGGACCTCGGCCGGGTGAAGGTGGGGCAAACGGCCACCGTGACGACTGACACGTTTCCGGACAAGGCCTACGAAGGCCGCGTGTCCTTCATCGCCTCCCAGGCCGAGTTCACGCCGAAGAGCGTCCAGACCGAGAAGGAGCGGGTCAAGCTGGTCTATCGCATCAAGATCACCATCGACAATCCTCACATGGAGCTCAAGGCCGGGATGCCGGCTGATGCACAAATTCGGCTCGACGATCGTGCGGAGGAATCTGGTGGAAGCCATTAAGCTCGCCCATCTCACGCGATCGTTCGGCGTGGTTCGCGCGGTCGAAGATTTGAACTTCACGGTGGCAGCCGGAGAAATTTTCGGCCTCGTCGGACCGGACGGTGCCGGCAAAACCACCACGATGCGGCTCTTGACCGGCGTGATGGAGCCGACTGACGGCGACGCCTGGGTCATGGGAAAGCATGTGGTCCGGGAAGCCGAGGCGGTGAAAGACGACATCGGGTATATGAGCCAGCGATTCGGGCTCTATCCGGATCTGACGGTGGACGAAAACATCCATTTCTACGCGGATCTGTACGGGGTTCCCACGCAAGGGCGCGAGCAGAAGATCCACGAATTGCTCTCGTTCAGTAATCTCACTCCCTTCAAGAAGCGGCAGGCCGGGCGGTTATCCGGGGGGATGAAGCAGAAGCTGGGGCTAGCCTGCGCGTTGATCCATACGCCGAAAGTCTTGTTCCTGGACGAGCCGACGAACGGCGTCGATCCGGTCTCGCGGCGCGACTTCTGGCGGATTCTCTATTCCCTTCTCAAAGACGGCGTCACGATCTTCGTCTCTACCGCCTATCTGGACGAAGCGGAACGGTGCCATCGGGTGGCGCTGTTGCATCAGGGCCGTCTCCTGGCTTGCGACACCCCGGATCGAGTCAAAAGCCTCATGCGGGGCACGATCCTTGAGGTCCGCGTCAGCCGGGCGCGCGAGGCCGCGGCATTGCTCAAGCGGCGCATGAAAGCCGAATCGATCGGCCTCTTCGGCGATCGCATCCATGTGGTGACGATGAACAAGGCGCAGACGGCGCACGAGGTGCCGGGCATCCTACAAAGTGAGAGATTCATGCTGCACGGAGTGCGACAGATTGAGCCCTCCCTGGAAGATGTCTTTATCTCGGTGCTGACGAGCGAGCAGGCTGTCGCTCAGCAGGAGCCGACCCATGTCCTCTGATCAGGAGCCCTCTGCGGTCGTGGTCCGCGATCTGGAAAAGCGGTTCGGCTCATTCGTCGCGGTCAACCGGATCAGCCTGGACGTCACAGCCGGAGAGATCTTCGGCTTTCTCGGACCGAACGGAGCTGGCAAGTCCACGACCATCCGCATGCTGTGCGGACTGCTCACGCCGACGGCGGGCACCGGGACCGTCGCCGGCTTCGACATCATGCGGGAGGCGGAGCGGATCAAGGCCCACATCGGCTACATGAGCCAGAAGTTCTCGCTCTACGAGGATCTGACGGTCGAGGAGAATATCGATTTTTACAGCGGCATCTACCGCATTCCAAAAGAGAAGAAGGCGGAGCGGAAAGGGTGGGTCATCGAGATGGCGGGTCTCTCGGATCATCGACACTCGCGGACCGCCGTCCTCTCGGGAGGCTGGAAGCAACGGCTCGCGTTGGGCTGTGCCATCCTGCACGAGCCGCCGATCATCTTCCTCGATGAGCCGACGTCCGGTGTGGACCCGATCAGCCGCCGGAGCTTCTGGGATCTCATTTACGAGTTGGCCGGACGAGGCGTGACCGTCTTCGTGACGACCCACTATATGGAAGAGGCCGAGTACTGTGACCGGTTGGGATTGATCTATCGGGGCGAGTTGATCGCAGCTGGGACGCCGGAGGAGCTGAAGACGCGGTTCATGCAGGACGACATCATCGAAGTGTTGTGCGAACAACCTCAGGAGGCGATGTTTGCGCTCGGGGACGTCGGAGGAGTCAAGGAAGCGGCCTTGTTCGGCAAGGGATTGCATGTCGTCGTCGAGCGCCGGGCGGGGGACGTCATCCCTGCGATCACGGACCGGCTGGCGGAGCGGAACTTTGCAGTATCGCGGGCGGAGCGGATCGTGCCGTCGCTGGAGGACGTGTTCGTCTCGTTGATCGAGGCGCGGGACCGGCAGGAGCGGCCTCAGGCCGAGGTGACGGGATGAATGGGCGGCGCATCTGGGCGGTCGCCCGCAAAGAGAGCATCCATATCATCCGGGACTGGCGCAGCCTCGTCATGGGGATCGCCATCCCCATCCTCTTGTTGATCCTGTTCGGCTATGCGCTGACGCTGGACGTGGACGAGGTGCCGCTCGTGGTATGGGATCAGAGCGGTACGGAAACCAGCCGGCGCTTCATCAGCCAGTTCGACGGCTCGCCCTATTTCAGCCTGCGCCGGTACGTGCAGACCTATGCGGACGTCGAGCAGGCCATCGATGCGGGGAGTGCGCTGGTGGCGCTGATCATCCCGACCGATTTCGGTCCGGACGTCGACGCGGGACGGCTGACACGGGTGCAGGCCATCATGGACGGCAGCGACTCGAACACGGCGACGATCGTGCTCGGCTATGTGGAGACCGTGGCGCGGACCTACAACCAGGATCTGGCGATCGAACAGACGGCGCGCAAGAGCGGCCGGACCGTGACCGTTCCGCTCGACCTGCGCCCGCGCGTCTGGTTCAACGCCGACATGGAATCCAAGAACTACATCATTCCGGGGTTGATCGCAGTGATCATGATGGTCATCGCCGCGATGTTGACCTCACTCACGGTAGCGCGGGAGTGGGAAACCGGCACGATGGAGCAGGTCATCTCGACGCCGCTGAAAGGCTCGGAATTGATTCTGGGAAAGCTGCTGCCGTATTTCGGCATCGGTCTGTTCGATGTCCTTGTGGCCGTGCTGATGGGCGAGTTTCTGTTCCGAGTGCCGCTGCGCGGCAGCGTCGCACTCCTGTTCGGCATGGCGGCCGTCTTCTTGGGCGGGGCACTCTCGCTCGGCATGTTGATCAGCATCGTGACCAAAACGCAATTGTTGGCCAGTCAACTGGCCATGGTGGTCACGTTCCTGCCGGCCTTCCTGCTCTCCGGATTCATGTACGACATCAGCAACATGCCGAACGTGGTCCAGGCCATCACCCACGTGGTGCCGGCCCGGTATTTCGTCTCGCTGTTGA
The DNA here is from genome assembly GCA_015709715.1 of Nitrospira sp. NCBI lineage: Bacteria > Pseudomonadati > Nitrospirota > Nitrospiria > Nitrospirales > Nitrospiraceae > Nitrospira > Nitrospira sp. Next base: position 2,746,841 of record CP054184.1, read on the forward strand.
AGGGTATTTATCTGAAAGGGATCGGCCTGGAGCTCCTCGTCTTTGAGGCGATGCTGCTGGCCGGCTTCGGCCTGCTAGTGCTCTTGGTCGCCAATCTGGTCTTCGAGAAAAAGATGGTGTGAGCAGACGATGTTCGAACGAATCGCGCAGATGCTGACCAAGGAATTCGTCCAGATCCTTCGCGATCCACGGATGAGAACCGTCATTTTCGTGATGCCCCTCGTGCAGACGCTCGTGTTCGGCTATGCCGTCACCACGGACGTCACCCGCATCCCGACCGCGATCTTCGATCTGGACAACAGCCGCGCCAGCCGTGAGTTGACCGCCCGGTTCACCGGCTCCGGCTATTTCGACGTGGCGGCGTACGTCGATCGCGAAGACCAAGCTCGGGACCTCGTGGATCATGGCACGGTCAAAGCGGTGCTGCAGATGAACAAAGGGTTTGGAGACGATCTCCGGGCCGGCCGGACGGCGGCGGTACAGGTCATCGTGGACGGGACGGACTCCAACACGGCAGGCATCGTGCTGAACTACGCCGGGCAAATCGCCGGCCGATTCAGCGAGACAGTGATGCAGGCACGCATCATCCGGGCCACCGGTGAGCCGGCCACCCCCGCTCGCGTGGCGGTGGAGACGCGCGCGTGGTTCAACGAGAACCTCGAAAGTCGCAACTTCTATGTCCCCGGGGTCATCGTGCTGATCGTCACGCTGGTCACGCTGATGTTGTCGAGCATGGCGGTGGTCCGCGAAAAGGAAATCGGAACGATCGAGCAGATCATGGTGACGCCGATCAAGCAAGCGGAGTTCATTCTGGGCAAGACCTTGCCCTTCGCGCTGATCGGCTTCGCCGACGTGGCGCTCGTGACCGTGATGGCCGCCTATTGGTTTGACGTGCCCTTCAGAGGCAGCCTGTGGCTCCTCATCGGAGCGACAAGCCTGTATCTGATGAGCACACTGGGCATCGGTCTGCTGATCTCGACCATCAGCCGGACGCAACAGCAGGCGATGATGAGCGCCTTTTTCTACTACTTTCCCGCCATGCTGCTGTCCGGTTTTGTGTTCCCGATCGCCAACATGCCGGAGGTTGTGCAGTGGGTAACCTACCTCAACCCACTGCGCTATTTTCTCGTGATCATCCGTGGGATCTTTCTCAAAGGCGTGGGAGTGGAGATCCTGTGGCCGCAGATGGCGGCGCTGTTGCTTCTGGGGACCGCAACGCTGTGGCTGGCGACGAGGCGTTTCCACAAGACCACCGGGTAGGCCGATATGACGCGGTTCTGGATGACGATACTCGGGGTGATCGGTCTGACCGGCTTGCTGATGGGCGAGGTCCTGGCGGAAGACATGCAGGAGACGACGTCCGGTGCCGTGCACGACTGTCGCTACGAGCAGCACGAGGGTGGGGCGAGCAGTTCGGTCTTTCCAAGCGATGACGTGTTCCGCCCGTTGATGGCGGATCCGAAGCAGCCGCAGTTCTTCGCCACCTATCAGTCCGTTCAGCGCAGAGAGCCCACGAGTACCGTCACAGGGGTGGGGAAGTCCGTCAATGTCGGGTCGGTGGGGTTCGGCGAAAATTTTGGGTTTTACTCCAAGCGGCACGGCTGTAACGGTTGGCAGGTGGGCCTGCTGGGAGGAGTCTTTTCACAATTCAATCTGGACGCGCCGTCTTCGGACCTGATCAACGCTGATTATATCGTGGGAATTCCCCTTTCTTGGCGGCAGGGAGCATGGTCCGCGCGGGTCCGCCTCTATCATCAGAGCAGCCATGTCGGAGATGAATTTCTTCTCGAGAATCCCGGATTCAATCGGGTGAATCTTAGTTTCGAGGAAATGGAGGGGATCGTTTCCTATGAATACCGATGGGTCCGAATGTATGTAGGGGGAGGTTACTTGATTCATCGCGAGCCGGCGCAATTGGATCGGAACCGAGTGCAGTGGGGAATGGAGCTGCGGGGGGCGACGATTTCCTCGCCTCTCCTTGGTCGCGCGATGCCTGACCTCAGGCTCACACCGATCCTGGGGGCCGACTTCAAGGCCTTCGAAGAGCTGCGTTGGATCATCAACCACAATATTATCGGCGGTGTCGAATGGTCCAGGCCGGGCGCAAAGCGCCGGTTTCGATTCCTTGTGAACTATTATCGCGGCTTTTATCCCTATGGGCAGTTCTTCAGCGAGAAGGTCGAGAGCGTCGGATTCGGATTCTATTTGGCTTTTTAGGCCGCTCACAGAAGGGGCCGGCGGGTTTCGTTTGCTTGAACTCATCTTCCTGGGGTCTACCTAAGACCGCCTCACAAGTCTGGACACGTTCTGCCATGACTCAGCATTGTCCAGGGCACTCCCGCAGTTCCAGCCTGCCGATCGATAGTGAAACGCCGGGCAGGCCACCGAACGGTGAATCCTTCCGGGCAGACCACACTCTTACAGGAAAGAGCGCGTGTTTCCTTGATGGTCGAACGTCGTGCGGGCAAGCAAGGAGAGTTGTACGCTTCAGGAGGTGACTGATGGGCAGCAAGGGACACACACTGTGCCGGGTAATGGTTGGGCTTTGGGTCGTCACGCTGGCCATCGCCGGGTGGATGTTTGTAGCTGGGTGGACGAAACCGGGCACGGATGGGCGGCAGGAGATCGGGCTGGCGCCGGCGGAGCGGGACCAGATTCTGGCTGAAATGCGACAACTTTTCAAAGCGGTGGATGGAGTCGTCAGAGGGCTCGGCGAACCGCAACCGGATCTTAACGCGATGGAAGGAGCCGCAAGGGCCGCCGGCATGAAGGCGGCGGCAGATACTGAACCGGCCATCATGGCAAAGTTGCCGTTGCCGTTCAAACAGATGGGCATGTCAATCCATAAGGACATGGATGCCCTGGCTGATGCGATCGTGCAGAAGGAACCTCCGCAGCAGATTCTTCAGCGGTTGTCGAGCATGACGGCGCGGTGTGCGACTTGTCACGATCTCTATCGATTTGGAGTCAACCAATAATATTTAACGTGAACGTATGCGCGGAGAAGGTGAAGGTCCTTCGATGCACCATGACAGGACATCGAATGTGACGGTCATGGCCGGATGGGGAGCGTAACGGAGCGGGCGTGTCACCCGCTTCTGCCGTGAGTAATGTCGCTCATGGCGATGTGCGCAAGGAGGTGCCCAATGAAGCTCAGAAAAATGCTTTCCATCGCGGTGGCGGTTGTGCTGTCGTTCCCGGCAGGAAATGTGATCATGGCGTCGGCGCAGGATCGCGATCGCGATCAGCTCAAAACGCAGCAACAACTTCAGGATAAGGATAAGCTGCAGACGAAAGATCAGGTGAAAGAAAAAGAGCAACTCAAGGAGCAGGAACGAATTCGTGAGCGGGCGCGGGAACAGACTCGTACGGACCGTCCGGAGAGACCACAGCATGAGAAGGCTGAGCGGACCGAACGCGGCGGTCGTTGAGTGCGGAGGGATATGTGACGTGGCATTGCGCGACGCCAGCCGACCAAGGGGCTCGCGCCATGAGTAGGTGCTGGAATGCATTCAGCCAGCGAGGGAGCGGTCGGATTGCGATGCAGGACAGTCGGAGTGGGGAGATTATCGATCTGTGTGAGCCTGACAGCGGCCTTCTTGGGGATGGGTTTCCTTCTGCTCGGCGCAGGGATGGTTGACCGGGCGACGGCTGAGGTCGAAGGGCCCCCCAAACCAACCCCTCAATGGCGAGTCAGCACGACCGTCAATTATTCGAGCGGTTCATACGGCGCGGATTCCAGGACGAACATTCTGTATGCGCCCATGACGATCCGGCGGGTGTTTCGTGACGGAGATATCAGCCTGACGATTCCATTTGTCAGCATCTCCGGGACCGGAGCTGTTCGACTCGTGGGTGGCATACCGACGCGAACAGACAGTGCCGCGGTCAGTCCAACGGCGGCGCTCGCCGGCGGGGCAGGAAGAGGCAAAGGGCCCGGTGCTACCCCGTTATCCAGCGCCACGACCGACAGCGGTCTTGGCGATCTGATTCTGCGTGGCCGCTATTACCTGATCGAGGAGAACGCCATCATGCCGCTTGTGGCGGTGACGGGGCGGGTCAAATTACCGACTGCGGATGCCGATCTTGGGCTCGGTACGGGCGAGTTCGATGAAGGGGCCGGGTTGGAATTGACCAAAAGCCTCGGTGACCGATGGCTCGCCTATCTTGACGGAGGCTATAACCTGATCGGCGATGCACCGGGCACGAATTTCAATAATCAGTGGTGGTATGACATCGGCATCGGCTACGACGTCACGGACAATCTCCACATGAGTGTCTTTTATGAAGAGTATCGCGCATTGGTCAATACGGTGAACAACGCCCGTGACCTCTTAGCCCTCACGAACTACATTGTCAACGACACCGTTCATCTGACCGGTTCGTTCCTCGTCGGACTGTCGAATGGCGCATCGAATTACGGATTGGGCGGAGGGGTCAGATTCCGGTTTTAATGGAAGGCTGCGTAGGCCACGCGACAGTCGAGCGCCGCTTCATGAACGTCGTACATTGGAGTGTCAAAGGAGGAGGACAATGGAAAGTGTCAACGCGCGAGAGGCCGACCTCATCACGAATCCCCATCAGGTCAAGGCGAGTCGGTTGTACGACACGGAGCATGCTCAAGTAGTTCACATCACGTTAGAACCGGGTGAATCGCTCAAGAAGCACGTGACGCCCGTCGATGTCTTCTTCTACGTCCTGGAAGGGAGAGGGATCGTCGAGATCGGAGACGAGAGGAAAGAAGTCGGGCCGGACATGCTCATTTCCAGCCCCGCCCGCATTCCGCACAGGTGGTCCAACCAGAGCGACAAGCCGTTCCGCGTGTTGGTCGTCAAGGTTCCGCGTCCGACCGAAGCCACGAAGTTGCTTTGAGAGACAGGATGCGCCATTCGTGACGAGCATGCCGTGCCTCTTGGGTCAGGACGATGATGCTCGGAACATAGTCCAGACCGAGGCGTCCATCCGGGCCGTTCAGAAATCGACGCTGTGGCCATTTGCTCTGAGATCTGCCATGCTGCCGTTCCTGATCGAGACGTTGTTCCGTTGCGATGCTTGGTGCATCACGAAGGTCTTCTAAACAGTCCGTCGAAAATTTATACTGACGCACCAGGATTTGCGTGAGGGCGGTTGTTTCTATGGGCGTCTGCGGGCTGGTAGGCAGGATCGGCTTATGCGGTGTGTGGCGCGTCGAATGACTCATGACGGGGCGTGGGTAGCGGGAGAGAGGGCTCATGCCCTCCAGCAGAGGGAGTGGTGAGGTGTTGGTTGATCGGGTGATGAACGAGGGGGAATTGGATGAACGGCATCAGTCGAATATTGCGACTCGCCGGTCTGTCGAAGTCGTGGTGCTGGCCGTGGTCAGTATTTGGGCGTTCTTCACCAATCTCACGTTTTCGTTGCTGGAAGGCAGCGAAGGCCTTTACGCGGGCATTGCAGGTGAAATGGGGCGGCGGCAGGAATTTTTCGACCTCACGTACCAGGGCATTCCGTACTTCAACAAGCCGCCCTTCTTCTTCTGGCTGCTCAATGCGTCGACCACCCTGTGGGGCGACCATGAACTTGCCCTGCGCCTGCCCGGTTCGATCGCCGCCGTCGGTACCATTGTCCTGACCTACGTGCTGGCCTCCAGGCTCATGTCCTCGACAGCGGCCTTCTGGGCCGCCTTGACCGTGGCGACCAGCCACGTCTTTCTCTGGTACGGCCGGCGGGTGCTGTTCGATTCGACGCTGACCTTTTTCATTACGCTGGCGCTGTTCGCCTGGGCCTACGTCCAACTGCTGGGCCGCAGTTCCTGGTGGTATCTGCTGAGTTTCTTGAGCATGGCGCTCGGAGTGATGTTGAAGGAACTGCACGGGTTCTTTTTGCCGATGCTGGTCATGGTCTCCTATGCGGTCATCCAGCGGGATTGGCGGATGTTCAAGGACAAGGTGTTTTGGATCGGGTTATCCGGAGCACTGGTGATCATGGCGGCCTACGCCGGCATGCTGGGCCAAGGGTACCAACACCATTTTCATCTCGGCGCCGCGGTCAAAGTGATTTGGAACCCCACCGCCTCCGGTCCGCCGCCGGAAGGGCACCCCTTCTATTGGTATCTGGGCATGATCTGGGCCGACTTTTTCCCCTGGTCGATCCTGCTGCCCTCCACGCTGCTGTTGTTCTGGGCCCGACGGCCCTTCCCGAACCGGTCGGTCGAGGTCCTGTCGTTGATCTGGGTCTTCGGGCTCTTGATCGCCTTCAGCCTCGCCACCATGAAACGCGAGCCCTATCTCATGCCGATGGTGCCGGGATTCGGGTTGATGGTCGGCTACTATTACCAGCATGTCTTGTCGCTGCCGGAACGGCAGACTCCCATGCCGATCTGGCTGCGGCTGTTGTTGGGAATACTGGCCCTCCTCTTTGCCGTCGGTATCGTGATCGGGCCGCTCTTGCTCAAGAAACGGTGGCTCGTGCCGCCGGATTTCGTGCCGCCGCTCTTTATCGCGGTCATCGCCGCCATGTCCGGCGTGCTGCTCTATGCGGCCATTCGCTCCCGTCTGCACCTGGCGCACTATATGGTCGGGGGCCTGGCGGTCGGGTTCATGGTGACGGTCGTGAACATCGTCTTCCCGGCGATCGACCAGGCCTTCTCGCCAAGGAAAATCACCGAGGAAATTAAACTGCTCGCCCGCGAGGGCCAACCGGCGCTGTTCCACTACATTCCCGGCTGGCCGAAAAACGAAGACGCGGTCTATTATCTCAAGCGAGATAATGTGGTGCCGGAACTCCCCACGCCCGACGCGGTGGCCGAGGCTGCGCGCCGGCACGGCACCATCAGGGTCGTGACCGAAGAGCAACATGCCGTCACCCTGGAGAAACGAACGGATTTCGCGACGGAGCGGATTCGTGAATTTCGCCAACCGAGCCGCAAACATTTGTGGCTCCTGTCGGTGCGCAGCGGGGCTTGAATCGGATCGAGGGAGTCGCCGACTCCACGAAGGCCTCCCTGCGGTGTCGCCATAGGAGGGCCGTCATGCACACCATCCTCGCGGTTGCACTCTTCTTCTGTGCCGTCGCCGCCACCGCCTACGCCGATGAGCCGTCACGCCGCATGCCGTTGCAGGAGCGAGCCGTGCTCCCAGCCGGTCAGGTCGTGCAGGGCGATTACTTTGCCGTAGGGCCGCACGTCGAGATTTCCGGCCTCGTGAACGGCGATGTCTATGCCGCGGGCGGCGACGTGTTGGTGGATGGCACGGTCAACGGCGACCTGATCGTGATGGGCGGCAAGGTCGTGTTGTCCGGCACCGTGGCTCAAGACGCCCGGATTGCCGGGGGGCAGGTCACCATCAGCGGCAGCATCGGCCGGAACGCCACGGTCGGGAGCCTCGACCTGCAGGTCACCGAGCGCGCACAGGTGCAGGAGAACCTGCTGGCGGGCGGCGGCAACGTGCAGCTGGCGGGACGCGTCGGCCATGATGCGCGGATCGGCGCCTGGCATCTCACCGTCGCGAACGAGGTGGCGCGGGACCTGGCTGTGGCGGCCGAGTCCGTGCGGCTCACGTCGAAGGCGTCCGTGGGCGGACGGCTCCGTTATTGGGGCGAGGACCCTCCCTCTATCGACGAAGGAGCGACGGTGCGTGGGCCGGTGGTGCATCGCCGGCCTCCCGAAGGTTGGAGCATCGAGCGGGCTCGTCACGGCCTCATCGGAGCACGGATCGCGGCGGAGTTCGTCAACTTCCTGGCCACGCTGATGCTCGGGCTCCTGCTCATCCGCGTCTATCCGTTGTTCACCGATCGCGTGACGGCGACGATCCGCGCCCGTCCCGGCGCCTCGCTTGGCTGGGGAGCGGTAGCCTTCGTGGGGATTCCACTCCTCGCGCTGAGCTTTCTCATTACCCTGTTCGCGCTGCCCGTGGGAATGGTGTTGTTGGCCCTGTATGGCGCGACGGTCTATCTCGCGCGGGTCTATGCCATCACCTGGCTGGGCCAGTTCCTGATCCGCCGCCGCTCCGAGATGTCTTCGCCGGCTGGCCCTTTCGTGCTCGGCCTGGTGTTGTATTCGCTGCTCTCGATGATTCCAGTCGTCGGCAAGGTCGTGACATTGCTGGCGCTGTTTCTCGGATTGGGGGCCCTGCTGATGACGAAGCGGGAACTCGTCATGGCCCTGCGGGAGCAGGGGCAGGTGTGAGCATGGAGGAGCGGGCGCAACAGGCCGGGGTGATCCTGGAACAGGGGACGGTGCGTTGTGAGGGAGCCTGGACCTTGCGTAGCCTGGGCCGGGTGGAGCGGGTGCTCGCCGCGACGATCTGGCCGCACGGCGGCGCCCTCCGGTTCGACACGAGCGGGATCGAGGCCTTCGATACAGGCGGCGCGGTCGTGTTGTATCGCGCGGTGACCGATGCCAGGCGGCAGGGGTGCGACGCGACGATCGAGGGGTTGCGGTCTGATTACGAACAGCTTCTGAGCCTGGTCACATCCAACTGGAGCGCTGTCGTCACGGACGTGTCGCCGAGACTCAACGGTGCCGAGCGGCTCGACGCGGCGGTCCACCGTCTGCGCGAGAGGGGCCTTCAGGGACTCGCCTTTCTCGGGGAGAGCGCCGTCGCATTGGGGCGCCTCGTCAGGAGACCGGCCAGGTTGCGGTGGCGAACCGGTCTCCACCGCCTGCGGCTCGACGGCGTGAACGCGCTGCCCATCACCGGTCTGCTCACGTTCTTGATCGGTGTGGTGATCGCCTATCAAGGCGCGGAACAGTTGCGGAAGTTCGGCACCAATATTTTCATCGTGGACCTGGTGGGTATTTCGCTGTTGCGCGAAATCGCCCCGCTGATCGCGGCCATTCTGATCGCCGGGCGGTCGGGCTCGGCCTATGCGGCGCAGATCGGGACCATGAAGGTGACAGAGGAGTTGGATGCGCTGAAGACGCTCGGCCTGTCGCCGATCGAGCTGCTGGTCGTGCCGCGGGTCGTGGCCCTGATCGTGACGTTGCCGTTGTTGACCGTCTATGCCGACATCCTGGGGGTGTTCGGCGGGATGCTGATTGCGGCCAACCAGCTGAGCGTGAGCTTCACGGCCTTTCTGTCCCGCTTTGAGGAGGCCGTGGCCCTGCGGCATTTCCTGATCGGGATCGCCAAGGCGCCGTTCTTCGCCCTGATCATTGCGTTGGTGGGCTGTTATCAAGGGTTTCAGATTCGCGGCGGCGTGGACGATGTCGGGCGGCATACGACGATCAGCGTCGTGCAGAGCATTTTCCTCGTCATCATTTTCGATGCCATCTGCAGCATTCTGTTGAACTGGTGGAACTTGTGACCTTCCGAGACGGAGTGAGTGATGGAGCCTCCATGACGGAGGCATCGCCGGCAGCCGCGCCGTCGCAGGCCGTGGACTCGCCCGTGATCGAGGTGAGCCATGTGTCGACCAGATTCGGGCAGGCCGTCGTGCACGACGATGTGAACCTCATGGTCGTGCGCGGCGAGGTGTTTGCCATCGCCGGGGGGAACGGCTGCGGTAAGTCGACGCTGCTGCGGGAAATCATCGGGCTGCTGCGTCCCAGCTCCGGGACGATCCGCCTGTTCGGCCGGGACAGCCGCGAATTGGAAGCCTCCGACGGGCGCGCGATTCATCGTCGGTTCGGGGTGATGTTTCAAGGCGGCGCCCTCTTCAGTTCCATGACGCTGGAGGACAATGTCGCCGTGCCCCTGCGCGAACATACGCGGCTCAACGCCGCGGCCATTCGGGACATCGTGGCGTTGAAAGTTGCCCTCGTGGGGCTTCCGCAGGAGAGCAAACGGAAGTTCCCCAGCGAACTCAGCGGCGGTATGAAGCGGCGCGCGGCCCTCGCGCGGGCCATCGTGATGGATCCCGAGTTGTTGTTTCTCGACGAGCCGACGGCGGGCCTCGATCCGATGATCGCTGATGGATTCGACGAACTCTTGCTCCATCTGAAGCGGCTGCTCGGATTCACGGTGGTGATGGTGACGCATGATTTGGATTCCTTGTGGCGAGTGGCCGATCGGGTGGCGGTGTTGGGCAACGGCAAGATTCTTGGCATCGGCACGATGGAGGAGCTGACGCATTCCGAGGATGCCGTCGTGCGCGACTATTTCCATGGGCCGCGTGGACGGGCTGCTCGGGCGAACTACGCCGGGTCGGTCTTGCACGAGGGCTGAGAGGGGCCGATGGAGCCGAAGGTCAACTATGTGGTCGTGGGCGCCTTCGTCGTGCTGTTGGGCGCGACGGTGCTGGGGGTCATTCTGTGGCTGGGCAAGACGGACTATCGCGGCGCGTATGACCGCTACTACGTCTATACGCGTGAGTCGGTTGCGGGGCTGAGCGTGGACTCCACCGTGAAGTATCGCGGCGTGGATGTCGGGCGGGTCAAGGAGGTCGTGCTCAACCCGGACAACTCGGAAGAGGTGCGGGTGACGCTCGACATCGTGCGGGGCACGCCCATCAAGACCGATACGCAGGCGTTGCTGGTGACACAGGGGTTGACGGGGCTGGTGACGCTGAATCTCACCGGTGGGAGCCGCGAAGCCCCTTCGCTCGCCGCCGCGCCGGGCCTACCCTATCCGATCATCGCCAGTGCACCCTCGCTGGCCGGACGGCTGGACGGCGCGCTCTCGCAACTGTTGTCGGAGCAGGGCCTGGCGAGCCTGGTCGCGAATTTGAATGGGTTGGCTCAGAATGCCTCCTCCGCGTTGGACGAGGAAAACCGGCGGGCGTTGCGGCAGATGCTGAAGGACCTGTCCGAAGTGACGCGGTTGCTGGCGGCGCACGGCCACGAGGTCGATCGCGGCCTGCAAAGCGCGGCGGCGGCGGCTGAACAGGCTGCGCGCCTGGCCGAGCAGATGGGCAAGCAGTTGCCGATGTTGCTGGAGCGTCTCAATAAAAGCACGGCTGCCCTCCAGGTCATGGCGGAGGAACTGGCCAAGACGAGCCGATCCGTCGGGGAGGTGGTTGGAGCCAGCAAGCCCGATCTCGAGCGATTCTCCCGCCAGACCTTGGCGGATACCGGCTTGCTGATCGGTGAATTGCGGCAACTCACCGCAACCTTGACCAGGGTGGCACAGCAGGTCGAGCGGCAACCGAACGTCCTGGTCCTCGGCCGTCCGTCGACCTCGAAGGGGCCGGGAGAATGAGGGGAGCGTCGGTGGTGAACCATTCGGTCCTGCGCGGCGCGGGCGTCTTGTTCCTGGGTCTTGTCTTGACGGCCTGTGCCTTGAGCCCTTCCACGGACGGCCCTGTCCGTACCTATGTGCTGATGGCCGACGAAGCGGCCTGGAATCTCCATGAGCGGGCGGCTCAGCCCGTCGATCATGGTGTCCTGCTCGTAGACCTTCCCCAGACGGAAGCGGGATTCGATCAGGCGCGCATGGCCTACGTGCAGCGGCCGTCGGAAGTACGGTATTACGCCACGAATCAATGGGCCGATGCGCCGGCCCGCATGCTGCAGCCCCTCCTGGTCCGTTCATTGGAAACGACGGGACTCTGGCGCGCGGTGGTGGCCATGCCGACCACGGTGCGCGGAGACTATCGGCTGGATCTGTCCGGCCTGCTGTTGCAGCAGGAGTTTCTCGAACGACCGAGCCGGATGCGCGTCCGTTGGCGGGCGCAGCTGGTTGACCTGAAAGAGCAGCGGGTGGTGGAGACGAGGAGTTTCGAGGCTGTGGAATCGGCCCCGAGTGAGGATGCCTACGGCGGAGTCCTGGCGGCCAATCGGGCGGTCGAGACGATGTTGCGCGCGACGGCACAATGGATGACGGCCTGTGTCGGCGGCGGAAAGAACGGAGCGGCGGAATGCGCACCTCGCTGAAAACCGGCCTCAGTTTCGGCCTGACGTCCGGCGTCATCACGACCTTGGGGCTGATGGTGGGGCTGCATGCGGGTACGCACTCGAAGGCCGTGGTGCTGGGCGGCATCTTGACCATCGCGGTGGCGGATGCCATGTCGGATGCGCTGGGGATTCACATCGCGGAAGAATCCAAGAACCACGGGAGCGTGGTCGAAATCTGGGAATCGACGTTGGCGGCCTTCGCGGCCAAATTTGTGATTGCGAGCACCTTCGTCGTGCCGGTCTTCCTCTTGCCGCTGGACTTGGCCGTCCTCGTCTGCCTGGGCTGGGGACTCTCGCTGCTGGCGGTGTTGAGTTACGGCTTGGCGCGGGCGCAACGGATTTCCCCGTGGAAAGTCATCGGCGAACATCTACTGATCGGATTCTGTGTCGTGGCGATCACGCATTATCTCGGCGAATGGGTGCGAGGCCGCTTTACGTGACGAGGTGAATGTGGACGGACGGGTCCCGCAGTCGACGGCGCAAGTGGCGTACTTCTCGATGGAGATCGGGCTCAATCCCCTGATGCCGACCTATGCCGGAGGGCTCGGGGTGCTGGCGGGGGACACGTTACGGTCCGCGGCGGATCTGGAGGTGCCCATGGTCGGGGTCACGCTGCTGCATCGGCGCGGCTACTTCTATCAGCGTCTCGATCGGACGGGGTGGCAATCGGAGGAGCCGGTGGCCTGGGCGGTGCACGATTTCGTCGACCCACTGGATCAACGGGTGTCGGTCGAGATCGAGGGGCGAAGGGTGCAGATCCGGGCGTGGCGCTACTTGGTCAAGGGCATGTCGGGCTATGCGTTGCCGGTCTATCTGCTCGACACCGATCTGCCGGAGAACAGTCCCTTCGATCGCTCCATCACGGACTCACTCTACGGCGGGGACGCCTATTACCGGCTGTGCCAGGAATTGGTGCTGGGATTCGGCGGCTTCGCGATGCTGCGGGCGTTGGGGTACGGCACGATCTTCCGGTATCACCTCAACGAAGGCCATGCGGCGCTGCTGGTGCCGGCCCTGCTGGAGGATGCGCTCGCGTCACGGCCCCACAACGGCGAGGTGCCGCCGGATATGATCGAGAAGGTGCGGGAGCAATGCATCTTCACGACCCACACACCGGTGCCGGCGGGACACGACCAATTTTCTGCGGAACTGGCCCATCGTGTGTTGGGGAGCCGCCGGTGCGACCTCGTCCAGGCCTGCCAGCATCAAGGCGCCTTGAATATGACCCTGCTGGCGCTACGGGGATCGCGTTACGTGAATGGAGTGGCGATGCGGCATGGTGAAGTCTCCCATTCGTTGTATCCCGGTTATCCGATCCATTCCATCACCAACGGCGTGCACGCCGTCACCTGGGCCGCGCCCTCCTTTCAGAATCTCTATGATCGCCACTTGCCGGAATGGCGGTACGACCAGCTGTCCCTTCGGTATGCCATCAGCATTCCGGGGGCGGAGATTTGGGCCGCCCACCGCGAGGCGAAGTTGGCCCTCGTGGATGTCGTCAATCGGGAAACCAACGCCGGGTTCGATCGCGACTTCTTGACCATCGGCTTTGCGCGCCGCGCCACGGCCTACAAGCGCGGGACGTTGGTGTTTCACGACCTCGATCGGTTGCGGCGGCTGGCGAAGGAGGTCGGTCCGATCCAGTTCGTGTTTGCGGGGAAGGCGCACCCCCAGGATCAGGCCGGCAAGGAGCTGATCCGGCGCATCCACGAGGTGCGGGGACAGGTGCCGGTGGCCTATCTGCCGAACTACGACATGGGTGTGGCCCGTCTGTTGTGCGCGGGCGTGGACGTGTGGCTGAATACGCCGCTGCCGCCGATGGAGGCGTCCGGCACCAGCGGCATGAAGGCGGCCATGAACGGCGTGCCCAGTCTGAGCGTCTTGGACGGGTGGTGGGTCGAGGGGCACATCGAGGGCGTGACGGGCTGGGCGATCGGAGCGAAGGGCGAGGCGGCCGCGGTTCAGGGGGCGGATCTGGACGCCGTCCATGCCGCGGCGCTGTATGACAGCCTGGAGCGGCGCGTGTTGCCGCTCTTCTACCGCGATCGCGAGGGGTTCATCGAGGTGATGAAACACACGATTGCGATCAACGGGGCGTTCTTCAATACGCAACGCATGGTGGGCCAGTATCTCCGCAATGCGTACCGGTTGACGGGACTCTCCGCCAATGGAGCCTAGCCCCATGAACCCTGAACAGGAGTGCGACCGGCTGCGGTCCGAGTACGCCCACCTGCTCACGCTCTGGACCTCGGGTGTCCGCGACTACCACACGATGTTGTCGGACTACCTCACGGCCAATTCCATCTTCGTCGCCGTCATCGGCTTGCTCGTCTCGCGCGAGTCCCTAGCCATTCCCTTTACCGTCGTCATCGTGCTCCTCAGCAGCATCGGCATCCTCATGAGCGCGCAGATGGCCATCGTGCTGGGCCGATTCTCGAGCCAGAACGCGTTGTGGGAATGGCAACTGCGGGGCATCGAGAGCTTGCCGGGCTGGCAGGAACGGAAGCCGGTGAGCATGCTCTATCGGTTACGCGAACATCGCGAAACGATCGTGGACGACACCAATGAGCCGCGCGTCTTCGAGCCCTCCTGGGCCTTTCGGCAACACCGGCAATGGTGGGCCCACCGGGCCGTGAGTTTCCCCTGGTTCTTCGGGACCGTGTACGGGCTTTTTCTTCTCTGGGGCCTGATCCAGGTGGTGCGATCGATCATGGTGACCTTCGAATAAGCAACGGTCTCGCGCTTCGTCATCAGAACAAATCGTCGGCGGTCCATCGCAGAATCGCGAAGACGGTGACGAGCAACAGCACCGTGAGTACCAACAGGGCCGGATGGAGAAACGGCATGAGCATCATAGAGCATCTCCTTTCTGCCGCTGGGGACTGTGTCCTCGCCTTCTTGATAACACACACAAATGAAGCGGGGATGAAGGCTCGGTGAAGAAGCCTTCATGGAGCGGAAACGGTCGGCTTGTCCCTGATATGATCGGGCCTTCAGGGCCCATTCATGCGAGGCATACCATGCGTATTCTGGCTATCGAAGACGACACCGATTTGGCGCAATTCCTCCGCAAGGGATTAGAGGAAGAGCAGCATGCGGTGGAAATCGCCGCCGACGGGGAGACCGGGCTGATGCTCGCCCTGGATGAAAGCTACGATCTCCTGATCGTGGATGTGATGCTGCCCAAGCTGGATGGGCTGACGTTGTGCCGGCGTCTCCGTGAGCGGGGCAGCCGGACGCCCATTCTGCTCCTGACCGCGCGCGACACGGTCGACGACAAGGTGGCGGGGTTGGATGCCGGGGCCGACGACTATTTGACCAAGCCGTTCGCGTTCACGGAATTGGTCGCGCGCATCCGGGCGCTCCTCCGGCGAGGCGGCCCGCACGTCGGCAATCGCTTGAGGGCGAAGGATCTCGAAATGGATCCGGCCTCACGGCGGGTGTGGCGCGCCGGCAAGGAGATCACGCTGACGAGCAAAGAATTCGCCCTGCTGGAATATCTGCTGCGCAACCGCGACATCGTGCTGACCAGGACGGCGATTCTGGAGCGGGTGTGGGGGTTGAACTACGATCCGATGACCAATGTGGTGGACGTGTACATTCGGTCGCTGCGGGTCAAGATCGATCGGGATTTCTCCTCGCCCTTGATCGCCACCGTGCGCGGCGTGGGCTATAAGCTGGAGACCGGTGAGTGAGCAGTTTCCGCACCCAATTCCGGCTCTACACGGTGGCCTTGATCGCGGCGCTGCTGGGCGGCTTCAACGTGGTGGTCTACACGGGCTTTCACAGCCTGCTGCAGCAGTACGTAGACGGCCGGTTGTTCGGGTTCGCCGACACGCTGGCCGAGCTGATCGAGCAGCGGCCCGACTTGATGAAGCGCTCGGACCACGAGATCGTCGTGCCGCGCGGTGCGCAGGTGGCCGACGAGCGCATGAAGGAGTTGCGGGAGGTCTCCCACTCGGTTCACATCCTGGCGCTCGACGGGACCGTCGTGTGGAAGGGTAGCGCCGTTCTGCCCCGCCCCTCCGTGGACGCCGCCGTGCTCGAACGGGGCCGACGCGGCGAAGTGGTCTACGAAACGATCGAAACCGCATCCGGCGCGCCGGTTCGACAGATCTTCGTGCCCATCATGCATCAGGACGAGGTGCGGTATCTGTTGCAGGCCGAAGAGTCCCTGGTCTTTTTCCGGCGGACCCATCGCAGCCTCATGGGCCTGCTCATGCTCGGGTCCGTGGCGGTATTGGCCGCGTCCTGGTTCGGGAGCGGCTGGTTGGCCCGCAAGGTGCTCGATCCGGTCGAAACCTTGAGCCGCACCGCGGAGAGCATTTCCGAATCGGCCCTCCGCTCGCGCGTGAATTTGAATGCGCCGTTCGAGGAGTTCGAGCGGCTGGCCCAGGCCTTCAACGCGATGCTCGACCGCCTGCAGCGCGCTTCCGAAAGCCAGCGGCGGTTCACGGACTACGCCGCGCATGAGATGAAGACGCCGTTGACCGTCATGCAGGGCAACCTGGAGGTGGCCTTGCAGCGCTCGCGGTCGGCGGAGGACTATCGCGACGTGTTGGTGTCGAATCTCGACCAAGTGCAGCGACTCATCGTGCTCACCCGCTCCCTGCTCACGCTCGCGCGCTTTGCCGGCGATCGCCCGCCGGTGGAGTTGGCGCCTCTGGCGCTGCAGCCGCTGTTGCGTGAGCTGATCGATGACTTGACGCCCGTCGCCGAGGACCGAAACCTGACCTTGGTGTTGGATGAGCAGCCGGTCAGGCCGGTGCTGGGCGACGCGGAGCGCCTGAAGCAGGTGTTCATCAATCTGCTGGACAATGCCTTGCGGTACACCGATCCCGGCGGCACCGTCACGGTGCGCCTGAGCGGCGTTCGCGACGAGGTCCATGTGGCCGTTCACGATACCGGGCAGGGCATCGCCCGGGAACACCTCGCCTATCTGTTCGAGCCCTTTTATCGCACCGACCCGGCCCGCGCCAGGGATTCCGGCGGGCATGGCCTCGGCCTCCCCATCGTGAAGGAAATCGTGGAAGCCCACCACGGCACGATCGCCGTGGAGAGCGAAGTGGGCAAGGGGTCGGTGTTTACGTTGACCCTGTCCGCCGCGTAGGCCTCTCAACATGAAGCGCTTTTTCATGCGCGATTCATCGCTGGTTCATCTTGTCCGGCTACTGTGTGCCGACGAACGCATCGACCACATGGCTTCATGATCGGAGAGGGAGGAGTGGATGTGATGAAGGGGTACGTCGCCATGGCGCCGGCCACGTTGCTGTTGCTGCTGGTCATTGCCGCCATGGGGGTCATAGTGTTCTGGGGCATCTCGTTGCTGGATCTGTCCGAGTAGTCGGTCATGGTGACGCTGTTGGCTCTGGGGGGCATCACCCTCTGTGTGTGGGGTGTCGTGCGTTGGGTGTCGCTTCTCGATCGGAAGCAGTCCGCCTTGATCGGCATTCCCCTGAGGCCTGAGCGGGAGAGCGGTGGTGACGGCGATCGCGAACGGCCCTAGGGCCGCGACGGGTTCGTGCGTTGGAAGGAGGTCACGATGCGTGAGGGATTGGAGCCGGGAGGACGGCGGTGGTCGATCGTGTTGGCAGGAGGAGAGGGCATACGGATGCAACCGGTCATCAAGCGGTGGCTGGGCCGGAGCGTGCCCAAACAATACTGCCGATTTATCGGAACGCGGTCGTTGTTCCAGCATACCCTCGACCGCACGATGCAGGTTGCTAGTCCGGCGCGGACGGTCGTGGTGGTCGGCCGAGGACATCGGGAGGCCTGGGGACAGATCGGTGAACGGGATCCCGGGATGGTGTTGGTGCAGCCGCGCAACGTCGATACGGCGGCGGGGATTTTTCTGCCCTTGACCTACATCCGGGCGCGCGATCCGGAGGGGACGGTACTGATTGCTCCGTCCGATCATTTTGTGTATCCGGAGGAACGGTTTCTGGGCGAAGTGCTCTATGCGGTTCGGGCGGCAGAGGAGTTGACTGCGAAGGTGGTTCTGCTTGCCGCCCGCCCGAACGGACCGGAAACGGAATACGGATGGATCAAGCCCGATCGAGAGCTGATCGGTTTCGGCGCTCGCTCCGTCCTGGCGGTCAAGACATTTTTGGAGAAGCCGGAGCCGGCGTTGGCGCAGTTGGCCTATGCGTCCGGCGCCTTGTGGAATACGTTCATGATGGCGGGAAAGGTCGACACGTTTTGGAAGCTGGGCCTGCGGGTGCTGCCGAAGATGATGGCCCTCTTCGAGCGCCTGGCCGAGGTGATCGATACGCCGAAGGAGGCGGACGTGTTGCGCGCAATCTATGAACGTATGCCGACGGCGAACTTTTCACGCGATCTCCTGGCGCATGTGCCGGGCGAAACGGCGGTGCTGGAGATGAAGAATATCTGGTGGAGCGATTGGGGAAGCCCTGAGCGCGTCCTGAACACCATCGAACGGCTCGGTCATCAGGCCACGCCTCTCGTGGCCCATCTTCGAACGGCCGTGGCCGAACAGCAAGCGGCCTCACTGCTCGGCGCCGTTATGGCGCAGAATGAAACAGACGAGGCGCAGGTGGTCTAGGTGCAGCGGGGTGTATTGCCTCACCCGGAGGAGGGCTATTGCCGCAAATGGCAACAGCCCTTTTCCCTGCAACTCGGGCTGCCTGGTAGAAAATCAACATCCGGGGCGGACTTCCACTCACATTAAGGAAGCTGAAGACCTGGCACCTGTCTTGCCTGAAGGGCAAGGTAACGTCAGGCGATCATCGCCGTCTCTCGTGTCACCATCACCTAAGCGCTTGGCTCCTTGATCGACCGGCTCGCTGCGGCGATTCCGGAGCGGTTTCGTGCAGGAGCGAGTCGCTCACCCGTTCCACAGGAGCAACCATGAGTACGCCACTGTTGAAGCGGATCCTGTTCGCCACAGACTTTTCCGATGATGCGTTGCGCGCGCAAGAGTATGCGATGTATCTGGCTACGGCCTGGGATGCGACTATCGACGTGCTCCATGTGATCGAGGCACCGCCGGCGTCGAGCGGTGAGACCGACAGTATCCTGGCCGTGGAGCGAGCCAGGGGCGAGGCCGGGCGTCGCCTGGAGCAGGTGCGTGACTTCATGGCGCGAAGCGGTTTGCAGGTGCTGGTGCGTCAGGTCCTGGGGAATCCGCTGGTCCAAATCGGCCTTGCCGCCAGGGAGCGCGAAGTCGACCTCGTCGTGTTGGGTGTCCAGGGTCGGACCAACCGGCTGTATGGGCTCATCGGCGCGACCGCCGAGCGGGTCGTGAAAGAAAGCCCCTGTCCGGTGTTGGCCGTGCCGGGGCTGCGGGCGGAAGTGGATAGGCCGATCGACACCACGCCCCATGTCCCGATTCGAAACATTCTTGCACCGTTGGACTTTTCCGCTCCCTCGCTGGGTGCCGTGGAATACGCCATCCAGATTGCCAACGGGCTCGGCGCGAAAGTGATCTTGATGCATGTCCTGGAGCCGGTCTGTTACGACCTGGATTGTGGCCTTGGCGTGATCGAACAGGAGGCGCGCAAGCGAGACCATTGGAATCAACACCTCGTGGAACTGAAGGAGGTGATCACCTCGTATGGGTTACCGGCCGAGGTCGAGATTTCCGGAGGCATCCCCTCCGAGGCGATCCTGGCCGGTGTCTTGCGGCACCATGCGGATCTCATCGTGATGGGAACCCATGGACGGCGTGCGAGCCCAGAGCGCCCATTCGGCAGCGTGGCGGAGGCGGTCTTGCGACGGGCGCATTGCCCGGTGCTGACGGTCAAGGCGCCGAAATTCGAGCCGGGCCACCGGCGGGTGGTGCCGCAGGAACTTGGTTTGGAAGACATCAGAGGAGTGGAACCATGACCGTGCGTGACATCTACATTACCGAGTACGACCTGACTCGGCTCCAGGGTTTGGTGGCGGCGCGTATCCATGCCAAGAGTCGGGATCGTGAGTTGTTGGAGCAATTGCAGCAGGAACTCGATCGCGCCCACGTCGTAACCCCGCAGGAGATTCCTCACGATATCGTGACGATGAACTCGCGGGTTCGCATCACGGACATGGAGAGCGGACAGGAGCAGACCTATACGCTGGTGTTTCCTGCCGAGTCCAATATGGCGGAGGGCAAGGTCTCGGTCTTGGCGCCGATCGGAACAGCCCTGTTGGGCTGTCGAGCCGGCGACACGGTGGATTGGCCGGTGCCGGTCGGTCTCAAAACGGTGCGTATTCGCGAGGTGCTGTACCAGCCGGAGGCGACCGGTCGGTACGACTTATAGTCATTCGTCGACTCAGGCGCGGGGCTGCGCCGAATCGCGGCGATAAGGGAGGACGCATGGAGGTTCGCAGTAAGGTCTACACCTATCGGACGAAAGTGAAGTGGACGGAGCAGAAGAAGGGCACGATCACCTGTGAGGGCAAGCCCGACATTCAGGTCGCCACGCCGCCGGAATTCAAGGGGCACGAAGGCATCTGGTCACCGGAGGACCTGTACGTGGCATCGGCCAACATGTGTTTGATGACGACTTTCCTCGCCGTCGCGGAACGGGCGGGGTTGGCGTTCACAGCGTTCGAGAGCGAGGCCGAGGGGCGGCTGGAGTTGGTGGATGGTAAGTTTCAGGTCACGACCATCGTCCTGCGTCCGACGATCACCCTTGCGCCGGGGGCGGATTCCGTCAAGGCCAAGGACCTGATCGAGAAGGCCGAGGCGAACTGTCTGATCTCCAATTCCATGAAGACCCGTGTGACGCTCGAACCGACCATCGTGTGATGGGGTGTGGTCGATGACCTGGCGAAAACTCGGCGTGGGGGCGTTGGTGTTGTGGGGCATCACAATGGTGGCGGTCGTGGTCCTCTTCGTTCAAGGGCAGACCAGGCCGGGATTGGATCGACGGACGGAGATCGTGTTGGCCCCTGCCGAACGCGACCTGATCTTGGAAGAGATGCGACAGTTGCTCAAAGCGGTCCATGGCGTGATCACGGCGCTGAGCAGCCCGGACCAAAACCTCAAGCCGGCGGAAGGGGCGGCCAGGGCGGCGGGCATGCAGATGTCGGCAGACGTGAGTCCCGCCGTCATGCTGAAATTGCCGTTGGCCTTCAAACAGATGGGAATGTCCATTCATAAAGACATGGACAACCTGGCCGATGCCGTCGTCCAGGGCGAGTCGTCGCCGCAGTTGCTCGCGCGGCTCTCGAGCATGACGGCCCGCTGCACCACCTGTCATGACATGTACCGCTTCGTCACCAAGTAATGTGTGTGGCGCGCGAATCCTTTTTTTCGTTCGGTACTCGAAAGAGATAGGGAGTCGATCAGAAAGAGGAGGGGCTACCATGACATGCAATGTGGGAGGAATCGAGCGGCCGATTCGGATCGTGTTGGGGGTGCTGTTGATTGGAATCGGGGCCTTTGCCGGGCTTCCGCCGGTGGGGATGGGCATCACGCTGGCGGTGGGGACGATCGCGTTGGTGACCGGAGTGATCGGGTTCTGCCCGGCTTGGACGTTGTTCGGAATCAACACCTGCGCGACCGGCGGGGGCCGGAAACGCTAGGGGAGATGTCCATCATCAAGGCTGCAGCGAGCGGCCGGAAAGGGAAGGAGCGAACATGTCGACCATGCAAGCGCCGGGGGTGCCGGCTGGTGGGTTCAAGACCGTGGGCCAGATCGTGGGGACTAACCAGTTGGTGTTTCGTGCAGGCCAGAACGGATTGGCCATTGCGGTGGAGTTATTGTCGAGCCATACGTCCGGGGCTCCGGTCGTGGATGCGAAGGGAGAATTTATTGGATTCATCAGTGAATTCGATGTGCTTAAGGCCCTCCAAGCCAATAAGGAACTCAGTCAGATGACGGCCGAACAGATCATGGCGAAGGATCGGATTGCGGTGGCAGAGGATACTTCCATCGATGAGGCAGTGAAGATGATGGAGGAGAAGCGGCTGTTGAACCTTCCTGTGAGGCGGAACGGGGGGGTGACCTATTCAGTCACGCGGCATGATCTGCTGCGGGCATGGGTCGGGCTTGGGTTGGACATCGAGAACGCCACGCCATAACGGCGCGAGAGGAGCGTTGTGACGGAATCCGAACTGCCGAGCGGAGGGTTCTCGACACCCGTTGGGACCCGGAGGACTTTTTTCCATTGGGTGACGTTGGCCGCCGCGGGCTTCGTGGGGATGGGGTTGGCGGTCCCCTTGCTGGGCTCGCTGATTTCGCCCGTCTTGAGCAGGCGTAAACGCGACTGGGTG
Source organism: Nitrospira sp. (assembly GCA_015709715.1). Lineage (NCBI taxonomy): Bacteria > Pseudomonadati > Nitrospirota > Nitrospiria > Nitrospirales > Nitrospiraceae > Nitrospira > Nitrospira sp. Next base: position 2,768,872 of record CP054184.1, read on the forward strand.
GATGTCGGCGGGGTGGCGGAGTTGCCGCTCGGCCGCCCCACGCAGTTGGACCATGTCACGACCCTGCGCGACGGCTGGATGGAAACCAAGGCGCAAAAGGCAGTGTGGGCCGTCCGGCGTTCCGAGAACGAGGTCCAGGTCTTTTCCCCGATCTGTACGCACCTGGGCTGCGGGTATCGGTGGGACGACGGCGCGCAAAAATTTCTCTGTCCCTGTCACGGTAGTTCATTCGACGTCAACGGTCGGGTGACCGGCGGTCCGGCTCCGCGGCCGTTGGATGTCCTGCCGTCGAAGATCGAGGGAGGGCGGCTCTTGGTGATGTACAAAGAATTCAAGTCCGGCCTGCCGACCAGCGTCGAGTTGTGAAGGCACCGCATGGCCTCCCGCCTCTACAACTGGCTTGACAGTCGCCTGAACCTCAAGCCGGTCCAGCGCACGTTGCTCGACGAGCCCATTCCGGGCGGAGCGAGCTGGATCTACGTGTTCGGCTCCATCACTCTTTTCCTCTTCGTCCTGCAGGCCGCCACCGGGATGTTCCTCGCGGTCTACTACGCTCCGACGCCGGACCATGCGTACGACAGCGTCCGCTTCATCGAGACCGAGGTGGCGTTCGGTTGGTTCGTGCGGGGGCTCCACCATTGGGGCGCTTCAGCCATGGTGGTGGCGATCGGCCTGCACATGTTGCAGACGTTCCTCTACGGCGCCTATAAGCCCCCGCGTGAAGTCATGTGGATGGCGGGGGTGGCGCTGTTCCTCGTGGTGATGACCTTCGCCTTCACCGGGTATCTCCTGCCGTGGGATCAAACCGCCTACTGGGCGACGCAGGTCGGCATCAATATGGTCGGCACGGTGCCGCTGGTGGGGGATCTGCTGTCGCGGGTCCTGCGGGGAGGAGAGACGCTCGGCGCCCTCACGTTGTCGCGCTTTTTCGCCATCCACGTGCTGTTTTTGCCCGCGGTGATTGTTGCGGGAATCGCACTGCACCTCTTCATCCTACGGCGCGTGGGGCCGGCCGGTCCCTGGAGCGACGACCGTGCGTCGTTGAGCAGCGAAACCTTCGCGCCGCGGCAGGTCTACATGGACGCCGTCGTGATCGCCGTCGTCTTTGCGCTCGTCGCGGGCCTGGCATACGGCATTCCCTTGCCGCTGACGGATAAGGCCGACCCGTCGGACACGAGTTTCGTGCCCGTGCCTGAATGGTATTTTCTCTTCTACTATGAACTGCTCAAGTACGTGCATGGACCACTCGAACCCCTCGCCACCTGGATTCTCCCGCTTTGCGTGATCCTGATCCTGTTCTTGTGGCCCTTCATCGACCGCAATCCGGTCCGGAATCCGATCCGACGGCCGGTGGCGCTGGGCAGCGGGCTGCTGTTCCTGCTGGTTGTGTTCGGGCTGTTGGGAATCTCGATCAAGAACCTCTATGCCGTCCCCAGGGCCGATCCGGCCGTGGCGCGCGGCAAGGCCGTGTATGCCCAGTTCGGTTGTGCCGGCTGTCACCGCATTCACGGCGAGGGGGGAGCCGTGGCGCCGGACCTCTCGACCGTGGGCGACACGAGGCCCGAACGCGCGTGGCACCTCAAACATTTCCGCGATCCGCAGTCCGTGGCGCCGGGATCGTTCATGCCGAAATTCCCGCTTACCGACCAACAGCTGAACGACCTCACCAGTTACATGCTGAGTTTGAAGCGGGCGACCTAGCGGGAGGCACAGGTCGCCGATGGAATCAGAACAGTGTTCGATGGAGGATGTCGATGCAGATGAAATGGGGGGCCGGGATTGTAGCCGTCGCATTGCTTACGTTTGGGTCTTCTGTGTGGGCTGCGTCGGTAGTAGGTAGCTCGGATATGGGCAAGAAGTTGTACCTGGAGAGTTGCCAGCATTGCCATGGCGCTGCGGGGGACGGAAAGAGTGAGATGGGCGCCTATCTCACGCCGCCTCCGGCGGATCTGACCAGCGGCAAGACCCAATCGAAAGCCGATGCCGAGTTGCGGAAGGTCATCGTGGAAGGGAGGGCGGGCACGGCCATGACCGGCTATGCCATGTACGATGAGCAGCAATTGGCCCACATCCTGGCCTACATCCGCTCGTTGAAACGGTAGGGCGCCGGTTCTTCCATGCCCGACAAGCTACATATCATCTGTCCCCACTGCGACGGCATCAATCGCGTTCCGGCTGCACGCCTCAGCGAGGGGCCCCGTTGCGGGAGTTGTCATAAGGCCCTCTTCGCCGGCCATCCCATCGGGCTCACGGAAGCGGAGTTCGATCTCCATATGACCCGCTCCGCCATCCCGCTGGTAGTGGATTTCTGGGCTTCGTGGTGCGGCCCCTGTCACGTGATGGCGCCGGCCTTCGAACAGGCGGCGAAGGCGCTGGAGCCCCGTGCGCGGCTCGCCAGGGTGAATACGGAGGAACAACCGGCCTTGGCGGCGCGGTTCGGCATCGTGAGCATTCCAACCCTCATCCTCTTCCGTGGTGGACGGGAGGTGGCTCGGCAGGCGGGCGCCGTGGGTCTGCCGGACATCGTGCGCTGGGTGCGGGCCCACAGTTAGGAACCTGAATCCTTTTCCAGAAAATTGGCCCATACGGGCAGATCTACCTTGCACCCAGACTGTAGCGCGGTGCGGCAGTCTGTCCGAGGTGGCTGTTGCCTTTGTCGCCAGCGCATGAAAAGATTTTGGTCTGATACGTAAAAACAGCCAGGGTTTGCCCACAGATGCAACAGGATGATGGCACACACCTTGCGTAAGCTTTGGTCCATGCGAATCTTTCTGGCCTTTTTTCTCGTGACTGTAGCGTGGGGTGGCGGTTGCGCTGGTTCGCAGGAGCCGCACGAGGCGAGCCGAATGGAACTCCGCGACGACAAGCAACCTCCCTTGGATGCCCTGTTCAGCCACCCGTCGCCCGAGTCTATCCCCGGCGGACAGCGGGGCGAGCAGATCAGGCTCGGCTATGAGATCGTCGTTCACACCCAAGACTATGCCGCGCCCTACGTCGGTAATGCGCTGACCTGCGCCAATTGTCACTTGGACGGCGGTCTCGATCCTAACTCCGCGCCCTTCGTCGGGCTGTCGCGGGTCTATCCGGAGATGAGCCGGCGGGCCGGGCGGGTCCTCACCTTGGCCGATCGCATCAACGAATGTGTCGAGCGCGGGCTGAACGGTAAACCGATTCCGCAGGACAGCCATAAGCTGCGCGCCGTCGTCGCCTACATCGACTGGCTTTCAAAGGATGTGCCGGAGGGAAGCCGAATGGCCTGGCGAGGCATTCCCCCCATCAAGTCGACGAGGCCGCCGGATGTCGGGAACGGGGCGAAGGTCTTCACGACCCGTTGTGCGTTCTGTCACGGTGCCGATGGACGGGGCACTCACGCCGCGCCGCCTCTGTGGGGCGACCGCTCCTACAATCGCGGAGCCGAGATGGCTCGGTTGTCCGTCGCCGCCTCCTTCATTCAGGCTAATATGCCTCGCACGCGAGGCTGGGCGCTCTCGGACAATGAGGCCTACGACGTCGCCGCCTACATCAATGGACAGCCTCGACCGGATTTCCCCGGCAAGACGACTGATTGGCCGCAGGGCGGCAAGCCGGCCGATGTGCCCTATTGAGTGGGGGTGGGTGGAGGAGAAGACATGAAACTCAGCGTGGCCTATCAGGGCGGCACACGCTACGACATTGTGAGCGCCCGGCATAGGATCGTCACGGATCAACCGGTCGAAGACGGGGGCGCCGACGCGGGCATGAGTCCTGTGGAGCTGTTCGTCGGTTCGGTGGCCAGCTGCGTCGGCTATTTCGTGGGCAACTTCTGCGCGCGACACGACATCTCTCGTGAAGGCCTGAAGGTGGAGGCAGAGTGGACGATGGCGGAGGGACCCCATCGAGTCGGGAGCATCCATCTTTCGATTCGGCTTCCTCATCGCATCACGCCAGAATTGAAGGAGCGCTTGTTGAGAGTCGCCCATGCCTGTACGGTGCACCAGTCGATCGTGGTGCCGGTTCAGGTGGCGATCGAGTTGAATCCCCATGCCCAGCCGACCACTCCATCCTGACGAAGGGACACCCGTGACAGTGACGCGACGAGTGTTGTTTGAAAGGGTGCTGCAAGGCATCGGGACGAGTCTGGTTGCCGGCGGTATCGAACGAGCGTTCGCCGACAGCCAAGGCGCGGCGACCGGGCAGGCGAGCGGCCCGCTTACCGTTCGAGTCTCCCGGCCGTTCGACGCAGAAACGCCGGCGCGGGAATTCATGTCCCGGTTGACGCCCAATGAGCGATTTTTCGTGCGTAGCCACTTCGGGCCGCCTAGTGCGGAAGCGATCCAACCCGAGAGTTGGCGTCTGACCGTGAAGGGTCTTGTGAAGGACGAGTTGACCCTGAGCCTGCCGGAACTCAAACAGTTTGAACCGGCCACTATCACTGCCGTGTTGCAATGCAGCGGCAACGGCCGCGCGCACCATCGCCCCAAGGTTCCCGGCGTGCAATGGGAGCGGGGCGCAGTGGGAAATGCGGAATGGACCGGCGTGCGGTTGCGCGACGTGCTGCAGCGCGCCGGCGTCAAGCCGCAGAGCCTCCATGTTCAGCTTCAAGGCGCGGATCGACCAGCCCTTCCCTCCGTGCCCCTGTTCACACGCAGTATCCCCATTCACAAGGCCCTCCATCCCGACACCCTGTTGGCCTATGAAATGAACGGCCGGCCCTTGCCTCTGCTGCATGGTGCGCCATTGCGCGTCATCACCCCCGGGTGGATGGCCGAGTCCTGCATGAAATGGCTGACCGAAATCACCCTGCGTGCGGATGAAACGCCTGGGTATTACATGCAACAGGCCTATCGCATTCCGGAGACGGCTGTGCATCCCACATCGGGGCTTCCTGGGAGTGCGATGGTGCCGGTGGAGCAGATGCCGGTGAAGTCGCTCATCGCCGCGCCCGGCGAAGGGGATACGCTGAAGGTGGGGCCGGTGACGATCCAAGGGGTGGCCTGGGCTGGTGAATCGCCCGTAGCGAAGGTGGAGGTCTCCTGCGACGACGGGAAGACCTGGGAGCCGGCTCGTTTAGTGGGTGAAGAACAACCCTATGCCTGGCGGCAATGGCAATACCTGTGGAACGCGCGCCAGGTCGGACCGACGGCCATTCTCTGCCGAGCCACGGATGCGCAGGGGATTCAACAGCCGGAGAGAAGCCCCTGGAATCCGGGCGGCTTTCTGTGGAACGGGTGGGACCGCCTGTCCGTGACGGTGGCGGCATGAGCATGCTGCACAATTCCTCCACCTGCGCGAACCGTACGCCTCGGGCGTTCGTTCGCTGCGGCCTCGCGGGGCGGGCTTTGTCGGCATTCTCCATCGTTCTGTTGGGTATCCTGGGGGTGGTGATGGCGACGGATGCCCAGGAAGAGGACAGACCGACGGTCGAACCGGCGCAGGCTCGCCGGGCCGCGACGTTGATTCATGCCCGTTGTGCCGTCTGCCACACGACGGATCTGATCGTGCAGCAGCGGTTGCCGCCGGATCGATGGCAGGTCACGGTTGAGAAGATGAGGCATTGGGGCGCGGACCTGTCCAAGGAGGAAGCGGCGGCGGTCCTCCAGTTCGTGACGGCCCGGTACCACCCCGGCGCGCCGGACCACGTGCCGTCTATCGAGGAAGAATTGGCACTGACGGCACCGGCGGAAGCACTGAGCCAGGCGAGTGATGGTCCGCTTGTCGGGGTACCGGGAAGGGGCGCCGAAGTCTTTGCGCGGAACTGCCAGGCTTGCCATGGTGAGGGCGCCATGGGCGGCGCCGGGCCCAAACTGGCGCGCAACAGAATCTTGAAGAATGAGGGGGCGTTTTGGGAAACGGTACTCCATGGCCGGGGACCGATGCCGGCTTGGGGGGCGGTGCTCAGTCATCAAGACATCGCGGATATCCACGCCTGGCTTTCGACCAAGTAACGTTCGCAGAGCGGGCTCTAACAAGGGGTGAATCATGGTTCGACGTCGGACGGCGATGATCGGCTGTGCGCTGGTGCTTGTGGTGGGGTTGGCGTCGTTTCCGCGGCTGTTGTTCGGGAGCGACCAACATCGCGCGAAGGAGCTGATCCAGAACAACTGCGCCGGGTGCCACCGGCTGGAGGGCAAGCCTGATTCGCGATTTAATCTCAAGGCGCCGGACCTCATCTGGGCAGGGAGCAAGTATCAACGAGCATGGCTCATCCGATGGCTGACCGGGAAAGAGGCGCCACTCTACGAAAAGGGGTATCGATGGGATTTGGGCGAAGGGCCGATGCGGCATCCGGTCGTGATGGATGCGGAGGCCGAAGCAATCGCGGACTACTTCCAGCAACATAACAAAGATCCGCGGGTCACGGTCGGAGCTTTCGATTTGGCCAAGGTGAGCAAGTTCGATGCGACCTTCGGCGGCATGGCCTATAAGGCCCACGCGTGCCTGGGCTGCCATCAGGTCGAGGAGAACGGCAAGGTCATCGGCGGCCCCCAGAGTGCTTCGCTGGTGACGGCAGGGCAACGGTATGACAAGGATTGGCTCTTCCGCTTCGGGCAAAACCCCCAAGACTTTACGGTCCACAATGGGGAGTTCCTGGCCGATGCCACGGAGCCACAACTGCGGGCCGTCATCGGCTACCTCATGGTGCAGGGGGTCAAGGACTTCAAGTATTACGAACCCTGGAACGCTCCGGAGTTCGGGATGGCCAGCGTGGATCGCGGCAAGGTCCTGTATAAGGAATACTGTGCGCAATGTCACGGTATGACGGGCAAGGGCGACGGGCCGGCTGCTTCAGGGCTGGAGCCGAAACCGGCCATCCATGCCAACATTCCGTTCGACAAGGTGCCGACCGACTATCTCTACAATGTGATCAACCATGGCGGCGCGGCGATGGGCAAATCGCCGAATATGCCCTATTGGGGCTTGACCATCGGGCAGCAGGGGGTGGCGGACGTGATGGCCTATCTGCGGGCCACCTTCAAGGGCGGAGCTGAAATGGCCCAGGCGGCGGTGGGCGGCGGACCATCGGGAGTCTGTCCGCAGCCGAGAAAGACCGCCAAGGCGCCGGCGGACTTCCTGGCGAAGACCAATCCGCTCCCTGCCACGGATGCCACGATCAAGGCAGGCAAGACGCTCTTTCTGCAGACCGCTCAACCGGTGGCCTGCGCGATGTGTCACGGCGAGCAGGGCAACGGACAGGGGTTCATGGGTGCGGCGTTGATCCCGCCGCCCAGAAACTTCACCTGCGGTTCCATGATGAAAGACATTCCGGACGGACAATTGCTCTGGATCATCAAGAACGGCTCGCCGGGCACGGGCATGATGTCGTTTGCCGGGTTGCCTGATGATCAGGTCTGGCAGTTGATTGCCTATATCCGGAGTTTGGCGAAGTAACCACGTGTGGTCGCCTCTCTTTCGTGAGGGCCCAGCTTGGGCGGCGGAAGAGGGACGAAACTGGCAGGCATAAAGGAGCGATGATGGCGACGTTTATTGTCTCCGGAAGTCGTGGCACGGATGATCCGACGATGGCGACCCTGCCCTTCATGGCGGCTAAGACGGCCAAGGAGCAGGGGCATGATGTCGTCTTGTGGTTATGGAACGAGGCGGTCACGTCGGCCCGCAAGGGGTCGGCGGACCATGTCGTGGGGGTGAACCTCACGCCGCTGAAGGACTTGCTGGCAGCGGTGCAGGCGGCCGGGATTCCGATCTGGGTCTGCGGTGCCTGCGCGGTGGCGCGACAGATCGGGCAAGGTGATTTAGTGGCGGGCGCCACGATCAAGGGCATGCCGGATTACATCAAGGCAGTGGCGGAACGCGATCGAAGCGTCGCCTTTTGAGCGGGCCGGGCGAACCGGCGGGAAGGGGCTTCGGATGGCAAGCGAGAATCGAAGGACCGACAAGATACGAGCGGGTAAGGAGCACCCCGCCGAGGGTAGGCCGATGGAGATCGCGCAGGGAAACGGCCAGGTCGCCCCGGAAGACCTGGAGGCTATTCCCGTAGCCGTTCCTCAGGAAGGTGATGGGTATCGCCGCTCACGTCCGGATCGCACCGCGAATGGGCTGACCGAGGCGGACCTGCGACGAGTCACGACGAAGCGGGGACTTCTGCAACTGCTCAAATCCAACGAGATGGACATCGAGGAGGTCAAAAAAACCCTCCTGTACGAAGAGGAGCTGCGCGGGCTCCAAGTTGAACTCGTGCGCTTGCAACGATGGGTGCAAGCCGGCGGACAGCGGGTGGCGATTCTGGTCGAAGGACGCGATGCCGCGGGCAAGGGCGGCACCATTCGCCGGTTCACCGAGCATTTGAATCCGCGTGCCATGCGGGTCGTGGCATTGCCGAAGCCCACCGACGAAGAGAAGGGACAGTGGTACTTCCAGCGGTACATCCGCCAATTGCCGAACAAGGGGGAAATCGTCTTCTTCGATCGCAGTTGGTACAACCGCGCCGTCGTGGAGCCGGTGATGGGCTTCTGCAGCAAGAAGGATCACCAACGCTTTTTGCAGCAGGTGACGGAATTCGAGCACATGCTCTACGAAGACGGCGTGATGATCATCAAATTCTGGTTCTCGATTTCCAAAGACGAGCAGGCAAAGCGGTTTGAAGCGCGCCGGCAGAACCCGCTCAAGCAGTGGAAGTTGAGTCCCGTCGACGAGAAGGCGCAGGAATTGTGGGATTCTTACACGCGCTATAAAGAGGAGATGTTCAGCAAGACGCACACCACCTTCAGCCCCTGGATCATCGTGAAGGCGAACGACAAACAGGCGGCCCGGTTGGAGAGTTTGCGGTACGTATTGAATCTCCTTCCTTACAAGGGCAAGGAGGAAGCCGCCATCCGGCTGACGCCGGACCCCAACGTCATCACACGCTTCCATCGCAAAATGGTGGAGCTGGATTTTTGATGAAGACGACAGCCGCCCTTGACTGGGTCCGTCCCGTTCGCCTCTGGGCACTGTTGTCGATGGCTCTGCTCGCCACCGGCTCCGGCGTGGAAGCGGCCAGGCATGACATGCAGCCCCGCGTGCCGCCCGACAAATTGGAATCGCTGCGGTCACTGCAGAATCCCCTGCCGAACACGCCGGAGATTGTGGAAAAGGGCAAGGCGCTCTATCACGGCAAGGGGACCTGCGTGAATTGTCACGGCGTGAACGGCGGCGGTGACGGACCAGGCGCCAAAGGGCTCACGCCGCCGCCGCGTAACTTCCAACATCACGGTTTCTGGCGCCATCGATCGGACGGAGAGCTGTATTACATCATTCAGAACGGCTCTCCCGGCACCGCCATGGCTCCCTTCGGGGGGATTCTAACGGACGAGGAAATTTGGAGCCTCATCCGATACGAACAGACGTTCAGCCGCCATCACGGCCCGCGAAGAAGAATGGGCCGCCTGTAGCCTTTTGGGGCAGGGAACTGCCTATCCCGGTTCTGGAATGCCCCAGTCGTCCGCAGAGCGCAGGAGAGCCACCCTCGCACATTGGGAAACCGCCCATCAAACCAGCGACTTCGCCGGGATGGAGGCTTGCGCCCCTGGCATGTCCTCTGCTTTGATCAAGCGAGCGGAACGCAGGACATTGGCCTAGGCCGAAATCTCATAGAGAAGGAAGGAGAGTGCATCATGGCCGATCAACACGAGGGCTGTTCCGGAGCAGGGGTGACCGTGGCCTTTTTGAGTGGAGTGATGTTGGGGGCGGTGGCGGCGATGCTCTATGCGCCGGCCTCCGGGGAAGAGACTCGAAAAACGATCAAGGGCTACGCGCGACGCACGGAGGAAGAAGTCTTGGAAAAGGCGCGGGAGATTCGAGGGGAGCTGACCCACACCATCGACGAGGCCAAACGATTCTTGAAGGATACCGAGACGACAATTTCAGCGGCCTTCGCGGCGGGGAAAGAGGCTTTCAAGAAGGAGCGGGCGGAGCGCGCCTGACATGGAGGCGGTACGGTTTCACGGGCGCGGAGGCCAAGGCGCCAAGACGGCCAGCCGCATCCTGGGGACGGCGGCCTTCCTCAGCGGCCTCATCGCGCAGGACTCTCCCATTTACGGAGCGGAACGTCGGGGCGCGCCGGTGGCGGCCTTCACGAGGATTGCGCGAGAGCCGATTCGCGAGCGGGGGGTGATCGCCCATCCTGATGTCCTTTGTGTGGCGGACGCCTCGTTGATCGAGGATCCTACGGCGCATGTGGCGGATGGCGTGGCAGCGGAAACCCTGGTGTTCGTGAACTCGCCGTTTCCGCCGGAAGAAGTGGTCGCCCGTACGGCGATCCCCGGAAAGGTGACGACGTTGGACCTCACGGACCTGGCCTTGCAACGATTGGGACAACGTGAGGCCATCAGCGCCTTGCTGGGAGCCGTGGCGGCTCGATTGGTTCTTCTCCCCCAGGAATCGGTGCAGGAGGCCATCGCGCGAGAGTTGGGTGACCTCGGATTGAACGCGACGGCGATCGAGCGCAATCAGTCGGCGGCCCGCTACTGTTACGACCGCCTCGAGGTGCCGGCGAAAGGCGTGCGACCGCAGCAGGGGCCCGGCAGCGCGGCGCTCTATCTGCCGACCTATGAGCCGCCTACGAGAGGCAGCGCAAGAATCAGCGCCGCAGCCAATTCCGTGCTGCGCGAAACCAGCGGATGGCGGACGTTTCGCCCGATCCTGCAGGCGGACAAGTGTAACGGCTGCTGGCTCTGTTTCGCCTTTTGCCCGGACGGCGTGATCGCGATGGACCAGGATGACAAGCCGGTGATCGATTACGCCCATTGCAAGGGCTGTCAGATTTGCGTGCACGAGTGTCCCACCCACGCGTTGGTCGCGGAGCGGGAGCAGGCGGGGGGAGTCGCATGGGCGGCGAAATGATGACCGGCAACCTGGCTGCCGCGTGGGGTGCGCGCCTGGCCGAGGTGGATTATATCCCGGCCTTTCCCATCACGCCGCAGACGGAGATCGTGGAGGCGCTGGCGAAATGGTGCGCGAGCGGCGAGCTGGCGGCCCGCTTCGTGACGCTGGACTCGGAACATTCCATGATGACGGCGGCCGGTGCCGCCGAGGCGACGGGGGCGCGGGTGTTCACGGCGACCTCCAGTCAAGGCCTCTTGTATGCCTTCGAAGTGCTCTACTCGATTTCCGGCTGGCGCGCGCCGCTGGTCTTGGTGAATGTCTCGCGGGCGCTGGCCGCTCCCATTACGCTGGAGCCGGACCACAACGATGTGTTGGCCGCGCGAGATTCCGGCTTTCTCCAGATCCATGCCGAAACCTGTCAGGAGGTCGTGGATTCGATCGTGATGGCCTATCGGATCGCAGAGGATGCGCGCGTCATGTTGCCGGTGATCGTGAACCTGGATGGGTTCTACCTCTCCTTCACCCGCGAGCCGGTAAAACTGCCCGATCCGGAGTTGGTTCGTAAGTTCCTGCCGCCCTTCCGTCCGGCCCACCTCGGATTCAAGGCCTCCGCGCCGCATGCGTTGGGGGTGGCGGTCGTCGGCGGAACGCCCTATGCCTACTTCCGTCATCAGATGCACTTGGCGGCGATCAACGCGTTGGCGGTCCATCAAGAGGCGGCAGCTTCGTTCGAGGAACTGTTCGGACGGCGGTACGACCTCCTCGAAGGATATCGGCTGTACGACGCGGAAGACGTGCTCGTCATGAGCAACGCCTTTGCCAGCAAGGGCAAGGCGGCGGTCGATGCGGCAAGGCGCGAGGGGCGGCGCGTCGGGCTGTTGCGCTTGAGGGTCATTCGACCCTGGCCGGCTGATGCGATTCGCGCGGCATTGCGAGGGCGGCGCGCCGTGGCGGTGCTGGATCAGAATCTGGCGCCGGGGCAAGGCGGCATCCTCTTTCAGGAGATTGCGGCCTGTCTCTACCACGAGGCCTCGCGACCGCGGGCGCTCTGTTCCTTCATCGGCGGGCTGGGCGGGCAGAACCTATCCGAAGGGACGTTCCGCGCGATCTTTGAGCAGACCGCCCAAGCAGGCTCTGATGGGAAGGGCATCGGGCCGGTGTTGCTCTATACCGAAGCGGAACATCGCGAGATTCGGACGCTGCAGGAGCTGGCCGCCGGAGCGCAGGAAGGCTGAGTCACCATGGTGTGGCAACGGGAGACGTTCAAGAAGATCAAACAGATTCCTCGGGAGGAGCACGTGTTCCCCGGCACTGGACTCTGCGCCGGTTGCGGGGGGTTGGAGGCCTTACGGCTGGCCGCCAAGGTGTTGGGTGACGACGTGGTCTATGTGAACGCCGCCGGCTGCTTCACGTTGTTGGCTGCCTATCCCTACACGCCGTTCAAGGGCTCTTGGCTGTACACGACGATGGGATCGGCGCCGGCCGGCGCGCAAGGCGTCCGCGATGCGCTGGATGTCTTGATCGCCAAGGGGCGCTTGCCCAAGAGTGAGAATCTGAAGGTCGTGGTGCTGGGAGGCGACGGCTCTACCTATGACATGGCGCTCTCCTCGACTTCGGGCGCTATGCATCGCGGGCTGGATTTTTATTATGTCTGCTACGACAACGAGGCCTACGGCAACACCGGCATGCAGCTCTCCGCCGCGACACCGTTCGGGGCGCGCACACCCACGTCGCCCTGCAGCGTGCAGCACCAAGCCGCAGCCAGCCAGGAGAAAAAGGACCTCTTCGAAATCTGGCGCGCGCACAATCCGCCCTACCTGGCGACCGTATCTCCGCGGTACCCGCTCGACTTGGAGGAGAAGTTCGCGCGTGCGGCGAAGGTGACTGGGCCTAAGATGTTCCTGGCCCTCTCCGCCTGCCCCACCGGCTGGCTCTACGATCCGGGGGCCACGCCGGAAGTCGCCAAGCTGGCGGTGGAGACCGGCATCTGGCCCTTGAAAGAAGCGCTCAACGGCACGGTCACCCATACGTATGTGCCCAAGCGCAAACCGGTGGAAGCGTACTTGACGCTGCAGGGCCGGTTTCGGCACCTCTTTGAGCCGGTACGGCAAGAGGCGGCGATCCAGCACATCCAGGCCCGCGTCGATGTCTACTGGGAGCGTGTCGCGAAGGAGCACACATGATGGGACGGATCCCGTTCCGCATCGGCTCCGTCGTCATGCTGGCCGCGGCACTTGTCCTGACGGCTGCTTGCGCCGAGCGTCATTCGGCCTCCGGCTCCGGCGTCACGCCGGTGCATCTCCCGGATGTGCGGACGGTGATTCCATTGAGCGCCGAGGCGCGCCAGGAACATCGGGCCGTCATGTCGCAACATTTGGAAACCATCCAAGCGATCGTGGCGGCGCTTGCGGAAGAGGATTACAAGCTGGCGCAGGGGCTGACCGAAGCACACTTGGGCTTTTTTATGCACCGGCAGGCGATGGCCCGACAGCAGCCGGCCGATTTTCCTCCCGCCTACCACGACCTGGCGATGGCTCACCATGAAGCGGCCGAAAAAATGGCCGATGCCATGGAGACGCGGGATCTCAAACAGATCCTGCCCCCGTTCAACAACGTATTGAAGGCCTGTGTGGCCTGTCATCTGGAATATCGACTCGGAAGTTCATAACCAAGGAGTAGGGCATGGCTGACGCAACGATTACCGCCACCTTCGAACAAGACCACGATCGGCTCGATCGACTATTTCTTACGTTTCAGGAGCAGAAGCGCAAGGACTTCGCCAAGGCCAAGGAAGCGTTCGTCGAATTCAAATTCGGCCTGCAACGCCACATCGTGTGGGAAGAGGACATTCTCTTTCCCAAGTGGGAGGAGAACGCCGGCATGGCGGAAGGCGGGCCGACGGCGGTCATGCGGACGGAACACCGATTGATCGGCGAGTGCCTGGAGGCCATTCATCGCAAGGTGCAGGAGCAGTCCCCCGAGAGTGATCGGGAGGAACAACGACTGATCGAACTGCTGAAGTCGCACAACATGAAAGAGGAGCGCATCCTCTACCCCTCCATCGACCAAGTGATCAGCGAGGCGGAGCGCGCCGACATCTACCAGGCGATGAAGGACCTGCCGGAGGAACGCTATCGCGTCTGTTGCGGGAGCGATCGATCATGAACGGCGGGCGGACGGTCACCACGCTGGGGCTGCTCAGCGCGCTCTCGGTGGTTGGCTGGCTGGGAATGGCCGACTGGGGATGGGGGCTCGACGGGGCCAGGCCGGCGGCGGACGGTGGCGGGATGGTCAGTAATCCGCACAGCGACCTGATCTTCCGGGCGACGGGCGCTAAGGCCTGCGCCGATTGCCACCGTGCCGACAAGCAGGGAACAGTGACTGCGCAGGTGTTGGACAATGCGCTCGTGCAGGAACTCAGGGCCAAGGCCAAGGGGATCCATGGGCCGGGACGCTTTGCGGATTGTCTGCGTTGTCACGCCGGCGGCAGCAAGTATGTCGAGAAGTATCGGAAGTGAGGATCAGCTCAAGGCAACAGGCGAGTCGACACAAGGGGCTGTATGGGGCTGGTGGGGAATCGGCTGGTGGTCATCGGGGCGGTGGTCGCTGCGGCGGTGGCGACGGCCTGGTTGTTCGAGGCCTTGCTGAGCGTCGGTGAGGCGACGCCCTTCGGTCACACGAGCGACGGCCATGGGGTCGGTTGGCTGGGGTTGGGCGTGACGCTGCTGGTGTTCCTGTACCCGTTTCTCAAGCGCGCCAGTCTCGCGCGCCGTTGGCCGCGAGGATGGTTTCGCGTCCATATGGCCGCCGGGCTGGTCGGTCCGTTGCTCATCTTCCTCCATTCCGGCGCCCACTACCATGCGCTGGTGCCGGTGCAGGCGATGGTCTCCATGGTGATCGTGGTATTGAGTGGGGTCGTGGGGCAGGCCGTCCATGCGCTCAGCCTGCGGGCGCTGAACGACCGCCGTCATGCGCTGCACCAACAGGGATTGTCGGAGGACGAGATCGACGCGCAATTGCACGGCCTCGCCTCACAGGAGGAGGCCTTTCGCATCTGGCAAGCCGTCCATGCACCCCTGACCCTGACGTTTCTCGTGCTGACGGTGTTGCACGTGGCCGGCGCCCTGTTCTTTGCGGGATGGTCGTGACGCATGCGGTACCATCCGCTTCCCAGGACGGCGCTGCCGGTCGTCGCGTTGGGAACACTCGTGCTGCTCGTCTGGATCGCGTGGGGGTCGGCGAGGAGCCCCGAGACCCTCTGGGCTCCCGGAGACCTGAGCCACTACCATGCCGATGTGGCCGCCTGTACCCATTGCCATGAACCGTTCCGTGGCCCTAGCCCGGCGCGTTGTGCCGCCTGTCACAGCGAACAGGACTTTGAGTGGCGATCTGTTCCGGAGACGGCGGCCTGGCATCGCGGCTTGGTCATCCAGCGGACGGCCTGCACCGGCTGCCATACGGAGCATCGGGGCGCGTTGGCCCAGATCACCGACCAGGCACGGGTGAACCCGCATGGCGAATTCATTTTCCGCGCGATGGGTACCAGTTCTTGCATGGCCTGCCACACGTTTGGGGGAGGGTGGCGACTGCTCCGACGTTGCGCGACGAACCGGTGGTAAGACGGCTGTACGAGAAGGGGCGAGGGGCTCACCAGGCTGGCCGCATGGCCGTGTGCCTCACCTGTCACGGCGGGCCGTGATGAAAGGACAGAATGGCTGGAGTTATGGCGATTGAACTGAATCTCGAACAGGCCTTTCCGAACGAACAGGCGTTGCGTGCAATGATCCAGCACCGCAAAGTGTGCTTCGACCACGATCCCTTTTACGTGCGGACCGGTGAGGGGCTGGTGGTGCAGATCGGATTTCAACTGAACCTCTACGCCGCCTTTCAAGATCCCGCGCAGTTGCCGCTCGGCGACGATGTCGAACATCGTGCCATCCTCGGGGATCTCCAACGCCTTTGCCGGGTGTTCTTTCAGTCCCTGGATCTGTTGAAGCCCTGCGAACATCCGCAGCCTTCCGCCCATCGCATCCTGTTCTCGCCCGAGCGACAGCATCGCGCCGAGGTCTGTCTCCAGATTCCGATCTTCGACCTGACCCATTATGGCGACGAGGCGTCGACGAGGCGGGTACAGCAGTTGCTGCAGACGGCGGAATGTCTGCTGCTTCAGGTCGGAGCGAGACGCAAGGTGTGGGAGGAGTCTGATAGGCAGCCGAGCGCATCCGCCGGAGGTTGTGAGGCGAGGAGCGAGACTTAGGCGGCGGAGGCCTCCTTGGGAGGCGGGGCTTTGGCCGGGTCGTTCACTTTCTTCGGACTACGGCGTGCCGAGAGCTCCAGCGCCAGTTCCTGCAATACCCGTAGGAGGGCAGGGAGCTGTGATCTCGTCAACGCCTTGTCGGCCACGAGTTTCGCATAGAGGTGTGAGAATTTGTCTGCGCCGAGGAGAGAGGCGCTCTCTGCCAGAGCGCTCAGTAGTTGGTTCAGCGTCTCCGACATCGGCTCATGGGATGTGGATTCTTCTAGCACTGCGATGGGGATGGTTTCGTCTACCTGAACAGCCAATATATCAATCAGTTCCTGATATTCTTCCTCACCGATCTGTAGGGCGTCCGACACATCGAACTTGCTGTGCAAGACCAGGGGTTGGGTGCTCAGGACCTCTTGTACGCGTTCCAATAACTGCTCTTTTTTCACCGGCTTGACGAGGATCGCGTTGCAATGCAACCCTCGCGCGACCTTGACGGTAGGGACGTCGCAATGCGCCGAGAGAATGATGGCGGGAATGTCTCGCAAGCCGGGAAGCGTTTTCAACTGTTGGATCAGTTCGATGCCGTTCATCTCCGGCATCAGGTAGTCGGTGATGATGAGCTGGACGTTGCAGATGGTGGGAAGTAACTCCAGCGCCTCTTTGCCATGCTTGGCGGTCACCGTTTGATACCCGGCTCTTTGGAGCAGCCCTTCGACCAGTTTCGCGCTGACGACATTGTCTTCCACGATCATGATGGCCATGGGAAGGCTCCTCGCGAACGTCAACAAAGCGGGCGGGGCGTAGGAGTGCGAGACGGCTCGTTATCGGACGAATGCCGTGAAAACTTGAGGACCTTGGGGTGTGGCTGCCACGGCCGTCGGTAGGATCAGAGGGTGGATTGCTTCGCGAGCGTTCCCACCTTGATCCGCGCATCCACGATCTGGCAGCCCTGGCCGGGCGGCAGTGCGAAGATGGGATTCAGGTCCAGTTCCACGATCTCAGGGACTTCTTCCACCAACCGTGACAACCGGAGCAACAGGTCCTGGATGGCTCCCACATCGGCGGGGGCATGGCCGCGATAGCCCTGCAGCAACCGGTACCCCTTGATGCCGCGGATCAGGTCGGCCGCGTCCAATTCCGTGAGCGGGGTGATGCGGAAGCGGACATCGCCGAGAATTTCGACATGGATGCCGCCGAGCCCAAACCCGATCAAGGGGCCGAAGGAGGGATCGTGCACCATGCCGGCCATGACCTCCACGCCTCCGGACACCATCGGCTGCACCAACACGCCTTCCATCGCGTCACCGGCACCGTCCTGGGCCAGTCTCGCCGCGATCTTGTCATAGGCCTCTCGAGCCTCTGCCTCGGTAGCGAGGTTCAAGTGCACCCCGCCGATATCCGTTTTGTGGACGAGGGTGTGGGAAGCCAGCTTCACCGCGACGGGAAACCCGACCTGCGCGGCGAGCGTGGCCGCCTCCTCGGCAGATGTGGCGAGGCCGCCCGGCGGCAGGGGAATCGCCATGGCGCCGAGAACCGTCCGCGTCTCCTTTGCCGTGAGCCACCCGCTCCCGCGCTCGGCCAGCGCCTTGCGACAGGTGGTGGTGATAGTCGGCAGATCCAGGTCATCGAAATCCGGCACCATGCCGATGGGGCGATCGCGCCATTGCACATACGCTGCCGATTTGCCTGCCACACGCGCCGGCAACTCGGGGAGTTCGAAGGTCGGGATGGTTTCGTCCGGCAGCACGAACCGGCGCGCACGATCCGTTTCGACCATCCAACCGATGTACACGGGCTTTCGCTCGCGGGCCGTGGCTCGCGCCGCCAAAACACCCTGTCGAATGCCGTCCGCGATGGGGTCGACGTCCGTGGCGGTGACGGCGATGTAGAGGATGATCAAGGCGTCGATATCGTCGGATTCCAGCAACGCGGTAATGGCCTGCGCATAGTGGTCCGGGCTGGCCGAGGCGATCAGGTCGACCGGGTTGCGCAGGGCGGCCGTGGGCGGAAGAAAGGCGGCCAGCCGCGTCGTGGTGCTTTGGGACAACTCCGGCACCTCCAACCCTGCAGCCTCGCAGGCGTCGGCACAGAGGATGGCGGGACCTCCGGCATTGGTCAGGATGCCGACGCGCTTTCCTGCCGGCAACGGCTGTTGGGAGAGGCCCGCCGCCAGCGCGAACATGTCTTCCAGGGTGTCGGCGCGGAGAATCCCGCTCTGCTGGAACAGGGCTTCCACGGCCACGTCGTTCGCGGCCAGCGCGGCGGTGTGCGACCCGGCGGCACGTTTGCCCGAGGAGGTGCGTCCGGCCTTCAGCGCGACGATCGGTTTTTCACGGCTGACTCGTCGGGCGATGCGCGCGAACCGCCTGGGGTTGCCGAAGGACTCGACGTAGAGCAGGATGACGCGGGTGGCGGGGTCGCTCTCCCAATATTGCAGGAGGTCGTTGACCGACACGTCCGCCTTGTTGCCGACGCTGACGAAACTCGACAGCCCCAGGTGCAGCCGCTCCGACGCGGCGAGCAGGGCCAATCCCAAGGCGCCGCTTTGCGACGACATGGCGATGGAGCCGGCGAGGGGAACGGCCGTGGTGAAGGTCGCGTTGAGCCGCACGGCGGGATCGGTGTTGACCACGCCGAAGCAGTTGGGCCCCACCATGCGCAGACCCAGTTGCCGCACCTTCTGCAGGAGTTCATCCTGCAGGCGTCGCCCCTCCTCACCCACCTCGGCGAATCCGGCCGTGATGACGACCAGTGCCCTGGCGCCGGCTGCCGCACAATCGTCCACCGTGGACAGCACCGCATTGATCGGCACGGCGATCACGGCCAGGTCGATCGGCTCGGGGAGGCCTCGGAGCGACGGGTAGGCCGGTAGACCGGCAATCGAGGCGGCATGGGGGTTGACGGCATAGGCACGGCCACGAAATCCGTTGACGTGGAGGGCCTCCGCCAACCGGTAGCCGATGCTGCCGGGGCGGCGCGAGGCGCCGACGATGGCCACACGCTGCGGACGAAAGAGGGGTTGCAGCGAGGCCGTCGTAGCCAGCCGCTCGCGCCATTCGGATTGCCGCACCGTCTGGTCGGTCGGGGCCAGCGAAAGCTCGACCTCCATGGCCCCCCCTTCGCAACGTTCCTCCATGGCAAAGCCTGAAGTGGCAAACACCTCCCGCATCGCGAGGTTGTCGGCATGGGTGATGGCCCAGAGCCTCGTGAACCCGTGGCGGATCGCCAAGAGCGCCAGGCGTTCCAGCAGAATCGTGCCGAGGCCGTGCCCATGCAGGCGGTCGTCGACGGCCAAGGCTACTTCGGCCTGGCGCGGGTCGCGCGCATGGTAGGAGCCGGAGGCGATGATGTGCAGGTCGCCTTCTTGGCGGCGGAGGGCCACGACGGTCAGGCTGCGTTGCGGATCGGTGTTGTCGCAGAGCGCGCGAACCACCTCCGCCGGCGGGGTCGTTTCCGAAAAGAACCGATACCGTCTCGCCGCCGGTGACAGGCGCTCCACGAACCGCTGCAATTCTTCGGCGTCGCTCGGTTGGGCCAGGCGGAGGAGCGCGACCGTGCCATCGCTCAAAATTACATGGCCCGACTCCTGGCGTTCGTCTCCGGAGGGGGGCAGATGGTGCGGGCGAATACGTTGCATCGAATCACCTCGTCAGCAAGCTCGGTTTGAGGATCAGCAGCAGCCCCAGGGCGATCATGACCGCGCCGCTGATGAGTTTCAACCACCGCCCTTCGCGCTCCTCCAATTTGCGGCGTCCCAAGGTGACGACCGCCAGCGTGACCATCAGCGCATCGTCGGCGATGTAGGCGAGATTGTAGAGTCCGAGATAGGCGTAGTAATGCCAGGTGGGGAGGTTGTAGGTGGTCAACACATGGGTGTAGAGCGCGGGTAATCCGGCCGTACAGAGCAACTCGACGACATTGACCAACCCCGCCAGCAGGACCACGCCGACTAAGGCTCCGGTTCGGTCCTCCGCCTGCACGATGCGGCGGATCCTGGCGTAGAGACCCGGCTTGGCGGACTCCGGAATGCTCAAAGAAAGCCCGCGCCGGAAGGCGAAGAAATCCTTGACGTTCACCGCGCCGATCCCTGTCGCCAGCGCTCCCAATGTGAGCTGAACGGGGCGGGACAGGCCGACCAGCAGAAAGAGGTTCAACCAGGCCGCCATGAAGGCAAAATAGACGAGCCCGCTCACGATCACGAAGGTGCCGGCGAGGAGGGCCATGGCGAAGCGGTCGCGCAACGTCACCAGGAGCGACAGGAGAAACAAGAGCACCCACATGGCGCAGGGATTGAAGCCGTCGAGTAAGCCGATGGCCAGCGTGAAGAGCGGGAGTCCCAGTTCGCCGGCGCTGACGCGTCCCAGCCAGGGCAGCACGACGCTGTCTTCCTCCGCCGGGCGGGGGGCTGCGGTGGAACGGCAGTCCGGCGGGAGGGAGCGGCAGGCGGAAAACGGCTCGGCCTCGACGGCGGTGGAGGAGCGATCGAGTAACGCGAGGAGGCGGACGCCCGTGGTCCGCTCATCTTGGTACCCGACGATCAGCTCCCCTCTCAGGTAGAACGTCGGAACTCCGACCACGGCGAGGGCCTGGGCGCGCGCCAGAGTTTCGAGTCGCGCCAGTGCGGCCGGATCGCGGTCGATTGCATGGATCAGGATACGCAGCTCCGGACGTGCCCGTCGCAGGTCCTCAAGAAAGGCCTTCGCCGCCTCGCAATGCGGGCAGCCGGTTCGTACGAACACTTCCAGGTCCGGAGCCGACTCCGACGCCAGGCCGGCTCCCGGATGGACGAACAGGCACAGGAGCAGGAGGAGCAGGCCGGTGTGTAGGCGTCCAGGCGGAACCATGCCTCGGCCGGCCCCTCGTCAACTCATGAACTCCGGCGGTGCCATCGAGCGGATATAGGACAACACGTCCAGCATCTGCTGATCGGTCAATTTCCCGCGGTAGCCATGCATGGGGCTGAACAGCGCGCCGTTGGCGATGGTGATGAGGAGTTCCCAGTCTGTCTTGGCCCGCGAGTTGACCGACTGAAAGTTCGCGGGCCGCACGATCAAGTATTGGCCGTCCGGCCCGGCGCCGTCCAGCTTGTCGCCGTGGCAGCGGAGGCAATTCTTTTCATAGATCGCCTGCCCTTCGCGCGGATTCCCGCGGGTGGTTTGTCCGTTGGCCCAGGAACCGGCCAGGATGACGAGGCAGACGGCGGAGAGAATGCTGAAGGTTTTCATGCGTGGCACTCCTTTATGGTTCAACATGGCCCAGTTCTCCCTTCGATTCAGCGGACGATCAAGACCGGGCAGGGCACATGGTGCAGTAGGGCATGCGAAATGCTGCCCAAGAGAAACCGCTCCAGCCCTTTGCGGCCGTGCGAGCCGATGACGAGGAGATCCGCCGACTTGGCACGTTCGGTGAGAATGTCGGTCGGATCGCCGACCATGGCCAGGGTGCCGACCGTGTACTGATGGTCCATCACGGCCGCCGCCAGGCTCTTGACGAGATCTTCCGCCGCGCGCATCGCGACGTCGGTCCAATCCTGCAGGGGAAACAGACTGAAGGGATCGGTAGCCGGGATGGGGCGCACGACGCTCACGATCGTGAGGTCGACAGCACTCTTGAACGGATGGGCCAGCAGCCAGGACTTGAGGCGCGCGCCGTCTTCATGGCCCTCGACCGCGACCACGACCCGTTTCAACGGGCCGCTGTGGTCCTTCACGATCAGGGTCGAGCAGTCGGCGTGCAGCGCGACCCGGTGCGAGACGCTCCCCAACATGAGTTCCCCGACCCGTCCGCGCCCTCGAGCGCCCATGACGATCAAGTCGGCGCCGGTTTCCCGTGCCTTGTCCAGGATCAGCGAGGCCGGTTTGGCGAACTCACAGACGCGGGTGATCGTCACCCCTTCCGACGGCAGCATCGTCGTGGTATGGTCGAGCAGTTGTCGGCCCGCCTTCTCCATCGCTTGCCGGAACTCGTCGTACCCCTGCATGTTGCTCACTTCCGCCACCAGCGGATATTGAAACATGCCCAAGTCGATCCCGTGCACCAGGACGACCTCCTGCAGGTCGTACAGTTGGGAGACTTCACGGACTCCCGCGAACGCCTGTTCCGACCAATCGAGCGCGATCAAGACACGCATAACGCTCCTTGTTAGAACAACGGGTGGGGCGACGTACCGAACGGCATGATCCTCGGCGAATCACCTAGATTGCCGCGGATGCGCCACCGGCCCTCTTCGAGCGTCAGATAATGGACCTCACCGTACCAGCTGTCGATGGGAACCAGCAGGCCGCTGGTTTTCGAGAGTCCCGACAGACTCCCCGTGCAGGTGACCTCGACGATAGTCTGTGAGCCGGACCCGACCTTGACGATGCGGGAGAATTGATGGACGTTGGACAGCTCTCGAAATTCGTCGAAGAGGTCGCGCCAGATTTTCATCATATCGGCCTTCTTCAGGCCGTGGTAATTGTACTGCTCCGCATAGAGCGCCATGACGCCGTCCAGGTTCCGGCTGTGCATGGCGTCGTCGGCCTGCCGAAAGGTCGTCAAGACGGCCTCTACCGTGGCCTGATCGACGTCGGTCGCCATGCCGGGCAAGACCTGTATCTCCGCCTGTGACGGCGCAGCCGCCGCCCACAAGGCCCCCGCCAGCAGCAGCCGGCTCAGTCGCCCCTTCGATCGTGCCCCGTTGCGCATGGTGGCTCCTGTTCCTTCCGGTCACGCCGACGGAATTTCCAACACAAACAACTCACCCTTCATCTGTGGGTGCAAGTCGCACCGGAACGTCAAGCGCGCGTTGGATTCCGGCACGAAATGCAACACCAACGTTTTCCCCGGATCGACATGAAACCCCTCGATCCCGATCCCATAGGCGGTCAGCCCCTCACCCTGTACCCTGATTCTCAGCGTGGGCAGGGCCGACGACTGAAACCCATGGGGAACAATGTCCTGATTGCGCAAGATGATCACGGTGGGGACGCCGAACCGGATGGGGCGGGGGTCGCTGAGGGCGAAATCGTAATTGCGCATGAGCAATTCGATCCGCTGTTCTTGTTGTTGCGGTGTCGGGACGTCATCCGACGGCCCCGCCGTGGAGAGGCCCGGCAGCAGGAGAAGCCCCAGGACCGCCATCGCCACCCATCCCTGTCGCCGTTGCCTGTCACGTCCTGTCCTCACAAAGCGGCCGCCTTCCGTTCGCTGGTCCAGGTGACCCGTACGAAGTCTTCGTCCTGCTCATACTGCACGACCAACTCGCCGTGGTGCGCATGTTTGAGCGCCTCACCGATGCGGCGAGGCAAGTGACTGTCGGTCGTGGACACCACGAGGCCTTCCGCGCGATCCTCGATCGCCATGATCCGGGCCAGGGGATGTTCCTGCTTTTCCCTGGATTCCGTGTTCCGAATGATTCCCAGCAGTTCGTCGCGATGGTGGTCCTTGAAGGTCCCCTTCAGTGTGACGAGCCCTTTCGGGTATGTATCTCGGATGCGCAGGCAGGCCGGGCAGACGATTTCTTCGGCCCCCGCCGGTTTGGCGCCCCAGGTCCAACGGCCTTTGTGAAAGAGCGCACCGCATTCCGTACAGACGGTCGGCTCCTTGAGTTTGCCCGGCATCTTGTAGGAGTCGTGCTGGTACTCTTGAACGAATCGATCATGGCGGACACCATGGCCGCCCTCGGTTGATGTGCTCATCGTGCTCGCTCCCTTTCTGCGCCGGCTTCAGCCGCAGACGGCTGAGACCGTATGGCCGATCGTGTGGCTAGGTAGGTTTCTTCCGCCAGATTCAGATACTGCAAGACCTCCCGGTCTTCGACCTGCTCGAACTGTTCGTAGAAGTTCCCGACGGCGTAGAACGGCTCCGGTACCCGAAGCACGATCAGCTCGTCGACGATGGCGCGCACCTGCTCCACCGTGCTGCGGGGTCCCACCGGAACGGCAGCGATCACGCGGCGCGGTCGCCCTTCCCTCACGGTCGCCACCGAGGCGAAAAACGTGGCGCCGGTGGCCAGACCGTCGTCCACGACGATCACCGTTCGGTCCTGCAATTGGGGAAAGGGCTTGCCTTGCCGGTAGAGCGCGACCCGCCTGGCGATTTCCTTCCGCTGTTCCCGCACCATGGCATCCAAGTCCCGTTCAGTGAGTGACAAGCCGCTCAGCGCGCCTCGATTCCAGTAGAGGGTACCGCGTTCGCTGATGGCGCCGACAGCGTATTCAGGATTGCCGGGCGCGCCGATCTTTCTGGTGATCACCACATCCAGCGGCAGGTGCAGGGCGAGGCTCATCCGATAGCCCACCACGACACCGCCGCGCGGCAGAGCGAGCAGCAGGGCGTGCGGATCGTCGCGCCAAGCCGCCAGTTTTTCCGCCAGGAGTTCACCGGTTTCTTCACGGTTCTTGAACATAGGGTCGTTCCGCTCCTCCCATCGACGCTGAGCAGGCTCAGAGCCCGCTCGTGACCCCGACTCCGATCAAAAACAACGCGCTGAGGATCACGAGGAGTACGACCCACCAGTGCCAATGGTGGTGCCAGGGGCGGCTCGGCTGCCAATGGATTTCCCAGGGGATTTCCAGATAGCGCGGATGCCTGAACATGATCTCCTCCTTCCGTCTCAGGACACCTTCACCTCGATCGATTTCGGCTTCACCTTTTCCGATTTCGGCAGGTGCACCGTGAGGATGCCGTCCTTATATTCCGCGCTCACCTTCGTGCCGTCGGCGTCTTCCGGCAGGGTAAAACTGCGCAGGAAGCTGCCGTAGGCGCGCTCGACGCGGTGGTATTTCTTGTCCTTTTCTTCTTTTTCGTACTTGCGTTCGCCCGAGATGGAGAGCACGTTGTCCTGTACCGTGAGTTTGACCTCTTCCTTCTTGATCTCCGGCAACTCGGCCTTGATCAGGTATTCTTTGGCGTCTTCGGTGATGTCGACCAGAGGGGCCCACTCCGCGACGGAGATCGCTTCTTTCTGGCCTTCGGCCTTGGCCGGTGGGCGACCCCAGAGGGCGGAGAGGCGCTTCTCCACTTCCTCCAATTCCTTCCATGGATTCCACTGTGACCGAAAGGGCTCCCATCTTGTCAGTCCGCTCATGATCCCCTCCCTCGTGGTGTCTTGGGTCAATTCACAGATTCCTGAACCGTCGCAGGTACGACGATGTGGAGGTATTGCAGGCCGGATGCCAGCAAGTGAGAAGACAGGGTTTTAGGGTGAGGTGCGAAAGTTCACCCACTTAGCCCTGCCGGCGCGGGAGCGGTTGGGGCGATACGGGACAGGAGCTTCGAGAGGCAATGTCGCCAATTACCTCATTGATTTCAGGCGTCCCATGATTATTCAAACAGTAGAAGGGAGGTGGGACCAGGATAAGGTCGAAAGCCCCCGCTTCCGTGCCGCGAAGAGTTGGGTCGGGGGTTGCGCCCGTGCCGGTTTCGGGATCAGTTCCGAAGGGACGCGCTTCTATCTCGGTGCCAGTAGGAGGCACGGCTCAGCGATGAGCAGATGAATGGGGAGCGCGGGACGTCCAAGCCTGGGTTTCTGGCTGAGATGTTCGGATGGGTCTCGCTCGGTCGGCAGGTCTGATCTCCACACGGAAGCGGGTTTTTTGTCTCCCGTCCTTCGAAGGGGCTGTTCCTGCCGCAGGAACAGCCCCTTGATATTTAACGCAGAAACGCCGTGCGGAGTTTGATGAGGAAAGCGTCGGCTGACTCGGGCTTGGCTTGGTGATGGCAGGTTCTGAGGCGGCGAGCGGCTTCCTCGGTCCAATATTCTCCCAGCTCGATGACCTCGCCGAGCCGATAGCGCCCCTCCTTGATGCGTCGGACGGTGTCCCCCAACGGTGTCTCGGCGATGCGAATGCTGAATGTGCCCCGTTCCAGAAGCTCACAGAGGTTGAAGAGTACCCGCACATAGGCCGCCGCATACTTGGCCGGCCGGTCGTCTTTTTTCTCCAGCAGTTTTCTCCGCTGGTTCTCGCAGTAATTCAGGAAGGCCTCGTAGGCGCGTTGGGCCGACCAGAGATGCGGAAAGAGCCAGCGCAATTCCGCGCCCCAGTCATCCATCGCGATGACCGGCGCAACCAGCGTTTCCAGAATCAGCGGATGGCTCTGCAGCGCCAGCTGCAGGAAGTGGCCTACTTCCCAGGCGGTTTCGTCCTCTGCCTCCTTCACCATCCTCGTGCCTTGATATTTGAACCCGACGCGAAAGAACTCGGCTGTCGGCAGTACGAAGACGCTGCGAAAATCCTGGTCGCTCTCGGGGCCGGCGAGTCCGTGGGCCTGCGAGCCGACGACGACCTTCAGGATGCAGGTCTCGGTGGCCGGCGGGGGCGTGACCATCATGCCTTGGTCGCTCCAAGCTGGGCCAGGCAGCCGTTCAAGGTCTGGTACTTCGGGTAGTCCGCTTCCGGAATGTCGATCTGAAACTCCTTGTGCAGCGCCACGACGAAATTCAGGAAGTCCATGGAGTCGAGGTCCAATTGGTCGCGAAAGCTTACGTCGGGCCGCAGCGTGGAGAGATCGGCTTCCGGCGCGATGTCGCCCAACAGGCGAAGGATCAGCCGGCGAATGTCGGCCGTGCCGGTCGGTCTGCTCATAACGAGTGGGGCTCCTGCAAGAGGCGGTCGATTTCAGCCAACAATAGGCCGCCGCGATGTCCGTCCGTCACGCGATGGTCGGCGGAAAGTGAGGCGGTCATGATCGGCCTGGCGACGAGCCGGCCGTCCAGCACCCAGGGACGTTCGACGATCTTTCCGAATCCGACCAGTGCGACTTGAGGAGGATAAATCACTCCGAATACTGTTTCCACTCCTTGGTCGCCCAAGCTCGTCACCGTGATCGTGGGATCGGACAGTTCCGAACTGCGCAGGGAGCCGGCGCGGGCGCGTTTGACCAGGTCCTGAAAGCGGGCCATCAACTCCCCCAGACTGAGGCGGTCGGCATCGTGCAACGCGGGCGCGATCAGGCCGCCCTGGCGAAGCGAGATCGCGACGCCGATATGGATCCGTTCGCTTCGCACGGCGGTGGAGCCGTTCCACAGGGCATTGAGTTCGGGCACGCGTGTCAGCGCCAGGGCCACGGCCTTGATCAGCAGCGCGACAGGAAGCAGGCGCGCCGTGACCGGCAGCCGCTCGTTGCGCTCCTTCAGCCAGGCAAGGGCAAGACCCATGTCGATGGTGGTGCCCAGGTAGTAATGGGGAATCTCGCGTTTGGACCGGCTCATGGCCGCGGCGATCGTCTGGCGCATCTTGGCCTGGCGGTCGACGGTCTCGGTCGGCTCGGCCGATCCTGCCGCTCGTTCCACGTCGGCGAGGGTGATGGCGCCGTCCGGGCCGCTGCCCTGCAGGCGCGAGAGATCGACGCCGCGTGACTCCGCGAGCGTCCTGGCGGCAGGAGAGATGCGCCGACGGCCGCCGGCGGGCGCCGGCATCGCGGGACGAACCGGGGTTGGGGGCATGGGAGCCGGAGTGGGAGAAACCGGTGCGGCAGGTTGGCCCGCTTCGCGAATGAGGGCCATCACCGTGCCCACCGCTACCTTGTCGCCTGGTTTCGAGAGCAACCGTTCAATGACGCCGCTGTGGTGCGACTCGACCTCGA
Organism: Nitrospira sp.; assembly: GCA_015709715.1. Taxonomy (NCBI): domain Bacteria; kingdom Pseudomonadati; phylum Nitrospirota; class Nitrospiria; order Nitrospirales; family Nitrospiraceae; genus Nitrospira; species Nitrospira sp. The sequence continues at coordinate 2,796,488 of CP054184.1, forward strand.
TAGCGGCTTTTTCCGTATCGACCTCGGCGATGATCTCCCCCTTCGCGATCGGATCTCCTTCACGCTTTTTCCACTGCACCAAGGTCCCCTCGGTCATATCGGCGCCGAGCGTGGGCATGATGAATTCAGCCATGGCACCCCTCAGTCAACGCCGCCCCAGCAGCGCCGCCACGGTCGAGACGATCGTCTCAGGTTGCGGCAAGGCGGCTTCCTCCAAGTGTTTCGGGTAGGGAATCGGCACTTCCGCGCTACAGACCCGCGCCACCGGGGCATCCAAGTCATAGAAGGCCCCCTCCATGATCTGCGCGGAGATTTCTGCGGCGAAACTCCCGGTCCGCCAGGCCTCGTCGATCACGACTGCGCGGTGCGTCTTGCGCACGGAGGCGAGGATGGTGCCGATGTCGAGGGGGCGTAGCACCCGTAAATCCAGCACCTCCGCGTCGATGCCGGTCTCCGCCAGTGTAGTGGCGGCGGCCAAGGCCTTCCAGAGGCAGCCGCCGAAGGTGATCAGACTGACATCCCGGCCCGGGCGGCGGACGGCGGCGTGGGCGATATCGACGAGCGAGGGCCCCTCTTCCAACTCACCTTCCATTGAATAGAGGTACGCATGCTCGAAGATGAAGACCGGGTCCGGCTCCCGCAAGGCGGCGAGCACCATCCCGCGGGCATCGGTGACGGTGGCCGGCGTCAGGACCGTGATTCCGGGAATATGCGCGTACCACCCTTCGAGGCTGTGGGAATGTTGCGCGGCGACTTGCCGTCCGGCGCCCGTCGCCATCCGCACGACGAGCGGCACGTTGAATTGGCCGCCCGACATATGCCGCAAGGTCGCCGCATTGTTCACGACCTGATCGAGCGCGAGGAGGCTGAAGTTGACGGTCATCACTTCGACGATCGGTCTCATGCCGCCCAACGCCGCGCCGATGCCCGCGCCCACGAAGGTGCTTTCGGAGAGCGGCGTGTCACGAATGCGCTCGGGGCCGAACTCGTCGAGGAACCCTTTGCTGCAGGCATAGGTGCCGCCGTATTTGCCGACATCTTCGCCCATGAGAAATACACGGGGATCGGTCGTGAGGGCTTCCCGCAGTCCGGCGCGCACGGCTTCTCGGTAGGTGAGGCTGGTCATGCTGGTCGTTCGCTGTAAAGGTCCTTCGTGAGGTCTTGGACCGATTCCCACGGGCTGGCCTCCGAGAAGGCGACAGCCCCTTCGAGTTCGGCGGCGATGTCTGTCTCCATGGCCGCCAGGTCGGCGTCGGCCAACCAAGAGGCTTGGCGTAGGCGCGCGGTCAGGCTGGTGATCGGGTCGCGCTGTTTCCACTCCGCCACTTCGTCTTTGGTCCGATACAGTTCCGCGTCGTACATGGAGTGGGCGCGGAAGCGGTACGTGCGGTATTCGAGCAGGTACGGCCCTGGTCCCTTTCGCACCAGTTCGACGGCGCGGGCGGTGGCCTGGTGGACGGCCGACACATCCATGCCGTCGACGGCCTCCGACGGCAGCGCATAGGCCTGGGCCTTCGCGGCGATGTCCGGTTGGGATTGGTGGCGAGCCAAGGCGGTGCCCATGGCATAGAGGTTGTTTTCACACAGGAACAACACCGGCAACTTCCAGAGCGCCGCCAGATTGAGTGATTCGTGGAACTCGCCCTCGGCCACCGCGCCATCCCCGAAGAAGCAGGCGGTGACCTGGGGGCGGCCTTGCATCTTGTCGGCCAAGGCCAAGCCGACCGCGACCGGCAATCCACCCGCCACGATCGCCAAGCCTCCGTAGAGGCGGCGAGCCTCGTCGAAAAAATGCATCGACCCGCCGCGGCCTCGCGCGCAGCCGGTTGCTTTGCCGTAGAGTTCGGCCATCAACGCGTTCATCGGCGTGCCGCGCACCAGCGCGTGGCCATGTTCGCGGTAGGTCGCTACGATGGCATCTTCCGCTGTGAAGCAAGGTAATGCCCCAGCGGCCACCGCTTCTTCTCCGATATAGAGATGGAGGAACCCGCGGATCTTCCCCTGCTGGTAGAGTTCCGCCGCCCGTTCCTCGAAGCGACGGATCCGCAGCATCTGCCGGAGCCATTCAACGCCCTGTGCCTTGGTCGGCATCGTCATGAGGCACCCTCCAGCGTGGAGGTGTCACCTTCAGGCAGCCCCAGTTCGCGCGCCTTCAACAGTCGTCGCATAATCTTGCCGCTTCTGGTTTTCGGAAGGGTCGGCAGGAACGTGATCTCCTTCGGCGCCACCACCGCGCCCAGCCTGGCCCTCGCGAAACCCAGCAGTTCTCGCCGAAGCGCGTCGCTCGGCTCGAAGCCGTCCTTCAGCGAGACGAAGGCCTTGACGATTTCCATCGCTATGGGATCGGGTTTGCCGATGACGCCTGCTTCCGCCACTGCCTGGTGTTCGATCAAGATGCTTTCCACTTCGAAGGGCCCGATCAGGTGCCCCGAGGTCTTGATCACGTCGTCCGCTCGGCCGACGAACCAAAAGTAGCCGTCGGCATCTTGCCTCGCCAGGTCGCCGGTCAAGTACCAGCCTCCGGCGAAACATTTTGTATAGCGCTCCGGCTCATTCCAGTAGCCGCGGAACATCGAAGGCCAGCCGGGACGCAGGGCCAACTCGCCCTGCCGGTCCGGTTCCCGCACGACTTCCACCTCGCCCGCTTCCGTCTTGTGCACGATGGCGGCGTCGATGCCGGGCAAAGGCCGGCCCATTGAACCGGGGCGGACATCCATGGCGGCGTAGTTGGCGATCATGATTCCGCCGGTCTCCGTCTGCCACCAGTTGTCATGGAAGGGGCGCCCGAACGCCTCCTGCCCCCACAGGACGGCCTCCGGGTTGAGCGGCTCACCCACGCTGGCGAGAAAACGCAGCGGGCGAAGATCGTACTTACGCACAAGGTCCAATCCGCTCTTCATCATCATGCGGATGGCGGTCGGGGCGGTATACCAAACGGACACGCGTTGCTGCTGCAAGATGCCGTACCAACGTTCAGCATCGAATTCCGCCTCGTCCACGATGCTGGTGATGCCGTTCGTGAGCGGCGCGATGATGCCATACGACGTGCCGGTGACCCAGCCGGGATCGGCGGTGCACCAAAAGATGTCCTCGGGATGGAGATCCAACGCCAACTTACCGGTGCAGTGATGGGCCAGCACTGCGGCATGCACGTGGATGGCGCCCTTCGGAGTGCCGGTGGTGCCGCTGGTGAAATGGAGCAGCGCCACATCTTCGGGATCGGTCGGTTGGATGCGGTAGGTGGGGGGAGCCTGCTCCATCAGCCGGTGAAACCGTTGTGTCCCCGGCGGCGGGGATGCACCACCCTCGCCATCCACCAAGAGAATGTGGTTCAAGTGCGGCAGGTGCTGGCGGATGGAGGCGACCTTGCGTTGATAAAGCGACTCGGTGGTCACCAGGACCGTCGCCTCTCCGATGGCCAGCCTAGCCCGGATCGGTTCCGGTCCGAAGGCAGAGAAGAGGGGGCAGAAGACCGCTCGATGTTTGAAGGTCCCCAGCGCGGTCACGTAGAGTTCCGGGACACGGCCTGCCAGAACGAAGACTCGTTCTCCCTTCGCGACCCCGAGTGTTTGCAGAACGTTGGCGAAGCGATCGCTCAGGTCGTGGAGTCGGGCGTAGGAGTAGTCGTCGACCCGCCCATCTTTTCCCAGCCAGCGCAGGGCCCTGTGCGATGCCAACGGTCCGGCTGCATGGCGTCCGACGGCTTCATACCCGATATTCACGCCCTCGGCATTCGGCAGTCCCGCCAACTCTTCCCGCGCCCGTTCCCAAGAAAACTTCGCGCGGACGGTTGCGTAGTCATGCAGGTTTGGGACGACGTCCCAGTCGCGCCGCGATTTGATGATCGGGAGCCAAGGCATCGGGAACTCCGTAGTCGAGCACGAGTTCTGCAAGGCATGGACCATGAAAGAAGCAGAGGCAAAGGCCAAGGTTTGAGGGATCGGCTGTAGCATTATTCATCAGAAAGGAATGTCGGCGGTGGACAATCGCGCCAAAACGGGAAGCACACGCATCGTGATTATGGGCGCGGCAGGACGGGACTTTCATAACTTCAACGTCCTGTTTCGCGACGATCCGGCCTATGACGTGGTCGCGTTTACCGCCGCCCAGATTCCCAACATTCAGGATCGCACCTATCCTCCTTCGCTGGCCGGGGCCTTGTATCCGAAGGGGATCTCGATCCATGCGGAACAGGAGTTGGAGCGGTTGATCCGGACCAGGCACGTCGAGCGTGTGGTCTTCGCCTATAGCGATGTGTCCCACGAAGCGGTCATGCAGGCGGCGTCCCGGGTGATGGCGGCGGGGGCCGATTTCTGGCTGCTGGGGCCTGGTGCGACCATGTTGCCCGCGAAAAAACCGGTCGTCTCGGTCTGCGCTACTAGAACGGGAGCGGGGAAGAGTCCCGTCGCGCGACACGTTGCCGGGATTTTGCGCGCAGCGGGGCTGCGCGTTGCCATCGTGCGGCATCCGATGCCCTATGGGGACCTGGCGGCCCAGGCGGTTCAGCGCTTTGCCTGTCCGGACGATTTAGATCACGCGGCCTGCACGATCGAGGAGCGGGAGGAGTATGAGCCGCACCTGGCGCAGGGCGGGGTGGTGTATGCGGGCGTGGACTATGGGGAGATCCTTCGGCAAGCGGAAGAACAGGCGGACAGCATTGTCTGGGACGGGGGCAACAACGACTGGTCGTTCTTCGTGCCGGATCTGGAACTTGTGCTGGTCGATCCGCACCGCGCCGGAGAGCCGGCCTTTTTCCCGGGCGTGGTGAATCTCCTGCGGGCCGATGTGGCGGTGTTGACGAAGCTGGATTCAGCGACCGACGCTCAGGTGGCGGCGGTGCGGGAGGCCGTCGCGCTACAGAATCCGCGCGCGACGGTGGTCGAGACGGCCATGCCGCCGATCGTGGAGCAACCGGAGCTGATTCGCGGTAAACGCGTGTTGGTCATCGAGGATGGTCCTTCCCTGACACACGGCGGGAGACCATCAGGGGCGGGACTCCTCGCGGCCGAACGGTACGGCGCGGCGCAGGTCGTGGATCCAAGGGCCACGGCAGTGGGAAGCCTAGCCAAGTTGTACGTCCGGCATCCATACCTGGGGCCGCTCTTGCCCGCCATGGGCTACGGCGCCGAGCAGATGCGGGAATTGGAAGCCACGATCAATCGCACCGACTGCGACCTGGTGCTCAGCGCCACGCCGGTGGATTTGCGGCGGCTGCTGCGCATGATCCATCCGACGCTTCGTGTGCGATACGAGATCGAAGAACGCGGAAGCCCGACTCTGGCGGACGTGCTGCAGGGGGTGATCCTGCGGGCAAAGCAGGGATGAATCCTTTATGCGGAATAGGGCTCAAACGAATGACAGGTGGATACCTGACCTTCAAGGGAAAGGAGACCCATATATGGTTGCTACATCGACGAGACAATCGCAGGCGTCATGTCACCGCTGCGGAGGTTTTATGGTGCCGGAGGAACTCCGGGAAGCCAATACAGTGGGGTGGCGTTGCGTCATGTGCGGAGAACATATCGACCCGCTCATCCTTGAGCATCGCCGGCGCATGCAGACGCCGGAAGGCGCGAAGGCCCTCAGGGAGAAGGCGGGAAAGGCGGAATTGAACTGATATCGGTCCCATCACGGCGCAGACCGCTTGCGCCGTGCATGGGCCGAGGAGGCAGCCACCAAGAGTTGCTTGATTCGGTACGCCGGTTCGACCATACCCAAACCGATATAACTCAAGGCCAACAGCGGTTCGGAGGCCTTCCTGTCTTCCAAGTGTAGTTCCACCTGTTTTCCCCCCGCCATCAAGGGCAAGATCTGAATCCTGGCCTGCGTGACGATACCCAGCAGCGCCACTGTCCCTGCGGTGGCCAGGTGTCCCTGCCGATTCATGACGGCGGGGAGCCGGAACACGGGGCCGCCGCTGTTGCCGGGAAACACGTGACTATCGATCAGGAACACTTCTGAGCCGGGCCTGCTCGGCGACACCCACGATACGATCCCTTGCCGCACGATGGCTCGTGGTGAATCGGGAAGGTCGAAGGCCGTCGGATAGCCGAGCACCACGACCGGCACCCCTTCACACAGATCCGACTTGGTTGCGATGTCCATCCAGGCAATGGATGTCAGCGCGCCGGTTTTCGAGGGGCGCAGGGTCAGCGGTACGGGCAGGCAGGCGAGGTCGACGGATTCATCCGGGTGCGGATACCAGAGGCGGCGTGTGCCCTTGGTGAGTTGGAGGGGAATCTCCAACGCCTGGCGGCCGTTGCCATGGGGGCTCTGAGAAAACATCATGCCGAGGGAGGATGGCGCCCAGTTTTCCGCCGGATCGTACAGGACGTGTTTGGCCGTGACCAGCCAGGTGGTCTGGGCTCTGGTTCCGTACAACGAAAACAGGACTCCGGTGCCGTCGATGGCAAAGAAGGGTTTCGTCGAGGTCCGGCCGCCTGGTGACTGCACGCGGTACTCCTGCCTGTGTCCGATGGCGACCGTCGCCGCCCGCCAGTGATCGATCCATCCAGCCATCGTGAGGGTCTCCAAGAAAGTTGAGCCGTCCGGTCAGCAAGCCGAGTGCCAGGCGGTCGAGAAATCGCAGCGGACCGATGGCCATGGGATTTGATCGGGCGTCGTGGGCGGTGAATTGATGAGCCTGGCAGGGGCCTACGCCAAAAACCGAGGCGTTCTGCGACAGGGGCGGTAGGGCTGTTGGGGAAGAAGGCGACGATCGGGCGAGTGGCACCGGTGCTCGAACCAGGCCTCTCTTGCCATCCGCTACGTCACTCGGGTGAGCCGGCAGGCCTGCTGATTGCTAGGTAACGGGGGTGCCGATAACGGAGGAGGGCGATCGGGCCCATGCGGATCCATAATGCTGACGTCGCGGCCCTGCTTGAGGAGATCGCCGCCTTGCTGGAAATCGAAGGCGCCAACCCCTTCCGGGTCAGGGCCTATCGGTTTGCCGCCAGGACCCTTCGCGACCTCACCCATGACGTGGCGGAGATGGTGGCCAAGGGCGAGGACCTCACGGCCTTGCCCGGGATCGGCGAAGACCTGGCGGGCAAGATCAAGGACATCGTGGCGACCGGCACGACCGCCGTGCTGGAACAAGAGCGCAAGAAGGTGCCGGCCACGTTGACGGAGTTGCTGCATATTCCCGGCCTGGGGCCCAAGCGCGTGCAGACCCTGTCTCAGGCCCTGAAGGTCCGTACCCTGGCGGACCTAGAGCAGGCGGCGCGAGAAGGGCGGATCCAAGCCCTGCCCGGTTTCGGTGCGATCACGCAGCGGCGCATTCGGGAAGCGTTGACTGCGCGCACGGGCGAGGAGCGGCGCATGCGCTTGGCCGATGCTGTCCCCTATGCGGAAGCCTTGGTGGAGTACTTGCGGCAGGTGCCCGGAGTAGAGCGAGCGGCAGCGGCAGGCAGTTATCGGCGAGGAAAAGACACGATCGGCGATCTGGATCTTCTGGTGACCGCCCGCCTCGGCCGACAGGTGATCGATCGCTTCGTGGCCTATCCCGGGGTCGACAGCGTGTCGGCGAAGGGGGACACCAAGGCCAGTGTGCGGTTGCGAAACCGGCTGCAAGTGGATCTGCGCGTCGTGCCGCAGGAGAGTTACGGCGCGGCCCTGCTCTATTTCACCGGTAACAAGGACCACAATGTGGCCCTACGGCAATTGGCCCAGCAGCGCGAACTCAAGATCAACGAATACGGTGTCTTTCGCGGCGACTCACGCGTGGCGGGGGAGACGGAGGAGTCGGTCTATCAGGCGGTGGGCTTGCCTTGGATTCCGCCGGAACTGCGGGAGGGGCGCGGGGAGATCGAGGCGGCGAGGGCGAACCGGCTGCCGCAGCTCCTGCAGCAGGATGACCTGAAGGGCGACCTCCATGCCCATACGAACGCGACCGACGGCCGGAACAGCTTGGTGGAGATGGTCGAGGCGGCCAAACGCCGAGGGTGGCAGTACGTGGCGATCACGGATCATTCCCGTCGCCTCGCGATGGCCAAGGGATTCGATCCCAAGCGGCTGCTCAAGCAGGTGGATGAGATCGATCGCCTGAACGCGACCCTCTCCGGCATCACGGTGTTGAAGGGCATCGAGGTCGACATTCTGGAGGATGGGTCACTCGATCTGCCGGACGGGGTGCTGGGACGGCTGGATGTGGTCGTCGGCGCGGTCCATAGTCACTTCAACCTGTCTTCGGCAAAACAGACGGACCGGATCTTGCGGGCCATGGACCGCCCCTACTTCACGATCCTCGCGCATCCCACCGGCCGGCTCATCGGGCAGCGTCAGCCTTATGAGGTAGACATGGCGCGCCTCATCCGGCAGGCGCGCGAGCGTCCTTGCGTTCTCGAAGTCAACGCCCACCCGGAGCGGCTGGATTTGAGCGATGTCCATTGCCGCATGGCCAAAGAGGCGGGGGTATTGTTGGCGGTCAGTACCGATGCGCACAGTACGTTGGATCTCGACAACGTGCGTTATGGGATCGGCCAGGCCCGCCGCGGATGGCTCGAAAAGGCGGATGTGGTCAACAGCCGATCCTACCCTGAGCTTCGCCGACTCTTGGATCGGATGAGGGGCACATAAACCGGCCCGGTCATGGGAGGTAGGACACGATGACCAGCAAGGCGGATCTGTTAGCCAAGGCGTTGAAGCCCGCGGAGGAGGCGCTCCGGCTGCATGCCCATTACAAGGGCAAGATGCAGAGCATGCCGAAGTGCGCGGTCCGCAGTTTGGACGATTTTGCGCTGTGGTACACGCCTGGCGTGGCGGCGCCCTGCAAGGCCATCCAGGCCGATCCCGACCGCGTGTTTGACTATACCAACCGCGGCAACACGATCGCTGTCGTCTCGGACGGGACGCGCGTCTTGGGATTGGGCGATATCGGGCCGGAGGCGGCGCTCCCCGTGATGGAGGGCAAGGCCTTGCTCTTCAAGTATCTGGGCGGGGTGGATGCGGTGCCGATTTGCCTGAAGACCAAGGATCCGAACGAGGTGATCCGGACGGTGTTGCTCCTGGCTCCTTCGTTCGGGGCGATCAACCTCGAAGACATCGCGATGCCCAAATGTTTTCACGTGCTGCGTGAACTGCAGGCCAGGTGTTCCATTCCGGTATGGCACGATGACCAGCAGGGAACCGGCACGGTGCTGCTGGCCGGCCTGATGAACGCGCTGCAGGTCGTGGGCAAGGAGCTCGGTCGTGTGCGGATCGCCATGATCGGGATGGGGGCGGCGAACGTCCCGGTCTATCGGTTCCTCACGGCATCCGGGGCCGATCCCGCCCGCATCGTCGCCTGCGACCTGGGCGGTATCCTCGGCACCCATCGGCGGGAGTATGAGTGTGACCCGGCCTTTGCGGAACAATGGCGCGTCTGTCTCCATAGCAATCCGGACAGGTTGAAGGGGGGCATTGCCGAGGCCCTGCGAGGGGCTGACATCTGCGTCGCCTTTTCCGCCGGCGGCATCATCAAGCCGGAGTGGGTCAGAGGAATGGCGCGAGACGCCGTCGTCTTTGCCTGCGCAAACCCGGTTCCGGAGATCTGGCCTTGGGAAGCCAAGGAAGCCGGGGCGCGAATCGTGGCGACCGGACGCAGCGATTTCCCGAACCAGGTCAACAATTCGCTGGTGTTTCCCGGCATCTTTCGCGGGGTGCTCGACGTGCGGGCGCGCACCATCACCGACGAGATGGCGATGGCGGCTGCGCATGAACTCGCGTTGTGCGCTAGGGAACGCGGCATCCACGAGGAGAGTATTCTGCCGACGATGGAGGAATGGCACGTGCCGATGCGGTTGGCGGTGGCCACGGCCACTAAAGCACAGGAGCAGGGGTTGGCGCAGGTGGAACGCACTCGCGACCAGATCCATATTCTAGCGGAATCGAAGATTCGTTCTGCGCATGAGGCGATGAAGGTGTTGCTGAGAGAGGGATTGATCGTCGCGCCGCCGGCACCTTGAGAGCAAGAGATGCGAGACCGCTACTCTTTCAGGACGATTCCCAATGTTGATCGCGTCCGGCGTCGAGAAGGAACTGGGTCGTCGTCGCGCGAAAGGCATCCTCTTCGCTCGCCGTCAGGAGGTTGACCCACATGAAGGGAAGGAGGGGAACCCATGTCATACCGTTCCGTCCGATTTCGTAATGGTAGGTCTTCTGAAATGCCCCGTCGACATAGAGATCATACGTGACCAGATAGCCTCCCGTCCCGCTGAAGCCAGGGAGGAAAAAGCCGGAGACGAGCGATAGCGCCCAGAAATACTGCGCCCAAAAAGACGGCAGAGTGGGAAAGATGGTGGCTGTAAAGTAAGGACCGCTGCTTGGAGGATTGTCGCCCATGATGGAAGACACGCCGTGATCGATAATGATCCGTTCCAGCGACGCATACGTCGAGGTCCTTGGAGCGGACATATAATAGGTGGGGTCGATGATAGGGGGCGATCCCTGGTAATTGCCGACATGGTAATACTGGAGCCCAGGCGCGAGAGATTGTAGTGAGTGGTCCGGCTTAGGGAAGTCGTAGGTGATCACGCAACCATTGAGTGTCGTGACGGAAAGACAGAGAAAAAGCCCGATTCTTCCCATCGAATATCTGTGTTGCATCAAATCGGCATACCTCATAAGGCCAAGGCGAACAATCCGAACGCACCGGCAAGGATGAGAACGGGGACTTCCCACATCCTGTTCCAACAGGAGAATCGGCCTCGTTTCGAGAGGCTGAGAAGCGGTTCGCAGGTTCCGGTCTCGGCTGCGACATTGTATCCCCTCATGTCCCACTCTCCGTCCAATTTGGGGACTTGGCCTAGGCGCACCAGCCATCCTTGCGGACAGTGAGAGTATTCTCCGGTCAAGGGCCTTGGCGGAAGCACAGGTGAACCGGCGACCGTCGCCTCCACGCACGTAATGTCATAGACTGTGCCGTTGGGATCTACGTGGAGCACTCTCCCGGTCTTGGTCGCGTAATACTGACCGGTCTGGTCCTCATGAAAAAAGTCTCCCGGTCTTTTCTCGCTCGCACAGCCGTTGCCAAGCACGAGCAGGATCAATCCTGCGAGAATCGTAAGTTCCCGCACCATAGTTTTCCCCTGATGCCGGTCTTTATCCTCCTGCGATCCTTCCGCAGATCGTAAGCGCTATACCCTTCATAGCTCCGTGCATGCCGCGGGCCAGCCATGGTCATGGCTTTGCGCCTGAGGCAAAAAATCGAATAGTCGGCTCTTGTGCGAAATGGTTCGCCTGGGAGTAGGTCGAGCGCGCCAGCCGTTGAGGACAATTGACCCTTCTACTTAGTGGTTTGTAGGGGAGAATCGCTACAGGGGGATGTAAGTCCATTCACAATCGCATTTCAATGGCTGATCGTTGAGCGATCCATGGCAATGGTCTCCCTATTGCAGAAGCCTCAAGTAAAGACACCGTACGTACTATTCCATGCTGCTGTTGCGATACCGGCGTGGCGAGACACAGGACCTATCGCACAGCATAACAAGGAGGCTGGTGATGAGAAGTATCGTCATGTGCGCTCTAGTGGCGGGTATCGCACTATGTAGCGGAGGCTGCGGGGTCTACATGGCGTATACCCAGCCTCCCCAGATCGATGTGGATGAGTTTCGGGCAGAAGGAACATCGCGTAATTATGTTATGGCCAAGCTTGGGCCCCCGACCGCTAGCGATAAGACTCCTGATGGAGGGAGAGAAGATGTCTATCAGTTCTATGAGGGGTCGGACCCGGCGTGGAAAGCTGTTCGCGGGACGTTTCATCTATTGGCCGATTTATTCACCATAGCACTGTGGGAAATTGTCGCGACCCCGATGGAATATGCAGTCCGAGGCGACAAGATCACTGCACGGGCACGTTTCGACAGCAATGAACGGTTGATTTCCATGCAGGTACTCGGCCGTGAAATAAAGCCATTGGAAAAAATTCATAGGCGGCAAAACGGCACTTCCGGTTGACCATGACGTTTCAACTCGAATCGGGAGGAGCGTAGTGGGTATTGCCGGCATCCGAAGCATCCTGGTTCCGGCAAATCGTATCCGCCGGAATGCGAGCCATGGAATCAACAGGGCTATTCAGAGGGCGAGGTCAAGAGTTATGACTGTCGGATCGAAGTGTGCCGTCGCTGTCCTTGTCGTAATGGCGACAAGTATGTCCTGTGTTCCCACGACCGGCACAAAGGCCGCGCTCACCTCGGCCGAACGCTCCACGATCAAAAAGGCAGGCATCTTGGTCGAGTCAGGGGGCCCATTTTCCGTCCGCATTGCGCGGGATAAGATGACGAATACGGGCGCTCTGCTGTTCGGATTGGTCGGTGCGGGCGTCGAAGCAGGTTACAAGGCATCTAAAGATGCCTCATATGAGGAGGAGCTGACGCCCTTTGTGCAGGGGTTTGATGTGATCAAAGATAGTTCTATGGCATTTCAGGAGAACTTCTTATCTACAAAGCTGTTCTCGATGTCCGAGATCGTTCGGACCAGGGATGAATTGAAAGAACGAGGTTTTGATGCGCTGTTCACAGAAACGATTGAGGAATGGGGGCTGCGTCTATGTTTGGGGGTGGAAAATGTACAAGTGGCATTTGACATCCACGCAAAGCTCGTTCTGCTGTCGGACAATGTGACGGTATGGGAACGTGACGAACTATTTACACATGGTCCGTGTCGTCCGTTAGCTGATTTTAGGAACGATCGAGAGTTGCTCGGAGTGGAACTCAAGCGCGCCACTAAGGTTCTTGCAGGACGGATCGCGAATGAAATCGCTTTTCCATGAATGACGGAAGGAGGGTTCCTATGAACAATCTGTGGCGTCTCTGCGCGATCCTTGTCATGGCCCTTTTCACTGCTCTTTCAGGATGCGCTTTTCCAAGCGGACATGTGCGTCCCCTTTATACTCCCGAACCGGGAACGAGAAGTCCTATGAGTACCGTTCCCTCGAGCATGATTTCCGTTGAGGTCGAGGATGAGCGAGACTTGTATGTCGTAAATTGGCTCGGGGACCAAAAGAATAACTTTGGGTCCGTATTAAGAAAGGTCTTGTCGGACAACGACCCGCCGACGATTGTTCGGGAAGCGCTGACAGCCGAGTTATTGAACAATGGCCATAAGATTGTGGACACCGAAGGCGGTAATTCGGACGCAATAGTCAGAGTGACGCTGAAGAGATACTGGAGTGACATGGCGATTCATGCCTTCGACGTTGAGATGAAGGGAAGTCTTGAAGCGGATATTGTCGTACTGGTCGGCTCTGATAAGAGGCAATTGGTTTCGAAGCCGATTAATGGATCGTATCGAGAGAGTCGGCAGTTTGCCGGTGATTCAGCTTTTGAGAGCGTGTTGAATGGGGCATTGCACGAATTTGTGCGAGCCTTTTCCCGCGATCCCGAGATTGTCGATGCCCTGAGATCAGCCGCTTCTAGGAAAGAAGGCGTAATAGGCACGGGCAGAAAACATACAGCGGCCCATCAGTTCAGTCGTGGGTGTTGCAGGCGATATCTCGTATTTTCAGCGCAAGTCGGATGGTGCCAAGTTCGATATAGTACCCATCTCTGGCCTTCTGATGTTGCGAATCTCCCTGCGCAGGAGCGACGAATTTCCCCAGGCAAGATATAGCCCTAGTCGGAATCGGCCCAAGCGAGCGATGTGGTGCTGTCTGAGTCTTGTGATCTTGGTTGATTGCGTCGAGGAGACGGCCGTATTTCGGGATTGAAACCGTACCATCCCCCGTCCCTCAGGACAGATTGTTCCACAGTGACAGAGTTACAACCATCACTACGCTGGCAGGCTTTTTCGCTTCCTGAACCAGAAGGAAGCCTCAGCGAGGTGACCTATGAAGTGAAGATTTGGGCCGCAGCCCATGATGCGCCTGGTCAGCTGGTCTATGCCCGTGAAGGGCTGCCTGAGCCATCTCACAACGTGCAGGAGTCGCTGCCTCCATCGATGACGCTCTTTTGGTCGGTGCGTGCGCGATTTCTCTTGAACGGGTTGCCGCGAGTGATAGAGGCGAAAAAACAAAAAAGCAGAGCGGAGGCAGGTCCAGAGAGCTCGACATCAACAGTGGAGATCTTGGAGAGGTTTCAGGCTTCCCGCTTCGCACCTGCGGGCCTGCTCACCACCTCTGCGTTTGACCTCGGTATCCTTCAGTGTTCCTCTCACCGAAGCCTCCGCTCATTTATTAAATAACGCTGTTTCGGGAGAAATCAATGGGGGCTCGCGCCCCAGTGGCCTGCGTCGTTGCTGTGGCAATTTAGGACAGAAGTCAAATGGAAATTCAGCGGTCGCAGCGGTTTGTGCGTGGCATGTCCTATGCTGTATCAGAAACGGAGGATGTATGCTGCCGTGCCGGTTGAGGGCGAGTCGCGGGGGAGTGACGATGCGATGGTTGGTGGCGCTGGATGAATCGGAGTTTTCCGAGCGGATCATAGGGTGGATGCGAGCGTTCCCACATTCCAAGCAGACGGCCGTCACGGTGGTGCATGTGCTTGCCCCATTGGATGTGCCTGAGACCATCGGCCTCACCGGGCAGCAGCTGCTGCTGCAACAACAGGGAGCGATGGTGGAGGCTTTGCTGCAGCGTGTGCGCCGACTCCTGGAAGAGTCTTTTGCGGACGTCGAGGTCATTTTGCGGGAGGGTGTTCCGAGCCGGGAGATTCTGCAAGTCATACAGGAACGTCGGCCGGACTTGGTCGTCTCCGGCATGCAGGGGCTCTACCGATCGCCGGGTTTCACGATAGGTGGGGTCGCTCAACGGCTCCTCTCCTATGCCCCCTGCAGCTTGATGCTGGTGCCCGGCAAGGCGCAGCCGGGCGATGGGTTGCGAATCATGTTGGCCACGGACGGCTCGGAAGATGCGCGGCGCGCCGCCCGCGTGGTGGCGGAATTGCCGGGTGTACGTGAGACGATGATCGTGAGCGTCGTCCGTCCGCTCGGCGCGGAGAAGGCGGTCCTCGAACGGTTTCAGCCCGAGGAGAGCCGCAAGATGGAAGCGGCGTTTCTGCGTCGGCGGCGAGCCGAGGCGCGTAAAGCCCTGGCCGAATGCGAATGCCTGCTGCGGCAGGCAGCGATGGTGGTGCGCGCCAGAGTGATCGCCGGGCATCCGGCCGAGGCCATCGTCCGTGCCGCTCGGCGTGATGCGGTGGATCTGTTGGTGGTCGGCTCACGCGGCCTGACCGGGATGAAGGCGACTGCGCTCGGGAGCGTGTCCCAGACGGTAGCGCAGTTGGCGCCCTGTCCAGTCCTGATCGTGAAGCCGTAGCAGAGGGGACGTGCGCAACTCCCATGGAGCGGCAGATTCTCCACAGAGGTCGTGATCATGGTGCAGATCACGGAGATGGTGGCGCGCATCGCCGACGGTGCCATGCTGGTGGATGAGACCGGTATGGTGAGGATGTGGAACAGGGCCGCCGAGCGGTTGCTGGGGTTTCGTGCCGACGAAGTGGTGGGGCGTCCTTGCCGAGACGTTTTATGCGGCCGAACGCTAGGCGGGAGCGAATTGTGTTCACCGGCATGCGAAATCGGGAAACGCCTTGCCGCAGGGACCGGCGTGCGAAACTACGATATGCAAACCCGTGCGAAGTCCGGTCGGGTCGTGTGGGTCAATATCAGCTCCATCCCCGTGCCGACCCGGAAGGCCGGTCGATTCATGAGGCTGCATCTGTTTCGCGACATCAGCCGGCAGATGAAAGTGTTGCAGTTGGCGGAAGATCTCCACGGTATGCTCTCGGCCACGGGCCATGCGGGTTCGATGCCGGCGCCGGCGCGACCGACGCCGCAGGCCTCCGCAAACCTGCCGGTCGGTCGAGGCACGTCGCCGTTGACGAAACGGGAGCAGGATGTGCTGCGGTTGATGGCGGCCGGGAGCACGACAAAAGAGATTGCGGATGCGCTGTTTATCAGCATGGTGACCGTCCGAAACCACATCCAACACATTTTTGAGAAGCTGGGCGCTCACACCCGTTTACAAGCCCTTGCCCTTGCATTCCCCCCCGGTCCGTCCCCCGCCTAGCGATAAGGGAGAGCCAACGCGCGCGGCCTGAGCGAGACGCGTGGCGTGCCTGTCGCATGATGCAACTGATTTAGCGTCAAAATGATGCAAACGTCTCATTGTCCCGGCGGTCATGCCTGCCTATGCTGTTCCTATGACGACCATTCCACAATCGCCCGGATCGGTCGACGATCCGATGAGAACGAGAAACGGAGTGAGCGATGTGGAACAGGTGTATATGGGATTTCGGGCGAGAGCGCGGACCGATTGTTCGACTATTGCTACACCGTGACGCCGGCGAAGTATCACAATGTCCCCCGCCACTAGGATGGGCGAGGGATCAGACATTCGCGCATCGAACAAAGGAGGGCAATCATGAGAATCAGAGGACACACAGTACGATTACTTGCGGTGTCCGTGTCGTTCGCGGCCATGACGGGGTGGTCAGCGATGGGCGCGGACCGCGCGCTGGGTCAGGCGCCGGGCATGGGGGCTCCGCCGTCAAAGGTGGAGATCACCATCAAGGATCGGCAACACGGATATGAAACCGTGGGGCTCACGATGCCGTCGCATGACACGACGGTCGTGGTGCGTAATCAGGATACTGTCACGCACGGGTTTGCCTCGAAACTGTTCAAGGACATTTCTGTGCGGATGGAAGGCGGGATCGAGGTTGCGGGAAGGAATTTCAAATCCTATCACGTCGATCCGGGAAAGACGATGACCCTGCACTTCTCCACGGCTCCGTCGAAGTTCGATCCTGCGACCGGCATTGCCGAGAGCATGCGGCACGCGCTCTGGTGTGACATTCATCCCGAGGTGAAGGGGGAGTTGTATGTCATCGAAACCAGGGGCGAAATCGGCGGCGGCTGAACGTCACGTTCGCCTGCAATCGAGAGGTTTCACCCATGAGACGCATGGGGTCAGCCCTGCTGATGAACGGCGTGGCGACCGCAGCCCTGGTCGGAACCCTGAGCCTGGGGAGTTCGGCCGGGGCTGCGGAACTTCATTTTGCAGTCCAAGAGGTGGGGGAAAAGCGGGCCCTCTGGGTGCCGGAGGAGGTGGTGCTGCACCGCAGCACGGAACTGGTGGACGGTCTGGTGTTCGTATTGGAAAACCCGACGGATCGAACCCATGCCTTTGCGGCCTACGGCCTGTTCGAGGAAGTGACGACCGCCGGCGGGGCCGTTGCCAGGAAGCCGTTGCGCGTCAATGTGACATCAGAAGATACGGTCCGCGTGCAGATCAGCACGACGCAGTTTCTCGGGCGTACGGATGCGGAGGTCGAAGAGTTTCCGTTTTTTTGCCCGCTGCATCAAGGAGATGCCCACGTGGGCGGGACGATCCGCGTGATCCCGTAGGCGCCTGTGAGGCGGGAGGCAGGATGAGGCAGGACGTGAAGGGCACGCAGAGACGTTGCAGCCGGTTCTGGCTATCGGCGATAGGGCTGTTCCTGGTGATCGTGGGTACCGCTGCGACGCCTGCGAGGGGGGCTGCCGGAACGTTTCGTTTTGTGATTCAAGATGTGGAGGGGGGCGCGGCGGCCTGGTTTCCGCGCGAGGTTGTCATTCACAAGAGCACGGATCTTGAGGGAGGATTGATCTTCATCCTGGAGAACCCGACTCCCCGCACCCATGTCTTCGAAGCTCCGGATTTGTTCGAACAGGTGACGGAGGGGATCGACGTCCCGGCCGTCAAACCGTTGCGGGTCTATGTGGCCCCGGGAGAGACCGTGCAGGTTCGGATCAGCACCGAGCAGTTGTTCCGCGAGCCGGAAGCCGATGCGTCGGGCTCGCAGAACTGTCCGTTTTTCTGCCCCTTGCATGGGACCGAGGATGCGTTGCGAAGTATGATTCGGGTGGTGCCGTAGCCGCCGGAGGCGCAGTCGATGGTGCCGACTGCCGCGCATGCATCCTTGGATGATGGCGCAGAGACCGAATACCAGGGGGTGAACCATGACACGCCTTGTCACATCTGGAACGGTGGTCGCCCTGTTCCCGTGGCTGCTCGTTTCGGTACTGCTCCCGTGGGCGGGCCGAGTGGCGGATACGAGTGCGAATGGGCTGGTGGAGCAACGGCGTGAGGCCGCAGGGGGGGGCGGTACCGATGCTCCCAGGTCTGTCGACTCAGCGGGCTGGGTGGATCAATTGACGGCCTTTGTCGTTGTCCAACAGAGCTTGGCCGGGACTCGGGGCGAGGCCGGATCATACGATGCCTATGTCGGTCAGATCGTGCTGGTGCGGAGTCTCTATGAGCGTGGCGAATGGAGCGGGGCCTTCGTGACGATGAATCGCTTCATGGACATGCTGGAGGCGCGAGAAGGGGGAATCAGCGGGCGGGCGGCCGACGCGCTGTGGGACTACTGTTATGTGGTGACTCCGCCGGCCTTGCACGATGTCAGGCGTCATCGACAATGGTGGGAGAAGCATGTGGAGTGGGACAAGTTTTTCTGGGAGGAATAGGGGTGGGTGAGGGCTACCATGCGAATTATTGAAGACATCAGGTGGATGGCGGGAATCGTCCTGTTCCTGGCGAGCGTCATCTGTGCTGCGCCGGGCGGATCGAGCGTGGCCTCTGCGGCCGGAGATGACTGGCTTGATTCTCTGGTGCAAGCGGTGCTCGCCGAGCAGGCGAAGGAAGCCTTCCGGGGAGGCAGGTTCACCCCCTACCTCGCGCAATTGACCACGGTACGAGCCAACTTGATGAGCGGTGAGAACGAGGCGGTGTACCGAGCCATGAATCGATTCATGGACATGCTCCAGGCGCGTGAAGAGGGGATTTCCGCCGAGGTGGCCGAGCGGCTGTTCGACTATTGTTACCTCGTGACGCCGGCGCGCTACCACGATGTCTCCCGGCATCTCCACCGGCTCAGCGGGCATCAGGCTGGTGCGCCACCGGCGTGAGACTGCCATAGGCGAGCACAGGCCGCTCACTCGCAGGATCGGTCTCGATTGGAAGGGGGGTGTGCGGGTTGTGGCTCCATGCAAGAAGGGGCACCATGTCGGCAGATGGCGGAGAGGCTGGAGATCGCGAAGCACTGGACGCGAGGTTTCGCCGCTGGCGGGCCGCCCATAGAACACCCAGTACGGTCCTTGACGCCCATCGCGAGGTCATATTGGAGCGCGTCTCCCAATCCATGACCTTCGAGGGTGAGCCCGTGACCGTCTCTCGCCTCAAAACCCTCTTGGAGCAATCTGGCCCATGGCCGAAGAACCCGGACACCTAGGAACCACCCGCTCATTCGAGACGACGCAAGGGCACTTGACCTATCCGGAGCTCTCGGAACGGCTTGCCGTCGCGCTGGCGCGGATTCTCGACCGGATCTTGCAAACCCCCGCTCAGGACATCGTCGTGACGCCGGAATGGTTGTGCGAGAGGCACCGTGAGTTGGCCGGAGATCTCTTTCCCGATTGGGCGGGACGATTCCAGACAACCGACGTGAAGGTGGGCGCCTTGGAGCCCCCTGCTTTTTATCAAGTACCGATGCTGGTGCGGTCCTTCTGCGACGATCTAACCGAGCGGCTGCGGCATGTCCGGGAGGACGACCTCACCCACATTGCCGCATTGCTGGCCTGGGTGGACTGGCGCTTCCAGTGGATCCATCCCTTCAAGGATTTCAACGGCCGTATCGGCCGGATGGTCCTTGCGGCACTCTTATACAAACTCACTCTGCCGCCGGTCGAAACGGCGCCGATCGATCCTGAGGGGCGTCGTGCCTATCTCGAAGCCCTGCGTGCCGGGGATGCGGGCGACCTCCTGCCCCTCCAGCACCAGTGGATCGCCCGGCTCGCGGCCGCAATTTAACCCGGTGAGTTCCCGGGATCATAAGAAAAGATACAAGGCCGCCACGATCCCGAAGAACTCGGACGTGTTTTGCCCCCTCACGCTCATCCAGGGCCCGGTCAGCACACCGATATGCTGGTTCCAACTGTATTCCAAGGCCGGTGCGATAGTGACCAGGTTGCTCGAGCCCCGTCCCACCAACGCCGACTGGCCATGGGCATCGAGGCCGGGAATGCCGGAAAAATGCGTGGCGTTCACGGCTTGGAATCCGATGTCGAGGGCCAGCACCAGGTGACGGGTCAGGCTGTACTCACCGGCGACCGTGACGGTGGAGACCGATCCGGGCGTGACCCGGCCGGCTGTGCCGAAGCCTCCGCCGTAGGCGTTAAACCCCTGCACATCGACCGATGAATAGATGCCGTAGGTGGCGTTCAGCCGGTAGCGCAACACATGCGCTCCGCCGAAGGGGATCGCCTTTTGAAGGGCAATGCCGAATGTGGTCGCGTAGACGCCGCCTCCGGTCCGTTCCAGGTCCGCCGTCGCCGGACTCAGGTCGGAATAGCGGCCGGTGGGAAAAATCTCTTGCACCCACAGCCGGACATCGGGCACCCAGGATTGCGAGGGACTGCGCCAGGCTTGGATACCCAGTTGGAGCGGAAAGTCGCCGAAGCCGCCGGAAGAATCCCCTCGTGCGTGGTTGCCGATCCATTGAGGCGCGATTTCGATATCGAGAGAGTCGGTGAGGCCGTAGATGAAGTAGGTCTGTTGGATGAGGCTCTGGGAGGTGGTGGCCGATTGGAGCCGCCAGTTGTCGTTGTACAGGCCGCCGTACCTCGTGTAGTACACATAGGGCTCCACCACCGCGTGGCCTTTGCCCAAACTGGTGCCCCTCGTGGAGAGGAGCGTCCCCGTAAACCAGGGCATGGTTTGGGGAACGTCGCCGGCCGGCTCGCTTCCGGCGACGCCAGTGCCGCAGATGAGGATGAGAAACAGGCCGAGCAGCAGGCTGCTTAGATGATGACACCGTGCGAGGATGGTCATGCCGATCGGGTACCCTTGTCAGTTGAGCCGGGGCTTGGCCCGATCTATGCTACTCCGTCCGCTGGTGAGAAAGGGAGTTTATCGTGTGGTGGGTTTGGCGAGGTCTTCCTTGGTGCGCTCCCGCAGCCGCCGCACCAGTTCTTGATAGGACGCATCCGCGATGATCGCGGTGAATTGGCTGCGATAGTTCATCACCAGGCTCACCCCATCGACGATCACGTCATACGCGAACCACTTGCCGCCTTTGTTCGTCAGGCGGTAGTCCATCGGGACGTCGAGCTTGTCGGAGACTAACCTCGTGCGGACCTCGGCATAACCATCGGCGGTGCGTTCCGACAGGTAGACAACCCGTTCCCCCGCATAGCCCTCGATCTTGGACGCATACCGGTCCGAGAGGAAGGTCTTGAAGAGCGCGACGAACTCCTGCCGCTCGGGCGGGGACAACGGCTTCCAGTGAACCGCAAGGGTCCGCTTCGACATCTCTTCATAATCGAATCGTTCCGCGATGACTTGCTCGAGCAGGTGGCGTCGCTGTTTGGCCTGCGGCGGCTGCTTCAGCGTCTGGTCCTCCAGAATACGGAACACGGCATCGAGTGTCGCGCGAACGACAGCGGTGGGGGTTTCGGCTGGTTCGCTGTGTGCGGCAGTCGGCAACAGGAAGCAGGCAATGAAGCAGATGAGGACTGTTCGCACCGTCGTCATTGGCGAGGTCCCTTCAGCGGTTCATGCCGGCGTGGTCGAGCACCTGTTGAATATGCACGTCGACCTGCCTGAGCACCGATGGCGCAACCGCGTAACCGTCGCTCTCATAGGTCAGGATCGGCATACCTTGTCGCAGGCTGAGCGGCTTGAGAATCGCTTCCGAGATGCGGTAGGGCAGGCAATTGAACGGGCCGATGAGGATGAGCCCATCATACCCTTCGCGGGCGGCATCCAGTCCCTTGCCGATGGTCGGAAGCAATTCTCCCCAAATCGTGTGCGACACATGCGCCGCGCCCTTGTCGAAGATGGCGGCGGCTTCATTGGGGCCGGAGACCAGGAGGCCTGTTTTCTCGAAGAGGCCACGGTAGTGGTCCTCAATGCCTTGCAGAAGTTGGTGCCCGGCCCACTGCCGCAGGTACAGTTGCCCCTCGGGCTCAAGAATCTTGCTGCAGGCCTTCGCCATGGCCAGGCCTCCCGGCTTCACCCCCCAGGCATCCGCTGTCCAAGCCAGCTCATCATAGGAGAGGTAGAGGAACAGGTCGCTCAGGTCGACCGGCTTGAGGATGATCCCGCGGTCGGCGTAGAGGTCGCGCACCCCATCCATGAAGAACGAGCTGAAGCGGGTGAAGAAATCACCGGCGACGACGACGCGTGGGCAGGTGCGCGGGGCTTTGGTTCGGGGCAGGGCCGCGATACGGTCGACGAACGAAGGCAGCGCCTCGTTGAATTCATCCCACGAGGCGATGCGGTCAGTGAATGCCTGCCACTCCGCGCCGAGCCGAGTGCTCACGCTCGGTTCGCCGACGACGCGCAACACATGATCCAGTTCCACCAGCACATCGCCGACGACGATGGCCGGCGCAAACGATTTGGTCAGCCGATCCTTGTCGAAGCCGAGATAGCCATTCGCTTCACGGGGGTCGAAGAGGAACAGGTCCGGCAGCTGCTGCTCGCTGATGAATCGCTCTAAATAGCCGATGTAGGCGTCGCTGACGCAGGGGGCGCCGCCGCGCAGCATATAAAAACCGGCCACCTCGTCCGGTCGGCGTTGGTCCTGCACCTGCAGCAACTGCCCAATACAAATCGGAAGCGGCAGGCACTCGCGGCCGGAGGTGTATTGCAAGCCGCGGTCGAGCTGCGCTCGGTCGAGCGGCAATACCAACCCCGGATGGAGGCCGAGCCAACGCGCCGCCATGGCGACCGCGTGGGTGTGGTAGGGCGAAAAGTTGGGGAAATACAAGATGACGCGAGGATCGGTCAGGGGCAGGGTGGCCCCGTTCGAGCGGATGACTACCCCGTCAGCAGCGAGGCGGCAGGCCGTAAAGGCGTTGCTCAGGCGACCGTGGGCCTCCCGGTAGTTGTCGATGATGTCGAGAAATGCCTCCAGCCTCGTCTGGACGCCGGCGTCGGCGGTATGCGCGTCGATCTCCAAAATGAGATAGGGTTTGGATCCCAGTTCGGAGGCCAAGGTCGCGTGCGTGAAGGCGTCGATGGTGCAGCTGAAATTGCTCACGCTGAGCAGGAAGAGATTCGGGTGCTGCTTGGCCACCTCGACGGCATTGAGGATCTGGTTGGCGAAGTGCCAGGAGGTGGGGCCTGCGCCGCGCGCGGTCAGGCAGTCGGCGGGAATGACCGGGATGCCCATGCTGGAGAGTTTCTTGCCGACCGACTGAGACGCTTCCGGGGTAAAGGCGTTGTAACTATGGCCCGCGAGGAGAATGGCCGGTGTGCCCGAGGCAATGGCCCGTTCCAACGCGCGATGGCCCATATCGCTCAGCCTCTGTTCGGCGGCGGTCTGGGCCTGCACGGCCTCGCTCCAAGCCTGTGCGGCCGTTTCGCGCTCTACGCCCAACTCCCGTACCGCGATCTCCACGAGAGTTCCGCAGGACTCGTACCCGCGGGTGAAGTCCAAGACGGGTGAGAGTAGGCGACTCTCGGGAAAGGCCTTGGACAGGAAATAGGGTTCGGCCTGGGTAATCGGGCAGAGATAGGAATCCCGACAGCCGCCGTTTGCGGGCATGCGCATGACCTGCGGAATGAAGATGAGCCCGATCCCGCGCCGGGACAGGTCCAGTACCGCTCCGTGGGCGATTTGAGCGGGAAAACAGAAGCCGGAGTAGGAGGTGAGGTCGCCGCGCGGGTCCACGTCGGACAGCACGACGTCCATCCCGAGGCGACGGAAGAACGTGGCATAGAGCGGAAAGAGCGAATGGGTCGTCAGGGCCCGGGGAATCCCAATGCGCCTGTCCGCGGTCGCGGAGGTGACGGGGTGCCCCAGCGATTCGCGTACGAACGCTTTGGCACTCTCATAGGCCGGGCCCACGCCCCAATGGGCGCGTTCCGCTCGATCCTGTTGTGGCGTCGCGGCGGGTGGCGTCGGTGGGACTTGGAAGATCACCTGGGCCCGTTGCTCGACGAGGTCAGTCGCGACGGCGGTGCGCGCCTTCCGTTTCCAGACATTTTCATAGAGGCTGCAACGCCCTCCGAAGGGGAACCGTCGCCCGGCGACTTCAAACCGGTCGATGCTGCAATACATTTTGCACGCGCCGCAAGTAAAACGTCCCACCAGCCGCATCTCCGGTCCGCAGAGGGTCAGCAGATCCGTGAAGCGACGTGTGCTCTTGCCGGCTCGTTTGTACGCCAGCAGCCCTACGCCGAACGCGCCGAGGAGTTCCGGGTTGGGCGGGATGACGACCGGGCGGCCGACGCTGTGCGCAAAGGCATGGCCGACGGCTCGGTTCAACGCGACGCCGCCTTGCAGGAAGACTTTTTTGCCTACATAGCGCGGGCCCTTGACACGATTCAGATAGTTGGCTGCGATCGCATAGACTAACCCTGCGATGATGTTGTCGCGAGGGTGGCCCTGTTGTTGCGCGAGACGGATGTCGGAGTTGATGAAGGCGGCGCAGGTAGCCTTGAAGTGCACGGGGGAGGGGGCAATCAGCGCCTGGTCGGCGATGGCGGAGACGGAGAGACCCAAATCGCTGTGGGCGCTTTCTTCGAGGAAGGAGCCTGTGCCAGCCGAACAGGCATTGTTCATAGCGTAGTCGATCGGGACCCCGTTGCGCAGGTAGATGTATTTCGAATCCTGGCCTCCGATCTCGAAGATCGTATCGACGTCGGGATCAAAATGGGTGGCGCCCGCGGCATGGGCGGAAATCTCATTGTAGACGTGCTCCGTCCCCAAATACGCGCCGGCCAATTCACGGGCCGATCCGGTGGTGCCGATGATCTCGATAGGGCGATTGCCCACGTGACTGAGAAGGGCGTCGAGGCACTCGCGCGTGGCACCCACGGGGTTCCCCTTCGTGCGGCCGTAATGCGAGGCTACCAGGGCCTGCGTCGCCGGATCGAGCAGCACGGCCTTGGTGGTGGTGGAGCCGGCGTCGATTCCCAGGATGAGAGGGCCGTCGGGCGGTGCCTGCATGGGGGGCGGGGCGATGACCTGTACCCGGTCTCCATAGAGATGGAGCGGTGGGAGGTGGCCCAGTACCGGTTGAGAAGCGATCTTCGGGCTCCGCTCCTGCGGAGCGTCTCTGGTGAGCAGGGCCGTGCCCCAGGCCTCGAACCAGGGACTCTCCGGCAGGACCACCCAGTCGGTCTGCGGTACTTTCGCCCGCAGGGCGGCCACCATGGCGGAATTGTGCGTGACCCCGCCGATCAACAGCACGCGCTTCGGGGCGCGGGCCCCTTTCTCCAGCAGGGCAATGACCTTGTTGGACATGCTATCGTGGAGTGTATGGAGAATATCCTGGGGCGTCGCTTCGTTGCGGTTGAGTTTATGCGTGATGTCCGATTTGCAGTGGACGGAACAGCGCGAGGCCAGCGGTACGACCTTGCCGCTGTGGGAGAGCGCAATCGCCTCGTCCATCCCCAACCCCATCCGGCCGATCTGTTGCACGAAGAATTCGCCGCTTCCTGCGGCGCATTTGTTGTGCGAGAGGACGTTGGTGATGCGCGCGTCGGTCAGCAGATAGACCAGAAAGGATTCGCCGCCCAGTGAGGCCACCGCGTCGAAAGGGCCGGGAATTTCCCGGAGCGCGCGCTGGATGGCCGCGGCTTCCGGCACATGCCCCAACTGCCCGGACACGCCGAAGTACTCGGCGTCGGCGAATTCCGGGCGAGACAGGATCTCCTGCAACACCTCAAGCGGGCGGCCTTGATGGGGGAGAATCGCCGCAGACCGTGCTTCGCCTCTGAGCGCGGCGACCTTGACCGTGATGGCGCCGATGTTGATGCCAATAAAGGCCATGCGGATCTCCGTTCCCTGGCGGAGGGGCCGTGCTGGTCGTGTGATCGTCCATCACGGTGATCAGCAAGTCGCGTACCGTCAGAGCCATGACCGTCGTACATGTGGACGACAAACCAAGGTGAGGAAATCCGCCACAAGCTCTTCAGTAACTCTGGCGCGAAAGGGCACAGGGGCACCCAAGCAACCGGGCCTTCATCCGATCATCAAGGGGGAACGCCGCAGGCATTACGATTGCTCACACGAACCATCAAGGGAGGGGGGCTTGGACCCGATTCGCCTAGGTATCGTGGGGTTTGGAAAGGTTGGAAAGGCCTGCGCCGAGACGTTACTCCACAGCAAGGATCTGTCGCTGGCAGGGATCGTACGGCGCAGTGAGAGTCTGACCCTTCCCCTTGCCGAGGCATTCCGAAAGGTGCCGGTCGTCACGCACATGGCTGCCTTGCCTCGCGCAGAGGGAGCATTGCTCTGTGTGCCTGCCGCGCAGGTGGCGGGGGCGGCACGCGACTGTTTGCAGCATGGCATCCCCGTCATCGAATCATCGGTCCTGCATGGAGAAGCCTTTTGTGCCTATCGCGAGACGATCCACCGTTTAGCGCTGCACCATGAAGTGCCCGCCATCGTCGGGGCCGGCTGGGATCCTGGCGGACTGTCCATCTTGCGCTCCCTGTTTGCGTTGCTGGTGCCGCAGGGGGGCATTGAGGAGACCCACCGAATTGCCGACAGCCTGCACCACACCGCGATGGTACGGCAAGTAGTCGGAGTGAAAGCCGCGCTCTGCACTGAGCATCGGACTTCGAGCGGGCGGCGGCAGCGGTATGTGTACGTCGAACTGGAACCAGGGGTGGATGGGGATCGCGTGGCGGCCGCGATCCGTGCCGATCCTCTATTCTTGGGAGACGACACCGTTGTGTTTCCAGTCGAAAGTGTGGCGGCACTCGAGCAGGGCCGCGGGCTTGTGCTGGAACGGCGCAGCGCGCCAGGGTCCGTGGCGCACCAGCGGCTGTTATTCGAAGCACGTTTTGATGAGGTCTGGACGACGGCCTGGATGATGTTGGCCGCCGCCCGCGCCTTGCCGGGGCTGAGGCCTGGCGCCTACACGCTGCTCGACCTGCCGGTCCGCGACCTGTGGGGGACCCAGGCGGACCAGGCGGTCCGAGCATGGTTGTAGAGTGGAGTGACAGAGGGCCTCATTCGCAGGTGTGCGTGGCGACTGCGGTGTTGAGATAAGAGGGACACAGGCATGGGTAGAAGGTGGCGGTGGGATGTGATGGCAGCTTGGTTGGTGCTGTTGCTGCCAGCTTGCGGCGGGGTGACGGTCATACCGGCCGATCTGGAAGGGCGGGTCGATCAGACCGTGACCTTCGAACAATTGAAGTCCTCTCCCGACTCGTTCAAGGGGCGTCTGGTGGTATTGGGGGGCAATGTATTGTCGGCGCGGCGTTTAAAAGAAGCGACTCGTATCGAACTGTTGCAACTACCGCTGGACAGTTCTCTGGAGCCGAGCGGGCGACCGATCGATTCAAGGGGACGGTTCCTCGCATTTCAGAAGACATTCCTGGATCCGGCGGCGGTGCCGCCTGGCACGCGGGTCACGGTGGTGGGGGAAGTCACCGGCACCATGACCCTCACCCTCGACGACATCGACTACGTCTACCCATCGCTGGATGTGCAGGCCATCACGATCTGGCCCGCCCAGACGCCGGCCTATTGGTTCCGTCCCATGCCCTATTTCGGCGCCTATTGGGGCCCGTATTGGGGCCCCTACTGGGGTCCCTATTGGGGGCCCTACTGGTAGCCGAAGACAAGGAGTGCCATGACCAAGCGAGCGGATGATGCTATGTTTCGAGATCGTCGTGATGCGGGTCGCGCGTTGGCTCAGGCCCTTTCGAAATACAAGGACGATCCCGCCGTCATCGTGGTGGCGCTGCCACGGGGCGGAGTGGTCATCGGCTATGAGATCAGCCTGGCGTTACATCTCCCCCTGGACGTGTTGGTGGTGAGGAAGCTCGGTACGCCGGTGAATCCAGAGCTGGCGATGGGCGCATTGGCAGAGACCGGTTATCGATACTTGAACGAGGACGTCATCAGAACGTATGGGGTCACGGTGGAGCAGTTGGATGCGGAGGTGCGCCGGCAAGAGCGGGAAATTCTGAGGCGGAGTGACAAGTATCGCGGCGGGCGGCGGCTGCCGCCGCTGAAGGGAAACACCGTACTGGTCGTGGATGATGGGATTGCGACCGGAGCCACGCTGTATGCTGCCTTGGCCGCTCTGCGGCAGGCGGAGGCGGCCCGATTGGTGGTGGCCGTTCCGGTGGCGCCGCCGGATGCCGCGCGTGACCTTCGGGCCAAGGTGGACGAGGTCGTCATTCTTCAGACGCCGGCGTGGTTTTTCGGCATCAGCCAGTTTTACGAGCGCTTTCCGCAGGTCGAGGATGAGGAAGTGATTGCCTGTTTGGAGACGGTTCGCGAAGCCTTGTCGCGCGGCAATACCTCAGCCGGATGAAGCGTGAGATTGTGCCTGTGCTGTAGAACCTGGAGCCAGAATAAGGAGTAGTCCATGGCGTTCGAGCTGACGAGTAGCGCGTTCGCGGAGGGGGAGTGGATTCCGAAGAAGCATACCTGTGAAGGCCAGGACCTGTCGCCGCCCTTGCGCTGGAACCACCCGCCGACGGGAACGCGCAGTTTTGCGCTGATCGCCGATGATCCCGATGCGCCGGCCGGGACATGGGTCCACTGGGTGATGTACAACATTCCCATCGATATTCGCGGGTTGGTTGAAGCCCTTCCTGCTCAAGACATCCTGCCGAATGACGCCCAGCAGGGTCTCAACGACTTCAAGCGAGTCGGTTATGGCGGACCCTGCCCGCCGCCCGGCAACCCCCATCGTTACTACTTCAGGCTCTACGCGTTAGATCAGGAGTTGAGTCTCAAACCGCGGGCCGCCAAGGCGCAGGTTCTTGATGCAATGAAAGGCCACGTGCTGGCGGAAGCCCAGTTGATGGGGCGGTTCACGCGATAGGACCGGGATTGCCGTCCTGTTTCGTGATCCCGGCCCCCACTCTCAGTTCAGATCGGGAGAAGCTGAGTCCTACTTGTGGCGCTGATGAAGCGTGATGTGATTGCCATCCTGATCCGCGATCACGGCCATCCGGCAGACCGGCGTGTCAAATATTTCGGTGGCGAATGACACGGCCCGTTCCTTCATTTTGTAGACGAACCCATTAAGATCCGACACCTCAAACGCCACAACGGCGCCTTTTGCTCCAGGAACATGTCCCATGTCCGCCGTGGTGATCGCAAAGGTTGAGCCTCCGATCTCGTATTCCACCCAGACGTCTTGGTAATTGCTGCTGACCCGCAAACCGAGTACCTGCTCATAGAAGGCTCTGGCCCGCGCCATAGCCGAAACGGGATAGACCGTAAAGGCCATCGAGGTGATCATTGACGGACTCCTTTCAGGACGGGAATCACTGGAGGGGTCTCGTCCCGTCCGACGCATCTTACACCGGAGGCCTTTGGCTCAGGATTTCTCGCTCGGCTTCAAGCCAATCGTCCAGCGCGCAGCCGTGTCGATACCCCTGCTCTGCATAGCGTTCATAGGCTCGTTTGGCAATCAGCGCTTGTAGCTCATCGGAGGTCGGTCCCCGCTGGGCGTGAGATGAAGGTGCGGCCCCCGAAGGTTTTGCCGCTGTCCGCGTAGAGGCCTGTCGCCTCTGTCCTGCCTTGTTTTGTCGGGATGGGGTCAGCATGGGCTTCTCCTTGCGTCATGGTTGGACGGTGGGTTCAGAGCTAGCATCAATGAGCGGTGCCGACGCGAATGGGCGGTCGAGACATTCCATCGGGAACGCGTGGGCAGGTTGTTCAAAGCGAAGCGGGGTTTGGTTCATGACCTTCCTTGCCCCGGCTTGGCGGGGCCTGGGGTGGAGGATCGCTTGTGGCAGGCTTCGATCGCCTGAAACTTGCAAGCACCATCACACTAGGGGCGGGCCTAGAACAGGTAAGAGCAAGAGGGACGCCACAGAGGTGAGGAAGTTTCGCGGGCAGGATCTGCGCATAAAAGCACACGGCTTCTTTCGAGGTGGTTCTGTGATGGGGAGAACTGGGGAGCTACGCCCCAAGACTAGAGCAGCAGGCTGTAGAGAAAAGTCCCAGGCATGGGAAGAGCGGTCGTATTGCGCCGGTGGGGATCGGGACCATCGTCAGTCGAGCCCGGGAAAATGACGCAGCTATCCAGTTTCGCGGCATCCTCGATCCGGAAGAGGTGAAAGAACGGATTCACGCTGCATTCTTGAGGCGACGGTCTGAGGAATGAGTGGGGAGACCGATGCAGATTGCGTTGACCGGAGACGTGATGCTGGGCCGCCTGGTGGATCAGCAGGTCATCAGGGATCCGGCGGTTCGTCCTGCGTCGCTTTGGGGCGATGTCCTTCCGATCATGCGGGGGGCCGATCTGCGTTGCGTCAATTTGGAGTGCACCATCAGCAGCGTGGGGCGGGAGTGGCATCCGCACACGAAGGCCTTTCATTTTCGCGCCCATCCCCGCGCGATCGATTTTTTGCGCGCTGCCGGTATCGACGCGGTAACTCTGGCGAACAACCATATCCTCGATTATGGCGTTGAGGCGCTTGCCGATTGTTTGGCGTTGTTGGATCGGGCCGGCATCAAACATGTCGGGGCTGGGATGACGAGTCGGTCGGCGCTGCAGCCTTGTTATCTCCAGAGTCCCATGGGGCGAGTAGCAGTGGTTGCGTTGACCGACAATGAACCGGAATGGGAGGCCACGGAGAAGCAGGCCGGGGTGGCCTACATCGCCTATGATGAACGCGGATTAACCCAGCCTTCTCGTCGGCTGGTCGCGCAGGTGGTCCATGGTGCAAAACGACAGGCCCCATGGCTCATCGTCAGTGCGCATGTGGGGCCTAATTGGGGTGCGCCCTCTGCCGGCATGCGCGCGCTGGCTCACGATCTGATTGATTTGGGAGCGGATCTCTATTGGGGGCACTCGAACCATACCCCCCAGGGAATCGAGCGCTATCGGGGCAAGATCATTCTCTATTCAAGCGGCGACTTTATCGATGATTACATGGTCGACGAAGATGAACGCAACGACCTGTCGTTCCTGTTCGTCTGTGAGGCGGAACGAGGCCGAGAGATAGGCCTACGGCTCTATCCCATTCGCATTGAGGATTGTCGGGTCAGGCGAGCAGTCGGGGAGGATGAACGTGTGCTTCAGAAGACCATGCAGGAGAAATGCGCTGTGTTTGGAACGACCCTCTCCTTCACGGATGGGGTGGGATGGCTCAGGCCGGGGTAGCGCGAAGGTGTGTCGCGCATTGTCCGGCCTGGCCGGGGCGGTGACGGCCGTCAGACCACCATGAAGATGTAGTCGATGAGGTCGTCCATGGCAATGCAGGGGAGTTCGCACGACAAGCGATAGAATTCTTGCCCGCGGTCCCCCGCCGTAAACTCCAGCGCCGCGATCTTTCGAGCCTCGCCGTCGATCATCGGGGAGGTAATTTCGGTATTTTTAGCAGTGAGAGTGAATTGATGGGTGTTGCGGTTGGCATCCGCGTATTCCATGACCAGGCGAACGCGGGTGCCGCGCGGAATCATGATCCGTTTGTTCTGCATGGCGATGCCGGACACCTGCAACCCGTGAGCGGTGACCTTCATGGTGATCGTCAATTTGTCAGCGGCGCGGGTGGCCGATTGTTCGGCGGTGAGGAGGAACAATGTCACAAGGATGCAGATGAAGATACGGGTAATCATGGCCTGGGCGTTCCTTCGTTCGGATTTCAATTAACCGATGACCGTGCTGGGCGCGATGACGGGTTGCGTCTTGCTCAGCGAAACCACGCACTGCTGGCCGCAACTCCCATGGGCAAACGAGCGGGCATCGCAGGATTCGACAGTCAGTCTCTGTTTCGCGTGATCCCACGACAAGCTCAGTTGCGCGGCCGCTCCCGAATTCGGACAATCGGTGCAGGCTGACGTCGTCGGTGGTTTCTGAGATTGCACTCCGAACACGCTAACGGCCAGCATCGAAAAAAACGTGGCCACGATTCCGATTCCGACGATGTCCATGGCAGGCTCCTTTGTGGCTAAGAGACCCACGTGATGATGTGGGTGCCTCACGAAACGATGTCTTGTCTCAGCTAGGGAAGTTAGCAAGGCAGGTGCCATGGGGATCGATGCAAACGGTCCGGACGAGCGCTGTAACTGATTGAGTTTGCGCGTTGTGCGGGAACGCACGAGTGATGGACATCCCGAAAAACGGCGCATATCGAGCAGAAATGTACTTTGGTAGAGCCGAGGCCGGAACGTTCAGGGGAAAGCGGTAGATGAATTCAGTAAGGGGATGCGCCGGCGCGAGGCGTATTCTGCCGGAGCGCTGCGAGGTATGTGAGCAGGTCCGTGATTTCTTGGTCCGTGAGCCTGGTATCGGGAAGCATGCCGCTCCCGGGATGGCCGTCGCGGATGGCGTGAAACCGAGCCTTGTTGTCTTTCAGTTTCAGCGTCGTACGATTGCGAAGGTCCGGGGCAGAGGCGGCCAGCCTTGCCACGACTGCTGCCGTGTCAGGTTCCAGCGTGGGTTTCCGGTCGATCATGCCGTCGATGCCGTGGCAGTAGTGGCAGATCCCCTTGCCGTTGAACAGCGCCTGCCCCTGGGTCGCATTACCTTTGGTCGCGGTATTTGCCTGGGGCGGTGTAGCGTGACTGAGGGATGTTGCTAAGCCCATCAGGATAGCCAGGACGAGTCTGGAAAGCAGTCTAGATGTCGGCATGCCAACGGATCCGTAAAATTTTATGATAGTCCCATCAGTATGCCGCGACCACGTCGAGAACACAATGCCGTTGAGCGCGGAGCCGCGATCCTTGTCTTGCAAGGGGGCACCGGGCGCTTCTATGATCAGAATCGACGCGGGCTTCTTCGCTGCGGGGGAAACCAAGGAGGTTGTATGAAAGCAAGGAGATCGTCAAAGGTCGCTAAGAACCGGGAAATGGAAACGTCTGCCATTCCATTGGCGCGCAAAGCCCTGGCGGTGCAGCGGCAACAGAAGAAAGAAGCCGTCACCGCTGCGCTGGAAAAATCCCAACGGAAAGGAATGATCGAAGGCAGTGGAAAGGCTTCTCCGGCGCTGGCGCGGACCGTCGAGGCAGTAAAACTCCAGCGCAAGAAACAGGCGATCACCGGAGCCCTGGAGGAATCGCAGCGAACATCCGGAGCCTCGAAGAAGCCGCGGACATCGGAAGCGTTGGCGCGGACGGTGGCGGTCGGTGCGCGTCTGCGGAAGAAGGCTACGATCACGGCGGCGTTGGAAGCCTCGCAGCGTCGGTCGGCTCCTCGGGGATCGTGAAGGGATTATCAGGGCCGAACGTAATGCGTATCACTACAGCTACGTAGAAAATTTTGCGATATGCGTAGCCGTTCGTCTGCGCTATGTTCGTGCCTGGGTCCACGGCTCATGATTGATCAGAAAGGTCCGAATGGATTGCCATGGCGGCAACTGATCAGCAAGATCGCAAACCACGGGTTCTCGTTGCGGATGGTGACTGTCTTGTGGCGGCAGGAATTCGCAAGTTGCTGGAACAGGACTGCGAGGTGGTCGGCATAGTTGAGGACGGCCGGACACTCCTGGCGGAAGCGGAGAAGTTACGGCCAGACATTTGTATCACAGAAAGTGTCCTCCCCTTGCTCAACGGTCTGGATGTGGCCCACCGTCTGGCTAAGGTGAACCCAGGAAGCCGGATCATCTTCGTAACCAGCCAGGCCAACTCAAGCTACATCGCCGAGGCGTTTAGGGCCGGTGTGTCAGCCTATGTCCTCAAACGTTCAGCGCCTGTGGAGTTGAGTCAAGCTATTCATGCTGTGATGAAGGGGCAGTACTACCTGACTCCCCTTATCACCAAGGACTTACTGGTTGCTGGTACGAATGGTTCGAATAAACAGATCGGCCCCCCGTCAGCATCCTGCCTTACCCCCCGTCAACGCGAAGTGCTGCAGTTGATCGCGGAGGGACGAGGGACCAAGGAGGTCGCGGCCATGCTCAACATTGCCGTCAAGACCGTCGAGTTTCATAAGTTCCGCATCATGGAGCAACTGGATCTTCACTCCACTGTTGCCCTCACAAAACATGCGATCGCTGAGGGGCTTGTCAGGCCGTAGGTGTCTCGGTTTGGCAAGATGTATCGTCCTATTCTGATCGGCATTGCGCTCCTCATACTCTGGTCTGGTTGTGCGTTCAAGCGACCTCAGCAACAGACGGTAAGTTGTCCTGATATTGCTACGGCAGGGCGACTCAACGTCCTGACCCTGAACCTCCTCTATGACATGGCGGCTTCTGCGCGGCAGCAAACCTGGAGCGATATCGCTCAGTTTGCCGTCGCACACAACGTTCACGTGCTGTTGTTGCAGGAAGCCGTCTTGAGCGATGTCGATCGCATTCAGAAGCTCCTGGGCACCTCCGACAGCGCCCGTGACTTGCAGCGAGTCCTCAACGAACGCAGTTCGGAGCCCTATGAGTTGCGGGTGGCATGGGAGACCGGCGTCCCCCTTGTCCTGACGACGGCCAATGCCATTTTGAGCCGCTGCGATGTCACGCGGCATTTCCAGGCTTTTCTCCCGATTGAGTCGGAGGAAGCCTTTGAAGGGGTGGATCTCAAGATCACCAGAAATGTTCAGGTGGCTCAGCTGAGCCTTCCTGGGTACGGGACCCTTCATGTCTATAACACGCATCTCTGCGCCGCCTGCTCAGCCGAATCGCTGAATCGACAGGTCGAGGCGGTACTGGCTTTCGTGGAGCAGGTTGAAGGAAAGTCGGCCGGCAACCATGTGATCCTCGGCGGCGATTTGAACCTGGATCGCGCGAAGGGGGAATCCGAGCAGGCAGTCTACGAGGCCATTACGCGAGCCGGTTTCCGAGATGTCTACGCCGAGTATCGGACGACGACCTTCGGGGACGCCCGTCACGCCTTTTGCTGGAACGGAAGGCCCGACATCCACTGTACGGACGGCGTGAGCCCGACGCAGGGCCTGATCGATCAGAAAACCGGTGCCGCCTTCTCCAGGCCCACACGGATCGATTATCTGTTTTTACGCGGGTTTGATACGGTGAGACTAAGCAGAGTCGTCTTCAATCCGGGGAATACCAAGACGGGTCCGGTCAATCCGAGCGAGTCGGCGGTCTCCGACCATAGCGGTGTCTTTGCGGAAATCATGCTGCAGAAATAAACAGGCTGCTTCGGTCAGTGCTGCTTGTAGAACAGGTATTAGCGTAATCCAGATCCTGGAAAAACGCTGCTTGCGCAAAGTTCCCGACGTACGGGGAGTCTGCGGGATCTTGGTAGAGCCAATAGTACGGAAAACCGCGGTCCGGGGGCGTCGCGTCGGCATGGTTGAACACCCCGTCCATGATCGCGTGAATGCCTCGCCGATGACATTCATTGATCAATCGTTTCAGATATGCCAGCCTCTTGGTCTCGTTGATCGGATTCCACGTGTATGTGTAAATGAAACAAATATTTGTACTCATAGAAGCCTTCCGACAAGGGCGGACTCGTATAGCTATACATCACACCTTGGATCGGACCGCCGGCTTCATTCTGAAAATTGCTGGGCGTCATGCGACATGGTGCATCGGCATTCCATCGGCGATTCGCGGGATCTTGAAAGCTTCCCACGACAAAGACGTTCTTGAGGCGTGGCAACCCTCCACTTGTCCTGAAACACCAGGTCTTCGGGTTTAGTGATCAGCTTGACCGTCTGTCCGGCGACATCCACGACATAGTCGAACTCCGTGAAGTGGCCGGTGCTAAGCATTAGTAGTCGATCATCTCGCTCTGCCGCGTATTGCTCGAACCCGCCCAGCGATGGTTGATTGTTGTTCAACGCGTCCTCGAACGACGTCTCTGAATCCTAAGAGCTGCAGCAGTCTATCCGGCCCAATCCCCCACAATCCGATACACGCCTTCAATCAGCAACAGAGGCATGATTGACCTCCATTTCATCTAGATCATGGCGATACTCCTATCAGATGCAATGTTGACTCCTGAGCCAAGAGCCGAACGGCATTGTAGCCGTGATCGATGCAACAAGGCTGTTTGGAAAGCATTGCAGGAAAACACTGGGGGTTCCAATGCTGAGGGGTTCAAAGTTAGAAAGGGCAAAAGTCCACAGTTGATGAACGGTGGGTATCGGTTCGCGCTTCACCCGGTAAGGTACGCGGATCCAAGAAATTCTACGTGGTGGCGTTATGCCACCAGAAATCTTCCCAGGGATGAGGCTTCGTGCAACAGTTCCATGTCACCTAATACCGGTGAGCTGCGCCCAGCGGCGTAGCGAACACGGCGTCGAACGGCAAGCCCGGTGCGACAAACTACGACCAGCGGAGCGTCACGCAAGAGACACAATTAGCTATAAGAAACGTCCGGACGCCGTGGAACGAAATTCGCAGCATGGCTGAGCAGCGAAAGATAAAGGAGAAGTCAGATGACAAAAGTGTTTCTTGTAGGAATCAATGATTACCCGTCGCCGGCTCGACAGCCTGGTCAGCGCCGACATCAAGAAGATGGGCTATGCGCAGGTACCACAGCTCGAAGGGACAGCCAAGAATCTCGCCGGGAAGGTATGTACGTGATGGGCCATGCGCCAACGAAGAGGTGAAACATTGAACATGCAGAAACATAAGGTAAGGCAAGAAACGGATTATGAGTACACGAATAAGTTCAGCGGAAAACAAATTCGTTTCACTCCGAAGAGCGACGAGATCGTCGCGACATTTCAGCCGCATACGGCAGAAATGGCCGCACGCGACGTGATGAGATCGACGACGCTCGGGATCAGTCAAGGTATTAATCAGGAAAGGGGATTTGCTGTCTTCCAGGTCCGTTCGGGACAAGATATGGATGCGGCAACCCGACAGTTAACGGCTCAGCCTCAGATCGCAAATGCCCTTCCAGTGATGATCGACGATGAAGGCTTAACGCGGTACTTCTTGCCGGATGAGTTTACGGTTCAATTTCGAAACGGAATCAGTAAAGAGCAAGCTGAACGCATTCTCACAGAGAAAGGGACCAAAATCATTGTTGAGCAGCGAACGCCTGGGTACTACACGCTGCTGGTGCCGGAAGGTAAAGGATTGTTCGAAACGATTCGCGATTTTTCATCGATGGACCAAGTGTCCTTTGCCGAGCCGAGCGAGGCGGGTTTCAATGATGCACTGGCCTACTTTCCTGATGATCCAGAATTCACTAAATTGTGGGGCCTCCACAACACGGGGCAAGTTATCAATGGGGTAACTGGAACAGCCGATGCCGACATCGATGCGGTGGAAGCGTGGGACATTACCAGGGGCGATCCCTCTGTGATCGTGGCCGTCATCGATACCGGCGCTGATCTTAACCATCCAGATTTGCAGTCAAACTTCCTTCCGAGAGGCGCGGAAGACTGGGATTTTGCCGACGCGGCAGATCCAGTGCCCGACGATACGATGGGCCATGGAACGCATGTGGCGGGAACCATTGGCGCAGCCGATAACACCACCGGCGTGATCGGCTTGGCGTCACGATGCCGGATCATGCCTCTGAGGGTAGATTTGACGACGGGAATGAACCAGAACCGGGCCGACGCCATTAACTACGTGGCTGCTCAAGCCACAAGCCATCCGACCCAGCGGTATGTCATTAACTGTAGCTGGAGGATGAGCGGTGATCATGCAGGAGTGCACAACGCCATCATCAATGCTGTGACCAATAATGTGGTGGTTGTGTTCGCTGCTGGCAATAATAACCAAGATATCGATGTAACGCCCCAGTATCCCGCCGTGTATCCCGAAGTCATTGCGGTGGCGGCCACTGATCAACGGGACAGAAAGGCGTCCTTCTCCAACTATGGCACCAAAGTCGACGTCTCGGCTCCAGGAGTAAACATTTATTCGACGTATCCCGATGATACGTACAACTTCCTCGACGGCACTTCTATGGCGTCACCTCATGTGGCCGGCTTGGCGGCACTCATCAGATCGCGTAATAGCTCGTTGACCGTTCAGCATGTCCGTCAGATCATCGAAAGTTCCTGTGACAATATCGACGCCAAAAATCCCGCTTACGTCGGCAAACTTGGCAAAGGCAGGATCAACGCCTATAGAGCCCTGGCTGCAACGCCGCTGCCCCCAATCGGCTTTCGACTGTCGCGAAAATTTCCATTCCCTCAGAGGAATAATGGATCCAGCTCAGGACTCTCTTATGCGCGCAGGATCCGCATAGGTCTAACGTATCGCTCAGCGCTCTTATTCCTCACTCAACAACCGTTTTCCGAGAAAATTTACTATTTGAACCCCAGTACCGGGGGCGTTCTAGGTGCAGTGGATCCGGTGCTTAACGACACCATCGGCAGTCTTGAATGGGATGGTATCAACATTCGGGTTGCGAACGTCACGACCGGCTCGGGGGCCATCAACACCATTCACCCCCAGACGGGAGCCCAACTCGCATCGATTCCCGTTCCCACGGGAAGGGGCGAAGGATTGGCGGACGACGGCGTGAACCTCTACTATTCGACCATCATGCGGATCTATGTCCTTAACAGATCTACTGGTGCCGTAATGCGATCGTTCCCTCCACCCGGGGGAGCTTGTCGCGCCCTTGCATACGGACGAGGCTTTCTTTTTAGCGGAAACTCAGCGACCGGTATGATCACGGTCTTTGATCGAAATACTTTGGCGATTCGAGGGACCATCGCTGCACCTGGTAGCGGGACTTTCAAAGTGGAAGGATTGGCGTTCAACCCGGCTACCAATGAACTGTTCATCGCGAACCAAAGCGAAAATCTCATCTATGTGGGGATGGTGACACTCTAGAGAACATCCAACGTGGCGCATGGGACGTGGAAAATAATGAAAGGAGTATGACGATGATCAGGAGTATGAGTGTGATCCTATGCGTTGCGATCTTGGTCAGCGTCCAGACGATGCCGACGACGGCGTTTGCTGAGAGCTTGGGACCGGTATCCGAGGAATATCCTCCCGCGGCATGCGACCCAGGCTCATATGTGAGCAGTGTCAAGTGCACAGGGAAATATTGTGACAACATGAAAATCACCTGTTTCGATTTGCCCAATGCGACTATTGGCCGCGCGCAGTGGATGCCTTGGATCTCCGAAGAAGGAGGCGGCATGAGGCAGTGCCCGGCAAACCACTATATTGCCGGTTTTGCATGCCGAGGGAAGTACTGCGACAACGTGTCGTTGTATTGTGTGGAGCTGAAGAATGTCGAACCTTCGCGGTGCGAATTTACTCGCTTCGTATCCGAAGAAGGAGGTGGGTATCTGTCGTTCTTCCTTGGCGATACAGCGGGACAGCACTTTGCGGCAAAAGGCATGCATTGTACGGGAAGCTACTGCGACAACAAGCAATTTGAAGTGTGTGAACTGAGGCAGCGTTGACCGGGTTGACTCGCGATGTACCGATGCTGGGGAGTTGGTAGGCGGAGTCGGCATGTGGATGTGGGCATCTACATTAAAGAAGGAACGTAATGAGGGAAGAATGATGGCACATTGGGGAACAGCAGCACTGGTGTCGGGGATCGTCGTGATGACTTGTGGGGCTCGGTGGTAAAGGGAGCCCCGCAAACCACCAGCACCGCATTAACCGACCTCAAATAGCCAGCGCTCCAAGAACACTGGGAAGGAGCGGCTGGTTGAGAAGGGGAAAAGCCTATGTCGACTTTCTTCGAGGATTCCATTGAAATCAAGAGGCCCTGGTCCGATTGGATATTCCTGCGACAGCAGCGGGATATGGATGGCAATGGCGGTTTTCATATCCATAATCCGTGGGGCAATTCGAACCAGCCCCAGGGCGACGCCTCCAGGAATCGACTGGAGTTCGGCTATCGGACGCCCACCGGCCAAGATTTGTGGGGGCAATTGGTCATTCACGGGCCTACCGGTAACGTTGGAATCGGCAAGGTCGCGCCGAGCGCCAAACTCGACGTGAATGGCGATGTAGCGGTCAGCGGCAGTGTGCGCATCAAGGACTGGACATTAGCCGTGCCAGATACCGTGTTCGAACAGGAGTACCAGCTCTTGGATTTGGATGAAGTGCGGGAGTATGTCCACCTCAACAGGCACTTGCCCGATGTCCCATCCGCCGCAGAGGTGCAACGAGATGGCGTGAGTCTCGGCGATTTTTCGATGAAACTGCTCAAGAAGATCGAGGAACTCACACTGTACGTGGTGCAGCAGCACGACACCATTCGAGCCTTGGAGCAGCGTCTCGACCAGATCGAAAACCGCTGATCAATCGAAGTGAGGCCACCCCATGCTAAATCTCCGCAAGGCGAATCAAAACGTCTTGAGCATTGCATCGAACGGCGATGTAACCTTCTCGAATATCTATAGAGAAGTGGTGACCAATCCGCCCCTGGCCGGCGAGCTGCAAATCCGAAAAGGGGCCGCGATGCAGGCGAGTTCGAAACAATCCGGTGCGGTGCGAAACGTCGAGCTGAGAGGCCGGCTCTTTGACAACGCGGTGTTTCCCGGGCAAGGCCTGCAGCTAAGGGATGCCACGGGCGTCCAAGCCGAATTCGACGTGGCCGGCGACCTCTATGTGCGCGGTCGTGTGACCAACGCCCTAACTAATCCCGCTACGCCTGGGCCGTTCGCTGTGATCAGCGTGGTGTATGCAGCGGCCGGGTTAAGTTATGGCGCTGGTCTCGCGCAGTATGCCGTATTTCAGACGCCATCGCCTGGATACGCCACGCGGAGAATCGATATTTCCGACTTTGCCAACCTCCCTGCATCTCCGACGTGGCCGTTCAACGCGACCAATGTTCCGATCAATGGGTTACTGAGGATACCTCAAGGTCCGGGTCCCTTCCCGTTAGTGCTCTTCGTTCATGGCAACCACAGTCCCACCGAAAATTCCACGCCAGGCTATGTATATCTCATGGACCTGCTCGCGTCCCACGGCATGATCGCCGGAAGCGTGGATTGCAATTTCCTGAACGGCTGGAACTTCGGAGAGAACGACGGCCGAGCGATTGTCCACTTGGAGCACGTGAAACAATTCCGAATCTGGAACCAACAAGCAGGCCATCCGCTTGCCGGGAAGGTCGATCTGGCGCATGTCATGATCGCGGGCCACTCCCGTGGCGGAGAAGGCACCGGCCACGCCAGCGCGTTTAACGAACTCACATCGGTAGTTCCGGATCCAGGGGATCCCGCCGTGCCGTTGGATGGCTCTCGTGGACTGGGTCCTTATCAGTTCTCGCTGAAGGCTGTGGTTGCCATCGCCCCGACAGAAAACCAATATCAGCCTGTGGCAGGTCGGGTGGTGGTGAAGGACAACTACTTCATCGTGCACGGTAGCCGTGATGGCGATGTGTCGGATTTTCAGGGCTATCAAACCTATGATCGGGCCCAGCCCATTCATCTCGCCAACCCCACGCAAGTCGCGCGTGGCTTCAAATCCTTATTGTGGGTGTACGGAGCCAATCATAATCACTTCAATTCGGTCTGGGGGCAAGATGACGGCCCAACTATTTCGCGGGCTGATCAGGAGAACGTCGCGAAGGTGTATTTTTCGGCCCTTGCGCAAGGCGCTCTCCTGCACCGCGGCCAATATCTGAACGTGCTGAAGGACGTAGGCATGGCCCAGCGCTCTGGTTGGATACCGGCGTCAATGACGCTAGTCAGCCAGTATCAGGATCATCAGCGCATCTTTATGGCGCACTACGAAGAGGATGCCAATGCCAGCACGCCATCTCCGCCGGTCAATGGCACCATCAATTCGTCGGGCGTCACCGTCAGCGAACTGCTATTCAATCAAGGCTCGGGAGGGAATCTGTACCAACAGACGAAGGGCCTGCGAGTTGATTGGTCATCCTCCACAGGCCGCTACGAACTCAACATTCACGCGGGAGGACTGCCCGGCAGCAAATTGCACATATTAGCGCTTAGGAGCGGGCAGTCGGACGATGCGAAGAATCAGGCCAATGCGTTTCAAGACTTCAGCATCGTGGTCAGCGATGGGACTCACAGCCACACCGTGAGAGCCGCGCAATTCCAACCCTTTCCATATCCCGCACAACTGGCGGGAGGCATGCGGCGCTCGGTGATGCAAACGGTACGAGTACCGTTGCGAGTGTTCGCCGATGCGGGCGTGAATATACGCCAGATCCGGCAAATCGCATTCCGCTTTGATCAACCGATCAGCGGAACTGCTGTCATTCAGGGCTCCATGTATTTTGACGAGGTACAGTTAACCCACTAGACCGTGGGGAGGGAGGGGGCACCATGGCAGAGGGCATGGTCGTTGAAAAAGTCGAGCTCCATGCAGCTCGCCCGGAAGCGGCGGACGTGCGAAAACTCGAGCATCTACGAGCGGAAGGGGCTGCTGCGATTCCCGACGTGTCCTACATCATTAAAGTTTACATTCAGAATTTGCCACCGCCCGGAGGCAGCGGCTATGCGCTCTACGTCGGGGACAGGGAGGTTAGAAAATACGCGCAGTTCAAGAACGGCATCTTTTTCAAGGTCACCGACCCCAAACTCCTGGCATCCTATCGCGGCAAGAAAATACGCTTTCGACGTGCGCCCGAAGGCGAGTTCATAGAAACGAACGTGATCTTTCCGGCTGCGGCGGCTGAACGCGGCCGGACGGAGGATGCGCGCTCGCGAGAGTTGCCTACTCAAGAGGAAGTGTTGCGAGAGTAAGAGCCTTAAACAGAGTTAATGTTGTCTATATCACTTTCCCTCTGAGCCGCGGTCTTTTTAGAGTGAGAGATGTTCCCATCAGGAGGACTACCCCCCGGTGATGGACATATCCGATCCGCAGCCGTCAATGTTCTACCATCATATCAAGGTGCAACAGTTTGTGACGGCCGATCATCCCATGCGGAAGATCCGCCCGTGATCAATACCGAGCAGCTTCGGCAACTGTGCGAGCCGCTCTATGCCTGAGACGGGACGGCCCTCGATTCCGTCAGAGCCATTGGTCTTGGCGCTCCTGGGTCCTGGGCGGGTACCTGATGGTGGTGACCGCCGTGGACGAATCTGGGGGGAGGAGAACCCGCCTTACCGCAGAATCCCGCTCACGATCAATTCCACCGCCTCCTCCGGGGTGAGCCCACGCGCCATGAGGGTCTCCAGCTCTTTCCGGTCAACGCTCCCGATGGCGGCTTCATGGGTCACTTTGGCGTCCGGATGGAACACTCTGACGATGGGAATGGCACTGGCCTGCGCCTGGTCTTGCACGATTTCCATACAGTCCACGTGACCCCTGGCCCCACCCGCATGCGCCTCCGTGATGC
The DNA here is from genome assembly GCA_015709715.1 of Nitrospira sp. Classification (NCBI taxonomy): domain Bacteria; kingdom Pseudomonadati; phylum Nitrospirota; class Nitrospiria; order Nitrospirales; family Nitrospiraceae; genus Nitrospira; species Nitrospira sp. The sequence goes on from CP054184.1 coordinate 2,839,531, forward strand.
CGGTGATCTCCGCTTGCGCCCGGCCGGCGAGCACGACGCGAGTCTTGATCAGCCCTCGTGACCGTGCGCCGCGAAGCAGCACCGCCTCTTTCAACGTGATGCGGTCGGTATGGCGCGCAAAAATCTTCGCATTCAGTTCGGCGATTCCCTCCTCTGCCACTTCCACGAGATAGTCGATGTTCAGATGACCGACCGATCCGGACAGAAGAGAAAAGTCCGAGAAATACCGGGCGCCCTTGCCGATCTTGATCGTGGCATGGGGTAGCACCTGCATGCCGCCGTGAGGGCCGTGGTAGTGCCCTTCGGTATAGACGAGCGACGCATGGGGTCTGAGCAACATTGTCGCCTGCATCCGGTGTTCAGCGGCTTGCGCCATGGGAAAGAGGCAATGCGAGAGCACCTGTGCGGTCGCCCCCTCTCCGACTTCTACATCGATCTTGATCCGCTGGGTGCCGGTGAGGTAGGCCAGGCCGAAACAGAGGTGGATGGGGTGGTCCATGGTCGTTCCCGGCTGGACCATTAGTCTCCCGACGAGGGCGTCCGGCGTCTCTTCTAACTCGAGCGAGACGCCAGGGACCGTGCGCCGGCTGAGGATGTGATGGCCATGCGCCACCACGTGCGCGATGCGCGGATCCTCGAGCACCGCCGGCTCGGCCCCCGCCATCGGCAGGGCGCGGATCAGAGCGTCAAGGTCGGACATATCCGCAGATCTCCCCGTCACAGCGCACGCAACTCCGCCCACGAAAATGGTCGACGGCCTCTCGCGGACCGCCTGAGAAGACGATGCGTCCGGCACAGAGTTGCGATGCGCGGTCGGCCATGAGGGCGACCTCCTCCTGGTGCGTAATCAGCAGGACCGATCCACCCCCGGCTTTCAGGGCTCGAATGATTTCGATGATGTGGGTGATCGAGAGCATGTCGATGCCTGCCGCCGGTTCATCGAGAATGGCGAGGGCCGGTTGCATCGCGAGCACCGAGGCCAGTTCGATTCGGTGGCGTTCTCCGCCGCTTAGGGCCTTGTCGACACGCCGGGCGAGGTACCGATCAGGGGCGAGGCCCACTTGCCTCAAGACCAATGCGGGATCACCGGTCGGTTTGCCCAGGCTGAGGTACTCACGGACCGTCACGCCTTCAAAGCGGGCCGGCTCCTGCCAGGCCAGCGTGAGCCCCAGGCGAGCCCGCTCGTGGATCTTGAGGGGCAACAACGGTGTGCCATTGAATCGTACCGTTCCAGCCGTCGGCACATACCCATCGCAGCCCATCAGCACGTATGCGAGCGTCGTCTTGCCGGATCCATTGGTGCCAAGCAGGGCGTGAATCTCCCCCGCGTAAATGGTCAGGTCCAGGCGATCGAGAATCGAGTGGTGATCGGCTTCGAAGGTGAGGCCGTCGATTTCTAGTCGCGGAATAGCCATAGGGTCAGACAATGCAGGTGTGCATCGCCCGTGCCGGAGCCGATCATTTGAGGCAGCGCCTATTCGGCCGTTTGAAGCGTCCTCTGCGTTGCGTATTGCGGCAGGCGGATCGGGAGCCGTGGGGATTTCTTCCTCACCGTGCAGCGGGATCGTCCGGCGCAGTGGGGGGCGAAGGATGACAGGCGGCCTGGCGAGGACCCACCCCCTGGGTTGCAGCAGGTCTCGCCATCCAGTAGAGTAAACGCATCATCGGGTCTACCGCCAGATTCAGCACTTCCGATCTGTCACGGCAACAAAAAGGAGACAGAACGTGATTTCCAATAGGTGGGTTTCGGCCGCATCGCTCTTGTGGTACGTAGGGGTGTCGGTGTGGATGGCGCAGGCGCCGGTCGATCCCGAGTTCTGGTTGATCGCGAGTGTGTTGCCCGTAGGCTTCGTGCTGTTCCTGGTGGCGACGCATCGTCTCCTTCCCCTGTCGCCGATTTCCCATGCCTTGATCGCGGTCTTTTTGACTCTGCATACGATCGGGGTCCACTACACCTACGCGGAGGTGCCGGTGGGAACGTGGGCCAACGAAGTCCTGCATCTGGGCCGCAACCACTTCGACCGCGTGGTGCATTTCAGTTTCGGGTTCCTGCTGGCCTATCCCATGGAGGAATTGTTTCGGCTGGGCGCCGGCGTTCGCGGGTGGTTGCTCTACTACCTGCCGGTGATGACTGTCCTGGGACTCAGCGGCCTGTGGGAGATCGTCGAAGCGTGGGTGGCCGGGCTGCTCCATCCGGAACTCGGCATCACCTATCTTGGCTCACAGGGTGATGTGTGGGATGCGCAAAAGGATATGGCCGCAGCGTTTTATGGGTCGCTGATCTGTATCACCCTGCTCGTGATCGTCCGCACCGTAGGGGCCTCTCGAACAACGCTCCAGGCTCAGACCGTTCCCACAGAATCTGCATGACGGTCACGCGCACCGACGACGGGTCGTGGCAACCGGCCCTGGGTCTGTTTCCATGGGCATTGCTGTTCTCCTATGGGTTGTGGTGGATCTGGCTGGCCATCGAGCCGGTCGACCGTCGTGACTGGCTGTTGGAAAACCTGCTCGCCGTGGTCTTGGTGACGACCCTGGTTGCAACCCATCGGCGGTTTGCCTTCTCGGGACTCTCCTACGGATTGATCTGGTTGTTTCTCGCGCTCCACGCGGTGGGCGCCCATTACACCTATGCCGAAGTGCCGGTCGGCTTCTGGCTCAAGGACGCACTGGCGCTGAGCCGCAATCCCTTCGATCGGATCGTACATTTTGCCTATGGCGCGTTGCTGGTCTATCCCCTGCGCGAGATTTTGGTTCGGTTGGCCGGAGTGCGCGGACTGTGGTCGTATTATCTTCCGGTCAGCGCGGTACTGGCGCAAAGCGGGTTCTTCGAAGTGGTGGAAGGGATTGTGGCGATGGTCGTCAATCCCGAACTCGGGAGCCTGTATCTCGGGACTCAGGGTGATGAATGGGATGCGCAGAAAGATATGGCGGCGGCTTTCGTCGGCTCAATCGTGACGATGGGCATTACCGTCGGGACCGGCTCCGTGCGCGAAGACAGATCGTAGAGAGAATACGTCCATTTCGCCCGCTATACGTAGAGGTTCTTGGCGTCACGGACCCCTGTATCTGGGGGGCGCCGGTTCCAGGAAAATTTTGTCCCCCCACCTAATGGAATCACCCCATTCGTTCTGCTATGATCCTGTCCGGTTGAGGCACCACGCCGACATGTCGAGGACGAACGTGAACCCGGGAGGACTCCATGCACAGGCCACAACTCAATCCCACCCCGCACAAGCCCACCTCCACCTCTTCCTGCCGCCATCAACGCCTCGTTGATCGCGTCTTGACGGATAGCGGTACGGAAACGGGGCAGGTGCGTTGCTTGGAGTGCGGCGCCATCATCGCCGACCAGCCGTCTCCCCAGTGGCAAGAGGTACTGACCCAACGGCCGTTCGTCCAAAGCTAAGCTCTGTGCGGGCGGGTGCCGAGATCGCGCTGACCGGACCGGTTATGGCCAATAGGTCGCCCGCGCCTTTACATAGGCGAAGACGACATCACGGCGGGCCACCATCCCGATGAGTTTGTGATCCTTTACCACCGGCACGCGGATCAAATGCCGCTCCTGTAACAGGTGAATCAAGTCCATCAGCGGCATCTCCTCCGTGGCAGTGATGACGTTCGTGGTCATGATGTCGGCTGCTGTGATGTTGCGGAGATCGTGCCCCTGTTCCACTGCCCGTAGGAGATCAAACTCCGTCACCAGCCCCCGCAACGTACCGTCTGCCTCCACAACCGGCAAACTCCCGAATGTATGGTCGCTCAAGACTTCCGCCACGTGCATGGCGCTCGCCCCTGGGCTGACCCGCACCACGGCATCCTCCATGATCTGGCGCACCACCAATGTTTTGGGATCACATGCGTGGACGAAGTATTCTGTGGCTCTCATGGTCCCCTCCTTCTCACCCGCCAGGGTGAAACCACCAGGACAACTCCGCGTGAACGCCACCGACGTCGAGGATAGCAATGAGCAATCGCGATGCCAGTGCCGGCGGTTGGATTCTGGGAGTGAGGTGGGAGGGTGCCGCTCCAGACCGGACGTTCCGGCTCATTCAAAGACCATGGAAAGTCAGGTGGTAGTTCGTGGATCGGCGCGTGCCCCTGCCCAGGCCAGCTGACGGTCTGCCACCATCGCCCTTCATTGACGCTGCTGGCTGTAGCTATTTGCGCCAGACACCCCTGTGGGAATTGCGGAAATCTTCCGCAGGGGCCAGCCAACCACCCCGTCGGTGATGCCACCCGAGCAGCGGAGGCAGGGCACAAGTCGATGGGCCTCGACCTGGCACATCTGTTGCTGTGAGCGGTCTCAAGGCCTGCTTCGAGGTTGCAGAATGATTCGACACATTACGACGCCGATTTGCTTCTGGGTGGTGGTCGTCGTGGCTGCGCTCGTATCTGTGTCCTGCACTCCCCCAACGCCGAAAGTCGGTCCACCAACCCCTTACCAGGGGACGGGCGAGCGGGTCGCGTTCGCCTCTCCGGCGGAGTTCTCGTGGAAATAGGTGCCGCGGTTGTCGGGCGGGACGGGTAAGAGACAGTCATGGGGCGACGCATCACGATCATCCAAGGACATCCCGATGCGCAGGCGCGTCATTTTGGGCATGCCTTGGCGGATGAATATGCCAAGGGTTGCGAGGATGGCGGGCACCAGGTCAAGCGGATCGAAGTGGCGCAGGGGGAATTCCCGCTGTTGCGAACCAAGGAGGAGTTTGAAAAGGGCAACCCCCCGCCCATGATCCTGGAGGCGCAGCGGGCAATCGAATGGGCGGACCATCTGGTGATCCTCTATCCGCTCTGGTTGGGCTCGATGCCGGCCTTGCTCAAGGCCTTCTTCGAGCAAGTCTTTCGCCCCGGTTTCGCCTTCGAGTACGGCGAGCGGGGCCGCCTTCCTGTCAAACGGCTAACCGGACGGTCGGCGCGGATCGTGGTGACGATGGGGATGCCTGCCTTCGTGTACCGGTGGTTTTTCTTGGCCCATAGTCTGAAAAGTTTAGAGCGGAACATCCTGCAGTTCGCCGGCATTAGTCCCGTCAAGGTCACCCTCATCGGCAACGTCGAGGGGATGAGCGAGCAGCAGCGGGCAGGGTGGCTGGATGAATTGAGGGGATTAGGCGATACCGGACAGTGAGGCGCTAGGTCGACCATCAAAGGCATTCGCGGGAGCATCGAAAAGAGATTGGAGGCCTTGGGGCATCAGGTGGATGCATCAGGCCTTTCTTCCGGAAAGTAAACATGGACTCATGGCAGCGCTTGTAGTACACCCCTGCCACAATTTCTATTAGAGGCCAGAGAGCACCGACTCCAGAGCCCGAGCCCCCTATGAAGGAAGGCTCGGGCTTTTTTATTGGCCACTGCCCTGGGCACCCGCTCAGGTTGCTCGATGAGGTGCTTCATGGTTCGACCTCGACGTTGTCTTCGGTGCCTGTTCGTCGTCTGTCTGGCATTTCCGCTGATGGGTGTCAATGAGGGATTTGCCGACTACCGTGTGATCGACGTGGCCGACGGGGCCACGGTGAAAGGGCAGGTGGTGTGGACCGGAGCCGTTCCCGAGCTCCCTCCTATCAAGGTGTTCGCCGACCTGGACAGTTGCGGGACACAGGTAGCGTCTCCGGTGCTGCGAATCGATCCGGCTACTCATGGACTGGAAGAGACGCTGGTCTATCTCGAACGAGTAGAGCAGGGAAAGGCCCCCGAGTCATCCTATCGGGTGGCCATGGGGGAGCGTGATGGAGACCCCGCTACCCGCCAGTGTCAGTTTCAGCAGCAAGTCTTTCCCTTCGTGCGGACCTCCGATCTCACGCTGATCAATCATGAATCGGTGCTGCACAATCCGCATGTCTTCAGTGAGAAGCACAGCAGCCTCTTCAACCTCGCACTGCCGACGGCCGGGCGTGAAATTACTGCGCGGTTGCCGCGAGCAAGGGGAGTCGGCTTGCGGTTGCAATGTGATGTCCACGTGCATATGAACGCCTGGGCTGCCGCACTGGAACATCCCTATTTCGCGGTGACCGATGCGCAGGGCCGTTTCGAGATCGGGAATATTCCCCCCGGCACCTACACGCTGGTGGCCTGGCATGCCGGCTACAACATCGTGAGGTTCATCGCCTCCCGCCCGCTGTATGACGACCCCCATATCCTGCGCCAGACAATCGAGCTGTCGCCGAAGGCACAAGTGGAGCGACGGTTCGAGTTCCCCGCCCGGCCGGTGGAAGTCGAGTGGAAGGTCGCCGGCGGAGAGGAGGGCGAGCGATGACGATGCAGACCGTTCAGACCAGGGCGGCCATCGCCGGCATCCTCGTCCTCTTCGCGCTCATGAGTTACGGGCTCAGCGGCCTGGTGGAGCGCGCCGATGCGATTCCGGCCTTCGCCAGGAAGTATGATTTTAAGTGCAACGTCTGTCACGTGCCTGGTTTTCCCAAGCTCAATGACTTCGGCAACCTCTTCCGGGACCGGGGATATCAATTGGGGTCAGAGGCGGATTCGCCGGTCTACGAGGGCATCGGCATGGGCTATTGGCCGGTTTCGTTGCGCACGACGGCCGGTTACCAAGCAGCGACCGTCCGCACCGACGGCTCCGGTGTGACGACCGGCGGCTTCGGCTTCACCGGCTTGGATCTGTTGAGCTTCGGCACGTTGGATCGTAACTTGGCGTTCGGGGTCGTCTTCACCCCGGGGCTTGGCAGCGCGGGGTTCGGGACCGGTGCCTCCGATAGTGACTTGGAGGCTGCGTTTGTGCGGCTCATGCGGTTGGAGCGGTTTCTGGGGGTGAAGAGTGCAGGCGGTGACTATCTGCTGAACCTGAAGGTCGGAAAGTTCGAACTGGATCTGCCGTTCAGCGAGAAGCGGAGTCCGACCTTGAACACGACCTTCGCGATGTATCACTACATGCCTGGTACACCCTACACCGCGACCATCGGGGGTACTTCCACCAGTTCCTACCTCAATCCCAATACCTTTGCGATCGGCGAGAACCAGCCCGGCGCAGAACTGTCCGGTGTCACCAAGACCTCGGCGACCGACGGCTACTTCCGCTACTCGCTGTCAGCGTTGGCCACGAACACGTTTTCCGGCCCCCTGAGCGGCTGCCCCAGTGGCACCACCTGCGGGACGGGCGGCCGGAACGTCAACTTCTACGGCCACGTCACGCAATCGTTCGGGGGCTACGGCATCGTGACCGGTCAGCGCATCGGCCTCTTCGGCGCCTATGGGACGGCTCCGACATTGGTCAATCCCACCTGTCCGACTTGCCAAGCCGTGGCCGGAAGCGGGCAGCCGTTCAGCCGGTTGGGTGTGGATGTCAGCTTGACGTTCAATGGAGAATGGAACCTCTTCGGCGCCTGGATGTGGGGCAACGACAGCAAGAACATGTTTGTCTCACAGGGCATCGCCGACGCCCAGAATGCGTCCTGGCACGGCGCGTTCATTGAACTCGACTATGCGCCGGCGCTGTTGCCGTTGCTCAACATGCCGGACTGGTTTTTTGCCTACCGATATGATCTGATTCGCAACAATCGGCAGGGTGATCCCACCTTCGCCAAGAACTACAACAATGTCGATTCCCACACTGTCCTCGTCCGGTACTTCATCCACCACTCCACCAGGACGGATTTGGCGCTGCACGCCGAGTACAACAGTTACCGGACGACCGGCGTCGGGGCCAACGGCGGGGATTTGCTGGGCCAGACGATGTTGGTCGGATTCGATTTCGCCTATTGAGCGCCGCGGCCTGATGCCTGTTGTCGCGGTCATCCTGGTGCTGCTTGCTGTGACCTTGGGCGGTTGTACGACGACGGCGCCGAGAGAAGGCCGCTGCGTCGTCTGCGACGAGCAGCGGCTGGTGCGCGTCGTTCCGTCCGCTGCCGCCGGCGGATCTGTTTCCTCCGGGCGGTGGGACCACCCGTTGATCCTTGAAGAAGCTGAGTGGGAAGGCATCCTGCGGAGCCTGCAGGTGCGACGTATCCGCCGCCCTCTTCTCGGTCCCTCTCAAGAGGGCCCTCCCGAGCCGGTCTTCTCCGATGAGGAGGCGCGATTCCTCGCCGATTCCCTTCACCAAGCCTTTCGTCAGGCAACTCCGCGAGACTCTGTCGTCTTCGCCCTGGTGCGGCCGGACGAATCGGGCCCACCGTTAGTGACGTCCGGCGCCTGGTTCGTGGAGCGCGGGCGGCTCCATCTGCGGCTGGCGAACTCGCTGGTGGCGGTCGCGCTGCCGTCGATCCGAACGCAAGTGTGGAATGATCCCCTGTTCGCTCAGGATGGCTCATATGAGCCGGTGGCACGGCCCGGTCAAGAACTGGTGGAGGGACCCCGCGGCGTGAGGGACGTGGTCTTGGCATATGGAACTGCACGGCAGCAGCCGGAACCGTCGACCGTCTCGGATGGGCCGTCATCACCATCCGTTCCTCCTCCCCTGGAACAGCAACTCGGCCTGCTCAAGCGGCTTCATGAGCAGGGCCTGATTACGGACGAGGACTATCGAGCCAAGAAGCAACAACTCCTCGATCGTCTGTGACGTGGGGGCTGTCGGCCCGGCTCACCGCTCACTCGCATAGCGGCTGTGTAGCTTCACCGGTGTGGCGGCCCGTTTGCGGCGCATCCGAATGTTCAGCATCTCGACCGTGACGGAAAAGGCCATGGAGAAGTAGATGTAACCCTTCGGGACGTGCACGTCGAATCCCTCCACCATCAACGTCACGCCGACCAGAATCAGAAACGACAGGGCCAGGATCTTCACCGTGGGGTGGGCATCCACGAAGTCGCCGATGGCCTTGGCCGCCATCAGCATCACCACCACCGCCAGGATGATGGCAACCGCCATGATCGACACATGGTCGACCAAGCCCACCGCCGTGATTACCGAATCGAGCGAGAAGACGATGTCCAACAGTGCAATCTGCAGCAACACCATGCCGAGGCTGGCTTGGACCGTCGGCGCCGCATGTTCTTCCACACCTTCCAGGCTGTTATGAATCTCGTGCGTGGCCTTCGCCATCAGGAACAGGCCGCCCCCGATCAGGATCAGGTCGCGGCCGGAGATGCCCTGTCCCAGCACCGTCACCCAGGGTTTGGTCAATCCCATGACCCACGAAATGGAAAACAGGAGCGCCAGGCGCGCCAACATGGCCAGGCCCAGACCCATCTTCCTGGCGAGGGCCCGCTGCGCCTCCGGCAACCGGCCCACGAGGACGGAGATGAAGATAATGTTATCGATCCCCAGCACGATCTCCAGCGCGGTCAGAGTTCCGAGCGCGATCCACACTTCCGGATTGGCCAGCCAGTCCAGCATCAGAGACTCCCTGTAGTAGAAAAACGACCGACGAGTCGACCGGTCATGAACGGATAGACCGCATAGCGAGGTGACAGGCAGTCTACCCCGGTGGGCCTATCGGCGCAATCAAAACGTCGCGGGCGATGGGGAGCGGCTAGACCGGATCTTCGGGAGGGGACGGGTGTTGATGCAAGGTTTCGAGAAACAGCAGATTCAGATCTTGTGTCATCAGGTTGACCTGCGTCTTGAGCAGGCCCAGCATCTCGCTGCGATGCCGTAATTCGTTGATGCGGTAGATACCTCCTCGACCGAAATAGAGTTCCGTCAGGCGTTGCTCCTGCTTGGAACCGGGCTTGCCGAGGCGAGGGCGCCAGTTGCCGATGATGTGGTCGCGGCGGGTCCGTTTGCCGTTGGGGCGGATGGAGCTGTTCAAGTAGCGCCAGACCGGTTGCGGAAATTGCTCGCTGGTCCGGTCGTTGTGCCAGATGTCGGCCATGAGGTTGCGCCCGTGCTTAAATTCATAGGCCTGATCGCCGCCCAGCGCCGCCACGCCGAAGCCCAACGCGGCCACGCTTCCCGACAGGTCGATAATACCTGATAGGACCTCCGAGCCCAGGAGTAGGAATGTTCCGGCGAAGACTCCGGAAATAGAGTCGGCCAGAATGGCCATGATTGTCCGACCCTGTTGGATGTCGTTGCGAACCTCTTCGAGTTGCGAAGCCAGGTCCTCCGCCCGCTCCTTTTCGCACTCCAACTCGGCCGCAATGCTGTTCGCCTCGAACAGCGCCAACAGCAACCGATCGGACAGTTCCTGGCGCACAGCAAGGGACCGCAAGGATGCGCCGTCCAGGCCGCGGGCCATGTCACCTTCCAGCAATTGGAACTCCGCCAGCAGATCGTGCACCCCGATGATGGCGGCGATTTCCCTGGCTCGCGGCGAGAAACGCACGGAGTCGATCGTATCGCTTGCGGTGGTCGTCGAGGTCCGGTCGATGCGATAGCCGCTGTTGACCGGAGGATGACCGACGACCTGTGTGGGCGGATTGGTGGTGGGAACGCAGTGGCTTTCAGTGATGTCATCGTCCTCGCCGTCGGCCGCCCTGATGTGTGGTCCGCCGGCGCAGCCCTGCAGGAGGGCGACGGAGAGACAACCGGCGAGGATGTAACGAGAAATTCCAACGGCCATGCGTATGACTGACGACAAGCGGACGAGGCGTACCGACAGGGCAACACCACTTGACGAAGGTACAGGATCAACATGAAAGCCGTATGAAAAGAAGATGAATGGTCGATGAAGTTTTGCGGCGGGCGGCGGCAGGCCTGCCCGACGAGGGCCGACCTGGCACCGCCCATGCGGTGGGTCAGACCGATCCGCGTTTCAAGAAGTCGGGCCGGTCCCGGATGGCGACCATCTTCACCAGATCGCGGATCGAGAGCACCCCCAGCACCTTGTCATGTTCGGTGACGGCGAGGTGCCGCACCCGTTTCGCAGCCATACGTTCGCTGGCATCGCGAATCGTGCGGTTCACGTCGATGTCCAGCAGCGGCGAATTCATCACGGCGCCGACCCGGATCGCCTGCGGATCGAGTTGGTAGGCGAGCACTTTTCGAACCAGATCCGCCTCGGTCACGATGCCCACCAACTCCTCCGCCTCCATGACGAACAGGGCTCCGATGTGTTTGTCGGCCATGCGCTGCGCCGCCGAGAGCGCGGCTTCGTGGCTTCCGATCGTCTCCACGGCGGTCTTCATCAACACGCTCAGCGGGCGGTAGACATCGTTGAGCGACTGGACCGGTCCGCCGTCGGCCTCGACGAAATACCGTACAAGATCGCGGACCGACGTCACGCCGAGCACGTCCGTGCCCTCCACGACGACCAGGTGACGGACCTTCTTGGATTCCATCAGCTGGCTGGCGTCGAGCATCGGTCGATCGGGCGCGATGGTGACGAGCGGGCTGCTCATGATGGTGCTCATGTCCGTGCAGGAGGGGACGAGCCCACGGGCCAGCACCTTGCTCACCAGGTCGCTTTCGGTGACGATGCCGGTAATCCGACAATCGTGGTGCGGACGGTCGAACGTCTCGATCAAGACCGAGCCGATGCTGCGGCTCCGCATCCGTTCGGCGACGGTCACGACGGAGGTATCCTGCGGGAGGACTTCCAGTTGGCGATGCATGTACTCACTGACGCGGGGATGCGGTGCGGTCATGGGCGCTCCTTTCTGTAGATCGATCGTCTGTCATGCGTGAGGTCGTCCCGGTTGCGGCATGGCGGTGAAGGCGCGCAGTCGGGCCGCGGCGATTTTGCGGATCTCTTCGGCCAAAAGGAGGCCGATCGCCCCCAGGATCAAGGTCCCGAAGATCCAGGCCGGCAGTGGCGCGGTGCCGAATACCATATGGCCAAGCGGACTGTAGGTCAACAGGAGGAGGAGGGTCACTTCGACGGCCACGCCGAGGAGGATCAGCGGATTGCTGAACCAGCCGAGCCGGAACGCCGACAGCCGTTCGGAGCGGCAGGCGAATACATTGGCGACTTGCGCCACGACGATTCCGGAGAGGGTTACGGTGGTGGCCTCCCGATAGAGGGCGGAGTTCCAATCCAGCGGATCGCCCCAGGACCAGCCCTGCCGGAAGAGGTAGAGGAAAAATCCGCCCATGGCGATCGCAGCCTCGATCATTCCGAGAAATCCATAGGCGCGCAGGAGCAGATCCCGGCTGAGTAGGCGCTCTGTCTTCGGCCGGGGCGGGTCGTTCATGATACCCGGTTGCGGCGCTTCGGCAGCCAGGGCCAAGGCCGGCACCATGTCGGTCCCGAGATCAACGGCAAGGATCTGGGGGACGGTCAGGGCCAGGGGCGCAGACGAGAGCCCGAATGCCAGATAGGGCACAACTTCCGGGACGTTGCTGGCCAGCACGTAGGTCACGAACTTGCGGATGTTCGTATAGACGGTCCGGCCCTCCTCGATGGCGTTGACGATGGTGGAAAAATTGTCGTCGAGCAGGATCATCGAGGCCGTTTCCTTGGCGACATCCGTGCCGGCAATGCCCATGGCGATGCCGATGTCGGCTTGCTTGAGAGCCGGTGCATCGTTGACACCGTCGCCGGTCACGGCGACGACCTCTCCCATGGCCTTGAGCATCGCGACGATGCGGAGCTTATGCCGCGGCGCCATGCGCGCAAAGACGGGATCCGCCTCACCGGGCGCGGTGGGGGTGAGCAACTGCCGCAGTTGCTCGTCGCTGTGGCGATCGAGCTGCAGGCCTTCGATCACCGGGACGAAGCCTCCTGGGGCGGGAGAAGCAGCGTCCGGGGCCAATCCGATGCGGCGCGCGATGGCCAGGGCGGTCAGCGGATGGTCCCCCGTGATCATGATGACGCGCACGCCTGCTCGTCGGCAGGTCGACACCGCCTCGGGCACCTCCCGGTGAGGCGGGTCCATCATGGCCACGAGTCCGAGGAAGGTCAGCTGCTGCTCGACGGTTTCGACGGTCAATGCATCCACGCCCCGTTCGACTTCCCGCATGGCGACGGCCAGCACGCGATAGGCCTGCTGCGCGAAGGTTTGGCCCTGGGCCAGCACCTTCTTCCGTCCGTCGACCGTGAGGTCGGACAGCCCGTCCGAGCGCTGTTGCGCCACGCACAGCGGGAGGACGGATTCCGGGGCGCCCTTGGTGAAGGCCAGCAGGCGGCCCTCGCTCCAATGGAGCGTCGTCATGCGCTTGCGATCGGCATCGAACGGCAATTCGTCCATGCGGCGGAGCAACGGGCGGTGCAGCAGGCCGTGGTCCTGGGCGAAGTCGAGGAGGGCCGTTTCAGTCGGGTCGCCGGTGGTGACGCTACGCCCATCGGGTCGGCGCGTCCGTTTGGCATTGTTGCAATGGATGATGGCGTCGAACAGCGGCCGCCACCGCTCGGCTTCGGTCGCATCGACGAGGCGATTCCTGGTGAACAGACAGCCTTCACGCGCCTCGACCACGAGGTCATCCACATACAGCCGGTCCACGCGCATGCGGTTTTCGGTCAGGGTCCCGGTCTTGTCCGTGCAGATGACGGTGGTGCAGCCCAAGGTTTCGACCGAGGTGAGGTGTTTGATCAGCGCCTTGCGTGTGGCCATCCGTTGACTGCCCATGGCGAGGGCCAGGGTTACCGTCGGCAGCAGGCCTTCCGGCACGTTCGCGACGATGATGCCGATGCCGAAAATGGCGCTGGTCCAGAATCCCAACCCCATGCCGACGCCGATGGTGAAGAACACGATCCCCATCATGAGCGAGAGGGCTGCTACCATGTGGGTGACTGTCACGATCTCCCGCTGGAGGGGGCTCAGGCCGGGTCTCACGCTGGTCGCGAGGTTGGCGATCTTGCCGAATTCCGTCTGCAGCCCGGTCGCGAACACGACGGCCTGGCCGTGACCGGACAACACCGTGGTGCCGGCGAACACGAGGTTGGGGATGTCCAGCGGGTGGCCGTCCGTGATCGGCTCGGCGGAACGGCGTTGAGGTTTCGATTCGCCGGTGAGCGGAGAGTTGTCCACGCGGAGGCCGACGGCTTCGACGAGCCGCGCATCGGCAGATACCTGTTCGCCCTCCTCGAGAATCAACAAATCGCCGGGCACCAGATCGTCTCGGGGGACCTGCTGAGGTTGTCCTTCGCGCAGGACCCAAGCCTTGGCCGGGAGCAGGCTACGCAAGGCCTGAACGGCCCGCTCGGCTCGGTATTCCTGCAGAAATGCGAACAACGCGTTGACGATGATGACGCCGAGGATAGCCCAGCCCAACGTCGCCATGCCCTGGCCGGGATTGAATCGGTCGGCAAAAAAGGCCAGGGCCGCGGCGACCCAGAGCAGTAAGGCGAGGAAATGGGTGAACTGTCGGGCGAACCGCCCGAGGAGCGGAACGCCCCGCAGATCCTGCAGGTTGTTCGGGCCATACCGCAGGGCGCGCCGCCGCACGTCCTCTTGAGACAAGCCCTGCGGCGAGGTCGTGAGGGCGCGATAGACCTGGCCAGGGGCAAGGCGGCAGACCTCGAGCGCGGTCAGGTCAGGCACGCCATCCTCGCACAATAAGGACGGAGCAGGGCGCGTACTTCAACAGCGTCTCGGAGACACTGCCCAACTGAAGCCGCTCCGATCCCGTCAAGCCACGTGACCCGGCGACCAGCAGATCCACCTTGTCCGAACCGGCCTGCTGAAGGAGCGCGTCCGTGACATGGTCAATGCGGACTTGGGTCGTCACCGCGTACCCTTCACGCAAGAACCGGTCGCGCAGTTTTTCCACTGTCTGCTCGGCGGCGGATCGCCGGGGGGCCGAGAGTTGGTCCACCTGGTCTTTCGACAGGTAGGTCCCCGCCAGTTCGGTGACGACCGGCTCGACCACCGAACAGATCGTCAGCTTCGCTGTCTCCGGCAGGAATCGTTTGCACAGGAAGCTGCCGGCGCCCTGCGTGTGTTTGGAGGCGTCGGCGGCAAAGAGCACCCGCGACAGGGTCGTGAGCGGTCGCTTGACGATCAAGATCGGACAGGGCGCCAAGGCGCTCACCTTGCGGGACACGCTGCCGAGCAGGTAGCTTTCGACGTCGTTCAGGCCGCGGGACCCCAGCACGAGCAGGTCGGCCTTTTTCTGTTTGGCCTGCTTGGTAATGGTGTCAGCGACGCGGCCGTGTGCCAGTACGGTTTCGATCGTGGTGTGGGGCTTCGTCGTGGCCTGTTGCAAGGCGGTACGGGCGAGGCCTTCGAAGCGGCGCAAAATATGATCACCGGCTTTGGTCATGGCGGCCAAGGCTTGCTTGGAGAGGACCGCATGTTTGCGCGCGGAGGACTTCAGCGACGTATTGTCCACGACGTGCAGCAGTGTCACCGACTCCGGAGGACGGCCGGCCACCGCCCGCAACATCTGGACGCTCCATTCGGCATATTCAGACCCGTCCACCGCGATCAAGATCTTCATGAACATCCCTTCCTGCTTGAAAGCACAGCCTGGAATAGGGTCTGCATCGGATATGCCTAAGCCCTGCATCGGACTGAGTCGCTGATCCTGCGAGTCATCAAGCAGGGCGAATGTTTTGAAAGCGTGGGGGGGAGGCCACTCTGCGGCGTTTTGCAGCAGTCTCACTCCGGCGGTTGGGGTAATTGGCAGCAGTATGGTTGCCGAGGGCAATCTGTGCAGTAATGGGACGGTCAGGCATTGTGATTGCGTCGGCAGTCGAAGGGAGGAGGGGCATGGGAATTCAGAGGGGCAGGGGCGTCACAGGTCTCGCTGGGTGCGTCTTATTGGCGGCCGGGATTCTGGGGATGGATGGGGCTGAGGCCGGTGTTACCACCCGCATTGCCTCAAGTGGAGATGCGATCGAACTGGAGATTCCGACCGACATCGGTCCACAAAAGGACGTGTTGCCGCTCTACCACAGCGGGAAGATCCGGTATTTCAGTGCGGGTATCGGCCAAGTCGAACGCGAAGCCTCCTATCCCCCATTCTCCTTGAAACTGGTGTTGACCGCCGGAGGCAAACCCTTCGTGACCGGCGCGGCCCTGACGATCCGCGATGCCAAGGGTGTCGTGGCCTTGAGTGTGCCGGCCGAACAGATGACAGGGCCCTGGCTCTTCGCCGATGTGCCGGAAGGGGTCTATGAGGTAACAGCGACCCTGGGCGGACAACAGCAGAAGGTCACGGGGATCAAGGTCAAAGAGGGCCGCGTGACGACGCAGCATCTGCGGTGGGCTCAAGATCCCAGCCCGCCCTTGGCCGTGCAGGCCGAATGACCAAGGAGCAGGTTCGCGTCCACGGCGCAGCGACGGGGTTTACCGGGCGACGGTCTCCTCAGCCGTGGTATAAGCGTGGACGATTCTTGGCAGCGACGAATACAGGAGGAGCTTGTGTATGGTGAAGAAGCAGCGGGCCGCGACGAAACGGGCGACGGGCAAGAAGCGGACAGGGGCGGGCTTTGAGGACCTTACAGTGGGCCAGGTCTTGAACAAGCGCGTGGCGACGGCGCGCCCCGACACCAAGGCCGACCAGGTGGCGGCCCTGATCGTGAAGGGAACCGGCACCGTGCCGGTTGTGGATGGGGCGAAACGGTTGGTGGGCGTGGTGAGCGAACATGACCTGCTGCTGGCGCTCGACGAGGGGCAGGCCTGGGCCGTCCTCCGGGCCAAGGACATCATGAGCGGCAACCCCTACTCGGCGAGGCCGGAACATAACCTCCCGACATTGGTCCATGTGTTGACTGAAAGCGATCTCATGTCGGTGCCGGTGGCGGACGAGCGCAACCGGTTCGTGGGCGTCGTGTCCCGGCGGGACGTCGTCAAGGCAGCGTTGAAGGCGGGGGCGGCGAAACGGGGCTCGCGCCCGTAACCAGTCCGGGCGCGGGCTCCTGAGCGGTCCTGGGGAGGAGGACACTTCATGCGACAGATCGACAACCTTACGCAGGCCTGCGACCCCAAGGGCCTGACAGTTGCTCAGCTCATGCAAGACGCGCCCTTCACCTGCACGGCGAAGACGGATGCCCTCACCATCGGGCGGCTCATGACGAAGCAGAATTTCGGCGGGCTCCCGGTGGTGGCGGAGGATGGGACGCTGGTCGGGTTGGTCACCGAATATGACCTACTTCAGGCCATGATCGAAGGGCGCGACCTCCGCAAGGTGTCGGCGGCGGACATCATGACTACTCAGCCCTTGGCGGTGCGGGAAACCATGACCTTGGAGGAAGTCGCGAACCTCTTCCAGGATCGCTACGTGACGCGCTTGCCCGTGGTGCGAGAGCGCAAACTCGTCGGCATCGTGGCGCGGCGTGACCTGCTGCATGGGTATATGAAGGCTTCGCAATATTGGTCCTAATCGCATGCGGCGTCTGAGCGGGCCGTCCGTGGCGGCCCTTGGTTTCTGGGCCTTGTGGTGCCTGCATGGCGCGGAGCGGCCCGTTCTCGCGGCGGACCGTATCTCTCCCTGCGCCATCCACTACCCGAGCGACCGGCGGATTGCTTGGCAATGTCGTCGACTCCAACGGGGGGAGACGCTCGAATCGCTGTTCGGCTCGCGATGGCAGGATGTCGCGCGCTTCAACCGTATCGATCGGCGCCACGTACAGCCGGGACGAGAGATCAAAGTGCCGCTGAGGCCCGAGGAGGTCGCGCAGTTTCATCCCCTTCCCTCGCGATATCCGCTCGGCGAGCAAGAGGACAAACTGATTCTCGTCGATTTGTCGGAGCAATTCCTGGGAGCCTACGAGCGAGGGATCTTGCGATTCGCCCTTCCCATCGCGACGGGCGGCCCGGACCATCCGACACCGATCGGAGACTTTCGCATCACGGCGGCCCACCGCACGCACCGCTCCTGCCTCTACACGGTGGAAGGGACGGATGTGCCCTATCCCATGCACTATGCGTTGCGGTTCCATGTCGACGGGCAGGGAAGTTACTGGATGCATGGCCGTGACCTCCCCGGCTATCCCGCTTCGCATGGCTGCATCGGCCTGTCGGACGAACAGATGCAACAGCGGTATTACGGCGCGCCGGCGCAGCCCGCGCTTGCCGATGCCAAGCGGCTATATGAGTGGGTGGTCGGCGAGCATGCGGAGGAAGAGGCGTGGAGGCCGATCCCGAACGGGCCGCGGGTCGTGATCTCCGGCCAGGCTCCGCGGGGGTATGTGAGCGGCGTGACTGGTTTCTAATGGGCAGGCCGACGGTCGGAGAGGGGAAAGAAGGTTGCCATGATCCAGTGCTGTTGCAGGGCGAGGACCACATCGGCGGCGATCAAGCCCATGAGCGATGAAGTTCATGGCGACCATGACGAGCGGAATGAAGGCGAGGGCAATGCCGCTCTGCTGGGCGCGCAACAGGAGAAAGGCTTCGCTGGATCGCGCCAGCGTGAAGACTGCGCCGATTCCCACCACCCACCAATAACCTGCCCCTAAGCGCGCGAGACTGTTCCAACTGAATCAGCCCGGTGGCCAAGAGGGGCCCGACAAGCGCGCCCACCGTATCCAGCGATTGTCACAACCCGAAGGCTGCGCCCCGCGGGGCCGGCGGAGCAATGCCCGCCACCAGCGCATCACGGGGCGCACCGCGGGTCCCTAAACAGCGAAAGCAGGCTAGTGGATCATCTCCGAAGAGACGTCCATCACTAGGCTGACAAAGCCCAGCATTCAGATGGCGGAAGGCATTCGCTGAGAGCCACGGTCCACACCAATGCTTACCAGGTCTTGAAGAACGTGAGTAAGTCTTCTCCCTGCCTCCAGTCGTAAGGCTCCGCGTGCGCCAATCGTCCTTCTCCCTCGCGATCCACGGCAACACCTCCCTTTTCCAGATAAGACGTTCGAGCGCCGGAAAGATACACTGTGGAAGGAGGGCGGGCTACTGGCGGTCTCTGACCTGATGTTGCGGGCAGGGGTTCGGCATCTGGAGTCCAGGAGGCAGTGTGGTCCGTTCGTCTACGCAGGCCACATCCAGTTGTGTCTGAACGAGGCCCAGCGCGCCGCTCAGGTTGGCGCCGCGTAAATCACTCTGGCGGAGGTCGGCGCTCTGCAGTTGCGCGCCGGTCAAATCCGATTCGCTGAGGTTGGCTTCGCGCAGATCGGCTTCCTGCAGGTTCGTCTGGATCAGCGTGGCGTGGCTCAGATCGGCGTGACTCAAATCCGCCGCCACCAGGTTGGCCGATTCCAGCGTCGCCTCCCGCAGCTTCGCGCGCGACAAACGGGCCCTGGGCGCATAGACCTCGGTGAGGTCGGCCTTCCGTAGATCGGCCTGGGTCAGGTGGGTGCCGATCAACACGGCCTGGTGGAGTCGTGCGCCGTGAAGATCGGCGTGAGACAGATTGGCCTTGTAGAAGACGGCCATGGTCAGGCCTGCGGAGTCCAGGCGGGCCTTGGTGAGGTTCGCACCCTCCAGGTTTGCGCTCTCGACATTTGCCCGCTGCAGCGTGGCACCCATGAGCTGCGCATATCGCAGATCGGCGCCACGGAGGCTGGCTTCGCGGAGATCGGTCTTCACGAGAGAAGCGCCGTCCAGATAGGCACTGTCCAACTCCGCCTCGGCCAGGGTCGCGCCGTCCAGGGAGGCGCTGTCCAGTAGGGCTCCTTGCAGATCGGCCCGACGCAGGTTTGCCTGTTGGATGTTGGCGCGGCGGAGGTCCGTCCCGGCCAAGTCGGCGTCGGCCAGGGTGGCTTTGAAGAGGTTGGCGCCGTAGAAGTAGCCGTCCGTGACGGTGGCGCTGCTCAGGTCGGCCAGCTGCAAATCGGCATCTTCGAAATGGGCCCGCTCCAAGACCGCCTCCCGCAAGATCGCCCCCTGGAGGGTAGCGCCGTAGAACGCCGCTTCCTCCGCGACTGTCCGGCTGAGCCGCGCCTTGACCAACAGCGCCTTGCGCAGGTCGGCTCCGACCAGTGTGGCATCTTCCAGCATGGCCTGGGACAGGTCGGCGCCTTTCAAGTGCGCCTGCACGAGGCTTGCGTTGCGCAGGTTGGCGCCCTTCAAGGACGCGCCTTCCAGGTCGATGCGTTCGAGGTTCGCGCCGACCAACCTCAATCCCCGCAGGTTGGTTTGGCATAGGGTGGCGCGCCGCCCGTCCGGCGACTCGCGGTTCTCCAACCATTGGGCATGGGCCTGCAAGATCGGCTCAAGGACTTTCGGCGCCGGCTGCTTCTGCTTGAGCGGGTGGTCGCAGATCTCGCTGCTCTGGGCCTTGGGGATGGGTTTGGGGCGGGACTTGGCGTCCGCCTGGGTGGTCAGCAGCGAGGTCGCGATCCAACCGATGACGATCGCGATCCAGAGGAAACGTGGGTTCATCGAAGGACCTCCTTGAGGATGACAGAGTCGTGCGTCATGTCTGCCGATCGACCCGTTGTGCCAGCTCGGTCAAGGCTGGGGTTACGCACACTTGATAGGATGCCGCGGTTTCCAATGTACGCCACGCATCAGGCAGTTGCGCGAGCGAGGCGGAGGCCTGCCGTCGGATCTCCTCCAGCGCCGGTGCGGTCACGAGACGGCGTCCCCCGCGCATCACGGGCAGCAACAGGGGCAGGCCCTCCTGTGCATCGCCCTCGACCGTGAGAATGTCGCCGGCCATCCGTCCGTCCGGGCCGATGGAGCGATAGACCTGCTTGCGTCCTGGCCAGGTGGCCTTGCCCTCGGAGCGTTTGCGGCAGGGGCGACCGGCATATTCCTGCAGCTTGTAGGCGCAATCGAGATAGGGCGCATCGGCGGAGGTGGTCATGGCGGTGCCGACGGCGAAACCGTCGATGGGCGCGCGGCTTGCGACCAAAGCCTGCAAGCGGTATTCGTCGAGATTGCCGCTGGCCAGGATCTCGGTGTCTGTGAGGCCGCCTCGGTCCAAGATGCTTCGCACCCGTCGCGCATGGTCGGCGAGGTCGCCGCTGTCCAGCCGCACGCCGTGGATGGTGATCTTGCGCGCCTTGAGCCGCCCCGCCAAGGCCACCACCTTCTCTGCGGCCGCTTCGGTGTCGTAGGTATCGATCAGCAGCACGACATGGCCGGGCTGCGCCATGGCGATGTGTTCGAAGGCCTCGGCTTCGTCGCGATGGGCTTGAATGAAGGAATGGGCGATCGTGCCGTAGGTCGGGATGCCGAAGCGGGCGCCCGCCAAGACATTCGAGGTGCCGGCGAAGCCTGCGAGGTAGGAGGCGCGCGCGGCCAGCAACCCCGCCTCCGCCCCATGCGCACGACGCAACCCGAAGTCGATCAAGGGGGCGCCCCCGGCCGCCAGGACGGACCGGCAGGCCTTGGAGGCAACCATGGTTTGGAAGTTCAGCAGGTTCATGATGCGGGTCTCGACAAGCTGGGCTTG
The DNA here is from genome assembly GCA_015709715.1 of Nitrospira sp. NCBI lineage: Bacteria > Pseudomonadati > Nitrospirota > Nitrospiria > Nitrospirales > Nitrospiraceae > Nitrospira > Nitrospira sp. Next base: position 2,860,589 of record CP054184.1, read on the forward strand.
GGGGAGCGGCGCGGTGATGCGCAGGATCGGCTCGTTCGCAAAAAAGATGCTCCCTTCCGGCAGGGCATGGACGTCCCCCGTGAATCTCATCGTCCGGAGGCCGTCCAGAAAGGCAGGGGTAAACCCGCCTCTGCCTGCGAGCCACTCCAAGTCGCTCTCCGTGAAGTGAAACTCTTCCAGATAGGTCAGGACCTGCTCCAGCCCCGCCGCCAGGAAGAAGTTCCGACAGGGCGGCAGCTTACGGACGAAGAACTCGAAGACCGCCTCGTCGGTCATGCCTTGGGCCACGTAGGCCTGCGCCATGGTGAGTTCGTAGAGGTCCGTGAGGAGGGCATCCGAGACATCACTCATGCGACAAGTTGCTCCACCCGGAGGGGGACTGCGCCGGCCAGGACCATGGTTTCTTCGGCTTGCCGGCCGTCGTCGGGCCGAACGTTCACCGCCTGGATGGCGTCGATCAAGAGATACACGGCATAACCCAGTTGCCGGGCGTCGCGGACGGTTTCCAACACACAGTAGTCCGTGGCCAGGCCGCCGACGTACAGACGGGTGACGCCGCAGGACTGAAGCCGGTCGTGGAGCAGCGTATCTTGAAAGCCGGAATAGGCCTCACGATTGGGATCGGTGCCTTTGGAGATGACGATGGCGTGAGTCGGCAGTTGAAGGGCCTCAGGGAACCCTGCGCCGGGGCTATAGGCGAGACAGTGCGGAGGCCAGGGACCGCCTTGGGGGCGGAAGGAACAATGGTTGGGTGGATGCCAATCCCGCGTGGCAAACACCGGCAGGGCGTGCTCAACAAAAAGGAGCACATATTGTCGCAACACGGGCACGATCCCGTCGCTCCCCGGCACGGCCAACGCTCCGCCGGGCAGGAAATCATTCTGCATGTCCACCAAGAGCAGGCCGTCACCTCGCGTCAGTTGTTTCACGAAAGGTCCTTCGCGCCTGGCCGCCCGGTTGTCACTTGCCCTGTTGCACGAGCAGCCGGATGTACGCCAATGCGTCCTGCATTTCTGTTTCCGTCAATTGCCCCAGCCAGGAGTGCATCGGGCTGAAGACGACCCCATGTTCGATGGTGCGAAGCAATTCTTCGTCGGACTTGAGAAAGGATTTGAAACGATGGAAGTTCGCCGGCGGAACCCGTAACTCCGCCGCGCCGGGGCCGTCCCCCCATCCGCCGGTGCCGTGGCAGGTGAGACAGTGTCGTTCGTAGACACCTTTGCCGCGGGTGACATCGGCAGGAAAGTCTTGCGCCGAGGCGGGGGACGCGGCCAGGCTTACGAACCACAGGGCGGAAACGACCAACAGACTGTCGGTCCGACAGGAGCGCGAAGCGTGCGGCATGGCCAATCGTCCTCAACTCTTCTTCGTCGTGTGGGCGATGAAGGGCGAAAAGTGCTGTTGTAGTTTGGTGCTGCCGCATTTCGGGCATTGCACCTCGCCCTTTTCATGTTGTTTGAGCGTGACGACGATCAACGACTCTTTGCCGCAATCCAAACAGGTATAGTCGTACATGGGCATGGGGTCTCGCGCCTCCTACCGGTTGACCTTCTCCGTATCCCCTTCACCCTCTCCCCAGCAGGCGACGATTTGGGCCATCTCCGCGAGCCGCGCCGCCGTCCGGCCGTAGACACTGTCGTGCGGATACAGGCCGTCGGGGCCTCGTTCGCCGGCGGGGACGCCGGTCAGGAGTTCGAGGGCATCTTCGATGGTATCCACCGCGTAGACGGTGAACAGGCCGGCCTCCACCGCCTCCACGACCTTCCGATTCAGGGCCAGGTGTTTGATGTTGCGAGAGGGGATGATCACTCCCTGCGAGCCCGTCAACCCGCGGCGCCGGCAGGATTCGAAAAAGCCCTCGATCTTTTCGTTCACGCCGCCGATGGGTTGGATTTCTCCCAGCTGGTTGACCGAGCCCGTGACGGCCAGCGCTTGGCGGATGGGAAGATTCGCCAGGCTGGAGAGCACGGCGGTCAGCTCCGCGACGGCGGCGCTGTCGCCTTCGACCTCGGAATAAGTCTGTTCGAACGTCAGGGTCGCACTCAACGCGAAGGGCTGAGTCCCGGCGAACTTCCCTGCCAGGAATCCCGCCAGCGTCATGACCCCCTTACTGTGGATCTCTCCGGCCAACTCGACTTCACGTTGAATGTCGATGAGGCCCTTCGTGCCGACATAGGTGCGCGCCGTGATTCTGGTGGGGCGGCCGAACGCATAGTCGCCCAGTTGATAGACGGAAAGCCCGTTGACCTGGCCGACCACTTCGCCCTGCAGGTCGACCATCAGGGTGCCCTCGCGGATTTCGTCCTGGATCCACTGTTCCGGCAGATCGGCTCGATGGCGCTGGTGGTCCAAGGCCGATTCGACATCCGCGCGTGTCACGAAGGAATGGCCGTCCTTCTTGGCCCAATAGCCGGCTTCGCGGATCAAGTCGCTGACCAGGCTGAAGCGCAGGGACAGCCGGTCGTGGCGGTCGGCAAAGCGGAACCCTTGCCGGATGACTTCCGCCACCGCGTCGGCGCCGAAATGCGGGAGCGACTCCTCCCGGCACAGTTTGGCGATGAAGCGGGCATATTGTCGCTCCTGCCGCTCGTCATGCGGCACCTCGACGTCGAAATCGGCCTTCACCTTGAAGAGTTTCGAAAAGTCTTCCTCGTAGGCCTGCAGGAGGTGGTAGATCATCGACGTGCCCACCAGAATCACCTTGACCGACACCGGGATCGGTTCCGGCCTAAGCCCTGCCGTGGCGAAGCCGTAGAACTCGCCGGGGTCCTCGATCGTGACGGCGCCGGTTTTGATGACCCGCTTCAATGCATCCCAGGTAAAGGGTTGACGCAACACGTCGAGGGCCTGCAGGATCAGGTACCCGCCGTTGGCCTGCAGCATGGCGCCGGCCTTGATCTCGGTGAAGTCCGTATACATGACCCCCAAGTGCGCCCGCCGCTCGATCTTGCCGATGAGATTGCCGTAGGTCGGGTGGGGTTCTTCTACCACCGGCGCGCCGGCCGTCGCATCATGAGACACGATGAGATTCACGGCGAAGCGCGTCATGTCGGGGCGACGCACCTGTTCCAACCCTGGGATCGGAAGGATCGGGCCGCTGTGGGGGAGGAAGTCTTTGTATTGGTGAATGATGTCGTGGTGGACCCGCTGCAAGTGCGTGGTGACGGGTTTGAGCGCTTGATAGGTTCGCTGCAACGTCTCGTAGGCCCCTTGCATGACGTTGGCCACGATTTGGCGATCCAGGTGATGCAGGCCCTGTTCGGCCTCGCGTTCCAGCGCGTGCATGCGCACGTGAAACTCGCGCAGGTCGCTCTCCAGCGACTTCCGGCGTTCGGTCAGGCTCTCCTGCGCTTGCTCGGACAGCTCCTCCATGTCCTTTTCGCTCATGGGCCGATCGTTCTTCAGGGGCACGAGCCCGAAGCCGACCGGCGTTTCCTCGAACCCGAAGCCGCGTTCGCGACAGAGCTTGGTCAGCTCATGAAACAGGGCCTTCTTTCGGCCTTCGGTCTCTTCGATGATCTTGGCCTTGGCATCCAGATACTTCTTGCCTTCGAACGCGGCGGGAATGTCGTGCCGGAGGCCCTCGATGAAGGTGCCCATTTCGCGTTTGAACGCGGCGCCCTGTCCGGCGGGGAAGGCCAGGCAGATGGGCCGTGACGCGTCCTGAAAGTTGTGGACGTAGCAGAGGTCCGACGGCGGCGGCGCGGACTGCGCCATCCGCTTGACCATCTGCCGCACGAGCGTTCCCTTCCCCGTGCCGACCGGGCCGGACACGAAGATATTGAAGCCGACGCTCTTCATCTGCAGGCCGAACTCCAGCGCCTCGACCGCCCGCTCCTGTCCGATGGTTTCATCGAGCGGTTCGATCTCGCTGGTGTCCTCGAAACCCAACCGGCCTGGGTCGATGGTGGGGGCCAGCAGGCTGGCGGGGAGCTTGTGTTTGTCCGACATCACGTCTGGTCCTACAGTTTCAGCGTCGGGGGTGGTTGAACGATTGTGGCATGCAGGCCCTTTTCACCTGGTTCCTCTTCAAAGACCACCTCTTGACCATCTTCCAGCTTCTCGAACGAGAGGCCCTTGAGGGAGTTTTTGTGAAAATACACTTCTCCGCCGCCGTCCTTCAGGATGAAGCCGTAGCCCTCATCCGGGAAGAGTTTGCTCACCACGCCATGCAGTGGCGGCAGGGGTTCCGTGCGAACGACTTTGTTGGCGCGCTTCTCACGGAATTTGCGCAATTCGATCGCCACCGCGTCGAAGGCGGCCCGAATGGCTTCCTCGAAGGTCTTGTCTTCCTTGCGGGCGGTCATGGTGTGGCGGGTCGGGACCGTGACCAGCACCAAGGCTTCCGCGACATTGTCCAGCTTCTTGTGGTGGCGGTTCTTGGTGAGGGTGACGCGTCCATGGATGATATCGTCATGGCCTCGTTGCAGGTCGGCCATGCGGGCTTCGATTTCGGTTTTCCATCGGGGGGTCATGGCGACATTGCGGCTCTCGATTTCTAGGTTCATTCTGCCTCCTCTCTGCAGGGTGGTACGGGACCCACTCCCGGACTCAGCAAGGCACATGCCTTTCCCTGGCCGGACCGGGTTGCTCCTCGCGATGACCGAATCGGCTAAAAGTGAAGCATTTGCCGGTCCTGCCGATCGGACGGATCGGTTCGACGGGAAAGCACTGGCGCATTATTCCTCAGTACAGGATCGGTCGCTGAAGCCCAATGCACCAGCGGCAGCGGAGAATCGTGCTAAATGGCCGCCCTCTGCGGGAATGTGTCTTGCGTAAGGGGCAGGTATGGCGGTGCTGAAGAAGTCTGCGCTGGAACGCTACCTTCGGGACCGGTTCGGTCCTTCCACGGAGGTGCTGGCTTATGGTCCGATCGGGAAAGAAACCAGCGGCGCCCAATACAAACAATATGGCTATGGCGCGCCGGTCCGCCTGACCTTTCGGGTGGAGGGGCAGGTGCGACAGGCCGTCTTGGGGACGATGAGTCCGGGCCCCTTCGGCCACGAACATCCGGCCGACCGGGCACAGGCAATGCTCTGGGACTATGCCTGTTATAGCCGCCTGCCGAAACACATCGCAGCGCTGGATGTCGGGGCCTTTACCGCCCGCAACGACTTGATGTCGGTGGCGGCGGCAAAGGAATTTTTCCTGCTCACCCAGTGGTCGGAAGGGGAGACCTACAACAAGGATCTCGAACGGTTGGCGCAGGCGGCCAAGCCGACCGCCATGGATCGGAAGCGAGTGACGGCGCTCGCCGACTATCTGGCCACGATTCACCGGGTGAAACATCGTGACCCGCAGCTCTACCGGCGGCGGCTGCGGGAATTGCTCGGTCACGGCGAATGCATCATGGGCCTGACCGACAGTTACCCCGACCGGTTTGCGTTCATTTCCCAAGAGCTGCTCGAATCGATCGAAACCGCCTGCAACCGCTGGCGCTGGCGATTGCGGGCGAAACATGCGCGTCTCTCGCAAGTGCACGGTGACTTCCATCCCTGGAACGTGCTCTTTCGGCGCGGCACCGATTTCTCGGTGCTCGACCGTTCGCGTGGCGAATGGGGTGAACCAGCCGACGACGTCACCTCGATGTCGATCAACTATCTGTTTTTCTCGCTCTGCCGCCATGGCACGTTGACAGGGTCGCTGGAAACGCTTTTTCAGAGCTTCTGGGAGCGGTACTTGACCCAGAGCGGTGACCGCGCCGTGCTGGAGACCACCGCGCCGTTCTTTGCCTTTCGCGGCCTCGTGCTCGCCAGCCCGCTCTGGTATCCGAAACTCTCGGTCGGCATCCGGCGGAAGATCTTCCGCTTCATCGAAAACGTTTTGGCAGCGGACCGGTTCGATCCGGCCGATGTGAAGCGGTATTACGCGTGAGCAGCCCATGAAGCCATCGCCCTTCGCGCTCTGGCTCACGGGCCTTCCGGCCTCGGGCAAGAGTTCGATCGTCGCGAGTCTGACACCGAGACTGCAGGCCTTGGGGCTGGACGCCGAGGTGTTGGAGTCGGACGAACTCCGCCGGATCCTGACGCCGACGGCCAGTTACTCTCAGGAGGAGCGCGATGTGTTTTATCGCGCCATGACCTTCATGGGGTCGCGGTTGTTGGCGCATGGGGTGAACGTGATCTTCGATGCCACCGCCAGCCGCCAGGTCTATCGGGACTTTGCCCGGTCGTTGATTCCGCAGCTGCTGGAGGTGTCGATCGATTGTCCGCTGGAGGTGTGCATGGCCCGTGACAAAAAAGGCACCTACCAGCGAGGCCTCGCGGGCGAATCGTCCACCGTGCCGGGTCTGCAGGTGCCCTATGAAAAGCCAGCCAAGCCGGATCTCACGATCGATACGACGGTGCTCTCGTCCGACGGGGCCGCGGAGCAGATCCTGGCGTTGATTCAAGCTCGTCGTCCTGCTTGAGGAGGATGTCGATCCATGCCTGCCTCACTCAACCACATCCATGCTGATACGCCGATGGGGGCGAACCTCGTGGCCGACGGGGCCACCTTCCGGGTCTGGGCACCGCAGGCCAAGGCGGTCTACGTCCTGGGAGACTTCAATCGACGCCGGCGCAACGACGCCTCGCTGCTGACGCGCGACGGACAGGGCCATTGGCGGGGGTTCGTCCGAGGCGTCAAGGATCGGCAGCGCTACATGTTCTACGTCGTGGGCGAAGGAGGCGAGGGGCTGAAGCGCGACCCCTATGCCCGTGAGTTGGAATCACCCTTCCCCGCCGAATGCATCATCCGCCGGACGGATTTCCCGTGGCATGAGAGCGGCTACGTCACCCCGCCGTTCCATGAATTCGTCATCTACCAACTCCATGTCGGCACCTTCTTCACGCCGAACCTGCCGCGCAAGGGCGGCACGTTTCTCGACGTGGCGCGCAAGGTACCGTATCTGGCCGAGTTGGGCGTGACGGCGTTGCAACTCATGCCCATCCAGGAATTTCAGACCAGCTTCAGCCTCGGTTACAACGGCACTGATTACTTTTCGCCGGAGATGGACTTTGCCGTTCCTGATGCGGAGCTGACGCCCTACGTCACGGCGTTGAATCGCCTGCTGACGGCACGGGGCCTGCGCCGCTACCAGGCCAAAGATTTACGCGGCGAAATGAATCAGCTGAAGGCGCTGGTCGATCTCTGTCATCTACACGGGTTGGCGGTGCTGCTCGACGTGGTCTACAACCATGCGGGCGGCGACTTCGGCGACCAGAGCCTCTATTTCTTCGATCGTCAGCCCGTCGAGGGTGGGCAGCGGCACTCCCTGTATTTCACCGAGAAGGGCCATGCGGGTGGGCTGGTCTTCGATTTCGAAAAACCGGAGGTACGGGACTTTCTGATCCAAAACGCCAAGTTCTTCCTCCGCGAATATCGCGTGGACGGCTTCCGCTACGACCAGGTCAGCGTGATCGACCACGACGGTGCGCCGCAGGGCTGGCGGTTTTGCCAAGACCTCACCGATACGCTCCATGCGCAGCGGCCGCAGGCCCTGAACCTGGCGGAGTATTGGAATGTGAATCCCTATGTCGTGAAACCGACCCCGGAGGGCGCCGGATTCGACACGACCCTGACCGACGGGTTGCGCTTAGCCATTCGGGATGTCATCGGTAACGCCGCTGCGCCAGACGAACGTCCGCTGAACATGAGCGGCCTGGCCCGCAGCCTCTGGCCGGAGGGCTTCACGGAGCCCTGGCGGTTCGTTCAGGGGCCGGAGAACCACGACATCGTGTATCGTGGCCGGGAGTTGCGCATTGCGCGACTTGGCGATCCGGACCATCCGCGCTCGTGGTTCGCCCGCAGCCGGGCGCGTGTCGCCACGGGACTGAGCCTCACCGCGCCCGGCATTCCGATGCTCTTTATGGGGCAGGAATTCTTGGAGGACAAGCAATGGGCGGACGACTTCGTCGCCCACGCCGACCTCCTGCTCTATTGGGAAGGGCTCGACCGAGGCGACAAGCAGATGCAGGACCATCTACGGTTCACCCGCGAGTTGCTGGCCTTGCGGCGCCGCTTGCCGGCTCTGCGAGGCGGCGGCGTCCGCGTGCTGCACGTACATGATGCCAATCGCGTCCTGGCCTTTCACCGGTGGGTGGAAGGGGAAGGGCGGGATGTGATCGTGGCGGTGAGTCTCGCCAATTTTACCCGCGTCGGGTACCGCATCGGATTTCCCGTCGGCGGCCCCTGGCGCGAGGTCTTCAACAGCGACGTCTACGAAGGGTGGGTCAACGCCGGCGTGATGGGTAACGGTGGATTGGTGACGGCCGAGCCGCAACCGCTGCATGGCTACGGTTTTTCCGCCGCCGTCGTGCTCCCCGCCAACAGCCTCATGGTCTTTGCGCGGTAGGCCGCGAGCAAGTCGAGCAGGGCGTGAAGCGGATCAGCGGGGCCGCGCGATCCGCAGCAGGCTTTCTCCCGCCGCGAGCCGCGCGAATTGCCGCTTCATGGTGTTGACGCGGTCGAGGTAGCCACGGACGTCATGGGCGCCGCAACGTTGGTGCGGTGCCGGCCTGAGGCCGCGCGCGACGTAGGCCTGTCCGGCGCCGAGCCCGCAGAGATGGATGATCGCGGCCAAGTCTTGCTTCTGCCTGAGGCTCACCGGTCGATGGCGCGCGAGGCTCTCGGTGATGCCACGGTCCAGCAGGGCGGAGGTCAGTTCGATGGCGTGGCTCGGCAGGATGCGGCTGTAGAGGCTGTTGAACCAGCAGGCGTTCACGTCCTGGAGCGCTCCCCGCTCCACCACGCGATGGTTGTGGACGCAATAGCGTTTCGCCTGTTCGAAGGTCGCGTCGGTGATTTGAAACATGCCCACCGCGCTCGACGCCGGTCGGTACAGTTCGAGCGGATTCCAACTCGGCTGCCAGCGCCAATAGGTGCGCGCTACGGGATTACCCGCGCCTTCCACCTGGGCCAGCGCCGCCAACAGCTCCGGCGTGATGACGGCGGTGGCATGTTTGCGGAACAGCGGGCCGTACTCCCGCCAGGTTTCAAAGGGGCGTTTGTCCAGCGCCTCGTCCAACGCAAAGAACACTTCGGTCGGCTTGTGGGCCGCATGGTAGGCCCAGTTCACCCCCGCGCCGAACACGACGAGCAAGGCCGCGACGACTCCGAGCCGGATCGTCAAGGGCAGGGTCCGCAACGCGGCTCGCAAGAACGTCCCCCAGCCCCGCCGCGATTTCGAACGGCGGCCCCGCCGGTGGCGACCCTGCGATTCGCTGGACGAAAAATCCGACGCCATGGGGGTACTATAACGCAAAGCTCGCCTCTTGTTTAGCACTAACCTCGTCCGTATCCTACTGAGTCCTTCCTTGTTGGTCTGATTTCTGGCCCTCACGAAATACGTGTATTTGCCTGAGTGTTTCGTTCGACAGTAGTAGCCGGTAGACGTAGGATCCCGCCAACCGACTCTTGTGGCAGCGCGCATGGCTGTCGTCAATGGAAACCTGTACTGGTCCTTGATCATGAATCCTGATCGTGCAGGAGGGAGCAATGTATTGGAATAGGTTTGCAGACATCGAAGTCCTCCCGGATGGTGATAAGGACTACCTGAGCGTAATCCAACATCTCAATGTTCAGTACAGGCTCGGACTGGCGGAGGAGCTTGCGCAACCCTCAGGCCAGTCAAAGGACGAGCAGTCAAAGAAACCCGTTCGCCACATAAAGAAGAAGCCGTTAGGATTTTACAAGAACGCTAGTGAGCCCCCACTCCTGTTTGAGGTCGACCTAGATCTCGGCGCGATCGACGAACGGTATGGTGACAAGTCCCTGACGAACTACGAATGGACGCGGGTGTATCTGGTCAGGGTGTGTGCTGACAAGGCCGACAAAAAGCCCGAACAGTCTACGGACGAGTATGAGTGGTATTTGCTCGACGGAGAGAGCGGTGTTCTGCATGCGTTGAACGCAAAATTCGGCGGGATCAATATTAATGACTCTTCATACGCAAGTGAGTATCTCGATTTCTTCTGTTCGTTCTTGAGCGCGAAAGAGGGGGTCTTTGCACTCATCCAGCAAGAAGCGGATCTGAACCAGCTCGAAGATCAGGGGGAACGATTCGAGGCTGAACTTGACGAACGTCGTCGATACGCAGTGTTTGATGAAAAGAAAAAATACATCAACAAGATGTCATGGGGCAAGGTAGAGGAGAAGCTTAAACAGAAGCTCGAGGAACTGAAGGAACGGAATGGGCAACAGCGTGATTCTTCTGGCCAAGGTGCTAGCGCTGGGCCTGGGGATTCTGCTGCAACGGATTCTCGCACTGAGAACAAGAAGGTGCTGTATGGGTTGGTCTTGTACGGCAAGGAGGTTCGGGAATCCAGTTTTGAACTGACTGAATCCGGGATGGTCACTATGAGGGGGGATCAGGAGTGCCTGCGTGATCTGCCAGTTAGACGTCACACGACATGGCGCCACAAGAGATCCGGTCTCATTCGGTTTACCAAGAGCGCTTCCAGGAAGCGCATCCCTGCTGCTGAGTTTAAAAACTTGGTAGTGAGGGCAGTGGGAGTTGCGAGTTTTTATTTTGTGTTGATAGAGGAGAATGTGAAATTTGATCCGACCGATAAAGTGAGTGCACTTGAATGCCTGGATGTGCACTTTTTGGGTGAGGTGACTTTCGACCACTGCGATGTGACGGCGGTGTTTCGATTTGAGGATTGCAAGTTCCTCGGCGGTTTTCATGCTCCCGGCACAACCTTCAATTCCCAAGTCTCCTTCAAGAAGTCTGAAATCTTTTTTCTTTCTGAGACGTGGCTGGCCCAGTTATCTATGAAGAGGAAGAGGGGGGAGGGAGACTATCCGGTAGCGCTGACTTTGGACTATGCCAAGGTTAAGGGAAGCCTTAGTTTGGAATGGCTCACTTCCCATGGATCGGTGAGTGGCCGACATCTCACTGTCAAATCGGATGCCAGTTTTTCCGGGCTGCAGGTCCTACCGCTTGTGGGTAGAAGCAGCGAAGCTTGGACGGATAAGTCCAAGCCCGAGCCTAAGCCATACAAGGCTGCCCGTGGAAACGGCCCGGTGTTGTTGGATCTTCAGCGCAGTTCGTTCGCTGGATCCCTCAATCTAGGGATCTCCGTGGAAAAGGACGTGGGGCTGAAGCAAGGAACGCTGTTGCGGCGAACCCGCGTGACCGTGTGCGGTGATTGCCGGTTCGATACCATGTCGATCGGTAAGTCCCTCATCATTGAAGGGCTGGCAGTTGTGAGGCCGAGAACTGAGGAGGTTGACCTTAAGGACTTTCGATTTGGGGATTGTGACAGGACTCTTTCCATGTCCAATGTGACGGTCAATGGAAACATTCAATCCTGGGAGTACGATTCTTGGGACCTCTCCGGTCAAACGATCCCGCCTCCGCTCGTCGTCGATGGAACCATTGATCTGAGGTGGTCCAAGATAGGCGGTTATGTCGATCTCAGGATGTCGCAGGTGAGAAAAGATCTCGATTGCATCGGCATGCGCGCTGCCTGGCTTACGTTGGAGCCTTTCCGACCCGATGACGTTGCATCGAACGATGACCAGCGCCGGAAGGCAGACGAATTTGATTGGATACAGTATTCGGTTTTGGATCCATCCTCCCCTTCTCCACCGGTCGGGAATGCACCATCTGAATGGATGAAAGCCTTCGCATGGCGGATGTCGGCCATCGGGGGTGATCTAAAACTGGATAATGCGACCATTCCTGGCGGGGTGACGTTGACGGGTACGACGATTAAGGGAACGGTTGACGTACGTCTGGGTGCCCAACTGGGTCAGATCAAGGCCATGCCGGCGTTGGGAATTTGTACCGACATGACAGACGTACGCGCGAGTCGGAAGGTGGTCAAGCAAAGCGCCTTCCTGGGAGGGCTGTCAATTCGCGATAGTACCATCTCGGGTCCCGTATACCTTTGGGGTGCTCAGATTTGGGTGCACAGACGATAAGAGTCAAAAGGCCCCTAAGAGGCAAAATGCCTCACCTAAACCAGTCATTGATATCGCCACATCGAATCTCAAAGGTGGCCTGTACCTTCATGTGCGGTCACGCTGGGAGGGCCAAGAGACTGTTCGTGAATCCCTCGACGAAGGATGTAACTGGCAAGATGAGTCTGCGGTTGAAACGGAATGGAGTGACCATAGTGGGTACAAATGGATAGATCCTTGTGGATTGGTGGCAGACTTCCGGAACTTCGATGGCGGGCGAGACAGCTATTTCTGGAAAACCATCTCGGATGTGTTTCATACGACTGTGGATGGCAATGTGGACGTGTTGGCTTCCGACATTGGTGCCGATGTGGATCTGAGTAATACGCGAGTGTGTGGACGGGTCCGCCTGAACGATTCCCATGTCAAATGTGATGTCAGAGCGGTGGCATGTCTGCAGGAGTTTGGACACAAGTTCACGGCAGTTCCTTCTGTCGAGCAGAAAGAGGCATTATGTGCCGAACTGCAGACCCAATGCTTTCACTTTGAATTTCAGTCTCTGCGATGTGATGGGGATCTGATGTTGGCGGGTCTTGCTGTGGCCGGGGACATCGATGGCAGGAATGCAGGGGTGCGAGGGCATGTGGAATTTGTTTGCGACGAGAGAGTTAAGGCCCTCCCAAAACCAGGATCAGGACAACGAAACGCAAGCGGGCGCGCGTCCATAGGAGGGGATTTAGATCTCTGTGGATCCGAAATCGGTCTCTTGAGAATCGATGGACAGAGCGTTCAGACCACTGCGAAGAAGATCAATTTAGCCCGAGTCACAGTTTCCACGCTCGAAATCGTCGAGTCCCTGCCGAAGAAGATTAATTTGCAGAGCATTAAAGTCGGGACGTGGAGAGTCGAAGACCCCAAAGCCTTGCTGACGAAGGCAGACCCCTATGATTCATGGGCCTATAAGAGCGTGGAAAATTGGCTCGCTTCAACGGGTCAGGATGATAAGGCCGACGACATGCATATGGAGAGGAATAGGAAAGAGCTAGATCTAGAGGAAGGGAAGTATTTTCAGACTGATAAGACTGTCGGCTGGATCAGTGCGATTATTATGGGTTTTGCGGCAGTCGCTGTACCAATCTGGCCCTGGTCGGCCTGCATCTTATGCTTGGTTGGCATCATCATTCTCTACCGTTATTGGGATCAAACCGTTGCCCACCTGGATCGCCCTCTCTCCTGGATCAGACTGAAAGTTTGGAATCGGTTCATCCTCGAAAAGATAATGGGATTCGGAACCCGGTTGGGCCCAGCGTTCTGCATTTGGCTCGTACTGGCGATTAGCCTAGGCCTGGTGTTGAGCCATCCTCGTAACGTCCAGCCCACTTTTGCCGCGGTCAATGCCGGGCTTCCCAAGCACGATCTCAAAATCCAAGAAATCAGACAAATCAGAAAGGATCTTCAAAAACTAACCCCGGAAGCGCAGGAGTGGGGATTTTGGAACCATGCGCTGTGGCTGGCGCTCGACATTACCGTGCCGTTGATACCGTTCAACCTCCATGACGAATGGGAACCAAGAGAAACAACCGAGGGAACAGCTTTTCCTTGTTGCTCGCAGAGCGAAATGCTGATTGCTCCGAAAACCCTGGCAAATATCTTCACGCCGCTATCCTGGATTATTTGGTCACTGATCGCCACAGGAATGGCAGGCGTGATACGGACAAGGAACTGATGGCTAGGTGCGACTGTTACGCGTGTGCTCCAGTTCCCTCTCCATCTTTCGGTGCGGGATGCCGGCATCGAGAAACAGGTCGCCGATGGGACGGAAGCCGGCCCGTTCGTAGAAGCCGATCGCGTGGGTCTGGGCCGAAAGGCTGACGCGCGCGAGGCCTCGTTGCGCCGCCAGGTCCAGTAATGCGCCGAGCAGGGCGCTGCCGACGCCGCGCCCGCGCCAGCCCTTGAGCACCGCCATGCGGCCGATGGTGCCGTTCGGTTGCATGCGGGCCGTGGCGATCACCTCTCCCGCTTCATCCCAGGCCGCCACGTGAGTGCAGGCCGGATCGAGGCCGTCCCACTCCAGCTCCACCGGCACGCCCTGTTCGCGGATGAAGACGGCGGTGCGGATCGCCTTCAAGGCCGGTTCCATTGCGTTCCATTCCACCGTGGTGAGGGTCATCGCGCTTCCTCTCTGGTCGGTGTGTCACCGGCCGGGCCTTCCTTCCCGCCTCGATGTAACTGTTCCAACCACTCGCTCACCTGCCCCTGTGCCGTCGGTGGGGCCGTCTCCCCGCGGCGTAACCGATCTTCCAAGGCTTGTGACCGATCCGGAATGGTCTGTTGGCCCGGTCGATTCGGCTGCTTCAGGCCGCGCATCGGGCCGTTGGGTCTGGCGCGTTCCGATCTGGGTGTGAGGGTGGGGCTGCCGGACGACTGTGATTGCGCAGGACGCGGGTCGAACGTCAGGAGGCCGGCAAGGATGGAGACAACGATGGCCCATCGAGCGTTGGTGGTGCTGTGCATAGGCTCTCTCACCTTGTGACTCTTCTCACAGTACTCCTCTCGTTTTCCCATGGTCAATCCGCTGTATCGTCGCCGGACAGCATCGGAGGTTGGTATCGCACGACTACGTATTCACCGTCGGACGCCCATGCAAGAAACCGCTTTCCGTTTTGGCGCTCGCCGAGCCGGTGATAGGCTCCTCTCTATTCGCAAGGTTCAGCCGATCAACCTGAGAGGAGCCACTGTGGAAACTCGACGCGCAAGACAATCCGTTGCCGCTCAACGAGGCGGGTGGTCGCGCCTGTGGTGTTGTGTCTGTCTGGCTGGGGGCGAGAGCGAGCCATCACGGCGGGTGGCGCAGCGGGGGGTGGGATGGACCCTGCTGCAGTCACTGTGGGCGTTGCTGCGCCGGGTGGCGGGGCTCGGGCCGTCGCGGGAGAGGGATCTGCGATCCTCCTGGAGTCGCCAGGCCGTCGGGCGCCGCCGCGCCCCCGCCATCTATAGCCATCTCCTCTAGCCCATCGTGCTGCTGCAGCTGGCTACCTATTTCAACGTGCCCCTTCGCCGCCCGCAGGCCATGCGTCCCACTCGTCGCTTCCGATTGGATCCCGAGCCGCTTCGGTTCCTGACGGCCTTCGCCGTCTGCTTTTTCGCCGTGGGGCTGCCCTATTGGTGGATTCCCGTTCGTCGCCTCACCTTGCCCGATGCGCTGACAGGGCCGGGCCTGTTCGTGGTGGGGGCGGCCGCCTTGATTTTGGGGTGGAGTCTGCTCTCACGGCTCTGGGTCATTGCGCTTGTTCCGGCTGCTGCGGTCCCGGCCGCGGTATGGGCGCGTATTCTCGTGGATGGCTGGAACAACCCTGCCGTCCATCATGTCTGGGCACTCGAACTCTCCATTACGGCGGCGGCCGGCCTCTTCTGCGCAGGGCTCGGCGCGCTGCTGGGGCGTCTGCTGCGCCGCCTGAGTCGTTCGCGGCGACCGTAGCCGATCTTCCCACTCCTCCCACTCCCTATTGACCTCGCGAGCCGTTGCGGCGAAGATGCGGCGGCGTTGTGGCGCGAGACCTGCACAGCCGGTGAGTCGGCGGCGGAACCAGAGGAGTGTGACCATGAAGGTGTTGATTGCGACGGATGGCTCCAAGTACGGGAAATGGGCGACGGAATGGGTGGTGCACGTACCGTTTCAAGAGAAGCCGGATGTCACGCTGGTGCATGTGACGGATGTGGAGGCCTTGCGTTCGCCGGTGATGTTTCAGCCGGTAGTGATCGGCAACGAACCGTTCATTCAGGAAGAGATCAAACGCATTGAAGCCCAGAGCAAGCGAACGATGGTGGAGGCCAAGGCGCAGGTGGCGTCGTTGCGTCTCAAGGCCAAGCTGTCGTCGGAGCGTGGGCCGGTGGGGCAAACCATCTTGAAGCTGGCCCCGCAACGGGACGGGCTCGTGGTGCTGGGGAGCCGGGGGCTGGATGCGCTGGATCGTTTCATGCTGGGAAGCGTGTCCACCCAGGTGACGCTCCATGCGCCCTGTTCGGTCCTCATTGTGAAGGAGGAGCCGCGGCCTGTGCGCCGCATCCTGCTGGCCACCGACGGCTCCAAGGCTTCGGAGAAAGCGGTGAAGTTCGTGCTGACGAAGTGGCGACCGGATGCGCGGGAGGGGGCGGAGCCGCTGGAGGTGGTGGTCACCCATGTGATGCCCTATCTCAACTATCCCGAGCTGAAGGAGGCCGGCGCTCGGCTGGTCGAACAATGCGCAGACAAACTCCTGAAGGCCGGGTTTACGGTCGACGAAGTCGTGCGGTTGGGCAAACCAGCCGACGAGATTCTGAAGGTCGCCTCGAAGAAAAAGGTGGATCTCATCGTGACCGGCGCCAAGGGCATGGGCGCGATCGCGCGGTTCCTGCTCGGCAGCATCTCCACGAAGGTGGTGCAGCACAGCCGCTGTTCGGTGCTCGTCGTTCGCTGACGTGACGGCCTGTTCATCCCATGCGCCGGCCGGTCCGGCTGTGGCATTTCACCCCGTTCCTGCCCTGCAGGCCGTAGCAAAAGGCTGCTACGGCCTGTCCGTTCCCTTCGAAATCACCTGTCCGGCCGGGCACGTTCCCTGCTGATTCCATGAGTCACGACCTGGGGCGAGCCGGTGATCGGAGCATGACACCAACCGTGATAGGTGTGAGTCGGGGTTCGGTGCGATGGGTATGGCCGTCGGTTTCGTTGCGTCGCCTCAGGCCGGTCCCCCTGTTGGTCTGGGTCCTGCTCCTCGCGGCCCAGGGATGCGACCGCGATCCTTCCCCGAACCCTGCCGCTCATCCGGCGAACCGGTCGGTCGAGGGCATCGTTCGATTGACCCAACAGGAGATGGCCCGGGCGGGGATCGACGTGCTGCGGGTCAAAGCGGAGCCGTTCACCGTCCATCGGGAGTTTCCCGCCACCGTGCAGGCCAACGCCAACGAACTGGCGGAGGTGACGACCCTGATCCGTGGCCGGGTCGTGGAGGTGTCGGTGGATGTCGGCAAGGATGTGAAGAAGGGAGAGCGGCTCGCCCTGCTCGACAGCGCCGACTTGGGCTTGGCCGAGGGGGCCTACCTCAAGGCGTCGGCCCGCCAGCATGAGGCCCAGTTGGCCTATGAACGGGCCGCCAATCTCCACGAACATCGCGCGATCAGCCTGGCGGAACTTCAGCGGCGGGAAGCCGAGATGAAAACGGCGCGAGCGGACGCGCGGGAAGCCGCCCATCGCCTGACGTTGCTCGGCGTGGCATCGCAGGAGCTGCAGCGGCTGGACCGCGAGCAGACCATCCGCTCGGATGTGGCGATCCGTGCGCCCTTCGCCGGCCGAGTGATCGTCCGTAATATCACGCGCGGCGAGGTCATCGAGACCGCGCAGAAATGTTTCGTGATCGCCGACTTGTCCGACGTGTGGGTGATCGGCAACGTGCCGGAAAAGGATGTCCGGTTCATTCGTCCGGATGAGTCGGTCAAGGTCGTCGTGCCGGCCTATCCGCATGCGCTCTTCTCCGGCACCATCACCCACATCAGCGACGTGCTTGATCCGGAAACCAGGACCATGCGCCTGCGCGTCACGGTGCCGAACCCCGATCGCTTGCTCAAGCCTGAAATGTTTGCCATGGTCCAGGTCTATACGGCGACGGTGCAGGAGGCCCTGCGGGTGCCCCTGGCGGCGGTGCAAGAGATCGATGGGGGGAAGATGATCTTCGTGAAACGGGCGGACGACCGCTTCGAGCCGCGTCGCGTGGTGCTGGGCGACGAGCAGAGCGAGCACGTGATGGTGCTGGAAGGACTGCGGGAGGGTGAAGAGGTGGTGGTGAAGGGGGCGTTCGCACTCAAATCGGAGGTCGAAATCCACAGGGTCGAACCCACGCCATGATCGCATCGCTCCTCGAATTCTCGCTGCGCCAGCGCATCCTGATCCTGGGACTGCTCTCGTTGCTGGCCGGAGCGGGACTGATTGCCTTCCAGTCGATTCCCATCGACGCCTATCCCGACGTGACCAACGTCCAAGTGCAGGTACTGACGGAAGCGCCGGGCCTCTCGCCGGTCGAGGTGGAGCGGTTCATCACCTATCCCATCGAACTCCAGATGACCGGCCTGCCGGGGCTGAGCGAGATCCGCTCGCTTTCCAAGTTCGCGCTCTCCCAGTTGACGGTGGTGTTCGATGACGAAGTCGACGTCTACTTCGCGCGCCAATTGGTCATGGAGCGGCTGATGACGGTGAAGGAGCGGCTGCCGCCGGGCATCGACTCCGTGATGGCGCCGGTGACGACCGGCCTGGGTGAGATTTATCAGTACTATCTCGACGGTCCCCCGGCGGCGACGGATGCGGCCTCGAAGGAACTGGAATTGACGTCTCAACGCACGCTGCAGGATTGGGTGCTCCGTCCGGTGCTCAAGGGTGTGCCGGGTGTCATCGACGTGAACGGGTTGGGCGGGTTTGTGAAGCAGTACCAGGTGCTGGTGGACCCCGCCAAGTTGCGCAAGTACGACCTCACGTTGCATGAGGTATTCGACGCCGTGGGGAAGAACAATGCCAATGCGGGCGGCAACGTGCTGGAGCGCCATGCGGAGCGGGCCATCGTGCGCGGGGTGGGCCTGATCAAGGCCATTCCCGATATCGAGAGCATCATCGTCAAGGAGGTCGGCGGGACTCCCGTCTTCGTCCGCGACGTGGCCGAGGTCCGTATCGGGCATGCGGTTCGGCATGGGGCGGCCGTGTTGAACGGCGAGCGAGAGGTGGTGGCGGGCACGGTGTTGATGCTGCGCGGCGGCAATGCGCGGGAAGTGGTCGGCGCGGTGAAGGAGCGGGTGGCGCGGATCCAGCGCGACGGGCTCCTTCCCGACGGCCTAGAGCTGGTGCCCTTTTATGACCGCATCGAGCTGGTGACCGCCGCCATCAATACCGTGCGCGACGCCCTGATCGAAGGGATCGTCCTGGTCACGCTCGTGTTCTTTCTGTTTCTCGGCCATGTGCGGAGCGCAATCGTGGTGACGGCTTCCTTGCTGGTGACGCCCCTCATGACATTTCTGGTGATGCAGCGGGCGGGGCTCTCCGCCAACCTCATGACCTTGGGCGGGTTGGCCATCGGGATCGGGGAGATTGCCGACGGGTCGCTGGTGGTGGTGGAAAACGTCTATCGCCACCTGTCTGAGAATCGCCACAGCGAACGCTCGCGGCTCGAAGTCATTCTGCGGGCCACCAACGAAGTGGGGCGGCCGATTCTGTTCGGGATCCTGGTCATCAGCGTCGTGTTCCTGCCCTTGATGACGCTGCACGGCATGGAAGGAAAGATGTTTGCGCCGTTGGCCTATGCGCTGGTGATCTCGTTGCTGGCGTCGGTCGTCGTCACCCTCACCCTCTCGCCCGTGCTCGCGTCCTTGGTGCTGCGCGGCGACCATCCGGAGGAGACCCGACTGACGCGCTGGATGAAAGCGCGCTACCAACCGGTCTTGCGCTGGACGTTGGCCCACCGTGGAGCGGTGTTGGCGGGCGCGACGGCGGTCGTGCTGGCGAGCCTGACGCTGGTTCCCTTCGTGGGACGAGAATTCATTCCCATTTTGGAGGAGGGGGCGCTGACGCCGCAGATCGTGCGGCTGCCGAGCGTCTCCCTGCCGGAGTCGATCGAGATCGAGAAACAGGCGCATCGCGCCATGCTGGAATTCCCCGAGGTGCGGATGGCGGTCAGCAAGATCGGGCGGCCGGACATCGCGGTGGGCCCGGAAGAACCGAATGAAAGTGATCCGGTCATACAACTGCAGCCGCGCGGGTCATGGACGAGCGCCAAAACGCAGTCCGCACTGGTGGATGCGATTCGGATCAGGTTGGCGGAAATTCCCGGCATCTCCGTGTTGATGAGTCAGCCGATTCAAGAACGAGTGGACGAATTGATTTCCGGGATTCGCACCGCCTGCGCGATCAAGTTGTTCGGCGATGATCTGGAGGTGTTGTACCGACAAGCCGAGTCGATCGCGGACCTGCTGCGGACGATCGAGGGCGTGAAAGACGTGAAGGTAGAGCAGGTGGCGGGGCAGCCGTACCTGACGCTCGATATCGACCGGCAGAAGATCGCGCGTTATGGGATCAACGTGTCCGACGTGCAGGACATCATCACCACCGCGGTCGGCGGCAAACCCGCCACGCAGGTGTATGAAGGAGAGCGCCGGTTTCAACTGATCCTGCGGTTTCCCGCCCAGTACCGCAACAGCATCGCGGCCATCGGAGATATTCGGGTTCGGTCCGCTTCCGGGGCGCCGATTCCCCTCAGCGAACTGGCCACCATCGAAATGCGGGAAGGCCCGGCGCGCATCAGCCGCGAGCAGGTCAAGCGCCGGATCTACATCGGCTTTAATGTGGTGGGGCGTGACATCGGCGGGGTGGTCGATGAGGGGCGCAGGAAGTTGGCGGAACGGATTCGCCTGCCGCAGGGGTACACAGTGACCTGGGGCGGGGCGTTTGAAAACATGGAGCGGGCGAACGCGCGGCTGCTGGTGGTCGTGCCCATCACACTCGGGCTCGTGTTTTTTCTGTTGTTCTGGGCCTTCCATTCGCTTCGGTATGCGACGTTAATCATCCTGAATCTGCCGTTCGCCTTGATCGGGGGCTTGGTGTCGCTCTGGTTGAGCGGTCAGTACCTGAGCGTACCGGCGTCCATCGGTTTCATCGAACTGTTCGGCTTGGCGGTGGGCAACGGGATCGTGCTGGTGTCCTACATCAATCAACTTCGCAATGAAGGTCAGCCGATGGATGCGGCGATCATGGCGGGCTGCGTGCTGCGGCTGCGCCCCGTGATCATGACCATGATGACGACGTTGCTGGGGTTGCTGCCGCTCGCCCTCGCGCAGGGTATCGGCGCGGAGGTCCAGCGGCCGCTGGCGACCGTCGTGGTGGGGGGCTTGGTCACGTCGACGCTCTTGACGCTGGTGGTCTTGCCGGCGCTCTACCGGGCCTTTGCCGATCCCGAACTCACGCGCGAGCAGGCGCCGGAGTGGGTGTAGGACGAATTTCCAATCGACGATCTCCTTGACTGTGCGAGATGATGTAGTACAACCAGAACGAGGATTCATACCGTCGCTTCGTTCAATCCAGCATGACCAGAGGATATTCCATGGTTGGTTCCACTCCCCCGTCCGGTCGCCCGCTGTACGATCCGCACGCGCTGCTCGACTCGCAACCGGTGAGCGTGACCGTGATCGATCCCGCCGACCATACGATTCAGTTTCAAAACCAGACGTCCGTGAAGACCTTCGGTCCTATCGCAGGCGGGCGGTGCTTTCAGAAGATTGTCGGGCAGGCCGGTCCTTGCGCGTTTTGTCGCATGCCGGATGCCTTGATCCATGATGGAATTCTTTCCGAAGAGGTGGCGCTGCCGGACGGCCGGCCCCTGTTGATCCATTGGGCCAAGGCCGCCACGACTGACGGGCGGACCCACGTGATTGAAACCATCATTGATCTGACGGCGCGTCGGCAGGATGAACAGAGCCTGCGGCAGTCGCAGAAAATGGAGGCGCTCGGGCGGCTGGCGGCGGGCATCGCGCACGACTTCAACAACCTCCTGATGGTCGTGACGGGGCATGCGCAGCGCGTGATGCAGCAACTGGGCTCGCATCCCTGTCGGCATGAGGTGGAGTTGATCGGCCAGGCCGGCGCGCGGGCGGCCGCCTTGACGAAGAAGCTGTTGACCTTCAGCCGCAGGCAGGTGTTGGAGCAACGCGACGTGCCGCTCAACACCTTGGTCCGCGACATGGAAGATATTCTGCGCCGCCTGATCGGTGAGCAGATCCAGACGGTGATTGTGCTCGATCCGCAAGCCGGGCATGTGCTCGGCGATTCCGTGCAGATCGAACAGGTCCTGCTTAATTTGGCGCTCAACGGGCGCGACGCGATGGCTGAGGGCGGCATCCTCACGATCGAGACCGGCAATGCCGATTTGGACGAAACCTATGTGCGGGCGCATCCCGGCGCGGTTCCCGGTCCCTACGTCAAAATGGTCGTCGAGGATACGGGCTCCGGCATCGACCCCGAGACCTTGGCGCATATCTTCGAGCCGTTTTTCAGCACCAAGGAGGCGGGCCGGGGAACCGGCCTCGGGTTGGCGACGGTATACGGCATCGTCAAGGAAAGTCGCGGCTACATCGAGGTGGTGAGCCAACCGGGACGAGGCACGCGATTTACCGTGATGTGGCCGCGGGTGCTCAAGCCGACGGCAGAGGTCGAAGCGACAGCGCCGGCTCCGGCGCGTCCGGCTACCTGTGCGACGGTGTTGCTGGTGGAGGACGACGAAGGGATTCGAGGCCTCATGACGGCGGTACTGCGAGACCAGGGCTACGAAGTCTTGGCGGCGGGGGATGGCGTGGAAGCCCTGCAGATGCTGCAGCTGCGCAAAGGCGGCTGCGACCTGCTGATCACCGACGTGATCCTGCCGCGAATGAAAGCTGCCGTGTTGGTGCAAGGAGCGAAGGCGATGTTTCCCCGGCTCAAGGTCCTGTTCATCTCGGGATATGCCGGAGATATGTTGACCTCGCACGGGGTGGATGCCCAGGCGGCCTACCTGCAGAAGCCCTTCCTACCGCAGACCCTCATCGACAAGGTGGCGGACATGCTCCTGCCCCAGTCCCCGCCCTGACGCAGTGTCTCCTGCCGTGATTGGATCGGCTTGACCTCGATGCAAGAGGCAGGCACACTCAGCACTCCGTTGAGCGAGACGCTTTCGAACTCCTCTCTACACGAACCCGCAATGATTGCCGCATGGGGACAACTCGTGGTCAGCGGCCTGCTGATCGTCGTCGCGGGCACCCGCCTGTCGGCCTATGGCGATCAACTCGCCGCCTTGACGGGGTTGGGGCGCGTTTGGATCGGGGTGGTGTTGATGGCCGCCGCGACCTCCTTACCGGAGGTCTTGACGACGGTCAGTGCCGTGCTGCTCGACGCACCGAACCTGGCTGCCGGCGATCTGTTCGGGGCGGGGCTCGCGAATATGTTGACGTTGGGGCTGCTGGACTTGCTTCACCGCGGCAAACGGGTGTGGGAACAGGCGGCCTTCGAGCATACATTGGTGGCTGCGTTGGCGATGATCCTGACCGGCTTGGCCGCGTTCCTTATCCTGTTCGCCCGCGAGGTCGGACCGGGCGGTGTGGGGATGGGAAGTGGTCTGCTCTTCCTGGTGTATGTCTTCGGCATGCGGGTCGTCTTTCGGCAGGAGGACGTCAAGCGGCGGCAGCGGGTGCAACAGGCCTTGGCAGAGGCGGCGGTTGATGGACCGTTGGAATGCGCGATCAGGCGGGACGGGGTGCGGCGCGCGACCATGGGGTTCCTTGGCTCGACCCTGGGGCTGCTGGTTGCAGCGCCGCTGCTCGCGCAGTCGGCAAAAACCATCGCGGACGGTTACGGAGTCGGCGCCACCTTTGTCGGGACCTCGTTGGTGGCCATCGTAACGACCATGCCCGAGTTGGTGACGTCGCTAGCCGCCGTGCGTTTGGGGGCGTTCGATTTGGCGGTTGGCAATCTCTTCGGCAGCAATGCGTTCAACATGGCCGCCTTTGTCTTTGCCGATCTGGCCTACCGTGGCGGGCCGCTGTTGGCTGTTATCGATTCGGCCCATGCCCTGACGGCCTTGTGGGCGATTCTCATGATGAATGTCGGCTTGATGGGCATCATGTACCGAGTGGAAAAACGGTACCTGCTGATCGAACCGGACAGCCTGGTGATGATTGTGGCGTATCTTGGCGGACTGTGGTTGCTCTTTCGGTGATCCCGTCCGTCATGAGAGGCGGAGCGAAATCACCCGGTCGTTCGTGTCGGCCGTTTGGGCGTCG
Organism: Nitrospira sp.; assembly: GCA_015709715.1. NCBI lineage: Bacteria > Pseudomonadati > Nitrospirota > Nitrospiria > Nitrospirales > Nitrospiraceae > Nitrospira > Nitrospira sp. The sequence continues at coordinate 2,884,295 of CP054184.1, forward strand.
AGCAACAGCTCATACACCGTTTCGAACCGTGCCCGGAGTTCCCGCGAGGGTTTGGGAAACCCAATGCCGAACTCGTGGGTTCCGACCCAACTCACGACGGCCTGCTTCAATTCGATCGGTTCCATGCGGTCCGGCAGCGAAAACCGCAGCGTCAGCCGCATGCCGCAGTGGACCTTGACCTCCGTCCGGCACACGCGAGCGCCGCTCGGAGAAAAATCACACAACGTGCCGTGGCTGATTCCATGTGGCCCCTGAATTTCAACTGGACGGGTGATGGCGACTCGGGCGGTTCTGCGTTTCGGCATGCGGTCGTCCCCTTTCTGACACGCGCCCTTGGACTCGCTCGGCGCTCGCCCACGCTCTCGGGCGAGGCCGCACTCCGGATTGTCGCGTGACGGCGAACTGGAAAGATGACTCCGTTGGCTGTAGTCTAGCGCCAAGCCCTGAGGCGCCAAAGGGAAAGGGCACCACGCATCCGTCTGGAAGAGAGGAACAAGGATGAACATATGGGGAGTGCACGTCGGTCACCATCGACGCTGCGGATGGATGCGAGCGAGGCTGGGCGTGTGGCTGGCGGGAGGCTGCTTGTGCCTGCTGATCGGACAGCCGGTTCATGCGGTCGTGCAGGTCTTGCCCGAGATGGTCCTGATCGGCGAGGGGCGCACCGTGACCGAGGCAAAGGTGATCCGCATGGATCCGACGGTGCAAGCTGTCCTGGCGGCCTTCAAGCAGGCGGAGCGGGCACTGCAGAAGCAGGACCTTACGTCGCTGATGGAGTTCTACGCGTCGGCGTACAACTACCATGGTCTTCATCTCGCCGAGGTGGAGCGGATTTGGCGCGAGGTGTTCGAGCACTATCGAGACCTGTCCTCGACGCATCTGTTCTCGGAGATGAGGATCATTCCCGGCGTTGATGGCCCGCGGGTCGAGCTGACCTGTACCGGCGGGTTGTACGGGATGGACCTGCAATCGAGCGAACGGATCACGCTGGATAGCTGGTTCAAAGAGGTGCACTATCTCGTCCACGAGAAAGGCGGTTGGCGGTTCTTGGGTAACAAGGGGGATGCGCCGCGCTCGGCGCCCTTCTCCTCTTCTCCGCACCATCCGCTGTTTTGAGGGTCGGGCCGCGCGCCGGGGTCAGGCTGCGGCTGCGAGCACCGCCGTGCTGAGCAGTTTTTTCACGCCGGCGTGGGCGAGGACCACATCGGGGGTGCGCTGCAGCGCTTCGTAATAGCTGCGCTCGAACCCATCGCCCTCCTCCGACGGACGCAACATGGCGCGTGCATCGGCGAGCAGCGTCTGGGCCGATTCGAGTGAAATGTCCTCGGGATCTTCCAACACCACGTCGATCCGCACGACCAGATGTGAGAGCGGGTGGAGCCAGGCGAACCAGGGGTCGTTCATGACGAGTTGCAGCAGTTGGCCCGAGGACGCGATGCGGCCGTAAATGCGTTCGTAGGTGATTTGCTCCGACACGATCAAGGCTTTATGCAGGTTCAGCAGCCCCTGGCGCAACTCCTTCAGGCTGTTGCGGAGGCTGTCGGGAATCGGTTTCGGGGCCGACCGGGAAGAGCCTAACATGACATCACCATGCGGACAGGGCGTCATACGCGAGCGACGGGTGTTCCCACTGCGGGAACGACGCTCCTATCAGGAGCCATGGCGCCGTCCTTCGTCGATACTCTATCGGCGCGAATTCGGTAGGGTTGAGCCCCGGGGGCGGCTGCTGGTCGATTTTTTCGGCACCGGCGTTTAGGCTCCCTCCCAGGGAGAGAAGGATTGGGGAAGGATGGACGACCAGCATTCCGCTGCCTCCGACCGATGGCATGCCTATCCGATCGATGATCTCGGTCAAGCATTCGACGTGTCCATCCGCGAAGGGCTCACGCAAGCCGAGGCCGGGCGACGACTGTCGCTCCATGGTCCCAACGAATTGCCCGAGGCCGCGCCCCTCTCTCCCTGGAAGATCTTCCTCGCGCAATTCACCAGTGTGATCGTATGGGTCCTCGTGGGCGCGGCCGTCGTGTCCGGACTCCTGGGCGAATGGATCGATACCGCCGCCATCATGGCGATCGTGGCGTTGAACGGCCTCTTAGGGTTTGTCCAGGAGTATCGGGCCGAGCGGTCGTTGGCCGCGCTCAAGACGCTCGCCGTCACCTATGCGCACGTCGTACGTGACGGCGTTCGACAGTCGCTGGCCTCTCGCGACGTGGTGCCGGGTGACCTGATCGAGGTGGAGGCCGGAGACCAGGTGCCGGCTGATGCGCGACTGGTCCAGTCGGTGGCCTTGCGGACGCAGGAGTCGGCCTTGACCGGAGAATCCACTCCGGTCGAAAAAGAATCGGCCACGCTGGGTCATGAGGATCTCCCGCTCGGCGATCGGCGGAACATGCTGTTCCTCGGCACGACGGTGACGGCCGGGAAGGGACGCGCGCTGGTCGTGGCCACCGGTGCGCGAACCGAGTTGGGGCGCATTGCGACCCTGATGACCGCCGTGCCGGTCGAACCGACGCCGTTGCAGCGGCGCTTGGAACAATTCGGTCACGTCCTGCTGCTGCTGTCGTTGGGCATCGTCGCCGTCGTCTTTCTGTTGGGACTGCTACGGGGCGAGCCGGCCTTCAACATGTTCTTGACGGCGGTGAGCCTGGCGGTGGCTGCGATTCCCGAAGGCCTGCCCGCCATCGTGACGACGACGCTGGCCCTGGGCGTCATGCGCATGGTCAAACGGCACGCGCTGATCAGGCGATTGCCTGCGGTGGAAACCTTGGGCGCGGCGACGGTGATTTGCACCGACAAGACCGGGACCCTCACCAAAAATGAGATGACGGTCACGCATCTCTATGCGGAGGGACGGGTGTACGGAGTGACCGGCGAAGGGTATGACCCGGCAGGAGCCATCCTCGACGGGGATTCGTCGTGCGGCGGGCTGCAGGACCTCTTGACCGATGCGATCCTCTGTAACGGCGCTTCTCTCAAGGAAGCCGATGGAAGTTGGACGGTGCTGGGTGATCCGACCGAAGGCGCGTTGCTCGTTGCGGGCGCCAAGGCGAGGTTGCGAAAGGACGAATTGGAGCGACGGCATCCGTTGGTGCAAGAGATTCCCTTCGACTCCGATCGAAAGATGATGTCGATGGTGCGGCGATCGGGGGATGGTCTCGTGGCCTACGTGAAGGGCGCGCCGGATGTCTTGCTCAGTCGATGCTGCGAGGTGGTCGCTCTCGACGGTACGGTCACGCCGTTGACCGACGAGATTCGCGAGGAGATCGGGACGGCCAATCGACGGTTTGCCCAGCAGGCCTTGCGTGTGGTGGGGTTCGCGCGGCGGGTGCTAGATTCGGACGCGACCCAGTTTTCACCCGAGCATGTGGAAACGCAGCTCACGTTTCTGGGGTTGGCGGCCATGAAAGACCCGTTGCGCCCCGAAGCCAAGACCGCCGTGGAGCTGTGCCGCTCGGCCGGCATCACGACGGTGATGATCACCGGGGATCACAAGGAGACGGCGTTGGCCATCGCGCGTGAAGCGGGATTTTCCAGCGGTCCCCAGCAGGCCCTGTCTGGGATCGAGTTGAATGCGTTGACGGACGAAGAGTTGGCGGACCGTGTCCGGACCTTCTCCGTCTATGCGCGGGTCTCGGCGGAGCATAAGCTCCGCATCGTCAAGGCGTGGCGTGCCAGGGGAGCGGTCGTGGCCATGACCGGCGACGGCGTGAACGATGCTCCCGCCGTGCGTGAAGCCGACATCGGCATCGCGATGGGCATGACGGGCACGGATGTGACGAAGGAAGCCTCGGATATGGTGGTGACCGACGACAATTTTGCGTCGATTGCGGCGGCTGTGGAGGAAGGCCGCGGCATCTACGACAACATTCGGAAGGCCGTCCACTATCTGCTGTCCTGCAACCTGAGCGAAGTGCTGGTGATGCTGGGCAGTACGCTGGTGGGTTGGCCGTTGCCGCTGCTGCCCATCCAGATTCTGTGGATCAATCTGGTGACCGACGGGTTTCCCGCTTTGGCTCTGGCGGTGGATCCCGGCGATCCCGATGTGATGAAACGTCCGCCCCGCGATCCTCAAGCCCGGCTGCTGGACCGTGCTCGGTTTCTCGCCATCTGCGCGCAAGGAGGCTTGATGGCGGCGGCCACGTTGGTGGTCTTCGGCGTTACCCTCTCGTGGTGGCATGAAGATGTCGACTCCGCAAGGACCATGACGTTCACCACACTGGTGTTGGTGCAACTGTTCCATGCGTTCAGTTCCCGCCATGACCGGTACTCGCTGTTTCAACTGGGGGTCTTCGGGAATCCGGCCCTGGTGGCGGCGGTCCTGCTGTCGGCTCTTCTGCAGGTCGGGATTCTCCTGAGCCCCTGGGGGCAGGAGATCTTCAAGGTCGTGTCGCTGCGGGGAAACGACTGGTGGTTGATGCTGGGATTCGGCGTGCTGCCGTTCCTGGCGCTGGAACTTTGGAAGATGTGGTGTCGGTGGAGGAAACCGTGAGGCCTACCGCCGCGGTTCAGCCCAGATGCTGGTGAGGGGGCGTGCCTTGGCGCCGAGTCCGACCGGCTCGGCGCCGTACAGGTCCGTGAGCGTGCGCAGCAGCCCATAATGATCGGTCCGTTCATCGAATCGCCCCTGTTTGACCATGGGGCCGACGAGAATCGTCGGAATACGGTTGTCGGACTTGCCGTTATCTTCGTCGAACGTGACGATCAGCAGGCTGTTGTGGGTGGCGGCCCATTCCACATAGCGGTCGAGGTAGAAGCGGAGCCATTCGTCGCCTCGCTCGATCCGTCCCGGGTCCCAGCCGTCGTGCATGTCATTGGCCTGATTGGGAATCACGATACTGACGGTCGGCAGCTGAGAGAAGTCGGTGGGGAAATCGGCGAACGGGCGATTTTCCTCGGCCGGGACCTGGTAGGTGGGCGCGCCTTGCCAGTTCACCCATGGATTGTGTTTGCGTACGTAGCCGCCGGCGACACAGTCCGCCGCGCCGACGGAGGGTAGGTCTTCGGCGTACCCGGTGAAGGTTTTACCGACCGCCGCGAGCGAGCTGCGGAGATTGGGTGTCGAGAGCTGGTGGGGACAGGTGTTTTTGACGATCCCCTCGATGAACCCGCCAAACAATGCGATGTAGTTGGGTTGGCTGGGATGGGTGGCGCCATAGGATTGGGTGAGGAGGGCGCCCCGTTTGATCAGGTCGTTCAGGTAGGGCGCTGCCGGAGAATCGACGATCTGATCGAAGGCATGGTTTTCCTCGATGACGATGACGATGTGATCCGGTTGCGGCAGGGGGCTCTGCGCGATCGCCCCACCGGGCAGCATCCAGGTCGCCAGGAGTAGGACGAAGACTGCGAGCTGCGTCATGGACCCTCCTTGGGTCAGGCCGGTAATTCGCTCAGGCGTAGCGTATAGAGGTAATGATAGAGCCCTTGCCGCTCCAAGAGGGAGGCATGGGTGCCTTCTTCGACGAGCTGGCCCTTGTTGAGCACCAGAATCCGATCGGCGCGTTGGATGGTACTGAGGCGGTGCGCCACGACGAAGGTCGTGCGGTTGACCATGAGCCGTTCCAAGGCCTGTTGCACCAGCCGTTCCGATTCCGTATCGAGCGCCGAAGTGGCTTCGTCCAGCAGGAGAATGCGGGGATTTTTCAGGATCGCCCGTGCGATGGCCACCCGCTGGCGTTGCCCTCCCGAGAGGTTGATGCCCTTTTCCCCTACAATGGTGTCGTAGCCGTCCGGGAATCCGATGATGAATTCGTGCGCGTGAGCAGCCTGGCTGGCGGCGATGATGTCGGCTTCGGGCGCATCCTCGCGTCCATACCGAATGTTGTCGCGGATGGATCCGCCGAACAGAATCGTTTCTTGGGGCACCAGGGCGATCTGGCGGTAGAGACTCTCCAGGCGCACACCCCTGAGATCGTGCCCGTCGATCATGAGACGTCCCGCCGTCGGGTCGTAGAAACGGTGCAGCAGATTGATGATCGTTGTCTTGCCCGATCCTGTCGGCCCCACGATCGCGATGAGTTCGCCGGGCTTGGCTTCAAAGGACACGTCCGAGAGGACCGGCTGGCGGGCGTCGTACGCGAACCTGAGGTGCTCGGCGCGGACATGGCCTTGCACAGCCGGGAGATCGACCGCGTCCGGCGCGTCGGCAATCTCGGCATGGGTGTCGAGAATCTCAAACACTCGCTGCATGGCGCCCTGGGCTTCCTTGATCTGTGCGAAGACCCTGGCGGCCGATCCGAACGGGCCGATCAGGATGCCGGCGAACAGGACGAAGGCGAACAGGTCGCCGGGCGAGACGGTGCCCTCGATGACCTGCCGTCCTCCGAACCACAACACGGCGGCGGCGGCGGCAAAGGTCACGAACGTGATCGTCGGCACGAACACCGCCATGATGGCGGCACGGCGCAAGGCCAGTTCGAGCGCTGCCTGTACCTGGGTGACGAACCGTTGTTCCTCCCGTTTGCCCTGGACGAACGATTTCACCACCCGGATGCCGGCGATGACCTCCTCCACCAGCGTGCTGACCGAGGCGGTCTGATCCTGAATGGTCGTGGAGAGCGCTCGCAACCGCCGACCGAAGAGCTTGGCGACGACGACGAGCAGCGGGAGCAGTACCAGAATAAGCAGGCACAGCCGCCAGTTCATGGCAAACAGGAAGCCGGCGCCGCCGACAAAGGTCACGATCTGCTTGGCCGCATCGATCGGGGTATCCGTTACGACGTTCTGGATGACCGTGACATCGCTCATCAGACGGGACATCAGCTCCCCGGTCCGCCGCTTGGAGAAGAAATTGACGGACAGGGTGTGGAGGTGGGCGAAGAGATGGGTGCGGAAATCCGCGACCACCCGCTGTGACACCCACGCGGTCAAGTAACTGTGGCCCATCAAGCAGAAGCCCTGCAGCAGAACCAGGCCCAAGAACAAGAGGATCATCTGGGTCATGTGGGCTTCGTCGCGCTGGACGGTGATGACATCCCACAGCGATCCCGCGAGGCGGAGCAGCGCCAGGTTGACGGCGGCGACCGCCATCACCATGATCGCGGCCGCAATCATGCGGGGAAAATAGGGCTTCAGGAAGGGCAGGAACCGTTTGAAGGAGGACATGGCGCTAGGACGATTGTATCAAGGCAGTGTGGAGGGCGAACACGCGGCTGTGGGCGGCGCGTGGACAGGCTCCGGCCTTCATGACGGGGTTGCGTTAGAGTTGAGCGATGGACTCGATCAGGTTCTTGTTGATCGCCACGAAGTCGGACCGGTCCTTCTCGTTGATCAACACGTCAGTCAGGCTGATGAACAGCCGCTGCTCTTCGTTGATCGCGTCGGACACGCGGTTGCGCATGGGTGGGATGAGAAAATCCCCGACATAGGTACAGTTCACCGTTCGAACGCGGATGCGAACCTTTTTTCCTTCGGGCACGGATCCCTCCGTCCGTTATGTCGTGATGATCTCAGCTCTTGCGACGCAAGAATTTCTGACGCCGGCGCAATTTCTTGTACTTGTGTTTGCGCATCTTCTTCCGGCGTTTCTTGAGGACACTCGCCATACGTTCAATCTCCAGCTACTAGGCGCGCGAGTCTAGTGGGTTTCATACCAAAATGCAAGCCGTCAATGCATCGACGGAGCGTTCGAGTGGGGTGCGCTCCGCTCGTGCTGCTCTGGCGAGGCCTTCCCTTGAGGGCTTGCCTTGACCTCTTTCCGCGGAGCTTCCTATACTGCGCCATGTTCGGTCTTCACACGTTGGTCGCAGGTGTTGCGCTCCGAGGGCTCGTTCTGCTGCTGTTGGTCCTGGCAGTGGGCTGCGCCGGGAAAACGATGCAGTATCCTGAGGACCACGATCGTATTCTCCGCATCGACAAGGCGGTGGAGTCGCTACGGAAGGCCTATGTGGATCGGGACCTGAGCGGAGTTGAAGCGCTCCTGCTCCCGTCAGGATCGTTGGAACAAATCCAGCGAGATGTGCAGAGCGACTTTGAGACCTTCCGGGATATTCAACTCGAGTTCGCCATCGAACGCATCCTGATCGAGGGAGAGAACATCGATGTGTTCGTGCATTGGCAGGGACAGTGGAAACGGCAGCCGACGGAGGCCGGCACTCGCCAGCGTGGCCATGCCCGTCTCGCGTGGACGGGGACACAATCCATTCTGCTTCGAGAGGCCCAGGGGGATTTGCCGTTCGGGATGGGAACGCGTGTGAGTGAGCCCGCCACGAGGGGGCAGGCGAAGCCCTAGCTCGAAGAAACCTTGTCTGTACGAGTCTCCTCCCATAAGCTTGAAACGGATTTTCTCGTCGTCGGCGGCGGGGTTGCCGGCTTGCGCGCGGCGATCGAACTGAGTCGAGCCGGGCGTGTTCTGATGCTGACCAAGGGCCATCCCTACGAGAGTAATTCGATGTTCGCGCAGGGGGGCGTGGCGGTGGCGCTGAGCGAGGAAGACGACGTCGGCAGCCATCTGACCGATACCTTGAAGGCGGGACATGGACTCTGCCGCCGCGAAGCCGTCCGCGTGCTGGTCGAGGAGGGGCCGGATCGCATCCAGGAACTGATCGCCTGGGGTGCCAAGTTCGACAAGATCGGGAAGCGGTTTGCCTATACCCGCGAGGCCGCTCACAGTCGGAGCCGCATCCTCCGCGCCCGCGGTGATGCGACGGGCAATGAAATGGTGCGGGCGCTCATGGCCCATGCGGCGCGGCAACGCCGCATCCACCGACTCGACCGGCGGTTTACCGTGGACCTGCTGGTGTTGGAGGGGCGCTGTTGCGGGGCCATCGTGCTGAACGAATTGACAGGGGAACGTTCCCTCCTGGCGGCCGGTGCGGTCGTGCTGTCCACCGGAGGGGCCGGGCAGGTTTATGCGCGGACCACCAATCCCGGCAATGCCACCGGCGACGGCATGGCGATGGCGCTTCGAGCCGGGGCGGTGCTCACGGACATGGAGTTCGTGCAGTTCCACCCCACGTCGCTCTACTTGCCGTCCAGTCCGCCTTTTCTGCTCTCGGAAGCCATCCGGGGGGAAGGCGGCCGACTGCGCAACATCAAGGGCGAGTTGTTCATGCACCGGTATCATCCTGACGGGGCGTTGGCGCCTCGGGATGTCGTGTCGCGGGCCATCTGGTCGGAGATGGCGGCCACGCGGGCGCGCCACGTGTATTTGGACGTGACGCATCTGGGGGCGGCCTTCGTGAAGCGGCGGTTTCCGACCATCTATGCCACCTGTCTTCGGTACGACATCGATATGACCGAGGAGTGGATTCCGGTTTCTCCCAGCGCACATTACATGATGGGGGGCGTCTGGACCGATGTGGACGGCGCCACCACGCTGCCGGGACTGTATGCCGCGGGAGAGGTGGCCTGTAGCGGAGTCCATGGGGCCAATCGTCTGGCCAGCAATTCCTTGCTTGAAGGTCTGGTGTTCGGGATGCGGGCTGCTCGGGCTGCCGTTGCCCATGCAGGGCGCTCCTCCCTGCCCACCACGCTACCCACCGTCGAGGAGTTGGAGGAGGGGCGACCGATTGAGTTGGATGATCCGGAGAAACTTCGAAGCTCACTCCGGCGTGTGATGTGGGGGAAGGTCGGAGTCGTGCGTTCGCGGGATTCCCTGATCGCCGCCTCGGCACAATTGGTGCGGTGGATGCGGCTGTTGGACCATCCCTTCACGTCGCGGGCGGCCTTGGAGGTCAAGAATATGGTGCAGGTCGCTCGTTGTGTCACGGAGGCGGCGTTGTGGCGGGAGAATAGTGTGGGGGCTCATTACCGGTCCGATTTTGCCGAGGCCAACCTGCCCGGGTGGCGGGCGCACAGTCGCCTCTGCTTGGGCTCCGACGAGGTTACCGGGGTTGGGGCGAAGGCGAGAGACCTCGTGCTCGTATCGCAGGAGGCGCCGAATGGGAAGGGTGGGAAACGGAAATCCGGTCGTTCATAAGGAAGGCGCGGTAATAACGCAGCACTTTTTTCACGTACTCTCGGGTCTCTTCGATGGGCGGCAAGCCTCGGTATCGGTCTACAGTATGCTCTCCGGCATTGTAGGCAGCGAGGGCGAGGGGGAGATTGCCCTGAAATCGATCCAGAAGCTGCCGTAGATATTTCGTCCCTCCGCCGATGTTGTCATCCGGGTTATAGGAATCCCTCACGTCGAGGCGCAGGGCTGTCTGTGGCATCAACTGCATGAGCCCCACGGCCCCCGCCCGGGACACCGCCATCGGGTCGAAGTCGGACTCGGTCTTGATGATGGCACGAATGAGGGCCGGGTGAAGTCGGTGGGCTCGGGAGTGACGAGCGATGACGGGCGCCAATTCACCGTCGGAGATGACGCTTCGCGGATGGGGAAGACTCGAACTGACGCGTCGGTAGCGGGGATCATTCGGCACATTCGTCAGAGAGATGGTTCCGTTCGCATCGACGTACTGGTAGACATCGGCTAGGGCCGTTCCTGCCGTCAGCAGGATGGTGGCCGATGCCCATAACAGTGGTGGAATTGCCGATCGAGAGGCCATCTGAGTGGAAGCTCCGATGTGCGAGCACGGATGAAGTGTGATGCATCAACCGTAGCAGCTGTCCCTGGGCCTGTCAAAAACCCTCCTGCCGGATAAACCGCGCAACTGGTTGATAATCCGCGTGATGCGGCCTGGCGCTTAGGCGGATGGTTCGAGGAATCGCGTGCGGCCAGCGACAAATCGCGCCTGAAGGAGGCGGGTGACGGGCCCTGGTTTGCCACCACCGATGGTCAGTGAATCGAGATGGCCGACGGGCATGATCTCCATGCTGGTGTTGGTCAGGAAACACTCTGCCGCCTGTTGCAAGTCCTGTAGCCGATAGTGACCCTCTTGCACCGCGAGGCCCTCTTCCTGCGCCAGTTGAATCACGATGCCCCTGGTGATGCCGTCCAGGATGCCGCAGTCGAGCGCCGGCGTCCGTAATGCGCCCTCGGAGAGAAAGAAAAGATTACTGATGGTGCATTCAGTCAATTCGTCCCGCCAATTCAGCAGCAGGCTGTCGAAGGTTCCTGCCGCGATCGATTCACGTTTCGCCAGAATGTTATTGAGGAAATTGGTGGCCTTGATCTGGGGCGAGAGCGCTTCCGGGAGATTGCGTCTGGTCCGGGCCACGGTGAGGGCGACACCCTCTTCAAACAGCCTTGCCGGCAACGGTTGCAACGGCTTGGTCATGATCACCACCGTGGGCTTGGGACAGAGACTTGGGTCGAGTCCAATCTCTCCTTCGCCGCGGGAAATTGTGATCCGCAGATAGGCGTCGTGCCGGTCATTGCCGACGTCGTTGCGGCGCATGGCCTCATGGAGCAGCGTCGGCCAATCTCCTTCCGGAATGGGAATGGTCAATCCGATGGCTTCGGCTGATCGCCGAAGCCTGGCGAGGTGCTGATCACGCATGAAAATTCTGGAACCATAGGAGCGAATGGTTTCATAGACGCCGTCCCCGTACAGGAACCCATGGTCAAAGACCGAGACGAGCGCCTCTTCCTTGCGTACAAACCGATCATTCAAAAACACCCACATCAGCGGCTGCCCTCCAGAAGGTGAAAAAATGCGCCCGCCTTGGCGAGCGTTTCCTCATATTCGCGATCGGGATCGGAGTCGGCCACGATGCCGGCGCCTACTTGGAGGTACCCCTGCCGCCCGGTCAGCACGAGGGTCCGGATCAAAATGTTCAGATCCAAGTCTCCGCTCCAACTGAAATATCCCAGCGCTCCGGTGTAGAGGCCCCGCCGGACGGGCTCCAATTCCTCGATGATATGCATGCATCGCAGTTTGGGCACGCCTGTGATAGTGCCGCCTGGAAACAGTGCCTTGACCAGGTCCAGGGGTGAACGGTGAGGAGCCAGAACGCCTGTGACCGACGAGACGAGGTGGTTGACGTGCGAGTACGGCTCGACGGTCATGAACTCATCGACGTGCACCGACCCGTAGCGACAGACCTTGCCGAGATCGTTCCGCTCCAGGTCGACCAGCATGACATGCTCGGCCCGTTCCTTCGCATTGACGACTAGCTCCGCCTGTAAGCGGCGATCCTCTTCGAGGGTGGCGCCTCGTCGCCTGGTACCGGCGATGGGACGAGTGTTGGCCACGGATCCCGTCAGCTGCACCAACCGTTCAGGGGAACAACTGACCAGACTCAGGTGATCGAGGTGCGCGAGTCCGGAGAAGGGTGAGGGATTCACCTGCCGGAGCCGGTGATAGAGGGTGGCGGCATATATTTCCCTGTCCGCGCGTCCCCCCTGGCCGTCCCTATGCAGCATGAAGCGATGGGAAAGGTTGGCCTGATAAATATCGCCGGCTGCGATGTACTCCTTACATTGCCGGACGCGGGCTTTGTAATCCTCCGCCGTTTGTCCCGGCTCGAAGCTCATGCCTCCCGACCAAGGCAAGCGGTCGAGAGGGGGCAGGGGAGTCGTCAGGCGCGCTTCGAATTCCGCGAGGCGGTCGCATCCCTCCCGGTAGAGTTTCTCCCGCGGTTCGGACAGAAAGCGAGCCAAGGGAGGGCAATACATCAGGTAGAGCAGGCCGGTCCGGTGATCGACGGCTGCCACCAGATCGAGCAAGACCATGTGGAGGTCCGGCAGCCGCAGATCGTCGACAGCCAACGAGGGAAGGGATTCGAAGGAACGGATAAGGTCGTAGCTGAGATAGCCAGCTGCGCCGCCATAAAACGGGGGTAATCCCGGCGGTCTGGCGATCGCCGAGTCATGCAGTAGCTCCTGGAGTACCTCGACCGCCGATCCGATGCCCCGTTGTTGTTGCCCTTCGCTCTGAATGGTGTACTCGGCGCCCCGGCCGGTCAGGGTCAGATAGGGCTCGCTACAGATGAAGGAATAGCGCGCGACCGGCCCCGCGGCATTGGCGCTGTCCAGTAGGAGGGAGGGCCGGCCTGGCTTCGTCACACGTCGGTACAGTTCGAACACATCGGCCGTCGGCTGCGGGCGGACGACGACCAAGGGTTGTGGGGCACCCTTGAGGAAGGCTGTGTCCGGTGACAGGGTCATGAGGTGTGCGAGCAGGTGGCAGCACAGAAAATGAAACTATACCGCATCCGCGAGCCCCGGCATAGGTGCCGACTTCTTGACAAGTCCCCAACGAATTTGCTTGAATGGCGCGCCCGCCACGGGTGCACCCTCCGACTGTGCGGAAGTGTGCTGCACGCGAGTACGCGATGCCCCCCTCTCAAGACCCGTTATATGCGGGGCTCGGACAGGCTGTCCGGATTGGGACGGAACTGCTCGCTGCGTTGATCGTCGGGGGAGGGATCGGTTGGGTCGTCGATACGTACCTCTTCGGTTCCAATCCCTGGGGATTGGTCGTGGGGTTGGGCCTGGGAGCGGCTGCGGGTGTGCGCAATGCCTATCGGGCGGCGCAACGCTGGCAAGGTTGAGGGTATCACCGACAGAAAAAGGATCATCGTGGAAGAAAGCCCCTTACATGCATTCGAGTTGTATGATCTGATTCCCCTGGCCCCGGCCGGTATCGATATTTCCGTCAACAAAGCGGTGATCCTCATGTGGGTCATCGTCGGGCTCGTGGCGTTCTTGATGATCTCCGCCGCCGCGTCTCGGAAGTTGGTCCCAGGGAAGCTGCAAAACTTGGCCGAACTGATCGTCGAGTTCATTCGTGGGATCATCTTGGACACGATGGGTGAAGCCGGGATGAAATACTTCCCGCTGGTCGCCACCTTGTTTTTGTTCATCCTCTTTGCGAACCTCTTGGGCCTGATTCCAGGTTCCTACACGGTTACCAGTCAGATCATTGTCACGGCGGTGTTTGCACTCGGGATCTACGGCTTGAGCATCGTGTTGGGCTTTTCCCTCCACGGCGCCAAGTTCCTCGGGATTCTCGTACCGCCCGGTACACCGGGATGGCTCCTACCGCTGATGATCCCGATTGAATTGATCAGTCAATTGGCGCGTCCCATCTCGTTGGCGGTGCGGTTGTTTGCGAACATGACTGCCGGACATGTCATTCTGGGCGTCTTGTTCGGTCTGGCAATCAGCGGAGGGTTGTTGATCGGCTGGTTGCCGTTCGCGTTCACCATTGCGATGAACGGCCTCGAGGTCGGCATTGCCTTCATTCAAGCCTATATTTTTACCGTGCTGAGCTGTGTGTATCTGGGGGATGCGGTTACCCTGCACGGTCATAGCGAGCACGCACACTAAGTCGCGTTGTCTACATAAGGGAGGAAAGACAAACAATGGATGCAGCAGCAGCAGCGTTGGTGGGCATGGGATTGGCGGCGGCGGGTTTTGCCGGAGCCGGCGTGGGTATCGGATACATCTTCGGCAAAATGATCGAGGCCGTGGCCCGGCAACCGGAAGCGGAAGGCCGCGTCGGCAAGTACATGTGGATCGGGTTCGCGTTGGTCGAAGCGATCGCGCTGTACGGGCTGGTCATTGCGTTCATCATCATGGGCTTGCGGAAGTAGGCCTTCGACGGACGAGCCCGGGCCCTCTGGCCGGTGAGTCGGCTCGCCACCCTCAACTCATGTGGGTAACAGACTATGCCTCAATTTGAATCGCATTTCTTCTCATCGTTGATCTTCTGGGAGATCCTGTCCTTCGGGATCCTGTTCTTCCTCCTTTACAAGTACGCGTTCCCGAGCCTGCTGAGCATGCTCGAAGAGCGGGAGAAGAAGATCAAGGACAGTCTCGATCAGGCCGAGCGCCACCGCACGGAAGCCGAACGGATCCTCAAGGAATACGAAGCCAAGTTGGCGGCCTCGGCGAAAGAGGCGGAAGCGCTTCTGGCACAGGCCAAGGAGCGGGCCCAGCGGTTGATGGAAGAGAACGAACAGCGCATGACGGTGGATGCCGAGCGTATCAAGGGTGACGCCACACGTGAGATCGAACACGAGCGTCGGAAGGCCGTTCAGGATATTCGTTCCCAGACAACCGACCTGGCCCTGATGGTGGCGGAGAAAGTCGTGGGGCGTGCGTTGACTGATGCGGATCACCGCCGCCTGGCAGATGAAGCCTTGGATGCCTTGGCCAAGACCTACCAGAGCCGAAACTAGTCTGATCTGCCGGGGGGCAGGCTCACGCCCCCCTGGCGATATCCTTCCAAATCCAACGTAATGAACTGATAGCCCAGCTGCTTCAGGGCTGCGGCGACTCGTTCTCGCCGTCCGCCTTCGAGGCAGCGTGCCAGCTCGTCTGCGCCGAGCTCGATGCGAGCCATGTCTTCGTGGTCGCGCACACGATAGTGGCGAAATCCTTCTCGGGCCAGGGCGGCTTCGGCCCGTTCGATGCGTGAAAGGATGCTTCGGGTGATGGTGATGCCGCGTGGCACGCGAGATGAGAGACAGGCTGCCGCCGGTTTGTTCCAGTTCGAGAGTCCCAATTCCCGCGCCGCCTCGCGAATGTCGGCTTTCGAAAACTCCGCTTCCAGCAACGGGCTGCGGACTCCCCACTCCCGGGCGGCCTTCAATCCGGGTCGGTCATCTCCCAGGTCATCCGTGTTCGTGCCGTCGACGATGTAGTGGGTCGCATGCTGCTCACGGAGCGCCCGCAGTAACGAGTAGAGATCAGTTTTGCAGTGGTAGCAGCGGGCGGCATCGTTACGAATGAATTCCGGGATGTCCAATTGATCGGTGGTGACGATGCGATGGCTGGCCCCGATTTCAGTCGCCGTCTGTCTGGCTACATCGAGTTCGCTGGCCGGGAAGGTCGGGGAGACGGCCGTGATGCCGACGGCCTGCGAGCCCAATTCGTCATGCGCTAGCTTCAGCACGAGCGAACTGTCGATTCCCCCCGAAAAGGCCACGATGACCGACTGCATGTCTCGAAGGATACGTCGGGCGCGGGCAATTTTTGCGGTAAGCGACGTGGGGGAGCTCATGGTACGACAAGATATCGACGGTCGGCTGGGGCAGCCGGTCGTGCTATTGCTTGACCTTGGCCTTGGCGATCGAGCCGACCACCACCAAGGCGTAATGTTGAGGATCGAGGTACTGTTTGGCCACGCGCTGGACGTCGTCTTTCGTGACCTTTTCGATCGCCTTTGGATATTGCGTAAAGTAATCCAATCCCAAATTATAGAATTCCACCTGGGCCAGCACCTTTGCCAGTTTTGCGCTCGAATCGACCCGGAGCGGGAAACTGCCGATGGTGAAGGACTTGGCTTCGCTGAGTTCCTGATCGGTCACCGCCGCATCGCGGATTCCCTTGAGCTCCGTCAACACGCCGGTGATCGCCTGGTTGGTGAACTCCGTCCTCGTCTGGAGATTGATGAGAAACGCACCGGGCATGAGCCTGGTATCGAATTGGCTCATGATGCCGTAGGCCAGCCCCTGTTTGTCGCGGATCGAATCCATGAGCCGGGACGAGAACCCGCCGGCGCCCAGAATGTAGTTCATGACCGTGACGGCATAATAGTCGGGGTTGGAGCGGCTGATCCCGGTATGGCCGAGCACAATCGTCGATTGCGTCAAATCTTTCTCGATGAGTTGCACCATTTTGCGATCGAGCGGGGCTGGCCGCTTGACGCCGTACAGGGTCGAAGGACCGCGTTTCCATGATCCGAAATGGGTCTGCACCAGCGCCGTCGCCTGCTCTTGCGTCAAGTCACCGACGACGACGAGGATCGTTTGGTTCGGCACATACTCTTTGGCGTGGAATTGCTGCACATCGGCGACCGTGATTTTGTTCAGCGTGTCTTCGGTGCCGTGGGTGGGCCAGCTGTAGGGGTGGCCGTGAAAGATCAATTGATGGAACGCCTTCATCGCGACATTGCCGGGATCGTCATCGTCGCTCACAATTTCGCCGAGGATCTGGGCCCGCACCCGCTCGAATTCCTGCTTGTGGAAGGCCGGATGTTGGAGCATGTCGGCCAAGAGGGTAAAGCCGAGGTCGGCATCCTTCTTGAGAACCCGAGCCGAGGCGGTGGTGAAGTCTTCGGTGGCGTTGGCTCCGATGGACCCTCCGACGAAATCGATCTGTTCGGCCATTTGCCGAGACGTTCGAGTCGTTGTGCCTTCATCCAATAGGCTTGCGGTCAGATTGGCCAGCCCCGCCTTGTCCGGCGGATCTTGGGCCGAACCCACCTTGATCAGGGCATGGATCTCCACGGTCGGAAGGAAGTGTTGCTCCAAAAACAGCACGGTCATGCCGTTGGCGGTGACGGTCCTGGTGGGGATGATCTCCGTCGCGTGAGCCTGATTCAGGGAGGCGATGGCGAGGGGTGCGAGGAACAGCCCGAGAAGGAGTCTGAGAGCCGGAAGTGGTCGTATCATGCGTCCTACTCGTTACTGGGCTTGGGCCGATGACGCGGCCTGCGGCTGTGGGGGGTGGGGAAGCAAGATACCAGTGGTACGGGCGTCGGCCGTCAGGTACTGGGTGGCGACCCGCTGAATGTCCTGCGCTGTCACTGCCCGCGTCCGTTCGACGAATTGCCCTACCTTGCGCCAGCCCGCTCCGACGGTCTCTGCCTCTCCCAGCAACATGGCTTGCCGGAAATTGGAATCCTGTTCGAAGATATGGGCCGCTTCGATTTGATTCTTGGCACGCTGGAGCTCCAGGTCGGTCGGCGGTTCGGTCTGTAGCCGACGAATTTCCTTCAAGAGCCCCTCTTCGACCGCCTCTACCTTTTCCCCGGGCTTCACCACGGCATAAAAATAGAATAACCCCGGGTCTGCCTGCATGAGGCCGTAGTCGGCGCCCACGGCCAACGCGGTTTTCTGCTCGTAGACCAGATTCTGGTAAAGCCGGGAACTCTTCCCGTGCGAGAGGATGGCCTCCAACACATTCAGGGCATAGGAGTCGTCGCTGGAATAGTTGGGCACCCGGTACCCCATCATGACGAAGGGGACTTGCGCCTCGCGCCTCAAAAAAAACCGCCGCTCGCCGCGTTGCGGTCCCTCTGTTGCGGTGAGGGGTTTGGGAGAGGGGCCCTTGGGGATCGGCTCGAACAGCTTCGTGATCGTGGGGAGCAGCGTCTCTGCTTTGATGTCGCCGACCACGAGTAATGTCGCATTATTGGGGGAGTAATAAGTGTCGTAATGGCGCTGGAGATCGTCCAGGTTCATGGCGTCCAGGTCCGAAAACCATCCGATCACCGGCCAGTGGTAGGGATGGCTCATGAAGGCCTGGGCAAACAGGGCCTCAACGAGGGCACCCTGAGGGTCATCTTCGTTCCGGAGCCGTCGTTCTTCCTTCACCACTTCGCGTTCCGTCTTAAACTCGTTGGCGTCCAGGATCAGTCCCTGCATCCGATCAGCTTCTAACTCCAGCGCCAGACTGACGCGATCGGCGGCCAGGTTTTCAAAATAGGCGGTGAAGTCTTGGCTGGTGAACGCGTTGTCCATGCCCCCATTCTTGCGCACCAGCCTGGAAAACGTTCCTTTTGGGTACTTGGCGGTGCCCTTGAACATCATATGTTCCAGCATGTGGGACAGGCCCGCGCGACCCATGACTTCGTTGCGCGATCCCACTTTGTACCAGACCTGGACCGTGGCCACCGGTGCTTTGGGCACTTCGACGAGGATCACCTTCATGTCGTTCGACAGGGTGAATTCTTTCGGTTCGACGGCCTGGGCCGCCAAGGGCTGAGTAAGCGTCACGGTCGCGGCAAGCGCGGAAACGACAAGCACCGACAGAGCGGTACGCACGGAAGAGCAGGCTGGACGCTGTCTACGCATGTTCACCGAGCATGCTAACAACGGCTTTCAATCTGTGTCAAGGCGACCGTCGGCTCGAAGGAGCCGAGACGGCCTAGTTGCCCGCAGGCTCCGAGGACATCGCGGCCTCGACTGCGGCGAAGATACGCGTCCACGTGCGCGTCGCGAAGGGTCTGCTGAAAGCGGGCGATCGCTTGCTCGGTCGGACGTCGATAGGGACTGCCGGGGAAGGGATTGAAGGGAATCAGATTGACCTTGGCGCGGAGACCGCGGAGCAGGTTGATCAGTCGCGCCGCGTCTTCCGGTCGGTCGTTGACCTCAGCCAGCAGGACGTATTCGAAGGTAAGGCGGTCACGTTCCGCCAATGGATAGTTCCGGCAGGCTGTTAGAAGCGCGTCGAGCGGATGGAGTCGGTTTGCGGCCGGCATGACCTCGCGGCGCAGGTCGTCGGTGGGAGCGTTCAAGGAAATGGCGAGGTTGACCTTGAGGGCGGCCACGTCCCTGAGTCGAGAGGCGAGTCCTGCGGTTGAAATGGTGATCCGCCGCGGGGAAAAGCCTAGTCCCCAGGTGCTGTCGGTAAGGCGCTCAATGGCCTCGCTCACCGCGTCGAGATTGGCCAGTGGTTCGCCCATGCCCATGAAGACCAGGTTCGTGATCCGTTGTTCTGCCGTCAAATGGTCCTGTGCCAGGAGGACCTGGTCGACGATCTCGTGGGGGCGCAGATTGCGGGTGAGACCCAACGTTCCGGTCAGACAAAACCCACAATCGAGTGTGCAGCCGACCTGGCTGGAGAGGCAGAGGGTCAGTCGTTCGTCGTCGGGGATGAGGACGCATTCAATGTTCGTGTGATCGGCAAGGGTCAGGACGAATTTGGTGGTGCCGTCCTGAGAGGCGAAGGTCTGAACGGTTCGAGTGCGCCCAATGATGCAGGAGGCGGCCAGGTGTTCTCGATCCTTCTGTGCCAGGTTGGTCATCTCCGCAAAGGACCGGACCCGACCCTGGTACAACCAGCGCAGAATTTGGGCGGCGCGATAGGTCGGCCAGCCCCGTTCTCGGACGAACTCGACCATGGCCCCTTCGGACAAGGCTAAGAGATCGGTGGGGGGGGGAGGGAATGGAAGCATGAAGAGAGCCTAACACGGCGAAAAAACTCCTGACAAGCAAGGCGATCGAGGTCGCGTTTCTCGCGCATTTCGTTATAATGAGGCCTGCGACCCTTCATTCCCAGTCACTTCGACATGATCGTGACCGCACCTCCCCGACGTTTCATCGTGACGGCCTTCGCGGCGGGTATCCTGGTGTCCGGCCTGTTCGTCCTGGCCGTAGCAGAGCCTCCTGACCCGCGACCCCCGACGATTACTCCCTGTGTGTCGGCTGAAGATTGTTTCCGGTCGGCCGCCGCGCTGAATGAACGGACCGGAGGAGCCGCACAACGTGAACAAATGTTCGTGCAGAAGCGTGATCAGCTGCGACGAGTGGTGGACTTGTATCCTTCGACCGTCTGGGCGAAACGTGCCGGACTCTTGCTCGGTGTGCTGCAGGTAGAGCGGGATCCGGCCGAAGCCTTGAAGTGGCTTCGCGCCGCGCAACCGGAAATACCACTCCTTGATGACTACCTGCGCTTTTGGATTGCGGATTCCCTGATCAAGACGAATGAGCTTGTCCAAGCTGCTGAGTTGCTGGAAACCATCCCGAAGGCTGTCCCGAACTCGAATCTGATTGCCAAGGTCGCCTACCGTACGGGAGAGGCGTGGTATGGCGCAAACGTGTGTCCCCGCGCGGTGGAATGGTTGGAGCGTGGGGTAACTCTTGCCGAGAAGGATGCGGCGGCTCCCTTGGCCTGGTGGCACCAGGCCGACTGCCATGCACGAGGCAATCGATGGCTCGAAGCCCGCCACGCGCTGAAACAGTTGTGGCTTCGATACCCCCAGTCACCCGAAGCGCGCGAAGCCAAAGGACGACTCGATGCAGGCGTCGGTGGGGAATACTGGGTGCCGACGGCAGAGGATCATTACGTCCGCGCCCAGGTCTTTCTGGGGTTGGCGATGCAAGCGGAGGCTGTGGACGAATTGCGCCGGTTCATGGCCTTGGCCCCCTCCCACCCGCGCCGCTCCGAAGCCAAGCTGAAGATGGGTATCGCGCACGTTCGCCTCAAACAGTACGATCAGGCACGAGAGACTTTTCGTGGATTGGTGGCCGATCGCGTGCAGGAATCTGCCGAGGCGACGGTGTGGCTGGCGCGCGTGTACTTGCGGCAGAACCAAGGCGACAAGCTCCTCGAATTGACACGCACGGCTGCGCAGGGTGCGCTGGGAGGGGATCAGCGCGCCCTGGTCCATTTGTTTGCCGGCGTCTGGCTGGAGGATCAGGCTCGATTTGATGATGCGATTGCCATGTTCCGCCAGGTCGCCAAACTTGGGGATTCGGCGAGCCAGCGGGCCGAAGGGCTCTGGCGCGTGGGATGGACGCAATATCGGACTGCGCGGTACCGGGAGGCGGCTGATACGTTCAAAAGCCTGGTCGACCTCCACGTCAACGGCTTCGAGCCCCAAGCCATGTATTGGGCCGCACGGGCTGAGGAACGCGACAAACGCGTGCCGTTGACCGAGTCCTATGCGCGCATTTGCCAACAGCATACCTACAGTTATTACTGCCAATTGGCCGCCGGCCGCACGGGGCCCCTGTCGGCCATCCCTGCCACCGTGTCCGTCGAGCAACGGCCAAATGGGGAAGGAGACCGGTTGCCGGACCTACGGCGCGCGGAGATCGAACGGCACCCCCTGTATCAGCGTGGCATGGAGCTAAAATTATTGGGTTTGTCGGATGATGCGGCCCGTGAACTCGGGGCTTTGACAGAACATTACAGTCGGGACCCTGACGTCTTGCTGGCCTTCTCGAGCCTGCTGTACGAAGTCGGGGCCTATTATCCGGCCCTACGCGTGGCCAAGGTGCATTTCCGGGAGAAGCTGGAACGGAGCGGATTGCCGACCACGCCTGCGCTCTGGGCGGTGGCCTATCCGACCGGGTTGCTCCCCACGATCGTTGCGCAAGGCATTAAGGTGGTGGATCCCTTCCTGGCGGCCGCCATCATTCGTGAAGAGAGCCAGTACGATGACAAGGCGGTGTCGGTCGTGGGGGCGATCGGTTTGATGCAACTGATGCCCGTTACTGCGAACGCGGTGGCGCAACGATATGGGTTGTCGGCGGTCGGTCGGGACGACTTGTTCGACCAAGAGACGAATATTCGGCTGGGGGTGCGATATCTTGGCCAATTGGTTGAGCAGTATGGGGGCAATCTGGCCTATGCGGTTGCGGCGTACAATGCCGGGCCGATGGCCGTGAATGCTTGGGCTGCGGTCCATCGCGGGCGAGACCAAGACGAATTTGTCGAACTCATCCCCTATCAAGAGACGCGCCTCTATGTAAAGCGCGTGTTGCGCAGTTATGGCGAGTATCGACGCCTGTACGGTGGAACGCCTGCACCGGCGCCGGTTTCTTGACAAGGCGGAGTGAACTTCCTATATTTCGCCCCCGATACCCGGTGTACGCCACTACCATTCTGACATGAGGAAATACCATGACTTTAGACCGTCTTGATGCTCTTGAAGTTCGGATTCGGGATTTGGTGAAGCTTGTTCAGGATCTCAAGCGCAAGAATGCCTCACTGGAAGACGACCTACGTTTGGCACGGGAACGGGTTGCCATTCGTGACGATGAGAATCGACGGTGGGAACAGGAACGGCTGGACATCCGCGCGCGGATTGAAAAAGTCATCGGGGAGATCGACTTGTTGGAATGCCTGGATGAACCCAAGGAGGTGGCGCTTGACTAAGACCATTGACGTGGAGATCTATGGCCAGCGGTATACCATCAACGGCGATGCGGATGAAGCCTATGTGAAACAGCTGGCCGAAGTCGTGGACCGGCAGATGAAGCATGTCGCCGTCGGGATGCGCTCGGCCACTCCCGCCAAACTTGCGGTCTTGGCAGCCCTGAACATCGCCCATGAGTGGATGGAGTCGGAACGTAAATATAAGCAGGGAGAGGCGGACGTCGATCGGCGTATGGCGTCCCTGATGGAATCAATTGATCAGCAGATGCCGTCTATGTTGTCACGCTGAGTTTCACCTTGCTTTCACCGCACTCCTTTGTTATCGTTTCGCATGTCGTTTTGACCTGAGGGTCAACGCCAAGCTAGGAGAGGAAGGGAAGTTTCGAGACAAAGGGACAGAATATCTGAAGACGGTATTTGAGCGCTAACCATATGGAATCGTTCTCGTTTGTCGTGCTTTTTACGGTGGTTGTGGTCGGATGGGTCCTGCAAAGCGCCCGCAGGGGCGTGGCTCCGTCGCGCAATAGCGCAGGCGGGGCGGTGACGTGCTTCGAACGGGTATTTGTACGGGCAGGTCGCCCTGTTCCATGCCTTGTGCGTCAGGCTATTCCTCATCGGCGAATGCAGTCGTATCGTCTATACAGGAATAGAGGTTTAGATTCAGATCGAGGGCGGCCACCCCTCTATTTGAATTAGCATCTGGCGATTCCAATCGTTTTTCTGCCTGCTCAAATTGTCGGGCTTCCTTCCGTCTCGTCTTTCCTCTCATCCCTGCGCTCCTCGACCCTCTGTCTTTTCGATACGTGCATCCATTCGTGCGGTCATGGCTTGATGGCCGACCGCCTTCAGGGAGGTGTTTCCCATTACTCTCAACATTGTCGTGAGCATCATCATCGCGTTGGTGGGAGCGGGCCTCGGAGTGGGGCTGTACGAAGTCTTGCGTCGACGCTCAGTCTTGGCGCGTCACAGTCAGGCGGAGGATCAATCGGCTCAGATCCTTCAATCGGCTCAGCGAGAGGCTGAGACGGTCCTGAAGGAAGCTAGGCTGGAGGCCAAGGATTTGCTCTTTCAAGCCAAGACGGAACTGGAGAAGGAGCAGAAGGCGAAACTGGCCGAGGTTGCGAACATCGAGCGGCGTCTGTCGCAGCGGGAAGAAAGTCTGGATAAGAAGATCACGACATTCGAAAAACGCGACCAGGAGGTCTTGAGGCGCGAACAGGAATTGCTGAAGCGTGAAGAAGGGCTGACGCACAAGGAAGCAGCCTGCGCGCAGGTCCTCCGGCAACATCGGGAGGCACTTGAGCAAGTAGCCAGCTTGACGGCGGAGGAGGCGAAGCGTCAACTGATCCAGGAAATGGAGAGCCAAGCCCGGTTGGATGCGGCGGGGCTTGCAAAGCGTCTCTTGGAAGAAGCGAAAGAGAATGCCGAGCGCGAGGCCCGGGAAATCATTGCGTGCTCTATCCAACGGGTGACGCGTGACTATGTGAATGAGGCGACGATTTCAGTCGTGCCGATTCCCAATGACGCCATGAAAGGGCGGATCATCGGGCGGGAAGGTCGAAACATTCGCGCGCTCGAAGCTGCGACCGGCATTGATCTCATCATCGACGAAACTCCGGAGGCCGTCATTATTTCGGGGTTCGACCCCTTGCGTCGCGAGATTGCCAAGGTATCGTTGGAAAGGCTGATGCATGACGGTCGAATCCATCCGACTCGGATCGAGGAGATCGTCGAAAAGGTCAAGACGGACATCGAGAAGTTGATGATCGAGGAGGCCGAGAAGGTGATCTTCGAAGTCGGCCTGTCCGATTTCCATCCGGAGTTGGTCAAGGTGCTTGGGCGGCTGAAATATCGCACGAGTTATGGTCAAAACAATCTCTATCATGCGCGAGAGGCCGCCTATATCTGCGGTATCATGGCGTCCGAATTGAAGTTGGACGTCAAGTTGGCCAAGCGAGGCGCGCTCCTGCACGATATCGGCAAGGCCGTCAGTCACGAGGAAGAAGGCCCGCATGCCATGTTGGGCGCGGAAATCGCCAAGAAGTACGGCGAACATCCGAAGGTGGTCAACGCTATTGCGGCGCACCATGAACAGGTCGAGGCGATTTGTCCCGAAACCGTGCTGGTCGCGGCTGCGGAGGCCTTATCCGCCGCGCGTCCCGGCGCCCGTCGCGAGGCCCTGGAGTCCTACGTCAAACGCCTGGAGAAGTTGGAGTCGTTGGCTACCGTTCATAAGGGTGTACAGAAAGCCTACGCCATTCAAGCGGGACGGGAGATTCGCGTCATCGTCAAGCAGGAGGATTTGAGCGATCCTGAGTGTTTTCAGCTCTCCAGGGAGTTGGCGAAGAAGATCGAGCAGGAGCTCACGTATCCAGGCCAAATCAAGGTGACGGTGATTCGGGAGAGTCGATTCGTCGACTTTGCAAAATGAGCGTGTGGCGATGAAAGTCTTGATGATCGGCGACATCATGGGAGAGCCTGGGCGACGGGCTGTCGCTCGTCTTCTGCCGAGGCTGGTGGCCAGGCACGAAGTCGATGTGGTGGTCGGGAATGGAGAAAATGTTGCAGGAGGATTCGGCATCACGCCTGACCTGGTCGACGATCTCTTCGAGTTGGGCGTGTCGGTCATCACGACCGGGAATCATGCGTGGGATAAAAAAGAAATTCTCGATGTCTTTCCGCGCGAACCGCGGCTCCTGCGCCCAGCCAACTATCCGGCCGGTGTTCCCGGGAAGGGCAGTTATGTATTCACCACCCCAGGTGGTCAATCGGTGGCCGTTTTGCATTTGATGGGGCGTGCCTTCATGCCCACGATTGATTGTCCCTTTCAGGTGGGCAAGCGAGAAGTCGAACGACTCAAGGCCGAGGTGCCCACTATCGTGGTGGACATGCATGCCGAGGCAACCTCTGAGAAGATGGCGATGGGCCATTACCTGGATGGATTGGTGACGGCTGTGGTCGGGACTCACACCCATGTCCAGACTGCGGACGAGCAGATCCTTCCGAAAGGGACGGCCTATATCACCGATATCGGAATGACCGGTCCGCTTCATTCTGTGATCGGTATTAAGAAAGAATTGGCGATCGAAAAATTTCTCACGGGCATGCCGCGTCGTTTCGAAGTGGCAGGGGGCCCCACGGTATTCTGTGCCGTCCTCCTCGATTTGGATGCTGTCGTGGGAAAGGCGCTGTCGATCGAGCGCATTCGCGTGATCGACTGAGTGCGACCACACTCATTCTCTCAGCGTACTGAGGCATGACCGGTCACCACGCATTACTCCATCCCATTCTTTCCGTTTCAAGCCTCACGCGACTGATTCGAGATTCGCTCGAACGGCAGTTTCCTGACGTGTGGGTAGAGGCGGAAATCTCGAATCTTCGGGTTCCCTCATCCGGGCACGTGTATTTCACCCTGAAAGACGATCAGAGCCAGTTGCGTGGCGTCTTATTCCGCACGACGGCCCAGCGACTGCGATTCGCGTTGCAGGAGGGGATGGCCGTCATTGCAAGGGGGCGTATCACCCTGTACGAACCGCGTGGAGAATATCAGCTCGTGGTCGAAGCGGTCGAACCAAAGGGGATTGGGGCTCTCCAACTCGCCTACGAACAACTGAAAGCACGTCTTGCGGCTGAGGGTCTATTTGATGAGGCGCGCAAGCGTCCCTTGCCGGCATTCCCGACTACGGTCGGTGTGGTCACCTCTCTGGCCGGTGCTGCGATTCGCGACATTGTCGCGGTGCTTCGTCGTCGCAACCCGCTCACCAATGTGTTAATCGCGCCCGTTCCGGTGCAGGGAGACGGCGCGGCCGAACTGATTGCGGAAGCGATTGCCTCTCTGAGTGCCTTGCCTCAGGTTGACGTGTTGATCGTCGGGCGAGGCGGCGGCTCGTGGGAAGATTTGTGGGCGTTCAACGAGGAGGTGGTGGTGCGTGCGATCGTACAGTCGCCCGTGCCGGTCGTCTCCGCCGTCGGCCACGAGATCGATGTTACGCTTTCGGACTTTGCGGCCGATTACCGGGCACCGACTCCCTCTGCCGCCGCGGAGGCAGTTGTGCCAGTCTTGCAAGAGATTGTGGATCGGTTGGGCGATGCGACCGTGCGCCTCCGCCGGGTCATGCACACCGCCTTGATGATGCAACGACATCGGTGGGAACGGTCGATCGGCGTGCTGCGAGAGACGAGGTTTCGAATGCAAGGCCTAGCCCAGCGAGTGGATGATGTGAGTGAGCGATTGGTGCATTCGTTTCGAGAGCGCCTGATGCTGCTTCATCGCAGCGGAATGGCCGGACACCACGCTTTGTTGACAAACAGTCCGCAACGCAGGATTCAGACAGCCCTGGTGCTGGTTCCTCAGCTTTGTCGGCGATTGGAGCAGGAAACTCGTCGAATCCTTCTGCACCGGAAGCAGGTTGTGATGGCGCAGATGGGCGCGCTCGATGCGTTGAGCCCTCTGGCCATCCTGAAAAGAGGGTACAGTATCGTGCGCAAGGTTTCGGACGGACGGGTCGTGCGCAGGACTTCCGAAGTCGAGCAGGGAGAAGTCCTCCAGGCGCATTTGGCCGAAGGACAGCTTGTCTGCGTGGTTCACGAAGTCTTGCGGTAGTGGGTGGCTTGACCTCTCCATGGGGGCAGGCAATAATGCGCGGTCTCATAACTGCGCAGGAGACACAGCGTGGCTGCGATCAAATTTGAATATGCGATGGCGCGATTGGAAACGATCGTCGCTGAATTGGAGAAGGGGGACCTGCCCCTGGACGACTCGTTGAAAATTTTTGAGGAAGGCATTCGACTATCCAAAACGTGTCTCAAAATGTTGGAGGATGCCGAACGCAAAGTAGAGATTTTGGTGCAGGAGAAGGACGGGAAACGGCGTATTCAGGCTATTTCCCTCAGTGAAGACGAAGCGGAGCCGTCTACGTAAACGCAGCTCAGACCGTGCATCGACCTTCCGTTGAGACCCTTCCTGGTTTCGTACTGTGCATTCCATGAAGTCCAGACTTTCTCATGAGCGAGAACGGTTAGACCGTGCCTTAGTCGTTCGCGGCCTCGTGACGAGCAGGGAGGATGCAGCGCGATTGATCCTGGCCGGATTGGTAAGGGTCGATGGAGTCATGGTCGATAAGGCGGCCAAGCCGATTCCCTCGCACGCCGAGGTGGAGATCATAGGGCGAGCTTCTCCCTATGTCGGTCGCGGCGGCGAGAAACTCGCTGCGGGATTGAATGAGTTTCAGATCGATCCGAGGGGAAAAATCTGCCTGGATGTGGGGTGTTCGACAGGAGGGTTTACCGACTGCCTTTTGCAAAGGGCGGCGGCCCGGGTGTATGCCGTGGATGTTGGATATGGACAGTTTGATTGGCGTTTGCGGCAGGATGCACGTGTGGTTCTTTTCGAGCGCACTAACATTCGCCACCTTGCCCCAGGCGTGCTACCAGAGCCCTTCGATGTGGTCGTCATCGACGTGTCTTTCATTTCTTTGTCTCTGGTCATGCCGTGCATCGTTCCGCTTTTGGCTCCATCCGGGATCGTGCTCTCCCTTATTAAGCCACAGTTCGAGGTGGGGAAAGGGCAAGTCGGGCGGGGCGGTATTGTGCGAGATGAGGCTCTTCGAGAGGCGGCCGTCCAGAAAGTGATTGCCTGCGCAGGGGGCCTGGGCCTTGCGGTGGCGGGCCGTATGGACTGTCCGATCGAAGGGCGCAAAGGGAACCGGGAGATCTTGGCTTGGTTTCGACGCGCCTTTGATGGATAGCTGACTCAGGCAGGGAGCTTGAGCAAGCTCGCGAGCCACGGGCAGCGGCGACCTGGGCAAGACGAAAACACTTTGCGGGCGCTCTCAGAAGGTGTACTCTGAGTGACGCTGACTGGAAGATGGCTTGCCAGGATCTTCGATAACGGAAGGGTACGAACACGTATGAAAGTCTTGGTCACCGGAGGGGCTGGGTTTATCGGATCGCATGTGGTGGATCGGTTACTGCAAGAGGGGCACGATGTTGTGGTGGTAGATAACCTGGTCACGGGAAAGCGAAAAAATGTTCCTAAGGTGGCCCAGTTCTACAAGCTCGATATCGAAAGCCCTAAGCTGGAACGGGTGTTTCGCAACGAACGGCCGGCGGTGGTCTTCCATTTGGCGGCCCAGATGAACGTCCGCCGCTCTGTCGATGACCCAATGTTTGATGCCCAGGTCAATGTGCTGGGCACGTTAAACGTCCTTGATCAGGTATCCAAGCATGGTGCGCGAAAGATCGTGTTCTCCTCATCGGGGGGAGCAATCTATGGGGAACAGCAGGTGTTCCCGGCGCCTGAGACGCATGCGACCCAGCCCTTGTCTCCATACGGCATCAGCAAGTTGTGCGGCGAGCATTACTTGTTTTATTACAATCGGCTCAGCGGGATGCAGGTGGTGAGTCTCCGATACGCGAATGTGTATGGGCCTCGGCAGGACCCGGAGGGAGAAGCAGGGGTCGTGGCGATCTTCATTCAAAAGATGTTGCGGGGGGAGCAGGCGGTGGTCAATGGGAACGGCCGCCAGACGAGAGACTTTGTCTTCGTGGAGGATGTCGTTGAAGCCAACATGGCGGCAATGGCGCCGGAAGTTAGCGGAGTCTATAACGTGGGAACCGGTGTCGAGACCTCTGTCAACGACTTGTTCCGCATGGTGGTTGATCTTATGAAGGTCGATTTCAAGGAAGTGCACGGGCCTGCGAAGAAAGGGGAACAAGCGAGAAGTGTGATCGATTCGACGAAGCTTCGCCATGAGCTTGGTTGGGAGCCCAAGGTGGACCTGCGAGAGGGACTGAGGCGGACAGTCGAATATTTCCGTGAGCGCGTCTGATACAAAACCTAATACCGAGGAATCGTTGGGTCGACTTGAATCGACCACGCATCGATGCCGCCGATTAGGTTCTTGACGTTTCCAAAGCCCTGCTGGAGTAGAAATCCCGTCGCATCGGCACTTCTCATGCCGTGATGGCAGTAGGCAATAATTTCTGTATCGGGATCAAGCTTGCCCAACGCTTGCGGAAGGGTAGCCAATGGGACCAGAACGGAACCTTCCAGCTTGGCAATGGCGTACTCCCATGGTTCACGGACATCCACTAGTACAAGTTTTTCGCCTTTATCGAGTCTCGCCTTCAGCTCTGTAGGCGTGATCGTGAAGCTCATTTGCATACCTCCATCTGAATGCCGGGATCATAAGGGACCCTGGAAAGGGGTGTCAACTGGAGGTGGCTCTGGCCGAGGGATGGAGGGGGTTGGTGAGAAGCGCAATGCCGCGCGAGGCCGATCAGCACCGGACGGTGTGAAAGCACCGTCGTCTGGGCGAGTGGTCATTTTTCCCCAGCGGTGTGCAATCTTGCTCAGCGCTCACTTCATCTAACGAAGAACTGACGTGGAAAAGGCGCCATGGTGCCGTGTACGAAGGGTTCGTCGGTCAGGCGCGAGGCTTAATCTCATGGTACGGAGTTTGCTTTGCCAAGCGGGGATGCTGTGGAGGTAGCTCAATCGCCGATAATTGTTTTTGTGACCGCTTCCTCAGCGGAGGAGGCGGAAAGGATCGGGAGGTTACTCGTAGAGTCTCGGCTCGCCGCCTGTGCGAATATTCTTTCTGGGGTTCAATCTATTTTTTGGTGGGAAGCTAAGCTTTCCGCCGCCAATGAGTGGTTGATTGTTTTCAAAACGACCCTGGATCTGTTTCCGCAGTTGGAGACAATGGTCAGACAACATCATAGCTACACAGTTCCAGAGATTATTGGCCTACCGATCGTGGTAGGATCGGCGGCCTATCTGGATTGGATTCGAAAAGAAACTTTTAAGTAGTTGGTTTTCCTGGCTGCAGTTCGATAAACAAAGGGTTGACCACTAAAGCTGAGATCAGTACACTGCCCAAGCGACCCTAAACTGCGATTCCGTGAAGGGGAGAGTGCGTGATGAGCCAGCAAACGTCCGAAACCAGTGATGCCTATACCGTCGTAGTCTTTCGAGGATCGTCTTCGAAGCCGCTTCGGTTTAGCTTTCCTCGGAAGTTCGTACGCAAGTTATTGATTTTGGCTGCTATTTTAATTGTGGCCGATTTGCTTGTTATTTCTCACTATGTGATTCGCACCGGCGAGGTGTGGCAGTTATCTGCTTTCCGAGCCGAAGCCATGAGCGCCAGAGAGCAGACAGCCGCGTTTTCTTCCGCGATTGAAGATCTTAAAAAGCGGTTGTCAACGATGGGGGAAGTCAATCAACGCCTTCGCGTCATGCTCGGCATTGACTCTACCCAGCCTACCGGTGACCTTGCAAATGGGCGAGGAGGAGATGAGGGCCCCATACCAGATACCAAGGATGGTGGGGCCAAGACGAGCGCGGCTACCTCGGCAGGCGATCAACGTCAGGCACCCCCCGACCCTCGTGAAGTCAGCAAGGTTGAACCGGAATTTGTCATGGAAAACCTGGAAGAAGTGGCACAGCAGGTTCGAGAAGGTCTTGATGCGCTTGCGCGTGAAGCTAAACAGCAAGAGGAAGCGCTCGAGAGCCTCACTCAGATTGCCGAACAGCGATCGGCTCAGTGGGCTTCAACCCCGTCCATTTGGCCTGTCCGTGGATGGGTCACATCTGGGTTTGGACCCCGAGTGTCGCCTTTTACTGAAAAACCGGCTTGGCATGACGGCTTGGATATCGGTGCTTCCCCGAATGCCCCCGTACAGGCTCCAGCGCTGGGGCGAGTGGTTACCGTGGCATTTGATTCCAAGATGGGTAATATGGTCAAACTTGACCATGGGTATGGGATTGAGACCGTGTATGGGCATTTGGCGAAAGCTTTGGTGAAGGAGGGGCAGCGCGTGAAGCGCGGGGATGTTGTTGCGCTCGTTGGAAGCACCGGACTTTCAACCGGGCCCCATCTGCATTACATGGTGAAGAAAAACGGTCAAGCACTAGATCCCACTAAATTCATTCTAGACTAGTTCTAGACTAGCCTCGCTGCATCCAATTCTTTAACACTCCAAGCTGCTCTCCATTCACGATCAACGTTTCCTCCCTTGTCATCAGTTGAATGATTGAGTCTCGCCTGTGCCATGGGTAGCCTGTGAGACCAGGCGCCTTGTCAGGCCTGTGGTATACTCCCCGCTTTGACCAAACTCCTGGACCGCATGGGAGAAAGCACAATGACTGATTTGGAAATCGCTCGCTCCATCAAGGCCAAGCATGTTTTCGAGGTGGCGCAGACACTTGGGATTCCTTCAGAGGACCTCATTCCATTTGGGCGGTATAAGGCGAAAGTGTCCTTAGGATTGAGTGCCCGGCTGCAGCGTCAACCGATAGGACGATATATTCTGGTTACGGCTATCAACCCGACTCCGCTCGGCGAAGGTAAAACCACCACCTCGATCGGCTTGAGCATGGGACTCTGTCGGTTGGGATACCGATCGGTTGTGACCCTCAGGCAGCCTTCCTTGGGACCGGTCTTCGGAATCAAGGGAGGTGGGACGGGAGGTGGAAGGGCTCAAGTGTTCCCCATGGAGGATATCAATCTGCACTTCACGGGTGACGCCCATGCGGTATCGGCCAGCCATAACCTCCTTGCGGCGTTTGTGGACAATCACCTGTACCACGGAAATGGTCTTCGCGTGAATCCTTCAGGGATTCGATGGCCTAGGACGCTCGGGGTTAGTGATCGCGCGCTGCGAGACGTATGGCTAGGGGATGCAAAGAGAAAGCGATCCGGCCAGTTTGTCATCACGGAAGCTTCTGAAGTTATGGCGGTACTGGCTTTGGCCGCCGATTATGAGGATCTTCGTCAACGTCTCGGTAGGATCCTAATCGGGCTGAACGAAGACGGACAATGCATCCATGCGGAGGACTTTAGTTGTGCCGGCTCAATGGCTGTATTGCTGAAGGATGCCCTGCTACCCAACTTGGTCCAAACCTTGGAGGGCACCCCGGCGTTTGTCCATGCTGGGCCGTTTGGGAATATCGCTCACGGCAATTGTTCGATCGTTTCGGACCAATTGGCGTTACGCTGTTCTGACTACGTGGTTACGGAGGCAGGTTTCGGAAGCGACCTTGGGGCGGAGAAATTCTTTAACATCAAGTGCCGCGTATCCGGACTTCACCCGGACGTGGGGGTGGTCGTGGCGACGCTTCGGGCCCTCAAACTCCACGGAGGGGGCGGCACGGTGAAATCGGGGGTTCCCTTGCCACCGGGCTTAACGGGGCCCAATCAGGAGGCATTGGAACGGGGTTTCGCCAACCTTGAGCAACATATCGCCAACGTGCGGGCGCATGGTGTCCCTGTCGTCGTGGCCGTCAACGCCTTTAAGGACGACCCTCCCGAAGAACTACGTTGGGTATGCGAACGGACCAAGTCGGCGGGTGCCGAGGCGGCGGCGATCTCGACCCATTGGGCGAATGGAGGTCGAGGATCAGAGGAATTGGCGCGGGCCGTCGTTGAGGTGGCACGGCAAGGCAGCAAGTTTGCCCCGCTTTACGATGTGGCGTGGCCCATCAAGAAGAAAATCGAAACTATCGTGACCAGGATGTATGGTGCGTCCGGGGTTTCGTTTCTCCCTCAGGCGGAGCGGGATATCGAACTTGCAACTCGATTGGGGTTTGCGCAGCTTCCCATTTGTATGGCGAAAACGCCGCTTTCCCTCTCTCATGATCCGGCGCTCAAGGGGCGCCCGACGGGTTTTACCGTCCCCATTCAAGA
Organism: Nitrospira sp.; assembly: GCA_015709715.1. Taxonomy (NCBI): domain Bacteria; kingdom Pseudomonadati; phylum Nitrospirota; class Nitrospiria; order Nitrospirales; family Nitrospiraceae; genus Nitrospira; species Nitrospira sp. The sequence continues at coordinate 2,917,424 of CP054184.1, forward strand.
AGTTCGAATCCTGGCCGGCGCGGGTTTTTTGACGGCGGTCTGTTCGGGAATCCAGCTGATGCCGGGGTTGCCTAAGAAGCCGGTTGGGGAACGGATCGACTTCGACCCGCGCTCGGGGGAAATCACGGGGCTGGCCTGATCGAACTAGCGCTGCTTGAGGTACCGTAAGAACTCCGAGTCTGGGCTGACCACTAGGGTGGTTCGATCCTTGAGGGTCTTTCGGTAGGCTTCCATCGTTCGGGTGAACTCGAAGAAGTGCGGATCCTGGCGGTAGGCTTCCGCATAGATTCGAAAGGCTTTGGCATCGCCTCCCCCGCGAATCTCCTCCGCCTCTCGGTAGGCCTCGGCGAGAATGATCTCGCGGTCCTTTTCAGCTTCGGACTTGATCTTTTGAGACTCCTCCGCACCCTCGGCACGGTATTGCTTGGCCTGCCGCTCACGTTCTGCCTGCATGCGGGCGAACACCGCCTTCTCATTCTGCTCCGGGAGGTCGGCGCGTTTGATGCGGACATCTTGGATCTCGATCCCATAGGCCGAGGCCTTCTCGTTAGCCCGCTGAGTGACGACGGCCATCAGCTGTGCCCGAGCGGAGGAGACGATCTCCGCAAGGTCATGCCGCCCCAATTCCACTCGCAGCTCCGAATAGATGATGTCGTGCAGGCGTTGGAGTGCGCCGCGTTGACTCTGAAATGCCTGATACACCTTGAGCGGATCGGTGATTCGCCACTTGGCGAAATTATCAAGGAGAAGGGTCTTCTTGTCCTGTGTAATGACATCCTGGGCGTTGGAATCGTAGTCCAGCAGGCGCTTGTCGAAGTAGGTCACCTCCTCGATGAAGGGCATTTTTAGATACAGACCGGCTTCGGTCACGTTTCGGACTGGTTTACCCAATTGAACGACGATGGCGTTCTGCGTCACGTCGACGACATAAAACGGAGAGGCGCCCAAGACGAAGAGACCGACGACAATGCCGATCAGTGCCACCATGATTCCTTGTTTGCTCATGGAGTCGGCTCCTGCGCAGGGGTGGAGTGGGCGGGCTTCGAAAAACGGTCGAGCGGCAAATAGGGCAGCACACGTTCGCCTCCCTTGCCGTCCATGATCACCTTGTCGATCGTGGGTAGGATCTCCTCCAGCGTTTCGATATAGATGCGCTTGCTGATGATGTCCTTGGCCTGGTGATATTCCTTGAGTGTCGCCTGGAATCGATTGGCTTCGCCTTGGGCTCGATTGAGGCGGGCCTGCGCATAGCCCTTTGACTGATTGACGAGCTGAGCCGCTTCGCCTTTGGCTTTGGGGATGATGTCGTTGCGATAGCCCTGCGCCTGGTTGATCAGCTTTTCGCGGTCCTCTTTAGCGTTGGTCACATCCTTGAACGCTGCGGCCACGGCCTCTGGGGGATCCACGTCCTGCAGTTGGACCGCAGCGACCTGCAGGCCGGTTTTATACTCGTCCAAGATACGCTGAAGCAGTTCCTGTGTGTCCTGTTGAATCTGCGCTTTACCGGTGGTGAGGGCTTCGTCGATCTTGCTCTTGCCGATCACTTCCCGCATCGAGGCCTCGGCTGCTTTCCCGATCGTGTCATGAATGTCGGCGACGTTGAAGAGGTATTCACGGGAGCTTTTGATTTTATATTGGACGATGAACTCTATGGCCAAGATGTTCATGTCACCGGTCAGCATCAAGGCTTCCTGCGGGATCATCTGCTGGCGACCCTGTCGATCGGTGCGAAAGCCGACTTCCACTCGATGGAGTTTAGCCACCTTCGGCTGCAAGACGGTTTCGAGCACTGGAATCTTGAGGTGGGGTCCCGGATCGACGACACGGACCGGGACGCCGAATCGTTTGACGACTCCTTCTTCATCCGGCGCCACGATGAAGGCGCTCTGCCAGATCAGGAAGATCGTCAGGGCGACAATCAGCAGATTGCGGAATCCGCCGGATGGCAATAAGTTGCGTAGTTGGCCCTTGGCCTGTTGGAAGGCCTCGTCCAAATCGTCGCCCTTCTTGCTCCACGGATCTTTCGGGTCCCAGACCATATCTCGACTCACTTCCAAGTCATCGTGAGGGCATCAGTGTTCCACCTTAGCAAAGTGGGATGCGGCGAGCAACACTTATCAATGGCCGTATTTGACATATCAATAAATATTGATATATGATGGCAACTGTGATGAGAGGGACGGCAATGAAAAATCCGGCGCGAGCGGCGGCGTTGTTTCACGCGCTTGCCGACCAGACTCGCCTCGACATCCTCGACGAATTGCGCGGTGGGGAGTGCTGTGTGTGCGAACTGACGGATCATCTGCAGGCCGGACAATCCAGGCTGTCGTTTCACCTGAAGGTTCTCAAGGACGCGGGCGTCATTGTGGATCGTCGTGACGGGCGGTGGATGTACTACAGTCTGAACACCGATGTGATCGAGGAATTGAGCGGGCTAGTCGAGTCATTTAGGCTGCAGAAACGGTCTCGTCGTGCCGCAAGCTGCGGCTGATTTTTTTTGATGCGATGTATCAATAAAACTTGATTGATGCAAGGGAGGTTCGACCATGGATGCCGAAACCATTCGAAAACTCGTGAAGGAAAAATACGGGGCGGCGGCCGAACGGGCGACCAGCGGCGGCAGTGCCTGTTGTGGGGCGTCGCCGGCGTTGACGAAGATCGATCCTATACCTCCAACCTGTATTCGGAGGAGGAACGCGGAGGGGTGCCGGCTGATGCGGTAGCTGCTTCGTTGGGCTGTGGTAACCCGACGGCCTTGGCCCGCCGAGGCGTTTCGCGTTTTGCGTCCCGGCGGGAGGCTAGCGCTGTCCGACATCGTGGTGAAGGGAGCGGTGCCGAGTGAGATTCGCCGGAACCTTGAATTGTGGGCAGGGTGTGTCGCCGGGGCACTGGAGGAGTCGGAATATCGCGAGCTGCTCCGTCAAACCGGCTTTATGGAGGTCGGGGTTGAGCCGACCCGTATCTACCATGCCGATGATGTGAAGGCGTCCCTCGTCGGCACGGAGCTGACCAGTGACCTCTTGATTGCCCAAGTCGAGGGGAAATTCATGAGCGCCTTTATCCGAGCCAAGAAGCCGATGGTTGCGGCTGGGAGCCACCCGGCGGTTGTTCAACCATAAGGAGAGGCACTGTGTCATTCTTTGAGCGCTACCTGACCCTCTGGGTTGCTGTGTGTATGGTGGTGGGTGTCTTGCTTGGGCAGGCCGCGCCCGGTGTCGTTGCCGGCCTCAGGGATGCTGAGGTTTGGGAGGGAAGCCATATCAATCTCCCCATTGCGCTCCTGATTTGGCTCATGATCGTGCCGATGATGATGAGGGTCGAGTTTGGGGCGATCCGTGATGTGGGACAACGTCCCGCTGGGCTGTTCATCACGTTGTTCGTGAATTGGCTGGTCAAACCCTTTTCCATGGCGTTCTTGGCCTGGCTGTTCTTCCGATACGTCTTTGCAGTCTGGATCACCCCGTCGGAGGCCGATCAATACATCGCTGGAACGATTATTTTGGCGGCTGCTCCCTGTACTGCGATGGTGTTTGTCTGGAGTTACCTGACGGACGGTGATCCTGCCTATACGCTCGTCCAGGTGGCCGTCAACGATCTCATCATGCTGGTGTTGTTTGCGCCCATCGTCGGGCTGCTGGTCAGCGGCGCGTCGTCCTTGGCCGTTCCGTTCGATGTGCTGGTCTACTCGGTCGTCACGTTCATCGTGATTCCCTTGGCGATCGGCTCGGCGCTTCGAGCGCGGCTGGTGCGGCAACATGGTCGACGATGGCTGGAGGAAGTCTGTTTGCCGCGGTTCGCACCGGTGACAATTGCGGCGCTGCTGCTGACATTGGTACTGATTTTTGCTTTCCAAGCGCAGAACATCCTGAACAAGACCGGTCATGTGTTGCTGATCGCGGTGCCCATTCTGTTGCAGGTGTACCTGAATGCGGGGTTGGCCTATGGTCTGATGCATCGGTGGCGAGTTCCTCATACCGTCGCGGCCCCCGGCGCGTTGATCGGCGCGAGTAATTTTTTTGAGTTGGCGGTCGCCACGGCCATTGCCCTGTTCGGTCTGGAGTCGGGTGCGGCCTTGGCGACGGTGGTGGGGGTGCTGGTCGAGGTGCCGGTGATGTTGTCGGTCTGTAGTCTGTGCAATAGCACCAGGTCTTGGTTTGCGCAGGAGGTTGCAGGATGAAGCAGCGGGTGTTGTTTCTCTGCACAGGAAATTCCGCCAGGAGCCAAATGGCTGAAGGATGGCTGCGGCGTCTGGCAGGGGACCGGTTCGAGGTGTTCAGCGCAGGCACGCAACCGGTCGGGCTGAATCCGGGAGCGGTCGCGGCAATGGCCGAGGTGGGAATCGATGTCTCACAGCAGCGCTCGAAGCATGTATCGGAATTCAGGTCGCAGACGTTCGACCATGTGATTACGGTGTGTGACCGTGCGAAGGAGTCCTGCCCGGTGTGGCCTGGGACGACGCATGTGCTCCACTGGAGTTTCGACGATCCGGCTGCGAGCACGGACTCGCCCGAATCCAGCCGAGCCCTCTTTCGGCGAGTACGCGATGAAATCGGCGACCGGATCAAGCGGTTTCTGGACACATCGGAGGCCGAAGAGTAACGGCGGCTCAGGAGGGCCGGTCCTCAGGGGTATGCGGCTTTAGGAGGTGACTGCCCCACCGCAGGAGGACCCGCTCCCTGCCGTGCAGCCGTAGCAGTGATTGTTGGTGACGATAGGACGGTGCTGCAAGCGATCCGGGTCAAAGTCCCGAATATGCCGTGGCGCCTGCAGCGAGACCGGCAAGTCCAACATTTGGTTGAAGTCGCAGTCGTAGAGTGTGCCGTCCCATCCCACCGAGAGTGTGTAACGACACATGACGCCGGCCGCCGCGGCGGGATTGAAGGCCGCCGCCAACCGTTCCATGTAGCCCTCGAAGTTGCCGCTGTCGACCAGAAACTCCAAGAAGCGACTGATGGGCATGTTCGTGATCGTATAGAGCCGCGTAAAACTGATGCCGTGACGAGTGGTCAGCTCTTTGCGGAACTGGGCCTCGATCGCCTCCTGTTTGGGCGGAAGGAACGCTCCAACCGGATTGTAGACCAAATCCAGGATGAGGCCCGTCCCTTCTCGGCCGTATCCCACCTGATTCAGTCGCCGCAGGGCCTCCATCGATTTGTCGAAGATGCCCTCGCCACGTTGTGCGTCCGTCTGCGAAGCCCGGTAGGAGGGCAGAGAGGCAACGACCTCTACGCGATGCTGCGCCAGGAACTCCGCCAAGTCCGCCTGAGACGGCACGAGCAGCACGGACAAATTGCAGCGATCCATCACATGGCGGCCCAGCGATCGTGCCTGTCCCACCAGCCAGCGAAAGTGTGGATTCAGCTCGGGAGCGCCTCCCGTAATGTCGAGCGTGGGAATCTCGGTCTGGGCCAAGGCGCGCAAGCAGAGGTCCATGGTCTCCCTCGTCATGACCTCGGTGCGGTCAGGCCCCGCGTCGACATGGCAGTGTCGGCAGGTTTGGTTGCAGAGCTTCCCGACATTGACCTGTAACGTCGTAAGGCCCGTGACGTGGAGCGGAAAGAGACCTGCGCGATCAAGCGCCTGGTCAAAGGAAGGGCAGACCTGGTTTTCGGTTAACAGGCGTAACTGCTCAGAAGGCGCTGCCAGGGGATCCCGCCGCGCAAGAAGGCTCAGGCCGGCCATGTTCAGCAGCAGCCCCCCGTCGCGCTACAGGTGATGGCCGTTCCTTCGACTCCGGTCGACGATCGATTGTAGATGATGAAGTGAGGGCGATATTCCTCTGTCGAGAGTACTTTTCGGGTCTTGGAGCAAATCTCCAGCGGGACGCCGCGATAGTAGTGGTGGTGGTCGTCGTCCTCCGCATGGATGACCGCCCCGCCGAGAACGGCATAGTCGCCTTGCCACACGCAGGGAGCCTCCTCCGGCAGAATGGCGCACCAGCGAGGATCCGCAGCATCGAGGGGAACGGGTGAGGAGCCGATCACGAAGAGCGAACGGAACGGCTCCGTATCGAGTAGCTGGGCTTGAGCGGCGTCGATCACCTGCGGGATGCCACGTTGGTACCGCTGTCCCCACTCATCGGTGACGGCCGAGAAGGGGCCGCGGAGGGTGGCATAGAGAGAGGCGCTGCTCGCGGAAGGGACGGGGAGTTTGTACCCGGTCAGCGTGACCGACAGAAAATGAATGCCGTCGATCGATTGCCAGGGCATGGCCTTGACCTGGTGGATCCCGCGGAACCCGGCATCGACCATGCCGCCGATATAATCCTGCACCTGTAAGGCACCAGACAGGCAATCGCCCCATTTGGCGCTGTCATGCACCAGGTATTGCGGCACGACTTGATCGGAGACGATGTCCGAAATGGTGAAACGCCCGCCGGGCTTGATCACGCGATACATCTCGCGGAAGACCTTGTGTTTATCGGGAGCCAGATTGATGACACAATTAGAAATGATCAGATCCACGCTCGCATCGGCGATCGGCATCGCGTCGGCCATGCCCTTCCGAAACTCCACGTTCGAGGCCCCATAGCCCAAATTGGCTGCGACCAGGGGCGCATTGCGACGGGCGATTTCCAGCATGGTGTCGGTCATGTCGATGCCGATGACTCGGCCGCTCGGTCCGACACGGCGGGCCGCCTCAAAACAGTCGATCCCTCCGCCTGAGCCGATATCCAGCACCGTCTCGCCGGTCCGCACGTTGTCCAGGCCCGCCGGCGTGCCGCACCCATAGGAAATCTTTAGCACCTCGTCGGGAATGAAGGAACGCAGGTCTTCAAAGTTGTACCCGGTCGGGCAACACATCTGTTCCCCTGAGCCGGCGGCGCGGGCATACCGGTCGCTGACTTTCTGGGTGATATCGTCGATAGACATGGGATGTACTCCTTCGAAGACGTGGCAGGTCATATTGTAGTAACAACTCTCCTCATCGGGAGTCAATGTCGGCCTCACGCGGGCGAGGTAGGCCGTGCAGGAGACTTGCCCCGGCAGGAGGTCCGATGAGACCTCCTGCCGGGGCATCAGTCAGTTAGAACGATAGGGCGGCCCATTCCTGTCCGTCCATCGCGGCGTACCGTGTACTCCAATCACTGTTACTCGGCTGCGTGGCGGTGGGCTTTTCGACGATATCGCTTTTCATCGGGCCCAAGGCGCCCAGTAACTCGTTCTTCTCGCGCTCCGGGACCTTAGATCGCTCGTTGGATTGCCGCAGATGAAAAAAGTCGCGTTGCGAGGAAGAAGCCGGTGATAGAGTTTCTGAAGGGTTTTGTGCGAGGAATGAGCGAATGGCTGAACCGGCGAGAACAGAGGGGCATCATTCGCCGCCGTCGAGTGCGGACGAACCTGTTCTGCTCGATGGGCCGCTTCTTGCGCCTCCTCCTGCTCTCAGGGAGCGGTTGATGGCGCAAATCGCCGCGGAGCCGCAGGAGTCGGACAAGGCGGACGCCAGTGAGTCGGTTGCCTGATCACGTCGGGCCGTCGCCCTGATGCCTATCGATCCGATCTTGTGCCGGGGGGCGGCGAGCTTCATTCACCTTCTTCGCCAGACTTTCCCATAGATCAGCGCGTTGATCAGTACCACGCCCGCGCCCAGCAGCACTTGAACCTCGCGAGTGAGCGCCGAAGGGTACAGCAAAGGAGCCAAGTATTGATCGATGAAATCGGTCTCATACCCTGAGGCGCCGCCGAGAACCCGCAGTGACGACTCGAGTGGGGTCAGCGGGCAGACCCACCCGGTGAATTCCACCAAGGCTCCCCAGAGTGCGGCCGGCACATGCAGCCATGCCAGGCGCGGCCACTTCAGAACCAGGAATCCTCCCGCGACGACGAACAGGACGAATGCCAGATGGAGTAGCAGCACGAGATCGGCCGCGAGACGGTAGGCCATGGCCGGGCAGTCTGCCGCAACATACGAGAGAACGCAACGAAGTACCTGGGTTAGAACAGCCGCGGTGCTGAGTCCGGCTCAGCCGTTGCCGGATAGAGGAGCCGCTCCCCCTGCACCACGGCAAACGCCGGGAGCTGGTGCGGCAGGACCTGATTGCCCCCCATGATGTGGAGCACTTCCCAGCCGCGGACCAGGAGAGCATCGGCGATCAGTGAGCGGTGGCAGCGCCAAGGTACGGCTTCCGCGCACATGACGGCTGCAGGCGTTTCTCTGCCGAGGGCTGCCAGCCGGTCGAGGGCTCGCTGAAACGCGTCCGTCTCCATGTAGTCGGCATAACCGCGAAAGCTCGCATTTCTCCAACCGAGGTTCATCGAGTCGGCACGAGCTGGCCGTCGGCCGCCTAAGGCCGGCAGATGCTCGTACGACAATCCCGCCCTGGTCAGCCGTTCGGCCAATTGATCGGCATAAAAATGCGGAAACCGTCGTGAGCCTGGATAGCGGCGAACGTCGACGAGGAGCCGGATGCCATGGGTCGTGAGGAGCTGGAGGAACCCATCGGCCGAGCGGGTGGAATGGCCGATGGTCCAGAGGTGCGGCGCCGCCAGGAAAGGTTTCTTCATGGACATGGGTTTAGGCGGACGGCGTGAACGGTAATGCCAGCTGTGCCGTGGGCAGCGTCACCGCCTGGGTGGCCCAGCAGGTGAGTTGCTCGCGATCTTCCACGACCTCCACCGGGACTTCGAGATACCGTTTCAACGTCTGTCTGGGATGTGGGCGAAACGGTTGCATCCCGCGCGCAAGGTACGCCCGGCGGGTCACGTCGTTGGTTCGAAAAAACAGCCGCCCCTTGTGGATGATGCCGAAGAAGGTGGTCCCATAGTAAAGGCCATACCCGCCGAACATGGCGCGGCAGGTCACGAGGCGATCGGCGCACAGCTGCTCCAACACGAACGTCATGAAACTATCGACGCTGGTTCGACGCGCCGGGCTCATCCGTGTCACCGCCTTGCCGCCGATGGCAGGCTGATGGTTTCGTGCGGGAACCTCACGGCCTGGATGGATTCAACGTCCGGCAGGTGGCGGGCTAGGCAGCTCCATTGGTTTCCGCCGGTGCGGCTGCCCCACACCTCTCCGCTCGTCGTGCCGAGATACAGCCCGAGCGGCTCGTAGTCGTCACAGGTCAGCGCCTGCCTCTTCACCGTCTACCAGGCCTGTGCGGTTGGAAATCCCTTGGCCTGTCTCGCCCAGCTTTTGCCGCCATCGCGGGTGACATAGAGGGCCGGTTTGCCTCCCGGGCTTACCCTGGACCACAACGCCCCTCCATCCATCGAACAGATCCAGACCGTATCGGGATCGCGGGGATGCAACAGGATCGGGAAGCCCACATCCCCGACCTCCGCCGGCACGGTTTCGCCGATGCGGACCCATCGGCCGTCGGAGCGATCCATGCGGTACACGCCGCAGTGATTCTGTTGATACAGGCGATCGGGCATCAAGGGGTGGAGTTGTACGCAGTGGGGGTCATGGCCGAACGCCGGGTCGGCGACGGGCAGGAAGTCGGCGCGACAGCCCTGGTTGAGCGGGGACCAGGAGACGCCGCAGTCGAAACTTTCGAAGACCCCGCCGCAGGACAGCCCGATGTAGAGGTGCGTCCGATCTCTCGGGTCGACCAGAATGGAGTGCAGGGTCGCACCCGGTCGGTCTCCTCCGGTCCATTCGATACGGAGGGGGTGCTCGTTGAACCCGTTGACGCCCGACCAACTGACGCCACCGTCTTCCGAGCGGAAGAGGCCCTGCGGAGAAGTACCGGCGTACCAGACACCCGGTTCACGGGGGTGGCCGGGCGATAGCCAGCAGACATGGTCGATCGTCAACTCCGGCAGGCTGCGCAGGGAGTTGGAGAAGATCGGCGGGGCCGACGCCTCGGTCCAGCTCATTCCCCGGTCGACGGAGCGGAAGACCGTGGGGCCAAGGCCCGGTGCGCGACAGGCCATCAGTAAAGTGTGGTCGTCCCGCGGGTCCATCACCAGATGGTGGACGCGATGACCGAGAAAGATCGGGTCGGACAGGGCCCAGCGCCGTCGTGCCTCGTCTCCCTGCAAGATGAACGCACCCTTGCGGGTCCCAATGAGGAGTGCCGGCAGTCCGCGGGGAGCGGGTCTGCCGGCCTGAGAGCCGATACGCGGCATGGGGACCGTTCCTTGGTTGCGGCCTCCCCTGCGTGACGGGCGAGGGGGAGAGGGCCGCTTCCGGTCATTTCAATTTCTGCAAGGTCTCGCGCAGTTCGCGCACTTCCGTGGCGAACAGCTCAAGGTGTTGGCTCCGCTGTGGCTGCTCGTCCTTGAACTTCCACGTCCGTTTGAAGATGGCCCAGAGCTCCTTGTTGTGGGTCACCGCAAGCGCAAAGGCAGGTGTCTCGCGCCTGGTCTTGTCCACCGCGCAGAGCGAGTCGTCAAAGGCATGGAACTGGTTGTGCAGATCGCGCAGGCCCTGGTCATGGCCCGATCCGCTTTGCGCGGCCTTGGCGCTGGACTCCATCATCGCCGTCAGGTTGAGCAGGGTCTCGACGTTGTCGGCGCCCTTGGCCCGTTCGGCGAACTCCTTGGCCTGGGGGTAAAACAAGTAACTGCACCCACCGGAACTCAACAGCAACACGCCGATGACGCCGGCATAGAGGATCTGTCGCATGAACGGCCTCCTTCCTGTTGGGAGCTTGCCCTACGTATGGGACGAGAGGCAAGCTTGGTCAATTCGCACGATGAATTCAAGGACGATTTCGCCTGGGGGCGGGTCGGCTTGCAACTAGGGATTTGACCAGTTCGGGCCGGTGCTCCACAGGAGTAGAACCGTACCAGCAGTTCACCACTTACAGTCGGAGGGGCCATGCGTACAGTCATCACCGCAGCAATCGTGCCGATCTGCATGTTGTCGGGATTCGTGCTCAATGCCGGGGCGGGTGAGGTAAAGGCCCAGATCGAAAAGGGGAAGGGGGAGGCGAAGGCCGAGTTCGAAGAGATGAAGGGCGAGGCAAAGGCGCTGAAGGAAGAGATGAAGGGCAATGACGCCAAGGCCGAATTGGAACGGGCCAAGGGCAAGGTCAAGGGCGCGGGTGAGCGCGCCAAGGGCAAAGTGAACGAGCTGAAAGAAAAAATGAAGGACTAACCGGCCTTGCGCCCGCCGACCAACCGGACGGCTATGGGGAGCACGATGCCCTGCAGCCGTCGGTGGTCGTTCACGGCAGAGATGATCCCCTGTTCCGCCTGCGTCCGTTGATCCGGCGTCAGCTTCGCGAACAAGTTTTGAATCGGCGCGGCAACATCCATCAAACTCCGGAGGAATTCTTCCGCCGTGGCGAACGTCACCTCGGCGGTAAATTCTTCCTCACACACTCCCGTCAGACCGGCCCGCCCATACATGCCGGCCAGGTCGCCGGGGCGAGCGAGCCGAAAGATACCGGGCGCCTCAGGGTCGGGAGGCGGCAAGGGAATGATGGTCTTGATGATATCCATGGGAATCCGAAGATAGGGATTCTTATCCGGTCCGGCCCACACAGCCGCCGACACATAGCCTCCCGGTTTCAACACCCGCACGATCTCCGCAATCGCCTTGGGGATCTCCGGTAAAAACATCAAACAGAATCGGCTGATGACGGCGTCGAACGACCCGCCTTCAAACGGTAAGGCCGTCACATCGCCGGTGCGGAAGGTCACGTGGGTGAGCCCCCGCTCCTTCGCCTTCCGTCGCGCCACCTCCAACATGGAGTCGGCGAGATCGATCCCGACGAGGCTGCCCTCTGGTCCCACGACCTCACCGGCCAGCAGGGCCGGGTATCCCGTCCCCGACCCCAGATCCAAGACCCGCAACCCAGGCCGCAGCCGCGCATCGGCCACCAGACGGTGGTTGATGAAGGTCATGTTACGATTGAAAAACTGATCCCACTTGTCCCACCCGGCGGCGACGCGATTCCAGTCCTGACGTTGCGAGTCGATCACTTCCTGCGGAGTTGGTGACGGCATGGGGTACTCCTGTGAGGGTCGGCGGTCCGTGAAGACCTTACTTCACGCGCTCGAAGGTATAGGTTTTCGGCACGTCCTTCCCGGCCTTGCTCAAGATCCAGGTTTGGGTGAAATGGTCGTGGTCTTTGATCTCGATGGTCAACTGATGCATGTGCACGTCGCTCGGGTTCTTGAGGTTGGTGGCGTCCAGGAAGGTGAACACCAACGGGCGCTCCTTGTCCGTCTCCTTCGGCCAGTTCGTGCGCAGGCGCGGCTGATTGTTGAGAGAGCAGTAGTGGGTCAACATCAGTTGCTCGCCGTCGCCGTAATACATGGTCGTCATGGGGGGGGTGTCCGGCGGAACGAAGGTCTCCGTCAGACTGGTGCCGCCCGAGCTGTAGGCATAGGTAACCCTATAGACTTTGCCTTCGCTGTCGGTCCCCTTCCACTCTCCCACGAGGGATTTCAGGGGGGCGAGAACGGTGTCCGGGATGTCGGCGGCGTGAGAAGGAAGTGAGAGGAGCAGGACGGCGAGGACCCAGAAACCACGAACCATTCCATGCGGCATGCAAACCCTCCATCCAACCAAGCGAGAACACTGTCGTGCCAGTCAAGCATGTCTCGAATGGTCATATCAAGCCCTTTTGCGGCCTTGTGTCACGACTGAACAGGGGGCCGTTGGCAAGATCGACGTATTTTGGTACAAGCGGAGTCATGGATCGGATGGGCAGTCGGATTTCGGTGGGAGGAATGGAAGATGGGGAATTCTGCAGGGCAGGAGTGGAAGCAGATCCTTCAGGACCTGCTGAGCCACGAGTCCGAGTTTCGGGCCTTCGTCCGCCGGCGTCTGTCGGACGAAGCCTTGGCCGAAGATATCCTGCAGCAAAGCCTCTTGCGGGCCGTCGAGCGGCAACATGCCCGCCCACAGACGGAGCACGTCGTCGCCTGGTTCTATCGCATCCTCCGCAATGCCATTATCGATACCTATCGGTCTCGGGCCGCGGAGAACAGAAAAACCGATGCCCTCTTGCAGGAACTCGTCACCGCCGGTGAGGACCGGACCCCGGCCCTGGATGAGTTGCGTCCGACGATCTGCGCCTGCCTCCAGCGCCTCCTCCCGTCCTTGCGTCCCGCCTATGCCGACCTAATCCGGCGGATCGATCTCGACGGTCAACCACCTGCGGCCGTGGCAGATGAGTTGGCGGTGACGGTCAACAATCTCACCGTGCGCCTCCATCGTGCGCGGCAAGCCCTGCGGACCGCCCTGGAGCGATCCTGCGGTGTCTGCACTCGGCATGGCTGCTTGAATTGCACCTGCGAGTAACAGCCGTTCCCCTCGCATCGGCCCATTTCGCACCTCGAAAATCGGCACTGTAAGATTCCGTCTTCCGCTCCGTCTGTAGGGCTGCAAGGACATGATCAACCACTGGCAGGGAGGGGATGATGGTTACACACGAAGCAAGCACAGCGATCCTCGCGAACGAAGCCACTCACCATGAGGTTCCTCATCAGCATTGCCACCGAGCGAGCGGAGATGGCGGTGCGTCCCTCAACCGCACGGCCCTCATAGCGACCCTCCATTGCTTGACCGGTTGCACGATCGGGGAAGTGCTGGGCATGGTCCTGGGGACCGCTCTGGGATGGGGCAATTGGCCGACGGTCGGGCTGGCCGTCTTCCTGGCCTTCGTCTTTGGGTACGCCATGACGCTGTGGCCTCTGCGCCGGTCCGGCATGGCCTGGGGAACGGCGCTCTCACTGGCCCTGGCATCGGACACCCTGTCCATGGCGACGATGGAGTTGGCGGACAATGCCATAATGATGGTGATTCCCGGCGCGATGGAAGCGGGGCTGGGCGATCCCCTGTTTTGGGGGAGCTTGGGCGTCGCGTTGCTCCTCGCTGGAGTCGTGGCACTTCCGGTGAACCGTTGGTTGATCGCGAGGGGCAAGGGGCATGCGCTCGTCCATGCCCACCACCATGGCTGAGGAGGCGTACGGTCGCCCATGCGGATCATGATCCTCATCGTGACGGCGGTCACCGCCGTCACGCTCGCCGCCTGTACCCAGTTCGAACCCCGCGATAAACGATTCTACTATCGCGCGCTCTGGAATTTCGCATTGCGGGAGGACCTTGCCGAACTCGACAGCGAGTTCAACGGCGTGGACTTCGGCCATTCCAATCTCTACGAGAATTTGTTGCTGACGGGTGGGTCGGACGTGCCTGCGATCGAGGAGCGCGCGCGCAAGGAAACCCTGGCGTTCATCGCCACGAAACCTCGGTTGAATCCCAACGAGGAAGCCATTGCGCCGACCTACATGAAGCTGGCGTGGCGGGCGCAAAACACGTTCGACGAAGCGCATGCCCTGCATCGGGCGACGTATGACATTGTCGTGTCCGACGAGCCGGACAAAGACCGAGCGATCCGCGACGTACTGGCCTATTACCGACGCAGCGCCTACGCGATCACCTCGAAGCGTCTGGACCACCGTCGGCTGGATCAGTTCCCCTATTCGCGCGCGTTCAGGCAGCGGTTTCCCCTCTTTAATGCGACCATCTGGTCCTATCACTATCTGCAGGTGGCCGTGTATGACCCCTTGCAGGCCGCTCCCGATCTCGCAGCGAAAACGCAGGCGGTGAGGCCGATCCTCGTCACGTATCGCGGCTACCTCGCGCGTCCGCCGGTGCACTGGACCTTCATGCCGCTGACGGCGGACTACAGCCAGGCCTTTGCCGCTCGGTATCCGGAGTTGGCCAACATCTTCGACAATCTGCACATGCTGCACGACAACATCAGTGACATTCTCACCAGCGAACGGCTGCCGACGTGGGAGGCGAAGCGCGCCGAGATCTATCGAGTACTCAACAACTACTACCTCGCGAGCGCCGATGCGACGAATCCGATGATCGAGCGCGCCGCATCCGGCGAGGAGCATCACCATTGAAACCGGCGCTCACAATAATTCTGATTCGCATGCTGGCCTGTGCGGCGGTCTTGACAGGGGCGTCGGCAGCGGCGTTGGACCATGACAACCTCGATCCCAACCGGCCGATCGGAATGGAAGACGCGTACCCAGTGCCGAAGGGCGAGATCGGGCTAGAGGGCGGCGTGCGCTTCAACGACCGTCGAACGGGGCGGACCAGCGTCACGTTTCAACCGCAGATCATCTACGGCGCCTTCGACAATACGCAGATCGAGATTCAAGGCGACCTGTTCACCGATCCCCGTTCGATCGTCGGTGCCAACAAGTCGGGCGATCTCCACCTGGGCGTGCTGTATAACTTCAATACGGAGACGATTATGCTCCCGGCGCTGGCCCTACGCGTGGAGGCGGACCTGCCGACCGGCGTCAATTCGAAGGGGGTGGATACCCAGGTCACCGGCATCCTCACACGCTCGTTCGGACATCTCCGGGCGCACCTCAATGCCGGGTATACCGTGATCGGTTCGCCGCAGGGACAGGAGCGGCCCGGCGCCTATCGTGCTGTCGCGGCAGTGAGTTACCCCCTTGGGTATCCGAACAGTTTTCGTGACACGTTGATCGTCAGCATCTACACCCGTCAGTCCGATCTCCAGGGCCTGCGCAACCACACCGGCGTCGAGGTCGGAATTCGCCACCAATTGACCTCGCGCATGGTGCTCGACGGCGGCATCGGCACGGAGTTCGTCGGCCCATCCGATCGAACCGCCCTGCAGGGAACGGTGGGCCTGTCCGTCGGGTTTTAAGCGGGGTGACTGTCGCATGGTCGAAACAGTTTCACGCGCCAAAGAGCGCCAACGATCGAAACGGATCTATTCCGGCTTGCCTGGTTGCACCGCCCGCTTTCGTCTGTTAAGAACATAGAGTCGTTCTTTCCTAATCCCAGATACCGGTCCCACTTCCCTCACAGCGACTCCATTTGGCATTGCAGCCACCAGACTGCATGACGGGCCGGTATTTTTTTAGCGGCGGTATTGTTTCAGCAGGGCGCTCGTACCTATGGATCACGCACAACTCCATCGTTCTCACCGCGCGCAGACCCATGGTCCCCCGCATGCCGCGCAGGATTGCGGGGAGCTGCGCCGGCCGTCCGGGTGCGGGCGCACCGCAGACCCGTGGGAATGGGATCGTCGAGATTGGCTGGTGGCGGGACTCCTGGCGGTGGTGGTGAGCGTGGGTTGTCTCGCGATTGTGAGCAGGATTCCGCCGTTTCTCCTGCAGTCCATGGACCTTTGGTTCGAGGCGGACACACTCCGCGAAGTGTCGAATATGACCCGCGTGCAGGACGATCACTACCGCACCTCGGTCCACCCCCTGTTCTCGCTCATCACCTTCGTGCCCGTGTATCTGCTCAAGCAGGGGCTGGGTCTCGATCCTCTGCAGGCCGCCGTCTTGCTCAGCGCGCTCGTGGCCGGCCTGTGGGCGGGGGCCCTGTATGCCCTCGTTCGCCTGATCGGCTGTCGCAGGCTCGATGCCTTCATTTTCACCCTGCTGGGCCTTGCCAGTGCCTCGTCCCTCTTCTGGCTTCCGATTCCCAATTCCTATACCTGGGGCTCCTTGTCGATCATGCTGACGCTCCTGCTCGTCCTCTACACCGAGCGCCGTCCGCTCGGAGCGGCGGCCTATGTCGTGGCCAGCGCCTTCAGCCTGAGCGTCACGGTCACCAACTGGATGGCCGGCCTGTTGATGACGCTCGCACGCTGGCCGTGGAAGCAGGCGGTACAACTGTCCGTCAATGCCCTCTGTGTGGTGGTGCTGCTGTGGGGAGTGCAAAAAATCATCTTTCCGACGGCGGAGTTTTTCATCGGCGCACGCGGCGAGGAGTCGTTCATCAACCATCCGCAAGCCGGGGGACCGTTGAAGGTACTCTCCTCGTTCTTCTTTCATAGCGTCGTGGCACCCCATGTGGGACTCATGGAGGACGACGCCTACGTCAAGGCCACGGACGATTCGTTTCGGCTGCCCGAACGCCTCACCTTCCAGTTTTCCAGGCCTGGGTCGGCCGGGCTCTTGAGCCTGTTCGCCGTCGGCCTTTGGTCGGCCCTGTTCCTCATCGGCGGGTGGCGCCTGGTGACATCGGGGCGCCAGCTCAGATTCCGGCAGGTGTTGGGCGGCCTGCTGGCGTTCGAATTGGTGCTGCACCTGCTCTACGGCGAAGAGACCTTTACGTACAGTCTGAATTTCGTTCCTCTCCTCTTGGCGGTGGGGGCGCTGGGCACGCTCGGATCGGGCCGTCGTGTGGTCGTGGCGCTGACGGGACTGCTCGCCGTCTCTGTCGCGGTGAACAATTGGCAGCAGTTTCAAACGGCCAGAGACCAGGCCATGCAATTCACGCCGCAACGCCACCTGATGACCGACATGATGCGCCAGGATCCCGATCGCTTGTGGCCGCGATCGGTCGGGCATGTGCCGCTTGCGGTACCCGGCGCTCCGGAAGGCGGGACGGCTTACCATGAGCCCGGCGGAGACTTTAGCCCGCAGCTATCCAGTTTTGGCGTGTCGCTCTGGCTCTGTGATGACAAGGGCAATCCCGTGGTGACCAGCAAGACGATCCCCTTGCATGAGATCCACCAGGAGTTCGTGCCGTCCGCTCACCCGCAGGTGCCGGCCATCGCCACGCAGACACCCTATTACGAGGCCACCTGGTCCAGGCTCGATGCGACGCACTGGGAACTGCGCTTCACGAATCGCACGCATCACGTGCCCGCCGTGGTCATCAGGAGCGTGGGACCTGCCGGCGGCCCCGTGACGTCGCTGGAATGGGAGCGCGGGTTGGTAGGCATCAACCATCGTTGGTCGGTGCGCGCGAGCCCTTCGCCCGAGAGGGTGGCCTTGGGAGACGAGAATGCCACGGGGTGGATGACCACGGCGTCGTCCGGCCGCTCCTGGAGCGGGGAGTCTGGTTGGGGCTATGCCCGCCTGACCTTCTCCGACAAGGCGGCAAAGATCGGAGAAGAAATCCGGGTGGTCGTATCCGACAGGCTGGCGCCCGTAGAGCGAAAGGCCTTCTACGGCCCGGCGCCTCAGCCGCTTCAGCTGACACTACCGGAGCCGCGCTTCCACGCCTCCATGCAGGCGCAGACTGCCCATCTCATGATGAGTCTGGTCGACGATGAAACCAGGCCGGGAGACCCGGTGTTGTTTTATCGCGCCTGGCATCGCCCGGGGGCCTACATTGCCAGCGCTCTGGCGCGGGCTGGAGATCCTCGTGTCAGCCGTGCCCTCTCCCAATTCCTGGGAACGCATGACTTCGGCGGCGGCGCGGGGCCTGAGGCGGATGCACCAGGCCTCACGATTTGGGCCCTCACCGAGGCGGCTGTCTATATTGCCGATCCCGTGCACGATCAATGGTTGTGGCCGCATATCGTGAGAAAGGCCGGGCGCATCGAGCGCATGCTGACGGCACAGGAGCCGGTCGTGGAAACCTACGCGGTCCCTTCTCCGCACAACTTCAAGCATGGGCAACGGACCAAGACCGCACTGGTCGCCCAACCGGCGAGAGCGGGGCTGATCGTGGGGCGCGTGGGCGAAGAATGGCCGACATGGTATGTGAATGCCGTCAGTTATCGCGGCCTCCTGGCCGCAGCGCAGTTTGCGGATCGTCTCGGTAAGGCTCGTCAGGCGGTCCGATGGCGGACCCAGGCTCAAGCTTTGCACGAGAGCTGGGAGCGGCAGCAACCAACGGAGTCGATTCATGCGGCCTTGGCCGAGATCCTGCCCATGGTGGCCTATCGGCCCCCTTCTGACTCGTCGACCATCGTCGGGCAGCTGGCCCGGGCTCACGAAGCGTTACGTTTGGAGCAGCCGGAGGCCGTCTGGGCCCTGTTGCGGCGGTTGTGGAATCGACAAGCCTCGCCCGGACTCTATACGTGGGACGCTCCGCGCTCGAATCGGCAGGAGATCGCGGACGGATGGCAATTCGCCAGGGGATGGCGCAATGAAGCGGTAGTCTCGCCGGACTATGAGGCGGCGGCCCTACTGCTGAAATTGCAGCAGGACATGCTGGCTTACGTGGAAGAGCAGGGGCCCGATTCCACGGTCGTGATCGGGGCCGGGATGGTTGCAGACTGGCGTTCAGAGCCCATGGCCGTGTCCGGTCTGGCCCTTCCGGGCGGCTCGATCGGTTGGGCCTGGGATGGCCGCCGGATGCGTGTCACCCTGCGGGGTCCGGCTCGGACCATCCGACTCGGCGCCGCATTTCCGAAGGATGCGGAAGTCTCCGTCCTGCACGAATCGCTGACCAGCTGAGCGGCGGCGTGAATCAGTGACCGATGCTTGCCTTGACGAGGTGCCAGAGATTTTCGGCGAGCCAGCGGGAGTCCTTGAAGAGGTGCGCCAGCTCGGAAGTCAAAATGAAAAACGCGGGATAGAATAGGTGCGGGCTGGAACGGCTCCACTGCAAGATGCCGTCGAGATACCCGTGTATCAACCCCCCCCGGCATTTCCACATCACCATCACAGCAGTCACCCCCAGGAGTGCCCCCGACAGGATATCGGTCGGAAAGTGGAGGCCGACATAGACGCGCGGAAACGACACCAGCAGCCCCGCGTGCAGAAACCCGAACAGGCCGAGCCGCGGAGAGACCAGCCACAGTCCGGTTGCGAGGGCGAAGAACAGGGAGGCATGGTCGCTGGGGAAAGAACTCCATCCTGCGAGAAAATCAGCCGGCATGGAGTAGGGAAGGGTGAACTGCAGGTCGGCGGTGTGGATCGGCCTGGCCCGATAGGGCAGGGTAAGTTGAAGAAGTCGAGCGCCCGCCACCGCCGACAGGGTGCCCGCGAGCGTGAGTAAGACCGTTCGTCGATCCTCCTCTTGCCGGGGCCCGCGAAAGCAGGCCCACCAGAGCAGCGGCAGGCTGAGATACCCCTTCAGCAGGTCGCTGTCGCTGATCGTCATGATCAGGCTGTCGATGGTCCAGGAGTATTGGGCGAACTGATTGAAGAAGCTGAGAATGGCCCGATCGAAACTGTTCATCCGCGCATCATAGCGGCCCGTGCCCAGTTGGTGAAGAAAAAGTACGTAATCAGCAAGATACGCGAGGCCCGGCCTGATTGTAAATGTTTGCGGGGAAGGTCGGACTGATTTACACGGTCACCGAGCCGGCCGAGCCGCCCTTGTTGGCCGCATACCACGAGTTGAAGCGAGCTTGGAGGTTATATGCCTGCTCCTCGTGTGGGCTGCTGCGCATGACGTTCAGCGGCTGTCCCGTTGCCCAGCGGTAGGCGATGGTCGCGCCACTCAAGCCGAAGTAGCTCTCCAGGAACGCGACTTTGCCGAGGATCGTGTACTGCAACACGTGCACGAGTTCGTGCACGAATGTGGAGAGGCTCAGATTGCCCGACACGAAGACGTCATCGTCGAGGGTCATGGCCGCCGCCCCCGGTTGCAGGGACATGATCCAGCCGCCACGCCAAAAGCTCGCGAGCCGTCCCAGTGCCGGGATCAGGATGGCGCCGTCAAGCGGGTTGGCGACGGCATACTCAAGCACGGTCGAGTGCCAGTTCCCCGGCACAGAGATCGCCGCGGCGACAGCGATGTTGCTGGTGACAACCCCGTCAAACACCGCGGTCAGGGGTTGCGCGAGGAAGTCGGTCGGATTCCTGAGGTTTTCGAAGGGCGTGGTGAGGGCCTCACCCACCGCACCGAGTACGTCTCGCTGCAAGACGGGACCACGGGCATCTTCGCCGGAATTGGACTGGCCGCCCTGCTGGATCGTGTGTGCGAGCTCGTGAGCGAGCAGGTGACGGCCGGCAGAGGAGTGCATCGGGGCTTGCTCCCCGAGCACGATGTGAGGGCCCACCGTGTACGCTCGGGCGCCGACTGCGTGGGCCGAATCCGCCGCGCGGTCATCGCTGTGGACACGCACGTTGGCGAAGGAGTGGCCGAAGCGGGGCTCCATGAAAGCTCGAGTCGCCGCGTCGAGAGGCTGTCCGGGACTAGCCAAAACTGCCTGCACGATGGACGGCGCGGCAAGCGGCTCCGTCTCGCCGGTTCGGACGCGCGCGGTCTGTAGGCGCTCCTGTGCTCGGCTTGGCTGCTGCGCCTTCGTCCCGGGCTTGCGCAGCACGTGGTCGGCTATGCGGTCCGCTTCCTGCTCGAATTCATCCCCCGGCTTGTTGATGACGAGTTTCCTCTGCATGCGTGCTGCGTTGAGGGGATCGACGGGGATCCGGCCAAAGTCGTGTCCGAAGCGATCTGATATCGGCCCGGTCGAAACGCTGTCGCGCTCGTTCGCAGGGTGCCGCAGCATCCGCGAGAGGGTGTAATTTCCCATCATGTGCTCAGGCCGCTCAGCCCGTTGAGTCGCCGTGGGTCTGTGTGCAAGCGTGCGCATGGCTAATCAGGCCTCCAGGTCCTGTGCGGGAAGGTTCGCAACCGGTCGAGTCAATATCCGAAGTCAGGTCTCGTTCTATGCATCGTTTGTGACCTGCCACTAAGTATCCGGCGGATCGTCGAAGAGTGCAAGCTCACGGCCCGAACTCATTACGGGCACACGTGATCGGTACCAAGTCGTGGGGTAAACAGTAGGTTGGAAATAAAAAGCGGTGCCAGCAACCATCTCTTGTGATGCGTCGCCAGTGACAAGCGTTCAGTGAACCGCAACAATCGACTGCCGGTCATAAGGGAGGTGCAACGATGAGCGTCGCTACGACCATAAAGGCCCAGCCGTTTATCTTGCCACCGATGGACGACGCTCCCGCGTTGAACGCGCACCATTTGTTTCGTTGGGTGCAGATCCTCAGATCCTTCGATCCCCTCTAGTCCAAGATCAAAAACGCCCCGATGAAGTACGGGCCGTTCGCGGCCTGCGCGCCTCTGATCCGCACCTCCGTCACGTCGTACACCCAGCCGCCCACCAACCAGGGATTGGGAGCGAGGTTCGACCAGTACCACCAACTTCTATCGTTCTTGCGGAACCAGAATTGGATCGGCTCGGTGCCCGCGACGCGGATGATCGGCATGTCGAACACCCTCGGTTGATGCGTGACCCGATCTTCCATCCAGATCTTGATCCAATGGTCCTTCGCGTGGGTGCCTAGGGTTCTCGGTTCATGGATCCAGTCTGCCGCCACGCAGCCGTTCCCCACAGGTCGCCCATACCCGGCTCCATACCCGTCGCCCGGATCTGAAAAGCACGGCGCGAGCAGACTGGGACTGTCGAAGACCAGATGGATATGGCCGTAGGTCATGTCTTCCACGTTGATGTAATTGTTGAAGCAGCGGTGGCGATAGGTCCAGCAGGCACTATGCGTGGATGGGTCGCACACCTCCAGATCGCCGGCTGCATTCATGCCGGTCGAAGAGCCGAAGTTTCCTCTCGCCTGGCCGTAGATGTAGGTCAGTGCGAACGAATGATCGAAATCGACCACGCAGTCGCCCAACCAATCGTGGGCCTCGACGGACCGTGCGGCAAGACAGAGTCCGGCCAATGCGAGGCACGCACCGAGCACCACCTGGGTTGTCTTGTGTCTGTATGTCATGGCCGCATCCTTTCTTCCGAGCGACAAGAGCTGCTCCTTGCACGTGCGCTTGGGCTACGCGACGATCACTGGCCGCCCCTTTGGCGGTCGATCGTCTCCCGCAATTGCTGAAACGCTTGATGGCGCGCTTCGACCGGCAGGAGGAGTGCCGCATGATGATAACGATCGATCAGCCGTTGCCTCTGTCTGAAATTGGCCGTCTCCTCGATGCGTCGCAGCAGTGGCGGCAAATCGAGGGGATCCGAAGTCGGTTGAAGCGCGCGCGACGATTCGGCCAACATCGCCCGCACCTCTTCCTCACCGGCTGGGCGGGGGGCCGGGAGAGTTTGACTCGCTTCGCCCATCGGTCCGCCCGGTACGAATTGATGGGGCGGCGGGGGGACACAGCCCGGCAAGGTCAGCATCATGAGCGGGAGTACCCATGTTACCGGGGGAAGGCTGAACCCAGAGCGATGGTCATGCGCATCCATGGGGACCTCCATGTTCTCTGTGGTCATCGTTGATGCGACCGGAGGAGGCAAACTCTGCGCCACAGCCCGCCCTGCTGTCGGGTTCTCTCAGATCAGGCAGATGCGCGTGCATTGACGGGAGAGGGAAGCCGAGCAATCGATAAAGCGGTATCGCATCGGATACAAACGCGTATCGCATCCGATACGGGCCGAGCCGAGCCCTTCACTCCTCGTTGTGCAGGGAGTTTGTGGAGACGGCCTCGTCGAGGTGGGCGGAGAGAAACCGTTCCATTTCTTGAAAGACTCGGATCCGACGGTGTGGCCAGATACCCATGCAGGACCCAACCGGATGGTCTGCATGATAATGAACTCCCACGACTTGAGTGTGCGCGGGCGAGAGCATGAGTTCGCCGTCGAGATCATAGGCAGGATGGGATGCGACGAGTTCGGGCGGCTGCTGAGGACGGATCTCGTATCGCCGGGGATTGTGCCGATGACTCCATCTTGGAGTTGCGGGAGATGGACCCTAGACAGCTGACGAAGGTCGCGTTCCGCCGCGATCAGGTTCGCCTTGAGGTCCGAAGTGGGAGATCGACGGTTCGTCAATCAAACCGGTGATTCGAGAGGGCGCGGAGCCGTCGAGCCTCACGGCCTCTTGCGCGTGCGCGGCAGGCGACGTTGTCCCACCCAATCGCGAATCAGCGTGCCGATGACCACGACCGGCAGGGCCAAGAGCCAGATATACCAACGGGCCCACAGTTCTGCGTCATGCATGGTGAGTTCCTCCTCCTTCCCACTACGTAGAGCAAGGGGCGTACCGAGGTTTGCTTTGTCTGGAGGCGGTCATCAGGGGCCGGTTGGAAGAAAATGGCGCCACTGGGAGGGCTGTCAGGCCTGAAACGCTGTCGCAAACCGCAGCAGGCAAATCTTGCCCGTCACAAAAACCTCACAGGCCGTGCCGAAGTTCACACAGTCTATCTCTCCAGGAACTGCGCGAGGTGAGGTAACCAGGGCAGGAGGATGACGCCAAGGCAGATCGACAGGGCCACGATGGACGTGACGAGGTCTTCGTCCAAACTCGTGTCTGTCGCGAAGATGACGGCGGTGATGGCGGAAGGCATCGCGGCAACCAACAGGACGATCGCCCGTTCGATCCCGCTAAGGCTCAACAGCCAGGCCGCTCCCAGTCCCAACAAGAATCCGCCTCCCATCCGCCAGGCGACACCCACCAAGGCCAAGGACAGAGTGCGCTGCAGGGCCGAAAAGCTGATCGCCAGACCCAGGACCAGGCTTGCCAGCGGCGTGGTCGTGAGGTGGAGCGGGGTCAAGGCCTGAAGGAGCCATGCCGGCAGGTGCCACCCGAGGAGGCTGAGCAGCAGGCTCACGGCAAGGGCCCACAGCGGCGGGGAGGACAGGAATCGCCTCAACGCCGGCTTCATGCTGCCCCCTGCGGCTCCGTACCACACCGCGAGACCGTAGATCACCGTGAGCGTCAAGGTGGTTTGCCCCAAGTCGAACAGGATGGCCTGTGCCAACCCTTGCTCGCCGAATGTGGCGAGGGCGACCGGATAGGCGAAGTACACCGAATTGATACAGCCGGTGGCGATGAGAAATCCGCCCTGGGTAGCGCGAGGCAAGCGCAACAAGCGGGACAACCACCAGGCGCTTAGCAACATGGGAAGCGTGACGAGGCAGGCAGCCAGCGGCAGTTTCCAGGCGGTGGGCGCAAAGGCGGTACGGTCGAGCGAAATCAGGATGGTCGCCGGGAGGCTGAAGGAAAACACGAACCACGCCAGCCGCTCGGCATGTGGTTTCCCAAGCACACCCGTTGAGCGGAGGGCTGCTCCGGCGACGAAGATGAGCAGAAAGGCTTGGAGCGGCACAGGCATGCCCGGAGAGTAGCAGAAACGAGCGGTGGCCGGCTTTTTCTATGCGCCGGATCGGCGAGCCTGTTACCATGGCCGGGCCCATGAGTTCGCCAGCGGTCGCAGGGCCGCCGCAGCGCGCGGCGGTCTTTTTCATTCTCGTTACGGTCGTGCTCGACATGTTGTCGTTCGGCATCATCATTCCGGTGTTGCCGAAGCTGGTCGAGGAGTTCCTGGGCGGCGACACGGCGATGGCGGCCTCGATCTACGGTCTCATGGGCACGGCTTGGGCCTTGATGCAGTTCGTCTGCTCCCCGATTCAGGGGGCGCTCTCCGACCGCTTCGGCCGCCGTCCGGTGGTCCTGCTCTCGAACCTGGGGCTCGGCCTCGATTTCATCTTGATGGCGCTGGCCCCCAACGTGGGGTGGCTGTTTGCGGGGCGAGTGATTTCCGGCATCGCCTCGTCGAGCTTCAGTACCGCCGGCGCCTATATCGCCGACGTGACGCCGCCGGACAAACGCGCCGCCGCATTCGGATTGATGGGCGCCTCGTTCGGGTTGGGGTTCATCCTCGGCCCTATCGTGGGGGGGCTGTTGGGGGCTGTGGATCCTCGTTGGCCCTTTTGGGGCGCGGCGGCTACGAGTTTGCTCAATGCGACCTATGGGTTCTTCGTGCTGCCGGAATCGTTGCCTCGCGACCGCCGGGCGCCGTTCAACTGGCGCAGGGCCAACCCGGTGGGGGCTTTGAATCTCCTGCGCTCGCACCACGAACTCTTCGGCCTCGCCACCGCCAACTTTTTAGTCAACCTGGCCCACGGCGTGTTGCCGAGCGTGGCAGTGCTGTATCTGGGCTATCGCTACGGCTGGGGGCCGTCGGCGGTCGGGTTTACGTTGGCGGCGGTCGGGGCCTGCGCGATGGTTGTGCAGGGAGCCTTGGTGAAACCGATCACGGCGCGATTGGGCGAGCGCCGCACCTTGATCACCGGCCTGCTGTGCGGGGCGATGGGCTTCGCCATCTATGGGCTGGCGCCCACTCCAGAACTCTATTGCCTGGGCATTCCGGTGATGGCCTTCTGGGGGCTGGCCGGCCCCTCGGCGCAGGTGTTCATGACCAGGCGGGTGCGTCCCACGGAACAGGGCCAGTTGCAGGGCGCGATTGCGAGCCTCACCGGCATTGCCGGTTTGATCGGCCCGACCCTCTTCACGCAAACCTTCGCCGCCTTCATCGGGCCGCAGGCCGATTGGCACCTTCCGGGCGCGCCCTATTTGCTGTCGAGCATGATGTTGCTGGTGGCGATGGCGGTGGCCTGGCGCGTGACCAGGTCGGTCGGCTGAGTCATCTGCCTCCATGCACGGAGAAGCTGCGGTTCCGATAGAGCGTGAGGGCGCGCTGTTCGGCTTCTTCGGCTTCGGGCCGATCCGCTCGGCGATAGAAGTCGTGCAGCAGGGACCAGGCGGCGGCTTCGGCCTCGACATCGTGCAGGGTTTGCGACAGCAGCAGCGCTCGTTTTCCCGACCGGATCCCATCCTCCAGCCGATCGTCGGCGGCGGCTGCGGCGGCGAGCCGGAATTGTAGCTTCGCTTCGAGAGCCACTCGGTGCTCCGCTTCCGCTAGGGCGAGGCCTGCGTCATAGGCCGCAACTGCCTCTTGCGGACGATCGCCCAGCGCATGGGCGTCGCCCAGCGCCAGCCAGGTTGCCAACTGCTGGTCGATGTCCTTGCGGCTCCGGGCATCCTGCTGCGCCTGCTGGAGCAAGACCAAGCCCCGTTCCATCGAACCCTCGCCGATGTCCAGGAGTCCCAGGTGGATCAGCGTCTCATTGCGGCCCGCCGGCTGCTTGATTCGGCGGTAGAGGTCCTGGGCCTGCAAGAGTGAGGAGCGCGCCTCCTCGCCGTACCCGAGCCGAGCCGACATGCGGCCTAATGCGAGCAGTGCACGGGCCTGACCTGCTCGATCCTTTGTGCGTCCATACAAGGGCACGGCTTCCCGGAGCAGATCGTACGCGTCTCGAATCTTGCCCTGGCGTTCGTTCACCGCGGCGATTTTCACCAGCGATGTGGCGATGCCCTGCGGCTGCTGTTGGGCGCGGAACGTCGAGAGGGCGAGGCGGTAGTAGGTGAGCGTTTCCTGCCAATGTTGTTGCACATCGTGGATCTCGCCGATCTTCAGCAGTTCCTGGCCCGAGAGGGTCGCCGTCTCCGACCGTTCGGCAGGCCATGCCGGGGCGTGAAGGGGACTCGCGATCGAGGAGGCGAGAAGGACAAGGATCGACAGAGTCCGGCGCTGCGCCGGAGTCCTAGTGGCCTGACTCTGCATGGCAGCAGCATGCGCCCTGCCGAGTAATTGGGTCAAGGCCCGGCCCCGAGGGCGGGCACCACCGTTCCAGCCTTGACGAATTTTCTTCTTGAGGCCGATAATGCCGCGCGTGCGGCGCGGCGGAGCGTCGACATGGATGGACTTTCCGGTGAAAGGAGCGAGGTGTGGCGACTCGTCACGTGACTCCAGCGAAAATCATGCAACTGGGTACGGCGTTCATGGGGTCGAAGACACTGCTCAGCGCCGTCGAACTGGGCCTCTTCACGGAACTGGCCAAGGGACCGATGGAGGCCGAAGCCTTGACCACCCGCTTGCAACTGCATCCCCGCAGTGCGCGGGACTTTTTCGATGCTCTGGTGGCGCTGGGCATGTTGAAGCGGACCGGCCGGCGTTATGCCAATACGCCGGAGGCTGCCAAGTTTTTGGACCGCAACAAACCGTCCTACGTGGGCGGCATCCTTGAAATGGCGAATGCGCGGCTCTACCGGTTTTGGGGCTCGCTGACCGAGGGACTGCAGACCGGGAAGGCGCAGAACGAGGTCAAGACCGGCGAGGATTTCTTCGGCACCCTCTATGCCGACCCCGAACGGCTCGAAGGGTTTCTCAAGGCCATGACCGGTTTGAGCATTGGGGCGGCGCAGGTCATTGCCAAGAAATTTCCCTGGAAGAAGTACCGCTCCTTTACCGATGTCGGCTGCGCGCAGGGCGGAGTCGCGGTGGAGATCGCGCTGGCGCACAAACACCTCCGGGGTGGGGGGATGGATCTGCCGGTCGTGCGCCCGATCTTCGAGGCCTATGCGCAACAACGTGGCGTGGGGGCACGCCTGCGATTTCATACCGGAGATTTTTTCAAGGATCCGCTGCCCGAGAGCGATGTGATCATCATGGGGCACATCCTCCACGACTGGAATTTGGAGGAGAAAATCATGCTGATCCGCAAGGCCTACGAAGCCCTGCCGGCCAACGGCGCCCTCATCGTGCACGAGGCGCTGATCGACGATGCGCGCAGTCGCAACGCCTTCGGCTTGCTCATGAGCCTGAACATGTTGATCGAAACGCACGGCGGCTTCGACTTCACCGGCGCGGACTGCCGCCGCTGGATGCAGGATGTCGGATTCCGGCGCACCAAGGTCGAGCGATTGGCCGGACCGGACGGCATGGTGGTGGGTTTTAAATAGCGGGCCGGGAGGTCACCAAAGGGGGATTGCCGGCGACTGTTCGAACAAAGCCAGCTTCGCCGAACGGGGCAGTGCCTTGATGGCGGCTTCGCGTTGAAGGGCTGTGGGTCGGTCTGATGTAGATTCGGTGTAACGCACGGTAAGCGGCCCTCGCCCCCTCGTATATTTCGCCGCCGTCCCTGCGGCATGGTCACGCAGTCGGCGCTCCAGGTCGGTCGTGATGCCCGTATAGAGGGTCCCGTCGCGGCATTCCAGGATATAAACGACCCAACCCATGTACCGTGGTCCAAGGCGGTGCAGGTAGTATGTCCCGGCTGCTCCTCGCGGGTGATGGCTGCCGATCATAGTGGATGGGAGAGAGGAGCACAATGCGGGGGCGATGGGCCGCGTCCGGCTAGTGGATGTGGTAGATGTCGAACATCAAGCCGGAGAGCACCATCATCAAGATGATGGCAGACGTGACCGCCACGAACAGAAACTTCCGCTCCGTGCGTCTGACATTGTGAAAGCGATAGGGGCTGGAACCGGAGCGTCGGCGAAGCTTTCGTTCCACGGGACCGTTTCCTGGTGGTCGTTTCGCACCCCGCCTACTATGCTCTCGCAGGCTCTGGCGTGGAATCGGGAATTCCCTGACGGGGCGTCAGATTATTACCGAGTCGGAGGTACGCATCATCATGGTCATTTTGGTGATGGGCGTGTCGGGAGCAGGCAAGACGGTGGTGGGTCGCGCGCTGGCCGGTAACCTCGGCTGGACGTTTATCGATGGTGACGACCTGCACCCGCCGGGGAATATCGAAAAGATGCGGAGTGGGCAGGCCCTGACCGATGAGGATCGGCAGCCCTGGCTCGCTAAGCTGCATGCGGCCGTGGTCGACGTGCTGTCCAGGGGGCAATCGGCTGTCGTGGCCTGCTCGATCTTGACGCGAGACTACCGACGGACTGTGCGTCGGGGCGTCGAGGAGCAGGTGCGGGTGGTCTATCTCAGGGGCAGTGAGGTGCTCTTCCGTGATCGGCTGGACCGCCGGACCGCCCATTTCATGGGGCCCGACCTTCTCGCCAGTCAACTGGCATTGCTGGAAGAGCCGATCGATGCGCTGGTGGTCGATGCCGCATTGCCGCCCGAGCGCCTCATTCGCCTGATTCGTGCCAGTCTCGGCCTGTGAACGAGCGCTGGCGGGCAAACCCTCCCTAACTCCCTCGCTCAGCCAGCTCGATCGCTACTTCAGTTTCCAGCGCGAACCGGCCCCGCCCGCGCGGAACCAAGCGGATGTCGGGACACTTCTGTTCCAGGCGTTTGCGAAGGAGGATCAAGCGGCTCTCCAAGTTGTCCTTGAATTCCGGCAGGCCCAGCCAGGCGTCCATCCGCAGCTCGCGGTTGGTGAAGTCGCAGCGGCCCGCTTCTCGATGCTGGGTCAGGATACGCCAGAGGATGCGGGCCGGTGTGTTGCGAATCAGGTAGTCCCCATCCACGAAGATACAATCATCGGCACGGAAAAAGGAAAATTGCCTCGTGCGCGGGGCGGTCGCGCGCGGCTTGGTCGCGGATCGGACCGCCGGGCCTGGCGTAGGTTCTTCCACCTCTCGGCTCAATTGTTCGATGCCGGCGGCGAGTTGCCCGGCAACGATCATCAACAGCGTGTCTTCACGAGCCATGAAGGCCAGCGGTTCCGTGCATTCGACGGCCAGCACGCCGATCAGGCACTTGTGCGAGACCAGCGGCACGGCAAGTTGTCCCGAGGCGCCGGGCAGCCCG
This sequence comes from Nitrospira sp., assembly GCA_015709715.1. Classification (NCBI taxonomy): domain Bacteria; kingdom Pseudomonadati; phylum Nitrospirota; class Nitrospiria; order Nitrospirales; family Nitrospiraceae; genus Nitrospira; species Nitrospira sp. The sequence continues at coordinate 2,947,322 of CP054184.1, forward strand.
GGGAGAGGGATTTCCCGACAGACCGCCTCCGCTCCGTCCACGGCTTCGACGCGGCCCCGCACCGCGCGGGCGTACCGCAGGCTGTGGTCGATGGCCGACAGGCGGAGCGGACAACGGGCTCTGGCCACCATGCCGATGAGGCCCTCCCCGATCCCCACTTCGGAGCCGACCCCGTTGTCGGAGTAGCCATGGCTGGCAATGGTGATCAGCTTGGCGTTCGCCTCGTCCGCCAGCAAAATCATCGAATGGCGAAAGCCGAGCCGCTCGTCCAACAATCGGAGCGTGCTTTCCAACAGGTCTCCCAACAGTTCGCACCGGCCCATGCGCTCCGATAGGAGCCGTAAGCCTTCCAGATCCTGGTCCACCAACAGGCGTGAAGGTTGCTCCCCGGCAGGCGGTGTCGGGGTTCGGGTAAATCCGTCCATCCGTTCGATGCGTAAGACCTGATACACGTCGACGGCTTGGAGGCGGAACACGTCGGTCATGCCGGCATAAGACGCGATGGCTTGCAACTGGAGCGACATGGAATCGAAGAGCGGGCCTGATGATTCGGAGTGGTCGTAACGCAGATACAGCCGATAGCCCTGTAGGGTTCGCGGGTCGAGCACCATCGCGCAGGCCAGCGGATGCTCACGGACATTACGATGGGTCTTGTTGAAAAATTGGTGGGAGATCGCTACGTGGTCGGCATCGACATAGTAGATCTGGCTGACGAAGGTGATGTTCGGCACCCCGTCGCGCGAGCTGGTGCTCAAGGCGGCGGGGATCATGCCCTGCAGGCAGGGCCACAAGTCTGCCAGTAGGATCGTCGAGGGCTCCATCGTCTAGGCGCGCTCCCCCGCGCCGGGTCCGGGGGTTTGGTGAAAGACGTCCGTCACTTCGATGTCGGCGGCGAGGGCCGGTTCGGTGATCCAGGCTTCGCTCAACATGGGCGAAAAGCCGATGGCGAGCAGCTCCTGCGAGAATTCCCGATGCCAGCTCCGGCTGTCCTCTTGGTCCCGCGCCGTGGTCGGGCGTATCTGCCGCAGCCGTCCCTTGAGCTGGCAGGCGACATGGTCGGTCGGTCGCGTACAGCTGATCGCGATCAGTCCGTTGTCGCGGAGGTTTTCCAGCGTTTTACGGGAAATGGCTTCCGTGAGAAAAATCGTGACCGTCTTGTAATCCGGCGCGACCCGGATGCCCCAGGCCCTGGTCGATTCCGGCATGAGGCCGGCATCGCGGGTGCCGACAATGACCGACACTCCGGTGCGGAGAAGGTCGACGACCTGTGGCGGGATCTGCATCGGCTCCGGCGACGTCCTTAGGAAAAAATTAGGCGCACGATAGCATATTCTTAGGAACCGGCGCTTGGGGCTTCGTGGTAGGGTTCCGCCTGCCGAAGGAAATGGCCGCAGCGCTTTCGGTGATGTCTCGTTCAGGCGGCCTTGCCGAACCACAAGGAGGTTGCCATGTCACTCGTCTTGACTCGATCCCTCGCATGGTTGTTGGTCCTCCCCCTCGCCGGGGCGTTGGTGGGGGTGGACAGTCGTCTCTCTGTTGCCGCGTCCCCTCGCCCGGCGCCCGTGCGGTTTGTGGCGGACGACTACGGGTTTACCGGCCCCGATCACATTCCCGCCGGCCTGACCTCCATTCAGGTGGTCAACCGGGGACAAGATCTTCACCACGTGCAGCTGCTCAAGCTGTTGCAGGGAAAGACGGCAGGGGAGTTTCAGGCCGCGCTCAAGGCGAATCCCGGCCGCATGCCGTCATGGATTCAGTTCGTCGGCGGTCCCAATGCGGCGGAGCCGGGCGGTGAGGCCGTGGCGACGATGGACCTCGGCGAAGGCGAATACCTGCTGATCTGTCTGATCCCGAACCGGGCCGGCGTGCCGCACCTGGCGCTGGGGATGCAAAAGACGCTGTCGGTCAAGGGGGCCGATTCCGCGCCGCAAGCCGCGCCGCAGGCTGCAGTCACGATTACCCAAGCCGATTTTCAGTTCACGCTTTCGAAACCCGTGGCCTCCGGCTCGCATACGATCCGCGTGATGAACCACGGCACGCAGCCGCACGAAGCCGTGCTGGTGAAGTTGACACCGGGCGTTTCGGCGAAAGAGTTTGCCGTGGTGGCGGAGTCGGGGTCCGCACCGCCTCCCGGCCAGTTCATGGGTGGAGTCGTCGGCCTTGAAACCGGCGGGCAGGCCTACTTCACGGCGCAGTTCGAACCAGGCCATTACGGATTGATCTGCTTCTTTCCAGACCCGGCGACGGGCAAGCCCCATCTTGCCCAGGGGATGGTGACCGATTTTACGGTAGACTAACGATGCGGAGGGGAGGGCGATCGTCCCAGGGGTTCTCCTAGCTCTCCCCTCTCGGTCGAGGCGGTATACCGAAAGATCACCAAGGAGGCGCCGCTATGGATATCAATGCCACATATCACCCACAGCTTCGCAGCGATCATATCAAGGCGCAGCTCAACAAGCTTGAAGCCCTGGAACATCAGGCTCCGGTGACTCCGAGCTGCGACCAGTTCGACGCCGAGACGATCGAGTTGCTCACGGGTATCTACGGCGACACGCATCAGTACGTGGAGTCGTACAAGTACGCTACGTTGGGAGAAGCCGAGGCGATCGTCAACCTGCCGGAATCCGCACAGGAGCCGCAGACCAGGGACGTGCCGAAAAAGGGCCTTCAGCAGCGCCGTCAGCTGCTGCTGGGCATTCTCACGGACATTGAAGAACTGGAAGCGAGTGAGGCCGAGGTTCTTGCGGGTGAAGACCGAGAAGATCCGCCTGGGATGAGCTGACTGTCAGCGCGTCGCCTCGCGGAGGGTGCGCAAATAGGCGATGAGGTCGCGAATGTCCTCATCGCGGAGCAGGTTCTTAGGATACATCGCAGTGCCCGGATGGCCCAGCTTGATCGAGCGGTAACGATCCTCATCGTCCTGGGCCTTGAGTTTCGCCGGGTCACGCAGGTTGGCCGGCGGGACGGCGAGGCGGCTCAGTCGTTTAGAGAGATCGGCTGAGATCGGGGGCTTGCGGTTCAGATGGCCCTCGATGCCGTGGCAGACGGCGCAGCCGCCGATTTCGTGGTAGAGCGTCCGACCGCTCTTCGCGTCACCTTGCAGGCTGCTCCCGTCACCCGTTCCGCCCATCGGGGCGGCGGCCCGTGCAGTACCGCGAAGAGCGGCTAAGTAGGGCAACAGCGACAAAATTTCTTCATCGCTCAAGGATTCCTTCGACAGCGGGTACATCGCCGTCCGGAGATGGCCATGGCGGATGGCCTCGAAGCGCTGTTTGTCCGTGGTCAGTGTGAGGGTCTCGGCTCGCCTCAGGTCGGCCGGGGGAGGATCGAGGCGGCCGATGTTCTCGCGAATATTCGGACTGAGCTGCGGTGGGAGCCGATCGCGATATCCGTCGATGCCGTGACAGGTGGAGCAGAGCCCCTTGCCGTTAAAGAGGGTGCGGCCTTGCTCGGCGGCCGGCGGAAGGGGAGCCGATGGTTCGTGTGCGCCGGCGTCCGCCCCCTTCGCGGCTTGTCCGCTGAGCGCCGCCGTGAGGCAGAGCGCTCCCCTCAGTCCCGTCCTGCTCCACGCCCACACGGAATTCTTTTTCGCAGCCATTGAGTGGTGCCTACCGCTCTGCTCCGCAGATCTTGACCCCATTATAATCAACGGGACCAGCGACTGCCATGGATCGAAGCGTAGAGGGGAGGCCTATGCGGCCGCTTGGTATCGCAGGTATTCCCGCAGGAGGTCCCGCCAGGTGACGATACCTTCCAAGTGGCCGGCGGTTGTGAGGACCGGCAGGCAGGAGACGCGATTCTCAAGGAGGAGTTGGGATGCCGCCGTCACGCTGGTGTGGAGGGTGACGGTGACGAGCGTACGGCTCATGATCTGGTGGACCCGCTTCTGGAGCGTGGCGCGATCGCGGTCCGTTTCCGACATCGTCCCCACATAGGGGCTGACGGCCTTCAACAGGTCGCGATCGGAGATGATACCGACCAATTCCCGTCCTTCCACCACCAGCAGGTGGTGGAAGTGGAACTCGTTGAACAGTTCACGCGCCCGTGCAAGGGAATCATCCATCGCGACCGTCACCAGCCGCCGGGACATGATGGCTTGAACGGTCGGAGCCGGCTCGTCCTGTCGGGCGTCGGAGAGGACGGACGGGTGCTGATCTGATGGTTGGGAGCCGGGGGGCATGAATCGCTCCTGAGTTTGAGGGCTGTTGTTCCCGTATCGGCCCGAGTGCACGGCTTCTTGAGCCATGGCCCCTCCTACTTTCCTTAGACGGCAATATGTTATAAGCTACTGGTTTCTCCAGCCGGTCGCGCAATTCCACGACCAGCGTTCCATACCATTCATTCAAACCTTGCCGGATCGCACGATCGTCAGAGCGTGGGTGCCGAGAGGATTTACAGGGGGATGTCGAAGGATGAGTAAAAGGGAGATCGAAGTCTCGCAGCGGCTGATGAGTTACATGTTCAAGGCTCATCCTTGGCACGGCGTGTCCATCGGCGAACGGGCGCCTGAGATGGTGACGACCTATATTGAAATCGTTCCGACCGATACGGTGAAGTACGAGGTCGACAAGGCCAGCGGCTTCTTGAAAGTGGATCGTCCGCAACGGTTCTCGAACTTTTGCCCCGTCTATTACGGCTTAATTCCGCAGACCTATTGCGGCGAACAGGTCGCCAAGTTGTTCGGGGAGCGCGCCAACCGGCCCGGCATGATCGGCGACGGCGATCCGCTCGATATCTGCGTGCTCACGGAGAAGACGATTCCCCACAGCGACATTCTGCTCACGGCTTTGCCCATCGGCGGACTCAGCATGGCCGACGGGGGCGAAGCCGACGACAAGATCATCGCCGTCATGCGCGATGACGCCGTCTACGGCAACTTTACCGATTTGAAGGACTGCCCCATGACGCTCCTCGATCGGCTGCAACATTACTTCCTCACCTACAAACATGCGCCGGGGTCGACCCAGCACAAGGTGGAAATCACCGGCATGTATGGGCGGGATGAGGCCCTGCGGGTCATCCGGGCCAGCCATGAGGATTATCAGAAAAAATTTCCCGAGCTCGAATCGCTTTGGACCGCCGTCGGCAAGCGGAGCTAGCCGGCTCAAGAAAGGTCGATCCCCTCTCCATGAAACAGCACACGAACCATCCGCAGACCGAACCGGCGGCCAAGGGGTTTTCGCCGGGTTTTGCCGCCTTGGGGCTGGAAGCCTCGTTGCTCGCCGCGCTCGAAACGTTGGGCTACGAAGAGCCGACGCCTATTCAGAAGGGAGCCATTCCGCCGCTCCTCGAGGGCCGGGACCTCTTGGGGCAGGCGGCTACGGGCACGGGAAAGACCGCGGCCTTCGCCTTGCCCCTGTTGCAGCGGATCGCCCATGGCCCGCGCCATCGTCCCACGGCGCTCATTTTGGTGCCGACCAGGGAACTGGCCGTACAGGTCAGCGAGGCAGTCCAGCGGTACGGCAAGGAGATGCGGATCGGGGTCTTGGCGCTGTACGGGGGGCAGGCGATGGGACCGCAGCTGCAGGCGCTGCGGCGTGGCGTCGAGGTGATCGTGGCGACACCGGGACGGGCCTTGGACCATCTGCGGCGACAGACTCTGAAGCTGGCGGATCTCCAAATCGTCGTCCTCGACGAGGCGGACGAGATGCTCGACATGGGATTTGCCGACGATCTGGATGCGATCTTGGAGCAAACTCCGGCGACCAAGCAGACGGCGTTGTTCTCCGCCACCATGCCGCCCCGGATTGCCGCCATTGCCCGCCGCCACTTGAAGGATCCGGTCGATGTCACGATCGCGCGGGAACCGGTCAAGGCGGGGGCTGCTCCGCGGGTGCAACAGACCGCCTACGTCGTGTTGCGCCAGCACAAGGTCGCGGCGTTGGCGCGGGTGTTGGATATGGCCACGCCTAAATCCGCGCTCGTCTTTTGCCGGACGCGGTTGGAGGTCGATGAAGTGACCGCGGCCTTGCTCGGCCGGGGGTACCGTGTCGAGGCCATCCACGGCGGCATGAGCCAGGTACAGCGGGATCGAGTGATGCAGTCCTTTCGCTCGGGACAGACCGAACTGCTGGTCGCCACCGACGTGGCGGCTCGCGGCTTGGACATCCCCTCCGTCTCGCACGTCATCAATTACGATCTGCCTTCCTCGGTGGAGGTCTATGTCCATCGTATCGGTCGGACGGGACGGGCCGGACGCGAAGGGACGGCGATCACCATCGTCGAGCCCCGCGAGCAGCGACTCTTGCGGAGCGTCGAGCAGCACACGAAGGCGCGCATCACGATCGCCCCGGTGCCGTCCGTCGGCGACCTGTTGGCTAAACGTCTGGAGCGGACGAAGGGTTCGATCCAAGAGGCCTTAGACGCCGGTGAGTTGGACGATTTCCGTCGCGTCGTGCAGGCCTTGGCCGGCTCAGCCGACCTGATGGATATCGCGGCGGCGGCGGTCAAACTCGTCTACAAAGCTCATGGCGGCGACCGGGCCGAAGAGGACATTCCCGCCATGCCCGTGCGGGCTCCGGAGCCCTATCGGAGCGGGCGATCCTCCTACGGCCAAGCCGGTGGCTATGGCGACCGCGCGCGCGCGCCGCGTGGCGGCCCCGGTCGTGGTCGCGCGGCGGGGGCGGTGCGTGTGTATATCGGGGCCGGTCGTGCCATGGGAGTCAGGCCTGGCGATTTGGTCGGCGCCATTGCGAACGAAGCCGGCGTCCCCTCGCGCATGATCGGTGCGATCGAAGTGGAGGATCGGTTTTCCATCGTCGACGTGCAGGAAGAAGCCGCGCGTCAGGTGATCGACGCGCTGGGCCGGACGAGGATCAAGGGGCAGAAGGTGTCCGTGAGGTTGTTTCGGGATTGAGGCGAGCCTGGGCATCCCTGGATGCCCAGGCCCCGTCGTCACTTGGCCTGTACGTCGATGGTCACCGGAACCGGATTCGCAATCGTGTCGTGAATCGGTGAAAACTTCGCCAACTCCCGCAGCTGTTCGGGGCTTGCGTCCGACTGGACGGTGAATGTGACCCGAATGGCTTGATACCCGGGGCGCACCTGGTCGGACAGGCCGAGAAAACCCTGCAGATCCACATCCCCTTCCAACGTCGATTCCAACGACTCGATGTGAATGCCGCGCGCGGCTGCATGGTAGACCATGGACGTGGTGAGACAGGCGGCCAGCGCATGCAGCAGATACTCCGCCGGGTTCGCCCCATGGTCTTCGCCCAAAAGCACGGGCGGCTCATCCGCCTCGAGCACGAAGGGCTGGGTGCGGAGGCTGTCTTCCTGCCCCGCGCCGTAGAAACTCTTGATCGTCGAACGGTTGTGGCCGCCCCTCATCCACTGGTTCTTCGCGCGGAACCGAAAATTCGCCAGGGTCGGTTGTTGCTGCACCGCCTGTACGGTCGCCCCCATTCGTTCCACATCGACGCCGTTGATGGTGCCGGTCATCGTGGCTGGTGACATGAGATCCCTCCTTGGTTGTGAGTGCGTGATGATGGCCTGCCGAATCAACAGCCGGTCGGCATTCCGGCATATCGTTTCCCAGTTCATTGCGGTACCCGTTCGAGCGAGAGACGGCCGAAGATCGCTCCGCAGGGCGGCACCGCCGTCTGCGGCGAGAGGAACGTCCGGCGCAGGATCGCCCAGGTCAGCGGCTGCCGACGGTTCCAAGGCGCCAAAGACAGGGTGCGGGCCAGCAGGCAATACCCGACCAGCACCCGCGCCGTCGTGCCGACAAGCTGGATGATGTGGACCCACTGGAGCGGCGGCCACAGTCCCGCCGCAAGGAGGATCAGGTAAGCCACCCGGACCTGCAGTGGAAATGCCGTCACCTCGGGGACCAGGTGAAACACATGCGCGATCTGGATGAGGCAGAGCGCCATGGCCAACCAGATGCCGGGCGGCCATCCCGTCAGACCGCTTCCCAGCAGTGCGACCGTCGCCAGCCAGTACCACCAGCCTATGTCCTGTATCCTGTTCATCGTTTCCCCCTCGCTTCGTGGGTGCATCGTGATCGATGCCAGGCCTATCAGCAGGAGTGATGCCAGGGAGTTGTCGGATGGGTAACGTCGAAAAATCAGCTGATTGCGTGGAATGGCGTTGAGATGCCGGATGCGGGATTTCGCGCCTTGCGAAATGTCACGAGTCTCGGCGCGAGATCTCGCAAGCCACGAGGCAACGGTCAGTGAGGTTTGCGGATGCCCAAGGCCTTCATGCGGGAAGCCAAGGTGGAGGGATTGAGCCCAAGGTGTTTGGCCGCACCCTTCTCGCCGGCCACGACCCACCCGGTCTCATCCAGGGCGCGCAGGATGTTCGTTCGCTCCAGCGATTCGAGTTCCTGCGCCGTGAGAATTTTCGACGGCTCTTGCCCTGCCGTGGGTGCGCACGGTATCGCAGCGGGAGACACCTCGGGCAAGGCGCGATCCAGGTTCAGCTTGCCGTCGACGGCGGTGATGACTGCACGTTCCATCACGTTCTGCAGTTCACGCACATTGCCGGGCCAGCTGTACCGCCTGAGCCGTTCGGCGCAGTCGACGGTCAAGGGTGCGATGGTGCGGCCCATGGTGCGGGCACAACGTTGGGCGAAGGCCGAGGCGAGCCGCACGATGTCGTCGCCGCGCTCGCGCAAGGGCGGCAGGGCGAGGGGAAAGACGTTCAATCGATAATAGAGATCCTCGCGAAACTGTCCCTCCTTGATGGACTTTGAGAGGTCGCGATTGGTAGCGGCCAGGACCCGCACGTTTACCTTTTTGGTGTGAGAGCTCCCCACGGGATCGAATTCGCCCTCTTGCAAGACACGGAGTAACTTGGCTTGAAGGTCCAGCGGCAGTTCGCCGATCTCGTCGAGAAAGATCGTGCCTCGGTCCGCCAGGGCAAACCGGCCTTCCCGTTTCTTGGTCGCGCCGGTGAACGCGCCGGGCTCGTGGCCGAAGAATTCGCTTTCCATCAACGTGGCGGGTATCGCCGCGCAGTTGACGATGACCAACGGACGCTCGCGTCGATGGCTGGCTCGGTGAATCGCTCGCGCGACCAACTCCTTACCGGTGCCGGTTTCGCCGACGATCAGGACCGTGGCATCGGTCGGCGCGACCTGCGCGATGTCGTCCAGCACGCGTCGCAGGGCCGGGCTCTCGCCGATCAGTGTGCCAGGATGACGCGACTGGAGCTCCTCGCGCAGGAGTTCTGTTTCCACGGTGAGCGACCGAATCTTTTGTTCCGCCTCGATCCGGTCGCGCACGTTGCGCAGGATCACGGTCGTAGCGGTGCGGCGGTGCAACTCGAAGCGGGAGAGGGTGGCTTCGGCGGGAAAGGAGCCGCCTTCGGGACAACGGGCCGTGAGGCCGCCGGGAATCCAGAGGGAGCGTTGTCCTTCGGGGCGGGTATCCAGTTCGGTGATCAGGTCGGTCACGCGGCGGGCGTCCTCGTCGCTCATGAACCGTCTGAAATCCTGGCCGACCATCCGGGAGCCGCCACAACGAAACACCCGCTCGGTGGCCGGATTGACGCGGGTGATCCGCAGTTGGTCGTCCAGTTCGATGATGGCGTCCATCGCGCTTCCAAGGAGGCGCCCCACGGTTTCCTCCCGTTCCCGCACCTCGGCCTCGGCCCGCAACCGTCGGAGTTCCGCCGCCGCTCGCGCGGCGAAGATTTGGAAAATAGCATGGATGCGCGGTTCTTCAGGAATGGGGCGACGGTCGATGACGGCCATGTGGCCCAGGATGCCGCCGTCTTGATCCTTGAGCGGCACCCCCATGTAACTGACGGCCCCGGCCTGCCGCAACTCCTCCTCCTGCGGATAGATCTCCAGAACGCGGTCGGGGAAATGCACCAGGGTGGCCGTATCGATGACCCGCTCGCAGGGCGTCCCCGCGATGTCGACTTCGTAATCCTTGACCCACTGGCCGTCCATCCAGAAGGCCAGGGCGCGCAGGCGTCGGGATTCAGGAAAGTATTCCGTGACCCAGGCGCCATGGGTACCCAAGACGTCGGCGAGGTTGCGGACCAGGGCGGCAAAAAAGTCGTGGCCGGTCTCCGTCGCCGTGCCCTGCAGGATGGCGCGCAACACCGCATCGGCTTCCAAGGCATGGAGCGGTTGGGTGGCGTCTGTATGCTCGGTCGACATGGCGTGGTGCCGTGAGTATGCGACCACGAGGCCGGGGTTTCAAGGGTGCGCCGGCCTCTTGTTGCCCGTGAGGTTTTACGCTACCATCCCCCTGCTCATGGTCGTGTTCATCCCTGTCGTCACCGATCCATGGATGTCTCTCGGTGCACCGGCAGGGGCGTCGGTCATATCCCATTCCAATCCGGTCACAGTCAACCACCCCACGGCGATCATTCCGGCCTTTCGATCGTAGAGAGGCGCGATATGACGGAACGTGGTGAGGGGATCGGCATGGGTACCTTTCAATGGAGCAACAAAGTGAGGAGAGGGTAGTGACGCTGGTTCCCTGGAAAGCGCAGCTGCGTGATTGGCAGGCGCGTGCGGTGGCGGATGTCTTGGCCCGCCGCTGCGAAGACTATCTGGTCACCGCGACTCCTGCCGCCGGCAAGACCCGCTTTGCCTTGCGCATCGCCCATCAGTACCTGGCGGACCGTGCCGCCGCGCGGGTCCTGGTGATCTGTCCGACGAATCACCTGCGGACGCAATGGGCGTCCGCCGCCGGCCACGTGGGCATTCAGCTCGACCCGAATTTGTCGAACGAGCAGGCCTGTGAAGCGCGGGATTACCATGGCGCGGTCGTGACCTATCAGCAGGTTTGCCTCGCGCCGGACGTATTTCGGCGGGCCTGCCGCAACCGGAAGACGTTGCTCATTTTCGACGAGCTGCACCATGCGGGGGACGGGAAGGATTGGGGCATTGCGCTCCGCGAGGCGTTCGGCGAAGCGGTGTTCCGCCTGGCCTTGTCGGGGACACCCTTTCGCTCCGACAACAACCCGATTCCCTATGTCCGGTACGAGCAAGGCGAAAGTCAGGCGGATTTCACCTACGGCTATTCCCACGCGATCCGCGACGGCGTCTGCCGCCCCATTCTCTTTCCCAGCTACGAAGGCGAGTTGACGTGGTTATCGGACGGCCGCGAGCATCGAGCCACGTTCGAGGACGGATTGACGTTCGAGCGTCAGCGGGAACGGCTCAAGACCGCGTTGCTCCAGGAGAGCTGGCTGGGGCCGGTGTTGAGTGATGCCCATGCCGAGTTGCAGCGGCTCCGCAAGCAGGAGCAGCCGGATGCGGGCGGCCTCATCGTGACCATGAATCAGGACCATGCCCGGCAGGTGGCGGAGTTGGTGAAACGCATCACCGGGGGGCGGGCGCAGGTGGCCGTCTCCGACGATCCTTCCGCCTCCAAGACCATCGAAACCTTTGCGCATCATAAGAGCCAACAATGGCTGGTGGCGGTGAACATGGTCAGCGAAGGAGTGGACATCCCCCGGCTGCGGGTGGGGGTGTATGCCACCAACGTGTTGACGGAGATGTATTTCCGCCAGGTCGTGGGGCGTTTCGTGCGGATGCAGGAGAAGGTGCCCAGGCCGCAACGGGCCTGGCTCTACCTGCCGAAAGACGCAACCCTGGTGCATTATGCGAAACGCATCAAGGTCGAACGTGACCACGTGCTGGAAGACATCATGCCCGCCATGCAACGGACCCTGTTCGGCACGGCAGCCACGTCGCTGAAGGAGTATATTCCGCTGAACGGCGTGGCGCGCTTGGATGCCTTGATCGGCGCGGAGGAGAGCGAACCGTCGGGAGAGGGCAAGGGACAGGGGGAGCCGGCCGTTGCGCTTCACGATCAGAAACACAATTTGCGCGAGAAGCATCGCCTGCTGGTCGGCGCCGTCGCCCGGAAGACCGGCCTGGACCATCGACAACTCAATGCCGAGCTGATCAAACGGACCGGCGGCCGCGTGGATGAAGCGACCATTCCGCAACTCGAACGACGCATCGCCTTGTTGGAGAAGTGGCGGGATTCAGGGTTCGATCGCAGGCGGTAGAGTCACGTCGCGTCCGTTTCTTCGCCGGCTTCCAGACAGCGGTTGCATTGCTCCAAATCCGGCACGCCGTGGCTGCTGCAGAAATGCCGACGGCACAGACTGCAGAACATGTATGTCATGCGGATGCGGTCCTCGGCTTCGCAGTAATAACAGTTCTTCGCGCTCTTGGCCTTGGGCATGGGTGGTTCCTTGTGGCGCCTGCCACGGTTCGCTCGTCGGTTACGGTCCTGCCTGTTCCAGTTCTTCCCGTAAGACGAACTTGATGGATGGATTCGATTTGATGCAGTAGGCCAGGAGATGGTCCGTCATGAACAGCATGACGGGGCGACCCTGACGGTCGAGCAGGCGGATCGTGTCCGCCGGCCAATAGACCGCCGCAATGGCCGCGGGATCGCCCACGATCCAACGCGCGAGGGCATGCGGCAGGCGATCCACCGAGGTCTTGACCCCGTACTCATTCTCCAACCGTGAGATCACCACGTCGAACTGCAGCTCACCCACCGCAGCCAGCACCGGCTCGCGGCGGATCTGGTCGGGGGAGTGGAAGATCTGCATGACCCCCTCTTCTTCCAGTTGCTGCAGCCCCTTCTGAAACTGTTTGTGTTTGGAGATGTCTTGCGTGCGCAGCCGCCCGAAACATTCCGGCGGAAAGTGCGGGATGGGATCGAAACTGATCGAACTGTCCGAGCTGAGGGTGTCGCCGATGGTAAAAAGGCCGGGATTGACCAGGCCGACCACGTCGCCGGGATAGGCTTCGTCGATCGTCTCGCGATCGCGGCCGAACAGCCGATGGGGGCGGGTCATGCGGATTTTGCGGCCCAGCCTGGCGTGGTGGACCATCATGTCTTTCTCGAACCGGCCGGAGCAGATGCGAAGAAATGCCATACGGTCGCGATGCTGGGGGTCCATGTTCGCCTGGATCTTGAACACGAAGCCGGAAAACTGTTCATCCGTCGGCTCGATCGCCCCTCGACTGCTGTGGCGCGGGCCGGGTGGCGGCGCGAGCTGGGTGAAGGCGTCCAAGAAGGGGCCGACGCCGAAGTTGGTGAGCGCGCTGCCGAAGAACACCGGGGTCAATTCACCGGTGAGAAACCGAGTCCGGTCGAACGCCGTGCCGGCTCCTTTCAGCAGGCCGATTTCCTCCTGCAGCGGCCCGTAGGCGTCCCCCAACGTCTCGGCCAATCTGGCGTTGGGAAAACTGTCCACAGTCATCGGGGCGCGGCGTTGGTTGTGGGCCGTCCGCTCAAAAAACAACACGTGGTGGTTCTGGAAGTCGTACACCCCTTGAAAGCCGGACCCTTCGCCGATGGGCCAGTTGAAGGGCACGGCCGTCATGCCGAGCGTCCGCTCGATTTCATCGAGCAGGTCGAAGGGGTGGCGGCCCGGCTGGTCCATCTTGTTGATGAAGGTCAGGATCGGGATGCCGCGTTTGCGACAGACCGCAAAGAGTTTCTTGGTCTGAGGCTCGATCCCCTTGGCGCCGTCGAGCACCATGACGGCGCTGTCCACTGCCATGAGCGTCCGGTAGGTGTCCTCGCTGAAGTCCTGGTGGCCCGGTGTGTCCAGGAGGTTGATGCGCGCGCCTTGGTAGTCGAACTGGAGCATCGTGGAGGTGATGGAAATGCCGCGCGCCTGCTCCAACTCCATCCAATCGGATTTGGCTTGGCGTTGAGACGAACGAGCCTGCACGGCTCCCGCAAGGTGTACGGCTCCCGAGTAGAGCAGCAGTTTCTCCGTCAGCGTGGTTTTCCCGGCGTCGGGGTGAGAAATGATGGCGAAGGTGCGCCGCCGCGCCACTTCGCGTCGCAACTCGTCGGACGAGGACTTTTCAATCGACAGGGTCATAGACCTCTTTGGGGGGCTTCAAAGCGCCCGAATATGTCGGATGGAGAAGCCTTGTTGTATCAGTCGGAGCCGGGTCGCGGCAAGGAGGGGCCTCGCTTGTACAAGCCCAGACACCTCTGTACAACTGGATCATGCGTGATCACAACACGATCCAGCGGCTCGCGACCGCAGAGTTGCTGCTCCTTCTTTGGGGGTGGTGTGGAGTCGGCATCGAGCCGGATGCCATGGCTCAGACCCCACCGTCCCCGGCGGCGGAAGCGGCATTGCCCGATCTCCAGGCCCAGCGCGACAGTGCCGAACAGGCACTCTCGCGCCTGCCGGCCATGACGGCGCGATCAAAGGGCTCCTCCGCCGAGCAGGCCGATCCGGCCCTTGCCGAGCGGCGATCCTTGCTCCAGCAACTGGTCCAAGTCTCCGAGCAGCACCTCGATGCGGTTCGGACACTGAAGCCATTACGCCAACGTGTCCAGGATGCGGACCGTCAAAATCAAGAGTGGAACGGGTTCCCCACCCCGCCGCCCTATCCCGCCCTGAAAGTCGATGAACTGCGGGAGGCGGCCCGTGCCATGGCGCTGACGGTACAGAGTATCCAGACCAGGCTCCGGATGACCGAAACGCTCGCTGACCACGCGGAGGCTGAACTGAAGACGGTTCAAGGCCGTGTGCGGCAACTGTCTGAGCGGCTGGAAGGTCTCCAGGATAATGATAAACGTGACGGATTGGTTCAAGAGCGGGATCTCGCACAATTGCGCGAGCGGGTGGAGGGCGCGCGCGTCGCCATGTTGGACGCGGAACGACAGAAGGTTCAGGAGCAGTTGGCCGAGGCCAAGCAACGAGTCGCGTTGCTCATCCGTCAACGGGACCTGGCCCAGCGACAGGCCCACTTTCCGCAGGAGGATTTTGATCGAATCGCCAAACGGATTGAGGCGGATCGCCAAGCCATCGCGGCGGAGTTGGAGCGGGCCGTCGACGAGCAGTCGCTGCAGCGTCAGGCCGTGGCTGCCGAGGAGGCAAAATTGGCCGCGGCCAACGCGGCGTCCTCGGTATCCAAGGCAAAGGTGCGGGAACAGGCAGACCGGTTGGCGCGGCTGAACGGTGTGGTCGAAGGGCTACGTCTTCGGTTCGACAATGCCAATCTGCACGTGGACCTAGCGCGGCAGTTGCTGGACGACCTCGATCGGGAGGGGCAGATCTGGGACCTCAGATTCGCCACGACTCATGGGAAGTTGTCGTTGACGGAGGAGCGTGATGCGGCCGCGAAGTTGGCCAACGCTGCCAAGCAGATTCGCGGGCGGAAAGAGTACGGCCTGCAGCAACTCATGATGGTTGGCAGCCGGATCAGCGAAATCGAGAACCGGCTGGCAGAGGCTGCTTCCTCGGGGCCGCCACAGCATGTGCAGGAGCTATTGTATGCTGCTCGTCACCGGGAGGATCTGCATCGGCGCCTGTTGCAGCGCACCGATGCGTTGTTAGAAGTGATCGAGAACTGGGAAGCGGAGTTCTCCAAGCGGGAGCAGTCACGATCGCTGATCGCCCGCCTACGGGAGATGTGGCGCAACCTATTGGCCGTGGTTGGCAACACCTGGCAGGTGGAACTGTTCACCGCGGAAGATTCGATCGAGGTCGAGGGCAAGGTGATCACCGGCCATCGGAGCATCACGGTGGGCAAGGCGGTGACGGCCTTGGCGATTTTGATTGTGGGGTATTGGGGCGCGGGGCTGCTGGCGCGATTCGCCGAGCGCCAAGCCATCACGCGCTTCCAACTCGATCCCAACGTCGCCAATATCATTCGGCAATGGGCGATGGCCTGTTTCTTCTTGGTCCTCGTCCTCATCGCGTTGATGTCGGTCAAAATCCCGATCACGGCCTTTGCCTTTCTCGGCGGAGCGCTGGCCATTGGGGTAGGATTCGGAACTCAGAATCTGTTGAAGAACGTCATCAGCGGCTTGCTGTTGCTCGTCGAACGTCCCTTGCGTGTTGGTGACGTGATTGAGGTCGATGGCATCAGGGGCATGGTCACGACGATCGGTCTGCGTTCCTCCACGATCCGCGATATGAATGGGGTGGAAACGTTGATTCCGAACAGTCACCTGCTCGAGCGGAACCTCACCAATTGGACCTATTCCAGTTACAGCAAACGCTATGCGTTGCGGATTGCCGTCGCCGCGATATCCGATGCCCAACGGGTCAGGGACCTGTTGGGCGAATGGGCGGCTCGCCACGAGGCGGTCCTCAAGGAGCCGGCTCCGTATGTGTTGCTCGAAGACTTCAACGAGCAGGCCCTGGTGTTCACGGTGCAGTACTGGACTGAAATCGGCCCCCGTATCGATCCCGCCATGGTAGCCAGCGACCTGCGGTTCGTTATCGAGCGGGGGTTGGCCCAAGCCGGTATCGCGAAAAAATAACCCTCATGGACTGAGGGATAGGCGCTCCCCTACAATCCTCCCTCGGTGGGTCATTCCATGGCTTCGAACGCGACGATTCTCAAAGCCGTCCTGCATATTGCCGATGTGGACCGGCAGTACTATGAGGACCATGTGCTCACGTTGGCGCGACACCCGTCCGAAACCGATGAACGGGTGATGGTCCGGCTGCTGGCGTTTGCGTTGCATGCGGACGGAGCCCTGTCCTTCGGCCGTGGGGTAGCTGCCGAGGATGAGGCCGCGCTGTGGAAGCGAGATTTAACGGGCCGCTTGGAACAGTGGATCGAGGTGGGATTGCCGGGGGAGAGGATCATTCGGCAGGCCTGCGGACGGGCCGAGCGAGTGAGCGTCTATGCCTACGGTGGGCGACCGGCGGATCAATGGTGGAAGGACCAGCGAGCGGAGTTGGAACGTTTTGACAACCTGACGGTGATGAATGTCCCCTGGACTGCGAGCCGGGATCTCACGCAGTTCGTCCAGCGCAGCATGGATTTGCACTGCACGATCCAGGAGGGCCAGATCCTGATCGGTGATGGCGCGCACGCGCTGCAACTGGAATTGGTGACCTGGAAGGAGCGCACGACTCCATGAAGGCAGGGGTGTTCATGGCGAGGGGTGGACATCGGAAAGGTGGCGGGATATGAAAGGCAAGAAGCGTATGCCCACGGACGGAGCACCGGTGGCCTGGAAGAGCCCGTTCGCGGTCTTGAAAGAGGTCGAGTTGCCGCCGACTCAGCAGCGCGACACGATCGATCGTCCCGCTGAGGCCTTGCGTGAGCAGGCGACCCGTCGTGGGCGAGTGGACATTCTCCGGCAGACCGCCCATCGCGGCGGGAAGACGGTGACGGTCATCACCGGGTTTGTCGGGATCTCGACGGCCGAACAGGACACCCTCGCCAAAGAGATGCAACAGGCCTGCGGGGTCGGCGGGACCGCCAAGGAAGGGCGCATCGAGATCCAAGGCGACAAGCGAACGGAGGTCGCCCGCATCTTGACCAAAGCGGGGTTCCGCCCGGTGATGGCAGGAGGGTAACCGCACGCATGGCCGAACCCTTGAAACACCAATTCGGGCCAGACGTGCCCCGTGCCATCGCGAAGATGGTGGCCGGAGTGTGGCCGACCTTTCCGCGGGCGGCGTTCGTCCGATCGGCGCTGGAGGGGTATGAAGCCCTCGAACTCATGCCGCGCGGCTGGAAGATCGCGCAGGTCCTCCGGCGCTACCTGCCGACCGACTATCCGAAGGCCGTCGAGATTCTCCTCGCCTCGCTCGACCAGCCCATCCGACGTCGTGTCGGCCAGGGCATGGCCTCGTTTCTGTTTCTGCCGCATGTGTTGTTCGTCGCGGAATATGGACTCGAGCACTTCGAGCCCTCCATGCACGCCCAGTATGTCTTGACCCAGCGATTCACGGCGGAGTTCAGCATCCGCCGGTATTTGGAGCGCCATCCACGCGCGACCTTGGCCCGGCTGGCGGAATGGGCGACCGATCCGAGCGAGGATGTGCGGCGCCTGGTGTCGGAAGGAACGCGTCCTCGGCTGCCCTGAGCTGCGCGGCTTCGC
Source organism: Nitrospira sp. (assembly GCA_015709715.1). Classification (NCBI taxonomy): domain Bacteria; kingdom Pseudomonadati; phylum Nitrospirota; class Nitrospiria; order Nitrospirales; family Nitrospiraceae; genus Nitrospira; species Nitrospira sp. The sequence continues at coordinate 2,965,132 of CP054184.1, forward strand.
GCGTTTCAAGCCGATCCGCGCCCGGTGCTGGCGTTACTGGAGTGGCTCAAGGACGATCCCTCGCTGTATGTGCGAAGGAGTGTCGCCAACAATCTCAACGATATCGGCAAGGACCATCCGGCCTTGTTGATCGAGACGGCGCGCCGCTGGTTGGGTGAGGCGACCGAGGAGCGCCGATGGATCGTGCGTCACGCGCTCCGCTCGGCGGTGAAACGCGGTGATGCCGAGGCGCTGGCCCTATTGGGGTACGGCCGCGCCGGCTCGGTTGCGCTGCGCAGGATTGAGATCGCGCCGTCGCCGGTTTCCATCGGGTCGGTCGTCACCATCGCGTGTGACCTCGTCAACCATGCCACGGTGCCGCAGCGACTGTTGGCGGACTTGCGGGTGTCGTATGTGAAGGCGAACGGGACGGCGACGCCGAAAGTCTTCAAACTGAAAGCGGTCGAGTTGCCGGCGCGGGCGGCGGTGCGGTTGGGCAAGCGGTTGTCCCTGTCGCAGCTCACCACGCGCACACATTATCCCGGCCTTCACCGGGTGGAACTCCTCGTCAACGGGCGTCCAGATTCGTTGGGCACCTTCCATCTGATCGCAGCCGCAAGACGGCGCCCGACATCGGCGTGAACGCACGCCGTGCCGCCAGGTCTCTCGCCCGATTTCTTCCGTTGACAGCCTGTTCGTAAGGGGCTAGCCTAGGGCCGCCACTTTCCAGCTCGTTCGCATGTGTCCCTCGACCGAGGTGGTCCCATGCCGCACGCCTCCACTGAACTCATCCCCTGGTTTGATACCGACCTGACAAGCAGGAGGTCTTGCCATGTATACCGACTTCTATGGTCTCATCCGGGAACCCTTCGGCACCACGCCCGACGCCGACAACCTGTTCTTGAGTCCGAGTCATCGCGAGGCCCTCGGCTCGATTTTGTATGGGATCAAAGAACGGAAGGGCGTGATACTGGTCACGGGTGAGGTCGGCGTCGGGAAAACCACGATCTTGCGCCGTTACCTGCAGATTGCCGCGCCGCCGCAACAGCCGTCACCGCATCCACAACAGACCGTCCACCTCTACAATCCCAACCTGACGTTCGATCGGCTCTTAGCCACGATCCTTCAGCAATTGGGCGTGCACCCGGCCGGTGCGGAGCAGTCGGAGATGCTCACGCAATTGCATGAGGCAGCCCAGGCCGAACACGGAAGGGGCGGCACCATCGTCTTGGTCATCGACGAAGCCCAGTGCATGCCCATCGAGACGTTGGAAGGTATCCGAATGCTCACCAATCTGGAATCGGCGCACGACAAACTCATCCAGATCGTGCTCACCGGTCAGCCCGAATTGGAAGCGTTGCTGGAGCGGCACGAGGTGCGTCACGTTCGAGAGCGTATCGCGGTTCGAGCCAGGATCCTGCCGCTCACCGAGGCGGAGAGTTTGGCCTATATCCAACATCGGCTCGATCAAGCCAGCCGGGAACAGGTCTCGATTTTCTCGCCGGCGGCGCTCCGCGTGATTGTCCAGGCGGCGCGCGGCATTCCCCGGCGGCTCAATATTCTCTGCGACAACACGCTGATGGCGGGATTTCGCCGGAGGGAACCCATCATCTCGCGTCAGATCGCACAGCAGGTCGTGGCCGAGATCGATGACGTTCAGAGGGTCCCGCTCTGGAAGCGGCGCGAGGCTGCCGTACTGGTGGCGTTGCTGGCTCTCGTCTTTCCGGCTGGTCTCTATTTGGAATGGTTCCCGACCGGGCTTCAAGAAGGGCTTACGCCGCCGGTGGGTGAGAGGCCGACCAGGCAGCGGGATATGGGGCGCGAGCAGGCCGCGCCGGCGTTGCCACGCCCCGCGTCGCCGGCCCCGCCGCTGGAATCCTTATCGCCGCTTGCGACGGCCCACGCGGAACCCCCGATCGTCAAGCCGCCTGCGCCGCTGCCGCCTCCGCGCCCCGTGCCGGTCCTACCCGAGCTCGTGCGGGTGAGCGGGTCGCCTCCGGCGTCGCCGAAGAAGGAGGTTGCCCAGGCTCCCGAGGCCAGGGCCGTCCAGGTTGCCGTGGGCGGCGAGATGATTTCATCGGAGGATGCGGAATCCGGGGAGACGGCTCGACTGTTGGTGGTTCTGCTGGATGCGGGCCGTGTAGTGCTGGGAAAGGCGCAGGCGACGATCAACAACCCCCGCCTCGAAGACAAGGGGTTCTCCGGTGCGGTGTTTCACGCCCGGCTGCGCAAGGAGTTCCTGGCGAGGACCGGGCATGACCTGCAGGCCTTGAGTGCCGCCGCGATGCCGGAGCGGGCCAAGCCGCTGCTGAGCAAGCTGGCCGGCCTCATGCAGAAGGCCGTGCAAGAGGTGCAGGTGGACATCAACAAGAAGGGCATCGGGTTCAAGGGCTTCATTCCCGCGACGTTCGGGACACAGGTGGCTGCGACCTTTTCACGGGATACCGGGCTCAAGTTACGGCAGATCGGCCCGCCGGAGATCGAACCGAGGAACCCGGAGAATCGACCGGACGAGCAGGAAACCGAAGCGTTGCTCACCATCCAGAAGAGCCATCCCCGGGTGGGAGACCACGTTATTTCACAGCGGTTGCCAGACCACAGCCTGCGGGTCTTGCTGCCGCTGTTCTACACGAGGCCCTGCTTGAGCTGCCATGGCAAACCCAAGGGAGAGGTCGATATCTCCGGCTACGAGAAGGAAGGCTTCAAGGAAGGCGACCTCGGCGGGGCCATTTCGGTGATCCTTCCCGCTGCTGCCGAAACCGCCATGAGCCAACGAGAGGGCTGAGTCGAACGGGCTGGTGCCTGCCTAGGCGCCCCGCTGCCTGGGATCGATCGTTTGCCCCGTCATCGTGCCTTCGAGGCTCGCCAGATAGGAGTGCGCGACTTTGTCGGCAGGAATGCCGATGGAGGGGTCCATCCCTCTGGCGATCAGCGTTTCCGTCACCCAGGGCGGACTCACCACATTCACGCGAAGGCCGCGCGGCAGTTCCAGTGCGGCGGCGCGGACAAACCCTTCCAGGCCCGCATTCACCATGCTGATCGAGGCGCTGCCCTTCATCGGTTCCCGGCTGAGCACGCCGCTGGTCAAGGTGAACGACCCGTGGTTCGTGACGAAGGCCTTACCGATACGGACCAGATTCGCCTGCCCCATCAGTTTGTTCTTCAAGCCGACGAAGTAATCGTCGTAGGTCAGGTCATCGAAGCTGCCGAACTTGGCGCTGCCGGCCGTGCTGATGACTGCATCGCAGGTGCCGACCGCCTTGAACAGCGCCGTAATGGAGTCGGGCGAGGCCAAATCCACTTGGTGCATGCCCTTCCGGTGGCCCACGGTCACCACCTCGTGTCGGGCGGCTAACGCCGAAACGACCGCGCTGCCGATGGTGCCGGTTCCTCCGATGACAATCACTCGCATGCAGTATCTCCTTATGTTCACGTTTCGCGCATGGTAGTCAATCGGTGGTGACGGACGCAAGCGTACGGGTGTCGCTCACTCCGGGCAATCGATGACATACTGTGGTCTGGCCGATGGGTCGAGGGCGTGGTGAACGTAGCGGCAGGGAGGAATGTCCGCTTGCAATCGCCGTAAGAGCCGCGTGATGTTCATGTTAGGCGGAATCTCGCAGAGCCATACGTGCATGCCGGATTCGAGATCGTCGAAGTGCCGTTGCACGGAAAACCCGGGTTTCTCCATGAAGTAGGCCGAGAGAAAGCCGTTGATGGCTTGGACGGTCCAGGGATGCTCCTTGATGTAGCGGTAGGTGAGTCGAAGCTCTACGACCAGATTACTCTGCGCTGCATCCATGCGAGTGGCGCTCCTTCCTGGTGATGGAGGGGCACTGTAGCAGGTTGTGGAGAACGGTGGCCAGCGGCCTACACACATGAGTCCATGTCAGCGCGCGCCAGGTTTGGCTGGGTGGAACATTGAGACTGTCGTGAGGATCTGTGTAAGGTATGGCATGGAGGACTTCACGTCTATCAGGAAGCCCAAGAAGAGGGGGGCGAGAGTCTTTGTATGGTGAGCCCGCACACGCCTACGTAATGCAGCACGATTCAGCGCTTTGAGTAAGTAATCGCTGTGCTCTGCTAGCTAGAATGCATCGCACATGTCGGCAGGTCTCATGCGATACAGCCGGAATGAGAGCATGCCAGCACTTATTCGAGACAAATACTCCCGACCCCCTTCCTTTGACACCTACCTCGACACCCTAATGAGCACAACGTTACTCGCATAGGCATCTTGCATATCTCTCGCCGTAACAGGTTGTTTCACTTTGCTGGACTCTCCGCAAGGGCTAGAGGATGTCATGGAGATCATACTTTTCAAATAAGAACTTTTGATCGCGAAGTTCACGTTTTGTGTGAGAACTCCCGTCGTTGTTAGCATTTTCTTGTTGTTCAAGGTGGAGGTCACGACGCCGATGACGTGTCCCGATTGGTTCAATAGCGGGCTCCCACTATTTCCCGCCTGAATCGGAATGCTGGTTTGAAAGACTCGGGGATCGTTATCGACGCCCAACACATTGCTGACGAGCCCTTGGCCAATGCTGGGAGAAGTAGCTAACAGCCCAGAGAGTGGATAGCCGATGGCGAATACTGCATCGCCGGATTTGACTTCGTCTGAATTGCCGATCAAAAAACAGGGCGCATTCGCAATAGTAGAGGTGGCGCCCTGAAGTTTTGAACGATCAACCCGAAGCAGAGCCAGATCATTCTGCGCGTCTTTCAAAAGGAGATCCGCTTTCAGTTCGGTTGATCCAACTAGCACCGAAATTCTTCTCGCCTCCTTAACAACGTGCCAATTGGTTGCGATCGAGTCTGACGCTACAAAGAATCCTGTTCCCGTACTGTTTTCGGACCGTGTCAGAGGACCCGTGTTAGGGGTTTTGGGATAATTTCTAACGAACGTCGTTCGTTGTTGCCTGCCAAATTGATCAGAAAGAGTAAACTCCAAGAGGTTAGGGGATGGCAAAAGAAACATGGTCCCGATCTCATTATGTTCGAAATCGAAATAGGACCCGCTATAAGCGTCTGGGGAAGCAGTTTCTTTTAGAATGAGCTTAATATCCCCTTTATTCCATGTGTCAACCCGCGAATCTGCGATGACGCCTAAATAGTCGTACTCTTTATATCGCTCCGTCGTGTTACGGATGATCGCCACTTCATAATTGTTCGAACTTCCGATCCACACGCCTTCAATAGGGGTTAATTCGCGATTAGCCAAATATTTCTCGATGAGTTCGGAGCGGCTTCTTATACTTACCCCCGGAGTCGATTTGTTATACAAGCCAGCGGCCGCGAAGCCCGGAGTTCCGACCACTCGGTTACCTTGCGCATCAATGCTGCAACCGGTTACTCCGTACGCGTAAAAAACGACCAATCCTAGGGGCCACAGCAGCTTAGACTTCATAGCGATTCCATTCCCATCGGCATAATGCCATGTGCTTTAGTGCACTACTATACTCACGCGGCTGAAGTATAATCCTCGCCTTTTGGCATCTCAATCAGCGCCTAATCTAGGGTTGCTTAGGACAAATAATGACTTTCAAGTCGAGGATAGGGGGTGAAGAATATAAGGGAGTTTTTGTTTTAGGATGCTTTCGGCCTTCCTCGTGGTCGGAGGGTCGATTCCATTCCGAATCGTGTCGCCATTCTCCGAATCCAGGGTTCGTCGCCGAACGGGCGACCTCGTTACACACTCACTCGGAGCGACTCCAATTCCGTCACAGCCTGTGGCCGATTCACGCGCGCCAGCCAATCGCGTGGACGCTCCCGCAGGCCAGTCGCTGAGCCAGGACGTCAGCTTCTTATCCTTCTGAGCCCTGCGGGGCCAGAGCAGGAGGTGCTAGTGATTGGGCATCAGGCAGCGGGCGGCGATGCGTATGCGGGTTTGAGCCTGGGCTTCGGCCAGAATCATTTCGAACGCGGCGTAGTCCGAGTGGGTGTCGAATAAAGACAATCCTCCCACGCGGCGATTCAGGACGTGAGATGCGAGGTCTCCGGCTGCGAGTCGTGGGCGATGGGGCATGGACGACCTTGTACCGATACGGCGCGATCCTACCAAGAAAGACTCCCGATCCCTTGTGTCTTTCTTTTTGGCTATCGGTCGACGACCTTTCGTACATCTTTGAGAAGCATGAGAAGATGCAATGGGTCAGTCGGTGATCGGAGGAAATCGAAGCGTTCGTAGAATGTGCTCGCGGCCTGATCTTTGGCATGGACCACGAAGGCCCGAATTCCTGCGATATCGGCAGCCTGTAGCGTTCTCAGCATCGCATCCTTCAACAAGGCCGCACCGACCCCTTGTTTTTGCCAGCGGAGGTCCACCGCTAATCTGGCAAGTAGCATGATCGGAATGGCGTGCTTGGCCAGTCCCTTCCGCACTCGCTCCGGGGCCTGTTCCGACTCTACCGATCCCACAGCGAGGGCGTAGTAGCCGATCACGGTTTGCTCAGATAGTCCCACATAGGTCTGCGCTCCCCCGCTGTGTTGATTGTGCAGCGCGTACTTCTGAAGGAAGCGATTGAGAGTGTCCTGACCGCAGTCGAATGCGTCAACGGCGTGGTGCGGGTGAAGCTTGTCGATGCGTCGAGTCACCGCGTTTTGTGAGAGCTTGGTGTCGGCGTGGCGTCAAAGAAGCCCGGCTCTGTGAGGAGGCGCTGCACCCGCGGGAGGGGGCGGGTCGGAGCATCCAGTGCGGCCAAGAACTCGGTCCACTTGGCCTTGCTCAGAGGGAACATTCGGCGATCTAGCAGGGCTTCCTCTGCCCGCGCCAGTGCGCTTTCAAGCACGAACGCGCTCAGGGTACGGTGGGTGGCCAAGGCGGCTGCTTCCAAGGTTCGCTTGGTTGCGGCGCTTACCCGAAGGTCTAATTTTTCGCTCCGAAGTGCGCGGGTTGGCATAACTCACCTCTCTTGTTCATAAAGATAACGCGAGCAATTCATTGCGTCAAGACAATGTGATGACGACTATATAGAGCATTTACAATGAGGTGCGTAAAGAGTCGCTGAGTAATTCAGCCGAGATAATCTGAAGCACCGGGTTGTGGAGGGGGGTGTTCTTGCAGAATGAGAGCACCCTGACCGGGTCATCGGGCTGCATTCCACAAAACCGATGGGCTGTCGCTGATATCGGGAAGCCAGGAGCCTCGGTGGACACAGGGTCGATCATCGGAACATTGAGACCGTCGTGAGGATCTGTGTAAGGTACGGCATGGAGGACTTCACGTCATGCTGACTGCCTACAACCAGGTGCCTCTTCCCTCGTTCATGTACGGAACCGCCTGGAAAAAAGAAGCGACGACACAATTGGTGCAACAGGCCGTGGCGGCGGGGTTCACGGCGATCGATACGGCCAATCAGTTGATTCATTATCAGGAAGCTCTGGTCGGGGAAGCATTGCTGGAGCTGGCGAAGCAGGGCACGCCGCGTGAGCGGTTGTTCGTGCAGACGAAATTCACGCCGGTGACCGGCCAGGATCACCGCACGCCCTACGATATCCGGACCGATCTTACCACCCAGGTCAGGCAATCGTTCGACAGCTCGTTGGCCCATCTTCACACGGACTATCTGGACTCGTACGTCCTGCACGGTCCGTATTATCGGCGCGGGTTGGGGGCGGAGGATTGGGAGGTCTGGGCCGCCATCGAAGCGCTGTATGAGTCGGGCAAGACGAAGATGATCGGCATCAGCAACGTGTCCGCCGAACAACTGACACTCCTCTGCGCCAAGGCGAGACATAAGCCGATGGTGGTCCAGAACCGCTGTTACGCCGCGCTCGGCTGGGATCGAGAAGTGCGGGAGATTTGCCGGAACCACCAGATCATCTACCAAGGGTTCTCGCTGCTCACCGCCAATCGCGAGATCTTCGCCGACCCGGAGGTGCGGGCCATGGCGTCCAAATACGGGGCAGGGCTGGCGCAACTGGTGTTTCGCTTCGCCATGCAGATCGGCATGCTGCCGTTGACCGGCACGACCGATCCGCAACACATGAAAGAGGATCTCGAATCCGACCGCTTCACGATCGAGCCCCCCGATCTTCGTCGTTTGGAGGCCGTGGGACTGTAGTCGTTGCGCGAGGTCTCGCCATTCGCCCACGGCCGAACGTCGGCGCCGGTTGCGTCCTTTGGGGAGGCGCTCCGTCTATAAAGGTGAGCGGCGGAATTCCCCGCCTCGGCAAGAAAGGAGCCCTCCCATGAGACCCCATCTTTCCCTCGATGTGCGCGATGTGTCTCGGTCGGTTGCGTGGTATCAACAAGTGTTCGGCGTAGCGCCTCAAAAACAGACAGTGGACTATGCCAAATTCGATTTGACGGAGCCGGCGGTGAATTTGTCCCTGGTTTCTTCCACCGGCATGATCAGTTCCGTGAACCATCTCGGCATCGAGGTGGAATCGCTCGAGGAGATCGCGATGTGGAAACAGCGGTTGCAGGCGGCCGGCATTCTGGAGAAGGTCGAGGAGGATATCGCCTGTTGTTTTGCGCGGCAGGACAAGCTGTGGTTCACCGATCCGGACGGCAACGCCTGGGAGATCTTTACCGTGCACGAGCAGCTGGACGTGGCGGGGCCGCTTGCCCGCACCGGGTGCTGCGTGCCGAAAGGGCAGGGTACGGCAACCTGTGCGGCAGCATGAAGGGATGCGCATATGGATATGAACGGTGACCGACCTGTCGAGGCGATGCCGGCGCCGGAGGTGTGGCAGCTGGTGCATGACGGACTTCGCACCTTCATCCAAAAGCGTGTCGCGAATCCGGTGGAGGTCGAGGACCTGCTCCAAGAGGTGTTTCTGCGGATCCATCAGCGGCTTGACCGCCTCAAGGATCCGCGCCGTGTCGTATCGTGGGTCTACCAGATCACGCGGCATGTGATCATCGACCACTACCGGGCTCCGAAGCATCGGCGGGAGATCTCGGTCGGGTTGGCCTCTGATATGGAAATGACCGGCCTGGCCCTCCCCACGCCTCCGGTTGAACGCGGAGAGGATTCCGGCCCACTCCGCAGGGAGTTGGCCGACTGTCTTCGTCCGATGCTGACTCAACTGTCTCAAGACTATCAGGATGCCATCATACTGGTGGAATTGGAGGGGCTCACCCAGCAGGCCGCGGCCGAACGTCTCGGCCTGTCTTTGTCCGGAATGAAGTCCCGCGTGCAGCGCGGACGGAAACAACTCAAGCAGCTCTTGGACGACTGTTGTCTGATTCAATTGGATCGACGCGGTGGAGTCCGAGACTATTCCCTGCGGAATCCGGACGTCGGTTCCTGTGCCGACCCGCTGAACCCCCTCGGTTCTTGACGCGCGGGCCTGCTGCGGGTAGGGTCGCCCCATGTCGATTCGTATCGCTCATGCACAACCGTCCGATGCGCCGCTCGTTGCCGATTTGGTAGGCGAACTATTGCGGGAGATCATGACGGCCATCGGCACGCAGGCCTTCGGATGGTCTCACGTCGAGACGGAATCGAGGGCGCGGGCGTGGCTGGAAGACGGCAGCTATACGGTGCTCCTGGCCCATGACGGCGATGCAACGGTTGGATTTCTGGCCCTGGTCGAAAGTCGTGCGCTCTATGCGGAGGGGACCTTCGGTACCATTCCGGAATTGTATGTGCGCCCTGCATTCCGTTCCTGCCAGGTGGGGGCAGCACTCCTGGCGGAGGCGAAAGGCCTGGCCCACACAAAAAGATGGACGAGACTGGAAGTGACTACGCCGCCCCTCCCGCAGTTCGACCGAACCTTGGCGTTTTATGAACGGCAGGGATTCGGCATTTCAGGCGGACGGAAAATGAAACTGTCCCTGTGATCCGGCCTGTCGTCCAAGAGGAACGGACCGGCTGCGGTATTGCAGCGGTGGCCGCGCTCGCGGGCGTGCCTTATTCGCGCGCGCGAGCCGTGGCGTCCTCATTGGGTATCTTCGCTCAAGATCCGAAGCTCTGGTCGGAGACGTCCTCTGTGCGGCGTCTGCTGCCGGCGTTCGGTCTGCGTGCCGCAGGGACGCGCAGGCCGTTCCGTTCCTGGGCCGGCCTGCCGGATTGCGCGCTGTTGGCGATTAAATGGCATCTGGAGTGCGGACGACCCTTCTGGCACTGGGTAGTGTTCGTGCGAGAGAACGACCGGTCGTACGTGGTAGATTCCACCCCGACGTTGAAGGCTCCCCTTCGGACCGACTTCGGGCGGATGAGGCCGGTGTGGTTTTTGTCTGTGACGAGGGAGAGGTAACGAGTGAACATCGCCATTGTCGGGGGTGGACCGGCCGGGCTCATGGCCGCCGAGACGGCGTTGGCCGGTGGCGCGCAGGTGTCGCTCTATGATGCCATGCCCTCCGTGGGCCGGAAATTTCTCCTGGCCGGGAAGGGTGGGTTGAACCTGACCCATTCGGAGCCGGTGGAGCCCTTTCTCTCGCGCTACGGACGTCGAAGGAAGCAGCTGGAGCCCCTGCTTGCGGCCTTCGGCGCGGGTGCGTTGCGTGCCTGGGCCCGCGACTTGGGCATCGAGACCTTCATCGGATCGTCGGGGCGGGTGTTTCCGACGGATATGAAGGCCGCGCCGCTTCTGCGGGCTTGGCTGCGACGGCTTCGCCATGCGGGATTGGTCATCCATGTGCGGCATCGGTGGTGCGGGTGGGAAGGTCCTCGCGCGTTGCGCTTCGAGATGCCTGAGGGTTCGAGGACGGTGACGGCCGATGCGGTCATCCTGGCTTTGGGCGGCGCGAGTTGGCCGAAGCTCGGGTCGGATGGTGCCTGGGTGCCGTGGTTGGAAGCACGCGGGGTGACGGTGGAGTCTCTGCAACCGGCCAATTGTGGATTCGACGTGGACTGGACGGACCACTTTCGCCAGAAATTCGCCGGCGTGCCGGTGAAGACCGTGGGTGTGGTGGCAAAGTCGCTGAGCGGCGAGGTAATACGCCGCATGGGGGAATTCGTCATCACCGACACGGGGGTCGAAGGCGGCGTGATCTATGCCGTGGCTGCCTCTGTGCGGGACGAACTGCGAGCGACAGGTCTCGGCACCCTTCGACTGGACCTCGCGCCGGATCGACCCTTGCCCCACTTGATCAAAGATCTTGCCCAGCCGCGCGGGAAGCGGACCATGGCGACCCACTTGCAGCGACGCGCGCACATCGACGGCGTGAAGGCCGGGCTGCTTCGTGAGATCATCTCCAAGGAAGATTTTGCGGATCCGACTCGCCTGGCGGCAGGGATCAAATCGCTGCCGCTGACGTTGAAGGCCGCGCGACCGCTTGAGGAGGCGATCAGCACCGCGGGAGGGGTCTCGTTCAAGGCCCTCGACCGCAGACTGATGGTCAAGTCGCTGCCGGGCCTGTTTTGCGCAGGGGAAATGTTGGATTGGGAAGCGCCGACCGGCGGCTACCTCCTCACGGCCTGCTTCGCCAGCGGTCGGGCAGCGGGGACCGGAGCGGTGGCGTGGCTCAAGGAGCGCCGGCACAACGGTGGCTGACGCGGTGACGGTTGAGGGCATTCCGGCGCTGGTCGTGCCGGGGATCGGCGATTCAGGGCCCGGCCATTGGCAAACGTGCTGGGAGCGACAGCATCTCCACTGGCGACGTGTGCGGCAGCGTGATTGGGCACATCCGGTCTGCGACGAATGGGTTGCCGCTCTCCATGCGGCGGTGGTGCAGGCCTCCGTGCCGCCGCTGTTGATCGCCCATAGCATGGGGTGCTTGACGGTCGTGCATTGGGCGTCCCGATCCGCCTTGCCGGTCCGCGCAGCGCTTTTGGTCGCTGTGCCGGATCCCGAGGCGGCGATGTTTCCGGCGACGGCGAAAGGATTTCGACCGGTTCCGTCTGCGCGCCTGCCTTGGCCCAGCCTGCTCGTGGCCAGCACCGATGACCCGTTCGGCTCCGCCGCATTCGCGCGCCGTTGCGCGGCCGCCTGGGGAAGTGAGTATGTGGAAATCGGAGCAGTGGGCCATATCAACGCGGAGAGTGGGGTGGGAGCGTGGCCTGCCGGTCTCGCTCTGCTGCAACGGCTCCTGCGCGCCACGTAAGGTCCTACCCCGGGCCCGTTCAGGCGTCCCGATCCAGGGACCCCGGCCGGGCCGCTGTGACTTGAGTTCGCCCGGTTCCCCCCGTACAGTGGAACGAGAACTGAGGTTGCATGGACCTTTCACCTCCCACTCCAGCCCCGCGCTCACGGCGGCTGCTGTTCCGCCTCGCGCTTCTATCGGCGATTCTCGTCCTAGCCGGCCTCGTTGCCCTGCCCTGGATGCTGAATCAACCGGCGGTGACGGCGGCCTTGCTGCGACAGCTTGAGGCACGAACCGGTTATCGCGTGGCCATCGAGGATTCGCACCTGCGGATCGTGCCCTCTCTCGAGGTGGAACTCCGGCAGGTCCGCCTCCACCACTCCACGATGGATCGGCCGCTCCTTACGGCCGATGCCGTCACCGTCGCGCTGCAGTGGTGGCCCCTCCTCGAAGGGCGCCCCGTGGCGACGGAGCTGGTGGTGGATCGTCCGCAGCTGACGATCCGCCGAACGGCGGATGAGAGGTGGCGCCTTGACGGTCAGGCTCCATCACCACTGTCCGGCGAATCGACCCAGCCCGTCGAATTGTTGGAGACCTTGCGGAACGTCCTGGTCGTTCAAGGGAGCCTCACCCTCGTCGATGAATTGCGCGCCGTGGTTCACACTCCCTTGCGCCTCACCGTGGCCCAAGGCACCCTGTCGACCGAAGTGGCGGGACGGCACGCGCGACTGCAGGTGTCGGGCGAGATTCCGCAGGGGGGCGGGGCTGCGGCATTTTCCTGGGACGGTTCGCTGACGCAGCGCGGTGAACGCGGCCACCTGCAAGCGGAGGGGGTTCTGCGGCTGCAGCATGTCAATGTGCGCCATCTGCTGTCGTTCTGGAACGGGCCCGGTCGCATCACCGACGGGGTGGATGGGGCTGCGCAGATGACCGCCCATGTGCGCTGGTCGTCCGCCTCCGAAGGACACGATGTCCTCGTCGACGAACTGAAGGCCGAGTTGCAGGAGCTGGCGATTCAAGGCTCCGGCTCGATCACCGGCCTGGGGGGCCCGCGCCCGAAATTTGCCGCGCTGCTCTCCGCTCCGCCGGTTCCTCTCCCCCGTGCTTTGCGGCAGGTCCCTTCAGCTTGGCTGGATGAGCCGTTACGGGTGCAGTTGGATGGGTATGGCGTCGATGGATTACTCGCGCTCCGATCGATGGCCGTGAGCGGGACCTTGGGGGCCGAGGGACGACCCAACGTCAGCGCCGTGGTCGAGATTCGAAACGGCCGATTCGCGCCGGCTCCGCCGCTACCGGCGGTGGAGCACATCTACGGCACGGTGATCGCTGATGCGGAACAGCTGCGTATGAGGGAGATGCGCGCCGAATGGGGTGCCGTGCGATTGACCGGGCAGGATCTGTTGGTGACCCGGTGGACCACGGACCCACGGGTCGATGTCAAAGTACAGGGAACGGCACCGCTGGCGGGAGTGGTGGAGACCGCGCGGCGTCTGGATCAATTCCCGCTGCTTCGAGATCTGGCGGCACAGGTGGAGGGCCCCACCGGACAGCTCGACATGGTGGTCCATCTCACGGGACAGCCGGCTAGCGGAAAACCGCTTGAATTAACCGACCTCGACCTCAAGGTCCGTCAGGGAGGGGTGCGGAGTGCCTGGTTGCCGGTTCCGGTCCGCCAAGTGGAGGCCCATGTCACGGTCACGCCGACGCTGGTGGCGATCGATCATCTGGAGGGATGGGCGGGGCCCGCCGCGTTTCGCACCCATGGCGAGGTGGCGCTGGTGGGCGGCAAGGCCTTCTCTGATGTCACGCTGAACATGCACGCGGAGGCCGCGGCGCTGGACTCGTTGTGGCCCGAAGGGGGTGAGGGGGCGTTCCGCCCCGAGGTGGAGGGCGCCCTGCGTCTGCACGCCGCCGTTACCGGCCCCTTCGACCGTTTGCGGATCAAGGGCCTGTTCGATCTGCGGCAGGCCGCGCTGCACATCCCGAATCGATTGACCAAACCGTTGCAGGCCCCCGCCAGCGTGGGATTCGACATGTTGTTGTCCGGAGGGACCGGCTTGGCGGTTCGGCAATTCGACCTGCGGTTTCCTCCGATCAAACTGGTCGGTGAGGGAGCGTTGGAGTTTTCCGAGGAGAAACCCTTTTCGCTGAAGCTGTCCACGGGAAAGCTGGCCGTCGATCGGCTTCCCAAGGGTGTTGCGCTGGGACCGATCCGGGCCGGCACGTTGGATGCCGTTCTGAAGATGACCGGTCAATTGAGCGATCGCCGTTCCTGGCAGACCGTCGGCCACGTGCGGTTCGATGAAGGCCGACTCGCAGTCGAGCGCCTCGCCGCGCCGATCCGGGACCTGTTCGTCACCCTGCGGTTCGATCAGGATCGCATCCAGATTCCACGGCTGGCCTTTCATGTCGGGGCCAGCGACGTTCGGGTGACCGGCAGCGTCGCGCAATGGGCGGAGGCGCCGAAGGTGCGACTCACGGTCGAATCGTCCCAGTTCGACGTTACATCGCTCGCCTTGGCTCCCTCTTCCCCCTCCCGGGCCGGTCGCCGGTCGACCATAGGACAGCGGCCGACCATGGAACAGGAGTGGTGGTCGGCCGCCAGGGTCGATGCGTTTCTCTTCGTCGACCATCTCTACTACAAGACGTTCCTGCTGACCGATTTGTCGACCCGAGTGGTGTGGGACCACGGGCTGCTCACCGTCGAGCGAATCAGCGGCGATACTAACGACGGCCATGTGGCGGGGCAGGCGAAGGTGCGGATGGATGGTCGGCAGCAGCCCGAGCGAGTCGGTAGCACCTTTCGCGCGAACGGCATTCCGATCGATCGTGTCTTGTCGGAGATCCAGCAGCATCCGTCGCTCTCCGGTTGGCTGACCACCTCGGGCAAACTGCAGGCGGAATTCGAGCGTGGTGTGTTGCTGCCCGGTGCCATAGCGAGTCGCCAGCCGATTCACGTGCTGGTGGAGGATGGAAGACTGTCGAATCTGCCGGTACTTTCGACCCTGCTGTCGGTCTTGAACCTGCCGGCCTTGCTGCAGGGGCAAGTCGACCTTGAGAAGGACGGCTTGCCGTTCGATCACCTGAAGCTGGTCGGGTCGCTCAACCAGGGCGTCGTGGTGGTGAAGGAGTTGTTGCTCGACAGTCCGATCCTCAAGATCAGCGGGACCGGCCGGTATGACATGTTGGCGGACGAGTTCGACATGATATTGGTGACCAGTCCGCTCGGGTCCTACTCCAACCTCTTGAAACGGGTGCCGCTGTTCCAGCAGCTGCTGGCCGGGGATCGGCAGGGGTTCGATACGGCGGTGTTTGAGCTGAAAGGGTCGGCGAACAAGCCGGAGTTGCGGTACTTGGCGGCGGAATCCTTGATGGCTGGGGTGAAGGGCACGGCGCAACTGGCCTTCGATGTCCTGGTCAATGCCATCAAGCTGCCGCAGCAGGCCTATGCCATGGTGGAGGAGAGTTTCGGAGCGGCTGAAGAAGAAGACTTCTGATGAAGTGAGAGGTGCCGCTTACGGGGCGGACGTGGCGCGAATCTCCAGATCGTTCTTGACCCGCCGCACGCCCGGCACCTGTCTGGCCAATTCTGCTGCCTTGGCCTTGCGCTCCGCCCGCTGCACCGTTCCCGTCAAGGTGACCGTTCCATGCTCCGTCGTCACCAGAATATCGGACAACCCGCCTTGCTCATCCGCTGCCAAGCGCCCTTCGACCCGGGAGGAAATCTCGCCGTCCTGAGGACTGTCCGGCAACGTGGTCGGCGCAGGCAGGAGGCATCCGACCGACGTACTCAGCAGGAACAGGAGGAGCCATCTGTGCGGTCGAAGCATGGGTGCTTGCTCCCATTGCCATGGTGCGAGGGCCCGGCGATCTTGGCATAGCGGGGCGCCTGATTTCCACGCCCGAGGTTTCTGATTGCGTGGCTCGCCGGAACCGGGGCATCATGCGGCGGCCGGTCGGGACGAGCATCGGAGAGAGATGGCGGAAACAGCGGTCGATGTCTGTGTGGTCGGAGCCGGCGCAGCAGGCTTGGCTGCAGCCATTTTCTGTGCGGAGCAGGGGCGGCACCTGACGGTCGATCTGCTGGACGGCGCGAAGACGATCGGCGCGAAGATTCTGGTCTCCGGCGGCGGACGATGCAACGTGACTCACGATGTCGTGACCCCCGAGGACTACGTTGGAACGCGCCATCTCATCCGCAACGTGCTGGCCGCCTTTCCGGTGCAACGGACGGTCGAGTGGTTTGCGTCCCTCGGCGTGGACCTCAAGCGGGAAGACACAGGGAAACTGTTTCCGGTAACCGACCGGGCGCGGACCGTGTTGGAGGCGCTTACCGGACGCTGTCGGGAGTTAGGGGTGCGCGTGCGCCTCAGCCATTGCGTCGGCGAGATCGTCCGACTGGACAACCAGGGCGCCTCGGGAGGCCGATCGCCGGCCCGTTTCCTCATTCGGCACCAGCAGGGGGTGACGCTGGCCCGGTCCGTGATCCTGGCGACAGGCGGACGGTCCTTGCCGCGCTCGGGCAGTGACGGATCAGGGTACGGCCTGGCCCGCCGATTGGGCCATCGAGTGACACCGACCGTGCCTGCGCTGGTGGCCCTGGTGTTGGATGCTACCTGCTTTCACGCCTCGCTCTCCGGGCTGTCGCAACAGGTGGAGTTGCAAGCGCTCGTGCAGGGGAAGTCCGTTGATCAGCGGACCGGCAGTCTGCTTTGGACGCATTTTGGAATCAGCGGTCCCGTGGTGATGGACGCCAGCCGGTTTTGGACGCTGGCGCGCGAACGGGGAGAGCAAGCCGAGCTGTACGGCAACTTCTTGCCGGGATGGACTTTGGAGCAGGCACGCGGCTGGTTTCTTGATCAGACCGCCGCGCATCCGCGCCGATCCTTGGGTCCGCTGTTGGCGGGCCTGGTGCCCGAACGATTCGCCGACACGCTGTGCCGCGTCGTGGGTTGTGATCCGCAGCTGGCCGGTGCACAGACGGCGCGCCGGTTCAGGGAGCCCTTGTTGACGGCCCTCACCCGGTTCCGTTTCCCGGTGCTGCGTGACCGTGGTTGGAACTTCGCCGAGGTGACGGCCGGGGGCGTGCCGCTGGAAGAGGTCGACTTCCGCACCATGGAATCCAAGTTGGTTCCGGGCCTGTACCTGGTCGGCGAGCTACTGGATTGTGACGGCCGCATCGGCGGGTTCAACTTCCAGTGGGCCTGGGCGACCGGCCTGGTGGCCGGCCGTGCCGTGGCGGCGAGTCCTCTCGCCGGAGCTGCGTCCGGCCGTCAGTTGAATTCGTAGCCCACCCCGAAAATCACCGCTTCATCGATGCTCTTCCGCCCCGGCGCCGGTTGGGTGTTCAATCGGAGATCGTATTCGACGTTGAAGAAGAGGTTCTTATACACCGTGATGCGCAAGCCTTGGTCGGCGTTGAAACGGAACGCGTTGCCTGCGTTCACATCATAGAACCCTTCGTGGCGATGGAAGACCTTCACGCGAGCGGGCCACAGCGCATGTTCGAATCGCAATCCCCAGCGGCCGGAAGGCGTCCGGGTATTGGGGCTGTTCGTATAGTGTTCGCTCACATGGGCCAAGCCTACCGAGAGGGAGAGGGTCGTGCGGGCGCTTTCATAGAATTGATAGCCCAAGCCGCTTCCGATGGTGGAGCGCAATTGCAAGTTCTGCAGCGTGTCCTTTTCCAGCATGCCGAAGGTTTCGACGAAGATCTGTTTACTCACGAAGTAATTGTGTTTGAGGCTGGCCAGGGAGTTTCGGGCCGTCACCTGCTCGCCTGCCTGACCGTAGTTATATTTGCCCTCGATCAGCAGCCGCTGGCGGTAGGCATGCAACGTCAATCGAGCCGCGCTGTTGATGGCCTTGGTGCTGCTGTTCCCGGAGGTGCTGTTCCCGCCTACCGAGACCGTGCCGGTCAGTCGAATCGGCTCCAGATTGATCGCCGTCACCTCCTCGAGAGGGATGGCGCTTTCGGCGTGCAGCTCCGTCACTTCGCGCAGTCCCTGCGCGCCGAAGAAGAAGTCTGTGAGGGCGTCTCGGGACTGTTCGGGGACGAAGATCTTCATGGGACTGTTCGAGCTCACTCGTTGGACTTTGCGCCAATCGATCTTGATCTCGCCGCCATAATCCGTCTGCAAGGTCAGGATGCGCTCCTCCATCTTCACGATGGTGCCGGTCAGGCGGTCGCCGTTCAGCAACAGGACTTCGTCGGCCCATGCGAGGCCGGCCCACAAACTGAAGCACAACAGCGCGCCCTGCCGGAGCAGGAGGCGATGACAAGCGTGACGGAGCATGGAAATCAACCAACCTACTGGAGGGCCTGCGGGAGTTGCAAGCGGACGAGCCGAAAAAATCCGTCGCTCGGCTATTTCGCGATCGTGATGCCGGGGACGCCGCTGCGCGGGACGTCGGTTACCGTCATCTGAAACAGCTGGGTCAGCAGCTTGAAGGCTTCACGATTCCAGCGGCCCAGCGGCCCTTCGCCGTTGACGGCATAGTACCGGCCATGGGAACGGATGGAGAGGTCCGACGCGTCGGGTGCACGATCCGCGACCAGCAGCTCCATCGTGTGGACAGGATTCTCCGCCACGGGCGGCGTGCGAGCGTCCTGTTCGACCGCATATTCGCGCTCTTCATCCACGGAACGCCCCAGAAAATTCAGCATGGCGTTGAAGCTGCGCAAGCGGAAGTCGCCGCTCATCGGCCATTCTCCGCCGACATAGCCGGGGCGGATATCGAAGGAGACGTCGTTCGCGGACCGCTGGTCGGCGGCTTCGTGCAATCGAATTCGGTCCTTTGGCGGAAGGGCGGCGGGATCATAGTTGGTGA
Source organism: Nitrospira sp. (assembly GCA_015709715.1). NCBI lineage: Bacteria > Pseudomonadati > Nitrospirota > Nitrospiria > Nitrospirales > Nitrospiraceae > Nitrospira > Nitrospira sp. Next base: position 2,983,916 of record CP054184.1, read on the forward strand.
TGAGAATGCGACCGGACACCGGTTTGCGGAGCGTATAGGCACGCTGTTCGGGATGGTAGGTGATCAAGTATTGTTGCTCCAAGGCGGCGAAGCCTTCCGCCGTGACGGATTCGGCGGGAATCGTCCAGGTGCGCTCGAACGTCATGGCTTCCGCATAGAGGCGGTTGGCGTCCTGAATGGCCGACAGATGCAGCACCACCTTGCGGAACATGTCGTACCCGGTTTTGTCGGACGGGCTGTTCCGATAGGCGATCTCCTGGCCATGGTCCTTCAGGCGTAGTTCCTTCGCCATGAGCCGCAACAACAGATCAATGTCGACGCCCTGCCGCAGCAACAACGTAAGCTTGCTCTCCTGAAAGGGGGTCAGGAGCCGCTTGGTGAACTCTTCTCCTTCGATGGGGGCGATGCTGATCGTGGGGTTTTCGGCGACCGAGCCGCCGAAGAGCGGCACCAGCGTCCGGCCATGTTCGCCGGTGAGCGTGGGAGTTGCGCCGGCGCTCACCCGGAAATCGAACGTCGCGGCCACGTTGGCCACGCCGGTGAAGTGGACCGGTTCGTGGTGATGGGCTCGCGCGATGTTGATCAGGAGCTGTTTGGAGATCGCGTCGGTGATCGCCTCGTCGTAGGCGAGGACGGCCCGATTCAAGGTCGGCGGCGACAGGCAGCCGGCCGGGCTTAGGACCATGAGCAGGGCCATGAGTCGACCCGCAGCCGTCTTGGCGAGGTGGTGCATCATCGGCGTCCAGGCTTCTAGCACAGTCGCCCGTTTCTGCCTAGAGCCGAAAGATCCACTCAATGACCGGCCATGGGCAGGAATGAGACGACGATGGATATCGCGATCAGCACGATGATGATCCATTCGAGTACTTCCATCCGTCGGGTCGTGCCGCGATCGGCCATTTTCCCGTAGATGCTGTCCAGCGTTTGCAGCTTCCTGAGGATGCCGGCATCCCAGGCCTCCAGGTGAAACCGCTGTGATGTCAAACGATAGACACGGGCGAGGTATTGGTCCCCGAGCAGCTTAAGGGTGTTGGCCACGCGCTCGAAGAGCACGGCGCTGTCGACCTGCAGCTGTGCGATGTGCGTCACGGCGGCTTCGTGCGAGCCCGGCAGCCACAGCCTTCGATTCGGCCGGTGTGTGAGCGCGTCATACCCCTGGTCGAGGGCGCGGTCCAGCTGCTCGTCCAGCATGCGCATTTCCAGCAGTTCCACGTTGACGAACTCGAGCACGGCGCGGACGTCGTCCATCTCCGCTCCGAACACGATCGCGGCGTTCCAGTCGATGAGGGCCAGATCGTCGCGGCTGAAGGCGATATGGCAGGCCGTCGCCTCGTGGACCTCCTGGTCGGAGAGCGGCTGGCGTTCGCTCCGCAGGACATGGGCGAACCGGACATCCAAGGGGGTTCCCATCGCAGGAGTGTCGGCAGGCGTCCACCGTTCGATCGAAAAGATCAGGTAGTCTTCGACCTCGTCGGAGATGGCAGGCCGCTCGATGGCCGGCTGGATATCGCGGACCAACTGATCCAGGCGGTGCCGCGATTCCGCCAGGAGCCGCTCATTTTCATACAGCGACTCGCTGAGCCCGAGCAAGTCGGAGAACGGGCCTACGAGGGGAATCCGGTAGATGACGGTGGCCGCGCCGAAGTCGTAGAGCACGACTTCCACGGCCGCACTGGATTGATAGGTGCCGAACACCAGCGGGGCGGTCTCTTGTGTCAGTCGCAGCGGGGCGGGCCGATAGTCGAAATAATGCGGCGCCCGCGCCTTGTGCCGAATGCGTCCGCGTTCCTTGATGGCCGTGACCCGCTGTTCCGCGTCGTTCAAATCGATGGTGAGGCCGATGTCATAGGCGAACAGGGCGTAACAGGTGCCCTGTTCGATGGAGAGCGGAGTCTGGTCGAGAACAGGCATCGCTATCTCGTCTGTGGAGGATGGGGTATGAATATGCGTTTCCCGCCGGGACTGCAAGGGGCCGATCAGCGGTCGGCCTCGGCCTGGAGCACGACGACCGTCGGGGGCAGGTCGTGCGGACAGGGTAGTTTCCGCCTGTTACGGTTCAGTTCAGCCTTGTTCAAAGAATGTCGAGCAGCGCATCGGGGGATTGTGCGAACCGAGCCACTCGCGTAAGACCACTGCCGGCCTTGCCTGTCTCCCGAACGGTGTTGCCTTGTCGGCGTACCAAGACGGCGTGCCTTCCGATTACCCGCGCTCTCTCGAGCGTGACCTTGCGACGCTCCTCTTCCGGTTGGCGGTTCAGGGGGAACAGGCAGAGGCTCTCCGGCGAGCCGCCGAGATCTACGTGGACCTCGCCGATGACCTCTTCGAGGGTGAGACGAAGAAGCGCCTGGCCTATGAGGCGGTGCTCCACGTCGAACAGCCGCATTATTCGTATGCCTGGAAGCGCATCTTTCTGCCTGAAGCGGAGCGGTTGCTCAAAACGCTTTGCCCTTCCTGAGCGTTCTGTCGCACCCCCCACTGCCATGAGCTGATTGGTAAGGCCGACTCCGATAACGGAGCCGATGAGCGTGTGTGAACTGGAGGAGGGCAATGGCGGGTGTTCCTGTCTCGCCTCACGCAGGGCGTTTGTTTTATCATCGCAGGCACAAGGAGGCGGGTGGCATGCAAACGATGCGAGGCCTGGGCCGAGTCTTGGCCGGCCTGATGGTGGTGAGTGTCCTATCCGGGTGCGGCAGTTCGGTCAAGCTCATGTCGGGTCTCAGCATCGAGGAACTGAAGCCCGTTCCAGGGGTGTTGCCGAGCGCCAGGTTGATCAGGGGGACCATTTCGCGCATCACCGGAGATCGCGTGGAGGTGGACACCGGGGAGCGGTCTCCCCGAGAGCTTTCGCTTGAGGCCGGCGGCGATGAAGCCCGAGGTCTGCAAGCGGGTGGATTGGTGGAGATCATGGTCAACGATCGCGATGAGGTTGTGGCCTATCAACGCCCCGCCGATACGCCGCCGACGAAGATCTTTCTCGGCTCGCTGGGAAATCCGTTCAATCCGCTCAAGGAACGGGTCACGATTCGTCTGGATTCGGGTCGGGACGTGGCCTTCTATGCCCGACAGGTTGCGATGGAGAAACTCGCGGCGCTGGAGGTCGGTGAGACGGCCGATTTTGCCATCGATCGGGCGATCTTGCTCGTGGATGTCTTGTCTCTGGGCAAACCGCGGGAGCGGGCGGTCGGTTCGTCGCCGGACGCGCCGCAACGCCACGTCGAGGGAGCCTTTGTGACCATCGGCGACGGTCGGGTGCGGTTGCGCATGAAGACCGACCATATTCAATCCTTTCCCGTACGGCCATTGCTTCAACCGGCTCTCGAACAGCTGAATCCCAATGAGGTGGTGTCGGTGTACCTGGATGCCCAGGGGCAGGTCATCGACATGGCGAAGGTGCCTGTCCGGTGATCTGGTTCAGCGGCGGCGCGGGAGCCTGACGATGGTCGTGATCAGCCAGTCGTTCATCCGATCGGGAAGCAGCCGGGTGAGCAGGGCGCGCAGGGCGGCATCGGAGCCGATGAGGTAACGGGTTTTGGGCCGACGTGCGCGCAATGCATGCGCGACCGCCTGGGTCACGACGTCGGCCGGCTGAGCCTGTTCGCCGGCGGCGGTTGCGGCTTCCTTTACGCGGGTAAACCCTTCTTGGTAGAGCGACTTGAGCTCGGGGCTCCAGGAGGCGTCCCACCGATCGACCTGTCGTCTGGTCTTAGCCCAAATGGGAGTGGCGATGGCGCCGGGTGCAACGAGCGAGACGTGAATGCCCCAGGGCTGTACCTCGATCCGCAACGCATCCGTGATGGCTTCCAGCGCATGTTTCGAGGCGGCGTACGGTGCCATGAACGGCATGGAGGTTCGGCCGGCGATGGACCCCATGTTGATGATGCGCCCGCGTCCCTGACGGAGGAGCGGCAAAAAGGTTTGGGTGACCGCCACGAGACCGAAGACGTTGACCTCGAACTGCCGGCGCCAATCGGCCAACGGTAAGGCCTCGATCGGACCGGCCACGCCGATCCCCGCGTTGTTGATCAGGCCCGACAAGCCGCGGTCGCCCACCATGGCGGTGACGGTGTGGTGGGCTGCGGCGAGAGAGGCGGGATCGGTGACATCGAGCCGGATCGGCATGAGCCGTGGACCGGCCTTGCGTTGCAGGCTGTCGCCGTCGGCAAGATTCCGGACCCCGGCAAAGACGCGATACCCCAAGTTGTCCAGGCGAAGGGCACAGGCGGCGCCGATGCCGGTGGACGCGCCCGTGATGACGACGGCGTCCGATCGAGAGCGGCGAGAAAAGAGGTTCCACTTCACAACAGTGAATGTCCTGGATGGCCAGCGGCGTACCCTACCATACTTTACGGTGCGACCCTACAGGCGAAAGGAGACAGAATGTCTAGAACGGGTAATTCATGGAGGGCCCTCGCCTTCCTGGGTCTTGTGCTGAGCGGATGCGTGGAGGGCCGGGGGGCATTGTTGGAGACCGCCGCGCAGCCTGCCCAGGAGTTGGTGACGGTCTACCCGCGGGAGATCGACGACGTGCTCTACAATCCAGGCATGGGCGTCGCCGACTTTCATTTCGGATTCGGCCATCCACCGACGGTGGAGGAGTACCCGCGAGCCACCGTGGCCTATTTCCGCTGGCCCTGGGCGGAACTGGAACCGGCGGAGGGCCAATACAACTTTGCGTTGGTCGACCGCGTGATCGCTCAGGCTAAGGCGAAGGGCGAGACCCTCGCCATCCGCATCGTCTCCGAATACAAGACCGGCAGTCCCAAATGGTTGCTCGACAAGGGCGTGGCCAGCGTGAAGGAGTCGGACGGAATCTTCCCGGACCACAACAACCCGCTCTTTCTCGAATACCACGAGCGGCTCATCCGGGCGTTCGGCGAACGGTACGGCGGGTCGGTGGATATCGATCACGTGGACATCGGGTCAGTCGGGTGTTGGGGCGAGTGGAACACGGCCTGTTGCGAAGGCGTCGAGGCGCAGTGCAAGCAGTATTTTCCGACCGAGACCAACCAGATTGCCATTACGGATTGGTATCTCAAATATTTTTCCGGTACGCCACTCGTGATGCTCCATGGCGGCCAGTTGGAATATGCGACAGCTCGTGGCGCCGGCTGGCGTGGTGATTGTTATGGAGACTTCAATTATTTTAGTCCGACGTGGAACCATATGGAACATGGCTATGAGCCCGTCGTTCGCAATCCCATTATAGGTGAGGCCTGGAAGCGCGGACCGGTTCAGCTGGAAGTCTGCGGCTACGTGCAGGAATGGTACGAGCGGGGGTTTGACTTGGAGCGTATTCTGCAGAAGGGGCTTGATTGGCACCTGTCGGTGTTGAATGCGAAATCGAAGCCGATTCCCCCGGCGTGGCGCGCGCGATTCGACGAGTTCCTGAAGAAGATCGGCTATCGGTTCGTGTTGCGCGAGTTGACCCATCAGTCGGAAGGACACCCTGGAATGCCGCTCTTGTTGCGGTCGCGCTGGGAGAATCTCGGTGTGGCACCGATCTATCATCCCTGGCCGCTGGCCTATCGGCTGCGGTCGAGTTCGGATCTGGTCGTCGCGCAATGGCGCAGTCACGCTGATCTGAAGCAATGGCTGCCCGGCTCTCATGTCGTCACCGACACGATGCAGGTTCCGGGGACGGTGTCACCAGGCTTGTATAGCCTGGATGTGGCGATTCTGTCCGAGGATGGACGCTTGGCCTATGTAGACTTGGCGATTGAGGGGAAACGGGACGATCGATGGTATCCGGTGTCTCAGGTGACCATCGGCTCCGAGGTGCGGGGAGCGTACGGTCGCCCGCGCTAGGTGCCGAATTTGGGCTGAGGCAACGAATCAAGAATGTCGGTCTGTATGGAGGCGGCGGGTGTAGCGCCCTGCAGGTAGGAGACGGCATGCACGCGGTTGCCCTTCCCCCGGTACTCGATGTGGTCGAAACTCAGCTTGTTGGCCATGGCGATGCCGCGGCCATGGGTGTCATAGGCGCGGTCCGGATCAAAGTCCAAATATTTCCGCCAATCGAATCCCGCTCCTTCGTCGGTCACTTGCAGGCACAATCGGCCCGCTTGACGGGCGAAGTGGGCGATGCCATGCCGGGAACCATAGACGGGATCGGCCAAACGCCGGTCGATTTCCTCCTCCAGCAGCCCTTCCTCGATCAGGCGCGTCTTCTCCTTGTAGCCGATGCTGAGATTGCCGTGCTCGACGGCATTGAGGGTGAGCTCGAGAATGCCGGTCACGATCTTCTGTGGGTCGGGGTAGGCGTGAGCCAGCAGCATGGCGAGGGACTTGGCTTCCTCCGGAGATCTGAAGCGGTAGGTGGCGGAATCCAGCAGGGTCATGCTGGAGGTTGCGCGGTGCAGCTCTCGGCGAACCTCCCGGTAGTTGTCATGATCGCGTACGGCGGCATTGACGATGGCCAGCAGCGTGGCTTCCTCGAACGGCTTGGTCAGGTAGTAATAGGCGCCGGCTTGCAGTCCCTCCAACATCTGCTGCGACGAGATGGCTGCCGTCTGCATGATGACCGGAATCTGGCTCAGGGGCGCATGTTGCTTCATGCGGCGGAGCACCTCCATGCCGTCGATGTCCGGCATCACGCGATCGAGCAGGACCGCATCGAAACGGTCCGGATCGTCCTTGAGGATATCCCACGCCTGGGCCCCGCTCGTGGCGGTTACGGCCGAGTAGTCGGTATGGCGTAAAAATTCCTTCAGGATCGTGAGATTCAACGGAGAATCGTCGACGAGAAGCACATGGTGTTTGTAGATCGTCATGATTCAGGCCCTGAGGTTGACGAGTGGATGGCAGGGTATCCGTCCTATCGGAATGCCGGGGAAAACACTTTAGGGGAGAAGGACAAGCGAAGGCATCGGCCCCATGGGCTTGAAGTGTCCGATGGGGCCGAGCAGGGGGCTATTGTTTCACGATGTCCAGGAGTTCCACTTCGAAGATCAACGTGGCGCCGGGCTTGATCACGGGAGGTGACCCTCGGTCGCCGTAGGCGATGGCCGAGGGGCAGACCAGCCGGCTCTTGCCGCCGACCTTGATCAACTGCACGGCTTCCGTCCAACACTTGATGACTTGGTTGAGCGGGAAGGTGGCCGGCTCTCCGCGTTTGACCGAGCTATCGAAGACCGTGCCGTCGATGAGCGTCCCATGGTAGTGGACCTTGACGGTATCGGTCGCCTTCGGCGCGGCGCCCTTGCCTTCCTTGATGGTGGTGATGATCGCCCCTGACTCCGTTTTCTTCGCGCCCGGTTCCGCCGAGGCTTTGGCCAGGAACGAAGCGCCGGCTTTCTTTTCCACCTCCGCCAAGGCCGAGGCGCGCCGCTGCTGTAATTCTTGGATCTTGGGACCGAACGTTTGCAGATCGACCTTCTGCGTGTGTTTCAGGACACCGTCCGCCAGCCCGGCCTTCACAAATTCGAGTTCGTTCTCGTTCAACGTGAAGGGCCCGAGGGATTGGCTGATGGCCAGGCCCAAGGCATAGAGGGTCTTCTGTTCATCATTGGCGGGATCGGCGGCCGACGCGAGGGAGGAGGCGAGAAGTACCGCTGCAGACACGACAACGCTCACAACACGCATGGATCATCCTTTCTGCTGAAAAGCACGGCTGCGCCCACCATATGCCAGGGACCCCCCGAGGCTCAAGCAAATTCGTGGTGAGGGCGGATGTCGAGGCGTTAGGAGAGTGCGGCCCGCCCATGCGGGCGGTGGAGGTCCAACGCAGGGCCGATCGGGACGATGCGCGTCGGGTTGATGTCGTCGTGTGTGATGTAGTAGTGCCGCTTGATATGGTCGAAATCGACCGTGTCGGCGATACCGTCGGTTTGATAGAGGTCCCTGAGGTACCCGGACAAGTGCGGGTAGTCGACGATGCGGCGCAGGTTGCACTTGAAATGTCCATGGTAGACGGCATCGAAGCGAAGCAGCGTGACGAAGAGGCGCCAATCGGTTTCAACGAACTGAGATCCGAAGAGATAGCGCCGGTCGCGCAGGCGATCGTCCAATCGGTCAAGTGTCTCAAACAGCCGATGGGCCGCCCGTTCGTAGGCGGCTTGCGTCGTGGCGAACCCGGCGCGATAGACACCGTTGTTGACATGTTCATAGATAAAGGCGTTCAACTCGTCGATCTGTGGGCGTAGCGACAGGGGATAGAGGTCGAGGGGGCTCGTCGTGAAGGCGTTGAACTCGCTGTTGAACATGCGCATGAGGTCGTCGTCGGAGTTCGTGACGATCCGTCGGGTGACTCGATCCCACAACACCGGAACCGTGATTCGGCCCCAATAGGTCGAATCGGTCGCCGCATAGGCTTCGCTGAGATAGTGAAACCCGTTGATGGGATCGAGCGTATGCCCTGGACCTTGGCGGAACGCCCAGCCTCGCTCGTCCCGAATCGGATCGACCACGGTCATGCCGATGGTCGGCGCTAATCGCTTGAGGGCCCTGACGATGATGGTGCGGTGGGCCCAGGGACAGGCGAGAGAGACGTACAGATGGTATCGTCCTGCAGCCGCCGGAAACCCGGACCTTCCGTCGGCCGTCACCCAACCGGTGAAGGCATCCGGCTGGCGTTGAAATTCGCCCGCGGCGGTCTGTTCTTGGGGAAATTGTGCCTCTGCCACCGTCAGCCGATTCCTTCCATCACAGGATGGCGCAGGCACCTACCAGCGCCGATGCCATCGTCCATAATAGGGCCGGTAATAACGCGGCCCCCAGGCATAGGGTCTGCCGAAGGACAGCGAGCCATAGAGCCACGGGCGCCCCAGGTAGAGCCCAAAGCCGACGGGCGGGTAGCTGTACAGAGGAGGATAGGCGTAATAAGGAGTTACAGGTGCGGCCACGGCCGGCCGTTCGTTCATTTGACGCTGGAGATCCGCCGTCATCGCGTTTTGGCGCTCGACCTGGTCCTTGAGTTGCCCCACGGCTCCCTGCTGCGCGTGGACCTCTGCTTCCAGTTTGGAGATTTTGTCGCGCTGGATTTCGATGAAGGCCTGCAGGCAACGCGTATGAGCGTCGCCCGAATAGCCGGAACATTCCCACGGTCCTGAAGATTCCGCGGCCCGGACCAAGGGGATGCACAAGAGGCTGCCGATGCCGACGATCAGGAATGCCATTAGTCGGGCCATACATCCCTCCCTGCAGGGTTCTTTTTAATTTATCATGTGGATTGCGGCCAAGACCAGTTGGCCGGGCCACGGCTGTTGGCGAAACGCCGGCATTCATTTCGGCATGGGACCGAGGCAGGGACCGGATGGTACCGTGTTTGTCGGCAAGACCCTGGGAATTGCGGGAGAGCACCTCTCCGGCGCACAGATGGCCGCGGCCCTCACCCAGGTGCTCGGTCAGCCGGTTCGGTATCAGGCGGTTTCACCGGAGGTGTACCGGACATTCGGGTTTCCCGGCGGCGACGATATCGGCAACATGTTTCAATTCAAACACGACTTCAATGCGGCGTTCTGCGGCGCTCGCGACCCGGCGGTGGCGCGTGCCCTGCATCCTGGGTTGTTGACATTCGAACAGTGGCCGGCGGCGAACAAGGATCGCATTCCGTTGTCCTGAACCGCTCACCCTTCACGAGGTCCGGAAAGGAAGCCAGCGTCGTAAAGATGCCGAGCGAGATGATCACCACGACCCAGGCGAAGTAGAGTGAAAATCGCATGCCCCACTCGTATCACAGTCTGAGGCGATGTCAACGAATTGCCTGTTCTCGATCGGTCTTCCCTGCGCGTCGGCACCGTTGGGTGGTCTAGGTTGCTGCCGGAGCAGGCAGGAAGAAGCGCGCGCCATTGCGCGTCTGCGGTACTCCCGGTACAATTCCACCGCAGCTCACCGGTCCTGATCCTGACCCTTCTGCCGATGGTCGCATGCTCCTCTGGTTTGTGATTCTCTATCTCGCCCTCTCCGTCGGGATCGGGCTCTATGCGGCGACCCGCGTCCACAGTGCGGGTGATTTCGCCGTGGCCGGTCGTCGCTTGCCCCTGCCGGTCGTCACGGCCACCGTCTTTGCAACGTGGTTCGGCGCCGAAACCGTTCTGGGAATCTCGGCGACCTTCGTGAAGGACGGGCTGGGGGCGGTCGTGGCGGACCCCTTCGGGTCCAGCCTCTGTTTGATCCTGGCCGGGCTCTTGTTCGCCCGTCGTCTGTATCGGTTGAACCTGCTCACCATCGGGGATTATTACCGGCTGCGCTACAATCGCGGTGTGGAGGTGCTTTGCACCCTCTGCATCGTCGGGTCCTACCTGGGATGGGTCTCCGCTCAAATCAAGGCGCTGGGGCTGGTGTTTCACGTGGTGACGGACGGGGCGATGAGCCAACCGGCCGGTATGGTCTTGGGTGCCGCCATCGTGCTGACCTACACGACGTTCGGCGGCATGTTTTCGGTGGCGATTCTGGATTTTGTCCAGATCACCATCATCATGGGCGGCATGCTCTACATCGGCTCGGTGGTGAGCGGGCTCGTGGGGGGCGTGGAGGCGGTGGTGGCCCATGCGTCGGCCACCGGCAAGTTGGATTTTTTCCCTCCGGCTCGCTTCGAAGCCTGGGTTCCCTTTCTCGGCGCCTGGATGACGATGATGTTCGGCTCGATTCCTCAGCAGGACGTGTTCCAGCGGATTACTTCGGCGCGAGACGAACGGACCGCCGTGCGAGGGTCGGTCTTGGGCGGGACGTTGTATTTCTTCTTTGCGTTCGTGCCGATGTTTCTGGCCTATTCCGCCACGTTGATCGATCCGGCTCAGGCGGCCGCGCTCTTGGAGCAAGATTCTCAATTGGTCCTCCCGTCCCTCATCCTGCAGCATACGCCGCTGGCGGCGCAGATCATCTTTTTCGGCGCCCTTCTCTCCGCCATCATGAGCTGTTCCTCCGCCACCTTGCTGGCCCCGTCGGTGGCCTTCAGCGAGAACATCGTCAAAGGCTTCCTCCCGACGCTCAGCGACCGTGGCCTGCTGCTGGTCATGCGTAGCGTGTTGGTCGGATTCACATCGGCGGTGTTGCTCTTCGCGCTCCAGTCTGAGAGCAGCATTTTCAAAATGGTCGAGAGCGCCTACAAGGTGACGTTGGTGGCGGCGTTCGTGCCGTTGGTGGCAGGGTTGTATTGGGAGAAGGCCACGACGCAGGGCGCATTGTTGGGCATGGCCGCCGGGCTGGGCACGTGGGTGGCCTTGGAGAGCGGCGCGGCGCCGAATCCGATGTGGCCGCCGCAATTGGTCGGGTTCCTGGCGGCCATGGGCGGCATGGTGGTCGGGTCATTGCTCCCGCAGTGGATCTTCTCGTCGAGTGAGGTGGCGCGGGCTAGCGCCCGGCCCTCTCTGGGGACGCCGGTGGAGTGACCTCGGCCTCGGCGGCGGTTTGGAGGATGTGGCGTACCTTCCGAATCAAGTCTTCCGGCGAAAACGGCTTCTGCAGAAACCGCGTCTGCCCCGATGCCTTGTCCGCCGTCACGGCCGGCTGATCGCTATAGCCGGAGATGTAGAGGACGCGCAACCCGGCAAAGTGGCGCCGTAGCCGCATGGCCAAGTCTTTTCCGTTCATTCCCGGCATCACCAGGTCGGTCAGCAGGAGGTCGACATGGAGCGCGCCGCGCCGAATCAGATCCAGGGCTTCGAAGCCGTTCTGGGCTTCGTACACCGTATAGCCGTGCGTGCGGAGGATGTGTTGCGTGAGCAGGCGCACCGACGGTTCGTCCTCCACCAGAAGGATGACCTCTGTGCCCGGTCGATCGTCCGTCGGAGGGGCGCTGTCGGAGAGGGCATTCTGCGTAGGGGCGGTTTCCGGCAGGAAGACCGTCATGGTGGTCCCTTCTCCGACCGTGCTGTCGACGGTGATCGTCCCTCCGCTCTGATGCACGATACCGTAGACAGTCGAGAGGCCCAAGCCGGTGCCGCGGCCTTGGGGTTTCGTGGTGAAAAAGGGTTCGAAGATTTTTCCCTTGGTGGCGGGATCGATCCCGGTGCCGGTATCGTGCAGGCGGAGCCGCACATAGGTGGACGCGCTGCGTGGCGGGAGTTCGGGACCCCAGACCTGGTGAGGAAGCGCCTGGTCGGTTTCGATCGTCAAGGTGCCGCCGTGCGGCATCGCGTCTCGGGCATTGACGGCCAGATTCAGGAGCACCTGTTCCAACTGGACGGCATCGACCGTGACCCAGCGCGGCGCAGGGTCCAGTTGCAGGACGATCGTGATGTGCTCGCCGATCAGGCTTTTCAGCAGCGCCATCAGGTCCCGGATGACCTGATGCAGATCCAGTGAGACGGGGTGGAGCATTTGTTTGCGGCTGAAGGCCAGCAGCTGTCCCGTGAGGGCTGCGCACCGCTCGCCGGCGTTGCGAATCTCTTCGACGAAGCGCCGGGCCGACGAATGTTGGCTCAGTTCCTGGAGCAGGACGGCGCTGTAGCCCAGGATCACGGTCATGACGTTGTTGAAATCGTGGGCGACGCCGCCGGCCAGCCGTCCGACGGCTTCCATCTTCTGCGCCTGGCGGAGTTGGTCTTCGAGTTCGCGGGCTTCGGTGATGTCTTCCGTGATGCCGCTCAGCCGATCGGCCTCGCCGCCCGGTCGGCGGTGGATGACCATTCGATCGTGGATCCAGCGCACTTGCCCGCCCGGCCGCACGATACGATATTGGCGCTGGATATCGTGGCCGGCGGGATCGGCGATCTGGGCATCGTAGGCCTGGGTGATCGCCTGTCGGTCATCCGGATGAATGCAGTCGCGCCACAGTTTGGGGTTCTGGTAGAACCGGTCGGCGGGCAGCCCCCACATCCGTTCAAAGGCCGGGTTGACGTACAGCACTTGCGGGGGTTGCACCTGCGCGAACCACACGCCCTGGTTGAGATTGTCGGTCAGGTAGTTGAACCGTTGTTCGCTGGAGAGTCGAGCCCGTTCCGTTCGGCGATGCTCCTCCACTTCCTCCTGCAAGCGGATATTGGTTCGGGCGAGCGCCTCCGTGCGTTCTTCAATCCGTCGCTCAAGGTCTCGCTGAATCGTTCTGAGTTGTTCCTCGATGAGCCGCCGTTCCTCCACCTCCTTGGTGATCTCCCGGTTAAGTTGTTCGACGGCCTGGGTTCGCATCGTCAGGGACTCGACCAAGGCGGCCTTGTCCAACCGAAGCCGAATCGACGAGAGAATCGTTCGATTGTAGTTCCAGGCCGAACGTGTCGTGGCCAGCACAAACAGCGTGCCCATGAGGCCCATCAACGTATGGAATTCCTCGCCGCTTAGAAAAAAATGCCCCAAGATTGGAAAGGTGGTTGCGATGGCGTAACAAAGGAACAGCCGAAAGGAGACGGAGAGGACCGATGCGGCGCCGGCGGTCATCCCGCCCAGCACGAGGACCTGGATCAATTCGTAGGAGAGCGGAACGGCAGGAGAAAGAAAGAACGCGCTGCTGCCCCAGCCCACGCCGGCTGCCGTGGTTCCGATGAGCATCCAGCGATGCCAGTCGGCGCTGGTCCAGGCGGCGGGGCGGCCTCGGCGGTAGCCGACGATCAAGAGGGCGCGCGCGCCGGCGATGATCCAGAGAGTCAGACACCACAGGAACAGGAGAGGGTGCGGAACGAGCGGCCACAACAGGGCTGCGAGCAGGCTTGCATTGACCGCACTCGCCAAGATGCCGGCCGGCATGTTCCGGTACAGGACGTCGACCTGCGCGTCATGAAACTCCGCGTTGGGGGCGAAGGGGGTCGCGTCTTCCATCGAGAACGCCTCGGTCGAGATCGGGTATGCCGCGAGGGCCGACTGTTTCGGCTCGTCGTCAGTCCCGCGGTTACGAAACGTCCCTGCCTCGGATACCAGGCACTCTAGCAGGATTCCACGGGAGCATCAAAAAATCACCCGTAGATTTACGGCCCCGACATGCAAGGTGCTGCGGTAGGTGCCGTTGACCGTCGGGTTTACGTTGCCGACGATGGTTCGGTCTTCATAGAGGATCGCCTGGTAAGCCAGATCGATGCCGAGGCCCTTGGGGCGAAGCGCCTTGTCGGACCCTCCGCAGGGAATCACCCCGAAGAATCGCCCGTTTCCCCGGCACATGAACCCGATGCCGGTGGAAATGGCATGGTTGTCCCCGTCGGGGATGGCCGGGTTGAAGGTCTGATCGGGAATCGCCTTCTGAGAATGCCAATAGCCGCCGCGCAGGGCGATGTCCCAATCCGGCAGGGCTGCGGGCTTCAGCCACTTATGCTCGGTTCCGATCATGACCGTGTAGCCGCTCGACCAATTGGCCGGGGTCGCGATCGTGAGGCCATTGGACAGCGAAGCATTGCTGTTACGCACGGATTTCCAGCCGGTGTAATCGACGTCCAATTCCAGCTTCCACTCGCGCTCCTTGTTGCGGACTGGCCAGATGGCGATTCCACCGGTGAAGACCTGCGGCACCACGAAGGTCGATCGGGCATCTGCTACGCGGCTGCCTCCGGCCATCAGTTGACCGTCGAGGTGGAGAGTCGCTTGGCTCCGGTAGATCAGGCCGATGTTGACGAGCGGCAGCCCATCCTCGTTCCGGAGCGGTGTGTAGAGCAGGCTGGCATTGAAGCCGGCGGCCGTGTCCCGGCCGTTCAATTCCATCGGTGTGCCGGCTGGGATGCCGAGCCCCCCCGCCCAACGGAATTGGCGCTCCACCTGCCCCTCGCCGAAGACTCCTGAGAACGTATAGATGTCCGCCCCCAGGCCGATCGCCAGATCCGGATGGGGCCGGAAGGCGAGGGAGGGCCGGATGTCGAGCAGTTCGAAGGCGGCTTTGGTTGTGGCGGTGGCGAAGGGCCCGCCGTCCGACCAGCGGGTGAGGGTGCCGAACGGATTGAAGACGGCCAATCCCACTGCCAGGCTGTCGTAGGAGCCGATGCCGAGGTCTTTCAGATTGGCGGTCAGGTAGAGATTCGAAGGTGGCGGCAGGGCGACGCTGCCTCGGAGGTCCCCCTGTATCTGGGTGCCGGCCGCATTCTGAAAGGAGAATTGGCCGCTCATCAAGGTGGCGCCCGCGGACAACTGGACGCCTCGGAGCTGCGTCATCCCGGCCGGATTGTAATAACCGGCCGAGGGATCGTCGGCCTGTGCGGTGAAGGCAGCGGCTTGGCCGGCTGCCGAGGCACCATGGTCGTAAATGCGGAAACTTCCGGCCAGGGCGGGAAGCGGGGCCGCAATCGACAGCAGTGCAAGCAGGAGGATCCACGTGCCCGCTCGCCCGGCGCCATGTCGATCCGACCGCTCGCCCCGTGGCCGATCCATTTTCCGTTCGCGGCCCGCTGCTCTGTTGATCACCGAAGAACTCCTTGTCAGTGTTTCGACTAGGTAGAATGCTGTATTATGAATCGACTGTGGCGCCCATCTAAGAGAACAGAGCGGAGTTTGTCAAGCGCGGCCTCCTCGGGGGCCTGTCGGGTCGGCCGATCGGATGTGATTTCAGGCGACGGATCGCGTATGCTCCGTTCCATGGAGACATGGCGGTGAGGTTCGGCACGCGCTGGCTGTTGCGGGGGATCCTGGCCTTGGCGGCCGCCCTATTCGCCGTGACTGTTCTGGCCGTGGCCTACGGTCTCTACCTCTCCGCCAACCTGGCGCTGCCCACGGGTGAAGACCATCCACCCCGCCTGATCTATGGCGCGCCGTTTCTGCTCAAGCCCGATGTCGATTTGGCCGCTTCTCAGCTCATCGAGCGGTTGCGCCGCCTGGGCTACCATCCGGTCGAGGACGTGGTGCGTCGGAGCGGAGAGTATCGTGCGACGGCTGGCGCCATCGACATCTACCTCCATGAGTTTCCGGATCTCCACCTGCGGTCGATGCCGGTCAGGTTGCTCGTCGCCGATGGGCGCATCACGCGGGTGCTGTCCGCTTCCACCGGAGAAGACCTGTTTCCCGCCTATTTGGAGCCGCAGCTGATCAGTGGGTTGCGCGGCGCGTCCAGGCAGGTCCGCGACTGGGTCGCCTATGACGATATTCCCGCCCGATTCATCGACGTGCTGCTGGCGATCGAGGACCGGCGATTCTTTACCCATCCGGGCATCGATCCGGTGGCCGTAGGGCGCGCGCTCTGGGCGAATGTGGTCCGCGGCACCGTCCTGCAAGGCGGCAGCACCATCACGCAGCAGTTGGCCAAAAACCTGTTCTACTCTCCACAACGCACGCTGGGACGGAAACTGAAAGAATCGGTCGCGGCCTTGGTTTTGGAGGCCAAATACCGCAAGAAGGCCATTCTGGAAAGTTACGTGAACGAGATCTACCTCGGCCAGGTCGGGTCCGTCTCGATCTACGGGGTGAACGAGGCGGCGCATCGATACTTCGGCAAGTCGGTGGATACCCTCACGCTGGAGGAGACTGCACTCTTGGTCGGCATGATCAAGGGGCCCAACACCTATTCTCCGCTGCGGAATCCGGTGGCGGCGCAACAGCGGCGTGGCATCGTGCTCGCGCGACTTCATGACCAAAGCCTTGTGAGCGAGGAAGAGTGGCGACGTGCCTCGGCAGCGCCGGTTCGCGTCATGCCGCCGCAGGAGGTCCTGGCCGATGCCCCCTTCTTCGTGGATTATCTGCTGCGGCAGGTGGAGGAGTCGACGGGCGCGCCGCTTCCGGACGGGGCCCGCGTGTATACGACCCTTGATCCTTTGCTCCAGCAGGCAGCCACCCAGGCGTTGGCTGGTGGGTTGAGTAAGCTGGAAGGCACCTATCCGGCGCTCGTGAGGCCGTCTGAGCCTCTGCAAGGGGCCATCGTGGCGCTGGATCCGGCCACCGGATCGATCCTGGCGATGGAGGGGAGCCGTGACTACCGCGCCAGCCAATTCAACCGCGCGGTGCAGGCCAAACGTCAACCCGGTTCGCTGTTCAAGCCGTTGGTGGTGTTGGCGGCATTGGAAGCTCGGCGGGAATTGCCGGGCGGACAGCCGATCACCGCGGCTACGTTGATCGCGGATGAGCCCGTGCAATTCGAATCCGGCACCGGAGTGTGGGCGCCGCAGAACTACGATCACAAGTTCCATGGCACGGTATCGGTGCGAACCACGATCGAACAGTCGTTGAACGTGCCTGCGGTCAAGGTCGCGCAGATGGTCGGCATCAAACGGATTCTCGCGACCGCCCGAGGTTTGGGCATCCGAAGCCCCCTGGCCGATAATCTGTCCATTGCGTTGGGTACGTCCGCCGTGTCCCTCCTCGAAATCACCTCGGCCTACGGCGCGCTGGCGCATGACGGCCTGTATGTGGCGCCGACGGCGCTGCGGGCGGTATTCACGGCTGACGGGAATAGCACGTGGCGCCATACGCCCGAGCGGCGGCAGGCGGTCTCGCCACAGGCGGCGTATGTGATGACCTCTTTGCTGCAAGGGGTGATGGAACGCGGCACGGCGGCCAGGGCGAAGGGACTGGGTCTACGTGGGCCGGTGGCCGGCAAGACGGGGACGACCGACGGGTACCGCGATGCCTGGTTTGTCGGCTACACCCCCGAGGTCGTGGCCGGGTTATGGGTGGGATTCGACGAAGAGGGGGCTCTGCACCTGACGGGTGCGCAGGCGGCTCTGCCGATCTGGGTGGATTTCATGCGGCGGGTCCAACCGGCCGGGCCGCAGAGTTTCTCTCAGCCGTCGGCAGTGGTGGCACGAGAGATCGATCCGTCGACCGGGCAATTGGCGACCTCGCGTTGCCCGCAGCGGACGGCGGAACTGTTCATCGACGGCACGGAGCCATCGGCCTATTGCGAAGTGCACGGCAGTGGATTCTGGGAGCGACTCAAACGCAGTTTTGGTTTTTCCTAGGTGCGAGAAATGAGCTGGTGTAGGCTCGGTCCATGTTCGGATGGTCGCCTGGTTCACCCACCACTGCACGTGACAAGGAGTTTGTGATGAAGAAGCCCGGCTTTGTGGAACACGACAATATCACCCTTCTGGCCAAAGGGGTCCTGCTCAGAGGCGAGATTCGCGTCGAGGGCACCGTGCGGATCGACGGGCGTCTCGAAGGCGATCTGCACACGGCCGGCACCGTCGTCGTCGGGGAGGACGGCGTCGTCCAAGGTACCATCACGGCCGGCACACTCATCAGCAGTGGAAAAATCAAGGCGAACGTGCGGGCGATGGAGCGAGTGCAATTACTCAAGACCGGCGTGTTGGTCGGCGAAGTCCATACGCCGGCTTTTGCGATGGAAGACGGGGCGAAGTTTCAGGGACTGTCCGATATGGGCGTCGCTCTCTCCGGTGAGGAAGGGCACAAGTTGCCCGACAATGTCCGAGAGTTGGCCATGCAGCGGCCCAAGACGGTTGCCGCCATGGCGGAGAATGCCTGACAGGTCAAGCAATCCCAGCCTTCTGCAACAAGCCTCAGCGGTTCCCCCTCAATCCAACGGGATCGTGATCGTCATCCCGCCGATCACGTCGTTCAGCGCGAAGTCACGCTTGGGACTGAGCGGGTGGTGGTTGTGGCATTTCACGCAAGCGATGGAACTCGCGCGATCGGCATAGACCGCCTGAAAGTATTGCTTACGGCCGCTGGTGACGATGCCGGTATAGGCGCGGTCGGGTGTCTTGGCGAAACTCTCCAACGCTTGACGCTCCAGATCCGTGGCCGGGGCATTGCGCTGATAAATCGGCCACAGGCTGATAAGGCGATAGCGGATGCCTCGCCCCGATTCCGCCACGAGTTTGCCTGAGTGTTGGAGGAACTGCGCGGGAAGCGGCAGCGCATTCTCGTGTTCCCAATGCTCCGCGGCCGAAACGATACCTTTCGCCTGCATGCGGTTTACAACCTTGTCGGTATAGATGGTGCGGTCGGCGTCCAGCACAGCGTGTACATAATCCGCGACCCTTTCCGGGGCGATGCCCGGCGGGGGAGGAGGATCCTTGGCGGCCAGCGAATAGGTCGACGCGCAAGCCAGGCCCAGTCCAAGCCAGAATGAGCCTCTCCGGATGATGGTCAGGATGGGACGCATGGTTCCTCCTTCCGCACCCCCGTCTTGTCCGCCGGGAGCGTGATGACGCAGGTGGTGCCCTGCCCCTCCGTGCTCTCCAGTTTGATTTCGCCGCCGAACTTTTTGATCAGCCGTTGGGCGACGGTCAGCCCCAAGCCGGAGCCTTCTCCTTGCCCCTTGGTGGTGAAGAATGGGTCGAACACTTTCCCCAAGTGTTGCTTGAGAATGCCCGGCCCGTTGTCGCGGATCTTGACGGTGATGAGCCCGCCCTGCTCCTCCGTGCTCAACCAGAGATTACCTTGCCCTCCCATGGCCTGCATCGCATTGGTGAGAACATTGATAAACGCCAGCCGAAGCTGGTCGGGGAGCGCCGTCACGGGGGGCACCGCCATGTAATGTTTTTGCACGTTAAGACCGAGGCAATCCTGGGAGGTCTGCACGATCGCCAGGGCCTGTTCCAGCTGCGCGGTCACATCGACCGGCACGCGTTGATTCTTCGACTCGCGCGCGGTGACGCCGGTAAAATCTCGGATGATCGCGGCCATCTTCTTGCCGTGGTCGACGATGTCCTGCGCATATCCTTTGGCGCGCGCCAAGTCACCTTCTTCCTGAATAGCCTCTCCCAGGCCTAGAATCCCAAACAGCGGATTGTTGAGTTCGTGTCCGATGCCGGCGGTGAGGACATCGAGGCTCCCGGATTTCTCCGCCTGAATCAGCTGGTCCTGCAGCCGACTCTCCTCCGTCGTGTCGCGCAGCACCAAGCCGAATCGTGTGCCGCTGCCGCTGCGGCTTTCGAGGGGGAACCATTCATAGTGGTACTGGTGATTGCCGATGGTGAGTTCTCGGCGGCCTGAAGCCCCCCGCTGCCCGACCGTGGGAGCCAGCGGGTCCCGCGCCGGTTTCGGTACGTCATCGCGAGGATCACGTGGGTGGTCTGTGGTGGGTCCTTGTTTGACGGCATGCAAGTCGCGCTGCAGGGCCTCGCGGTGGAACGGGTCGAGGTGGAGGATCTCAAAGAGCGGGCGCGCGTTCCAATCCCCGGCAGCCGTTTCCAGTGCCTCGCGCGAGGCCCGGTTCATATACTGTACCCGGTTTTGCTGGTCGATCATGATGATCGGCGTGGGGACGGCGTCGAGCACTTGGTCGGTGGATTTCTGCAGCACCTGGACCTCGTGCGTTTTTTCCTCGACCTGGGTGGTGAGGCCGGCAAAGGCTGCTTCCAGCTGGTCGTGCATGCGATTGAACTCCAACGCCAGCTCTTCAAGCTCATCCCCCGTGCGAATCTGGATCGGTTCGCGCAGCTCGCCACGGCCAATGAGGCGTGCCGCCTCCTGCAACCGGCGCACTGGCGTGACGATGCGACTGGCGGCCAGGTATCCGAGCGTGGCCAGCAGGACCAGGGCAAAACCGGCCAGGATGACCATCCAGGACATGAGGTGTCGAATGGGCGCGAAGAGTTCGTCGGAGGATTGCCAGACGAAGGTATGCCAGCTGCCCTGATCCAGAGACCCGTTCGTGGCACGGCTCGTTTCCGGCAGGGGGGCAAAGCCGATGATGGCCGTGCCTTGGCCGCCATGGCCGTCGCTGTCGGCGGTGACCCACCCCGGCTCTCGCAGGGTCACACGCGGCGCGAGCGCCGGGTCGGAGAGGCGGACGCCGGCTGGCAAGATCGGGCAGCTCAGGACGACGCCGCGGCTGTCGATCAGCATGACGTGGCCGGTTTTGCCGAAGCGAATGGGGTGGGTGGCGGGCGAGAAAAATTCCTTGGCGTCGATCACACGATGGAGGATTCCGACCACCTCATACCGCAAGCTGTCCATGATCGGCAGCGAAATACTGAACACATAGGCCTTGGATTCCTCGTCAAAGTGCAGATCTTCGATAAAGAGCTGGCCCACACCCTTGTTGAAGGTACCTTTCCACCAGGCATGCTCGCTATGGACGTACTCGGGTTTTGTCGTGAGGGCGGCAAAGAGATTGCCCTGCATGTCCGTAATGAACAACTTCTTGGTCGCGGCTCGCACCACTTGCGGGAGCAGCAGATCCGATTCGTGTTGCGCGCCGGCGTAAAAGGAACGGAGCAGAAGGGCGGTGGGATTCTCCGTGATCGCCTTGACGGTGGCCGCCTCTCGTGTGGCCCAGCTCGTCCGGATCTTGGCGAGGGCCGTCCGTTCGGGGCTCTTGTCCGAGGTGAGGAGCAGATCCCGGCGTTGCTCCAAAGCCCGGATGATGTCGGGGTGGACGGCGATGCGAGACGTCCTGGCCACTTCTTCCGCGACCAAGAGGTCCAGTTTACGCGCCGCCTCGGTGGCCAGCGCCTGAAAACTTTCGCCGCTGACCACGTGGATTTCTTTGGAGCCTTGGAGAAACGCCAAGCCGAGTCCGAGCAGCAGGGGAACCACGCCGACCAACAGCATGGAGATGATGAGTTTGCGCTTCAGCCCCCACCCGAGGGCTTTCGAGATCGTCATGGGGACACACAGGGCACCGTCGATCGGACCGGGGGAAATTCGATGTGGAAGATCGTGCCGACTCCCACGTCGCTCTCGACGCAAATGTGACCCTCCATTTTGGAGATCACCGACATCACATTGTACAACCCCAGGCCGGTGCCTTTCCCCGGCGGTTTCGTCGTAAACAGCGGGTCAAAGATTTTCGAGAACAGCTCCTTCGGAATGCCGCAGCCGGTGTCGCCGACGGAGGCGATGACCAATCCGTCGGGGGCGACGGTGGTGGTCAGGGTCAGGGTTCCACGGGCGCTCATGGCTTGGACAGCGTTGGTGATCAGATTCACGAAGACGTGGAGCAACTCGTCGGGATTCCCCTGCACCGTGGCCTGTTCCGCATAGTGTTTGATCACCGTGATGTCTTGGAGCGCGACGGCATATCGGGCGATCTTCAAGGCTTCGTCCATCTTCAGATTGAGGTTGACGGGACCCGCTTCCCCGTTGCCGTTGCGTCTCGCATAACGGGTTAGGTCGCGACAGATGGCGCTGGTGCGCTTGACGGCTTCCGTGATGTCGCGGGCCTGTTCGTGCACGGCTTCCAGGTTGGTTTCGTCCATCAAGTTTTCCGCGAGCCCGAGGATCAACTGGAGCGGGTTGTTGATGTCATGGGCGATGCCGGCGGCAAAAGACCCGATCCCTGCCAGTTTGTCGGCTTGGAACAGTTCCGCTTCCAGCCTGGATTGATGTTGGACGAGATTCCACAGGAGATGCGTGGCGGCCCCGCTCAGGACCTCGGCACCGGGGCGCTTCAGCGCATGGATGACGGCTCCCATGGCGGCGTCTCCCGTGACATCCATGATCAGGTGAACCCCGTGGTTCTGGATCAGATCCTGGACTCGCTCGGCGACGGGTATGCGCAGGTCTCGGGCTCGTCTGAGGCCGGGAGCCGAAGGATCTTTATCGGCAATCCCGACGATGTCGACCTCGGGAATCTGGTGCAGCAGTTCGAGCAGCGCGACGCCGCCTTTGCCGGCGCCGATGATGGCGATTTTCGTCGGACTTATGGTCATGGCTCCCTTCCCTGGATGACACGCGCCGACCTCCGCCGGTTCCGGTCGGCTCCTTCCCTTCCCCCGCCCCTGCCAGGGAAGGCTTGAACGGCCTCCCCTGAGCGGAAGCGGATTGATGGGGACCATGGTGATGCCGCTGAATCACAAGCGGGCCAGTTCCCGTTGCTCCATGGCCCTGGCCACCGCCGTACGCAGCTTCTCTCCTTCCACCGGCTTGACCAGGTAGTCCACGACGCCGCTCCGCAGGAACGAGGTCGCCATATCCGTATCAGGGAAACCGGTCAGAACAATGATCGGCACGCGAGGCCATTCGCGTTGGAAATAAGCGATGGCTTCGACGCCGTTGATCTTCGGCATGCGGATATCGCAGATCAGGACATCGAGCAAGAGCCGATTTTCGCCCGAATTGATGGTTTCGATGGCCTTTTCGCCGTTTTCCGCCTCAAGCACTTCGTACCCGGCTTTTTGCAAGGTCATGCGCACGACTTTGCGAATGTCGGGTTCGTCGTCCACGACGAGCACGCGACCATTGCAGGCAGACTCACTCATGAAGAAGCCCGATTTGAATTCTCCCATGATCCCCCTCCTTGGTGTGACGGCTGTTGTTGACTCCATCCGCTCTCGTGGAGACCTCTCGCAACTGCTATGCCATGGGCGACAAGCAGAAGAATCGCGCTATTTCGTTGGTTTCTGTGGCCAGGGGAGAGGTGGGGAAGGTAGGCCTGGTGGTGGAAATCCACCAGGCCGGGTGAAATGCACCACCGGCAGGTGATGTGTCTGTGTGTCTTACTTGGCCGGTTTGCTGCCGAAGAAATGGAGGTCTTTCTCGCCGCGAATGTGCGCGGGAGTGATGACATAATCGCCTCCGAGCGAGGGCCCCAGGATTTTTCCCGCGATGGCTTTGTCGCCTCCGGTGAAGACGAAGCCCAGTCCCCCCGCGACGGTGCCGAGGACGGCGGCCGCCAACTTGAGGCCTCCGTAGGGGAGGGTCAAAAAATAGCTGCCCAGGCCTTGAAGGGCCTCGGTGCCGGCTCCGGCGGCGGCGGGGCGGACTGATAGGGTCGTATGGGATCCGAGCAACAGGGCGAGGACGATCACGGTGGTCCGAGTGAACCGCATAACGAAACTCCTTTCAGCTTCATGGACCTGTGGCAGCAGCATCGGCGCCTAGTCTACCCGGCGCTCGCCCCAATTTCCATGTGTTGCGGGTGGTCGGTTTCCGGCCCGATTGCCTTCGGCTTCGCGGATACGTTATTCTGCGCAGCATGATCAGCGCCGAATCCGTCACGGCACATATTCAGGCCGTCTTTCCTGACGCCGAGGTGACCGTTGTCGATAAGACCGGGACCCAAGACCATCTGATCGTGCGGATCACGTCGGATGGGTTTATCGGGAAGAATCTGTTGGATCGGCACCGCCTGGTGTATCAGGCCTTGACCGCTCCGATGAAGGACGGCCGCATTCATGCCTTGGAGATTACGGCACAGACCAAGGATGAAGCCAAATAGGAGGGACAGATGGCTGATCCGATTGAAGAAGAAATCCAGCGCGAGATCAACGCGAATAAGATCTTGATCTACGGCAAGGGCACCAAGACCATGCCCATGTGCGGGTTCACCAGGGAGACCATGCATTTCTTCGAGAAGTATGGGTATCCCTACGAGGTCATCGACGTGTTGTCCCAGCCGGCGAAGCGTGAGGCCCTGACGAGGATGACCAACTGGCCGACCTTGCCCAAGGTGTTCATCGACGGCCAATTTTACGGGGACACCGACATCCTTGATCCGATGGAGGCCAAGGGCGAGGTCGTGCCCCTGCTGAAAAAGGCCTTCGGCGCCTAACCATCCGCCGTCCGGCACGTGCAACTATGACGGGACGATCAGTTCTCGGTTAGTGCTTGTTCGGTCCTCCTCTTGCCGATAGAATCCCCGCTGCGCGTATGGGTGAGGACGTCCGAGGCAGACAGCCGCTTTGTGTCGATCTTGATGGGACTCTCATCAAGACCGATCTCCTGTGGGAGTCTCTCTTGCTGTTGCTCAAGCAACAGCCCCTTCTGCTGTTTCAATTCCCATTTTGGCTCCTCAAGGGCAAAGCCCATTTCAAGCATGAGATCGCCCGTCGGGTGGCAGTCGATGTCACGTCCTTGCCCTACCATGATGAGTTGGTCGCATTCCTCGACGAAGAGCGCCGTGCCGGCCGTGAACTGGTTTTGGCGACGGCCAGCCACGTACTCTATGCGCAGGCGGTGGCTGCGCATTTGGGTCTCTTCGAGGATCGTGTCTATGGAAGCGATGCGTCGACCAATCTCAAGGGGGCGCGCAAAGTTGCGTTGCTGGTCAAACGCTACGGGGTCCGGCAGTTCGCCTATGCGGGGAACTCCACGGCCGATCTACCGGTCTGGGCGGAGGCGGGGGAGGCCATCGTCGTCAATGCGCCGCCCGGCTTGGTGAGCCGAGCCCGGGCCCTCACGACGGTCAGTCGTGTGTTCGAGTCGCCCGCCAGACGGCTCAAGGTTATTGCCAAGGCCTTGCGTGTGCATCAATGGGCGAAGAATGCCCTCGTGTTCGTGCCGGTGATTGCGAGCCATCAATTCACGAACGGGCGTGCCCTCCTGGAGGCCAGTCTCGCATTCTTGGCGTTCAGCCTCTCCGCCTCCGCCGTGTACATCGTGAATGATTGTCTCGATCTGTCGTCTGACCGCATCCACCCGAAGAAGAAGCATCGTCCCTTTGCCTCGGGGAATCTCTCCATCCCGTTCGGCTTGGTGCTGGCGGCCGCCTGTCTCATCGGTGGGTTCCTGCTCGCGCTGGCCCTCCCGACGGCCTTTCTAGTCGTGCTGGCCGGTTATTTCGCGTTGACGACGGCCTATTCGTTCTACTTGAAGCAGTTCGTGTTGTTGGATGTCATCGTCCTCGCCCAACTCTATACCGTGCGGATCTATGGGGGCGGGGCGGCGACCGACGTGGTTCCTTCCCATTGGTTGTTGACGTTTTCGTTGTTCCTGTTTCTGAGTCTGGCGCTGGTGAAACGCTTTACCGAATTGCGGCTGATGAGCACGATGGATGAAAGTGCGTTGCATGGCCGGGGCTACTGGGTCTCGGATCAAGAGCACATTTCCAGTATCGGCACGGCGAGCGGTTTGCTGGCGGTCTTGGTGCTGGCGCTGTATATCAGCAGCAAAGACGTGTTGCTGCTCTATTCACACCCCGAAGTGTTGTGGTTGGTCTGTCCGGTCATGTTGTACTGGATCACCCGAATTTGGATGTTAGCCTACCGGAACCAGATGGATGACGATCCGGTCGTTTTCGCGGTGCGTGATCCGAAAAGTTATGCGATGGCCGCCATTCTGGGCGCGATTCTGTTTCTCG
Source organism: Nitrospira sp. (assembly GCA_015709715.1). Classification (NCBI taxonomy): domain Bacteria; kingdom Pseudomonadati; phylum Nitrospirota; class Nitrospiria; order Nitrospirales; family Nitrospiraceae; genus Nitrospira; species Nitrospira sp. Next base: position 3,009,681 of record CP054184.1, read on the forward strand.
CCAAATAGCCCGCTTAGATTCCCCAGCCTCCGCTCAATTGCAGGTTCGCACCATTCACGTAGCGCGCGTCCTCGCTCAGGAGGTACCGGACGGCGCCGACGGCGTCCGAGACGCTGCCGACATAACCCGCAGGGATTCGCTTGACCATTCCGGCCAATTCCTCGGGCGGGGCGCTGCCCGAATCGATGAAGCCCGGAGAGACGGCGTTCACGGTGATGCCGTGTGGCGCGAGGAGTTTGGCCAATGTTCTGGTGAGGATGAGGACGCCCGCCTTCGCGATGTAATGTCCGGTTACGTCCGGCTGAGCCACCATTTGGTCGGCATTGGCCATGCTGAAGCTGACGATCCGCCCCCACTTCCGCGCTTTCATCCCCGGCACCACGGCCTGCGCCAGGTAAAAGATGGGATGGAGATTGCCGTCGAACATTTCGCGCCAGCCTTCCACGGTTTCGTCGAACAGATTGATCCGATGGTAGGGCCCGGCTCCGTTGATCAGGACGTCGATTCGGCCCCACTGTTGTTCGACTTGCGCGACCAACTGTCGGACGGCTTGCGGATTCGAGACGTCGCATTGCACGGCCAGCGCCTGGCCGCCTTGCGTCACAATGGCAGCGCGGGTCTCTTCCGCCGCTGCCGCGCTGGTGCGATAACAGATGGCCACCGACCAATGCCGGGATGCGAGATCCAGCGCGATGGCCCGTCCGATTCCCTTGGCTCCTCCCGTGATGAGGGCGACGTGGTGCGACATGGTGTCTCCTAGCCTTGACGAGTGCGAAGGCGTTTGGCGAGCAATTCCAAGGTCCCTGCCGTCCGTTGGGAAAAGACTCGCTCCTGTTTCGACCGTTGTTTATCCGCCGTGCAGTCGTCGATGAGGGCGCGGAGGTCCTCGACCGTATCGATGTCCCGCCAGGTCGGAAGTACCGCCGTGCTCAATCCAGCCTGCTGGGTCTTCTGTTCGGTCAGGGCCAGCACCCCATCGGTCGACCAGGGGATGTCGGCAAAGAGTGAGGGCTGAGGTTTGGTCAGGCCGATCAGGTAATAGCCGCCGTCCATGGCGGGCCCGAGCACCACGTCGTGGCGCGTGAGCCATTCCAAGGCATCTCGATAGTGGGTCAATGGCAGAGACGGGACGTCGGTTCCCACCAGACAGACTCGCCGGTAGCCTTGCCCGAAGAGCGTCTCGAAGGTGTGATGCATGCGGGTGCCCAGGTCGTCTCCCACTTGGTCGAGGAGGCTGACTCCATGGCGGGCCTCCATGATCTTGAAGAAGACGTGCGTCAAGGAGGGGGAACAGGCGAGGTAGCGGTCGACCAGCAGTTTGAATGTGCCCACCGCCGCTTTGGTCCGTTCCAAGGTATCGAGTACAAAGCTGCCATGCAAGGTGGCCGCCTCGTCTTCCGTCAGTGCGGGGCAGAGTCTCGTTTTGACCTGTCCGGCGATAGGGGCTTTGGCGAAAATCACCAGCGCGGCCGCTGCGCGCACCTTCCGCTCCGAGGAGGACTTGCTCATCTCACCATGCCATAGAAGTGTTGCAAGCGATACGGGCTCACTCCCATCCAGTACAGGAAGCGCAGGGTCCACATCAATAGAATTGTACGCCCGGGGCCTTTCTGTTCCCATCGTCGAAAGGCCGTGACGACCTGGTCGCGCAAGGGGGCGAGGCGGCCGATCCGCTTGAGGCGACGGGTGAAGTCGATGTCTTCCATGAGCGGGATGTCGGCGAACCCGCCGAGCTGTTCGAAAATATCTCGGCGAACGAACAGGGCCTGATCGCCCGTGGCGATGCCGGTTCGGCGCGAGCGTAGGTTCATAAGGCAGCTCACCATGCGCGCGGAAACGCGATCGGCATCGAACCGGACGTCGAAACGTCCTCCGACGTAGGTCTGATCGGCCAGGGTTCTGTCTAGGGCTTGCCGGGCATGGGACGGAAGCTGCGTATCGGCATGGAGAAAGAGGTAGGCGTCGCACCGGCTGGTTGCCGCCCCAGCATTACACTGACGAGCCCGCCCGCGTGGAGCCTGGATGAGGCGGATGGGCGAGGCGGATCTGGGGACTAGTACCTCCGGGGATTCTTTCGCGAGGGTTTCGACGATCGAGACCGTTTCGTCGGTGCTGCCTCCGTCGACGACGACGATCTCGTCGAACCCAAGCGCTCCCGTGCGGGTCAGGGTCCCACCGATGCAGCGACATTCGTTGAGGACGGGGATGATGACGGCGATCGTCATCGTGGAGTGGCGGCATTTCGCCCGCCGGCTCAGGCGGCCCGTTTCGGCTCGTTGAACATGAAGTACATCACCACGACGATCGTGGACCAGAATACGACCTGTTTGTGCCAGAACAGCACTTCGCCATAGTGAAAGAGGGCCAGGCTGATGAGGATGGCGGCGGCCATCAACGAGTAGCGGATGGTCGGATTCTCCACCACTGCATTGGCCCAGACGGCGATACCGCCGAAATAAATGAGCAGCGGCACCACGTTGATTTCGAACCCCCCGCTGATCGACAGGAACACGTTCAGGAACCCGATGAACATGAGGGCGGTGCCGATCATCATGCCGGCCACGTGGAACTGACGATCCGACCCACCTTCCTCGTCATGGTCGTGGCGCGAAGATCGGGGCGTGGACGGACGGGTCGAAGGATCGGGAAAGTCGCTGGGTGCCATATCAGGCCTTAAAATGTTTGCTCAGGGTGAGGGCTTGCCGTTGGTACGACGAGCCGAGGGTGGCGCCGTACAACTCCGTCGGCACCTCGACCATCCGATCATACACTACTTTGAAGAAGGTTTGCCCGTCGTGAATGAGGAAGGGCACATCGTGGGGCCGGACCTCCAAGACAACCTGGGTTCCGCGCATTTTGCCGTCCCCATACCCGAACCCGGGATCGAAGAACCCTGCATAGTGGGTGCGTAACTCTCCACAAGCCGCTTCGTACGCCACCATTTCCGCGGCGTAACCGGGCGGGACCCGAATCCGTTCCTTGGAGGCGAGGATATAAAACTCCTCCGGCTCCAGGAGCAGGCTGTCGTGCCGATGGCGCGTCAGGGGTTCCCAAAAGTCTCGGGCCGCGTAATGGCCGATTTTCGAAAGGTCGATGACGTGGCTGTTTTTCTTGGCCCGATAGCCGATCACGGCGTCGCGGCGATCACTTCCGGTCAGGTCGATCCGCAGAAATAGGCCGCGATCGGTCCGGAATTCGCTCGGCCTGAGCGGTTTGGGCGGCGTGGCGTTGTGGAACAGTAGGGGATCGGCGGCATGGACCTTTTGCAGCGCCCGGTCTGACACGGCGGCGTCGCCGCGCACGAACCGAATCTGATTCAGTGAGTGGCCGGTCTTCACCTTGATGGCGAAGGATCGGGGGACGACTTCCAGGTAGAGCGGACCGCAATAGCCGGGGCGAATTTCGTCGAAGCCTGCGGTCAGGTCGGTCACCACGCGGGTAAAGACATCCAGCCGTCCGGTGGTGCTTTTGGGGTTGGCGCGCGCGTGCAACGTGGCCGGCAGATGGAGGTGTTCCAGGAGCGGCACCAGGTAGACATGGCCCTTCTCCAGGATGGCTCCCTGCGAGAGGTCCATTTCATACATCACCAGGTCGGACTGGTAAAAATCGAGGACGTCGAGGCGGCTGCTGATCGGGGACAACTCGGGCAGGAAGCTGCTGATCAACCGATAGGCTTTCTTTCCCAGGCGGAGGTCAAGGCTGGCCGGTTGGATCTGGCGCGCCTCGATCGGGCTGTCGCCGGTGATGATGCCACGGGCGATCAGTTGCGAAATCTGCTGGTACGGGAGAATTCCCTTGGTGGAGAGGGCGCGTGTCACAGGTGGTCCACCCCGCCGTCGCAACCGTTGCCGGTCGAGGCCCAGGACGGATGCGCTCCGACCATCGGCAATTCGCGTCCCTGGCCGGACCCAGGCTGCGGATAGTGGTAGGTCTTGTTCTCATAGTTGCGCAGTACAGCGCTGTCTTCGTCCAGATTGACCAGATAATCCGCGGGGAGGAGCGGGATCTTGCCGCCGCCGCCGGGGGCATCGATGACGAAATGGGGCACCGCCATGCCGCTGGTGTGGCCCTGCAGCGCCTTGATGATCTGCAGGCCCTTTTCCACGGACGTTCGGAAGTGGTTGGTGCCCTTCGTCAAGTCCGCCTGGTAGAGGTAGTAGGGTTTCACTCGCGCCAGCAGGAGTTGGTGCATGAGCCGTTTCATGACCTCGGGATCGTCGTTGACCCCTTTCAGTAACACAGTCTGCGCGCCCAGGGGAACACCGGCGTCCGCCAGCATTCCGCAGGCACGTTTCACTTCCGGCGTGAGTTCATCGGGATGGTTGAAGTGCAGGTTCATATAGAGGGGGTGATACTTCTTCACGATGTCGCAGAGCTTGGGGGTAATCCGCTCGGGGAGACTGCCTGGGACCCGGCTCCCGATTCGAATGAGTTCCAAATGGGGAATGGTCCGGAGCGCCTTGAGGATGCGTTCGAGCAGGTGGTCGGGCAGCAGTAGCGGATCGCCTCCCGACAGGATGACATCGCGTACTTCCTGGTGCGCGCGCAGGTAGGCGATCGCCCGGTCCAACTCACCTTTTTTGAGAAACCCCGGCTTCCCGACCAGCCGCTTTCGGGTACAGAAGCGGCAATAGATCGGACATTGATTGGTGACCATGAGCAGCACCCGGTCCGGGTAACGGTGCACCAGGTGGGGCACCGGGCTCATCAGGTCCTCTTCGAGCGGATCGTCTTCGGCATCGGCATCCGCCATTTCGGCAGGGTCCGGGACGACCTGTTTCCAGATCGCATCACCCTTTTCCTTGATCGTGGACAGTACGGTCGGTGTGATCCGCATAGGGTAGTCCCCCACGATGCCCTCGATCTCTTTCGGATCGACGCCGAGCTGATCGGCCAGGTCTTTCGGCTTGACGACACTCTGAGCCAGGATGCGTCTCCAGTCCTCCACGGGTCTATCCTTTCGCTGATGCCGGTCCGGTCGACCGCGCCCCTGCGCCGGGGCCTTGTCCGCCTGGCCGAGATCTGTCGGCGACGCGTCCTGTGCGAGGGTGGGGGGCGAACCGGCTGGTCACGAGGCTGCCTTGCGGTAGCGGGATTCGAGATGGGCGAGGATGTCGTGTGTCTCCGTGAGGATGGTTTCCCCATCTTGCAGCACCGGGACGTAGTATTGGCCGGACACCTCATACACCTGGTTTCGCATGGGGCGGAAATCCGGCACCACCACGTCGTCGTAGGAGACGTTCAGCTCCTTGAGCCGGTCACGGACGACGGCACAATCGGGACACCAATGAACGTGATACAGGGTCAAGGCCATTGTTCTTACTCCTCAGTCGCCAAGGCACAGGGTACCATGACCGCATCCACCATGCCGTGGATAATTTTCTTGTCCGCGGGACAGAGAGTGGCCAAGATGCCGCCGAGCTCCGCCTTGTCGCCGACCACGAAATAATAGGGCGAGAGGCGGGCGCGACCCGACATCGGCACCACGACATCTGCGCGCTCATCATAATAGGTAGACTCGAAGAGCCGCCCCTTGTGGAATTCCTGGAGTACATACGGCGTGGTGGAAAACGCCTGCAGCGCCCGCTCGATCGCAGCAGCCCACTCGGTTTGCGGGAGGTCATGTCCGATCGAGACGCCCCGGCTGCCCCAAGCCAACTCCGAAAAGCCCGACGGTTTCATCACCAACTGCCGCTCTTTCTGGGTGGTCTGGGCCAGACGGCGAAAATCCGACAGAGCGCGTCCGCCGACCGTCAGATTCGGGATCACAGCCGTGGGAGGTACGGGGGTTGGATCGAGAATCCACGTGCGGGGGAGGGCACGTCGTAGGATCTCGATCGTGTCGGTGTTCAAGCTGTGCTGCCAGAAGGGGGCCAGTTCCGGATGGTGGAACAAAGCGAACGCCAGCTTTTCTTCCAACGCCGGCTTGTAGGGCGGGGTGACGGCGACGCGTCCCTTCTTGGCGGCATACATGACGAGTTCCGCTTTGGGAATGTTTTTCAGATCGAAGAGCTCGAAGAAGCGATAGAGCAACCCGATCGGCCGTGGTCCTGCAGGGTCGTCCAGAAACAGCCCCTCTTCCGAAAATCGGACTGCCCGCGGCTCGACGCAGAAGGCTTGATGCCCGATCTCCCGCAGCCGGTGCGCCAGCCAGTCCATTTCCGGCCGGTAGTCCTTCGCCTCTTCCGAGACGACGATGGCCAGGCATCCGTCATGCTCCCCCTGCTGTGCGCGCGCCATGGCCGAAAACCCCTGTAGCATACCGTCGCGCCCGGCGACCAGCATCGGCCCCCCGCGAGGTCCGTCCGCCGATCGGCCTGGTGTGAGAATGTGCTCGTCATAGGCACGGCTCAGGCAATGTGTCAGGCCGATTCCGCCTGGGACGGAATCCAACTCTGTGATGACCATGCCGGCTTCAGTAGGAATGACATCCGGCCGAATGATGCCGGGGATGAGATTCCGAAAGCGGTTCATTCGGCTGTAGGTGATCAGAGACTCCGGCTTCCCTTGGTCGAGGTAGGCTGCGACCCAAGCCGGCTGCGTGCCGCGGACACTGTCGAGATAGAGACGATTCAGGGCGCGGTGGAAGGCGAGGAGATGCTGGCCCAGTTCACGGAAGAAGGCGACCTCGGCGGCCGAGAGCAGCAGAGGGGTCGGGGCGATGCGAAACGCGGCACCGGCCTGGTATTCGCCACCGGATTGGGCAGGGCCGAACACCCCGGCGCGCACCAGCTCATTACGGATTGCGAGACAACGTCGGCGGGACTCGTCGATGCCCAAGGATGTGGGTAAATGTGATGGATGTGCCAAAGAGTCTTCCTCGAGGCTTGCCGTGCCAATGGCTGCGTCGCATGCGCATTGGGAGTCGAGGTGGTGCAAATCGTATCACGGGTTTTGACACCGGTACAAGTCGGCGCGCGCCCGCAGGCGGGCGGTGAGAGGCTTCCCTGGGTTTGCCGCGCGGCTCGGGATCGACGACGATGTGAGGGTAGGCCTCGGCGGACGTTAGTGCTACAATGCGGTCGCTTCTCATGGCGAGTCCATTCGCACCGATCTCACCGGCGACGTCCCGGCAACCGATGGCTGGTTCCCCTCTTCAGATCGTGCCCAGTTCGACCTGTCTTCAGTGCGATGTCTGTTGCCGTTTCCCGGAACGGGAGAGTTTCTTGCGGCCGTACTTCACGGCTGAAGAAATTGCCGCGGCGATCGCCGTCGGTGTGGCGCCGGGCCATTTCCCCTCTCATGCGGGATCACAAATCCGTGTCGTGTCGAATCCTCAAGGCGATGGGTACCTCTGTCCGGCGTTCGATCCCGTCACGGCACAGTGTCGCATCTATGACGTTCGTCCGTTGGATTGTCGTCTGTACCCCTTCGCTTTGATGTGGGATAAAGACTATAGCCGAGTACTGCTGGGCTGGGATACGAAGTGCCCCTTTCTGCAGGAACAGCCTTCCTCCGTCATAGATCGGGCGGCGAATGACATTGCGCTCTGGCTCGAAGCCGAAGAGCACGCCGCGCGCATTGCGCGAAACCCCAAGCTGATCGGGCGTTTCCAAGAGGATGTGGTCCCCATCAGGCCGCTGACGGGGTTGACCGATGCGATCGTGCGGGCGCAGGCCGATCTGCCGCGACAGGCCCTGAGGCTTCAGGATAGGGATCGCGTCGAGGCCGCCTTGTTGGCGGCCGCCGGTCTGGAGGCCCTGCCGCTCGCGGCCTATTCGTTCGCGTACCATTATGTCTGGCGGCACCGCTTGGCCTATTCGTGGAGAGAACTGCACGGGCATCTGTGCCTCTTCGCGGAATCGCCTGACGGATTGTTCATGGTGGCGCTTCCCTTGGGACCGGGCCCCCTGGCCTTGCCGCTTGAGGCCGCGTTTCGCGAGATGCGGCGGCACAATGGAGACTCTTCCGTGACGCGAGTGGAGAATGTGCCGGAGGCCCGCGTGCCGGAGCTGCGGGCCTTGGGGTATCGCCTTACCTGCAAGGATCCCGACTATGTCTACGCCGCCGCCGATGTGGCTGATTTGGCGGGCGATGCCTACCGTGCGCAACGCGCGGCCTGCAACCGGTTCAGTCGCGAGCAGGGCAGCGTGCTGGAGCCATACGGGTCTCCTGATAAAGCCGAATGTCTCCGGTTATTTGACGAGTGGGTGGCACAGAAACGGGCGGCTGGTGCGGACGATTGGAGTCAGGCGCTGTTGGAAGATGCAGGAGGGGCGCATGAGACCGCCTTGACCTATCATGACGCACTTGGGCTGACGGGGGCCGTGGTGCGGGTGCAAGGCCGGATCCGTGCCTACACGCTGGGATTGTGGTTGAACCCCACGGTGTTTTGCGTAATGCTGGAGGTGGCCGATCGGCAGGTGGCGGGCGTGGGGGCGTTTATTTTTCGTGAATTCTGTCGCCAAGCCCGAAGCAAAGGGGCATCCTGGATCAATACGATGGATGATTCCTCCCTGCCAGGCCTCGTGCGCTCAAAGCAGTGGTATCGTCCCGCGCAGCTGTTGCCCAACTACATTGTGACGGAGAGCTGACATGTCTGCCTCCCCTCCCAGCGGTTCCCTCCGGCGCTCCTATCCCTGGTTACCGGTCTTGATCGTGGGGATGACCATTGTGGCCTTCGTCATCGGGGTGGTCATGCTGCGGTCGATCGAAGTGCGGATGATCGAGGCGGCAGGCGAAAACGCGACCTTGGCCGCCTCCGAAGTGGCCGACAAGCTCGACCGACTCCTGTTCGAACGGTATGGCGATGTGCGGATGACCGCTCGGGCCTTTTCGGGGCGGCCGCTCGACCAAACGTATCTCGACGAATACTTACGGTGGATGAAGGACACGTACGATCCCGTCTACCAGTGGTTGGGCGTCGTCGATGCGCAGGGGCGGATGGTCGCTGCCACGGATCAGTCGATCGTCGGTCGAGAGTATTCCAAGAGCCAATGGTTTGAGGGCGTGCGCACAGGGAGCGGTGTGCGGCTGGACGAAGTCCAGACGAATGAACAGGAGCGCACGATCGATTCCATCGCTTTCTCTTCGCCGATCTTGGGAGCCAAGGGCGAGTTTGTGGGCGCCGTAACGACCCGCATCGGGCTTCCGATGCTGGAGGATGTCTTTATCGAGACGGTGCGTGAAATTCAAGATACCGGCGGAATGGCCGGCCCGTTTGAATATCAATTCTTGACGCAGGACGGCTTGGCCTTCGTGGACTCCGCCGTTCCCATCCTTGCGCGTGCCAACCTGAAACAGCTGAATGTGCCCTCCGCCAGGTTGAGCGAGTCGGGCAAGCCGGGCTACGTGGTGGAAGAACACGGTCGACGCCACATCCCGGTAGTGACCGGCTACGCCCAAACGAAGGGGTATGGGCCCTATTCGGGGTTACGTTGGACCGTGTTGTTGCGCATGGAGCAGGACATTATCCTGCGGCCGATCCGGGCCATGATGTGGAAATTGGGGCTCGCCGGCACCATGGTGTGGCTGCCGATGGTCGGCCTGTTGTTGTGGGCGACCGGCCGGTTGCGGAGCGAATATCGTCAAGCTCAACAGGAGAGCGAGTGGGCGCGGGCGGCGGAGGCGGCGCTGCTGCAAAGTCAGGAACGCAATCGCGTGATCGTCGATACGGCGCTGGATGCCGTCATTTCCATGGATGCGGCGGGCATCATCACCGACTGGAATACCCAGGCGGTCAACATGTTCGGATGGCAGCGTGAGGAGGCGCTCGGTCAGCGCGTGTCCCAGACCGTCATTCCGGCCCGGGATCGCGAGGCGCATGACCGGGGGCTGCGGCATTTCCTGGAAACGGGGGAGGGCGCCATTCTCAACCGCCGCATCGAAATGTTGGCCTGTCATCGCGACGGCCATGAATTCCCGGTCGAAATCAGCATTTCCCCGGCACGTCTCGGCGATGCCTACATCTTCAGCGCGTTCGTGCGCGATATCACGGCCAGAAAACGAACGGAACGGCAGTTGGCCTCACAATATGCCGTCACCCGGGTCTTGGCGGAGTCCCGGACCTTGGAAGAAGCCGGCCCCAAAATTCTCCAGGCCATCTGTGAGAGCCTCGAATGGGATCTCGGGGTGTTCTGGCGGCTCGATCGTCAAGCCGGGGTGCTGCGTTGTCTGGAAGTGTGGCAGTCGCCAGGATTGAACGCTGAGGAGTTCGTGCTGGCCACATGGACGCATACGTTTGCGATCGGTGAAGGGCTTCCCGGGAGCATTTGGCGAGCCGGTCAACCCACGTGGGTGATCGACGTCACGCGCGAGTCGAACTTCCATCGCAGCGATACGGCCGCCAAAGTCGGCCTGCATGGCGCGTTCGGGTTTCCCATTCGCGTCGGGACTGAGGTCGAGGGGGTCATCGAATTGTTCCGTCGCGAGGTGAGAGAGCCGGATGAGCAACTGCTCAAAATGGTGGCGGACGTCGGCCTCAAAATCGGCCAATTCGGCGAGCGGGCCAGGGCGGAGGACGCGCTGCGTCGCACGGAGGTGCAACTGCAGCAGTCGCAGAAAATGGAAGCGGTCGGCCGGTTGGCCGGAGGGGTGGCCCACGACTTCAACAACATGTTGACGGTCATTCGCGGGTACAGCGAACTCGTCTTGAGCCGCTTGGGTCCGACCGACGGATTCCGCAAGGAGCTGGAAGAGGTGAAGAAGGCGGCCGACCGCGCCTCGGGCTTGACCGGACAATTGTTGGCCTTCAGCCGCCGACAATTCATCGCCCCGAAGGTGCTCGACCTCAATGCCATCATCCATAACATGGAGGGCATGCTACGCCGGCTGTTGGGGGAAGACATCGTGGAGCTCTGTACGGTATTGGATCCGAATGTCGGCCAGCTCAAGGCTGATCCAGGGCAGATCGAGCAGGTCATCATGAACCTTGCGGTCAATGCCCGCGATGCCATGCCAAACGGCGGGCGATTGACCGTGGAAACCAGCAACGTGCAGTTCGGCAACCGACGGAACCGGCCTCCGATGGGCGCGGAACCCGGCTCCTACATCGCCTTGATCGTCCGAGACACGGGCCATGGAATGGACGATGACACCCTGTCGCACATCTTCGAGCCGTTCTTTACTACCAAGGAAAAGGGCAAGGGGACCGGGCTCGGTCTTTCGACCGTCTACGGCATCGTCAAGCAGAGCGGCGGATTTATTGAGGTGGAGAGCAAGCCGGGGCGGGGAGCGATCTTCAAGATCTTCCTGCCACGGGTGGACGGTGTCACCCAGAACGTCGAGCCGACGAACACGGGAAGCGACTCGATCAAGGGACGAGAAACGGTGTTGCTGGTCGAGGACGAACCGGGCGTACGGCGGCTCGTCAACGAGACGTTGCGGCTTCACGGCTACACGGTGTTGGAGGCGCGCCACGGGATTGAGGCGCTCTTGACGGGCGCCAAGCATCTGGGCCCCATCCATTTGTTGCTCACCGACGTGGTGATGCCGCAGATGAGCGGCCCCGAGGTGGCGGAAAAGTTGGCGATTGTGCGGCCCGAGGTGAAGGTGCTCTACATGTCCGGATATCCGGATCATCCGGCCTTCTCCAAGAACGGCGTGGATACCGACCATGCGTTCCTGCAGAAGCCCTTCACGCCCAGCGCCCTCGCTCAAAAAGTCCGGGAGGTGCTTGACGGGGCCAAGGCAGAGGTACGGCCGGGGACCATGGGATGAGTCGATCCTTGCCACGGCCGGCGCTTGAACTTCCGGCGGGTTTCCGTTTACGGGGCCAAGGCAGAGGTACGGCCGGGGACCATGGGATGAGTCGATCCTTGCCACGGCCGGCGCTTGAACTTCCGGCGGGTTTCCGTTTATCGTGGCGCAGCCAGCGAGTACTCATCACAGCGCAAGGATGTCGGCATGAACGAAGGGGGAACGGTGTCGGTCACGAGGGGGCAAGAAGCGGGCATAGACCGTTACCGGGTCGAGGAGGAACCCTTCTATGCCGAGGTGCGGGGCGAGGTCGGCTTGTTCACGATTGCGGCGCAGCATCGTATGCCCGTCATGCTGAAGGGGCCGACCGGCTGCGGCAAGACGCGATTCGTCCGGCACATGGCCCATCGGCTGGGCCGACCGCTCATCACCGTCGCCTGCCATGAAGACCTCACGGCCTCCGACTTGGTCGGCCGGTATCTACTGAAGGGGCAGGACACCGTCTGGATGGACGGCCCCTTGACCCTCGGCGTCAAACACGGAGCGATCGTCTACTTGGACGAGGTGGTCGAAGCCCGCAAGGACACCACCGTCATCATCCATCCGCTCAGCGACGATCGCCGGCTGCTCCCAATCGAAAAAACCGGCCAGGTAATCGAGGCGGCTCCGGACTTCATGCTAGTCATTTCCTACAATCCCGGGTATCAGAGCATTCTGAAAGATCTCAAGCAAAGCACCAAGCAGCGGTTCATGGCGATAGAGTTCGATTATCCGCAGTCGGAGATCGAAACTCGTGTGGTCGCGCATGAAGCCGAGGTATCTCTCGACATCGCGCAGCGGCTGGTCAAGGTCGCGGAAAAGGTTAGGAACCTGAAGAATCACGGGCTGGAGGAAGGTGTCAGCACGAGATTGCTGATCTATGCCGCCACCTTGATCAATCAAGGCGTGCCGGCGGATCGGGCCTGTGAGGTCGCCCTTGCCCGGCCGATCACCGACGACCAAGACATGCTGCGCAGCATCGTCGAAGTCGTGAAGGCGATCTTCTGAAGCGCACTGCACCCTCACGGGACAGCTATCCCACGACAGAGCAGTCGGCCGTGCGACCCACGGCTGATGGCGTGGTCCTCGCCGTCCATGTCCAGCCCAGGGCGTCGCACACCGAATGTGCGGGACTCCATGGAACCGCGCTTAAGATTCGTGTGGCCGCCCCGCCGACGGAGGGAGCCGCCAACGACGAGCTGTGCCGGTTTCTTGCCAGGCTCTTCCACGTACCAATCGGAGCGGTGCAGGTGATGAGCGGGGCGAACAGTCGCCAGAAGCGCCTGCTTGTGAAGGGGCGGTCGGCGGATGAGGTTCGCGTGCGACTGAAACTCGACTGATCAGGAGGCGAACACCAGCATGGACGACATGGGCGAGGTGTGGGCGTGACCGGGGGGCGACACGCCCTTGCGGCCCTGCTTCTGGCGGTGGTCGGCCTGGAGGCCTGTGCCGGGCCGGAGCCGATCTTGAAGCCCAATCAGCGGGTGCAACTCTACGGGAAGGAACAAGCCGAGCAGGAGGCGGCACTCTGCGCCATCAAGGCGGAGCGGGCCGGGCTGCGCCATGGGACCCATCGCAGCGGGAATGCCGGCGCGGGCGCCACATTGGGGCTTGTCGGCGGGGCGGCGGTGGGTGCTTCGGCGGGACTGGTCGGTGGTCCGGCGGGTATTGCGATCGGGGCTGCCGCCGGTAGTGCGGTGGGTGGGCTGTTGGGATTGTTGGCCGGAATCTATAAACCGCTGGAGCCCCAACCGGACTACGCGACGTTCGTGGAGCGGTGCCTCAAGGAAAAGGGGTATGAAACTGCCGGATGGCAGTAGCCTCCATGAAATCTCAGAGTAGAAAGCAGCCGGCATAATCCGCCAGGAGGCATTGCACGCGGATAGAAATCCGTTCGAGCCGTTCCAGCTGTTCTGCCGTGGGCGGCGACCCATCCAGCACGCGCAGCCACTCGGCGTCTTGCCTGAGTTTCCTGAGCGACCATCGTGATGTGCCGGGGATCACGGTCTCATCCCCGACGGCCTTCTCCACAATCCTCCGAAACGACGCCACTTCGTCCGCGAATTCCACCCGCGCAACTTCGAACCGATAGGGGCCCTCGTCCTGTCCGATCGACTCCGTCAGTCGGCGGAGCCACTCGGTCGTGGCGGCCATCCGTTCGTAATGGAGGCTGTCGGCGGTATCGCGTGGGGTGTGGTACCGCGGCGTGCGTCCGGCGGAGAGAAAGAGATAAGGGATCCCGTGATTGCGAAAGACGTCGTAGTCGCTGAAGGCCTCGTGCCCATGGTCGGGAATTTCTTCGACCAGATGGATCCCGAGGGGATATACGGTGAGCGACGGTGCGGCGGCCTCTTTCACGCGACGGTAGAACGCAGGCGTTTTTTCCGCTCCGGTTGCGAAGATGGCGTCTTTCAATCCGGGCCAGTGCACGCCGCCCATGAGATCCATGATGATGACGCACTGCAGCTGCTCGACCGTGCCGATTTCCCGCGGCACATGGTGAAAGAAAAACTGTGATCCCATGACCGGCGTCCCGAAATACGGCGCCTCTTCGCTGTTGAAGGCGATGAAGAGGACGGCATGGTGCGGAAGGGCGCGGGCCATTCTGGCGGCTTCGATCAGGATGGCGACCGAGGAGGCGTTATCGTCTGCGCCCAAATAGAACCCGCCGAGGTGATCGTAATGGGCTCCAATGAGAATCCAACCGATTGGATCTTCGGCGGCCGGGATATACCCGAGGATGTTGTCTCCGATCTGGGGTGAAATGGGCTGCCGGTAACCGGCGAGTGAGGGAAGCGGCTGGAGCCCGGCGGCTAGAAATTGCTCTTCGATGTAGTGCGCGGCTTCGCGGTTGCCTGGCGAGCCGGGATGTCTGCCTGCCCGTTCAGGGGCGGCCAGATAGGTGACATGCCGCTGAAGTTGTTGGGCCACGGTGCTGTTGACCGGCAGGTGGCGCGGATCGATAGGCGCCACGCTGTGCAGGCAGCCGGTGAAGAGGAAGCAGAAGGCGAAGCCACATAATACAGTGAGGTGGCTGAACCGGCTTCCGGTACGGGGCCCGGTCGGCCGCATCACGTTTGCGCAGGGGGATCGGACGGGGTTGGCGGCGAGGACTTCGGCGCCATCGGCAAGGCCTTATGTCGCAGCGCCCGGCCCTTGTCCGGCGTGGGATCCTCGACCAGCCCGTAACATTGACGGCCTTCGTGGTCTTCGGGGAGGTACTCGGTGATGGGGAGGCCGTCTTCACGCACGAAGAGCAGGCAGTGGCAATACTTGTAGATCTGCATCTCGTCGCAGGCGCACATCCAGCGACGTAGTTTCGCCTCGGCCTGTTTGTCCGGATAAAAATTGCAGGGACAAAGGGGTTTGCCCAGCTCGTCGATATGGGCCGCGAGCCCTTGTACGACGGCATTGGTGACGGCCTGGTTGGGGTGCATGGTCGTCCCGCTCTTTTCCGCAAAGCCCTTCACGTATTTCCACATCTTATCCAGGCTTTCTTGGCTTGGCTCGCCCATCGCGTCCCCCGCGGTTTGATGACTGACAAGTGGATTGATCAGCGGAGGCAGCGCATCCGCGAGGACCCAGTTTACAAGCGAAATTGTGTCCTTTACAATCCGCAACTTCCCTCACAACGGACTTGGTAGTGATGGCGTCGGAGCACTCGACTCAACGTTTGTGTGATCGGCTGGCGGAACAGCTGGGGCCGGACCCTGCCCGAGCAATCGTCGACGCGGTGGCGCAGACGGCGACGAGACCGGACGCCTTGGACGGAGTTCTGCTGTTGCTGGATGAACTTGCTGAGGCGGCGCCCAAGGGCGCCCGAGCAGCCGCCGAGGCGTTGGTGGAGATGCACCGGCGAGAGTTGATGGCCCAGGTTCTGCCCTGGCTTGACCTGGGAGTGGCGATTGCCGGTGAGTCCGGCGCCCTGACGTTGCGGTATTTCAAAGAAAGTCCCTTGCTGCTGGCCTTGGTACCGCCCGTAGCGCGTATACCGGTCTTGGCAACCGGCTTGGAATTGGCCGATCGGCAGGCCAACGTGGCGCTCGAATTCCTGCGCATCGCCCCGGAGTTGGTCGGCATCCTCCCCCAGTCCGAATGGTCGCAATGGATGGATCTCGCCTGCGATCTGACGGACACCGATTTCGCCCTGGCGGTGGAATACATCCGGCAGATTCCGGCGATTGTCCCGATCCTGTCGCTCCCCGGTGCCCGTCCCTGGGTGCAGTTCGGCATGCAGCTGATCGTCGAGAACAGCCTGGGTAAACCGGATTACATCGGGGCTCTGGAATTTTTTCGGACGAGTCCGGCCATCCTGGCGGATATACCCAATCCGGATCAACGCCAAGCTGTGATTCGCCTGGGTGCCCAACTTGCCGAGCAATCGGCGGCCGCCGGCATCGGCCTCCTGTCGGAGGCGCCAAGCATCTTGCGGCGTCTTCCCGACGACGAGTGGCGGAGCCAGGTGTTGCGGTATGGCCAACTCGTGGCGGAACAAGATGCCGAGACGGCGTTGGCCTACGTTCGGCGATGTCCGGAACTCGTGGCGCTGATCGGGTCGCGCGAAGAGGCGCGCGGAAAATTTCAATCGTGGTTCGCGTCCGGCATGGAAGTCCTGGCCTATAACATTGAGGCCGGACGGGCCTATTTTGCCGCGGAAACGGAGAAGGCACTGGGCGCGGTGAGTCACGCGATCAGCGGGGTGCCGTTACGGCAAGTGGCGCGTCACCTGGCGCTGTTCGCGCAGGCGCTGTGCGGTCGGGACATCCGCCTCTATGATCTGCCCGATTCCCTGGAGCCGGCTCAACAGACGATGCGGCCGACGGTCAGCGAGGATGGCCGGAGCATTGGTCTCCCCGGCTTGGTTCGCCGCTACCCGACATATGAGGAAAACCTGCGCCTGTATTTGGTGATGACGGCCCACGAGGCGGGGCACTTGGAGTTTGGAACCTTTGATCTCTCGCCCGCCCGGTTAACAGATCTGAGTGAGGATCTTGCCGGACGGTATGGCCGCCCGGTCGCACAGCCTCCCAAGTCCCTCGGCGACCTGTTCGCTCGGTACCCCCAGCCTGGGCTGATTCGCGACCTCTGGACCCTGTTGGAGGATGCGCGGGTTGAATTCCTACTGCGGTCGGAATATCCGGGCCTGAGTCGGGATCTGGCGGCGATAGCTGGCCAAGCGGTGTCTGTTCGCACCCTGTCCCATGGCCTGACCGCCCGTGAGCTGGTCGTGGATCAACTCCTGCTGTTGTCCGCGGCGGAAGTCGGGACCGTGACCGTGCCGGAATCCGTCAGCCATGAAGTGGAGGTCCTTTGGTCGCTGGCCAAAACGCTGTTTCATCCCTCGGCGACGGCTGAGGAGGCGGTGCGAATGGCCGACCGACTCTACGTGCGTATGGACGAACTCATGGCGATTCGTGCGAAAGCACAGCCGGCGCCGGACAATCCGGACATGCCGGAGCAGTCGCTGCCCTCGCCGAGATCCTCGGAGGATCAATCCGACAGCTATCGTCCGATGGAAAACTGGGACTATCGGGGCGCGATGGATCCCGATCTCGTGCATGACCGGACCGAATCCGAGACGCGGGAGCAGGCCTCGTCGGGGCAGGGAGACCAGGAGGCTGGTTCAGGACTGGCCGGCGACGGGGGCGGACCCTCCGGGGCTGGAACGGCTCGCTCGCAGCAGGCGTCGCAGGAGCTGTTGGTCCCGGGGCATCGCCAGCCGTCCCTCGTCGAGGAATTGTTGGCGGTTGAGGGCGACGCGCCTCAACGCCGCGGAGAAGGATCGGGCGCTGCCTCGGCTCGGTGGTATCGAGAATGGGATGCGGGGATTCAGGACTATCGGATGAATTGGTGCCGTGTGGTGGAACGTGAGGCTCCCGAGGGTTCTTCGGAGGTGGTGGAGGAGACCCTGGCGGCACAACGAGGCACGGTGGCATTGTTGCGGCGCTATTTTGAAAGCCTGCGGCCTCCGGGGCTTCGGCGTGTACCCGGCCAGTTGGATGGGGAGGACCTCGACCTGGATGCGCTGGTCGGCCGGTGCGCCGACCTGGCTGCGGGCATGGAGCCTTCGGAGCGGATCTACGTGCGGCGTGAAAAGCGTGAGCGTGATGTGGCGGCAGCCTTCCTGGTGGACTTGAGCGGGTCCACGAGCCGTCAGGTGGCGCAGGGGCGGCGGATCATCGATATCGAAAAGCAGGGACTCGTGCTGCTGTGCGAAGCCTTGACGGCGATCGGTGATCAGTTTGCGGTGTACGGCTATTCGGGGCAGGGCCGGCAGGCGGTGGATTTCTTGATCGTCAAGGAGTTTGACGAAGCGGTCACCGGACGAGCCGGAGCGAAGTTGGGCGGGATGGCTCCCCTGCAGCAGAACCGCGACGGAACGGCCATTCGCCATGCGACGCGCAAAATCCTGTCCCGCCGTGCCAAGACACGATTGCTGGTCCTCCTCAGCGATGGCCGCCCGCTGGACGACGGCTACAAGGACGAGTACTCCCTCGAAGATACGCGCATGGCCTTGCGGGAAGCCCGCGCCGCCGGCGTCCAAGCGGTCTGTATCACCATCGACAAGCAGGCCGACCCCTATCTTCGTCGCATGTACGGGGATGTTCGTTACGTGGTGATCGATCGGGTGGAGGGGTTGCCGGAGAAGCTGCCGAGGATTTACCATCGGCTGACCGCCTGATCGGGGCCGAGGAACATGTTGGGATGACAGGAGCAATACGAGCATGACCGAATCGCTGTCGAGGCCGCCGGTTCCGCCCTGGCTGTACAAATTGTTTACCGGCCATCAGTATCCCTATGTGCGGCGCCAGGCCAAGTTTGCCAATCGGGACTTCAAGCCGGGCGAAGAGCGACCGGAGCCGACGCGGGAAGAAATCGATGCCAAATTTTGGGAGATCTATCCGCGCTGTTCCGCCAAAATCCTGCAAGAGGTGAAGTCCGGGATGATCGTGGTGTTCCACGAGTTGGGGGAATATCCGCCGGGCGGCTACCAAGCCTTGGTGGATGCGCCCGAGGACTTTCTGGCGGCGACGTATGGGAAGAAGAAGATCAAGGTGAATTTTTACGATGGGGAAAATTTCGTCTGCACGATCAATTTCAAGGTCGGCGGATGGACCGGACATGATCACACGTGATGGCGAGCCGTGGCGCGCCGGGTCACGCCTGACGAGGAGTAGCTGAAATGGGGCGACCGAAAATTACCGTAGTGGGTGCAGGCAACGTCGGCGGGACCGTCGCGCAACGGCTGGCGGAAAAGAATACCTATGATGTCGTGTTGGTCGACATCGTGCCGGGAATCCCGCAAGGCAAAGCGCTGGATATTACGCAGGCCGGTCCGGTGTGCGGCTATAGCACGCGCGTGGTCGGGACGAACGGCTACGAGGAGACGGCGGGGTCCTCCATCGCGGTTATTACCTCGGGCATGCCCAGGAAGCCAGGAATGAGCCGAGACGAGTTGCTGGCGACCAACGCCAAGATTGTCCAGGCCGTGGTCAAGGAGTTGATCGCGCGCTCGCCGGAGGTGATCCTGATCCTCGTCACCAATCCGCTGGATGCGATGGTGCATGTCGCGCGGCGGGTGAGCGGCCTTCCGAAATCGAAGGTGCTCGGCATGGCGGGGGTGCTCGATACGGCTCGATTGCGCTCCTTCGTCGCCGAGGAATTGAACGTGCCGGGGACGGATGTGCATGCGATGGTGTTGGGCGGGCACGGGGATACGATGGTGCCGCTGGTTCGTCATACCACGGTGTCGGGCAAGCCGATCACCGACCGGCTGTCGCCCGAGCGCCTTGCCGCGCTCATCAAGCGGACGCAGGACGGGGGCGCCGAGATCGTCAGTCTGCTCAAGACCGGCAGCGCGTTTTACGCGCCTTCCGCGTCGGCGGTCGACATGGTGGAAGCGATCATGAAGGACGAGCGGCGAGTGCTGCCCTGCGCCATGCTTTGTGAAGGCGAATACGGCCTGAAGGATGTGATCGTCGGCGTGCCGGTGCGGCTCTCTCGCGTCGGCGGTGAATCGATCGTCGAGTACGAGCTGACGGCGGAGGAGCGGGCGGCGCTCGATGCATCCGCCGGGGCAGTACGGGAACTGTGTGCGGTTGTCGATCGGTTGCTGGGCGCGTGATCGACGGAGCCGCAACCACCATGAGCAGGCTGCTTGACAAGGCTCCACGGCCTGCAGTAGACAACGGAGCTTGCACTAAACCGTTTGAGTTGGGGGACCTATGAAATTTCTGGAGGATCCGTATCAGACTGCGGGCGTCGGGTTTGCGCTCGCCGTCGGTTTGATAGCTGTGTATTTGGGCATGGCCGGGGTCGGAGCCGGGGAGGCCGATTGGTTCGGCTTGGTGGTCCGGTGGATTCACTTCCTGGCCGGCATCACCTGGATCGGGCTCTTGTACTTCTTCAACCTCATTAACGCCGGTTTCCTCAAGAGCCTGGATGGGCCGACCAAGAACATCGTGATTCCGAAGCTGATGCCCTCTGCCCTGAATTGGTTCCGTCACGGCGCCACCGTGACCGTGCTGGCGGGAATCGTACTCTATGGCTATCTCTATGCCAAGGGCGGCACCGGCGCTATCGCTCTGGGGATTGGCGGGTTGCTCGGTATCATCATGATGGGCAACGTGCACGGGGTGATCTGGCCGAATCAGAAGAAGATCATTGCGGCCGTGGCGGCAGCGGCTCAAGGGACGCCTGCTCCGCCGGAAATGGCCCAGTGGGGGAAGACGGCCTTGATTGCCTCCCGCATCAACTTCTTGTTGTCTATTCCCATGCTGTTCTTCATGGGAGCGGGGAGCCACCTCAAGTAACAGGCAAGGCAGTGGGATGGGGACTGGTCGATTCGACGGAACGCCAGTCCCCTTTTTCTTGCCTCCTCTGCTGCGTCAATTTGAAACCTTTTCTGCTCCGTCTTTGGACTCGGTCAGGCCCGGTCCAACAGGCCTAACTGCTTGAGATTCAGGCCTAATCGAGGCAAGTCTGCTTGACGGCCCCTGGGAGCCGGTTTTATAGTACAGGCCTGCTCAGCAGGGGCGCTGCTCACGAAAGGGAACAACCGTGACCCTACCTCAACCAAGGGTATTGCAGAAACTCGACGGGGCGGCGTGGGAAATCGATCCCTACATCCGATCCGGTGGATATGAAGCCTGGCGGAAATGCCTCAAGGAACTCACTCCTGAGGATGTCGTCAATGAAATCAAAAAGGCCGGTCTCCGTGGCCGCGGAGGGGCCGGGTTTCCGACCGGTACGAAATGGGACAAGGTCCTGAATCATCGGGTCAAGGAGCGGTACTTCGTCTGCAATGCTGGAGAGCATGAACCGGGAACCTTCAAGGATCGGGAGTTGCTCAAGTACATCCCCCACCAACTGATCGAGGGCTGTCTGATTGCCTCCCGCACAGTCAATGCCAAGGCCTCTTATATCTATGTGAATCACGAATATGCCGACGAGGAAGCCAATCTGAGGAAGGCGATCGCCCAGGCCAGGGAACGGGGGTTTCTCGGCAAGAACATCTTGGGGACCGGTATCGATCTCGAACTGGAAGTCTTTTCCGGCCATGGCAGTTACGTGGCGGGCGAAGAGACGGCCATGTTGGAGTCGATGCAGGGGCGCCCGGCCATGCCGCGGCAGAAGCCGCCTTTTTATCCCACCGATTTCGGACTCTACGGCAAGCCGACCTTGGTAAACAACGTCGAAACTCTCTGCAACATTCCGAAGATCCTACGGAACGGCGCCGCGTGGTTTACCGAGGTCGGCACGGAAAAATGTCCGGGCACCATGCTCTTTTCCCTGAGCGGAGCGGTCAACAGGCCCGGTGTGTACGAAATGCCGATGGGTATCACGATTCGAGAATTGGTGGAAACCTGCGGCGGCGGGGTGCCCAATGGGCGCAAGGTCAAGGCCGTGTTCCCCGGCGGGCCGGCCTTCTCGATGGTGACCGCGGACCAGTTGGATCTCCAGATGGACTTCGACTCGCTCAAGAAGGCGGGCACCGGTTTGGGGTCGGCGGGTACGATCGTGATCGATGATGCTACCTGTATGGTGGCTGCTACCTTGAAGTATTCGAACTTCTTCAAGGGGGAAAGCTGCGGACAATGTCCCCCCTGCCGAATGGGCACGCTGAATCTGGCGACCCTCATGGACAAGATCGAGCGTGGAGAGGGGACCGAGAAGGATCTCGAATCCCTGCTGCAGCTTTGTGGCTTCGTCAAGGGAACGGGGTACTGTACACTCGTGACCGGAGCCGCCGTCCTTGTGCAGAGCAGCCTGCGGTTATTTCGTCACGAATTTGAAGAGCACATTCGTCTGCATCGTTGTCCGATGCAACCGGCCAAGGCGGGAGCCGGGGCCGGCGCTTAGGGAGTCGAGCCATGCCGCGTGTGAGTTTTTTGCATCCGCGAGGCAAGAGCGGAGAGGTGGCGCCGAATCTCACCTTGTTGGAGGCGGCTAAGGTCCTGGGGTTCGATCTCAATCACGATTGCGGCGGCAACGCCTCCTGTACCACATGCCGGGTGGAGGTGCAGTCCGGAGGGGATAACCTCTCCGAGATCGATTTCGACGAGCAGGATCTCCTGGACCGTGAGGCGCTGTCGGAGCCGTGGCATCGGCTTGGGTGTCAGGCGAGGGTGTTGGGAGACGTCGTCGTGCGGGTTCCAGAAACCAAATGGGCACAACCGACCTCGGTGTCGGCGAGCGAGTCAGAAAAGAAGTAGCGGGCTTCCGTATGTTTCTGTGAGATGGTAGACTAACACAACGTGCCGAACACGTAGATCGGAAGGAGGTTGGACGATGGTGACGATTACGCCGGTGGCAGAGCAGAAAATAAAGGAACTGATGACCGAAGAGAAGGATGTGGTCGGGTTGCGGATTTATGTCCGTGGCGGCGGCTGTCATGGGTATCAGTACGGCATGGCCTTCGAATCCAAGATGGCCGACGACGATACCGTCATTGAAAAGGGTGATGTAAAGGTCATCATGGATTCGCAGAGCGCGCCGCTGTTGCAGGGCGCCGAAGTCGATTATGTCGACAGCCTGCAGGGGTCCGGGTTCTCGATCAAGAATCCGCAGGCGAAGACGACGTGTGGTTGCGGCAGCTCGTTCAGTGCGTAAGCTCTGCCCGGTTGCCAGCCGACCGGACCGTGCTTGGTTGAGTTGAGGTAGAAAGCCGGGAGGACTCCTTCGGAGAAGGAGTCCTCCCGGCTTGTTTGTTCCATCATCTTATCGTTGAGCCCTGTTGATGTCCCAAGCCACAATCACCCGCCGCTACCGTTTCTGTGCGGCCCATCGTCTCAACACCCCTCACCTCTCAGATGAGGAGAACTGGGCGGTCTTCGGAAAATGCAACAATCCGAACGGTCATGGGCACAACTATGTCGTGTTCGTTTCGGTGCGGGGCGAGATCGATCCGGTAACGCATCACGCGGTAGATGTGCAGGCGCTGGATGCGGTGGTGGAGCGGACGGTGGTGCGGCGGTTCGATCACCAGGATCTGAACCTGGACCGCGAATTTGCCACGCAGACGACGACGGGAGAGAACTTAGTGTTGCTCATCTGGGACCTGCTGGTCAAGGAACTCCCGGTAGGGCAGTTGGTCAAGGTCGGGTTGATCGAAACGCGGGACAACTATTTCGAGTATTCCGGTTCCGCGGTACAGGCTCGGAAAGCAGAAGAGGTTCGGCATGGCTAAAGTAGTGTCGGGGGGCCGCTCAGGACGGTCGCGTGTGAGTCCGAAGGAGGCGGTGCCCGCCGAGGATCCGATCGAATCGTTGGTGACGCGGCTGCTCTTGCAGTTGGGCGAAACGCCCGAACGCAACGGCCTGCTGAAGACGCCGCAACGCGTCGCGAAGGCGATGCGGTTCATGACGCAAGGCTATCGTCAGGACATCGATCATTTGCTCAACGGAGCCTTGTTCCCCATCGAGTATGACGAAATGGTGATCGTCAAGGACATCGACTTCTTCAGCATGTGCGAACACCATTTGCTGCCGTTCTTCGGCAAGTGTCACGTCGGGTATCTGCCGAACAAGAGAGTCGTGGGATTGAGCAAGATTCCCAGGGTCGTCGATGCCTTCAGCCGGCGTCTTCAGGTGCAGGAGCGGCTGACCGTCCAGATCGCCGAAACGCTCAAGAAGAAGCTCAATGCGCATGGCGTGGCGGTGGTGATGGAAGCCCGACATCTCTGCATGATGATGCGCGGAGTCGAGAAACAGAACACCCTTGCCGTGAGCAGCTCGATGCTGGGCGTATTCCGTACACAACAGCAGACCCGCGAGGAGTTTTTGAAACTCATTCGTGGCAGCAGCGTCAGAGACGGGAATTAACTCTTCCCGCAACCGTCGAACTTACGGTAATCCCTCCAAGAATTCTTGCAGCTCCACGTTAAACACATCGGGGTTCTCCAAGTTGCTCAAGTGTCCCGCACCGGGGATGGTGGCCAGCCGAGACTTAGAGATGCCCGAGGCCATGACCTGCGCATCCGCGAGCGGCGTCGTCTGGTCTTCGTCTCCCACTAACACGAGGGTGCGACAGGGAATGGTCGGCAGGTGCGGCACGGAATCGGGCCGGGCCGTCATGGCCATGAGATCCACCACGATGCCGCTGATCGGTGCCTTCATGATCACCTCGCGGACATACTCCTGGAGATCGGGCCGTGACTGCAGGGACGTGGTCCCGAGTAACTTGGGGAGCATCGCTTCCGCCACCGCTTCCGTCCCCTCTCGATAGGCCTTCTGCGCAAGAAGAAACCGCCCGACCCGACCCTCCGCACTGTCTGCCTGCGCCCGCGTATCGGCCAAGATCAAACCCTTGAGTCGATCGACATATTTCCTGGTAAACATCAAGCTGACGTAGCCGCCCATCGACAATCCGACGAGCACCGCCCGATCGATCGATAAATGGTCGAGCAGCGCGGCGACATCGTCGGCGTACTGCTCCAGGGTGAAGGCCCAAAGCGGCGCATCCGATTCGCCGTGCCCACGCAGGTCGACGCTGATGGTCCGAAACCGTGCCGATAGTGCCGTGATCTGTGGTCGCCACATCGAACGGTTGAGCGGAAACGCATGCAGAAACACCACGGGGAGCCCCGTGCCTTGGTCATCGTAGGCCAGTTGCAATCCATGTGAGGTGTAAAACATAGTGTGTGCCTCGTGTGTGGATGACCGCTGGGTCGTACCATTGCGGAAGCCGGGGAATCAAGCGGATTCCCTGCCTCCCGGACGCAGTCCGTCGTACCGGTGTCCGGATGTAGAGAATGTGCCGCCCGGCATTGTAGGATGAGGGCGATGCGACCGCATGACTCGACAGGCGACCTGTTTGCTCCTGCTCCAGCGGAGGTTCGCTCACAGAAGGTGCCGCTCGCCGAACGTATGCGGCCGCGCGATTTCGACGATCTCGTCGGACAGGAGGAAATCGTCGGGCCGGAGCGGCCGTTGCGACAAGCCATTGAGCGGGACGAGTTGTCCTCCGTCATTTTTTGGGGGCCGCCCGGCTGCGGAAAAACCACCTTGGCTGGTTTGGTCGCCAAACATACCCGTTCGCAGTTCGTGCCGTTTTCAGCCGTGACCGGCGGCATCCCCGAATTCCGCGAGATCATTCGAAGCGCCGAGCAACGCAGGGCCAGGGGCCAGGCGACAACCCTGTTCGTCGACGAAATCCATCGCTTCAACAAGGCCCAGCAGGATGCCTTCCTCCCGCATGTCGAGCGGGGAACGGTGGTGCTGGTCGGCGCGACTACCGAGAACCCCTCGTTCGAAGTCATTGCTCCGCTGCTGTCTCGCTCCATGGTGGTGCCGCTCAAACCACTGAGCGAAGAGGCGCTCGGCGCGATTCTCGACCGCGCGCTCGTCGATCCGGAGCGGGGGCTGGGGCGGCTGCGGATCCGGATGAGTTCAGGCGCCCGCGCGCGCCTGGTCGCGTTCGGTAACGGCGACGCGAGGAGTTTATTGACGGTCTTGGAGTTTGTGGCCGGTCAAGCGGCCCGGCAACCGGATGGTTCTCGAACGATCGACGAGCAAAGCCTTGACGCGGCCTTGCTCAAGAAGGCGCTCCGTTACGACCGGACCGGTGAGGAGCATTACAACTTGGTGTCGGCATTCATCAAGAGCCTGCGTGACTCCGATCCGGACGGGGCCCTCTATTGGTTGGCGCGCATGTTGGAAGGAGGGGAAGATCCCCGGTTCATCGCCCGCCGGATGGTGATCTTCGCATCGGAGGATGTCGGGAATGCCGATCCGCTCGCATTGGTGGTGGCCAACGCCGTGGCCCAGGCTGTGGAGTTCGTGGGGTTGCCTGAAGCCCGCATCAACCTGGCGCAAGGCACGACCTTCTTGGCATCCAGGCCGAAGGACAATGCGTCGTACGCGGGCCTGGACGAGGCCCTCCAGGATGCGCGGACGTATGGAAACCTAGGCGTGCCGTTGCATCTTCGCAATGCCGTCACCCCGCTGATGAAGGAGATCGGCTACGGCAAGGGGTACCGTTATGTGCACGAGGATCCGTCGGCGAAGAACGAGCAATCCCACCTGCCGGGTCCGCTGCAGGGAAAGCGGTACTACCGCCCTAAAAATCCCTGAAGGCTACGTAGAAAGGGGCTGGACAAACTTGCTGAGACCGTTATACTGGTCGCCGAGGTACGTATGGCCAGTCAACCCAGTCCGGCAGAGAGCCTGAACGAACGCCGTCGTTATGTCCGCGCCACTCTGGTGGGATCGGCCTTGGTCTCTCCTCAGAGCGGGGCCAAGGGATTCACCGCCGTGCTGCACAATGTGAACAAGGTCGGTGCCGGATTGCATGCCAAGGAGACGCTGCCCGTCGGCGAGCGCATCACCGTCTCGCTGGCGTTCCTGGATCCCGATCGTGTCGAGCAACAGGAAAAACTCCACGCCACGGTCGCGTGGGTCAAACCCTGGGAGAAGGGGATGTTGATCGGAGTGATGTGGGACGATCTCGTGACGAAGGAGCAAAACCGCTGGCTATATTACTACCTTGAAGAGACGTTGAAGTCGATGGATTAACCGGTGGCGGCTAATCTGTCGCGCACCTCCTGCAGTTCTTCCGAGAGGGAGGCCCAACGCGCCGTGAGACGCTCCAGTTCCTTTTTCCAACCCTCCTGCTCCCGCTGCAAGTCGTTCCACTTTGCAAATTCCTGATACAGGGCCGGATCGGCTAGCTCCTGTTGACGTGATTTCACCTTCGTTTCCATCGTGGCGATCTCGGCTTCCGCCCGGGATATCTGCTTTTCCAGCCGAGCTTGGGTTTTCGTCAGGTCCCGACGGTCGCTGCCCGAGTTCTTCGCCTGCACCTGGGAGGTCATGGCCTTGGTCGGACCGCCGGATTTGCCAGCCTGCGCGGCCTGTAATTCCTCACTCGATTCCTTGATTGACTCGAACTCCTGCGCCTTTTTCCACAGGTAGTACTCGTAATCGCCGAAGTAGTTCTTGGCTTGGCCCTCCTCGATCTCGACCACGCCCGTGGCGACCCGGCCAAGAAAGGTCGGATCGTGCGAAATGAAGATGATCGTGCCGGGGAAGTCCGTCATGGCGTCGGTCAACATGTCGACCGACGCCGGATCGAGGTGGTTGGTCGGCTCGTCGAGCAACAGGGTGTTGGCCGGTTCCACCAGCATGCGGGCCAGCGCGACGCGGTTTCGTTCGCCGCCGCTCAACGCCTTGATCGGTTTCTTCTGGTCGTCGCCGGAAAATAAGAATGCGCCGGCGATGCCGCGCAAAAAATTCATCTCGGCCTGGGCGGAGACTTCCGACAACGATTCCAGGATCGTATCTTCCGGGTTGAGCGATTCCGCTTGGTGCTGGGCGAAGTAGTGTAGGGTGACGCCATGGCCCACGTGGCGGGAGCCCGTTTCGAACGGCAACACGCCGGCCAGCATTTTGAGCAGCGTGCTCTTGCCCGCGCCGTTTTCGCCGACCAGCGCGATACGTTGGCCCCGCTCTACGGCAAAGTCGAGCGACCGGTAAATGACCTTGTCGCCGTAACTCTTGGCGACCCCCTTCAGCTCCAACACATGGCGGCCGCTGGGGGAGGGCAGGGGAAATTTGAAGCGGACGCGTTTCGCGTCCCGTTGGCGTTCGATCAGCTTGACCTTGTCCAATTGCTTGATGCGAGACTGAACCTGCTTCGCTTTGTTGGCTTGATAGCGGAAACGGTCGATGAAGTTTTGGACGCGGGCCACCTCTTTCGCCTGCCGGTTGGCGGCGGAGTCGAGTTGTGCATCGCGGGCGGCGCGCAATTCCTGAAATTTGGTGTAGTTGCCTCGATACTCCTGGATTGTGCGGTCGCGCAGCTCCCAAATGTGAGTCGCGATCGCGTCGAGGAACTTGGTGTCGTGGCTGATGACTAGGAGGGTGAGGTTGGAATCGAGCAAGAATCGCTCGAACCAGCGCTGCGTCGGCTTGTCGAGGTGGTTCGTCGGTTCATCCAGCATGAGGACGTCGGGATTCGACAACAGCAAATGGGCCAAGGCCACGCGCATGCGGTAGCCGCCGGAGAGGTTCTCGATCGGCCGAACAAAGTCTGTCTCGGTAAAACCCAGTCCGGAGAGGATGCGTTTGGCCTCGTGTTCCGGATACAGGTCGCGATGCGCGGCATCCAGCACGGTTTTGCCGACGATGGTTTCCAATTCCTGGGGCAGATACCCGATGCGCAGCCGTGGGCGCTTCCGGATGGAGCCCTTGTCCGGCGACTCTTCGCCCAGAATCATGCGAAAGAGCGTGGTCTTGCCGGCTCCGTTCGGTCCCACTAACCCGACGCGGGCGCCTGGACGCAAATGGGCGGTCGCGCCGCTGAGCAGGACCTTGGTGGCGAATTGCTTATGAATGGATTCCAGTTGGAGCATGGCTCAGCTTAAATCGGGTTCGGCTGTGGGATCATGGGGCGGAGAGGAATTGCTGCGGTATCGGCCTGTCGGGGAATGGCTGCGTCGATCCTGTCTGTCTTGCCGGGTGTTGCGAGTTTTCTACGAAGGAGCGTTGTATTGGTGGAGCTGGCCGGGATTGAACCGGCGACCTCGTGAATGCCATTCACGCGCGCTCCCAACTGCGCCACAGCCCCACATGGCTCGACTTCGTAACTCCGCAATCTAGCACGCCAAGATTTTCTCCGTCAAGAAAGGCTGGAAGAAGCGGACGATAAACCGATGCTTGACAAATGGGGAGGCGAATCCTACCATGAGCCCCTTCCGGCTCTGATCAACATGCGGTCAGGGCTTTTTTTTCGGGCTCGGCAGGGAGAGAAGGAGCGGAGATCGCGAATCATGGCCAATCTCGTCATCATCGGAAGCCAGTGGGGCGATGAAGGGAAGGGAAAGATCGTCGACATCCTGGCGAAGGATGCCGACATGGTCGTGCGCTATCAAGGCGGCTCGAACGCCGGCCACACGGTCATCAATAGCCGAGGAACCTTCATCTTCCACCTCATTCCCTCCGGTATTCTCTATCGTGGGACGCGCTGCTTGATCGGCAACGGGGTGGTCGTGGACCCGGGAGCCTTGATCGAAGAAATGGATCACCTGCAAGGCCAAGGGGTGAAGATCGGGAAGAACTTCGGCGTCAGCGACCGAGCGCACTTGATTCTGCCCTACCACAAGGCCATCGATAAGGCCTCCGAGCAATCGAAGGGAGTCCGGCGAATCGGCACCACGGGGCGCGGCATCGGGCCCTCCTATGGCGACAAGATGGCGCGGATCGGCATTAGGATGGGCGATTTGCTCAACCCCAACCTCTTCCGCCGCAAGCTCGAAGAGAATCTGGTCGACATCAACTGGTTACTGGAACAATTGCACAAGGTCGACTGTTTCGAGCTGGAAAAGGTCTATCAGCAATACATGCAGTACGCCGATCGGTTGAAGAGTTATATCCTCGATACGACGCTCGCGGTGAACAAGGCGGTCGATAGCGGCGAAACCGTGTTGTTCGAAGGAGCGCAAGGCACCCATTTGGATGTGGACTTCGGCACCTATCCCTATGTGACGTCTTCGAGTTCATCGGCCGGCGGCGCCTGCACCGGCACCGGTGTGGGGCCGACGAAAATCGACGCCGTCATGGGCATCACCAAGGCCTACACCACCAGGGTAGGGAGCGGACCATTCCCGACAGAACTGACCGACGAAGTCGGCAGCTGGCTACAGGACCGCGGTAAGGAATTCGGGGCGACCACGGGGCGGGCACGGCGCTGCGGGTGGTTCGATAGCGTCATCGTGCGGCACGCGACGCGGGTCAACGGGTTGTCGTCGCTCGCCGTGACTAAGCTCGACGTGCTGGACGGCTGCAAGGAATTGAAGATCTGTACGGGGTATCGGGTCAACGGTAAACTAGTGCGCGACATGCCTTCAGACCTGGAGGTGCTTACGACCTGTGAGCCGGTGTATGAGCGGCTTCGCGGGTGGAGCACCCCCACGACGGGCGTGACTCAGTACAAGAATCTACCCTCAGAAGCCAAGCGGTATCTCTCACGCATCGAGGAGTTGGCGAACTGCCGGATCGACATGATCTCCACCGGCTCCCGACGTGATGAAACGATTATCCTGCGCCAACCGCTCAAGGCGCCTCGGCGCGCACGCGCGTGACGCCGAGCCGGCGCGACCTAGCGAATCGGTTTGCATCAGTGATATGATCCACACCCGTCACGGCCGGCCGTGACCGCCTCTTCATTTCTCACCTCGGCGAGTCGGTAGCTCAGTCGGTAGAGCATCGCCCTTTTAAGGCGAGGGTCCTGGGTTCGAATCCCAGCCGACTCACCACAATAAAACAAGCACTTACGAGGCTGCCGAGCCTCGAAAATCTTCAAAAACCGCCCCGTGTGCTAAATTTGTGCTAAACCGCTCTGGTTGGCACTCATCCAGCACCTTCACACCCTCTCTTAGGCTTTCCGGCGAATGATGCGCATAGCGTTGCGTCATCAAATTCGTCTTATGCCCGAGCAGCCGTTGAACCTTGTAGAGATCTACCCCGCGCTGAACCAACCGCGTGGCGAAGGTGTGTCGCATGTCGTGAAACCGGAAGTCTGGAATTCCGGCCCGATTACGCGCCTCACAAAACTCCCGCACGAGAAAACGTACTTGCAGGAGATTGCCGAGCGGAGTCTTGAAGACTGGCCCACGTGACAGGCCGGTTGCAGCCTGTTTCGCAGCCAGGAGTTCATAGACCTTGGTATTGAGAGGAATGGTTCGTCGTGTGCCGTTCTTGCTTTGCATCACGATTAAGGTTCCCCGTGAGAAATCCACGTCCTGCCATTGCAGGTTCAGGATCTCTCCTTGCCGCATGCCGGTATTCAGGGCAAAGACCATAATCTCTCGCAGCCATGGAGACGACGTGGCCATGAGCCGGTCTTCTTCCTCGGGCGTCAGCCAACGGTCCACTTCGTTCCTCACCTGTTCCATGGAAACCCGGTGCATCGGGTTTTCCCTGCACCATTCCCATTCCCGCATGGCGAGGTTGAAGGCATGCCGGACAAGCTGGAGTTCCTTGTTGATGGTCGCAGGAGCTGCTTGTTCGATTCGCCGCTGAGCCTTGTACTGAGCCATCACCTTCGGCGTGATATGGGCTAGGACTCTCTCTCCCAATACAGGGAGGAGATGTCCCAACGCGGCATGATCGCGCAAACGACTTTTGACCGCTTTCAGGGTGGCTCGTTCCGCGACGTACCGTTCCATCATCTCCTTGAACGTGTGTTCCTGTTCCTCACGCCGCTCGAAAAACTGACCTTCGGCAATCTGGACCTTCACCTTGGCATAGATGGCTTCGGCCAATTGCTTCTTGCTTGTTCCAGTGCTTCGCCGGATTTGCCGGCCCTGATACATAAAACTCATCCACCATACGTCTTTACGCTTCGTGAGCCCCATCCTGCTCCTCCTTCCCGATGAGGCCTGATTTCGGTCTGGTTTCCCCGTGGCGGGGAGTATAGACCTCGCGTTTGGCGGCTTCAATGATCGCATCGACCGTTTGGAATTGGAGGCGCCGGCCAAACCTCACTGGCTGATGGGAACGCGGTGGTCCGTCCAACCACGCCTGGATGGCAGGGGTTTCGAACCGGATTAATCCGTTCAATCGACGGTAGGGAATCCTGTTCTGAGACACCCACAGATACAGCGTGGACTGCTTAACGTTCAGCCATCCGCATACCTCTTTGACGGTCAACAACGTTTGCATGGCTGGTTCCAATCGTGAAGGCCCTCAATATCTCGGCACTCATCGGTCTGGTGATTTCATCGAACATTGATTCGGAACAGTCGTCTAATTGGGTGCGACTCGTGGCCGGGGAGCAGCGGAGCAGGCCTTCCCGGTGCCCTCCGTGCCGGTCTCCGCCCCTCCAGGCCTGCCCGCTGCGAGAGCCCCGTGCCGCATCTTTCGTTACGCCCCACCCTTGGTTGGTGAAGGGTGGGGCTAGAACATAATTGCAGAAGGAGGCGGACATGTCCGTTGACAGTTCTCTCGGTTCCTCGAACGGTGGACGGCCACTGAGCCCGGTTCGGAAATACGCGGTCCCTCGGTACCGTGTCACGCTCGTGCGTGAGGGCCGTGCCATGCCGGCGGCGGAATCGGTACATACGTCGGAAGGTGCTGTTGCGATCCTCCGGCCGTTGTTTGCGGATCTGGACCGGGAACAGTTCCTCATCTGTGGCCTGGATGCCAAGCACAAGCTCATCGGGATCAATGTCGTCTCGACTGGCTCTCTCAACTTGACGATTGTGCATCCTCGCGAAGTCTTTAAGCCGTTGATCCTCATGAATGCCGGCGCCTGGCTCTGCTCGCATAATCATCCGTCCGGCGATATCACGCCCAGCCCCGAAGATCGCGTCTTGACCAAGCGGCTCCGCGAGGCCGGTGAACTGTTCGGCATCACCCTCCTCGATCATCTGATTCTGGCTGAAGAGCGCTACTACAGCTTCGCGGACCAAGGCTGGCCCGGCGCTTAGCGGAGCAGCCGCAACACCCAGGCCGCCCCGGCGGCCACCAACGCCAGCCCGATCGCCGCCGTTCCCCAGGCAACTAGGTCGGTAGCCAATGCATTGCCGATGGTTTGAATCTGCGAAGCCGTCATGCTCCTTCTCCTTGGTCATATCCGCCGCGTTCTAGCCTTTGGATGAAAAAAGAGGCAGGCTGCTGCCAGCCTGCCTCGATGGGCTCG
The DNA here is from genome assembly GCA_015709715.1 of Nitrospira sp. Classification (NCBI taxonomy): domain Bacteria; kingdom Pseudomonadati; phylum Nitrospirota; class Nitrospiria; order Nitrospirales; family Nitrospiraceae; genus Nitrospira; species Nitrospira sp. Next base: position 3,042,498 of record CP054184.1, read on the forward strand.
CTCAGCCCACAATCGCGCGCACGCGCTTAAAGGCGTAGATCGCCAGTGCCACGCCGATCAAGGCCGTGGCCCACAAGAGCAGATCGGCCCGCACCGTGGCCACATCCGCCGAGACCGGAAACAACTGCGCCTGCGACAGCGCCGGGACACCCAAGGCGAACACGAACGCCATGAGCAGTCCCCCAAGCCCTTTGACCCAACCCCATCCCTTCATACGGCACCTCCTTGTGCTGGTGGTGGTTCCGTCCACCCACGCCGCCGGATGACTCGCCGGCGGACGAGCGCCTCAGTAAGTCTGAGGCAGAATCAATTTGATGATCAGGCCGACGGCGAAGCCGCCGAGCCAAAAGATCGCGGTGAAATAGGTCATCGCTTCAATCGCCGGCAGGTCCATAGAACACTCCTTCGCCAATGAGCCGCATTGAGCCATCTTCATAGACTTCCGAGACCATCAGGCCATAGCGTCCGGTAATTTGAGCGGCCGTGAGGATCTCGCCACTGTCCAGGAGATAGCGCCAGCCTTGACGGTCCTTGCTCATTCCCGCTCCGCCGAGGATTCGAACGGGTCGCTTCGGTACAGGCGGAGAAGTTGCTGTCGGAGAAGACATGCCCAATGGATTCAGCAGAGTCGCCGAACCGGAGACTGGTGCGCCGATGGTGGTGGTTGCGGCAGGAGTTGACCCGCCGGAAGAGACTGGCTTGCTCGCACTTAACGACGACCATGGACGCCAAACCATGAGGCCGATGGCAAACAGTCCTGCGGCAATGCCGATCGCGACCCGCGCCGACTTAAAGACGGTATGACTGCGCTTCTCTTCCCGAATGGCTGCCGACGCATAACTGGAATAGTAGGCATAGATCGCCGGCGAATAGGTCCCGACAAAGGCCCGGATGACTTCGTTATCTTCCGGGTTCCCGCGCACCTTACCCTGATACTTTTTGGAGAGCCCGACAAAGCTGAGCTTCCGAAACTTCACCGTCGCTTCAATCAATCGCGTGACACCTTGCGACATCTGGCGGAAGTCTTGGCTCATGAGCAGAATATCCACGCCATAGTGCCGATGAGTTTCGAGCCAACGCAGCAGTCCTGGCTCGACCTTCTGCATGGACCGAAAGACGGTCTGGGCTTCGTCAATGATGACCGCTGAGCCCGGCTCGACATGGGGAAAGGCTTGGAGGACTTCGACGGAATCCTTCCAGATGGTGATCTGTTGCTCGAGAGTAGACAGTTCAATACCGGTGAACAGGGAAAGACGATCTAAATAGATCCCATCGACGGCGATATAGAGCCGTCGACCTTGTTTCACCCAGGGGAGAAACTTCTCGCAGATCGCGTGATACGACTTTCCCGATCCGGGCACGCCTTCATACAGTTCGATCATCGAAGACTCCTGAGATACACCCAGATCCACAGGGCTAAGACCGCCGTCCAGGCATAGGCCCACCCGATCACCAGCTGATTCATGAGCCCCACCGCACAAATGGAATGGTTTGCAGAATGAACCGGGTGCCCATGGCGCTCGCCAGGATGGCCAGCGCCTGACTCATACCCGTCGCGCCCAGCACCCACGCGTATTGATCCGGAATCACCGGCAGCGTGAGGCCTGCCGTGCCAATGGTGGCGAGCGTGCTGTCCGCCACGGAAAGCAGCGAATCCCAGATGCCGAGGCCCCAATCGCTGAGCGAGAAGAAGAACTCCTGCAGCCAGCAATAGATCAGCGTGAGAATCGCGGTCATGCCGTTTGGCCTCCACCGACGAAGATGATGCGGTACGCCGCAATGGAGGCTGTGGCAATGACCAAGGTCCGCAGCACCGTGAAGAACCAGGCCCATTGATTGAAGTCCACCTGCTGGCTGCCAAAGAAGGCTGAAGGCAAGGCAATCACCGGCAAGGTCGAAGGCCAGGTCAATGACTTCAGGAGATTTAGCGTACCCAGTAACCCGCTCGTCTCCCACGTGGTTTGATGGGCTTGCAGGACGGTTCCAAATGTCCGGCTCTCATGGGAGCCAACCGCGCAGGAGGTCGTGGCTTGTGTCTCTTCATGCTGCGTGGTCGAGCCGTCCGGATTCTGGGTTGTGGTGGTGGTTGTGGTCGTCGTCTGCTGTTGCGTGTTCTGTTGGGGCGTACTCGCCGGAGGTGGGACCGTATCCACCACGACGATATCCCCGGCCGGTACAGGCTTCGGCTTCACGGTCGTCGGCATCTCGGTCGGCGCCACCGCCTGGGAGATGGTGGTATCGGCCGGCTGTGTAGTGCCAGTGGTGCCGACCGGATTGGTGTGAGCTTCGACCGACTTCGGATCACTGGCCGGGAGGCCCCCGACAAAGTTGGCCACTTGCTGCTGCGTCGGCGGAATCAAACCCTCTTGAATCGGTGAGGTGGATCCGGGAATGCCTTTTCGATGGCAGACATACAAGGTGTATCCGCCGACCGCAGGCCCATTCACAAAGAAGTTCCCGGTGAAGAAGACGGCCGTGCTAAGGCTTTGAAACGGTCCCACCACCCAGTCATGCTGATACTCGGTGTCCACTGCACAGAGCGGCACATTCGTGGCGCTGAACTGGATGGTCGCATTGGGATAGGCCGGATTACCCGGTGTATTGGTACCGAAACCAGGGAACGTCTGGACGCCTGCGTTCGAGCTTGTGACCTGCCAGCCGCCCGGCGTGGATGCAGCGGTTTTCACGGCAGAGAGGTCAGTTTGTGAGTAATACATCTGGGCGAGGACCAATCCGGCGCTGACCCCCAGCGCTGCCCATCCGATGGGACCGGCGACCATGCGTACGGCCATAGAAGCGGTGGAAGGTGCCACGGCTGCTGTCGCAACTTGAGAAGCGAAGGCCGAGCGTTGCGCGGCCAGATAGGCCATGCGTTCGGCTTGCGCGACCACCCGCGAATATTGCGTGGCGGTTTGCGCGAGAGATTCGGCTGGCGCCAGACAGAAAGAGACCAAGAGGCCCCAGATCAGCGACAGATAACCGGTGAGTGAAAGGAGCTTCATAATCGTCCAACTCCAAGACCGGTGAGGAAGGCCAGTAAGAAGATCGCGACCAGAATAATCGTCAGATCCACCGGCCTTCCTCCCTCTAGCCGTTACTTCACGAGTTCTAAAGCCGACAAATCGAAGAACACACGACCCGTCTGCTCGAACTTCCGCACTTCGATGGAGGCCCGGGCCTGCTTGCCTTCCGCTTGTTTACAGACCTCAATTAAGGTCATCTGGTCTTCCGGAATACCCAAGCGCAGAATCCCCGGATCTTTGCCCTTCACATAGAAGTCCACCGATCTGAAGACCTTCCCTTCCCGGCTCCTCCGTTCCACATACCCCTGGACTGCACCCTCCGCTTTGACTTGCATCGTGATCGCCTCCTTCCGCTGAGTGTTGAATCGGATCAGCTAAGCGCCTGACCCACACGCCCCGGCCGAGCGGCCGAGATTTTGAGAGATACTGAAATTCTGAATCACATTCCGTACAGCTCACAAATAATGCGCCATTCACCCATTTGCAGGCCGCGCCATGCGCGCCACAGCCAGGACAGCCACGCCGCCAGGCGCCGTTATGAAAACTTAAGGACATAGGGGGTGCCTCTCTTACGTTGCTTCAGTAAAGCAAAGTGCTTCTGCGTCCATCGTTTGGTGCCCGCATAGATCATCTCGAACAGAAACTGATCGCCCCGACAGGCCACCACCACCGCGAGCATGGGACTGATGGCGTTCGCCAGCCAGGCGGCCACATCATCCAACCGCTGCTGAATGCGTTCGACCACCAGCCGGCAGCGCATGAAGCCTTCGGTGAGGGCCTTCCACCAGCTCACCAACGGCGCACGATACTTTTCATAGGATTCCGCTTCTCGCGTGGTCTCGCGAAAATCCACATAGGAGCGGAGGACGCCGACTAGGAACGCTCGCCAATCTTCGGGATCGAGCGTAAGGAGGGCTTTGGCGCAGGCTTGAGCTCGATCCTGTTTAAATTCCAGTTCCCATCGAACCCCATACAATCCCGCGTCTTCCCGTCCTCTGGCTTGGAGTTCCAGCCGTTTGTCATAGACCCGGAGCATCGTTTGACTCTCTCGACTCCCGAAGTAGAGCGTCTCGCCGGTCCGGACGCCTTCACGATGATTCGAAGCTTGGATGACTTTGAATTGCTTCGAACGACTCACCACCTGTCCGGCCTCCACGGCGAGGCGCACGGTCTCCACTGCGACAGACGCCTCCCGGTCGTCCAAGGCCACATCGATGCGGGTCACATGGCCTTTCTGGGAAAAGATCCAGGCCAACACGGTCTTCAACTTGGATTCATCCCACTGGGAGACAATCCCGGCTGATAGATCCACATGCACTTCCTTTGGATTGCGAGGAGCACCCGTCCCCAGTTTGCCGACACCCGTCTTGCCCTGTGACATGAGTTGAGCGACGGGGTAGCCCCGAAACCCGGTCTCACTCTGGAACCAATCGCCACCAATCAGCGCAATCACGTCGGCGACTTCCGCTTTGGGCAGCGTGAAGGCCAACCAATCGATGGTTTGGGTGAATCCTCCAGAACCGTTCATTTCTTCCCCCTTGGCTTCTGTGCGATAGACGCCCCCGTCTTACCAAGTCGGGGGCTGATCGGCTGCGCGCGCCGCCCGCTATCGCCGCCGGTCGCGCGCAGGCCGTCCTCGGTCGCGACGAGAGTAAATCCGTTAAGCCGCATCGCATGCCGTACTTTTTCGAGGTCAAACAAATACATTTTGCAGAGGCGTTCGTACGGAATCCGCCCCGTACGATAAGCCCGTCGAACTGTTGAGACATGCACATCGAGCTCTTGGGCTAATTCTTTGGCCGTGAGTAACATCCGTCAGACCACCCTTTCTCAATCACTCAACATGGTGAAGACACTACGCGAGCATCGCGACCTCGGGAACTATGCATAGTTATGCTTATGTGCGCTTTAGTGCGCTTTCCTATGCTTTTGTGCGCACCATTCCCACGAGACACATCGTCATTGGGCGCCGCACAGCGACTAGGATTTAATGAGCGCAGAGAGGAGAAACACCAATAGGCTGGACGAATCGAAACAATAGGCCGCACTTATGGAAATAAAATTACCGGCTTCAATAGGGACGAACGGCGAGGAATGGACGACAATCGAAACGTTTTTAGTTCGGAAGGTTATGTGATGGAGAAATGGCTCCGGACGATAAACTTGCCTATGGCAGAGCCAGTTGGCCCTAAGCCAACATTCGCTATCGGATGTTTCGGCAATTCGTGACAGAATCCGTGGCAAAATCGCCTTCTTGAACCGCTTTCACAGCTCGCTCTCGGAGGACGACATCCGCCATAAGCTCATCAGATACCGACCCGACTACCGGTTCGATGGCCCTATCGAGTAGCGATGCCGCTCTCAGTCACGATGGCCAGCCAGATCATGAACGATCAATCCCAGTGCAAATAGAATGCGAACAGGGGGGTGTCTCGAACGCTGACCTAATGGAGAGCAATAAACTACACGGAAAGGCTGTCTCCCGGAAGCGGAGCAACAATAGGTCAGAGGAGAGTCAAAAAACGACACGGTCGTGTGGGAAGCATTGGCTGGGTGGTGGTACCGCCGAAAGCAGCGGCTAGGACTGAGCGGCACGAGCAGCCGAAGCAAAAGGCTTAATAAGAGCCGCGGAAAAGCGGCCCGCCTACCATTTTCTGCTGTTCAAGTGTGTTCTGCACAAACTGCATCTCCTGCCCTCCCCTCCAAGACCAGTGATTTATTTGAGGAAAGAAGGTATTCTTCCGCAAGTTAGGCTAAATTACGGTACCAACCAACAGCATTAGGAACGTAATGCCAAGAATTTTTGACAATATTGATCAATCCCTTCTCCCTGCACTCCGCGAAACCATTCAAGTCGCTAATCGGGCTGACTTCTGTGTGGGGTACTTTAATCTGCGCGGATGGAAACAACTCGACACCTACATAGAGAAATGGTCCGGTGGGGAAGGGAATGGCTGCCGTCTATTGGTTGGAATGCAGAGGTTGCCGCAAGAAGAACTACGCGAAGCCCTGAGCCTCATAAGACATGAGGCTGAGATAGACAACAACACCGCAATCCGATTGAAAAAGAAGCTTGCCGAGGAGTTTCGCGAACAATTGAGTGTCGGCGTTCCGACCAATGAAGATGAAGCCGGTTTGCGGAACTTGGCCAAGCAAATCAGAGAGCAGAAAGTCATCGTTAAACTATTCCTCCGACACCCGCTACACGCTAAATTATATCTCCTATTTCGGTCGGACCCTGTCAACCCAACTATAGGGTACTTGGGCAGTAGCAATCTGACTTTTGCAGGTCTGTCCAAGCAGGGGGAGCTAAACGTCGATGTGCTAGATCACGATGCCTGCAGCAAGCTGGCAAAGTGGTTTGAAGACCGGTGGACTGACCGTTGGTGTTTGGACATCTCTGCTGAACTGGTACAAGTTATCGAAGGAAGCTGGGCTAGGAAAGAGGTGCTTCCGCCGTATCACATCTACGTGAAGATGGCCTACCACTTGTCGCAGGAAGCACGTGCCGGGCTCTCAGAGTTCCGCGTCCCGCCGGAATTCGGGAATCGCTTGTTCGATTATCAGGTTGCCGCAGTCAAAATAGCCGCACGTCATCTCAACAAGCGGGGCGGTGTATTAATCGGTGACGTAGTCGGATTGGGAAAGACGTTGATGGCAACTGCCCTCGCGAAGATTTTCCAGGACGATCACTTCACCGAAACGCTAATTATCTGCCCGAAGAACCTAGTGCCAATGTGGGAGGATTATGTCGCGGAATATCGACTGCTAGCCAAGGTCCTTTCTATCACCAAAGCAGCCCGTGAACTCCTGGAACTACGGCGCTACCGCGTGGCACTCATCGACGAAAGCCATAACCTTCGTAACCGAGAGGGGAAACGTTACCGCGCCATTCAGGAGTACCTTCAAAAGAACGAATGCAAGTGTATCTTGTTGTCAGCAACCCCTTACAACAAGACCTACCTAGACCTGTCGAGCCAACTCCGGTTGTTCGTTCCGGAAGATAAGGACCTAGGCATAAGGCCAGAGAATTTGTTGCGAAGGCTAGGTGAAACAGAGTTCATCCGACGCCATCAATGCCCAGTGCGTTCACTGGCTGCATTCGAGAAGAGCGAGCATGCCGATGACTGGCGCGAGCTGATGCGCCTGTACATGGTTCGGCGGACGCGGAGTTTCATTCAGGAAAATTACGCCGATACTGACTCCTCGACAGGCCGCAAATACCTGACATTTGAGGATGGAACGCGGTCCTACTTTCCCGAGCGTGTGCCTAAGACAGTCAAGTTCAGGATAGATGAGCAGGATCCATCTGATCAGTATGCACGACTATATGCAGCCGACGTGGTGGCTACCATCAATGCGCTCAATCTCCCCCGTTACGGACTAGCCAACTACATCGCTGCTTCTCCACACAAGCCTCCAACGTCGACTGAAGGCAAACAGCTGCAAGACCTTTCACGAGCCGGCAAGCGGCTAATGGGATTTTGCCGAACCAACCTATTCAAGCGTCTGGAAAGTAGCGGATCGGCGTTTCAGCAATCTATCGAACGTCACATTTTGCGGAACTATATTGTACTGCATGCCATTGAGAGGGGATTGCCCATCCCGCTTGGCACCCAGGACTCTGGCCTTCTCGATACGGGGAACTACGATGAGGATGTGGACGACGAGGCTGCAAGTGCTGAACTCTTCGAAGAGGACAACGGGGATGAACCGAAGCCCAAGGCCTCCTTGCGCCTTCGGAGTCTCCCTGAGTTCAGTAAGCGTGCGGCCGAGACTTACGAAGACTATGCAACCCAGTTCAAGCGGCGCTTCAAGTGGCTTCGTCCCGATTTGTTTGTCGCATCACTTGCGAAAGACCTGGCAGATGACGCAGCCAATCTGCTTAGTGTGCTCCAGCGCTGCGGTGACTGGAATCCGAACAAGGATGCCAAACTTGATGCTCTGCACAAGCTTTTGACTGACCGCCATCCCAATGAGAAAGTTATTGTATTCACCCAATTTGCTGACACTGTACGATATCTGCAGGCACAACTGCGTGCACGGGGTGTAAATCAGCTGGCCGGAGTAACGGGTGAAGACGAAGATCCAACGGGTTATGCGTGGCGGTTCAGCCCCGTCAGTAACAAGAAGCGCAACAAGGTTGCTGTCGACCAAGAGCTGCGCATTCTGCTCGCGACCGACGTCCTTAGCGAAGGACAGAACCTTCAGGACGGTGCCATCATTGTCAACTTTGATCTGCCCTGGGCTATTATCCGATTAATCCAGCGTGCGGGACGCGTCGATCGTATCGGCCAGATGTCGGAAAAGATCCTGTGTTATTCCTTCCTGCCCGCCGAAGGAGTGGAAAACCTGATTCGTCTTCGGGCGCGCGTTCGACAGCGACTCTACGAAAATGCGGAAGTGGTGGGGACGGATGAGGCCTTCTTCGAAGATGAGAAGGAGCGTCAGAAGCTTCTCGATCTATACCACGAGAAGGCGGGCATCCTAGATGGCGACGCCGACACGGAGGTAGACCTCGCTTCCTATGCCTACCAGATCTGGAAGAATGCGATTGATCGTTTCCCAGAACTGCAAAAGACAATTCCAGCCTTGCCTCCCGTCGTGTTTTCGACCAAGCCTCATCAGGCAACGGACAAAAAACCAAGCGGAGTTCTTCTCTATCTTCGGACAGCCGAGGGAAACGACGCACTGTCCTGGGTGGACCAGGATGGTAACAACGTCACTGAATCACAGTTCGAGATCATCAAAGCAGCTGAATGCGCGCCTGATACACCGGGCCTGCCTCGGCAGGATAACCACCATGATTTGGTGCGAAAAGGCATTGATTTTGTGGTGGTCGAGGAGAAATCAATTGGAGGACAATTGGGCCGACCGTCGGGCGCACGATTCCGCACGTACGAGCGCCTAAAACGATATGCTGAATACGTCAAGGGGACATTGTTTGACCGACCAGATCTGACAAAGGCAATAGAGGAAATCCACCGCTTCCCACTGCGTCAGTCAGCGACCGATACCCTCAACCGCCAGCTTCGTGCGGGGATTACGGACGAAAGGCTTGCGGAATTGGTGATGGCTCTGCGCGAGGATGATCGGTTTTGCATCGTTCAAGATGAAGAACAGTCCGGCGAGCCTCGCATTCTCTGTTCACTTGGACTCGCTCCCGCTGAGCACCAGAAAGACTGAGTACACTAATGCCTCTCAATGCCAAACGCGCCTCTCAGTTGCTCGTCAACGGCGACTTACGCAACCTGTTCATTGAAGAGCTGGGATGGGATCGCCACAATGCCACGTTGGAGATCGTCGTTCGAGCCGCCACATACACATTGTACGCGCTGGCTCAGAAACGGGGCATGGTGGCCTATCATTGCCCGACGCCTCCGGGGCAGCGGTTACCGGATCATGCGCAACGTCGCAAGATAGAGCAACAAGTTGCCAAATCCGCGCATGAACACCTGATCGTGTTCGCCGACGCACCAAGTGAGACACAAATTTGGCAGTGGGTGAAGCGGGAACCTGGCAAGCCAGCTGCCTGCCGAGAACATACATTTTACCGATCCCAATCCGGCGAGGCACTTCTTCAGAAAATCAGTGCCATCGCGTTCACATTGGAAGAGGAAGAACGACTCTCGCTGGTCGACGTGGCCAGCCGTGCGCGCGCCGGCTTTGATGTCGAGAAGATAACCAAACGCTTCTACGACCGATTCCAAAATGAGCACACGGCATTTCTGAAGTTCATAAAGGGCATTACCGAGAAAACTGATCACGAATGGTATGCCTCGGTCATGCTCAACCGCTTAATGTTCGTTTACTTTATTCAACGAAAAGGCTTCCTCGATGGGGATCAAAACTACCTCCGCAATCGGCTCAAGCGGATGCGTGAAGAGCAGGGCGCGAACAAATTTTATTCATTCTATCGCTACTTCCTACTGCGACTCTTTCACGAAGGACTTGGGGGTAGGAAACGCAACGCAGAGTTAGAGCAACTGATAGGGCGTATTCCCTACCTGAACGGAGGTCTCTTCGATGTCCATGAACTCGAACGGCCAGATCGTTATGGGGAAAATATCCAGATACCCGACCAGGCCTTCGAGCGCATTTTCGACTACTTTGATGGCTATCAGTGGCATCTCGACGACCGCCCACTGCGAGACGACAAAGAGATTAATCCAGATGTTCTAGGCTATATTTTCGAGAATTATATCAACCAAAAGCAGATGGGGGCCTATTACACCAAAGAAGACATTACGGAGTATATTAGCAAGTACACGGTTATTCCTTTCCTGTTCGAGGCTGCACGAGCCGACTGCGCAGTGGCGTTCGAAAACTCCCATGGGCCCACTGTTTGGGATCTCCTAAAAGACGACCCTGACCGTTACATCTACCCGGCACTGCGTCACGGCATTACTTGGGACTACCAGCTCGATAATCCCCACAACGGTGTGCCACTTGAGAAGCCTTTTGACCTCCCAGGAGAGATCAACGCCGGGCTCAAACTGCCTTCTTTACATCACATCGTCGAGGACGGTCCGGTGCCCACCTTGGAAATGCGTAAGGGATGGAACAAGTCGGCGTCCGCCACGCATGCATTGCCGACCGAGACATGGCGTCAAGTAATTGATCGACGAAAGCACTACGAGGAGGTTAAGCGTAAGCTTGCCGCAGGCGAGGTCCGCAACGTTAATGAGCTTATTGCCTACAACCTCGACATTCGCCAGTTCGCACAGGACATCATCGAAAATTGTGAAGGCCCGGAGTTGCTTCGCGCCTTTTGGCGTTCCATAGAAAAGGCCACAATCTTAGACCCAACCTGCGGCTCCGGCGCTTTCCTGTTCGCAGCGCTCAATATTCTTGAACCGTTGTATGAGGCTTGCCTTGATCGTATGGAGACGTTTGTCGAGGACCTTGACCGATCCGGCGAGAAACATAGGCCAGACAAATTCTCCGATTTTCGCAGAGTCCTACAGCACGTGGATAAGCATCCCAACCGTCGCTACTTCATCTTCAAGAGCATCATCCTCAACAATCTTTATGGCGTAGACATCATGGAAGAGGCGGTCGAGATCTGTAAGCTCCGTCTCTTCCTCAAACTCGCAGCACAAGTTTCACCTGACACGGCACGGGACAACTTAGGCATTGAACCCCTGCCGGACATCGATTTCAACATCCGTGCCGGGAACACACTTGTTGGCTACGCAACCTTTGATGAGGTGCTGAAGAGTGCTGAAGGTAATTGGCTCAGGCAGCAGGACATCGAAGCGATAAAAATTCGTGCGGCTGACCTTCAACAGGCCTTCGATGCATTCCGGGCGCGACAGGTCGAAGGCGACGGGGCAGTGCCCACCCTACATAAACAGGAGCTGCAAGGACGCCTGGCAGCACTAGGTGCGGAATTGAACCACTATCTTGCAAATGAGTATGGTATCAACCCCGCCAAGAAAGACTCATATCTCAAGTGGCTACGGTCCCATCAACCGTTCCACTGGTTCATCGAATTCTACGGGATCATGAAAGATGGAGGTTTCGAAGTAATTATCGGAAATCCACCCTATGTCGAGCTGAGCAAAGTCAGGGGCTACAAGCTGCTTAACTACGAAAGCCTAGATTGTGGGAACCTCTACCCGCTATGTGTCGAGCGCAGCTCCACACTGCTTTCAACCAATGGCACCTTCAGCATGATCGTTCCACTCAGTGGATTTTCGACTGAACGCATGCAGACATATCAAAACCATGTTTGGAATCGATATCAGCAGCTGTATATCTCCTATTACAGTGGTGATGCTCACCCCTCGGTCATGTTCAATGGGGTCAAATACCGTCTTTGCATTATTATAGGTAAACCAGGACAAAACATATCTTCGAAAGTCCAGACAAGTGAGTACTTGCGCTGGTATGCAGTCGAGCGACCGTTCTTGTTTCCCAAATTAGCTTATTCAGGATGTTCCTTCGTCACCGGGTTTCTGAGGTTTGCAAAGATCGGCAATGCGTTGGCTGCACGAGTGTTAGAGAAGGTTGTGTCTAAACAAACTCCGATAGGCTCTTATATTCGCGAAAGCGGTGCAGGTCATATCAACTACCACAGAAGTCCCGTGTTCTGGATTAGGTCAATGGACTTCGAGCCTTATTTCAAATCCGCTACAAAAGATCGGTCGACAGATCACCTAAAGGACGTATATTTCGACAGAGAGGCTGATGCCAGCCGAGTAGGGGCACTACTCAATAGCACCCTCTTCTATTTGTGGTTCACGGCTCAAGGCAATTGTAGGAATGTTGCAGGCCCCGATATATTTTCTTTCCCGATTGGAGATTTGAGGACAGGAACGCTGGCCCCGCTTAAAGCAGTATTTAGAGAGCTGATGAAAGATCTGCAAAAGAACTCCCAAAGACGTGTCTACACTTATGAAGCATCGGGAAAAGTCGAATACGATGAGTTCTATCCAGATAAGTCTAAAAACATCATTGACAAAATTGACCAGATTCTTGCGCAGCACTTCCGGTTTACGGAGGAGGAGTTGGACTTCATCATCAATTATGACATCAAGTACCGCATGGGCCGCGATGCAGAGGGTGAAGAGGAGAGTTGATTAATGAGCGATATTCTTGCGCGTATCCAAAGAGACCTTCAGCAGGATAGCTATTACAGTCAAAATTTCGCTAACGATGGTGAGAGCTTCATTGCGTGGTATTTGCGAAACGTTTTGCTTCGCACTCCAATCCAAGTGCGAGACGACATTACGGACGGCCAGGATGATAAACAGATCGATGCTGTGATTGTCGACGATGAAAAACGTCAAGTCATCATTATTCAAGGGAAATTTTTCACGACAACCAAGGTAGATCAAGCTCCGCTGCATGAAGTGCTCGCGGCATGGCTCCATATCCAGAATCTTCCGGCGCTGCAGGAGAGTTCCAATAAGCGACTGCGTGTCAAGCTAGAGGCGGTATCTGAAGCGCTGCAGGATGAGTATGAAGTGGTGTTCGAATTACTGACGACTGGCACACTCACTGAGTCGGCCAAGAACGATCTGAAGTCCTTTAGCGAAACTATTACTGAGTATGAGCATCCCGTGGCCAGTATCACTCTTGTCGATACAGCAACTCTGCAGGCTCGATGGGATGATGCTCTTTCGGTCGCACTCCCCAAGTTGAAACACAGCTTGACGCTGGAACCCGGCAGATACCTCTCACTGCAGGTGGCAAACTTCAAGACGGTACTTGCGGCGGTAAAGCTCAGTGATGTCCTACGCCTGCCTGGCGTCAACGACCAAACCCTCTTCAGGAAAAATGTTCGCCAGTCTCTTGGTCTCACGAACAAGATAAACAAGGGATTGAAGCAGACGTTAATGGGGGACAATTCTCACTTCTTTTTCCTTTATCACAATGGCATCACGGCGATATGCGACAAGCTTTCTCTTGATACTGCTTCAAACAACCTAGTGCTAGAAGGCTTGAGTGTGGTCAATGGTTGCCAGTCCATCAATACAATTTTTGCATGCTCTGAAAAAATAAAGCGATCGACGGGCTCCTATGTGCTGTTCCGGTTTTACGAGATTCCGCAGGCCGACATCGCCGACCGAATTAGCATTTATACGAATTCTCAAAGCGCTGTTAAACCACGCGACTTACGAAGCAATGACAAAAGGATAGCCGCGATCAAGACGGCCTACGAAAATGCGTATCGCGACGGCTTCCTGATTACGAAGCGCGGCCAAGAAAGGCCCGCAGACCGTGATGAAAAGAAGACGATAGATATAGGGCTGTTGGCCAAATGCATTATGTCCTGGCATTGCCAGCGACCGAATATTGCCTACAACGAAAACAAACTGTTCGATAAGTATTTTGACCAGTTATTCCGCTCTGACTATTCGCCAGCAGACATTCATACGTTAAATCAGTGGATGCAACATATCGAGCGCCGTTGGCAAGAGGGAAGTCTCGGTTTGAACGAGGCCTTAATGGCTGTCCCAAGCTATGCGAAATTTCATCTGCTCTTCGGTGTGCAGGTTTGCTTTAGCATTGCTAGCAATCACGCAGACAAAGTGCCTTCGCCATCGGCGACGCTCTCTGCTCTCAGTGATCCTGATCCTATAATCACACTCGCGGCAAATTGCTACAACTCGGCGCTCGATGCCGCAGTATCCGAGTACCAAGAAAAGAGTAGAGTGTTCAGCCCACAGAATTGGCTAAAGGCAAAAGATAGCCTGAATAAAGTGCAGGCATCACTACGAATGTATATGGGTATGATGTCCTCGATGCCAGGCGGGTCTGATCTCAAAAAAAAGTTGGTCCTGGATGCATCTAAGTACTCGTTAAGATGGTCAGCTGACTAAGTACGGACACCGCAAAATCCTTATTGCGTTGTGCACAAGTGCCTATACCTACATTTTGTCCGCCAAACTAGAATCGCCTTAATTTGCTCTATGCCAGGAATTCTTATTCTACGACTATGTCCACAGCTCAAATCGAAATAGCATATGTCGGCGATGCAGTTGAGGCGGGCATAATGGAAATAGGCGATCTTGCGCCTGCGTTGCTATCTTTTGAGGCACTTTTCAAAGAAGCCAATTTTATTCTGAATGCAGACAGAGCATATGTCACTGTCATAGTAAGATCTGACTTCAAGAAAGGCTCATTTGGAATCTATCTTGAACTTGTACAGCACGTAGTTGGTCAAATATTGTCCGTCGCCGGGGACCTAAAACAAGCAGCAGAGATTGCACAACTCTTGGGCTTGTTCGGTGGGGATGGCCTACTAAAATTTCTCAAATGGCTGAAGGGGCGTACTCCTTCAACTGTAACAAAGCTCGAAAATGGGACGGTGAAGGTGGACCTTTCAGGAAGCACCATTTCCAATAGCACGATCATCATTAAGCCCGATGTCTATGCTTTGTACAGCGCTTACGGGGTAAGGCGCCACTTTAATGGAGTGGTTAAGCCTTTGCAGCGACAAGGCATAGAGAGGCTAGAAATGAGGAAGGGTAAGGAGACCGTTGAGTCTATTTCCAAGGAAGAAAGTTCTCTTCTCGCTACCCCCACGCCTACAGAAAACATTGTCCACGAAGGCGACCACGTTGCTGTATTTCAGGTTGTCCGCGTCTCATTTAAGGAACGGTACAAATGGACGCTGTCAGACGGAGAACGGAACTTTAATGTTGCAGTGCACGACGACGATTTCGTGAAGAAAGTCGAAGAAGGTCAGCTGTCTTTCCGTAAAGGCGACAGCCTAAAGGTTCATGTACAAACAGTAAGTCGAAGAACAGATCATAAAGGAATTGTCACCGAATATAAAATATTGAAAGTTATAGAGGTTATTAAGCAGCCGCCCCAACTCAATTTGCCCGGAACATAACTGGAACATTCTTGCCGGTTAGCCGCCTCCCATCAAGGCGCGTCCTATATAGGACAGCCTATTTGTAAGCCATTGTAAAACCGTGTATCAGATTGGAATTTTTCAGCACATAAGACATTGATTTTACTTATCCCCTGGGTCTCTTTTAAGGCTAGACGATCGAACGGGGATGCAAGGGGCCATAACCATTCGAAACATGACGCAGAATTGCATCCAGGCGATCTTGACGTTAGTCCTCTTCCTTCAATGTTCTAGGCTTCTATGGCTGGGATACGAATGGTCATGCCATCTTGTTGATGCTGGCAGGGGAGCGCTTGGTTCCGACCGCTAGAGTTTCTGACGCAGTACGAGCCTGATCGACACTGTCCGGATCGCAGTGTGGTGGGGCAGATCGAACGGTTTCGTGAGACGCCAGGTGATTCTCGGGTTCCATTTGACAAACGACAGCAAGCCATCAAGTGCCTGGTGCACTTTGTCGGGGGTCTTCACCATCCGCTTCATGCCTGCCAGAATCAGGACAGAGGCGGCAATAACGTGAAGGCGGAATCACTGGGGAAGGCCGTGAATCCCTTTACCAAAAAACATGGAATCTTCATCAGGGTTGGGGATAATGGGCTACTCGACCATTACGCCGTGGATGCGACACAGGCCGTGGATCAGATTGATTACTTTCTGATGGGGCAAAACGAAACCAAGTTGGCGCAGGCCTCAATCCTCCAGTGGGCGAGGCAGTCCCACGATCAAGCCAGGGATCATGCCTACAGGTTCGCCGCAGACAAGCGCCTTGGTGAGGAGTACCTCAAACCAGCCCTTCCGATGTAATTACAACTCGCAAGGGCTGGTGCGAGGCTGGCGTATCTGCTCAATACCTCCTTGTAGAAGCCGCCTCAGCCAACCCTGTCGCCTCGACTTTGCCCAGTGAAGGAGTTTCGGAAATGCCGATGACCAGCGTACGAGACGAGGGGCCGCCTGATACGCTGATTCAATAAAAGGCCGAAAGCGTTTTTCAGGTGAGCAACAGAAATCACTCTATCAACTCCTCTGCCGGGACAAGACCTACATCCACAGCGCGCCTGCCCGCCATTATGTGGTATTTTTGTAATCGTTTTATCGCTGGCGCTGGAACTAGAGGAAATTGTAATCGGAAATCTATCTAGAGAGGGTTAAGTTAATAGGTAATGTTTATGTCTTGGTGCCAAAGTCCAGAAAGCCTTTCCATGCCCTTGTTTTGCGTTCTTGTTTTACTTTCGCAAGCTCAAGCTCCAGTTCTCTGAAGACCTCGAGTTGAAGAGTTTGGTTGGGTTCAACTAGATTTGCCTCGTAACGCGACTTAAGGCTTTCGAACTGTCCGTGCAACTTTGTGCACTCTAACTGATGTGCTTCGCACCCCAACCAATTGTGAAGGCCTGTGAGAGCTCCACCTATCAGGGCCATTATTCCGCCCACCTTGGGTCCCAAAAGCTCAGTGACCGTTGCAGCCCCACCGAAGAAGGCGAGCAAAGACCCTATCCCAACAAAGATCAAGTTTGGGAAACGAAGCTTAGTCAGCCATGCGGAATAAATATCACGCTCCCGCTCACACTCCTGGATACGCTTCTTCATGGAGGAAATAATTTCCATCGCCGTATCTCTAAGCGAAACAGCTCCTCATTTGCCAAATACCCCTAACGTGCAAGCGATTATACCCGATCGTAACAGCCCCATATCGCCGAGTCTGCGCTAACAAGGCTTTATCGCTTAAGTAGCAGAATGCGTATCGCTACGCAAATTAGTATTTTATTCGGCTAAAGCCCGCATGAGTAAAAGGAATTCTTTTAAGTTGACGTGTTCCACAGTCAGTTGACTTCACGTCTGCTCCGTTTTGTAAAGCTGCGACTGGCACGACATAATTACGGGGTGCCAATTCACCATTCGGCCCATGGCCATATGGCCCCGGTGACTCCTTGGGTTTTTCCACGCATTGTACGTAGCCGTAATAAGCGCATTGACGATTTAATTTGTAAGAGCTACTCTCCGCGGCAACTTAGTTCATCCTCCTTCTTGATTATACTTGGAGGACTGTTAGCCCCTCTCCCTGTTCTGGGTGAGGCTGTGAACTAGCACAACCTAGCTGTGAAGTGAAGGGTGAGCCGTGTCTAGAAATCTGGTGGTTTGCTGTGATGGGACAGGGAATATATGGGGGAACGATTGCGATACGAACGTCGTCAAACTCGTCCGAATTCTTCAGAAAAATGAACAGCAAATACTTTTCTACGATCCAGGTGTCGGTACAAGCGATACATATCCATCAATAGGAAAAATTAGTCGTGCAAAGGCGCGAGCGAAAGAAATAGTGGGTTTAGCGATTGGTGGTGGTATCTACGAAAACATCGGACAGGCTTATGGCTTTTTGGTCGAGCATTATCAGCCCACGGACCGTGTTTTCATTTTCGGCTTTTCCCGTGGAGCGTTCACAGCGCGATGCGTGGCAGGCATGATCAATTTGTTTGGAATTGTTCGCCGAGGGGCAGAAGCAATGATTCCTTCATTAACGCGTATCTATTTTCAACCAATCGAGGGGACGGGGCGTACCGGAAGTACCAGGCAAGATTATGGCGATGATATACGCGCGGTGTTTACACTCGAAGGTCGAGACGCTCGGGTGTACTTCCTGGGTGTTTGGGATACTGTCAGTACGGTTGGAGGTCTTCCAGGGTCGAAGAAGAATATTACAAGTTACGGAACCATTAGTGGGAAAAATTACGATCATGTTCGCCATGCTGTGGCTTCTCATGAGTATCGCTATGCATACGAACCAAGGCTATTTAAAGACAACAATTTCGACCATGGTCGGACCTCACTAAAGCAATTACGGTTTGCCGGTGCTCACAGTGATGTCGGAGGCTCATACAAAGAGTCTGGATTATCCAACTGTAGTTTAAAGTGGATGGTCGAGGAGGCAATAGAAAAAGGATTGCTGTGCGATTTGGCCAAGGTCAACTCCATTGAAATTGATCCGTTGGGGCTTGCCCACGACCAGGCGTTTAGCCAGCCACTTTGGGCTCTGTCAGGTCTGCGGACGCGTCTAAGTGTCCTCGGGGTCGAACCACATTGGTCGTTTAGCGAACGTGAAAAGGCGAAAAACATCAAGGCAGTCTGGAAGCCTTTACGGAAAAATTTGTCGGCATTGAGCTGGATCAGCGGAACGCTTGTGATGTTGTTTGTAGTCCAGCTGCTCAGTTACTGGGCTTGTTCCATGCCATGTGATTATCAATTTAATCCCTCCGACCTTTTTCGTCACGAATTCAATATGGCCCTCTTTTTTGATGTGATTCGGGGTGATGGTATTGAGAACCTTTTCGGCACCGTGAATGCCAGCCGAATGATTAAACGATATCTCGCCGATTACCTATTCATTCTTGCCTACTCCGGTGCAGTATGCTGGCTTCTAGTTTATGGCCGTCGAATCGTGGCTGAGCTAACCACCAAGCCTGTTCTTCATCGTGCCGCACACTGGAGCAGTTTAATACCCTTGTGGATTTTGATCGGAAGCGATGTGGTCGAAAATACACTTACATTGTATTTGCTGAATGAGCCGGTAGGTGCTTATCGAACTCATGACGTTATCTTATGGCTCACTGCAGGACTTACGGGGACTAAGCTCCTGGCGCTACTTATGCTCTGTTGCCATTTTATCTGTCTTGGCGCTTGGGCATTGATTGCAAGGATAATTCATAAGCCAAATGTCGTGAAGAGGGGAAGTTCAATCCCCACTTGAAACGCTGGTCGATGGATGCTTATTCATTTAATATTCCGGAGCTTAGGTTCACCGATGTATACGTAGTTATTGCACGTGTAATAATTTTCATGCTCCTATGCGCAAATTCACAATAATAAAAGCTTGTGCGACTTCGCTCAGATCCTTCGGACTAGTTAGTCTCTCCTTCGCACTCACAATTCTAACCAATGTTGGGCTTTTGGGCTGCGACAGGCTTACTCATCCCTCCGTAGAGAAAGTAATGCTGCACACAATGAAAGCTACTGTTGATGGGCTGAATAAGGAGTCGCTTCACATACGATATTTTGGCGCTACTACTATTCAAATCGATGACGGGAACACTGCCCTGATGATTGATGGTTTTTTCTCTCGTCCAGGATTAGCGCAGATGCTGTTCGGAAAAATCTCGCCGGATATAGACAGGATAAATTATGCATTCGCAAAGGGCAGCGTAGGAAACCTGGCTGCCGTACTCGTCGCGCACTCCCACTATGACCATGCTATGGATTCAGCATTTGTGGCGGTTCGCAAAAGTGCAGTACTTGTTGGCTCAAAATCGACCGCCAAAATCGGGCGAGGTCAAGGCTTGCCAGACGATCGGATAATTGAAGTGAATCATGGTGATAAGCTGCGGTATGGGGATTTTATCGTTGAGATTTTTGAATCACCGCATTCTCCAGATCCGTGGTTCTCTGAGGACATCAACCAAACTCTTCAACCTCCGGCGCGGGTTGGAGAGTATAGAGCAGGAAAAAATTTCTCCTTCCTTATACGTCACCGGTGGGGAACGGTCCTCATACATCCGAGTGCAAACTTCTCACCTAACTTATTTGAGAATATCAAAGCTGATGTGGTTTTTCTGAGCCTGGGCATGCTTGGTTCGCAGTCGGAATGTTTTGCGGAAGAGTATTGGAGGAGCGTAGTACTAGCTAGTAAAGCAAGATTTGTAGTTCCAATCCATTGGGACGATCTTCTTCGTCCGCTTGACGAACCCTTATTGCCGATGCCCTATCTCGTGGATGACTTCACTGGTGGATACAAAACGCTTTTAAGAATGGCGGAGCGGGATCGCATCTCCGTACAATTTATGCCTCTTTTTCAACCATTTGACATAAAAGCCTTTCAGTAAGGACACTACATGAACGTTCCTGCACGAAGGGATTTAATTGCCGCGCGTCTTCTCCGACAGACCTCTCAAGGGCGCCGACTATGGATGGTGCATTCAAGATATCTTGGTGCGACGTGCGCCAGCCTGATCCTTGCCCTCATCGTTGGGTGCGGACAGTTACCGGCAGAGGTCCGTGTCGAGTGTACGCAGCTACCGGCAGCTTCGCAGCAAATCGCTCTTGGGATGTTCGGCCCCGAGGATTTGGCATTAGACGTATCCGCTGAACGGCCAAGGCTAATCATATCCTCCCAGAATAGAAGAGCGACCAAAACGCGAGGAAAGATATTTCACGTTGATCTGGTCACGCATGAGATTCGTGAAATGCCTCGAAGGGGAGAGCCTGCTCAGCTGATCAACTCCTTTCATCCCCATGGCCTTGATCTCGCAATGATTGACGACAGGAAAGTTCTATATGTCGTTGTACATGGAACTGAAGAATGGATAGTGCGCTACACTGTTCTTGAAAACGAACTCGTCTACGATAAGACTCTTGGCCCTAATGAAGAACTGACTAATCCGAATGATGTAGACGCGGATGCACATGGAAATATCTATGTAACCAACTCCTCGACAGGGAAAAGCTTCCTAGTAAATTGGTTAAAGTCGAATGTGTTGGGCATGCGGACCACCCCCACTTTGCGCTTGTCAACTAAAGGATGGGAATCCGTAGCGGACCTCGCAAAAGCTCCGAACGGCGTTCTTATACACGGAAACTATCTACTCATCGGAGATTCTTTGGCAGACACTGTTACGATACATCCTCTGCCTGGCTCGACAGGGCAGAAGAAAGTTCTGGAAATGAGTATGCCTGACAATATGAGCGAAGGTCCTGATCACGATGTCCTCACGGCATCTCACAATTCAAGATTATCTTTTATGCTACACCGCTCAGAAATTATGACGGCTGGTGGCTCTATTTTTCGCATTACCGATATTGAGGGGAGCCCGACACTCAACAAGGTTTTCATAACAGATGGGACTATGCTCAGTGCACCCTCCTCAGCCGTTTACTTCAATAACACCCTTTATATTGGGCAAGTTTTTGATCCATTCATTTTAGCTGTGCCTGTCCGTGATCTAAAACAGGCTCATGTCTGTGCCAAATGACCAACATATTGGATTCTTGCTGCCTAGGGCTGAAAATCCTTCTGTGGTCGTCGACACTGTAGAGCTCAGGCAGGCTAGTGATCGGGGCAATGCTGTCTGCTTCTCACTCTCGCTGTTGTAAAATATCTGATGGCGCGAAGCGCCATCACGTTGTGCATGCGATATCGACTCTTTTGTGGCTCATTAGAATTGCCCTCTCATTGATTCCAGCCTTGGAATGGCCTTTATTTATCGGAACCCCAACAAAATCGCGACCTAAATACGACGAGCCAATATAAGTAGTCAGGGCCATTCGGCCCTATTGTAAAACGTAGTTGTATCTACTACTACTCCAGAAGGATGAAGAATTACATTCCGATAATGGCGTATCTGAGTCACGAGGCGCAGCAATTGAAATTCTAAGCTACGACAGTTCTCTTATGGTTCTAGTGGTAATGCTTATTTAAGCGCTTGAGTCGACTTATTATTGATGGCAGGGGGAGAATGAGCGTCTTCATATTGATCATGGCGACTGTGCTCATCGTTGGATGTGTCCCCAAGGGAATGCTCGCCCAAAACGAAGGTGAGCTTCCAAGACTGTGTGATTCCTTCAAGGCGATGGAGGCCGATGGGCTGAGTGATACATATTTGGCAAATCGTGAATTTTGGAAAACATTCGACAAGCGTTATGCCAGAGATCCGCAAAAACCAGAGGGCGGCAAGCCCCGCAAACTGATTGTATTCATGGACGGAACCGGTAATGACAAGACATCATCAACAAATGTGAGGAAGCTGTATCGGTTAGCCGTGCAACATGCCTGTAAAGGAAATCGTGTGATTCCTTATTATGACAAAGGAGTCGGCGCTAAGTGGATTAACCGTGTCACAGGCGGAATCGGAGGAAGGGGAACTAGCTTAAATATTCGTCAAGCCTATAGATTTTTAGTGGAGGCCTATACGCCGGGAGATGAAATTTACCTTATCGGGTTTAGCCGAGGAGCATTCACTGCAAGATCACTAAATGGACTAATTGAGTTTGCTGGCCTAGTCGACGAAGAAACTGTTCAGAAGAAGTGGCATGACTATCTTCCATTGCCTGGTGTAACAAATCTGCATTTTAGTATAGGCGCTCTCTATGACGTTTATCATCAAAATTTCGATGGGAGACCTGGATTCGAAAAAAGAGTCAAAGAAGAATTGGATGAGATAATTAGAGCACGCAACATGAAGGTATTTAAAGACTCACAGAAAGTAAAAGTAACAGCAATAGGGGTTTTTGATACAGTTCCAGCATTGGGGTTGGTTCGTGATGATGAGCCGGACGACCATCGATTGGATCTCTATGCGCAATACGGCTTCCATGCACTTGCTCTTGATGAGCAACGCGACGATTTTCGGCTTCTCCGGTTCGACCCTTTACGTGCGACAGAAGGTAGCCAGCTTGAAGAAGTGTGGTTTGCCGGGGTGCATTCCGATGTTGGTGGAAGTTATTCACTGGAATACAACTGCACATCTAAGGACGACTTCAGGGGTATCGCTACTACGCCGTTAAATTGGATGATTAAAAAACTATCGAAGTTCGAAATACTTCCTTCAGTTCAAGAGCTGGATGAAATGGCCCATCAAGATAAAACCTCTTCTCTTAGGTGTGGTTGTGACCAGGGGGGCGGTCCGTTTATCGAGTGTGACTGTGGCCTTTTGCACGATGAATATTTCGACGGTTCGTTCGGATGGTTGAGGTGGATGGGAAGCTTTCCAAGAAAACCGCACAGCGGGGATAGTATTCATCGCAGTGTGCTTCGAAGAATCGCACTAGAAAAATTGTTCCGTGGTCACCCTGAACGTGAACAGGACGGGCAGTATCTATTTTTAGGCCGGCCTAATCCAGGTAACGCCAAAGAGTATTTCGAGAAGAATTTCGTGGTCGTAGACTAGCGCATCGATTTCACGACTGTGTGATACCTGCTGTTCACACCGTAAATGGCCGAAGCACAGGCTTTTCAGCCTGAGATTTAAGCTGAGTAATAGCATACCAATAGGGTCACCGTGAACTGCAGCCTTCACTCCCGCACATTCTTGGTTTCTGTAAGCTGAACTATGGTATGGCTCAGTATGAATTCTGTTGCACTCAATAAGTTGCGTAGACCGTTAAGGAGTTTTCTCTGATCCGCCACACCAGCAATAACGCGACTTCAAGGACGAAGGTAAAGAAATGGTGATTCGATTCGCGGTGCTAATCGGGATACTTGGCACGTTAGGGTGTGGGAGCTTGGTAAAGAGCGTACCTTATGCCAACATCATTATGGTTGATGCGGACGGTCATCCTGTTGATCCGAGAGGATATGGCCCATGCGAGCTGGACACAGAAGGAAACTGTAACAAACGGCAGAGTATTCTTAGAAGTTATTCACAGTTTGGAACTATTAGCGAATATGGTCGTCACATTAAGAATGTATTGAAGGGGCTTGAGGAGCATAAGAAAGAGAGGAGACCTCACAAAATTTTAATTCATGTGCACGGCGGTCTTAATTTTCAGACCGGAACAGTCGAGCGTGCCATCGAGCTTAGTCAAGATGTCTTGAAGGACACAGACGCTTATCCAGTGTTCATTAATTGGCAGTCATCGTTTTTTCCCAGTTATTGGAATCACCTGACACATATTCGCCAAGCCGAGGATTGGTCTCAGGGATCATGGAGCCAGGGATGGGCTTATGCCACCGCGCCCTTCTATCTCAGTGCAGACATTGCACGATCAGCCATTCGCATCCC
The DNA here is from genome assembly GCA_015709715.1 of Nitrospira sp. Taxonomy (NCBI): domain Bacteria; kingdom Pseudomonadati; phylum Nitrospirota; class Nitrospiria; order Nitrospirales; family Nitrospiraceae; genus Nitrospira; species Nitrospira sp. Next base: position 3,066,650 of record CP054184.1, read on the forward strand.
AACTGCGACGTTTTTTCAAGTCCGCAATGATATTGAGACTGTGCCTGCCCTCCGCTTTCTTCATTCATCCGACCTTGTACTTGCTCAACAAGCAACATTTGATGAACTCTGTCGTAGAAGGTTTGGTCCGTCCGCGTGGGTTGAAGGCGCTTTGTACGAGTACATGACAGCCTTGGATAAGCAAATTGCCGACTGTCCAAAAACTGAAGGAGCCAGGAAGGGCGAACTCAGTGACCCGAAAGCTAAGAATAGCGAAGATTTTAACATGTGGCTCGGTCTCGACCAACGAGCATGGTCAGACAAATTCTGGGCGTCACTCAAGTATGTTATTACGTCTCCTTTCAAGCTGGCTTCTGCTCCGATAATCGATGCATTCGGTACTAGCTCTTGGGATGTGATGCTCCGAAGCGTTGCTCAGCTATTCCATTACGATGGCTCCCCCCTTCCCAATAGGAACGAAGATGAATCTGAGGACGTCGAATATGACTTCACACGCACAGGCGCTCTGGCTGTGTTTTTTGACCAGTTACGAACGAAAATTTGCAATTACGATAAACAGACCGTGAGTACACGAAGCTCTCATAGAGAGGGTTGTCCTAATAAGGATAGTTGGGAAATAACTCTGGTAGGTCATTCGACGGGAGCCATCATCGTTAATCGTATTATAAGAGAGTTCGGAGATCTCCCGATCAGGAATGTGGTTTATATGGCAGCAGCTAGTACCATTAAGGATTACCAAGATACTATCTTTCCTTATCTTTTAGAAAGAAATGTGGGAACAGCCTCGGGAGATCTCACTAGCCTTTGTGACACAAAAAACGCATCAAATGATTCCAACGCTGATGGTAGGAATATTGTCTGCGTCTATCACCTCATGCTTCACGAAGCGGCTGAATCTGGGGAATGGTTTAACGATATTCTGGACCCTTTTCCACGCGGATCGTTACTCGTTTGGTTGGACAATTTCTTGAGTCATCCCTTGAGCAGAGAGGATCGTACTCTTGGTCGTTTTACAAATTTTATTGCAGCCGCTCATCACACCCCGGCCCTAATTCGACCTTCTATTAGTATTGTAAAGTTTGGAGTTGGAGAAGGGGTATTAAGTCCACAAAAGCATGGCGACTTTGGAGGAAGACTTAAGTTCTGGATTCCGAAATGCTGGGCTGGCCCGCCAAAGCATCCAAGGGAGTGCTATCGCGAACTTGGCCATTATTGATTGGACACACTCAGATGGGAAGGATAAAGGATCCCGGGCCTACAGGAGGCGACCATGTTATTTATCATGGAGCGAAGGGCAAGCGTGGGTATTTGATATGCTCAGCCGCCGGGACTCTGGCGGCGATTTTAGCTTTCTGTTCTCTTCACTTTGCGTATGCGGGCTGGAAGTGTCGACAAGTTGAGTTGATTTATCCGTGGCTAACGTTCTGGGTAATTGTCACTCCAGTGTGGTTCTGGTTCGAATATTTTGTGATTTTCAGAAAGTACGGTGATTCTACCGCCTTTGATAGTTTCAAGCATGGCCAACAGCTTTCATTGGCAATCTGGGCGGCGCTTGTATTTTTCTTAAATGGATTAGTCAGTGCTGAACACTTCAAAGAGGCGCCGCAGAGTCCGACTTCATGCGAAGTGAATCTCACTGATCTGCAAGTGTACTGGAGAATGGTTCGATAAAATGATCTTATTGGCCTTTCGAGATCATTGTGAGGGCATCTAAAGAGATAGCGTTTGTTCCCTTCATGTAGCTCTTCAGTATGGTGCAATTGTGACAAGAAGCGGGTACTTACATCGGAACGAGAACTCTTCGTCTCTCCTCTATATGCTTCCTGATCTTATCTGGTAATGCTTGTTCGGCTAGCTGCAGTTCATAGGTCTTTTGCAGGTTCATCCAGAACTCGGCAGTGGTATTAAAAAAGGTTGCCAGACGCAGGGCAGTATCCCCGGTAATGCCTCGCTGTCCCTTAATAATTGCCGTAATTCGGTTTGCGGGTACCTCCAGTGCTTTGGCGAGTGTGTTGGCGTTGATGCCGGGGTCGGAAGCCTTCATGAACTCTTCCACCAAAATCTCTCCTGGATGCACCGGTCGCATGCCGTTCTTCACCATGGCCGTTCTCCTTCAGTGATAGTCTGTGATCTCGACATCATGGGGGCCATCCGCCATCCAACTGAAACAGATGCGCGAGTGGTCGTTGATCCTGATGCTATACTGCCCCGTACGATCACCTTTCAGCTTTTCCAAGCGATTGCCCGGAGGAGCGAGCAAATCCTTCAAATCCGCAGCACTGTCTAGCATCGTGAGTTTCCGTTCAGCCCCATTGCGGATACCGGAGAACTCTCTGGCGGGCATCCCGGCAAACAGGCGCTCCGTCTTCTTATCCCGAAAACTTCTGATCACGGTCCTTACTTTATCATCGTTTTACGATTTACGTAAAACGGATGTGCTAAATTTGTGCTAAAAATTTTCAAAATGGGCTCGATTTAATGGAAACCATAGAATCGATGGAAGTTAGATAACCGCTTGATTCCTCGATAAAAATGGGGAAACCTTCGCAAAAATCAAGCCGCTAGTAAATTGCCACTTGCCGAACTTTTAAGGCGAGGGTCCTGGGTTCGAGTCCCAGCCGGCTCACCATTTTTCAACTACTTACAATTTTCGAATTGTCCAATGAACCTCCATTGGACAGTCATTGGACACTCGTGCCTCTCTTCGCCATAATATGCCCTCTCGTGCAGCGGCTGTCCCAGCGCAGGAGAACGCATGGCCGCAGAAGAGATGCTCACGCTGAAGGCGGTTGCCGACTACCTGAAGCTGACGGAGGGAACACTCTATCGGTTGACGCAGGAGGGGAAGCTTCGCGGTTTCAAGGTCGGTAACTCGTGGCGCTTCCGGCTCCGGAACATTGACGCACGGATCGAGGCCCAGAAGGCCGAAGTCCGGCGAAACGGGAGCCGTCCGTGACGAAGCGAACCCCTGCAAGCCAGCAACTGGACTTCGGCCTTTCTCGTGTCCAAGACGTACTTTCACAGGCCACTGATTCGACGCACCGCAAGGAGGCTCCTGCAGCGAATTCAAGCGGAGATGAATGGCCCGCCGACTTAACCCGTAGAATTCGCGTTCTTTTGCACACGTCGCCGCTGGACGGCCTCCGCCGCAGCGACGCGATCCGCGACTCAGAGTTCAGACACTACGACAGCCTGGCGCTCGCGCTGCGGGTGCTGGACGTCGTGATCGATCGGCTCGGTCTGGAGGCAGAGGCCGATCGCGAGGCGGTGACACGGGTCCTTCGACCAGTGCTCTCGGCGATGGATGCTGCGGCTGGCGTCGACCCTTCGCCAGAACGTCACGAGCGGATGCTCGACAAGCTTCTCGGAGGTCTCCGAAACGACGGCGACGCTCGCCGTCCGTTTCGCGAGGAGTACACCTCCGTCAACGGTGAGGGCGAAGCGCAGAGGCATGCGCTAGGGAAGGTCTGATTTATTCTCTTTGCATGATGTGCTAAGGGTAGCGCAGCACTGAACTGGAGGCGTGCCCCATGCAGCAACAGACGTTTGCCGAAGTCTCGTTTGAACAGTATCGCAAGCCCACCCGCCGGGAGCAGTTTCTCAACGAGATGAACCAGGTTGTTCCATGGGCGGAATTGGTAGCGGCGATCGAGCCGGTCTACCCCAAGGCCGAGGGCCCAGGGCGTCCGCCCGTGGGTGTCGAACGCATGTTGCGCCTCCATTGTCTGCAACAGTGGTTTAACCTGTCGGACCCGGCGGTGGAGGAAGCGCTGTACGACTCACACGCCATGCGGCAGTTCGTGGGGATTGATCTGGGCCGCGAGCCCGTACCGGATGAAACCACCATCTGTAAGTTTCGGCATCTGCTGGAAGCCCACCACTTGGGCGCACAGCTCTTTGCGCGGATCGGCGCGTATCTGGCTGCCCACGGGCTGAAGGTCAGCCGGGGCACGATCGTGGATGCCACGATCATCAATGCGCCCAGTTCGACGAAGAATCGCCAGAAAGAGCGAGATCCGGAGATGCATCAGACCAAGAAGGGGAACCAGTGGTATTTCGGCATGAAGGCGCATATTGGAGTGGACAGCCGGACGAAGCTGGTTCACTCAGTGGCGGCCACGGCGGCGAATGTCCATGACAGCCAGGTGTTGCCGGAGTTGCTGCATGGACAGGAGACACGAGTATGGGGCGATGCCGCCTATAGCGGGCAACGCGACATGATTCAGCACCATGCTCCCCATGCCAAGAGCTTCGTCCAGACGAAAGCCCATCGCCATCGGCCCTTGAGCGAGACGGAGCGGGCCCGCAATCGGACGAAGTCGAAGGTTCGTGCCAAAGTCGAGCATGTGTTCTTGGTGATCAAGCGGATCTTCGGGTGGGCCAAAGTGCGGTACCGGGGGCTCGCGAAGAATGCGCACTGGTTGTCTATCAGTTGCGGCTTGGCGAATCTGTATGTAGCACGCCGGCACTTGCTGGCGGCAGCCTAGCGGACGGGGGTGCGAACGGGGCGCGGGCCGCCTGACGGCGGAGGAATCCGAGAAAGGCGCTCTCGGACCAGCGGGTTCCCAGCTGATGGCCCGTCTTGATCCACCGAGAAACAGATTGCTTCGTGGAAACGCGAATTAATCAGACGTTCCCTAGAATTTCGACTCCTCTTCGATGCCTTCCATCCCTCGGGGCGCACGGTCCTCCGGCCTTCGGCCGAGGCCTGCAACCTCTACCTGCGCCTGCTCGACCTCGATGTCGAGGACGCGCAGGCAGCCGCCGAGGCCGTCGTCGAGTCGCAGCTCGCGCGGGGCCGCTTCGACGAGGCCGTACACTCAGCGCGGCAGGCGCGCATCCAGTCCGTGCGCTTCCGCGACAAGGTCCTGCAGATCCTCCGGGACACGCGTCGAGACGTCGATCGCGTGGACTGGAAGGTCGAGGTCCCCCGGATCCTGAACGAGTCACTCGCTCACCTCGAACGTCGCGTCGCCGTCGAGCGTGGTATCTTGGGAGCGGCAGACGAGCGGCTGGAGATCATGCCCGACGAGGAAGCGGGCTCTCGCCGTGCCGTCGCTCAGGTTGCAGACCTCACCCGTGACTGCTTGCTTCGACATGCCGAGCTGCACGAGCACTTGATCGGAGCGCGCAACGTCTTTCTCGACGCCCAGGCCCACCAAGCGTTCGCGCCAAGACCGTCACGTCCACTTCCGGATCTCGCTGACGACGTTCTCGAGCCCCTCTTGCGGATGCCGATCATCCGCGCCGATCAGGTCCTCGACCGCGGGTTCCCGCTCTTCGTAGGCCCACGCCTCCCGGTGCTCGCTTCACTCGAGGGTCTGGTCACGTGGATGCTTCAGCCGCGCCGACCTCAACCTCGACAGGAAATCGAGGTTGAGCCCGTCGACGCCGCTGACCTGGACGCCGAACTCCGGCGATACCCACCGGAGGTACGCGCGGCTGCGACGGAGCTCCTGGGCGCTACCGATGGCGAGGTCAAGCTCTCCGACCTCCTGTTGAAGGCCAGGGCGTCTGGCGCATCGAACGAGGTTTTGGAGGTGATCGCATTCTTCGTGCTGCAGGGATTCGCGACCGAAGACCGCGACACCGCGCACGCCGCCGCGGAGCCCATCGCTGGGGAGCGGCTCGAGGACCCGCTGCTCTACGGGGACGACTTGCTCGTGAGCGCCGCTGGGAGGTCGGGATGACGACGGCTCGCGACCCGGTGTGGCATGCGGGCCGGCTCGTTCAATGGGGCCTGCGGCCGCTCGCACGTCCGGCCCAGGAGGCGGAGTATCGGGAGCTTGTCGAGCGCTACTTCGACAATGGCGCCTTTCGGACCATTGTGCGCGAGCTCGCAGATGGCCTCGGGCTGCACGTGCTCGACGTCAGCGAGCACGGAGTCGTGCTTGCGCCTCAGGACGAATCCATCTTCGCCTTGAAGCCGGGGGACTTCCGGCCGGGTAGCTCGAAGGTGGACGATCGTCTTCTTGACGGTCTCGCACAGATCGCGATCGCCGCCACGGTGTTTCCGCGCGCCCGAGATCTCGACGAAGATCCAGACATCGTCCGGGCCCCGGTTACCGTGGACGAGGTCGAAGGGCAGCTCCGCCAGCTCTGCGAGCGCCTTTCGGAAGAGGCTCGTGGCGCCCCCGATCCGAACGCCGAGGACGAGCGCCGTGGGTTGATCGAAGCCTGGCGCGTCTACATGCAGCGACTCGACACAATGGAGACACGCGACTCACGCAAGGCGATGCGGGCGACACGTCGGATCATCGAGTACGCGCTCGATCGGCTGCGCGAGTTCGGATGCTTCACCCAGGTGCGACAGGGTGCCGACACCGCATGGCAGCCTACCCGGCGATACCAGGTCATGGTGCAGCAGCTCGCGGGTACGAGCCTCTTCCAGCTCGTTCGAGAGGCGCTCGACGCTACTTCTTCACCCCCGTCGAGTGGGGAGGAAGCCTGATGCCTCAGCTGCTGAAGCTCCGGTTCGTCTCCCTCGGGCATCCGCAGGCGCGAATGGACGATCTCCTGCTCACGTTCCAGGGACCCGACGGACGCGCCACGGACTCGACGCTCTGGCTCAGAAACGGTGGGGGCAAGTCCTCGATCCTGAATCTCTTCTTCGCCATTCTTCGCCCGCACAAGGGCGATTTCCTTGGCGGCAAGGCGGAGGCGAAGCAGCGTTCGCTGAACGATTACATCCTTCCCAGTGACCGAGCCGTGGCGGCCGCGGAGTGGCAGCTCGACCCCGCTGCCGACTCCCTGGGCCTCGAATCGGAACGCTTCATCACCGGCGTGTTCTACGAGCGTCGCGACGGATCGGGCGAGCTCCGTCGTCTCTTCTTCTCGTGCCGCGTCGCACCAGAACAGCCCGAAGCGACCCTCGAGCATCTCCCGCTGTACACCGCCAGCAACGGCGCGCGTTCCCGCCGTACGCTCGGGGCCTTCCGCGAGGCGTGGCGATCCTTGCGCGATCGCGCTCCGCACCTCAACGTCGGCGACACGGAGAATCAGCGCGAGTGGCAGGAGGTGCTGGAGGCCGCCCGCATCGACCCGGAGCTGTTTTCGTACCAGGTCAGGATGAACCAGCGGGAAGGCGGTGCCGACGAACTATTCCGCTTCGCGGAAGCAGAGGACTTCATCGACTTTCTGCTGGCACTGGCGCTCGATCCCGCGCTCGGCGATCGCGTCGGGAAGAACATCACCACGTTCCGCCGAGAGCTGCTGCAAAGGAAAGAGCAGCTCGTGCCGGAGCGGGATCTCGTCGCCGGCCTAATCGCGCGCATGGCCGCTGTGCGCGATATCCGTGATCGCCGCGACAGACTGCGCGCCCAGCTCGGCGAATCCCATTCCGATCTCGCGGCCCTCGACGTGCTCACGGCAGCCCGGCTCGACGAGCTCGGCAAGGAAGCGGAGCGCCTCGACGAGGCCCGGGCGGGCCACGCAACCTCCGCCGACGAGCAGACGCGGCAAGCGACGACGAAGCGGGGACGCGCCGCTCAGCTGAAGAAGCATGGCGCAGAGCTACGGCTTGAGCACCTCAAGGAAGAACATGATCAAGTGCAGGACGACTGGCGCAACGCCCAGCGTCTCGCCAGGATCTGGAGCGCCGCCGTCCCCCTTCGGCGGGCGATCCAGTTCGAAGAGAAGGCGAAGGACCAGCGCCGATCGCTCCAGCAACGTGAGCGTGAGCACGCGCCGCTGCGCGCAGAGATCGAGAGCGCGGCGAGGAAGTTCGCGTCTGCGTTGACGTGGCGCGCCCAAGACCACCGGAAAAAAGCCGAGAATGCGCGCGTCGACGAGAAGACTGCCCGCGACGAGGCGCGCGAGTATCGGCGTCAGGCGGTGGAGGCCGGCAAGGTCCAGAGCCAAGCAGAGACCGAGGCGAAGGGGCTCGATCAGCGCCTCGAGACCGTCGAGTCCAACCGCAAGCAGTTGGTTCGCGAGGGGCTCCTCGGCTCCGAGGAGTCGGCCGACGCGGGCGTCAGCCGCTGGACAAGCAAAGCCGCCGATCATGAGGATGCGGTCGAGCGGCTCGATGGCGAGATCGTGCGTCTCGACGAGACCCTCGAAGCATTCGACGGTGCCGTCGCGGGGGCCGGCGACGTGCTCTCGCAATGCCAGTCCGAGCATCAGAAGCTCAAGGATCGCTTTGAGCGCGCCACAGGCGAGCGCGACGCCATCGAGCGCGATGCCGTGCTCAAGGCGGCGCTCGAGCTCGAGACGCTCGATGGCGATCGCATCGGCACCGACGCGGTGGGCACGCTCGAGCAGGCGGCTCGTGCCGCACAGCGCGTCGTCGTGGACACGCGGCTGGCGGCCGCTGACGACGAGCGTGCCGCTCTTCACCTGGAGGAGCACGGCCTCCTGCCGCCGTCGCCCGATGCCCAGCGGGTCGTCGAGTTCCTCAGCGAGCGTCTCGGTGGCCAGGCCTGGTCGGGGTGGTCGTGGATTCAGGCGAACGTGCCGAAGCAGGAGGCGCGAGCCGCGGTTTGCAAAGCGCCCTCGCTTGCTCAGGGCGTCATCGTACGACCCGCCGATTTCGAGCGGGCTGCTGACCTCCTGCGCGAGGTTGGACTCGAGCCGGAAGGACCTGTGCTCATCGGTGACACCGACGCCCTGACCCAAGCTCCGGCTCTCCCTGGCGTCGTCGTGGGACCGAGAGAATCGGCTTGGTTCGACCGCGACGTGGCGCAGGCTCGCTTGGCCGAGCTTCGAGCGCGGCTCGACGAGCACCGTCGGCGGATTCAGTCGGCGGAACTGCAGCAGCGTGACCTCACCCGCGCGGCCGAATCGCTGCGCTCGTTTCGCGCGCGCTACCCGGTGGGCTGGTACGAGAGCACGTCGCGCGAGGTCCAGGGGGCGGCGCAGCGAGAGGAGGAGGCTCGCACACGGCTCCAGGATCTGCAGGAGGAGCGCAAGCAGAAGACCGCCGAGCGCAAGCGCGTCGAGACCGAACGGCGGGACCAAGAGCGTCACCTGGAAACCGCTCGGGACGCGGTCCGTCGCCTCAGCGCCTTCCTCGACGAACACGTCCGGCCTTCCGCGAAGTGGCGGACGGATCTCGAATCGGCGAAGACTCGGGCGAAGAAGGCGGCCGACGAGGTCAAGCAGTGGCAGGACCTTGCAGATGCCGCCGACGAGCGTGCGACGGGCGCGTCCGAAGCGGCGCAGAAGCAAGGCGAGGAGGCGCGCGTCGTCGAGACCGAGCGGTCTGCGCTCGAGTACGTCGAAGGCGAGGTGGTCGCCGAGCCGGGACCGCTCGACGAGCTTCGTGACCGATACCGCCTCCTGAGGAGCCAGTACGAGGAGAAGGTCGGGGCGGACGCTCTCTTGGCGCTGGCGAAACAAAACGACGACAACGCGAAGGAAGAGCGCGGCCGACTCGCGAAACTGCTGTCCGCCGATATCACGGAGGAGATCATCCGAGAACACCTCGCTGGCCTAGCGGAGCCGGACACAGTCGACCAACTGCGGCAGGAGACCGAGGCAAAGGCGAGCTCTCTGCAAGGCCGCATGGGCAATCTCAAGGGCCGCATCGACCCCGCCGCTGTGGCGCTCGAGCAGGCCGAGGAGGCCTGCAAGGCGTTCATCATGTTGGCCCCTCTTCAGCGGGCACCGAGCACGCCGGAGCTCGCCGAGGCCGAGGCCACGACTCTGGAGGGCGAGGCGAAGCTGCACCAGAACAGCGCGGAGTCCGAGCAGGCGCACGCGAACGCGGCGAAGCAGAACGCCGAGCAGGTCCGACAGCGGACCTCCGATGTCGAGCGGCATGCGGAACGGCTGAGGTCCTTGCGCGATGACTACGTGGACTTGATGGCGGAGGGCGTCAGCCCGCCCGGGCCCGGCCTGGCCGCGACGCTCGAAGAGTCGGTGTTGCCCTCGCGGCTGAAGAAGCTGACCGATGGGCTCCGCAAGGCGCGGGCGGACTGGCAGGCGATGGACGGCGAGCGAGGAACTGCCATCGCGGGCCTTCGAGCCTTTGCGGCGGGACCCGAGTTCGAGCGCCTCGACGCGCCCTGGGTACGGCGCCTCCAAGAACACGACGAGCCCGCGCTCGAGAGTGCAAGCGTAGAGCTCGGGGCCCAGCTCGAGCTACGTCGCAACGTGCTCGAGGAACAGATCTCGAGCGTCGATCGTCATCGAACGGTTCTGGTCGATGAGCTGCACGCCGTCGCCGAAGAGGGGATGAAGCTGCTACACCAGGCATCGAGCCTCTCCAAGCTTCCGGACCACGTGCCCGGCATTGGCGGCGCTCACTTCCTGAGGATCCAGACGCAGGAGCCCGACGACCCGAGCGAGAAGCGCGCTCGTCTGGCCGAGCTCATCGACGAGATCCTCGATGGCAAGCACGATCTCGGCGGAGTGGCGTTGGTCCAGGCCGCGGTGCGACGGCTTGCGCGGCCGGTCCAGGTTCGCGTACTGCACCCGGACCCCGCGCTCGACCGGCGAACCGTGAGCATCCCCGAGATGGCCCGCTCGAGCGGCGGCGAGCAGCTCACGGGGGCCATCCTCCTGTACTGCACGCTCGCCCGCGTGCGAAGTCGCTCACGCGGCCTGTCCAGGCGCGCCTCGAGCGTCCTGATTCTCGACAACCCGATCGGCCGCGCGTCGCGGGTTCGCTTCCTCGAGCTTCAGCGTGATGTCGCGCGGGCGATGGGCGTGCAGCTCATCTACACGACCGGGGTCAACGATCACGAGGCCCTCCGCGCGCTTCCGAACGTGATCCGCCTCCGGAACGAGCGCGTCGACCGCAACAGCGGTCGTCGCCTGGTCGAGCACGCTCCGGACGAGGCTCGCGTCATCGAGGCTGTTCGCATCGGACGCAGGGAGAACGCCCCGGCCGCCGCTCCGGATGACGTGGAGCAGTGATGATGGGTCCCGAGATCGATGAGCACCGGCTCGATCAGTTCGAACGCGGCCTCCTCGCCGGCACATCCGTTCGCGTCGGCGCCCAGGATCTCTGGCGCACCTTGGCGAAGGTCTTTCCTCACAGAACGCCCGGGCCCGCAGAGCGTCGGCTGTTGCTCGACGCGCTCAGGTCCATCGAGGTGCGTGGAGGCATTCGGCTCCCACCAGAACGTGGTAACCGATGGGATCGGTCGATGGATCCGGCTGTTCCGACCAGCGTGGACATCGTTCGCGATCAAACCGCACCGGCAGCGTTTCCGTGGCGGACGTTTCCCTGGCACCAAAAGCTTCACTGGGTCGTCCAATGCCGGAGCTTGTCGAATCAACAGATAGAATTTCTCCGCCGCGTTCACGAGGGCTTCGTGAAGGGGATGTTCCGTGAGGCCGCCCCGCTGAAGTACCGGTCGCTGCAGTTGACCGGCGATGAGAAGGCGCTCGCATCGCTCACGACCACGTCCCTGTTTGGGCCCGGACGCTTGACGCTCGCTATGCTGGCCTGCCTGCCCGACGCGCTTCCACTTGCATGGGAGGCAGTCGGCGACGGTGGCCGTATGGTGATCTTTGAGAACGCCGGCCCCTTTAACGTTGCGCGGCGAGTCCTAGCTGAGATAGCAGCTAGGCCGTATGACATAATCGCGTACGGCGGCGGACGGAGCGTCCTCGCGGCGCTCGGACATATCAAGACGATAGAGCGCGGTGTTGAGTCCATTCACTACGTGGGCGACCTTGACCACGCCGGACTCGACATCGCGTGGGCGACCCGAAATTGCGCGCGAGATCTCGGGCTGCCCGCAGTCCTACCGGCCACCGAACTTCATCGACAAATGCTTGCTGGAGCGGAAGCCTTTGGGCTTCCCCAGGGGTGGCCATCAATAGAACGCTTCTCGGAGGGCGATCGGCAGAGAATCCTCGAGGTCATCGCCCCGTCGTTGCGAAGCCAGGTCACGGCCGTACTACGGGCTGGGTGCCGTATCCCTGAGGAGATCCTTGGCCCGGACGAATGCCGTCGGGCATGGGTGGTCCTCTCTTGAGCAACTGTCCGATCATGCCACATAGGTCCATAATGGAGAGGATGCAAGGATCAGGCGGTTACAACCTGGACAGTGCTGCAGCCGCTGCCGACCGGGGTAACCTCCACCTTTACTGCGATTCGTTCTTTCATCTCCTCGACATGGCTAATCACACCGACTTGCCGACCAGTGGCTTGTAGTTGTTCCAGGACAGAGACGGCCATCGCAAGGCTATTGCTATCCAGTGCACCGAAGCCTTCGTCGATAAACAAGCTGTCAACCTTAATCCCTCGATTTGACGACATGCTGGCGAGTCCGAGTGCTAGGGAAAGGCTAACTAGAAATCTTTCGCCGCCGGAAAGATTGTGAACCCCGCGGATCTCATCAGCCATGTTGCGATCGATGACCTGTAATACGAGATCGCTGCCCGGTGCTCGTTGTAGCTCATACCGGGGGTGAAGATTGACTAGGTGCCGGTTTGCCAAACGAATGAGATGATTTAGTGTCAGTGATTGAGCGAATCGACGAAATTTGGTGCCGTCAGCTGAACCGATAAGATCGTCAAGCTGTCCCCATACACGTGCCTGCTGTTGTCGCTCATGAAGAGCTGCTTGGATTTCTGCCGTTCGTGAACGCGCTTGGTCATCACTCAGGACAACCGAGCTGGCTTCGATATATGCCTCTGATGCTGTGATGCGCTGCGTCTCTATCTCCTTAAGGGCCGTGGCGATTTCTTCACGAGTTTGTGAAGGGCGATCAGTGGCTTCGTGCTCTTTTGCAGACTGTTGTCTCTCAGCGAGGGTTGCCCGTGCGGTCGCCACGGCCTCCCGAAGGCGGTCGAGGCGCATTTGCTCAGCATCAACCCATGCCTCGCCTTTGGTGATTGCGGATTCAGCTTGCGGCCGACTGATTTCACAAGACTGGAGCCTTTCTGTGAGCAATGCCTCTGCGAATTCATGGTCGGTTTGTGCCGCGTCAAAGGCATTGCGAGCGGCTAGAGCATTCGACGAGTTTCCAGCGGCAACTTGCTCAGCCATGGACTTCTTATGCTCAGCTTCGCTCCAGGCTTTGTCGGCGGTTTCCGATCGCTTTCTGTATTCAGTTCGAACTTCGCCGACTGGCCGTCCGTTAATAATCTGGATGCGCTCGCCATTGTGTTTGCTGAGCTCGTCCTTCTTATCTGCGTGTCGTTTCTTGGTTTCCTCGATGGCGGTCTCCAAAGCTTTGAGTGTTACCCGCTTTCCCTCCAGATCAACTTCAAGACGGGAAATATCGGCAGCGGTTGTCTCAAGCCTGCTACGACATTCGCGCCAGTCGTTGACCAGACTGCTACAGATTTCTAGGAAAGCCTCGCTGCTGGCGGTAACTTGGTGTTGCCAGTTGGGGAACACCGGGGCGAGCGCTGTATCGAGTCGGGAATCGAGAGAAGCTAGAGTCTGCTCCTTTCCCTGAAGAGTTACTTGTAGCATCCCCACTGTACTGGCTTTACCATGTTCTTCATTCGTGAGCTTTACAATGTCCGCATTCGCATCCAAAAGGCGAGCGCGAACGTTCTCTATCATCGGAGATCGTTCGGATTTGAGTTTCAGCGTCGGATGCACGCTGAATAGTCTCCTTGGCATCGCTTAGCATCTTTCCCACTGTCATTCGAAAGGAGCTGACAATCTCTACACTTTCTGCACCAATGGCTTCCTTGGGGAAAGTGGGGGCGGATACTCCTATCTCCCCACAATGGATCGATACAGAAGCAACTGATGTCTCCCATTTGGCGAAGGCAATCTGCAATTCAGATTCTTGGCTCCCTCTGCGCTGCAGGACTCCTTCCAGTGCATCCTTTGCCGCAGCAATCTGTGTCTGTGCGCGGGCACGGTTAGTCTGAGAGAAGGAGACTTTTTCTTCCAGCTCGGCGACGCGTGTATGGTCGGCCAGTACTCGAGCCTTAAGTAATCGATCAACGTCGGAGATAGGGTGTTCCGTTGCTCCGCAGACCGGACATGGTTGTCCTTCTTCCAGCTTGAGCCGAAGATGCTCCGCTGCCTCCGTTCCCGCTGCCTTGGAAAGATCCAGGCTATGCCGGGCTTCTTCTAACCGTGCCATGTCCGTGGGTAACTCGGCGTCTACCTTGACTATGACGCCGGAAGCCCTTTGGATGAGGGTTTCCTGTTTGCTTGCTTCATCGTTTGCCGCAATGATGGCTCCATAGGCCTTCTGAGCATCTTCTGTAGCTTCCACAGCATCATCCAGCGCAGCCTGAACTTGCATGAGCGCATCGCGTCTGGCACCAGCCGCAACGGCATTTATCGTGTCAGCAATTTGCCGCAGGGTGGCAATTTGCTCGTCTAGTTTACGGTCTTGTTCCTGGAGGGCCGCGACGACACTTTCCTTATCCTGCCGACACGTTCTGGCAACATCCACTTCGCGAACCAGTTGCTCAATCCTTGCTCTGGTTGATGCAACATCAGTTGTCAGGTTCAGTCGATCGGATAGATCCTTCTCAACATCTCTCATTCGTACCGAAAGTGTCTCAACTGATTTGTGTTCTTCGAGCCAACGGCCGTCACTCTCACGCTGATCTCGTGTCGCCTTGAGTGTACGCTCGACATTTGTAACGGCATCGCGCGCCGTATCTCTATCCTTAGCGCCCCTTTCGAGGAGATCTGTTAGATTGGTCAAGTCACCTTTGGCTGATTCAATCAGGGCGTCGAGCCGTTGCGCTTTGTCCAGTTCAGGGCCTATCGCATCATAGGCTGCTCGGTCTTTGTCGCGTGTCTCCTTAGCAAGGTTGCTTGTCGAAACTGCTTTATCACGCTCCTCTAGAGCCTTACGTTCACCTTCCTGCGCGTCGGCGAATGCTTTCTCTGCCTCTGTCAGTCGCCTTCTGGTGGCCGCTGCTGTCTCGATCTCGGCACGCAGGGAAAGTGCTGTTTTTGTGATAGCGAGGGTGCCGCGGTCACTTTCGGCATCGTGATCTAGCGCCAAGGCCTGCGTCAGCGCCGCATTCCCTTCCGCAATACGTGCATCGATGCGAGATTTATTCTCGTGCCAACCCTCCCATTTGGTGAGAGTCACTCGTGCTGTCTCGATTCGGTCTTGTTCAGCCTTAGCTTCCTGGAGGCGTTCCTCAGCTGCAGTTCTGGCCTCATCTCCAAGCGGCTGATGTTCGCCGAGTTGAGTTTCGAGGTCTCGTAGCGCCTCCCGCTCCTGTTTGGCTCGGACAAATGCCGCTCGTGAGATATCAGAATAAATCTGGGTCCCCGTGATCCTTTCGAGGAGCTCAGCCCGGTCTTTTGAGCCGGCCTTTATGAAAGTGTCAAAGTCGCCCTGGGCTAGAAGGACTGATCGCCGAAATTGATCGAAGCTGAGCCCGATGCGCTTTTGGATCTGCAGAAGGGTATCAGTCTTCTTGTCACCGATAATTGCCCTGGACTTGATGTCTGTAAGCGTGATCTTCTGATTTTGAAGTTTCCCATCGGCTTTGCCGCGCGCACGATTCACCTCCCAGCGAGAGCGATACCGCTGCCCATCCTGTGCGACAAAGTCCACCTCTGCATAGCCGGCGCTGGCGCCATGACGAAGAATACCGCGTACGTCATCGTATTTGATCTGTTGCGAACTATCGCCCTCGATCCGTCCGATTAATGCGCCACTTTCAGCGGTATCCATGCGAGGGAGACGATCAAAGAGGGCAAGGCAGAGCGCATCCAGCAAAGTCGTCTTTCCGGCCCCGGTAGGCCCAGTAATCACGAAGATACCAGAGCTGCGAATCGGCTCTGTCTCGAAGTCGACTTCAAATGGATCGGAGAGGCTGGCGAGGTTTGCGCCTCGGATCGCAAGGATTCTCATGTTGCGCCTGTCTGATCGTCCTCTGGTGATAAGATGGCAGTCAGCACTTCCTCAAAGGCACTCGTAAGCTCCGCTGCCGGCTCAACTCCGTATTCCTCGACATGTCGACGAGCAAACACATGGGCCGGCTCTAGCGCGTCTAGCTCTGTATCTCCTTCCACGGCGTCAGCCAATGTGCCTCCTTGTCCCTCAGTCTGTCGAACGATACGCGTGAGTCGGACTGGCTTCCCCTCCAATGCGGCTTCAATTCGTGGACGGAGCTCTGGCTCAGCTCCATCAAGCCGAACCGCGACCTCGAGAAATGGCCGGCGATCCAGGCCGGGATCGTCGACCTCGATGTGGCGCAATTCATCCTCGACTTGGTCTAGGGGCGCTGCGCCGACTTGTGGAACGCGAAGGAAGGCGACGGGTCTCGGCGTCCGCACCAAATCTATTGTGATGCCAGCGGTCGCATCAAGGTCGATCACTACAACACTGTGCTGATAATCTTTCTCGGCGACTGACATGGGGAAAGGCGATCCGGCATAGCGGATGACAGTTTGGCCTGAGACAAGCTGTGGTTTGTGGAGATGGCCTAAAGCTACATAGGAGACACTTGATGGGAAAAGATCAGAGGAAACCGCCTCCTCGCCTCCTATGACGATTCGTCGTTCACTCAGTTCCGATACTGCTCCGCCGCTCATATGTAAGTGGCCCGTAACGATCAATGGGAGGCCTACACACATAGCGTGCCCAGCCTCAATAACTTGCTGGTAGAGAGCGTGAAGGGGGTGTTCACCACTGGCTACTGCGGGAAGATCTCCAGGGCGTAGGTAAGGGACCGCAGCACACACCGCGCGAGGAGTTCCGGTCACATCCCGAAGTGCAATCAGTGTCTGGGCTGCAATCGGTTGACCATTATGCCGCGGCATTCCCCCGATGAAATGGACTCGGCTCGTATCGAGAAGATGTTTCGGCAGCTCAAGTCGTGCGGCCGAGTCATGATTACCGCCGATGAGCACTATTTGGAGATGCGGACTTTCCGTTATGGCTCTCCTTAAGAACTGATAGAGGCGTTGCTGAGCGGGGATAGGTGGATTAACCGTGTCGTAAATGTCGCCCGTGAGGATGAGTGCGTCAGCGTTTTGTTCGACCAGTTGGTTGGCTAGCCAGTCGAGAAATGAGTCATGTTCGACCCCACGAGCGAATCCATGGAGTTCCTGGCCAAGATGCCAATCAGAAGTATGAATGACCCGCATATTGGTTCTTCTCGATGGCCATGCTCCCGGAAGCACTTTTTACTGAACAGTGACGGCTGGATTCAAAATCTCATTACACAGGCGTTCGAGGCTTGGCGAGCTTTTGCCTGATTCCCACGCTTGGGCAAGACAAAACCCGATATGCAGTGTATTTTTCCGAAGTCCACCAGCATGGCCGTACTGCTTGTCAGCTTTTGCTTGAAAGGCACTCCAGTCAGCTGCACCAATTTCTGCTCTAATAAGAGCGCCGATATTTGATCGCCACATGACAAACCCAGGGCCCCACAAGCTGGTTGTGGGTAATGGGTTTTCGTTTGCCTTGCCTAGAAGCGCAAGCAGGGCTTTGTTATCTTTCTCATGTTTCGCCCTTTTACCTGGGTCCTGCTCATCGGCATCTGAATCAAAGACAACGAAAGTTGGAATGCCGATATGCTTGGCAATCACCAAGGGGCGTAACATCTCGCTCTTGCCATTCACGGGGACAATATGACAACCGCTGCGGCGGTACTGGTCCCATTTATTGAGGAGATGAAGATAGGAACTCAGATAAGCAACATCTTCAAGACCTTCGACCAATACGAGACGGGAGGTAAAAAACATCTCATTGAGTGAAGGCTGTAATGCTTGGTGAATTTTTGCCAGAACACCCTGAGGTTTGCTGGGCGCTTCTCCCGTGGCGAGGCGTAAGCTCCCCGTAAATGCAGACACTCAGTAAGGAGAACTTTCTGGCTTCTGACGTTGACCCCATTCCGAGACAGCTCTTAAGGAGAGCAGACGACTTTTTCGGTGTCCTGTTCTTCCTGACGTTGCCTGACGAACTCGCTTGGCGTCAGGTGCCCAAGTGAGCTGTGGGGACGGCGGGTATTATAGTCCACGCGCCAGGCTTCGATGATCGCCTGGGCCTCAGCCAGCGAGGCGAACTGATGTACATTCAAACACTCATCCCGCAGCCGTCCGTTGAATGATTCAATGAAGGCATTTTCGACGGGTTTCCCCGGTCGAATGAAGTCGAGCTGCACGCCCCGTCGATACGCCCACTCCTCGAGCGCACGGGACTGGAATTCCGTCCCATGATCGACCGTGATGGAGCGAGGCCGCTGGCCCTCTCCCAGGACGCGATCCAGTACCTGACTCACCAGCGCTCCAGACATCCGAAATCCGGCCTCTAGGACAGGACTAGAGCGACTCCAGTTATCAACGACGGTCAGAATCCGATAGGGCCGACCTTCACTCAAGGTATCATGCACGAAATCCATACTCCACCGTTCCGACGGGCCGACCGGCACGGGAGCTGGCCCACGATGCAGGGCGATATGCTTTCGTCGGCGCACCCGCATGCGCAACTGGAGCCCCTCTAAGCGATACCAGCGCCGGACCCGCTTCCGGTTGACCGCCCAACCTTCCCGCCGCAGTAAGACCCAGATGCGCAGATAGCCAAACCGAGGCCGCGCATGCGCCAGATCGCGAATGCGCAGCCGCAGGGCGGTCTGATCCTTGGCCTGACTCTTCCGATACCACGACGCGCGACCAAACTGCGCCAACCGACAGGCCCGCGCACAGCTCACCTGAAACGTCCCGTGAAACCACTGGGCGAGCTCCCGACGGCGCGCGGGCCTTAGACTTTTTTTCGCAACGCCTCCGACAGCATGTGCTTATCCAGCGAGAGATCGGCCACCAGTCGTTTGAGCCGGGCATTCTCCTCTTCCACCTGCCGCAGTCGGCGCAGTTCACTCACGCCGAGATGCGCATACTTCTTTTTCCAGGCGTAGAAGGTTTGCTCGGCGATGCCGAGCTGTCGACAGACATCCCCGATGGGGGTGCCACTCTCGGCTTGCCGGATGGCATAGACGATTTGCTCTTCCGAGAATCGTGACCGCTTCATCGATCCACTCCTTTCGTCGAGGACCGCCGAAGCCGCCATTCTACTCTCGTTTTAGATTGCCGTCGTTTTTGGGGGAGACGTCAGTCGATCCAATTGTGGAGGCGGTGGCGTTCCATCACTGCCCGGGAGAGTGCATAGGAGAGACGTTTAGCCCGTTGACCGCAGTGCATGTGGCGAACGCACTGCTGCGAGAACAATCCGCGCAGGGAGGGGCGAATATGCCGTCTGAGATCGATCTCGCCTACCTAGACAAACTTCATATGACTGATCGGCTAGAGTACTGGCGAGAAGTGGCCAGCACGGTTCAGAGGGAGGGGAAGAAGGAGAGCAAACATGGCTGACCGGATTCTCTGTGTGGACGACGATCTCAACATTTTGGAGGGTTTCAAGCGCCAGCTTCGCAAAGAGTTTACGTTGGAGACGGCTGTCGGACCTGAGCAGGGTCTTCGAATGGTTACGGAACAGGGGCCCTTCGCCGTGGTGGTATCTGATCTCAGGATGCCGGGGATGAGTGGGATTGAGTTCCTTGCAAGAGTACGCAACCACGATGCCGACACCGTCCGTGTTCTACTGACGGGAAATGCCGAACTCAGAACGGCGATCGAAGCGATTAATGAAGGGCAGATCTTCCGATTCCTGACAAAGCCCTGTACGCCAGACGTTCTCGGCAAGACGCTCAGGGCCGCGCTGGTACAGCACCGTCTGATCATGGCAGAACGCGAGTTGCTGGAACAGACGCTGAGCGGGAGTATTCGAGTGCTATGCGAAATCTTAGCGTTGGTCAATCCTGAAGCCTTTGGGCGATCGTCGCGCATTACCCACTATGCGGAGTCAATGGCAAAGCATCTCCACGTGTCCGAGATCTGGACGATCAAGACGGCTGCCATGTTGTCTCAAATCGGTTGCGTTATCTTGCCTGAATCGGTCCTAAAAAAGGTGTATCGAGGAGAGATACTGACGCGCGAGGAATCGGAGCTGTTTAATCAGCATCCGTTCGTGGCGTCGGATCTAATCGCAAAGATTCCCAGGATGAAACGTGTGGCGGAGATCATTAGATACCAGGACAAATGCTATGACGGATCTGGAGTAGCAGGGGATACTCGAGAAGGGGTTAAAATCCCTATGGAGGCGAGAATTTTGAAAGTCGCCCTGGATTTCGATGCGCTCGAATCGGCCGGAAAGACAAAAACCCAGGCATTCGATGAGATCAAGAAACGTAAAGGCTGGTATGACGAGGAAATTGTTAAGGCGCTAAAGACAGCGTTTGCCCAAGAAATACAATATGAAGTGCGGACAGTGGTCATTGCAGATCTCCGCCCAGGTATGGTTTTGAATGAAGATCTGAAATCATCGGACCACGTCCTTCTGTGCGCGAGGGGGCAGGAAATAAATGCGTCTACCATTATGCGATTGACCAACTATTCAAAAACGATCGGCGTTCGGCAACCTTTCGATGTACTCGTGACCATTGGCCAGGACTCGGCCGACGTGGATTGATCAAAGCGCTTCCCCTGTTCCAGGGGCATAGCTCGCGTGAAGCAACCCAATGATCTGGAACCTATGTCATTCGTTCATTGAGGGGGACAGCAGGTCCGCAGAGTTATTCGCCGCGAGCCTAACACCGTCGAGTCCAGACCGCAAATTTACAATTGATGCTGTGATATAGGCGCATAATCGTGGCTAATCTGGCCTCCGCTCCCGAGGCGGAATCGGATTTGTTTTTTTCGTGACTCAGACGTTATTCCACACAGCAGGCTTATCCTGTATCTTCCGAATCTCGGATCCTCGGAGGGAGCAGTGAGTCGAAATAGTTCGGAGCGAAGGTGCGCCCGCATTCGTTGCAGTGCCATTCCGGTCTTGGTGGAACACTGCGTCGACCCAGAGCGTCTGGCGTGATCAATAGGCGTTCTGGCACGAGGAGAGTTCGACAGACGGGGCAGTAATGGAAGGGCGCTTCACGCCTCATCGTCCGCACTGTCCGCACTTGTAGATGGTCCGAGGACATAGCTCTCCACGCCGATATGTGCTTGGATGAGGCCTGCTGAGCCAGCTGCTTCTCGCGTTCACATTGCTCCTTCATCTTCGGGTATCGATGTCGGCCATTCGGAGGGGTATAGCGCTCCAAAGGTCTGATGAATTCCAGAAGGGTTCGTCATGCAGGTATCTGACCTCTTTGTAGGATTAATTGGCCCCTCCTGAGCTCAGTCCCGCAAGCATTATTAAGGCAGGGCTCTTTGGGATGTGTGAGCAAAAATACGATCGAGGATCCGGACCACTGTCGAGACGGAGAAGGGTTTGGACAAGATTTCCGTGGCGCCGCGTGTTAACGCCACCTTCAAATAGTCCATGGTGCCGGATGCCCCCGAAATAGCCAGTATGGGGACCTGGGGATTAGTCCGACGTAAAGCTTCAATAACCTCCAGGCCATCGCGCTCAGGCATATAGAGATCAGTGATGACTAGATCCGTTGGCGCCTTTCTGAAGGCGTTCACGCCTAGGCGGCCATTGGCAGCTTCCTGTACAACATACCCAGCTTCACGCAGTCCCTCACCAAGGACGGCTCTTAGAGCTCTGTCATTGTCAATAATTAGAATGGACGTCATGTCGGCAATATCCGTCATGAGGGAGGCACAGTTTGGCTCATCGTCGATTGTTGAGTTATCGTACAATTCCTCTCACGTGCGAGCAACTAGGCTCGTGACTAGGGCCACACCTTCGATAGAGAGACGAGTGCCTTCCATCGAATGGAGTGGTTGCGAAATCATGCGAGCGCTAGTGTCTAAAAATAGGTCATAACTGCACGCATGCTCATCTCTTGTCCCCGAACAATACGCAAACTTTCTCTGAGATCGATATCCACTATGCTTGCATCCTGTGCCAGGAGTATATCCCATCCCAGAGTTCGTTCAAGAGAATGTATGGATAGTTATATATGTCTGTGGCCCTGGCGACCTCCCCCCTTGATTGAGTAGCACAATGATTTAGAGTTCAATCCCTTCAGGAAAGGAGATTGGCAATGAAGAAGCGGTTTTCCGAGGTCCAGATCATTGGGTTTTTGCGGGAGGCGGAGGCCGGGGTCGCGGTCAAAGATCTGTGTCGACAACATGGAGTCTCCGAAGCCAGCTACCGCCTCTGGCGGAGCAAGTTCGGCGGCATGACCGTGCCAGACGCCAAGCGGCTGAAGGCCCTGGAGAAGGAGAATACCCGGCTGAAGAAGTTACTGGCGGAGGCGCTGCTGGGGCAGGTGTCAAGGGTCACCCAACAAAATCGGCATCGCTGTGGCGGTTGAGGTACTCCGACTCGCCCGTGAGCGGAGGCACGTGACGCCTCGTGCGCTGCTTCACTATGCCCGCCTTGCCGAGTTGAATGTGTGATGCGTCCCTATCTGGAGGCGCTGGCATGACGGCCCGTCACCCATCCAATCTGCCCGCTTCTATTCACCAGCGGCTGCTCAACCTCCAGCAAAATGTCTCCTGGATGCACCGGCCGTATGCCATTCTTCACCATGACATTACTCCTTTAGTGAGAATCCGTGATCTCGACATTGTGGGCCCCATTAGTTATCCATCTGAAACAAATGCCCCATTGGTCGTTGATGCTGATGCTGGGCTGCCCCGTACGATCACCTTTCAGTTTCTCCAATCGATTTCCTGGAGGCGCCCGTTTTGTCGGCGAACTTCAGAGACCAGACATGAGGCTGGCGTGCCAAAAGTACGGCGGGCCGTAGCGGGCAAAGCGGGATGTCGGAGTGAAACGGTCACGTTCGGACAAGCTTGATATGGCATTGACAGCATATGGCTTGCATGACATAGTATCGGGGTGAGTTGGATTGTTGAGATGAGTGATGAGTTTGAGCCAGAGTTCGACGCTCTCCTCGAAGACGTGCAAACGGAGCTATTGGCGTTGACCCGTCTCCTGCAGCAATTCGGCCCGCATTTGGGGCGACCACGCGTGGACACGCTGAACGCCTCACGCCACGCGAATATGAAGGAACTCCGGTTCAGCGCGGTTGGGGGCGAGTGGAGAGTCGCGTTCGCCTTTGACCCGAAGCGAAAGGGGATACTGCTGGTTGCAGGAGATAAATCAGGGGGCAGCGAAAAGCGGTTTTATCGCGAGCTGATCCGGAAGGCCGATGACCGTTTTGACGCGCATCTGGCGCGACTGAAGAAGGGAAGGGGGTAAGCATGGCCACGAACGTCGAGGACAAAATCAAGAAGTTGCGCCCTCTCCAGCGTAAGAAGGTTGAGACTCGCGCCGCTGAGCTGATTGCCGAGGAAATGACCTTGCGGGAACTGCGGCACGCGCGCAAGCTCACGCAGGTTCGAATGGCCAAGAAGCTTGGGATCACGCAGGATAGTGTGTCGCGCCTCGAACAGCGAAGCGATCTCCTCCTGTCCACGCTTAGAAAGACCATCGAAGCCATGGGCGGGAACCTGTCTCTTGTGGCCCAATTCCCCGACCGTGAGCCGGTGAGGCTGTCCGGTATCGCCGAAGATAATTCAGAGTCGAAGCCCACAAGCCGACGGCACGCGCTGGCGTAAATCGTCGGCTGCTGAGTGCTCGTGCCTGTGAAGCTCCCCCGCCTATCTGCTGTAATACTACATTGGTGTGGCACAGTTCCGCAGAGTTCTCATCTCACCGATTCATTCTACTGTCACAGAAGAGACGGAGCATAGTGCCGATTCTCATTACCGACGTATTCCGAATTTTGTGCGAGTATATTTCGTCACCAAGAAACTCGACGAATTCGTAGACGACCACATTCGCAAGGGTAAACTCACCGTCCACTCAACACGACTCTTGCGCTGGATTCCGCCAATGCTGAGCCAGAATTTGCGCGGTCAAATGGACGGATGCGCGAGATAGAACGGTTGGCTCCCAGAGGGGGCTCCGGAAATTCGGACAGTGTGATCAGTGGTAGCCTGGCTTCAGCAAAGCCACCGCGAGGTGGCGACACAAAGGAGCGAGGTAATGAAGAGGACGAGACGGAACCACGGAGCGACCTTTAAGGCCCAGGTGGCCTTGGCCGCAGTCAAAGGTGACAAGACGGTGGCTGCATATTCCGCTGAATCCGGCCGCCGATTCCGAGCGAATCCGGCCACCCCTCGGAGCCCCGCGACGCAGGGCCTCAGTGCTCGGTCTTGAGTGGCCGACTTCCGTCCGATTTTGCCAGCCGTTTGCGCATCGATTCTCCCTTGAGCGTGATCTTATAGGCATTGTGCACGAGCCGGTCAAGAATGGCATCGGCGAGCGTCGGCTCCCCGATCGCCGCATGCCAGTGATCGATTGGGAGTTGACTGGCTATGATAGTGGCCCGCCGTCCATGCCGATCGTCGAGGAGTTCCAACAGATCGCGGCGATGCTCGTCGGTTAAGGGAGCCAAGCCCCAATCATCCAGGACCACGAGGTCGGTCTTGGCGAGACTCCGGAGCACGCGCCCATAGCGGCCATCGCCTTTGGCGATCGCGAGTTCCCGGAAGAACCGCGGGAGTCGCAGATACAAGGCGGAGCAGCCCAGCCGACAGGCCATCTGGGCCAGCGCACTGGCCAGGTACGTCTTGCCCGCACCCGTGGGGCCCACGATCAACACATTGTCGTGACTGCGAATCCACTGGCCGGTCGCCAGTGCGGTGATCACCGTTTTGTCGAGGCCACGCGGGTGGCGATAATCGAGATCTTCCAACGTGGCGCTGCCGGGGAGCCGGGCCTGAGCGAGGCGGCGGGTCAGACGGCGATTCTCTTGCATCGTCCGCTCCCGATCGACTAACAACCCCAGCCGTTCCTCGAAGCTCAGCCGCTGCACGTCGGGCATCTCCAGTTGTTCCGTCAGGGCGGTGGCCATGCCGGTGAGCTTCAGGGCCTCCAGTGTCGCGAGTGTGAGATGGCGTAACATCAGACTCCTCCTTCGTGGTGTTGGTAATAGGTGGTGCCGCGGAGATGGTCGTGTGCAATTGGGAGGGGGACCGTCGGAACCGGCTCGGGGAGCGGCTGCTGATCGAGTCCGGTCTTGAGGATCGACTGGACACTCTTGTAGGCGATGGCGTCAATCGCCTGGGCGCGGCGACACGCGGCCTCCACCCGCGCTGGGCCGTAGAGGCGTTCCAGCCGCAAGACCCCGAGGCACGAGCGATAGCCTTGTTCGGGATGCCGGCGGCGGGTCAAGAGCGTATTCACCACCGCCGCCGTGGCGGGCCCAATGGTCTCCGCCCACTGAATCAGCCGTGACGGCGACCACTGAAATATCTTGTTGAGAGTGGGCCCCCTGCATGGACTACAGTCACAAGCCATCACCAGGAGGGATCCCATGCGATTGATCACGACGAAGGAACTGAGAACGCTGAGCATCGCCACACGACATCATCACCTCATCAACAGTCGGCTGGCGATCTTGCGCTATGCCGACGAATATGGGTTCAAAGGTGCCGCCCGGCGGTTCGGCTTGGATCGCAAGACGGTGAGAACGTGGCACCGTCGTTGGGTGGCCAGCGGGCCCGCGGGGTTAGTCCCGCGTCATCCGCGCACACGGCGCCGACGGATCTCCGAGGAGGCGGTGCGGCTGATCGAGCACGCCCGCCGCGAGCTGCATTTTGGCGCGATGCGGACCCGGTTCTGGCTGGACCGGGTGCATCACATCCGTGTCGCGGCCGCGACAATCCGCCGAGTCTGCCGGGACCTCGGCTATCCGCCCATCCGGCGTACCGGCCCGCGACGCCCTCGCCAGCCGCTGCTCTTCAGTAAAGACCACCCGGGTGACTGTGTGCAGGTTGATGTCAAGGAAGTGAAAGTTGCGGGGAAGAAATGTTTTCAGTATACGGCCCTGGATGACTGTACACGCTATCGCGTCTTACGCCTCTATCCCCGCAAGTATCACGGCACCAGTCTCGAGTTTCTGGCCACCATCCGGCAGATGCTCCCGTTTCCCATTCGTAAGGTACAAGTTGATAACGGCACAGAATTCCCGCTTGCCTTTGCCCTGGCCGTGCAAGAAGCCGGTATCCGCCTGCGACATATCAAGCCTCGCCGGCCCGAACAAAATGGGAAAGTCGAACGCAGCCATCGCATCGACGAGGAGGAGTTTTGGAGTCGCGCGACATTTGACGAGTTCACATCAGCGACGCAGGCCCTGCGTGCCTGGGAGCATCAGTATAACCACGACCGATTCTCCATGGCCCTCCAGGGCCTCACACCGGCCGAAAAATTGGCGACATGTCTCTCGCCACTGAACCCATCATCACCACCCACGCCATGCACACACACGGGGGCCGCTGCTTGACAAGTCATTACAGCGCTCTCCGCAGTGACCTGCCCTGTCACCGCGCTCCTCTATGATGGACCGCATCCCCACCATCACAAGAGGTGCTCCCCATGACCGACCGACCAGCAGACCCGCAGCCCGCGCAGCCAGCCCCGCTCTACATCACCCTTATCCTCGATGAAAGCGGCTCCATGCAATCGTGCAGAGGCGCCGCCCTCGCGGGCTTCAACCAGTACCAAGCCACGGCGTCCTTCCGGCAGGGCGACGACACCGCCGCCGGCGAAGCCTTCAGCTCCGAGCCGCAGCCACCAGAGCCACCACTCGCCGATGGGCAGGAGCCGCGGGATTAGTCAGGCAAAGGCTCAGTATGACTGGGATCGCGATTTCCCGCGAATCCTCACGACAGATCACCGTGGTAGCAGACTGATCTCTTCTCCATTCGAACGGCGTGTGGCTCGAAGTAGTTGGAATGGAACGGTTTCTTCTCTGAGGCACGCCTCGCTCCTGAGTGGCATTTGGCTTGCTTGCCCTGCTTGGCATACGGGGGGACAGACAGGAGCATGCGGTTAATAGGACGGCATTGCGGACTCGGAATGGTTGGGAGGGTGCGATCTTCCAGTTGATTCGAGCGGATGGTGGAATTGTTCACCCTGGTGTTCGCGGCACTGAGAGAAGGCGTCGCGGACCCCGCATCGGTGTCGCCCGGATCCATCATGCTGACATGTCCTCACTCCTGGAAAGGATACGTATGACTCACAGAAACCTGATCGTATGCGTGCTCATGTCGTTGGTCGCCAGTCCTGTCGTTGCGCAGAGCCAGTCCCTGGGATCGGAGCACACTCGCCCTGCCGGTCCTTCCACGTCGTCGGACCTGACGCAGATGCCGCGGAGTTCCTGGGAAGGGTGGCTCAAGCATGGAGAACGTGACCGGACGTCGACGTCGTCCATCCCGTCACGGAGCCCTGATCTCGGAACACCGACAACCCCCCTTTCTCCCTCTCTCGGGCCGGAAGCGAGCCGCAGTCCGTCCCGACTCCAGCCGAATAGCGACAGGGAGCTGGTCGAGAGAGGAATCGGCAGCGAGAGGCGGTAGTTCGATAGTCGCCGGTAGGGGACCGGCGGAGGCCGAGACAATAAGGTCGGCCATTCTTCACTCACATGGAAAGACTCGGAGTCGCGATGAC
Organism: Nitrospira sp.; assembly: GCA_015709715.1. Classification (NCBI taxonomy): domain Bacteria; kingdom Pseudomonadati; phylum Nitrospirota; class Nitrospiria; order Nitrospirales; family Nitrospiraceae; genus Nitrospira; species Nitrospira sp. The sequence goes on from CP054184.1 coordinate 3,093,961, forward strand.
AACCCCACGAATCGATGAGCAATGCATCAACACCATCAGGACCCTCTCAATGGATGCGGTCCAACGGGCGAATTCCGGACATCCAGGCACGGCGATGGCTCTAGCGCCGGTGGTGTACGGTTTGTGGCAGCATTTTTTGCGGTTCGATCCCCAAGATCCGATCTGGCCTAATCGCGACCGGTTCGTGCTCTCGATCGGCCACGCCTCCATGTTGCTCTATTCGCTGTTGCATCTCTGCGGCGTGAAGGCGGTCAACCCGCAGTACGAAACGGTGGGAGAGCCGTCGGTCACGCTGGATGACATCAAGAAGTTCCGGCAACTTGACAGCAAATGCCCGGGCCATCCGGAGTATCGCTGGACTTCCGGTGTGGAAACGACCACCGGCCCCCTCGGCCAGGGCGTCGCGACGAGTGTGGGGATGGCCATGGCAGCGCGGTGGATGGGCGCCCACTTCAACCGCCCCGATTTTCAGATGATTGATTACGACGTCTATGCCCTGTGCGGCGACGGCTGCATGATGGAGGGTGTGACGGGAGAAGCCGCGTCGTTGGCGGGGCATCTCAAACTGTCCAATCTCTGTTGGATCTACGACAACAACCACATCACGATCGAAGGGCGCACGGACTTGGCGTTCAGTGAAGATGTGGCGGCCCGCTTCTTTGCGTATGGGTGGAAGGTGACGAGGGTGGCCGACGCCAACGACCTGCTGCTGCTCGATCGGGCCTTGGCGACGTTTCGGGAGAACAAAGACCGGCCGACCCTGATCATCGTCGACAGCCATATCGCCTATGGAGCTCCTCATAAGCAGGACAGCAGCGCCGCGCACGGAGAACCGTTGGGCGAAGCGGAAATCATGGCAGCGAAACGGTACTACGGATGGCCGGAGGAGGCGCAATTTCTCGTGCCGCCCGGTGTGCCGGAGCACTTTCAGCATCTCATGGGCACACGCGGACGAACGGCGCGGGAGCAGTGGATGATGCGGTTTGCCAGTTACAGGCAGGCCTATCCGGAATTGGCGGATGCCCTCTATCGAATGCAACGCCGTCAATTGCCGGATGGATGGGACCGGGATCTGCCGACCTTTCCCCCGGATTCGAAGGGGCTGGCGGGAAGGGATGCGTCCGCGACGGTGCTCAATGCCGTGGCAGATCGAGTGCCTTGGCTCATCGGGGGCTCGGCCGACCTCGCGCCGTCCACCAAGACGCGACTCACCGACAAGGGGGCCGGCGACTTCGGTCCTACGGAGTACGGCGGCCGCAACCTGCACTTCGGGGTTCGAGAACATGCCATGGGGTCGATCCTGAACGGTCTGGCCCTCTCGAAGGTGCGGGCCTTCGGGTCGGGGTTTTTGATCTTCAGCGACTATGCGAAACCGGCGATCAGGCTGAGCGCGATTATGGAAATCCCAGTCATCCACGTGTTTACGCACGACTCCATCGGCGTGGGGGAAGACGGGCCGACCCATCAGCCAATTGAGCAGTTGGCCGCACTGCGGGCCATTCCGGGACTGCTTGTCATCCGGCCGGCCGACGCCAACGAAGTCGTGGAGGCCTGGCGTGTGATCATGCAGCTGCATCACGAGCCCGTTGCGTTGATCCTCAGCCGGCAGGCGCTCCCGACGCTGGATCGAACGAGATATGCCCCTGCCGCCGGTTTGGAACGGGGTGCCTATGTCCTGGCCGAGGCGCCGGGGGGAAACCCGGAGGTCCTGCTGTTGGCGACGGGAAGTGAAGTGGCGCTCTGTCTTGCCGCCTATGAACGGCTTATCGCCGAAGGTGTCCAAGCCCGCGTGGTGAGTATGCCCTCCTGGGAACTGTTTGAGCGGCAAAGCCGGACCTATCGAGAGCAGGTGATCCCTCCGCACGTCACGATTCGCATTTCCGTCGAGCAAGCCGCGACGACCGGTTGGGACCGATATGTCGGGGCGGCCGGGACGAGCCTCGGCATGAAGACCTTCGGGGCGTCGGCGCCGCTGAAAGAATTGCAGAAGAAGTTCGGGTTTACTCCCGATCACCTCGTAACCGTGGTCACGGAACGCCTAGCGACCGGCCGGGACTGAAGGAAGCTAAGGCTGCTGCCCCGTGACAAGTGAACGAACAACGAGCAAGGAGATGCCATGATGCACGTCACGCAGGTCAAAATCATGAATCCCGTTCGTGCCCTTCGGCTATTCGGCCAATCGGTCTGGTTGGACTATATCCGGCGGAGTTTCATCACGAGCGGGGAACTGCAACGTCTGATCGCCGAAGAGGGAGTCGGAGGCGTGACGTCCAACCCCGCCATCTTCGAGAAGGCCATCACGGGGAGTTCGGACTATGCCGAAGTTCTGAGCGCCCTCCGGCGCGAGCCAGGCCTGGATGCGAAGGCGCGTTACGAACGGGTGGCCATCGAGGATATTCAATCCGCGGCGGACTTCCTGCAGCCGGTGTATGCCCGCACGAAGCGGCGCGACGGTTACGTAAGCCTGGAGGTGTCGCCTCATCTGGCCCATGACACGCGTGGCACGCTCGATGAGGCGACGCGGCTGTGGGAGGCCGTCGGGCGTGACAACCTGATGATCAAGGTTCCGGCCACTCCGGCGGGGATCCCGGCGATCGTGCAACTGCTCGGGAGGGGGATCAACGTCAACGTGACCCTGCTCTTCGCGCAGGAGACCTATGAGTCGGTCGCCGAGGCCTATCTCACGGGGCTGGAACAGTTGGCGACGCGGGGCGGCGACGTCGGGAGCGTGGCGAGCGTCGCCAGTTTTTTCGTCAGCCGTCTCGATACGGCGGCGGACGCCGAAATTGTCGTCCGGCTCAAGACTGCGACGGACGAGAACGTACGGACGGCGCTCAGGAGCCTCCAGGGGAAGATCGCCGTCGCGAACGCCAAGCTGGCCTATCAACGGTATCGGGCCCTGTTCTCCGGCCCTCGCTGGGAGGCCCTCGCGAGACAGGGAGCCATGACCCAACGGCTGCTCTGGGCCAGTACCGGTACAAAAAACCCTCAGTATCGCGACGTGCGGTACGTCGAGGAACTGATCGGTCCGGAGACGATCAACACGGTGCCGCCCGCGACGCTCGCGGCCTTTCGCGACCACGGCCGTCCCGAGAGTCGGCTGACGGCTGATCTCGATGAGGCCAAGGCCGTGCTGCTTGCGTCGGAGCAGGCCGGACTGTCGCTGAACGCGATCACCGACCGGCTGTTGGAAGAGGGGCTGCAGTCGTTCAGAGAGGCCTTCGACCAACTCCTTGTCGCCGTCGAGTCTCACTCCAGGGGGGACGATGCTGTCCGACTCAATGGCTGTTCGTACCGACTTCCTGTAGCGGTGGCTGCCGAGGTCCAGTCCTCCCTCAAGGAATGGAACGATGCCGACAGGGTTCGACGCCTGTGGAGTCGTGATCCCTCCCTCTGGACCGACAGCGATGAACATCGGTGGCTCGGTTGGTTGGATATCACGGAGCAACAGTTAGACTACCTTCCCGTGCTCACCAACTTGGCCGGAGAAACCTGGCGCAGGGGGTTCACCCATGTCCTGTTGTTGGGAATGGGCGGTTCGAGCCTTTGCGCCGAAGTCCTGGCGGTAACGTTCGGACAGCAAGCGGGGTATCCGGAACTCCACGTGCTCGACTCGACCGATCCGGCTCAGATCAGGGCCGTTGAGAAACGGATCCAGCTTGCCACCACGCTCTTCATCGTGTCCAGCAAGTCCGGGAGCACCCTTGAGCCGATGATTCTGAAACAATATTTTTTTGAACGGGTTCAGCGCCTCGTCGGAGCCAAGGCAGCCGTCCGGCAATTCATCGCGATCACGGATCCCGGTTCGGCCTTGCACCAGGTCGCCGAGGCCACTGAGTTTCGGTACCTCTACTTCGGAGTCCCCACGATCGGGGGACGCTACTCGGCGTTGTCGAACTTCGGCATGGTGCCGGCGGCCGTCATGGGGCTCGACATCGCCCGGTTGCTCGTACGCGCGGACGAAATGGCGGAGGCCTGTTTTCCCTCTGTCCCGGTCGAGGAAAATCCTGGTGTGATACTCGGCACAATCCTTGGGGTGTGCGCCACTCATGGCCGCGACAAGGTCACGATCGTGGCCTCGCCCGCCCTGGCTTCGTTCGGCGCCTGGCTCGAACAACTCTTGGCCGAGTCGACTGGCAAGGCGGGCAAGGGCATCATTCCGGTCGATCGTGAAGCGGTGGGAGAGCCTTCGGTCTATGGAGGGGATCGTCTGTTCCTCTATCTCCGATTGCAGGCTGCGCCGGAGAAGAGTCAAGACGAGGCCATTGAGCGGCTCGAGCGGGCGGGCCATCCGCTCGTCCGTATTGCGGTGGCCGAGCTCGATGACTTGGGGCAGGAATTTTTCCGCTGGGAGTTCGCCACGGCGGTGGCGGGGGCGATCATGGGCCTCAATCCGTTTGACCAGCCGGATGTCGAGGCAAGCAAATCGGCAACCAAGCGGCTGACGCTGGAATATGAACGGACCGGGGCGCTTCCGCCGGAATCTCCGATCCTCGAAGAGGGAGAGATCAAACTCTATGCCGATCCGCTCTATGCCCTGGCGCTGCAGACAGCGACAGGGCCGTCCCCGTCCCTACAGGCGTATCTCGCAGCCCATCTGAATCGGCTCAGGGCCAGCGACTACTTCGCGTTGTTGGCTTATCTCGAAATGCACCCCGCGCATGAGGCGGATCTCCAAGCCATGCGCCGGATGGTACGGGACGTCAAACGCGTCGCCACCTGCATGGGGTTCGGCCCGCGGTTCCTCCATTCCACGGGACAGGCCTATAAAGGAGGGCCGAACACCGGCCTCTTCCTCCAACTGACTTGCGAGGATGCCGCAGACGTGCCGGTGCCCGGCCAGCGGTATACGTTTGGCGTCGTCAAGGCGGCGCAGGCGCGCGGCGATTTTCAGGTCTTGACGGAGCGGGGACGGCGGCTGCTGCGGGTGCATCTGGGAACCGATGTCCGGGCGGGACTAGCGAGGCTGAGGTCGGCGATGGAGCAGGCGTTGGCATGAAGAAGACGTCGTGGATGAAGCTGTCTGATTCAAGTTGGAGGCAATGATGTCCGATTCGCGATCAGACGCCTTGGTGCTCTTCGGCGCCACAGGGGATTTGGCGTTTAAGAAAATCTTCCCGGCTCTCCAGGCGATGATCAAGCGGGGCCAGCTGGCGGTCCCGGTGATCGGAGTGGCGAAAGGGAATCGCACCCTCGAACAGATTCGGGATCGAGTCCGCGAGAGCCTTACCCAGTCCAAATCTGGAGTAGACGAGGCGGCTTTTGCCAAGCTTGTGTGCCTGTTGCGATATGTCGACGGTGATTATCAGGAAGGCGCGACCTTCACTCGCCTGCGTCGGGCGCTCGGCAACGTCCGGCATCCCCTGCATTATCTCGCGATCCCTCCGACGTTCTTTCCCATGGTGGTCGAAGGGCTCGGCCGGTCCGGTTGTGCGGAGGGGGCACGGGTGGTGGTCGAGAAGCCGTTTGGGCGGGATCTCGCATCGGCGCAAGCGTTGAACCAGACGCTCCATCGTGCATTCGCCGAAGCGGCGATCTTTCGTATCGACCACTATCTCGGCAAGGAGTCGATCCAAAACCTGTTGTATTTTCGCTTTGCCAATTCGTTCCTTGAGCCAATTTGGAATCGCGGCTATGTCGACAGCGTGCAGATCACGATGGCGGAACGGTTCGGCCTGTCCGGCCGGGGATGTTTTTACGAAGAAACCGGGGCCATCCGCGATGTGGTGCAGAACCATCTTCTGCAGGTCGTGGCGAACCTGGCGATGGAGCCGCCCATCAGTGGAACGGGCGAGGCATTGCGCGATGAACGGATCAAAATCTTCAAACGCATGAAGCCCCTCACGGCGCAGACTCTGGTCCGGGGTCAGTTCCGCGGGTACCACGAGGAAGCCGGCGTGGCACCGGATTCCAAGGTGGAGACGTTCGCGTCGCTCAAAATCGAGCTCGATTCGTGGCGCTGGGCGGGGGTGCCGTTTTTTATTCGAGCCGGGAAGTGTTTGCCGGTGACGGCCACGGAGGTCTTCGTGACTTTGAAGCGTCCGCCTCAGAACGTGTTCGGTGAAGAGTGTAAGGGGCAGCGCAATTATGTCCGGTTCCGGCTTGGCCCCGATCGGCTCTCGGTCGCCATCGGGGCGCGCGCCAAGGTGCCGGGGGAACAGATGATCGGCAACGAGGTCGAACTCTTTGTGTGCCACCAGCGGGGCGACGAGATGGAAGCCTACGAACGACTGATCGGTGATGCGATGGTCGGCGATGCGTCGCTTTTCGCCCGGCAGGATGGCGTCGAGGCGTCGTGGCGGGTGGTGGATCCGATTCTGACGGGGTCCACGCCGGTGTATGAGTATGAGCCAAGTACGTGGGGGCCTGGTGAGTCCCAGACGCTGATCGCTCCATTCGGCGGCTGGCAGAGCCCGAAGGAGCAGGAATGAAGGAGGGACGCCTATGCAATTGGGGATGATCGGGCTCGGTCGAATGGGAGCCAATATGGTGCGGCGGTTAATGCGAGGAGGCCATCACTGTGTGGTGTTCGACGTGAGGCCCGAACAGGTGCAGAGGTTGGCCGTCGAAGGAGCCGTCGGAGTCGGTTCCCTGGACGCTCTGATCGACGGATTGAGCAAGCCTCGAGTCCTGTGGGTGATGGTGCCGGCGGGAGAGGCGACCGAGACGGTCGTGGAATTCCTTGCCAAGCGACTCAGTCCTGAGGACATCGTCATCGACGGGGGGAATTCCTATTTTAAAGACGACGTCCGACGCGCGAAGGTGCTCGCGACGAAAGGCCTTCATTATGTGGATGTCGGCACGAGCGGGGGAACCTGGGGATTGGATCGCGGGTACTGCCTCATGATCGGCGGCCCGGCGCCAGTGGTGAAGCATCTCGATCCGATCTGGAGGACTTTGGCTCCGGGGCGTGGGGACATCGCACGGACGAAGGGGCGGGATCGCCTGAACGGAACGGCAGAGGAGGGATACTTGCATTGCGGACCAACCGGGGCGGGGCATTTCGTCAAGATGGTGCACAACGGAATCGAGTACGGCCTGATGCAGGCATATGCGGAGGGGTTCGACATCTTTCGCCATGCCGGCGGGAAACATCTTCCCGAGGATATGCGGTATGAGTTGAATTTGCCCGACATCGCCGAAGTTTGGCGACGTGGGAGCGTGGTTGGGTCGTGGTTGCTCGATTTGACCGCTGCGGCCTTGGTGGAACAGCCGCACTTGGACAATTTTTCCGGGTCCGTTGCGGACTCCGGAGAAGGCCGTTGGACGGTGATGGCGGCGGTTGAAGAGGGGGTGCAAGCGGAGGTCCTGTCCGCCGCGCTGTATACCAGATTCCGTTCGCGCCAGGACCATACCTTTGCCGAGAAGATACTCTCAGCGATGCGCTACCAATTCGGTGGCCATGTCGAACGGCCGACCGGCGGGTAGCTCATATCAGGATGTGAGTATGTCGCCATACCCCATCCAGCGACTCGATTTGATCAGTGTGGGGTGCCAAACAGGGTGAGCAGCGGCTGGAGTCGCGCATGAGTGATCGGGCAGTGTCCCTTCCTCGTGGTTGGCTGCGCCGCGGATCGCCAGGCTGCGCAACAGATGGGTGCCGCCAGCGTCTTTATAATTGCCGGTGATCAATTTGGTTCGCCGAAACGATTGGACACCACGATGCCACACCTCGTACGGTGCACGCAGGATTGGCACGTTTCTGGAGGACCACCATGGACACAGCACAGCCCGATGCAATGGGCACGGTCGTTGCCATTTGGCGGTATCCCGTCAAATCGATGATGGGCGAAGAATTGAATGCCGTCGACGTGACACTACGCGGGGTGGCTGGCGATCGAGCCTATGCGGTGATCGATTCAGCCACCGGCAAAGTTGCAAGCGCGAAGAATCCGACCAAATGGGGACGCTTGTTTGAGTGCCGCGCGTCCTATCATCCGGATGCGTTCCGTGACGCGGGCTACCTCTCCGTGCACGTGACGCTGCCCGATGGGTGTGTGCTCCGAGCAGGCGACGACCAACTCAACGAACGGCTCTCCGCCCTCTTCGAGCGAACGAGTCTCTGCACGGATGTGGTGCCGGACACAGGACAACTCGAAGAGTACTGGCCGAAGGTGGCGGGACGAGCGTACCAGAACACCGTCACCGACCAGCCGATCGCCTCCCGGACATTCTTCGACGGGGCGCTGGTCCATCTCATGACGACCGCCACCCTGGATGCGTTACGAGCGGCGTTCCCTGCGGGGCGCTTTGAAAATCGACGGTTTCGTCCCAATCTGGTGGTTGCCTCGCTGCACGGTGAGCAAGGGTTTATCGAGAATCGGTGGATTGATCGCACGATCACCATAGGCAGCGACCTCGTGCTGAGGGTCATAGCGCCCTGTATACGATGCGTGATGACGACCTTGCCTCAATGCGATCTTCCCGAAGATCGGAATATTCTTCGTACGGCGGTGCAGCAGAATCAGGCAGCCGTTGGCGTCTACGCGACCGTGACCAGGCCTGGTAGGGTCTGCCGAGGAGATATGGTGCGCCTCACGTAACCCCGCGAAGGCTCTCACCGTGGGGTGCGAGGGATCGGGCCCCTGCCGTTGTCGGCTAACCCATTCTGATCGGTACCAAACAAGACGGTGTTGGTGGCATCAATCTGACCGACGGTGCGAAATCCCCCAACCGGCACTTCAGATCCTGACAGCGTGGACATACAGCTCTCCTTGATGATGTAGCGCGAGTACGCAGCCACCCCGTAACTCCATCTCCAACGTTCCCTCTCCATCCCGCATCAATGGAACGGGACGGCGCCTCGCCGGGACCGATCCGGCGGTTTCGCGAAAAACCGCGATGTCGTGAAACACATCGTGAATAGCCACGATGGGCATGGCCGCGCCGTGCGAGCTGATAAGGCACTCCACCACATCGGGGCGCCGTGCGGCCTTGTCAATCGTGTGTCTTCGTCCCGCATCCCGTGCATTGGGTAGCGTGGGCCCGTGGAATGCAACTTGCGTTGAATTCCGTGGGAGACGATGTGGCGGACAACCTGATGCGTGGGAGGATGCCATGACGAATCGGGAGGTCGTGTTTCTCCTGGATGTCGATAACACTGTGCTTGACGCGGATCGAGTGACGGTCGACTTAGGGCGGTATCTGGAGCAAGTCGTCGGGCCGGATCGGCAGCAACGGTACTGGCATCTCTTCAAGCAATTGCGGGACGAAGTGGGGTATGCCGATTATTTGGGCGCTCTCCAGCGGTACCGAACTGAATATCCGCATGATCCGCAGGTGCGGCTGGTCTCCCGCTTTCTGCTCAACTATCCGTTTGCGAAGGCCCTCTTTCCCCACGCACTGACGGTCGTGAACCATCTGCAACAACGCGGACTGGTCGTCTTGGTGTCGGATGGCGATGCGGTCTTTCAGCCACACAAGATCGATCGCGCCGGGCTCTGTGATGCCGTGGGCGGCCAGGTGTTGATCTACGTGCACAAGGAACAGGAATTAGACGACATCGAGGCGCGGTACCCAGCTGAGCACTACGTGATGATCGACGACAAGCTGCGCATCCTGTCCGCAGTCAAGCAAGTCTGGGGGGCTCGGGTGACCACCGTGTTCTCGCAGCAAGGTCACTATGCGCGGGCCGTACATGCCCGGCAGCCGTATCCTGCAGCGGATCTCGCGCTCGAACGAATCAGTGATGTGTTGCAGGAGGACTTAGACCGTCTGTGGGTGATGCCCACGCTTGCCTGAGTCTCTGGTGGATTGGGCCTTCCGCGCCGACCGTCCTCAGTTCCCGTCTTCAGGGCGAGGAACAGGTCCTGAACCGTGCTGCCAAGAGCCTGTCCTCGCGGCCTTCCTCCAGCCGTACACCACGCGTCAGATGCGTGATGGTAGGGAATCTGCTTGAGACCACACAGGGCCGGCGCGGTGGTCGGTCCGCACGTAATCAAGGGAAAACGGCGGCGCCAGCGCATGCCGGGGGCGGTCTGATCGAACGAGAGAGGGGCGAAGGAGAGGATGCGTCCAATCTGGAGAGGGGTGCTGTTGGGCGTGATGGTCGTGATCGCGGGAGGATGCGGCATGGTTCCCGACCATCCGTCGGCGGTCTCCGTCTTCTCAACCCATGCACCTGGCTTGATAGTAGATGGAAGCCCTCTGCCGGCGGAAAGGGCGAGCTTGCCTGAGCAGGAGTGGGATCGCGACGAGTTCGAGGATCCGTTCGCGCGACTTGACGGGACGACGGGAGGGGAGGTGCCTGATCCCTGGGAGCCATTTAATACCGCCATGTTTGAATTCAATCGCCAGGTCGATCGCTATGTGCTCAAGCCTGTCGCGCTCGCGTACAATGCGGTGTTGCCCGATGCGGTGCAGATCGGCATCGATAACTTCTTTCGGCATGTCCACTTTGTGCCGCGGGTAATAAATAATCTCTTGCAGGGGAAGGTCCGGGGAGCTGGGATTGAAGTGGAGCGCTTCCTCATCAACAGCACCCTGGGCATCGGCGGGTTCTTTGACCCGGCGAAGCACTGGTGGCAGTTGATGACTCCTGAGGAGGACACGGGTCAGACGCTGGCGGTCTATGGGGTCCAACCCGGTCCGTACCTGGTGTTACCCTTTCTGCCCCCCCTGACCCTGCGTGATGGCATCGGATATGTGGCGGATCTCGCGCTCGATCCGATCAACTGGCTGGTCTTCCCCATCATTGAAGTGCACCACATTCCTTCACTCGTGGCACATAAGAATCGAGCCACATCCACGATCGCGCAATTCGGCATCCGTGCCGGGATGATCACGAACGACCGATCGCTCAACCTGGAAAAGTTCCAGGGGGTGGAGGACGCGACGCTCGACTTGTATGCGGCGGTGCGAAATGCCTACCTTCAGAAGCGAGCGAAGGCGATCCAAGAATAGCTCCTGAGGTGCCGGCCTCCGTGTCGCGAGAAGATGCGCCACTCGAAGTCCCATTGGAATCGCTGACGCCAATGGGTGCAGGCGTGACGCACGAGGCGGTCTCTGTGCTGCACGCGTTCGAGAGACGGTCTCACAGAACCCCGAAAGGCGACCTTCAGCTTGCTAACAGCCGCTACGCAGGTGTGTTGAAGTGGAGGAGGAGGCAATACTGTGAGCGCCTTTCGCAAAGCTAGTTGGCGCCTTCGACCTGTATGCGGTGGTGCGAAATGCCTTGCGCTAGTGTGCGCTTGCAAGCAAGTGTTCGCCCTGGATCGTTCGCGCAATCAGGTCGGCCATGAGACGGTGTCCGGCCCCGTCAAGATGCATCGTGTCGAGGAACATGGATGGAAGAAATTCCGGACGATCTCCCAAGTTCAAGACCTTCACGCCCTCACGAGCCAACGCGGACTCGGCCTTGGCGCGGAACCGTTGATAATCCCTCCCGCGATCCACATCGGGCTGCATGACCGCAAGAAATTGATAATGAAACGCGCCTCCGAGTTGATGCATCTTGGTGAGATTGTCGGCATAGCGTGTGGCGGCCAGATCGAGAGTCGGTGGCTGCAACTCCTCCCGCGTGAACCAGCCTGCCCAGAGACCGATTCGCGAGTGTTGTATGCGATAACTGAGTCTTGGGAAGAACATCCGTGGGAGGCTTTGGAGGCGAGTGAGCAGTGAGGAGTCACCCAGTCTTGCCGCCGCGACCAACTGATCCTCGATCTGATCGAACCCGTTCATCCCAAGCAGGCGTGGATCACTGATCTCCAAGCGCTTGTAATAGTCATTCCAGCCGTCCAAGGCGATGACCACATCAGGGTGCAAATCCACCAACTCGGTCAATAAATACGTCAGTTCTTGTCCGGACCCGTGGCCGATGACGGCGGCATTGATGACCTCCGCGTTCAGGCGTTGTGCAAGCTGCGACGCGACCGTCTCACGATCACTCTCGAGGCCCGTCCCGAAGGCCGTGGAGCCCCCCACCAAAACTACTCGCGGTTGTGTGTCGAGTGGTCGATCACGACCACTGCCTCGGAAGCCGTGCTCGTCGATTGAAAAATGATCGGAGTGCTGATTCGGCAAATTGGAGTAAATCGCAAACGGGTGCAACGCGAGTTTTAATGGTCCCTTGTGCTCGTATCCGATATCCCGCCCATCATGAGTCAGAAATTGCCACCAGTAGTGCGGCTTGAACTGCTTCGATTGTTCCGCCCACTGCCTGGTATGCTCCCGTTCGAGCATGATCTCCAAGAGCCCAAGAAGACAGAGGCAGAGTCCAGAAAAGGCGGCCAAGAACAGGACGGTGGCACAAGGGAGCACTGCGTAGGAGGGCATTAAGTGCTGCGAAGGAACGGTGTCTCTTCCGGCTGCCAAGCAATCCGTGTGCCGACCTCCGATCTGCGGATCTGTTCAGTATTGAGACGCTGTCAACGGGATATCGAGCGCACTCGCACGAGTCGCACTGCGCACAAGTAAAATTATGAGTAGACCGCGCGGACCACTACACCCTGGATTTCTGTTTTCTGGGGACATTGGGCCAGAGGCGTACTACCGTAGGTCGGAGACGCGACCAAGGAGGTGCCGATGTCCGGTCCGGAAGAACTGTGTGTGCCCCGGGCGTGGCACGTTCATCGAGTCCGGCTGTTACGTACTTCAACCAGCCTTTGGGTCGGAGGAGGGGCAAGGAAGGTGCCCCATGAGTTTGCCTTCCAAAGGCCAGCAAAATCGAATCCTAAGAAAATTGGTTTCGATACTGGGCCGCGAGTGGGTATCGTCTATGGGGCTGGATCATTACTCAAATAGGACTCTTATCAGAACAGGAAAAAAAGATTTTCGGAGGCAACGAAGAGCCACCTACTTGTTAATGTTGCTCCTGCCTCTAACTCTTTCAATGGCTGTAGCAGCGACTGGGCGGAGAAGCCGCAGGGGGCTGAGGAATTGATGTTTATGCGAGGTCGGTCATTATGGTCTTGGCGGCGCAGATGAAGGGCCCTCCGACCGAGCCTGTCCAAGACGTACATGGTCCGAGCTTGACCTCCAGAACGTACCAGGAGTTCCATGCAATGCCGCGACTTACCCCGCCTGGGGCGGGGGGAGGCTGGTGCCCGGCGGCGGGACGGCGCAGCCCAACCGACCGTCTGGTCCGTCGTCGAAGGCTTCGGCGAGGTTGACGGTGAGCGGAACTTCGCGTTCGTACACTGTGAAGAAATAGGGATCCGGGGCAGTGAGGCCGTACTTCTTGATCAGCATCTGATGCTGCTTTTCCGTTTGGATGTGGTACCGCACACGCGTCTTGAGCTTCATTCCTTCCAGGTTTTGGGGCAGCTGATAACTGAACGTATAGTCGCGGCTCGCGAGCGGGAGTAACCGGTTGTCGTACAGTTCCACGATCGCCGGTTGCCACATGATCCACCGCCCCATCGAATCCGTCTGCTCCTTAAGCAGCGCTCCGTTGCGGTCCAGCACTTCGAACTCCACGGTGAAATACCGGTCTGGGTCGCCGGTCGGGATCTTGTGCCCGGCACCCGCGTTGATGAGCGTGAGCGTCACATCGACCTTCTGCCCGGCCTGCGGCACGGCGGGAGTCGAGGCCACTTGGACGGCCACGGCCCGCTTCACCATGTCGGGATCGTGCCCGCCGCGCCAGAGGTGTTGCCGTCCCCGCCGGATCGGGCTTCCCTCGGCGACCGGCCGGTCGATCTCCGGCATGTGGCAGCTTTGGCAGATGAACCCCCGTTCCTTCATGAAGTACTTGCCTTCGTATTCCGCATAAGTCCCGCAGGGGCCCACGTTGTAAAACTGCGCGGGGCCCGACACCACGTTGTGGCAGCGCGAGCAAATCTGGGCCGTGCGGAACACCGGGTCGAATTTCGTCGGATGGGGTGCGGCCGAATCGTCGTAGGGGCCCAGGATCACTCCATCGCGCACGTGGCAGGCGGCGCAGGTCACCCCCTCCTTCTGGTACTCGGGGTCGAAGTGCGGGTTCGGCTGTTGCGGCGCCTTCTCCACACGACCGCGGGGAATCTCCTTGATCAACGTGGCCTGCTGATTTTCGAGTGGCGTGTGACAGTTGAGGCAGACCCAGATGTGTTTGTCTTTGTTCCAATAGGCCTGGAAAAACGGATCGGTGTAGGCCTGGGAATGGATGCTGGTCTTCCACTCGTCGTAAATCTCACGGTGGCATTGGCCGCAGGACTCGGCCTTCAGGCTCGTCAGCCCGTCGGGAATTTTCTGCAAAGGAATGGCGTGGGCATACTCGTCGCGCAGGCCGAAGATCACCACAGGTTTCACCTCGGTGTAATACAGGTACACTAGGCCCCCGAGCAGGCCCAGCCCCAACAGGATCTTGATGGCCAATCGCATGTGCCTAGCTCGCTCCTTATGCGCGGTCGGTCAGCCGGCGATAGAGCACCGAACTGAACGACAACAGCCCCAAAAACGTCAGGGCCAGCGCGATCCGCGGCGAAGCGATCTCCGCCAGCGAGTTGATGCTCCCCAGCTGGCTCCCCGCATAGGTGTAGACGAAGCTGCCAGGAATAATGCCCAGCGAGGTGGCGGCCATGTAGGTCCGCGTCTTCACCCGCGTGAGCCCCGAAAGCAGATTCACCACGAAAAAGGGAAAGAGCGGAATCAACCGCAAGGTCAGCAGATAGGAGAACGCGTTCTTGGCAAACCCCTCCTGCAGCGCCGCCAGCCGATCGCCGAACCGCCGTTGCACCCACGCCTGCAGCAGATACCGCGCGGCGAGAAAGGCCAACGTCGCGCCGAGGGTGGCCCCCACGTTCACGAACAACATGCCCAGGACGCTTCCGAAGAGAAAGCCGCCCAACAGGGTCATGACCGTGGCACCCGGCAGGGAGCAAGCAGTTTGGAGAATGTAGGTTGCGATGAAGGCGCCGGCGGCCAACGGGTAATGGGCCTCGGTCAGTTCAAGGAGCCGGTCACGATGGGTTTTGATGGTCTCCAGCGACAGGTACTTCGTGAAGTCGAAGTAGATCAGCGCCAAGATCGTCAGCAAGATAACGCCGCCCAGCATGAGGCGGCCGGCCAATGACGGGGCAGCCTGAGTAGTGGCAACGGTGGTCATGCCATGAATCTCCTCTGTGCCTCCACTTATAACAGCCGATCCGACGGCGCGACAAGGTGAGGGGCGGCCCCATTGTCCTGTGGCCTTGAAGGCGTTATGCTGGCCCCGCTTTCGCTGGCATGGGGGGGGAGCGTGGCCAAGAATTCAAAACGCAGGGCTTCAGGAAAACCCAATCAAACGGTTCCCTACAAACACCCCGGGGCCAAAAGCCTCATGCGGCCGGAGGTCGGCACGCAGGCGCAGTTCAAGAAGAAGAAACCGGCCAAGACCTACCGCTACGATTCGTCGCTCTCGCCCGCGCTCGATTGGGACGCCACGAATCCAGCCCGTGAGGAGGGCGAGGCGCTCATCAAGAAAGTCCTCGACGCCAAGACGCTCGAAGAAGCCAAAGCCGCCGCGTCTAAACTCAAGAGCCTCAGTAAGCCCTTCTTGAATTGGGCGGGCAAAGCCGAACGGTTGTCCTTCGACGTGCCGACCTTGCCGCTGTTCATCCACGAGCGGCTCTCCACCAAAGCTATCATCGAAACGTTGGCCGGGCACAAGACCGACAAGCAAGAGGATATGTTTGCCCTCTTCGGCGATCCGCAGCACTCCATCACCGATCAAGTCTTGAAATCGTACGAGTATCAGGATGACTGGACGAACCGCATGGTCCTGGGTGATTCGCTGGTGGTGATGAATTCGCTCCTGCACTACGAAGGGCTCGGTGGTCAGGTGCAGATGATCTACATGGACCCCCCCTATGGCGTGAAGTTCGGTAGCAATTTCCAGCCCTTCGTTCGCAAGCGCGATGTGTCCCACAACGACGACGAGGACATGACGCGTGAGCCCGAGATGGTCCAGGCCTATCGAGATACGTGGGAGTTGGGGCTCCATTCATACCTGACCTATCTGCGCGACCGGCTGTTGCTTGCCAGGGATTTGCTCACGCCAAGCGGCAGTATCTTCGTTCAGATCAGCGATGAGAACCTACATCACGTGCGGGAAGTGATGGATGAGGTGTTTGGGGCGGAGAATTTCGTTGGCCTGATTTCTGTTCGGAAAACTGGTGGGGCGACTAGCGAAACAGTGCCAACAGTCGTTGACTATCTACTCTGGTATGCGAGAGACCGCGCGGCGTTAAAGTATCGTCCTCTTTTCGTTCAGAAAGTGCTCGGTGAAGAAGGTGCCACGGAATACACCAACATAGAACTCAGCGACGGGACAATCCGTGGCGCGAGCGAGGATGAGATTCTGGGTCGTCAGCCACTCCCAGAACATGCACGGATTTTTGCAACTGACTCTGTGGTATCCGAGGGCTTTCGAATAAATACGTCTGTCCCGTTTACTTGGAAGGGAATAACGTTTGATCCGGGCAGGACTAAGAATTGGAAGACAAGTATTGAAGGGATGCTGCGCCTTTGCGACTTAGGACGAATTCTCCCGAAACCTGGATTTCGTATCTATAAACGATACTTCACTGATTTCCCATTTAGAGCGTTGAGCAATGTATGGATGGATGTCAGGGGTGCATTAGATCGTCTCTATGTTGTCCAAACTGACAAAAATGTCATCGAACGCTGCCTCCTCATGACCACCGACCCTGGCGATCTCGTGCTCGATCCCACCTGCGGCAGCGGCACGACGGCCTACGTCGCGGAGCAATGGGGGCGGCGCTGGATCACCTGCGACACGAGCCGGGTGCCACTGGCCCTCGCTCGGCAACGACTGCTCACCGCGACCTTTCCCTGGTACGAGCTTAAGGACCAGCAGCGTGGCCCTGCCGGCGGCTTCGTCTACACACGCAAGCAGAACAAGAAGGGCGAAGAGGTCGGCGGCATTGTCCCGCACATCACGCTCAAGTCCATCGCCAACAACGAGCCGCCGACCGAAGAAGTGCTAGTGGACCGACCGGAGACGAAAAGCGGCATCACGCGCGTGACCGGGCCCTTCTGCGTGGAAGCGACCATCCCGACCCCGGTGGATTGGGAAGGCGACGGCATTGAAGATTCCGGGGTGGTTTCTACCGAAGCCTACGGGTCCTTCGTGGACCGGATGTTGGAGGTGTTGCGCAAAAGTCCAGTGCTTCGTCTCGAAGGCAACAAGACTGTCACGCTGAAGAACATTCGCCCTCCTGCCAAGTCACTCTCCCTGACGGCTGAGGCGTTAGTGGATGTAACCGCTCCAGGGCAAAAACCATCGCTGTCCGCTGTGATTGATGAGGCGGAAGAGCAAAGTGGCCGTCGGTTGCCTCTCACTGGCAATCCTGTCGCGATGGTCTTTGGTCCAGAGAATGGCGCGGTGAGTGAGAAGCTGGTCTATGAAGCGGCGCGCGAGGCCCACGCGAAGAACTACACCCATCTCTATGTGATCGGGTTTGCCATTCAGCCGAATGCGAGGACGCTCGTCGAAAAAAGCTCCGACGTGATGGGGGTACCTGCCACCTATGTGCAGGCGACGCCGGATCTCATGATGGGCGATCTGCTCAAGAACATGCGATCGAGCCAAATCTTTAGCGTGTGCGGGCAGCCGGAGATCAAGGTCACCAAGGACAAGGAGAAGCAGTATCAGGTCGAGCTGCTCGGGTTAGATGTGTTTGATCCGATCACCATGGACGTGGCGCATCGCAGCGGCAACGATGTGCCGGCCTGGTTTCTGGATACGGATCACAACGATCTGTGTTTCCACGTGTCGCAAGCCTTTTTCCCCCGCACCAGTGCCTGGGACAATCTGAAGAAAGCGCTCAAAGGTGAATACGAGGAAAGCGTCTGGAACCATCTGTCAGGAACCATCAGCGCACCATTTGAAGCGGGCGAGCACAAACAGATCGCCGTCAAGGTGATCGATGACCGTGGGAATGAATTGCTGGTGGTGAAGAAGCTGAGGGCGGTGTAAGGCATCGCGGCTCAGTCGGGGGCGATGGATGTGTCATGCCTACTATCAGTGAGTTCTTCGGCATCGTGATTCGCATGTACTACCAGGACCATGCCCCGGCTCATTTCCACGCCTATTATGGGGAGCACAACGCCGTCGTCGAGATCGAGACGCTGCAGGTGCGGGAGGGACGTTTGCCGCGGCGGGCGTTGAGCCTGGTGGTCGAATGGGCGATTGAACACCGTGAAGAACTGTTGGAGGATTGGCGGTTGGCCCAGGCGCACCAACCGCTGCGTCCTGTGGCGCCATTGGAGTAGAACCATGAGCAAAGTATCGAGCGTGACGGCGCTGGACGATTATCGATTGGACGTGGTGTTCGACGACGGCGTGCGGGGCGTAGTGAGCCTCAGGGACAAGCTCTACGGCCCGGTGTTTGAACCATTGAAGGATGTCCGTTACTTCAACCAGGTTGGTATCGATGAGTTCGGCGCCATTTGCTGGCCGAACGGCGCCGACTTGGCTCCGGATGCGTTGCATGCCGAATTGCTGACGCAAAATCGGGTCGCCTGAGTCCTTGTCTCCGATGAGCGCCTACGAAGTTCCTCAACCGATTCTGAACTCACCATTTAGGGAACCCCAAGAGCATTGGCATATCGTCGAGGGGGAGGACCCGGAAAAGCGTCCTGGGCGCCGCCCTGCGATGTACTTTTATCGTGATCCAAAAGTTAAGCCGGAGAAGGAGTATGGCACGGTAGCCGGGACTGCCATTGAGCTCAAATTAGTGAATCGTATTCGAACTCAGGTGAAGAAATGGCGCTTGGATGGTTACCCCGGGGTGACGAGGACGACATCAGAGTTACTGCAATGGTGGCAACGGGAGGGACGGGATAAACGGCTCTTTTTTGCTCAGTTGGATGCGGTCGAAACGGTCATTTTCCTTGCCGAGGCCAGGGCCGATTTTCGCCAGGGGATCGACGTTCCGCAGGAAGAGCTGAGCAAGGACAAGCAGGCACAAGGCTTCGCAGCATTTCGGCGGTATGCCTGCAAGATGGCCACGGGGTCGGGCAAGACGACCGTGATGGGGATGGTGGCAGCGTGGAGCATTCTCAATAAGGTAAACGACCGAAGCGATGCGCGATTTTCGGATGTGGTACTCGTGGTCTGCCCCAACGTCACGATCAAAAATCGACTTCGTGAACTGGACCCGGAAGAAGGCGAAGCGAGTCTGTACCGCACACGAGACCTGGTCCCTTCTCATCTCATGCCGCTCCTGACGCAAGGCCGTGTGTTAGTCACCAACTGGCATGTCTTTGAACTCCAAAGTACGCAGACCGGCGGGATTAGTGCGCGTGTGACGAAAGCCGGTGTCGAGGTTCGCACCAAGGAGACGATTACGATTGGGCCGAAGTCCACGACAGCTCGGGGGACGCGGTATCTCACGCTCGACGATCTTTATCGCCAAACTGCGGCTGGCTTGCTCACGATACTCGGCGAGGAACGAGAACAGGACGGGGCGTTGAAGAAAGTGACCGTGGAATCACGGCGCTACGTGGAAAGCGACGCGGCCTTCGTCAACCGCATTCTTGGTCGTGAAGTCGGCGGCAAACAGAACATTTTGGTGATGAACGATGAGGCGCATCATGCCTATCGTATCGCGCGCGACGAGCGAGACGAAGATGAAGAGGATCTGTTTGGGGAAGTCGAGGAAGCCGACGACTTCTTTAAAGAAGCCACCGTTTGGGTTGAAGGACTCGATCGTATACACAAGCACCGAGGAATCAATTTCTGTCTAGACGTGTCGGCCACGCCGTACTTCCTCGGGCGAGTGGGCCAGGATACCAACCGCCCGTTTCCTTGGGTTGTGAGCGATTTTGGTCTCATCGACGCCATTGAATCAGGGTTAGTGAAGATCCCGCAGCTTGCGGTGCGGGACACGACGGGCAAGGAAATCCCAGGGTACTTCAATATTTGGCATTGGATGTTGCCACAACTGTCGCCGGCGGAGCGCGGCGGGAAAAAGGCCAATCCCAAACCCGAGGCCATTTTGAAATATGCCCATCATCCGATCGCCATGCTGGGCGGCCTTTGGGAGAAGGAGCGCGAAGATTGGAGTGTGAATCGAGAAGATCCCCGCCCACCGGTCTTTATTTTGGTGTGCAAGAACACGCAGATTGCCAAGGTGCTCTATGAGTGGCTGGCGGAAGATAAGGCGCCCACTGGAATTCCGCCAGTGAAGATTGAGGGATTTCGAAACAAGGGCGGCCAATACACCATCCGGGTGGATTCGAAGGTCGTACGGGAGTCTGATTCCGGTGAGACGAAAAATGACGAGGTGCGGTGGATGCGTTTCACACTCGATACGGTCGGCAGACAAAGCTGGCCGAGTGATCGAGTCGGCCGCCCGATCTATCCCGAAGGGTTCAAGGAACTCGCCGAGAAACTCCGTCGCCCTGATTCTCCTCCTGGGCGCGATGTCCGGTGCATCGTCAGCGTAGGCATGTTGACAGAAGGGTGGGACTGCAACACCGTCACCCATATCATCGGACTTCGCCCATTCATGTCGCAGCTCCTTTGTGAACAGGTTGTGGGGCGGGGGCTTCGTCGCGCCAGCTATGAGCTGGGCCCTGACGAGAGGCTGACCGAGGAGGTAGCCAAGGTCTTTGGGGTACCGTTTGAAGTGATTCCGTTCAAGGCCTCCCCGCAGGGGCAGCCGAAACCAACAGTGAAGCGATTTCATGTTCACGCACTCCCAAGCAAAGCCTACTATGAGATTAAATTTCCACGGGTGGAAGGCTACACGCAGGCGATCAGGGATAAGATCACCGTGGATTGGGATCGGGTTCCTTCGCTTGTTTTAGATCCGGGACGAATACCGCCGGAAGTCGAGGTTAAGGGGCTCCACAGCACATTGCAGGGAAAGCTGACTCTGGGCGGGCCAGGCCGGAGAGATACCGTGTCGTTGGAGGAGTTGCGGGCGAAGTGTCGATTGCAAGAGGTGGTGTTTGATCTTGCTACTGCCCTCACGAGGTCCTATGCTGCGCAGCCGACCTGCAGGGTTCCCATTCATCGACTGTTCCCTCAGTTGGTTAGGATCGTTGGTCGATTCATCGACCAAAAAGTCGAGGCTCCTCCACCTACATCCACGAAAGATGTGCTCTTATCTCCCTACTACGGCTGGGCCATCGAACGGCTGCTCCCGCACGTCCACGGTGATACCACTGTAGGTGAGGTGCCTGAAGTGCCGCGATATGAGGCAACTCGTGGACCTGGCTCAACGGCCGACGTGGATTTCTGGACTGGGCGGGAGGTACGGGAGGTGACGAAAAGCCACTTGAACTATGTGGTCGCTGATACCCTCCAGTGGGAACAATCAGCGGCCTATGTGTTGGACACGCATCCGAACGTGGACGCGTTCGTTAAAAACTCCGGACTTGGCTTTGCCATTCCGTATCTCGACAATGGCCTGATACATGACTATGTGCCGGATTTCATCGTCCGATTGAAACATACGCAGAGCCATCATCTCTTACTGGAGATCAAGGGGTTCGATCCGAGGGAGGACGTCAAACGAGCGGCGGCAGAAAGATGGGTGGCGGCGGTGAACGCGGATGGAGCCCATGGAACGTGGGGATACGTCCTGGTGAAAAAAATTTCGGATCTTTCGAGGGTGCTGACCGACGCTTGAAACCCTCACCCCCTCTTCGCCCTGATCAACTTCTCCATCGGATACCCCAGCTGTCTGGCCTTGTTGACGAGGCGGCGGTAGGTCTCCTCCTCCAGCTTCGGGGCGCGCGAGAGGATCCAGAGAAAGCGCCGGTCCGGCGTGCCGACCAAGGCCGTTCGATAATCCTGGTCGAGGTCCAGAATCCAATAGTTCCCTTCCCGCGACGGGCCGAATAGGCGGGCGAAGAAGTTGTCGAATACCACCCGCAGCCGGGCGTTCGTCTTCTCGTCCACCACGGTCGCGATGCCCTCCGCTTGGTTCAGGCTGCCCTTATCGGTCACACATTCGTTGTGCACGCCGATCGCCCCGTCGGGCCGGCTCGTGTAGACTGCCTTGGAGTCCACGCAATGGCGTTGGAACCACATCGGCAGCCGTGCGATTTCATACCAGGTGCCGGTATAGCGTTCGAGGTCTACGTAAGACACGGTGGGCAACGTCGCTGTGCGCTCGACGCCCGCGCAGGCGGCGAACGTCAGGCAGAACGTGGTGAGGAACAAGCCTGCGAAATGAGTCCGTGACGGTTGCGGCATGGTGGCCTCCCTTTGCCGGTCATTGTACTGCATCTCGGGAAGTCACTAGCTCCCTTGCTCCGGCCGATGCGGCAGAATCTTCAGGACCGCATGATGGATACCGCCCTGCAATACGATCGGTTGCAATTCGCCGTCACCGCCACGTTCCACTACCTCTTTCCCCAGCTCACGATGGGGCTGGCGCTGCTGTTGGTCTATCTGCGCACCCGTGACCTGTTCGAGGAAGGCGATCACTTCCATCACGCGGCGCGGTTCTGGACCGGCCTTTTCGCGCTGAGCTTCGCGTTCGGCGTCGTCACCGGCATTCCGCTCGAATTCCAGTTCGGCACCAACTGGTCCCGGTTTTCCGAATATGCCGGCGGCATCGTCGGCCAGACCCTCGCGATGGAAGGGGTGTTCGCGTTTTTCTTGGAATCGTCGTTTCTGGGCCTGTTGTTGTTCGGCTGGTCGCGCGTCAGCCGGCGGACCTTGTGGCTGGTGACGGTGCTGCTGTTTCTCGGCTCATGGTTGTCGGGGTACTTCATCTTGGCGACGAACGCCTGGATGCAGCATCCCGTGGCCTATCAGGTCGCCGCCGACGGCAGCCTGACCGTAGATAGCTTGGCGGGGCTGCTCACAAACCCCTGGCTCATCTGGCAGTTCGCCCACAACATGACGGCGGCGGTTGCCACCGGAGCCTTCGTGATGGCGGCGGTGGGCGCCCTGTACCAGTTGGCGGGGCTCCACCTCGGGCAGGCACAGACCTATCTGCGGACGGGCGTCGTGGCCGGGGCGTTGGCGTCGTTGTTGCTGATTACGCCGACGGGGCACGAGAACGCGAGGCAGGTGTTTGAGTTTCAACCGGTCAAGGGCGCGGCTTTCGAGGGCCTCTTTCGCACCGAGCGCGGTGCTGATCTGGTGTTGATCGGCCAGCCGAACATGGAAACCATGACGATCGACAATCCGCTCGTCGTGCCGTCGGCATTGAGCCTCTTGGTCTACGACGATCTGTACGCCAAGGTGAAGGGGCTCGATGCCTTTCCGCCCCAGGACTGGCCGGACCACATCGCGCTGTTGTATTACGCCTACCACATCATGGTCGGGCTGGGCACGATCCTCTTGGCCGTGACGGGGCTGGCGCTCGTCTGGTTGTGGCGCGGGACGCTCTTCAGGGCCCGGTGGCTGCTCTGGCTCCTGTTGCTGAGCGCGCCGTTGCCGTACCTCGCCACGACGGCCGGCTGGATGACGGCCGAACTAGGCCGTCAACCCTGGCTGGTCTACGGTCTCTATCGCACGGCGGAAGGTATCTCGCCGTTGGTCCATTCGGGCAATGCGCTCTTTACGCTGCTCGGGTTTCTGGGGATCTACCTTGTGCTGGGGTTGCTGTTCGTCCTGTTGTTCGTCGAAACGCTGCGCCATGGGCCGACGGAGCCGGCCGCTGCGCCGACGGGAGGGTGAAGGGTGGAAACGCTCTGGTATGCGCTGGTCGTGTTCGTGTTCACCGCCTACGTGGTGCTGGACGGGTACGACTTTGGCGTGGGAATCCTCTCGCCCCTGCTGGCGAAAAACGAACGAGACCGACGTCTGCTGCGGGAGACCATCGGCCCTTTTTGGACCGGCAATGAAGTCTGGGTGATCGCGGGGAGCGCGCTGCTGTTTCTCGCCTTTCCCAAGGCCTTTGCGGCGGGGTTCAGCGGGTTCTACCTGGCACTGATGATTCTGTTGTGGCTGCTGATGGGCCGAGGGTTGGCCTTCGAGTTGCGGGAGCATGTCAATCACGAACTCTGGCGCCGGTTTTGGGATGCGATCTTTTTCCTGGCCAATCTGCTGCTGGCCTTCGTGGTGGGCTTGGTGGTCGGCAACCTGCTGCGCGGCGTGCCGCTGAACGCGAATGGCGATTTCTTCCTGGCGCTCTGGACGGACCTTACCCCCGGTCCGTTGCCCGGCCTACTCGATTGGTTCACGTTGCTGACCGGCTTGGCCATGGCGGCCCTTCTGATGCTGCAGGGGGCGAGTTTTCTAGTGATGAAGACGCGGGGAGAGCTGCAGGCGAGGGCCGAGAAGATCGCAAGGGCCGTCACGGGGCTGCTTGCCTTGCTGCTTCCTGCCCTGGTTGTGGCCCTGCCGTCCGTGCAGCCCTCGTTCGGCGCGCATTATGAGGCCGCTCCCATCGGGTACGTCTGGCCCTTGGCGGTCGTGGTTGCGCTGGTCGTGCGACACCTCAGTCCTGTGCGTCGACGGCCGGTCGTCGGCTTTGCCGCGTCAAGCCTGGTGGTGGCCGCCTTGCTCATCGCGGCGGCCTGGGGCACCTTTCCCAATCTGCTCCTCGCCACGACCGACCGGGCCAACAGCCTCACGATCTTGAATGCGGCAACCGAGCGGAGCGGGCTGGAAGCAGGCCTCTGGTGGGTACCCCCTGGCTTAGCCCTGGTGATGTTGTATCAACTTGCGATCCATCGCTTCTTCGGCGGACCAGTGACGGAACCGGCCCCATCGTCGACGCACCACTAGTCCGCCACCAGGGTTTCATCCAGTTCCAATCTTGGCCTCCCACGGTACCCTACAGGGTGAAGTGGAAGGACGCTCTCTTTTGACGTGGAGTTCAGCATGCCCAACGGACCGCCTCGCATCCTCATCGTCGACGACAACGCCGATACGATCGCCGAGTTGCAAGACCTGTTGAGGGGGGAGGGGTACGAAGTCTCGTCCGCCGGCACTCCCCGTGCGGCGCTGAACCGTGCCGAGACCTGTGAGCCCGACCTGATCCTCACGGATCTGCATCTGCCCGAGATGGACGGCCTGGCGCTGCTCGCGGAGTTGCGGGCGCGAGCGCAGGATCGACCGGTCGTGCTCATGACGGCCTATGGGTCGCTGAAGACCGCCGTGCAGGGACTGCAAGCCGGCGCGTTCGATTATTTGAGCAAACCCTTTACGCGCGAAGAAGTGCGGTTGGTGGCGCGCCGGGCCTTGCAACAGCGGGCGCAGGCGCAGCGGGAGGACGAGCCTTCGGGAGAGATCGCGACGGCTTCATTGCTCGACCATGTCATCGGACGCAGTCCCGCGATGGTCCAGCTCTATCGCTCCATTGCCCGCGTGGCCCAGACCGATAGCACGGTGTTGCTGCAGGGAGAAAGCGGGACGGGCAAGGAACTGATCGCCCGGGCCGTTCACGACCACAGCCCGCGCTGTCGAGGCCCCTTCGTCACGGTCGACGGCGGGGCGCTGGCCGAGTCGCTGCTCGAATCGGAACTCTTCGGCCATGAACGGGGCGCCTTCACCGGCGCGCTGGCGTCGCGCAAGGGCCTGTTGGAAAAGGCGCATGGAGGCACCTGTTTCTTGGACGAGGTGGCGGACCTGTCGCTGCCTCTGCAAGGCAAACTGTTGCGCGTCTTGCAGGAGAAGGAGATTCGCAAGGTCGGCAGCACCGTGCCCACGCAACTCGACGTGCGCATCGTCGCCGCATCCAGAAAGCCGCTCGACTCGCTGGTGTCGGCGGGCAAGTTCCGCGAAGACCTGTTCTATCGCATAAATGTCGTCACGATCGAGATTCCGCCCTTGCGCGAGCGGACGGAAGACATTCCGTTGCTGGCGCAGAAATTCGTCCGCCTGTACGGCACGTCCAGGACGCCGCCCGTGACGGACATTTCGCCCGAGGCGATGACGCGGCTCACGGACTATCGTTGGCCGGGCAACGTGCGCGAATTGGAGCATGCCATCGAGCGCGCGGTGGCCTTAAGCCCTGAGGGAGTGATTCGCCCTGAGGACCTGCCTGCGACCGTCACGACCGGCTCCCCGCCGTTGCCTGTGCCGGAGGAATCCAAGGGATGGGTCACACTCGACGATCTGGAGCATGACCACATCCTTCGCGTGCTCGACGCCCATGCTCACGATCTGAATGTCTCCGCCTCGATTCTCGGGATCCACCGCAAAACCCTCCTTCGCAAGCTGCGCCGCTACGGCTTGGCCGCCGAATACGGAGCCGAGTAAACGACCCCGCATCGGCTGCCTGCCGGCATCCCTGGTTACTGCTTGGACGGCGGAACTGCCACATCGATCACCTTGTTGTCATGATCCACCAGGAGGATGACTGCATCGCCCTTTTGCAGGCCGGCGATTTTCGCGTGGACCAACTCACGGACTTCGTAGGGCCGCTCGGAGCCGCTGCCGGTGCGGATCGTGATGCGATTCCCCTGTAATGGGGCGACGACCTTTCCGTCCACCCGTTCATGGGCGCCCTTGATGGGGGACTTGCGCCCCGGCTCCTGATCGGCCTGCTTCGCCGCCTGCAGGTTGGTAAAGGTTGCATCGGCGATCTGGTTCGTTTCATCGATCAGGAACACGGCGGCTACGCCGACGGGAATGGCTGCGACCTTGCTCCGCGCTTGGGAACGGATGGGATAGGCCTGTTCCTTCTCTTGGGATTTGATCACGACGGAGTCCTGTCCGATGGGCAGGTTCTGTGCGATCTCTCCCCGAATGATGGTATGGCTGCTGGAGGTACCGTCCAACGGATGAAAGTCCACGAGAAGGTTCTCGGCGTTGAGTACGATGATCAGGTCCTCGCCTTCCTTGATGTCCTGGAATCCCTTCTCCTGCGCTTGTTTCAACGGCAGGAAGCGTGGTTGGACTTCTCCGATGTTGACCTTGATCTGTTCGGACGTGACGGCCTCAACCTTCCCGAGGACTGAGCGGTTGCCCTCCAGCAATTGCTTCGCCTCCTTCTTCAACTGCGCGGCCTCTTCCTTCTGCCCATGGGCAAGAGTCTCCGCCGCTAGAGCCGGTTGTGCGAGTGTCAGCCCCATCCATGAGGCGGCAGCCACCGTCGCTGCGCACAGCATTCGTTCAGCCCTCTTTGTCTTCGTCATCTTCATCTGGTTCCGCATGGCTCCTCCTTCTCTGGGTTGAGTCGTTGTTCTACGTGGTGAGAGAAGAGAGCAAGAGCCGGGCCTTGCGCGTGAGACTCCGCATCGCGTGACGGAACAGCGCGACTGTCGTGGGCTTTCCATCTGGAGGGAGGACAGGTCGGGCTATGGCCTGTCCGGTTGCCGCAGGGACAACCTGTCCTGCATCGGACAAGTCTTCCGTCGAATCGCGCGATGATACGGAGCGTGATGGCGAGCGCCTCGCGAACCTACGACTTGTCTGGATGCGTCCAGCGAGGCTTGGCGAAGCATCATGAGGTTGCGCCGCCTTCTCGGCACCGCTCTTGCTGAGTGTGTTCGCAGGTAATGATGGAATTGAATGGGGTCATGCCACAGCCTGCGCGTCCGATCGATCCTGCTGCGCCTCCCGGCTGGACCTACAATCCGTCCGGTTGGAGCGAGCGCCTCTGGTTGATTGCCGTCGCCATCGTCGGCTTCGGGCTCTCGTTCTATCTGGCCCTCTATCAGCTCGGCCAGATCGATGGGGTATGGGAGCCGTTCTTCGATCGAGGCAGTGAACAGGTCTTGCATTCCGACCTGTCGCGGCTGCTGCCGGTTCCGGATGCCGCGCTCGGCGCGCTGGCTTATCTGGTGGATGCCGTCGCGGGCGCGGTCGGCGGCACGAGACGCTGGAGAACGATGCCCTGGATCGTGGTGCTGTTCGGCGTGGCCGTCGGTCCGTTGGGGCTCGTGAGCGTGTTGCTGGTGATCGCGCAGGCGGTGTGGCTCCAGGCCTGGTGCACGCTCTGTCTGCTGTCGGCGCTCATCTCGGTGGTGATGGTCGGTCCGGCCATGGATGAAGTGTTGGCGAGCCTGCAGTTTTTGAAACGGACGTGCGACCGGCGGATGTCGCTGTGGCAGGCCTTCTGGCAGGGAGATCGGGCGCGGAGCGAGGAGGCGGCACCATGTGGCCCCATGTGGCGACGAGTGTGATCGGCGTCTGGTTAGTGGCTTCGCCGGATCTGCTGCAATACGCGGGCGCCGCGCGGATGAACAACCAGGTCGTCGGGGCCTGGATGGCGACCTTCGGCCTGATTGCGGCTTCGGAATCCGTGCGACCCATCCGCTGGATCAACGTCGTCTTGGGAACCTGGCTGCTCGTCGCCCCGTTCCTCTTGGCGTATCCCGACGAGCGGGCCTGCGGGAGTCTGGCGGCGGGTATTGCCGCGATTGCGCTGTCGTTGATCCGCGGCGCTCCGTCCGAACGGTTCGGCGGGGGGTGGACTGCGCTCTGGAAGGAGGTTTCGCAATGATGACCATGACGGGCAAGAGCCCGATTCGTGAACCGGAACCCACGGCGCCACCGCAAGGCGATCCGCCGGTCGATCGGCCGCAGCGCAGGGAGCCGCCCTATGACGAGCCGCCACGAAAGGCGCCGCCGTCCAAGGACGGCCCGAAAGAACGGAGGGTCACAGCATGATCACCTTACTCGTGGCAGTCGTGTTGATGGGGATGATTCTGACCGGGTTGTATGCCTTCGGGCTGTTCAACACGCCCTACACGGGCGCGTTCCGATTCGGATTTTACATGCTCGTGTTGATGGGGTTGGTAGTGGTGCTGCTGGCATTGGGAGGTCATCCCATGGAGGGCTACGACCCGACGCCGCTGTTGCCCCCTCCACCTGGCCCATAGGCGGGTTTTTGAGGTCATCAAAAAAAGAGGAGGAGGGAAGCGTGAACCAGTCAGCTGATCGTCGTCCGCCGATCGTGGTGATTACCGGAGCCTCGGCCGGCGTGGGCCGGGCGGCCGTGCGGGAGTTCGCCCGACGAGGCGCCTGGATCGGGCTCCTCGCCAGGGGCCGCGACGGCTTGGAAGGTGCGAAGAAGGAAGTCGAGGCCGCAGGGGGACGCGCGCTGGTCTTGCCGACCGATGTGGCCGATGCCGAGCAGGTGGAGGCGGCGGCCGCAGCGGTGGAGGGACGGTTCGGGCCGATCGATGTCTGGGTGAACAATGCGATGGTGTCGGTTCTGTCGCCCGCCCTCGAGATGACGGCGAAGGAATTTCAGCGCGTCACGAACGTGACCTATCTGGGGTATGTCTATGGCACGTTGGCCGCCCTTCGCCGGATGGTGCCCCGCGATGAGGGCGTGATCGTTGAGGTAGGGTCGGCCTTGGCCTACCGATCTATCCCATTGCAGTCAGCCTATTGCGGGGCGAAACATGCCGTGCAGGGGTTCGTCGAATCGCTCCGCTCCGAACTCATTCACGACGGGAGTCGCGTCCACATTACGACCGTCCAGTTGCCGGCGGTGAACACCCCGCAGTTCAGCTGGATCAAGTCGCGCATGCCCTATCATCCGCAACCGGTTCCGCCCATCTATCAACCGGAGGTGATTGCGCGGGCGATCCTTTGGGCTGCGTGCCATCGCCGGCGTGAAGTCTGCGTGGGACTGCCGACGGTCAAGGCCATCGTGGGCGACAAGTTTATTCCCGGTCTCTTGGACCATTACCTAGCCTGGAATGGATACGATGCCCAGCAGACGGCGGAGCCGATCAAGTCTGATCGGCCGAACAATCTGTTCGAGCCCTTGCCGGGAGATTATGGGGCGCATGGTCGATTCGACCGTGGTGCCTACGAGTTCAGTTTGCAGTTCTGGCTCAATCAGAGACGAGGGTTGGTGGCGGCCGCGGCGCTGGGCGCGGCCGCCTATGTGGCGGGCCGTCTCGCGGCACGAAGCAACGGGCGGTCCGGCCTCGGAGGGGCCGAGGGGCGGGCACCGGCCAGCAAGGAAATGTATGGATGACCAAGGAGGGTGACATGCCGGAGAACAAGACCATTCGAAAGGCACGGAAAGCGAAACGTGAGGGGAAGGCTCCCAGCACACAAGCCGGCGCCTTCGTCGAGGAAGAAATGAGACACCTGAAGCGGGGGAAACATCGGGTGAAGTCCCGCAAACAGGCGATCGCGATCGGTCTTTCCAAGGCGCGGAAGGCCGGGGTGAAGATCAAGAAAGCGAGGGGGGCATGACGGAGCGGGCGGTGTTCTTTGCGACGACGGGCCTGGTCGAGAGCGCCGCCTCGGTCTCGGCCAGTGCCGCCACCCTGACGTCCGATGACTGGAAGGCTTTGCGGCTGTTGGCTTTGTCCGGCTACACCATCGTGTTATTCACGGACGACCAGGTGGGGGCGCGGTTCGCTGGAGCGAAGGCCTTGCGCCATGCGGCGGAGAAACTCCAGATCGACCTGGCACAATCCTGGTTGGTGGGGGATCTGTTGAACAGTATCGAGGTCGGTCGCGGGGTGGGGTGCAAGACCGTCCTGTTGACCGATGGCCGGGAGCAGGCCTGGGACATGACGGCGCAACGGTGGCCCGACCTGATCGGCCGCGACGTGTTGGAGATTGCCTGCCTAATCGTGCGCTGCGACACCTCGCTGGTGCCGGAAGGAGCCCCCGAGGGTGGGCCTGACCACTAACCGAATGTGGCCAGGCCTGCCGGGCCTACCGCGGGAACCCCAAGGCGGCCACGCGATGGCGGGCGCCTCCTTTGCGCCACTCCTCCCTGTTGTTCTCCGTGCGGTTTCGGTTCATGGCGATGAGATGGTCGACGATATCGCCGCAGGCGAAACAACGCCAGGCGACGGGAGATTCATGCATGGGGCCGCCTCCCCAGTCGCGCAGGTCGATCGGAAACATCAGGCTTTGGCAGCGATGGCAGTGCATAGGCGTCCCCTTTCCGCTAGAGTCGATATTGTCTCTATCCTAGGAAGTACGAAGGCTGTTCGGCACTAGGAGCACCCCTAGCTCTCTCCGTTCCCGCCGGTTTGATTTTCAGCCTGCAGCTTCTTAGAATCTGCCCACCACACGTCCGCGATTTCTTACAGGAGGATCGGTCTCATGTCTGACCATGCAACAAG
Source organism: Nitrospira sp. (assembly GCA_015709715.1). Lineage (NCBI taxonomy): Bacteria > Pseudomonadati > Nitrospirota > Nitrospiria > Nitrospirales > Nitrospiraceae > Nitrospira > Nitrospira sp. Next base: position 3,124,849 of record CP054184.1, read on the forward strand.
CCCGCTTCGCTTCAGGCTCCGCCGCGACGTAGCGATAGGGTGCCTGCTCGCCCTGCTCCTCTCGGCGTTTCCGCTCACGGTCGATGCGGCGTCTGGCGGCAAGACCGAGGTGTTGCCTGTACAAAAGGCCGCCCCTTCGGCGGTGTTCATCGAGACGACCGGGCCCGAGGCCGACTTGCGGCGGCAGCTGCGGGCCAAGAATGCGGTGGCCGAGCTGGGCGCCTCCGCCTCACAGGTGATGTTCTCGCAGGCCCCCACCGGCTCCTACGGCTTCATTGAACCCAAGTTTCTGGGCATGGCGTTGGTGACGCAGAGTCCGGACCTCGTCCTCCAGCGGGCGGCCCCGACGGCGAACGCCTATGAAATCCACAAGCTGGCCGACGGCAGTGGAATGGTGGTGGGATTTGTGGAGAAGGAGTTGATGGTGCAGGTCGCTCCGGCGCAGCGGCCCAAGACCGTGCGCTTGGAACTCTATTCGAATCCGTCGGCCAAGGCGGCGCATATCGTCGCTGTGCCCCTCACGAAGCTCTCTTCCGACCGCATGCCGACGAAAATCGACCCCAAGAACCCGAACAGCCCGGTCGTACTCAATATGGATCTGCGCAGCAGCGCCAGCCACGCCTCGACGCAGGGGGTCCAATAACGAGCCGGCGCTGCCCGATCCGTTCGTCGCTACTCCGTCACTGTGATCGTGACGCTGTCGGACGCGGTGCCGGCGTCCTTGTGATCATGGTCGGCGATCTTCACCGTAATCGTATGGGACCCCTTGGGAACGCGGCTGAAGGTCCCCTTGAAGCCCTTCTGATAGGCACCGTCAAGGTAGACGTGTGCGTGCCCGCCGTGCGGACCGTTGACGATTTCGTACTTGATGTCGAAGGTGGGGCTCACGGTCGTTCCGTTCTGCGGAGCGACAATGGTGATGGTGGCCGCTTCCTCGGCGAGGGCCCATGCGGACATGGAGAGGGTGGAGCCGAGGGCGAGCGCGCAGACAGCGGACAATATACGAGTCATGATAGCCTCCTGAACAGTGGGTGATGACGGTGATTACGGTTGTCCGTCCTGGAACCGCCGCGCTTGCGGATCGGGCGCCACTCGATCACGACACCGGCGTTGCAGCGTCTGTTGCCAGCTGGTCGAGAGGTAGGGACAGCGGCCCAGGCGTTCGGCCTCCGCCAGGTTATCGCGATCGTGGTGCATGACGCGGTTGGCGGCGGCGATGGTCCATTCCGGGCAGGGACGTTCGACGAGGCGAAGGATTTGGCCCGCCTCGACCCTCCCTTCCTCCAGCACACGAAAGTACCAGCCGGTGAACCCCGTCTGTTCGACCTGCAGGGCGAGGTCCAGGATCTGCCAGCGTCGGGCCAGCTTCCAACAGGGTTGCCTGGGTTGCGAGACCTGGATCAGCGTGCTCCCGACGGCGACCATATCCCCGATGCAGAGATCGGCCTCGGTGAGCCCCTCCAGGGTAAAATTTTCTCCGAAGCCGCCTCCCGTCAGGGTTTCCGTCGAGAGCACCCGACGCCAATAGGGCCAATGGTCTGCGGAATAGGCGCAGACCGCCTTGTCGGGCCCGCCATGGTGCACGAGGTCGGCCTGCCCGTCGCCCCGCAGGTTGATTCGTCCGAGCGGAATGGGGCCTGCGACGGAGGCCTTATAGATCCCCGTAGTCCAAGGCCTGGGCTCTTCCTCGTCGGTCCGACCGGCCCGTGGCATCCCGACTTGGATGGAACGGAGCCTTCCGATGACCTGTTCCACGCGCGGTTCCTTCCGTGTGACTGGCTGTTCGTCACCCTAGTGCCTCGCCGTCGGCGCCGTCCAAGCATTTCTTCTGATTAGATCGATCACCGCTAGTTATGATATGAAGACACATGGAATTTCGCCACCTTCGCTACTTTTTGGCCGTCGCCGACCAGCTGCATTTCACCAAGGCGGCGGAGGGGTTGCACGTGTCCCAGCCGGCCCTATCTGCACAGGTGAAACAATTGGAGGAGGAGGTGGGGGTGCCTCTGTTCGATCGCGTGGGACGGTCCGTCCACTTGACGCGCGCCGGAGCCATTTTTCGTGACCATGCCAGACGAGCCTTGCGGGAGATGGACCTGGCCCGAACGGCGATCGCCGAAGAGGAAGGCCTGCAGCGTGGAGCCCTCACGGTGGGGGTGGTGCAGACCGTCAATGCCTATCTCATTCCCGCCATCGTGGCGCGCTTTTCGAGCCGCTATCCCTTGGTGTCGCTGAAACTCGACGAGTTGTCCGGCCCCGACATCGAACGGGGCGTAGAAGAGGGGACCCTGGATGTCGGCATCGGCTTCGTGCCGGTGGCGTCGGAACGGGTGGTGAGCCAGCCGCTCTTCGAAGAAGACTTCGTCCTGATTACCGCGCCCCGCCATCCCTTGGCGAAATGCCGGCAGCTCACGCTCTCGGCCTTGAACCACGAGTCGTTGATCCTCTTGCCCGCCCTGTTTTGTACCCGCCGCCTGTTGGACGCCGGTTTCGAGCAGGCGGGGATCCAGCCCAAAGTGATCGTGGAGATGAACTCCATCGAGGGCATCCTGGCGACGGTGCGTACCAGCAGATTGGCCACCCTGTTGCCCCGCTTGTCCCTGGGCATCGGGCGGAACCAGGCGCTCCGCGGCATTCCCCTCAAGCATCCGACCCCGCGTCGCGGGGTCGGCCTGTTATGGAAGAAGGGGGGCTATCGCAGCAGAGCCGTCATGGCCTTGGCTGAGGAAGTGCAAGCGGTGGTGAAGCAGCATTGGCGGTAACCCCCTTGCATCGATCGCGACATCCCACTGCTGGTTTGACCGTGAATAGGGTATGATGCCGATATGTCTGAATCGGTACGGTTTGCCACGCTCTTGAAACGCTGGTTGATCGGCTTGGCGGCCGCCTGTCTGCTTGCCGTGGGGGTCTATGCCATGATGTCGCGGCCCGGCGAGGCGCAACCGCGCGGCGGGGACAAGCGTCCGGCTGCGGCGGCGCGGAGCCAGCCGGTGGTGGCGGCCACGGCGAGGACCGGCGACATCAACATCTACCTGAACGGCCTGGGCTCCGTCATTCCCTTGAATACCGTCACGGTGCGGAGCCGGGTGGACGGCCAACTGATGCGGGTGCTCTTCAAGGAAGGGCAACAGGTTCGGAGCGGCGAGCTGCTCGCGCAAATCGATCCGCGCCCCTTCGAAGTTCAGCTGATCCAGGCCGAGGGGCAGATGGCGCGCGACCAGGCCCAATTGAAAAATGCCCAGCTGGATCTGGAGCGGTACCGGGACCTTCACAAGCAAAACTTCATCCCCAAGCAACAACTCGACACGCAGGAAGCGTTGGTGCGGCAATATGAGGGGATCGTCAGGGCCGACCAGGGGCAGATCGACAATGCCAAGCTCCAGCTGACCTATTCCAGCATCACCGCCCCGATCAACGGACGGATCGGCCTTCGCCTCGTGGACGCGGGCAACATCGTGCGGGCCAACGATCCCAACGGCCTGCTGGTGATCACGCAGTTACAGCCGATCACCGTGGTGTTCACGCTGGCGGAGGACCATCTGCCTGCCGTGATGGAACGGTTGAAGGCCGATCGGCAGTTGACTGTGGAAGCGTTCGACCGCGAGCAGAAACGCAAGCTGGCGACCGGCACGCTCCTGACCGTCGACAACCAGATCGATCCGACCACCGGGACCGTCCGTTTGAAGGCGGTCTTCCCCAACGACGACGGGGAACTGTTCCCCAACCAGTTCGTGAACGCGCGCCTTCTGCTGGACGTCAAACGAGGCGCTACGGTGGTGCCTTCCGCCGCCGTGCAACGCGGGCCGAAGGGGACCTTCGTGTATGTCGTGAGCAACGAGGACCAGACCGTGAGCGTGCGGCCCGTGACCGTGGGGGTGGTGCAGGGTGAAGACAGCGCCATCGAGCAGGGATTGGCGGCGGGGGAATCGGTGGTGGTCGACGGCACCGAGAAACTCCGCGAAGGCAGCAAGATCGAATTGCGGCCCGCGGCCGGCGCCCTGCCGACCGGACAGGATCAGCCGGCTCCAGGGGCCGAGCGGGCGAGGCCAGGGAAGCGGACGTGAACCCGTCGCGGCTCTTCATCGTACGGCCGGTCGCCACGGTCCTGACGATGATCGCGATCCTCCTCGCCGGTGCCGTCGCCTATCGGCAGCTGCCGGTGTCGGCCCTTCCGCAAGTCGACTATCCAACCATTCAGGTGACGACGTTTTACCCCGGTGCGGGGCCGGACGTCATGACCTCCTCCATCACGGCTCCGCTGGAGCGTCAGTTCGGGCAAATGCCCGGGCTGAAGCAGATGACCTCCACCAGTTCGGGCGGCAGTTCGGTCATCACACTGCAGTTCAGCCTGGACATCAACCTCGATGTCGCCGAACAGGAAGTGCAGGCGGCGATGAATGCCGCGGCCACCTTCCTGCCGCGCGACCTTCCGGCGCCGCCGGTCTACAACAAGGTCAATCCTGCCGACGCCCCCATCCTCACCTTGGCCCTGACCTCGGCGACCCTTCCCTTGCCCCAGGTGCGGGACCTGGCGGAAACGCGGTTCGCGCAAAAGATCTCGCAGTTGTCGGGCGTCGGGCTCGTGAGCATCAGCGGCGGGCAACGGCCCGCCGTGCGGGTGCAGGCTAATCCTCGAGCCTTGGCCGCCTACGGACTCACGCTGGAAGACCTGCGCATCGCCATCGCCGCGGCTAACGTCAACCAGGCCAAGGGCGGATTCGACGGCCCGCGCCGCGCCTCGATCATCAACGCCACGGATCAGCTCTTCACCAGCAAGGAGTACAAGGCCCTCATCGTGGCCTATCGCAACGGCGCACCGGTGCACCTCTCCGAAGTGGCCGAGGTGCTCGACGACGTGGAGAACGCCAAGCAGGCCGCCTGGATGAACGAGCAGCCTGCCGTCATCGTGAACATCCAACGGCAACCCGGTACCAACGTGATCGAGGTGGTCGACCGGGTGAAACGGCTGCTGCCACAGTTGCAGGGGACCTTGCCCGCGGCGGTGCAGGCAGTGGTGTTGACCGACCGCACGACTTCCATCCGGTCCACCGTGCGGGACGTGCAGGCCGAACTGGTGCTGGCCGTGGGGCTGGTCATTTTCGTGATCTTCCTCTTCTTGCGCTCCCTCTCCGCCACCGTGATCCCCGCCGCCGCGGTGCCGCTGTCGCTGATCGGCACCTTCGGCCTCATGTACCTGATGGGCTTCAGCCTGAACAATCTGACCTTGATGGCCTTGACGGTCTCGACTGGTTTCGTCGTGGATGACGCGATCGTGATGATCGAGAACATCGCGCGCTACATCGAGCGGGGCGACAGTCCGTTCCAGGCGGCGCTCAAGGGCTCGCAGCAGATCGCCTTTACGATTCTGTCGCTGACCGTCTCCTTGATCGCGGTTTTGATTCCGCTGTTGTTCATGGGCGACGTCGTGGGACGGTTGTTTCGCGAATTTGCTGTGACGCTGAGCATCACGATCCTCATCTCGGCGCTGGTCTCGCTCACGCTCACGCCGATGATGTGCGCGCGGCTCTTGCGCGAGCGGCGGGACAGGACACCAGGCAGGCTGTCGCAGGCTGCGCAGGCCTGGCTGGACCGGATCATCGCCTGGTATGGAGCGAGCCTGCGTTGGGTCCTTCGACGTCAACGGGCCACGCTGTTCGTGACCGGCGCGACATTGGCCGCCACCCTGCTGCTCTTCCTCTTCATTCCGAAAGGCTTCTTCCCGCTGCAGGACACGGGGGTGCTGCTGGGCATGACGGAAGCCTCGCAAAGTATTTCATTCCCCGTGATGGCGGAACGGCAGCAGGCCTTGGCGCGCGCGCTCTTGGAGGAACCGGCCGTGGAGAGCCTCTCCTCGTTCATCGGGGTGGACGGCGTCAATAGCACCCTCAACCGCGGCCGGATCTATCTCAATCTGAAACCGCTGGACCAACGGCCGCCCCTGGACGAGGTGCTCCATTGGTTGGAGGCGCGGGCCGGCGAGGTGGACGGCATCAGCCTGCACCTGCAGCCGGTCCAGGACCTCACGGTCGAGGATCGCGTGAGCCGCACCCAGTTCCAATACACGTTGGAGGATGCCGACCCGGAGGAGTTGAACCGCTGGGCCCCCAAGGTATTGGAGGCGCTGCAGCTTCGACCGGAGCTGCGCGATGTCGGCAGCGACCAACAGGACCGAGGGCTCGCGTCCGTGGTGGCGATCGACCGGAATACAGCGTCGCGTCTGGGCATCACGCCGCAGCTCATCACGGACACGCTCTACGATGCCTTCGGGCAACGGCAGGTTTCTACGATGTTCACCCAGCTGAATCAGTACCGCGTGATCCTGGAAGTACTGCCGGAATTTCAAAAGGGGCCGGAGGCGCTGCAGGCCTTAGAGGTGCGGGGCGCGGGCGGGCCGGTGCCCATGAACGTGTTCACCAGGGTCGCCGAGGGGACCGCGCCGCTGGTCATCAGCCGTCAAGGCCAATTTCCGGCCGTCACGATTTCCTTCAACCTCGCGCCGGGGGGGTCGCTCGGTGAGGCGGTGGAAGCGATCCGGCAGGTGACGAAGGAACTCGGGTTGCCGGCGAGCATCCGCGGCAGTTTCCAGGGAGCGGCGCAGGCCTTTCAGGGTTCGCTCGAACATGAACCGATGTTGATTTTGGCCGCGCTGGTGACGGTCTACATCGTGTTGGGCATCCTGTACGAAAGTTATCTGCATCCCTTGACCATTCTCTCCACGCTGCCGTCGGCCGGCGTCGGCGCGTTGCTGGCGTTGATCCTGTTTCGGATGGAGTTCAGCGTCATCGCCTTGATCGGCATCATCCTGCTGATCGGGATCGTGAAAAAGAACGCGATCATGATGATCGATTTCGCCCTGGACGCCGAACGGACCGACGGGAAGCGGCCGGAAGAGGCGATTTATGAGGCGGGGCTCCTGCGATTCCGTCCCATCATGATGACCACGATGGCCGCCTTGCTGGGCGCTCTGCCGCTGGCGATGGGATCTGGGGTGGGGTCGGAATTGCGGCGGCCCCTCGGCATCAGCATCATCGGAGGCTTGATCCTGAGCCAGCTCTTGACCCTCTATACGACCCCGGTTGTGTACTTGGCGCTCGGCCGGCTGGCCGCGCGGTTCCGGCGGCGTGCCCCTGAGGCGCCGACCGCCGAGGCGTTGGCTTCCGCAGGTCGCCCATGAACCTCTCCGCCCCGTTCGTCCGGCGCCCCGTCGGCACCATGCTGATGACCATCGCTGTCCTGCTGGTGGGGCTCGTCTCTTTCCGGTACCTGCCGGTGGCTGCCTTGCCGCAGGTGGAGTTCCCGACCATCAACGTGTCCGCCTCATTGCCCGGCGCGAGTCCGGAGACGATGGCCTCGTCCGTGGCGGCGCCGCTGGAGCGCCAGTTCACCCGTATTGCGGGCGTGACGGAAATGACCTCGTCCAGCACCATCGGCGGCACCAACATCACGCTGCAGTTCGAGTTGCATCGCGATATCGACGGTGCCGCGCGCGACGTCCAGGCGGCGATCAATGCCGCCAGGGCCGATCTGCCGTCGAATCTGCCGACGAGCCCCAGTTATCGCAAGGTGAATCCGTCCGACGGTCCCATCCTGATCCTGGCCTTGACCTCCGAACTTGTCACCCGCGGCCAAATGTATGATGCCGCGTCGAGCATCCTGCAGCAGAAGTTGTCGCAGGTGGAGGGCGTGGGGCAGGTGGCGGTGGGCGGCGGTTCGCTTCCGGCCATCCGCGTGGACCTCAACCCGACCGCCTTGAACAAGTACGGCATCGGCCTGGGGGAGGTGCGCCAGGCGCTCGCCGCGACGAACGTGAATCGGCCGAAGGGGCAGCTCACGCGCGACGACCGGACGTGGGAGATCCGCACCAACGATCAACTCCACAAGGTCGAGGACTACCTGCCGCTGATCGTGGCCTATCGCGACGGACGGGCCGTCCAGCTGTCCGACGTAGCGACGGTCGAGCATTCCGTCGAAGACCTGCGGACCATGGGAGTCGCCAACGGCACGCCCGCGGTGCTGGTCATCATCTACCGGCAGGCGGGCGCCAACATCATCGAAACCGTCGATCGGTTGCGGGCGAGATTGCCGCAGTTGGAAGCGTCGCTGCCCGGCAGCATCTCCCTTTCGGTCGTCATGGACCGGACGCCGGTGATCCGCGCGTCCCTCCACGATGTGGAACGGACGCTGCTCATTTCCGTCGGCCTGGTGATTCTGGTGGTGTTTCTGTTCCTGCGGAACGTTCGCGCCACCCTGATCCCGAGCGTGGCGGTGCCCGTGTCGCTCATCGGGACGTTCGGCGTGATGTACCTCTGCGGCTACAGCCTCGATAACCTGTCGCTGATGGCGCTCACGATCGCGACCGGGTTCGTGGTGGACGATGCGATCGTGGTGCTGGAGAACATCACGCGATATCGCGAACAGGCGGTGCCGCCGATGGAGGCGGCCTTGCGCGGCGCCAGGGACATCGCCTTCACGGTGGTGTCGATGACCCTCTCGCTGGTGGCGGTGTTCATTCCGATTTTTCTCATGGGCGGCATGCTCGGGCGGCTGTTCCGGGAATTCGCCGTGACCCTGTCGGTGGCGATCCTGGTATCGCTGGTGGTGTCGCTGACGACGATTCCCATGCTCTGTGCGCGGGTGTTGCCGGCGGAAGGCACCGGTCACCAGGGCTGGTGGGCTCGTGCCGGCGAGCGGCTGTTCGAGGCGATGCGGCGGGGGTATGCCGCGAGCCTGCGCTGGGTGTTGCGGCATCCGCGCACCATGTTGGCCGTGACGCTGGCCACCATGGCGCTCACCGTGTACCTGTACATCCTGGTGCCCAAGGGATTCTTCCCGCAGCAGGACACCGGCCGGCTCTTCGGGAACATCCAGGCCGCGCAGGATATTTCCTTTCAGGCCATGCGGGACAAGCTGGCCGAGGTGGTCGACATCATCAAGAGCGATCCCGCCGTAGCCACCGTGACCGGGTTTACCGGCGGCGGCGGCCATGCCGGGACCACCAACACCGGCCGGATGTTCATCGCCCTGAAACCGCTGGAAGAACGCGGGATGAGTTCCGACCAGGTCATCGCGCGGCTGCGACCGAAACTCGCCAAGGTGCCGGGCGCACCGACGTACCTGCAGCCCATTCAGGACCTTCGCATCGGCGGGCGCGCCAGCAGCGCGCAATATCAATACACGTTGCAGAGCGTGGATCTGGCTGAACTCAACACCTGGTCGCCGATCGTGGAGGCCAAGTTGCGGACCCTGCCCGAACTGGTCGATGTGAACAGCGACCAGCAGGACCGTGGCCAACAATCCCTGGTGGTGTTCGATCGCGCCACGGCGTCGCGGCTTGGGCTGAGTCCGCAGCTCATCGACGACACCCTCTACGATGCGTTCGGGCAGCGCCAGGTCTCGATCATGTATACGCCGCTGAACCAGTACCACGTGGTGATGGAGGTGGCGCCGCAATACTGGCAGAATCCGGCGGCGTTGCACGACATCTACGTGCGCGCGCCGAACGGGGGGCAGGTGCCCTTGAGCGCCGTCACGCGCTATGAACCGACGAACACGATCCTTTCGGTCAACCACCAGGGACAGTTTCCAGCGGTAACCCTGTCCTTCAACATGGCGCCGGGGGTGTCGCTGGGGGTGGCGGTGCAGGCCATCGACCGGGCCATGCACGAGATCAATCTTCCCGCCGCCGTGCGCGGAACCTTCCAAGGCACCGCCAAGGCGTTTCAGTCGTCGGTCGACAATCAGCCGTGGCTGATCTTGGCCGCATTGGTCACGGTCTACATCGTGCTGGGCATTTTGTACGAGAGTTACGTCCATCCGATCACCATTCTCTCGACCCTGCCGTCCGCCGGCGTCGGCGCCTTGTTGGCCCTGCTCCTCTTCAAGACGGAGCTGAGCATGATCGCCTTGATCGGCATCATGCTCCTGATCGGCATCGTGAAGAAGAACGCGATCATGATGATCGATTTCGCGCTGCAGAGTGAACGTGCCGGCGAGGGGAAGAGCCCGGAAGCGGCCATCTACGAAGCCTGCCTGTTGCGCTTCCGGCCCATCATGATGACCACCCTGGCGGCCCTGCTGGGCGCCTTGCCGCTGGCGCTGGGGACGGGGGTGGGGTCGGAGTTGCGGCGTCCGCTCGGCATTGCGATCGTGGGCGGCCTGCTGGTGAGCCAAGTGCTCACCCTCTATACGACGCCCGTCGTCTACCTGTTCCTCGATCGCCTCCGGTTGCGCTGGGCGCGGATCCGGGCCGCCTCTCTCCATCCTGCCGCCTGACGGGCGGCCTGCCGCTTCTGGAATCCGATCATTCTCTTTTCGGGCTCCCTTCTCTACGCTGCCCCCCGCATGGATACCTTGCCTTCCCTCGATTTGGAGCGGTTGTTTCTCGAACACCAGCGTGATCTTCTGGCTATGTTGCGGCGGATGGTGAGGTGCCGAGAAACGGCGGCCGATCTCGCGCAGGAGGCTTACATCCGTCTTGCTGATGTCCCCACCTCCCAGGTCATTTCGTCTCCTCGGGCCTTTCTGTTCCGGACCGCCACCAACCTGGCGCTGGATCATTTCCGCAAACAAAAATTTCGCGGTCGACGGCAGGCACCGCTGGAAGATGCCGAACAGGTGCCCACCGACATGCGAGCGGTGGATGCCCAGGCGCACGACAAGCAGGTGGTGGCGATGTTGGAGAGGGCATTGTCCACGCTCTCCGAACGGACGCGGGCCGTCTTCGCCATGCGGCGGGTGCAGGGGTATTCCTATCAGGAGATTGCGGCGCGATTGGGGATTTCAGAGCGCGCCGTCGAAAAACATCTCGTCCGGGCGATGGCCTGCTGCCAAGATGCGTTGCCTTCCAAGGACGTGCCTGTTTTATAGGAACGGCGCGGGCTGACACGTCGGGCGAAAGAGGATATAGTGAGGCGACCGCTCGGACAGATTCGGCGTGCATCTCCACCGTAGGCCCCATGCGATCTGAAGACCACCGTTCGGAGCCATCCTTCGGCGAGCCATCGCCGGATCGTCGATTGAGGGAAGAGGCGACCGCCTGGTTCGTGCGGCAGGCGGCCGGAAATTTTTCCGAAGCCGAGCGGCGACGTTTGGAGGGGTGGTGCGCGCAAAGTCCGGCGCACGCCCGTGCCTTCCGCCAAGTCCGGGCCTTGTGGGATGCGCCGGAGCTGGGGTACGCCGCCGCGCAGAGCCTGGCCGCCGTCGATCGGCAGCACCGGCCAGCCCGTTGGTGGTGGCCTGCGTGGGGGACGGCGGCTGTGGCCGCCTGTCTGCTCCTCGTGATGGCGCTCGGCGGGCAGGAATTGATGGCCAGGCTGGGAGCCGACTACCGCACGGGCGTCGGGGAGCAACGGGCGGTGACGTTGTCGGATCAGTCGATCGTCACGCTGAATACCGACAGTGCCATTGCCGTTCGCTACCATTCGGATCGGCGGATCGTGCAATTGTTGCGAGGGGAAGCCTCCTTCGCCGTCCGGCCTGATCCCGATCGGCCCTTTACCGTGGGGAGCCGCGGCGTCGAAACCACGGCCCTGGGGACGCAATTTGTGGTCCGAGCCGACGGCGACGATGTGCGGGTGACCGTGCTGAACGGATCGGTGCAGGTCACGGATCGCGCGCGGCCCCAGGACGAGGTTCTTCGTCTGTCCGCAGGCGATCAGGTATCAATGAAGCCGGACGGCGCAGGGTCGGTGGTCCGCGTCGATGCCGCCGCCGACGCAGCCTGGTTGCAGCATCGTCTGGTATTCGTACGAACGCCTTTGGCCGAGGTGGTGCGGGAACTCGCCCGCTACCATCATGGGGCTATCTTCGTCTGGAATTCGGCTCTACGGTCCTTGCCGGTCACCGGCATCTACAACCTCTCCGATCCCTCGCAGATCGTCGCGACGTTGGCCGATACCCTCCCGATTCATCTGGTCCGACTGACGGACCGGGTGATCATCATTCGCTGACCCTCACCGTCGTTTCTGTTCTTGCGCATACCCGACCTCGGTCGAGGGGGGAATTTTCCCTCCTCATACGTTCATGCACAGAGAGGACTTCATGGATGCGGACATCCGCGTCTTGATGGCCTGTGAACATGACACCCTGGAGGCTGGCATGGAGAGAGGGGCGCGTGGAGGTGGAGCGGCGGAGCGACGAGGGGGCGAGTGGTGGAGGCGCTGGGGCGTCGCGATCGTGATGCTCAGTCTTTTGGCGACGACCGCCTTCGCCCAGACCGATGGAACGACAGAGTCTCAAGCCACAAGGCACTATCGGATTCCGGCTCAATCCCTCAACACGGCGTTGCGCGATTTTGCGTTGGCATCGGGGCTCCAAGTGAGTTTTCCCGACGACGTGGCGGCCGGCAGGACCTCGCGCGAACTGGTCGGGACCTATACGCCGGAAGAGGCGTTGTCGGAGCTGCTGGCGGGAACCGGCCTGTCGTTCCGCTTCACGGCGGCCGATACGGTGACCTTGGAACGGGCCAGACGCACGGCGGTTCCTGTTGTGCTGACGGCGAACGGCACTGCGTCGGCGGCACCGACGACTGGGCCCGACCAGCCTGCTTCGACTGGAGCCAGGCCCGTGAAGGTGCCGGAAATCATCGTGTTGGATGTGCAGGAGCGGAATCTGCCGGATCAGGAAGCGGTCAAGGAGGTTGCGGGCACGGTCAATGTCGTCACCCGCGAGGAAATTCAGCGCGCGCGCCCCAAGAATGCGGATGAAATGTTGCGCCGGATTCCCGGCGTCAACGTGCTCGATGAGTATGGCCAAGGGTTGCGGCCGAACATCGGCATCCGCGGCATGGATCCGCGGCGCAGCAAGAACATCCTCCTGTTGCTGGACGATGTGCCGATTCAGCCGGCCCTGTTCGGGGATGCTTCCACGTATTACATGGTGCCGATCGAGCGCATCGACCATATTGAAGTGATCAAGGGCGGCGCCTCCGTGCTCTACTCGCCCAACACTCAAGGCGGGTTGATCAATTTCATTCGGAAACGCATCCCCGCGACGCCGACGTTTTCTACGACGAACACCTTCGGCAGCTTCAACTTCTTTCAGTCCGACACGCAGTACGGCGGGTACTTCGGCAACTTCGGCGCGCAACTGGGCTACCTCCGTCGCCAGTCGGACGGCTTCCGGCAGCGGAGCGCGTCCCAGCTGGATGATTTCACGATGCGGTTCGAGGCGAATCCGGACGATCGCACAAGGATCACCGCCAACATCTCTTGGTACGAGGAAACGACGCAGACGCCGGGCAGCCTCACCCCCACGCAGTATCGCAACGACCGTACCCTGGCGGGAAAACCGCTGGATGAATTCAAGGGGCAGCGGGGAGCGATCGATCTCACGGCGACGCGGGAGATCAATGCCCACAACCAGGCCAAGGTTCTCGTCTACGGCAATGTCTTCGAGCGGAATTGGTACATCCAGGATCAAGCCGCCAATGGAACGCTGCTCGAGACGAGCACCAATTTTTTGCGGAAATTTAACGTGTTCGGCGTGGTGCCGCAGCACCAGTTCACCTTTTCCCTTTTCGGCTTGGATCAAAGGATCACCACCGGATTCCGCTACCATGCCGAACGCTTGACCGACATCAGGGGCGTCGGCACGGCCGGCTCAAAAATCAGCAGTACGACGAACAATGCCGACCTCGAATCGGTGGCCTATGCGGCCTACACGGAGACCGCCATCAGGCTGACCGAAGCGCTGACCATTTCTCCGGGTATCCGCTGGGAGCAGGTGAACCAGAGTCGGGAGACCATGAATGCGGTCCCTCCGGCGGGAGGCAATTTCAAGGGCTATAAGACCACGCAAGGACTAATCTATGGCACGGGGGTCAAGTATCAACTCACACCGGACAGTCTGTTGTTTGGGCACGTGCACACCACGTTTCGTCCGCCGACCTTCGCCAATGCCGTCGATCCGACCAGCGGCACGGCGCAAGACTTGTCGGCTGAGCGGGCCTTGAGCTCCGACATCGGAGTTCGTTTTACCATCCTACCGGGCGTGAGCGGAGAACTCGCGCTGTTCCGGGCCGAGTTCAGCAACCAAATCGTGCAGCAGGGCAGTCAGTTCGTCAACGCGGGTAAGACCTTGCAGGAAGGTATCGAAAGCACGCTCCACCTCGACTGGGGGGAGATCGTGCGCCCGCTGCAAGGGTTCGTCACGAGGGGCAGCATCACGCTGCTCCGGCCGAAATCGCTCTCCGGCGCCACGGACGGCAAGGACCTGCCCTATGCGCCGCGCATGACCTTTTATGGATTGGTGGGTTACTACCATCCGACCGGCGCCTCGATCGAGGCGGATGCGCTGTTCATCGCGCAGCAGTTCACCGACGGGGCGAACACTCAGGTGGAGAATGCCCTCGGCACCAACGGGGCGATTCCGTCCTACACCATCTGGAACCTGCGATTGAACTACGCACCGCCGAAGGCGCGTTGGGCCCTGTTTGCCGGTGTGCGCAACCTGACCGACGAGTCGTTCATCGCACAACGCACGACCGGAAGTTTCATCGGCATCCAGCCGGGCGAAATCCGAAACTTTTACGGCGGCTTCTCCTGGAGGTTTTAACCGGTCGGATCAACGGGGCCGCACGGCCCCTTTTCTCAAGGAGTCTGGATCATGATGGGGACGAGATTGATGTTTGGATTGTGGAGCATCGTGGCGATGGGGAGTGGGGTGATTGCGTCTCCCGCCGGGGCGCACTTCGTCTGGGTCGAGACGGAGGCGACTGCATCGGCGGATGCGGGGTTGCCGCTGAAGATCTATTTCGGTGAGTACGCCGAGCTCCTGCGCGAGGAGCGAGGCGGGCGATTGGATCAGATCGATGGCGTGACCTTGCGGGTGCAGCACGCCAAGCAGGGCAGAACCGACGTGTCCCTGACCAAGCAGATCAATCACTTTGCCGGCTCCCTGTCCGCCTGTACACCGGGCCCCAACGCCGTGCTGGCCGAACAGGCCCAGGTGCCGGTGCAGGACTTGCGTAAGTATGACATCGGTGTGGTGAAGCCGATGTTTTACGCGCGAACGTCCTTCCTGTGTGTGGAAGAGGGGCGCATCAACGAGCATGAGCGTGGACCGGTCGCCCCGATGGACCTCGATCTGATCCCGCTGACCAAGGGGCTGAGCCTGGCCACGGGGCGCATGACCCATGCTCCTGGTGGAGAGATCGTCGTCAAGGCGGTCTTCAAGGGCAAGCCGCTTCCGAACACGCAGGTGTTGGTACACGCGCCCAACGGCTGGGACAAGGAACTCAAGAGCGACGCCGAAGGTATCCTGGCCTTTACCCCGCTGTGGCCGGGGCGGTATGTCCTCGAAGTCGTACAGGTCGAACCGACGCCGGGGGAATTTCAAGGGAAGCCGTACGAAGCCGTTCGGCATCGCAGCACCCTGTCCCTGCAGGTGAAGGCTGAGCGTTCGAGGGCGGAGTAACGTGAGCCGTGCAGGGGCCGAACGTCTCGTCCGGCAGGCCCATCGTTGGGTCAGCATAGGCGCGGTGGGGTTTTTCCTCCTGTCGCTCGTGACCGGGCTGCTCTGGGCGGATGCCAAGTTTCTCTATTGGGACGAACGGTACAAGGAGAAGCGGCATCCGCTCGCAGGACCGCCGGTGGATTCCGCGCAGGTGCCGCTCGATCGCGCGCTGGCGTTGGCGGCGTCGTCTGTCGAGGGACGGGCGGTCGTCGAGCAGGCGGTCCTCCGCGCTGATTTCGGGCGGCTCTTCTATGAAGTGAAGGTGCGGGCCGAGGGCGGGCCGGTGATTCTGCTGGTGGATGCCATGACCGGTGAACGGTTGTCGCCGATCGCGCCGGAGTTGGCGCCGGTGATCGCCGCGCAATATGTGCCGACGCCGGCACCGGTGCTGGGCGTGGAGGTGGAGCGGTACAAGCCGCGAAAGAAGAAACGTGTCTACGATGCCGTGCGCGTCCGGTTCGATGATGCCGAGGCCACGGAGATCGTGCTGGACCGGCAGACCGGGGAAATCCTGGAAGACGAAGGGCGGTGGCGTAGGGTCCACTTTGCCGTCATGCAGTTGCACCAGTTGAACTTTTTCGGCTTTGAAAAAACCCTGCTCAACATTCCCGGAGTCCCGATGCTCTTCATGAGCCTCTCCGGCCTATTGCTCTGGGGGTTCCATCGTGCCAGGGCGCGCCGGGCCAGGCTGTAGCGTTTTCTTTTATCTCTTGTTTAGAATGTCACGCGGGAGGCCGGCGTGACGATTCGCACCATCAAGGGCCGTATTGTGCTCGCCATCGTGCTGGTGGGCTGCATCCCGCTGGTGATCGGCCTGGTGCTGGCGTCGATGTCCGGCATGCGGTCCCTGCGCGACGTGATCGGCGGCAATTTCCAAGCGATCGCCGAACAGGCCGCTGATCGGCTGACCATGCTCGTCCAGAGCCAGGTGCAGGGGGTACGCCTCCTTGCCTCCGCGCCCTTGCGGGTGCGCCAGCCGGTGGAAGCCGCGAATCTCTCCTATCCGGGCGAATGGACCGAGACACAGCGCCTCATCCAGGCGCGGGCGCAGGAATGGGAAAAGGGTCGTGAGAGTGCCGCCCGCCTGCTGAATTCCGAACTCTCCCGTTTTCTCCTCGAAACCAAGGTGCGGGACGGCGATAAGATGGTCGGGCTGCTGATCACCGACCGCTACGGTGCCTTGGTCGCCGCCAGCTCGGAGCCGGACCATTATTTCCTCAGCCAGGAACCTTGGTGGGAAGCGTTACAGAGCGGTGGACTGGACCGAGTCTATGTCAGTGGCGTGATTCCCGGGCAGGAAGGCTCCTTCCGGACGCCTGAGGAGACCATCGATATCGCCGTTCCCATCCTGGACGACCACCAGCATGCGATCATCGGCGCCATCAAGGCATCCTACCGATTTGACTCGCTGTTTGCGATGATCAAAGAAATCCGCATCGGGCAGACCGGCCACGCCATGCTGTTCGATGCGGCCGGCGAGCCCCTCGTGTGTCCTATCCTGCCGCGACGGGCGCATCGGATTCCCAGCCAGTTGATGGCCAAGATCGTCTCCTCGGATCCGGGGTGGGAAATCGCGGAGGACGACGGCCACGGGGCGACCGATACGGTGGTGGGGTATGCGCCGGTCACGGGCCTGAACCTGCCGGATACCTCCTGGCACGTCTTCGTGCGGCAGCAACCGGAAGAAACCTACGCGCCGATTCGCGATCAGCTGAGGAACCTGGCCCTCATCGGCGTCGTGATGTTGGGGTTGCTCTGGGCGATGGGACGGTATGTCGCGGCGCGTATCGCGCGGCCTATCCAGGTGTTGAAGACGGGGGTCGAAGCGATCAGTCAGGGTACCTACGATGGCCCGCTCGATATCAGGACGGGGGATGAGTTTGAGGAACTGGCCGTGGCCGTGCATCGCATGGCGGACCGACTCCAGGCCTCCCGTGGAGAACTGGAAACCTTGAACGCGGAACTGACGCACCGTGTCGAAGAGAAGACGGCGGAAATTACCCGCCAGATGCGGAAGTTGGAGCTGTCCGAACGACTGGCGACGCTCGGCAAGGTGGCGAGCGGCATCGCCCATGAGATCAACAATCCGCTCGGCATCATTTTAAACCGGATCGAATGTATGGAGGCGGAAGCGGCGCAGACGCAGGTGCCCGACGACGTGAGCCGGGACCTGGTGGCGATCCGCACCCAGGCGGAGCGCATCTCGCGGGTGACCCGCAGCATTCTCACCTTCTCGCGCGGCACGGTCTCGACCTTGAAGCCGCTCGATGTGAACTGCGTGGCGCGGACCTGTGTGGCGATGGCGGGCGAACGGGTGGCGACGCTGTCGGTCCGCATCGAGTCGCACCTGTCGCCCGAACTCGCGCCGGCCATGGGAGATCGAGACCGGTTGGAGACGGTGCTGCTCAACCTGATCAACAATGCCATCGACGCAGTGGTCGGCTTCACGAACCAGGGCCTGGTGACCCTGCGGACGGAACGGCTGACGGTGGAAGGAGAGGACTGGGTGCGTATCAGCGTCTCGGACAACGGTCCCGGTGTGCCGTCGACCATCCTCGATCGAATCTTCGACCCCTTCTTTACGACCAAGCCGGCCGGCCAGGGCACGGGGCTTGGGTTATTTCTGAGTTACGGCATCGTGTCGGATCACCGTGGCCGTATCGAGGTGCGGAACGAGTCCTCCGGCGCGGCGTTCGACGTGTACTTACCTGCGGTGGGCTGCGGAGCCCCCGCTCATGAAGGAGTACCATGGGGATTGCAGGAAAAGTTTTGATCGTCGACGACGAGCAAGATGCGCTGGAAAACTGTCGCCGCATTCTGAGCCGCGTGCCCTATCACTGTCTGACCGAAAACGATCCGGTTCGCGCGCTCGACGTGATTCAGCGGGAACGCCCTGGGTTGATCCTCACGGATCTGCGGATGCCGATTTTGGACGGCATCGAAGTGCTGACGGCCGCGAAGCGATTCGATCCTGCCGTGCAGGTCGTGCTGTTGACGGCTCATGCCACCGTGCAGACTGCGGTGACCTCGATGCGGTACGGGGCGTTCGACTACATCACCAAGCCGTTTACGAGCGCGGATCTCGTACAGGTGGCGCGCCGCGCGTTCGGCGAGGACGGCCAGGCCGTGAAGGCGGAGCGGGCGGCGAACGAGGCGGAAACGCGGGAGGAAGGACTGGCCGGTCAATCGAGGCAGTCCCGCCATGCGGGATTGGCGCGGGTGATCGGCGAGAGCGCCGCCATGCAGTCGGTCTTCGATTTGATCGAAAAAGTGGCCCCGACGCCGTCCAACGTCTTGGTCTACGGCGAGAGCGGCACGGGGAAAGAATTGGTCGCCCATGCCATTCACGACGCCAGCCTGCGGGCCGATCGTCCCTTCATTCCGGTGGACTGCGTGTCGTTGCCGGATACGCTGCTCGAATCCGAATTGTTCGGGCATGAGAAAGGGGCCTTCACCGGGGCCCACGTCTCGAAACCTGGCCTGTTCGAGATCGCAGCCGGCGGGACCGTGTTCCTCGACGAGGTGAGCGGGATGAGCCAGACCCTGCAGTCGCGTCTCCTGCGCGTGTTACAGGAACGGCAAGTTCGGCGGGTGGGCGGCATTCGCTTCATGGACGTCGACGTGCGGGTGATCGCGGCGTCGAACCAGGATCTCGAGGCGGCTTGCCGTCGCGGCGAGTTTCGAGAAGACCTCTACTATCGCCTAAATGTCATTCCCATCGCCCTGCCCCCGCTTCGTCAGCGCGAGGGGGATGTCGTCTTGCTGGCGCGTGAGTTCCTCCGGCGGTTCATCCGGCAGCAAGGTGCGATGGCGACCTCGGTCCCGGAATTGGATCGGGATGCGAGCGACCTGCTCTCGGCCTACGGCTGGCCTGGAAACGTGCGTGAACTGCAAAACGTGATCGAACGGGCGGCGGTCTTGGCCGACGGGCCGATGATTACCCGCGCCCATTTGCCTGAGCGGCTCAGGGCGAATGGGGCCGAAGACACGGCGCCCGCCGAACCGGGCTCCTTCAAACATGCGAAGCAAGTTGCGGTCACGACCTTCGAGCGCGGGTTCCTGATTGACCTCCTCAAGCGGCATGACGGACACATGGGGCGGGCCGCGAGGGAGGCCGGCGTCGATCGAAAGACCATCGAGCGGATGGTCAAGAAGCACGGACTGCGCGAGCTCTTCTAGCTCACGCGTCGTATGTTCGCGCACCGTTTCCTGCCACGCCTCACCGTGTGCGTTCACGATGCCGCTTACGCCGCTGCCGCTTCCTCTGTCGATGGGGCGTCGCTGTCCCATCGGGATAATTTCTAGGACACCTCGCACCTGCCAGCAAATTCAATCTGTTTCGCGATCATGCGGAATTTTAATGGGGCGTCTGCGCCCCATTTTTTCATGTCACCGTTTCAATTCACTCCAAAAATCCCACATTCATTGCCATTCTTGATGGTGGCGAAAAGGAACGAAAATTGCTCAGTCCCCGTCCGTCTTTGTACGTGCAGCGGCAGGTGCGTGGTCGGATCGTCGCTTCCTGGTTTCTTCGCGTTCCTAGGCGCGGGCCATGGCGGGCCTGTGCCTGTGGAGGCCACGCGGCTGCCGCGAACATCATAAGTGGGCCTGAAGGACCGGCCTCCTGAGCGTTCCACCTTATGACGGTGCAGGCTCCCTTCGAGCCTGCACCACGCACGTCGTTCTGCAGGGAAGCGATTATGGTTTCAAGAGGAGGTAGGTCAATGAGATCGGGACGAAGTGGACCTCGGAAGATGAAGCAACGGAAGGCGCGCGCAGCCCTACGGTACATGTTGGGCGTGATGCTGCCTTCGGTCTGTCTCGGCGTGTTTTCAATCGCGTCGGCGGCGCCGGCGGATTTGCACGCGACGGCCCACAGCCAACCAGCTTGGGCTGAGCAACTCAAGGGGCAGACCATCATCGAGGATGCCCAGGAGGGGCATGTCGAGCGGACGGCCATGATGGAGCGCCAGCACCAGCGCATCATGGAGAAGATCAATGAGCAGTTGGTGCACGACGCCGAAGTGCAGCGGACAGGTGGGCAGTACAACAACGTCAACATGCTGCACCAATACGGCGCGGGCAATCAGGACATTCTCCTGATGTCGAACAGCGGGGCCGAGCCGGTCTCCACCGGCGGCGGCCGGTGTCCGGCGACGGCGCCGGTGCGGGCCTATGACGTCTCCGCGATCAACGTCGAGATCTCCCTCAACATGTGGCTCGACTACTATCCCGGCTACATGTACGTGCTGACGGAGAACATCGACAAGGTCCGGGCGGAAGAGACACGCAACCGGGACGCCCGTGAGAAAGAGGGATATGATCCGGGCGCCGTGAAGAACGGCCTGCAGAGCCAGTGGATTCAGCCGCTGGTCATCCGCGGCAACCAGGGCGACTGTGTGAAGCTCACGCTTCGCAACCAATTGGAAGGTGAGGAAGAAGTCAGCCTGAACATCCACGGCTCCAGCATGGTCATGTCGGCGACGGGTCAACCGGCTACGACAACCAATCCGGACAGCATCGCCGCCAAGGGCAAGGCCGTAGAGATGGAATGGTACATCCCGCCCACGCAGCAGGAGGGCAGCCGGCAGTTCCATTCCTACAGCAACGACCGTGAATTGACCGTGATGGGACTCTTCGGCACCTTCGTGGTCGAGCCGAAGGGATCCGAGTACCTGGAGCCGTTGGGCAGCGGCGAGCCGCAGCTTGCGAAGAGCGGCTGGCAAGTCATGATCAAGAACGGCTCGGGCCCGGATTTCCGTGAGTTCGTGCTGTTCTATCACGAGGTCGGCGATGAGGCCTTCCGCCCCTTGAACAAGAAGGGCGACTTCATCCCGCAGCGCGACCCGCTCACCGACGTCTATCGCCCGGTGGCCCGTGCGTTGAACTACCGCAGCGAACCGTTCGGCGTCGACAACATGCAAACGCAGCACGAATACTTCGGCTTCGAGGACGAGTCGATGGCCTACAGCGCCTATACCTTCGGCGATCCGGCTACGACGATTCCTCGCAGCTACCTCGGTGACCCGGCCAAATTCCGGCTGGTGCACGGCGGCTCCGAAGTGTTCCACTCGCACCATCCGCACGGCGGCTCCATCCGTTGGCCGCGCAGCCCGCGGGCCATCGATGAAATGCCCCTGTGGCATGCGGCCAAGAACGGCCCGGTGAAATACCCGGTGATCCGGACCAAGTCGGACCGTGTCGACGTGGAAGTCATCGGTCCGTCCGAGACCATGGACCTGGAGACCGAGTGCGGCTCCGGTCTCTGCCAGCAGCTGGCGGGCGACTTCCTGTTCCACTGCCACGTGGCCCATCACTACATCGCGGGCATGTGGGGCTATTGGCGGGTCTACAACACCATTCAGCAGGGCGCGCATCATAACGACGTGATGCCGGACCTGTTGGAATTGCCGGACCGCAAGGGCCGGATCAAGGTGGGCGTGACCTCGGACGAGCTGATCGGCAAGACCGTCGATTGGTTCGGCAAGCAGTTCAAGATCATCGAGAAGGGCAAGAGCGATTGGAAGGCGGAACCGGCCATCGTGACCATCAAGGATTGGGTCGAGATGCAGTTCCCGCCGCAGGGCAAACCCGGACACAAGGACGACGAACGTGGGCAGACCCTGGCCTACGATGCGAGCGTGGTGGATTGGGTCTGGCAGGGCAACCGCGCCATGACCGAACGTGAAAACACGGTGCCGAATCCGCGTTATCAATCGGCCCATCCGGGAGAGCGCCTGCCGATCATCTTCGAGCCGGCGACCGGCAAGGTGTCCTGGCCGCACTTGAAGCCGCACTTCGGCCGGCGTGTGGCGTTCTCGAACAATCACAATCCGTCGCCGTGGCTGGACATGATCCACCTCGACGAGGACGGCTTGCCGAGTTCCTATCCGGCCAAGCCGGGCGAGAACGGGCGCTGGAGCATGTGCCCGGAGAATGCCGGGTCTAAGAAGTTCAACGTGCACTTCATCCACACGCCGATGATGTTGGCCGACAAGCAGGGCGACACGCCGGCCATCATGGATGAAGGCGGGTTGATCTATGTCTTGCACGAAGAAGAAGCGGAAGTCCGGAAGAACAACGACCGGAAGTATCCGCTGGTCGTGCGGTCGAACATCTATGACTGCATCGACTGGATGCTGACCAGCGAATGGGAAGACGACGACCACTCGAATTTCCATTCTTCCAAGGTCAACACGCACTGGCACTTCCTGCAGTTCGACAACCAGTCGTCGGACGGTGTGATCACCGGCTTCTCGTACGAGCAGTCGGTGCGTCCGTTCACGATGCTGGAAAAGAAAGTGGATAAGGGCTTGCCGATGCCCTTGAACACCGTGTTCACCAAGGCCGCCAAGAAGGGCGACCGGGTCATCACCGTCAAGAATGCCGCGCAGTATCACCCGAATGTGGAGATCCTGATCGGGGCGGACAACGTCGGTGGCAATGAGATCGGCCGCGTCAAGTCCATCAAGGGCAACGAGATCACCCTCTATCGTCCGCTGAAGAACGACCACCCAGTGAAGGACATCGTGACGGTCGAATTCGTGCGGCAGCGGTTCTGGGTGGATTCGGATGTCGGCACCGTGTTCTGGCACGACCATGCGTTGGGCCGGGTGACGTGGGGCCACGGCGGATTCGGCACGATGATCATCGAGCCGGTGGGGTCGACCTATCACAATCCCAAGACCGGTGCGCCGATCCGGAGCGGTCCCTTGGCGGACATCCGGACCGTGGAGCCGGTGGGCTATGGCGTGAACGGCAGCTTCCGTGAACTCATGGTCCAGTTGAACGACAGCGTGCCGCACACGATCAACATCGTGACGGCAGGCAACCCCCCGGGTCAGCCGGTGGAAGTGGCCTTGGAAGCGGGGAAGACCATTTCGTTCCCGATTCCGGACCATATCAAGATGACGCCGATGCCGTTCTTGAACGGCGGCACGCATACGACGGGCGGCAGTCTGAACTTCCGGGCGGAGCCGATCTCCGGCCGAATGATTGCCAACCCGGATCCGTCGAAGCTGTTCAGCAGCACCGTGCACGGCGATCCCTATACGCCGATGTTACGGGCTTATTTGGGCGATACCATCGTGTTCCGGCTGTTGCAGACCATGACCAACGAGTCCATGGTCTGGACGCTGTCCGGCCATACCTATCTGACCGAGCGGTATGCCGGCGATGCGAACCGGAAGAACTCCATCCATGTCGGGATCGCCGAGCGGTACGACCTGGTAGTGCCGCAAGCGGGCGGACCGAGATTGCAGGCGGGCGACTACATCCACTTCAACGGTCGTTCGTCGAAGTTCTCGGAAGGCGCCTGGGGCATCGTGCGCGTGCTGGATAAGGAAACGCCCGATCTACAGAAGTTGCCGGCCGGCTACAGCGGCCGCAACGAGATTCCGAAGGCCTTGGCGGTCTGCCCCGCCGATGCGCCGGTGAAGAACTTCAACGTCGTGGCACTGGATTTCCCGTCCATGAAGTTGAATCCGAACGCGCCGGATGCCATCGAGGTGGACTTCGAACGCACCATCCAGATGGTCAACCCCGACGCCAAGATCTATGCGTTGGAGGAAGACGTGGCGGCGGTGGCGTCCGGCCTGCAGCCGATGCCGCTGACGTTGCGGGCGAACGTCGGAGACTGCTTGAAGGTCAAGTTGACCAACAAGATGAAGCAGGGCCGGGCGTCCTTCTCGGCGCTGGGCCTGGCCTTCGATCCGAAGGATTCTCAGGGGGCAAACGTCGGCAACAATCCGGGCGAACAAACCGTCGCCCCGGGTGAGAGCCGCGTGTACACGTACTACGCCGATCCCTTCCTTGGGGAAACGGCCTCCCTGGTGTGGGATTGGGGGAACGTGATGACCAATCCGCGCAACGGGTTGTTCGGCGGTATCGTGATCGGCCCGAAGGGGGCCACCTATCGCGATCCGAAGACTGGTGCGGACATCTCCACGAAGAACAGCTGGGTCGCCGATGTCATCGTCGATCGCACGATCCAGGGCTACGAGCATCGCCAGAATTATCGCGATGTGGCCCTGTTCTTCCAGGATGAAGACAACATCATCGGCACCAGCTTCATGCCCTACGTGCAGAACACGGCGGGTTTGACGGCCGTCAACTATCGCTCGGAACCCTATAAGTTCCGCGAAGCCAACGGCTGCACGCTGGGCAAGGTGTTCCAGCCTTGCTCCGTGGACAAGCCGGACAGCATTGCCACGCCGCTCATCGAGGCGCATGCGGGAGATCCCGTGCGCATCCATGTGTTCGGTGCGAGCAACGAGCAGAACGGCATGTTCAGCGTGGAGAAGCATGAATGGCCCATCGAGCCGTTCATGCGCGGCGCCGATCAGATCAGCGTCGTGGAGTTCTCCGCGTCCGAGGCGTTGGATGCCTTCATCCCGGCCGCCGGTGGCAGCTTCCGTCTGCCGGGCGACTACGTGTGGAGCAACCAGCGGCTGCCCTATGCCCAGTCCGGGCAGTGGGGCTTGCTGAAGGTGTTGCCGGTTGACGATCAGCGGATCCTCCCGCTGAGCCAGCAGGCCCCTTCGGTCAAGCGGGCGGAGTCCGGCTCGGGTGATACCATGGTCACCCGAACGTCGAACGCCGTTCGGTAAGTGGTGAGGGCGGCGCCTCGCACGAGGCGCCGCCACATGGATGCAGTGCCGGTCCTAATCACCAGACTGCGGGAGGGCCTCACGGTTCTCCCGCAGTTGTGTTTTCAGCCGCAAGCCCGTCACTCCTGCCCGCTCATCGCGCTCGGCGGCGCGCGACCAAGTCTTGCAAGATCTTCAGGTCCAGGGCGCCGGGGATGAGATCGTCTCCCACGATGAAGGCGGGCGTGCCGTTGATGCCGAGGTCCTTGGCCAACCGTCGGTTCCGGTCGATGGTCTGTTGCCACTCCTCCTTCGCCATGTCTCGTTCCAACCGTTCCGCATCAAGGCCGGCGTCACGGGCGATCTGCAGCAGCGTCTCCCTGGTCAAGTCCTGCTTCGTGCCCAGCAGGGCTTCGTGGAAGGCGCGGTGCTTCCCTTGCACCACCGACGCGAGCGCAGCTTTGGCGGCCAACTCCGACGCTTCCCCGAGGATCGGGAAGTCCTTATAGACGACGCGCACATGGGCATCTTGCTGCTGCAATTGCGTCAATGCGCCGGCCGCTTTTTTGCAGTAGCCGCAACGGTAGTCGAAGAATTCCACCACCGTCACGTCGCCGGATTGGTCCCCGCTCACCGGCGAGGCCGGATCATGCAGTAACTCCTGTTGGTGCCGGGCGAGGGCGGCCTGTTGTCGTTGTTGCTCTTCCGCCGCACGTTTATTTTCCAGCGCTTGCAGCGACTGTTCGATCACGTCCGGGTGAGCGCGGATGTATTGCTCGATCAAGTGATCCAGCGCGCGTCTGGTGACGGCGTCGTCAGGAAGGTCAGCCGGGTTCGAAGGAGAAGGAAAGGCGAGCCCCGTCGTGATGAGCGAGGCGGCGAGGAAAAGACGCATGCGACCGCTGCCTAATATCATTCGGCCTCCGTATGGTGCCAGGTGAACGCGTTTCAGTGAACGAGGGAGGGAGTATACAGAAATCTCTGTCGTCGAGGCGGATACCGGTCAGTTGGCCGGGTCGACGGGCAGTTTGAGGATCTTCACGATGTGCTGCTCGTCGTTCAGCTCGAACGCGATGTGATCGCCGACGCTGAGCTGCTGGAGCAGCCGGCGCTCGGTGACCGGAAGGGCGCGCGATTCCCCCGACGGCATCCGGATGGTCAGCAGCAGCGTGTCCTGGTCGATTGCGACGATGGTGCCGCCGAGAAGCGCGCTCTCGGAGACTGTCGGCGCTGCGATCAAAGCGGTCGGGCTTGCCAGTGACAGGATGACGCTCAGGAGTTCGGACAGCATGCGGTATTGTAGCGCGCTACAACGGCGATCGAAACCGGCAAATCAGGACCGGGATTTTCCGGTTGCGCTGACTGGGCGCCCGCACTATCTTGAGAAAATGAACAGGGACCTCGCATGAGCCCCAATGGGGACGGCATGCCGGTGGTGCTCACGATCAATGCCGGATCTTCGAGCCTGAAGTGGGCGCTGTTTCGCCTTGAGGCCTCGCCGGTCCGAATCGCGACGGGCCGGATCGAACGGATCGGCCTGCCGGATGCCCTCGTGAACAGCATCGATGTGGAGACCGGCCGGAGCGAGCAACGAACCGCTCAGGTGGCGGATCATGCCGCGGCCCTGGCGCTGCTCACGGATCAACTGGCGCGGAGCGGCCGCGCTCTCACCGTGCAGGCCATCGGTCATCGGGTCGTCCATGGCGGCGACCGCTATGGGGAGCCTGCGCTGGTGTCGCCGGAGATGTTGGTTGAACTGCAGCGTCTCAGTCCCTACGATCCCGAACATATGCCGGCGGAACTCGGTTTGATCGAATCCCTGACAGAGCGATATCCGCAGGTGCCGCAGGTGGTCTGTTTCGATACGGGATTTCACCGGCACCTTCCGGCCGTGGCGCGGCTGCTGGCCATTCCACGCCGATATGAACGGATGGGCGTGCGGCGGTATGGGTTTCACGGCCTGTCCTACGCCTACCTCATGGAGGAATTGGAACGGGTGGCGGGGCGCGAGGCAGCCCACGGTAGGGTGATCTTGGCCCATCTGGGAAACGGAGTCAGCATGGCCGCCGTGCGCGATGGGATCGGGATCGATACCACGATGGGCTTCACGCCCACCGCCGGCCTGCCGATGAGCAGCCGGTCCGGCGATTTGGACCCGGGCCTCTTTGCGTACCTCGCCAAGACCGAAGGCATGACCGCGGAGGAGTTCCACGATATGGTGAACGCGCGTTCCGGCCTCCTGGGTGTTTCCGAGACCAGCTCCGATCTGCGCGATCTGCTGGCCCGAGAGGCGGAGGATGAGCGGGCCGCGGAAGCCGTCGCGCTCTTCTGTTATCAGGGGAAGAAATGCATCGGCGCCTATGCTGCGGCGCTGGGTGGCTTGGACCAGCTCGTGTTCAGCGCCGGGATCGGTGAACATTCGCCGGTCGTGCGGGAGCGTATGTGCAAAGGCCTGGACCATTTGGGCATCCGCCTGGATCCAGCGCAGAACGAAGCCGGAGCGGCGGTGATTTCCGCGGCGGACAGCCCCGTCGTCGTGCGGGTCATTCGCACCGACGAGGAGAGCCAGATCGCGCGCGCGGTCTGCCGGTGGCTGAAGTTGGAGACAGGTTGTTGACCACGAGAACCATGTGAACCACGAAGAGGGACGGCATGACACAGACGAAGACAACGACGACCAATCCCTTGAGTCCTGAGCTGCTTCACCGCATCGACGCCTATTGGCGCGCCACGAATTATCTGTCGGTCGGACAGATTTATCTCTTCGACAATCCCCTCCTGAAGCAGCCGCTGAAACGGGAACATATCAAGCCGCGCCTGCTCGGCCATTGGGGCACGACGCCGGGCTTGAATTTCATCTACGTACACCTGAACCGCATCATCAAGGAGCGCGATCTCTCGGTGCTCTACATCACGGGGCCCGGCCACGGCGGGCCTGGACTGGTGGCCAACGTGTATTTGGAAGGCACTTACAGCGAGGTCTATCCGAACATCGGACAGGATGCAGCGGGCATGCAACGCCTGTTCAAACAATTTTCCTTTCCCGGCGGCATTCCCAGCCATGTAGCGCCGGAGACGCCGGGCTCCATCCACGAAGGCGGTGAGTTGGGGTATGCCCTGGCCCACGCCTATGGGGCGGCATTCGACCGTCCTGAGTTGCTGGTGGCCTGCGTGATCGGCGACGGAGAGGCGGAGACCGGTCCGCTCGCGGCGAGTTGGCATGGGAACAAGTTCTTGAATCCGGCGAGGGACGGCGCGGTGCTCCCGATCCTGCACCTCAACGGCTACAAGATCGCCGGCCCCACCGTGTTGGCGCGAATGCCGCCGGATGAACTCGAATCGCTCCTGATCGGGTACGGCTATAAGCCCTACTTCGTCGAAGGCGCCAAGCCCGAGGTGATGCACCAGCTCATGGCCTCCACGTTCGACGAGGTCGTGGCCTCCATCAAGGCCATTCAGCAGGACGCGAGGACGAAGGGTTTCTCCCGCCGCCCATGCTGGCCCATGATCGTGTTGCGGACGCCGAAGGGCTGGACCGGGCCCAAGGAGGTGGACGGCAAGCAGGTGGAAGGCAGCTTCCGTTCCCATCAGGTCCCGATGGGCGACATGGATCAGCCGCAGCATGTGCAATTGCTGGAAGACTGGCTCAAGAGTTACAGGCCGGAAGAACTGTTCGACGACATGGGGAGGCTGATGCCGGAGTTGGCGCAGTTGGCTCCGACCGGAGAGCGGCGAATGGGGGCCATCGCCTGCTCGAACGGGGGCAGCGTCTTGCGCGACCTGCACCTGCCGGACTTTCGCCAGTATGCCGTGCCGGTCTTGAAGCCGGGCGCAGACGAAGCCGAAGCAACGAGGGTGCAGGGGCTCTTTCTCCGCGATGTGTTGAAGTTGAATGCCACGAACTTCCGTCTGTTCGGGCCGGACGAAACCTCCTCCAACCGCTGGACGGCGGCCTTCGAGGTGACCGACCGTTGTTCCACCGAGCAGGTGTTGCCCAGCGACGAACATGTGGCGCCGGACGGACGCGTCATGGAGGTCTTGAGCGAACATTTGTGCCAGGGCTGGCTGGAGGGGTATCTCCTGACGGGGCGCCATGGCTTCTTCAATTGTTACGAAGCCTTCATCCACATCATCGACTCCATGTTCAACCAACATGCGAAATGGCTCAAGACGACGAGGGCCATCCCCTGGCGGCGGCCGATCGCGTCGCTGAACTATCTGCTGACCTCCCACGTGTGGCGGCAGGACCATAACGGCTTCAGCCATCAAGATCCCGGCTTCATCGACCATGTGGTGAACAAGAAGGCCGAGGTGATCCGCGTCTATCTGCCGCCCGATGCGAACACGTTGCTCTATGTGACGGACCATTGCCTGCGCAGCCGACATTGCGTGAATGTGGTGGTGGCGGGGAAACAGCCTGCGCCCCAATGGCTCAACATGGAGGCGGCGATCACACATTGCACGGCCGGCATCGGCATCTGGGAATGGGCCAGCAACGACCGTGGCAGCGATCCAGACGTGGTGATGGCCTGTTGCGGCGACGTGCCGACCATGGAGACCCTGGCGGCGGTGGAGATTCTGCGCGACGCCTTGCCGAATCTCAAGGTGCGCGTCGTGAACATCGTCGACCTGATGAAGCTCCAGCCGACCAGCGAACATCCGCACGGCCTCTCCGACAAGGATTTCGACGCGCTGTTCACGACGGACAAACCCATCATTTTCGCCTTCCACGGCTATCCCTGGCTGATCCATCGCCTGACCTATCGGCGCACCAACCACCATAACCTGCATGTGCGGGGCTACAAGGAAGAGGGGACGACCACGACGCCGTTCGACATGGTGGTGTTGAACGATTTGGACCGGTTCCACCTCGTGGCCGATGTCGTGGATCGGGTGCCGCAGCTCGGCGCGCGCGCTGCCTACGTCAAGCAGGACATGCGTGACAAGCGGACGCAGCACAAGCAATACATCGCGGAGCACGGCACGGACATGCCGGAGATCAAGAACTGGAAGTGGAGCGGGAGGCGGTAGGCCGTGGCTGCGCATGCGATGGTGGTGCTCTTCGACGTGGACAACACCCTCGTCGACAACGACCGTGTCACCGCCGACTTGAAAGCCCATCTCGACCAGGAAGTCGGTCCTGCGCGAGGAGAGCAATACTGGCGGATCTTCGAACGATTACGCGGGGAGCTGGGCTATGCCGATTATCTCGGCGCGCTGCAACATTACCGGGTGGAGTATCCGCGCGATCCGCATCTGTTGGCCGTCTCGCGGTTCCTCGTGAACTATCCCTTTGCCGACCGGCTTTTTCCGAGGGCCCTCGACGTGGTGCGGCATGCCAAGGGGTGGGGGCGTCCGGTAATCCTTTCCGACGGCGACGCCGTGTTTCAGCCGCGCAAGATCGACCAGTCGGGCCTGGCGGACGCCGTTCAGGACGACGTGCTGGTCTACATCCATAAGGAGCGGGAACTCGACGATGTGGAGCGGCGTTATCCGGCCCACCACTACGTGTTGATCGACGACAAGCTGCGGATCCTCACAGCGGTGAAGAGGTATTGGCAAGGGCGGGTCACGACCATCTTCCCGCGGCAAGGCCACTATGCGACGGAGGCGGAGGCGCTGCACGAATTTCCCGCCGCCGACCTCACGGTCGATCACGTGAGGGACCTGCTGAACTACAATCGCGAGCAGGTGCTGGGGTTCGCCGCAAGCTCGCCGATTGACAACCTCAGGGCAGAGTCGTAGCCTAACGCCATGTCGGATGACCGATCCCATACCCTCGGGCGCCGCCAACTCCTGAAGACCCTCGGAGTGGCGGGTTCGCTGTTGGCTTTGGGCGGCGTGGGGCGTTGGGCGGAATCCCTGGCCGGGGAGGCGTTCGCGTCGAGTCCCGCCTCAGGCGACATTCCGAAGCGACCGCTCGGCAAGACAGGGGTCCAGGTGTCGGCGCTCTGTTTCGGCGGCGCCCATTGGGGGCGGCTCAAGGACGAATCCGAGGCCTTCCGCCTCATCCACGAGGCCATCGACGCGGGCGTAAACTTCATGGACAACGCCTGGGAGTACCATGGCGGCCGTTCCGAAGAACTCATGGGTAAGGCCTTGCAGGGGCGGCGTCATCAGGTGGTACTGATGACCAAGGTCTGCTCGCACGGCCGCGACAAGCACGTGGCCATGCAGCAGTTGGAGGACTCGCTCCGTCGCCTGAAGACCGACTACCTGGACCTCTGGCAGATTCACGAAGTCGTCTACGAAGACGATCCGGACCGGCACTTCGCGCCGAACGGGGCGACTGAAGCCCTGCTCGAAGCCAAGCAGCAGGGCAAGGTGCGGTTCATCGGGTTCACCGGCCACAAACATCCGCAGATCCATTTGAAGATGTTGGCGCATGATTTCCCGTTCGACACCTGCCAGATGCCGCTGAACGTGTTCGACGGCACCTATCGCAGTTTCGAACACGAGGTGCTACCCTTGCTGAACCAGCGCGGCATCGCCGCACTCGGCATGAAGAGCCTGACCGGCAACGCGGAGCCCATCAAACAAGGCATCGTCACCCCGCAGGAAGCCATCCGCTACGTGTTGAGTCTCCCGATCGCCTCCCTCGTGAGCGGCATCGATTCCCCGGATGTCCTCAAGCAAAACCTCGACATCGCCCGCCGCTTTACACCGATGACGGTGGCGGAGATGGAGGGGTTGCGTCAGAAGGTCGCGCGGTACGCGCACGACGGCCGGTACGAGCTCTTCAAATCCACCAACCGCTACGACGGCGGCATTGGCCGCGCCCAGCACGGCATCTCCTAATTTTGGTTATCGACCCTTCGCGGCGCGGTTTCCTCCGCCAAGCGATCGTTGGTCGCCGTATCGTTGCGGGCTCACGGAGTGGTTCGGGGACGGGATCGACGGCGCGCTTTGAATGTTCGGTGGGCTGGGACGCCAGAAGTGGTTGGGGTGCAGTTGGGGTTGCGGCAGCTTCGGCATCACGACCACGTCACCGACTTTCGCCGGTTGGCCTTGGGTGTTGAGCAGCGGCGGGGGACTGGTCGGCCCTGGGATGGTCTGTCGAGCGGGCGGGAGGTGGCGGTGCGGAGAAAGGCGTTGCGGCTGGAGCAGCAGGCCGTTGATCCCCGGAACGCCGAACCACGGATAGGAGTAGAAGCCCAGGGTGGGATAGGTCCAACTCGTCCAGGCCTGTGACCCGAGCGCGGCAGCTTGCTGATCCCCGGACATGGCCTGTTCGCGGGCTGGTTCCATTTCGTCTTCAGGTGTCGGCCGCGCGGCAGCGGCACGCTTGTCGGGATCGCCCCTGTGGTCCTTGCCGTCGGCAGTCGGGGCGACGATGTTTGCTGGGTGAACGGGCTCTTGGGTGGCCTCGAGCGGTTCATCGAACTCATGCATGGTGAGCTGGTTCCGATAACGCGCGGGAATCGAATGCAGTTGGTTCGTGAAGACTTGGACACCGGATTCGTCGATGTAGGTGTAAATGGTCGCGGAGGCGGAGGGCGGCGTGAGGGGGGCGGCGGAGAGCCAGAAGAGGAGTGCTGCCGGTGTGACGGACCTGCGGGAGAGCAGCATGGGAACCCCCGGCTTGTAATGATTTCAGGATAACACAGGGAGGGATGGGGATTCTGCAAGGTGGGAGCTGGATAAGTTGGCCCCTTTTTCTCTCGCTCGTGTCACTTGCTACGACTTCCCAGGAACGTGACGACATGACCTCGTAAGGCTGCTGCGAAGCGGTGAAAGGTTAGGTCTTCGGCTGGCTGTGTGAGTTTGGTTTTTCTTGAGTTGGTCGCCATCAAAAGCAGGAGGCAGAATAGAGCCGCTCTAATATTAAGCGGCGGCAGAGCAGTTCGTAACGTTTGCTATATGACACTCCTCGATACCGGCGAATTGCCGTTGGTACCTTGGTATACGTCTCGCCTCGGAATTCAGGATCCACCTGAAAGTACGGTTCCTTGTTGACGACGGGTGTTTTCACATTGTCGCGATCTTCCAACAAAAATAGATAACCTAGAAAGGAGGAGGGGCTTGCCCAAAGCGACCTTCTCGGAATGCCGTCCAGATGTCTTTTGCGCTGCCAACGGCTTCCTCTGCCCGATTGTTTACATTGTTGCCGATCGATTTCCCGGCTTGGGATTTGAACTCCATGGCCAAAACTAATGCGCCGTTTGAAACGACAATGAGATCCCATTTCTTTGTGGCTCTGAAATACCCCGGCAGCTCGAGCGCAGTTCTTGTGCGGACATCGACTTTTTTCAGCCCGGCATCGCATAAGATGTCTGAAACTAAAACCTCCAAGGCACCCATCTGGGTACCACCTGTGACTTCCCCCCGTGTACCGGCGTCGATTTTTCCCGATTTAACCTGTTTTTCTTTATTGTGCCTCCGAGCATCCCAGTAGCTTTGGACAGCGGCTTGTAATTTCTTATCAATGTCCAAGCGCGGCCTCCATCTTGAGCGGGCTGATCCCATAGATCTCGCAAGCCATCAGGGTCGCTCGCTCTCTATCTCGATGACAAAAGGCCTCTCTTAATTCATCGACCTGGGCCTTTGACAAGGTCTTTGGATCAGGGACTCGAATTCGGCGCAGATACTGCGCCTGGAAGCGCAAGTAGCCGCCTCGCATGCGGACTCCGTATGATTCGACAAAAAACTGGACGACCTTTGATAACAGTAGGCCTCCAAGGACCTCCAAGTCCCACTCCTCCGACTCGATGAAGTACAAATTGTGGTGAGGGTATGTTTCCCCTTGATCCAAGACAGGTTCTAGCCGGTTCTTGATATCCGGAATAAAGAGTTTGTGCTTTTGAGTCAGAGAGGGATGGACACGGTCGATCGTCTTATACCAGCCGGTGGGATTCTTCTCCGCCGTGTGACGGCGTTTCAACTCTGTCGCGTGTCGCTCGTAGTAGGCGCGAAGCTTGGGATAGTCGATCAGATCGACAAGGCCATTCTCGCCCCAAGGGTTCACGAGATAGTGTCCAGACCAGCGTAGACGGCCTCCGGCCAAATCTTTCGCAACTGCGAGTTTCAGCAACCGGGAGGACTCTACAAGCGAATCATTGGTCGTAATGTAGACATGGTCGTTTCCGGTGGCAACCCCGATCCCAACTTTGGTACTCATTTCGAGAGCAGGAAATCGCTCTTCCATTTGTCGTAACAGTGCCAATTGCTCTGGGGAATGGCAGGGCCAAGGGACCGAGCCCTTGAACCATGTGTGTACCACGGCTCTGTGAATGCTACTGGGGAGCGGGAAGCTACCTTCTCCCTGCAGTGCGGTCGCCAACTGACAGGGCTGTATGGTTTCAGCCTCCTGCCCAGCGCTGGCAACAATGGTCGAGCGTTGAGTCGTGCGCCGAATCACCGTAATGGCAGGATAGGCATCCACCTCGTCATCAAAGGCGTTGGCATTGTGCATGCTCACAAGCAGGTCGATGCTGTATGCCGAGCTGATCAGTTTCCTCAGTTCAGCACCATATTGGTTGCGCATCCATCGATCGGCGCAGATAAATGCGCATGTGCCATTCGGCTTCAATTGTCGAAGAGCCGCTTCGAAAAATGCGACATAGAGATCGGCACGCCCGCGCATCGTCGGATAGGCATTGCGGTAAACGGAGGCTATTTCTTCAGGAATGTCTTCGAGGCGTACGTATGGAGGGTTCCCAATAATGAAATCAGCCTGTTGGTGCGAGGTTTCCAGAAGGTAATCACGAGTGAAGACCCATGTATCGGCTAGGTAGCTGGCCAATGACAGTTGGGCCCCATGGCGCACGAGAATATTGCGGATCAGGGCGCGAGAGCGAGCCGCGCTTGTCTCATTCAGCTCGTAAGCGGCCAACGATGTCCGACATTCCGACAGCGGCCGCCCAAGATTCCGGCAGGACTGTAGCAAGCGTTCGACCATGGGGCCGAGAAATGCCCCATCACCGCAAGCCGGTTCGATTGCCAGCGTATCTACCAGGTTCTGATCCGAGCAATAGCCGCTCAAATTGAGGAGTAGTTCGACGACCCAACGTTTCGTATAGACCACGCCTTTGGACCCGATGACGGCAGCAGAAGCAGGCTGGTGGAGAGGCGCAATGAGCTGGAGTTGAATGCCCTGCGTTGTGGCTGCTGGCCTGAGTTGGTTATGTGCCACTTGGGCCTCGTGGTTTTTTTGAGGTCTTGGGGAAGGAAGCCAGCGATATTAGCTTGTCTGCATTGATCGATCAATACTGGCTGGTTTTAGGCGCCCTTCTCGAATCCCTTTCCCTCGCATCAATGGGCTCGATGGACTACAATCCGTCCCATGCCGATCTGTCGCATGGCCGTCACCATCGAACCGAGGAGCGTTGCCGATGTCGAAGCCGGAACCGGCCGGAGGGCCGACCCCAGAACTGTTCTTCCAAACCGCCAATGCCTATCAACGGTCCCAGGCGCTGAAAGCAGCCGTTGAGCTAGACCTCTTCACCGCAGTCGGGCTCGGCCATGACGATCCGGACGCGTTGGCTGAACGCTGCAAGGCGGCGCCGCGCGGGATGCGGATTCTCGCGGACTACCTGACTATCCAGGGTTTCCTCACCAAGGAAGGCACGCGCTACAAGCTGACGCCCGATTCGGCGGTCTTCCTGGATCGGCGGTCACCCGCCTATATGGGAACAGTGCTGGGCTTTCTGCATGCGCCGAAATTCACCCAAGCCTTTGAGAATCTGACGGGGGCCGTGCGCAAGGGCGGCACGGTGGCGGGGGAGGCGGGGACGGTCAGTCCCGAACATCCGCTGTGGGTGGATTTCGCGCGCAGCATGATGCCGATGATGGCCAAACCGGCGGAAGAGATCGGCATCTTCGTTCGGCAGACGCAGCCCGGCGTGAAGAAGGTGCTGGACATCGCGGCGGGGCACGGCCTGTTCGGCGTGGAGATCGGCGCGCGTTGTCCCGAGGCGGAGATCGTCGCGCTGGATTGGCCGAACGTGCTGACCGTGGCCCAGGAGCTGGCGGACAAGACCGGTCTTCAGTCCCGCTACCGACTCCTGCCGGGGGACGCGTTTCAGGTGGAGTTCGGCACCGGATACGATCTCGTGCTGCTCACGAATTTCTTGCACCACTTTTCACCCGCGGCCTGCGGCACGCTGCTCAAGAAGATTCACGGCGCACTCGCGCCGGGCGGCCGGGTCATGACGTTGGAGTTCGTGCCCAACGAAGATCGGGTCACCCCGCCGCCGGTGGCCGAGTTCAGCCTCATCATGCTGGCCACCACCCCCGAGGGTGATGCCTACACCTTTCGAGAATATGAGCGGATGTTCGCCGAGGCCGGATTCGCGCGCACCGAACGGCATCCCGTCGCCGGGTCCATTGAACAGGTGCTGGTCTCGTACCGGAACTAGGGGTTTCCGCAGGTCTCCTGCCTTGGCGTTTCGTTGTCTAATCAAGCCCACAGGCAACGGAACC
Organism: Nitrospira sp.; assembly: GCA_015709715.1. NCBI lineage: Bacteria > Pseudomonadati > Nitrospirota > Nitrospiria > Nitrospirales > Nitrospiraceae > Nitrospira > Nitrospira sp. The sequence goes on from CP054184.1 coordinate 3,161,310, forward strand.
ATTCGGAAAGGAGGCCGTCATGTTTCTGAAGTGGGCTGCCATTTTCTTCGTCATCGCCATGGCTGCCGGGGCGATGGGATTCGGCGGCGTCGCGCAAGGCGCCGCGGAGATTGCGCAGATCCTGTTCTACATCTTCTTGGCGATCTGCGGAGCGTTTTTGGTGGCGGGCATCCTCATCGCGGAGAAGCTGACCTCGTGAGCAACGGACGACGGGGGGGCAGGGCGCAGTCGCAGCGGCTGGGGCAGAACGCTGTTCAAAAGCCACGGCCGCCGCCACCGCCGAACCCTCCGCCGGACGAGCCGCCGCGGCCGAACCCTGAGCCGCCGGAGCTGCGGGGTGCGGAGGTCATCGTCGAGCCTGCGCGGGAGGCCATGTCGCCCATCCGGCTGGTGAAGCGGCCGGCGCGGAACTGCGCCAAGTCGCTGCTGTGGTACCAAGCTGGGGCCGTGGTAACGATCGATTCGAAGGCGCGGGCCCAGGTCTTCTCCACGCCGAGCGCCATCGCGTAGGGCAAAAATTTCTCGAACAGCTCCGGGCTTTTCACCACCCGCTCGAAGCGGTCCGCTTCCACGCGGGTGAGAAATTCTTCAAATCCTAAAACGCCTTCCAATGTCCTGGTGCCTTGCAACGTCCGCGCGGGCATGAGGCGCCCGAACCCCACGACGATGAGTCCGGACAGGATCCCGGCTCCGAAGAAGGACAGCGGCGCCATGCCGTACCGGTCCGCTACCGCAGCGAGCGCAAACGTCAACACCATCCCCAACACGATGCCGCCGATCATATAGCCTCCTTTCACGCGATCCGGCCGTTGGTGGTAGTACTTCCTGGCCTGCAGCGCGTCGAAAATCGCATCCTGAATGCCGGGGAGAGCGCGGTAGAACTTATTCTCCAACGAACTTAGCGCGACTTCATCGCCTGCGCCGTGGCTGAAGAGGGCCTCCAGCAGGAGCCGCTCGTGTTTGGCGAGTGCGTTCCAACTCTCCGGCGGTGTGCTGCGGCGGAAGACGTAGTCGGTGTTGGACCAGAGGCCGAACAGTTGTTCGGTTTGCTGTTCCCTGATCTGCAAATGACCTTTCACCGCCAAGTCGACGAGCGTCGCAGTGATATCGCGGATGTCGGGTGAGTCGTCGGTGAGGGTGCCGACTTCGGCCGGCGTGAGCCGGTCCGGTGGTTCGTAGACGACGGTGATTGCCCGTAGCTGCGGGTCGCGGCCCCTCGTCCACCAGAGGCGATACATCACTCCGAAGACCAGCACCGGGAGGCCCAATGGCCAGTTGGCTCGGAGAAAAAGTTTGGTCTGATCCAGCGCCGTCGGCGCTGCCACGGTGCCCTTGTCCCATCCAACCACCGCGGTGAGGCCCTCGCGAAAGCCGAGCGGTCGCGTCATGGTGATCTTAACCTGGCTGCCGACCGTCGAGACTGTGGCTGCCGTTTCCCGCGCTCCGTAGGCTCCCGTAAAGGCCTGGGCGCGCAAGCCCGTCGCGTTCGCCGGGAGAGTGATCCGAGCGGAGGCCTGCTCGATGGGTACGTCCCATTCGTCGCCGGTCACGTTCCAGTAGAGTTCGTCGTGGGCCTCGAAAAATTTCAGCCCGTTGCGGACTCGATATTTCAGCACAAAGGTGCGCGTGGCATCCTGCGCGCCGGGAATCCAGATACGGAAGTTCCGGTAGTGCCGCTCCCGGCTGCTCTCAAACTGGAGCGGGATGCCCTGGTCGTCGGTGACGGTTACCTCGTCGAGCAGCAATGTATAGTTGAAGCCCTGCGGGGTCCGGTACTCGACCGGAATGAGTCGCTCGATGCCGTTCCAGGAGCCTTCGAACCGGGGGCTGACCGTTTCGGTGACGTGCAGCTCGCCGCTCGGGAGCACGTGCAGGTCAACGTCGAACCGGCTGAGCACGAACGAGCGGGCATCGGCGGGCAAGGCGTGGCTGAGCAGCAGCACAGTCAGCGTGGCCAGGAGGAGCCACGAACGGAGGGGTGTGGACAGGTGTCGTGCGGCCACCATGAATCGGCGGTCCCGGAAGTTAAAACTGGACCTTCGGCGGTTCGCGCTGCAGGGTATCGGTCAGCTCAAAGAACTGCCGGCCCGTGAAGCCGAACCATTGCGCGATGAAGTTGGTCGGGATCTCCAGTCGCTTGGCATTGTAGTCGCGCACCACCGCATTGTAATAGCGGCGGGCGTTCTGCACGGCGTCTTCGATGTGATTCAGGCTGCCCTGCAGCTGGGTAAAGGATTCGACGGCCCGTAGCTGCGGGTAGGCTTCGGCCAGCGCGAAGAGCGATTTCAGCGACTGGGTCAGTTGGTTTTCGGCGACCGCCTTGGCTTCCGGGCCTTGCGCGGCCATGGCCTTGGCCCGCGCGTTGATCACCGCCTCCAGCGCGCCCTTCTCATGGGCCGCATAACCCTTGACGGTCTCGACCAGATTGGGGATCAGGTCGTAGCGCCGCTTGAGTTGCACGTCGATGTCGGCCCAGGCGCTTTCGGTCGCGGCGCGCAGTCGCACCAGGCCGTTGTACAGCCCGATGACGATCATCACGAGCACGATTAGGGTCACGAGGACGATCCAACCCATCGCAGTCTCCTTGCGGTTTGGGTGAAGGTACGTAGGACCTCAGGGATGATAGCCCGGTCGTCCGGTTCTGTAAAGCCGGAGCCGGTTTGTCTTGCCGTGCCAGGACCGGGCCTTGCGTCCCGACTTCCGGGTCTCCATACTAGTGCCCATGCGAGACGCCCTTTCACCCGGCCTGGAAACAGGCGTGACCGACCACCGCGCGGCGCTCCTCCAAGTGGCCGAGGCCATTTCACTTCACCGTGACCTGCCGTCGCTGTTTCGAGATCTCGCCCAACGGTTGCCCGCCGTCGCGTCGTTCGACTTCATTGGGCTCGTCCTCCACGACCAGTCCAAGCCGGTCATGCGGGTGCATGTCCTTGAAACGGCGGCCACCCAACGCCTGACCGCCCGGCTCGACGGCTTCGAAATTCCCATGGAAGACTCGGCCAGCGGCTGGGTCTGGGAGCATCAGCAACCGATGCTCATTCCCTCTCTTGCCGAGGAGACGCGGTATAAGATCGGCATGGAGGCGCTGCGGGGCATCGGTGTCCAGTCCGTGTGTTTCTTTCCGCTGACTACGGCCATGCGCCGGTTGGGGGCCATCGGATTCGGCAGCACGAGGCCCTTTGCGTTCAGCGAGACCGACGTGGAATTTCTCAACCAGGTGGCCAAGCTTGTGGCGGTGGCCGTGGACAATGTTCTGCATGATGAGGACCTGACTCGCGACCGGGACCGCCTGCGCCTCCTGCTCGAAGTGACCGAGTCGATCGCCTCGCACCATGATCAGCGCTTGCTGCTGGCCGACTTGGCCAAACGTCTCCCGCAGGTCGTGCCGTTCGACTTCATGAACGTCGTGCTGCACGATTCCGCGCGCGAGGTGATGCGCCTCTGGTTGCTGGTGACGTCGGAACGCTCCACGATCGAACCGGGGCTGGAGACTCCGGTCGATGAGTCGCCCGGCGGCCTGGTGTGGAAGACGCAGCAGCCCTTGACCGTCGATGACGTCGAGCGGGAACAGCGGTTCCCCGCCTTGATGGCGCTCTTTCGCGAAAACGGCGTGCGGTCCTTCTGCGTGTTGCCGCTCACCACGGCGCAACGGCGTCTGGGAGCGATGGGGTTCGGGAGCCTGCAACCGCGGATCTACCTGAACAGTGAAATCACCTTCATGAAGCAGGTGGCGCAGCAGGTGGCCGTGGCGTTGGACAATGCGCTCAACTCCGAGACGAGCCGGGCCTACCAAGCCCAGCTGACGACGGAGCGGGATCGTCAGCGGCTGCTGCTGGAAGTGAACAATGCCGTGGTGGCGCATCTGGATCTGGAGCAGCTGTTCCCTGCGGTGAGCGCCTGCTTGCGACGGGTAATCCAGCACGATGGGTCCAGCTTGCTGCTCTGTGACGCCGAGACCGGGCGATGGCGAATCCACGTGCTGGACTTCACCCGCAACGAAAGTTTCATCGAGGAAGGGGAGATCGAAGAGAGCGCGCAATCGCCGTCCTGCCTGGCGATTACGACGGGTAAGGCGGCGTTGTTCGGGGAGCGGGACCTGCTGGCGATGGCGAGGACCTCGCCCTGTGCGCAGGATCTGCTGGATCGCGGCGTCAAGTCGTTCTGCTCCGTCCCGCTGCTCTCCCATAACCGGACGCTGGGTGCGCTGAACGTCGGTCGGCGGAACGACGATGGCTTCAGCCCTGAAGATGTCCAGCTCTTGGGACAGGTTGCGCAACAGGTCTCCATCGCGGTCGAGAACGCGCTGGCTTACCGGGAAATTGCCGCGCTCAAGGACAAGCTGGCCAAAGAAAAAGTCTATCTCGAAGAGGAAATTCAAACCTCCTACAACTTCGAGGAGATCGTCGGGGAGAGTCGCGCCTTGAAGCAGGTGCTGAAGCAGGTCCAGACGGTGGCCGCCACGGATTCGACCGTGTTGATCCTCGGGGAAACGGGCAGCGGCAAGGAGTTGATCGCGCGGGCCCTGCACAACTTGAGCACCCGCCGCGAACGCACCTTCGTCAAGCTCAACTGCGCGGCCATCCCGACCGGCCTGCTGGAAAGTGAACTCTTCGGCCATGAACGGGGGGCCTTCACCGGGGCCATCGCCACGAAGATCGGGCGGTTTGAACTGGCGGATCGCGGCACCATCTTCCTGGACGAGGTGGGCGAAATCCCTTTGGAACTGCAGGTGAAGCTGCTGCGGATGCTACAAGAGCAAGAGTTCGAGCGGCTGGGGAGCACGAGGACCATGCGGGTGAATGTCCGTGTGATCGCGGCCACCAATCGCGACCTGGCCCAGATGGTTGAGGAGCAGAGGTTCCGGAGCGACCTCTATTACCGGCTCAAGGTGTTTCCGATCACCGTGCCGCCGTTGCGCGAGCGCGCCGACGACATTCCCCTGCTCGTGCGGCATTTCGTCCAGAAGTTCGCCTCGCGCATGAAGAAACGCATCGAGACCGTGCCAACCGAAGCCATGCGGGCCTTGCAGGCCTATGCCTGGCCCGGCAATGTCCGGGAATTGGAAAACTTCGTGGAGCGGGCTGTGATCCTGTCTTCCGGGTCGGAACTGTTCGTCTCGACGGCGGAATTGAAGCGCCCCGCACTGCAGACCAATGGGGCCGCCACGACGCTGGAGGAGGCCGAGCGCGATCATATCCTCAAGGCCCTGCGGGAGACACATTGGGTGATCGGCGGGGCGACCGGCGCGGCTGCCCGCCTGGGGATGAAACGGACCACCCTTCAATCCAAGATGCAGAAGCTCGGCATCGCCCGTCCGCGATAACCTTCCCGCTCCGTTGCTGCTCGTGCCGACTATTAGACAGATGCCGGGATTTCGGCGCGACGTGACCGGCACCGGCGGTTCTGCGTAGCTGGAGTTCGACGGCCGTTTAGCAAGGGCTGCCGCGTCCGACGGCTGTTTCCGCCGATGACACCGTTTCCCCTTCCGCCTGGAACGAACCCTGCTTCTCTCCCCTCCCGGGTGTTCTGATGAACGAACATGTCGAGGGTGGGCGGCGAGGGGGGAGCGATGGAGACGGCAGGCGAGTTGTTGATCCAATATGGTGCCTGGGTGTTGTTCGGCGGGGTCTTGGCTGAGCAACTGGGCTTGCCCTTCCCGGGGTTGGCCCTGCTGGTGGCGGCGGGGGTGTTGGTGGGCACTGGGCATCTTTCCTGGTCCAGTGCGATCGTGGCGGCCTTAGCGGCCACGTTACTGGCGGATCTGCTCTGGTTCGTGGCTGGTCAACGGCGCGGTCGTCCCGTGCTGAGGCTCCTCTGTCGGATCGCCTTGGAGCCGGACGCTTGCGTGCGACGGACGGAAACCTTCTTCCGTCGGCATGGCGCGCCCTCGCTCGTCGCGGCGAAGTTCATTCCAGGATTGAGCACGATCGCGCCGCCGCTGGCCGGCATCGTGGGTCTGAGCTTACCGCTTTTTTTGTTCTATGACACGGTGGGTGCGGTCGCCTGGGTCGGCTCTGGCTTGGGGTTCGGATATCTGTTCAGCGAGCAGGTCGATGAGGCCTTGGCCTACTCGGAGCAACTGACGCCTGCGCTCCTGCTTGGTGCGGCGCTGCTCCTCCCGATCTATATCGCGTGGAAGGCGTGGGTTCGCCGGCGGCAGTTGCAGACCATTCCACGGATGACGGTCGCGGATTTGCTGCGGAGACTTGAGGGGGATCGGGCCCCGTTGCTGATCGACGTGCGCGCGCGCGAGGCTGTGGAGGCGGAACCAGGCCTGCCCGGCGCGCTGCATCTACCGTTGGACGAATGGGATCGGCAGCCAGTGACCCTTCCCCGCGATTGGGATATGGTGCTCTACTGTGCCTGCCCGGGGGATAGCGGGAGTGCCTTGGCGGCCTATCGGCTACAGCGGATGGGGTTCGAGCGTGTATGGGTCCTACGTGGCGGCTTGGAGGTTTGGCAGGCGATGGTGCATGAGGCCGCTCTCCGCAAACCTTTGCCTATGGTGTCTCTGGCAACCTAACGAGCGAAAGGAGGTTGGTCGATGGATCGGCGGATGGTTCTGGCTACGAAGCTGACGTTCCTATTTGCTGCCTTGTGGTCCGGCGCCGCCTTCGCCTCGCCGCCGCATGAGGTGTCCAACGACTCGGATGTGCCGCTCTATGAGAATTTGGGATCCTTGCACCATCCGATTACGACGGGCCATCCAAAGGCGCAACAATATTTCGATCAGGGATTACGTCTCGTGTACGCGTTCAACCACGAAGAGGCGATCAATTCCTTCGAGCAGGCGCTCCTGTTCGACGATCAGGCGGCGATGGCCTGGTGGGGTATTGCCTTGGCCCTCGGCCCGAACATCAATGCCCTGATGGGGGCAGCCGAGGAACGTCGTGCCTTCGAGGCCGTGGCACGCGCGAAGCGCCTGTCGGACGGCAGCAGCCCGTCGGAACGGGCCTATATCGAGGCGCTGGCGGTACGGTATGCGTCTCAGCCGGAGACGGGGCGCGAAGAACGGGATCGGGCCTATGCCTTGGCGATGGAGAAGGTGTGGAGACAATGGCCGGATGATGTCGATGCCGGGACGCTCTTCGCAGAAGCCCTGATGGTGCTCCAGCCGTGGGACTTCTGGGCGCCGGACGGACAACCCAAGGGACGCGCCACGGAGATCGTCGCGGTCTTGGAACGGGTGCTCACCCTTGAGCCAAACCATCCGGGGGCCTGCCATTACTATATTCATACGGTGGAAGCCTCGCCCTATCCCGAGCGAGCGTTGCCCTGTGCGGATCGGTTGCCGAATCTGGTGCCGGGCGCGGGGCATCTGGTTCATATGCCGGGGCACATCTACCTCCGGTTGGGCCGGTACCGGGAGGCGGCGGAGTGCAACGTCCATGCGGCTGCCGTGGATCATGACCTCCTGGAACACCGCCGGCTGCACGGCATCTACCCGGTGGGGTATTACCCTCACAACCTGCATTTTCTGTGGTCCGCGTTGACGATGGAGGGGCGTAGCCAGGAGGCGATCGACGCGGCGCGCCGACTGATGACCCTCGCCCCGTGGGACAAGGCCCGGCAGGAACCCGCGATGGAGGAGTTCACGCCGACGTTGCTGTTCGCCTTGACGCGATTCGGTCGGTGGCAGGATGCGCTGGATCTCCCCGAGCCGCCGTCGGAACTGCTCTACACCAGAGCTACCTGGCATTACTCCCGCGGGCTGTCGCTGGTCCGGCTGGACCGGTTGGAGCAGGCGGCGCTGGAACTGGAGAAATTGGCGGAATCAGTGAAGACCATGCCGGAGGATCGGACGATCGGAGTCGAGTCGGTGGCCGCCTTGGCGAAAATCGCGCAGGATGTGCTGGCAGGAGAACTCGCGGCGCGGCGGGGCCAGGCGAGAGAGGCGGTCTCGTTGTTGCGCCGGGCTGTCGCTCGTGAAGACGGCTTGCGGTATTACGAGCCGCCGCTCTGGCATTACCCCGTGCGCCATTCGTTGGGCGCGGTGCTGCTGGCCGCTCACCGGTCTGAGGAGGCCGAACAGGTCTATCGCGAGGACCTTGTCCGGCATCCGGAAAACGGGTGGGCGCTGTACGGGCTGGCGGAAAGTTTGCGTGCACAGGGCCAGCGCGATGCGGCGGCGGCGGTCGAGCAACGATTCCAGAAAGCCTGGTCGCGCGCGGACGTCCGGTTGACTGCCTCGCGCTTCTGATCTTGCGAGGCAGACAAGGAGGTCCCGGTGGAACTGAAAATCCCAACGGCCGAGCAAGCCTGGTGGGGGTTGCGGGCCATGAAGAGCGTCGCCTTGGCGGATGGGGTGCTCGATGAGTCCGAGCGGCAGGTCATGGAGGCGGTGCAGCGCGTCTTCGGCACGACCCATGACCTGGAAGGGCTGACTCCCATCACCCCGGAAGATTTGGCAAAAGGGCTACCCGACCAGCAGATCAGACGTCAATTGGTGAATGGGCTCATCGTCATGTCGCTGATCGACCGGGAGGTCACGCCTCAGGAAGCCGCGCTGGTCGAACGATTTGCCACTGCGCTGCAAGTCGGTATTCCCGAGGTAACCAACCTGCGCCATGTCGTGAAGCAGGAACTCCTGCACCTCCGCCTCGATCTGGCCAGACGATTTTGGCTGCGTGAAAAGGTGGTTGAGATTTGGGACCATGAAGGGCTTCGAGGACTGATCACCTTCGTGGGTGGTCTGCTCGGTACCTATGAAAATGCCGAGATGGCGGCCCGGTATCGGGCCTTTGAGCGGTACCCGGAGGGATCGTTGGGGCGGAGGTATTGGGAGTATTGCCGGACGAACGGGTTCCCCTTTCCAGGAGAGAAGGGCGGTGCGCCCGAGGCCATTGTGTTTCATGATTGTGCCCACATCTTGTCTGGCTACGGAACGGATCCTCAGGGCGAGGTGCAGGTGGCTTGCTTCAGTGCAGGGTTTCAGCGGCGTGATCCCTTCCTGTTCGTCTTCTTTGTCTTGCTCCAATTCCATCTCGGCATCCGCATGACGCCGATCACCCAGGCTCGAGCCGGCTTCTTCGATCCCGAAAAGGCGCTTATTGCTATCCGGCGCGGGGCGGCGATGAATGTGGACCTCAACCATGGCTGGGACTACCACCCCGTCATGGGTGAACCGGTCGAGGAACTGCGGACGCGCTACAACATCCTGCCGATCGAAGCCTTTCATCCAGGGCTTGGCGACAGTCGTTGAGCAGGATCAATCAAGCCGGATCAAGCGTCGTGAGGCTGCCGTTATTTCGGCAGGTGCCGAGGGAATGGCAGTTGAGCTTCGGCGGCGGATCGTGGCAGGTGTGCGGCTCAGGTAGGTCTGTGAGATTTTTGCTTGTTCTCACGTGGGTTAGGCGAACGGCTGCGAGCGGCTGCGAGAGGAACGGTGATTGCTTTTGACGATACCGTTGGCGCCGTCGGTTCTTGGTGAGGAGGAGATCGGGATGAGTCGTCGTGGGTGGATCGGACCGTCGTTGCTGCTGCTGACGGTGGTCGCAGTCGGTGTGGGGTTGGCCGCATGGAAGTATGGCGCGATTCAAGACAATGCCGCCGCCTCGGCCAATCAACCGGAGCCGATGGAGGTAGTGACGCTGGCCGTAGCTCGCGCCGTGGACCATCAACAGACCGCCACCTCGATTGGGACGGTCTTGGCGCTCCGCTCCATCACGTTACAGAACGAGCTGGCCGGGACCGTGAGCCAGGTGCGGTTGACCCCTGGCCAGATTGTGGAGGCTGGAACGGTGTTGGTGGCGCTCGATGTCTCCGTGGAGGAGGCAGACCTGCGGGCGCAGCAAGCCCAAGCCGTGCTGGCGCGGACGATCCTGGATCGCCGCCGAGCCCTGACGCAGGACCTGGCCGCAGCGCAGGAGGAGGTCGATCGCGCCCGGGCGGATCTCGACGTGGCACAGGCCCAAATCGCACGCACCAAGGCGCTGATCGCCCGTAAGACCATTCGCGCCCCGTTCCGCGCCCGTGTCGGCTTGGCCGATATCCACCCGGGACAATATCTGAACGAAGGCACCCAGCTGACGACGCTCCAGGGGGTCGACGAGGCGGTGCATGTGGACTTCGCCGTGCCGCAGCATGTGGCCGCCGGGTTGCAGCTCGGCTCGCTCGTCGATGTGTACCCTGCCGGAGAGTCGGCGCCCCTGTCGGCCAAGATCATCGCGCTGGATTCCCGCATCGATCCCACGACCCGCAACGCCATGGTGCGCGCCAAGATCGAGCACTCTCCATCGATGCCGGCTCCCGGGTCGGCGGTCCGAATCAAGGTTCGTGTCGGTCTGCCGCGCAAGGCCGTGGCCATTCCGGTGAATGCGCTGCGGAAGGGGCCAGGCGGAGATCAGGTGTTCGTCGTCGAACCGGACGGCAGCGGCAAGACGCGCGCGCATGTGCGCCAGGTGGAAAGCGGTGCGATGCTGGGAGATGAGATTATCGTCCATGTGGGACTGACCGCCGGGGAACAGGTGGCGGCCTCGGGTGCCTTCAAGCTGCGCGACGGGGTTCTGGTGGCGGCCGCCGGTGGGGCGGAACCGGCGGTTGAATCGGCTCAGCCGCCGAACGGACTGTGACGGTAGGGATCGAACCATGCGTTCATTTACCGATGTTTTCATCAAGCACCCGGTACTAGCCGTCGTCGTCAACCTGGTGATTCTGCTTCTTGGGTGGCGAGCCTTGACCACCCTCCCGGTGCAGCAATACCCGAAGATCGAAAGTTCGTCGATCATCATCACGACCGTCTACTACGGCGCAGCAGCCGAGACGGTGCGAGGGTTTCTGACCACGCCGATCGAACGGGTGGTGTCGGCCATCAGCGGCGTCGACTATCTCGAATCCACCAGCCGGGCCGGCGTCAGCACCGTGACGGTCCATCTCAAGTTGAACCACAGCAGCACCGCGGCGCTGGCCGAGGTGACGGCGAGGCTGCAACAGGTGCGCTCGGAATTGCCGGCGGAGGCGGAACCGCCCGCGGTGGAGGTGCAACGGGCCGATCGCCCCTACGCGTCGTTTTATCTGAGTTTCACCTCGCCTGAGCGAACGGTGCCGGCCTTGACCGACTGGTTGCTGCGGTCGCTCCAGCCCCAATTCGCCACCTTGACCGGCGTCCAGCGTGTGACCATCGAAGGGGGACGGCAGATCGCGATGCGGGTATGGATCGACCCGGACCGTCTCGCGGCCTACAACCTCTCGCCGGGCGACGTGCAGGCGGCGTTGCGGCGCAACAACTATCTGGCCGCCGTCGGACGGACGAAGGGCAACCTGGTGCAGGTCAATCTGCTGGCCAACACCGATCTGCGCAGCACGGAAGAGTTTCAAGACCTCATCGTGACCGATCGCGGCGGAGCCATCGTGCGGCTGCGGGATGTGGCGCGGGTGGAGAACGGCGCCGAAGAGGCCGAAATGGTCGCCAAATACAACCGCATGGAAGGTGTGTATCTCGGCGTCTGGCCGCTGGTGGGGTCGAACGAAATCGAAGTGGCGCAGCGGTTGCGGGAGGAGATGGATCGGGTCAGGCCGACCCTGCCGAAGGACATCGACATGCAGCTGGTCTGGGACGGCACGATGTTCATGCGGAGCGCGTTGGAGGAGATCACGAAGACGCTCGGGGAAACGATCCTGATCGTCGCGGCGGTGGTCTTTCTGTTCATGGGCTCGGTGCGGACGGCCTTGGTGCCGCTGGTGGCCATGCCGGTGTCGTTGGTCGGCGCGGCGATCTTCATGTATGCGTCCGGCTTCAGCCTGAATTTGTTGACGATTCTCGCCATTGTGTTGTCGGTGGGATTGGTGGTGGACGATGCGATCGTCGTTGTCGAGAATGTCGAGCGGCACGTACGCGAAGGGAAATCCAGAATGCAGGCCGCGTTGCTGGGCTCGCGCGAGCTGGTCGGCCCCATCATCGCCATGACCATCACGCTGGCCGCCGTGTACGCCCCGATCGGGTTTCAAGGCGGTTTGACCGGGTCGTTGTTTTTGGAGTTTGCGATGACGCTGGCCGCCGCCGTGGTCCTGTCCGGCGTCGTGGCGATCACCCTGTCGCCGGTGATGAGTTCCTATTTCGTCCATCCTGAAGGCAAGGAAGGGCGGTTGACCAGACTGGTAAATCGGGCCTTCGACGTCACACGCGCAGGTTATGGCCGTCTGCTCGACGGCGCCTTGGAGATGCGTTGGGCAATCGTCGTCGCAGCCCTGTTGGTGATGGTGGCGGCCTGGCCGCTGTACCAGTTCTCGCGGCAGGAGTTGGCGCCGGTGGAAGATCAAAGCCACATCAGCCTGTTTCTCGAAGCAGCGCCGGATTCGACGGTGGCGGCGACGAACCGGGACTCCATGAAGGTGATCGAGGCGATCCGATCGTTTCCCGAGACACGCTTCACGTGGTCGCTGACCTCGTCATGGGGAGGGTTCGGCGGTTTGGTGGCCAAGGATTGGCGCGAACGGACGCGCTCCACCGAGCTGATGTATGGCGAGGTATACGGCGCCGTCTCGCAAATTCCCGGGCTGCGGGTGTTCCCGCGGCTGGATCCGCCGCTGCCCACGCCCGGGCAGTATGACGTCGAGCTGATCTTGGAAAGCGAGTTGCCTGCCGAGCAGTTGCTGGAAATCACGGGGGCGGTGCTCGGAGCCGGCTGGCAAAGCGGAAAGTTCCTCTATGTCGACACGGACCTCAAGATCGATTTGCCTGAGGCGCGGGTCGTGATCGATCGGGAACGTTTGGCCGATCTGGGGTTCGACTTGGCGCGCGTCGGCCAGGAGCTGGGCACGTTGCTCGGCGGCGCCTACGTGAATCGATTCAATTTCTATGACCGGAGCTACAAGGTCATTCCGCAGATCGGTGACAAGGATCGGGCGACGCTCGATCCGCTGCTCGATCTGAAGATCAAGACGCCCGGCGGGCAGTTGGTGCCGGTGTCGACCTTCACCCGCATCGAGACCAGCACTGCCCCGCGGACTCTGAATCGTTTCCAGCAGCGTAATGCGGTGCGCATTTTCGGGGGCGTCAAACCAGGCGTCACCAAGGATGAAGGGCTTCGAGTTCTCGAGACGGCCGCCGCTGCCGCCGCCGGGCCCCGCGCATCGCTCGATTACGCCGGGGAATCGCGCCAGATCAGGCACGAGGGGTCGGCCCTGACGGTGACCTTGGGGTTTGCGATCGTACTCATTTATCTGGTGCTGGCGGCGCAATTTCAGAGTTTTCGCGACCCGCTCATCGTCTTGCTGGGGTCGGTGCCGCTGGCCATATCCGGAGCGCTGGTCTTTAGTTTCCTGGACCTCACGACCATCAATATCTATTCGCAGGTGGGGCTGATTACGTTGGTCGGTTTGATCGCCAAGAACGGCATCCTGATCGTGGAGTTTGCCAATACCTTGCAGGCGCGCGGGATCTCGAAGGCGGCGGCGTTGCGCGAAGCGGCCATGACCAGGCTGCGGCCCGTCTTGATGACCTCGGCGGCGACGGTGTTCGGCCATTTGCCGCTGGTGTTGGTGTCGGGGCCCGGTGCGGCGGCGCGCAACAGCATTGGAATCGTGCTGGTGACAGGCATGACGGTCGGTACCCTCTTTACGCTGTTCGTGGTGCCGGTGTTTTATTCCCTGATCGCGGCGCGGCATCAGCCGGCGGCTGAGCTGGAAACGGCTGACCCGCAGGAGCTGCAGCTGGTCGGGGCAAAGGGTTGAGTGGAGGGACGATGCTGAAGATTACCTCGGTAACCACACAACAGGCCCCGCGGCTGATCCTGGAGGGGAGCGTCAGCGGGCCATGGGTGGCGGAACTCGAACGGGTGTGGCGAACGGTCCTGCAGTCCGGCGCGACCAGCCCGGTGGTGGATTTGAGCGGAATCACCTTCATCGCAGGGGAAGGCAAAGCCTTGCTGAGCAGGATGTGGCGCGACGGCGCGACCTTGATTGCCAACGGCTGCTGCACCAGGCACATCGTGGAAGAAATTACCGGCGGTGCGTCGGCTTCTCCTTCGGCCGGCTCAGCCGCCAGGTGACTGTTACGAGCGAACTCTCCGCGTTCTCTCCTTGAATGGTCACCGGACCGAAATTCCATGCCGCCTCAACCGCCGACATCCGCAGGCTCCATTACCGCGTACCTCGCGGCGGACCATCGGCGCCTGGACGACCTGTTGAGTGCGGCGGCCGGTCTGCCCGACCGTATCGATCGCGACAGGTATGATCAATTTCGCGCGGGGTTGCTTCGGCACATCGGCATGGAAGAAAAAATTCTCCTCCCGGTTATCCAGCGAATTCGCGGAGGCGAGCCGCTGCCCGTTGCCGCCAAACTCCGCCTTGATCACGGCGCCCTCGCGACGCTGCTCATGCCCACGCCGACACCCCAAATCCTGGCGACGATTCGCCGTATCCTGTCGGACCACAATCACGTGGAGGAACAGGCCGGCGGGCTGTATGAGATCGGTGATCGATTGCCGCCTGCGGAGATCGAACCCCTCCTGGCCGCCCTGCGCGCCGCCCCGACCGTGGCCGTCATGCGACATTCCGACAGCCCGGCGGTGATGAAGACGCTGCAGGGCGCCTTGCAACGGGCTGGGTACCAGTTGGAGAATGCCTCGGCCCAAGCGCCGTTCCGTTCGGACGGAGCAAGGTAACAGGAGCCTCTCCATGCTGGTTCGTCATCCGCAACGCTTGCCCCTGTTGGGTTTGGGGATGGTGGCGTTGTTGGCGGGGCTGCTGGCCGGGCTGTTACGGTTGGGATGGGATCTGCCTGTGCCATGGGCGGGATTTTCAACGCTGCATGGGCCGCTCATGGTCTCCGGCTTTCTCGGTACCTTGATCAGCCTTGAACGGGCGGTGGCCTTGGGGCGGCTGTGGGGCTATGCGGCGCCGCTGCTGAGCGGGTTGGGCGGCCTGGCGTTGATCGTCGGCCTGCCCGTCGTCGTGGCGCAGGGGCTCCTTGCGTCAGGAAGTATCGGGCTGGGGGCGATTTTTCTCGCCATTCTGCAACGGCATCGGGCGCTTTACACGGTGACGATGGCCGTGGGATCCGGCCTCTGGATTCTAGGCAATCTCCTCTGGGCGGCCGGCTGGCCGCTCTTTCAGGTCGTGTTTTGGTGGGCCGCGTTTCTGTTGGTGACGATCGCGGGTGAGCGGCTCGAACTCGCCCGGTTGCAACAGCTCACGGGAGGCGCGCAGCCGTCGTTCTTGGTCTTGCTCGGTCTGCTGTTCACGGGCCTGCTCCTGATGGAGTGGTCCTTCGCCTGGGGGGCGCGCCTGTTCGGGGTGGGATTGTTGGGACTGTCCTGGTGGCTGAGTCGGCATGATATTGCTCGGCGGACGGTGAAACAGTCGGGGGTGACGCGGTTCATCGCGGTCTGCCTCCTAACCGGATATGGCTGGTTGGGCGTGAGTGGGTTGTTGGCCCTGTGGGTCGGCGGGGTCCCTGTCGGGCCGCAGTATGATGCCATCCTGCACTCGTTTTTTCTGGGGTTTGTGTTCGCGATGATCTTCGCCCATGCGCCGATTATTTTCCCGGCGGTGTTGGGGGCGGGGATGGGGTATCGACCGCTGTTTTATGCGCATGTCGCACTATTGCAGGTGACGTTGGTGATGCGTGTGGTCGGCGACGTGGCGGGGTGGGTCGCTGGGCGGCAGGTCGGCGGATTGCTTAATGTGCTGACGCTGGTCTTGTTTCTGGCGAATACGGTGTCGGCGCTGAAGCGTCCGATGGAACGAACGGGGGCCGCACAGGCGCGGCCGTCGTGAAAGGAAGATTCGCATGTCGGTGGAGCAGAACCCGGCCGGTGCCGACCCGCGGGTGACGGAGGCTTTGCGGCAGGTCGTCGACCCTGAACTGGGGATCAACATCGTCGACCTGGGGTTGGTGTACGGCAGCGAGGTGCGCGATGGGCTGGTGCACGTGACCATGACGATGACGACGCCCGCCTGTCCGATGGAGGAGTTGCTTATGGAAATGGTGCATTCGGCCATCCTCCGCGAGGTGGCGGATGCCCGTTCCGTGGAGGTCGATCTCGTCTGGGATCCGCCCTGGAAACCGGACATGATGAGTGCCGAGGCCAAGGCGCAACTCGGGCGCGCGTGAGGCCAGTTCCATGGAAGACAGGAGCACGACATGGGTACGATGACGGCGGCACAACTCATCGTTCGGTGCCTGGAACAGGAACAGGTCAACTGCATTTTCGGCCTTCCCGGCGAAGAAACCCTTGCCTTGACCGATGCGCTGCTCGATTCCCGGATCAGGTTCATTGAAACGCGACACGAGCAGGGCGCGGCCTTCATGGCGGATGTGTACGGGCGTCTGAGCGGAAAGGCCGGCGTCTGCCTCTCGACGCTGGGGCCCGGCGCAACCAACCTGTTGACCGGCGTGGCGGACGCGTATCTGGATCGGGCTCCGCTCGTGGCCATTACGGGACAAGCTTCCTCTACTCGGCGGCACAAGGAGTCTCATCAGTACATCGACGTGGTGTCGATGTTGAAGCCGATCACCAAGTGGAATACCTCGATTCCGAAAGCCGAGGTGATTCCCGAGGCGGTGCGGAAGGCCTTCAAGATCGCACAAACGGAGAAGCCCGGCTCGACGCATCTGGAACTTCCTGAAGACATTGCGGAGGAGGCGGTGGTCTCGGAGCGTGTGCCGCTCTTCGTTCAGTCGCCGATACTGCCCGAACCGGCGCCCACACAAGTCGGGCGCGCGGTCCGCGCGCTCGCGGCTGCCGAACGTCCGCTCATTCTGGCGGGAAACGGCGTCATTCGCGGCGGCGCGGCCGACGCGGTCCGGCACTTTGCGCGGGCGTTTCGCATTCCGGTGCTCCACACGTTCATGGCCAAGGGGGTGTTGCCGGACAGCGATCCCCTGTCGCTCTACACGATTGGCCTGCAGGCTCGTGACTATGCAGCCTTGGTCATGGAACGGGCCGACGTGGTCATGACGGTGGGGTATGATTTCGTGGAGTATGCGCCCTGCTTCTGGAACGCCGACCGGGACAAACGCATCGTGCATGTCGACGTGTCGCCGGCCGAGGTGGATGAACACTATATCGTCGAGGTCGGCGTGCTCGGTGATCTCCGTCTGTCGTTAGGGCTGATGGGGGCCGGGCTGGAGCCGTTCGATGGAAAGTGGGCGACGGAGGCCAGGGCGACGATTCTGAACGGCTTCGAAGCCGAGTCGGACGGACCCCTGCCCGGACCGGTGCGGCCTCAACGGCTGATGCGGGAATTGCGCGCGGCCCTGGCGCCGGACGACGTGGTGATCTGCGACGTCGGCGCCCACAAGCTGTGGATGGCGCGGATGTTTCCCTGCGAACAGCCGAATTCCTGCATTATCTCGAACGGGTTTGCCACGATGGGGCTTGCGGTTCCCGGCGCGCTGGCGGCTAAATTGTGGACCCCCGGTCGGCGTGTGGTTGCGGTCACCGGCGATGGCGGGTTTCTCATGAATTCGCAAGAACTGGAAACCGCCGTGCGCCTCCGGCTTCCGTTCGTGACCCTGGTCTGGCGGGATAACGGATACGGGGTGATCCGGTGGAAGCAACAGGTTCGATACGGGCGGACGTCGGCTGTCGAGTTCGGAAATCCCGATCTCGTGCGGTATGCGGAGAGTTTCGGCGCGAGCGGGTATCGGATTGCCGATCCCTCGGAATTGGGACCGGTCCTGGCCAAGGCGCTGGCCGAACCCGTACCGGCCGTCATCGACTGTCCCGTCGACTATGCCGAGAATCTTCGTCTCACGGAACGGTTGAAGGCCCTGCCGCATTCACTGATGCGGCGGGTACGGCCCTAGAAACCGTGAGATGCGGTCCATGTCTGGATCGCCCGCAAGTCCGTCGGGGGGTGGTGATTCGGGCTGCTGCCCCGGTACAATGGCCTCCCACGAGGTGGGTATGATCTACACGGCGATGAATTTCGGCGACCATCGGCATTGCGAGGCCCTGTCGGGCTGCTTTCGAGGAAAACTCTGCGATCAACTCACGAACCGTCTCGGCTATCGTGTCGCCAAGGGCGATCTCGTGTATGGACTCGGCGACCCGGCCCAGAGTGTGTTCTTTCTCCGCCGCGGCTTGGTGAAGTTGACCTCGTTGACCGAAGACGGCCGCGAGTTGATCTTGCGCCTCCATCAATCCGGCGATGTGTTCGGCGAACTGTGCCACTGCACCGGCGAGCGGCGTGAGCAGGCCGTGGCCATGGAAGAGTGTGACGTGGTGGAACTGGGCTTCGAGGAATTCATCGCACATCTCCAAACCAACCGCCCGGCCTTCATGTTGTTCCTCGCCAATGTGGCGCAGCAGCTTTCCGCCGCCTACGACCAAATCCAGACGCTGTCATTCGGCACGACCATGGAGCGCCTGGCGCGGACCCTGGAGCGCTTGGCCGAGGACTTCGGCGAGGCCGAGGGTGAGTGGATTCGGCTGACCCACTACTTCCGTCAGGACGAGCTGGCGCAGATGATCGGCGCACGGCGAGAGGTGGTCTCGACCCTGCTGAATCAGCTGCGGGATCAGGGCCTGGTGTCGTACGATCGGAAAAACACGCTGCTCGTCAGGCGGGCCGGATTGGAACGGTTTACTGTGGCACCCGAAAGGACCCCTGCGGGCCTCTAGCGCAGGCCGGAATTGTTTCCCCCCTGTTATCCCGCTAACAGACAATCTCGCACCCATTCTCTATCCTTGCCGACCAGTGCAACAGTCGGCCACGCGCCGACACGTTGGGCCTGCTGCGACTGACGGCCTTTTCATATGAGGTCCGCTGCGCGCCCATCGGTTTATTGGCTGTATCGTTCAACCAAAGGGGGGTGTGTTGATGTGCACTCAAATGCGTCTCTGGGCTCTGTCTTTGCTCGTGCTCTCCAGTGCGGCCTGTTCGACGACCGGCGGGACGCCGGCGACGTCCGGAGCGGCAGCTGCTCCGACCAAATCGGCCAAGGTGACCGAAACCAAGGCAGATCTGCGCGACCTGTGGCTCGGCCACATCGTCTCGATCCGCAACGTAGCGGTGGCGACGGTGGACAAGAATGCCCCGGCGCGCGAGGCAGCCGAACAGACGGTCGTGGCCAACGCGCAGCAGATCGCCGGGTCCATCGAGCCTTTTTACGGCAAGCCGGCGTCGGAGAAGCTCTTCACGTTGCTGGCCGCCCACTACGGCGCGATCCGCGAGTATTTGGATGCCACGGTCGCAGGCGACGCCGCACGGCAGGACGTCGCGGTGAAGCACCTGACCGCGAATGCGGGAGAGATTTCCGCGTTCTTGAGCGGTGCCAATCCCAATTGGCCGAAGGATACGGTCATGGGCCTGCTGACGGCCCATGCGGCCCATCACCTCACGCAGTTCCAGCAACTGAAGGAGGCGGATTATACGCGTGAGGCGGAGACCTGGCATGGCATGAAGTCCCACATCTACGTGGTGGCGGATGCGCTGACCGACGGCTTGGCCGCGCAGTTCCCGACTAAGTTCTAGGCAAGCGGTGGGGCTGACGGCATCGGTGGTGCCGTCATGGCCCCGAGTGCCACGACGTCGATCGGAGGCCGGCATCCGGCAGCCGGGCGTGGCTCAGCCACGCCCGGCTGTTCGGTTCCGCAGGTCGATTGCCGCCCGCAACGGTACTCACGCGTAGTTCGTGCGACCATCCGGAATCTTACCCGCCCGTACTGACTTTCCCTCCGCGCCATGCTATCCATGGAGCGTGCTCGTCGAATAGATGGCGCAGAGACGACCAGGCCATCGTTTCCTTCCCTCTTGTCGTGAGAGGCGGCACACCATCGTGAACCAGGATCCCGCAGGCCAGGTGCGTGATCGCGTGGAGGCGATTTATCGGGAGGAGTCCCGCCACGTCCTCGCCACGCTGATTCGTGTGCTCGGCGACTTCGACGCGGCGGAAGAGGCGTTGCATGAGGCGTTCGCCGTTGCGGTGGAGCAGTGGGAACGGGAAGGCGTCCCGGCCAATCCGCGGGCCTGGCTCGTGTCCACCGGCCGGTTCAAAACCATCGACGCCATGCGGCGGCGCGTGCGCTTCGATGCGTCGGCGACGGAGTTGGGCCGACATCTGGAGTCGCTTGCGAATGAGCCTGCCGAGGAACCAGACGCCGCCGTCGAAGACGACCGGCTCCGGTTGATCTTCACCTGTTGTCATCCCGCGCTGTCGTCGGAGGCGCAAGTGGCCATGACCCTGCGCGAAGTCTGCGGCCTCACGACGGATGCAATCGCCCGTGCCTTCCTGACCAAACCCACCACCATCGCGCAACGCATCGTCCGCGCCAAAGGGAAAATCCGCGCCGCCCGCATTCCCTATGAGGTGCCCGCGGAGACGGAATTACCGGACCGGTTGGAGGCGGTGTTGCGCGTCGTGTATCTCGTCTTCAATGAGGGGTACAGCGCCTCCTCGGGAGAGTCCCTGCTCCGCCATGACCTCTGTGCTGAAGCCGTTCGGCTCGGACGGTTGCTGGTCCGGTTGTTGCCGGAACCTGACGCACTGGGGTTGCTCGCGCTGATGCTTCTTCAGGATTCCAGGCGCCCGGCGAGAACGACGCCGGCGGGCGACGTGGTCACCCTGGAAGAGCAGGATCGCTCGTTGTGGAACCGCGAACAGATTGCGGAGGGGGTCGCCTTGGTCCAACGAGCGCTCACGTCACGGGAGGTGGGCCCCTATACCATTCAAGCTGCGATTGCCGCCGTCCACGCCGAGGCAGTCGATGTCGCTACGACCGATTGGGCACAGATCGTCGGCCTCTACGATCTGTTGAGGCAGGCGACTCCATCGCCCGTGATCGAACTGAACCGGGCGGTGGCCGTGGCGATGCGGGACGGCGCGGCGGAAGGGTTAGCGCTCATCGATGCGATTCTTGCGAAGGGCGAGTTGGCCAACTACCACCTGGCCCATGCGGCGCGCGCCGACCTCTGTCGACGGTTGGGGCGCGTCGCCGATGCGCGAGCCTCCTACCAGAAGGCGCTGCACCTCGCACAACTGGGGCCGGAACGACGATTTCTTGAGCGGCGGTTGCGGGAGTTGTCCGACGGCGCTTCCTAGTTGTGGCGACGAATGGAGCGTATCCCATTGAACGATCGAGGGATACGGTCGACGACCGGACGCAGCTCACGGCATGTCGAATTTGAGCGCCTCCGACGACTAACTCCTGACAGGGGTGAGGAGGAGGTGCTGATCGTCGAGCGAAGAGAGGGGGGCGTTATGAAGTATCTCTGCTTGGTGTATCTCGAAGAAAAAATCCTGCATGCCATGCCGCAGGCTGACCGTGCGTCATTGTCGGACGAGTCCATGGCCTATTGCGAGGCGTTGCAGAAGCAGGGCGAACTGCTGTCGGCGTCGCCGCTACATCCGGTCGAGACAGCCACCACCGTGCGAGTCCGTGGCGGCAAGGTGGCGACGACAGACGGACCCTTTGCCGAAACCAAGGAGCAGCTGGGCGGGTATCTGTTGATCGATGTCAGGGACCTGAACGATGCCATCCGGGTGGCATCGAAATTTCCCGCTGCGCGATATGGGAGTGTCGAAGTGCGACCCATCAAGGAGGGCGGTTGCGCATGAAGTTTATCTTATTGGTGCATCACGATGAGACGGTCTTCGAGACCTTCAGTGATGAGAGAAAAGGCGAACTGCTGAAGGAATCGATCCAACTGTGCCGCGACTTGAATGAAACGGGACGATATCTCCATGCCTCGCCTGTGCAGCCGGCCGCTACGGCGGCGGTGGTGCGTGTGCGCGAAGGCAAACCGCTCGTGACCGACGGACCCTTCATCGAAACGCGGGAGCAAATGGCGGGGTACTTTCTCATCGAAGCGAGAGATCGTGAGGAGGCTGTCGCTATTGCGGCGCAGGTGCCCGGCGCCCGGATCGGCACGGTGGAGGTCAGGCCCGTCAGAGAGGTGTCCGGTTTGCCCGAGTAGGGCCTGTCGATTCGCGCGGGCCCGTTCGACGAGTGGAGGAACCAGCGCGTGGCGCCCTATTGAGAGGAGCCATCGCGCCGTTAACCAAAGGAGGCTCTTATGCGTCGCTCGTATAGTGTGATCTTCGGATTGTGCCTGATCCTGGTTGCGGTGCCCGCTTTGGCGAAAGAGAAGAAGGCTCAGAAAGAGATGGATCCCGAGGCCATGATGGAGGTCTGGAAGAAGTTGGCCGTGCCCGGCGAGCCGCATAAAACATTCGCCGGACTGGCCGGCAGCTGGACGGCCCAGACCAAGGAATGGATGGAGCCGGGCAAGCCGCCGATGGAATCCAACGGGACGGCGGAGATCAAGATGTTGTTGGATGGCCGTTTTCTCTACCAGGAGTACCACGGACAGATGATGGGGCAGCCCTATCACGGCATCGGGATCGATGCCTACGACAACCTGACCAAGAAGTATGTCACGGTATGGATGGATTCGATGGGGACGGGCCTGTTCATGATGCAAGGGTCCGCCGGCCCAGACGGGAAGACCATCACGCTGAAGGGGCAGCATGCGGAGCCGGGCGGTGGTCAGATGAAGCATCGCGCGGTCTGGAAGATTCTGGATCACGACCACCAGACGTTTGAAATGTACGGCGAGCACCATGGCCAGAAGGAAATGAAATTTCTTGAAATCGTCTATACACGGAAGCCGTGAAACGGCCGCTTAGGACAAAGGAAAGGATGGCGCGATGAGCCACGTACGGGTACTGATCGGCACCCGCAAGGGAGCCTTTATTGCCACAGCAGATGGGGCGCGGAAACAGTGGACCCTTCAGGGGCCGTTGTTCGGCGGTTGGGAACTCTATCACCTCAAGGGGTCGCCGGTCGATCCGAACCGGCTCTATGCCTCGCAGAGCAGCAGTTGGTTTGGACAGGTCATTCAACGATCGGATGACGGCGGCAAGACGTGGCATGCCCCCGGCACCAAGCCGGAAGATCTCATGGGGCCGGATGGCATGCCGAAGGGCGCGAGCAACATGTTCGCCTATGACAGTTCGGCGGAGACCGGCAGGCCGCTTACGACACATCAGCATTACGACGGCACCCAGCGGCCGTGGGAATTCAAGCGGGTGTGGCACCTCGAACCCTCGCTCACCGATCCTGACACCGTCTACGCTGGCGTGGAGGATGCGGCCTTGTTTTGCTCGTCGAATGGCGGTCGGACCTGGCGGGAATTGGCCGGATTGCGGGATGTCAAAGGTCCGCTGTGGCAGCCCGGTGCCGGTGGCATGTGTCTGCATACGATCATGCTGAACCCTGGCCAGCCGGAACGGATGTATGTGGCCATCTCGGCCGCGGGCGCGTTCCGAAGCGATGACGGCGGCAAAAGCTGGCGGGCGATCAACCGCGGACTGAAATCTCAGTATGAGCTGCCTGACCCGGACGCCGACGTCGGGCATTGCGTGCATCGGATTGCCATGCACCCGGCCCGCCCGAACGTGCTGTTCATGCAGAAACACTGGGATGTCCTGCGCAGCGACGACGGCGGCGACTCATGGCATGAAATCAGCGGCGACCTGCCGAGCGATTTCGGGTTTCCCATCGCCGTGCATGCCCACGAACCGAACACGGTCTACGTGGTCCCGATCACGAGCGATTCGGAACATTACCCGCCGGACGGGAAGTTGCGCGTCTACAGAAGCCGCACGGGAGGCCACGAGTGGGGGGCCCTGACCAAAGGCTTGCCGCAGCGCGACTGCTACGTAAATGTCTTGCGTGATGCGATGGCAGTGGATTCCCTTGATCCCTGCGGCCTGTACTTCGGAACGACCGGAGGGCAGGTCTATGCTTCCGCGGACGGCGGGGACAGCTGGGAGCCGATTGTGCGGGATCTGCCGGCGGTGTTGTCGGTGGAAGTTCAGATGCTGTGACGGCTGCTGAACATGGCCGCCGGCTCATGAGATGTGAATGGATGAAGGAGTCAGCCATGAGATTCATGATTTTGGTCAAAGCGACTAAGGGTTCCGAAGCTGGCGTGATGCCGAGCCAGGAACTGTTGACCGCCATGATGCAATACAACCAAGCGTTGGTCGATGCCAGTGTCATGCTGGCGGGCGAAGGCCTGCATCCGAGCAGTAACGGCGCTCGTGTGCGGTTCTCTGGCTCGAAGCGACTGGTGACTGCCGGCCCGTTCACTGAAACGAACGAGGTCGTGGCCGGGTATTGGCTGTGGCGGTGCAAGTCGATGGAGGATGCGATCGAGTGGGTGAAACGTTGTCCCAACCCGATGCCCGGCGAGGAATCCGAGATCGAGATTCGTCCGCTGTTCGAGACGGAGGATTTTGGGGTTGAGTTCACGCTGGAACTCAGGGCGCAGGAAGAGCGGATGCGGGCGAAGGTTTCAGGGAAGCCATAGCTGGAGCGGGCTTTGCCGCGCGCAACCAAACCGAGTTTGTCTTGAGGCCGGCGAGCGACAGATGAAGCGTCGAGCCGTCTGGAAACTGATGGAGCAGACCACCAGACCTTCGAGCGGTCCTCTCCGTCGAAGTGCACATTTGGTAGAGAAGCCGGGCGGTTCAGCAAAGGGGGAACCGATGATTCGTCTCGTCCTTCCAGCGCATTTGCGAACCTTGGCGCGTCTTGATGGGGAAGTGCGGTTGGATGTGTCCGGCCCGGTGACGGTGGGCAGGGTGCTGGACAGCCTGGAAGCGCGGTATCCCATGTTGCGCGGGACGATCAGGGACCACTTCACCCATCGGCGTCGGCCATTCATTCGGTTTTTTGCCTGTGAGCGGGATCTGTCCCATGAGTCGCCGGACGATCCCTTGCCCGAAGCCGTGGCCAAGGGCGAAGAACCGTTCTTGATCGTCGGGGCGATGGCGGGCGGCTAACAATGAATGCGGAGGTATCAGCATGAGCAGAAACAGTCTGTGTCTATGAGGGAAGATGAGCCAGGGCCCCATGGTGCCGATGCCTCGGCAACTGCCGAATAGTCGGCACCTCTTCTGTCGTCACCATTCCGCCGTCCCACCCGCTGCCTTTTCGTGAACAGTGCCGACGAGCAAGCTCTACCGCGAATTCACGCTGCACCTGGCGTCGTCCGCTTGCGTGGAATAGTCATTGCTGTATCTCCGACGCAACGGTGTGAGAGCCAAGGCCGACAGGCATCTCGTAGGTGGGATGCGTTGCGCAGCAGGGAGACAGCCAGTAAGATAGCGCCACGTCGACGTCTCATTTTTTAGATTGGATTTTATCAGGGAGCGCGCATGGCCAGGCGAGTGCGATCAGAAATAGCAGCGGCAGTCCTCGGTGGGCTTCTCACCCTGGGCCTGCTGCCGGCCTGCAAACAAGAGGTGGCCTCCTCCCCGGCTCCTCCGATTCCCCAAGTCGGCATCATCGTGGCGACCGCGAAAGATGTACCGGATGAACCGGAGTTTATCGGGCAGGCTGAGTCGTCGCGCCCGGTGGAGATCCGATCGCAGGTCACCGGCATTATCAAGGAATGGTTTTTCAAGGAAGGGCGGGATGTAAAGAAGGGCGAGCGGCTGTATCAGATCGATCGTGTCCCGTTTGAGGCCGCTATGTTGAGCGCCAAGGCGAAGGTGTCTCAGTCGGAAGCGCGATTGGTCCAAGCCAAGCAGAATCTGGCTCGGGTCAAGCCTCTCTTGGCGGAGCAAGCGGTCAGCACCAAGGATGTGGACGACGCGATTGCGGAAGAGTTGGCCGCCAAGGCGGCGTTGGAAGGCGCCAAGGCCGAATTGGTCAAGGCGAAGTTTGATCTGGACAACACGCTCATCGTGGCGCCGATCAACGGCATGATCGAACGGACTCGGGTGTACGAGGGCCGGTTGGTGTCGGCGCAGACCGATCTGCTGACCGTGATCCATCAGGTCGACCCCATGTACGTGATCGTGAGCGCGCCCGAGAGTTTCCTGTTGAAGCGGCGGCGCGACAGCGATGCAAACCGCATCAAGCATCCAGGTGTGTATCACCTGAGAGGGGTGCTGACCTTCGTCGATGGGACGACGTACGACCACGAAGGGGTGCTGGATTTGCTCGATGTGGGGCTGAAGACCGAAACCGGCTCACGGCAAGCCCGCGTGGTGTTTCCCAATCCAGACCGGGCGTTGTTGCCGGGTCAGTTCGTACGGGTGCGCTTCAAAGGCACGCTTAAAACCGGAGCGATCGTGGTCCCGCAACGCGCCGTCCAGCAGGGACCAAAGGGGTCGATCGTGTTTGTGGTCGGGGTGGAGGACAAGGTGGAGATTCGTGAGATTCAAGCCACCAGTTGGCAGGGAACCGAGTGGATTGTGGAGGAAGGACTACACGCCGGCGATCGTGTCATTGTCGACGGCCTGCACAAGATTGCGCCGGGGGCGCCGGTGAAGGTCGTCCCTATCAAGGAGCCCGCAGCAGCCTCAGCTCCCGCCTCGGCGGCCACTCAGTCGGAGCAGGCCCAGTGATCTCACATTTCTTTATCGACCGCCCGATTTTCGCCTCGGTATTGTCGATCATCATCATCGTAATCGGTTTGGTTTCGTTGCAGGCCTTGCCCGTGGCCCAATTCCCTGAGATTACGCCCCCCGTCGTCCAGATCGAGGCCGATTATCCCGGTGCGAATGCAGAGACCGTCGCCGACTCGGTGGCTCGCCCTATTGAGGTCCAGCTCCCCGGCATCGACAACCTGCTGTACTACGATTCCACCAGCACCAACGACGGGCATATGTCGATCAAGTTGACGTTTGAGATCGGCACGAACGTGGACATTGCCCAGGTGCAGACGCAGAACCGCGTGAAGCTGGCGGAGCCACAATTGCCGCCGGAAGTCGTGCGGCAGGGGATCAGTATCAACAAGGTGTCGCCGGATCTTTTGGCGGTGGTGGCGCTGAGTTCCAGCGACCCTACACACGATACGGTGTATTTGTCGAACTATGCGATCCTGCGGGTCCTCGACAATCTGAAGCGGTTGCGGGGAGTCGGCAATGCGGTCGTGTTCGGCTCACAGAACTACTCGATGCGACTGATCCTGGATCCTATCCGGATGGCGCAGCTGAGCTTAACGCCGACGGACATTGCCAACGTGGTGCGGGAGCAGAATCGCGACTTTCCCGCCGGGACGATCGGCCGTGAACCGGCTTTGAAGGGGGCGGAACTGACGATCCCGGTCATTACGCAGGGGCGGCTGACCGAGGTGAAGGATTTCGAGAACCTGATCGTACGGGCCATGCCTAACGGATCCATGGTCCGGTTGAAGGATGTGGCGCGGGTGGAATTGGGCGCCCAATCCTATACCTTGGAAGGACGTTGGAACGGCAAGCCGAACGTCTTCCTCCTCACGTTCCTATCGCCGGGCGCCAATGCGCTCGATACGGTCAAGCGTGTGCGGGCTGAACTGGTGCAGGTCTCCAAGAGTTTCCCGACCGGGGTGTCCTACGACATCCCCTATGACACCACGCGATTCATCGAGGTGTCGATCAAGGAAGTAGTCAAGACCTTGGCCGAGGCCATGGTGCTCGTAATCATCGTCGTCTACCTCTTCTTGCAGAGTTGGCGAGCGACGTTGATTCCAGGGGTGGCCGTCCCCGTCTCGCTCATCGGAACCTTTGCCGGTATGCAGGCGTTGGGCTTCTCAATCAATACCTTGACGCTGTTCGGTATGGTGCTGGCGATCGGGATCGTGGTGGATGACGCCATCGTGGTGGTGGAAAACTGCGAACGCCACATGACGCAGGGAAAGCTGTCGGCCAAGCAGGCGGCGAAGCGCGCGATGGAAGAGGTGACCGGCCCGGTTATCGCCATCGTGCTGGTGCTGTGCGCGGTGTTCGTACCGGTCGGCTTTTTGGGCGGCATCACGGGTGAATTGTATAAACAATTTGCGATAACCATCTCCATCGCGGTCATTATTTCCGGTTTTGTGGCCTTGACGCTCAGTCCAGCTCTCTGCGCTCTGGTGCTCAAACCTGGCGAGGAGCAGCATCAGGGAGTTTTTGGTCTCTTTAATCGAACGTTTGCATGGATGCAGACGCGGTACACGTCGACGGTCGGGATCGCGATGAAGCGGTGTGTGCTGTCGATGGCGGTGTTTGCGGTGCTGTTGGTGGGCGTGGCGATCCTGTTCCGGATGACGCCGGGGAGTTTCTTGCCGGAGGAGGATCAAGGGTATTTCATCACGATCGTGCAACTCCCGGACGGGGCGTCGAAGCAGCGGACGGATGCGGTGTTGAGCAAGATCGAGAATTATTTTCTTTCGAATCCCGCCATCCATTCGACGGACTCCCTCTCCGGGCAGAATTTCGTCTTCAACACGCGGGGGCCTAATGCCGCGACCATGTTTGTTCCGCTCAAACATTGGGATGAACGGACGGAGCCCCAACAGCATGTGAAGTCGCTGATCGGCGCAGCTTACGGGGAGTTCGCCAAGATACCCGAGGCGCTGATCCTGGCGTTCAACGCCCCCTCTATTCGGGGACTGGGAGCCACCGGCGGGTTCTCCGTGCAACTGCAGGATCCGAGTAGTGGCGACTTCAATAAGTTTTCCGCGGTGGCCCAGGAGTTCGTGGCCAAGGCGCGACAAAACCCCGCCATCGGCGCCATTGGCACTAGTTTTCGCGTGAGCGCTCCAAGGATCTTCGCCAAGGTGAATCGCGAACGCGCGAAGGCTCTCGGCGTGCCGATCTCGGAGGTGTTCGATACGCTCCAAGCCTACTTCGGCAATTTGTATGTGAATGATTTCGTGAAGTTTGGCCGGGTGTTTCGGGTACAGACCGAGGCTGAGGCGCAATACCGGTCGACTCCCGAGGACATCTCCAAGATTTATGTCCGGGCGGTGGGGCCGCAGGGTACCACGATGATCCCCCTGGATACGGTCGTGAGCACGGAATTTACAAGCGGCCCAGACCCGGTCACGCACTTCAATGGCTATAACACGGCCCTGGTATTGGGTGCGGCGGCCCCAGGCTATAGTTCCGGGCAGGTGCTGCAGGCCCTCGATCAATTAGCCAAGGAGGTGCTTGTGCCGCAGGGGTACGACATCGACTGGAGCGGTATCTCTTATCAAGAACGCATGGTGGGCAATCAATCGATGTATGCGTTCGGTTTTGGTCTCTTAATGGTGTTTCTGGTGCTGGCCGCGCAGTATGAGAGTTGGGTGGTTCCGTTTGCCGTGATCCTGGCGGTGCCGATCGGGTTATTTGGAGCCTTGAGTGCGGTCTGGTTGAAGGGAATGACGAACGATATCTACTTCCAGATCGGCTTGGTCACGTTGATCGGGCTTTCAGCAAAGAACGCCATCTTGATTGTCGAATTTGCCAATAAACGGTATGAGGATGGCCATCCCTTACTCGAGTCGGCTGTAGAAGCGGCGCGTCTTCGGTTCCGGCCGATCGTGATGACGTCGATGGCTTTCATCCTCGGCGTGGTTCCGCTCGTGATCGCTACGGGAGCCGGGGCTGCGAGCCGAAACTCCATCGGGACCGGTGTATTCGGTGGCATGTTGGCGGCGACGTTTCTAGCGATCTTTTTCGTCCCACTTTTCTTTGTGCTCATTCGCTCGTTGGGCCGGCGTGGCCCTGCTCCAGCGCCGCCGGGCGAAGCGACCAACTCTTCCAAGGAGCAAGGTTATCAACATGCGTAGGGTGGCACTGATTCTGTCGACGATGCTGCTGACGGCCTGCGCCGTAGGGCCGGATTTCTCCAAACCAGACGCCACGACGCCGGATCGTTTTCGAATGGCCGAGCTTGGTGTCGAAGCGACATCGATTGCGAATACCCCTTGGTGGGAATTGTTGCAGGACCGGGAACTTCAGAAGCTGATCCGCACGGCATTGGAGGAAAATCGGGATCTCAGGCGGGCGGCAGCATCGGTGGAAGAATTTCAGGCTCGTCTGTTCATAGCGCGAACTGATTTCGCGCCACAGATGAATCTGACCTCCAATGCCCCGGTGTTCGGCCGGAAGAGCAATTTCTTATTCCCAGGGTTTCCCAACCCGTTCAACTATTATTTGCAAGGCAATTTGTCTTGGGAGATCGACATTTGGGGACGAATTCGCCGCTCCAATGAGGCAGCCCGCGGCGATCTTCTGGCACGAGAAGAGAACCGTCGTGCCATTGTGCTGCAACTTGTCAGTGGTGTGGCGGAAGCCTATTTCGATTTGCTGCAGTTCGATATGCAATTGGACATTGCTCATCGGACACTGAAGTCTTGGGAGGAATCAGTCAGAATCGCCCAGGCCCGATTGAGGCAGGGGATGATCTCGAAGCTTGATGCCGACCAGTTTGAAGCCGAACGAGCCAATGCCGCGGCCAAGGCCGCGGAATTTGAGCGCCAGAAGGTGCAGAAGGAGAACCAGCTGAGCGTGTTGCTGGGACGGAATCCGGGTAAGATCACACGCGGGCGTTCTCTCACGGAACAAGTGATGCCGCCTGATGTCCCCGCAGGACTTCCCTCAGAATTGTTGCGGCGCCGACCGGATATTCTCCAGGCCGAGCAGGATCTAGCGGCGGCTACGGCTCGCATCGGTATGGCGAAGGCAGATCGGTTCCCCAAACTGAGTATCACCGGGATCTTGGGTGTGGCTAGCCCGCATCTCTCCCGCCTGGTCGCGAACGAAACAGCATTTGGAGTGGCTGGGCCTGGGTTGGCGGGCCCGCTCTTGAATGCACAGATTTTAGGTTTTCAACAACGGGCAGCAGAGGCGCAGGCTCGTCAGGCCTTGGCGCAGTATGAGCAATCTGTCCTGGTCGCATTCAAGGAAGTTGAGGATGCGTTGGTGGCGGTTCGTACAGTCCGCGAACAAAGAACTGCGCAATTGCAGCAGGTGGAAGCCCTGAGATCGGCGTTGAGCCTGGCTAATCTGCGATATAAGGGCGGATTAGCCAACTATTTGGATGTCTTGATTGCGCAACGCAATCTATTTGAGGCCGAACTCGCATTGATGGGGACGCATCGTTTGCATCTTGTCTCAATAGTGCAATTGTACAAAGCATTAGGCGGCGGGTGGAATCCTGAAGGGCCTCAAGCGCTTGAGGCTGGATCAACAACCGAGGCTGATGTAAAACGGTAGTGGCTTAATGGCTTCCACGGCTCGCACTATGCTTGAGGCTTGCCGGATAAGTGAGCAGAGTCGTAATACCCCTCCCGAGGCTTGCCATGAGAAGTATGGTGAGTCCGCTGTTCAACCATGCCGCAATGGTTTGCAGGCGCAGGGTCACGTTCGCCAGGCCAAGAAACCACATCCCACTTGCCACCAACGCAAAATAGCGCGGACCGTATTCACCGCGCCGAGAGCTTATGAGAGCGAAGCCCAGTGCCCCAGATAAGAGGTTGCCCGAGTAGGTTGTGAATGGGTGGCTCTCGAGCGTAACGCCTAGACAAAGAGTGATGAATCCGCACAGGAATGTCACTCCGTAGATGAACAGGGCATCTAAGAAGACCCGTAGGAGCCCTGATATCACTTCAGGCACCCTCTCTTCAGGTGAGCCCGGAGGTTAGAGGTCAAGTCTACTCTTCGTCCCCCGACGGGTTGCTGGCGTGGAGGCGGGCGGTGATCGTTTCCGGCGTAGCCATTTGGCTATGCGCCGATGAACAGCATCGACTACATTGTCGATGGCGAGGACGACAGCTCCGACGAGGAATAGTCCCAGCACTAGAGTTAATTCCACATCGATGGACATACAGTTCGCTTTCTCGCCTTCGTGGCTCGGTTCCGCCGCCCCGGTATGAATGGTCTAGGCCGCCAATCGTGTCAGGGCTTCCGCGCCGAGAGGAACCGTCGTTTCAGCGGAGTGGAAAGGAGGTGCTTGTATTCCATGAGCCCGTCGATTTTGTTCAAAAACACTGTCGACGACATGCCCGCAGTTCATGCAGCGCCATGCCCGTTGCCACATAGGGCCAAAAGATTCTTCCATATCAATCAAGTAATCTTCGATCATGCAGCCTTTGCAGCGTGAACAACTCATAGTATGGTTCCTCCTTCTAAGTTCAGTTGCTAAATGAAAGGGTAGAGCGTCTCGCGTTCCTTCGATAGACCAGAAAGTGGTACCGCCTTGGAGGTACATAGATATGCAGCGTTAGCCGGTGAATCCCAAGACCGGTCGGTGAATTTGGCAAGGAATTGAGACTGGGGTTCGAATATCGTGTGGGCTGGACCGAAGGAAGGGGAACGGCTGCTCTAAGGTGCGTTCAGTAGCAACTCACGGTCTCGCTCGATCTGTGACGCCAGTTGGTGAAGGGCTTGAGCTGTGGCTTGCTCGATCGGCTGTTGGTCGGATGTAGTGAGCCAGCGTACAGATGATCCTGTAGCTTCACCGTCGGACGCATAGGTTTTGAGGGGAGAATGCCCAGACCTTGAAACAGTAGACTCCAAATGAACCCGATAGAGGTACCGATCGGGAGCACGAAGTACAAGCCATGCTTTTACGACGAGTCGCATTTCTGCGGCTTCCGTGCCGATTGCCCGAAAGGTCCCACGTTGGGAAAAGTAATTCAGGATTGCTTGCTGCAGGTCTTTCACGGGCCATTCAAGCAGGGGAATACCCGGCATGTGGTCCGCTCCTTCGATAGCCAGGAACGGAACATCAAGCTGCACTGAGGCCGGGAGCGTCGCCGACGCCGACTCCTGTGGCGTTGGCGCCACATGGATTTTATGGACGCAACCGCTCACCAGCAGACATGCTCCAATCACGAAAGACGGGAGTAGCGCCCTTGCATGCCCATCGGCAATTCCCACGAGGAACTTCATGGTCGTGGCGGCGCGGGAGAGGGAGTCAGGATGTCCAGGTCGCGGATGGCTCGTACGGCCTGGTCACGATAAGTCCGTTCGGTGGGGCCGGAGTACGTATCGATGACTCGTTGGTAGGTCGCTTTGGCCTGTGCATATTGTTTCTTGATGGAGAGGTACTGCCCTAAAGCAAGCCAGTTTTGGGCAGCCGTCTCATTAGACGTGCGAAGATCCATCCATTCCCGGTCGATCCGATTGCTGCCTAGTTGGTTGACCCGCTTTGAAATGACCTCCCCTAACTCAGCCGAGAGGTGCTCGATGGCCTCGTTCTCACGGACGGCGGCGGCCACCCAGTCATGCGTCAAGTGGTCATAAAATGCTTCGACGTGGTCTTTGATTGCGTCGGCTCGCTTCTGATGGATATCGTGAGCGCAATGTGTCAGCGCGAAGCTGCAGCAGAAGAGGA
The DNA here is from genome assembly GCA_015709715.1 of Nitrospira sp. NCBI lineage: Bacteria > Pseudomonadati > Nitrospirota > Nitrospiria > Nitrospirales > Nitrospiraceae > Nitrospira > Nitrospira sp. The sequence continues at coordinate 3,194,342 of CP054184.1, forward strand.
GCAGTCCTTGCCACATCGAGGCGTTTCTTGCATGGATCGCCATCGTAAACTCTCCACGAACTGTTCGATTGCTTCTGCTTTTCGTTACTCTTCCTGATCCTACCGCAGCCCGGCTTAGAAACTCGAGCCACAACGCCGGTCAGTCGAGCGGTTTGAAAAAGAGGATTGACAGAGGAGGAAGGGTCAAGGAGAGCGAATGGGTTCGACCGTGGGTAGAAATCGCATCGGCCTCTTTGCCACCCCAATTGCCTAGGTCACTGCCTCCATATAATGCGGCATCACTGTTGAGAAGCTCTTTCCAGAATCCCTTCTGTGGCACACCGACTCGATACTGAAATCTGGGTACGGGGGTGAAGTTACAGATCACCGCGATGCTGTGATGGGGAGAGCGGCCGTTGCGCAATAGACTGATCACCCCCGTGTCTGCATCCTGACAGTCGATCCACTCGAACCCGCGTGGATCAAAGTCGAATTCGTGCATGGCCGTTTCAGTGCGGTAGAGGTGATTGAGGTCAGCAACCCACCGTTGGAGCCCTTGATGCGGTTGGTATTGCAGAAGATTCCAGTCGATGCTGTCGTCGTGGGCCCACTCCCGCCATTGTCCGATTTCCCCGCCCATGAAGATCAGTTTCTTGGCGGATTGGGCAAACATGTATCCAAACAGGACTCGCAGATTGGCGAATTTTTGCCAGTCCTCCCCGGGCATCTTCCCCAGTAACGAGCCTTTCCCATGGACCACCTCATCATGGGAAAGGGGCAGGAGAAAATTCTCCTGAAATGCGTACAGCATCCGGAACGTCAAGTTGCGATGGTGATGTTTGCGATACACCGGGTCGAGGGCCATGTATTCGAGCGTGTCGTGCATCCAGCCCATGTCCCACTTTAGGCCGAACCCAAGCCCTCCGGCAGAGGTTGGGCGGGACACGGCAGGCCACGAAGTCGATTCTTCTGCAAACGTTTGCACATCGGGGTGTCGCCGATAAATCTCTTCGTTCAGTCGGCGCAGAAACGCAATGGCATCCAGATTCTCCCGCCCCCCGTGCCGGTTCGGAATCCATTCGCCTTCCTTGCGGGAATAGTCTAGGTACAGCATCGAGGCGACGGCGTCTACTCGAAGGCCGTCGGCGTGGTACTGCTCCAGCCAGAACAACGCGCTGCTGATGAGGAAGCTGCGGACCTCATTCCGGCTGTAATTGAAGACGGCGGTATTCCAGTCGGGATGAAACCCTTGGCGCGGGTCGGCATGTTCATAGAGATGGCTCCCGTCAAAGCGGCTGAGGCCATGCGCGTCAGTCGGGAAATGTGACGGCACCCAATCCAAGATCACACCGATGCCGTGCTGGTGCAGCTGGTCGATGAGATGCATCAAGTCCTGCGGCGTACCATAGTTTGCCGACGGTGCGAAGTAGCCTGTGGTTTGATAGCCCCATGAGCCGAAGAACGGATGATCCATGACGGGCAGGAACTCGACATGGGTGAAACCGAGCTGGCGTACATACTCGATCAGCTTCGGGGCCATTTCGCGATAAGAGAGGGACCGGTTGCCTTCACCGGCGACGCGCATCCATGACCCCAGATGAACTTCATATATGCTGATCGGAGCATCAAGTGCATTGTGTCGCGCCCTGGCTTGCATCCAAGCTTGGTCGCTCCATGTGTAGTTCAGGTCCCACACGATGGAAGCGGTTTTCGGTGGTATTTCGTTGAGGTGTGCAAAGGGGTCTGTCTTGATCAACTCGGATCCGCCGTGCCGTGATCGGATATGAAATTTGTAAAGGGTTCCGACTCCGGCACTTGGGATGAACCCTTCCCAGATTCCTGACGATTGCCTTGGGTGGAGTGGGTGGCGGGTGGGGTCCCAATGGTTGAAGCTGCCGAAGACAGACACCTGTTCAGCCTCCGGGGCCCAGACGGCAAAATACGTCCCTTCCACACCCTGAAATCTCGTGGGGTGAGCCCCCAGTTTGTGATAAAGATGAAAATGTGTGCCCTCGTTAAAGAGGTGAAGGTCGTCCGCCGTCAACAAGCTGTGGTGCATGCGTGGGGATGCCGTCGATTCAGTATGTGGATTCGAAAGAGGATTCACAGGTGCAGAGTACTGTGCCACAGGGCAAGGCGTCAATGCACCGCTCCCATCATGAATGCCGGATTCCAGTGTCGGAGCAGATGAATCCGGTGAGGCGGGGCAGCCTAGTGACACTTCTCGATCAAGTATGGTATGAATCATCCCGCTCGGAATAGTCCTCAGCGTCCCCATCGTCTAGCCTGGCCTAGGACATTGCCCTTTCAAGGCAGTAACACGGGTTCAAATCCCGTTGGGGACACCACACCTTTTGCTTGATCCTTCCGCGAGTTAAGGGCTGGTTGCCCGTTCCCATCAACGGCTTCGGTCTTTTTATAGGACAAATCATAGGACAAGATGGCTGGGCTGCATGGAGGGACTGTCGCCCAGAAGGTGCACGAGGGCCTGTCAGGCCAACCAGACAGGCCCTCGCACTCTGCCCGAGTGCAACGGTGGCGTATCGCCAACCCGCTGTTCAACGGTGTATGCGCAATACGGTATTTCAGTGACTCGCACACCTGAGAATTGTCCGGGGAGAACCAAAGAGGGCGCTACTATGCTCAATGAATTTTGGGCAAAACGGGATCTCGCTGCGAAGAAAGGAATCAAGATCTTGAGCGGCTATGTGGCGGTGACAGAACAGACGTACTACATTACCGTCCAGGCGAAAGATTATCGATCCTTACTGGAATTTTTTGAGCCATTGGCCTCAACCCAAACCGGCGGCATTCATCCAGTTACAACAATGGATGGCTGGACGAAGCATATTGATCCGAAAAGAAAAGGATAAACAGGAAGGCTGGAGAAGGGGGAGTGAGGTGGGGGCATGCCGATTAGATAAGAGGCACATCAGGTTCGGATCCGGGCATATCGAAGGCCACCTCGTAAGCTCCCCCGTCAAGGAGACAGTGGCAAAGGAGAACTTTTGGCTTCTGACGTTGACCCCATTCCGAGACAGCTCTTAAGGAGAGCAGACGACTTTTTCGGTGTCCTGTTCTTCCTGACGTTGCCTGACGAACTCGCTTGGCGTCAGGTGCCCAAGTGAGCTGTGGGGACGGCGGGTATTATAGTCCACGCGCCAGGCTTCGATGATCGCCTGGGCCTCAGCCAGCGAGGCGAACTGATGTACATTCAAACACTCATCCCGCAGCCGTCCGTTGAATGATTCAATGAAGGCATTTTCGACGGGTTTCCCCGGTCGAATGAAGTCGAGCTGCACGCCCCGTCGATACGCCCACTCCTCGAGCGCACGGGACTGGAATTCCGTCCCATGATCGACCGTGATGGAGCGAGGCCGCTGGCCCTCTCCCAGGACGCGATCCAGTACCTGACTCACCAGCGCTCCAGACATCCGAAATCCGGCCTCTAGGACAGGACTAGAGCGACTCCAGTTATCAACGACGGTCAGAATCCGATAGGGCCGACCTTCACTCAAGGTATCATGCACGAAATCCATACTCCACCGTTCCGACGGGCCGACCGGCACGGGAGCTGGCCCACGATGCAGGGCGATATGCTTTCGTCGGCGCACCCGCATGCGCAACTGGAGCCCCTCTAAGCGATACCAGCGCCGGACCCGCTTCCGGTTGACCGCCCAACCTTCCCGCCGCAGTAAGACCCAGATGCGCAGATAGCCAAACCGAGGCCGCGCATGCGCCAGATCGCGAATGCGCAGCCGCAGGGCGGTCTGATCCTTGGCCTGACTCTTCCGATACCACGACGCGCGACCAAACTGCGCCAACCGACAGGCCCGCGCACAGCTCACCTGAAACGTCCCGTGAAACCACTGGGCGAGCTCCCGACGGCGCGCGGGCCTTAGACTTTTTTTCGCAACGCCTCCGACAGCATGTGCTTATCCAGCGAGAGATCGGCCACCAGTCGTTTGAGCCGGGCATTCTCCTCTTCCACCTGCCGCAGTCGGCGCAGTTCACTCACGCCGAGATGCGCATACTTCTTTTTCCAGGCGTAGAAGGTTTGCTCGGCGATGCCGAGCTGTCGACAGACATCCCCGATGGGGGTGCCACTCTCGGCTTGCCGGATGGCATAGACGATTTGCTCTTCCGAGAATCGTGACCGCTTCATCGATCCACTCCTTTCGTCGAGGACCGCCGAAGCCGCCATTCTACTCTCGTTTTAGATTGCCGTCGTTTTTGGGGGAGACGTCAACCTGACTCTCCTTAAAGCCATGTGGCTCGGTAAATGGGTTGGGGGAAACCTAAGAAACCACGCCCCAGCAACGTTCCCAGAGCGTGGCCTCTCGAGACAGCATGCTCGAATTATTTCACTGACGTTCTATGGGAGGTATTCACGGTTCTGTCAGATTGAGCAGGAAACACGGCGTTCACCCTATCGTATGAAAGCTCGTACATGCCTCCAGTCCACGCATCTACTGCAAGCCCAGGAAGCCAAGCAAAAATAACGTTACCCCATTCCCAAATGCTGGTCTGTGGGACAACGCTCGCTTCGATAGGCTGATACCCGTCATGTTCAACCTTTACCACATGGCCATGCTTCCGGGTTACAGGAATCACAACGGGAGTGGTCCCACTAGAGATTCCATCAACTGAGACCTGTGCCCCGCCAGGGTTACTCGTGATGGCCAGATCTTGGTAAATTCCATTCACGACCGTTCCGCAACCAGTGACGCTCAGAACCATGAAACTAAGAACCGCCGTTTGCACCGCATGCCTCATGCGATCCTCCTCTAGTAAAAAGAAACAGGGGGGCCTGCTGCCCAATCTTCACGCGTACCATTTGTACGGCCAGAGCAAATTATCAATCCATTCCCCGGACGAGATGCGGCACGACGACCGCAGTAGCGAGAAAAAGTCATGGTGACCCAATTGCCACCGTACGTATGAATACCTGACATGGAAGATGAGGCAAAAGTCGGAGCGCCAGCGCTAAGCCGCAGGGGGTGAGGATGGTGATGCTGACGGGGAGTGAAGTCTGTATTTTGGCTGGTCCTATATAGGACCAGCTGTTGTAAGTTGTTGTAATTCTTTTGGGCGAGTCCGTATGTGCCACCGGACGTACGGAGTCTCGACGGCACGCCTTCACATGCTCTGTCCGTGTCTCGACCGATGTGCGTCAGATGCGCGTCACTGGTAGGTAGTTAGGTGGAAGCTTTGCCCAGGCGTCCCACGACCGTCCGTTGCCCTAACGTCGTTTGATAGGATAAGGTTGTAAGAACTTTGGAAGCAATTCTCGGTCAGCGCATTTCTTGCTGCGACCACACGAGCGAACCCGTTCAGTTTTGCAGAAGGGGTACCGAAAAGAGAGATAGTCGTCAAGAGGCAGGTGGACTTACTAAAAGACGCGTCTAACCGAATGGGAGGTGCGCATGGGATCGGATGGCAGAGACAGAAATTCCGCTCGCAGGACGAACGAACTTTCCCGCACGTCCGATCAGGGCTTGCGCGTCTTGAGTTACGATGAAACCAAGGCAGCGGAGGCTGCCTTCCAGGGCTGGCCCTTCAATCCGGAGTGGTCAGATGCGGCACGGAAAGTGTATGACGGGATTGTGCTCGCGATGGGGGAACGGCAACTCGCCGGACTGGGAACGAAGCTCCTTGATCGGGAGTGTGTGTCTTAGATCTCCGTTCGCATCGCCTGCGAGTCCCATTGGAGGCGAAGGGCTGTCTCAGAGATGCGGTTGAGGTTGTCTGCTCCGAGTGCGCTCCAGCTCCACCCCCCTGTGTGTTCTTCCTGGCCCAGCGGACTCCCCGTGTCTGTCTTATCCGCATCCGGACGTCGTATTCCCGATCTCATCTGGCACTAAATCGCTACCTACCACCTGATCCGTCCGTCGCGAATCGCTCGCAGCCGTAAGGTGTGACCTGTCTGGCCCTAATCGATCCGGACGCGCGCGGCCCGAAAAGATGTCGATCGCCGGAAAAGGTTGCCCATCAACCAATCAAGCGATTCTGCTGTCTGCACGCGGGCGGTCTGTCAAAAAGAAAACATACGTAGACAAGAATGTGACAAGGTGTCATACCTAAGTACGCCCTAGCTCCTAGGCCATTTTTACATCTTGCAACGGTTTGTCAAGATGGCTATCCTGCACCCGGCGATTGCGCTTCGGCAGCTCATCTCGCCAGTCAGTGAAATGCCCTCGCGGCACTTACCAACACATTCTTAAGAGGGAGCTCTTACGGCCCACGCGTATTCGTAATGACTGATTTCAATAAGCATACGATCGGGGAGGATTCCCCTATGCTGCATTCTTCTTCTACCGAGGGCAGCGCCTCCGCCGATCCTCACTCCTTACCTCTCGAATCATTCAAGGCCGTGCTGGACATGACGGCATTGGCCTTGGAACCGGAACGATTCACCGACGCTGGCTCCGCAGTGGTGACTGCTCTGGCAAGCCGGCTGGCGTGTGATCGCGTCAGCCTTGGAATGGCGAGCCGGAATCGGGTGCGGGTGCGCGCCCTCTCCCACAATGCTGAATTCAATCACAAGACCGACCTTTTGAGTGCGATTACTGCATCCATGGAGGAAGCGTGGGATCAACAGCACACGGTTTTGTTGCCTGCGCCGGCAGGTTGGCCGTCGCAATGTACCCGCGCGCATGAGGAACTCCGACGTCGGTATGGGGCACTGACGATTTGCTCCCTTCCACTGTGGTCCCATGGCCGAATGGTCGGGGTATTGACGTGTGAACGCGGTGGGGATCGACCGTTCGATCGCCCGACGGTGGAGTTATGCGAGGCCATAGCTGGATTGGTTGGCCCCGCTCTTGATCTCAAGCGTCAGCAGGATCGTGCGTTGCCTTTCAAAGTGTGGGAAAGTGCCTGTCGGCAGATCGGAAAAGTGATCGGGGGGGGGCACATCGGTGTGAAATTGTCTCTGCTGCTGTTCATTGCCACTGCTGTCGCCGTCGCGACCGTCGCAGGAGAATTTCGTATCAGCTCAAAAGCCGTGTTGGAAGGGGAGGTACAGCGGGTGGCTGCCGCTCCCTTCCAAGGATATGTGAAGACGGCGCCGGCACGCGCTGGCGATATCGTGAAGGCCGGTCAAGTCTTAGCTACCCTCCAGGATCGTGACCTGCAATTGGAACGCCTCAAGCATCTCAACGAGCGCGAACAACTGGCCAAGGAACAGCGCCAGGCCCTCGCTGAACGGAATGCTCCGAAGGCGGAAATTCTCAATGCTCAGCTGCGACAAGTCCAAGCCCAGCTCGACCTTGCCTCCGAGAAATTGTCCCGAACCCAGATCACGGCACCGTTCCCCGGTATCGTGGTATCCGGTGATTTGAGTCAGCAGCTGGGTGCGCCGGTGGAAGAAGGGAAAGTGTTGTTTGAGGTGGCCCCGCTCGATACGTACCGGATTGTCCTCGAAGTCGACGAACACGATATTGGGCACGTCGCCGTTGGACAGTCCGGTAATCTCCTGTTGTCGGCGTTGCCGGCGGACCTGCTCCCGTTTGAAGTCGCCAAGATCACGCCGGTATCGACTGCGAAAGATGGGAGGAATTTTTTCCGAGTCGAGGGTCGGTTGTTGACGAAACCGTCGCAACTCAGGCCTGCCATGGAAGGCGTGGGGAAGATCGTCGTCGGGAGGCGACTCCTGGCATGGATCTGGACGCACGATGTCCTGGAGTGGGTGCGGCTGAAGCTGTGGGCCTGGCTTCCCTGAGAAGAGGATCTGGTGAGTGAATCGTTCTTCAGCGCCTCGTGGTATCGCGTCGAGGGACTGAGACCCCGGCTACGCAGTCACCTGCGCGTCCACCGGCATCAGTATCGCGGACACACGTGGTATGTCCTGCAAGACCTTGCGACCGATCGGTTTCACCGATTTTCACCGGAGGCCTATGCACTCATTGGGCTCATGGATGGCCGGCGCACCGTCCATGAGATCTGGGAACAGGCCAGCGAGCGATTGGGCGACGAGGCGCCGACTCAACACGATGTGATCGGCCTCATCAGTCAGCTCCACGCCGGTGATGCACTCTTGTTCGATCAAGCTCCGGACATGGCCGAGTTATCCAACAGATCCGCAACCCAGGTGCGGCGAAAACGGTACAACCAGTTGGCCAATCTCTTTTCATGGCGGTCTCCCCTGTGTGATCCGGACCGATTCTTGACGCGATGGTTACCTCTCGTGCGACCGTTTATCTCGAAGATGGGGTTGGTCCTTTGGACCGCACTTGTGATGGGTGGCGTCGTGTTAGGCGGAATTCACTGGCCCGATCTCTCCCACAATTTTTTTGACCAGGCGCTGGCGCCGCAGAACCTGGTTTGGTTGTGGCTGCTGTTTCCCTTGCTGAAGTTGTGTCATGAGCTGGGGCATGGCTTTATGGCGAAAGCGTTTGGGGCAGAGGTCCATGAGCTGGGAGTGATGATGCTGGTCTGTACGCCGGTGCCCTATGTCGAGACGACAGCAGCCTGGGGATTTCGAAACAAGTGGCACCGCATTTTGGTGAGCGGCGCGGGGATGATGGTCGAGTTGGCACTGGCCTCGCTGGCCCTCCTGGTGTGGATCAATGCAGAACCCGGCGTCGTGCGGATGCTCGCGTACAACACCATCCTAATCGCCGGGGTTTCTACGGTGATTTTTAACGCGAATCCGTTGCTGCGCTTCGACGGCTATTTCATGCTGATGGACTTTCTCGAAATTCCAAACATGAAGCATCGGGCCGGACGATATTTCGCTTACTTGACCGAGCGTTATCTTCTCGGGCAGCACGAGGCGGAATTGCCGGAGGCGACCGTCGGCGAACGCCTATGGTTCGTCTTGTATGGGGCGGCCTCATCTCTCTATCGCATCGTGGTTGTCGTCGGCATCCTCTTATTCTTGGGCGACCAGATGCCCCTGCTGGCAGTGCTGTTTGCACTGTTCACCGGGGGGATGCTCGTCGTGGTGCCGATCGGCAAGGGGCTCAGCTTCTTGCTCACGAGTCCGAGACTTCACCTGATTCGAGCGCGGGCCTTGGCTACGGTGGTTTGTTTAGTCGCGGCGTTGGCGGGTGTGGTCGGGTTTATACCCGTGCCGTTTCGTACGGTGACGGAGGGCGTGGTGTGGCTGTCGGATGAGGCCATGGTGCGGGCCGGAACCGATGGATTTGTGGATCGAGTCGTGGCGAGGCCGGGTTCTCACGTGGAAGCGGGGGAGGTCTTGTTGCTTTGCACGAATGTGGAGTTGCGCGCGCAGTTGAGCGTGTTGGAGGCTCGCCTTCAAGAACTACGGGCGCGTCACACGGAACAGGAGCCCACCGATCGCACGAAAGCACAGATTCTGGAAGAAGAAATGAAGTACGTGACTCAGGAGCGGGACCGCATCCGTGAGCGAGTCGACTACCTGGTCGTTCGAAGCAAGCAGGCCGGAACGTTCGTGGTACCGCGGGAGCAAGATCTTCCCGGTAAGTACGTCCATCAGGGTGACCTGATAGGGCAGGTGCTGGACCTGCGGACGGTGACGGTGCGCACCCTCGTGCCCCAACAGGAAATCGATTTAGTGCGCCACCAATTGGAGGGGGTGGAAGTCCGTTTGGCCGAGCAGGTGGCGAAGGCGCAGCCGGCTTCCCTCGTGCGTCTCGTGCCGGCGGCTACCAACCAACTGCCCAGTCCTGCTCTCGGGAGTCAGGGCGGCGGACAGGCCCCCCTAGCTCCCGCCGATGACAAGGGACTGACGGCACTGGATCGATTTTTCCAGGCCGATCTCACCCTGCCCAATTCTATGGCGTTGTTGGATGCCGGCGGGCGAGCCTATGTACGCTTCGATCATGGGGCGATGCCCCTCATGTCGCAGTGGATTCGGCAACTCCGGCAACTCTTTTTGGCGCGATTCAATGTCTAGGTCGATAGCATCATCGGTGATGCAGGGGCTCGCGTATCCCGAACGCCAGATGCCCGTCACTGGAAAGCTGGACCGATGGGCGCATACGGCGCTCACGCCGGTCATGCGCCGTCTGCGTGCCGCTACCATTCGTCGAGGGACTTGGATCAGGCAAGTGACTCTGGCCGGAGCGGACTGTGCCTCGTTACGTCCGGAGGGTATCAGGGGTCGCGCTCGAGACCTTCGGGCGTCCTTGACGAGGGCCGGTTTCCAGCCGGAGTTGGCAGCCCAGGCATTTGCTCTGGTGCGTGAAGCGGCCTCTCGCACTGTCGGGATGCGGCACTTCGATGTGCAACTTCTCGGTGGATGGATTTTGCTCACCGGGCGAGTGGCCGAAATGGAGACCGGAGAAGGCAAGACCCTCACGGCGACGCTTCCCGCCTGCACGGCGGCTTTAGCCGGCCTGTCGGTCCATATCGTCACCGTCAATGACTACCTGGCGGCCCGGGATGCGGACTTGATGCGCCCCATCTATGAAGCCCTAGGCCTGTCGGTCGGAACGGTGCTGCAGGGCATGTCCCCGGCGGATCGCCGGGCTGCTTATGCCTGCGACATTACCTATTGCACAGGCAAAGAGTTGGCATTCGATTATTTGAAAGATCGGCTTCTCGTCGGGGCCGCATCTAATCGTACCCAGGTTCAACTCGGACGCTTGCATCGTCGCCAAGCCTCCGCGGCGGATTTCCTGCTGCGAGGCCTTCACTATGCGATTGTCGACGAAGCCGACAGCATCTTGATCGACGAAGCCAAGACGCCTCTGGTCATTGCCCGTTGCACGGACAATGCGGCGGAGCAAACCACCTATGCGGAGGCGTTACACATTGCCCGGCAGTTAGTGATGGGGCGCGATTTCGTAGTGGATCAGGCTGAGCGCACCGTACGAGTGCGACCGTCAGGAGATGCACGTGCGGCGGAGTTGGCCGCCGGTCTCGGCGGAGTATGGCGCGGCCGTCGGCGCCGCGATGCCCTCGTCCATCAAGCCCTTGTTGCGTTGCATCTGTTTCATCGGGACCAACAATATCTGGTGCAGGAATCCAAAGTGCAGATCATCGACGAATACACCGGCCGTGTGATGCCTGACCGTTCCTGGGAACACGGACTCCATCAAATGATCCAGACGAAGGAACGCTGCCCGCTGGATCATCATCGAAGCACAATGGCGAGAATCAGTTATCAGCGATTTTTCCGCCGCTACTTGCGTCTAGCCGGCATGACCGGCACCGCTCAGGAGGTGGCATCGGAATTATGGGGGGTCTACAGGCTTGGTGTGGTGCGGGTGCCGCCGAACCGTCCCGTCCGGCGAAAACGACTGTCTGATCAGATCTACGCAACGGCGGATGAAAAATGGCAGGCGGTTGTGGTTTCCGTCTCGGCGATGGCGCAACGCGGCCGGCCTGTGCTTGTCGGGACGAGAACGGTGGCGGCGTCCGAGCATCTCAGCCGCCTCCTTCAAGCCGCAGGCCTGCCGCACCAGGTGTTGAATGCCAGACAGGATCGGGATGAGGCCGCTGTAATCAGTCGGGCCGCCGAGCCGGGCCGCATCACCGTGGCGACGAACATGGCCGGTCGTGGCACGGACATCCGCCTGGATCCGTCCGTGGTTGAGCGTGGTGGCCTGCACGTGATTGCGACGGAACGTCACGAAGCCGGACGCATTGACCGCCAATTGTTCGGACGGTGCGGCCGGCAGGGCGATCCGGGCAGCTATCAAACCATCCTCGCCCTCGACGATGAGGTACTCGTCGATCATGGCGGGTGGGTGTCGCGGGCGATTGCCGGAGCCTTCGGTGTAACCGGAATGTGTCTGCCGCGGTGGGTGGGGGGCAGCTTGTTTCGCCTCGCGCAGCGGCGGGCCGAACGGGTGCATGCCCGCATGCGTCGGGGCATACTCAAGATGGATGAGCAGTTGGATTCCACACTGGCGTTCAGCGGCCGTTCGGAATAGGAAAAGATCATGGGTAAAGAACGACTGATGCTTCAGGGAGTGATTGCCGCTTGGATCGGGGTGCATCTTCTGCTTGCGCAGCCGGCGATGGGACATGCTGCCGAATTGAGCTGTCTGATTCAGCCCTATGTGGTGATTACCATTACCAGCCCCGTCGGCGGCCTGTTGGAAAACGTGGCGGTGGATCGCGGAGACCTGATCAAGGAGGGCCAGACTCTGGCCGTCCTCGATACCAGCGTCGAGCGAGCGACCGGTGCCGTGGCCCATGCGCAGGCCGAATTGACGAATCGTCGCTTGGCGGATTTGGAATTGCAACGAACGTCTGCTGAAGTGGCCTTGCGCACCATCCGTAGCCCGATCAACGGGGTGGTGGTGGAGCGCTACATGTCACCAGGAGAGTTTCCCAAGCAGGAGCGCATCATGAAATTGGCGCAAATCAATCCGTTGCGGGTGGAAGCGTATGCACCGGTCTCGCTGCTTGGAAAAATCACCGTCGGGATGGAATTGCAGGTGAAGCCCGAGGCGCCGGTGAGCGGCACGTACAAAGCTACGGTGACCGTGGTGGATCGTGTGGTGGATGCGGCCAGCGGCACCTTCGGTGTCCGTCTGGAATTGCCCAATCCGGATTTGAAGTTGGCCGCTGGGCTGAAGTGTTCGATGGTTGTGCCTGGTAGTAAGTAGTGCTGCGAGGTTCTTGTCCATGCAGTCGTATCACCTGTTCATATCAGAGGGGAGGTCAGTGATGAGAGAAAGCGGATATTTCTCGAGGTTGCGGGAGCTGCTAACGAATCAGAGAAGCGGACGCAAGGGGGCTCTCGCAAGACGGCGGCGCGCGAAGCGCGCCTCTCCCTTCAGGATGGAACAGCTTGAGGCACGGGTGTTACTGGCCGGAGACCTGGCCGGCGCCACGCTGCAGGCTGCGGTGGTGCAAGAGCAATACACGGAAGGGGCGATCAACATTCAAAACGGCGTACAGGATTCGGGCTATCGCTATCGAGTGCGCCAGGATTTTGGAACCCAGTCCGATTCCAGTGCTGCGCCAACCGTCTCCGTGCTACGAATTTACGAGAACGGTGTGGAACTAGGACCGGCCCATTCGCGCCATGACGACATTGCGACGAAGGGCCAGGGGCGGTTCAGTCATTGGGTGGACAATCTCTATTTCTCTGCGTCGGACAACTCGAATCCGCTGACCAATGGACGGTCCTATACGTACCGGATCTATACGGACGGAAGCACATCGACGACCTCGTCTTCTACGAACACCACGACGTCCGGAACGACGACGACGTCAACCTATGTGCAGGGATCTATAAATATGTCCCAGGCAATCCGGGACTCCGGGTATCGGTATGAGGTACGCCAGGACTTCGGGACGGCATCGGACTCGAACGCGGAGCCGACGATATCCAAGCTGAGGATCTATGAGAACGGTGTGGAACTGGGACCGGCCCATTCACGCCATGACGACATTGCGACGAAGGGCCAGGGGCGGTTCAGTCATTGGGGGGATAATCTTTATTTTTCGTCTTCTGACAACTCGAATCCGCTGACCAACGGGCGATCTTACACGTACCGGGTCTATACGGATGGAAGTACGTCGACCACGACGACGTCTCCCTCGACCACGACCACCTCTCCGACGACCACGACGACGACCACGAGTAGTGGCTCCGTCAAAACGGATTTCGGAGTCTACAAGGAGCCGGCGTTACCGTCCCTTCCTTCTGCTGGCTCCAAGATTGTCGATCCGACCTTTGGCACGACCATCATGCGCCTGACCGATAGCAAGGACGGCAGTACGGACGCGTTCGTGGGGTATAGCAATTTGCCGTCCTTCAACAGGGATAACACATACGTGATGGCGGTGGAGCAACTGGGGCAGAAGCGGGCCAAGTTCTATGCGTTTGACCCTGTCAACTTCAAGGCCAGCGGCGGATTTGTCTTGAGCAAACCACCGGCAGGGCTGCAAGAGTATGGGTTGATTTGGAGTGGCGTCAATCGACAAGTGACGTTCGGAGTCGGTCAAAACAAAATCTGGCAGGTTGATGTGTCGACTCAACAGGCGACGCTGGTGAAAGACCTGACGTCCTATGGGGCCGGAGGCTATATCACACAGATGTCGAAGAGCCTCAACGATGATGTGTTTTCTGCTTCTATCGTGAACAGCAGCGGGTCGACGGTTGGGTATGTCGTGTACAAGCGAAGTACCGACCAAGTATTGGTGCGGAAACTCGTCAGCGGTCTCGACGAGACCCAAGTGGACAAGTCGGGTCGGTATTTCATCGCCGTCTACAAGGATGGTCACGATGAAATCTGGGATCTGCAGGCCGGGCCAAAACTGACCGCCACACTTTCTGGTAGTTCTGGATTCAAGCATCGGGACACCGGTTTCGGCACGGCGTTCACTTCCTATTCTGGTAATTCACTCGGATTCCGGCAGCTGTCGTCGCCGACTACGGTGAAGGCCTTGGTCCCAGGGTATTGGGGCTACAGTGCGAACAATCAGCAGGACCACTTCTCTCTGTTGGCCGACAATGAAGGGTGGGGGCTCGCCAGCCGATATTCCACAACCGGCAGCGGAGTTGCCAAGACATTCGATAACGAAATCGTCTTGGTCGCCACCAACGGCAGCAATCAGGTGAGGCGGCTCGCACATCATCGGAGCGTGGTGAACGACTACTATGATCAGCCCAAAGCCAATATCAGCCGCGATGGGCAGTTCATCGCCTTTACCAGCAATTGGGGGAATGCCAGCGGTCGACGGGACGTGTATATCGTGAAGGTTCCGCCGGCTCCGGTCATTTAATCGTATAGGGAGAGGCGACAGGTCGGCAAGGTGGCTGGCCTGCCGCCTACCCAAAAAGTAAGTCATGAAACAGGCAGAGAATCGGCGTGGGCGGCATCAGAGCCGCCTTCGCTATGTGAGCCCACTGTTCATCGCGGGGGTCATCTGTTGGGCAGGATGGGCGGAGGCCAAATCCGAGTTGCCCTGCCTCGTGGTGCCACAGGTTACACTGACGGTCGGGACCCCGGTCGTCGGTGTGCTCAATAGCGTGGTGGTTAACCAAGGCGATATGGTGAAGGAAGGCGATGTGTTGGCCACGCTGGAGTCCAGTCTTGAGCAGGCCGAGGTCGCGTTGGCCAAGGCCAAAGCCGAAATGGATGCTGCTGAGAAAAGTACGCAGATGAAAGCTGAATTCAGCCTCAGGAAATCCGCTCGTGCGAAGGACTTGGGGAAGACCTCCGCGATGGCGCACCACGAAGTCGATGAAGCGGAAACCGAGGAGCGCTTGGCTCAAGTCGCCCATATGGAAGCATTGGAGAATAAACGGGTGGCGCAACTGGAGTTGGCGCGGGCCACGGCGGCACTGGAGCTGCGGACCGTCCGTAGCCCGATCACCGGCATCGTCGTTGAGCGATTTTTGTCTCCTGGAGAGTTGGTGAAGCAAGCGCCGATCATGAAATTAGCTCGACTAGACCCTCTGCTGGTGGAAGTGTTGGCCCCCCTCTCCTGGCTGGGGAAACTATCGGCCGGCATGAGGGGCGAGGTGCGGCTGGAATGGCCGTCGGCCGGTCCTCACCAGGCCCGTGTGACGGTCGTTAATCCCGTCGTCAACAGCGCCAGTGGCACCTTCGAAGTGCTGCTCGAACTCCCGAATCCCGGCTACAAGATTCCGGCCGGCCTCTCCTGCGTCGTGCATTTTCCCTCGCAGTAGGTGTCGTACCCCCGCCTGTTCGTTCACGGTACTTTTCTAAGACTGTTTCCGGTTTGCCCGCGCGCTAGCAGTGGACTGGGAAGAGGCGTGTCGTGTAACTCTATCCGCCGGTGGCGCTGGATGGTCATTCAATTCGAGCGAAAGGGGCATGGTATGAAACCGTCTTTCATCCTGAGCGGCTTGTTTTGCCTGTTCTTCTGCGTGTTCTGTCTTAGCGATCCATCGGCCGGGGCGCCGCCCGATCCTGGCTCGGCTCCGGAGCGGCCGGAGCTTCGTCTGACCCTTCGGGAAGCGATGGAGGCGGCCGTGGATAACAACCCCAATGTGCGCCTGTTTAAGGAACGGATCGAGACGGCGCGGGCTGCGAGCAAGACGCAGCTCGGCGCCCTATTGCCCAACCTTTCCTCGAACGTCCGCCAGACGAGGCAAAACGTCTTTCTGGGAACGATCGGATTGGCGCCGGTTCGCACGGACCCGTTCAGCATCTTTGATGCTCGGGCGAATGTGTCTCAGTCGCTGTTCAGCCTGAGCTTGATCCAGCGGTGGCGTGCCTCACGAGAGGCCCTGAAGGTGGCGGAGTTGGAGTCGGAGTCGACAAAGTTCGACACGATGTCGGCCGTCGGTTTGCTGTATGTCGAGGCGCTCAAAGCCGAGGCAACGGTCAATACCAGGAGTGCCAATATGCAGTTGTTCGAGGAACTCCTCGAACTGGCCAGGAACCGACGTGGGGGCGGGATGGGGACGGGGCTAGATACCGCCCGCTTGGAGGCGCAATTGGAGAATGAGCGTCAGCAACTTGCCATAGCCCGCTCGGAAGTGGAACGGCTCAAGATCAATATTTTGCACGGACTGGGTTTTGCCTTCGATGTTCGACTGGTCCTCACTGATTCCCTCAAATTGGAAGTGCCGGAGCCTCCCAACGAGGAGGCGGCGGTGGTGACAGCGATGAATCAGCGTATGGAAGTCAAGGCCCAGCAGCAGCGGATAAGGACGGCATCGCTCACGTTGAATTCCACTGAAACTGAACGGGTGCCGTCGCTGGCGGCACAGGGAGACTACGGCCTGATCGGAAACCGAATGCACAACACGCTCGACACCTACAACATCGGGCTCTTCTTGACGGTGCCCCTCTTCGATGGAGCGCGGGAAGGGCGCATCAGCGAATCGCGGAGTCAGGTGAATCAGGAGACCATTCGTATGCGGGTGGTGAGTAACCAGGTCGTCTTGGACGTTCGGGAGGCGCTGGTTACGCTGGCTTCCGCGAAAGAGCAATTGGCCATTTCTCAGGTCGGTCTTCAAGCCGCGCTCAAAGAGCTGGCACTTGCAAAAGAGCGATTCACGGTGTTGACGGCAGGCAGTAACTTCGAGGTGACGAACGCGTTGTACAGCCTCTCACGTGCACGGGACAATACGGTTGACGCCATGTTTCGTCTCAATGGAGCCCGTGTCAATCTCGCCAGGGCATTAGGCGAACTCGAAAAACTCAACTGAACCGCCTCCATCCCACCTGACTTTTGGGGACCGCCCACCCTCCGGGGAATGGTCAGAATACCTGCTGCGCCATAGGATCGTGCCTGTCACCATACATCAAGAAGCAGGAGGTGCAGCATGGCCGAGGGAAATCACTCTAAGCCGCAGGGGGGAAAGGCGAAATCAGTGGGAGTGCTGCTGAAGCCGGCAGGGCAAGGTGAACAGCCTAAGCTTGTAAACTACTCATACGTCAGCTTGGCTCAGGGTGTGGCGTATATCGATTTCGGTTTTCTAGAGCCCGCCAGCCTCAATGCGGTCATGCAACGTATGCAACGAGACGAAGGGTTGCCAAAGCACCTTGAGGGAACCAGAGCCGCCCGAGTTGCGCTCCCTCTGGATGCCATGGTTCGGCTGTACCAACAAATTCAACAACTCCTCGTCGGTCTCCAGCCCAGCAAGTCGAAACCCTCCTGATTGCCGCTTCAGCGCACCATGGCTGCCTCCACGTTCAGCGCAACAGGTCGGGCCGGTCAGGATGAATCCACAGACACGGGATTGTTCTGTCTCCGACTGCTTGGCCGGTACCACGATCTGGCGCTCGACGTTGGGCAACTCCGCCACCAATTCGGGCAGTCGGATCGTACCCTCACAATCCACGAGTTGGTACGGGCAGCCAAACATGTCGGGCTGAAAGCCGGTGTGATCGCAACAACATGGGAAGATCTGGCCGCCCTGCCGCTGCCGGCAATCGCCGGGCGGCAGGATGGCCGGTATGTGGTGCTTGCCAAAGTGTCCGAGGACACGGTCCTTATCCAGGACCCGCTGGAACCCAAAGCCAGGGTAGAGCGCAAGCAAGAGTATCTTGCGAGCTGGAATGGCACCCTGTTGCTGTGTCGGAAACGCGCAGATGCGGAGAGCATGGGGCGCGCGTTCGACCTCACGTGGTTTGTGCCGGTTCTGGTCAAGTACCGGTGGCTTTTCGGCGAAGTCTTGGCGGCTTCATTCGTGTTGCAGTTGTTTGCGCTGCTCACTCCACTGTTTACCCAAATCGTCATCGATAAGGTGTTGGTGCACAAAGGCTTCACCACGCTCCATGTTTTGGCTGTCGGCATGCTGGCGCTGGCTCTTTTCGACGCTTTGCTGGGCGGCCTACGAACGTATCTCTTTGCCCACACCACCAACCGTATCGATGTGGGACTGGGGACGCAGCTGTTTCGACACCTGCTGGCGTTGCCGCTGGCGTACTTTGAAGCTCGCCGGGTCGGTGATACGGTCGCCAGAGTCCGTGAACTGGAACAGATTCGTCAGTTTCTCACCAGCAGTTCGGTGACGGTCGTCCTCGACCTGTTCTTCATCGTGGTCTTTCTCGGCGTCATGTGGCTCTACAGCCCCACGTTGACCATGATCGTGATCGCGTCCTTACCGCTGTATGTGCTGTTGGCGGTCTTCATTACGCCGGCGATCCGCGCCCGCTTAAACGACAAATTCTCCCGCGCCGCGGAAAATCAGGCGTTTTTGGTTGAAACCGTCAGCAGGATCCATACGGTAAAAGCTCTTGCCGGTGAGCCGCCGCTTCAGCGTCGGTGGGAAGAACAATTGGCCGGATATGTGAACGCCAGTTTCCGCGCCACGACTCTCGCAACGGTCGCTGGGCAAGTGGCCTCCTTCATTCAAAAGGGCACCACGGTCGCTTTGGTCTGGATAGGCGCTTACCAGGTGATCGACGGTGTCCTGAGCATCGGTGAGTTGATTGCATTCAATATGCTGGCGGGGCAGGTCAGCGGACCTCTGCTTCGAGTCGTCAATCTGTGGCAGGAGTTTCAGCAAGTCGGGGTGTCAGTTCAACGTCTGGGCGACGTCCTGAATGTCCGTCCCGAGCCTACCTACAACCCCACGCGTACGACCCTCCCGGTAGTGGCAGGACGAATTGATTTCGAAGAGGTGACGTTTCGGTATCGCCCGGATGGGCCGCCTGCCCTTCGGCAAGTTTCGATGTCCCTGCCTCCTGGGGGAGTGATCGGGATCGTTGGGCGATCCGGGTCCGGAAAGAGCACGGTTGCCAGACTCCTTCAGCGCTTGCATGTCCCGGAGCGTGGGAGAGTCTTGGTTGATGGCGTGGATGTAGCACAGATGGATCCTGCGTGGTTGCGCAGGCAAATCGGCGTGGTGCTGCAAGACAGTCTTCTCTTCAACCAGTCGGTGCGAAGCAACATCGCTCTGACGGATCCTGGCCTGTCTATGGACCGCGTCATCCGTGCGGCAAAACTCGCCGGTGCACACGAATTCATTCTCGGCCTGCCGGAGGGGTACGACACCATCGTGGGGGAACATGGTTGTGCGTTGTCTGGAGGACAGCGTCAACGGATTGCTATTGCTCGCGCATTGGTCGCGAATCCGAGAATTCTGATCTTTGATGAGGCGACCAGCGCATTGGACTATGAATCGGAAGCCATCATTCGACAGAACATGGCGCTCATCTCTAAGGGACGTACCGTCATTCTCATCGCCCACCGCTTGAGCACCGTCCGATGCGCTCAGAGAATTTACGCGTTTGAGAAGGGACAGATTGTCGAGCAAGGGACGCACGACGAGTTGCTCCAATCCAACGGGCTTTACGCGAGATTCCATCGGCACCAAGAGGGCCGCTCCGCCGCGGCATGAAATATCTTGTTGAGAGTGGGCCCCCTGCATGGACTACAGTCACAAGCCATCACCAGGAGGGATCCCATGCGATTGATCACGACGAAGGAACTGAGAACGCTGAGCATCGCCACACGACATCATCACCTCATCAACAGTCGGCTGGCGATCTTGCGCTATGCCGACGAATATGGGTTCAAAGGTGCCGCCCGGCGGTTCGGCTTGGATCGCAAGACGGTGAGAACGTGGCACCGTCGTTGGGTGGCCAGCGGGCCCGCGGGGTTAGTCCCGCGTCATCCGCGCACACGGCGCCGACGGATCTCCGAGGAGGCGGTGCGGCTGATCGAGCACGCCCGCCGCGAGCTGCATTTTGGCGCGATGCGGACCCGGTTCTGGCTGGACCGGGTGCATCACATCCGTGTCGCGGCCGCGACAATCCGCCGAGTCTGCCGGGACCTCGGCTATCCGCCCATCCGGCGTACCGGCCCGCGACGCCCTCGCCAGCCGCTGCTCTTCAGTAAAGACCACCCGGGTGACTGTGTGCAGGTTGATGTCAAGGAAGTGAAAGTTGCGGGGAAGAAATGTTTTCAGTATACGGCCCTGGATGACTGTACACGCTATCGCGTCTTACGCCTCTATCCCCGCAAGTATCACGGCACCAGTCTCGAGTTTCTGGCCACCATCCGGCAGATGCTCCCGTTTCCCATTCGTAAGGTACAAGTTGATAACGGCACAGAATTCCCGCTTGCCTTTGCCCTGGCCGTGCAAGAAGCCGGTATCCGCCTGCGACATATCAAGCCTCGCCGGCCCGAACAAAATGGGAAAGTCGAACGCAGCCATCGCATCGACGAGGAGGAGTTTTGGAGTCGCGCGACATTTGACGAGTTCACATCAGCGACGCAGGCCCTGCGTGCCTGGGAGCATCAGTATAACCACGACCGATTCTCCATGGCCCTCCAGGGCCTCACACCGGCCGAAAAATTGGCGACATGTCTCTCGCCACTGAACCCATCATCACCACCCACGCCATGCACACACACGGGGGCCGCTGCTTGACAAGTCATTACACATCGACGATCCCGGTGATGTGGTGGTTGAGCAGGCGAACGGCGGGCACGATGCGGTGGTGAGCGCAATCACTGTGACGCTGAGCGACCATATTGAGACTCTCTCGCTGACTGGGTCAGCGGCGCTGGATGGAGTCGGAAATGCGTTGGACAACTTATTGGTTGGTAACGAGGGTGTGAACGTTCTCGCGGGCGGATCAGGCCACGATACGTATGTGGTGGAAGCCTGGGACTCGGTTATCGAGCAAGCCGATGGAGGCATCGATACCGTACAGACCTCCCACTCTTTTGCGCTAGGAACGCAGGTCGAAAATTTGACGCTCACAGGGGCGGGAAGTGTAGTGGGTATAGGCAATGACCTTGCCAATCGCCTGGTCGGTAACGGCAGTGCCAGTGGGCTTCTCGGCGGGAAGGGCGACGATACCTATGTGGTGAAGGGCTTGGAGGCCGTTCGCGAATTACCCGGCGAGGGTATCGACTTGGTGCTCACCAATCGAAGTTACCGGTTGGGCCCGAACCTCGAAAATTTAACACTGATGGAGTCCGACTTCGCCAACCTTTGGAGCCCCTATCACACCTCGATCGTAACAGCTGCGGGCAATGCTCTGGACAATATCTTGATGGGCACGGACGGCGTCAACGTATTAGATGGTGGAGATGGTGCAGACACCCTGGATGGCCGAGGCGGAAACGATACGCTCATCGGAGGGCAAGGCGTCGACACATATCTGTTTGGGTATGGTTCCGGCGCGGATCTTGTCGAGGATACCTATCTCACTGAGAGTGATGTTATTCAGATGCATTCCGACATCCGGCCTTCGGATGTGACCGTCCACAATATGTCGGACTCCGATCTGGTGCTGCGGCTTCAGGGGAGCCTTGATTCGCTGACGGTGTCGAGGTTTTTTCAGGGCCTGGAGTATCGGAGAAAAGAGGTTCG
Source organism: Nitrospira sp. (assembly GCA_015709715.1). Taxonomy (NCBI): domain Bacteria; kingdom Pseudomonadati; phylum Nitrospirota; class Nitrospiria; order Nitrospirales; family Nitrospiraceae; genus Nitrospira; species Nitrospira sp. The sequence continues at coordinate 3,216,024 of CP054184.1, forward strand.
CTTTGCAGATGGCACGGTATGGGACGCTGCCACCCTTGAGAGCCTTGCTCAGCCTCCTCAACCCATCGGGCTGGTTCTTGTGGGAGGGCATGGTGGAGAAACGTTGACTGGTGGAGAAGGGAATGACCGCTTATCGGGGTACGGTGGTGACGACATCCTGGTCGGCGGCTCGGGTCATGACCAGCTCTACGGCTTTGCTGACTGGGGACCGGCGATCGGCGTGTTGGTGCCGACCGACCGTGATTACTTGCAGGGAGGAGCTGGGAGCGACGTCCTGTGGGGTGGGATCGGCGATGATGGGCTTGAGGGTGGGACCGGCAATGACACCCTCATCGGAGGCGCTGGGCGAGATACGTTCCTGTTCGATCGAGGATGGGGACAGGATACCATTGCCTACTATGATTTCTCTCGCTCGAACGATGATGACCTGGATCAGCTGGACATCATTCGCTTAGGCAATGAAATTCAGCCCGAGGATCTCGTTGTCACCAGGCAAGGGCTTGCACTTGCTCTGCAGACTCTCGACGGCCTCGATCGCGTGACGATCAGACCGTCTCCGTTGAGCGGGATGTTCATGATCGAAGGGGTGCATTTCGCCGACGGGACGGTGTGGAATCTGGGCACCATGATGGAGAGGGCCGCTTGGTCGCCCATACTAGGCACAGCGTTATCCGACACTCTCTCGGATGATACGAATGTTGTGGCCGACGAAGTGCTGGATGGGTTGAGCGGCGACGACATCCTTGTCAGTTGGAGTGGGAATGACACGCTGATGGGGCAACAAGGTGACGATACGTACGTCATCGAAGGGACCGATCGATTGGTCACCATCCACGAAGCTCCCGATGCAGGGCGAGACAGCGTAAGGACTTCCGATGACTACAGGCTTCCGCTGAACGTTGAAGATTTGTCTCTCATGGGCTCCGCCTATCGGGGAAGTGGGAATGACCAGAATAATCGCGTGACCGGTACCGAGGGGGACAATCTGCTCTTCGGCGGGGCGGGAGACGATACACTCGTCGGGGGATATGTGCGGGAGGTCGAGGGCGGGAGGGTATTGGACGCCATCGGAAGCGATATCCTGATCGGAGGGGCTGGAAATGACCTGTTGATCCCGATCGGGGGGATTCGTGATGAGTTTGGGGCAGTTTCCCCGGTCGGTGATCGATATACGGGGTTACCCCAGAATGTGCTGATCGGAGGACTCGGGGATGATCTGTATGTTCTGCACGTCGCCGGAGAGATCGTTATTGAGGAAGTTGGGGAGGGGACTGATACCGTCTGGAGCTCCGTAGACTATGTCCTGACCGACAATCTTGAAATCCTCCATCTCATTACGGCTGGAGTTGAGGTGGAGACTACTGGCACGGGGAATAGGTTGGACAACCTCTTAATCGGCAGCATGAGTGCTAATGTACTCGTCGGACTGGATGGGAATGACACCCTTATGGGAGGCTGGGAGGCTTCGACGACTGAACCTTTTTCGGACGCGTCGGCGGATGATCGTGTTGTCGATACCCTGGTTGGAGGTGCAGGAGACGATACTTATGTGATTCTCGGGTCGTCTTCTCGCGAAGGACAGCCGGACAGAATCGTGGAGGCTGCGCATGAGGGCACTGACACCGTACTCAGTTTCGTGAGTTATACGCTAGGCGGCTACGTCGAGAACTTGGAACTACAAGGGGGGCAGGCACTCGACGGAATCGGAAATGCTTTGGACAACACCTTGGCCGGGAATGCTGAGCGCAACAGACTCAGTGGGGGTGCAGGAAATGATGCTCTCGCTGGGGGGAGGGGAAGCGACACGTATCGGTTTGATAGAGGGGATGGGATCGATACGATTTGGGACGAGGCCTACTCTGGGGAGGAAGACCGAATTCTATTCGGTGACGGGATCATTCCGAGCGATCTCACGATTTTCCGCACTCAGGACAGAGTCACGATTCAGGTCGGCAGTGCAGGAGATGTGATTCACTTGATGACGTTCGATCGGTTTCCTGAGCGGACGGATTCGGGCGTCAAAACCCTGGAATTTTCCGACGGGACCCAAGTCGACCTGGCCTCTCTGCTCGCTCCGACCGGATCAGAGGGGGACGATCAGTTATCATTTGGTGATGGGGACGATGTGATCGCCACATTCGGTGGGAATGATGTTGTCGTGGCCTGGGGCGGGGATGATCTCATTACCGGCGGAGCTGGCGATGATGTACTGAGCGGTGGGCCGGGCCATGATACCTATGTATTTAATTTGGGCGATGGGGTCGATACGATTACCGATCAGGCCTTGCCGGGAGAGGGGAATACGCTCTCGTTTGGTCCTGGCATCAGACCATCCGATCTTTCGCTGGGCCTGGGGTCCTTGCTCATTCGGGTCGGCACCGCAGGTGACGCCGTTCATCTGACTACCTTCGACCCCAATAATGCTCATGGCTCACACGATGTGGAAACATTCACCTTCGCAGACGGAACCGTCATGTCCTACGCACAATTGCTGGATCGAGGGTTCGACTTGCCGGGAACGAGCGAGACCGATCGTCTCGCTGGTACGGATGTGATCGATCGACTCTATGGATTGGATGGGCACGATGTTCTCAGTGCCGGTGCCGGTGATGATTTGATGGATGGCGGTGCCGGAGACGACTGGATGGTGGGTGGTATGGGGGCGGATCTTTTGATCGGAGGACAGGGGAGCGACGTGCTCGTTGGACAAGATGGGGATGATACCTTCCAGTTCTCAGAGGATGGAACCTGGGGAGCTGGATTCGTGGCGAGAAATGAAGGCAGTCCTGGATACAGCGGAAGCAGGCAGACGGTGAGCCTCGCTGGTAAGTCACGGTCGTTCGATGTGTTTCAGGGTGATGCAGACACAGATCGATTGATTGGGACTGGCGAAAGTGACGTTGTGGCCTTGGATGATTACTATAGCCCATTCTTAGCAGCCCCCAATGCTCGCCTCATGGACGTTGAAGTGATAGACGGCAGGGATGGAGATGATGTCATAGACCTTACTAGCCAGCGCTATCGCTACGGAAATACCATACTGCTCGGCGGTCTGGGAAACGATGTCTTGTGGGCTAATGGCGGCGACGATCGCCTCGATGGGGGGGACGGCCATGACAATCTTTACGGCGGTGTGGGGAACGATGGTCTGGTCGGTGGCGACGGAAATGATGTTTTGGATGGAGCGCTGGGCACGGATCGAATGGTTGGAGGGAAGGGAAACGATTTGTTCCTGGTTGATAGCCTCGAAGATCAGGTGATTGAACTGTCCGGTGAGGGGATTGATACGGTTCGCAGCAGCGTGGACATTGCAGTGAGTGACAATGTCGAGCATCTCACGCTCTTGGGCACCGCTCCGATTCGTGGGGCAGGCAACGAACAGGACAACACCTTGACCGGTAATGTGGCTCCCAATGTGCTTGCAGGTAGGGGAGGCAACGATACGTACATCGTGGGAATCGGCGATACAGTCGTGGAACGTATCGAGGAGGGCCACGATACCGTTCAAAGTGCGGTCACATGGGTGTTGTCCGAGCATGTGGAAAATCTGACCCTGACGGGGCCAGGTTCGGTTAGCGGTACTGGTAACGAATTGGGCAATGTATTGATTGGTAATGCCGGGAGTAACGTACTGATCGGTTTAGCCGGACAGGATACCTTGGAAGGAAAGCGCGGGAACGACGTCCTCAATGGAGGATTGGACAACGATCTGTATCTGTTCGGCAGAGGGGATGGGAAAGATACGATTCGTGAGGGGGGTGGGGATGAAGACGCCTTGCGTTTTGACGAAGACGTCAATCCGCTCGATCTCATCCTGAGCAGACAGGCGAATGACTTGCGAATCATGATCTTGGGTTCGACGGATCGCGTCACTGTCAAAGAGTGGTACTCGAATCCCGCGGTGGCTCAGGTAGAGGTCATTCAGGCGGGGAATGGCCAAGTGTTGGTTCATACCCAAGTGGAGCAACTGATCCAAGCGATGGCAGGATTCGCTCAGCAGACTGGTCTGAGTTGGGAGCAGGCCATCGCTCAGCGACCTGATGAGGTGCACCAGATGCTGGCTGCAAGTTGGCAATAGGAAATGACGATCCCCTGCCTCACGGTGATGTCTATAGCCATCACATGGCGCCTGGGAACCATGCAGCATGAAATGATCTCCCGTCCGCCTCAGCGGTCGGATGCGTCACCCTTTGTTCCTTCGATCCCTCGGCCAGCCTACGAGCAAGTCGACCGCTACCGAAGAGGTACAGCCTCCGTGGAATGGTCGCTTCTTCTTTAAATGCTACATTCGGAAGCATCGAATACAAATGGTTAGGAGTCGTTCAGTAAGTGAAACCCACTTCACGGTAGGAGGCAGCTAATGGGGAAGTATACGGTGTTCTATCTAGGCCTGCTGGTACTTGGGGTGAACAGTATGGGGGGATGTACAACCATTCCTTCTCACCCTTCAACTGCCCTGCCAAGCAGCGCTTTTTTCATTGTCGATGGGGCAGAATTGAAACCCCTTCAAGCCATCGCTCATGCGCAGGAGGCGCGCATGAAGAACTGCCACAAGGGTTTAGCATGTGAAGACGCGTATTATGTTCGGGGATTGGTGGCACTGTTCGAGAACCGCGCGGATGCGATTACAATCTTTCAAGAGTTGCGCACTGTGATGCCTAATAGTCGGTATGATGCCTCAGCGATCGGCTGGCTTAACTTGCTCCAAGATAAGGCTCCCGTTTCTTCTTACAATAAGGCGTTGCTGGGACAGTTGAGGCAAGAAATCATCCAGAATTTGCTCGAACGATCAGAACCAATGTTGGGGGCGACCAAGGAACAAGGGCGTCACGTCGCGGAACTCACGCGGTAGTTCGTGTCATCTCCCGCCGCCGAACATGGACGGCGGGACGGTTCCTTGTGCCTCTTTTCTCTCACCTGCAAACGCACAGTATCCTCTTCCAATTAAGCCTTGTCGCGAGGTGCGCATATGACGCACCGTCTCTTGCGTTCGGTTGAGTTTGACGAACTGTGCCGTTACACTTCAGCCGGGGACCGCTTCTTGGCGGAAAATGCCTGGGGAACGCGAGGAGGAAGCCATGCGCGCACTTATTCTAGGTCTTCTTGTACCCACATTCATCATCATGGGAAGTCAGTTGGTAAATAGCGGTGAATCTAAGAGTGGATCCGATCCTGGGACGAACGTTTCGCAAGAATCTGCAGCAAAGGATGGCGCACCAATGGTCCTGATCCAAGCTGGCCCCTTCATAATGGGGAGCAATGATGGATTACCCACAGAGCGACCGGAACATTCGGTCATCCTGGATTCGTATTTCATTGACCGGTACGAGGTCACTCTTCGGCTGTATTCGGTTTTCCTACAAGAGACGTCACGCGAGGCTCCATCGACGTGGAATGACGAGGCTGTTGAGGCGGTGAGCGATCGGCCTGCTGTTGGGATGGCTTGGGGAGATGCGTCCGCATATTGCGTATGGGCCGGCAAGAGGCTGCCGACCGAGGCTGAATGGGAAAAAGCAGCCCGAGGGACTGATGGGCGGCGGTACCCATGGGGTCATATGCAACCGTTTGTGGATATCGCCAATTATAACCGAGGAGTGTGGGTAAGTGAGGCCATAACGCTCGTTCCTGTGACAGGGGGGGTAGAAGGAATGAGTGTTCGCCATGGACTCAAGGACGGCGGCCGAAGCCCCTACGGGCTACATCATATGGCTGGGAACGCTGCTGAGTGGGTGGCAGATTGGTATGATCGTGAGTATTATTCCAAGAGTCCAGAACGGAATCCTGTTGGGCCTTCTGCCGGTGAAAAAAAGGTGTTGCGAGGCGGCTCGTGGGCAGACCTTCCTGTGGCTTTGAGGGTTTCTGCACGATTCTCTGCCGAACCTGAATTTCAGGATCGGACGGTTGGTTTCCGTTGCGCGATGGATGCTTCCAAACCGTAGATTGCTAAGAGCCAACTGCAAGTCGGAGTCCCTGGGAGTTCGGAAATTGATCGGTATGTGGTTACTCGCAAGATCTTCTAGCCAAAAAGAACGAGTCCTGACCGCATTTGTCGCAGGGGTGGTGTTGTTGGTTGCCGTGATGGCTATCTGGGATTTGAAGCCGCACGCGGGAACTTCAATTAAGAATGGTGAGACGATAGACCCTAACATGATACCGCTTGTGACCGGAGATGAGCCCCTTCCTGAGCTCTTCGTACGAGCGGGTTGCACGGTCTGTCATAGAATTCCCGGTATTGTCGGGGCGAATGGCCAAGTGGGTCCACCACTTAAGCTGGCTCAAACAGGGCCATTGCGTCTTGCCGATCCTCACTATCGAGGTCAGGCGAAGACGGTGAGGGACTATATTGTGGAATCGATCGTAGCACCGGGAATCTACGTGGTCCCTGGCTTTCCCTCGGATACCATGCCTGTCTGGTATGGGCGCAAACTCAGCGCAGCTGCTCTAGACAAAATTGCTTCATATCTTGAGCAGATCTCGGATGAAACGCCGTCAGGAGATGAAGGTTCAAGGTAGAGATGTGTGCCCTTGGCATAGAAGGTAGAATCAGCGCGATCGGGTGAATCAGAATCCCAGCTTGTGCTCAGCGTTTTTTGGTGCCCGCCGCTCCCAGCTGCCCTTGAATCTGGAACCCCTTTTCATCCTTGGCAGCTTTATCCAGCAGTGCGGCCATAGCCTCGTCGCCTTTCAGGCCGGCGAGCTTGATCTTGAGCCGAAGGTTATTGGCACTGTCGGCGTTAATCAATGCCTGTTCGATGCTGATTTTCCCCGCCTTATAGAGCTGCAAGAGGACATGGTCGAAGGTTTGACAACCTTCTTCGATGCCTTGCTCCATTGCTTCCTTGAGGGTGTCTACTTCAGACCGCTTGATCAAATCCTTGATGCGCGGGGTGTCCAGCATGATTTCAAGCGCCGGTACTCGTCGGCCATCCAGAGAAGGAATCAAACGCTGAGAAATAATGGCGCGTAGATTCAGCGACAATTGCAGGTAAATCTGGCTATGTCGTTCCACAGGGAAAAAATTCATAATACGCTCGATGGCCTGATTGGCATTGTTCGAGTGCAGGGTGCCGAGGCAAAGATGCCCGGTTTCAGCAAAAGTGATGGCAGCTTCCATTGTCTCTGTGTCCCGGATTTCGCCAATGAGGATAACGTCCGGTGCTTGACGAAGGGTGTTTCGCAGGGCATGGCCGAAGGAATGAGTGTCGAAGCCGACTTCTCGCTGGGTGATAATGGACTTTTTGTGATGGTGGACAAACTCGATCGGATCCTCCACGCTGATGATATGGCCTGCATGGGTGGTGTTGCGATGATCAATCATGGCCGCCAGTGATGTAGATTTCCCTGAGCCGGTTGCCCCAACGACGAGCACAAGCCCGCGCTTCGTCATAGCGATGTCTTTTACGATCGGCGGAAGGTCTAATTGCTCCACCGTCATGATCTCCGCCTTGATATGACGAAAGACCAACCCGACATTGCCCTTCTGCCGAAAAATATTGACGCGAAATCGGCCGAGGTCCTTGTAGTAGAGCGCGAGGTTCATCTCCATCTTTTCTTCAAACTCGCCTCGTTGTTGCCCACGCATGAGCGCTAGGGCCAAGGTCTCCAGCTGCTCATTCGTAAACGGTGAGGCATCGGTTCGATGCGTCGAACCGTGAATGCGGTAGATGGGAGGGGCGTCGACAGTAAGGTAGAGGTCCGAGGCTTCCTGCTTGACCATCACTTCGAGAAGTGTGCGAACATCCATAACTAGCTTCGCTCCAATGTCGGCTCAACGTTGTGTTTAAAATAGAATTTAAGCTGCGCCTACTGCAGCGCCGAACAAATTGGGGTTCATACTTCTGGACTGTGCCTCGGCCTTGGTGACCAGCCCTCGGGTCGCCAAATCGATGAGAGCCATATCCATGGTTTGCATGCCGTCCTTCTGACTGGCCTGCATAACACCAGGGATTTGGTGAAGCTTCCCTTCTCGAATAAGATTTCGAACTGCTGTCGTTCCAACCATGATTTCCACTGCAGCGATACGTCCGCCGGTCTTTTTCTTGAGCAGGGTCTGTGTCAGCACGGCTTCCAGGGTTTCCGACAATTGGGCGCGGACTTGCGCCTGCTGATTCGGTGGAAATGCATCGATGATGCGGTCGACGGTCTTGGGGGCGCTGGATGTGTGCAGTGTGGCGAATACCAGATGGCCCGTTTCAGCTGCGGTCAATGCCAACTGAATGGTCTCCAAGTCGCGCATCTCACCGACCAGAATAATGTCAGGATCTTCGCGTAGAGCTGCCCGTAGTGCGTTCGAAAACGACAGTGTGTGCACGCCCAGTTCTCGCTGATTGACCAGGCACTTCTTCGATTTATGGACGAATTCGACGGGATCTTCGATGGTGAGAATGTGTCCTTCGTAGGTATTGTTGAGGTAGTCGATCATACCTGCCAATGAGGTGGACTTGCCTGATCCCGTCGGGCCCGTGACGAGGATCAGACCCTTTTCGCGGTCGCACAGTTGCCGAATGATCGGAGGCATTCCCAGTTTTTCCAGGGGAAGGATTTCCGTTGGAATGGTTCGGAAAACTGCACCCAATCCACGTCCTTGGACGAAGACATTAACGCGGAAGCGGGCAATGTCTCCGAGGTCAAAGGAAAAGTCGCGTTCTCGATGCTCTTCGAAGTTCTTTCGTTGCGCATCACTCATCATGTCGTAAATGAGGGCATGGGTCTCGTCTTGCGTCAGAGGTGGGTGATCCAACTTCTTCAGGTCTCCGTGCAGGCGAATCATGGGCGGCTCGCCGGCACTAATGTGACAGTCTGACGCCCCTTGCTGGACGCCGAATGTGAGGAGTTTTGATATATCAATCATGGGAGCACTCCATAAAAAAACGTGGTGGTATGCGCGGATAAATAAATGGTGAATGACTGAGTCCGGGGGAGCGGTTGACCTCCTTGGAGCATGCCATAGGTAAGGGGGAAAGCAAGCAAATCCCTCGAAGATGGTCTGTCGAAGAGCCGTACAGAGAGGAAGATTTACTTGGGAGAGCCCGCTAGATAAGCCTGAGTGCCTGACCAGCTCGCTCCAACGCCGAGACCACTTCATCAAGTTGTTCGGCGGTATGGTCAGCCGTGACCGTCAGACGGATTCGGCTGGTGGCCGGTGGAACAGTGGGTGGACGAATGGCTGGAGCGTATACGCCGAATGTCAACAGCGTTTGGGCCAACCGGATGGCGCGTTCTGGGGCTCCGACGATGATCGGTAAAATGGGACTCGCCGACGGGCCGAGTTGGAATCCAAGACTTGTCAGTGCTTGTACAAGACGATTACGGTTTTCCCAGAGCCGGATCCGACGTGCGGGCTCCTCCTGGATAATCCGAAGGGCAGCGGTCGCTGCAGCGGCGGAAGCAGGGGGAGAGGCAGTAGTATAGATAAAGGCCCGACACGTGTTGATGAGATAGTCGATGAATGAACGTGAACCTGCCAAATACCCCCCGACGCTTCCAATCGCTTTACTGAGGGTTCCCATGTGGTAGGGGAGAGAAGATTCCACTCCGCAGTGCTCAAGCGTCCCGCGTCCGGTCGACCCCAGGATCCCTGTGCCGTGAGCGTCATCGACGTATACGTTCGCCCCATAACGTTTGGCTAGACGAGTCAGGTCTGCCAGCGGGGCAATGTCTCCGTCCATGCTGAAGAGCCCATCGGTCACAATCAGGGTGGGTTTGGCTGGAGACCGTTTCGCCAGCAACTGCTCTAGGTGATTCATGTCGCAGTGGCGGTATATGCGAAGGGTCGCGCCACTCAATCGGCATCCTTCGATTAAGCTCGCATGACATAGGCGGTCGGCGAATATCAGGTCAGTCTTTCCGATCAGGGTAGGGATTACGCCGATGTTTGCCAGGTATCCCGATCCAAAACTTAGGGCAGCCTCGGTCCCCTTGAATTCGGCCAATGCCGTCTCCAGGGCTTGGTGGGAAGGAAGCGTGCCACACACAAGACGCGAGGCCCCGGCCCCAGCTCCATACCGCTTCGTCGTTTCAACAGCTGCCTCGATCACAGAAGGATGTGTGGCGAGACCAAGGTAATTGTTGGAACTCAATAGGATGACGGATCGGCCATGGAGTGTGATTGTCGGGCCGGTAGCGGATGCGAGGGGATGAAGTTCCCGAAACAGATGATGGTCGCGGAGTTCTTGAAGGTGGCCCTCAAACATGGTCACGAGTGCACACGCGCTGTTGAATATTTGACAAGGCTGACTGGTCCCTAGTATAAGGCGCGATGGTGCGAGAAACGACAGGTTCTTTGCACAGGTTGTTATAGCGGCCCTTTCAATGAGTTATAAAATCAGAGTTCCTGCCAAAGACGATCCACTCGACGAAACCCAGCTATTGACTGGTCTTGAGCGGTTCTTGTTGAGCCTCCAGGAGCATCGGCGAGCGTTGTTGGTGGGAGTGGGAGTACTGCTGGTGGCCGCCGCAGTTGTGGCTGGGGTGGTGTGGTACGACTATCAGACGACACTGAAGGCTCGGGAGCTTGATCAGGAAGCGACACGTCACTACCTCAACAGGCCGGCCGACGATCCGAAAAAAGCACGGGAGCAGTTGATGCAGGCCATCACCCTTTACAAACAGGTGGTGGAGCAGTACCCGCGCACCCCCGTTGCCCCGCTTGCGCTGTTCCACTTAGGCAATGCACAGGTTCTGGCAAATGAAGTCGATGCCGGAATTGAAACCTATAAGCGATTTCTGCTGCTATATGCTGACAACTCTTCATTTGTAAGCCTCGTGCAGCAACGGTTAGCCTATGCTTTTCTCCTGAAGGGAGAACAAGACCAAGCGGCCAAGACCTTTGCTGCGATACTCGAAGCGCCCTTGGCTCTCAATAAAGACCAGGTGCTGTTCGAATTGGCAAAATTAGAGGAATCGCATTCTCGCCCAGAGGGTGCACTTGGGCACTATCAAGATTTGATGAAGAACTACCCCAGCTCGCCGTTTGCCAGCGAAGCAGCTGTTCGGGTCAAGGTTCTCGAGGTCAAGAAATCGCCCGATAGTCCTCCGACCATTGCTCCAGTCAAGTCGGAAAACACCGCCCCACCTACTCAGTCGGAGCCAGCAGGAAAGTCAATTAGTAAGCCTGCCGCGTCATCCGCGAAGGAAAAGTCTTAAGCGCCGCTCCAACTTCGAGAGCGGACAATCCCTCAGGCGCGCTTACTGCGCAATAACCAGTCGAGATCCTGCCTTGATGGTGGCGCTCGTCAGGTTGTTAGTGCTTTTCAGCGTCTTGACCGAGATATTAAAACGCTTCGCGATTTTCTCGAGGGAGTCCCCCACGCGGACGCGGTACCATCGTCCAGAGTCGGGCTCAGATTTTTGCTGCCGAACCTTAATGGACAAGGGGGGAAACTTGTAGGTAGGAGCCCTATCCAGGAGTTGTTCGACCTTCTCTCGAGTTCCCACCGGAATTTTTAGCCGATACTCTGGATCGTCCGGTGGCGTGGCGTCCCGGCGCAGTTCAGGATTTAGGATCTTCAGTTCCTGGTAAGGAATTCCCGTAACGTTGGCGATGGCCTTGAAATGAATGGGGCGGCGAACAATTACCTCTTCAAACTGGTGCGGACTGACGTCGTTTTGGGGAAAGCCATATCGGTCGGGATTCTTGGCGATGATGGTGGCAGCCATGAACCGCGGGACATATTCCCGTGTTTCTCTGCGGATCAATCGTGTCTTGGCAATGTCCGAAAAGCTTTCCGCTTGTGCGGTATGGAGGGCCCGCATGACCTTTCCTTCGCCCGCATTGTAGGCTGCCATGGCCAGGGGCCACGTTCCAAATAAATCATAGAGGTCGCGCAGATAGCGGGCCGCAGCGACTGTTGACTTGATGGGGTCTCGCCGTTCGTCCACATAGCTATCGACTCGTAGACCGTATAACTTTGCGGTTCCCTTCATGAATTGCCAGGGACCGGTTGCACGGGCTCGTGAATACGCGTGGGGGTTGAATCCGCTTTCGACGAGCGACAGGTAGATCAGATCGCTGGGAAGGTTGAATTCGGAGAAAATGCTGTCGACCAGGGGGCGATAGTGGCTGAGCCGAATGAGCCACTGTTCGAAGCGGTTACGAATGGCTACGTTGAAGAAGCGAATATGGCCTTGTACCGACGGATCGAGGATGATCGGAACATTATAAGCGGCGTTTTCCTCATCAGCTGAGTCCGAGGGCAAAGCCGATTCCTGAGCCACTTCTGCAGGGGGTTGAAGAAGATCCGTAAATCTGGCTGCCGCACCGCTGAGGGGTTTGAGTTGGAGGAGTTGCTCAGCGGGAGGAATTTGGGTGGAGGGTTCACTTGCAAGTGAACCGCTTACCTCTGCTGATTCACTGTCGGTTGCTGCCGCACGGTCTTCTTCATCCAGGATGGCTTCCGGTTCAGGGGTGGGGAGGGCGGTTTCCACGGCTGGATCCGAACTCGCTAGCTGGCCCTGGTCGGTCTCCGTGGGTGCCGCCTCTGTGTCCGTTTGCGCAAGGGTCAGGCACGGCCACATTGCCCAAGTGAGGGCGCAGCAACCAACAAGTAACAGGTCTCGAAAACCTCCAGCGCGAGTACGAACTTGCATGAAGCCACCTATTCGGTCTACTGAGTGATTCTCTTTGGTGCGGACAGATGAGTAGGTCTAAATGGCTCTGTCAGACTAAGGTCTCGAAGCGTACAGTATCCAGGAGCCTATAGCTTGTCAAGAAATCGGCGGAAGCGACTCAATCGATTGAAGATCCAAGAGACGTCAGTTAACCAGCGAACGGCGCCTTTTCGGCGTCTTGTCGGTGTATAAATCAGATTGAAACTTGCTGAAAAGATAGGCAAGTTTCCGATTCGTTTCCTTGACACCTCCTGAGGGCTGTGATAGCGTACGCGCCTTCCAAATTCCTGACCCGTTCGTTCCGTACAGTGAGGAGGTTCGTCGTATGCTGAAACGGTACTTGCTGGCTCCAGGGCCTACTCCGGTTCCACCGGAGGTATTGCTGGCTATGGCCCGTCCGATGATTCACCATCGGGCTCCTGAATTCGACAAGCTCTTCGCCGAGGTCCGTGAAGACTTGAAGTGGCTCTTTCAAACCAGAAATGATGTGCTGATTCTTGCGGCTTCGGGTACGGGGGGAATGGAGGGCTCCGTCTCCAACTTCCTCTCCCCAGGAGATAAGGCCCTCACTATCAATGGCGGCAAGTTTGGTGAGCGGTGGACGAAATTATGTAAGACATTCGGCGCTCAAGTGACCGAAATCAAGGTCGAGTGGGGGCGTGCCGTTGACCCGCAGGCCGTGGCCGACGCATTGAAGAAAGACCCATCGATCAAGGCGGTTTATGTACAAGCGAGTGAAACCTCGACGGCCGTCGCGCATGATGTGAAAGCCTTGGCTGATATTGTGAAGGGTTACGAGGAGACGATCTTGGTGGTCGATGCGATCACGGCGTTGGGTGTCCTCGATCTCAAGACCGATGCCTGGGGACTCGACGTGGTCGTGACAGGCTCTCAAAAGGCGTTGATGCTGCCGCCGGGACTAGCCTTCGCTAGTGTGAGTGAAAAGGCATGGCGCCTGGCCGATAAGGCGAAGAACGCGGCTTTCTATTTTAATTTTAAGAGGGAGCGCGACAATCAGCAGAAGAATACCACCGCCTATACCCCGGCGGTGTCGCTGATTTTGGGTTTGAAAGAGGTTTTGAACATTCTCAAAGCAGAAGGCCTGGAATCGATTTTTTCCAGGCACGCCACGTTGGCCACAGCCATGCGCGAAGGAGTGAAAGCGGCAGGTCTGAGCCTGTTTCCCCAGGAGCGCCCCAGCGATGCTTTGACGGCGATCCTGGCTCCTCAAGGGGTTGACGGCCAAGCCGTCTATAAGAACCTGCGAACCCAATATGGCATGACGGCCGCGGGTGGTCAGGATCACCTGAAAGGGAAGATCTTCCGTATTTCACACATGGGTTACATCGATAGTTTCGACGTTATCACCGCGCTTGCCGCCGTGGAAATGGTGGTCAAGGGGTTGGGCTATCCGGTGAAACTTGGCAGTGGAGTTGCGAAGGCTCAGGAAATTTTTATGGGGAAGGCGTAGAGCCAAATAGATCCATCCTCAGGTAAGGCGCCACGACAATGAAAATCTTGGTTAGCGATAGCTTGTCGAAACAGGGGGTCGAGCTGCTTGAGAAGGCGGGCTTTTCGGTGGTTGTGAAGACCAAGCTCCCCAAGGAGGAACTTCTCAAGGAAGTCAAGGACGCCGATGGTCTGATCGTGAGGTCCGGGACGAAGGTGACGGCGGAAGTCATCGCCGCCGCCGAACATCTGAAGGTGGTCGGACGTGCCGGATCCGGATTGGATAACGTCGACACGCCGGCTGCGACACGCCGAGGCATCGTCGTCATGAACACGCCGGGGGGAAATACCGTTACCACCGCGGAACACACGATGGCCATGATTTTCTCCATGTCGCGCCGCATTCCCCAGGCTACAGCTTCGACCAAGGCCGGGAAGTGGGAAAAAGAAAAGTTCATGGGGGTGGAGCTGCAGGGCAAGACCCTGGGCATTGTGGGGGTTGGGCAGATTGGTGGATACCTTACGAAGTTAGCACAGGGTATCGGGATGCACGTCGTCGCCTACGATCCCTATCTGGCGCCGGAGCGTGCAGAGAAAATGGGCGTCGCGATCGTGGCGTTGGACGAATTATTCCGTCGTTCCGATGTCATCTCCGTGCACACGCCGCTGACCCCTGAAACTAAAGGGCTCATCAACGCTCAGGCGATTGCGAAAATGAAGCCGGGCGTCATGATCGCCAACTGTGCTCGCGGCGGGATTGTGCACGAAGGCGATCTGTGCGAGGCACTAAAATCGAAACGTGTGGCGGCTGCCGCGTTTGACGTTTTCGAAGAAGAACCAGTCAAGCCGGATAATCCGCTGCTGGCATTGGAGAATTTCATTTGCTCGCCGCATATCGGGGCTTCAACAACAGAGGCCCAGGAAAATGTGGCCGTTGGCATCGCTGAGCAAATTGTCGAATATTTTACCAAGGGCATTGCCCGCGGCGCTGTGAACATTCCATCCGTGGCGCCAGAATTATTGCCCCAGCTGCAACCGTACCTATCGCTCGGGGAGCGCGTGGGGCTTCTCCAAGCGCAACTGTTGGAGGGCGGACTGGAGCGGCTGACCGTGGAGTACAGCGGTGAGGTGGCCGGATTGAACGTGGCGCCATTGACCATTGCTGTGCTCAAAGGGCTTTTGACGCCCATTCTCGAAGATCCGGTCAATTATGTGAACGCACCGGTTGTGGCAAAAGAGCGTGGCATCGAAGTGAAAGAGGTCAAAAGCAACGATGCCGGTAATTTTTCGAGCGTCATCCGTGTGCGAGTGGAGGCGGGGAAAAAGGTCCACCAGGTGGCCGGCACGCTCTACAATCGCAAAGATCCGCGGATCATTGAAATCGATCAATTCAAGGTCGAGGTGGTGCCTGACAATCACCTCCTGTTGATTTTAAATGAGGATCGTCCGGGTGTCATCGGAACGGTTGGGCATGTCTTGGGGGACCACAACATCAACATCGCGCGCATGCAGTGCTCCCGGGAAGAACGCGGCGGGAATGCACTCCTGATCTTCGGGTTGGATGCGCCACTTTCGGGATCGGTGCTCGACCAAATCACAAAGAGCAAGCACATCCTGTCCGTGAAGGTGGCTGATCTGTCAAAAGGCTTATAGCCCCACCGGCGACCCCACCATGGGCTCCCAGTCCTTGAAGGCCTCTTCTGTATCCGCTCCACATTCGGGAGGGCACGAACGGTCGCTCATTCCAGTTGGAATGAGCACCATCCTTCCTCAGGCTGCTCATCGTATTCGTCATCTCGAACACGCACTGCTTGCCGTTCTCTCCAAGGGGGGATATGAGGAAATCATTCTCCCCATGTTCGAGTATCACGACGTACTCGCACCGGGTTTGGAGGCTGATCTCCTCGAGAAATGCTATCGCATCGTCGATCGAACGACAGGACGACTGCTGTTGCTCCGACCCGATGCAACTGCACAGATCGCGCGGACGGTCGCCATGGGCATGATGGGAAACCGGTTGCCGATTCGCCTGTGTTACCGGACCTCGGTCTTTCGCCATGAACGCGAACATAGCGGGCGCGATCGAGAAATTTTTCAGGTCGGGGCAGAACTCATCGGCGTCGCAGGTGTGGCAGGCGATGCGGAGATCTTGACGTACCTCATTGAGTGCCTGCAACGGGTCGGTTTGGCATCGTTCAAAGTCGCGGTCGGGCACGTGGGATTTTTCACTGCTCTGCTGGTTCGTTCCGGCTTGTCCACGGAGGGGCAAAAGCGCGTGGAGCAAGCGGCTGCCCGGAAGGATCTGCCACTCCTAGAGGAATTATTGGCTCGAGAGGGAGTGTCTCGTGCCACGACCGGCGTCATTCTCAATGCCCTTGAGTTGTGTGGCGGACCCGAGGTGCTGGCTCGAGGTCGAAAGCTTGTCGGGCGTGATCGCGCGCTTCTTGGTACCCTCGATCACTTGTCCCAGGTCTATGACCGATTGAGTTCTGCCGCGCAACGACAGGTTGTCCTCCTTGATCTAGGTGAGTTTCGTGGGTTCGAATATTATGACGGAATGGTGTTTGATGTGTTTGCGTCGGGAATCGGTGCGGAATTGGGGGGGGGAGGGCGGTATGACCATCTTTTGGGGCGATTTGGGCATCCGGCGGCCTCCACTGGGTTCGCGCTCGACGTAGATCGGTTGTTCCGTGCCATCGACTCGAGTGAGGACGGCGCACCTTCCGCGTCAAAAAGTCCCACCTGCGGAGCCAAACCAGATTCATCATCGCTTCGAACGAAACGTCGAGGGACGCGCGCATGAAATCGCTGTCGGCTGTTGATCTGGCTTCCCCCAAATTGCCGCCGCAGAATGTGGAAGCCGAACAGTCGGTGCTGGGGGCCATTTTGCTGGACAACACCGCGATGGCTAAAGCCATGGAAATCCTCACCGACGAGGAGTTCTATCGCACCGCTCACCGCAAGATTTATCAGGCCATGTTGGAGTTGTCTGATCGCGGCGAAGTTATTGACCAGATCACGTTGACGGAATGTCTGAAGGGTCGGTCCGAGCTTGAGAGCGTCGGGGGGGCGGCTTATCTGGCAGAGCTGGTGCAAGTTGTTCCAACCGCAGCAAACGTTCGCTACCACAGCAAAATCGTCCGCGATAAGGCGTTGTTACGTGGGCTCATTCAGACCTCGACGGAGGTGATCACCCGAGGGTACGACGGAACCGTGGCGGTCGATGAATTATTGGATTTTGCCGAGCGCTCCGTCTTCGGTCTGGCCCAGGGCAAGCTTGACCGCTCGTTCACGCCGGTAAACCAGATCATCAAGGAAAGCCTTGATGTCGTGGATCGCCTGTCGAAGCGAAAGGAGCGCGTGACGGGTGTGCCGACCGGATATCTCGATCTGGATGACCTCACCTCCGGACTGCAGCCGTCCGATCTCATTGTCATTGCGGGCCGTCCCAGCATGGGAAAGACCAGTCTTGCGTTGGGCATGGCGCAACACGCTGCACTGCGAGCCGGCACCGTGGTCGGTATCTTCAGTTTGGAAATGTCGAAACCGCAGCTGGTTCTTCGCATGCTGAGCTCCGAGGCACGCGTCGATTCGCATGCCCTTCGGACCGGGCGGCTGCAGAAAGAAGACTGGTGGCGGTTGGCTGAAGCGGCGGGGAAACTCGAACAGGCTCCGATTTACATCGATGATTCGGGTGCCGTCACCGTGCAACAGATGCGGGGAAAGGCGCGGCGCCTGAAGGCTGAGCGGGGGCTGGATTTGATCATTGTGGACTATCTTCAGCTTATGCAGGGACGGAGCGATGCCGAGTCGCGGCAACAGGAGATTTCCGATATCTCTCGCTCTCTGAAGAGTTTGGCGAAGGAACTTAGCGTGCCGGTGATCGCGCTGTCGCAATTGAGTCGAGCCGTAGAAGCCAGAAAACCTCCCATTCCCATGCTCGCTGATCTGCGGGAGAGCGGTGCTATTGAGCAAGATGCCGATGTGGTCATGTTCATCTACCGCGAGGAGGTGTATGAGGCTGGCACCGAGCGGAAGGGCATCGCGGATATTCTTGTCAGCAAACATCGCAACGGCCCGATTGGAAAAAAAGAACTGTTTTTTCATGACCGGTTCGCCAAGTTTGAAAACCTGGAGACGCGCGAGTCGGTTTGACGCTTTCTTCCACGGCTCAGTATAATCTCCACACATTCAGTTGAATCTCAGGAGCTTCATTGCAAAGTGGGTGGATGATTGTGCGAGGATGGTGTCTGGCTGAACGGCACAGGAAGGGAGTCGGTGAGAGCCACTTGGTACGACTTGCATCCGTCCTAATGACGGTGGGAGGGCTGATTACAGCCTGTCAGAGTGCTCCTCCTGTGCTTCCCGTTGCACCGCCTCCACCTGCAGTTCCAACTGCCTCTCGTCCGATTCCATCTTCAACGGATTCGCGAGCCTCCTATCATTTCATGCTTGGATACCAAGCTGAGTTGGAGCAGAACACCGAACAGGCCATCAAGGAGTATCAACTCGCGCTCCAGACCGACCCGACGTCACATTACATCAAGGCCCGACTCGCCGTCCTATCATTTGCTGCTGGTGATGTGCCTGCCGCGGTTCGATTTGCAGATGAGGTGGCGAATGTGCCGGGACTGGATGCCCAGATGCTCGGTCAGATCGGCGGAATGTATGCGGCTGCCGGAAAACCCGACAAGGCTTTAAGGCTTTTCAATCAGGCGATTGAGCAGGAGCCGCAGCGGAGCGAGCACTTTTTTGCCAAGGGGCTCTTGCAAGCCAATCAAAAGCAGTATGCCGAAGCGGAGGAGACGATTCGATCCGGCATCAAGGTGAGCCCCGATTCGGCGGTCGGCTATTACTATTTAGGACGGATCGGGGTGGAGGCCAGAGATTTCGATAAGGCCATGCTTGAGTTTGAGCAGGCCGTGACGTTGAACCCCGCTTTTGAACCCGCTTACGTTGCGCTCGGTTCCGTCTACGAAGCAAAGCAAGAGCGAGAGAAGGCCATCGGGGTCTATCGCAGGTATTTGCAAAACGTCAATCCGAAGAATCGGGAGATTCGGCACCACGTGATTCGACTCCAGGTGTCGGCCAAGCAGTATGATGATGCGCTCCGGGAATTGGAGGACATGCTCGCGGAGGATCCGGCGGATCTCGATGCCCAACTTCGGATGGGGCTCGTCTACGGTGAAAAAAAGAACTATCCCAAGGCGATCCAACATCTAAATCAAATCTTGACCGCACGGCCGAATGAACTCAAGGTACGGGATTACTTAGGGTATCTGTATGAAGAAACGAAAGATTATGTCAAAGCGGTTGAGGCCTATCGCCAGAATCTCGTGATTGAACCTTCGTATTTCGAAGGGCACTTACATTTAGGGGTATTGCAGTATCGCTTGAAGCAGTATGCCGATGCGATTTTGCATTTGAAGGAGGCCAGCCGGCTGAATCCGAAGCAGCCGGAGGCGCACATTGTACTGGGCTTGTCCCATTTCCAGGCAGAGCAATATGAACCATCGCTGCAAGCCTTCCTCGAAGGGATTCGTCATAATCCCGACAATGCAGACCTGCATTTCAATGCCGGTACTGTGTATGACAAGCTGAATCGCTTCGACGACGTCGTGAAGTCCATGGAGACCACCCTGTCCCTGGATCCCCACCATGCCGATGCCTTGAATTATCTGGGATATAGTTACGCGGAACGCGGGGTGAAGATCGAAGAAGCGATCACATTGACTAAACAGGCCGTGGCCCTCCGTCCGACCAACGGCTACTATGTGGATAGCCTTGCGTGGGCCTTCTTCAAGAAGGGACTCTTGGCGGAGGCGCTAGCCGAAATGAAGCGGGCTGTCGTGTTGGTAGGGGACGATCCGGTTATTTATGAACATCTTGGTGAAATTTACCTCAAGCAGCAGCTAGTCACGGAGGGGCGAGAAGCCCTTCTACATTCCCTTGAGCTCGATCCATCCAATGACAAGCTTATGCAGCGATTTCGTGACCTTGGGTTGGGTGACCCGACCCAGGAAGAACGGATTCGCCAGGCACTGAGACGAGTTTCGGATCGAAAGACCGCCGACCAGATCCAATAGTTTCTCCAGCCTTCATCGAATCAGACCGTTCCAATTAGCTGTCTTCTCCTAACGCCGCCGACCAAGCCCCCTCTGGGGCTCCGCCTCCTGAGCGTTCTCTTTCTCTCACTGCCCGCCACCCATGGGATAACTTCGGTTTGTTTTTGCGTAGAGCCAAAACTTGTCCCCAGGTGACGGAAAACGGGACTGGAGACTGGTTTGGCATAGGGAGCGGAAGCGAAAGAAAAACATAAATCATTGAGAATGAAGCCATACTTCGTTCCTGATTGGTGTCGAATTGTCAGGCACGGAAGCTGCTCCCATTGGGCTCCGCAGTGAGTGAGAGCCAAGATTCTGGGGCAAGCTGGTTGTGATTTGATGGGTCCGGTAATGAGTCAACAATAGGAAAGGGAGGAGTCTGTATGTTGAAGCAACTCAAGGGACAAAAGGGTTTTACATTGATCGAGTTGATGATCGTGGTGGCGATCATCGGTATCTTGGCGGCCATCGCTATTCCCAACTTCTTGCGGTATCAGGCGAAGTCCCGGCAGTCGGAGGCCAAGACCAACCTGGGCGCCATTTTCGTGGCTGAGACCGCGTATCTCAGTGAAAATTCGCGCTATGGGAGCTTCTCGGAGATCGGGTACGCCCTCGCCGGTTCTACGAACCGGTATACCTATCGGAGCCCGGCGATCGGGGGTAACGCAGCCTCCACGGGCGCGGCCACAGACCAGATTCCGTGCGGTGCTCCCGTGGGCTGTACGGTGTCCAGCGATGCAGCCCCGGCTGTTCCGTCAGCTGCGAGCACGGCAGCCGGTGCGGTGGGCTTCACAGCCTCGGCAGTCGCGAGCATCGACAATGACCCGACCATCGACGGCTGGTCTGTGAACGACATCAAGGGTGGTCTCACGCAAGCTGTTCCGGACGACGTGATCAGCTAACCAGCACTCACCGGACATTTCGGTGCGGGGGAGGGACGTTGTTCCTCCCCCGTTTTATTTGTTCCTGACCATTCATCATCGGTTGCAGTATCGCATTTTGCTTTGTGATCTCGTTTGTCTCTGATAGAGGGTAAGTACTGCAGTGCCTCTCCCACATGTTGGCAGTCATGAATGTTCGGTCGAGTATCGCCCTGTTTGTGACCAGCGCTCTCCTATGCTTCTCCCCTCTTCTTGACGGGGGAACAACCCACCTCGCGCAGATGATCATTCGGTTGTTGATCCTCACCTGGCTGGGACTTGTTGCTGCCGAGGGGATTCGAACCGGTGTGTTTATAGTTCCGAAAATCTCAAGTGAATATCCGGTGCTTTCGTTTGTGGGGCTCGCGATCGTGTCTACGTTGCTGGCTCCGTATTCTCATCCTGCGCGGAACTGGCTACTGACGATCGCTCTGTACGTCGCGTTGTTCTATTTGCTTGTCTCTTTTGTTGACCGATGGGAGCATGTTTTCACGCTGACTTGTGTGATCGTGCTGATGGGGACAGGAGAGGCTGTGTTCGCCATAGTTCAGAGCGTACGGTGGGGAGCCGCGAGGCCGTCGGGGACGTTTTTTAATCCCAATTTCTTGGCCGGTTATCTTTCGGTCACCTGGTCGCTCCTGCTCAGTTACGGCGTGTACGGGTATAGGCAAGCAGCTATCAGGGTTGGAATGTGGCGTCACCCTTTTCTCTGGTGGGGTGTGTTCGGGCTTATGTTCAGCTCCGTGCTGTATGCCGTCATCCTGACTCAATCCCGTGGAGGGTTACTCGTCCTATTTGCTGCCACCCTATTCGTGCTGATCTGCCGGTATGGATGGGCTCGGGCAGGAGCCTGTGGGGCGCTGCTTGTCTTGGTTGGGATTCTCCTGCCTTCGCCCGCACGTGAGCGAGCCCTTGCCGAGCATCTCCACAATCCTGCCGCCTATGCGCGTTGGCAGATGTGGCAGGGTGCATTCAAACAGATGGTAGATCATCCCCTGGGGATCGGTCTTGGACTGTATCAGTATACCTACCCAGGATACGCCTTTCCGATCGAGGGAGAGATCGCGCGATATGGCAAAGTTGCCCAGACGCCACATAACGATTACTTGCAAATCGGTGTTGAGATGGGGGGGGCGGCGATTCTCGTTGTGTTCGGTGGTATCTACACCGTGACACGGGACCTGTGGCGTGTGGTGGGAAGGCGACTCCGACGTGGACAGCGGAGCCTCATGGTGGGGCTGGGAGGGGCTGCTACTGCACTGCTGCTGCACGCGGCGTTTGATTCAAGTCTACGAGAGCCAGCTCTCGCGATCTTGTTGGTGCTTTGCTGTGCGCTGATTACAGCTGCTGGGCGTATGTCTAGGAAAGGGACGGCTGCCGCATATGTCATTGGCACACACCCACGTGCCATCTGGGCCATCGGAATTGCATGTGCTGTCGTGGTCGTGAGTGTGGAGCTGGTCCGGTTTGGGATGGCCTGGTCTACGTTTGAGTCTGCATCGCGTCATGCAGTGAACGGTAAGCTGCACGAGGCGGCCGAAGGACTCAAGCGAGCAATCGCATGGGATCCTGATAAATCCCTTTATCATCATGGTCTTGGTTCTGTCTACACCAAGCAGTTCGAAGTGACGGCGCATGAACAGGACTTTCTCCAAGCGAAGCGAGAATTTGAGCGAGCGATCGAATTGAACCCCCTTGATAGTCGTGTATTCGCCCTCCTCGCTCAACTCTATCTCACGGCCGCGCAGAGTTCGCACATGTCTTCCGACGAACAACGTCGGGCGTTGTTAGCCGGTTCGGCGCGGCTTTATGAAGAGACGATCCGACTTGCGCCGTTCTCCGCGGTATATCGATATGAGCAGGCGCGAGTGTATTGGCTGATGGGAAACTGGAAGAAAGCCGAGCGTCGAGCGCAGGAAGCCCAGGAGTTAGAACCGAACTTTCTGCCGGCCCGCGCCTTTCTTGCTCGTATGTGGGCGAAGGAAGGCCGTATGGAGGAGGCGGGGCAGCAACTACGCGAGATCCACGGGCGCCAAGTACGGTACCAATCCGTGCGCAAGGATAGCCTGGATCAGGCATTCCTGAGTGTGGACGTGAACCTGCTCCGCCCGGCGGTTAACCCTGCGGGGGCGCTAAGGTGAGGGGACCTGAGGTGATGGCATCCGTTACGCGCGGCGTACTGCATGTGTTGTGCATACTGATACTCCTCGTCGGCGCATCCGGGCTGCTTCATGTGTTGAGTCAGGAGCGGAGTGCCACAGTGAGGGTCGAGCAGTTGGCCTACCTTCCTAAGGGAAAATATTTGAAGCTGGCGGTCTTGGGCTATCGCCAACTCGTGGCGGACTTCATCTGGTTGCAGGCTGTCCAGCATATCGGTTCTACCAGGAACACCGACCAAGGATATCAGTGGACGTATCATGCGGTGGATGTGCTGACGGATTTGGACCCGACCTTCGTCCCCCCTTATCAGGCGACTGGTGTTTTTCTGGGAGTTCTCGTGGATCACCATGAGGAGGGCCTTGCTCTTTTGAAGAAGGGGATTCACGAGAATCCGTCGGTTTGGCAACTGCCATTTT
Source organism: Nitrospira sp. (assembly GCA_015709715.1). Taxonomy (NCBI): domain Bacteria; kingdom Pseudomonadati; phylum Nitrospirota; class Nitrospiria; order Nitrospirales; family Nitrospiraceae; genus Nitrospira; species Nitrospira sp. Next base: position 3,239,682 of record CP054184.1, read on the forward strand.
TAGCTGGATACATTTCTTATTATGAACTGTGTGACCCCGTGGCAGGAGGTCGATTCCTACAGGAGGCGGCGCAAGTGCACGGTTCTCCGAGCTATCTGGCTCGTTTGGCGGCTCGCATGACGGTTGAAAGCGGTGATCTTTCGGCGGCGTTGGAGTTTCTCGACCGCTTCTCGCGCACGGTGAACGACGAGCGCGTTCGAGAAACGCTGTCGCTCCGGATGAAGGAAATTGTTCAGGAGAAGGACCTCCTCTTTTTGGAGGAAGCAGTTCGGCGGTATCGCTCGCGGTATGGTCGGAGCCCTGCCAAGGTTGAAGATTTGATGTTGCATGGGGTGATCGGGCGATTGCCCGAAGATCCGTTGGGCGGAGAGTACCGAGTCGATTTCCTGACAGGGGCGGTGAGTGCTTCTTCACGAAAAAATCGTTTGCGTATTCATGAGAAGGTGGCCTGTCGGGGAACCGAGGGAGCGGTGCCTGGTCAGCCCTGGGCAAAACCGACGTCTGTCACTTTGCCGACTGTACCGTAGGAGGAGTGTTCAGTGAACGACATCGTTATTGAAGATCTTACCAAGTCGTATGCATCTGGGTGGCCCGGGCGACCACCGCTGGTGGCGCTGAACGGGCTTTCGCTGTCAGTCGCACGGGGAGAAATCTTCGGCTTCTTGGGCCCGAACGGGGCGGGAAAAACGACTACGTTGAAGATTCTCATGGGCCTGGTCCGTGCAACCGGGGGGAGGGCCTTTCTATTAGGGCAGCCGGCTGGAGATGTCGAAACACGGGGCCGCATCGGGTTCCTGCCCGAGTCACCGTATTTTTATGACTATCTGACGGCAGAGGAGTTTTTGGGTTTCTACGGCCAGTTGGCGGGGTTGGGGCGAGCGACGATCGCACGGCGGGTGACTGACCTCCTGGGGGTCGTTGGGTTGACGGATGCACGGAGCCGTCAACTGAGAAAGTTTTCCAAAGGTATGCTGCAACGCATCGGTCTTGCTCAGGCGCTGATTCACGACCCCGAGCTGGTGATTCTGGATGAGCCGATGACGGGATTAGACCCTGTGGGAAGGAAGCAGGTGCGCGATTTGATTCTCAGCCTGCGAGACAGAGGCAAAACGATTTTCTTTAGTACGCATATTCTCCATGACGTGGAGATGATCTGCGATCGTGTCGGCATCGTCATGAGAGGCCGGCTCCTAGCCAGCGGGCGTGTCGAAGAGTTGGTCAGGCAGGATCAGACGCAGTCGGTCGAGATTGTGTGTCAGCAAGTGAAGTCGGAAGGGAATGCGTTGTTCCAGTCGCTCGCCACACGGGTACTGCACCAAGGACAGCAATGCCTCATTGTGTTGCCGAACTCCGATGCGGTTGATGCGGTGGTGAGCGAGATCCGCCGGCAAGGTGGCCGTCTTGTTTCGGTGACGCCTCATAAGGCGTCGCTGGAGGATCTATTTTTTCAAGAGGCAGCGACGACGCCGTCTCGACCGCACATGGCTCGTTTCGGTGGGAGGGCCTCTTGACATGGGTGCGATGGCCGTTATCGCGTTGAATGCATTTCGCGAAAGCTTGAGAGACAAGATTCTCTATAACCTGATTGTGTTCGCCGGGTTGCTGATCGGGCTTTCCGTCTTGCTGGCGGATTTGAGCATTACGGAACATCACAAAATAATTGCCGATATGGGATTGGCCGCCATCAATCTGATCGGCGTGATCATTGCCATTTTTATCGGTATCAGCCTGGTAAACAAAGAAATCGAGCGGCGAACGGTGTATACCATCATGGCCAGGCCGATCAGCCGCACATCCTTCATTCTTGGGAAGTATTTCGGGTTGGCGCTGACCTTGTTTGTGAACATGGCGATCATGCTGGTCGTCTTTCTTGGCACGTTGTGGTTGTACCGCGTCCCGATCGGATCCTCATTTTTTCAGGCGACACAGTTGATCTTCGTCGAGATATTGGTGGTGACCGCCATTGCCCTGTTCTTCTCAACCTTCAGTTCATCGACATTGAGCGCTATCCTCACGTTAGGGTTGTATGTGATCGGCCATTTAACCGCGGATTTGAAACAAGTGGCTGTCAATAGTCAAAATGAGACGGCTCAAACGCTGGTGAATGCTCTGTATTACCTGACTCCAAACCTGGAGATGCTCAATATCAAGGGGCAAGCGGCTGTAGGAATTGCCGTGACGCAGGAGTACCTCTTCTTGGCTTCGCTATACGGATTGCTTTATGTCGGCATCCTGCTCAGCGGCGCGTGTCTGGTATTTCGTCATCGTGATTTCTAATCCGTTACCTCGGCTCGTGACAGCAAATGAGTGTTCCCCTCTGATGGTCGTGGGGAGTCTCTGCCGTCATTGGACGCTTTTCACTCAATTCACCCGGCGCGAAATCGTCGCTCGGTATCGAGGCTCTTTCCTGGGGATGTTGTGGGTGCTCCTTCATCCGGCGGTCATGCTGAGCGTCTACACGATCGTCTTCCAGGGAGTACTGGGGAGCAAGTGGAGCAGCGGCGGTGAGAGTTCCCTCGATTTCGGGCTCCTTCTGTTTTCCGGGCTTATCGTGCACACGATGTTCGCGGAGAGTGTCCATCGTGCGCCGCATCTCGTCGTTACTCATAGTACGTATGTAAAAAAGGTGGTGTTCCCGTTGGAGATCTTGGCGTGGAGTTCTCTCGGCGCCGCGTTGTTTCATGCTGGGGTTAGTGTGGCAGTGTTGATCATGTTTTATGGCGCTCTCCATCTCTCGCTCCACTGGACCATGTTCCTTCTACCGGTCGTGCTGCTCCCCTTGTCCCTGATTATCTTGGGGATATCGTGGGTCCTTGCTTCGGCCGGGGTATTCGTACGTGATATCGCCCAGGCCAGCGGCCCGATCACGGCCGTTATGTTGTTCTTGTCTCCCGTCTTTTATCCGGTCTCCGCATTCCCGGAAACGTACCGTATGTTGCTCTATGCGAATCCACTCACCTTCTTGATTACGCAGGTGCAGGACCTTCTGATTCACGGAAAGGCGCCGTACTGGGGCGGCATTGTGGCGTATTGGGTGGGCAGTTATCTCGTGGCGTGGGGCGGACTCGTGTGGTTTCAGAAAACGCGGAAGGCCTTTGCCGATGTCCTCTGATTGGGTTATCCGCACCCAGACGTTGTCAAAAACCTATCGATTGTACGATCGCACCATAGATCGGGGTAAACAGTGGATTCTCCCGCCACTGCAGCGCAGCCTCGGGCTCGCTCCGAAACAGTTTTACCGTGCGGTACCCGCTGTCCAGGATCTCTCGTTTGAAGTCAAACGGGGGGAGACGCTGGGGATCGTTGGTCGCAATGGATCCGGGAAGTCAACGTTATTGCAGATGATCGTCGGTACGGTCAGCCCTTCAAGCGGAAGCGTCGAAGTGGCAGGGCGGGTGGCGGCACTTTTAGAACTGGGGGCGGGATTTCACCCGGAATTTACAGGAAGAGAGAATGTGTTTCTCAACGGCACATTGCTGGGGTTGTCTCGCGAGGAAATCGAGCGAGAATGGGAGGCTATTCTAGGGTTTGCAGACATCGGTGGCTTCATCGACCAGCCGGTGAAGACGTATTCGAGCGGCATGGTCGTTCGGTTGGCTTTCGCGGTAATGGCCCATGTGAAGGCAGATATTTTGATCATTGATGAAGCGCTTGCCGTTGGAGACACGTTCTTCGTTCAGAAGTGCATGCAGTTTCTCCGCTCGTTCATGGAACGGGGAACCGTGCTCTTTGTGAGTCATGATACATCGGTCGTCCTGAGTCTCTGCCGCAAGGCGTTGTGGTTGGAGCAAGGGCGAATGGCTGGATTCGGCGAGGCCAAGCGGGTCTGTGACCGCTATCTGGCCGGAGCTGCGTCAGTTGGAATAGGCAAGGAAGACAAGACCTATGGGGCTGCTTCCTCAGTGCAAAACAGCGCTGAGCGGCACGATCAAGTGTCCGGTTTCGGTGGGCACAGCGCACGTATAGAGTGCACCTTTCTTCAGGATTCGTCGGGACAACGAGTGAATCTGGTGATGGGACGAACGGATGTTTGCCTTCGCGTTGAGTGTCGAACGATGATCGGGCTCGGCAGTCCAATCGTCGGGTTCATCGTGCGTGATCGGCTGGGTCAGCCTCTCTTCGGCGGAAACACGGTAGGGGGGGAGAAGAATCGTGTGCGGCCGATCCCAGCCGATACAGGTTTTGCCGTGGAGCTAGGTTTTGTGTTGCCCATGCTGCAGCCCGGTGAATATTCGCTCAGTGTGGCGCTCGCGGATGGGACGCAAGAGCAGCACGTGCAACATCACTGGATTCACGATGCATGGTCGTTTACCTCAGCCCCCTCCGAATCGTGCTTCGGACTGTTGGGGGTCGACTCTCTGAAGGTGAATTGGCAGTGGAATCTTCCGCTGCAGCCGAGAGAGGGCCATGATGGCGCCATTGCCCTGTAAAGTCTGCGGAGGCCGCACATTCGCGCATCATGATGTGCTGTGGAAAGCATTAATCGCGCAATGGGAACTGTCTGCGTCGGAGGCACAGTACATCAACGTTCAGCAGGGAACCTGTTGTGAAACGTGCGGCGCGAATGTCCGTTCGATTGCACTTGCTACGGCCATCCTTCACGTGCGCCGAGGGGCACAGTGGTTGCGGGAATGGGTCAAGAGCCCCGATGCAGATGAATGCGATCTGCTGGAAATAAATGAAGCAGGGACGCTCACCGACACCTTGTCCGCCGTGCGGCGACATCGGTTGGTGCGCTATCCACAGTACGACATGATGGCGCTTCCGTTTGAGAATGAATCATTTGACCTGATCGTCCATTCCGATACGCTGGAGCATGTGTCCGATCCCTTGCAGGGGTTGCGCGAATGCCGGCGGCTTTTGCGACCCGGCGGGGCCTGTATCTTTACGGTTCCTATCGTCGTGGGACGGATGACGCGAAGCCGAAAAGGGTTGCCGACGAGCCTGCATGGGAGTGAGGGGTGTGCGGATCCTGCGCTGGTTGTGCAGACTGAGTTCGGCGCCGATGTCTGGTGCCGGGTTCTGGAGAGCGGCTTCGAGGAATGTCGACTGGTGGCGTATCGATATCCCGCCGGGATCGCCATCATCGGGACTCGGTCCCGACTCAAAGCGGTGGTGAGGGAGGATCTGTGACGACGGTTTCGAGTTCAGCGCAGGGTCTCGAGGCGAGCGGTGAGCGCTTTCTCCCGGAAATGCAGGGCGTGATCGCGCTCGAGCATCTCCATCGGTATGCCCTCGCCAGCGAGTTGGCCGTCGGCAAGCGAGTCCTTGATATTGCTTGCGGTGAAGGCTACGGCTCCGCCCTGTTGGCTCAGACGGCTCGATCAGTCTGTGGTGTCGACATCTCACCGCACGCCATTGCACATGCCAAGCGCAAATATGCGCATCCGAAAGTCGAATTCGTGGTCGGGAGTTGCGCCGACATTCCTTTCGGCGAGGGGATGATCGACCTGGTCGTGAGTTTCGAGACCATTGAGCATCATGATGCGCACGAGGCCATGTTCACCGAGATCAAGCGTGTTCTGCGTCCCGGTGGAATATTGGTCATGTCCAGTCCGGACAAGTTGGAATATACCGAGCGTGCCAATCACCGGAATGCATTTCATGTGAAAGAACTGTACGCGCAGGAGTTCGCCCAGCTGGTTGAACGGCATTTCGCGCATGTGGCCATGTTTGGACAGCGGGTGCTGTATGCGTCTGCCATCCTTCTTGCGAGACAACCCGGTCAGACAGTGGAATATTTTCGCGAGCAAGACTCGCCGATTCAGTCGGTTGAGGGGATTGTGCGTCCCTGTTATCAGGTCGCGGTGGCATCGGACGGATCCTTACCGCGGTTGACCTCCAGCCTCTTTGAACAGATTGGCGAGTCGGACCCTGAGATCAAACGATTGAGTCAGCTCTTGGACCATGCTCAACGTCGCATCGCCGGACTGGAAGCTGAGGTCTACGGATTGAAGTCCGGTATCGAGACCATGCTCAACTCCCATTCATGGAAGGCGACGAGACCGCTGCGAGCTGCCGCCAACTTGGTGCGCTCCCTGACAGGGAGACCCTATGACCAGAATCTCTAATCGGTTGCATTTGAAAGGTCTCACAGCTCAGTGCCTCAGCACTGCGGGGCAACCTAAGCCCATGGGTGGACCGAAGAACGGGATGGTACCTCCTGGATGCGTATGGGTTCATTGAGGCAGGGGCTCATACAACCCTTAAGATTCATGCGCTTCTCCTTGGCGGAGGGCCTTCTCTGGTATCGACGGCATGGTCGATTCCCGAGGCGTTCGGAGTGGTCTGACCTCCTGCGGAAAGCAGCCTGTCGCTTCAGCATTGCGGCCCACCGAGCGATCCAGGCTCCGAAGACTATCGGACCGGTCGTTCCACCTTACGAAGCTTGGCTTGAGGTCAATGCGTGGAATAGCCGGAGGCGTCAGGACTTACTTGAACGTCTTGCTGCACAGGCCGGTCGTCTACCCACGTTGTCGATCCTCATGCCCGTTCACGATCCTCCTCCTGAATGGTTGGAGCGGGCCGTTTCGTCGGTGGCGGGGCAGGTCTATGGTGAGTGGGAGTTGTGCATTGTCGATGACGGAAGCCGAAATCCTGCCGTGCGAGACCTTTTGGAGCGTTGGCATCAAGCCGATCCTCGAATCAAGGTCACGTCTCTCACGCAGAACCTCAACATTAGTGCGGCCACCAACGAGGCCGCGGCATTGGCCGGCGGGGAGTTCCTGCTGTTTCTCGATCATGACGATGAGTTGACGCCGGACGCGACGGGGGAGGTGGCGCTTTATCTTGCGGAACGGTCCGAGATGGACGTGCTGTACTCGGATGACGATAAGATCGACACAGCCGGCCGCCGGTATGATCCTCAATTCAAGCCCGATTGGTCGCCGGAACTGCTCCTGTCCTATATGTATCTCAGCCACCTCTTGGTGGTACGGCGGAGTCTATTCGTTTCCTGCGGCGGGATGCGGCTGGGATTTGAGGGCGCGCAGGATTATGACCTGGCTCTTCGTCTGGCGGAGCGTACATCGGCTGTCGGGCACCTTCCCAAGATTCTGTACCATTGGCGTGCATTGCCGGGTTCGACGGCTTCCAGCGGAGCTGCCAAGCCTGGCAGCATCGAGGCGGGGCGCCGCGCTGTCGCCGAAGCATTGGGACGGCGAGGTCTGACAGCCCGTGTGACACAGCCGGACTTTGCCGCGAGGGGACATCTGGGGATCTACTCGCATGAATTCCCCGATGACGGACCGTCGGTCACGATCCTGATTCCCACTAAAAATCAAGTCGGGATGCTTCGGCGGTGCGTGGAATCGATCCGTGCGACGACGTATCGGAATTATGAAGTGGTCATCATAGACAACGAGAGTGACGACCCGGAGACTCTGACCTATCTTGGCGCGATCCCGCACCGAGTCCTACGCATTCCCAACTCAGGAAGGCGATTCAACTTTGCCGCCATCAATAATCGTGCGGTTGAGCAGGTGGCGAGCGACTTCGTGCTGTTCCTCAACAATGACACGGAGGTCAAGGCTCCGCGTTGGCTCAGTCAGATGGTGGGGTACGCCCGGATCTCCGGGGTTGGCGCTGTCGGCGCAAAGCTAGTCTTCGCCGACGGTCGCATTCAACATGCCGGGGTGGTGCAGGGACTCTATCATGGGCTCGCCGGTCCAGCTTTCAAACTGATGTCCACTGCGGAACATGGGTATCTCGCCTATGCCTCGGTGACGCGTAATTATTCCGCGGTCACTGCCGCTTGTCTCCTCACTCCACGCCGCCGCTTTCTCGAACTCGGTGGGTTTGATGAGCAGCAATTCGGTGTGGCCTACAACGATGTCGACTATTGCTATCGGTTGGTCGATCACGGGGATCGATGCGTGTACTGTCCCGATGCGCAGCTGACGCATTATGAAGGTTATTCACGCGGTTTTCGGGATGATCCCAGTGAGGTGGCTGCATTCAAGCACAAGTACAAAAAACGAGTGGATCCGTGGTATAGCCCGCATCTGTCCCTGACCGATGAGCGTTTCAGCATCACGCCGCGAACGATCGCAGCGTCTAGGCCCAAGCCCGTTCCTATGGTCATGGTGGCGTTGAACCTGAATTGCGAGGGGGCACCGTGGAGTCAGTATGAACTGACGTGCGCGCTGACCAAACGAGGACTGATTCAGCCGATCGTCTATTCACCTACCGACGGTCCATTGCGTGCCCTGTATGAGGCGCAAGGCATTTCAGTGAGGGTGGGACGGCATCCTCTTTGGGCCGTGACGAATGTGAAGGAATTTGAGGAGGCCGTCACTCGGTTTGCGTCCGACTGCCGATCTTGGAGAGCCGAGGTGGTGTATGCCAATACGCTCCAAAACTTTTACGCCGTCGCGGCTGCTCATCGAGCCGGCTTGCCTTCTGTGTGGAACCCACGTGAGAGCGAGCCATGGCAGACCTATTTTGACTATTTGCCTGACGGTGTCATTCAAAAGGCATACGATTGTTTTGCGTTGCCCTATCGGGTCGTGTTTGTCGCCGATGCGACCAGGGACGCCTATGTTCCCTTGAACACCAGACATAACTTTATCGTTATTCGAAATGGGCTGGATACGACCCGCATCGAACAGGCGTACCGGCAGTGGCCGCGCGACCGTGCCCGAGACTCCATCGGTGCGGGCAACGACGAGGTGGTAATCCTGTCGTTGGGCACAGTCTGTGAGCGCAAGGGGCAGCAGGAACTGGTGGCTGCTCTTCATCGGATGGGCGAATCGCTGCAGCAGACGATTCGATGTGTCATTGTCGGAGATCGTCCGAGTGCATACAGTTCTGCATTACATCGCCTCGTCAAAACCCTGCCGCCTGCCTTGCGCGAACGGATTCACATCGTGCCGGAAACGAGAGAGACAGCGCCCTATTACCGTGCTGCCGATGTGTTTGTCTGTACCTCCAGGCTGGAGAGTTATCCGCGAGTCGTATTGGAGGCGATGGCCTACGGACTCCCAATTGTCACGACACCGGTTTTCGGCATCCGGGAACAGGTGCGAGAGGGTGTCAACGCCCTTTTTTATGACCCAGGCAATGTGGATCAGCTGCGTCAGTGTTTGGAGCGCGTGCTCGGAGATGGACAGTTTCGGACAAGCCTGGGGCAGCAGAGCCGCTCGGTTCTATCCCTCGGGACAGACTTTGACGAGATGGTCACCGCCTACGGGGCAATTTTTACAGAGGCCTGGATGACCGGGAAGGGATTGGAATCATGACGGTGGCTTTTAATCTGGAAACGCCCACCGGAACGATTTTAGACCCCGTCAGCCGATTTTCCGGTTGGTATATCCCACAGTCGGGATGCCGGCCACAACTCTGTTTGCTCTGCAACGGTCACCGCGAAGCCGCTCTGGCGTGGGGAAGTGTTCGTTCAGATGTAGCCGCTGTTCATCAGACTCAGGCGCTGGCAATCACCAGCGGCTTTCAAGGCGATCTCTTCGGCGGCGAACATCTGCAGGGTGGGGTGGTCGAAATCGCCGTCATTGATGAAGCCGCGCGAGGAATAGAACTTATCCGGCAGACCTATCTCGTCCGCCCATTCCGGCCGCTTCCTGTGAGAGAGCGCAGTTTTCAGATCGATCGGCTGCTGGTATGTCCAGAATGCCAGTCATCACTTGTCTACAAGGGGGCGAGGTGGGTTTGTCCGCGGTGTCCTCTACATGCTGCGGTGCGGGGCGGCGTCCCCCATTTTCTCGAAGGGCGGGGGCTTCCCTGCCTGCACGTCAGCGAGCAGAACGTCACCCATCCCTATTCCAGCGACGTGCGTGAGATTCTCGATCGTCATAAGGATGGACTGATACTGGATTTTGGCGCCGGCCACACTCCGAAAAACCTCCTGCGCCCGCACGTTGTCTATCTCGACGCTGTCCAGTATCAATGGACCGACCTGGTGTGCACGCGGAGCCGGTTGCCGTTTCGCGACCACACCTTTGATGCCGTGGTGAGCCAGTCCGTCTTCGAGCATCTGCCCGACCCGCATTTCACCGCTCGGGAGTTGTGTCGCATCCTTCGCCCCGGAGGAATCATCCATCTGGATACAGCCTTCATGCAGCCGCTTCATGGGGATCCCTGGCATTTTTTCAATATGACACACCATGGCCTGCGACGAGTGATGGCGCCGTTCGAAGAAATTCGGTCTGGCGTGAAGCCCTATCAACAACCGTCGGCGAGCTTGCAGATGCAGTTTGAAGCGATCGCGCCGCTGCTGACCTCTCGGTCGTGGCGTCGGACCATCGAAAAATGGCGGAAAGAGCTGCAGCGAGGAGCAGCGGAGTTTGACCGGGCGCTGGGTGAGGTGGGGCGTACGACATTGGCGGCGGGGTTTTATTTCGAAGGACGTCGTCCTCGGTAATCCCGAATGTAACCGTTACAGCGAAGGGCCGTTCGTTGCTCGATGTTTGGTAGGGGGATTCATGGTCGGTAGTTGGCAGGTGGCGCGTCAGGCGAAGGGTGTCGTGTGGCCCGTCGTAAGGCGCGTACTTCGTCTATTGGATCGGGTCCACCTGAGTCTCGCCCGGTTGGTTGGGGATCCCCATCGCACGCGGGGGGCCGACGCGCATGAACGTGTGTCCGAATACTGGAGCAGTCAGTTCGAGGCAATGCGGGTGGATCAATCGTACTGGATGAACAATCGGCTGGTCGAAGAGTGGACCTATCGTCTGATGACGGGGACGCCTCAGCACTGGCTCAATTGGCTGCTGAACGAGTATTTTGTCCAGCGCACGTTCGAGCGCTCGCTCAGTGTCTGCTGCGGCGACGGAGCCCATGAAATACAGCTGTATCGATCGGGCAAGGTGCGTAGGGTCATCGGTGTGGATCTTTCTTCCGGTGCAATCGCCCAAGCCAAGGCGCGGTTTGAGGCGGCAGCGGCCCCGCCCGATCGTTATCGATTCACGGTGCAGGATGTCAACGTGTTGGACGTCGACGGCATGTTTGATTTGATCTTATCCACCGGGGCATTGCACCATGCCACCAATCTGGAAACCCTGTTGGCGAGGCTGGAGCAAGCTCTCACGCCGGACGGGTATTTTGTCGTGGTCGAATTCATCGGACCCAATCGATTTCAATGGACGGATCGGCAGATCGAGATTGCCAACAAGGTCCTCGGTGCTTTGGATCCTGCCTATCTGCGAGACGGCACCTGCACGAGGTTTGAGCGTCCGACGATTGCCAGCATGCTCGCCTGCGATCCGTCGGAAGCGGTGCGCTCCGCCGATGTGTTTCCCTTGGTGAGACAGCATTTTGAAGTCTGTTATGAGCGATGTTACAACGGTACGCTGCTCCATCAATTGCATCCTCTCCTGAAGACCGAGCTGGCCAATCAAGGGCGGCGAGATTTTGACTCCATCGTGAGGCTGATTCTTCTGCTGGAAGATATGCTGGTCAAGCACGGCGTGTTGGCTTCCGATTTTGTCTTCCTGATCTGCCGCAAGCGTCAGGGCGTCGCTCAACGGCTTTCTTAGTCGCGGGGAATCTCTACATGTGCGGTATTGCCGGGGTTGTCGATCAGGTGGCTCCCTCCCAGGGACGGCGGCTGCTGGGACGGTTGCTCGCAACTATGGTCGCGCGTGGTCCGGATGGAATGGGCGAATTCCATGAGCAGCATGTCGCGATGGGCATGCGGCGGCTGGCCGTCATTGACGTAGCGGGAGGAACGCAGCCGCTGTTTAGTCAGGAGGGTCAGGTGGTGGCGTTTCAAAATGGAGAAATCTACAACCATGCGGCGCTTCGCCGTGAATTGACGGGTGCCGGTGCCACGTTCAAGACCGCCAGTGATACGGAGGTGTTGGCTCACGGATACGCGCACTGGGGAATCGACAGGCTCCTTGCCAAGCTGGACGGCATGTACGCGCTGGCGATTCTCGATCGTCGAACCGGGAACTTGCACTTGGCGCGCGATCGCTTCGGAGAAAAGCCGCTCTTTTATACGCACAAGAAGGGCCGCTTCGCCTACGGTTCTACTCTCACGGCACTGGCCCAATTGCCGTGGGTTGATGCTCTTGTCGATCGCGAGAGCCTAGACCGATATCTCGCCCTTCATTTTGTGCCGGGCCGGCGAACACTGTTCAGCGGAATCTATCGCGTGTTACCAGGCGAGCGATTGACGGTGTCCGTGCGGTCGTTGACCATTGATCACCAACGCTACCATGCTCCGGCATTGAATCCGATTACGCCCGTGGAGACCACGGATCTCACTCGCCTGCTTGAATCTGCGGTGACGAGCCGATTGATTGCGGATGTTCCCGTCGGCGTTTTCCTCTCTGGGGGACTCGACAGCTCGGTCGTCGCAGCCCTGGCAGCGAAGCATCATCCCGCTATCGATACCTTCTCAATGGGCTTCAAGGACGCCCGATATGACGAGTCGGGGCATGCCCACCTCGTGGCGCGCGCGATCGGCGCTACGCATCACCATTTCACCTTTGATGAAGCGGCTTTTCATGACTTGCTGCCGACCGTCGCGGAGAGTTTGGACGAACCGATCGGCGACCAGGCGCTCTTGCCCACCTATTGGTTGTGTCGTGAAGCGAAACGGCATGTGACGGTCGTGCTTTCCGGGGAAGGAGCTGACGAACTCTTTGCCGGGTACGATTATTACGGAAGTTTCTTGTCTCAGCGTTCGTGGCGCGCGGTTCTCAAGTGTTGGGTGCAGGGTCGACAGGGAGCGGACTCGACGCGAGAGCTATGCGACAATGTGCGATCCGCCACGCCCTCAGGCTTCCCCTTGGTGATGAGTGCCGAGGATCGCCGTTGTATATTGGGGACAGTGGCACAGAAGTCGGATTCCTGGGACGCCTACCTGTGGACCTCTCTTGATCGTGCAAGCCATCCGCTGCAACGGGCGACCCTGACGGATCTTTTCACGTGGCTACCCGACGATTTGCTGGTCAAGCTCGATCGGATGGCCATGGCCAACAGTCTTGAGGCGCGCGCACCTTTCCTCTACCCCGCCTTGGCGGAAACAGCGCTTTGCTTGCCGGACGCCAAGCGCATGGGGGCCGGGCAGAGCAAGGTGGCTCTGCGTGAGGTGGCCGCTACGCTCTTACCGGCTGAAGTTGTCGGTCGGAAGAAGCAGGGATTTGTGCTTCCAATGGGCCGATGGCTGCGGGAGTGGTTGCGTCGCGTGGGTCCGCTGAGCGACTACTTTGATCTGAGGCATATCCCGACCTTCGATGCCGGTGCGGCTGCAGCAATCGTTACCCGCGAGCTGGCGGCGGCTCGTCCCAATGAACGCCTTTTGTTTTCCTTGGTCATCTTGACCGAATGGCATCGTGCCTTCTTCGGGCGCCAGAAAACTCTTGCAGCGTAGAAGCTGCGCAAATCTCGAGACCACCCTCGTCCAAAACATTGAAAAGCCTACCCTTTGTGTCGAACTCCGGTACTATTTGTCTGTCTAGGACGAGATCAAGCCGACGTCGCCCCAACCATCTGAACACGTGCTCCATGACGGTGACCTACTTCTCCAAAACCTCGAGTATTGGCCCAAGCAGCCGTTACCGTATCTTCCAGTATCTCCCACAATTGCGTGGCGAAGGCATTCAGTGCGTCGTCCATCCTCTGTTCGGTGAGGCCTATTTCGCTATCTTGAAGGTGCCATCCAGGCTGTCTCGTATTTTGCTGAAGATTTCCTACGTGCCGCGTCGTTTTGCGAGACGTTGCCGGCAGTTGGTGAGCTTGAGGCGAAACGATCTGATTGTAATCGAGGGGCAACTCTTCCCCTATCTCCCGCCGGTGGCTGAGCGGATTTTGAAATGGTGTCGTTATCGCCTTGCAGTGGAGATGGATGATGCCATCTACCTCACAGTCGGTCACCATCGGAAGATGCCGGCCTTGCTCGCCCTCGCCGATGCTGTGATCGTCGGGAATGAACGGTTGGCTGCCTATGCGCGGCGGTATTCCCCAGAAGTCCATGTCGTGCCGACGGTGGTCGACACGGAGCGATTTATTCCGCGAGTGGATGAACCGGATGGGGAATCAGGGGACTCGTCGAAGGCGATTACCGTCGTCTGGATCGGATTGGCGTACAACCTATGGTACCTGGATGTGCTTGCACCGGCCTTGCGTGCGTTGCAGGCGCATTATCCCATCAGGCTGCGAGTCGTCTGTTCCCAACCGCCGCAGTTGCCTGGAATCGATGTTGAATTCCGACCATGGGATCTGCAACGAGAGGTGGTGGACCTTCAGGATGCTTCGATCGGCGTCATGCCGCTTCGCGATACGGAATGGGCCAGGGGGAAGTGCGGTCTGAAGCTGCTGCAGTATATGGCGGTGGGAATTCCCGCTGTTGCGTCGCCCGTCGGTGTGAACCGAGAGATCATCACGAATGGGAAGAATGGATTCCTAGCTTCGACAGAGCGCGAATGGCACAACTGCCTTGAGATGCTGTGTCGGTCGCCTCAGCTTCGTCGGCAGATGGGCCAAGCAGGAAGACGGACGGTCGTGGATCAATACTCTCTATCTCTGTGGGGGCCACGACTGGCAGCGCTGTACCGAACCGTTTCCGCGAATGGGCGAGGGGGCGGCTGGGCAGGCAGGAAGATGACGTCACCGGGTTCTATGACAAGGTTTCCATGATTCTGCTGATTCTTACCTTTCTCTTGGCGGCGATTCTGGCAATCTATGGCGTGCCCATCGCGCGTCGAGCAGCCTTGAAGTTCGGGATCGTCGACAGTCCTGACGGTCGTCTGAAGCATCAGCGCGAGCCGGTGCCTTACCTGGGTGGATTGGCCATCTACTTATCATTTCTTGTGAGTTTAGCCTTCACATTCGAGTTTCGGCATGACGTGCTGGGAATCGTGCTGGCCGGTACCTTGGTCGTCATGCTGGGACTCATCGACGATTTTGGCGTGCTGTCACCGGGCGCGAAGCTCGCGGGGCAGTGCCTCGCGGTGTTCGTGCTGATCAAAAGCGGAATACGCATCGAGATTGCATCACTGCCCGATTGGGTCGATATCGCGCTGACGGTGCTCTGGATGATTGGCATCATCAACGCATTCAATCTCCTCGACATCATGGATGGCCTCTCGGCCGGTGTCGGAGTCATCAGTGCGGCATTTCTCTGTGTCGTGGCGATCCTGAACGGCGATCAAACGACCGCCTTCATGTTGGCTGCGCTGATGGGCAGTCTCCTGGGATTTCTTCGCTACAATTGGAAACCGGCGTCGATCTACATGGGAGACTCAGGGGCGTTATTCATCGGGCTGATGCTCGGCGCATTGTCGATGATCGGGAAATACACGGAAGGGCATGTCGTCTCGCTGCTGACGCCGGTATTGATTTTGGGCATGCCCATCTTCGACACGCTTTTCGTCATGTACATCCGGTTTTTGCGAGGCCTCCCGATCTTTCTCGGCAGTCCTGACCATCTTGCGATTCGCCTGCGCCACTGGGGTCTGTCCGTCAAGCAGGTCGTGGTGATCAGTTACCTCGGCGCAGCCTTGTTGGGAACCATCGGCTTGCTGGTCATGGCGGTGCCCCAGGAAGTGGCCGTTCTTCTCAGCGGCGCGACGTTAGTCGGTCTGGCTGTAGCGGCCGTGTCACTGACCAAGCTGAAGGTAGCCGGGAGAGGCGTCATGCTCAATCCGGAAACGATGACGTCGAATCCGGCAGAAAGGACTGGCTTGTCATGATCGTGATTGTCGGGGCCGGGTTGGCAGGGTTGAGCGCGGCCTATCATCTTCGCGGTGTGTCGTACGAGATTCTGGAGCGCGAACAGGAAGTCGGGGGGCTCTGTCGATCCTATACGAAGGACGGGTTCACTTTCGACTACACGGGGCACTTGTTGCACTTCCGACAGACCGCAATCAAGGCCCTCGTCGAAAGTCTTTTGCCAGATCAACTGCGACGACATGCACGCAAGTCTTACATCTATTCACACGAGACGTACACAGAGTATCCGTTTCAGGTCAATACTCATGGCCTTCCGCCCGCGGTTGTCCGTGACTGTCTCCTGGGGTTCATTGCGACGTTGTCTCCCTCTGCCTCCAAACCGCCGGCGGACCAGCGGTCTTTCAAACAGTGGATACTCGAGAGTCTGGGAGAGGGCATCGCAAAGCATTTCATGGTGCCGTTCAATGAAAAACTCTGGCAAGTGTCGCTGGATGAATTGACGTCGGAGTGGGTCTCGTGGCTCGTGCCGAAGCCCGATGTGAAAGATGTCGTCAACGGAGCGCTGGGTATTCAGGACAAGGCCTTCGGATACAACCCGTCATTCCTCTATCCGGCGAGCGGTGGAATCAAGATGCTCCCGGAGGCCTTTCGTATGTCTCTCGATCGTCTCACCTTCGGAGCAGAACTGCTGCAGGTCGAGACTGAACGGCGACGGGCGGTGTTTCGGGGGAGGGAAGGTGAACGAACGCTGGACTATGAGCGGATGATTTCGACCATCCCTCTGCCGGAGTTGGTTCGGCGTTGTGTGGACCTGCCTCCCGCGATACGGGATCGGGCGCAAGTTCTGCGATGGGTGTCTGTCTCCAACGTCAATCTGGCCGTTGCCCGAGAGCAGATTTCCGACAAACATTGGATCTATTTCCCGGAACATCGATATCCCTTCTACCGCGCTGG
Source organism: Nitrospira sp. (assembly GCA_015709715.1). Taxonomy (NCBI): domain Bacteria; kingdom Pseudomonadati; phylum Nitrospirota; class Nitrospiria; order Nitrospirales; family Nitrospiraceae; genus Nitrospira; species Nitrospira sp. Next base: position 3,256,266 of record CP054184.1, read on the forward strand.
ATTTCCCATGAACTTCTCCCCCGCCATGGGGCAATCAGGCTGTACCTCTCTCTACGTCGAAATGTCGCATCAGCCCGGCGAGCAGGAGCCGAATGTGGTCCTGATTGAGCGGGCTCGGAAAGGTCTGGAGGATGCGGGCCTGTTCAGGCGGGATGATGAACTCGTCATGGCGGATGTGAAGGACTTGTACTATGCCTACGTATTGTACGATCGACAACGTGGACGTGCGGTGCAAGAGTTGCTTGCCGAGTTGGAACGAAGGGGCATCTCGTCCATCGGACGATATGGCTTATGGGAGCATACGTCGATGGAAGATGCGATCGCCCAGGGGCGCGATGTGGCCATGCGTCTGCGCCTGAAGGCTGCCGCCTGAGGACCCGTCACTATGGACGTCGTCTGTCACGTCATTACCAAGCTGGAGTTGGGCGGGGCGCAAGAAGTAGCTATGCGGGTCGTCTCAGGCTTGGATCGACGACGCTTTCGCCCGGTATTGGTCGCTGGGCCCGGCGGCCTCTTGACGGACGAGGCGCGTGCACTTCCGGGGGTGGAGGTTCAGATCGTCCCATCGCTCATTCGCGAGATCCATCCGGTGCAGGATCTGAAGACAGTATGGAGCTTGGTGTCCCTGTTTCGTCGACTACATCCGAAGATTGTCCACACCCATAGTTCAAAAGCTGGTATCCTAGGGCGGGTTGCGGCTTGGCTGGCAGGTGTTCCTTGTATCCTCCACACAGTGCATGGATATGGCGTGACGCCGGAGCAGCCCTTTTGGATGAGAAGGGTCGTGATTGCGGTAGAACGCATGGTTGGCCGTCTCACCACACGGTGGATCACCGTGTCTCATGCCGATCGTCGTCAGGGGGTTGGATGGGGGCTGTTCACTCCGTCCCAGGTGTCGATTGTGCGACCGGGCATCAACCCGGAACCGTTCGCGACCAAGGCAGAAGCGGCCGAGCGGCAACGCTTTCGCGCGACCCTTGGGGTCGGTCCGACGGATCTGCTGGTGGGGATGGTGGCGTGCCTCAAGCCTCAAAAGGCGCCTGGAGATTTCGTCCATGTGGCATCGATAGTCTGTCGCCGTATCCCACGAGCGCGCTTCATCTTGATCGGGGACGGAATCCTGCGCCCTGAGGTCGAGGCCCTAATGCTGGAATATGGGGTCCAGGACCGAGTCTCCCTGATGGGGTGGCGTCGGGATGTGGCATCGCTTTATCAAGCGATGGATGTGTTCCTCTTGACGTCCCGGTGGGAGGGATTGTCCTGTGCGGTTTTGGAGGCCAGAGCGAGTCGAATCCCGATCGTGGCGACACGGGTAGGAGGCGTGGAAGAGGCCATTGTTGAGCCGGTGCATGGCCGGTTGTGCCGTGCGGGAGATGTCCAGGATTTGGCCGGCCGCGTGTGCGACATCCTGGAGGACGAGCCCTATCGTAGGACCCTTGCGTCAGGGAACGAGATCTTTCCGGAGGAATTTACGATCAATGAGACGGTCAAACAGTATCAGTCTCTTTATGGGTATCTGCTACATGTCGTCCACTCACGTGATCATGTGATGCGATGGCAGACGAATTGACGTGGAGGTTGAACGAAGACACCGATGAATATTCCGCTGCTTGATCTGAAAGCTCAATACCAGTCGATGAGGAGTGAGATCCTGGCTGCGATTGAGGCCACCTGTGATGAGCAGGGGTTCATCCTCGGGCCTCGGGTGACGGCGTTGGAGCAGGCGGTAGCGTCCTACATCGGGAGTGCCCATGCCGTCGGCGTGGCCTCGGGCAGTGACGCGCTCTTGCTGGCGCTCATGGCCATGGGGGTGAAGGCCGGCGACGAGGTGGTCACGGTTCCGTTTACCTTCTTCGCCACGGCCGGCGCGATTTCTCGCCTGGGTGCGAAACCGGTTTTCGTCGACATCGAACCTGATACCTTCAATCTGGATCCGGCGCTTCTCGAACGAGCGATCACTCCGCGAACCAAGGCGATCATTCCGGTGCACCTCTTCGGTCAGTGTGCCGACATGGAGGCAATCACGGAGGTTGCGCACCGACACAAGGTCGGGGTGATCGAGGATGCTTGCCAGGCCATCGGCGCGGCGCGAAAGGGGCGTCGAGCCGGCGTGTTGGGAGATGCGGCCTGCTTCAGCTTTTTCCCATCCAAAAATCTGGGCGGTTTTGGCGATGCCGGCATGGTCACGACCAACGATCAGGCCCTGGCCGAATCCATCGCCATGTTGCGTGTGCATGGAAGCCGTGTCCGGTATGTTCATGAGGCTATCGGGATCAATAGCCGGTTGGATGCCTTGCAAGCAGCAGTGCTCTTGGTCAAGTTGAAGCGGCTGGATCAGTGGGCGGAGGGACGACGACGGAATGCCGCACGATATGCCGAACTGTTCAGCGACGAGACAGTATCGGAGTTTCTCACCCTCCCGATCGTGGCTGCGCACAATTTTCACGTCTTTAATCAGTACACGCTTCGGGTGCAGCGGCGCGACGAACTGCGGAATTATCTGAAGGAGCAAGGGGTGGGGACGGAAGTCTATTACCCCCTGCCGTTGCACCTCCAGAACTGCTATCGCGATCTGGGATATCAGAAAGGGGCATTCCCCCATTCCGAACGTGCCGCGGAAGAGGTCCTCTCGCTTCCCATTTATGCCGAGCTGACGGACGAACAGTTGCAGTATGTCGTGCGAACCATTGCCGCCTTCTACCGCAAACACTAGCATCGTGTGAGATCGCGTCGATCACGGCTACGGTGTTCCCACGCGGGATTGAACCGACCGTGCTGGCAGGTACCCTACGTCCGCTCTTCTCTCTCGCTCTGCCTCAGGTGTGTCGGTGATCTGCGTGTGTAAAAGGTGGTGCAGGATTCGTCGCGCTGAGTCTGCGAAAATGTGTGAGAAGCCTTCACCAAATCGGAAGAATAGACTATAGTGAGCCGCGAGTAGACGTTCCGTGACACAACCACACCCAACCAATTCCGATTCACGTCCGCTCCGGATCGCGTTGATCGGTGCCGGTCGCCACGCGCAGCACCATGCTCGCGCGATCGCCCGTTGCCCCGGCGCCCAGTTGGTGGCGGTGGCCGACCCATCCGATTCGGCGTTGGCTGCGATGCGTGATATCGTCCCGGGCATCGGGTGCTTCAAGACGCCAGAAGAACTGTTGGCTTCTGAACGGGTGCAGGTTGTGCACATCATCACACCGCCTGCCACGCATGCCCCGCTCGCTCGCATGTCGTTGAGGGCCGGATGCCATATCTACGTCGAGAAGCCGTTTGCGGAGTCTGTCGCGGATGTGCAACAGATTCTCGCGGACGCAAAGGCCAAGGGCCTGCTCGTCTGCGCAGGGCACCAGCTGCTGTATGAACCGCCCACCCGAGTGCTGGCACAATACCTCCCGACGATCGGCAGGGTGGTGCATGTTGAAAGTTACTTTTCCTTCCGAACCGTCCGTCACGCGCCAGGTGGGCGCAAGGTCCTTCGGGCCGACCACCAGCTGCTGGACATCTTGCCCCATCCCGTCTATCTGCTGCTCCAGGTCCTTGAGCAAGCCGGGGAGGGACAGACAGAACTGCTGTCATTGGAAGTCAGCCACGAGGGGACGGTGCATGCCCTCGTACGACGCGGAGGCCTGACCGGGACCTTGATCGTGACGCTGGAAGGGCGTCCGGTGGAAAGTTATTTGCGCGTGGTCGGACGGAACGGATCGCTGTTTGCCGATTACGTTCGCAGTACGACTCAACGCGCCATCGGCCCAGGCTCATCGGGAATCGACAAATTGTTCTCGCCCTATCGACAGGCCTGGCAATTGTTGAGTGGCACCACCGTGGCCATGGCGAATCGATTTCTGAAGAGCCGGCGAAGTTATCCTGGGTTGGCCGAACTCTTTACCGCCTTCTACGATGCCGCACGAAGCGGACGTCCATCCCCGTTGTCTCCGGAGGGCATTCTGGAAACGGTGCGGATCTGCGAGCGGGTGGCCCAAGCGTTGAAGGTTGCCGAAGCCAAGGCGTTGGCTGTAGCCGTGCCCAGGCCAGTCACGAGTCGAGGTGTGCTGGTCACGGGTGGCACTGGTTTTCTGGGGAAGGAGATCGTCCGAGCGCTGCTCTCGCGCGATCGTCCCGTTCGCGTAGTGGCGCGCCGCGAGCCTTCTCCTTGGGAGCGCATTGCAGGGGCCGAATACGTGGTCACCGACGTGGCGGCTGGAGTTTCGTCCGAGCTATTCAAGGGGATCGACACCGTCATCCATGCGGCGGCGGAAACGGCCGGAGGGTGGCCGGAGCACCAGCGCAATTCACTGGATGCGACCGAACATATGGTTCGAGGGGCTGCGGCGGCAGGCATTACCCATTTCGTGCACGTCAGCAGTCTGGCCGTCTTGGCGCAGGCTGATGGGCGTGTCATTGGCGATGACCATCCGTTGGAGCCCGATAGCAAGGGGTCCGGTCCCTATGTGTGGGGAAAGCTGGAGTCCGAGCGGTTAGCTGTGCAATTAGGCAAGGAGTTAGGACTTTCAGTGAAGGTGGTGCGACCCGGCGCCTTGGTCGACTATCGAGATTTTGATCCCCCAGGGAGACTGGGGAAGCGATTGGGAAATCTTTTCGTAGCCGTTGGATCGGCACATGATCGTCTCGGCGTAGTCGATGTGGGATTTTCCGGTCGCTTCTTGGCCTGGATGACCGATGCGTGGGATGCCGTCCCGAGCCCGCTGAATCTGCTCGATCCGGTTTCTCCGACCAAGCACGAGCTATTGGACCGGCTCCGCAAGGTGAATCCGGACCTGACGGTGCTGTGGTTGCCGAGGGTGGTTCTCATACCCCTCTCCTGGCTGGCCACATTGGCGCAAAAGGCGTTACGGCCCGGCAAGCCAGCCATCGATGTGGCCAAGGTCTTCAGTGTCCTGCCCTATGACACGTCCCGTATTGCGAAGCTGGCTTCCCAGGTGGATGTGCCGACTCAGTTGAAGTCGTGAGCGGTAAAGGACCTCGCTTCCCAAACATCCTGCTGGGGTTGATTTGTACGGCCATGGCAGCGTAAGTCTGTTAGCATTCCGCATCATGCGAATGGTAAGCTTCCGAACGGCCCCTATCTGTTTCACAACGAGTTGAAGGCCATGCACATGGGAACGCGCGCGCGTAAGGTGGTTGTCGGTCTCGCCCTGTTTGGTCTTCTGGCCGGCTGTGCTCAGGATCAACGCTGGCGTTCGGCGATGCGTGAGGGCAATGACGCGTTACGCTCCGGAGATTACACCCATGCGGAGGAATTGTTCGTTACGGCCCGCAAAGAGGCGGAAACGATCGAACCGCACGGCAAACGGATGGCGGAAACCTTGAGCCAGTTGGGACAGGTCAATCGTGAATTGGCTCGTTATGCGAGAGCCGAAGCGCTCTTCCAAGAGGCGCTGGCGATTCGCGAGCGTGTGATGGGGCCGGACCATGCCGAGACTGCTTCGAGTTTGACCGATCTCGGAGAGCTTTATCGGCTCCAGGGGCTCTATTCTCAGGCCGAGGCGCTCCATCAACGCGCCCGGGAAATTCGGGAAAAGGTGTTCGGCTCCGAGGACAGCAAGACGGCGGAGAGTCTGAACAACATCGCCGTCGTGTATCAAGACCAGCGGCGCTTTGCGGATGCGGAGCCAATGCTTCAACAGGCGTTGGCGGTTCTCGAGAAACGGCTTGGACCGGAACATAGCCTGACGGCGATTACCCGTGACAACCTCGCCAAGATGTATCAGGCGCAGGGCCAGCACGCGCGTGCCATGCCGTTGTATCAGCGGGCTTTAACGATCCACGAAAAGGCCTTCGGTCCGAACCATCCGATCGTCGCTCGGAATCTGGAAAACTTGGGGGATACGTATAGGGCTCAGAACCAGTACTCCCAGGCGGAAGTGTTGTATCAGCGAGCGGTGGGGATTTTTCGAAAATCCCTCGGGAGTGACCATGTCGACACCGCAGAAGCCATGAGCCGGCTAGGGCAGCTGTACGAATTGCAGGGGCTGTACTCTCAGGCCGAGCCGCTGTTCCAGCAAGCGATCAACATTCGTGAAAAACAGCAGGGAGGAGACAACCCCCACGTCGCCGGTGAATTGAAGAACCTGGCGGAGCTGTATCAGGCGCAAAGCCGGCTGGATCAATCGGAAGATCTGTACAAACAGGCGCTCGGGATCTATGAACGGTCGGTGGGGTATGACCGAGAAGCCTATGCCAAGACCCTGAAGAGTTATGCCTCGTTGTTGAGGCGCAAACAACGAGCCGGCGAGGCCGAGCGCCTGGAAGAACGCGCGAATGCCGTCCTGAAGCGCCTTTCGCAGGAAAGTCTGAGCATGGGAAAAACCGCTGCCGAAGTGCCTGTCACCCCGGCTCCCTGACCATCGCGTCCACCCGAGTTGCACCTTCCCTCGATAGTACGTATTGAGGCGGAGCGAGGAATTCCTCTACACTGCCGCCTGTCGCCTCTGCGCCGGTCACACATGGGAGGATGAGTATGAATCGATTGCTGTCTCTGCTGATGGTAGCGGCCTTGTTGTTGGTTACAGCTTGTGCCGCCAAACCCAAGAAGCAGTTTCAACGGCTGGCTGCAGAATTTGTCTCCCCAGTCCGGATTACCAAGCCGGTGGATCAGCAGAGCGCCGTCGTCGGCATGACACTGAAGACCGCCGCCTGGGCTCCCGGGACGGAGGATCGAGTCTATCTGGTGAAGGTCGACGATGAACGTGATCTCTATCAAGGAAAGAATCTCATCCCCACAAGCGTGGTAACCCCCCTTCCCGACGCCGGTGGGGTCGGCACAGTGTATGTGCAGAACCTCCCTCCCGGGCGGTATGCGGCCGTGGCGTTCAGCGCGTCGGAAAAGGGGTTTGGCAAAGTGCGCGAAGTGACGCTCTTTCTGCTTCCCAAGGAGACAGTCACGCGGAGCCTGACCACCGTGACGGCCGGCGGCCTCCACTTTATGGGAGAGTATGAGATCGGCCCAACCCAAATGGTGTTGCAGGAGAACGCCGTCGACGAGGTCCAGGCGCATTACTTCGAGGTCTTCTGGGGAAAACCGTTGGAGCGGGTAGTTGCGGAACTGCAACTCATCGGGACACCGGCCTACTTTGCGGTCCATGCCGCCACTGTTGCGAAGGGGCAGCGGGATCCGGCGGCGGAGCAACGGTTCCTGGCATCCGCCGCGCAGGATCTCGAACCGACGTGGAAGCCGCTGATCGAACGGTCTCGTGCAGCAACCAAGTAACCGACTGCTGAGCATCCGCGGCCGGGACATGCTCACTGCCGCACTCACGCCCTCCGCTGACCAAGCCCGTCACAGTTAACCTACCGTTGACCCTCTCTTGATGTCTCTGTGACCTGAGCCCGGTAGACTTGGCTCAGGTTCGCTACTACTAGCTGAGGAGGATCGCCATGCATGCCGTTCGCCAACATTCCGCCGTCCCTCGGTTACATCTGCACGCTTCAAAACTGTCCGTGCTGAGTCGTAGGGACCAAGCATCGTATGGATTTTGTCGGCAATGTCAGGATGAGATCCCAGTCTCTCGGCTCAGGGTCCAACCGCAAGCCGTGCTCTGTGCCGACTGTATCGAAGAGCGCCTTGAGCGCCTCTACGCCGATTCCCTGTAGCCGATGAGTTCCTCAAACGAGCAGACGGCGGCGTTGCAGCAAGGAGACAAATGGGGGGATGATCAGGTGGCAAATTGATTCAGCAGCCACTGTTGGGCGGAGCGCGGCTTTCTCCGGCCGGGAGTTTCCCGACGATAGGTGCCGCCGGCGTGCAACACCCAGGTGTGAGTGTTGTCTTCAAGATAAGGCTGCAGTCCTTCCTCGATGACCCGTCGTTTCAGCACGGGATCCAAGATCGGAAAGGCGACCTCAATCCGACGGAAAAAATTACGATCCATCCAGTCGGCGCTGGAGAGCCAAACCTTCTCTTCGCCGTCGTTCAAAAAATAGAAAATCCGGCTATGCTCGAGAAAGCGGCCGACGACCGAGCGGACGCGGATATGCTCCGAGAGACCGGGGATGTCGGGTCGCAAGGCGCAGGGGCCGCGCACGATGAGATCGATGGTCACTCCCGCCTGGGAAGCCTTGTAGAGGGCGCGGATGATCTGCGGCTCCAGCAGCGCGTTCATCTTCGCCATGATCCTGGCGGGTTTGCCCTTCTTGGCGCGATCGGTCTCGCGGGCGATCCACTTCAGCAAGGTGGAGTGAAGGGTGAAAGGGGCCTGGAGCAGGTGTTTCAGCCGCCCCGGCCGGCCGGGCGACGTGAGCTGCTGGAACATCGTACGGACGTCTCGGCCGATGGCCGGGTCGCAGGTGAGGAGGCCCAGATCGGTGTAGAGACGGGCATTGCGTGCGTGATAGTTGCCCGTACCCAGGTGGGCGTAGTGGCGAAGGTGTCGATCTTCCCGACGCACGACGAGGCTCAGTTTGGCATGAGTTTTGTGCCCGACCACGCCGTACACCACGTGCGCCCCGGCTTCTTCCAAGTCATGAGCCAACTCGATATTCGCTTCCTCATCGAACCGGGCGCGCAATTCGATGACCACGGTCACTTCTTTTCCTCCGCGCGCAGCATCGACGAGTGATTGCACGATGGCGGAATCGGCGCCCGTGCGATAGAGCGTCTGTTTGATGGCGAGCACATGCGGATCGCCCGCGGCCTGGCGAAGAAATTCCGTGACCGGGGTGAATGATTGGAATGGGTGATGCAACAGGATATCGCCCTGTCGCATGGCCTCGAACCAGTCCGCCGTGTCGGTGAGCGAGCCTGGGATGCTCGGGGTGAAGGACTCGAACTTCAAGTCCGGGCGGTCGATCAAGTCCGGCACCGCCATCAGGCGATGCAGATTGACCGGCCCGCGACATTGATACACGTCCTGCGGTCCGAGATGAAATTGTTCCCGCAGGAAATACACGAGGTCGAGTGGGCAATTGTCCGCGACTTCCAGGCGAACCTCGTCGCCGAAGCGACGATCCGGTAACTGTCCTTCCAATGCCAGCCGCAAGTCCTCCACGGCCTCTTCGTCGACGAAGAGGTTGCTGTTGCGCGTCACGCGAAATTGATAGCAGCCCGTGACCCGAAGACCCGGGAACAACTGATGAACGAAGGCGTGGATCACCGACGAAAGAAAGGCGAAATCGTGCGGCCAGGCGCTGTTGCGGGAGGGGAGGCGAATCACACGCGGGAGCGAACGAGGGACTTGCACGATGGCCGTGCCGTTCTGGCGGCCGAAGGCGTCCGTCCCCTCCAGCGTCACGAGGAAATTGAGGCTCTTATTGAGCAGCTTGGGAAAGGGGTGGGCAGGGTCCAATCCCACCGGGCTCAGCAGGGGCAGCAGCTCGCGCGAAAAGAAGCGGCGCATCCATCGAATGTGCGAAGCGGTCCATTCGGCACGTTTCAGAAATCGGATGCGCTGGTCGGCCAATTGCGGAATCAAGGAGTTGTTCAAGACGGTATATTGCTCTTCGACCAGCTGGTGCGCACTCGTGGCGATACGGCTTAGCAGCTCCGAGGGCGTGAGGCCGTCGACCCCCCGTTGCTCGGCTCCGTGCGTCACTTGTTCTCGCAAGCCTGCCACGCGGATTTCGAAGAACTCATCGAGATTGGAACTGACGATGCAAAGAAACTTCAGCCGCTCCAGCAAGGGCACCGTCTGATCCTTGGCCAACTCAAGGACGCGGCGGTTGAACTCCAGGAGGCTGAGTTCCCGATTAAGGTACCACTCGGGACGAAACAGGTCGGACGTGGGCGGGCGCTCCGCCGGCTTCAATCGGGCGTGAGAAGGAGAGAGCTGGTTCGAATCTGTGTGACGAGCCGACATAACTCGGTGGAGGCAGTGTACTGCAAGCGGTTCAGGTGCGCGGTTAAGAAATAGTTAATTCTTCATTCGCCTCGATGGGGCTCCTGGCTTGCTGGTGGGGGTGAAAGGGCACAACCGATACGGGCTGTCGATACGACGAAGTTGTCCCAATAGCGCTGCTGCACCTGGCTGAAGGGGACCGAGGTCCAGTACTGTTCCAGATAAACCGCATTGATGCCGTAGTCGTCGTAGGCGCCGATCCAATTCAGCCCGGTCCGTTGTGCCTCCAGCCGATCGTCCACCCAGAATTCCAGGACGCCGTCGTCCGCGTCGCGACTGTTCAGCTTCATGTGGACCTCGATGCACAACCACCGGCCGAGATGGCTCGCGTCGAAGAGGGCTGTTCGGCTGCCGTCAGCCCCCAGCCAACGAAGGCGGGGAAAGTCGTTATACGTCGTGGTTTTCAGCCGGCCGAATTCGTCCGTTCCGGACGCAGGGTCGAGGTACAACCGGTCAGGGTCCGAATCAGGGCGGGCACCGCTCCACAGATGGCCGATGGCCGCCTGTGCGAAGCGGTCGGTGGATAGAATCGTGGCCCTCGTGAGCTTGTCGGCTCCGCCTCCGACCCATCCCGGTTGCAGGCGTAGATCGAATCTCCAATAGATCTCGCGGTAGCGAGCGGTTCCGGCATCGACCGGTCTGATGTAAGGACTAGGCGTCTTCCCGAAGGCGAGATGGAGAAACCCGCCGTGCGGGTCGCCGGGCAAGTATTCGGCGCGCATCCCCATCGAGTGGGCTACGCCGATTCCCGCCTCGCGAACGAACCGGCCATGCCGCTGGTCGTATTCGAAATACTGCGAGAGACGGTCCCGTTCGAAATCGTCGCACCACAACCACTCGGGATGGCGGCGTTGCCAGTCTACGCAGGGTTCCTGCTCGACCGCGGAGGCCCACTGGCGATCGTCCAGGCCTGATGCCGTCAGGACGAGCATCGCGACAACGAGACTCCAGCGCAACCGGACTCGCATGCTCAGGTGGTCACGGCGCCTTCCGAGGCGCTGGACACGTGGCGGGCGTACTTGCCCATCACCCCGGACTGATATCGGGGTGCGGGATGCTTCACCTTCTTCAGCCTCGATGCCAGGTCCTTTTGGGACAGCTCCACATCCAACCGGCGCTTCGCAATGTCGAAGGTGATGATGTCTCCCGTCTTCACTGCGCCGATGGGACCGCCCTTGACGGCTTCAGGCGAGACGTGCCCCGCCATCAATCCGTGGGTGGCGCCTGAGAAGCGCCCGTCGGTGAGGAGCGCGACCGAATCTCCCAACCCCGCGCCGACGATGGCGGCAGTGACCCCCAACATCTCGCGCATGCCGGGCCCGCCGGATGGGCCTTCATACCGGATGACGACCACATCACCGGCCTTGATCTTCCCCGACTGCACGGCGGCGAACGCGTCTTCCTCACGGTTGTACACTTTGGCCGGTCCGCGGAAGTGCATGATGGAGTGCCCTGCCACCTTCACGACACAACCTTCCGGTGCCAGGTTGCCCTTGAGAATCACCAACCCGCCCGTCGGCTTGATCGGGTTGCCCAGAGGACGCAGCACCTGCTGCCCCGGTTGTTCCTTGGCCGCCGCGGCTTCTTCGCCGATGGTCCGTCCCGACACCGTGGGCTGGTCCGGATGGAGGAGCTTGGCGTCGAGCAGACGCTTCGCCACCAGTGTCGTGCCGCCGGCGGTAAAGAGGTCCGCGGCCGTAAAGCGCCCGCCCGGTTTCAGATCGGCCAGCAGCGGCACCTTGCGGTTGATCTTGTCGAAATCGTCGATGGTCAAGCGGACGCCCATCTCCCGCGCCACAGCCAAGAGATGCAGGACGGCGTTCGTCGATCCACCGGTCGTGGCCACAGCCGCGATGGCGTTTTCGATCGAACGACGAGTGATGATCTGTTTGGGCCGCAAGTCCTTCTTCAGCAGGTCCATGACGAGCTTGCCGCACTCGAAGGCCACGTCGTCTTTTTGCTGGTCCATGGCAGGGACCCCGTTACGTCCCATGGGGGAGATGCCCAAAAACTCGAAGGCGATCGCCATTGTGTTGGCAGTGAACTGGCCGCCGCAGGCTCCGGGGCCCGGACAGGCATGGTCTTCCAGATCCTTCAACTCGGCGTTCGTCATCTTGCCGGAGGCATGTTTGCCGACCGCCTCGAACACGTCTTGAATCGTCACATCGTGGCCCTGGAACTGGCCCGGCATGATGGACCCGCCGTAGAGCATCAACGAGGGCAAGTTGAGACGGCAGAGGCCCATGACGGTGCCGGGGATGGTCTTGTCGCACCCGGAGAGGGCGACGACGCCGTCGAATAGGTGCCCACGTGCGACCAACTCGACCGAGTCAGCGATGACCTCACGGCTGATCAAAGAGGCCTTCATGCCTTCCGTGCCCATGGAAATGCCGTCGGAGACGGCGATGGTGTTGTACTCGATGGGCGTCCCGCCTGCGGCGCGGATCCCCGCCTTGACACGCTCGGACAGCCGACGCAGGTGGTAATTGCAGGGCATCACCTCGATCCAGGTGTTGGCGACGCCGATCAAGGGACGCTCGAGGTCCGCGTCGGTGAATCCGACGGCCTTGAGCATGGCACGGGCCGGGGCCCGTCCGGGGCCGTCGAGAAGGGTATGGCTTTTCTGGCGTGGGTCGATGGTCATGGACGCTCCTTCATTTTCTGGGACTGCGGCCTCCGTTCAGCAAGTCGCAAACTTTCGCATAGATGGGCGCGGGGGGTCAATCGGGCGGCGCAAGTCCATGTTGGCTGGCGGGCGGAAATGGGACCGGTTGTTCGGATGAGATAAAGGAGGAAGGGGAGGGAACGGCCGGGCTGGTCTTGAAGGCCGGCCCGGCCGCCGGAACTAGTGCTTCTCTTTCTTGTCTTTCTTCTCGTGTTTTTCGTGTTTGGCTTCCACGTCGATGACCTCGCCGGTGCCGGCGTCGATATGCACCTCCATCATCTTGCCGTCCGCTCCGAGGACTTCCACTTCCCACACCGTTTTATCGTGTTTCTTTTCGAGCTCGGCTTCGACAGCCGTGCCGGGCGCCTTGTCCAGCGCAGTCTTGATCGCCTGGTCGATGGTGATCTTTGCGTCCTTGACCAAATCTGCGACATCGCACTTTTCGTCCTTGCCTTTATGCCCCTTGTCGCTCCAGGCCGGAGTGGTGACGAGGCAGAGAGCGCCGACGAGCAGTGCGCCGATTGCGAACGACTTCATCATGTTATCCCTCCGTTCAAGGTCCAGTGTGCGCATATTATTGGGCCGTTCCCTGACCATGGGGATTCGCTCCATGGGGGTTGCTGCCATGCGGGTTCTTGCCGTGGGGAGCGCCCATGCCCTTGTGTTGCTGCATCATCTTGTCGTGTTCAGCCTGCTCCTTGGCGCGTTGCTCGGCAGTCAGAATGGACAGCGCATCCCGCCGGGTCTTGATCGACAGGGTCCTGAGCCCCACCTGCACCTCGGCACTTTGCTTGAGCTTGCTCTCGATCGCGCCGATGTCGGACTTTTCGTCTTCCGCCAGCGCCTTGATCTCCCGCTCCGCCACTTGGATGTCGGCTTCCATCTTGATGCGGCTCTTATCCAGATTGAGTTGGAGATTCTTGAGTTTCGCCACCTGATCGGCGCTCAACCCGATGTCCTTTTCATGTTTCAGGAGGTGGCGAATGAGGTGGCCGGCGCCGCCGTGCATCATCATTTCCATCATCGCCGCACCCATGCCGTGCCGATCTTTTTCGTAGCTCCCGCCGTGTCCGCCGTAGCCCCCACCCGAATTCGCCCAGGCAGGCGTGATCGTCAAGGCGCAGGCGATGGCTGAGGCTGTGGCAAAGGTAAAGAGTTTCGTCGTCATTCCTTCCTCCTTCGTTAAGTCGATTACGGCCCGATCAATCCGCGTAACAGTCCTTGCTCACCGGTCAGACCGTTCATCATGAACTGAACGGCCAGCGCCGCAAGCAACAAACCCATGAGTCGAGAGATGATTTTATCTGCGATGGGGTTGAGCCACTTCGCTCCGCGAGCACCGATCGCTAATATACTGTAACTCGCGATTCCGACGAGTACAAGGCATCCCAGCAATACCGCGCGCAACGCCAGTGTCCGAGCTTGCGTCTCCAAGAGAATGACCGTGGAGATGGCCGCCGGACCCGCCAACATCGGCACGGCGAGCGGCGCGATCGCGATGTCGTCCTTGCCGGTGCCTGCTTCCGTTTCCGCGGGAGTCGCCTGCACCGTGGACCGTTGCGCGCGCAACATATCCAACGCCACGAGCAACAGGATGAGTCCGCCGGCGATCTGCACCGCCGGCAGCGTGATGCCCAGAAGTTTGAAGATGGTCTGGCCGAACAGGGCGAAGACGGTCAGGATTCCGGCGGCGACGAAACAGGCCATGCGGGCGGTGCGCAGCCGTTGTGCCACGGAATCCCTCGGCGTCATTGCCAAAAATGCGGGCACGACGGCGATGGGATCGACGATGACGAAGAGCGAACTGAACGCGAAGAGCGCGTATTCCAAGAGATTCATAGGAGGGAGATCTCCGACGGGCGCTTAGGAGGCACCGCGCCGCGAGGCCGCGAGGAGTTCGGCCCGTGGGTCGCCATGGGGGCCACGGCCCAGTTGTTCAAAGAGCGCGCGCTCCTGCTCGGACAGGGTGGCGGGCATGACGATCTTCAATTTGAGAAAGAGGTCGCCATGGGCGCCGCTGCCGGTGGGCAACCCCTTCCCCTTGAGGCGCAGTTTGCTGTCTGCTTTGCTGCCGGGCGGGATCTTCACCTTGACCGGCTCCGTGAGGGTCGGCGCCATCACTTCGGCGCCGAGTGCGGCTTCCCACGGCCAGACGGGCAGAGTCACCTGCACGTCGGAGCCTTTCTGGCGGAAGACCCCGTTCGATTCGATATGGACGCGCAGATACAGATCGCCGGGCTTGCCGCCGTTGATACCGGGATTGCCCTTGCCGGCCAGCCGGACACGGGTTTCGTTCTCTACCCCCGCGGGAATGCGCACCTCGATGGTGCGGACCTCGGTTTGGATGCCGGAGCCGCCGCATACGACGCAGGGACGCCCGCGAACGATGGCGCTGCCGCCACAGGCTTTGCAGGCGATGCGTTCAGTGAGATCGATGCGCCTGGTGACCCCGTGGAGCACATCGCGCATGCTCAGGGTCACATCGGTTTCCAGGTCTTCGCCGTCGACGGCAAAGCCGGTCGCACTCCCGCTTCGGCCCCGCCCTCCGAAAAACGTCTCGAAGATGTCGCCGAAATCGCCGCTGAATCCTCCGGCACCTCCGCGACCCGGCTGAGGGCCGGCTTGCTGACGAGCCTTTTCATAGGCTTCGGCCTGTTCCCAATTGGGGCCGTACTGGTCGTATTTCTTGCGCTTCTCGGGGTCCGAGAGGACTTCGTGCGCTTCGTTCAGTTCCTTGAACTTTTTCTCCATCTCGGTCTTCTTGGTGCCGGTGTGAAGGTCGGGATGGAGTTCTCGCGCACGCCGCCGGAAGGCCTTCTTGATGTCGTCGGCCGAGGCGCTCCGTGGGACGCCGAGAATATCGTAATACCCGCGTTGAGTGGTGGCCATGCGTCAAGGGCCGGGATGGTCGACTCCCGGTGGGTCGTTCAAGAGTGCAATCCTTTCGGGAGCTTACGGGGTCTCCGGGTGCATTGCAAGCCGGCGCACCGTTTTTCTCGCGAGACCGCCGAGCCTCCTCACTTTTAGATAAGATAGCCACCCTTCCAGTCAAGAGGGCAACGCGGTGGACGCATCGAGTCGCCGGTCGTCCACGAAGAGGTGCAGCTTGTCCTGCGGGAGATAGATGGTGAGAGAGTGGTTCTGCTGCACGGGACCGCCACGCACCGATCGCACGACGAATCGCGAGTCGCCGACGCGACAGTGGATCAAGAGTTCGGCTCCGAGATTTTCGATCAACTCGACGGCGACCTCAACGGGCAGGGCACCGGGTTGGGGCGTGAGGAGAATGTCTTCGGGGCGGATACCGAGCGTGATCGAGTTCAGCGAGGGCTGTTGCTCCATGAGGAACGGAATCGGCAGCGTCAGGTCTCCGTTCTGAAACTGCAGTCGGTCGCCTCGCGTCGTGACTTGGCCAGACCAAAGGTTCATCCCCGGCGTGCCGATGAAGGCTGCCACAAAAGGATCCGCCGGAGCGCGATACAAGTCGTCGGGTGCAGCCTCCTGGCGAATGCGGCCGCCTTCCAACAGCACGATACGATCTCCCAACGTCATGGCCTCCACCTGGTCGTGCGTCACGTAGATCATGGTAGCCCGCAAGCGTTGTTGCAGGCTCTTGAGTTCGATCCGCATGGTGGTGCGGAGCTGAGCATCCAGGTTGGACAGCGGTTCGTCGAAGAGGAATAGTTTCGGCTTCCGAACGATGGCGCGACCCATGGCCACCCGTTGGCGTTGACCGCCGGACAGGTCCTTCGGCTTGCGATTCAGGAGCGACTGAATATCGAGCAGCTGCGCCGCTTCGGCGATGCGTGCTTCGATGTCGGGACGCGGCAACCGTCGGATGGTCAGGGCGAAGGCCAGGTTCTCGCGTACTGTGAGGTGCGGGTAGAGGGCGTATTGCTGGAAGACCATGGCGATATCGCGCGCGGCAGGTTCGAGGTGGTCGACCGCCACTCCTCCGATCAACACCTGTCCCGAGGTCTGCGGTTCGAGGCCGGCGATGATGCGCAGGAGCGTCGATTTCCCGCAACCCGACGGGCCTAGGAGAATGGTGAAGCTGCCGTCCGGCACGCACAGCGAGATGTCGCGTAGGATTGTCTGCTTCCGAAACGTTTTGGACAGATTGCGCAGTTCCAGATCGGCCATGGTCATCCCTTCACGGCGCCGGCCGAGAGGCCGCTCACGATCCATCGCTGACACATCAAGACCACTGCGATGAGCGGAAGGGTGGCGATGACGGAGGCCGCGGCCAGTTCTCCCCACGGCATCGTGAACTCTCCTTGGAATAATGCGATGCCGACCGGAAGCGTCTGTTGCTCCGGCTGCGTCAAGATCAGCAGGGCGAAGAAGAATTCATTCCACGCATAGATCAGAATGAGAATGGCGGCGGTGAAGATGCCCGGTGCGGCCAAGGGCAGGGTCACGCGAAGCAAGGTCGTCCACCGTCCGCACCCGTCGATGCGCGCCGCATCTTCCAATTCCGCAGGCAATTCCGCGAAGAAGCTCGCCAGGATCCAGACAGCCAGGGGCAACGTCAAGGCCACATAGGGCAGCACCACGCCCCAGCGATGGTTCAGCCCGCCAAGGGCATCCAGCAGGCGCCAGACCGGACCTGCGATCGCCATCTGTGGAAACATGGAGACGCAGAGCAACAGGGCCAGAATGCCCTGCTTACCGGGGATCGTGAGCCTGGCCAGAGCATAGGCCGCCGGGATTGCCAGCAGGAGAGCCACGGCAGTCGTCGAGCCGGCCACCACCACGCTGTTGCCGACATAGTCCAACAGGTGATGGCTGAACAGAGCCGAGCGGTAAAATTCCAGGCTGCCGCTCGGACACCACCCTGGCGGCACGGCCTCGATCTCTCGTTGCGATTTGAATGAGCTGAGCATGAACCACAAAAAGGGCAGCAGACTCAGCCCCACGGTTCCCATGATGCCGAGCGGCAGCAACAGACGTCGGGTCATGACGGCCGTCGCTCCAGGAGCCGTGACCCGATGGCACGAAGGTAGATCAACGACAACAGCAAGATCAGGAGAAAGACTGCCACGGAGACGGCTGAACCGTAACCGAGCCGACCTTCGGCAAAGAGCGTTTGATACCCATAGAACTGCAGGACTTGTGTCGCGTCGCCCGGGCCGCCTTGCGTCATGACGAAGACGAGATCGAACACGCGGAATGCATCCATGGTACGAAAGAGCAGGGCCAGCAACAACGCTGGTTTCAGCAACGGCAGCGTGATGTGCCGGAACCGTTGCCACATTCCGGCCCCGTCCACCCGCGCTGCATCGTAGAGATCGTCCGGAATCACTTGAAGGCCGGCCAGAATCAGTAGGGCGGCGAAGGACGAGGTTTTCCAGACGTCTGCGAGCACCACGATGCCAAAGGCGACGACCGGCGAGGCCAGCCAGGGGATGTAGTCCGCAATACGGTCGCCGTAGAGCAGCAAATTGGCGAGGCCGTACTGGTCGTTGAATACATAGCGCCACAGCTGCGACGCCACGACGGTGGGGATCGCCCAGGGGATGAGAATCGCCGCTCTGACGACGCCCCGCCCTCGGAATCGTTCGTGGATCACGAGCGCAATGATCAGCCCGCCACTCAATTCCAGCAGCGTCGAACAGCCCACGAACGCCAGGGTGACGAGAGCGGCCCGGCGCGCGACGGGATCCCGGACAAGGGCTACGTAGTTATCGAGCCCGATGAACACGGTGCCCAGTTCCGGCACCCCGACCAGGCTGCGGTGGAGACTGAGCCAGAGCGAATCCACGACCGGATAGAGCGCGAAGAGCAGGATGACGAGACAGGCCGGCGCCACCATGGTCCAGCCCGCTACGGCATCCGTTCGAGCCATGCGGGATTCCGGCGTCACGGGTCCTTCCTCGTGAGGGCTAGAAAATGATCGATGTGGGTGTCGGCCATGGCCGCTTCCCTTGCCAGGTCGATCGTCTCGATGGCGAGCGCCCGGCTGAAATAGCGTTGCAGCACATGGGACACGGCGGGGTAGAGGGGCGTACGTGGGCGCGCGGTGGCTGACTGCAAGGCCTCGAAGTGGTTCCGAAGTTGTGGGGCCTGGGCCAGGAGTTCAGGATCGGAGAACAGCGCGGCTCGCGAGGGGGCGATGCCGGCCTGATGTGCGAACAGCTTCTGGATCTCGTGACTGGAAAGGAATTGGATGAACGCCCAAGCCTCTTCGAAATGGTGTGAATAGGCGCTCACGCCATAGAGCCATCCGCCGAGCGCGGCTGCCCGTCGTCCACCGGACATGACCGGAAGCGGCGCAACACCGACCTGGCCGGCGATGCTGGAGCGGGCTCGGTCGTTGGCCAGGTCCCATGCATAGGGCCAGTTGCGATGGAAAATCGCCTGGCCTTGGAGAAACCGCGCGAGGGATTCCGGTTCCTGGTACGTGAGGACAGCACGCGAAGCGAGGCGGCCCACGACCTGCTCCCGGACGAATCGCACGGCTGCCAAAGTTTCCGGGGCAGACAGTCGTGAGCGCCTGCCGTCCTCCGCCAGCAAGTGGCCACCGTTTCCCTCGATGAATTCGAGCATGTTGCAGACGAGGCCTTCATATTGCTTGAACTGGGCGGAGTAGGCGTGCAGGGCCGGCTGTGCCGGCCGTTCGCCGGCCAGGATCTGGTTCGCCTGCTCAGCCAATTCTGCCCACGTCGTCGGCGGGGAGAATCCATATTTCGCGAGCAGGTCTTGTCGGTAGTACAGGAGTCCCGCGTCGATCCGGCTCGGAACCCCGTAGATCCGGTCCCCGTACCGGCCGAGTTCGACCGTGGAGGAAAGAAAGTCGGCGCGGAGCCGCGATGAGAAGACCTCGTCGAGGGGGCGCACCCATCCGGCCGCTGCAAACTCCGGGACCCACACCACGTCCATGAAAAACACGTCCACCGACCGGTCGTGGTTCTTCAATTTCTGCGTCAACAGATCGTGATAGGCGGTCGAAGAGTGGGGCGCCAACTCACGCACGACAGAAATGCGTGGATAGATGGCGGTGAATCGGGCGATGGCTTCGTCCCACACCCGGGGATGGTCCGGCTTCCAGGAGACAAAGCGCAAGGTGACGGAGGCGGCTTGTTCGGTTGAGGGGGCGGCGTGATGAGCGGCTCTTGATGGAGAGGGGAATAAGGCGAAGAGCATCAACCAGGCACAGAGCGGTACGGCGCAACGAGGCCATGCTGCGTGCCCCAGTCGGCGCGTAAGAGAAGGGGCGTGCAACGGTGTCAACCGGGCGTACGCGATGCAACCCATGACGATAGCTTATACACAGTCGATCTGGTCCATGCAAAGGCGCACGCTTCCTGTTGATGCTCAATGCGAGCAGATTCGCACGGTCGGCGCAGTGCGGATCTGATCGATTGGAAAGCGCAGGATGGCGGTTCGCAATGTTTGGAGAGGTTCGCAGACGGTCCGGCCCTTGCAAACCCCCTACGCTTTTCTTCCGACCCAACAGAGGCTTGGAGGTGTCATGCGAGTGTCGTTCGCCGACTTTGATCCTGCTGCCTTTTCGTTTCATGGCGATCCCGTCTTGGTGCTGGACAATTTCTGGAGCGGAGACGAACGTCGATTATTTCGGGAGGCCATGGGGCGTTCGTCCTGGCGCGCGTTGGAAGATATGCCGCAGGTGCACGCGGCCTTTCCCGATTGCGGCAATTGGCGAAAGGCGGCGATTGCCATGCCTGAAGTGCAGCGACTGTTGGCGCGACTCGCGTTTCCCTGTATCGAGCGTTACATGGAATCGTTCGACGGGATTACCGGCAGGAGCCTGAGCTTCAGTTATTACTCCTACGGCGCCGGCGATTGCCTGCTCACGCATGACGACTTGGCAGATGGGCCAAGGGGTGGGGCGGGGGCCTTGACGACGGTCGAACGACGGCTGGCTTTAGTGAGTTATTTCCATGAAGAATGGGAAACGGATTGGGGAGGCGAATTGATGATTTATTCGAGTCACTGGCCGGGTGGATCGGACCGGATCAAGCTCACCCTGTCTCATTGCGTCGCGCCTGAGCCTGGATCATTGGTGTTGTTCACCGTGCCGCAATATCACCGGGTCTGCCGGGTGGATCCCCTCGTCGGGGAACACAAGCGGCTGTCGATTGCCGGTTGGTTTCTCACGGAGCATGCTGGGACAGGTCGCTATGAGGCGGCGCAGGCGACTGCACGTCGATGACGCCGACGCGTGAACATTCCATGCCTCTCCTGAAGCCTGATCCCTACACCGCCTCTGGGCCCCAAGTCCGCTCGATCCCACATCCCCGCTAGATCACGACGCTTTTCTCCTGCACTTTGTCTGGCACGCCCGCTGCTTTGTGGTCACCCAAGACGCGAAGCCTTTCTAGCCGATGCGGGAGGATTTATGAAACGGAGTCTCTTGCCTCGAATCTTCATGACGCTTGCTGGGATGCTGATCGGCAGCCTGCTGCTGCTTCCGGCGGCCTGGGCGTTAGACGCCAGTCCGACCAGCTTGACCTTCCAGGCCGTGCAGGGCGGCGCAAATCCAACCAGCAAGACGGTCAAAATCTACAAGAGCAGTAGTAGAAAAATCAGCTGGACCGGAAAGGACAGTGCCGGGTGGTTGAGTCTCTCACCGACCTCCGGCACGATGGGAAGTTCCACGCAGATCGTGGTCTCCGTCAATATCAACGGGCTGGCGGCCGGCACCTACACCGGCAAGGTGACGATCACGACCAGTAGGGGTAGCACGGTCGCGATTCCTGTAACACTCAAACTGGCGGCGGCCACCTCTTCGACCAGCAGCGGCGCGACCGCGAATCTGGCCTGGAATGCCAATTCGGAAACCGATCTGGCAGGGTACAAGGTCTATTGGGGCACGTCCTCGGGACGGTACGGGTCACCCGTCGATGTGGGGAAGGCGACCTCGTATCTTTTTTCCAACCTCAAGGTCGGCAGCACCTACTACTTTTCCGTGACGGCCTATGATCAGAGTGGAAATGAGAGCTTCTTTGCCAACGAGGTGAGCAAGAGCATCTATTGACGCGGAGCGGCGGCCTTGGCCTTTGCCATCATCTTGCAATAGGTGCAGGTGTCGGCGGTGGTGGGTTGTCCGCAAGACCGACAGGGATGTAGGGTGCGCTGGTCCTTCTCGGTCATGGATTCAGCGGCAGCGGTCGGCCTGGTCTGTTTGTCGAGGAAGCCCCAATAGAAGCGTTGTTTCGTGCCGGGTGATTCGGTTTCCAACCGATTGAGAACTTCCTTGTAGAGCAACATCTTCGAGCCCTTCGCCATCGGGCACTCTTCCACGATATAGTCGATGCCATTGACCACCGCATAGGCGGCGATCTCCCGCTCCGACAGCCGGCAGAGGGGCTTCACTTTCTTGGCGAACCCCTCGACGGAGGCGGGGAGGGACGGTCCTTGCTTGTCCAGGTACTCCTCCTGCCAGTGCAGCACGTTTCCTAACAGGCGCGCGGCTTCGTCGTCGAGATTGTGGCCTGTGGCCATGACGTCATAGTTGTGCTCGATCGCCGCGCGATTGAATTGATAACGTTTGATGGTGCCGCACGTCGAACAGGTCGGACGGTGCAGGACGGTTGCCAATTCGCGAATCCCGGCGCCGGCTTCCTGTCCGACCGTATGGACCAGCAGTGTGGCACCATGCGCAGCGGCGACGGCCTGGGCGTAGGTTTGGACCTTTCGATGCGACAGTTCGGAATACCCGCCGATCCCGAGGTTGACGTAGAGGGCGTCGGCGCGATAGCCGAGCGTCAGCAGGATGTGCCAGAGCGCCAAACTGTCCTTGCCGCCGGACACCGCCACGAGAATGCGGTCTTGGGGCGTGAACATGCGATGCGATTTGATGGCCCGTGCGACCTGCTCCTGCACAAATGTTGTAAAGCAAGGCTTGCAAAAGGCCGCGTTGTGGCGAGGCAGGTCGATGATGGCCCTGGTGCTGGTGGGACACTTTGTGCAGTTCATCGGACGTCGGGATGCCTGTCAGGCTCCGCCGGAGATGACGGGCCGGATTTCAACCTGATCGGTATCGCTGAGCAGCTCGTCTTCGGTGACCAATTCGTCTCCCCGAATGACCAGATGCGCTTCCGTGACCAGGTTCAATTCGCGCAGCACATCTTTGGTCCGCTTCGGGCCCTTGATTTCGACCTGACGCTGAGGATGGCTGAGATGCACGATCATGCCGCCGATGATACGGCTGAGAGTGCGAGGATTGCAAACCGTCCGGAACAGCTCACTTCATGCCTTGGACGACCTGCATGATCAGCAGGGCAGCGACGGCAAGGAACAAGAGCGCCGCGATGATGGCGAGACGCCTGAACTTGCGGTTCTGAAGTTCCAACTCGCTGAAATGGTCTTGTTTCCATTGAACCGGTTGATGCTCCATCGCCTTCCTCCGGGCATGGTGGCCGGTCGCGTCCGCGGTGGGCTAGGCTACCTGACGGATGTAGGATAAACCCTACGTCGAGAGGAGCCCTCTATAGCCTATCTGCCAGCCACAATGCAAGGACTTTGAAGGGCGGTGGGTACGGACTCTGTATCCGCTAGATCTCGATGTCGCGGAGGGCCTGAGCCGATTCCTCCGGTGAGACAGGGTTGATGTAAAACCCGGTGCCCCACTCGAAACCGGCAACCTGCGTGAGTTTGGGGATGATTTCCAAATGCCAGTGATAAAACTCGCCCGTCCGCTCATGGAGCGGTGAACTGTGGAGCATGAAATTGTAAGCCGGGCGCGCGAGGACCTTGTCCATTCGACGCAACGATTCTGACAAAATCGAGGCGAGGAATTCGAACTGCCCGCGCTGGCTTTCCTCGAAAAAGCCTGCGTGGCGTTTGGGGAGGATCCACATTTCGAACGGAAACCGCGGGGCATAGGGGGTCAGGCACACGAATTCCGGATTCTCGAGTACAACGCGCGTCCCTTCCGATGATTCTTGCCGCAGAATGTCACAGTAGATACAGCGTTCCTTTTGCTGGAAGTGTTGGCGGCAGCCGTCGATTTCTTCCAGGACGCTGGTGGGAATGACGGGGAGGGCGATGAGCTGGGAATGGCTGTGTTCCAGCGTGGCCCCCGCCGCCGCGCCGTGATTCTTGAAGATCAAAATATAGCGGAACCGAAGGTCCTTCTTGAGGTCCAGAATGCGGTCGCGATAGGCCCACAGGATATCTTCGACCCGTTTGGGCGGTAAATCGGCGAGGCTGTCCCGGTGGGTGGCGGTCTCGATGATGACTTCATGGGCGCCGATACCGTTCATGCGGTCATACAGGCCATGGCCCTCTCGTCCCATGTCGCCCTCGACGTGCAGGGCGGGAAACTTGTTGGGAATGACCCGTAGGGTCCAATCGGGGCTGTTCGGTCCGGACGACGGGGGGCGATAGGCGAGCAGCTCGCGGGGCGTCAGGTGTTCCTGCCCAGGACAGAAAGGGCAGAGGGCTGCCGACGGAGCGGGCGGACAAGGCATGGACACGTCCTGTGGGCGTCCGCTTCGGTCCGTTGAAACGATCACCCAACGGCCGACGATCGGGTCTCTACGTAACTCTGGCATGTTGTCTCCTTGACGACGCCATCATCAGGGCGGCGCTAGACTCTCCACATCGCAGCTTCAAAGTCGTCGCCCGGCCTGGTGAAGACCACCGGATTGTGATGGGGATACCGCGCAACTTCCATTCCCTGCTCCGAAAGCGTCAGGGACAACCGTACCTCTTGCCCCACCTCGATTTCCAGATCCTTGAAGGGGAAGCCCAACTCGAGAATCTTCTTCATGGCGATGCTGTCGTAGGATCGGAGGGGCCGATAGGTGCCGGCCTCATTCGCCTCGGCCAGCAACACCGACGCCGATTCGCTGGGGGAGAGTGTGCAGGACAGTCTGAATTGTCGGCCGCCGGTTCCGACGTGTAGATCGAGGGTACAACTCTCTGGGCGGGCTTGGGAGCGGTCGTCCGGATCAAGCCGGAGGTAGAACTGTTCGCGGTCGAATCCGAAGAAAATGGCGCTGAAAAACCCTTCGGATTTCCACATCGCTCCCAGCGGCGGATTGGGATTGATGCTGCCGGCCCCCCGCCACTCGAAAAAGTTGGAGATGGTGCCGTCGAGGATAGGGTGAATAAAGGCCAGCGGTTGCCGCACTTGGTCCAGACCTTGCGGCAGGCGTGTTTCCAGCAGCGACTGGTTCAGGATGTCCGGCGGTGTCAGTCCGGCATAGGTCCATACATTTCGCAGGTGGGTGCGGAACAGGCGATCGAACTCCTGTTTGTAGTCGGTGTCGAAGTCGTCGCCGTACCACCAGAACCAGTCGCTGCCCTCGGCGGCATAGAGTTCGTCCCAGGCGGCACGTGCCCGGTCGGGCGGCAACGACGGCGTCACCTCTGTCAGGCGTGCCCTGGTATGTTGCAGGAGATCCCATCCACGATTGTCTTCCTGGTGGCCGATCCAGATCTTGAAATCTTGGTTGATCCAGGAGCCGGAGTGGAGATGATCGAGATGTTGTGTGGGAGGGGTGCTCCCCAGCGCTCGACTCATGGTTTCCATCTGGACTTGGATGCCTTGTCCCAGACGAAGTCCGTCAGGCTGAAACGCGCGATAGAGGAGGGAGAGGAAGTGTTCTCCCCCATCATGATAGTGCTCCCAGGGATTTTCCCCATCCAAGATGATCGCAATGACGCCGCGCTCCATCGGAATGTCATAAGCAAGGCTGCGGATTCGTCGGAGGACATCGTCGGCCGCGGATTCCGGGGTGGTCTTATGGTACACAAACCCGAACGCGTCGGAGATGTCGCGGTCGCGGAATACCATGGTGACCGGCCGATCCGGTGCACCTGCGACATAGGGTTGGTAGAGGTGGTAATGACGGTTCCATGCGTGGTTGGTCGCCTGAAGGCTTCGGTAGAGGATGCCTTCGTCCGTGGCCAGCCATCGGATTCCCGCTTTGTGAAGGATCGGCAGCAATTCCGGACAGACCGAGCCTTCCGACGGCCAGAGGCCGACAGGCGCATGCCCGAAGGTGTGTGTGTGGTAGGCGATGGCCCGCTGCACCTGGGCCTCTGCGTCGGCGGGCGCATGAAACCGAGCCGGCAGCGGCAGATCCGGTCTGGCGCGACGCGTAAACTCCGTGTCGATCACCAACGGCAGGATCGGATGAAAAAACGGGGTGGTCGTCAGCTCGATCTGGCCCCGCGCCCGCAAGGTCCTGTACATCGGCACGATGCGGGCGATCGCCGTCTGTTGAAGGGCCAAGACCTCCTGTTTGTCTTCTTCCGTGAACCCGCGGTTCTTGGAACGTAACTCCTGCAAGCGAGGAAAGTCTTGAAGCGTACCGTAGCCGAACCAGGCGAGGTTGTGCCATACCTGCAGATCCAGTAATTCCTGGGCGGAAAATTGTTTGGCCAAACGGTCCAGGTCCTCTCCGCGAACGTCGATGCCGCGCTTCACCAGGAGTTCCTGGTAACGGGCGAACGGGCGGACCATGGTCGCCCAGTTCGCCGAGAAAAAATGGCGAATCAGGAAGGCCTTTTCCGTCGGCGTCAGGTCTGCGGCTGGGCGTTGGGCATACTCCAGAAAGAGGTCCCGGACGCGGCCGGTGGAGAATTCCTCGAGCTGAAGCAGCAGCGACGGCGTGAAATTGAACGTGGAGCGGACATGGGGGAAACGCTCGAGTAGAAAGGCCATGTCATAGTAAGCCTTGGTGGCATGCAGCCGCACCCAGGGCATACTGGCGGACCCGCTCACGGGGTCCGTGTAGTACGGCTGGTGCATGTGCCAGAGGAAGCAGAGCTGAATGGTCTTCATCGGAAAGTTTCTTGCGGACTGGGGGGCAGTATGTCATAGGGGTATGGGGGTTGCAACGAAGCACCGGATTTGGGAGATGGGGGGACGATGGCGTCGGAACAGGTTGCGAGCGATGTGGACCGGGAGCCGGGCGGCACTCCCCTGGCGATGGCTGGCTATTGGGGCCCGGTCACGTTATATGCGGTGCTTATTTTCTGGGGATCGTCCATCTCGAATCCGCCGGAAGACATTTCGTCGATGCTCAAGGTGTTCTCCGACAAGTGGCTGCACTTCTGCGAGTATGGCGTGTTGGGGGCGTTAAGTTACCGCGCCTGCCGCCATGCGGCCGGGCCATGGGTCGCGCGGCGGGCGCTGGTTGTGGCGGTGGCTGGTGCGACTCTTTATGGTCTCAGCGACGAAATCCATCAGCTCTTCGTTCCCTTCCGAGACGGCAACGGTTGGGACTTGCTGGCCGATGCGCTTGGTGCCTGGCTGGGAGCGTGGGGGTGGCGCTGGTTCGAGCGACGCCAACCGTCCGCTTCCGCGTCGTCGCTCACTGCCTGATGTGGCGCCCCTCTTCGCTTCCCTCGTGCTGAATTCTCCACAGCGCTGGCGATCCTAGTCATCACCAGGCATAGGCTTCCGGAGCCGCGCCTCCCGGGCCAGGGAACAGTTCGTCCAAGGCCTTGAGTGTTTCCGCCGATAACGCAATGTCCAGACATCCTAACGCATCGGTGAGTTGCGCTTCCGTCCGGGGGCCGATGATGGGGGCCGTCACTGCCGGTTGGTGGAACAGCCAGGACAGGGCGACTCGGGACGGCGAGTGTTGGATGTCTTGGCACAGGCGCTCATAGGCTTCGAGTTGTGTGCGATGGGCTTCGATATCTTTCCGAACATCCTCGGTCGCCCGTCGTCCGGTCGAGTCGGTTTGCAGGGCGCCGCCGAGCAGACCACGCGCTAAGGGGCTCCAGGGGATGAGCCCGATCCCATAGGCCTGACAGGCGGGGATGACTTCGAGTTCGATCGTCCGTTCGAGCAGATTGTAGAGGCTTTGTTCTGAAACGAGCCCGAGGAAGTGGCGCGATTTCGCCAGCTCCTGAGCTTGGGCGAGGTGCCAGCCCGCGAAGTTGCTGCTCCCCACGTAGAGCACCTTGCCCTCGCGGCAAAGCTGCTCCATGGCCTGCCAGATTTCCTCCCAGGGGCATTCGCGATCGACATGGTGCATTTGATAGAGGTCGATATAGTCCGTCTGCAGCCGTCGTAGACTAGCTTCGCACGCCTGTTTGATGTGCAAGGCCGAAAGGCGCGACTGATTGGGCCAGTCGCCCATGCGGCCGTAGACCTTCGTGGCCAGCACCACCCTCTCACGGCGTCGGCTGCCTTGCGCCAGCCAGCGGCCGACGATCTGTTCAGTCACTCCTTCGCCGACTTTCCATCCATAGACATTGGCGCTGTCGAAAAAATTGATCCCGGCGTCCAGCGCCTGGTCCATGATGCGAGCACTGTCGGCTTCGCCGGTCTGCGGCCCGAAATTCATCGTGCCGAGGCAGAGACGGCTGACACGAAGTCCCGATCGACCGAGATGAACGTATTGCATGCGTACCTCCTTTCGTCGACAACAGAGCATACCGATCGATCATGGGGCTGACAATCGATGGCGTTGAGCGGGGAAGAGAAAGATAAATAGATGACTTTCTGCTGGCGGTTGAAGAAGGTTTCGTTATAATGCCCAACGTATGACGACGACAAACCCAGCGGTCCCTGCCACGCCCCTCGCATCACCCGATCCCGAGCGGCTCGCCCGTACCTTGGCGACCCGCTTGCCGTTCCACGCCGAGTTGATCGCGCTGACCCAGCTTGCCGGCGATGCGTCCAATCGTCGCTATTTCCGGCTTATGGTGAAGGGGGAGCCCCCCTCGTTGATTCTCATGCAACTGGCCGATCCCGAGGGCTTCAAGAAATCGGAAGAGGCTGTGAGCGGGGCCGCAGTCTCCATTGCGGAATTACCCTTCACGAATGTGCTGACGCATCTCCGCAGAACCGGGGTCACGGTGCCGCAGCTTCATTATTATGATCGTCACGCCGGCCTGCTGTATCTCGAAGATTTCGGCGATCTCACGTTGGCCGAAGCCTGCCGTGAGGCGACTCCCGCCGTGCGGGAGGCGCTGTACCGCAGCGCGATCGATCAACTGGTGCAATTCCAGGTCAAGGGCACCACTCCGCCGGCACCGGGCTGCCTCGCCTTCCATCGGCGATTCGATGTCCCCTTGCTGATGTGGGAGTTCGACCATTTTCTGGAATACGGCATCACCGCGCGTCTTGGGCAATCCATGACCCTATCCGACGAGCAGGCGATCCGCGCGGAGTTTCACCGGATTGCCGAGCTGCTGGCGAATCAGCTCCAGGTGTTCGTGCATCGGGATTACCACTCACGCAACCTGATGGTCGACGGGGAGCGTATCGGCATCATCGATTTTCAGGATGCGTTGATGGGGCCTGCGACGTACGACCTCGCATCCCTCTTGAAAGATGCCTATATCGAGCTGGAGGAGCCGCTGGTGGATCGCCTCGTCGATTACTTCCTGGATGGCTTGTCGGCGCAAGGACAGCCCTGGGCCGATCGTGCAACCTTCCGCCGTCTGTTCGACTTCACCAGCATCCAACGGAACTTGAAGGCAGCCGGACGGTTTGTCTATATCGACCGAGTGAAGCACAATCCCAAGTTCTTGGCGGACATTCCCCGCGTGCTCGGGTATGTGAAGCGCAACCTTGCCAAGTATCCGGAACTCGCGACGCTGCGGCGGCTCCTGACGCCCTACGTGGCGGAACTGCAGTAGGGCAATCGTTCGGCATCCGCATTCCCCTATGAAAGCCATGATCCTCGCAGCGGGTTTCGGCACGAGGCTGAAACCGCTGACCGACGTGACGCCCAAGCCGCTCTTGCCGGTGGCGGGTACGCCCATGATCGTGTGGAACCTGCGGCTGCTGAAACGTCATGGGTTTCGGGAAGTAGTGATCAACCTGCACCACTTAGGTGCGTTGATCGAGCGGGCGCTGGGGGATGGGGGGCAATACGGCCTGCAGATCACCTATTCGCGCGAGCCCGTTATCCTCGGGACCGGAGGGGGAATCAAGCAAGCGGAGGCGTTCTTTGCGGGAGAACCGGTCCTCGTCCTCAACGGCGACACGCTCTTCGAACTGGACCTGAGTGCGCTGATGAAGTTCCATCGCGCTCAGCAGGCTGCAGCCACCCTCGTATTGCGAAAGGATCCGGAAGCGGCCCGTTGGGGGTTGGTGGAAGTGAGCAAACGAGGTGACGTCCTCAGAATCACCGGGCGAGGCCGAGAGGTATTGGAAACGGCCGTGCCGCGCATGTTCGCCGGCATCCATATCCTGCACCCACGCCTCCTGCAATCGGTGCCGGTTGGATGCGAGAGTTCCATCATTGATGCCTATGTGCGGGGGATTCAGGAGGGCGAGCGGATCATGGGGTATGATTTCGACGGCTATTGGAGCGATGTGGGCACGCCGGAACGGTACGCGCAGGTTGAGCGGGATGCGGCGACCGGGCTGCTTAGCCTTTCGGCACGAAGCGTCGGCCGTTCGGAGCTATGCTAAGCCTGAACGAGTGGGGCAGGGAGTCGCTGCTATTGCTCGTTCGGGGTGGGTTTCCGCTGCTTGATCAAGCGGGCGAGATAGGTGCGTTGGAGGTCGAGAAACTCCGCCGCCTTGGTCTGGTTGCCCGCCGCCCGCTCGAGCGCCCGCTCGATGATGTATGCGCTGTGCGCTTCCATCGATTCGTGGTAGGTCAGGTTCAAGTAGGGGAGCGCATGGTCCATGCTGCCTTTTCCTGCTCCTTCGTCCTGCGACAAGGCCAACGTCTCCGGTTCAATCACATCGCCGGCGCTCAACACTACGGCTCGAGAGATCACATTATCCAGTTCACGTATGTTGCCGGGCCAGGCATAGTGGGTGAGGGCGGAGCGGGCTCCCACGCTCAAGGTCATGCCGGGCCGTTTCGCCTCGACGGCATGCCGCTTAAGAAAGAACTCGGCCAGCATCGGGATGTCTTCGCTGCGTTCCCGCAAGGGGGGAAGGGTGAAACTCACCACGTTGAGCCGGAAAAAGAGGTCTTCGCGGAACTGCCCCGCCTTCACGGCCTGCCGCAGATCCTTGTTGGTAGCGGCGACGAACCGGATATTGACCGACACGGGCCTGGTGCCGCCGACTCGCTGGAACTCCTTGTCCTGCAGTACGCGTAGGAGCTTGGCCTGTAAGGGCATGGACATGTCGCCGATCTCGTCGAGAAAGACGGTTCCGCCGTCCGCCATTTCAAGCTTGCCCTTCTGTTGGCGGTCCGCTCCCGTGAAGGCGCCGCGTTCGTGGCCGAAGAGTTCGTTTTCCAGGAGCGTTTCCGTGAGCGCCACGCAGTTGATGACCACCATGGGCATGCTCTGCCGCGGGCTCCATTGATGGATGGACCTGGCGAAGAGCTCCTTGCCGGTTCCGCTCTCCCCCAGCAGAAGGATGCTGGCATCCGATTTTGCGGCCCGTTGCGCCGAGTCGATGATGGCCTTGATTTTGGGGCTTTCCCCGACGATGGTGGCATAGCGATTCTGAAGGTCCGACCGCAGGGCCGCCACCTGCCGCTTCAAAGTGTCGCGTTCCAGTGCCTTCTGAATGACGATCAGAAGATGGTCCTTATCGAGCGGCTTGGTGAGGAAATCATACGCGCCTTGCCGCATGGCCTCGACGGCGTCCGGGATGGTGCCCGCGGCCGTCATGACGATGACGGGAATGTCCTCGATCTGACGGTGCTGCGCCATGCGCTTGAGCACGTCCATGCCCTTGAGGCGCGGGAGATAGAGATCCAGCAAGACCAGGTTGGGGGATTCCTGCTCGATGAGCTCCAGACCCCGTTGTCCATCGCCGGCCGTGAGGGTCTTGTACCCGCTGGCATCCAGTCGATCCTGCAGCATCGTGACGATGTCTTGATCGTCATCGACGATCAGCACCTTGGCCTTCATCGGGTGTCGCTCAGCCTTCCATGACGTTCATGACCAGGCCGGTCAATGGCTTCGGGAAGAAATACGTCGACTTGTGCGGCATACGCTCGCCGGCCGATGCGACGGCCTGCACTTCGGCCACCTTGGTCGGGTTCAGGAGCAGCGCGGCGGTGCCGGTGCCCTTGAGAACCCAGTCCAGCGCTTCGTGGTCGTCTTTTGTGTACAGGATGGCTTCCTGTTCCTGCTGAGTGGGACAGAGTGCTGTCACGACGTGCTGCTGCAACAGCGACACATCAAGCCGGTCGCGCGGGGACGTGGCCTTCGAAGGGCGCAGTTCCGAGCGGAGCGTCAACAGGTGATAAGCCTGGTCCTTCTGCACCGCCAACCCGAACACGGGCGCCGATTGGCCGCGGCTGCGCAATGCCTCAAGAAAATCCCGTCGGACGCCGGTCTCGTTGCCGGAGTTCCACGCGTACGACTGAATCTCACACGTTTTTTCGAGCAGATTCTTCGCCTCGGCGACGGCCGGCACGCGGGTGGTCAGCACGCGATGGGTCGGTAGGACGGTGAGGCCCTTGTCTTCCAAGCTCGCAAACAGCATGAATACGTTGTCGTAGGGCTGCGGGCCGGTCGCGCTGCCGGCCTCTTGCCGCCTGGCGCGGCGATAGTTCAGGGCTGTTTCGTACCGATGGTGCCCATCGGCGATGAACAGCGGCTTGGTGTGCATCAGCGCCACGACCTTTGCAAGGACGGCGGGATCGGTCACGCTCCACAGGCGTTGGCGGAACCCCACATCGTCCTGGAAATCGATGCGCGGCTTGCTCGATCCGATGGATTGTTCCAAGAGCGTCAGCACGTCGTTCTGCGGGTCCGAATAGAGCGAAATGATGGGGCTGAAATTGGCCCGGCAGGCCTCGAGCAGGTTCAAGCGGTCGGTCTTTGCGGCGGCCCTGGTATTTTCATGCGGGAGAATCTTCCCGGAGCTGAACTCCTCCAATTGCATCGTGGCCAGAAAGCCCTTGAAGAGACGGGTCGGAGTGCCGGGCGCCGAGTAGGGGGGCTGATATTCGATGGTGTGATAATACAGGGCCGGGTCCGCATCCCGCTGGAGTGCTCCTGCGGCCATCCAGTCCTTGAGAGCCGCCGCGGCGCGGGTGTATTTGTTGCTCGACGGGCCGTCGCCGGCCTGTTCATATCCCAACTCCAAACGGATGACGTTGTGTGGGTTGCGGTCGTGCAACGTCTTCTGCAGCGTGCTGTCGATAATATCGTAGGGTGGCGCGACGACCTGCCGGACATCGCCGACGGTTGCAGGGTTATAGAGAGTGCCGCGGAAGGGAATGATGTGTGCCATGCGGATCTATCCTTTTTCATCAGTGGGGCGGGCAACAGCCCGCCCGGCGGTGAGCCGGGGTTGTCGTGGAACAGGTACGTCAGCGGAGCGTGGGCATTGACGAAACCGGCGGCGGCGATTCAGCGGTCGCGGGTGACCATGTAATCGGCGGCGATGGACAGGGCTCGCTTGGCGGTACTGTCGTGGAACAGGTCCAGGTCGCGCTTGGCGGCCGCCACAAAGGCGCGTGCTCGCTCCATGGCGTAGGCGATGGAGCCGTACTCCTGCATCAAGGCCACGATGCGACGGAGTTCCTCATCCGTGAGGGCCCGCGTCTCCATCCGATCCTTGATCAACTGCCGATCCTGTTCTGCGCAATGCTGCAATAGGTGCAGCAGCGGAAGCGTGGCCTTGCCTTGTCGCAGGTCTTGGCCGATCGTTTTGCCCAGATGTTCGCCGTTGGCGGCATAGTCCAGGGTGTCATCCGCCAGTTGAAATGCAATGCCCAGGCGCTGCCCGAACCGGAACAGCACCTCCTGTAACTCTTCCGTTGCCCCACCCACGATCGCGCCGATCTTGCAGGCTGCCGCGATGAGCCCTGCCGTCTTGTGCTCGATGATGCGGAGATATTCTGGCTCCGGCATCAAGGGGTTGCCGTTGTAATACAACTGCAAGACTTCGCCTTCGGCCATTTTGCGGCAGGCTTCGGAAAGGGCTTCGTTGATACCTTGATTGCGGAAGTCGACGATCTGGCAGATGGCCCGTGAATAGAGGTAGTCGCCAACCAGAATGCTGATTTGGTTCCCCCACACTTTGCCTGCGGTCCGGCGACCTCGGCGCAAGTCGGCATCGTCGACGACATCGTCGTGCAGCAAGGTGGCGGTATGGATGAATTCTACGAGACTGCCGAGCACCTGGTGGTCTCGACCGGCGTATCCGCAGAGATGGGCGCTGAGCAGGACGAAGAGGGGGCGAATCCGCTTGCCGCCGCTGTTGAGGATGTGAGCGGCCACCGTGTTCACGAGGGCGACGCTGGAATCGAGGTTCTTCCGGATCTGCTCCTCAACCCCGTCCAATTCGCCTCGATACACGTCCCACACGTCAGCCATGCTGTGCAGTGTGAGCGTGGTCGGTCCGTTCGGCATGGGGCGGATAGTAGGGCAGTGAACTCCACTAAGTCAAGCGCCAGTCGCTCGATTTGTCGCGCGGATGGCACGGCCGTTCTCTTGACAGTTTCCCGTTGCATCCAGTAAGGTGGCTGCTCATTTCATTTCCCCAAAAGGATGGTAGCAGTCACCGTGGTCGTTCGACAGCTTCAACGTCCCCGTATGGGCGTTCTGTTCTCCAGGTAATTGCCTGCCAGCGTAACGAGACACGTGCCATGAACGTACCAGGACTCCCTCTCAAGCAAGGGCTCTATGATCCGCAGCACGAGAAAGATTCGTGCGGCGTCGGGTTCGTCGTCGATATCAAGGGGCAGCGGTCGCATCAGATCGTCCAGCAAGGGCTGCAGGTCCTCGAACGTCTGACTCACCGTGGGGCGCAAGGCTGCGACCCCTGCACCGGTGACGGCGCCGGCATTTTGCTGCAGGTGCCCCACGAGTTCTTCAAGCGCGTCGTGAAGGACAGCGGGATCAAGCTTCCCGGCGCGGGCGAATATGGCGTGGGCATGGTGTTCTTGCCGCCCGATGCCGATGCGCGCGCTCAATGCGAGACCGTGTTTGCTCGTGTCATCAAGGACGAAGGGGCGAAACTGCTCGGTTGGCGCGATGTGCCGGTGAAGAGCGACGCCATCGGGCCGGTGGCGCGCTCCACCGAACCCTTCATGCGGCAGGTGTTCATCGCCCGCGGGATTTTTACGGAGGACGAGTTCGAACGGCGCCTCTACGTCATTCGCAAGTCGGTGGAACGGGCGGTGCGCGAATCCGCCATCGAAGGCCGGGAGTACTTCTACATTCCCAGCCTGTCCAGCAGCACGATTGTCTATAAGGGCCTGCTCCTCCCGCATCAGATTCCACAGTACTATCAGGACCTGACCGACAGCAGTCTGACCAGCGCCTTGGCGCTCGTTCACTCGCGGTTCAGCACGAATACGTTCCCGACCTGGCCGCTGGCCCATCCCTATCGCTACATTTGCCATAACGGTGAGATCAACACGCTCAAGGGCAATGTCAATTGGATGCGCGCTCGGCAAGGCCGGCTGAACTCCGAGCTGTTCGGCGAAGACATGACAAAGCTGTTCCCGATCGTCTACGAGAGCCAGAGCGATTCGGCCAGTTTGGATAACGCGCTGGAATTTTTGGTGCTCGGCGGCCGTTCCTTGCCGCACGCCATGATGATGTTGATTCCCGAGCCGTGGGTGGCCAACCCGCAGATGGACTTGGACCGCCGCGGTTTCTACGAATACCACGCTGCGATGCAGGAACCCTGGGACGGACCGGCGGCCGTCTGTTTCACCGACGGCAAGTTGATCGGCGCCACCCTGGATCGGAACGGGTTGCGACCCTGCCGGTACCAGGTCACCACCGACGGTTTGGTCGTGCTGGCCTCCGAAGCCGGCGTCTTGCCGATGGATCCGCAGAAGATCCGCCAGAAGGGCCGGTTGATGCCGGGCCGGATGTTTCTCGTGGACACCGTGCAGGGCCGCATCATCGACGACGAGGAAGTGAAAGCCGACATCGTGCGGCGTAAGCCCTACCGGTCGTGGGTCACCGAACACCGCATCTCGTTGGACGAATTGCCGGAACCGATCAACGTGCCGCAGCCGGACCATCCCACGATCCGGCAACGTCAACAGGCGTTCGGTTATACGGTCGAAGAACTCAAGATGGTCATCACGCCGATGGTGGTCGACGGGCAGGAAGCTATCTCCTCGATGGGAACGGATACGCCGCTGGCCGTGTTGTCCGATCGGCCGCAGCTGCTCTTCAAGTATTTCAAACAACTGTTCGCGCAGGTGACGAATCCGCCCATCGATCCGATCCGGGAAGAGCTGGTGATGTCGCTGACCACCAGCATCGGGCCGAAGCCCAATCTGATGGATGAGAACCCCGAGTCCTGCCGCCGCATCCGGGTCAAGCAGCCAATCTTGACGAATGCCGACCTGCAAAAGATCCGCGAGCTGGCCGACCCGCATTTCAAGAGCAAGACGTTGAAGATGTTGTTCCGGGTGGCCGAGGGGCCGGAAGGGCTGGGCGCCGCGGTGGACGACCTGTGCAAGCAGGCCTCGCAGGCGATCCGCGAAGGGTACAAGTTCCTCATTCTCAGCGACCGTGGGGTAAATGAAGACTATGCGCCCATTCCGAGCCTGCTCGGCGTGGCGGCGGTGCATCATCATCTGGTCCGGGAATGCACCAGAACCGAAGTCGGCCTCACGGTCGAAACCGGCGAACCGCGCGATGTGCATCACTTCGCCTGCCTCATCGGGTACGGCGCCGGCACGGTCAATCCCTACCTCGTGTTCGAATCGCTCGTCGACCTGGAGCGCGATGGGTACCTACCCGAAGGCCTCGACGCTCAGACGGCGGAGGGTAAATACATCAAGGCCATCAACAAGGGCCTGCTCAAAATCTTCTCGAAGATGGGCATTTCCACCGTGCAGTCCTATTGTGGCGCGCAGATTTTCGAGGCGATCGGCTTGAATCGTGAACTGATCGATCGGTATTTCACCGGCACGCCGTCCCGCGTGGAAGGCATCAGCATCCGCGAGATCGGCGAGGAGTCGTTGCGCCGTCACCGTGTGGCCTATGAGCCGGTGCCGATCCGGCAATTGGATTTCGGCGGAGAGATCCATTACCGCATCCAAGGCGAGCATCACAATTGGAACCCCGACACCATCTATAAACTGCAGCACGCGACGAGAAATAATGATCCTAAGACCTTTGCCGAGTTCTCTCAACTCGTGAACGATGAGAGCAAGCGGCGGTCGAATTTGCGCGGCCTGCTGGATTTCAAGTACCTGCCGGAGCCGATTCCATTGGAGGAGGTTGAGCCGGCTAGAGAGATCGTCAAGCGGTTCACCACCGGGGCCATGTCTTTCGGCTCGATCAGCAGGGAAGCGCACGAGACGCTGGCCGTCGCCATGAACCGGCTGGGCGCGAAGAGCAATACCGGTGAGGGCGGGGAGGACCCCGAGCGATTCACCCCGCTTCCGAACGGCGATTCCCGCAACAGCTACATCAAACAGGTCGCGTCCGCGCGATTCGGCGTCACGAGCCATTACCTCGTCAATGCCAAGGAACTGCAGATCAAGATGGCGCAGGGTGCCAAACCGGGCGAGGGCGGCCAGCTGCCGGGCCATAAGGTCGACGAAAACATCGCGCGGCTGCGGTATTCGACGCCTGGAGTGCAGCTGATTTCGCCGCCTCCGCACCACGACATCTATTCGATCGAAGACCTGGCACAGCTGATCTTCGATCTGAAGAACGCCAATGCCGATGCGGCCGTCTCCGTCAAGCTGGTCTCCGAAGTCGGCGTCGGGACCGTGGCGGCGGGTGTCGCCAAGGCCCATGCGGACAAGGTGCTCATCAGCGGGGATTCCGGCGGCACCGGCGCATCGCCTCTGTCGTCCATCAAGTATGCGGGTATTCCGTGGGAGTTGGGGTTGGCGGAAACGCACCAGACCCTCGTGCTCAATGACCTGCGCGGTCGCATCCGTGTCGAGACCGACGGCCAGATGAAAACCGGGCGTGATGTGGCCATCGCGGCCTTGCTCGGCGCGGAAGAGTACGGGTTTGCGACAGCGCCGCTCATCGTCGAAGGCTGCATCATGATGCGGAAGTGCCACCTGAACACCTGTCCGGTCGGCATCGCGACGCAGGATCCGGTGCTGCGCAAGAAGTTCACGGGGCAGCCCGATCATGTGGTGAACTTCTTCTTCTTCGTAGCCGAAGAGCTTCGCCAGATCATGGCCAAGCTCGGATTCCGCACGGTCAACGAGATGGTGGGCCGCGTGGATAAGCTCAAGGTGCAGAAGGCCGTCGACCATTGGAAGGCGAAGGGACTTGATCTTGCGCCGCTGCTCGCGATGCCCGATGTAGGGCCGGACGTGGCGCGCTATTGTGTGCAAAAGCAGGATCACGGCATCGCCGACATTCTGGACCGGACGTTGATCGAACGATGTGCGCCGGCTATCGAGCGGGGGGAGAAGGTGTCGCTCGAGCTGCCGATTCGCAATCTGAACCGCACCGCCGGGACCATGCTCTCCAGCCGGATTGCTAAGAAGTACGGTCTGGAAGGGCTGCCTGCCGACACCATCACGATCAAGTTCAACGGCTCGGCCGGACAGTCCTTCGGAGCCTTCCTCTCGCGCGGCATCACGCTCATTTTGGAAGGCGAGTCGAACGACTACATCGGTAAGGGACTGTCCGGTGGAAAGATCATCGTATTCCCGCCGAAACAGTCTCTCTTTACGCCGGAAGAAACCATTCTGGTCGGTAACACGTCGCTCTACGGCGGGACGCAAGGCGAAGCCTACTTCTACGGCATGGCCGGTGAGCGGTTCGCCGTGCGGAACAGCGGGGTGCGAGCCGTCGTCGAAGGCACCGGTGACCACGGCTGCGAATACATGACCGGCGGCGTGGTGGTGGTGTTGGGGCGAACCGGGCGAAACTTCGCGGCCGGCATGTCGGGCGGCGTGGCCTTCGTGCTCAATGAACTGGACAAGTTCCAGTCACGCTGCAACCTCGGTATGGTCGAGCTGGAGCAGGTTGCGAGCGAAGATGATAAGAAGCTACTGCACGACATGATCACCTCGCACTTCCTCTACACCGGCAGCCGGAATGCCAAGCGGATTCTGGATGCCTGGGAAGTCATGTTGCCGAAGTTCGTGAAAGTTATGCCGATCGATTACAAGCGTGTCTTGGCCGAGCGAAAGGCCGCCGCGGCCAAGAGTGCCAAATAACCGGGCAGAGGGACCGTTACCAGATGGGTGATCCAAAGGGCTTTTTGAAATATGCCCGCGAGGGGCCGAAGCGGAAACCGGTCGAGCTGCGCATACTCGATTGGAAGGAAATGTACGAGCCCATCAGCGAGGATAAGCTCAAGATCCAGGGCGCGCGCTGCATGGATTGCGGCGTACCCTTTTGTCAGGGTAATACCGGCTGCCCTGTGGTGAACCTGATTCCCGAATGGAACGACCTCGTGTATCGGGGGCGCTGGAAAGACGCGCTCAAGGCCCTCCATACCACGAATAATTTTCCTGAATTCACCGGCCGCCTCTGCCCCGCTCCTTGCGAAGGAGCCTGTGTGTTGGGCATCAACAGTGATCCGGTCTCGATTCGCATCATTGAATGGAACATCATCGACCGCGGGTTCAATGAGGGGCTGGTCGAACCGGCCTTGCCCGTCAGGAAAACGGGAAAGACGGTGGCGATCGTGGGTTCTGGACCGGCGGGGTTGGCCGCTGCCCAACAGCTGGCGCGAGCCGGGCACAGCGTGACGGTCTTCGAAAAGGCAGATCGAATCGGTGGGCTGCTGCGTTACGGGATCCCGGACTTCAAGATGGAGAAGTGGGTCATCGACCGGCGTCTGGAACAGATGAAGACGGAAGGGGTCGAGTTCAGAACCGGCGTAGCCGTCGGCACGGATATCACCGGCGAACAGTTGCGCCGGCAATTCGACGCTGTCGGGCTGACCATGGGAGCCGAACTCGCCCGCGACCTGCCCGTGCCTGGGCGAGAGCTCAAGGGCATCCACTTCGCCATGGAGTACCTCACCCAGCAGAACAAGCGGACTGCAGGCATCCCCGTCACGGAAGAACCGATTACCGCCAAGGGCAAGCGGGTCGTCATCATCGGGGGCGGCGACACGGGGTCTGATTGCTTAGGGACAGCGCATCGACAGGGATGCAGCGAAGCGCACCAATTCGAACTGTTGCCCGAGCCTCCGCCGTCGCGCGCGACCTCCACGCCTTGGCCGCTGTGGCCCATGATGCTGCGCACGTCGCATGCTCATGAAGAAGGCTGCGACCGCCAGTGGAGCGTCTCCACCACCAAGTTCACCGGCCACAACGGTCATGTGACCAAGCTCCATGCCAACCGCGTGCAGTTCGAAAACGGCAAGTTCGTGCCGGTGCCCAACAGCGATTTCGAGTTGGATGCCGACCTCGTCCTCCTCGCCATGGGCTTCACCGGTCCCGTGCGCAACGGCCTCCTCGATAGCCTCGGAGTCGCCTATGATGCGCGCGGCTGCGTGACCGTCGATACCGACTTCATGACCAACCTCGACGGCGTCTTCGCCGGCGGCGACACCAAACGCGGCGCTTCGCTGATCGTGTGGGCCATCGCCGAAGGCCGCAAGATGGCGGCGGGGATCAATCAGTACCTCGAAGCGGGCAAGTCGGCGAAGAAAAGCCGCTGAACATCCTGCCAGCGTCGTTCTCGCCTCCTCACGCCGATCATCGGCAACATATCGATGAGCCAGATTGGCCCGAGAACGTATCAGGAGTACCTCCCCTAAAGTCAGCGGGCCTTGCTAGCAAGAAAGCTGTGATGGAGGAGGGGCTTCGTTTGCTGGTGAAAGTGCATCGGCATAAACGCAGTCGTCGATTTCGAGGGAAGATCGTGTTTGATGGTGACGCTCCCAATAAAAAGGAATGCAGTGACTATGACGCAACAAACCTATCCCCGCAGCCCCAAAGTCTTTCTTGGCGGCATCGCTCACCTGGCGCGGTTGATCGACAAGATTCGCCTGCGCCATGCGGGCAAGATTCAAGATTACAACTACATCACGGTCGGGTTCGATAAATATCTGATCGACTTTTTGCAGATCGATCCGAAGGCCTTCGAGCAGCGGGTGTTGGCGGGTGGAAGCGACGATGAGTTGTTGGCCTGGGTGAAGGCCAACGGCCGAACGCATTCCGATAACGAGATTGCGCAATGGTCGAAGGGGCTCCTAACCGGTGGGCCGAAGGACGACGCGGCACGGCAGCGGTATCAGGGGCGCCTGCAAGAAATCGCCACGAAGCGCGGCGTACCGGTGACCGCTCTGCCTCCGGCGACAACCTGGGTCGATGCGATCGAGTTGGATGAAGGGCGGATGTAGTTACCGCACCTCGGCCCATCCGTTGGATTGCGACTTGAAAATGACGGCACGGGATGCGGCAAGGATCAGAAACGGCGCCATGAGCCTTGGTCACTCGAACCATCGTCGATCTCTGGACGGGTACTCCTCACCCTCCCACACTGCCCGGTGGCTGCGAAGGTGTGTGGATTTGAAGAGCGCTCACGCCTTCGGCTTGACTTGGATGACGCGGACATCGAGGACGATCGCTTTTCCAGCCAACGGATGGTTGAAGTCAATGACCGCCGACTCGGGCGTCAGGGTGACGACGGTGAACGGCTGACCTTCCGAGGTGGTCATGATGTCGCTCGTTGATGCGGTCGAAGGGAGCTGAGCCCTCGCCACGGTCATTTTCTTCTGTGCGTCGTACTGTCCAAGCGCCTGATCCGCAGCGAGTTCAACTCGCTTTCCCTCTCCGGCATGCATGCCGGCAAGCGCCTGTTCTAGGCTCGGAATCAGTTCGTTGGCGCCGTGGGTATATTCGCTGCGATGTGATGGGATCATCAGGTGTTCAGTCGGTATGCGGATGGTTAGTTCCAACGTGACCTTGGCGCCATTTTCAATCGATGGTTGATCGGTTTGGGCGAACAACTGGCTACTGCTCATCGAAAGGCACAACACCACCAACGAGATGAGTCGGGTTCCGTGGTCAATCATTGTGGATCTCCTTCGGCAAAGGGCTGTGCCGGTTGGCGCTATCGACCGGGCTATGGCGCCGGGGGCGAAAGCTTGATGACCTTGATCACGCGATCTTCCGGGTCGAGTTCCAGGCTGCAGGTGTCGCCTTTCTGTACATCTCGGATGACATCGACCGAGATGGCCTGCACGGTCCAGACCTGTCCATCTATCGTGCGGAACGTGATTCGTGGAACGGTGAGATCGATGGCCTCGATGCTGACTCGAGTATAGGCCATCGCTGCATGGGCAACCTCGGGGGAGGTTGTGATCTCGAGAATCGGACTAAGAAGACAGAGCGTGAGCAAGAGATGTTTCAGCATGGTCTTTCCTCCATTCCGGTGCAGGATGGGGCGTGGAGCGGGAAACGGGGGATTCAAGTGCCGAGCCTGAGGAGCACCACCCCGTCACCTTGCTAACTTTCGCCTTGTTCTTGCGGGGTTAACTTTACGCGGGCTTTCTCAACCGACCACAATCCGGCCGCATTGATACGCGCATTCTGTCTCGTCGGGACAACCTGTCCAGAATGTCTGCACCTGAACGACGTGGGCTGAGCATTGCTGTTGCGGAATGAGACACAGCATGGTCGCGGGCTCCTTCGCCGACTGACAGTCCTGGTCGCGGTGCCGGTGCTTATTCTGTTGCCGCCTCTGTCCGGGATTTGGCTGGCCGGTCGCTCGCTCGACCCCTACCTCGAATTTCCACCTAGGACCCGGTCGGTCGTTCATGCGCCCTTCGCTTGGCTGCCGTTTCTGCTATTGGGAGCGGCGATCGTGGCGAGCCTGGCGCCGTTTGTGACGTGTCTGTTTCGCGCACGCTGCAAGCGGATGCTGCGACCGGTCGCGGCCTTTCCTTGGTGGGGAACCCTGGCCCTTGGTTGGACAGTCGTCGCGTGGTTTCTGGCCTGGACTCGGCTGGAGTGGATGCACCCGCTTCAGCCGCTCACGTTCACACCGCTATGGTTGGGGTACATCGTGCTGGTCAATGCACTGACGTTCCGGCGTCTCGGCCGATGTCTGTTGCTGGACCGTCCGCGGTATGTGCTGGCGCTGTTCCCGCTGAGCGCCGTCTTTTGGTGGAGTTTCGAATACCTCAATCGGTTCACCCAAAACTGGCATTACGTGGGCGGGGGAAATCTAAGCGGTTGGGAGTATCTCTGGCAGGCCACGCTGCCGTTTTCCACCGTGTTGCCCGCCGTATTGGGAACCACCGAATTGGTCGGAACCTATCCTCAGCTGATCGGCGGCTTGGATCGATTTGCCGTGCTGTCGTTCGGGCATCGAGGGCGCACTGGCTGGGCGCTGGTCGGGGCGGCGGCGGGCGGCCTGGTTGCCATCGGGATTTGGCCCAATGTGTTCTTCCCCTTGTTGTGGATGGCGCCGCTTATGCTGATCACGGGGCTGGAATTGCTGCAGGGCCTGCCCACGATTTTTCGGGAGGCGGAGCGAGGAGATTGGCGGAGACTATGGTCGGTGGCGCTGGCGGCATTGATCTGCGGCTTCTTCTGGGAGTTGTGGAACGTGCGCAGCCTGGCTCATTGGGAGTATGCGATTCCCTCTGTCCATGCGTTCAAGCTCTTCGAAATGCCGGCGCTTGGTTATGCCGGGTACTTTCCGTTCGGTCTGGAATGTTGGGCGGTGGCACACCTCGTTCTGGGGCCGATCGGCAGAGGCGGGGAGGGTTACCGTGGCTCGACGGAGACCGATTTGGCGCAACGGAATCCCACCGTTGCCGAGCGATGATCGATGGGGGACCCGCTTCTGGTCGCGGTGCGGAGCATCTGGGGTTTGCTCTTCCAGGAGCCGCCGCGGAGCCCCTTGTATCGGCCGCTGGTCGGTCCGGGCGGATTCCGCTCCGGCATATAGGCGTAATAGTCGAAGCCGAACCAGTCGTTCACCCATTCGGCGACGTTTCCCGCTAGATGGTGCACTCCATAGTAACTCTTACCCTCGTCACCGCTGCTCACCGGCGCGAGGATTGGAATCTCGTGGACGTGGTGCTGTCCGAACATGGCGAGGCCGGCGCTAGGTGGTGCGTCTCCCCACGGGAAGAGATTGCCGTTGGGGCCGCGGGCGGCCTTTTCCCACTCCGCCTCCGTCGGCAGGCGTTTGCCATAGGAACGGCAGAGGCCGTCAGCCTCCCTCCATGTGACATACAAGGCCGGCCATTGCGAAAGGGTCTCATCCGTGACGGAGTGCACGGTGATGACGTGCCAGATCAAATGCTGCAGATCCTTCGAGGGATGGATCTTGCGGGCTTGCAGGTACGTCAGGTACTCGCCAAGGCTGACCTCATATCGGTCGATGTCGTAGGCGTCGAGCCAGACCTTGTGTTGAGGCAATTCCGTATCGTCAAACTGCGTCCAGAGACCATAGGGATCGTCGTCGACGCGAATGGTGCCCAAGAGAAAAGGGCCTTCGGGAATATGCACCATCGGCGAGGGAGCTGCGCGTTTGATGATCGAGGTCAGGTGTTTGGCCAGTTCCGGTGTCGGGGGTGGATTTGTCGCACGCACCGCGTCGGCCTGGTCAGGCAATAACCAGGCCCAGAGTGTCAGTAGGGCCGCGAGGACGGCATGGTACAAGACTGTTATCGGTGGGAGTGAGGGGCGGCGCGTCGTCACAACTTGCTCGGGGAGGAGACGGCTTTGCCGATTTCGGCGATCAAGCGGCGTTCGATTTCAGCGGTCTCTTCGGCGCTGACCGGGAGGACGCGGCCGCCTTGGACGAGTTTTTCGAAGTCGGCCTTTACGCTGAGCCTGGTGACATTGGTGGGTAGGGCTTGGAGCGACACCACATACTGGTTGCGAAATCCCGCCATCTCCAAGGAGGTCGGCGTGGAAACCTTGCGCTCGGTGACGAAGACGGCTTTTTGGTCTGTCTTGACGCTCACCTTCACATGGTAGCCGTTTCGGGCCAAGGCTTCTTCGGCGGCCTTGCCCACGATAGGCAGGGCGCGCGGCAGGTCTTCGACTTGCGAGCCTTTCTCCTCGATCTTGATGCTGTCCAGGGCTTGCGCGGCTTTGGCGGCGGTCCGTTGCACTTCACCCGTCAGTTTCTTCGACTCCGCGAGCTGGGCTGCGAGTTTGGTTTCGAGGGCCTTGGTTTCGGCCATCAGCGCCTTCGCGTCGGTCTGCGCCTGTTCCGTTTGTTTTTTCGCGTCTCGCAGCTCCT
Source organism: Nitrospira sp. (assembly GCA_015709715.1). Classification (NCBI taxonomy): domain Bacteria; kingdom Pseudomonadati; phylum Nitrospirota; class Nitrospiria; order Nitrospirales; family Nitrospiraceae; genus Nitrospira; species Nitrospira sp. Next base: position 3,300,768 of record CP054184.1, read on the forward strand.
GATTGAGCAAGTCGATCTGCTGCTGCATGACCTTGTTGCCGTCCTGCAGCGAGGTCATGAGCGATTCCTGTTTTGCAAGTTGCTTGCGCAGGTTGTCGTTTTCCTGGCGGAAGGGGGATTCATCCGGCGCGCATCCGACGCACAGCGAGAGTACCGTCAGGCCAAGGAAGGGAGCGAGGGATCGCTGGGGGGCCGTGGTCATAGTTAGGATGAAACAGTCAGACCATTACCAGAGTTCAACCCCCCTTGTCTATCATCATTCAAGTTCTGAGCGGTTTGACCGGCGGCAAACCGAGCGGCTATCCTGTCCGCATGTGGTGCTGGCATACGGTGCTCGTGGGGCTGAGTCTGTGGTGTGTATGTCCGATGCCGACCGTCGTGCAGGTCGCTGCATCGGAAGAGGCTCCGCAGGCGGTCCCGTCCGACGAGTATCTCTTTTACGACTTGGCGGTGACGGAAAAGTTTTTGAGTGTGCGGACCAGGGTAGTGATCATCGAGCGGCTCACGTCGGCCTATCTGGATCCCGATCAGCCGGCGAATCCGACTCTGGCTTGGTTGCAGGCACAAGGATTCTTCGGTGGCCGCTTGCCGTCGGATCTCATCCGGGACTTCGTGGCGAAGAATCAGCGGCCGGCGAGGTTGGGTGCCCATTTTTCGTTCGGGGTGCGGTACCGGTTCGTAACAGGAGACGGCACTGCGGACGCGGAAGCCGGGCTCTGGGCCATTCCCACCGCCTGGCCTGCGCAGGAGGTTCCGAATGTCGATCCTGAAGCGGTCGATCGCTTGGTATTTTCCCGCGTCGGCTTGACGTTACGTGGCGACCAAGCCCTGCTGTTCGTCGCCAACCATCGTCCGGACAACAGCGGGGCCGGGTTTCTGTTCTGGTTCGTTCGGCGGCAGCGGGACTGGACGTTGTACGACACCGAAGTCATGTGGGTCGCTACGCTCGATCGAGGGCCGGCCGGTCCACCGTGAGCCCGACCTGTCGTCCTAACCGTGAGGAGTTGCATGATTCGGAAAACATTCGCTGTTCCTCCTCTGGGGTGCAACTGTTCGATCATCGGTGATCCTGTCACGAAGCAGGCGATCGTGGTGGATCCCGGAGGGGCCACCGATCGTATCCTGCACGAAGTGCGGGCGTTGGGGCTCACGGTCGTCAGCATCCTGCATACGCATGCCCATTTCGACCACTTTCTGGCGTCCGGCGCCATGAAAGCGGCGACCGGGGCGACCCTCTGCCTCCATCCTGATGACCGACCGCTCTGGGAGTTGCTGGAAACGCAATGCCGAATGTTCGGTGTGCCCTATGTGCCGGCGCCGTTGCCCGATTACTGGTTGAAGGATGAGGAACCGGTACCCGTCGGTGACGTGCAAGGAGTGGCGCTCCATACCCCCGGACACACGCCCGGCTCGATGTGTTTTCACTTTCCGACTGCCGGTCTGGTGCTTGCCGGGGATACGTTGTTTCGCGGCGGAATCGGGCGAACTGATCTGTGGGGCGGCGATTTCGATGCGATCGAACAGTCCATCCGCGAGCGGCTGTACACCCTCGACGAAAATACCATCGTCGTGACCGGGCATGGGGCAGAGACGGAGATTGGCCGGGAACGGGCGACGAATTCGTTTGTACGGGCTTGACGGGTTCACAGGCAGCCACAGGAGGCGATCATGGAGGTGCGAGCGTGGTGGTCCATGCTTCCGTTATTCTCGTTGGTGGTGGTGATCTCGGCCTCGGTTCCCCGGACCTGGGCGGACGAGGGGGGCGCTGTCCCGCAAGTGGCCATCGGCGACGTGCAGGTCCGGTTGTCGGACCATGGCCCAGTGGTCCTGTTGTCCGCGGAAGGCAAGACGATTCCGATCTTCGTGGACCATACGGTGGCGGCCTCGATCCAAGGGGCCCTGACCGGTGAAAAATTACCCCGTCCGCTCTCCCATGATTTGATGCACACGATCCTCGACGCCTTCGGCGGCCGAGTGGTCAAAACGGTCATCACCCTGAGGGCCGGCACGTATTACGGGGCCTTGACGGTGGTGGTGCAAGGCCAGGAGAAAGTCTTCGATAGCCGCTCGTCCGACTCGATCGCGCTGGCTATCCACTTCAACGCTCCCATTCTGGTGAACCGGGATTTATTGGACGCCGTCGGGAAGCCCTTTCCTGAATCGAAACCGCAGACGCTGTAGCCGGCGCTGCAGGCGGTTACCCTCTCACCCGGTGCCATTTGAGGGAAGGCGCGGGTGATTCCCGGTGAAGAAACAGCGATCCCTGGTGTTTTCCCTACTTCTACCCTATCGTACATTTGGGCTGGAACCGTAAGTCGATCGACCACTCAGGAGCTCGGCGCGATGATGCAGAATAAACGAAAGCACGAACGGGTGCGGGTGCAGTTCCGCAGCCATTTTTCGATGAAGGGAAAAATGCTCGCTGGGGATGGAGACCTGACCGATCTGTCGCCAGGCGGCTGCCGGATTCTCAGTTCGGTCCAGGTATCGGCGGGCTCGGAACTGGAACTCTGCATCTTCCCGGGGGACGATGCGAATCCTATCTTGATCGACGTGGCCACTGTGCGGTGGTGTCAGCCCAAAGAGTTCGGCCTGGCCTTTACGGGCATCCGAGCCCCGGCGCAACGCCGCCTGACCGACGTATGGCGCAAGCTCGCCAAACCGGCTTGAGGCAAGGCGACCGCGTCACATCTTCATGGCGTCGCGTACTTCTTCCATGGTGCGTGATGCGACCGCGGAAGCCCGGCGTCGGCCGTCTTCCACCACCTCGTTCAGGTGCGCTGGATTCTGTGTGAGCGCCGCTCGAGCCTCCCACATGGGCGCCAACCTCTCCACAATCCGGTCCGCCACCAGCTTCTTACAGTCGATACAGCCGATCGCCGCCTTTCGGCAGTCCTGATTCACCTGCTCGATGACCGGCAGCGGAGAAAAGATCTTGTGAAAGTCGTAGACCGGACAGACATCGGGGTTGCCCGGGTCCGTCCGGCGTACGCGCGCCGGATCCGTGATCATGGTTTTGAGCTTCTGCCGCACGACCGATTCGGTGTCCGACAGGTTGATGGTGTTGCCATAGCTCTTGCTCATCTTCCGCCCGTCGGTGCCGGCGACCTTGGGGAACTTGGTCAGGTGTTCCTGCGGTTCGGGGAATACAGGACGGTAGAGCGCGTTGAAGCGGCGAGCGAGTTCCCGCGTAAGCTCCAGGTGGGGCAGTTGGTCCTTGCCGACGGGCACGAAGTCCGGTTTGTAGATCAGGATGTCTGCCGCCTGCAGCACGGGATAGCCTAGAAATCCATAGGTGCTGAGGTCTCGTTCCTTGATCTCCTCTTGCTTTTCCTTGTAGGTCGGGTTGCGTTCGAGCCAGGAGACCGGAATGATCATCGAAAAAAGCAGGTGCAGAATCGCGTGGTCCGGCACCTGCGACTGGACGAATACGGTGGCTCGTTTGGGGTCGATGCCCGCCGCCAGCCAATCGATCAACAGCTCGCGCACGAACTCGCGGATGCGCGAGGTGTCGGCATAGTTCGACGACAGCGCGTGCCAGTCGGCGACGAAGAAAAAACACTCGTATTGCTCCTGGAGCGCTTTCCAGTTATCGAGCGCCCCCAACCAGTTGCCGAGATGGAGCAGCCCGCTCGGCTGCATTCCGCTGAGTACCCGTTTGCGGCCCGTGATCATGTGAGTCACTCCTGTCGCTGAAGCATGGTGGGAACGTCGAGCTGAGGACCGGATTGTTCGAGGAGAGCATGGGCATGGCGATCACTCCATCGGAACGAATCGGCCCTGTTTGACCTGAATGAGAAAGACGTGGCGGTTCAGGGTTCCGTCCGGGCTGAACCCGCTGGGGCCGCTCAAGGTCGGAAGGTCATGCTGCATCAGTAGAAAGTCCTGCACGGCCTCTCCCGTGGTGGCGCCGCGACGGATCGCCTCGACGACGAGTCGTGCGGCATCGTACCCCTGGGCTGCGAACAGTGACGGGGTTGCCTGATATCGTTTGCGATACCGTTCGACGAATTCTTGCACGGCAGGATTGGGACTGTCGGCAAAAAATCCATCGACAAACACGCCGCCTTCAATACTCCGATCCGCCACGCGCGCGAAGTCGGCGGTGTTCCAACCATTGGTACCGAGGAGGGGGACGGCGATGTCGTGAAAGGCCAGTTGGGTTGCCAGCAAGCTCACATCCAATGACCGACCGGGAATAAAGACGGCATCGAATCCGGGAGAATAGAGAATCCGTTTTGTTTTTTTGCCGTTCGATTTGACCTGGGGTTTCGTGGGGTCCTGCTCGATCGGCACTTCGACGCCGTATTTCTTGAGATCCTCCGCCTTCAGTTTGGCGATCACGGCACGAAAATCGGCGTCGCCTTCTTTGTACAGTTCGCTGGCGATGAGTTCCGCATCCTGCTGACGGATTTCCTGCGCGAAGAGCCGGGCCAATTCGCGGCCATACACTGTGTCGGGGTAGAGAATGGCCACCCGCTTATACTGTTGCTCGCGAAAGGCGTACTCGGCGACGCGTTTGGCTTGATGGCCGTAGGTCAGGGCGGTGCTGAAGACGTAGTTGCCGAGCCGTCGCAGGTTCGTCACGGTCGCGCTCGGTGTAATCAGAGGGATGTGCGTGCGTTCTGCCAGCTCGGCCATCGCGGGAAGGTTCCTGGACAGCAACGGGCCGATCACGGCCAAAGGCCGATCGTCTGCCAGGACGCCGGACAATTCATCGAGAAAGGCGGCACGGTCGGCCTCGGTATCCTTAACGATCAGTCCGATCGACGGAGCGTCGGAGCCATCTTTGGTTCGTTCCAAGGCGAGTTGGATGCCGTTCAGCACTTCGGTCCCGAATGGCGCGAGCTTGCCCGACATGGGAAAAATGGCAGCGATCGAATAGGGATGGGATTTGAACTTCGCCCGCACGGCGGCCTGTAACTCGGCAGCTTTGGTGGTGTAAGAATGGTTGGGGAATCGACTCAAGAATAGTTTCAAATCGCGTTCGACCAAGTGGTCTTCACCCGCCGCAGAATGAAGCTCGATGAGCTTGATCGAGGCCAGATCGCCGGGAAAACTCCTGGGATAGGCATCACGCACTCGGATGAGAGCCGGCACATCGAGCTTCTCTTGGACGAATTCTCGAATCAATCCTTCGGTCTCGCGGGCCTGATCTCCGGTATCGAGTGGGAGTTCGTCCAGCCAGGCTTGAATCGTGCGCAGCACATCCTTCTTCTGCGCCTGGAATTCACCGGTCAGGCGTAGGGCCTCCCGTTTAGTGTCCGGGTTCGTGGAGAGGCTGCGAACCTCCGCAAGCAGCGGCAACGCCAGGTCGAGATTCCCGGCTCGGGCATGCGTGCGCGCGAGCAGCAGTTTGGCTCGGTCCGCTAAATCCGACGCCGGGAATTCACCCAATAACTGGTTGATGTATCGAACCGTCTCGGTCTGATCCTTCAGCCCGAACATGGCAGCGGCCGTAAGGAGGTAGGCGTCATCGAGAAGGTCTGGGGCAGGACTGCTCTCGATAAAGCGCCGCAGGAGGGCGGCGGCAGGTTCGTATTGTTCCGAATCGAGGAGTTTCTTGGCCTGGTCTAAGGTGGCTTGGCCGGTATTGCCCTGCGGTTTGGGTTGGCTGGTTTTGGGAGGAGGCGATGCTTTCGAGGCGGGAGCTGCGTCAGCAAACGCAACACAGCCTACGAGAAAGGTCACCGCGAGGGCGAGGCTGTACACGCGGCGATGCGAGGCGCGGGATCCTGATCGAGAAACCATTGACTCCTATGCATTGCGAACGCTCTCGCCGCAATCTTGGCCACTATAAGAAACAGGTGCGGGGGTGTCAAGGTAAGTTGCGCGCATTGCGTTGTGTGATGGTCACTGCTTGGTTATAGTCGTTCAGAAGGGGAACGCCACGGACAAGGGGAATGACGTTGCAGCCGAAGATTGGTGAAACCGAGGCGCGACCGGAGCGACTGCCGCTCGAGGAATACCTGGAACGATACCGGACTTATCTCCGGGTGACGCGCGGGTTGTCTCGCAACACACTCCTTGCCTATGGGCGGGACGTGGCCGTGTTCCAGGCCTTTCTACGGGATCACGGCGTCTGGGATGCACGAGCGGTATCCCCACAGACCATGACGCACTACATGGACGGGCTCCATCGAATGGGATTGGCGGCCGTGTCGCGCGCGCGGGCGCTTGCCGCCGTGCGAAGCCTGTTTCGCTTCTTGAAGCAAGAAGGGATTGTGACGGTCGGTCCGACCCTCAGCTTACGCAGCGCCGTGCGCGCAAGGCGCTTACCGAAGACGTTGAGTTGTGAGGATGTGACGAAACTGCTGGAGATGCCGCGGCTGCTTTCGCCGGAGGATCACCGTGACCACGTGATGGTCGAGGTGTTGTATGCCGCCGGTCTACGCGTCTCGGAGTTGATTGCCTTGAGGCTGGATCAGTGCAATCTGGTCGTGGGATATGTCGGTATTACAGGGAAGGGCGATAAGCAACGCATCGTCCCACTAGGGCGGCCTGCGGTCGATAAGCTGGAAGCCTATCTGCGGACGGCGCGAGCGGAGTTGCTGAAGCAGCGGTCCTCGCGATACCTGTTCATCACGAGGAGGGGCACGCCGTTGACGCGGCAAGGGTTTTGGAAACTGCTGCGGCTGCGGGCGAAGCGGGCCGGTATCTCAGGCTTACCCTCTCCCCACATGCTGCGCCATTCGTTCGCGACCCATTTGCTTCAGCGTGGGGCGGACTTGCGTTCCGTTCAAGCGATGCTGGGGCACGCAGACATTGCGACGACGCAGATCTACACGCATGTGGATGCCTCGCAGTTGAAAAAAATCCACAATGCGTGTTTCCCGCGCAACAGGTCTCGCCGGTGAGTAAATCTCTGCAAACTATGCACCATTCTTTATTGACACCGATAGTCGGAGTTGATAGCATCCCGAAAATCTGCCAAGTGAAAACACGCTCGGGCGGATAGCTCAATTGGGAGAGCGCTGCCCTTACAAGGCAGAGGTCACAGGTTCGATCCCTGTTCCGCCTACCACGTTGAGAATTGCCGGGTTTGATCGATCAGGCATTGCCTTATCGATATATAGTGATGTACAAAAGAGCTTGCTACAGCATTTAGCCAGTAAAGTCGTAGAAGCCGGAATCTTCTTCCGCCATCTTGGGTTGCGTGGGGCCGTCGTTCAGCTCGGTTAGGACGCCAGATTGTCAATCTGGAGGTCGCGGGTTCAAATCCCGTCGGCCCCGCCATTCCCCCAGCATTTGGTACATTCCATGCTATCGTTTTCCGTTTGACGCCATGTGAAGGGAAAGGTCTAGGCTCATGTTCCAATCTGGAGTGATGGGGGTGGTCGGTTCGTTGGGAGCGGTCTCAAAGATCGTGCTCCTCCTGCTGTTGTTCGCCTCCATCATTTCATGGGGCGTGATCTTCTATAAGTGGCGCAGTTTTAAGACGGCGGATCGCGAGGACCAGCGATTTTTTAACGCCTTCACGAAGATTCGAGACCTCGATGAGTTGTATCGCCAATCGAAACGCGTGGACGGCAGTCCGAGTGCGCGAGTGTTTCAAGGGTTGATGGATCGTGTCGCGCCCTCGACCAGTGATATGTTGTTGAGCACCAGCGCGTCAAAAGAACCGACGCCCGCCTTTGATCACCACTATGTGGACAAGACCGTTGCCTACCTGGTGCAAAATCAGGTGTCCCAGTTGGAATCCTATCTGCCCATTCTGGCCACCACCGGCAATATTACGCCCTTTATCGGATTGCTGGGCACGGTGTTGGGCATTATCGATTCGTTCCGTGAAATCGGTCTGCAAGGCACTGCCAGCATCGCGGCCGTTGCTCCGGGGGTATCCGAGGCCTTGGTGGCCACGGCGGCTGGGCTTTTTACGGCCATTCCCGCCGTTATTTTCTACAATTATTTCCTCACCCGCATTCGGAAGACCGTGTTTCGGATCGAGTCGTTTACGGTGGAAGCCGTGCGCTCCTTGCAGACCAGATTGAAGCAGACGGCCGTCGGGGTGCAGGGATGATGACGGAGACGCGCCATCGCCGTTTCATGGCGGAGATCAACGTGATTCCGCTCGTGGATGTGGTGTTGGTGCTGCTGGTGATTTTCATGGTCACCGCTCCCATGCTGTATCGAGGGATGGATATCAATCTGCCGAAATCGGCCAGCAATACGATTAAGCCGGAAGCGAGGGCGGTTTTGTCCATTGAGCGAGACCAACGATTGTACTTGGATAAGGATCAGGTCAGCCTCATGCAGCTTGACCAGAAACTGCGCGTGTTGAAGGATCAAAGTCCGGATGTGTCGTTGTTTCTGCGAGCCGATCGGGATGTGCCCTACGGAATTGTGGTGCAGGTGATGGACAGTGTGAAAAAGGCCGGGATCGAAAAACTCGGGATGGTAACGGAGCCCACTGGTGCCGAGCGGGTGAGTGACTCGATGCCGACTCCGGCGCAGCCACGCAAGAAATAGCGGCTCACAGGTCGAGTCCGCGCGGTCGTATCGCAATTCATGACCTTCCAAACCCTGCCAAGACAGACTTCGCTGTTCCTCACCGGTGACGGAGGCGATGCCGGGGAGAGCCGTCTTCGCAAGACGGTGATGGTGTCCCTGCTTCTGCATCTGTGCGTGTTGACCCTCATCATGGGGGTCAAGTTGTTCAAGAAAACGGAACGCCCGCTGTCTGCGGTGGAGGTATCGCTGGTTACCTTGCCTGCCGTAGAGCCAAAGCCGGAGCCGAAGATGGAGAAGGTGGAAAAAATGGAACGGGTTGAGAAGGTCGTTCCTCGTCCGGTCCCCAGGCCGGTCCAGCCTGCTCCGATTCCTGTCCCGCCGAAACCGGTCCAGACTCCTGCTCCGACTCCGCCGCCTGTTCAGACTGCTCCAGTGGCGAAACCGGCTCCCCCGGCTCCGGTTCCTCCGGCTCCGACTCCCGCTCCGCGGTTGCCGGTTCCAACTCTCTCGGCTCCACAGCCGATTTCGCAGGCAACCCATGCACCGGCCACGGCTCCCGTGACGAATCGGACAGATGTGCTGAAGGATGTGATGAAGGATATCGAATTGCCGCCGAATGCGCCGCAGTATGGAGATCTGGCGCCCATGAAACCGGCGGAGGCCAAACGTGCCGCACAGGCCAAGCTGGAGCGATCGCCTGATCGATCGGAATTGGATGCGATGCTGAAGAGGTTGAAGGTGCCGGATCTGGCTCCCGCGGCATCGGCGGATCTTCCGCATGAGCCGGCGAAACCCACCGTTCCTCCTCCGAAGCGCGCTTCGCTGTCGGAAGAGTTGCACAGCGAACTTGACCGCGAATTGCAGGACTTGAAGAAACTTCCGCCTCCGCCTCCGGTGAAAGTCACTGAGCCGGTGCGTGAAGTCAAGCCCATGTTCCGCGAGCCGCAACCGGTGGCCAGCGCTCCGCCGGTGACCGCAAGCGTGACCCGAACCAAGCCGGATACAAAATTGCGAGTAGCAGGTATCTCTGGGTCGAATCAATACCTGGCTCGTGTGCAGGCGAGAATCAGCGGGTTTTGGACGGCCCCTCCGGTCGACCTGTCGGGAAAGGCCCTCACGGTCGTCGTGAAGTTCCGATTGGAGCGCGATGGTCGAGTGGGGACGGTGGTCATCGAACAATCGTCAGGCAACGAATATTATGACCTGTCCGCCCAGCGGGCCATTCAGAGTGCGATTCCGCTGCCGCCTTTTCCGCCTGATTTGACAGAGTCGTATTTCGATGCCCACTTCACTTTTGCTGTAGGCGAGGCTGCAGGATGAATCGGACGATCATCGGTCTCATGATGGCCCTCTGTGTGGTGGTGGGCGCCGGACTCTTTGGTATTCTGGACTCCCGCGCCACAGATGTGTTTCTTGAGGCGACCAGACCGGACTTCCAAAAAATTCCCATCGGGGTGTTCGGATTCCAGAACGGCGGCGCGCCCGAATGGCTGGGGGGGCGTATTGAAGAGGTCCTGAAGGCCGATCTGCAGCGGTCGCTGGTGTTTTCGTTGGTGGATCTACCGGGCATCGGGGTCAAGACGCGCGAGGTCACCGTCGCTGATAAGGCCGTTTTTAAACAAGCGGCCGAGAACGGTGTCTCGGTGTTGGTCTGGGGAAAATCCGGGCAGAAGAATGGCGCCAAAGACAGCGAATTGCTCATGGACGGATTCGTCTACGACAGCGGCAGCGATGAGGTTGTGGGCGGTAAGCGATATGTCGGATCCACCTCCGTGGTGCGCTTGATGGCGCATCGGTTTGCGGACGAACTGGTCTTTCGCTATACCGGCGAGCCGGGCATCGCGCGAACGAAAATCGTGTATGTTGCCGAACATGGCAATGCACGTGAACTGTTCGTGATGGACTATGACGGCTATGAGCCGAAGCAGATTACGGCCGACGGATTTCTCAATCTCATGCCGAGATGGTCCCCGGATCGGCGGTTCATCGTCTTCACGGCCTATCGCAGTCGCAACGCGCAGGACATCGACATCTTGGAGTTGGCCACCGGCAAGCGCTGGACATTGGTCTCCATGGGGGGGTTGAATATCACGCCTGCGTTATCGCCCGACGGCAATTTCCTGGCCTTTGCCAGCAGTCAGGACGGCAACTCGGAGATCTACAAACTCGACACCAGGACGAAGACGTCTCAGCGGCTGACCGTGAATCAAGGCGGGGACTTGTCTCCGACCTGGTCCCCGACGGGCCGCGAGATGGCATTCACGTCCGACCGCGGCGGATCTCCGCAAATCTTCATCATGAGCGCCGATGGAGCCAATGTGCGTCGCTTGACCTATGAAGGAGACTATAACGCCGCACCTGCCTGGTCGCCGCGCGGCAATTGGATCGCCTACGTCTGTCGTACGGCGCAACGTCTGTACAAGATCTGCATCATCTCTCCGGATGGGCAGAAACGCGTACAGGTGACGACCGGCAACGGCATTGACGATTCACCGTCGTGGTCTCCGGACGGTCGGCATTTGACCTTCAGTTCGACCATCGACGGCAAGAGCCATATCTATATGGTGAATACGGACGGCAAAGATTTGGAGCGCATCACATTCGGCGGGACCCACAACAGCTCGCCTTCGTGGTCTCCTGCGCTGTGAGCACGACCAGCCCCATGCGATCGATCATTCAACGTAACAACCTTCACCAGCACGAGGAGTAATGACATGGCGATACGGGTAGCGACAATGGGCCTGACGGTAGCAGTCGGGATGCTATTGGTCCTTCAAGGGGGCTGTTCCAAAAAATCCATTCAGTCCGGCGGTGATGCCCAGTCGTCGGAACGCGGAATGGCGAAGTCGGGCGGGCCGCCGCCGAGTGCCATGGGCTCAATGGGATCGACCGGAGGGGCCACCGGCCCGAGCAGCTCATTCGATTCAGCAGGGTCCAGCGGGTCTACGTTCCCGGATTTGTCGTTGTCGAGCAAGCCTCAGGATGAGCCGGAGGTGGGCGGGCTGCGCGGCTTCGATTCCGTCTCCGGTGGGAAGGCTCCGTCGGAGGAGCGGCTGGGTGGCAGCGGCACCATGTTGGCCAAAGTGGAACCGTCGGAAAGCACCGCGCGCCAAATCGAGGACATTCGCCGCGAGCAGGCCAAGGAACAGGCCGCGTCTGCGGAAGCGGGACTGCGGGATGTATTTTTCGGATATGACAGTTGGACGATTACCGAAGAAGGGCGGCAGTCCCTCATGGAGGACGCGCAGTGGATCAAGAACAACCCCACCGCCTTGGTGAAGATCGAAGGTCACTGCGACGAGCGCGGTACGCTGGCGTATAACTTGGTGTTGGGTGAGAAGCGTGCGAAGGCCGTGCGGAACTATCTGGTTGAACTCGGCGTCGGAGCGAACCGCTTGGCGGTGGTGTCGTACGGCAAGGAACGTCCCTTCTGCAATGAGCGGACGGAGAGCTGCTATCAGCAGAATCGTCGCGGACACGTCGTGGTCCGGTCGAAATAACTGTTCGGAATGTGGGTGATGTGACATGATTCCCGGCAACAGCTGGCGGTAAAGGGAGGCTTGTCATGGACGGCGAAGTACCTCAGCGAAACACGATGAGCATCGGACCAAGGAACGGCGGACGTCGCCTGTTCTCCGACACGATCAGGGTACAGCAGGGCGTCGTCGTGGTCCTCGCGGCCGGCATGGCATTCTTGTCCGGTTGTGTGGCCCAACAGGCGGATCTGAAGCAGACCGAACGCGAGCTACAACGTCGCATCAAGCAGTCGACCGAAGAGCTGGCCCAAACACGGGCTCGTCAAAACCAGGAAATCGTGTCGCTACGCGAGCAGGATATTCCCTCTTTGCGCGGCGATGTGGATAAAGCGATCCATCGGGCCCAAACGCTTGAAGCGCGGCAGGACGATCTGCTCGCCAAGCTGGCCTCTCAGGACGTGAAATTTACTCAGCAGCTCCGCGAGGGAGAGAAGCGTTCCATTGAAGAAAGCAAACGACTCGGCTGGGTAGAAAAACAACTCGTCGACCAGGATGCTTTGCTCAAGGGGGAACGGGACCGCAGCAGGGCGGAACTCACGGCTCTCACGACGCGTCTCGATCAGGTGGCCTCCCATATCGAGGCTGTTCAGAAGAATATGCTCGATGCGGTGTCGAAGACCAACACGGCGCTGGCGCAGAAAGTGGATTCGCGGCTGGACGAGCAGCAGCGTCTGCTGACCACACTCGAAAGCCGTTCCCACAATGTGGCCCAGCTTGATGCTCAGAACAAAACCATGGCGGATCAGGTGGTTAAATTTAACCAGGCTCTGGTCGAATTCCGCTCGGCCCTGACCAACCTGGGCGAGCGTGTGATGCAGCAGGATCAAACGGTCAAGCATCTTGCGAGCTCTCTGGAACAGGAAACCACGGCCTTAGGCCGCAGGACAGAAGCGTTGGCTGGAAAAATCGATGCCGACAACAAGGTCACGACCGAGCACTTGAACGAAGTCAACCGGAGCGTAGCGTCGGTCGCCAAGGCCTTGGAGAATGCCGGGGGAAAATTCGTCTCCCGTGGCGATGACCAGGAACGTCGAATCGAAGAGACTTCGCGGCAGGTCGCTCATATCCAGTCTCAGATCGTGACGCTCGACAAAAATCTGGAAAATCAGCATGCGTTCCTGAAGCAGGTGGAACAGCACCTGGCCTCCTTGCGCACCGCTGCCGTTCCGCGCAGCGAGCCTGCCCCCGTGGTTGCCGAGGCCGCTCCGGTCCCGCAGGCTCTGCCCCCTGCAGAGCCACCCCCATCGGCCAACGGCGCGACGAGCCGATCGGAGAATCGCAGCGCCGCGCTCCTGGCCGATCGTGAGTTCTACGAACGGATTTTAACCCGATTCAAGGATGGAGACTTGGATGGAGCCAGGCAGGGGTTCGCCGAATTTCTGGCGCAACATCCCCATTCAGACCTTGCGCCCAACGCTCGGTTCTGGTTGGGGGAGTCCTACTACGGCAAGAAGGATTACTCGCGCGCCATCGATGCCTATGACCAGGTGCAGCTGAATCATCCTGCCAGCGAGAAGGTGCCTGCCGCGCTACTGAAAAAGGGGTATGCCTATCTGGCGCTCAAAGATCGGAAACGGGCGGCGTCGGCGCTCAAGCAGGTCATCGATCTGTATCCCCGGTCGCCGGAAGCCAATAAAGCCGTCGATAAGCTGAACCAACTAAAGGAGCTGCCTGAGCGATGAGCCGTCGACTCATTGTGTCGTTGCAAGTGGGTTTGTGCTGTGCCGCCGGCGTGATCTTCACCGGTTGCGCGAAGCACGCCGATTTCCTGGAAGTGCGGGACCAGGTGTCGATCATCGCAAAGACTCAGGACCAGGAGCAAAAGCGGTTCGAGGCGATGCAGCGCCGGTTGGAAGCGTTGGAACGGGTGCGGGAGCCGGAAGGGGGTAAACTCAGGCTCGATGATGCGTTGGCGCGGCTGCAGAAGTTGGAAGGGCGTTTAGCCAAGATCGAGGAGGCGCAGATGGCCCAAGCGGCTGCGGCGCGGTCGGACTTCGCGTTGGCCGAGGCGACTCGTCAGGCGCGGGTGACCAAGCCTGCGGCGCCGATTGATCTGCCTTCGGCGGTGCCCGGCGTGCAGCCGATTACCATCACTCCGACCTCGGCCTTCAACCTGGCTTACAACGACTATCTCAACGGAAAATTTGACCTGGCCGTCAGCGGCTTTCAGCGGTTCATCAAGGATTTCCCCTCGACGTCCTTGACACCGAACGCGCATTATTGGCTCGGTGAATCCTATTATGGCC